>NZ_FTOA01000022.1 GCF_900156605.1 Insolitispirillum peregrinum | reverse complement strand
TTGCCGGCGATCCGTTCGGTTTCCGAAGCGTTATCCGCACTCTGGCGGATGGTCGAGACCATTTCTTCCATCGACGACGAGGCTTCTTCTGCCGCTGCCGCCTGCTCGGTCGAGCCCTGCGCCATCTGTTCCGCGGTGGCCGACAGTTGCTGGCTACCGGCAGAAACCTGCCGGGCGGCGTTCAACGCTTCGGCGACCACCGTCCGCAGACGCTCGATCATCGTTTCCAGCGCAACCCCCAGCACGTCACGGTCCGACAGGCGCTGAACGTCGATGGTCAGATTGCCGTTGGAAATTTCCGTCGCCTTGCCCGCCACGTCTTTCAGGTTGGCGGTCATGGTGGTCATGGCGGCCACCAGGTCGGTGATTTCATCGTTGGTGGAAATGGTCACCGTTTGCTCCAGATCCCCCAGCGCCACCGCATTGGCCAGCGACGATGCCTTGGCCAGACCTCGGCTGATCGACAGGGCGATGTACAGCGCGACGGCGCTGCTGACCAGCAACACGGTCACCAGCAAGCCGATGGTCAGGGTGCGGGCGTCCTGATAGACTGTAGAGGCCGCACGGTTATCGTCCCTCATCATCTGTGTATTGAGCTTGATCATATCGTCAAACAGGTCAACCACCTGAAGATAGGTTTGCCACCCTTTGCCGTTCAGCAACTCTTCGGCACGGGCTGTCGTATTCAAGAGAGTCCGTTCGCGCAGAGCCGTCATTTTATCAGTATATTCAGAAAAATACCGTTCCAGTGTACTGCGCATGGCAGGGCCATTGGCCATCTGCTGCCACGCGATGGCGGCCATCGTCTCAACAAGCTGTCGATCAAGGGCGATCGCCTGCTTGTTAAGAGCTTCCATTTGCTCCACAGAATTCGCCAGGATGATACGGCGATTGATCAACGCCTGCTGGTTGACCAGCCCGTTGAGGGCCATCATTTTGATGATGTCTTCCTGACGCCCTTCCCGGTCGATCAACTGAGTGGAATTCTGCAGGGCAACCCGCATGTCCGGCAGAAATTTTACTTCCATCGCATCCAGCATGTCGGTGGCAGCCAGATCGCTGTCATCGAGGGAAAAGCGGACAATGTCTTCGTTGACGGCCAGCATGGGAACCATGGCCTTGCGAATGTCAGCCATCATCCGCCGCCCTTCGGTCGTCACCAGCATGCCTTCAAGCGTGTCAAGCCGGCCATCAAGGGACTCTTTGGCTGCCTGATACCGCTTGAGGAAGTCAGCCTTTTGTTCGGCTTTATCAGCAATCAGCATCCCCCGCATCTGACTGGTCAGCGCAACAAGATCATTTTTACTGTCCTGCAGCAAAAGCGCCTTGGCAGCAGAACTGTTGATCACCCGCTCCATACGCGCGTTGATATCGGCCATGCTGTTCAGTTCGACCAGCATTCCGATGGCCGACAGTGCCAAAATCAGCGTAAACGATAACGCCAGCTTGGCTTTTATGGTGAAACGCATGCCTTTTTCCTCCATCACCGTGCGGGCCGCACGTCCTGAACACCACCGCGGTCTTACGCCACCAGCGGCAGGATGATTTTTTCCATGTCGAGGACGATGATGAACGCCCCGTGATCCTTGCCGATGGTCTTGATCAGCGAAACATCCCACCCCACACCGACCGACGGGATGGTTTCCGTTTCCGTCTGGCTGAGGCTGGTCACCTGATGCACCCGGTCGGCCAGCACCCCCACCAGCGCCTGTTCGCC
>NZ_FTOA01000021.1 GCF_900156605.1 Insolitispirillum peregrinum | reverse complement strand
GGCGAACAGGCGCTGGTGGGGGTGCTGGCCGACCGGGTGCATCAGGTGACCAGCCTCAGCCAGACGGAAACGGAAACCATCCCGTCGGTCGGTGTTGGCTGGGATGTTTCGCTGATCAAGACCATCGGCAAGGACCGTGGAGCATTCATCATTGTCCTCGATATGGAAAAAACCATTCTGCCGCTGCTGTTGTAAGACAGCGGTCGTTTTCTGAACCGCTTTTCGTGATTGTGCGGCCCGCGAACGGGCCGCCAGCAGGACGTGCCGCCCGCACCTGATGGAGGAAAAAGGCATGCGTTTCACCATAAAAGCCAAACTGGCGCTATCGTTCACGCTGATTTTGGCGCTGTCGGCCATCGGCATGCTGTTTGAACTGAACAGCATGTCCGACATGAACGAACGCATGGACCGGGTGATCAACAGCTCGGCAGCCAAGGCCTTTGCCCTGCAGGAAACCAGAAGTGATCTGCTGAATCTGACCAGCCAGATGCGCGCTGTTCTGATCGCCAACCGGATTGATCAGAAAGAAGATGCCTTCAAGCGATACCAGGCTTCTCTGACAGCCCTACAGAGCAGGATGGACAAGGTTGAAAGCCTGCTGATCACCGAGGAAGGACGCCGCATGATGGCTGACTTTCGAAAGGTCGTGACAGCCCAGCTTGACGTGAACAAGGAAGCCCTCCAGTTTGCCATGGATGACAGCCTGTTGGCCGGGCGAACCATGATGGATGGGCTGGAGGAAAAATTCCTCCCGGACATGCGGGCCACCCTGCAGAGCAGCACCGAGTCCATTGAACGGGAGGGTAATGCCGATGCCATTGTGGCCATCATGACCCTCAACAACCTGTTCAACCAGCAGGCGACCATCAATCGCCGGGTCATTCTTGCCATGACCACCGAACAGATGAATGACCTGAACAAACAGGCGCAGATGCTCGACCGGAAAGTGACCGACCATCTCGCATCAATACCGTGGCAGAAAATTGGCAATGGTGTGGCCATGCGTGCTGCACTGGAACGCTATTTTACAGATTATAACTTAAAAATGGCCGCCTTGCGTGAACGGATCATGACCAACACGACTGGCAAGGCCGATGATCTGCAGTCGGGCAAAGGACTGGAACTGTCCCGGCAAAGTGAAGCTGCACTGGACGACATGGTCAAGCTCAACACGAAGCTGATGCATGATGACGCCCGCCAAGTCGCTGAAAGTTATCAGGACGCCCGCACCCTGACCATCATCCTGCTGGTGACCGTGCTGGTGGTCAGCAGCGCCATTGCCCTGTTCATCGCCCTGTCGATCAGCCGTGGTCTGGCCAAGGCATCGTCGCTGGCCAATGCGGTGGCACTGGGGGATCTGGAGCAGTCGGTCACCGTTTCCACCAACGATGAAATCGCCGATCTGGTGGCCGCCATGACCACCATGACCACCAACCTGAAAGATGTGGCAGGCAAGGCGAACGAGATTTCCAACGGCAACCTGACCATCAACGTACAGCGCCTGTCTGATCGGGATCAGTTGGGGATTGCGCTGGAAACGATGATCGAACGCCTGCGGACGGTGGTCGCCGAAGCGTTGAATGCCGCCCAGCAGGTTGCCGCAGGCAGCCAGCAACTGTCGGCCACCGCGGAACAGATGGCGCAGGGCTCGACCGAGCAGGCGGCGGCGGCAGAAGAAGCCTCGTCGTCGATGGAAGAAATGGTCTCGACCATCCGCCAGAGTGCCGATAACGCCTCGGAAACCGAACGGATCGCCGGCAA
>NZ_FTOA01000007.1 GCF_900156605.1 Insolitispirillum peregrinum | reverse complement strand
GTTCCTGGTCAATGCCTATACCACCGGCGAGCAGGCGATCCCCGCCGTGGCTGGTCTGGCTGATGGCGGCTTTGCCATCGGCTGGCAGTCGCAGGGCCAGGATGGCAACGGCTGGGGCGTCTACATGCGGCGCTATGATGCCAACGGGGTTGGTCAGGGCACCGACTTCCAGATGGCTGACGTCACCGCGGGGAACCAGACGATGGTGGCCTTGGCCAGTCGGCCTGATGGCGGGCTGGTGGCCGTTTGGCAGACGCCGGATGGCAATGGCAACGGTATCGCGTCGAAGGTCTATGGCGGCCAGCAAGAAACCTTGGCAGTCGCTGCCAGAACGGCTGGCAGCGATACACTCAGCATCACCGCCGCAAGCAGCCTGCTGTTGGGCGGAGATGGGGCTGACACCTTTGCCATCAACAGCGGGGATGGAGTCAACGTCATCAACAACGCGGGCCATGCGGCCGACGGTGACCGCGTGCTCTTCGGGACAGGGATCACCTATGACCACCTGTGGTTCGAACAGCAAGGGGCGGACCTCAAGGTCTCGGTGATTGGCGGAACGGCCGGGGTTGTGGTCAGCAGTTGGTTCACTGATCCCGACAATGAGGTGTCGCAGTTTGCCACCAGTACCGGAGACACGCTGGACATGTCTCAGGTTGAGACCCTCGTGCAGGCGATGGCGGCCTTTGCGCCGCCGCCAGCTGGTCAGCTGGATCTGACCGCAGAACAGCAGGACGTTCTGGCGCCGATCCTGGCCAGTGCGTGGCAGCATACCTCGTCGTAAACGCGGGGCATGCACAGAACACATCCCCGGACAGTGTGCTGTCCGGGGATGCCTCCTTGTTTTGGGGCCTATGGATCATCCCCTCTGACAGTGAAGGGTGCCGGGTCTGTGAACTCAACAGTGGTTCCGGTTTTGCCCAAAATCACTGTGACACCCCAAAGAGCCAGATCTCGGCGCTGCCCCCTTGTGTGACGATCCATAGCTCCAAGGCAAGGCACTGCCTGTGTGCCGATCACCCCTCACATTCAGCCACTCACCGAATGAATACACGCTCTTAAGGTGTATTTCGATCAATCCATGAGCCGGGATTCTGTCATTGAATACCACTCCACAACAAGACACCAGTCCTCTTGATACCGGGCTTTCCAGCCTCGCGCTCCTGGCCAAATATTTCGAAAAGCCCGGTGATTACGAGCAGTTGCGTCACCGCCATGGCGCACCAACACAAGCGGCCGATGACATAGCGATCGTGCGCTATGCCAAGGAGCTGGGCTTCAAAGCCTCGGCCATCGATTCAACCTGGGATCGACTGGGCCGCACACCGCTTCCCTGTATAGGGCGACACCGTGATGGCGGCTGGTTTATCCTGGCCAGAATGACCAACGATCAGGCTCTTATCCAGGACCCGCGCGTCGGTCGTCCGGAACAGGTGCCACGCGAGGAGTTCGAGGCCCGCTGGGATGGTCGCCTGATACTGGTGGCGACCCGCGCCCAGTTGGCGGCGATGGGAAACAAGTTCGATTTGACGTGGTTCATCCCGGCAGTGGTCAAGTACCGCAGGCTGTTCGGCGAGGTTCTGCTGGCCAGTTTCTTCCTGCAACTGTTCGGACTGGTGTCTCCCCTGTTCTTTCAGGTGGTAACCGACAAGGTTCTCGTACACCGGGCTTTGACGTCCCTGGACGTTCTGGTATTTGCCCTGATTGCGGTGTCGCTTTTTGAAGTGGTTCTCGGCTATCTGCGTACTTACATCTTTTCCCACACCACCAACCGCGTTGATGTCGAGCTGGGAGCGCGACTGTTCCGCCATCTGCTGGCATTGCCCATCGCCTACCACAGCGCCCGGCAGGTGGGGCATACGGTGGCCCGCGTGCGCGAACTGGAAAGCATTCGCTCGTTTCTCACCGGTTCTGCGCTGACGCTGGTGATGGATCTGCTGTTCACCGTAGTGTTCTTTGCGGTGATGTTCTGGTACGCCCCGATCCTTGCCTGGATCGTGGTTGGCTCATTGCCGTTCTATGTCATCCTGTCGGTGGCAGCAACACCGGTGCTCAAGGCCCTGACCGAAGAAAAATTCAAGCGTGGCGCCGAGAATCAGGCCCTGCTGGTCGAAGCCTGCAACGGCGTCGAGACGGTCAAGGCGCTGGCTGTCGAGCCCCAGATGCAACGCAAATGGGAAGAACAACTGGCGGCTTACGTCCAGGTCGCCTTCAAGGCAACCAATTTTGGAGCCCTGGCCTCTCAGGGCGTGCAAACCATCCAGAAAGTCAGTACCGCCCTGACTCTGTGGTTCGGTGCCAGTCTGGTGATGAATGGCGAATTGACCATCGGCGGTCTGGTCGCCTTTAACATGCTGGCCGGCCGGGTGGCCCAACCCATTCTCCGCCTGGCCCAGCTCTGGCAAGACTTTCAACAGGTGCGCATTTCCGTTGACCGCCTTGGCGACATCCTCAACACTCGCCCAGAACCGATGGCGCAGGCCCGGGCCGCCATGCCCCCCATTCGGGGAACGGTAGAGTTCAAGGATGTGGTGTTCCGTTATCGCCCCGACCGTCCGCCAGTCCTGAAAAACGTGTCGCTGGCGGTCCCGCAGGGCCAGATCATCGGCATTGTCGGGCCGTCAGGCTCGGGCAAGTCCACCCTGACCAAGCTGATACAGCGTCTTTACTTGCCGGAAACCGGTCGCATCCTGATCGACAATCTGGACATCGCCACCGCCGACCCGGCCTGGCTGCGCCGCCAGATCGGCGTCGTCCTGCAGGAAAACTGGCTGTTCAACCGCTCGGTCAAGGACAACATCGCGCTTGCCGATCCTTCCATTCCGCTCGACCGGGTGGTTCAGGCCGCCGAAATCGCCGGAGCCCACGAGTTCATCAGTGAATTACCGGAAGGTTACGACACCGTGCTGGCCGAACGGGGTGGCAGCTTGTCGGGCGGGCAACGCCAGCGCATCGCCATCGCCCGCTCACTGGTAACCAATCCTCGCATCCTGATCTTCGACGAAGCGACCTCGGCCCTGGACTACGAATCGGAAAAGGCCATCCAGACCAACATGCGCCGCATCTGTCAGGGCCGTACGGTGTTCATCATCGCCCATCGCCTCTCCACCGTAGCCGAAGCCCACCGCATCGTGGTGGTGGACAAGGGCGAGATCGTCGAGGACGGCAGCCACGGCGACCTGATCCGCAACGGGGGCCGCTACGCCAAACTGTGGGAAGCACAAACGGGTCCGGGGCCTGCCATGTCCGCGCAACCAGTCTCTGTGGAGGAAAGCGCATGAGCGACGAAGAAACGGTGAAAACCCAACAAGACACCGTCGTCGCGCCACAGGATGCTGCGCAGGGCAGGTTTGCCGTCCTCGATACGGCATTGATGCGCGTTGCAGTCCTGAAGGAAGGCATATCGCACCATATCGACATTTGGCGCGAGGCGGTCAAGGCTGACCGCCTGCGGCCCAGACAGAGCCCTATCGGGCACGCCGAACTGGCCTTTCTGCCTGCCGCACTCGAAGTGTCGGAAACTCCGGCCTCGCCACTGGCCCGCGCGACGGCCATCACCATTGCCGCCTTTGTGGTGATGACCATCGCATGGGCCTGTATCGGAGACCTTGACATCGTTGCCACCGCCCCGGGCAAAGTGGTGCCGTCCGAGCGGGTGAAAACCATCCAGCCGCTGGAGACGTCCATCGTGCGCGCCGTCAACGTCATCGAGGGCCAGGAGGTCAAGGCGGGTGACCTGTTGGTGGCACTGGAAGTCACGGGAGGCAGCGCCGATGTGGCCCGCCTCAAGGCCGAGCTCAACAATGCCCGCATGGATTCGGCGCGCCTGACCGCGCTGTTGTCCGAACATCCAGAACGCTCGTTTGTTCCTCCCGTTGGCGTGCCCGAGGATCTGATCACGGTACAAAAGGCGTTGTTGTCCAGCCAGTTCAAGGAACAGCAAGCCAGGCTGGAAGCACTGGAAGCAGAGCTGAGCAAGCGCAAGGCCGAGCTAAAGACCATCGAGACCGACCTGTCCCGCCTGAGCGCGGTGGCGGTCAAAATCAAGGATGAAACCGAGCGCCGTCAGGAACTGGCCAGCAAGGGCTATGGCTCACAAATTGACCGCGCCCGCAGCGAAAAAGAGCTGGCTGAAAATCAGGGACAACAACAGGTCAACCGGGCCAGGCTGGCGGAAACCAAAGCGGCCATGGAATCAACCCGGGGGCAGCTTGCTCAGGCACGCGAGGAATTTCGCCGCGATATCACCACCAAACTGGCCGAGACCCGTACCAAGGTGATGACCAGCGAACAGGAACTGGCCAAAGCCAGCGAGCGCCAGCAGGTGCAAAATCTGCGTGCCCCCGTGGACGGCGTGGTTCAGCAGATCGAAACCCACACCATCGGCGGCGTGGTGACACCAGCACAAAAACTGATGGTGGTGGTGCCGAGGAATGCGGTTATGGAGGTGGAAGCCAAACTGCCCAACAAGGACATTGGCTTCGTCGAAGTCGGCCAAATCGCCGAGGTGAAGGTGGACTCATTCCCCTTCACCAAATATGGCACCCTGACGGGCCGTGTCGAACTGGTCTCGCTGGACGCGGTTAAAGACGAGGAAAGCCAGACCAAGGACTACTCCTTCCCCATCCGGGTCTCGATCGCCGATCCCTTCATCCGTCTGGAGAATGGCAAGCGCGTCCCGCTCAGTCCCGGCATGACCGTGGTTGCCGAGGTCAAGACCGGCACCCGGAAACCGATAGAATACGTGCTGGCACCGCTACAAAAATATGGCGCGGAGAGTGGCAGGGAGAGGTAGGGGGTACCTGCAAAACCAGTCCCGGGAACGGGGCCTGAAGGCCCGCCAAGGTGTGGAGCAACGCTCCCCCCTTCCCCCTACCGGAAATCACTGACGATCGACGACACATCAACGATGTATATGTGCGATGCGACGGCATAGGCGAGCTTGCGCCCGTCAGGACTGAACGACACACCAGAAATACCGTTGTCGCCATGAATACGAACGCCGCGAATCTCGCCACTTTCCAGATTCCAGATCGTCGCATAGCCATGGTTCGTCCTGATCGACCCGCCATTTGCCGCCGCCAGCCATCGCCCGTCCGGGCTGAGGTTCAAAGTACGCTGCATGGACTCTGGCCCCGCATAGACGATCTCCCGCTCCCCTGTGAGGGGATTCCATCCCCGCACCAACCTCCAATGATCGTCACGGATCGATGTCGAAAAATCGATTGGCCCGTACTTGGCCAGCTCCTCCTTCGGCCAGGTTATAACCATATCTCCCCCGGTCACCAGCCGCCCACTGTCCCGGTTGATGGTCATCGCGGTGATCCCGCTAACCGAATAGGGTTTGAACTCTGCCACCTTCCGGTTCTCGGACAGCTTCCAGGTTTGGACCGTAGCAAAACCCAGCCCCCCCCAACCAAGCACGACGATGTCGCGATTAACGTCCAGCGCTACATGGTCAATGCCAACGGGATCTCCAAATTTATTGAGAACAGGACCGATCATACGGATAAGTGACCAGTCTTTTTCGTCAAAAATACCAACGCGGCTACCGCCGAGAGAGACAGCCACCTGATCCTTGTCGATCGAAAAATTATGGGAATAGTTCATGCCACGCTCTGGGAGAGGAGCATAAACATCACGAAGAACACTGCCGTCCCGCACCGACAACACACTCAGTGTTGCCTCTGGCCGTTCCCGGCCAACCCCCACAAAAGAGGTAATGATGGCACGTCCGTCCGACGTAAAAGCGAGACCATTCCCGCGATACCCAGAACCACGGACCTTCTGCCGTCGCCAAATTTCACGCCCGCTTTCCGCGTTCCATAGGTAGACTATGGTGTCGTGCTCATTAGAACCGGCCAAATAGCGCTGATCCGGGCTCCAGACCAAATTACCAATGTCATCGGGCGCATAAAATCTTTGCACTTCTGTTCCCAGAGGAGGGTAGCCTTCCTGTGTGCCGGTCGGCCCATCGTTCGGCATCATGCAGCCACACAAAAAAGACGTAAGCAAAAGAACAAATAAAACACATCTTATGTGCGATGGTTTTGGCAATTTCTCAAACATAATACCCCTCACCATACAATAACGACCATACACACCAAAAAAATAATATTTCAACTGAAGCCATGGTGAAATGAAAATATGTGGAATGCAGGATAACGCCTTCAAATAATTAAAGCGCGGAGAGGGGGAGGGTATCTGCAAGACGAGCCCCCGGAACGGGGTCCGGGGCCTGAAGGCCCCGGCGAGGTGTGGAGCCGCGCTCCACGTCCCCCTACCGGAACCGCTGGGGATCGAACCTCTCCAGCGGGATTTCCGCCGCCTGCCCACCGACCAGCGCCGCCACCACCCGGCCCGTGCGGGCCGAGCTGCCCAGACCGATGTGGCCGTGGCCAAAGGCATAGATCACATCGGGCGAGCGGCGCGAGCGGCCCAGACAGGGGCGACCGTCCGGCATGGCCGGGCGGCTGCCCTGCCAGACGCGGGCGGCGGACAGATCGAGTGCCGGGAACAAACGGCCAAGGTGGGTTTTCAGGATGTCGGCCCGCCGCCAGTCGGGCGGTGCGTCGGGGCTGCCGATTTCCACTTGCCCGGCGATGCGCAAGCCGTGCTCCATCGCCTGCACCACCGCCTTGCCATCGGACATCATGAAGCTGGCGGGCAGCTCCAGCGGCATCCCCGGCAGCATCACATGATAGCCGCGCTCGCTTTCCAGCGGCATGCGGTCGTGCAAGCGGGCGGTCAGCGGGCCGGACCATGCTCCGGCGGCCACCACCGCCGCCCGGCAGGGCACCGGACCGTGGTCGGTGATCACCGCTGTCAGGCGGTCGCCTTCAAAGGTGAAGTCCTGCGCCCGCGCCTGCACAAAGGCCACGCCACGCCGCCGGGCCAGATCGGCCAGCGCCGCCACATAGGCCCCCGGATTGCGGCAACGCCCGGCCTGCTCGATCACCGCCACACAGCGATAACGCGCCGGAAAGCCCGGCAGAGTGGCCTGCACCGCATCGCCGTCCAGGTCCTGCCAGCGAATGCCGCAGTCGGCGCGAATCTGCCACAACGCCTGCTCGGCCTCAAAGGCTGCCCGGTCGGGGTAAGCCTGCACCACGCCCCCGGCAGCAATCAGATGTGGCACACCAGCCTCGGCGGCCAGTGCGGCATGCAGGGCTAGCGAATCCCGCTGCAACGGCGCCAGCGCCCCGGCGGTGGTGCGCACCCGCTCCAGCGTGCAGCCACCGAGCAGATAGCGCAGCAGCCACGGCGCGACCTTTGGCAAATATCCCCAACGGATCGCCAGCGGTCCCAGCGGGTCGAGCAGATAGCCCGGCACCTTTTTCCACATCCCCGGCGTTGACGGCGGAATGATCGACTGGCACGACAGCCAGCCGGCATTGCCATAGCTGGCCGCCTGCTCGCCGCCCGCCTGTCCCGGCTCGATCACCGTCACCGGATGGCCGCGCCGGACCAGTTCCAGCGCCGAGATGATGCCGATGGCTCCGGCGCCAATCACCGCCACCGGGCGTTCGCTGGCCTGCATGGTGCTTACTCCCCGAACACGGTGGCAATGCGGGCAGCTTCGGCGGCCAGATCAAGGCCGCGTGTCTGCACCCAGTCGTCAGAATACAGCGTCGAGCGATAGCGTTCGCCGGAATCGCACAGCAAGGTCACCACCGAGCCGTTTTCCCCCCGCGCCACCATTTCGCCAATCAGGTCAATGCAGGCCGAAATGTTGGTGCCGGTCGATCCACCGCACGCGCGCCCGATGCGCTGGCTGATCAGGCGGGCACAGGCGATGCTGGCGGCATCGGGCACCGCCACCATCCGGTCCACCAGATCGGGGTTGAACGACGGTTCGACTTCGGTGCGGCCAATACCTTCGATGACGCTGGAACAGGCTTCGACCCGCCGCACGCTGCGGTCGGCATAGTGGCGATGGAACACCGACGCCTGCGGATCGGCAACGCACAGGCGGGTGGCCAGACGGCGGTAGCGGATGTAGCGCCCGATGGTGGTGGCGGTGCCGCCGGTCCCGGCTCCACAGACGATCCACGTCGGCTCCGGGTAGGGCTCGGCGCTCATCTGGCTGAAAATCGAATCAGCGATGTTGTTGTTGCCGCGCCAGTCGGTGGCCCGTTCGGCAAAGGTGAACTGGTCCATGTAATGGCCGTTCAGCTCGCGTGCCAACGCCCGCGCCGCTTCGGAGGTCTGCCAGCCGTCGATCAGGTGCGGTTCACCGCCCTGAAAGGTAATCGCCGCCACCTTTTCCGCCGAGGTCGAGCGCGGCATCACCGCCACAAAGCGCAAACCAAGCAAGCGGGCAAAATAGGCTTCGGAAATCGCCGTCGAGCCGGACGAGGATTCAATGATCGTCGTATCCGGGCCGATCCAGCCATTGCACAGCGCGTACAGGAACAGCGAGCGCGCCAGCCGGTGTTTCAGGCTGCCAGTCGGGTGGCTGGATTCATCCTTCAGGTACAGGGTGATCCCCGACACCTGAGGCAACGGCACCCGGATCAGGTGGGTATCCGCCGAGCGGGTGATATCGCCTTCGATGCGGCGGATTGCTTCGGCAACCCACTCCCGGTTCTTGACCGGGGCGGACAGGTAACTCATGGCACACTCCTGAACACGGCTTTCGTCATACCCTATAGCAGACTCGGGGCTCGGTCATCTGCACACCAGAAACGGGGGTCTTGCTGTTTCAGATGCAATGCACCTGTATTTCGGCTACCGTCAAAACGTCATCCCCCAGACACGATAGCCAAGGAGACCGGGCGATGCTGACTCTGACTCCCGATATCCTGTTGCGCGCCTATGCCTGTGGCGTGTTCCCGATGGCGCAATCACGCGATGACCCGCGCCTGTACTGGATTGACCCACCGGAGCGCGGTGTCCTGCCGCTTGACGGCTTTCACGCCTCGCGCTCGCTGCTGAAGACGGTGCGGCAAGAGCTGTTCGAGGTCCGCATCGACAGCGATTTCGCCGGCGTGCTCGCAGGCTGCGCCGAAGCCACCGAGGACCGCCCCGACACCTGGATCAATGAACAGATCATCCGCCTGTTCACCCACCTGCACGATGTCGGGCTGGCCCATTCGGTGGAATGCTGGCAGGACGGCGCGCTGGTTGGAGGGTTGTACGGGCTGGCCCTCGGTGGAGCGTTTTTTGGCGAAAGCATGTTTTCGCGCCAGACCGATGCCTCCAAGGTGGCGCTGTGCCACCTGATTGCCCGCCTGCGCCATGGCGGCTTTACCCTGCTCGATACCCAGTTTGTCACCGAGCACCTGACCCGCTTTGGAGCCATCGAAATCCCCAAACGGGCCTATCTGAACAAGCTGAACGCCGCCCTGCCGCTGGCCGCCGATCTCAAACGCCCGCTGACCACCGCCGAGGTGGTGGCCGAGTGCAAGCGGGCCGCAGGGGAGCACTCCCCCCCGCGGTAAGGGACCGTTACCAGCGCCCCAGTTCAACAGTGGTGCTGGACAGCGCCGCCCCATCGGCGGCAACGGCGGTCACCGTCGCCCAATAGGCATGACGGTCGCCGCCCGAACAGGGTGGCAGATAGCCCGGCGAGGCGTAGTCTCCGCTGGAACGCGCTGCCGACACCACTTCAGCCCCGCCCGGCAGGCTGCTGCTCAGGCCCGGCACGGCGGGAATGTCGGCGCTGCCGCTGACCGGCGTCACCGGAAAGGCAATCACCCCGTGGCCGCCATTCGATGACAGCGGCGGATAGTCGCGGTCGTTAAAGGCCACCGTCACTTTGGTCGTACCATCCGGCAAGCCGCTGAGGGTCATCGGCGGAGTAGCCCCGTTACCACCATCCAGTGTGCATTGCTGGCCCGACGGAATTTTCACCCCGTCCCAGCCGCCGCCCAGCGTCACCGCCAGCCCGTCAGCCCAAACCGGCGAGGCCGTCAGCACCAGTGCTGCGGCGGTCATCGCCATACCCCAATACGCCTGTTTCATCGCGTGCGTCTCCCCTGCGATTTGTTCACGCCAGAGGGTACAAAACGCCCGCCGACGGGCCAGTGACGCCGGTTACAGATGGCTTGCCGGACACATCGCTCAGGCATCCCAGCCAAGCGGGAAATACAACAGGTCCAGCGGCGGCGGCTCGATGCCCGACTGACTGATCAGGGTGTGAACCTGCCCCCGGTGGTGGGTCTGATGATTGAACACATGCCCCAGCACCACCCGCCACGGCACCACCTGCGGTACGCCCTTGCTGTTGACATAGGACAGGTCGCCGTCGGTCGGCAGGGTCGGCACCAGCGACAGGATGGTCTCATCCATCTGCCGCCGGGCCTGCCGGAAGTCGGCAAAGTCGGCATGCAGGATCTGGTCAAGGCCGGTGAACCACGGATAGGGCGTACCGCTCATCCGGCTGAACCACGCGCGATCACCGACCAGCAGGTGATTCATCGTCCCCATCATCGAACCAAAGAACGCCCCGCGCGGTGCCGCCCACGCCGCAGGCTCCAGCGCGGCGATGGCATCGAGCAGGGTTTCGTTGGCCCAGGCGTTGTAGCGGGCCATCAGGTGGATGTGGCGGGCAAAGCTGTCCATGGTTGGTCCCCCTCCTTCAAACCCGTTCCTCGGCCACCTGCGGGCAAGTCTCGACCACCGGCGCAGCAACAGGACGCGGGCGATAGAGCACCAGCACGTTGCCGAACAGCACCAGCGCGATCCCGGCAAAGGCTTCCCATGTCCAGTGATAGCCATCGGTATAAGTGGACAGGATCAGCGCCAGAATCGGGAACAGCACCGTGCTGTACGACGCCCGCGCCACCCCGATGCGCCCGACCAGCGTCAGATAGGCGGCAAAGGCCACCACCGAGCTGATCAGCGACAGGTACAGCAGGCCGCCGATATAGGTCAGGCTGGTGTCAAAGCGCAGCGGCGTGCCAGTGACCACCACCGCCACCAGCAAGGCCACCCCGGCATAGCCCATGCCCCAGGCATTGGTGGCCATCACCCCGATGCCGTGGCGCTGGTTGCGGGCCGACAGGGTCATGCCCAGCGCGGCACAAACGGTGCCGGACAGGGCAAAGGCGATGCCCTTGGCGGTGCCGCTTTCCAGCGACAGGGTTTGCAGCTCGGGGACAAACACCACCCCAATCCCCAGCAAGCCGAACGCCGCCCCCAGACAAACACGCAGATCGAGCCGTGCGCCGAGGAACAGCGCCCCCAGCGCCAGATTCATGATCACCACCGTTGAAAACAGGATGGCAATCAATCCACCCGGCAGATAGCGCGCCGAGTTGTAAAACAGCACGTAATTGATGGCGAACAGCAGGATACCCTGCGCGGCCATCGCATAATGCTGATGGCGGTTATGGCGCAGGGGAATCCCGCGCAGCAGGCACCAGCCGAACAGCACCAGCGCCGACAGGCCAAAGCGGTACAGCACCGAGTCCAGTACTGGCACGTCGGTTCCGACCTGCAAGCGCAACCCGACCCAACTGGAGCCCCAGATGCAGACCACCAGCGCATACAGGCCCTGATCGGCCCACGACCGGCTCGGGGGAGTGGAGGATGGGACTGGGGGCATGGAGGCGGCTCCTGTTGGTATTGTTATCTGGCGTTCATGATCCGTGTGCGATGGTCTTTGCCACAACTGCAAAAAGCTGAGGCATAGGGCTAGCTTTGATAAGGCATCTCCCCGATGTGACGGCTGTCATGGCGATACGGCATGGCTCTTTTGCACGATCGGGGCCGCTTTCCGGGTTGCCTCGCGCCGCCACAGAGAGTACCTGCTGAGGGATTAGCCTTTTCGCCCCGCCTTTTCGGTCCCACCTTCTCGTTACAGTGCGCGCACCATGGATGGACATAACGACTTTACCGGCATCGCCATTGTCGCTCTGGCAGCGATGAGTTGCGGGGTGCTGTTTGCCCGCCTGAAGCAACCGGCCATCGTTGGCTATATTCTGGCCGGGGTCCTGCTGGGGCCATCGGTGCTGGGGCTGGTCACCGACCGCGAGGCGGTCAGCCTGCTGGCCGAGCTGGGCATCATCATGCTGCTGTTCGTGATCGGCACCGAACTGTCGGTCAAACGCTTTGCCGAGGTGTGGCGGGTGGCGGTGGTGACCACCCTGTTACAGGTGGCGGGCAGCGTCGGTCTGATGCTGACCGGGCAGTACCTGCTGAAGTGGAGCTTTGGCATGTCGGTGCTGCTGGGCTATGCGGTGGCGCTGTCGTCAACGGCGGTGGTGATCAAGCTGTTGCAGCAGATCGGCGAACTCGACCGCCCGGCGGGCCGGGTTACTGTCGGGGTGCTGATTGCCCAGGACATGGCGGTGGTGCCGATGATGCTGTCGCTCGACGCCCTGACCAAAACCGGCCTGTCGCCGGTCGAAGGCATCAAGGTGGTCGGGTCGGTGGTGTTGCTGGTCGGGCTGGTGCTGTTCCTGCTGAAACGCGAAATCCGCGTGCCCTATGCCTCGCTGATCGCCGGGAATGCCGACCTTGGCCCGCTGTCGGCCTTTGCCTACTGCTTTGGGGCGGCGGCGCTGGCCGGTCTGGCCGGTCTGTCGCCCGGCTATGGCGCGTTCCTGATCGGGCTGATCATCGGCAACTCGAAACACGGCCACGACATCACCCATCACGCGCTGTCGATTCAGGCGGTGCTGCTGATGGTGTTTTTCCTGTCGGTCGGCCTGCTGCTGGACCTGAAATTCCTGTGGGACAACATCGGGACGGTGCTGTTGCTGCTGTCGGTGGTGACCATCTTCAAGACCCTGCTGAACATCGGCGCCCTGCGCCTGCAACGGATTCCGTGGACCGAAGCCTTCATCGCCGGGGTGGCACTGGCCCAGATCGGGGAATTCTCGTTCCTGCTGTCCGGCGCCGGGGTGGCCAAGGGGCTGTTGGGCAAGCCGCAGGCCCAGCTGGTGGTGGCGGTGACGGTGCTGTCGCTGACCATCAGCCCGCTGTGGCTGCTGACCATGCGCCGACTGGCCGCCCACCACGACACCTTCATCACCCTGAAAGACGTGCTGGTCGGGGTTTACGGCGGCGAAGCGCGGGCGGCGCACAAGGGCTGGCGGTTCCTGCGCCAGCATCTTGGGCCGCTGATCCCGATCCCCGGCCCGCTGCGGCGGCGCTATCAACGCCTGAAGGCCGCGCGCACCCAGTTGGCCGCCACCCCCAGCACGCCCAAACAGTTGCCTCCCCCCGATCAAGGAACCCCCGATGCCTGATTTCACCTTTGAACGCGCCCATCCGGGGCCGGTGTGTGGCGTTGACGAAGCCGGGCGCGGCCCGCTGGCGGGCAGTGTGGCGGCGGCAGCGGTGTGGCTGGACCCGCAACGGCTGCCCGAGGCTTTGCTGACCGGCCTCAATGACTCGAAAAAGCTGTCGGCGCGCAAGCGCGATACCCTGTTTGACCTGCTGCTGGGCAGCGGCGAAGCGGTGCGCTATGGCATCGCCAGTGCCTCGGTGGAGGAAATCGACCGCCTGAACATCCTGCGCGCCAGCCATCTGGCGATGGAACGCGCCGTTCTGGCCCTGCACCAGCAGGCGGGGTGGAGCTGTTCGCTGGCCCTGATCGACGGCAATCAGGCCCCGCGTGAGTTCCCCTGCCCGACGCAGTGCGTGATCAAGGGCGACAGCCTGTCGCTGTCGATTGCCGCCGCCTCGATTCTGGCCAAAGTGACCCGCGACCGCGAGATGCTCGCTCTGGACCGCCAGTTTCCGGCCTATGGCTGGCAGCGCAACATGGGCTATGGCACCGCCGAACACCGCGCCGCCATCGCCACCCACGGCCCCAGCCCCCACCACCGGCGCAGCTTTGCCCGGCAGGGGGAGTTGTTTGGTTAGCCTCGGGACTGCATTCCCCCTGCGGACAGCGCCGACAGCGGCACCTCCAACTGTTGACCAAAGACACCCTGCGCCGCCTGCAGGGTATCGAGCAGCGCCCCCTGCCATGGCTCGCTTGCGGCGCGCTGAACGGCCTCCCCGCTGGTGACTTCGGACGGCAGGCCATAGCCCAATGCCCGCACCACCTGCCCCACCGTACAGCGGTCGCCGCCCAGCGTGCGGTGCCAGATGCCACGATCATCACAGACCACCAGATCAGCCGTGCGCAGGCGGTGCAACAGGCTGTCCATGTCTTCCAGCAGGTCATCCTGACCATCCGACAGCAGGCGGGCGGTGAGTGCCGCCCCGCTCAGGCCCTGCGGAACCGCCTCTTCCAGCGCCAGCAACGCCCCGACCGCCAGCAACAGCGGCTGCCGCTCGAACATGCCGGAAAGATGGACCTTACCGCGCCGCCGCTCGTTCCACAAATCGCGCAGGTCAGGCAGCAAGGCCGCCACCACCGCCCCGGTCAGCACCACCAGCCAGGTCAGATACATCCACAACAGCAGCAACGGCACCGTCGCCAGCGCCCCGTAAATGGTCTGATACGAGCCACCCTTGGAAAAGAACTGCAGGAACGCCAGCCGCAACAGGCCAAAGGCCACCGTTGCCAGCAACGCCCCGATCAGCGCATCACGGGTGGGAATCCGCCGCGACGGCACCGCCCAGTACAGAATGGTAAAGCAGGCGGCAATCAGCAGCGGCGGCAGGAAGTCCGAGACTCCGGCCAACACGTCGTTCCACAGCCCACGGGTATTGCCCAGCCCCAACAGCTTGCCCGCCTGCACCCCGGCGTCACTGGTCGCCGAGGCCAGATTGCCGCCAATGGCCGACGCCGCCCCCATCAACAACGGCCCCAGCGTCAGCACAGTCCAGTAGACCAGCAGCCGGTTCCCCCAACTGCGCCCGCGCGAGGCACGAAAGATGGTGTTGAAGGCCTTTTCGATGGTGGTCAGCAGCAGCACCGCCGTCACCGCCAGCCCGGTCACCCCGACGGCGGTCAGCTTGCCGGTGGCGGAAATGAACGAGGTCAGCGTCTGCTGAACCGCAGGCGAGGCCGTCGGCAGGAGACCCTGAAAAATGAAGTCCTGCACCAGCGACTTTGCCCCGCTGAAAGCCGGGAAAGCGGTCAGCATCGCCAGACTGACGCTCAGCAAGGGAACCAGCGCCAGCAACGAGGTATAGCTGAGCGACGCCGCCACACCGGGGATATTGTCAGCCACCAACCGCCGCCCTATATGCACGGCGATGTCACGCCAGACGCTCAGGACCGGAGCGATGGCCGTTTCATCAGCCAGCCCGGGCCGATCTGTTTGTGTCGCGGGGTTGGTATTCCTGTTCGCCCACTTGCGGAGCTGGGAGAGCAGCGGCATTCTTCATCTCTTTCACTGTGTCAGCGACCATCTCTTTGACCATTAAGGCATCTGGTGTAGGATGCCGCGTTTTCTACCCCAAACCGAACAAAAATCGGAGCCGAGGGATTACATGACCGCGTCCACCAAACTCATGGCGGGGAAAAAAGGCCTCATCATGGGCGTCGCCAACGACCGCTCAATCGCCTGGGGCATTGCCAAAGCCTGCGCCGACCATGGTGCCGAACTGGCCTTCACCTATCAGGGGGAAGCCCTGGAGCGCCGTGTCCGCCCCCTGGCCGACACCGTCTCTGCACCGATTGTCGCCGAGTGCGACGTCACCAGCCCGGACAGCATGGATGCGCTGTTCCAGACCATCAGCGACACCTGGGGCGAGCTGGACTTCGTTGTCCATGCCATCGCCTATTCCGACAAGGAAGAGCTGAAGGGCAAATACGTCAACACCAGCCGTGAGAATTTCCTCAATTCGATGGATATCTCGGTGTTCTCGTTCACCGACGTGGCCCGCCGCAGCGCCCCGTTGATGAAGGAAGGCGGTTCGCTGCTGACCCTGTCCTATTACGGTGCCGAACAGGTGATGCCGCATTACAACGTGATGGGTGTTGCCAAGGCCGCGCTGGAAGCCAGCGTCCGCTACATGGCAGCCGATCTCGGCCCCGACGGAATCCGCGTCAACGCCATCTCCGCCGGTCCGATCAAGACCCTGGCCGCCTCGGGGATCGGTGACTTCCGCGTCATCCTGAAGTGGAACGAGCTGAACTCGCCGCTGCACCGCAACGTCACCATCGAAGACGTCGGCAGTTCCGGCCTGTACCTGCTGTCGGACCTGTCCAGGGGCGTGACCGGCGAAGTCCACCACGTCGATTCGGGCTATCATGTCGTCGGCATGCTGGCCACCGACAACGCGGTGCCACTGGCCGAGCTGCTGCTCCAGTACAAGAAGGACTAAGCCATCGTGTCCGGTAATGGTTTCGGGACGCTGTTCCGCTTCACGACGTTTGGCGAAAGCCATGGTCCGGCCATCGGCTGCGTGGTCGATGGCGTGCCGCCGCGCATTCCGTTAAGCGAAGCCGACCTGCAACCATGGCTGGACAAGCGCCGTCCGGGGCAGTCCCGCCACACCACCCAGCGGCAGGAAGCCGATCAGGTGAAAATCCTGTCCGGGGTGTTCGAGGGCAAAACCACCGGCACGCCGATTGGCCTGCTGATCGAAAACACCGATCAGCGGTCCAAGGACTATGGCGAGATTGCCGAGCAGTTCCGTCCCGGCCACGCCGATGTCACCTATTGGGGCAAATACGGCATCCGCGACTATCGCGGCGGTGGGCGGTCGTCGGCGCGTGAAACGGCGATGCGGGTGGCCGCCGGTGGCGTCGCCCGTGCCGTTCTCAATGCACTGGTGCCGGGCGGGGTGGTGATTCGCGCCGCCATGACCCAACTGGGCGATCTGGCCATCGACCGGGCGGCGTGGGATTGGGATCAGGTCAACGCCAACCCGTTCTTCTGCCCCGACGCCACCAGCGTTGCGCGCTGGGAAGACCGCCTGAACGCCATCCGCAAGGATGGCTCGTCGATTGGCGGGGTGGTCGAAGTGGTGGCTGAAAACGTCCCGCTCGGGCTGGGGGCACCGGTTTACGACAAGCTGGATGCCGATATCGCCAAGGCCCTGATGTCGATCAACGCCGTCAAGGGGGTGGAAATCGGCGATGGCTTTGACGCCGCCACCCTGACCGGCGAGCAGAACGCCGACGAAATGGAGATCGACGAGCAGGGCAACCTGCGTTTCCTGTCGAACCATGCTGGCGGCATTCTGGGCGGGATTTCCAGCGGCCAGCCGATCATCGCCCGCATGGCGGTCAAGCCGACCTCGTCGATCCTGACCCCGCGCCGCAGCGTCGATATCCACGGCAAGATGGTCGATGTGCGGACCAAGGGCCGTCACGACCCTTGCGTCGGCATCCGGGCGGTGCCGGTGGCCGAAGCGATGATGGCCGTGACATTGGCCGATCACCTGCTGCGCCACCGTGCCCAGTGCGGCTAACCCTGCCACCGCGTTTTGCCTGCTGAAAACCGCGCGGAAGGGTCATGCCTCCCGCGCGGTTTTCGTTACAGCAGTGCGTCGGATCACGGTATACGACAAACAGAAAACAGGATCATGGAGCGCTGCTCCAAACCTCGCTGGGGCCAGTCGGCCCCAGACCCCATTAGTTTGATTTTTAAAGAAAAATGGGGGATCGGGGGCATTGGCCCCCGAACAGGTATGGGCGGTAGCCCATCTCCCTGCGAGGACTGCCATGTCCTGTGAAAAGCCCCGGCGAGGTTTGGAGCGGCACTCCATGATCTTTATACAGCCAATCCCTTCAGCACCTTGCGTTCCAGCACCGTGACGCCCCGGGTCAACGGGAAGGCAATCACGAAGTAGATCAGCGCCACCACCGTCAGCACTTCGACCGGGCGGGCGGTGGCGTTGGAAATGTTCTGGCCGACGAACATCAGGTCGGCCATCCCCACCGCCGACACCAGCGCGCTTTCCTTGAACAGGCTGACGCAGTTCGACAGCAGGGTCGGAATAGCGCGCAAAATCGCCTGCGGCATCAGCACATAGCGGATTTCGGCATAGCGCGACAGGCCCAGCGCCACACAGGCGTTATGCTGGTCGGGGCTGATGGTCTTCAACGCCGCGCGGAAACTTTCGGCGCTGATCGCCCCCATGTACAGGCTGAGGGCAACAATCCCCGAAGCCATGTTCGACAGCTCGATCCCCAGCAGCAGCGGCAGGCAAAAGAACACCCAGAACAGTTGCACGATCACCGGCGTGCCGCGAAAGAACTCGATGTAGACCGTCGCCAGCGCCCGCGCCCAGCGCAGCGAAGACCCGCGCGCCATCCCCAGCACAAAGCCCCACAGGCAGCCGATGGCAATCGAGGCCAGCGACACCAGCACGGTCATTTTCAGGCCGACCAGCAGGGCGTCCTGATAGCGCAACACGAAAGCAAAGTTGTAGTCCATTCCCGCCTCTCCTCTCGTCAGCGCGCCAGCCGGTCCCGCCGATGTTCAAACCAGCTCGCCAGTTGCGAGACCGGGAACGACACCGCAAAGTAAATCAGCGCCACCACCGTAAAGGTCTCGATCGGACGATAGCTTTCCGTCGCCAGCGACTTGCCCATGTACATCAGGTCCTGCAAGGCAACGATCGCCACCAGCGCCGTCTGCTGGAAAATGCCGATGCCGTTGCTGACCAGCACCGGCAGCGCCGCCCGAAAGGCAGTCGGCAGAACGATATAGCGGATGCGCTGCCAGCCGTTCAGGCCCAGCGCAATCCCGGCATCGCGGTAATCCCTGGGCACCGCCTGAATCGCCGCCCGATAGGCTTCGGCATTAAAGGCGGTCAGGTTGCAGGCCAGCGCCAGAATCCCCATGGTCATCGCGTCCAGATAGACATCAAACAGCATCGGGACGCAGTAAAAGAACCAGACAATCTGGATGATCGCGGGCGTACAGCGAAAGAATTCAACAAACAGCGACGCAGGCCAGCGCAGCACCGCCCAGCGGTGCATCACCAGCAGGGCCAGCCCGAAGCCAAAGGTCAGCCCGATCACATTGGCCGCCACCGTCAGTTCCAACGTCACCAGCAACCCGTCAAACAGCACGCCCAGCCCGTGACGGACGGCCATGAAGTCAAAGGTATAGGTCATGGCCTTATCCTTTACGCCCCGATGTGGAAAACCCGGCTGAGGAACTCGCGGGTGCGTTCTTCACGCGGTGCGCCCATCACCTGTTCGGGCGGGCCATCCTCGACGATGGTACCCCCGGCGCAGAACAGCACACGCGAGGCGATGTTTTTGGCAAACCACATGTCATGGGTCACAATCATCATCGACAGGTTTTGCAGCGCCAGTTGCTGGATCACCTGTTCGACTTCGGCCACCAGTTCCGGGTCCAGCGCCGAGGTAACCTCGTCAAACAGCATCAGCTTGGGGTCGAGCATCAAGGCGCGCGCAATCGCCACCCGCTGTTTCTGCCCGCCTGACAGTTGCGACGGATAGACGGTGGCCTTGTCGCGCAGACCAAAGCGGGTCAGGAAGGTCAGCGCCCGGTCCTTGGCAACCGATTCCTTTTCTCCCCGGCTTTTGCACGGGGCCAGGATCAGGTTTTCCACAATGGTCAGATGCGGGAACAGGGTGTAGTTCTGGAACACCATCCCGATCGAATTGCGCACTTTGGTGTCGATACTGGTCTTGCCACGGGCCTCATCGGCCTGAATATAGGGCTGGCCGTCAAAGGCGATGGAGCCCTTGTCAATGGTCTCCAGCCCCATCAGCACCCGCAACAACGTGCTTTTGCCGCCGCCGCTGGGACCGATCACCACCAGCCGGTCACCGGCATGCATATCCAGATCAATGCCCTTGATCACCTGCACCGTCGGGCTATAGGCCTTGTGCAGACCGCGAATGCTGACCAGGGGCGCAGAGGTGTTTGTGCTCATCATCACTATCCTGACTTCTCACGCCAACAGCGCGTTCCTCACCACAAGAAGAGGGGACCATGCGGTTGCAGGCCCCCGGTGGTCAGGAAACTCAGTGAATGCCCTTCAGGACTTCATCGACCGACTTTTCAAACATCGCGTTGATTTCCCCGGTGGCGACTTTCTGCTCGAGGAAGATGTTGAAGGCTTCGATGTCGGTGTAGGCCAACTGATGCGGGAAGCCAAAGGCCACCCCCTGCTTCATCAGCGCCGGTTGCGGGGCAAAGGTGGTGATGGTGTCGGCATGGGATTGCAGGAACAACTGGTTGGCATCCGAACCACCGGCCAGCAGGTCGGCCCGCTTGGACAGCACCGCCAGACGGGCTTCGTCTTCGGACGGCAGGCGCAGCACCTGAGCCTGTTTCAGCACGGCAGAGACCGCCTTGTCCTGCACCGTCCCCGAGGTGACCGCCACCGTCATCCCGGCCTTGTCAACATCAGCCATCGACTTCGGCGCGGCGCCAACCTTGGGGTTGTTCTTGTTGTAGGCCAGCGTGACTTCGTACTGCACTGCCGGGATCGAGAAGCTGACCGCCAGCGCCCGTTCCGGCGTGCGGTTCAGTGCCAGCGACATATCCCATTTTCCCGCCTGCAAACCGGCAACGATGTTGTCCCAGGTGGTATCGACGAACACCGCCTTGACCTTCAGCACGTCAGCGTACTGGCGGCACAGGTCGGCAAAAAAGCCGCTATAGGCCCCGGTGGTCGGATCGCGCATCACGAACGGCGCGTAAACGGCAGCACCACAGCGCAATTGCCCGGACTTCTGAACCCCTTGCCAAAAGCTTTCGCCGCCTTCGGCCAGAGCAGGCGAGGCGCTCAGGCCAGCCAGAATGGCGGCAGCGGCAAGAACTCGTGACGCAAACTTAGGAAAAACTGCAAACATGACGATTCCCCTGTGTGACGTTCTAAAAGAAAAAGCGGCAGAAGCAGGACAACACCGGACAATTGTCGGTGATTGCTGTTTTTTGTCTGCTTTTCTTGCTCACAGGATTGATGCGCGGCAATCCTGTTGAGCCTCCCGTTTGATTTAAAAGTGAGCACATTGTTTTCATGCCCTGTTATTAATCTTTACATTGATGCGACAATGCCTAATAACAACTTTTCATCAACAATTCATTCTGAAATGGAATGATCCATGACCATCCCGCGCCGCTTCCTGCCATCGCTGTCCCTGTTGACCGCCTTTGAGGCCGCCGCCCGCACCGGCAGCGTCACCACCGCCGCCCGCGACCTGAACCTGACCCAAAGCGCCGTCAGCCGCCAGATTCAGGCCCTGGAGCGGCAGATCGGCGTTGACCTGTTCATTCGGGAACGGCAGACCATCCGCCTGACGGCGGCGGGAGAATCCTACGCACGCGAGATCAGCGAAGTCCTGCGGCGGATCTCGACCGCCTCGCTGAACATCCGTGCCAACCCCCATGGCGGAACGCTCAACCTCGCCGTCCTGCCGACCTTTGGCGCCTTATGGCTGACCCCGAGACTGGGGGATTTTCTGGAAAAGCACCCCGGCATCCAGATCAACTGCGTCAGCCGCTATTCCAGCTTTGATTTCCGCCTCGATTCGGTCGATGCCGCCATTCACCATGGCCCGGCCTACTGGCCGGGGGCCGAGCTGACCTTTCTGATGAAGGAAAGCATCATTCCGGTCTGTAGCCCGGCCCTGTTGCGGGCACACGAAATCAGGCAGCCCTCGGATTTCCTGCAGGTGCCCTTGCTGCACCTGACCACCCGCCCCGATGCCTGGGAACGCTGGCTGGCCCATCAGGGCATTGATGACGTGGCGGTCCACGGCATGCTGTTTGACCAGTTTTACACCCTGACCCAAGCCGCGATGGCCAGTCTGGGCGTTGCCCTGATCCCGACCATTTTCATTCAGGAGCATCTGCAACGCGGCGCTCTGGTGGCGCCATATCCGGGGGAAATGGTCAGTGATGGCGCGTACTACCTCGCCACCCCGTCCGAGCGGGCATCCTATCCGCCCTTACACCTGTTCAGTCAGTGGATTGTTGATCAGGCGCGAGCTGATCATTCCGTTGAGGAATGAGTCTCGCGCAACGAGTCATTCTTTGCAGGAATGATCTGTTGCGCAAATGTCGATTTTAATCATGGGCCAGAACACGGTAAACCCACAGAACACACCAATGGCAGGCACATCCGCCCCTCGGAGTGCCGCTTTGCCGTGTTTTCCAACCAAGAGGCTCGTGATGGCGCACCCTACCTCCCCCTCCCCCAGCGAGTTCCGTCCGTCGGTCCGTGTCGGCGCGCTGGGAGTCTCCGAGATTTTGCAGATCGGTGCCCGCGCCGCCGAAATGAAACGTCAGGGCGGCAACATCATCATTCTGGGGGCTGGCGAGCCGGACTTTGACACCCCCGAGCCGATCAAGGCCGCCGCCGCGCAGGCGATGCGCCGGGGCGACACCAAATACACCGCGCTCGACGGCACCCCGGCCCTGAAGGCTGCCATCGCTGCCAAGTTCCAGCGCGACAACGGCCTGACCTATGAAACCAATGAAATCACCGTGTCGACCGGTGCCAAGCAGGTGCTGTTCAATGCCCTGATGGCAACCCTCGATCCCGGCGACGAAGTGATCATCCCCACCCCCTACTGGGTCAGCTACCTCGACATCGTGCAGATTCTGGGCGGTGTGCCGGTGCTGGTGCCGTGCCGGGAAGAAAACGGCTTCCGTCTCGACCCGCAGGATCTGGAAAAGGCGATCACCGCCAAAACCCGCTGGATCATCCTGAACTCGCCGTCGAATCCATCGGGGGCGGCCTACAGCGCCGAACAGTACCGCCCGGTGCTGGATGTGCTGCTGCGTCATCCGCAGGTGTGGATCATGGCCGATGACATGTACGAACACATTCTGTACGACGGCATGACCTTTGCCTCGCCAGCGCAGGTCGAACCGGCGCTGAAGTCGCGCACCCTGACCGTCAATGGCGTCTCCAAGGCCTATGCGATGACCGGCTGGCGCATCGGCTATGCCGGTGGCCCGGCGGCGCTGATCAAGGCGATGGCGGTGGTGCAGAGCCAGACCACCTCGTGCCCGTCGTCGATCAGTCAGGCCGCCGCCCTCGAAGCCCTGACCGGTGACCAGAGCGTACTGGCCGAACGTTGCCGCTCGTTCCAGGAACGGCGCGACATGGTGGTCAGTGGCCTGAATGCCATTCCCGGCCTGACCTGCCAGACGCCCGAGGGGGCCTTTTACACCTTTGCCAACTGCGCCGGCGTGATCGGCAAGACCACTCCTGACGGGGCAGTGATCACCGACGACCGCGAGTTCTGCAACTATCTGCTGGCGGCGGTCGGAGTGGCGGTGGTGCCTGGCTCGGCCTTTGGCCTGGCCCCCTACTTCCGCATTTCCTATGCCACCTCGATGGCCGAGCTGCGCGATGCGCTGGCCCGCATCAGCCGCGCCGTTGCGGCCCTGAGCTAACTTTTGCCCACACAAGAACGGAGCACGACAGGAATGAGCACCCCCACTGCGACCCCGCGCACTGCCGCTCAGGTGCTGGTCGATGGACTGATTGCCAATGGCGTTGACACGGTGTTCGGCGTGCCGGGCGAAAGCTATCTTTCGGTGCTGGACGCCCTGCACGATACCGACATCCAGTTCGTCAACTGCCGTCAGGAAGGCGGCGCGTCGATGATGGCCGCCGCCCATGGCCGCCTGACCGGCCAGCCGGGCATCTGCATGGTGACGCGCGGACCGGGGGCCACCAATGCCTCGTCCGGGGTGCATGTCGCCTTTCAGGACTCGCTGCCGATGATCCTGTTCATCGGACAGGTGGCGCGCGATCAGGCCGACCGCGAAGCGTTCCAGGAAATCGACTATCGCCGGATGTACGGCCAGATGGCCAAGTGGGTGGCACAGATCGACGACCCCAGCCGGGTGGCCGAATACGTCAGCCGGGCGTTCCACACCGCCATTTCGGGCCGTCCGGGTCCGGTGGTGCTGGCCCTGCCGGAAGACATGCTGCGTGAAGCGGTGAAAGCCATTGCGTTGCCGAAGGCCCGCCCGGCCCGCTCGGCCCCGACGCCAGACGCCCTTGCCGAACTGGGCGAGCGCCTGTCCCGCGCCGAGCGTCCGTTCCTGCTGATCGGCGGCTCGGGCTGGACCGCCGAAGCCTGCGACCACATCCGCCAGTTTGCCGAAGCCAACAGCCTGCCGGTGGGCGTCTCGTTCCGCTGTCAGGACCTGTTCGACAACGAGCATCCGCATTATGCCGGTCACGTCGGCATCGGCATCGACCCGGTGCTGGGCGAAACCCTGACCAGCAGCGACCTGTTGCTGGTGGTCGGTGCCCGGCTGGGCGAAATGACCACCAGCAGCTATGAACTGCTGGTCCCGCCCGCCCTGCCGCAGACCCTGATCCACATCCACGCCGACCCGGAAGAGCTGGGCAGCGTCTATCAGCCCGACCTGCCGATTGCCGCTGATATGGTCTCGGCCGCCGCCGCGCTGGCCGGGCTGGGCAGCGTGCGCCGTGGCACCGATCCGCGCGTGGCCGCCGCCCATGACCGCTTCCTTGCCTTCACCACCCCGGCAGGCAGCACGGCAGCGCTGGACATGGCCGCCGTCGTCCGCCATGTGCGCGACAACATCCCCGCCGATACGGTGATCTGCAACGGCGCGGGCAACTATGCCATCTGGGTCCACCGCTATTTCCGCTATCGCCAGCTTGGCACCCAACTGGCCCCGACCAATGGCGCGATGGGCTTTGGCCCGCCGGCCGCCGTCGCCGCCGCCATCACCCAGCCGGAAAAGCTGTCGATTGCCTTTTCCGGGGACGGCTGCCTGATGATGACCGTGCAGGAACTGGCCACCGCCGTGCAGTATGGCGCGAAGATGATCGAAATCGTGGTCAACAACGGCATCTATGGCACCATCCGCATGCATCAGGAACGGCGCTATCCGGGGCGGGTCAGCGGCACCACCATGGGCCAGACCACCGACTTCGCCGCGCTGGCGCGGGCCTTTGGCGGTCACGGCGAAGTGGTCGAGCGCACCGAAGACTTCCCGGCGGCCTTTGCCCGTGCGCTGGCCTGCGACGGGCTGGCCCTGATCGAACTGCGCGTTGACCCCGATATCCTGTCACCGTCGGCCACTGTCAGCGGTCTGCGCAAGGCCGCCGGACAGGCGTAACGATCACAGTATCAAACAAAAGAAAACCCCGGCAAGGAGGCTCCTCCTGCCGGGGTTTTTCGTGTCCCGCACAGCCTCACAGCGGCGCGCAGGCCCAGTCCAGCCACAGGGCATCGCGCCCGGCCAGCGCCGGAACGATCTGCTGATGCACCCGCCGGTGATAGGCGTTGATCCAGTCGCGTTCATCGGCGCGCAACAGGCTGGGATCAATCAGGCGGCGGTCATAGGGGGCCAGCGTCAGGGTTTCAAAGAACATCATCGGACGTTCGGCCCCGGACGGCGGCGGTTCCATGGCGGTGACGGCAATCAGGTTTTCAATGCGGATGCCGAACGCTCCCGGCTTGTAATAGCCCGGCTCGTTGGACAGCACCATGCCCGCCTTCAGGGCGATGGTCGATGGCACCTTGGAAATCCGCTGCGGACCTTCGTGGACCGACAGATAGGCCCCGACGCCGTGGCCGGTGCCGTGGTCATAGTCAACCCCGTCAGCCCACAGATATTGCCGGGCCAGCACATCAAGCTGGCTGCCGGTGGTCCCCTGCGGGAACCGGGCCTGCGACAGCGCCACATGCCCCTTCAGCACCTGCGTATAGCGCCGGATCATCTCGGCGGTCGGGGTGCCGATGGCGAGGGTACGGGTGACATCGGTGGTACCATCCAGGTACTGCGCGCCGCTATCGACCAGAAACAGCTCACCCTGCCCCAACAGGCGGTCACTGTCGGCATCGGCGCGGTAATGGACAATCGCCCCATGCGGCCCCGAGCCGACAATCGACGGAAAGCTGAGATCGCGGAAATAGGCCCCTTCGCGCCGCAGGGCTTCCAGATGGTCGGCGGCGGCCAGTTCGGTGATGGTTCCGCTCGCGGCCTCGGCATCCAGCCAGGCGAGGAAGCGGCACAGCGCCACCCCGTCACGCTGATGGGCGGCCTTGATCCCGCTCAGTTCGGTGGCGTTTTTGCAGGCGCGCGGCAAAGCACAGGGATCGGCCCCCAGTGCCACCGTTGCCCCGGCAGCGGTCAGGCGTTCGGCGATCCACACCGCGCACGAGGCCTGATCCAGCCGCACCCGCTTGCCCGACAGTTCGGCCAGCGCCCCGGCCAGCGCGGCGGGCGGCAGCACCGTCACCGCCTGCCCCAGATAGTCACGCAGGCCATCGACCTCCTTGGCCGGATCAAGGAACAGCGTCAGCGTGGCATCGGCGTGCAGGATGGCAAAGCCCAGCACCAGCGGGGTAAAGGGCACGTCACTGCCGCGCAGGTTCAGCAGCCAGGCGAGGCTTTCCGGCGCGGTCAGCACCGCCGCCTCCAGCCCGTCGTCGCGCAGGGACAGGGCGATGCGCTGGCGTTTGGCCTCGGCGCTTTCTCCGGCGAACTCCAGCGGATGGCGCATCACCGGGCTGGACGGCGCCGCCGGGCGGTCCTGCCATGCCCGGTCAATCGGGTTTTCACCGTCAATCGCCACCACCTCGGCCCCGACCTTGGCGCAGGCATCGCGCAGACGGGCAATGCCGTCAGGAGTATGCAGCCAGGGATCAAAGCCGATCCGCACCGGCCCGCCATCCGGCTGGCGGGCTGCGCTGGCCGCCTGCGCCAGCCACTCGGCAGGCGGGGTATCGCTGAGGTGACGGTGTTCATACAGATCACCATCGACCTCGACCGTCACCTGCAAGGTATAGCGGCCATCCACAAACACCGCCGCCCGGTCTGCCGTCACGATGGCCAGCCCCGCCGAGCCGGTAAAGCCGGTCAACCAGGCCAGACGCTCGGCATGGGGGGGCACATATTCCCCCTGATGCTCGTCCGCCCGTGGAACCACAAAGCCGTACAGCCCGCGTGCGGCCAGATCCTGCCGCACCGCTGCCAGCCGTTGGGCCTGTTCCACCGTATTTGCCTGCGCCATGGTCGTTCACATCCTGTCCAAAGCCGTATAGGTGTCCAAGGTATGAGGGCAGACGAACAGGCGCAAGAGCGCGAACTCGGCATCCTGCAATAGAAGTGTAACCCAGTTGCGAACGCCATGCAGGCAAGGCAGAACTGCACTGCAAAACAGACACTGCACGAAAAGAGGCAGTTCGCCTACATTCTGGGCATACGCAACGGCCCATTGCAAAATGCAACCAGGCCGAATGTCGAACACAGGATCAAAAGCCCCATGTGGCCCTATAACCCCGACGAAGCTGATTGGCTGGCCGCACTGCGGTAAATACCGCGCCCCCGATCCTCGTCATCCCCGTTCATCTCTCTCGATGTGCTTCAGGCATATGGCCTGCGGCAGCGCTTTGTGACAGCGCACACTCGATACACTGAAGGATTCTGGCCATGAGCCGCACCGTTGACCTCGCTACCACCTCGCTGATCGCCCGTATGGCCGCCCGTTTCCAGGCATGGCTCCGTTACCGCCAGGAAATGGCCGAACTGGACGCCATGGGCCCGCGTGAACTGGCCGATCTGGGCCTGACCCGCGCCGATGTCGTCGCCCTGCGCAAGGGCGTCTACCACGACACCCGCGAAGACATGCCGGCGGTGCGCGCTGCTTACCGCGCCGCCAACACCAACGCTCAGGCTGACGCCCCGGTGATCGCCGCCGCTCAGACCCGTCGCGCTGCCTAACATTTAATCAGCTCCCCCAAGCTGATTGCCGTCTGCCCAACAGGCGAGCACAAAAAAAACGCGAGGCCGCCATCACTGGCTGTCTCGCGTTTTTTTATTTTCTGACGACGGTCAACCGGGATGGAAAGCCCCCGGTTGACCGTCGTCATCAGATCTTACCCCAGAACCAGCGTCACCCACGGCGCCAACTGGTAACGGCGCACCAGACGCAGACCCTGTGCGCGATAGGCGGCCAGCACCATCGCTTCCTGCCGTTGCAGCAGGCCGGCGAGAATCACCCGCCCGCCCGGAGCAAGGCTGGCGGTCAGCGGCTGGGCCATCGAGCACAGCGGCCGGGCCAGAATGTTGGCGCAAATCACATCATAGGGGGCGCCAACCTTCACCTTGCGGCTGGTAAAGCCGTCGCCGGGGAAGGCGGTCAGGTAGGCATCAAGGCCGTTCAGCCTGGCGTTATAGGCGGTGACGCGGACGCTTTCCTCGTCAATGTCGGTGGCAACCACCGGAATTTTCCACTGCCGGGCCATTGCCAGCGCCAGAATCCCCGAGCCACAGCCCATGTCCAGCGCCCGGCCATGGCCGATCTGCACCGGCGCATTCTGCTTGGCGAGGTCACTCAGGGCCAGCAGACAGCCGTAGGTGCTCTGGTGCTCGCCCGAGCCAAAGGCGGTGGCGGCATCAATCAGCAGCGGCAGCGAGCCATGCGGCGGGCGCTCGGTGATGTGCGAGCCATGGACATAGAAGCGGCCAGCCCGAATCGGCGGGAAGGCAATCAGGTTTTCGGCCAGCCAGTTACGCGCCGCCTGATGCTCGATTTCCATTTCAGGAGTCGTCGCCAGCCCGGCCACCTGCGCCGCCAGCGCTACGGCAGCATGAATTGCCGGCAGATCGGGCTTTTGCTCGCTGTAGGCATCGACCTGCCAGTCAAGGCTGCCTTCGATTTCAAAGCACAGGAAGGCATCGACCAGCGGGTCCAGAGCCGTTTCAAAAGCCTCGATCGCTTCGGGTGGCGCCTGAAAACGCACGCGCCACATGTCCTGAGCCCGCTTGTGAGCCATGCTGCTGATTCCTGTCCTGTCGTTTGTGGGTTCAGCCCCGATGGGCCGATGCAGGGGTTCTTCTTAGAGTATCCGCCAGTCACAGGCTAGTTTTTCGTAAAAAGCCACGACCAGCGGGACGCATAGCTCCCCTCCATGCTGCACTGCGAAAAAATATATTGCCCATTATATAGCCTCGCCCATATAATGGGCATACAGGCTCGCATCGGACGCCCAGTCCGCCGACCCTGTCGTAAAGATCCAGTTCGCTCAGTGTGAAAACGCTCATGCTCGAGGAGACTGCCGATGGCAACCGTTGATCTTTCTGCCTCTTCCGCCCCTACCATCCCGCCTGACCTCAGTCTGCTGGAGCAGCAGGCCCACCTGTTACGGGCACAAGCCTTTGCCGATATCCTGCATCAGGCGGGCCGCTCGCTCAGGACGCTGTGGCATCTCTCCGGCCATGGCCAGAAGCACGAACCGCAGGTGCATTAAGACTCTACCCACCAAACACTTCGCGCGCCCGATAGGCCAGCCCGGTGGCAACGGATACGAACTCGCCACCGCTGCTGAGACGGGCTTCGCCAAAGCGGCGCGCGAAGATTCCGCGCACGGCGGGCACCAGCGAGGTGCCGCCGGTCATGAACACCCGGTCCACCTGCTCGGGCCGCACGCCGGTGTCAGCCAGCAGGCGGTCAAGGCAGCCTTCGATTTCTTCCAGTTCGGGCGCAATCCAGCGTTCAAAGTCGGCGCGCCGGATGGTCTGGCGCAGCGAGATCGGTCCGTGATCAAACAGGAACTCGGCGCTGTCCTGCCGCGACAGCCCGACCTTCACCCGCTCGACAGAGCGGAACAGGTGATAGCCCAGATTTTCCTCGATCAACGCCAACAGGTTTTCAATCGGCTCCGGGTCGTCGGTGTGGCGCTGGATATCGCGCAACATCCGGCGGGTCGGGGCGGTGTTCAAAAAGCTGATGTGGTGCCAGCGCGAGAACTTGCCGAACAGCCATGACGGCACCGGCAACTCCTTGCCGTCGCTGCGGTAGGTGATTCCCTTGCCAAAGGCTTCGGCCAACCCGTTGTCAACGATGCGCCGGTCGAGCGCATCACCGGCGTTGCCCACCCCGCCGGTGCCGAGAATGGCATCGCGCGGGCGGCTGCGGTCACGCCCCGGCCCCAGCCGCATCAGACAGAAATCGCTGGTCCCGCCGCCAAAGTCGGCCACCAGCACGGTTTCGTCGTGGCTCAGGCCGCGCTCGTAGTAATAGGCGGCGGCAATCGGTTCATATTCCAGTTCCAGTTCGTCAACCCCGGCGCGGGCAAAGGCATCGCGCAGGCGGCTGACCGCATAGTCTTCTTCGCTGGCGCCGTCTTCGGCCACAAAACGCACCGGCCGCCCGGCCACCACCCGCCGCACCTCGCCTGCCCCTTGTGCTTCGGCCATGGTGCGCAGCCGCGTCACCATCAGGGCAATCAGGTCCTCCAGACTGTAGGTAACGTTGAACAGCGAGGCGCCGGTGAACAGGCGGCTGGTCAGATAGCTTTTGAACGATTGCAGCAGGCGGCAGTCGGTGTCGTCTTCCAGATAGGCGGCGATGGCCTCCTGCCCGACCAGCGGCACCACCTGCTTGCGGTCGTCGCGGTGCTTGCCGTCAAAGGCCAGCAGCGAGCGCAGAGTGCTGGCCGCCTCGCCATCGCCGCCCGGCATCGGTGGCATCGGCACGATGTGGGCATCATCCTGTCCTGCGGCCAGCAGGGCGATGGCGCTGTTGGTGGTTCCAAAGTCAATCCCGACGAACATCTGCCTTTTCTCCCTGACGGCCCCGCCCGCAAGGGCGAAAGGCCGGAGGGTATGCCCCAGCAGCCGGGAAAAGGCAATAACTGTCTCATGAGTGAACAGCGAGAGCCGTGAGCCTTGACTGTGAAACCACAAGACACGACAAGGATATCTAGAGCAGCGTGCGAAAAGTGTGAGCCGGTTTTCGCAAAAACAATGCGACAGCACAAAAGGTTAAAGAAGCATGCGTGCATCTGGTCACAGTACACGACAGTTGGGAAGTAAGGACGTGGAGCGCTGCTCCACACCTCGCTGGGGCCGGGAGGCCCCAGACCCCATTAATTTGATATTGAAAGAAAAAATGGGGCCCAGGGGCATCGCACCCCGGGCAGGTGCGGACGGCAGTCCGCCATTCTCCACCAACTGTCGTGTACTGTGGCATCTGGTTTAACGCACGCTGCTCTAGCAGGGCTGGTAAGGTTGCTGGGCAGCAGAAAGGGTCCGAGCCGGGGTAGGGGATGGAATTATAGGAGGGCGTACATACATATTTTTTATACAAAATACTCAGGAATACTCCGTATTACATCATCCAAGTTAATTATCCTGTCGAAAGATGTGAACCTTACATTCCCATTTGATTGTAATTTTAACTCCCTTTTAATTAAGTCTATACATTCGGGATCAATTTCCCAAACCCTCCCATCGGCAATGTCTTTTACATAAGATTTTCCTCCATCGTAATGATATTCATATACTTTTTTTACCGTAATCATGATCAATCCTTTTACATTAGAGAAGATGCACAAAAACCTTCCCTTAAAATTCGACAGGTGTAAATCCTTAAAACGACCCTTTCCGCTGCTACCGCCAGTACGCGCCATGAGAGCGCTTCCTTTCCCAAGAGGCAAAGAGGGATGGACGACACAAGGAATCAGGCGACCGACAGGCAGGTGCATATCTCTTAGGGATGCCGATAAATCAGGCTGATGAGAGCCTTCCCCGGATCATCAGGCCTCAGTCCTGCGCTGTTCCCAGGACCTCAACGTTCCAATCGAAACACCCAGCAGGGCGGCCATCTCCTTGTGGGGAACCCCAGCTTGGCCCACTGTCCTTGATTATAAAAAGAACGGGGTCCGGGGCCTCAAGGCCCCGGCGAGGTGTGGAGCAGCGCTCCATGATCCTGTTTTCTGTTTTTTTGTGTACCGTGCTCTGACGCAGGCTCAGAGCCTTCACTGTTTCTCCTACGGATCAGGCTTCGGTGCGCGCGGCGATGGCGGCGATGTGCTCGGGCGTAATGCCACAGCAGCCACCGATGATGGTCGCGCCACGTTCAGCCCACTGTTCGGCCCAGCGGGCATAGTTTTCCGGCGTCAGGTCCGGGCGCAGTTCGTCGAGGGTTTCGTTGGCCTTGGCGTCCTTGGGCGTCGGCGGGAAAGCGTTGGCATAGACGCCCAGCTCCAGCGCATGGCCGGTTTCCTGCTGCACGGCGGTTGCGGCGGCCAGCGCATCGGCCATCACTTCCGGCTGGCTGCAATTGAACAGCACCGCCTGCGCCCCCAGACGGACAGCGGCCCGCACCGCCTCGGTGACGCTTTCGCCCGAGCGCAGGGCCGGGCCGTTGTCCGGCTCGTCATCAAGGGTAAACGACAGCCACAGCGGGCGCGGATCATCGCCCAGTGCCGCCCGGGCGGCTTCGACTTCGGCAATCGAGCTTTGGGTTTCGGCCAGCCAGACATCGACGTGCGGCGCCAGACCGGCAATCAGCACCCGGTGGATGGCAATCGATTCCGCCGCCGAAAACAGGTCCGGGCGATAGGAGCCCATGGCAGGGGGCAGCGAGCCAGCCACCGTCACCGGACGGCCAGCACCAGCCGCCACCTTGCGCGCCTGTTCCCCCGCCACGCCCGCCAGCGCCAGTCCTTCAGCGTCAAAACGATCCTGCCCGATGTGGAACGGCACCACCGCATAGCTGTTGGTGGTGATGATCGACGCCCCGGCATCGACGAAGTTCTGGTGTGCCTGCGCGACCGTCTGCGGAGCCTCCATCAACGCCAGCGCCGACCATTCCGGCTGACGGAACGGCGCGCCGATCCGTTTCAGCTCACGCCCCATGCCGCCGTCGAGGACCCGAATCTTGATCACACTTTTTCTCCCTGATATAGTGACAAAAATTTTGCCACACGCTGTTTATGATTATAAACAGTGCGGGATCACTGGCAAGATCATCGCCTTTTTTCGTCAATACTCTGTGCTTGCGCGATCACGCGAAGGGGATACCTGATGGCTCTGAAGTGGAAACTGGGTGCTGCTGCGGCGGTGCTGATGACCGTTGCTTTTGGCTCGGCCGCCAACGCTGGCCCGACGCTCGACCGCGTCACCAAGACCGGCACCATGGTGCAGGTGATGGACCAGAGCTATCCGCCGTTCTCGTTCCTGAACGACAAGAACGAAATGGACGGCTTTGATGCCGAGGTCGCCAAGGAAGTCGCCAAGCGTCTGGGCGTGACCCTGAAGATCGAAACCCCGGCGTGGGAAGTGATCACCGCTGGCAACTGGAAAGGCCGTTGGGACATCTGCATCTGCTCGATGACCCCCAGCAAGCAGCGCGGCGAAGTCCTCGACTTCGTGACCATCTATTACAACACCCCCGGTGCGCTGGTGGTCAGTGCCGACGACAAGACCACCACCAGCATGAAGGACCTGAACGGCAAGAAGGTCGGCGCCCAGAGCGGCACCCCCTATGAGGAATACCTCAACAAGGCGATGCACCCCGAAGACGGCAGCGTGGTCAAGTACCCGTTCGAGGCGGTCACCGTCACCCCGTTCGCCAGCGAAGACCTGGCCTTTCAGGACCTCGCCCTTGGGGGCGGCAAGCGTCTGGACGGCATCGTCGGCAACCTGATCACCATTCAGCCGCGCATCACCCAGACCCCGGACAAGTTCCGCGTTGTGGACGCCAACCTGTTCGCCGACCCGAACGCCATTGCGGTTGACAAGGGCGACCCGGAATGGAAGGCCAAGGTTGCCAGCGTGATCGACGACATGCGCAAGGATGGCACCCTGAGCAAGATTTCCATGAAGTGGATCGGTGCCGACATCATCGCCAAGTAAGCGAAGCACTGTTCTTCTGCCGGATTGTTTGCTACACGACTCCCGCCGCGGCCCTGCTGCGGCGGGAGTCGGCATTCCTGCCTACCGGTCATTCCCCCCTTCAGGCACAGAGGCAAACGGGTGTCTTTCAAAGGTAAAGTCTTTCTGGTCTGGATGCTGCTGGCGGCGTGTTTTGCTGCCTTTGTGGCCAGCTTTGACCTGAAACTGTCGCTGATTGCAGAAAAACTGCCGTTCCTGCTCGGCCTGCATCTGACCCCCAATGGCTTCATACAGGGCTTGCCGCTGACCCTGTTCCTGTGTCTGGCCGCGATGGTGTTTTCGACCATTCTGGGCTTTCTGGCGGCACTGGGGCGGTTGTCGGGCAACCCGCTGGCCTATGGTCTGGCCACCTTTTACACCTCGTTCTTTCGCGGCACGCCGCTGCTGGTGCAGTTGATGCTGATTTACCTCGGCCTGCCGCAGTTGGGACCGGTGCCGGGGGCGGTTCCAGCCGGCATCATCGCCCTGTCGCTGTGCTATGGCGCCTATATCAGTGAAATTTTCCGCGCCGGGATTCAGGCAGTCCCCAACGGCCAGCGCGAAGCCGCCGCCGCGCTGGGGCTGCCGCGCTGGCTGGTGATGTACAAGGTGATCCTGCCGCAGGCCCTGAAGCTGATCGTGCCGCCGCTGGGGGCACAGTTCATTTCGATGCTGAAGGACTCGTCGCTGGTGTCGATGGTCGGCCTGTGGGAAATCATGTTCCTCGCCCAGAGCTATGGCCGCTCCAGCTACCGCTACATGGAAATGCTGCTGACGGCGGCGGTCCTGTACTGGCTGCTGTCGATCGTCTTTGAAGCCATTCAGGCCCGTATCGAAGCCCGCTTTCCGCAGGGCCGACATTGAAATCTTTATTTTGCCCCTTCAGGACTCTGCCCCGACCATGAGCACTGCGCCCCTTGCCGCCGACAAGCCCGAAATGCTCCGCCTCGAAGGCGTCCATAAACACTTTGGCTCCCATCACGTCCTGCGCAATGTGTCGCTGTCGGTGCGGCAGGGGGACAAGGTGGTGCTGTGCGGGCCGTCGGGGTCGGGGAAATCGACGCTGATCCGCTGCATCAACCGACTGGTCAGCCACGATCAGGGCCGGGTGCTGGTCGAAGGCATCGAAGTCAGCGACCACGCCCGCGATCTGGAATTGATCCGCCGCGATGTCGGGATGGTGTTTCAGCAGTTCAACCTGTTCCCGCACCTGACCATTCTGGAAAACTGCACCCTTGCCCCGACGTGGGCGCGCAAGATGGGCAAAAAAGACGCCGAAGCCCTCGCCCTGTCGCTGCTGGAGCGCGTCCATATCCCCGATCAGGCCCACAAGTACCCGCCGCAACTGTCCGGCGGCCAGCAACAGCGCGCCGCCATCGCCCGCGCCCTGTGCATGAAGCCAAAGGTGATGCTGTTCGACGAACCGACCTCGGCCCTTGACCCGGAAATGGTCAAGGAAGTGCTGGACGTGATGACCGAGCTGGCCGCCGAGGGCATGACCATGATCTGCGTTACCCACGAAATGGGCTTTGCCCGCAAGGTGGCCGATCAGGTGGTGTTCATGGACAAGGGCGAGATTGTCGAAGAGGCTCCGCCGGAAGAGTTCTTCACCGCCCCGCGCAACGAGCGGACCCGGCAGTTCCTGTGTCAAATTCTCAGCCACGAGTAACGCACCTCCCCTTTTGGCGTTAGAGTATTCCGGTTATGCTGGCGGCCTTCGTTTGCCATCCCCGGGGTTCACCGATGCGTTGCCACTCTGCCTCCCTGACCGTCCTGTTGCTGGCATCAACGATGCTGGCCCCCGCCACCGTCTCGGCCATGCCTGGCAATGGAACCTGCATTGAGGGCAATTGCGACAACGGCATCGGCGTTTTCCTCAGCACCTACGACAACAACACCTATCGCGGTCCGTTCAGCAACGGCCTGTTTGCCCCCAGTGCCAGCTATGAGGTTCAAGACCCGGCCCACCCCGGTGTCACCTATCAGTTCCGCACCGATGCCAACCGGGACTGGAGCTACGCAGAACAGTGGCGCACCCCAACCCAGTTTTACGCTGGAACCATGACCAAAGCGGTCAATCCCTTTACCCGTCTCGCCATCAACAGCTTTAAGGAAGGCCGACTGGAAGGCAGCGACGGGCTGGTCTACGAAGGTCAATTTGAATACGTCAGCCTGCCCCCCACCACACAGCGGGGAACGGATGCACTGGCGGCACAGGTCGGGATTTACATGTTCTCCGGCACCCGCACCAACAGCCGGACCGGTGCCCGTGACTATGGCATTTTTGCCTCCGAGGCTGTCCGCCCCAAGCACGACCTGATCCTCGCCCCGGCCGATCCGCAAAAGATTGCCGGGATTCGGGCGCAGTATCAGGCCGCCGTATCGTCAGCCCAGGCACAGGACGCCGCCGTTGCGCAAGCGCAAGCGCAGGCACAGGCCCAAAGCAGCGCCGGAACCGACCTGTTCGGTGCCCTGTTGCAAACCGCCGCCGGCGGTCTGCTCGCTTCGTCGATGGGTCAGATGTCCGGGGCGATGGGCGGTCTGAATGCCACCAACCTGACGCAGGTGGTTGGCGTGATGACCGGCCAGACCTCGCCGGATGCCGCCATGGCATTGATGGCACAGGACTACATGGCCAACGGACTGGGGGCTGCGGTGGGGGCCTCGACGGCACAGGATTTTGCCGCCCTTGGCCGCTCCATTGCTGCCGACAAGGCTTTGCCCTCCAGCACCGCCGTCACCAGCACCACAGGCCGGGTTCCGGCGCTGGAAAGCATGACCCTGCCGTGCAGCAACGAAAACGGTGCGTTTACCGGCACATCGAAAGTACCGAAAGCCGCCCGGGATTGCCGCGCCGAAGTCATCGCCCACCGCAAGGTCCAATGCCGCAGCGACTGGCGCAGCGACCCCAGCTTTGCCGCCATGCAGGCCTGTTTCCGGCAGAACGGGATTGCCGACCTGTCGCAGTGGTAAGCAGGATGCTCCCCTGCCGGATCCTCGGATAAGGGAGGCGACAAACCCCCTCGCCTCCTGCTACCGTGCCGCCACGATCCAGAGCGTTATGCGCGCACTTTCTCGGGGGAGCACACCAATGAAACACCGTCTGCTGATTCCGGCCCTTGCCCTGCTGTGCGGTGCTGCCGCAACGCCCGTGATGGCCAACGACACTCTGAATGCCCTGAGCAAAAAGGCGCTGGGGACCATTGCCGGAACCAGCTCCACCAGTTCATCATCGTCCTCCTCATCCTCGTCAACGCTGGGGGCCAGCCTGTCGGACAGCCAGATTGCCACCGGCCTGAAGGACGCCCTGCGGGTGGGGACCGAAAAGGCGGTCGCCACCGTCGGCAAGCCGGGTGGCTTTCTGAATGACGCGGCGGTGCATATCCCCCTGCCCGGCCCGCTGGCGAAGGTGAAATCAGGGCTGGCGATGGTCGGGGCCTCGGGGCTGGCCGATGATCTGGAACAGCGGCTCAACAAGGCCGCCGAAACCGCCGCCCCCAAGGCCGCCTCGATTTTTGGCAACGCGGTCAGCAAGATGACCATCGACGATGCGCGCGGCGTTCTCAGCGGCCCGTCGGACTCGGCCACCCAGTATTTCAAGCGCACCACCACCCCGGAATTGCTCAGCGCGCTGAAGCCGGTGATCGACAGCAGTCTGGCCGATGTGGGCGCGGTACAAAGCTATAATGCCCTGACCGCGCAGGCCAAATCCTTGCCGATGGCCTCGTCGCTGAACCTTGATCTCAACGACTATGTCGCCAACAAGGCGCTGGACGGCATCTTTTACTATCTCGCCAAACAGGAAGCCGACATCCGCGCCAACCCGGCGGCCCGCACCACCGATGCCATCAAGGCGCTGTTCAAATGACGGACCGGTCTTCTGCCCGGCAGGCCCTGTTTGCCTTTCTTGAGCAGTTGGGCATCACCACCAGCACCATCGACCATCCGCCGATTTTCACCGTCGAAGATGGGGCCGAACACTGGGCCGACATTCCCGGCGTGCATTGCAAGAACCTGTTCCTGTGCGATGCCAAAAAGGCGATGTGGCTGGTGGTCTGCCCGACCGACCGCACCATTGACCTGAAAACACTGCCCGACCGCATCGGATCGAAACGGCTGTCGTTCGGCTCGGCGGACCGGCTGCGGCGGGTGCTGGCGGTGGAACCCGGCTCGGTGACGCCGTTCGCACTGTTCAACGACCGTGCCACCCCCTCGCTGACGGTGGTGCTCGACCAGTGGATGATGCAGCAGCCGGTGCTGAACTATCACCCGCTGGAAAACACCGCCACCACCACCATTTCCAACCACGACCTGCGCCGCTTTGTCGCCGCCTGTGGACATCCCTGTCACGAAGTGGACCTGACCTGATTATGACTGCTCCGTTGTTTGCCTCTGTTGCCCCTGCCCCGTCGCCGTCGGCTGATGCTCTGGCCGCCTGCCTCGACGATCTGCGTTCGCTGCTGGGCGATCGCCTGAGCACCGCTCAGGTGATCCGGGATCAGCATGGCCGTGACGAGAGCTATCACACCCCCGCGGCCCCCGATGCGGTGGCCTTTGCCCTGACCACCGACGAGGTGGTGGCGATCGTCAACACCTGCTCCCGCCATGGGGTGCCGATTATCCCCTTTGGCACCGGCACCTCGCTGGAAGGTCACATTGCCGCCCTGCATGGCGGGGTGTGCGTTGACGTGTCGGGCATGAACGCCATCCTGTCGGTGCGGCCTGCCGACATGGATGTGACGGTGCAGGCAGGCGTCACCCGCAAGCAACTGAACGAATACCTGCGCGATACCGGCCTGTTCTTCCCGATTGATCCCGGAGCCGATGCCTCGCTGGGCGGCATGGCCTCGACCCGCGCCAGCGGCACCAACGCCGTGCGCTATGGTACCATGCGCGAAAACGTCCTGTCGCTGACCGTGGTGCTGGCCGATGGCCGGGTGATCCGCACCGCCCGCCGTGCCCGCAAATCGGCGGCGGGCTATGATCTGACCCGGCTGTTTGTCGGTTCGGAAGGCACGCTGGGGATCATCACCGAAGTCACCGTCCGCCTGTATGGCATCCCCGAAGCGGTGGTCGCCGCCGTCTGCCCGTTCCCCGATGTTGGCGCGGCGGTCAATACGGTGATCGACACCATTCAACTGGGCATCCCGGTGGCCCGCGTCGAATTCCTTGATGAAAACCAGATGGATGCGGTCAACCGCTTTTCAAAGCTGTCCTATGCGGTGACCCCGACCCTGTTCTTTGAATTCCACGGCAGCGACGAGGCCATTGCCGCACAGGCCGAAACGGTCAAGGAGCTGGCTGCCGCCCATGGCGGGGTCGATTTCCAGTGGACCGCCAACGCCGATGAGCGCGACAAGCTGTGGCACGCCCGCCATAACGCCTTTTACGCCGCGCTGGCGCTGAAGCCTGGCAGCAAGGGCATTTCGTCCGATACCTGCGTGCCGATTTCCCGACTGGCCGATTGCGTCATCGAAACCAAGCACGACCTGCAACAGAGCTTCCTGAAAAGCACCATGGTCGGCCACGTCGGCGACGGCAATTTCCATGTGCTGTTTCTGGTCGATCCCGACAGCCCGCAGGACATCGCCGAAGCCAAGCGCCTGAACTCGCGGCTGGTGATGCGGGCGATCGAGATGGACGGTACCTGCACCGGCGAACATGGCATCGGCCACGGCAAGCGCGACTATCTGACCCACGAACTGGGCGACGCGATGGACGTGATGCGGGCGGTCAAGGCCGCGCTGGACCCGCAAAACCTGTTCAATCCCGGCAAGATCATCTGAGATCGACAACGAGGGGAACAGGATCGTGGAGTGCTGCTCCACACCTTGCCGGGGGCATCGTCCCCCGGCAGCTTACCAGCCAATGGCCCCGGCCCCCGAACTTTCCGCCAGCGCCCGCCGCAGTTCCAGCAAGGCCCGGTCAAGGGCCGCAGGCAAGCGGGCCAGCCATGGCTCAGCCTGGGTCCAGACATTATCCAGCGCGCAGGTTTCCAGCCGCCCGGCCAGGTCCTGCACTTCCCGCAGCCCCAGACCACCGCTGGTGGATTTCAGGTCATGGGCGTGGGGAATGGCCTGCGCCGCCGTGATCGAGGGGCGACACAGTGCCTGACAAGCCTCACGCGCTTCCCGGCTGTAATCCCGGATGATGTCCTGCAGCAACGGCATCCCCAGTTCATTGACCATCGTCTGCAGGCGCTGGAAGTCCAGCACGTCAACCACCACCGGCTTTGCATCGCGCTGGCCGGATGCCTGCAGGGTCAACTGCTCGATGGTCTCGAACAACTGGGCCGAGCTGATCGGCTTGGACAAAAAGGCGTTCATCCCGGCCACCAGACAGCGGTCGCGCTCGTCCTGCAACACGTTGGCGGTCAGGGCAATGATCGGCAGGGTCTGCCCCAGCGCACGGATCGCCTGCGTGGCGGCAAGGCCATCCATATCCGGCATCAGCATGTCCATCAGGACCACATCGAACACCTGCGTACGCGCTGCCTCGACCGCAGCCCGGCCATCCCCGACCATCACCACCCGGTGCCCACGCCGCTCCAGCATGGCGCGGACCACCTTCTGGTTGATCGGATTGTCTTCGGCGACCAGAATGGTCAGGGATTGCGTCATGGTCATCAGCGGGCGGGATGCCTTGCTCCGTTCCTTGCCCGTCTCTGGCCCGGACCGACTGTCACCCGCCGCAATCGCCACCGGAACCTCGAACCAGAACAGGCTGCCTTTCCCCGGCTCGCTGGAACAGCCAATCCGGCCCTGCATCAGGTCAACCAGCCGCTTGCAGATCGCCAGTCCCAGCCCGGTACCGCCATAGCGGCGGGTAATCGACGGATCAGCCTGCCGGAACGACTGGAACAACCGCGGCATCACCTCGGCGCTGATGCCAATGCCGGTATCCTGCACCTCGATCCGCAAGGTCGCCGTGGCATCAGGATTGAGGTCGCAGGCGACCGACACGGTGACCGACCCGTGATCGGTGAACTTGATGGCGTTGCCGACCAGATTGAGCAGCACCTGCCGCACCCGCGTCGGATCACCGACCATCGCCTCTGGCACGGTCGGGGCCATGGACAGCCCCAATTGCACCGACCGCTCGCGGGCGCGGATGTGCAACAGGTCCACCACCCCCTTGGCCAGACGCCCGGGCTGGAAGACCAGCTTCTCCAGCTCCAGCGCGCCCGCTTCCAGCTTGGAGAAATCGAGCACGTCGTTGATCATCGACAGCAGGCAGTCACCCGAAAAATGGATCGTTTCCAGCGCATCGCGGTGGTCCTGCTCGTGGACCTCTTCCAGCAGGTGGGAGGTCATCCCCAGAATGCCGTTCAGCGGAGTGCGGATTTCATGGCTGATCAGCGCCAGAAAATCGCTTTTCACCAGCGCGGCCTCGTCGGCGGCATCCTTGGCATGTTGCAACTGGCGATGGGCGGCGGCCAGCTCCAGTTCGGTCAGCTTGCGGACGGTGATATCCTCGATGGTGCCTTCGTGATACAGCACCTGCCCGGTGGCATCGCGCAGGGTGCGCACGTTGACCGCAATCCAGATGCCGCGCCCATCCTGACGGCGGGCGGCGGTTTCAAAATGCTGCAGCTCCTGCCCCTCGGCCAGTGCCTGCACAAAGGCCTGGCGGGTGGCTTCATCGGTCCAGCAGCCGGTAAAATGTATCGAACGCACCAAAGCCTGTTCGTCGGTAAAGCCAAACAGGCGCACCAGCGCCGGATTGGCGCTGATGAAATCACCGCCCGGCGTAATCTGGAAAATGCCTTCGACCGAATTCTGGAAGATCGAGCGGTATTTGGTCTCGATATCCGCCGCAATTTCCTCGTGCAGCTTGCGGGCGGTAATGTCTTCCATCGTCCCGGCAATCACCCGCACCGTCCGGCCATCGGCCGCCATCACTGGCCGCAGGGTTTCCCGCCCCCACAGCAGGACGCCATCATTGCGACGAATGCGGACTTCGCTGGCAGGGACCATGCCTCCCGTGGCAAGCACCTGCTGTACCTGCCGGGTTTCGCCGGCAAAAACATGGATGTCATTGAACAGGTTGATCCGTGCGACCAGCAGGTCTGCCGGACAGGCATAGCCCAGCAGAGTGGCAAAAGCCGGATTGGCGGACAGAATCACCCCGTCAAGGCTGACACTGAACACGCCGATTGCGACAGCTTCAAACAGGTCCTGAGTCAGAACAAGACTGTCTGCGTTCGCCATATCCGAACCCACCTTTCCTGCGATCTGGCTACCTGAAACCAGCAAAAACAACCAAGGGTAACAAATACTTGAAGATCACCCGCAGAATCTTGGCTTACGAGCCAAAAAATGCGCTCCTCTTTCTGATAAAGCATATTTTCATGGCGGATTAAACTGTGTTCAAACCTTGCGAGCACTTATACTCCCTGGCTGCATGGTCTTTTTTCCCTATCACCGTCCCGCTGCTGTCGACTCCACGAGGCCCTGATGCTCAACAACGTGCCGATTGCCCGCAAGCTTGCCCTGTTGTGTGCGGTCTTCCTGATCCCGGTGATCCTGTTGGCATGGCTGTTACTGGACCACAGCGGCAAGGCGATCAATTTCGCCCGCAAGGAAATAGACGGCACAGTCTATATCGATTCGATCACCGATGCCATTGACCCCCTGACCCGGGGACATTGGGAAGCATTGAATGCCGATGGCGACAACCTGGGCCCAACCATCAGCGCCGCCTTGAAAAAGGCCGACAGCCTGATCGACAGCAGCGAGCAGCGTTTCGGGGCCACCATGCTGAGCAGCGCTCAGGCCGCCACCGCCCGTCAGGGCCTGTCGGCCTACATGGCGTCGGGACAACAAGGGGCGCAGTTCGGGGCCGAATCACATCTGGCGGCGCTGAAAGCCCTGCGGGATCTGGTTTCCCGCGTCGGGGACCATTCCAACCTGATTCTCGATCCTGATCTTGACAGCTATTACGTGATGGATCTGGTGGTCCTGCGCATGCCGACCCTGATCACCAATCTGGAAAAGGCCACCGCCGTGCTGTGGACCATGCGGGCGGCCACCCCGATCGACCAGCAGCGGTTCATGGATTTGCTGGCGCGGGCACGCTCGACCGTCGAGTCGATGGAGGGCGCGATCGCTATCGCGGTGGAAAACAACGACGGCGGCCAGTTGGCGGCCTCGCTGCGTCCGTCGTTCCTCAAGGCTGCTGACAGCATCAACGCCTATATCCGCACGCTGGAACTGACTGCCCGCATGGTACAGGGCGGACTGGACTTTGACCGCAGTGACATCATCAGCTCGCATACGGTGATGCAGTCGGCGGTGATCCAGCTGTGGAAAGACGGCCTGTCCTCCTTGACCGTTCTGCTGGAGGCCCGTATCAGCAGCCTGCGCACCGAGCTCTGGGCCAGCCTGAGCGCCAGTATTCTGGCGCTGTGTCTGGCCGGTGTGCTGGCGGCGATGATTGCCCGCGGCATCAGCCGCCCGCTGTCCGAACTGCAACGGCTGATGGCCCGGCTGGCTGACGGCGAGACCGGGATTTCGGTCCCCGCACGCGGTCGGCAGGACGAGGTCGGCCAGATGGCCAAGGCGCTGGACGTGTTCCGCGAAAATGCCGTACGCACCCACCGCATGAAAGCGGCGCTGGACTGCGTCGGCACGCCGGTACTGGTGGTGTCTTCCGATGGCACCCTGACCGACATGAACAATGCCGCCCGCCAGCATTTCCACAGCCACAGCGCCGCCATCAGCAGTGACATCAAGGGCTTCAGCCTGACCGATGCCCTCGGCACGCCGATCCGGCAGGTGTTCCCCAAACCGGCCTTTCACGACATGCTGAGCAATTGCCCGCAAGGGGCACAGCGCGGCCAGATTGATCTGGGCAGCCGATCGTTTGACGTGCGGGTCAATACGGTGACCACCGAGCGGGGCGAACATCTGGGGATGGTCTGCGAGTGGATCGACCTCAGCGAACGCCTGCGGATGGAACGCGACATTGCCCGTCTGGTTGACTGCGGGATTTCGGGTGATTTTTCGCAACGGCTGGACGTCGACAGCCAGCGCGGTTTCCTGCGCAGTCTGGCCGAACGGATGAACAACTTTGTCGATACGGTCAGCGAAAGTTTGGGTGAGCTGGTCGAGGTCAATGGCGTGCTGGCGCAAGGCGACCTGATGCGCCGGATTGACCGCCCCTACGAGGGCGCCTTCCAGGCTCTGGCCGACAACACCAACCAGATGGCCGACCGTCTGGCCGATATCGTGCGCAAGATCGCCGAATCCGCCCATGCGGTCCACAATGCCTCAGCGGAGATTGCCCAGGGCAGCGAAGACCTCGCCACCCGCACCGAACAGCAGGCCGCCAACCTCGAAGAAACCGCCGCCGCGATGGAAGAACTGGCGGTCACCGTCCGCCAGAATGCCCACAGCGCCCAGCAGGCCGACGAACTGGCCAGCGAAGCCCGCCTTGCGGCGGAAAAGGGTGGCCGGATCGTTGGCCCCGCGGTCACCGCCATGGGCCGGATCGAGGAAAGCTCGGGCAAGATTTCCGAAATCACCACCGTGATCGAGGAGATCGCCTTCCAGACCAACCTGCTGGCCCTGAATGCCGCCGTCGAAGCGGCGCGGGCAGGCGATGCCGGGCGCGGCTTTGCGGTGGTGGCCGCCGAAGTCCGCCAACTGGCCCAGCGCACCAGCCGCTCGTCAAAGGAAATCAAGGAGCTGATCCAGCGGTCCAACGTACAGGTCCAAGACGGCGTCAAGATGGTGGGCGAAGTTGGCAGGGCTTTGGAGGGGATCGTGGAGTCGATCACCTCGGTGGCGGCGATCATCGGTGAAATCGCCTCGGCCAGCCGGGAACAGTCTTCCGGGCTGGACGAAGTGAATGCCGCCGTCACCCAGATGGATGAAATGACCCAGCAAAACGCCGCGCTGGTCGAAGAAACCACTGCTGCCGCTCATTCGCTGTCGGTGCAGGCCGAGGCGCTGGTCGATCTGGTATCCTATTTCCGGGTCGATGATCATCATACCCCGTCCCATGGTTACAGCTATGGCTGGCAGGGCACCTCTGGCTGGCAGGATGCCGATGTCGAAGATGTCCATCACCTGTCCCATCGCCCGCGTCCCGGCCTGAACCGCCCGCAGGCAACCGCCCCGGCGCGCCCGATGATGTCGGCCCCCGGCCTGTCCCGACCGGTGGCCGTTACCCGCCAGCGTCCGCCTGCCCCCCGCCCGTCTGCGCCGCACCATCCGGGCTTTGAGCAGGATGCCGACTGGTCGGAGTTCTAAGAGGTGCGCGAAAGGTGGACGCCGGTTTTCGCTCCAACGCGGCGGCCACACAGCTCTGGAACACGCTTTCCCTGACAGCTTTGCTGCTGCCCCTGTAGTCTTTCAGGAAGCCCATGCCCGTTCTCGACGACTGGAACCTGCCGTTTACCGACAGCGACTTCTCGTTCATCGCCCGGCTCGCCCGCCAGAGCAGCGGGATCGACCTGAGCGACAAGAAGCGCGACATGGTCTATGCCCGTCTGTCAAAGCGCGTGCGGGCGCTGGGGCTGGTGTCCTTTCAGGACTATTGCGCCGTGCTGGCCGCAGACCCCCATGGCCCGGAAACCACCGCCGCCCTGAATGCCATCACCACCAATCTGACCCGCTTTTTCCGCGAACCCCACCATTTCGACCATTTCGCCCGTCAGGCCCTGCCCGATATCCTGCACGGCCTCCGGACCAACCCGCGACGTTTGCGGCTGTGGTCGGCGGGTTGTTCCAGTGGCGAAGAACCCTATACGCTGGCGATGGTTCTCAGTGCCGCCCTGCCCTCGCTCGCCGGGTGGGATGCCCGCATTCTGGCCACCGACATCGACACCGATGTCCTTGGCCGGGCCGCCGCCGGGGTCTATGGCACCCATGAGCTGGAGCGGGTTCCACCCGACTTCCGCCAGCGTTTTTTCCACCCGCACAGCGACGGGCATTTTATCGTTGATGAAAAACTGCGCCAGCTGATCGCCTTCAAACCACTGAACCTGATGCACAGCTGGCCGATGCACGGTCCGTTTGACGCCATTTTCTGCCGCAACGTTGCCATTTATTTCAGCCGGGCCGACCAGACCCGGCTGTTTGAACGGATGGCCGACCTGTTGCGCCCGAATGGCTATCTTTATATTGGCCATTCCGAGAACCTGTTCGGCCTGTCCAACCGGTTCCAGCTGGTTGCCCGTACCATTTACCGGAGGCTGCCGTGATGCCGTCATCCGCTGGCCTGTCGCTGTTGTACTATGACCGCGCCTTTGGCGGGACCGTCCGGCGGGTGCCGCAAGGGGCCTGTGTGCTGGCCGAACAGGACGAGGTGCTCGCCACCCTGCTCGGCTCCTGCGTTGCCGTCTGCCTGCGCGACCGGACGCGCGGCATTGGCGGGATGAATCATTTCCTGATGCCCTCCCCCGGCGGCGACCAACCCCTGTTCCCGGCCCATGCCGATCATCCCTATGGTGAAGACGCCATGGAGCATCTGTTGTCTACCCTGCTGGCACAGGGCGCCCAGCGCGACACACTGGAAGCCAAGGTGTTTGGCGGTGCTGAAATGGTTCCGGTGCTGGAGGGCGTCGGCAAACGCAATGCCGATTGCGCCTTGCGCTTTCTGAACGGGCAAGGCCTGACCCCGGTCGCGCAGGATCTGGGCGGAACCGCCTCGCGGCGGGTTTATTTCCAGCCCTGCACCGGCAAGGTGTGGGTGCGGCGGCGGCAGGCCCAACAGACAAGACCCGCCACCAGCGGGGGAACCCCGTCATGAAGCCGCTGCGGACCCTGATCATTGACGACTCGGCGCTGGCCCGTGACATGATCACCGCCGCCCTGTCCCGTGCCCCGGACATCTCGATTGTCGGAGCCGCTGCTGACCCGCTGCTGGCCCGCCGCCAGATTGCCCAGCTGGCCCCCGATGTGCTGACGCTGGATGTGGAAATGCCCCGCATGGACGGGCTGGCCTTTCTGCGCCAGTTGATGCGACTGCATCCCTTGCCGGTGGTGATGGTCTCGTCACTCACCCGCGAGGGCGCCGCCGCCACCGCCGAAGCCTTTGCCCTGGGGGCGGTGAACGTGGTCGGCAAACCGACCGCACTCGGAGCCGCCTTTGACGCGCTGGCCGAAGAGCTGATTGCCAAGGTCCGGCTGGCCGGACAAGCCCACGCCCAGCCTCATCCGGTGATTCAGGCACCACCGCCCTCACTGGGCAGTCCGCCGTTCCTGTCCCGTCTGTGCGTTCTGGTTGGCGGCCTTGGCTGCCTGCCCACCATGCTGGAGGTGGCCAGCCACTGGCCCGCCGGAGCCCCGCCCCTGCTGCTGGCCCCCCGCCTGCCGCTGGTCGCCCCGGATCACCTTGCCGCCCTGCTGCGGGCCCGCACCACGCTGCCGGTCCACATCGCCGCCGACGGTCTGCCGCTGAGCTGTGGGAGCATCATTCTGATCCCGGGTGAACAGGAAACCACCATCGCCACAGCCCCCCCCGGCCAGCCGGAGCCATGGCAGTTGCGCTGCCTGCCCCGCCCGTTGTCACACCCGCATGACCACCTGCTGCGCTCCCTCGCCATCGCCGCCCACGGACAGGCGATTGCCGTCCTGCTGAGTGGCGAGTCCACCGATGGTGCGGAAGGATTGCAGCACGTCCACCACGCCGGAGGACAGGCTCTGGTGCAAGGCTCCTCGGGCTGCCTGTTCGCCTTTGCCCGTCAGGATGCCTTGCGCCGCATCCCCGATCTGCCTATCACCCCGATACCGCATCTTGTTTCCCGCCTGCTGACCTTGTGCCGGACGTAAAGAGAGAACTGCCATCATGCCGACCGCCCATACCCTTGCCGTTCTCGTCGTTGATGACCATGCCAGCATTCGCGGGCTGACCCGCCACGGGTTGAGCCAAATCGGTGTCAGCGATGTTGTCGAGGCCGCCAACGGCACCGAAGCCCTTGCCGCGCTGGGGCAAAAACGCTTCGATCTGGTGATTGCCGACTGGACCATGGACGGCATGGACGGTCTGGATCTGCTGGCCCGCCTGCGTGCCAACCCGATCATTGGCCGCACGCCCTTCATCCTGCTGACCGCCCGCAACGATGCCGACTCTGTGCGCACCGCCATTGCCGCCGGGGTCAACAACTACATCGTCAAGCCGTTTGACGTGCCGACCCTGCGCAGCAAGATCGAAGCCGTTCTCGGGCCACTGGCATGAGCACCCGCGTCGAACTGCCCGCCCTGCTGACTCCGGGGGATGCGGTGATGCTGCGCAACAGCCTGCTGGCGGCGCTGGCAACCAGCGGGCGGATCGAGGTTGACGCCAGCGCCGTCCAGCACCTGTCGGTGCAGGGCGTGCAGGTGCTGCTGTCCTTTGTCGCCAGTGCCAACGCCACTGCCCACCCGTGGGTGCTGAAAGCCCCGTCCGAGGATCTGGTGGCCCAGCTGGAAAGCTATGGCCTGTTTCCCCAGTTGATGACCTGGCCGGTCGAGGTCTGAGCCGATGAGTGAACTTGACCGCCTGCGCCGCACCTTTTTCGATGAATGCGAAGAGCTGCTTGCCAGCCTGCAAGACAGCGTGACCGCACTGGCGGCCCCGGATGCCGGTGGCCAGCACGCCGCCGCCGTCGCCGCCGCCTTTCGCGCCGCCCATTCGATCAAGGGCGGTGCCGGTGCCTTTGGCAGCGGCATACTGGTCGAGGTCGCCCACCTGACCGAAACGGTGCTCGACGCCATCCGCTCGGGCCGGATGGCCCCGTCGGATGCGCTGGTCGGAACCCTGCTGCGGGCGGGCGATGCACTGGCCGATTGCGTCAGCGCCGACCGCGACGGTGTTCCGCCGCCGGAAAACCCGCCGGTGCTGGCCGAGCTGCGTCGCCTGCTGGGAACGCCCGCCGACAGCACCCCGCCAGCGGCACCAGCCAATACCCTGCCGGATTTCCCGGTCATCCGCGCCGACACGGCCCCGGTACCTCCGGCGCCCCCAGCGGCTCCGCCCCCCCGCGTCTGGACCATCGACTTTGCCCCCAACGCCAAGGCGCTGGCGGCGGGCCATCAGCCGTTGCTGGTCCTGCGCGCCCTGAAAGCGCTGGGACCATTGCAGACTGTCTGCGACAGCAGCCACATCCCGCCACTGGACGCGCTGGAGCTGACCGAAAGCTATCTGCGCTGGACCCTCTCGCTGACCACCGACATTGCCCCCGAAGTGGTGGCCGAGCCGTTCGCCTTTGTCGCCCCGCTGTGTCCGCCACAGATCACCGCCAACGATGGCAGCCGGATCGGCTTTGACCCGTTGGGGGTTGGCAGCCTGCTGACCACGGATAGCCCCGCCCCTGTGCAAGAGGTAGACCCCACTCCCCTGCCCGAGCCGGTTTCCCCCGAAACAGACCCCCCGCTGGACCCGGTGCGGCCATGGGCAGGGCCACAGCAGGCGGCGTCGTCCATCCGCGTCGATGTCGAACGCATCGACCGGCTGGTCAACATGGTCGGCGAGCTGGTGATCACGCAGGCGATGCTGGCGCAACAGGCACAAGGTCTGGCGGAAGACCGCTTCCCGATGCTGTTCCAGGGGCTGGAAGACCTGGCCAGCCATACCCGCGAGTTGCAGGAAAGCGTGATGGCCATCCGCGCCCAGCCGGTCAAAAGCGCCTTTGCCCGCCTGCCCCGGCTGGTGCGCGAAACCGCGCAGGCGCTGGGCAAACGGGCTCGCCTGATCCTGATCGGCGAAGAAACCGAAGTCGATAAAAGCGTGGTCGAGGGCCTGAGCGACCCGTTGATGCACCTGATCCGCAACGCCATCGATCACGGCATCGAACCCCCGGAAGAACGCCGGGCGGCAGGCAAGCCCGAGGATGGCACCATCACCGTACTGGCCGAACACCGCTCTGGCCGGATCGTGATTCAGGTCTCTGACGATGGTGCCGGGATCAATCTGGCGGCCATCAAGCGAAAGGCCATCGAACAGGGCCTGCTGCCCAGGGGCGCAGACCCCAGCGACGACGAGCTGTACGAGCTGATGTTCCATCCCGGCTTTTCAACCGTCGAGCTGATCAGCAACATCTCGGGGCGGGGCGTTGGCATGGACGTGGTGCGCGCCAACGTCAACGCGCTGGGCGGGCGCATTCTGGTCCGCTCGTACAAGGGACGCGGCACCGCCTTTGCCCTGACCCTGCCGCTGACGCTGGCGGTGATGGACGGCATGCTGTTGCAGGCGGGCGATGAGACCTATGTCCTGCCGATCGCCAACATTCTGGAAAGCCTGCAACCGGCTGCCGACGCCATCCATCATCTGGTTGGCCGTGGCCCGGTGTTGTCGGTGCGCGGGCAGTATACCCCGATGGTCGATCTGGCCCGCATGTTCGGCCATCGTTCGGACCCGTGCGACCCGACCCGCGCACTGGTGGTGCTGTGCGAAGCCGAGGATGGCGGCAAGGTGGCACTGGTGGTTGACAGCCTGATCGGCCAGCAGCAGGTGGTGATCAAAAGCCTGGAACGCAATTACGGGCACTGCGAAGGCATTTCGGCGGCGACCATTCTGGGCGATGGCCGGGTTGCCCTGATTCTCGATGTCGCCGGGCTGCGCCTGCTGGCCGCCCGCCGTCATCGCCGCGAGGGAGACGATCCGCATGGCTGATACCCTGTTCACGCCGTTTTTCAACGACGGCATCCCCACGACCGACGATGACACCCCCAGCGGGCCGATGCAGCAGTACGTCAGCTTTACCGTCGGCGGCAGTGAATTTGCCGTCGATATTCTGGCCATCCGTGAATTCAAACGCTGGACCGAAACCACTCCGCTGCCCAACACCCCGCCCTATGTGCGGGGAGTGATCAACCTGCGCGGGGTGGTGGTGCCGATTTATGACCTGCGCGCCCGTTTCGGACAGGGGCCGACCCAGCCCACCGCCACCCATGTGATCATGATGGTGGCGGTCAGTGAGCGCACCGTCGGCCTGCTGGTCGATGCCGTTGATGACGTGTTGACCGTGCCCCAGTCGGCGCTGTCGGCGGTGCCGGAAACCGACTCCACCGCCAGCCATCCGTTCCTGCAGGCGGTGCTGACCATCGACGAGCGGATGATTGCCGTCCTCGGGCTGGAGCGGTTGTTTTCCGGCGAGGTGGTGCCGCCCCTGCCGCTGGGGCCGTCGCCGGTCAGCAGGCAATCCCCGTGAACGGGCGTACATTTCCCTTGTCGCCACCGGTTGCCCTCGTTAGTTTCAATGCCCCGGGCTGGCCGTCGCCAGCAATCCATCCCGGCCGGACCTCCGGAAGCTCGACCCGGACCGCCCGGCGTGCAGGAGTCTTTTCCCCCGATGAGTGACAAGCGCGTTTATCTCTATGACAGCACCCTGCGCGATGGCGCGCAGACCCAGGGCGTGGACTTTTCGGCGACCGACAAGGCCGCCATTGCCCAGTCGCTGGACCTGCTGGGGATAGACTATATTGAGGGGGGATGGCCCGGCGCAAACCCGACCGACGACGCCTTTTTCGGTAATCCGCCGACCCTGCACCGCGCCAAGCTGGCCGCCTTTGGCATGACCCGCCGCGCCGGTCGTTCGGCCGACAATGATCCCGGACTGGCTCCGGTGGTGTCGTCGGGGGCCGACGTGATCACGCTGGTCGGCAAGAGCTGGGATTTCCAGTGCACCGTCGCGCTGGGCGTCGATCTGGATGAAAACCTGCGCATGATCGGCGACAGCATCCGCCACGCCACCACCAAGGCCAAAGAAGTCATCTACGACGCCGAACATTTCTTTGACGGCTACAAGGGCAATCCCGACTATGCCCTGAAGTGCCTGAAGGCCGCCCATGACAACGGGGCCCGCTGGGTGGTGCTGTGCGACACCAACGGCGGCACCCTGCCCGACGAAGTCGAACGCATCGTTGCCGCCGTCACCAAGGTCGTCCCCGGCAGCCATGTCGGCATCCATTGCCACAACGACACCGAAAACGCCGTCGCCAACAGTCTGGCCGCCGTCCGCGCCGGGGCCCGCCAGATTCAAGGTACCCTCAACGGGCTGGGCGAACGCTGCGGCAACGCCAACCTGATTTCGCTGATCCCGTCGCTGGTACTGAAGATGGGCTATGAAACCGGTCTGTCGGCCAGTGACATGACCCGGCTGACCCAGGTCTCACGCGAGCTGGACGAGCGCCTGAACCGCGCCCCGCTGCGCAATGCCGCCTATGTCGGCGAAGCCGCCTTTGCCCACAAGGGCGGGCTGCACGTTTCGGCGGTCGAAAAAGACCCCAAGTGTTACGAGCACATCGCCCCCGAACTGGTCGGCAATCACCGCAAGATTCTGGTGTCCGATCAGGCGGGCCGGTCGAACTTTGTCGCCCGCTTCCGTGAAATCGGCCTCGACATCGACCCGAAGGACCCGCGCATCGCCGGGATGATGGACGAGGTCAAGCAGCGCGAGTTTTCCGGCTATTCCTATGACGGTGCCGAAGCCAGCTTTGAGCTGCTGGCGCGCAGCTATCTGGGCGAAGTGCCGGAATACTACCGCCTCAGCTCGTTCCGCGTGATCGACGAACGGCGGTGGAATGCCCGTGGCGACCTGATCACCCTGTCCGAAGCCACCGTCAAGGTCAGCCTGCGCGATGCCACCCAGATGGCGGTCGCCGAAGGCAACGGCCCGGTCAACGCGCTGGACGCCGCCCTGCGCAAGGTGCTGTTGCCGGTCTACCCCGAGCTACAGGACCTGAAGCTGGTCGATTACAAGGTGCGCATCCTGACCCCCGAAGCCGCCACCGCCGCCGTCACCCGCGTGCTGATCGAAAGCGCCGACCGGCGCGGCAACACCTGGACCACCGTCGGGGTGTCGGGCAACGTTATTGATGCCTCCTATAACGCCCTGCGCGATGCCATCGTCTATAAACTGTTCCGCGATGGAGCCTCGGTCTGATGCTGCGCAACCTGCTGCTGCTGACCTTCGGGACGCTGTTCCTGATGCTGGGGATCGGCTATTTCACTGCCGACCCCACCCAGATGGAAAAGCCCTCGCAGGCACGAACCCTGCAACTGTTCGACCAGATCGCCTTTTCCGGCTATGGCGAGGCAGGCCCGACCGGCACCGGTCCCTATCTGCGCCGCTGGCAAGGCCCGGTGCGGGTGGCCCTGATCGGTGCTCCGGCCAAAACCGACAGCACGGAACGCCCGTGGAGCAGCGCCGTTTCTGACCTGCTGGCCGTCTATGATGCCCTGCCCGGTCTGGACATCAGCATCGCCAACGAACAGCCTTTCACCCGCGACATCCCGCCGGAAACCTCGCTGGCGATCATCACCGTGCCCGCCAGCGCGATGGACGACCTGTTGCCGACCCTGCCCCCCGCTGCCGCCAATGCGCTGACCAACAAGCGTGAAGGCTGCGCCGTGCTGGGAGCCGAGGCCGCCGTCCTCAACAATGTCTCGATCCTGATTGCCGACGGCCTGTCGGCCAGCAGCCGCTCGGCCTGTCTGGGCGAAAAACTCGCCACCGCGCTGGGCTTTACCATCGATGCCAAAATGGCCGGCGACGTGTTCCGCGTCCGGCAGGATGGCATGATGTTCCACGGGCTGGGCCGGATGGCTGCGGCTCTGGTGTATGATCCGGCCCTGCAACCCGGCATGGGCCGCGACCAAGCCCGCAGCGTCGCTGCGGACCTGTTGAAGAGCAAGGGACTCGAATAAGTTGGTTGAACAAATCCCCGACTGGCGCCAGCGGGGCCGGGCGATCCTGCAAAAGGACGTTCTGGCCATGCGCGGAACCGCGCCAGCCATCATCCTTGTCGAGCCGCAACTGGCCGAAAACATGGGCACCACCGCCCGTGCGATGGGCAACAGCGCGCTGGTGGACCTGCGTCTGGTGCGGCCACGGGTCAGTCATCTGGACGAACGGGCGATCAATGCCGCCTCGGGCGCCGATGCGATCCTCGAAAACGCCCGCGTCTATGACAGCACCGAAGAGGCGGTGGCCGATCTGGTCCATGTTTATGCCACCACCGCCCGCCGCCGCGACATGATGAAGCGCATCGTCACCCCGCGCAAAGCCGCCGGTGAAATGCGTCAGGCCCTCAGCCTCGACCCCATCGAGCCGGTCGGCATCCTGTTTGGCCGCGAGCGCACCGGGCTGGAAAACGACGACGTGGCGCTGGCCAACGCGGTGATCGAAGTCCCACTCAACCCCAGCTTCTGCTCGCTGAATCTGGCGCAGGCGGTCTTGCTGGTCGGCTATGAGTGGTATTCCTCGGTCGATCAGACCCCGACCGAACAGCCCGCCGAACGCGCCTCGCCCCCCGCTGCCCATCAGGACTTGCTCGGCCTGTACGAGCATCTGGAGCGCGAGCTGGACGATTGCGGTTTCCTGCGCCTGCCCGACAAGCGCCCCGGCATGGTCCGCAACCTGCGCTCGATCTTTGCCCGCGCCGGTCTGACCCGGCAGGAAGTCAAAACCCTGCACGGCGTGGTCACCGAACTGCGCTGGGGTCGCCGCCCCGACCGCCCGCTGCGCAGCGAACGCCATTCGTCCCTGGCCGAACAGCGGACCTCTGACGAACCTTCCACGGATGGGCCGACCACCGACGGGGATTCATCCGCATCATGAGCGATACGCCGCATTTCTCCGCCGCCTTTCGCCAACAGCTCGTTGATCTGATTGAATGGCGGCGGGACGTGCGGCGGTTTCGCACCGACCCGATCCCCCCCGATGTGCTGACCGAAATCCTCCGCCTCGCCACCCACTCGCCGTCGGTCGGCCACAGCCAGCCGTGGCGCTTTGTGCTGGTCGAAGACCCCGGCCTGCGCGTGCGCATCCGCCGCAACTTCTCCGCCGCCAACTCCGAGGCCCTGCACGCCTACAAGGGCGAAAAGGCCCGGCTGTATGCCTCGCTGAAGCTGTCCGGCCTGGATGATGCCCCGGTCCAGCTGGCAATCTTTTGCGACAACGACCCGCAGGCCGGTGACGGACTGGGGCGGCAAACCATCCCCCAGACGTTGCACTACTCCGTCGCCGGAGCCGTCCAGACCCTCGCGCTGGCCGCCCGCGCCTGGGGCGTCGGTGTCGGCTGGGTCTCGATCATCGACCCCATCGACGCCAAGGAAAGCCTCAACGTTCCCGAGCACTGGGATCTGGTATCGTACCTCTGCCTCGGCTATCCGCAGGAAGAGCACCGCGACCCCGAGCTGGAGCGGTTCGGCTGGCAGCAACGTCTGCCGCTGGAGAGCTTTATTTTCCGCCGGTAGGGGGCTGTGTGCAGGGGGAGGAGGCGGGCTCTGCCCGCGCCCGCAAAGGGCCATTGGCCCTTTGATCCCGGGAAGGGGGGGATGGCACTGGACTTGCGCCGGAGCACCGAAAGAATCAGGTTAGCGACGGGACCGGGATATGTTATATAAAAATATAACTTAAATCCGAGGTCTCAAAATGCCCGTAGCCAAACTGCGCAAGGTTGGCGGTTCGGTGATGATGCCGGTGCCACCCGCCATGCTGTCCCAGCTTCATATCAGCGCCGGAGCATCGGTTGCCCTGTCCGTCTCTGACGGGCAGTTGATCGTGACCCCGCAAACCCGCCCGTCCTACACCCTCGCCGAATTGCTGGCTCAGTGTGATGGCTCAGCCCCAGCCTCCGAAGGCGACCGCGACTGGATTGATGCCCCTGCTGTTGGGGATGAACTGATCTGATGAACCGTGGTGACATCTTCATTGTTTCTCTGGACCCAACCAAAGGGCATGAGCAACAGGAGAAACGGCCCGTCCTGATCGTTTCCCCCTCGGCCTTCAACAGCGCGCTCGGGATTCCGGTTGTCCTGCCGATCACCAACGGCGGAAACTTCGCCAAGGTCCGGGGCTTCGCTGTCCCCCTCGCCGGATACGGCCTGATTACCACCGGCATCATACGATGCGACCAACCCCGCGCCTTGGACATAGCCGCCCGCCACGGCCATTATGCCGAAACGGTGCCCGACAGCATCATGGATGAGGTGCTGGCCCGCCTTGCAACTATCCTTGAATGATCGACAAGGGGAGTTACCGAATAAAAACGGGGTCCGGGGCCTCAAGGCCCCGGCGGGGTGTGGGGCAGCGCCCCGCAAATCGCGTCAGCGCACTCAAAAAGGCCCGGAAAAGACGAAACCCCCAGGTTTCCCTGAGGGTTTCGATGGTGGGCGTAACTGGGATTGAACCAGTGACCCCTACGATGTCAACGTAGTGCTCTCCCGCTGAGCTATACGCCCTTGATCGCTTTGCCTGCGGAGTAGTCTTGGCTCTGCGAGGCACCATCCGGTTCGTTTTATTTGTTTCGCCGGTCAGTGCGTGGAGGGGTTTATAGAGGCCCTCTGCACCCTTGGCAACACTTTTTTTCACCATCCTGTCATTTTTTTTGCCTGACCGCCGGAAAGCCGCTTCTGCCCTTGGAATCAAGGGATTACTGATATGGTGATCGGATGCCTTGGTTGCGATGCGGGATTGGTGTAGGCTTTTTGCATGAACTCGTTTGCGCCATCATACCTGCCGCTGGCCATCGGCCCGGACGGGCAGCGTCCGGCTTCTGATGCCCTGCTGGCATCGGACGGGATTGGTGCGCCCTTCATGCCTGCCGACCCGCTGGCTCCGGCAGCATTTACCATCACCCGGCCTGCGCAACAGACGGTGCCGCTGGTGGTGTGTTCGCCGCATTCGGGGTATTACTATCCTCCGGCATTTGTGGCGCAGTCGAAACTGGACGCCCACACCCTGCGCCGGTCCGAAGACGCCCATGTTCAGCACCTGTTTGCCGATGCCCCGCAGGTGGGGGCACCGCTGCTGTGCGCCAATTTCCCGCGTGCTTATCTCGATGCCAACCGCGAGCCCTATGAGCTGGACCCGGCGATGCTCGACGGCCCGCTGCCTGCCCACGCCAACACCCGCAGCCCGCGGGTTCAGGCCGGGCTGGGGACCATTGCGCGGATGGTGGCCAACGGGGCCGACATTTACCGCGACCGCCTGAGCGTTACCGAGGCCGAGCAGCGCATTGCCCGCTGCTATCGCCCCTATCACGCCGCTCTGGGGCAACTGGTCGAGGAAACCTGTCAGAGCTTTGGCTATTGTCTGGTGATTGATTGCCACTCGATGCCCTCGGGCCTGCCCGTCAACGGCGATACCTCCCGGCGGAGGCCGTTGAACGACATTGTGCTGGGGGATTGCCACGGCAGTTCCTGTGCTCGCCCGCTGACCGCGCTGGCGCACCAGATTTTGCTGGAAAATGACCTGCGGGTGACGCGCAACACCCCCTATGCCGGTGGCTTCACCACCCGCCACTATGGCCGCCCGGCGCAGCGGGTGCATGCGCTGCAAATCGAGATCAGCCGCCACCTGTACATGAACGAGGCTACCTATCAGCCGCTGCCCGCTTTTGACGCCCTGCGGCAGATCATGCACAGCCTGCTGACCCGCCTTGCCGCCCTTCCGGCAGACGCCATGCTCGTGGCACCCTGATCCTCCCCTTTCCCGTCCCTTGACAGGCCCCGGCAGATCGGGAACCTTCGCCCCCTGCTGCTCATCACGAGTGGCTGCTTGTTCTCAGGGCAGGGTGAAACTCCCGACCGGCGGTAACACGACCTTTGGCACCCTGTGCCGAACCGTGCAGCCCGCGAGCGTCCGTCCGGTCTTCCGGGCGGGGTCAGCAGATCTGGTGCAAAGCCAGAGCCGACGGTAACAGTCCGGATGAAAGAGGATGAGCCAAAACCCTTCCCCCGAAGCCCCGCGCGGGCTTTGGGTGTTGTGCTTTGTGCCGACCGACCGCATCGCCCTGATTCACAGGCTTAACCCCATGCGGAGTAAGACCGATGAATCAGCCAGTAATGTCTCCTGTGTCGCGTGCGACCGAGACCCTGACCGATCAGGACGACCTGACTACCAGCTTTGGCACCCCCGCCGAGCGCGTTGCCCGCGCTGTTGCGCAGATTCGCGCCGGTGGCAGCATCGTGGTGATTGACGACGAAGACCGCGAAAACGAAGGCGACATCATTTGCGCCGCCGAAACCCTGACCGTTGCCCAGATGGCGCAGATGATCCGCGACTGTTCGGGGATTGTCTGCCTGATCCTGACCGACGCCAACGCCACCCGGCTGGAGCTGCCGCCGATGGTCAGCGCCAATACCTCGTCCTATGGCACCGGCTTTACGGTGTCGATCGAAGCCCGCCACGGCGTCACCACCGGCGTTTCGGCAGCCGACCGGGTGACCACCATCAAGACGGCGATTGCCCCGCACTGCCAGCCCACCGATCTGGCCCGCCCCGGCCATGTGTTTCCGATCCGCGCCAATCCCGGCGGACTGGCCGTCCGGCAGGGGCACAGCGAAGCGACCATCGACCTGATGCGCCGCGCCGGTCGGCAGCCCGCCGGAGTGCTGTGCGAGGTCACCAACCCCGACGGCACCATGGCCCGCCTGCCCGAACTGATCGTCTATGCCCGCCAGCACGGGATGCCACTGGTGACGATTGCCGATCTGATTGCCTATCCCGACATCACCGGCTGATACTTTCTGTGGCAGGGGCCTGCGGGCTCCTGCCAGCGCCCTTTACCATGGCGGTTTTCCGCCATTATGCGCATTATTGGTGGCGGAAATCCGCCATTTCCGGGTTATTTTATTACGCCATTTTCGCGACCCGCCGATCATTTGGCGCATTTCCGGCCTTTTCTTTCCCCTGACTTTTTTACGGCACGCCGGATGCATGGTTTTGCCGACAGGCAACCCGATCAGGTGGGGAGCATACAGTTCCCTCTGGTTTGCCCAGTGCTTGTACCCTATCTTTTGCACGCCCGGGGGATCACCCGGACCGCAACACCAAGACAACAAGGCTGCCGGCGAGCCGTGACCTCGCCCGCGGCCTGCACGACGCTGATAGCGTCTATCCGCAGGGGATGAAATGCTGGACGATTCGCTCAAGGAAGCTGCGCTTTTTTATCACCGCTTTCCCTCGCCGGGGAAACTGGCCACCGTGCCGACCAAACAGCTGACCACCCAACACGACCTCGCGCTGGCCTACTCGCCCGGGGTGGCTGCCGCCTGTGATGCCATCGTTGCCAATCCCGCCGAAGCCGCCGAACTGACCATGCGCGCCAATCTGGTGGCGGTGGTCACCAACGGCACCGCCGTTCTGGGGCTGGGCAACATCGGTCCGCTGGCCTCCAAGCCGGTGATGGAAGGCAAGGCGGTGCTGTTCAAGAAGTTCGCCGGCATTGATGCCTTCGACCTTGAAATCGCCGAGCTGGACCCGGACAAGTTCGTCGATACCGTCGCCCGTCTGGAGCCGACCTTTGGGGCGATCAACCTCGAAGACATCAAGGCGCCGGAATGCTTCATCATTGAACGCAAGCTGCGCGAGCGGATGCAGATCCCGGTATTCCACGACGACCAGCACGGCACCGCCATCGTTGCCGCCGCCGCCGTGCGCAACGGCCTGCGGGTGGCGGGCAAGAAGCTCGACGAAGTGCGCATGGTGTCCTCGGGCGGTGGTGCCGCCGGGATCGCCTGCCTTGACCTGCTGGTCGAACTGGGCCTGAAAAAAGAAAACATCATCCTGTGCGACGTCCACGGCGTGGTCTACGAAGGCCGCCCCGAAGGCTATGACGAGAACAAGGCCCGCTATGCCGTGCCGACCAACGCCCGCACGCTGGGCGATGTGATCGAAGGCGCCGACATTTTCCTCGGCCTGTCCGCCGGTGGCGTGCTGAAGCCCGAGATGGTCGCCAAGATGGGCGAACGGCCGCTGATTCTGGCGCTGGCCAACCCCAACCCGGAAATCAGCCCCGAAGACGCCCGCGCCGTGCGCCCGGACGCGATCATCTGCACCGGCCGGTCGGACTATCCGAACCAGGTGAACAACGTCCTGTGCTTCCCGTTCATCTTCCGTGGGGCGCTGGACACCGGCGCGACCGAAGTCACCCACGCGATGAAAGTCGCCTGCGTCGAAGCCCTCGAGCGCCTGACCCACGTCGAAGCCATGGAAGTGGTCGCCAGCACCTATGCTGACGAGCCGCTGCGCTTTGGCCCGAACTACCTGCTGCCCAAGCCGTTCGACCCGCGCCTGATTCTGGAAATTGCTCCGGCGGTGGCGCAGGCGGCGATGGACAGCGGCGTTGCCACCCGTCCGATCACCGACTTTGACGCCTACCGCGAGCGGCTGGGCCAGTTCGTATTCCGCTCGGGCATGGTGATGCGCCCGGTCTATGAAAAGGCCCGCCGCGATCCCAAGCGGGTGGTGTTTGCCGAAGGCGAAGACGATCGCGTGCTGCGCACCGCGCAGGTGGCGGTTGATGAAGGCATCGCCAAGCCGATCCTGCTCGGTCGCCGCGACCGGATCGAAGAAAAGATTGCCGCCATGGGTCTGCGCTTCAGCCTCGACCGGGATGTCGAGGTGGTCGAGCAGATGCACGACAGCCGCCGCCATTCGTTTACCAGCGCCTATTACGACCGCATGCGCCGCCGGGGCGTCACCCCGCAGTTCGCCCATACGGTGGTTGGCACCCGCGCCACGGTGTTTGCCTCGCTGATGCTGCGCTATGGCTTTGCCGATGCGATGATCTGCGGCCTGAACGGCCGTTACGGCAAGCACCTCGAACACGTCATGGACTGCATCGGCCTGCGCAAGAATGTGCCAGTCGCCGCCGCCATGAACCTGCTGATCCTGCCGTCAGGCCCGGTGTTCATCTGCGACACCCAGATCAACGCCGACCCGACTGCCGAACAGATCGTTGACATCACCCTGCAAGCCGCCGAAGAGGTTCGCCGCTTTGGTCTGGAACCGCAGGTGGCCCTGCTGTCGGCCTCGAATTTTGGCGGCTATCAGGACCCGTCCTCGCGCAAGATGGCCGTGGCGCGCGAAATCCTCGAACAGCGCGCACCGCACCTGATCGTCGAAGGCGAAATGCACGCCGATGCCGCGCTGGATGACGCCATCCGCCAGCGGGTGTTCCCCGACAGCCGCCTGAAGGGTGCCGCCAACCTGCTGGTGATGCCCAGCCGCGATGCCGCCAACATCGCCATGAACATGACCAAGGTGCTGGCCAACGGCCTGTCGGTTGGTCCGATGCTGCTGGGGATGAGCAAGCCGGTGCACATCTGCACCACCTCGATCACCACGCGCGGTCTGACCAACATCACCACTCTGGCAGTGGTTGATGCCCAGCTGGAAGAAGAACGGCTGGGGTAAGATCAACCCGAAGCCCGAAGTCCCCCCCCCGGAGCAGCGCCCCTGCTCCGGGGGTTTTATTTAGAGCAGCGTGCGTTAAATCAGACACAGGCACGCTGCTCTAACTTTTTGTTTTGTCGCATTGTTTTCTTTGCGAGAACCGATTCCCGCTTTTCGCACAATGTTCTAGCGGGTGATCCAGCCGCCCCCCAGCAAATGATCACCGTGATAGAACACGCAGGCCTGCCCCGGTGCCACCCCGTCGACCGGGTGTAACAGGCGCACCTCCGCCCGGCCATCCGGCAAGCCATAGGCCATCGCCTCCGCCGGACGGAACGAGTTGCGCACCTTGACGGTCAACGCCACCCCATCGGCGGGAATGTGCTCCCCACCGCCCAGCCAGTTGACCGCCCGCACCGTGAACCGTCCGGTGCCCAGTGCCGAACGCGGGCCGACGACCACCCGGTGATGCTCGGGCTCCAGCCGCACCACATACAGACGATCCGCCATCCCGCCAATGTCCAGCCCGCGCCGCTGGCCGACAGTGTAATGGATGATGCCCTCGTGCCGCCCCATCACCGTGCCGTCAACATGGACAATCTCGCCCGGCTGGATCGCACCGGGGCGCAGCTTTTCGACCACCCGCGCATAGTTGCCGTCGGGCACGAAACAAATGTCCTGACTGTCCGGCTTGTCGGCCACCACCAGATCATGACGGCGGGCGATGGCGCGGGTTTCGTCCTTGCTGATGTCCCCCAACGGGAAGCGCAGGAAATCGAGCTGTTCCTGCGTGGTGGTGAACAGGAAATAGGACTGGTCGCGGCCATGGTCGGCCCCGCGCCACAACTGTGCCCGGCCATCGTCGCCCACCACCCGGCGGACATAATGGCCGGTGGCCAGCGCATCGGCCCCCAGATCGCGCGCCGCCTGCACCAGATCCCGGAACTTGACTGTCTGGTTGCACAGCACGCACGGCACCGGCGTTTCCCCGGCTACGTAGGAATCGGCAAAGGCTTCCATCACATCGGTGAGGAAATTGCGCTCGTAATCGACCACGTAATGCGGAATGCCCAGATGATCGGCCACCCGGCTGGCATCATAGATGTCCTGCCCGGCGCAACAGGTTTTCGAGCCTTCGATCACAAAGCCATGGTCGTACAGCTGCATGGTGATCCCGACCACGTCATAGCCTTGCTCTTTCAGCACCGCCGCCGTAACCGAGCTGTCAACGCCGCCGGACATCGCCACCATCACGCGGGTATCCTGCGGGGCTTTGGTCGAAAGTACACTGTGCATGTCAGGGTTCCGCTAAAAAATCGAACGTGGTTCAGGTCACGACAGAGAAAGAACAACAGGCAGGCTACCGCCCGCACCTGTTTGGGGGCCAATGCCCCCAAGCCCCCCTTTTCTCTTTGATGATCAAAAGAATGGGGTCTGGGGCCCAAGGCCCCAGCGAGGCGTGGAGCAGCGCTCCACGATCTTGTTTCTCAACTGTCCGGGCCTGTCCAAAACAACAAGGCACCGCGCAACAGGCTGTGCGCGGTGCCTTGCAAATATGGGAACAGGGCGTCTGTTCGTCCAGAGCCATTTAGCCCGGAAAGCGCCACCGTTCACGTAATCGTCGTATTAGTCGTCAAGGGCGTTGCGGGTGCCTTCGGGCAGACGCACCACCAGACCGTCCAGCTTGGCGCTCATCAGGATCTGGCAGCCCAGACGGCTGGTCTTGGTCAGGCCAAAGGCCAGATCGAGCATGTCTTCTTCGTCTTCGCTCGGCTCTTCCAGACGGTCGAACCACTCGGGGTCGATCACCACATGACAGGTCGAGCAGGCCAGCGAGCCTTCGCAGGCACCTTCCAGACCGATCTTGTTCTGGTGTGCAATTTCGAGGACCGACAGCCCCTCTGGCGCATCCACGTCGTGGCGAGTCCCATTGGGGTCGATGAAGGTCATCCTGGGCATCTGAGAATCTCCATGGAAGGTCCGAGGGGGAGGACAAAAGACAGCCAACCGCCGCATACCGCATCGCACAAAAGGGCTGACACAGCGGTTTGCAGCGCACGATGTGTACCTGCCTCGTGCCGTTCAGGCAAGAGGCGGATGTACACCTACAGGGTACGCCCGCCTCAGACTACGGCCATACCTCGGCATCTGCTGGGTTTCGGTGACAAAAATATGACGAACGATCTTTAGCCGCCTACGCCTGTGGTGGGACCAGTCCCGACCAGCAGGCCACGAATCGGTCCAGATCATCCTGCGCTGTCGAATGCCCAAAGGAAACGCGGATCGCCTGACGGGCCAGAAGCTCGCCCATGCCCATCGCCAGCAGAACATGCGACGGTTCCAGCTTGCCCGACGAGCAGGCCGACCCGGCACTAACCGCAATGCCAGCCAGATCCAGCGCCATCACCTGCCGTTGCTGGTCCACGCCAGGCAGGCTGATCGACAGGGTGTTGGGCAGGCGGTCCACCTCACCACCATGTACCACCGCCTGCGGTGCCCGCGCCAGCAAGGCCGCCTGCATCCGGTCGCGCCGTTCAGTCATCCGCACACCGGCACCATCGGCCAGCAAGGCCAGCGCCTGCGCTGCCGCTGCCCCAAAGGCGGCGATGCCAACGCCGTTTTGCGTTCCGCCACGCTGGCCCCGCTCCTGTCCGCCTCCGGCCAGCAACGGACGCACCCCGATCCCTGCCCCCAGCACCAGCGCCCCACAGCCCGGCAATCCGCCCAGCTTGTGCGCCGACAGGGCCAGCGCATCGGCCCCCAGCGCGCTCAGGTCCAGCGGGATTTTCCCCGCTGCCTGCACCGCATCACACAACAGCAAGGCTCCGGCCCGATGGACCAGATCGGCAATCTGCGCCATCGGCTGGATCACGCCGGTTTCGTTGTTGGCCAGTTGCACCGCCACCACCTGCGGCAGGTCGTCCCGCTGCGGGTCCAGACGCTGTTCCAGCCACGGCAGATCAATCAGCCCCGACGGCAGCACCGGACTCTGTTCGGCAGGGGCACCACCAGCGGCATGGGCGGCGGCCAACACGGCCGGGTGCTCGACCGCCGACACCAGACAGCGGCGAGCGGTCAGCAACGGCGGAGCCTCGGCCAGTTGGCGAGCCGGAAACAACCCGTGCAGCGCCAGCGCCAGCGCCTCGGTCCCACCGGAGGTGAACACCACCTGCCCCGGCTTCACCGCCCCGGCACGGCCATTGCCCGCCAGCAGGGCAATGGCCGTGCGCGCATCCTCGACCAGCGCCCGCGCCCGCCGCCCGCTGCCATGGATCGACGACGGATTGCCCGGCTGTTCCATCCAGCGCAGGGCCGCCTCCCGTGCCTCGGCAGACACCGGGGCTGATGCGTTCCAGTCGAGATAAACCGTTGATGCCATGAACCAGGGCCTTTAGAGCATTGTGCGAAAAGTGGGAACCGGGTTTCGCAACAACAATGCGACAGAACAAAAGGTTAAACCAGCGTGCCTGCGTCAGGTCACGGTACATGACAGTTCGGTTCAAAAGGCGGGCTACCGCCCGAACCCGTTTGGGGCCTGAGGCCCCAAGCCCCCATTTTTTCCTTCAAGATCAAAAGAATGGGGTCTGGGGCCCAAGGCCCCAGCGAGGCGTGGAGCAGCGCTCCATGAGCCTGCTTCCCAAACGTCGTGTACCATGGCGTCAGGTTGAATGCACGCAGGCCCAATGACAAACGACCTGCTGCGGGGGAGCATGACCATCGGCCATGAGGGAGCCCGCAACAGGTCGGATGATCAGGCCAGTCCCGCCGGGGGTGGCGGGGCCGACGTCGTTATTGCGCTGCCGTCGAGGACAGCGGGTCACGGAACAGGCCGCTGGTCCCCAGCACCTGCCGCGAGCACACCTGTTCCAGCGTCACCGAGCTGAGATAGAGATAAATCTGGTTGCCCAGCTCTTCCCACAGATCGTGCGTCAGGCAGCGGCCCTTGTTGTTGTGGCAGCCCGCCGGGCTGCCCGGCGCGCAACGGGTGGTCTGGATCGGCTCATCAACCGCCAGAATGATATCGGAAATGCGCATTTCGCCAGGATGCCGCGACAGCAGATAACCGCCACCCGGACCACGGACGCTTTTCACCAGACCGCCCTTGCGCAGGCGACCGAACAACTGTTCCAGATAGGACAGCGAAATTTCCTGACGTTCCGCGATATCGGCCAGCGCCACCGGCTTGCCCGCAGAATGGGATGCCAGATCGGCCATGACCATCACGGCATAACGCCCTTTGGTGCTCAGTCTCACTCCATTTACTCCCTCAAGAGGCTGACCCGCGTGTGGACCCAGCCGTGCCGTCCCCCCGGCTTACTCCTGCCTGACCTGCATCAGACCCTAAAGAACCCTTTACCTCGCTGACACAGGACAGCGAGGTCGGGCAACATTCCGGTGCGGGAGGCACCTTATACACTTGTCTGGCAAAAATACCATACCTTACTAGGTGCCTATTTATGCATTCCCGCCCCATAAAGCAACAACCTGACAACAAACAAACGGGCATAGGGGGTATGCGCCCCTATGCCCTGCCTGTTGCACCATCCGGTTCCGGGCCGGTTCCGGGCCGGTTCCGCGCCGGATCAGGGATCAGGCGCTGACCGCTGCTTTTGCCGGAGGCTGATCGTTGCCGTCCGTCGGCGGGACCTCTGGCGGTTCCTCTTCGCTGCGGGCGACCGTCAGCGGCACAACAGTCGCGGGCGTGCCTTCCAGTTCCCGCACCCGCTCGGACAGGGCGGTGATCTGGTCGCGCAGGGCATCCATGGCACGGGCCACCGGGTCCGGCATTTCGTCGGTCGGCATGCCGTAGGCGCAAAATTCTTCGGCTTTGGTCTTGTCCTTGCGCACCACCGCCTTGGCCGGAATGCCGACCACCGTGACGCCGGGCGGCACATCGTCCAGCACCACCGCATTGGCCCCGACGCGCGCACCAGCCCCAATCGTGTGCGGGCCAAGGATCGCCGCGCCCGAGCCAACAATCACCCCATCCAGCAGGGTCGGGTGGCGCTTGCCCTTTTCCAGCGACGTTCCGCCCAGGGTCACTCCTTGATACAGGGTAACATCATTGCCGACTTCGGCGGTTTCACCGATCACCACCCCGGTGGCGTGGTCAATGAACACCCGCCGCCCGATGGTGGCCCCGGGATGGATTTCCACGCCGGTGAACACCTTGGCGGTGGCCGAAATCACCCGGGCGACCAGCCGGAAGTCCTTTTTCCAGCACCAGTGCGACAACCGATAGGCAATCATCGCATGGACACCCGGATAACACAGGACCACTTCCAGCCGCGAACGGGCGGCGGGATCGCGGGCCATGATGGTGTCGATGTCTTCCTTCAGTCGTGCAAGAACCATGGTCATCCTCTGGTCACAGAGCCGGAACGGCAACAGTCCTTGCCCGGTCCGGCGGTTAACGACGGAGCCGCGCAGCCATCCTGCCGCCGCGTCCCCGGTCACGCCCGCCCCCGAAGGGGGGATGACGACCGTCACAGAAAACGGGCCGCCAGCGGGGTAAGGTGTGCACCTGCACAAAAGTTTTCCACACCCCGATGACGGAAACAAGAGCACTGACCATCTACACAGTTGAAATGCGTAGCCCGGAGTGTGTTATTATGCCCGACCCCTTGCGAGGCTGCTTGCGCGGTCCTTTTATGGGGGAGTGGTTCACACCTGACGACCAGATCAGTGTCTGACTGTCATTAACCCTGATGGTCGGCCCTGTTCGGGTCAGACTGGGGGAGGAGATAGGGACCGGCCAGCCAGCCCGTCAACAGGCTGGAGCGGAAATACCCTGACCTTCCCGTCGTTGCCTTGGGATAACTATAAAATCTCCGACTTTTTTGGTCAAGATTACAGTCCCCCGGCACACGTCCAGCACTCCGGTCCACCGTTCATCGGGCCGGTCTTGATCAAGGCGCAACGTCTGACCGGCGGGGAAATCCCTTTCCCGTCCTGGAACGCCCTCGCAGAGCAGCACGCGGAACATGCCTGAAGTTATTTTCAATGGGCCGGAAGGCCGTCTCGAAGGTCGCTACCATCACAGCAAGGTAGCCAACGCTCCCATCGCCCTGGTGTTGCACCCGCACCCGCAGCACGGCGGCACCATGAACAACAAGGTGGTCTATAACCTGCACCACTCCTTTGCCCGGCGCGGTTTTTCCGTGCTGCGCTTCAATTTCCGGGGAGTGGGCCGGTCGCAGGGTGCGTTTGACAATGGTCAGGGTGAACTGTCGGATGCCGCCTCGGCGCTCGACTGGTTGCAGACCATCAATGCCAATGCCACCTCCTGCTGGGTGGCCGGGTTCCAGTTCGGGGCCTGGATCGGCATGCAGTTGCTGATGCGCCGCCCGGAAATTGCCGGCTTTGTCGCCGTCACCCCTCCGGCCAGCATCTACGACTTCTCGTTCCTGGCGCCCTGCCCGTCGTCGGGGCTGATCGTTCACGGGGCTTCGGACGAAGTGGTCCCCGAGGTCTCGGCGCAAAAGCTGGCCACCAAGCTGCAGGCGCAAAAGAACATCAAGGTCGATTACAAGTCGGTCACCGGGGCCAACCACTTCTTCAGCAACCACATGGACTCGCTGACGGCAGCGGTGGATACCTACCTCGAAGGCGCGATGGAACGGGTGTAAGCCCGGTTCGCTTGCCTGACAGAACGCACACCAAAACGGCCCGCAGAGAGCGTTCTCCCTGCGGGCCGTTTTGGTGTTATAAAGCAGCATCACAGATGCATAGCTCTGCACGATGCACCATTCTATCGGAGACTCGATATGTGCTGGATGCTGTTTGTTGATGAGTCCGGGCAGGATCAGCGGAATTCACCATACGAGGTGCTTGCCGGGATAGCTATTGAGGACCGTACAATATGGAAACTGATTCGAGAAATTTCCAAAGCTCAAGAGCAGTTCTTTGGAGCACGCCTTTATGAGGCCTATGGGGCGGAAGCAAAGGCGAAAGAACTTCTGAAAAAGAAGACGTATAGACTCGCCAATCAAATGCCCCCGTTCTCCCCGGAAGAACGTCAACGGTTATCCCGCGAAATTCTCAGTGACGGCTCCGCCCCATCCCGCCCCAGGTTAACCGCACTCGCTCAGGCCAAAATTGCCTACTGCAAACATATTCTTGGGGAGGCGCATCTCCATGGTGCCAAAGTTTTCGCGACCATGGTTCCTCAAAGCGCACCAAGGCCTCCAAATGGCGATGAAATGCGCAAAGACTATGCCTTTTTCCTCGAAAGGTTTTATCATTTTCTCAATCAAACACAGGGAAATCCGATGGGTTTCCTGATCTTTGATGAACTGGACAAGAGTGCAAGTCACGTCCTGCTAGGACAAATCTCGCGGTACTTTGAGAGAACAAAAAACGGGCGAATTCGTGCCCGCCTCATTATCCCTGAACCCCTGTTCGTACATTCAGACCTAAGCTCCTTGGTGCAATTGGCAGATCTGGTTGCCTACATTGTGAGCTGGGGATTGCGTCTGGCTCGCATGCCGGAAAGCACCCGCCCCGAGCTTGGCCCTCTTGTGGAAATAGTCAAACAGATGCGTTATCTCCACTTGACCGACGGTGGCCAAAACGTCTGGGGCATCAAGGAAATTTCGGATCTACGTCCCAAGCAACCTTAACGCATTGCGCAAAAAATACGACAAAACAAAATATTAGAGCAGTGAGCGCCGTTCATATCACGGCATACGACGGAACAGCCGAATGATCATGGTGTTGCCAAAAAGAAAAAGGCAATGCGATATTTCTACCACAAAGCCTCCTCCCATAAGATGGCAAGTTTCCCTTGCCCTGTCAACACTCAGTTCACCGCCTCGGGCAGCACCAGACGCCCGCCAGTCATCGGCTGCGGGCAGCCGGTGGTGCCGGGGAAGGTCAGCGGCAGGCCGCGCAGGTGCCGCAGGGCGAGGAAGCCGAACGCCTGCGCTTCCAGCGCGTCACCGTGCCAGCCCTCTTCTTCCACCGCTTCGACCGGCACGCCCAGCTCTTCGTTCAGCAGGCGCATCAGGGTCGGGTTGTTGCGCCCACCGCCACAGACCAGCCAGCGTTTCGGCAGCACCGGCATCAGGCTCGCCGCCCGTGCCACCGACAGGGCGGTAAAGGCGCTGAGCGTGGCGGCACCGTCTTCCAGCGACAGCCCCTCGAGGTGGGAGAAGGCCGACATGAAGGCATCACGGTCCAGCGACTTCGGTGGCGGAGCCGAGAACCACGGATGGCTGATCATTTTGGTCAGCGCGTCACGGTGGATGGTGCCCGCTGCCGCCGCCGCGCCGTCGGCATCCTGCGGAGTCCCGGTGTGGCGATGCATCCAGTCGTCAATCAGGGCATTGCCCGGCCCGGTGTCAAAGGCCAGCAGGTCATGGTCATCGGACAGCAGGGTAACGTTGGCCACCCCGCCGATATTCAGCACCGCCAGCGGCCGTTCCAGCCCTTCGGCCAGCGCGGCATGGAACACCGGCACCAGCGGAGCCCCCTGCCCGCCGGCCTGCACATCGGCGCTGCGCAGGTCGAACACCACCGGTACCTTGACGGTGTTGGCCAGTTGCGCGCCGTTGCCCAGCTGGCGGGTATAGCGTTGCTCGGGCCGGTGGGCGATGGTCTGACCATGGAAACCGACCACCGCGATGTCCTCGGGGGCCATCCCCGAGGCGTTCATCAGGTGCATCACCGCCTCGCCGTGCAGGCGGGTGATTTCCGTTTCGACGCGGGCGATGGTTTCGGCATCGCCGCGTTCACCCAGCGTGCCATAGATGGCGGCGCGGAAAGTCGGCGGATAGGGGACGGTCAGCGCCGGACCGATGGCGGTCACCCGTTCGCCATCGCTTTCGATCAGGGCCGCATCAATGCCATCCAGCGAAGTGCCGCTCATCAGGCCAATCGCCCAGCGGGGCGCAAAAGTCTCAACAGTCACGATGCAATCTCTGCCCTAACATTGTCCAGAAGCCGCGATTGTGCTAAATCGACGGCGGGTTTCCAACCCTTCCTTATCATTATAGCAGTTGAAGAGCCAAAAAGATGTCCACCGAACCAACAGCCGTGCGCTCCGACTTCCTCAAGACGGTCCGTGAACGCGGCTATTATCACCAGTGCACCGATCTGGCGGGCCTTGATGCCGTCATGTCCGCTGGCGTGGTTCCGGCATATATTGGCTTTGACTGCACGGCAGACAGCCTGCATGTCGGGTCGCTGATCCAGATCATGATGCTGCGCTGGCTGCAAAAGACCGGCCACAAGCCGGTGGTCCTGATGGGCGGCGGCACTTCCAAGATCGGCGACCCGTCGTTCAAGGACGAGTCGCGCAAGCTGCTGACCGACGAGCAGATTCAGGCCAACATGGACGGCATCAAAAAGGTATTCGCCAAGTACCTGACCTTTGGCGATGGCCCGACCGATGCGGTGATGGTCAACAACGCCGACTGGCTGGACCACCTGAACTATCTGGCCTTCCTGCGCGAGATCGGTGTGCATTTCACCATCAACCGCATGATGAGCTTTGACTCGGTCAAGCTGCGCCTTGACCGTGAACAGCCGCTGACCTTCCTGGAATTCAACTACATGATCCTCCAGGGCTATGACTTCCACGAACTGCACAAGCGCGGCGGCATCCGCCTGCAGATGGGCGGGTCGGACCAGTGGGGCAACATCATCAACGGCGTCGAACTGACCCGCCGTCTGGACGCCACCGAAGTGTTCGGCCTGACCTCGCCGCTGCTGACCACCTCGTCGGGGGCCAAGATGGGCAAGACCGCCAACGGGGCGGTGTGGCTGAACGAAGAACGCCTGTCGCCCTACGAGTTCTGGCAGTACTGGCGCAACACCGAAGACGCCGACGTCGGCCGTTTCCTGCGCCTGTTCACCGAACTGCCGCTGGACGAAATCGCCCGCCTCGAGTCTCTGGACGGGGCGGCGATCAACGACGCCAAAAAGGTTCTCGCCGATCAGGTTACCGCGCTGTGCCATGGGGCCGCCGCCGCCAGCACCGCCCGCCAGACCGCCGAGCAGACCTTTGAGCAGGGTACCCTGAGCGAAAACCTGCCTACCTATCCGCTGTCGCCGGAGCAGGCCGCAGCCGGAGTGGCGCTGCTCGACCTGCTGGTGACGGCAGAGTTCGCGGCGTCGAAGGGCGAAGCCCGTCGTCTGGTGCGTGGCGGCGGCGTCAAGCTGAACGATGGCAAGGTCGAAGACGAAAACCAGCTGATCACCGCCGCCGACATCATCGACGGCACCCTCAAGCTGTCGGCAGGCAAAAAGCGCCACGCCCTGTTCAAGACCGCCTGACACGTCGGCAGGGGGGTGCCAGAGTAAATCCCGAGCAGATGGACACATCTGCGACGACGCATTTGCTTGGATAACAAGTCACTAGAGCATTTATCGTGATCCTTGGAGAGCGAGAAATGCTCTAGCCGCCCCCTTGCCGCCCGTTCGGCGCTGTATCATAGTGGCTCCCGCAGGGTCCGACTGATGTCTGCTGTTGCTGACCATCGCGCCCTGCGCTAGCCTATTCCTGCTTTGTTCTGGTCTCACCTCACCATATAAGGCCGTGCTTGATGAAAACCTCGCGCTTTGCCGCTGTTCTGCCTCGCCGTCGTTCCGCCCTTGCAGTCCTCCTTGGTGTGGCTCTGCTGGCGGGCTGCTCTGGCGACAAAAAAGAGGAATACGTCGAGCGCCCGGTGGGGGATCTGTACAACGAGGCGATGGATCGCCTGCAGAAAGAAGACTACAAGGAAGCCGCCAAGTCCTTTGACGAGGTCGAGCGCCAGCACCCCTATTCCCGCTGGGCGTCCAAGGCGCAGCTGATGGCCGCCTATGCCTATTACGAAGACACCAAATTCGATGATGCGATCATCGCCCTGGACCGCTTCATCCAGTTGCACCCCGGCAACGCCGATGCGCCCTATGCCTATTACCTGAAGGCGCTGTGCTATTACGAACAGATTTCCGACGTGGGCCGTGACCAGAAGATGACCAGACTGGCCATGCAGTCGCTGGAAGAAGTGATCACCCGTTTCCCCAACACCACCTATGCCCGCGACGCCCGCCTGAAAATCGACCTGACCCGCGACCATCTGGCCGGCAAGGAAATGGAAGTCGGCCGCTGGTACCTGCGCAACAAACAGTATCTGGCCGCCATCAACCGGTTCAAGGTAGTGGTTGACGGCTATCAGCAGACCACCCACATCCCCGAAGCCCTCTATCGTCTGGTTGAAGCCTACACCATGGTCGGCCTGAAAGGCGAAGCCCGTCGCATCGCCGCCGTGCTGGGCCACAACTATCCGGGCAGCCGCTGGTATCAGGATGCCTACGAAGTCGCCGAACTGGGCTCGACCGATCCGCAGGCCGAAGAAAACGGCAAAAAGGATGATGGCTGGCTGCCCAAACTGTTCTGATCCCGTTTGTCATCCCCGTACCGCTTTCTGTCCTTTTGATGGTGTTCCCTGATGCTGGTCCGCCTCTCCATCCGTGATGTGGTCCTGATTGATCGTCTGGACATGACCTTTGGCAACGGGCTGGGCGTGCTGACCGGGGAAACCGGCGCAGGCAAGTCGATTCTGCTCGACAGCCTCGGGCTGGCACTGGGGGAACGGGCCGACAGCGGACTGGTGCGCACCGGCGCCGACCAGTTGTCGGTGACCGCCCAGTTTGAACTGCTCCCCAGCCACCCCGCCCATCGCCTGCTGAAAGACAATGACCTGCACGGCGAGGACGACAGTCTGATCCTGCGCCGGATTGTCACCCGTGATGGCCGCTCGCGGGCATCGGTCAATGACCAGCCGATCAGCATCAGCCTGTTGCGCCAACTGGGCGAAACGCTGGTCGAAGTCCATGGGCAGTACGATACCCACGGCCTGCTGAACCCGGCCACCCACCGCGACGTGCTCGACCTGTACGGGGCTGCCGCCAAGGCGCGCGCCGCCTGCACCGGGACGTGGTCGCTGTGGCGGGCAGCACGGTCCGCCCGCGAACAGGCCGAGCGCGATCTGGCCGCCGCCCGCGCCGAAGAAGACACCCTGCGCCACGCCGCCGAGGAACTGGACGGCGCCGCGCCGCAGGTCGGCGAAGAGGCCGAACTGGCCGACCGCCGTGCCCTGTTGATGAACAGCGAAAAGCTGGCCGAGGGCCTGAGCGCCGCCCTGCAAACGATGGATGCCGGTGGCGGTGGCGTCGAAGGCATTTTCCGCGCCGCCCAGCGGGCGCTGGAACGGGTGGCACCGATGGCCCCCGCCATACTGGCCCCGGTGCTCGATGCCTTTGACCGCGCCGCCGTCGAGGCCGCCGAAGCCCATAACATGCTCGAACACGCCGCCAGCACCATCGACCTTGATCCGCAAGCCCTTGAACGGGTGGAAGAACGGCTGTTTGCCCTGCGCGCGCTGGCCCGCAAGCATGGGGTCAGTTGCGACGAGCTGCCCGCCGTGCGCGAGGAAATCCACCGTCGTCTGCGGGCGCTGGATGATGGCGGCAGCGATCTGGTCGGGCTGGCACAGGCTGAACAGGCCGCCCGGCTGGCCTATGTCGAAACCGCCCGCCGCCTGTCAAAAGCCCGCCAGAGTGCGGCGAAAACGCTCGACAGCGGCGTAGCGCGCGAACTGCCGCCGCTGAAGCTCGACAAGGCCCGCTTTGTCACCCGCATCGAAGACCTGCCCGAAGAGCAATGGGGCAGCGACGGCCTCGACCGGGTGGCCTTCGAGGTTGCCACCAACCCCGGCAGCGCCCCCGGTCCGATCGGCAAGATTGCCTCGGGTGGGGAACTGTCGCGCTTCATGCTGGCGCTGAAAGTGGTGCTGGCCCGCGTCTCGCCGATTCCGACGCTGGTGTTTGACGAAGTGGACGCCGGGATCGGCGGAGCCACCGCCGCCGCCGTCGGCGAGCGGCTGGCGGCGCTGGCGCAGGACCTGCAAGTGCTGGTGGTCACCCATTCGCCACAGGTTGCCGCCAAGGGCAACCATCACTGGCGGGTCGCCAAGCACGTCAGCAAGGGCACCACCAGCACCACCATCACCTCTCTTGACCACGCCGCCCGCTGTGAAGAGGTTGCCCGCATGCTGGCCGGGGAGGTGATCACCCCCGAAGCACGCGCCGCCGCCGCCAGCCTGATGGGCGCCTGACGCATAAAAGGGTTCCGATGTCCGACCTGTTCCCCACCCGCGAGGCCGCCGCCGCCGAGATGCAGGCCCTTGCCGAGCAGATGGCCCAGGCTGATACCGCCTACCACGGTAATGATGCCCCGCTGATCGACGATGCCGACTATGATGCCCTGAAGCGGCGCTACATGCGCTTGTACGCCCAGTTCCCCGAGGCTGCCCCGGCCAGCGGGCCACACAACCGGGTCGGGGCGGCCCCGGCGGCAGGCTTTGGCAAGGTTCAGCACCGGGTGCCGATGCTGTCGCTGGACAACGCCTTTGACGACAGCGACGTCGAGGACTTCGTTGGCCGCATCCGCCGTTTCCTGAAGCTGACCGACGACGAGCCGGTTGAAATTGTCGCCGAGCCGAAGATTGACGGCCTCAGCTTTTCCGCCCGCTTTGAAAACGGGGTGTTCGTACAGGCCGCCACCCGTGGCGACGGGCAGGAAGGCGAAGACATCACCGCCAACCTGCGCACCATTGCCGCCTTCCCCCAGACCCTCAGCGGCACGACCGTTCCGGCGGTGCTAGAGGTCCGGGGCGAAGTCTATATGGCCCGCGCCGACTTTCTGGCCCTGAACGCCCGCCATCAACAGACCGGCGGCAAGCTGTTTGCCAACCCGCGCAATGCCGCCGCCGGGTCGCTGCGGCAGCTCAACCCCGAAATCACCCGCCACCGTCCGCTCAGCCTGTTCTGCTATGCCTGGGGCGAGCTGGACGGCTGGGAGCCGGAGCAGCACTGGCAGTACCTCGAGCAGTTGCGCGCCTGGGGCTTTCCGACCAACCCGGATGTCCGTCTGTGCCATTCCGCCGCCGGGATGATCGCCGCCTATCGCGCCCTTGGCGAGCGGCGGGCCGAGCTGCCCTATGACATCGACGGCATGGTCTACAAGGTCAACCGGGTGGACTGGCAAAAGCGCCTCGGCTTCATTGCCCGCGCCCCCCGCTGGGCGATTGCCCACAAGTACCCGGCAGAACAGGCACAAACCCGTCTAGAGCACATCGAAGTGCAGGTGGGCCGCACCGGCGTGCTGACCCCGGTCGCCCATCTGCAACCGGTCACCGTCGGCGGGGTGGTGGTCAGCCGTGCCACCTTGCACAACGAGGACGAAATCCGCCGTCTGGATGTGCGCATCGGCGATACGGTGATCGTGCAGCGGGCGGGCGACGTGATCCCGCAGGTGGTCGAGGTGGTGCTGGACCTGCGCCCGCAGTCTCCCGAACCGGAACCGTTTGCTTTCCCGCACCGCTGCCCGGTGTGCGACTCCGAGGCCGTCCGTCCCGAAGGGGAAGTGGCCTGGCGCTGTTCGGGCGGGCTGACCTGCGAGGCGCAGGCCAAGGAACGCCTGAAGCATTTTGTCTCGCGCAATGCCTTTGACATCGAAGGATTGGGCGACAAGGCGGTGGAAGAATTCTGGGCCGATGGCCGTGTCCATCGCCCGAGCGACATCTTTTTGCTGCCGGGCGACAGTCGTACCGAATTCCTGCTGAAACCGTTGTCCCGAAAAGACGGCTGGGGCAAGACGTCGGAGCAAAAGCTCTATCGCGCCATCGAAGGCCGTCGCACCATCGCACTGGAACGATTCCTGTTTGCTTTGGGCATCCCGCAGATCGGTCAGGCCACCGCCCGCCTGCTGGCCCAGCATTACGAACGCTTTGACGCCCTGCAAAGCGCCGTTCTCGCCGCCACCGCCGAGGACGGCAGCCCCAATCCCGACAGCACCAGCTATCAGGATCTGATCAACGTCGAAACCATCGGCCCGGCGGTGGTGCAGGAACTGGTGGCCTTTTTCCACCAGCCGCACAACCGCGAGGAACTCGACCGCCTGCTGGCGGTGCTGACCATCGAACCGTTCCTGCGCCGCGACACCAGCGGCTCGCTGATCGCCGGGAAAACGGTGGTCTTCACTGGCACCCTGCAACGGATGAGCCGCAGCGAAGCCAAAAGCCGGGCGCAAGACTTGGGGGCCAAAGTGGCAGGCAGCGTGTCAGCCAAGACCGATCTGGTGGTTGCCGGGCCGGGGGCCGGGTCAAAGCTGAAGCAGGCGACCGAACTGGGCGTGACGGTGATGGACGAGGATGCGTTCTTTGACTGGATCGACGGCACCGGGCCGGGACCAGACGGCCTGTCATGACACCCGGCCCCGGATGCCGCTCACCCGACCATTCAGGTAAGGGGTGATCGTCACCTGCTGCAACCCGGCAGCGGTAAACCATCGCGCCGCCTCTGCCGGGTCGACCACCCGCGCCATGCGCAGCCAGTGGACCAGCACCGCCGCCGACCGACCTGCCAATCCCAACGTGCCAACGTCCCGCAGCAAATCCCCCACAGACGCACGCGGCCCGGTCGGTACCAACACCGACACCACGCCACCCGCGCGGGTGATGCGGGCCATCCCGGCCAGACTGGCCCAAGGGTCCGGCACACAGTTCAGCACCGATGCTGCCAGCACCACATCCTGACTGCCTGCGGCCAGCGGCACATCAGGCAACCGTCCCGACTGGAAGCACACCAGCGGGTGGGGCCGAGCCGCACGCAGCATCGCCGCTGAGGCATCAATGCCCGTCGCCTGTTGCGATGGCTGCACCAGGTCATGCAGCAGGTCGCCCGGTCCACAGCCAATCTCGCACAGGTCGCGTACCGTCCCTGTCGCGGCGGCCAGACTGTCTGCCGCCCATTGCCGCAACAAACCGCCATACCATGGCAGGCCATAGAGATGGCGGAACAGGGTTGGCCCATTGCTGGCTGCCAACAGGGTCAGTTCAGCCCGATACACCCACAACGGGATCATGGTAACGGCTCCGGAAAGGTTATCCCGGACTGTAGGCTGCTGGACTTTCTTTTGGGAAGTATGCACCTTTTGGTAACCATGCCCTGCAAGGACAACGCCTGTGGCCTCTCCCCCGCCCTGTCCTCCCTCCTGCCCCGTCGCCACCGCCGCCCGTATCGTCGAGGGCAAATGGACCACCCTGATCGTCCGCGAGTTGCTGGGGGGCTGCAAACGCTTCAGCGAACTTCAGCGGTCCCTGCCCGGCATCAGCGCCAAGGTTCTGACCGAGCGGCTGAAATTGCTGGAAGAGTATCACCTGCTCAGCAAACGGACCTACGCCTGCATTCCGCCCAAAACGGAATACAGTCTGACGGCGTTGGGGATGGACTTGCAGCAGGTGATTCAGGCCATGGCCAGCTTCGGGACCGCAATGCAGCAGGCGGCAGCAGGCCAACGCGATCAGGCCTGAGGTGCGCTGCCCTGTTCGCTGATGGCGACGCGGGCAACCAGTTCCTGAATGTCGATCAGCGGGCAGGAATCTTCCTGCTCCTCGGCCAGCGGCTGGAGCCAGGTGATTTCCCGGTCCTTGCGAATCAGCGAGTTGATGCTGGCCGCCGAGTCCAGCAGATCTTCCATGTGCTCTTGCGGCAGGGACAGACCAAAGTTGTGTAACAGGCTGACCGCATTGTTCAGGTCTTCCCGCAGGCGGAAAGAGCGCCCCAATGGATGCATCCGCCCCTTGGTTGACCGGTCGGCCAACCGACGCAAGGCCCGGATACGGCTGAGGGCAATTTCGACCCCGATCGAGGTCGCCCGCTGGCGCACATAGTCCAGGGTATCGCGGATGCGCGCCCGTGTTCCATCCTGCAGATGACCGACCGCATGGGATTCCGCCAGATGCAGCAAATTGGCCAGACGTCCCATGTCGTTCAGGATCACGTGGTACAGCTCCTGCCGCCGCTCGCTGCTCAGATTGGGCATGTCGAGTTCGGCGTGGGACGTCTCCAGTTCGCCAACGACCCTGGTCAGGGCCGCAAGCAAGTCGTGCGTCTGGCGCTCGCTTGAATATCGCTGGCTGGCTGACATGGCGTACCTCATACAAACATCAAAAGCTGAAAGCGGGGTGCTTCCAAAGTGTATGAGGAAGCGGCGATATTTCCAAACAGATAAATTCGCCATCAAACGTCTTTATTCACCCTAAAGGGGAGAAAAAGACGGAAAAATAACCCTAGGCGCGATGAAATCCCCTTGCTTCCGGAGAGACCGGGGACCGCGCATCAGGCACGCGCCGAGAGCTGTGAGCCCCACAATACATGACAAACAGAAAACAGGATCATGGAGCGCTGCTCCATACCTCGCCGGGGCCTTGAGGCCCCGGACCCCATTACTCTGATTTTTAAAGAAAAATGGGGGTTCGGGGGCATTTGCCTCCGAGCGGGTGTGGGCGGCAGCCCACTCTTGTCCACCAACCATCGTGTACTGTGATGAGACCCAGGCTCACAGCTCTGAGCTATCGATGTCGATGTCGATTGTTCAGCAGAGGATCAGTACGTCTTTTGCAGACCGCCTTCACGAATGCCCACCAGCTTGTCGCCCGGATTGCCGGTCGGCTGTTCGTAGCAGGTCACTGCGGCCAGTGTGCGATAGCAGTACAACTGCGGCACCACCGGCTTGTTGACGTAATAGGGGCGGCAATAATTGTCACCCTTGTTATAGCGCAGGGTCGAACAATCCTGCCCATTCAGCCAGCCAGAGATATGATCGACCAGCGTTTTCTGGGTGTTGATCACCGACACCGCATCCAGCACCACCAGCGAACGGGCCGCACTGGCAATCCCGCTGGCATAGTTCTCGCCGTCAAAGGCCGCTTCCTGCAAGGAATTGACCCCTTCCTTGCACGCACTCAGTGACGAGACAAGCAACACCAGCGCCGCCAGCCGCAGCCCCATGCCCTCCGGGCTTTTCCATGCCTGTTTCATCGCCTGAAATCCTGTCGTTCGTACAAGGCCCCCGCGGCCTGTCACTGCGCACCATCAGCCCGGCAGGCAGCATAGCATAGTTATGCGCGGGGTTCGTTAAGGAAGGTTGAATCGCCTGACAAGACAACGCCCCCCGTCACCGCAGCAACGGGGGGCGTCAGAATAGGCGGGCCTGTTTCCTGAAAATCAGGCAAACACGACCTTCAGCAACTCATAGGACTTTGACCCGCCGGGGGCGGCCACTTCGACCGTGTCCCCTTCGGTCTTGCCGATCAGCGCCTTGGCCAGCGGCGAGCCGATCGAGATGCGGCCCTGTTCCAGGCTGGCTTCGTGCGGACCAACGATCTGGTAGGTCACTTCGTCATCGGTGTCTTCATCAACGATGGTCACCGAGGCCCCGAAGCGCACCACCTTGCCCGACAGCTTGCTGACGTCGATCACGTCGCAGCGGGACAGGATGTCTTCCAGCTCGGCAATCCGGCCTTCGATAAAGCTCTGGCGCTCGCGGGCAGCGTGATACTCGGCGTTTTCAGACAGGTCGCCATGCTCACGCGCTTCCGCAATGGCCCGGATGACCGCCGGCCGCTCCACGCTTTTCAGCGTGCGAAGTTCATCTTCAAGGGCTTTTTGACCCCCGGCGGTCATGGGTATCTTTTCCATTCCGACTTGATCCCTAAAATACAAACATGGCGCAAGGAGGAGAGCAGGCCCCTCCTGCTCTCCTCCTGACATGCGCAAGTGTCAGACAGAGTAGTGCTGCAACGGCGCAACATCAAGAGCGCCCTTTTTCAGGGCTTCGATCGCCATCACCGCCGCACGCGCACCGGGCATGGTGGTGTAGTGCGGGATGTTGCGGGTCAGGGCCGTGCGACGGATGTCAAAGCTGTCCTTGATCGCCTGCACGCCTTCGGTGGTGTTGATCACCATCTGCACCTGACCATCAATCATGGCATCGACACAGTGCGGACGGCCATCCAGAACCTTGTTGACCGTCACCACATCGCCGAGGCCGTGGTCGCGGAAGAAGGCTGCGGTGCCAACGGTTGCCATCACCCGGAAGCCCATGGCGGTCAGGTCGCGGGCAATCGCCAGCGCGGCGATCTTGTCACCTTCGCGCACCGAAATGAACACCGTGCCTTCCATCGGCAGGCTGACGCCCGCGCCCAGCTGGCTTTTGGCGAAGGCGCGGTGGAAATCAACGTCGATCCCCATCACTTCGCCGGTGGACTTCATTTCAGGCCCGAGGATGATGTCAACGCCGGGGAAGCGGGCGAACGGGAACACCGCTTCCTTGACCGCAACGTGCTTCAGCGGCTGATCGTTGAGGGCAAAGGCTGACAGCGGTTCGCCAGCCATGATACGGGCAGCGATCTTGGCGATCGGGTTACCAGTGGCCTTGGCGACGAACGGCACGGTGCGCGAGGCACGCGGGTTGACTTCCAGAATGAACACTTCACCGTCCTTGACGGCGAACTGGACGTTCATCAGGCCGACCACGTTCAGACCAGCGGCCAGCAGTTCGGCCTGCCGCTTCAGTTCTTCGACGATGGCATCGGGCAGCGAATAGGGCGGCAGCGAGCAGGCGGAGTCGCCCGAGTGAATGCCGGCTTCTTCGATGTGCTGCATCACGCCGGCGATGAACACCGCGCCGGTGTTGTCGCGCAGGGCATCGAGATCGACTTCAACCGCGCCCGTCAGGTACTTGTCCAGCAGGACCGGCATCTCGGCGCTGATTTCAATCGCCGCATGGCCCCGGGCCTGTTCGACGATCATGCGCTGGATCCACGATTCCAGCCCGCTGTCGTCGTGGACAATTTCCATCGCCCGGCCACCGAGCACGAACGACGGGCGGATCACCAGCGGATAGCCCAGCGCGGTGGCCGACGAGCGGATCGCTTCGACCGAGGCGGCAATGGCGTTCGGCGGTTGCTTCAGCGACAGCTTGTGCAGCAGCTGCTGGAACAGTTCCCGGTCTTCGGCCAGATCAATGGCGTCCGGGCTGGTGCCGAGGATCGGGATACCGGCCTTTTCCAGCGCCCGCGCCAGCTTCAGCGGGGTCTGGCCGCCGAACTGCACGATGGCGCCCAGCACTTCACCGTTGCTCTGTTCCTTGCGGATCAGTTCCACCACGTCTTCGCCGGTCAGCGGCTCGAAATACAGGCGGTCCGAAGTATCATAGTCGGTCGAAACCGTTTCCGGGTTGCAGTTGACCATGATCGTTTCATGACCGGCTTCGTTCAGCGCGAAAGCGGCATGGACGCAGCAATAGTCAAACTCGATCCCCTGACCGATGCGGTTCGGGCCACCGCCCAGAATCACCACCTTCTTGCGGTCGGTCGGTTCGGATTCGCACTCGCCCGGCGACACGCCATCACCTTCGTAGCAGGAATACATGTAGGGGGTGTCAGAGGGGAATTCCCCGGCGCAGGTATCGATGCGCTTGAACACCGGATGCACGTCCAGCGTCTGGCGCAGCGCAGCGACAGCGTCGGTGCTCTGGCCGGTCAACTGACCCAGACGGGCATCCGAGAAGCCCATCTTCTTGAGGTCGAGCAACGACTGGCGGTCCTGCGGCAGGCCGTTGGCCTTGATCCCGGCTTCGGTATCGACAATCGCCTTGATCTGCTTCAGGAACCACGGGTCATACTTGCAGGCGGCCTGCACCTCTTCGACGCTCATCCCCCAGCGGAAGGCCTGGGCGATCACCAGCAGGCGATCGGCGCGCGGGGTGGACAGGGCAGCGCGGATGACATCGCGGTTTTCGCCGCCATTGGCCCCCGGAATGTGCGCGTCATTCAGACCGGTCAAGCCGGTTTCCATCGAGCGCAGGCCCTTTTGCAGGCTTTCGGCAAAGGTGCGGCCAATGGCCATCGCTTCACCGACCGACTTCATCGAGGTGGTCAGGCGGGCGTCGGCATCGGGGAACTTTTCAAAGGTAAAGCGCGGAATCTTGGTGACCACGTAGTCGATGGTCGGCTCGAAGCTGGCCGGGGTGCTGCCGGTGATGTCGTTGGTCAGCTCGTCGAGGGTATAGCCGACCGCCAGCTTGGCGGCGATCTTGGCGATCGGGAAGCCGGTGGCCTTCGACGCCAGCGCCGAGGAACGCGACACGCGCGGGTTCATTTCGATGACGATCAGGCGACCGTCTTCCGGGTTCACCGCGAACTGCACGTTCGAGCCGCCGGTTTCGACACCGATTTCCCGCAGCACGGCGATCGAGGCATCGCGCATGATCTGGTATTCTTTGTCGGTCAGCGTCAGCGCCGGAGCAACGGTGATCGAGTCACCGGTGTGCACGCCCATCGGGTCGATGTTTTCGATCGAGCAGATGATGATGCAGTTGTCCGCCTTGTCGCGGACGACTTCCATTTCATACTCTTTCCAGCCGAGCACGCTTTCTTCGACCAGCACTTCGTGCACCGGCGACGCCGCCAGACCCGAGGCGCAAATCTGCTCGTATTCGTCCTTGTTGTAGGCAATGCCGCCACCCAGACCGCCGAGGGTAAAGGACGGACGGATGATCGCCGGCAGACCAACGAACTCCAGCGACTCGCGGGCTTCGGCCATCGTGCTGACCACGCGCGACCGCGGGCTGTTCAGACCGATCTTGTCCATCGCATCGCGGAACAACTGGCGGTCTTCGGCCTTTTCGATCACTTCCTTTTTGGCGGCGATCATCTCGACGCCGAACTTGTCCAGCGTGCCGTTGTCGGCCAGCGCCAGCGCACAGTTCAGGGCGGTCTGCCCGCCCATGGTCGGCAGCAGGGCGTCCGGACGTTCCTTTTCAATGATCTTGGCGACCATTTCCGGGGTGATCGGCTCGACATAGGTGGCGTCGGCCATTTCCGGGTCGGTCATGATGGTCGCCGGATTGGAATTGACCAGAATGACGCGGTAGCCTTCTTCGCGCAGGGCCTTGCATGCCTGGACGCCGGAGTAGTCGAATTCGCAGGCCTGACCGATGATGATCGGACCGGCACCAATGATCAGAATGGACTTGATGTCTGTGCGTTTTGGCATGGGTCTACTTCTTTGTTGTTCTGTCTGTGGCCAACTGCGCGGAGGCGAAACGCGGGGGGAACGCCATCGGACGCGCACGGAAGGCCGCCGGTAAAGCGAGGGGGCTGCGGTTTCCCACGGCCCCCGAATGGTCGCCTTTACGTGTTTTTGTGCGCGACGATGTTGTCAACGAAGCGCTGGAACAGGTAATGGGCATCTTGCGGTCCCGGACTGGCTTCCGGGTGGTACTGGACCGAGAACACCGGCTTGCCGTCCACCGCGATGCCTTCGACCGACTGGTCGAACAGCGAGACGTGGGTTTCGCTCACGCCCGTCGGCAGGGTCGAACGATCGACCGCAAAACCATGGTTCTGGCTGGTGATTTCCACCCGTCCGGTCAGCAGGTCTTTGACCGGCTGGTTGTTGCCGCGATGGCCCTTGTCCATCTTGTAGGTCTTTGCGCCCAGCGCCAGCGCCAGCAACTGGTGGCCGAGGCAGATGCCGAACACCGGAATGCCGCTGTCCACCAACTGACGGATCACCGGCACGGCATAGGTGCCGGTGGCCGCCGGGTCGCCCGGGCCGTTGGACAGGAAAATGCCGTCGGGGCTGTGACGCAGGATGTCTTCGGCGGTGGCGGTGGCCGGAACGACCGTCACCTTGCAGCCCGCCGAAGCCAGGCAGCGCAGGATGTTGCGCTTGGCGCCAAAGTCCATCGCCACCACATGATGCTGCGGCGCATGCTGGGTGCCAAACCCCTGACCCAGCGCCCAGCGGGTTTGCATCCAGTCGTAGGTCTGGGTGCAACTGACCTCACGCGCCAGATCCATTCCTTCCAGACCGGGCCAGCCCTGCGCCTTGGCCAGCAGGGCGGGCAGATCGAAATCGCCGGTCGGGCTGTGGGCGATCACACCGTTCGGCGCACCACCGTCACGGATGCGGCGGGTCAACTTGCGGGTATCAATACCGCTGAGGCCGATCAGGTTGTGCGAAGCCAACCACTGTTCAAGATGCTGGGCCGAACGCCAGTTCGCCGGGTCGGTGACGTCCGCACGCAGAATGCAGCCCCGCGCCGCCGGGATCATCGATTCGATGTCTTCGGCGTTGGTGCCGACATTGCCGACGTGCGGGAAGCAGAAGGTGATCACCTGTCCGGCATAGGACGGGTCGGTCAGCACTTCCTGATAGCCGGTCAGCCCGGTGTTGAACACCACTTCGCCCACGGCGTCGCCGGAGGCTCCGATGCCCTTACCCCAGAACAGCGAGCCGTCAGCGAGCACCAACACGCCAGTTGCGCCGTTCGGGCGGGGGCTGGCGGCGATGTTGATCGTCTCAGACATTTGAATACCATTTCCTTTGGCTGTGCCCCACGCACCGGGACCTCAGCGGGGGAGTCACGTCAGCAGCGATCAGGCCCGCCTTTTATCCCGTCATCACCGCCACAGGCAGCACACCAACAGGCAAAAGGCACGACTGTAGGTGCGCGCAGGCCGACCCCCAGCCTCTTCCCCAGAAAGGTTTCATGGGAAAAGTCCGGTAGCCGGGACGAGCACAGAAAGCCGCCAACGAATAAATTGGTGGGTAGATACGAAAAAGCAACCCGCCTGTCAAGAACTCCGTACTTCAGCGAAACACCATATGAAACAAAGGGTTGGTTTTTTGAATTGCCTTTGCCAAACACGCGCGAATCCTGTAGATTCCACAGCTTCCCAAGAAAAAAGAAGGTTATCTCCCGATGCTGCGTGCGCGCTTGAACGAGTCCCTGAAGGCTGCCCTGAAAGCCAAAGAGGACCGCGCTGTTTCGACCCTGCGGCTGATTCTCGCCGCCCTCAAGGATCGCGACATCGCCGGACGGACCCAAGGCATGCCGGACGGCATCCCCGACGCCGACATCCTGCAAATGCTTGGCTCGATGATCAAGCAGCGGCGGGAAAGCATCTCGATGTACGAACAGGGTGGCCGTCTGGAACTGGCCGAACGGGAACGCGAAGAAATCGCCATCATCGAAACCTATCTGCCCAAGCAGATGAGCGAGGCCGAAGTCACCGCCGCCGTCGGCGCGGTGATCACCGAACTGGACGCCAAGGGCCTGAAAGACATGGGCCGGGTGATGGCTGCCCTGCGGGAAACCTATGCCGGTCAGATGGATTTCGCCAAGGCCAGCCTGCTGGTCAAGCAACAGCTGTCCTGATCCGACAGCGGTCATGACCATCTGCGTTGATCGGGGAAGGAGGCCCTGCCATGGCCCTGTCGCAAGCCTTCCTCGATGAACTGCGCCGCCGCCTGACCCTGTCGACCATCATTGGCCGGACGGTCAAGCTGATCAAGGCCGGGCGCGAGTTCAAAGCCTGCTGCCCGTTCCACAATGAAAAAACCCCGTCGTTCACCATCAACGACGACAAGGGGTTCTATCATTGCTTTGGCTGTGGTGCCCACGGTGACGTGATCACCTATGTGATGCACACTGCCAACATGACCTTCCCCGAAGCGGTCGACAAGCTGGCGCTGGAGGCCGGACTCGAAGTCCCCAAAAGCAGCCCGGAACAGGTGGCGCAGGCCCGGCAGGCCGCATCGTTGATCGATGTGGTCGAAGCAGCCTGTCATTTCTTTGAACAACAGCTTGCCCTGCCCGCTGGCCGGGACGGCATGGCCTACCTTCAGCGGCGCGGCCTCGACCCCGAGACGATTCGCCGCTTCCGCCTCGGCTGGGCTCCCGCTGCCGGGCTGCTGAAGGGGGCGCTGGTGCGCGAGGGCGTCACCGAACAGCAACTGGTCGAAGCCGGCCTGCTGAAGCTGCGCGATGATGGCTCGCTGTACGATTATTTCCGCGAACGGGTGATCTTTCCCATCACCGACCGCCGTGGACGGGTGATTGCTTTTGGCGGGCGCATTCTGGGCGACGGCCAGCCGAAATACCTCAACAGCCCCGACACACCGATTTTCCAGAAAGGCACCGTCCTCTATGGACTGGCACAGGCCCGCCAGCCCGCCGGAGCCACCGGTCGGATCATCGTTGCCGAAGGCTATATGGACGTGATTGCCCTGTCGCGGGCGGGCTTTGCCGAAGCCGTCGCCCCGCTGGGAACGGCGCTGACCGAAAGCCAGATCGAAGAACTGTGGCGGCTGGCCGACGAACCGATCCTGTGCTTTGACGGCGACGCCGCCGGGCAGCGGGCCGCCCTGCGCGCGGCCGAACGGGCGTTACCGTTGCTGCGCCCCGGCAAATCCCTGCGTTTTGCGGTGATGAGCGGTGCGAAAGACCCCGACGAGTTGATCCAGTCGCAAGGAGCGTCAGCGATGAACGCCGTCCTTGAGCATGCCAACCCGCTGTTGGGGGTGCTGTGGGACAACCTGCAGGCCGGACGCGACCTGTCCACCCCCGAACGCCGGGCGGCGCTGGAACAGGACGTGCGCGACCTGACCGGACGAATCGCCGAACGCAGCGTGCAGGACCATTACCGGCAAGCCTTCAAGGAACGTCTATGGACCCTGTTTCACCCACCGCGCCGCTCGAGCGGTTCGGGCGGCTGGACCGGGGGACAGGCTGGCGGCCAGAGTGGTGGCCGTTACAGCAAGCCGGGATTTGGCAGCCGTGGCAACCGCCAGCCCGACCGCCCCAGTCTGGGCCGAGTCGGCGTTGGCGTTGGTCTGACCCGGCAGAAAACCGAGGCCCTGCACCGGACGATTCTGCTCGCCACCCTGATCACCCATCCCGAACTGGCCGATTCGGTGGCCGAGCGGCTGGGCGAGCTGGATTTCACCGATGTCGAGATGGATCGCCTGCGTCAAGCCACCCTGACCATCCTGGCCCAGCACGGCGGGCTTGACTTTTCGACATTATCTAACCACCTACGGACTCACGGGGTTGGCCCCCAACTGGACGCCTTGCTGCGATCCAATGCGTTTACGCACGCGGCCTTTTCCCGCCCGCAGGCCGACCTGCAAAGCGCCCGTGATGGCTGGGAGCACACCTTTGCCCTGACACGTCAGAAAGACCTGAGGGCCGACATTGACCGGATGGTCAATCAACTGGGGCAGGATCCCTCGCCCGAGACCTTCAATGCGCTGCTTGCGCTGAAAAACCACCAACGATTTGGTGGCGACGACTGAAAAAAGGTGGACTATCCGTTTTGGTGGGATAAAAAATCACCCCTTCCGGTCGAACAACGGTAAAACCCCCGACACAGGGGAAGCCCGCCCGCCGCCAGACACCATGGTTTCCTCTGGGAACCAGAGAATGCCTGCCGGGTCGGGAAAAACGAGACGTGTGAAGTTCAGAGCCTCCTGGGACACAGGTTTATCCTGCCCGCCCCGGAGAAAAGAGTGTAACAAGGGGCGGCGCTTTGTCGCCTGATGGTCATCGGACTGTTGCGCACGACGGCACAGAGGCTTATCTCTGTCGCCGCGTGTTACACCGTCACTGCATCGTCAGGCCCATGAATGGCAAAGAACAGGCGCAGCGTGACGTATTGAGATGGAGTCTATACCGGAATGGCGACAAAGGCAGCCACCACGACGGACACCCCCGAGGCATCCGAGGACAGTCAGGACAGCCCGCTGCTCGATTCCTTTAATGCCGCCGTCAAAAAGCTGGTTGCAAAGGGCAAGGAGCGCGGCTTCATCACCTATGACGAGCTGAACCAGGCGTTGCCATCCGACGACGTGTCTTCCGAGCAGATCGAAGACACCATGTCCATGCTGTCGGACCTGGGGATCAACATCGTCGAAAGCGAAGAAGACGAGGCCGCCGAAAGCGAGGACGAAGACTCCAGCTCGGGCAACGTCTCGGAAGAGGAAATGGGCCGCACCGATGATCCGGTGCGGATGTACCTGCGCGAAATGGGCTCGGTCGAGCTGCTGTCGCGTGAGGGCGAAATCGCCATTGCCAAGCGCATCGAAGCCGGCCGCGAAATGATGATCGGCGGCATCTGCGAAAGCCCGCTGACCATTTCGGCCCTGCTGGAATGGCATGACGCTCTGGTCGAGGGCAAGATGTTGCTGCGCGACATCATCGACCTCGAAGTCACCTATGGCTCGGGCCCCGATGGCGTCGTCGCTGATGCCGAGCTGGATGCCGTCGAAGCCGAAGAAGAAGAAGACACCCTGTTGCCGCCGCCCGCCCCGGTCGCCAAGCCGGTCGTGCCGAAAAAGGCCGCATCGGATGACGACACCGGTGAAGAGGAAGAGGCACAGGAAGAAACCGAGGCAGAAGGCGCCGCCGAAGATGGCGAAGCCGACGAAGACGGTGAACTGGAAGAAAGCAACATCAGCCTGTCCGCCATGGAACAGCAACTGATGCCCCAGGTTCTCGAAGCCTTTGAAAAGATCGCCGCCACCTATGCCAAGATGAAGAAAACTCAGGACCAGCGCCTGAGCACCATCGGCAAGGGGGAAGAAGTCTCCACCCAGATGGAGAAAAAGTACGACAAGATGCGCGGCGAGCTGATCAAGATGATGGAAGGCATCCATCTCAACAACGCTCGTATCGAATATCTGGTCGAACATCTGGCTGGCCTGAACAAGCGTCTGATGATGCTGGAAGGAAAGCTGCTGCGTCTGGCCGTTGACTGCAAGATCAAGCGCGAAGACTTCCTTGATGCCTATTACGGCAGCGAGATGGGGCCGTCGTGGCTGGAACAGGTCGCCCTGCGCCCCGGCAAGGGCTGGAAAGACTTCACCACCCGCCACGCCCGCGAAGTGACCCGCGTGCGCGAGGGCATCACCGCCGTTGCCGACGACGCCCGCCAGCCGATCTCCGAGTTCCGCCGCATCGTCCAGACGGTGCAAAAGGGCGAACGCGAGGCCACCAAGGCCAAGAAAGAGATGATCGAGGCCAACCTGCGTCTGGTGATCTCGATCGCCAAAAAGTACACCAACCGTGGTCTGCAGTTCCTCGACCTGATTCAGGAAGGCAACATCGGTCTGATGAAGGCGGTGGACAAGTTCGAATACCGCCGTGGCTACAAGTTCTCGACCTATGCCACCTGGTGGATCCGGCAGGCGATCACCCGTTCGATCGCCGACCAGGCCCGCACCATCCGTATCCCGGTCCACATGATCGAAACCATCAACAAGCTGGTCCGCACCTCGCGCCAGATGTTGCATGAAATCGGCCGTGAACCGACCCCGGAAGAGCTGGCCGAAAAGCTGCAGATGCCGCTGGAAAAGGTCCGCAAGGTCCTGAAAATCGCCAAGGAACCGATCTCGCTCGAAACCCCGATCGGGGACGAAGAAGACAGCCACCTCGGCGACTTCATCGAGGACAAGAACGCCGTTCAACCGCTGGATGCCGCGATCAACGCCAACCTGCGTGAGACCTGCACCCGTATACTGGCCACTCTGACCCCGCGCGAAGAACGTGTGCTGCGCATGCGCTTCGGGATCGGGATGAACACTGACCACACGCTCGAAGAAGTCGGTCAGCAGTTCAGCGTTACCCGCGAACGCATTCGTCAGATCGAAGCCAAGGCCCTGCGCAAGCTGAAGCACCCCTCGCGGTCGCGCAAGCTGCGCAGCTTCCTCGACAACTGATCCTGTCTGACGGATCTGTCCTGACCATCGCCCCGCCTGATCACCTCAGGCGGGGCGATGTGTTTTCAGAGCATTGTGCGAAAAGTGGAAACCGGTTTTCGCAACAACAATGCGGCATGGAAAAACCAGCATTGTGCGTTAAACCTGACACCACAGTAGACGACAGTTTGAAAACAGGAGCGGGCTGCCGCCCGGACCTGCTCGGGGCCTGAGGCCCCGAACCCCCGTTTTTCTTTTATCATCAAAGGAATGAGGTCTGGGGCAGACTGGCCCCGGTGAGGTATGGAGCAACACTCCATGATCCTGCTTTCGGCGTATTGTCCGGTATATTTCTTGCCTTCGCCCCCGGAACGCGGTTTGCTGAAGCCAGTCAGGAAAAGGGCAGAGATGATGCAAACCACCCTTGAACCACATGATCAGAACGATCACCCGCAAGCCGACACTCCGACCGAAGGCGCTGGCAAGTGCCCGTTCGTCCATGGCTATTTGCAGGCTCACGATACGGCGGGCCTGAACCGGATGGCGCTGTCCGGCTTTTTGCGCACAATGGCCAGCAACCCGGCCTCGTTCGACCGCCCGGAAGGCCGCTTTTGCGCCTCGTGGGTCGGGATGGACGTCAGCGTGATGACCGAAGAAAACGCCGAACGCATCAGCGCCAACCTGCTGGTCAGTTTCTTGCTGCAAGACTTTCAGCCCTATCTGCAAAAGCGGCTAAGCCAAATCCGTGAGGCCCGGCAGGACCTGTATTCCGGCGTTGCCCGCCAGTCCGGCCACTACCCGGACGAGATTCAGGAACTGTATTTTCAGGAAATACGCACCGCCAGCTGCGACACCTTCAACGCCTGGGTCAACCAGTGGATTTCCGAACGCCACTTTGACAACGCCCGTCTGCGGCAAGAGGGCAAAACGCCCGATGCCTATGGCATTGCCATCGAGCAGGCGTTGCGGTTTTTCCCGCTGTCGCCGCTGTACACCAAGGCCAACCACACCTTTGCCTCGCTGGTCCATTCCGGCAGTTGCACCGCCCTGCACGTCTGCTGGAGCCTGCTGGAAGCCGCCGCCTATCAGGCCGAGCTGCCCACCACCGCCGACTATGTGGCGCTGATCCTGCGCAGCCGCAAAAACATCCTGCCGCTGGCCATCGGGTCGTTGGGGATGGTGGTCACCTACCTCAACAATTCCCACCTCCACCCCCACGACGGGCGCGCGGTCCATGCCACCCATCATGGTCAGGATGGCATCGTGCTGGACCATGACAAGGATGGTCAACCGATCCTGACCATGAACCCCGCCTACATTCAGCCGTTCCTGCACGGTGAAAACGTCTATTACACCGGCTGCCCGGCGTTTTACGTCACCGGTCTGATCGAGACTTACCTTGAGGCCTGCACCGAACTGGCAGCCTTCTACAACATGTTCCGCACAAAGGATGACAGCCGCAGCTAAAGCATTGTGCGAAAAGCGGGAATCGGTTTTTTCGCAAATTACTGTGATAGATCAAAAGGTTAGACCAGCGTATCTGCGTCAGATCACAGGACACGACAGTTGTGAAACAGGATCATGGAGCGCTGCTCCAAACCTCGCTGGGGCCTTGAGGCCCCAGACCCCATTCCTTTGATCATAAAAGAAAAAATGGGGGTCCGGGGCCTCAGGCCCCGAGCAGGTCCGGGCGGCAGCCCGCTCTTGTTTTCAAACTGTCGTATACTGTGGATTCATATTTAAGGCTCACACCTCTAATCCCCACAAAATCATATAGTACCAAAGAACAATATAGCCCCTCGGGAGAGACACCATTTCCCTGAGGATCTTTTTTTCTTTTTTTAAAAAATATATCTCTCACATACGAATATGACTGGATTTTACATAAGGAAAACCTTCTGTTCACTGCATATGCATTAATATGCAAAATGACTTGATTTTTTCTCTGGAATCAGGTTTACCTCAGAATATATACCAAAGAACAGGGGCACCCTGCACAGCGTGACCCCGCGGGATCAGTGGAACGCAAGGAACGGCTGATGGCAGACTCTCTCGTCCTGACAGGATCCGAAAAAACCTTTTCCCCGGATCAGATCATCGTCAGCAAGACCGACACCAAAGGGCGCATCACCTATGCGAACCAGCTGTTCCTGTCGATTGCCGAATACACCGAAAAGGACGTTCTGGGCCAACCGCACAGCATGATCCGCCACCCCGCCATGCCAAGATGCATCTTTGAGCTGCTGTGGCGCACCATTGCCGCTGGCGACGAAATTTTTGCCTATGTGGTCAACCGGACCAAACAGCAAAACCATTACTGGGTCATGGCCCATGTCACCGCCCAACGCGATGAGAACGGCCAGATTACCGGATATCATTCCAGCCGCCGTTGCCCGTCGCGGGCCGCGCTGGAAATCATCAAACCGCTGTATGCCCGCCTGCTGGCCGCCGAACAGCAGCACAGCAACGACAAACAGGGCCTGCAGGCCGGTCGCGCCATGCTGGAAGACATCCTGCACCAAAGCGGGAAACGCTATGATCAGTTCGTTTTTGACCTGATCCGCCTCCCCCTTGAACAGCATCTGTACCAATAGCCCGGCGGGAGAGCTCACCATGTCCATCATCCCCAAAACCCTCCGGGCACAGGCCATCCTCGCTGGTGTGCTGCTGGCAACCATCCTGCTGGCCCTGGCAGGCGGCAGCACCATCGCCCTGCGTCAGGTCAGCACTGCCTTTGATGATGTGGTGCAGGTCACCCGGATCACCCACAAGGATCTGGTACCGCTGGTCCGCAACACCGCCGACATCCGCTTTCACATCGTTCAGGTCCAGCAATGGCTGACCGACATCTCGGCCACCCGTGGACAGGATGGCCTGGATGACGGCATCAAACTGGCCGAAGAGCACGCCAAATCCTTTCAGGACAGCATGGCTGCGGCCAAAAAGCATGCGGCAGACCTGCACCTGACCGCCATCAGCCAGAATCTGGAACAGGTCGATCAGGCGTTCCCGGCCTACTACAAAACCGGTCAGACCATGGCCGCAACCTATATCAAGGACGGCACCAGCGCCGGAAACCAGTACATGGGAACCTTTGACACGGAAGCCCAAAGACTGACCGACGCGGTTGAAACGCTGGAACAGTCGGTCAACGATTACCTTGATCATGAAAGCACCGAAGCAACCAGCCACATTGAAGACGTGACCGACAACCTGAGGGGGGCCTATACAACGATCGCCATTCTGCTGGTGATCAGTGGCGCTCTGGTCACCGTGATCGTCCGGCGGATCTTTGCTGTCCTCAGCGGCTTGAACCGGACGGCCCGCATTCTGGTCAATGCCTCCTATGGCACCCTGTCAGAGCGTATCCTGCACATCTGGCGGCAGGATGAACTGGGGGATGTCCAGCGCGCCCTCAACCGGCTGCTCGACTACACCGAAGCCTATATTGTCGAAGCCTCCGGGGCCTTGCAAAAAGTCAGTCAGGGCGACTATTACCGGACGATCAATGAAACAGGGATGCACGGATCATTCCTGAGCAGCGCCCGCGCCATCAATCACGCCGTTGGCAGCATGGAAGCCAAGGTCGCCGAGTTCAAAGCCCTCACTCGCCGCTTTGAAGACACTGTCCAGCAGACAGTGTCACAGGTGAGTTGGTCGGTTGACGAGCTGCAAACCGTTTCCGGCGACATGCGTCAGGTGGCCGGACAGAACTCGTCACTGTCCACCTCGGCCTCTACGGCGATGGACTCGGCATCGGCAGACGTGCAGGCCGTTGCCGGAGCCTCGACCGAACTGGCCGCCTCGATTGAGGAAATCGCCCGTCAGGTCAGCCATGCCAGCTCGGCAGCCGGACAGGCCAAGGACGATGTCAACAATGCCAGCAGCGAAATCGCGACTCTGGTCGAAGCCGCCCAGCGCATCGGCGACGTGGTGCAACTGATCACCGACATCGCCAATCAGACCAACCTGCTGGCCCTGAACGCCACCATCGAAGCCGCCCGCGCGGGCGAGGCCGGCAAGGGATTTGCCGTGGTCGCCAGCGAAGTGAAATCCCTCGCCCAGCAAACCGCCACCGCCACCGAGCAAATCGCTGCCCAGATCGGCGGCATCCAGTCGGCCACCCGCAGCGCGGTTGACGCCATCAGCGGCATCGGGCAGGTGATCTCCTCGATCAACGAAGTGGTCTCGTCGGTCGCCGCCGCCATCGAGCAGCAGGACGCCGCCACCCGCGAAATCAACCAGCGCGTCGAGCGCGTCGCCGTCGATACCCAAAGCGTCTCGGACAATCTGGCCGGCGTGCGCTCGGCCTCGGAACGGACCAGCGAGTCCGCCAACACCGTCACTCAGGCCGCCGACACCATGGCCAGCGCCACCGATGAACTGAAGCTGACGGTGGATGACTTTCTGGTCGCCGTCCGCAAGGTGGTGTAAGGGCGATAGCGAAGCAGGGTACTGGCATACGCGATTCCGTATAGGATGCTTTTATACGCTATTGCGTATATCTCTTTGTTATACGGAATCGCGTATATTGCTCCACGCGCGCAGAAGCCTTATCCTTGGGGAAAAGGAGCCTGCCATGCCCGAACGCCTCGCCCGCACCGAAAAGCAGCTCGGCGCCATCCTCCGCCAAGAGCGCAAAGACCAGGGCCTGACCCAAGGCACCCTCGGCAACCGGGCCGGACTGCGCCAGGCAACCGTCTCTAAAATGGAAGACGGCAGCCCCGCATTGCAGCTGCAAACCCTGATGGCCGCCCTGTCCGCCCTCAATCTGGAAATGGTCATCCGCCCGCGCACCAAAGCGCCGGACTTCGAGGATATTTTCTGACATGGCCCGGCGGCGCACCCATCACCATTGACGAATACACCGTACAGTGGGGATGACCAAGCAAGCCCTATCTTCAATTTTTATCTTGCGGTGAGAAGTGAAGGGCCGCAATTGCATGCCAGATTTTTACCGTCCGGCCATTACGCTCGTGCACATGAGAAGTCACACACCTAATTTTGTCTGAGTCATAGTGGTCTATGACCACATCTGTCCGAGTACATGATAGATGTTCTATCCAATTCTTGAAAACAGTGTCAGCGCGTTTAACGTAACAGTAGATAATCATGCCACCATGATCGCGGTATTCAGCCGGGGCCATGTAGCGGGTATCAAGCTGCTGGAACCCCTTAAATAGCCAATCATAGCTCCTGTGGATTTTAGCTTCTCCCAACCAAGTGAAGTCATCTCGTCCTTTTACTACTATGTCACAATGACCGCCTGACATGGCATCGTGCATCGCCGTAAGTCCGTATGATTTCATATTTTCAATAAGCATCATTGTCAACTCATCCTCACCCATATTATTCTTATATTTTGGATTTTCTTCGTAAGAGCGAAAAATAATATCAATTACATCGTGGACTATTTTGACGAATTCATCGTAAGTTCTGTATCTAGCTACGGCAAGGTGAATTCTCGTCTGAGGATTTCCGTTGAACATTTGCTCTAGTTGCGCGATGGAGATCATCTGCTCACACATGTTCACCGCCCTGCTCCTCATCGAGCGTAGCGAGATCTAGGTCGTAAAATGGATACACGTAGTCAAGAAAATTATAAACTTTGTCACCCGTTCGCGGGTGCACAAGCCAACCATCACTGCGAGCCACTTCATATTCATGATGGTCGATTTCGTGGTACTCACCATACTCATCTATGAATACATAGTTCTGACGCAATACGTGGAGATTTGATCCACACAAAATAGCGATTGCCTTAATGAGACTCTGATCAATCGCCGACGCAAAGGCCATACGGCGGATGGCGCTGAGCGATAGCATTCTCGCCTCGCCATCCGCCAGTTTTTCAAGGCTGGATATGACATTGATACAATAAGAAGACGCGGCAGGGTCGCTATCCTCCCACGCCTTCTTAATCTTGCACTTAATGTCAGCTAAATTAGTCGGCATCGACGTTTTCAGACAGCATTAAGGGGAGAATCTTGGATCGCACAGCATCAAAATCAAGTCGGCCCATACATTTCCGGACGACCCCTGCGGTCAATATCGGGTTAGTTGCCAGTGTTAGTTCGGATCGGCTGTTTAGCGACAACTCGGGTTTTGTGACAACCACACCCACTTGGCATAGCCATTCGATGGAAATTCGGAACGGCTCAATTTCGCCATTCAGAGCCTGCATACCTGCCTTGTGATAGATTTCCGTCCGGAGGCATGTACCGCTTCGCCTCATTTTCTCATGCTTGATCGAAGCTGTGGTTGTGCAGAATGCTAACTCCACGACGTTTCCCTGTGTCCTGTCCTTATAGAGCGCCTCGATCAAAGGAAAGAGATTAATAGGCGCTTCAAAAAGACCTTCACCGAAGAGCTTAGCAAACCTTTCTTGGAGGCAGGCATGAATAAAACCGACCCCCTCCTGAGGCAGGCCCCTCGGGCAATCAACAAGGACTGTCACGAGATTACCCTCGTGCGGAACCCATAACACCTCAAACGATTGAATTTTTACCTTTTTTAGACCAATAACTTCCGAGAATCCTGATAGAATTTCAGCTGTTTCTTCTGGTAGATCATCAAAAGATATTTCTTCCCGTATAATAACTTGGCGGATACTGGAAAATATTACCGCTATTGCGTCATCATCTTTTTCCACAGCAAGGAGAACAGGTTTGGATGGTTTGGAGGCTTCTAGCGCGCCTTGCTCAATGGGAAAGGGATACGTGTCCGTAAGGATGCCGGGCTCAATTTCGGCTTTGGCAACAGCATCTCGCAGCTTCACCATACTCTCTGGCGAAAGATTGTAGAATGAAACAGATTTTTCGCCGCATAGGAGGTGCTCTTTGTACAAGCGGGTGAGCTCGGCAATCTCCTCAGCAGACCAGTCTTTCTCCAACAGCTTGGCGGTAGTTTGATCCCATCCTCGGCCACGAGGCAAGTCCGCCGACACCAGTACTTTCTGAGCCGTTTCCCAAGGCATCCTGCTACGCATAGCGGCCAAAAGGGATTCTACTGGATTATCATGAGTACTCATCTTCTGACCCGTGATTTTCTCCTCGTAACCCATTGAGTTTGAACCTCTCTGAAAATACAATCAATAGGAGCATGGTTCATGTTTGCTTTTCTAGCAAGGCCATTTTGCGCTTTTTTTTGCTGGCCTTGGAAAAGTGGAGAACGAACGTGTCGTAATGCCAAGATCCCCGGCAATCACCCGCGAAGGGCGACCGCTCGCCTTTGCCACAGTGCGGTACCCTGTCAAGGTTCGGGAATCACTTCTCACTTTTCCTAGGCAAGTCCAATGGTGACATTGACGTGCGTATCGAATAGCGTCACACCTACAGCATTACAGTTCATTTAGAAAAAACACAAATATATTACCCATGAAGGAATGTATACGCAGACAATCCTAGTTGCAGAAGCATCTTCTGGAATACATTTATAGCAGAGAATATACTTCTATTTTTTCGATTTTTATAAATATTCCTTGAGAAATATGGACTACAACAAGCATCTTATAAGCACCATCCTCACACTTCCCATCACCTCTTTATTTTGGATGTTCATCGTCAGCCTGCTGGTCAACCTCTCCTAGGTTGATGTATATGCCGAAAATTGATTTTCAGCATCGTTTGTCGCATCGCGGACGGCCAAGTAGTAGCAACCTGCTACCATGCCATCGGAGCAGCTGCAACTACCGCCCAGACGACCGGGACAGACGGAGACAAAAATGAAGTCTTTATCGGAAAAGGTGGTAGGCCCGGAGGGACTCGAACCCCCAACCAGACCGTTATGAGCGGTCGGCTCTAACCATTGAGCTACAGGCCCCCAAGGGACGGAGCGGGATAATAATCAAATGGCGGGCGTGGTCAACAGTGGAGTGATACAACCGCCTCTTGCAAAGCAGTCCCCCTCATCAGGGGAGCTTCTCTTGCATTGCAGCAAATTTGCCGACATATAGCGCCCTTTCCCGCTCTTCAGGAGACCAGACATGGCGTCCCACCCCTCCGCCCCGCTGTCGCCGGGGCTGGTGTTGTTTGCGCTGGCGATGGGGGGATTTGCCATTGGCACCACCGAATTCGCCTCGATGAGTTTGCTACCCTACTTTGCGCGTGACCTCCACATTGACGAGCCGACCGCAGGCCACACCATCAGCGCCTATGCGCTGGGGGTGGTGCTGGGGGCGCCGGTGTTGGCGGTGATGGCAGCGCGGCTGCCTCGCAAGACCGTGCTGTTGGCACTGATGGTCATGTTTGCGGTGGGCAATGCCCTGACCGCGCTGTCGCCGTCCTATACATGGATGATGATCTTCCGCTTTTTCAGCGGTGTTCCGCACGGAGCCTATTTCGGGGTGGCGGCACTGGTGGCGGTGTCGCTGGTGCCGCCGCAGAAACGGGCGCAGTCGGTGGCGCGCATGATGCTGGGGCTGTCGGTTGCCACCATCATCGGCGTGCCGTTTGCCAACCTGCTGGGGCAGCATTTTGGCTGGCGCTGGGGCTTTGCGGTGGTGGCGGTGCTGGCCTTGCTGACCGTGGCGCTGGTCGCCCGCTATGCACCAATGGACAAGCCCCGCCCGGGGGCCAGCCCGTTGCGCGAACTGGGGGCGCTGGTCCGCGGGCAGGTGTGGCTGACGCTGGGCATCGGGGCGATTGGCTTTGGCGGGCTGTTTGCCGTCTATACCTATCTCGCCTCGACCCTGATGGAGGTCACCGGCCTCAGCGCGCAACAGGTGCCGCTGGTCCTCAGCCTGCTGGGGGTTGGGCTGGTGATCGGCAATCTGGCGGCGGCATGGGCCGCTGACCGCATCCACATGTGGGCGGCAGGCATTCTGTTGCTGTGGAGCACGGTGGCTCTGGCCCTTTATCCGGCGGCCACCGGCTCGCCGTGGCTGGTGACCGGGGTGGTGATCCTGATCGGCTTTGGCGGCGGATTGGGGCCGATCCTGCAAACCCGCCTGATGGATGTGGCGGGTGATGCCCAAACGCTGGCGGCGGCGCTGAATCACAGTGCCTTCAACTTTGCCAACGCACTGGGGCCATGGCTGGCCGGGCTGGCGATTGCAGCAGGCTGGGGCTGGGCCTCGTCGGGCTGGGTTGGCAGTCTGCTGGCCTTTGGCGGATTCCTGCTGTGGGTGTGGGCGATGATCGTTGCCCGCCGCAAGCCGGTGGTGGCAAGCTGACGCACCGCCCTTTCCGCCACACGGAGCCGTTGTGATGCCAGCCCCAGCCCCCGTTCCCCTCTGGCGAGCCGCGCTGTCCGCCTGTGCCGAAATCCTCTCTCGGCGCGGGGCCTTGCTGGCCATGCTCTGGGCCACCGGCATGGCGGTTGATGTGCTGGTTTCCGGCCCGCTGTTCCGCTGGCTGACCAAAAGCAGTGGTCTGGAGATTCCCCTGCCCTATGGGCCGACCCTGCTGGCCTGGCTGTATCTGGCACCGCTGGGCATGGCGCAGGCGGCGCGGGTGGTGGTCCGCCCCGCTGGCGTCCTGCCCAGTGCCGATGCGCTCAGTTCGCCACGCCGGGCGGCAGAGTGGCGCCATCAGGGCTTCCATGGCCTCACCCTGTGGGGCTTGTCGTTCGCCCCGGTGCTGATCATCGCCACCGCCGCCCATGACCAGAGTGGGCTGGCCTGGGCCACGCTGGTGGCCTTCGTGCTGGCCGGTGGCGGCTGGTTGCTGAGCGTGGCGCAGATTGCTCCGGCAGAGACCAGCCTCGGCCGCCCGTTGCCTCCCCTGCCATGGGCCTTGCGATGGTCCAGCGCCCTCACCACCCTTGGCGGGCTGGCCATCACGGTGATTGTCAGTAACCTTGTGGTTGGGCTGGTGATCCTGCCGCTGTTCAAGGCCGCCGCCGACAGCGGCAAGGCGTTGGGGGCCCTTTTGATTGTGCTGTCGAATCTGGGCATGGTACTGACCGTCCTGACCGCCGCCGCCGTCAGCGCCGCCGCCTGGCAATGCCATCGGCAACAGCAATGGCAGACTCTGCACCCGCCAAAAAGCGAACTTTAGCCGAACGAAAAATGGCTTTTTTCAGGCATTTTCACGACGTCCTTGTCACAAAGTCGTAGCAAGGGCGCAATCCGCCGCAATGCAGCAGGAAAGTGACTCTGCGGGGCTGTTCACTGTTGACTTTCAGGGCCCATCGCCTCTTTCATACCAGCAGCCGACAGCACAAGAGGCAGCCCCTGCCCCTGTCTGCACCGGCTCCTCGCTCGTGGTGTTGCGCCTTTTGGTCCACAAACGACAACAACGCCTCACAGCAGACGACCCGCTGCACCGGCTTGGCCTGTCCTGCCCGTTTTTTCAGCTGTTGACCCCGGTCGCCAGCCAGAAACGACCGGCAGAGAGGAAAAGACGATTCAGCATGGCCTTTCTGCTTGCAGTTCCAAGGCTGCGGGTTGATAAACACCGCGGCCTGTGGCAAAGGGGACGGTTGCCGCACCATGGTACTGTCAGCGGACCCATCCGGGGGGAACGGGGTCCGTATGTGGGGAATGGGCAGAACGGTGCCAGCACCCAAAGCCGGGTTTCAGGAACGCAGCGCCTGACCCCCGGAGGCCGAAGGAAACGACGGCCGACGATTACAATGTTGCAAGAGTCGATCGACTGCCTGGAGACAGGCGGGCTTTTTGGTTATCTGAACCCACAAGACTTTCGCTTGAGTGAGGAAATATGTTCTCCAGGCTGGCCGGATGGCTGTCCGCCGACATGGCGATTGACCTAGGGACCGCAAACACGCTGGTCTATGTTAAAGGACGCGGCATCGTTCTGAACGAGCCGTCCGTGGTTGCGATTGCCGAGGTCAAGGGCAAGAAGCAGGTTCTTGCCGTTGGCGACGAAGCCAAGCAGATGCTGGGCCGTACCCCCGGCAACATTCAGGCCATTCGCCCGCTGCGCGATGGCGTGATCGCCGACTTCGAAGTCGCCGAAGAGATGATCAAGCACTTTATCCGCAAGGTGCACAATCGTCGTTCGTTCGCCAGCCCGATGGTGATCATTTGCGTGCCGTCCGGCTCGACCGCCGTTGAACGCCGCGCCATTCAGGAAAGCGCCGAGCAGGCTGGTGCCCGCCGCGTGTACCTGATCGAAGAACCGATGGCTGCCGCCATTGGGGCCGGCCTGCCGGTGACCGAACCGACCGGTTCGATGGTCGTTGACATCGGCGGCGGCACCACCGAAGTCGCCGTGCTGTCGCTGGGCGGTATCGTTTATGCCCGCAGCGTGCGCGTTGGCGGCGACAAGATGGACGAATCGATCATCGCCTACATCCGCCGCAACCACAATCTGCTGGTGGGTGAAGGTTCGGCCGAGCGCATCAAGAAAGACATCGGCTGCGCCTGCCCGCCCGAAGACGGCGAAGGCCGCACCATCGAGATCAAGGGCCGCGACCTGATGAACGGCGTGCCCAAGGAACTGATCGTGTCCGAACGCCAGATCGCCGAAAGCCTGGCCGAACCGGTCAGCCAGATCGTCGAAGCGGTGAAGGTCGCGCTGGAACACACCGCCCCCGAACTGGCCGCCGATATCGTTGACAAGGGTATCGTGCTGACCGGCGGTGGCGCACTGCTGACCAACCTCGACTACGTGCTGCGGGTGTCCACCGGCCTGCCGGTGTCGATTGCCGACGACCCGCTCAGCTGCGTGGCGCTGGGGACCGGACGTGCTCTCGAGGAAATGAAAAAACTCAGAAACGTCCTGACCTCAATGTACTAAGCCTACCGACCGGCCAGCACCTCCCTTGCTGGCCGGTTCCCGTTGTTGCGGTCGGGTCCGTGTCTCCCCGGTGATCTGTGCCGCCTTTGGTTTTCTCTGGCATCAGGGTCTTGTGTCCGTGAAGCAGCCGTCTGCGAGTCCGTCCCGTCTGGGGCACATCCGTTCTCTCGTCGCACGCTTTGCTCTTGTCCTGCTGGTCGGGGCGTCGTTCGCCCTGATGCTGCTGGGAAAGGCCGACATCCTGCTGGTCGAGCGGTTCCGCACCACCGCCACCGACGCCGTTGCGCCGGCCATCGACATGATGTCCCGCCCGGCCTCCAGCGTCGCCGAAATGGTCGACAACGTGCGCGAACTGATCGGCATCCGCGAAGAAAACCGCCGCCTGCGGCAGGAAAACGAACGCCTGCTGCGCTGGCAGACCACCGCCCGCCAGCTGGAAACCCAGGGCGAATCCCTGAAATCGCTGCTGAACTTCGTCCCCGAACCGCAATCGAGCTTTGTCTCGGCGCGCGTGGTCGCCGACACTGGCGGCTCGTTTGCCCAGTCGCTGCTGGTCACCGCCGGGGAACAGGACACGGTGGAAAAGGGTCAGGCGGTGATGTCCGGCGAAGGTCTGGTGGGCCGCATTTCCGAGGCTGGCCGCCGCTCGGCCCGCGTCCTGCTGATCACCGACATCAATTCGCGCATTCCGGTGATGGTCGGCAATGCCGGTCAGCGGGCGATTCTGGCCGGTGACAACAGCGACCGGCCACGCCTGTTGTTCCTGAAAGCCCTGCAGTCGATCGTTCCCGGTGACCGGGTGGTGACCTCGGGTGATGCCGGTGCTTTTCCGCCCGGCCTGCCGGTGGGGGTGGTAACCGCCGTCAATGATAGCGACGTCAAGATCGAACCCTATTTCCAGCGTGACCGCCTGAGTTATGTGCGGATCATTGATTTCGGGTTGTCCGGTATCCTGTCCGATATCGCTCCGCCGACCAGCAAAGCCGACAGCAAGCGCTGACCCGGCCTGTCCGGCCGCATTCGCCCCATTTCCCGTTCACCAAGCGGGGGATGGGGTGTTGCTATCCTGTTGATCCGTAGTCTGCCCAAGGAACCCTGAGCCATGCGTCCCACATTCTGGCAACGGCTTGATACCTTTGCCCGCCATCAAGTACCGATGGTGACGACGCTGCTGCTGGTTCTGGTGGCCATCATCCCGTCCCACGTCCCCGGTCTGGTGCGCATCGGCCCGATGCTGTCGCTGATTGCCGTCTATTACTGGGCGGCGCATCGCCCCGACCTGATGGGCTATGGCGTGGTGTTTGCTGTCGGCCTGCTGGAAGACACCATCTCGGGCGCGCCGCTGGGGATCGGTTCGCTGGTCCTGCTGTTGGTCCATGCCGGAGTGGTCCACCAGTACAAGTTCTTTAACGGCAAATCGTTCACCGTCACCTGGGGGGCCTTTGTGCTGGTGGCAGGCGGGGCATCGCTGCTGCGCTGGCTGAGCATTTCGGCGGTCAACGGTGCCCTTGTCAGCCCCGAGGCCCCCTTTTACGCTTATCTGATGACGGTTGCGATGTATCCGGTCATTGGCTGGCTGCTGGTTCGCCTGCATATCGCCCTGTTGCGCGATGTCTGATCCAACCGGCCCCCGGCTCCACGTTTCGTCCAGTAATTCAGGTCCATCAGGAGTGACACCATGGTAGGCAGGCATCGCGACGGCGACCGCGCGAAACTGTTTACACGCCGTATGGCCCTGTTAGGGGCCGGCAAAGGCGTGCTGATCGGCGCGCTGGTCGGGCGCATGTATTATTTGCAGGTCATCGAGGCCGACAAATACCGCACCCTGTCGGATGAAAACCGCATCAACCTGCGTCTGTTGCCGCCCCCCCGAGGCCGCATCATGGACCGGTTCGGCGAGCCGCTGGCGATCAACCAGCAGAATTTCCGCGTCCTATTGATCTCGGAAAAAATTCAGGATCAACAGGCGACGCTGGATGCGCTGTCGAACATCATTCCGCTGACCGATTACGACCGCCAGCGCATTGCGCGTGAAATCCGCCGCAAGCGCAGCTTTGTGCCGGTGACCATCCGCGAGAACCTGACCTGGGAAGAAATGGCCAGCATTCAGGTCAACGCTCCCGACCTGCCGGGGATCGTGATCGACGAAGGTCTGGCCCGCCTTTACCCCTATGGCGCGGATGTGGCGCACGTTCTGGGCTATGTCGCCTCGGTGTCGGAAAACGACCTGACCGGCGACCCGCTGCTGGAACTGCCGGGTTTCCGCATTGGCAAGGACGGCATCGAGCGAGAAGCCGATCTTCCCCTGCGCGGCAAGGGCGGCAACAGTCAGGTCGAAGTCAATGCCTTGGGCCGCATGATCCGCGAGCTGTCGCGCACCGACGGCCAACCGGGCGAAGACGTGGTTCTGACCATCGACATCCGCATTCAGGAAGCCGCCTCCAAGGCTCTGGGCGAGGAAAGCGGCACGGTGGTGGTGATGGACTGCATGACCGGCGAAGTCCTCGCCATGGTCTCGCAGCCCGCCTATGACCCCAACGCCTTTAACCGTGGCCTGACCAACGAAGAATGGAAAACGCTGACCAGCAGCCCGAAATCGCCGCTGGCCAACAAACCGATTGCCGGACAGTACGCCCCCGGCTCGACCTTCAAGATGGTGGTGGCGATGGCCGCCTATGAAGCCGGGGTGATCAAGCCGGAACAGACCGTCAATTGCCCCGGCCACATGACCATGGGCAACGCCCGCTTCCACTGCTGGAAAAAGGGTGGTCACGGCAACATGGATATGGTCGGCGCGCTGAAAAATTCGTGCGACGTCTATTTCTACGAAGTCGCCCGCCGCCTTGGCATTGACCGCATCGCCGACATGGCCCGCCGGTTTGGTCTGGGGGCCCCGACCGGCGTCGGCCTGCCGAAGGAAAAGGGCGGACTGATCCCCGACCGCCGGTGGAAACAGGCGGTGATGGGTGATGTCTGGCACCCCGGGGAATCGCTGGTGGCCGGGATCGGGCAAGGCTATATCACCGCCACCCCCCTGCAATTGGCGGTGATGACCTCGCGCATTGCCAATGGCGGGCTGGGCATCAAGCCGATCCTGACCAAGATGCAGATCGACGGCGACCATCTGGTGCCGCGCACCCCGCCAACTCCGCCCGATCTGGGCGTATCGCGCACCGCCATTCAACTGGCCAAGCGCGGCATGTGGGAAGTGGTCAACGGGTCCTATGGCACGGCGTGGCGCGTCAAGCTGCCGCCAGAATTCGGCGCCGACATGGCTGGCAAGACCGGCACCGCACAGGTGCGCCGGATTTCCAAGTCCGAGCGCGACAACGGGGTGATCAAGAACGAAGACCTGCCGTGGGAACGGCGCGACCATGCGCTGTTCGTCTGCTTTGCGCCCTATGAATCGCCACGCTATGTTATCTCGGTGGTGGTCGAACACGGCGGCGGCGGCTCGGCGGTGGCGGCTCCGATTGCCCAGAAAATCATGATGGAATGCCTGAAGCTGGACCCGGTCGGCCATACCAAGGACCGCGCCCCGTCGCATTCGCCGCAACAGCCGCAGCAACAGCCGCAACAGACCACCGCTCAGCAGGCCCAGCCGCAACAGCAGCCCGCCAGCGACACCGCCACCCCCGACGATGCCCCCGGCAGCGACGACACTCCCGGCGGCATGGACGAAGATACCCAGGGCACCGAGTAATCGTGTCTGTTTGCACCCGCATCCCTTTCCGGCAGGAGGCCTGACAGATGGCTGTCGATTTTCTTTCCCGTCGTCTGCGTCGGGGCGAAATGAGCCTTGGCGAGAAGTTATGGGCGGTCAGCTGGTCGCTGGTCCTGTTGATCACCCTGATTTCGAGCATCGGCTTCCTGATGCTCTATTCCGCCGCCGATGGCGACTGGGACCCGTGGGCCTCGCGCCAGATGACCCGCTATGCCGTCGGGCTGGTGATGATGCTGGTCGTGGCGATGATCGACGTCCGCCAGATGATCCGCTACGCCTATATCTTTTACGGCATCGCACTGGTCTTTCTGGTCGCCGTCGAGATCAAGGGCACCATCGGGATGGGCGCCCAGCGATGGATCGACCTCGGCTTTATCCAGCTTCAGCCGTCCGAAGTGATGAAAATCGCGCTGGTGCTGGCCTTGGGGCGCTATTTCCACGGCGCCAGCATCGACGAAAGCCGCCGCCTGAGCTTTTTGTTCATCCCGCTGATGATGGTGCTGGTCCCAGTCGGGCTGGTGATGAAGCAACCCGATCTCGGCACCGCCCTGATGCTGTTGATGGGGGCCGCCGCCATCGCCTTTGTTGCCGGTGTCCGCAAACTGGTGTTCATCGTCACCATCGGCGGCGGCATCGCCGCCATTCCGGTGGCGTGGCAGTTCCTGCATGACTATCAGAAAAACCGCGTGCTGATCTTCCTCAACCCCGAGCGCGACCCGCTAGGGGCCGGCTATCACATCACCCAGTCCAAGATCGCCCTCGGCTCGGGTGGTATCTTTGGCAAGGGCTATATGCTCGGCAGCCAGAGCCACCTGAACTTCCTGCCCGAGCACCAGACCGATTTCATCTTTACCATGCTGTCGGAAGAATTCGGCATGGTCGGCGGCATGGTCCTGCTCGGCCTGTATGTGCTGGTGCTGGTCTATGGCTATGTCATCGCTTTGCGCAGCCGCCACCACTTTGGCCGTCTGGTCGCCATGGGGATCACCACCACCTTTTTCCTCTATGTGTTCATCAACAGCGCGATGGTGATGGGCCTGATCCCGGTGGTCGGCGTGCCGCTGCCGCTGATCAGCTATGGCGGTACGGCGATGATGACCCTGATGATCGGCTTTGGCGTCCTGATGAGCGTTCACATCCACCGCAATGTGCAGATCGGCCATCGCGGCGGGTATGATGATTTCTAGGCTGCGGGGTTTGAAGGAAGGGCGCGGGGCGCTGCCCCACACCCCGCTGGGGCCAGTCGGCCCCAGGCCCCATCAGGGGTTCAGGAAAAAATTTGCGGGCGGTGTTTTTTCCTCTTGCCAACCCTGCGGAATGGCCGTATAAACCGCCCACACCGCGCAACGGTGGACGCAGAAAAGACTGCAAGAACAACGCAGTATCTTCTACGGGCACATAGCTCAGTTGGTAGAGCAGCTGACTCTTAATCAGCGGGTCCAAGGTTCGAGTCCTTGTGTGCCCACCAATTCTTGAAGGTTCACCAAAGCCTTCCGAAAGCCCGATCGAAAGATCGGGCTTTTTGTTTGCACTGGGGGTCTCCCCACCCCCATCTTTCGGCCTCGCGATGGATTAACTACATCTCACGAAAAACCCTTACTAATTGCAATTCCTTCATAGTTCTTATATTATCAGTATCGGGAATGAGGAGATGGCGACCTTCATGGAGTAAGGCAATTCGAACCAATACTACCATTACACAGCAATCAATACACATAAGTAAATTTGAAATAAAATAACATAGGAGGCGATGTCATGGCGCGCCCAAAAATCCATGTCTCGGATAATATATGGGATATCTTAAAAGAAATTGAAAAGTGGGGACAAGATGATGGAAAACATACAGTTTATAGGGGGCACACAGACTACCGCCATAAGCTCCGCCCTAGTCTATTTAGATCTCAAAATGAACGCATGAAGAATAATGAGCGGAATGTTCTTAGGGAGCTGATAACAAAACATCCTATCGAATTTTCAAGCGATGTCGGTATATTTGAGAAGCTAGTTAGGATGCAACACTACGGTCTTCCCACAAGATTACTTGACGTAACGTACAATCCACTCGTAGCGATATACTTTGCGTGTGAAAAATGCAGTAAATATGATGCAGAAATTATTGCAATTAGAGTTGATCCCGCTCATTTTAAATATTTCGATTCTGATACAGTGCGATGCATATCAAATTTATCAAATCTATCTCAGAGCGAAATTAAAGGACTAAATAGCGTTGCAGATTCTAGCGCTTTGAATGCGTCAGAGTCTGGGAAAAGATTACACGATTTTGTAATGCAGGAACGCCCAAATTTTCAGCCCCGCATTGATAAAAAACATTTGAGTGACTTTTATCTCGTGGAACCAAGATTAAATAATCCACGAATTCAGGCCCAAAAAGGAGCATTCCTTATCTTTGGTCTAGAAGAGGAATTAAAAGCAGGTACTAACGGATTCGAAATAAAAAAATTTAGAATTGACAAAAATAAGACCACTGAAATACGTCGCAACGTGGAGATGTTAGGATTCTCAGAGTCAAATATATATCCAGAGCTGAGCAAGACAGCAGACATGATAAAAAGAAAATATGAAGCAAATTAATTCTTGAGCAGGAGGATGGCTAATTACACCTAGCCATCCTGCCGTGAAATATGATTTCATTATTTTTTAAACAGCATGCTTCTTTATTTCATCAAAAATGAAACTATTCACCTCTTTCCCTATCAAGAGGCACCTTATTGAATACAGCGCACATGCGCTTTCCAACTGCAGCAACAGGGGGGCGGGAAAGCGTTTCTTATCTGCCGATACACGGAAGTATTTTTGCCGCAGAACAGCCAAAAATCGGGCCCCCCCCCTGAACTCTGGCAACCATCTTACCACAGGACACAGCGACAGGGCGTCAGGCACCAGACCTGACGTTTAAAACAAAGGGAGGTTTGGAGGCATCGCCTCCAAATGGGTTCGGGCGATAGCCCGATCTCCCCCCAACACAAAAGGCCAGCCCGGTTCCCCGGACTGGCCTTTTCGTACACTCACACTCAAACAGGCTTAGACGTGCAGCGGACGCTTGTCGACGGCGAGCATCGCTTCCTTGATCGCTTCGCCCAGCTGCGGGTGAGCGTGGCTGGAGCGGGCAACGTCTTCAGCCGAAGCGCCGAATTCCATCGCCACCACGACTTCCTGCATCAGGTCGCCAGCTTCGGGGCCGATGATGTGGCAGCCGAGGACGCGGTCGGTCTTGGCGTCGGCCAGAACCTTCACAAAGCCGTCGGTGCAGCCGTTGGCGCGGGCTCGGCCGTTGGCGGTGAAGGGGAACTTGCCGACCTTATAGGCCACACCGGCGTCCTTCAGCTGCTCTTCGGTCTTGCCAACCATCGCCACTTCGGGGTGGGTGTAGACCACCGACGGGATGGCGCCATAGTTGACGTGGCCGGACTGGCCCGCGATCAGCTCGGCGACGGCAACGCCTTCTTCTTCGGCCTTGTGGGCGAGCATCATGCCGCCGATCACGTCACCGATGGCGAACACGCCCTGCACGGCGGTCTGATAGTCGTGGTCAACCTCGATGAAGCCACGGGCATTGGCGGCCAGACCGATGCTGTCCAGACCGAGGCCTTCGGTGTACGGACGGCGACCGATGGCGACCAGCACCACGTCGGCATCCAGCGTCGAGGCTTCGCCACCGGCAGCCGGTTCCAGGGTCAGCGAGACACCGGCCTCGCTGGCAACCGCGCCGGTCACCTTGGTGCCCAGACGGAAAGCCAGACCCTGCTTTTCCAGCAGGCGCTGCATCTGCTTGCGCACTTCGCCGTCCATCGGCGGCAGGATGACGTCGAGGAATTCGACCACGGTCACTTCGGCGCCCAGACGACGGTAGACCGAGCCCAGTTCCAGACCGATCACGCCCGCACCGATCACCACCATCTTCTTCGGCACCGAGGTCATCGACAGCGCGCCGGTCGAAGACACGATCTGCTTTTCGTCGATGGTCACGCCCGGCAGCGGCGTCACGTCCGAACCGGTGGCGATCACGATGTTCTTGGTGGTCAGGGTGGTGTTGGTTTCGCCGGTGACGTCGACGGTGCCAGCAGCGGTGATCTTGCCCGCGCCCTTGATGTAGTCGATCTTGTTCTTCTTGAACAGGAACTCGATGCCAGCGGTGTTGTCGCTGACCACCTTGTCCTTGCGCTTGATCATGGTGGCGATGTCAACCGACACTGACCCGACGGTGATGCCGTGCTCGGCCAGCTCGTGCTGGGTCTGTTCGTACAGGTGCGAGGATTGCAACAGGGCCTTGGACGGAATGCAGCCGACGTTCAGGCAGGTGCCCCCCAAAGCGCCGCGCTTTTCAACGCAGGCAACCTTCATCCCCAACTGGGCGGCGCGAATGGCGCACACATAGCCGCCGGGGCCACCACCGATAACGACCAGATCATAAGACATTGTGGAGTCTTCCTTCCCCTAACCGCACGCCAGCCAGCCGGATGGACTGGCGCAGAAAACTGCTGTTCATGACAGGACAAAACGGGGGACCCTGCGGCCCCCCGTCGTGTAGGCTTCAGGCATCCATCAGGATACGCGCCGGATCTTCCAGGCATTCCTTGACGCGCACCAGGAAGGTGACGGCTTCCTTGCCGTCGATGATGCGGTGGTCATAGGACAGCGCCAGATACATCATCGGGCGGGCCTGGATCGAACCATCGGGCATCACCATCGGACGCATCATGGTCTTGTGCATGCCCAGAATGCCCGACTGCGGCGGGTTCAGGATCGGGGTGGACATCAGCGACCCATAGACGCCGCCGTTCGACACGGTAAAGGTGCCGCCCTGCATGTCTTCCATGGTCAGCTTGCCGTCGCGCGCCTTTTTGCCGTAATCGGCAATCTTCTTTTCGATTTCGGCAAAGCTCAGCTTGTCGCAATCGCGCACCACCGGCACCACCAGACCCTGCGGACCGCCAACGGCGACCGAGATGTCGTAGTAGTTCTTGTACACCAGTTCATCGCCGTCGATCTCGGCGTTCACCGCCGGGATTTCCTGCAGGGCGGTGACACAAGCCTTGATGAAGAAGGACATGAAGCCCAGACGGCAGCCATGCTTCTTTTCAAAGTTGTCCTTGTACTGGTTGCGCAGCGCCATGACGTTGGTCATGTCGATTTCGTTGAAGGTGGTCAGCATGGCAGCGGTGTTCTGAGCGTCCTTCAGACGTTCAGCGACGCGCTTGCGCAGGCGGGTCATCTTCACGCGTTCTTCGCGCGGGCCGGAGGCAGCGGTAGCAGCAGCGCCCGGAGTGACGGCAGCGGCGGCGGCCTTGGCGGCAGCCGACGGAGCCTTGCCACCGTTGGCGATGAAGGCCAGCACGTCTTCCTTGGTCAGACGACCATCCTTACCGGTGGCCGGGATTTTGCCAGCATCGAGACTGTTGTCTTCGATCAGCTTGCGCACCGCCGGAGCCAGCGGGTAGTCGAGGTTGGCGTTGGCGGCCGGGGCAGCCTTGGCCGGAGCCGGAGCCGGAGCAGCAGCGGCCGGAGCGGCAGCCGGGGCAGCAGCAGCAGCCGGAGCCGCCGCCGGAGCGGCAGACACAGACCCTTCGGCCCCTTCGGCGATCAGGCACAGCAGGGCACCGACTTCGATTTCGGCACCATCAGCGGCGACGATTTCGGCCAGCGCACCGGCAACCGGGCTGGGGACTTCGACGGTAACCTTGTCGGTTTCCAGTTCGCACAGCGGCTCGTCAACCTTGACGGCGTCGCCGGGCTTCTTGAACCACTTGGAAACGGTAGCTTCGGTAACAGACTCGCCAAGGGCGGGAACTTTAACTTCAGTGGCCATGACGTCCTCGATATCTCTTCGTCTCGTCGATCAGGCTAAAGGCGGGGGTCCCGCCTTATTCGCCCATCTTGGAAAGCGTGGTGGCGCGCTTGAACGGCTGCGGCAGGTCGATGTACGGCCATGCCTTGACGTCCAGAGCCTGCTCGGCCAGGCGGTTTTGTTCAGCAACGTGCTTCTTCATCAGACCGGTGGCCGGAGACGCCGAGGCCGGGCGGCCGACATAGGCGACCTTGGCAGGGGTGTGACCGGTTTCCTCGACGATGAATTGCAGGCGCGGCATGACAAAGGTCCAGTAGCCCATGTTGGCCGGTTCTTCCTGGCACCAGACGACTTCCGCGTTGCGGTAACGCGAAATTTCGGCCTTCACCAGTTCCTTCGGCCAGGGATAGAGCTGCTCGACGCGCACCAGGGCGACATCGGTGATGCCGCGCTCTTCGCGGGCAGCCAGCAGATCGTAATAGACCTTGCCCGAGCACAGCACGACACGCTTGACCTGATCGTCAGCCACCAGCGGCTGGGTTTCAGGGATCACGCGCTGGAAGCCGGAATTCGGCCCCAGATCGGCCAGCGAGCTGACGCAGGCCTTGTGACGCAGCAACGACTTCGGCGTCATGATGATCAGCGGCTTGCGGAAATTGCGGCGGATCTGACGACGCAGGGCATGGAAGTAGTTGGCCGGAGTGGTCAGGTTACAGACCTGCATGTTGTCTTCGGCGCACAGCTGCAGATAGCGTTCCGGACGGGCGGAAGAGTGTTCCGGACCCTGACCTTCATAGCCATGCGGCAGCAGAACCACCAGACCGGACATGCGCAGCCACTTTGATTCACCCGAGCAGATGAACTGGTCAAAGATGATCTGAGCGCCGTTGGCGAAGTCACCGAACTGGGCTTCCCACAGGGTCAGACCGTTCGGCTCGGCCAGCGAGAAGCCATATTCATACCCCAGCACGGCGTATTCGGACAGCGGGCTGTCGAGCACTTCGTAATGGGCCTGCGTGTCGCTGATGTGGTTCAGCGGCACGTAGGTGTTTTCGTTGCTCTGGTCGATCAGCACCGAGTGGCGCTGCGAGAAGGTGCCACGACCGCAATCCTGACCGGACAGACGGATCGGGTGGCCTTCCTGAGCCAGCGTCCCGAACGCCAGCGCCTCGGCGGTGGCCCAGTCGATGCCTTCGCCGGTTTCAAACATCTGCTCTTTGGCCTTGAGCTGACGCTGAATCTTGCGGTTGACGTCGACGCTGTCCGGGGTGGTGGTCAGCGCCTTGCCGACCAGCTTCAGGGCCTCGATCGAGCACTGGGTGTCGTACTGCTGGTATTCTTCTTCGTCGCCCAGCTGGTTCAGACCCTTCCAGCGGCCTTCCAGCCAGTCGGCCTTGTTCGGCTTGTAAGACTTGGCGGTTTCGAATTCGCCTTCCAGATGGGCGTGGAAATCCGCCGCCATCTTGTCGGCGTCGGCCTGCGACATCACGTTTTCGCCAACCAGACGCTGGGCGTACAGGTTGCGGGTGGTGGTCTGCCCCGAGATCAGCTTGTACATCTTGGGCTGGGTGAACGCCGGTTCTTCGGACTCGTTGTGGCCCTGACGGCGATAGCACACCATGTCCAGCACCACGTCAGACTTGAAGGTCTGGCGGTATTCGATGGCGATGCGGGCGGCATGCACCACGGCTTCCGGGTCATCACCGTTCACGTGCAGGATCGGAGCCTGCACCATCTTGGCAATGTCCGAGCAGTAGGTGCCCGAACGGCTGTACTGCGGCGCGGTGGTGAAACCGATCTGGTTGTTGATGACGAAGTGCAGGGTGCCGCCGGTACGATAGCCCTTCAGCTGGCTCATGCCAAAGCACTCGGCCACCACGCCCTGACCAGCGAACGCGGCGTCACCGTGCAGGATGATGCCCAGAACGCGGGTGCGTTCGGTGTCACCGATCTGGCCCTGACGCGCACGCACCTTGCCCAGCACCACCGGATCAACGGCTTCGAGGTGCGACGGGTTGGCCTGCAGCGACATGTGGACGATCTTGCCATCGAACTCGCGGTCGGTGGAGGTCCCCAGATGGTACTTCACGTCGCCCGAACCCTGGACGTCTTCCGGGTTGGCCGGATTGCCCTGGAATTCCGAGAAGATCGCCTGATACGGCTTGCGCATCACGTTGGCGAGGATGTTCAGGCGGCCACGGTGAGCCATGCCCAGAACGACTTCCTCAATCCCCAGCTGGCTGCCGCGCTTCAGCACCTGTTCAATCGCCGGAACGATCGACTCGCCGCCTTCCAGACCGAAACGCTTGGTTCCGGTGTACTTCACCTGCAGGAACTTTTCGAACCCTTCGGCCTCGGTCAGACGCTCGAGAATGGTCTTTTTGCCAAGGTCGGTGAATTCGGTGACATTCCGCGACGCCTCGATACGCTTCTGGATCCAGGCCTTTTGGTCCGGGTCCTGAATGTGCATGAACTCGACGCCGATGGTCCCGCAATAGGTCTTCTTCAGCAGCGACATGATTTCGCGCAGCTTGGCCTTTTCCAGACCCAGCACGTTGTCGATGAAGATTTCCCGGTCCAGATCGGCTTCGGTGAAGCCGTAGGTGCGGTAGTCCAGTTCCGGATGAGCGGTCGGCTCGTTGATGCCCAGCGGGTCCAGCTGCGCCATCAGGTGACCACGCACACGATAGGTGCGGATCATCATCAGGGCGCGGATGGAATCCAGCACCCGGGCGCGCACTTCGGCGTCCGAGGCACCACCGGGCTTCTTTTTCGGCGGCGGCGCATCCAGGTCCGGGGCGCCAACCACCTGCGTGCGGTTGCGGCCCCATGACGGACCCTTCAGCTCGCTGGCCAGCGAAGCCGGATCATCCATGAGTTCTTTGAAAAGGCTGATCCAGGTCGGATCAACGGCTTGTGGGTCGTCGAGGTACCGTTCGTAAAGCTCGGCGATGAAGGTGGCGTTAGCACCAGTCAGAAACGAAGCTTCCACGCTTCTTGCCCTTCTTGTTCCTGCCCGATTGATGGAACGCGACTGCCACGGCCGGGGATACCCGTGGAGTCCAGGACGCACATTTGCAACCCGCTGTGCTGCGGTGCGACCCCGCAGACCACGGGAAGACGCAACACGGAGTGATCGGTACAGCCCCTTCCCCTGGGGGAGGTCCGGGACAAACAGCATCCGATCCCACAGTCCTCTGACACGCTGACCCGGGACACGCTGGTCGTTCGGGCCGGTCGGTCAGTCGGCGCACGCAGCCCCTGACAAAGATAAAAGCGGACGGTCATCAGGGGGTGGCAGACAGGGTTACACTATCCACCAGAGAGAAGGAGCACCGGACCACAGGCCCGGTGCCCTTTCCTGTCAGGGTGTCAGCCCTTCATCAGCTGCAGCATGGTGCTGCCCAGAGCCGACGGGCTGTCCGCCACGACGATACCAGCGGAACGCATGGCATCCATCTTGGCGTCGGCGGTACCCTTACCGCCCGAGATGATCGCACCGGCATGGCCCATGCGCTTGCCCGGGGGGGCGGTCACGCCGGCGATGAAGCCAACCATCGGCTTCTTCACCTTGGACTGCTTGATGAACTCGGCGGCTTCTTCTTCAGCCGAACCACCGATTTCACCGATCATGATGATGCCTTCGGTTTCACCGTCGGCCAGGAACATTTCCAGGCAGTCGATGAAGTTGGTGCCGTTGACCGGGTCACCACCGATACCGATGCAGGTGGTCTGACCCAGACCGGCGGCAGTGGTCTGCGCGACGGCTTCGTAGGTCAGGGTGCCGGAACGCGACACCACACCGATCTTGCCACGCTGGTGAATGTGACCGGGCATGATGCCGATCTTGCATTCGCCGGGGGTGATCACACCCGGGCAGTTCGGGCCGATCAGGCGGGTCTTGGAATTCACCAGGGCGCGCTTGACCTTGACCATGTCCAGCACCGGAATACCTTCGGTGATGCAGACGGCCAGTTCCATTTCGGCGTCGATCGCTTCCAGAATGGCATCAGCGGCGAACGGCGGCGGAACGTAGATCACGGTGGCGTTGGCGCCAGTGCGTTCCTTGGCTTCGGCAACGGTGTCGAACACCGGCAGGTCGAGGTGCTTGGTACCGCCCTTGCCGGGGGTCACGCCACCGACCATCTTGGTGCCATAGGCAACTGCCTGCTCGGAGTGGAAGGTCCCCTGGGCGCCAGTGAAGCCCTGGCAGATGACCTTGGTGTCCTTACCAATGAGAACGGCCATTACTTCGCCTCCTTCACGGCTTTGACGACCTTATCAGCCGCATCCGCCAGATTATCGGCGGCGATGATCGGCAGGCCGGATTCGTTCATGATCTTCTTGCCGAGTTCGACGTTGGTGCCTTCCAGACGGACGACCAGCGGAACGTTCAGCGAGACTTCGCGGGCCGCAGCAACCACGCCTTCGGCGATGACGTCGCAGCGCATGATGCCGCCGAAGATGTTGACCAGAATGCCTTCGACGTTCGGGTCACGCAGGATGATCTTGAACGCCGTGGTGACGCGTTCCTTGGTCGCCCCGCCGCCAACGTCGAGGAAGTTGGCCGGCGAACCGCCGTACAGCTTGATGATGTCCATGGTGGCCATGGCCAGGCCTGCGCCGTTGACCATGCAGCCGATGGCACCATCGAGCTTGATGTAGTTCAGCGAATGCTGGGCGGCTTCGATTTCCGACGGATCTTCTTCGTCTTCGTCGCGCAGCTCTTCGATGTCCTTGTGACGGTACAGCGCGTTGCTGTCGAACGACATCTTGCAGTCGAGCGGGATCACGTCGCCCTCGCCGGTCACGACCAGCGGGTTGATTTCCAGCAGCGACACATCAAGGGTGCAGAAGCAGTTGAACAGCGAGGTCAGCATCTTGGTGAAGGCGCCGACCTGCTTGCCTTCCAGACCCAGGGCGAATGCCAGCTTGCGGCAGTGGAAGCCCGAGATGCCCGAAGCCGGATCAATGTCCTGGACAATGATCTTTTCCGGGGTGTGCGCGGCGACTTCTTCGATGTCCATGCCGCCTTCGGTCGACACCATCACCGCCACGCGGGACGAGGCGCGATCGACCAGCATCGACAGGTACAGTTCGCGCTTGATGTCACAGCCGGATTCGACGTAGACGCGCTTGACCTGCTTGCCTTCCGGGCCGGTCTGGTGGGTCACCAGGGTGTTGCCCAGCATCTGGCCAGCATTGACCTTGACGTCGTCAGCGGACTTGACGACGCGCACGCCGCCCTTGTCGCCAGCCTTTTCGACTTCCTTGAACTTGCCCTTGCCACGGCCACCGGCGTGGATCTGGGACTTGACCACGAACACCGGGGTTTCCAGGGTCTTGGCCACGGATTCAGCTTCGTCGGGGGTGTAGGCAACGCCGCCCTTCAGCACCGGAACGCCGAACTTTTTCAGCAGTTCCTTCGCCTGATACTCATGAATATTCATGTGTTTTCAGCCCTAATTTCTGTTGGTTCTGGTGCGTGGAGGACGATTAGTCCTGCGGCATCAGTTCCTTGGACTTTGCGATCAGGCCGCGGACGGACTCCACGGAGTTGTTGAATTCGGCCTTTTCCGATTCGGACAGCTCGATTTCGACAACCTTTTCCACGCCGCCTTCACCGATGATCACCGGCACGCCGACATAGATGCCGTCCAGGCCATACTGGCCCTCGACCCAGGCAGCGCACGGCAGCAGACGGCGCTGATCCTTGAGGTAGGCTTCGGCCATCTGCACAGCGGCGGCAGCCGGAGCGTAGAAGGCAGAACCGGTCTTCAGCAGGGCCACGACTTCGGCGCCGCCATCACGGGTGCGCTGAACGATCTGGTCGAGCTTTTCCTGGGTGGTCCAGCCCATCTTCACCAGATCCGGCAGCGGAATGCCGGCGACGGTGGAATAACGGGTCAGCGGGACCATGGTGTCGCCGTGGCCGCCCAGCACAAAGGCGGTAACGTCCTTCACCGACACATTGAATTCTTCGGACAGGAAGTAGCGGAAGCGGGCCGAATCCAGCACGCCAGCCATGCCGACAACCTTGTTGTGCGGCAGGCCGGACACTTCGCGCAGCACCCACACCATCGCATCCAGCGGGTTGGTGATGCAGATCACGAACGCATCCGGGCAGTTTTCCTTGATGCCCTTGCCGACGCTGGCCATCACCTTGGCATTGATGCCGATCAGGTCATCGCGGGACATGCCGGGCTTGCGCGGCACACCGGCGGTGACGATCACCACGTCGGCGCCGGCAATGGCGCTGTAATCGTTGGCGCCGGCATAGGCGGCGTCGCAGCCTTCGATCGGGGTCGATTCCGCGATATCCAGGCCCTTGCCCTGCGGAATGCCTTCGGCGATATCGAACAGGACGACGTCGCCCAGTTCCTTCAGACCGATCAGATGCGCCAGGGTACCGCCAATATTGCCAGAACCGACCAGGGCGATCTTCTTGCGTGCCATGAGTGTCCCCTCGTTTATAAATCGTGTGGGTTTGGACGACCGCCCCGCGAACCCGATGTCCTTTGGAGCGGCAACCCTAACGGGCGGCTTTCGATAACGCGATTCTGCCCAACAGGCAAGGGGCTTCACCGCGTGCGCGGAGGATTTCCTGCCGCGTGGCCGCAAGAATATTCCAAGCTTTCCGGGCAGTCAGCCCTGAAAATGATCTCAACGGCAACAAAATGCAGAATTTTATCGCGGGGGGTCAAAAGCTACCCTTTTGGGTAGTCAAACGCAGCATATTCTGCGCAAAGGGTGGGGAACAGGGAATTCGAGTCTTTCAACGGGGGTGTTCCCGACGGCCCAACCACCAGCCCCGTGCAACAGGCACGCTCCGCGCGCCTACCCGCCCTACCCCCTTATAGCCGACTTTTCCATGTCTGCCGAGCCACCTTGAGACCTGGCCCTGCATCTCTCCTTGCCTTGCCCGCTGTGGGCTTTCACAGTGGAAACGACTGAAAGGACAGGCATGGCCCGTACTCCCTACCCACCCTACCCCTTGTTCCGCCCATGGCGGAAATGGCTGGCGGGCTGTATCCGTCCTTGCCGCGTCCTCCTGTTGACATGCGGCTTTATCGGGGTTTGGGCCATGGTCCTGACCGCCCGCGCCGCCCCGGCGACCGCCCCGCTGCCCGCGCCACCCCTCGATGGCAATTGCCTCGCTGCCATCGCCCGCGCCGAACAGGCTGAACGCCTGCCGCAGAATCTTCTGCTTGCCGTAGCGTTAACCGAGTCTGGCCGTCGGACACAAAATGGCTTTCTGCCGTGGCCATGGACGCTGAATGTCGATGGGCGGGGATTGTACCTGGACAGTCGTCAGGAGGCCGAACGCTGGGCAGAACGACTGTTTGCAGAGGGCGCACGCAATATCGACTTCGGCTGCATGCAGGTCTCCAGCCTCTATCACCCCCAGGCCTTCCTGTCGATCCGGCAGGCTCTGGACCCGGCCCTGAACACCGCCTATGCCGCGCGCTTCCTGCGCAGCCTGTATCAGCAGACCGGATCATGGGAACAGGCGGTCGCCCGCTATCATTCCGCCGACACCGAACGCGGCGGTGCCTATCGCCAGCGCGTGCTGGCCGCCCTGCGCGGGGATCTGGGCCCAGCCCAGACCTATGCCGAGGAAGTCGAGCGCCTGCAAGGGCCATTGCTGGCCGCCTCACGCCTGATCAGCAGCGACCCCGCCGCCGCCGCCGACAGCTTTGGCCGCTATCTGGCCGACCATCCGGCGGACCCGGTGGCACTGGCCGGGCGGGCGTTGGCCTTGCAACGCAGCGGTCAGGGACAAGCGGCCTATGGCGATCTGGAAAACCTGTATCTGTCCAGCCTGACCAGAGCCGGTCCCTCGGCACCACAGACACGGCAAGCCTGGCAACAGCTGGTGCGGCTGCTCGGCAGCCTGCCGGTGGCCGAGCGCATCAAGCGGCTGGAATATCTGACCGGCCTTTATGGTGACGACAGCCGCCCGCATGAATGGCTGGTGCGCGACAGTCTGGCCAGTGGCGACGATCCGCGCGCCCTGCGTCACAAACAGGCGCTGATCCGTCTGCACCCGAAAGAAGGACGGCTTTATCTCGACGCGGCGGTGATTGCCCGCCGGATTGGTGATCACACTCAGGCGCAGACCCTTGCCCGTCAGGCCCTCGCCCTGCCTGCGGCGGCGCTGAACGACAGCGACCGCCAACAGGCTCAGGCCTTGCTGCACGCCCTTGCGCCCTCTCCGGCATCGCCCGCCGTCAAGTCAGATGCTTCGCCCGCAAATACTCCTCGGACTGCATCTCCATCAGGCGGCTGACCGTCCGCTGGAACTCGAATGCGCCATCACCGACCGGATACAGGACTTCCGGCGCGGCTTCGGCGCTGATCACCACCATCGTCCGGTGATCATAGAGGGCATCAATCAGCGTCACGAACCGGCGGGCCTGATCGCGGTTGTGTGGCCCCAACAGCGGCACATCAGTGATCACAACCGAGTCGTACAAGGTGGCGATGTGCAGGTAATCGGTCGGCCCCAACGGCTTGGCGCACAGATCGGCAAAGCCGAAGCGCGCCACATCCCCGGCAGCCAGCGGTACCGGCACCTCGCGCCCGTTGACCTGCATCACCGCCGGAGCCGGAACGGTATCCGCCGCCAGTCGCCCGAACAGGGCGTCAATGGCCGTTGCCGTGTCATCGTTCAACGGGTGGTGATAGACCGGGGCACCTTTCAAGCGCCCCAGCCGGTAATCGGTATCAGATGCCAGATGCAGCAGGTCCAGCCGTTCCTTGATCAGGGCAATGAACGGCAAAAACCGGTCGCGTTGCAGACCATTCTTGTAGAGGTCGTCCGGGTGACGGTTGGAGGTGGTCACCACCACCACCCCCGCCTTGAACAACTGGTCAAAAATCCGCCCGACGATCATCGCATCGGTGATGTCGTGGATTTCCAGTTCGTCCAGACACAGCAACCACGCCTCGGCGGCGATCTTTTTCGCCAGCGGCGGGATCGGATCGGCGTCATCCTTGCTCTTCCCCTGCCGCCAGCGGTGCATTTCGGCGTGGAAGTCACGCATGAACTCGTGGAAGTGAATCCGCCGCTTGGCCTTGACCGGCGCGGTCGAAAAGAACAGGTCCATCAGCATCGACTTGCCGCGACCCACGTCCCCATAGATGTAAAGCCCCTGCGGCGGGGTCGGCTCTTCCACCCGCCGGGCCAACCCGAAACGGGCCTTCCAGCCGGTCGGGCCGGTGGCGGGCTGATAGGTGCGCAGGGCGTGATAGAGGCTCTCGAATTTCTCGGCCGCAAGCTGTTGGGCTGGGTCGGGCTTCAGCTCACCGCGCTGCACTTTGGCGCGGTAGAGGGTCAACGGTCCATGATGAGGCATCGGTCTTCCAGGTGCAGCACGGGGTCAGGCTGTCCCAGTCATACCGTAACGCACCTGCAAAACAAAGCCCCCCGCGTCGCGTATGCGACCTTCGGGGGGCTGTTGCCATCAGGGCAAAACCGCGATGCGGATCAGAACAGGCCTTCCAGCAGGGCCTTTTCCTTGCGCTCGATGCTGGGGACGTTGCCCTCGTTCACCGGCTGGCCGAGGGCCTGACTGTTGCGCAGTCGTTTGGCTTCTTCCTCGGCGTTCACGATGGTTCCCGGCGGCTCTTCATCACGCCAGAAGATCAGCTTGTCGGTAAAGGTGCGGCTTTCTTCGGCCAGCGTCGAGCTTTCGCGGTTGACCACCTGCCGGATATCGCTCTGCGCCCGGTCGGCCCCGGCCTGACGCAGGAAGGCAGATTCGCCCGCCGACTGGCTGGTGCCATAGCCGTAGCCGGTGCCACCCGATCCCATCATCGAAGCACGAGCCTGATCAGAGGTGCTTTTTTCCTGCGGGCGATCCTTGCCCGGCTCGGGCGGACGCAGCTGGAAGTCCGGCGGCAACGCCAGCGGAGCCCGCGCCACCACGGCGAATTCATCCGGAGCTTTCTTTTCCAGACCCAGAGTCTTGCGGGCATTGCCACAGGCAGAAAGAGCCACCGAAGCAGCAATGAGACAGCAGACGGAAGCCACGAAGCGACGAGACATTAAGTCCTCTCCAAAGACAGAGGCTGCGATTTTAGAGCATTTCCCCTCCGGCGCAAAGGCAGGAAAGGTGAAAAGAGGGTCACCGAGCCTATGACTGCCGCCGGAACAGGCTGTCGAGGATCAACAGGGCCGCCCCGGTGGAAATCGCCGCATCAGCCACGTTGAACGCCCAGAAATGCCAGCCAAAGGCATAGACATCAAGGAAATCGGCCACCGCGCCCCAGCGCACGCGATCAATGGCATTGCCCAGGGCACCACCGATCATCAACGCCAGCCCCAGACGCAGGGACAGCACCGGCGTCCGCCACAGCCACAGCCCCAGACCGCCAGCGAACAGCACCGAAAAGCCCAGCAGGGTCCACGGGGTCAGGATGCCGCTGAACATGCCAAAGCTGACGCCCCGGTTCCAGGCCATGACAATGTTGAAGAACGAGGTGAGCGGAATCACCCGTTCCCCGTCGGCCATCACGCCGTTGACGATCCACAGCTTGGACGCCTGATCGGCGGCAAACACCACCACCGCCAGCGCCAGCGCCAGCCAGCGGGTTGTCGGGTTGGCCGCCACGGCAGAGGGAGACCCCTCCGCCACAGCCGCCGTCAGAACAGACTCGGGGTTGTCTGATTGGCTCACGCCAAACCTCCCATACGGGTCACGGCATCATCACACCGCCCACAGACGCCTTCGTGGGTATGGGTGCCGACGTCGGGCAGAATCTTCCAGCAGCGCTGGCACTTCTCGCCCTCGGCCAGATCGACCACCACCCCGACCGATGCCACATCGGACAGGGTGAAGGCCCCCTCTGGCACATCCTCGGCCACCAGAGCCAGGCCGGAGGTGATGCAGATATCGGCCATGTCCGGCCCGGCAATCACCTCCAGCACGCTCTGCGGTGCATATAGGCGCGGCGAAGCCTGCAAGCTAGCCCCGATCTTCTTCTCGGCACGGGCCTTTTCCAGCGCCCCGGTCACCACCCGGCGAACATCGGCGATGGTCTGCCACTTGCGGGCCAGCGCATCGTCGGTCCAGTTGGCGGGGATGGTCGGGAACAGTTCCAGATGCACCGAATCCGCCGCCGGGCTGCGCGACAGCCAGGCTTCTTCGGTGGTGAAGCAGATGAACGGCGCCATCCACTTGACCAGACAGTCGTACAGGGCGGCCATCACCACCCGCGTTGCCTTGCGGTCGGTGTCGTCCGGGTGGGCACAATACAGGGTATCCTTGCGGATATCAAAGTAGAACGCCGACAGGTCCACGGCACAGAAGGTGTGCAGTTCGGCAAACAGGGAGTGGAAGTCAAAGTCATGGCAGCACTGGCGCACCAGCCGGTCAAGCTGGCTCAGGCGGTGCAACACCCAGCGTTCCAGTTCCGGCATGTCGGCGACGGCAACGGCTTCGCGTTCGGCGTCATAACCATCCAGCGCCCCCAGCAGGAAGCGCAGGGTGTTGCGCAGGCGGCGGTACATGTCGGCGGTCTGCTTCAGGATTTCCTTCCCGATGCGCTGGTCGTTGGTGTAGTCGGTCGAGACCACCCACAGACGCAGGATATCGGCGCCATATTCGTTGACCACATCCTGCGGCGCCACCACGTTGCCCAGCGACTTGGACATCTTGCGGCCCTGCTCGTCGAGGGTAAAGCCGTGGGTCAGCACCGCCTCATAGGGGGCGCGGCCACGGGTACCACAGGATTCCAGCAGCGAGGAATGGAACCAGCCGCGATGCTGGTCCGAGCCTTCGAGGTACAGGCTGGCTGGCGCGTGCAGGCCCCACGGGCCGTCTTCCAGCACAAAGCTGTGGGTCGAACCGGAGTCAAACCACACATCGAGGATGTCGAACACCTGCACATAGTCGTCGGCGTTATAGGCATCCCCAAGGAACTCGGAGGCCGGACGCAGGTACCAGGCATCGGCACCATCAACTTCAAAGGCAGCAAAGATGCGGTCACAGACCGCCTGATCGCGCAGCACTTCGCCAGTGGCCTTGTGATAGAACACCGCCACCGGCACGCCCCACGCCCGCTGACGCGACACGCACCAGTCCGGGCGGCTTTCGACCATCGAATGGATGCGGTTGCGCCCCTGCGACGGTACCCAGCGGGTATCGTCAATGGCCTTCAGGGCCTTGGCGCGCAGGTCGTTGGTGTCCATCGAGATGAACCACTGCGGGGTGGTGCGATAGATCAACGGGGCCTTGGAGCGCCACGAATGCGGATAGGAGTGGACCAGCGAGCCGGACGCCATCAGCGCCCCGGCAGCCTCCAGCGCCGCCACCACGTTCGCAGCCACCTTGTAGACATGCTGACCGGCAAACAGCGGCACATGCGGCAGATAGGTGCCGTCATCGGCCACGGTATCCGGCACGGCGATGCCATTGGCGACACACAGGTAATAGTCGTCTTCGCCATGGCTGGGGGCCATGTGGACAAAGCCGGTCCCCTGATCGACGGTGACGAAATCCCCCGCCATCATCGGCACGTCAAAGTCATAGCCCTGACCATGCCACGGATGATGCAGGATGGTGCCGGCAAAGTCGGTGCCCTTGCACTGGGCGACCACACTATGGGCGGCGATACCTGCCTTGGCGCACAGGTCAGCCACCAGCACATCGGCGGCGGCGATGCGGTCACCAACCTTCACCCGGCCACCGTCGGCGACCTCGGTGACTTCGATCACCACATAGTCAATGTCGGCACCATAGGCGACGCCCCGGTTGCCCGGCATGGTCCACGGGGTGGTGGTCCAGATCACCACCCCCGCGCCCTGCAGGGCCGCGCAGGCGGTCTTCACCACCGGGAATCGCACCCAGATGGTGGTCGAAGTATGGTCGTGGTATTCGATTTCGGCTTCGGCCAGTGCGGTCTTTTCGACCACCGACCACATCACCGGCTTGGCTCCGCGATACAGGCCGCCGTTCATCACGAACTTGTGCAGTTCGCGCACGATACGGGCTTCGGCGGGATAGGCCATGGTGGTGTAGGGGCGGTCCCAGTCACCTTCGATGCCCAGCCGCTTGAATTCTTCGCGCTGCACGTCCAGCCACCTGGCGGCAAAGTCGCGGCACTGGCGGCGGAATTCGACCACCGGCACGGCGTCCTTGTCCTTGCCCTTCTTGCGGTATTCTTCTTCGATCTTCCATTCGATCGGCAGGCCGTGGCAATCCCAGCCCGGCACGTAATGGGCGTCCTTGCCCATCATCTGCTGCGAGCGGACAATCACGTCCTTCAGGATCTTGTTCAGCGCATGGCCGATGTGCAGGTGGCCGTTCGCATACGGCGGACCATCGTGCAGGATGAACTTTTCCCGCCCCTTCCCGGCGTCGCGCAGCTTGGTGTACAGCCCCATTTCGGCCCAGCGGGCCAGATGCTTCGGTTCCTGGGTCGGCAGACCGGCGCGCATCGGGAAATCGGTGCGCGGCAGGAACACGGTCGGCTTGTAATCGGGGCCAGAGGCGGCTTGCTTCTCGTTCGACATGGCGTGCTAAATCGCTTTGATCGTGTCTGATATCGTTGGATAGGGGCAGCTCAATTTCCGGCCGGCTGCGCGGCCAAGATAATTCGCGCCTGTTCGGCATCGGCGATGATCTGCGCCTTCAGCGCGTCCAGTCCGCTGAAGGTCCGTTCCGGGCGCAGGAAGTCAATCATCTGGACCCGCAGATGCTGGTGGTACAAATCCCCGTCGAAGTCGAACAGGTGGACCTCCAGCAGCTCGTCAGTCTTGTCAAAGGTCGGGCGGCGGCCATAGTTGGCAACACCGTCGAACCAGCGGGTCTGCGCCCCCTGATCGACCCCGGCGCGGATGGCATAGACGCCGGCGGCGGGGCGCTGATAGTCGCCCAGCGCCAGATTGGCGGTCGGAAAGCCGATGGTGCGGCCCCGCTTGTCGCCATGCTCGACCCGGCCCTCGATTTCCCACGGGCGACCCAACACATGGGTGGCTTCCTGCGGGCGGGCCTCGACCAGCGCCTTGCGGGCGCGCGTCGAGGAAAACACCGAACCATCCTGATCGTGGACCGGTGGCACGCTGGTCACACCGAAGCCGCGACTGACCGCCATCTCCTTCAGCACCGCTGCCGATCCGCTGCGGCGGGCACCGAACATATAGTCATCACCAACCACCACATGGCTGACCGCCAGCCCCTGACACAGCACCACATCAACGAACTGTTCGGCGGTAAAAGCGGCAAAGGCACGATCAAAGTGCTGAAGGTAGATGAAATCCACCCCCAACGCTTCGATATGGTGGGTCTTGGTCCGCAACGGCGTCAGGGTGAACGGCGGCTGATCGGGCTGGAACAGGCGGCGCGGATGCGGCTCAAAGGTCATCACCGCCGCCGGACGCCCCAGCGCACGGGCGTGCCGCATGGCCTCGCCGATCACCACCTGATGACCACGGTGAACACCGTCAAAGTTTCCCAGAGCAATCACACCACCGCGAAACTCGGCGGGGATCTCCTCGTAATGGCGAAAAATCCGCATGGGTGCGAACCGGCCTTCCTGACAGACGCAGCGAACAACGCCCCCACCGCCCCCTGTCAGAACCCTCATCCCGGACACGAAAGCAGTGATGGCGCAAAACGTTATGGCGGACGCCCGGGGACCAGCCCGCACGTTCGCGCTCTAAGGGGTATTCGATACCGCCCCGAAGCGCAACCTTTCCCGTACAGCCGACAGTGCAGAACAGCACGGTTTCCCGCCGCGCCGCCGGAATGGGGGAGATGCCACAGCAAAGACTTGGCAAAATATTAGAAAAGCATCAATATCGATGCAGGGAGTCCGGGGGAAAAAACAAGCGGTAAAAAAGGGACGTTCATGCCAGTTGCAAGCCACGCTTCCTTCACCCCCCATCTGGACCTTGAGCAACGTCTTGCCCGTTACGGGCTTGATCCTGTGCAATGCAGCATGATTGCCAAGGCGCTGGAAAGCTTTCACTGTACCGATTCTTGCGGGCGGCAGCGCCGTTGCCTCGATCATTTGTGCAAAGCAGCATCAGCAGGCGACCAACTGGCGATGACCCTGCTGACCGTCCAGCACCACGACCGCCTGATGGACATGGCCGCCCTCGCCTATGGTCGCTGGCTGAGCGGCGACCCGCTGCTGTGTCGCCCGACCGAGGAAGACACCGCAACGAGTCGCTCCCCTCGCTGAAGAACAGGTCTAGAGCAAATCCCGAGCAGATGGACACATCTGCGACGACTTATTTGCTTAGATAACAAGGCGTTAGAGCATTTATCGTGATCCTTGGAGACCGAGAAATACTCTAACGCCCGGAAGGCCCGTCCAGCGGTCGGTCCGGGCGTCGGTAGGATGGCAACGACAGGCCATAGCGGATGGCGGCAGCACGGGTGATGAACCCGGCGACAAAGCCCCCCATCCCGGCCAGCTCGCCGGGAATGCCCAGCGCCAGCAGCCCCAGATAGCCCAGCCCGGCCACCACCGCAGCGGTGGCGTAAATCTCGCGGTGGAACAGCAACGGCTCTTCCCCGGCCATCATGTCGCGCACCAGACCACCCAGCGCGGCGGTAAACACCCCCATCAGGGTCGCCACCAGCGGGCCATGCCCCAGACTGGTGGCCTTTTGCGTTCCGGCCACCGCAAACATCGCCATCCCCACCGCATCCATCCACAACAGGGCGCGGTAGCGGCTGCCCAGCAGGCGCGCCCCCCAGAAGGTCGCCAGCGAGGCAATGATGCACACCCACAGATAGACCGGCTGTTGCACCCACAACAACGGTACCCCAAGGACCAGATCGCGAAACGTGCCGCCGCCGATGCCGGTGGCGGTGCCCAGGAAGATGAAGCCGACCGGGTCCATTTCCTTGCGCGCCGCCACCAGCGCGCCGGAAATGGCAAACACCGCCACCGCCACCAGATCGACCACCAGCAAGGCCTGTTCGACCGCCGCCACCGCCTCGGATGCTGTCGCCAGCGACACCGGGATCACGAGAAACCATCCTTGCGACGGCGCAGCTCGGCAAACACCGCTGCCGGGTCACCGGCATCCCGCCCCAACAGCGCCGCCAGCTCGGGCTGGTCCACCCGCAGGAACGGATTGCTGGCCTTCTCCTCGCCCAGCAGACAAGGCACGGTCGGCACACCCTGATAGCGCAGGGCGGTGATCACCAGCGCCCGCTGCTTCAGTACCGGATGGTCCGGCTCGATGGACAGGGCAAAGCGCAGGTTGCTTTCGGTGTATTCGTGGGCGCAATAGACCAGCGTGTCATCGGGCAAGGCCCGCAGGCGGGACAACGCCTGCCAGAATTGTTGCGGCGAGCCTTCAAACATCCGCCCGCACCCGAGCGAGAACAGGGTATCGCCACAGAACAGCGCCGCCGCGTCGGGAAGATAAAAGGCGATATGGCCGATGGTGTGGCCGGATACTCCCAGCACCTGCACCGGATGGCCGCCGATGTCGAAACAGTCGCCATCGGCCACCGTCCGGTCCAGCCCGGGAATACGCCCGGCATCAACCGCCGAGCCGATCACCGTGCAGCCGGTGGCCGCTTTCAGGGCCAGATTGCCGCCAACGTGGTCGTGATGGTGGTGGGTGTTCCAGATGTGGGTCAGCCGCCAGCCGCGCCGCTGACACTCCTCCTGCACCGGCCCGGCGTCGCCGGGATCAACCACCGCCGTCTGGCCACTGGCCGCATCGTGGATCAGAAAGGTGTAATTGGCAGAATCGGGCAGGATTGCCAGACGAATGACAGACAAGGCTCCCATCGGGATGGCCCCTTTGTACCGGACGGTTTCACAGATCGCGGCCTGTCGCCGCTTTTGCCTCTCAGGATGGCGCGTTCCCCGGCCCTGTGGCAAGTAGCAGAACGGTCATTGCTTAAAGCGTGAATTCCCCGCCTCACCCGTGCTAAAGTACCGCCATGTGGCTGGATGTCGTCGATCTCAGAGACTTTTACGACTCCCCGCTGGGACAGGTCGCCCGTCGCCTGCTCCGGCGGCGCATTCGTTTGGTCTGGCCGAACACCAGCGGCCTGCGTGTGCTGGGGATCGGCTTTGCCACCCCCTATCTGCGCCCGTTCCGCGAAGAAGCCGAACGGGTGGCTGCGGTGATGCCGGCCAGTCAGGGCGCCTTGCCGTGGCCTGCCGACGGGCCGGGGCTGGTGACGCTGTGCGAAGACGAAGCCCTGCCGTTTCCCGACCGCTCCTTTGACCGCATCCTGCTGGTCCATGCGCTGGAAAACACCGAACATTCGCGGCTGTTGATGCGGGAGGTCTGGCGGGTGCTGACCGATGGCGGGCGGGTAATGGTGATCACCCCCAACCGGCAAGGGCTGTGGGCACGACTGGAACGGACGCCGTTTGCCTCTGGCCAGCCCTATTCGTCACAGCAGCTTTCGGCCCTGTTGCGCGACACCATGTTCACCCCGCTGTCGGTCCACCGGGCCCTGTTCTGCCCGCCGGTGTCCTCGCGCCTGATGCGGGCGTGGGCCGGAGCCATCGAGGAAATCGGCTGGCGCTGGTTTCCCGGCTTTTCCGGGGTGGTGCTGGTCGAAGCCGCCAAACAGATCTATGCTGCCCCCACCAATGGCGCGGTGGTGCGGCAAAGCGGCTATCTGGCGCTGCCGGACCGCCTGCGCACCTATGGCAACCGCTTTACCCCGGTTGAGCCACCCTCTCCCACCCCTCCCCCGGATCACGAGCGGGCCAACCCGTCTGCATAACCTCCTGTTCATTTGACTTGAGCGGGGCAAGGCGTGCTCCCATATCGGGGTCCTGTTTTCTTTCCATCGGATAAGGCTTGTCATGCAGACTCTGTTTCCAGCCTCCCTGCGCGCTTCAGCCAGCGTGATGGCGGTTGCCGCCATCGCCCTGCTGGCGCCGGTTGCGGCTTTTGCGGCTGACCCGGCGGCGACTCCTGCCGCAGCGGCCGCGCCCACCGCCGACGCCAAGCTGTTCGATGCCAAAACCTTCACCCTGAAAAACGGCCTGCAGGTGGTGGTGGTCGAAAACCACCGCGTGCCGGTGGTCAGCCAGATGGTGTGGTACAAGGTCGGTGCCGCCGACGAACCGGCGGGCAAGTCCGGTCTGGCCCACCTGCTGGAACACCTGATGTTCAAGGGCACCAACACCATCAAACCCGGCGAGTTCTCGCCGCTGATCGCCCGTCACGGCGGGCAGGACAACGCCTTTACCAGCTCGGACGTCACCGCCTATTACGAAAACATCGCGGTGGACAACCTCGAACTGGTGATGAAGCTGGAATCCGACCGCATGCGCAACCTGCGGCTGGATGACAAGAACGTGCTAACCGAACGCGATGTGGTGTTCGAAGAACGCCTGTCGCGCACCGAAAACGAACCAGCCGAGCTGCTGAACGAGCGGCTGAACAATGCGCTGTGGATGACCCATCCCTATCACAACCCGATCATCGGCTGGCCGGACGAGCTGAAGGCGCTGACCCGTCAGGATGCCATTGACTATTACAACAAATGGTATGCGCCGAATAACGCCATCGTGGTGATTTCCGGTGACGTGACGGTGCCGCAGGTCAAGGCGCTGGCGGAAAAGTATTACGGCCCGCTGAAGCACGGCCCGACCATCGAGCGCAAGCGCAACCGCACCCTGCCGCCTCCGGCAACGGTACGGATCGAGATGCACCACCCGCAGGTATCGCAACCGACCTGGCGGCAGGTGTTCATCGCCCCCAGCTACGGGACGACCCAGAACCGGCGGGACGTTTATGCCCTGCAGGTGCTGAACGAGCTGTTCGGCGGCGGTCCGACCTCGCGCCTGTACCGGGCGATGGTGATTGACCACAAGCTGGCCGCCGCGGCGGGCAGCGGCTATAACGCCGCCGCTGTTGACTGGGGCACCTTCGGGATTTCCTTCACCCCCCGTCCGGGGGCCGATCTGGCCGCCGGAGAAGCGGTGGTGCGGGCCGAAATCGACAAGCTGCTGACGCAGGGCGTCAGTGACGAGGAAGTCGAAATGGCCAAGCAGCGCCTGCGCGCCGGGGTGATTTACGCCCGTGACTCGTTGCAGGGATCGGCCAACACCATCGGCTATGCCCTCAGCACCGGCCAGACGCTCGACCAGCTGGAACACTGGCCGCAGGAAATCGCCCGCGTCACCACCGCCGAGGTGATGGCCGCCGCCCGCGCCGTGCTGACCGGCAAGGCCTCGGCCATCGGCGTGCTGCTGCCCGAAGAAAAGGCTGCTCCGACCAACCAGACCGCCCCGCAGGAGGGGAAATCGTCGTGACCTTTTTTACCCAGTCTCTCCGCTTTACCCTGTCTCCCCGTACCCTCCGCCGCGCCGTCGGTGCTGCTGCTCTGGTCCTGACCATTGGGGCACTCTCCCCGGCATGGGCGATTGACGCCCGCAAGGTGGTCAGCCCCGGCGGCATCGAAGCCTGGCTGGTCGAAGACCACTCGATCCCGGTGCTCAGCCTGTCGGTCGGCTTCAAGGGCGGCTCGTCGCTGGACCCGGTCGGCAAGGAAGGGCTGGCAACGATGGTCGCCGGTCTGCTCGACGAAGGCGCTGCCGACCTCGACAGTCAGGCGTTCCGCAGCCGTCTGGAACAAAAGGCCATCGACCTGTCATTCAGTGCCGACAAGGACAGCTTCAGCGGCTCGTTGCGCACCACCAGCGACACCCGCGACGAAGCCTTTACCCTGTTCCGGCAGGCGATGACCGAACCGCGCTTTGACGACGAGCCGGTTGAGCGGGTGCGTGACCAGATCCTGACCAGCCTGACCTTTGCGCAGGATGATCCGCAGACCATCGCCGGGGAGGCATGGGACAAGGCCGCCTTTGGCGACCATCCCTACAGCCGTCCCGAACAGGGCACGCCAACCAGCATCAAGGCACTGACTCGCGACGACCTGCGCAGCTTCACCGCCCTGCAACTGGTGCGCAGCCAGATGAAGATCGGGGTGGCCGGGGACATCACCCCCGCCCAGTTGGCAACCCTGCTCGACAGCACCTTTGGCACGCTTCCGGCCACCGGCCCGGCAACAGTCAGCGTGCCGGATGTTGCTCCGAAAAACGCCGGTCTGACGGTGATCGAGCGCGACATTCCGCAAGCGGTGGCTGTGTTTGGCGGACCGGGGCTGAAACGCGAAGACCCGGATTTCTTTGCCGCCTACGTGGCCAACTACATCCTCGGCAGCGGCGGGTTCAGCTCGCGGCTGATGAACGAGGTGCGGGAAAAACGTGGGCTGGCCTATTCGGTCTATAACTACCTCTATCCGCTGGACCACAGCGCGCTGTCGATTGGCGGCGTTGCCACCAACAACGCCCGCATGAAAGACTCGCTCGACCTGATCAAGGCAGAAATGGCCCGCATGGCCAAAAGCGGCCCGACCCAGAAAGAGCTGGATGACGCCAAGACCTATCTGGTCGGAGCCTATCCGCTGCGCTTCACCTCCACCGGAGCCGTCGCCAGCACCCTGACTGCCTTGCAGATGCAGGGCTACCCGATCGAGCACCTGTACAAGCGCAACGACTACATCAAGGCGGTGACGCTGGCCGATGCCAAACGCGCCGCCGCCCGCCTGTACAACCCCGATGCCCTGACCATCGTGGTGGTTGGCAAACCGGCCGGGCTGTCCTCAAACGCCCGCTAACCCCGTCCGTCCCCCCGAAGGACCGCCATTCGGGGGGACGGTGTAATTCAGATGTAACTATAGAGAAAAAAAGCCTTTTCCTGTGCTGCAAACACTGGCCCAACGGCGCGGGGCTGGTTAGACTGAACTGGTACGGGAAATACGGATATTCCGCCTCGTCACCTGTTTTCAGCTCGCTTGGCATCAGGAGCTTTTGCGATGTCTTTGCTGACCCAAACCGCCGCCCACGCCGCACTGGTCGCCCACACCGCCGCCATGGCCGACCGACCGATGCGCGACCTGTTTGCCGATGATCCGGCGCGGTTCTCTCGCTTCAGCCACCATTTGCCGGGCCTGCTGGTCGATTACTCGAAAAACCGCATCACCGAAGAGACCATGGCCCTGCTGACCGAGCTGGCCGAGCAGCGCGGGCTGATTGCCCAGCGCAACGCCATGTTCAGCGGCCAGCACGTCAACAACACCGAAAACCGCGCCGTCCTGCATGTGGCGCTGCGCAACCGCAGCAACCGCCCGATTCTGGTCGATGGTCACGACGTGATGCCCGCCGTCAACCGCGTTCTGGCCCAGATGGAGCAGTTCAGCACCGCCGTGCGCAGCGGTGAGTGGCGCGGCGCGACCGGCGAGCGGATCACCGATGTGGTCAATATCGGCATCGGAGGCTCGGACCTTGGCCCCCGGATGGTGGTCGAGGCCCTGAAGCCCTATGCCCAGCCCGGCCTGACGGTGCGCTTTGTGTCGAACGTCGATGGCACCGACATTGCCGAATGCCTGAAGCAGTGCCGCCCGCACTCGACGCTGTTCCTCGTCGCCTCCAAGACCTTTACCACCCAGGAAACCCTGACCAACGCCCACACTGCGCGGGCGTGGCTGGTCAAGGCGCTGGGAGAAAAAGCCGTCAGCCAGCATTTCGTCGCCCTGTCCACCAACGAACCAGCCTGTGCCGCCTTTGGCATCGACCCGGCCAACATGTTCGACTTCTGGGACTGGGTGGGCGGTCGCTATTCCCTGTGGTCGGCGATTGGCCTGCCGATTGCCATCGCCATCGGCTTTGAGCGCTTCAGCCAGTTGCTGGCCGGGGCCCATGCGATGGACGAACATTTCCGCACCACCCCGCTGCGCGACAACCTGCCGGTGATCCTCGGCCTGCTGGGGGTATGGTACATCAACTATCAAGGCGCCCACGGCACCGCCGTTCTGCCCTATGACCAGTACCTGCACCGCTTTGCCGCCCACCTGCAACAGGTGGACATGGAAAGCAACGGCAAGAGCGTCACCCGTGACGGCGAAGCGATTCCCTACACCACCGGCCCGATCCTGTTCGGCGAGCCGGGGACCAACGGCCAGCACAGTTTCTACCAGTTGATCCATCAGGGCACCCACCTGATTCCCTGCGACTTCATCGGAGTGGTGCACAGCCACAACCCGCTGGGCGACCATCACCTGAAACTGATGTCGAACTTCTTTGCCCAGACCGAGGCGATGATGCGCGGCAAGACCGCCGACGAAGCGCGCGCCGAGCTGGCCGCCGAAGGCAAGAGCGAGCAGCAGATTGCCGCCCTGCTGCCGCACAAGGTATTCCCCGGCAACCGCCCGACCACCACCTTGCTGGCCGACCGTCTCGACCCTTATACTCTGGGGCTGCTGGTGGCGCTGTACGAACACCGCATCTTTGTGCAAGGGGTGCTGTGGGGGGTGAACAGCTTTGACCAGTGGGGTGTCGAGCTGGGCAAGCAACTGGCCAAGACCATCCTGCCCGAACTGGACAGCCCGGCGGCCGTCACCGGCCATGACTCTTCGACCAACAGCCTGATCAGCCATTTCAAACAGCATCGCAAGTGACCTGACCCGATGAGCCTGCGCACCGCCCTGACCATCCGCCGCCTGCCTGATACGCTGGTGAACCAGATTGCCGCCGGGGAAGTGGTCGAGCGCCCAGCCTCGGCGGTGAAGGAACTGGTGGAAAACGCCATCGACGCCGGGGCGATGCACATCGACGTCACCATGGTCGATGGCGGCAAGGCGCTGATTCTGGTGCAGGACGATGGCCGAGGCATGGGCCCCGACGAGCTGCCGCTGGCGGTCGAGCGCCATGCGACCTCGAAACTGCCGGACGATGACCTGTTCGACATCGGCTTTCTCGGCTTTCGCGGCGAGGCGCTGCCGTCGATTGCCTCGGTGTCGCGGATGACCATCACCTCGCGCACCGCCGACGCCGACAGCGCGTGGATGCTGGCCATTGATGCCGGGCTGCGCCAGCCGGTCGAACCGGCGGCGATGCCCAAGGGGACACGGGTCGAGGTACGCGACCTGTTCCATGCCACACCGGCGCGGCTGAAGTTCCTGAAAGCCGCCCGCACCGAGCTGCAACATGCACAGGACATGCTGCAACGGCTGGCGATGGCCCATCCGGCGGTGGCCTTTTCGCTCAGTGACGGCACCCGCACCCTGTTCCGCTATCACGCCGCCCCCGGCGACCTGTTCGATGCCCGCCTCGGACGGCTGGCGGCGGTGCTCGGGCGGGACTTTGCCGACAACGCCCTGGCCGTCGACACCGAACGCGAAGGGCTGCACCTGCGCGGGCACATCGGCCTGCCGACCTACAACCGGGGCAATGCCCAGCAGCAATACCTGTTCGTCAATGGCCGCCCGGTGAAAGACCGCCTGTTGCAAGGGGCGGTGCGCGGGGCCTATCAGGATTACCTCGCCCACGACCGCCACCCGGTGCTGGCGCTGTACCTCGACGTCCCCCCGCGCGAAGTCGATGTCAACGTCCACCCGGCCAAGGCCGAAGTGCGCTTCCGCGACTCTGCGCTGGTGCGCGGGCTGATCGTCAGCGCCCTGCGCCATACGCTTGATCAGGCCGGGCACCGGGCCTCAACCTCGATTGCCGGAACCGCCCTTGACGCCCTGCAACCGGTGCATCAGCTCGCCGCCCCGCTGGCGCCGCCCCGCTTGCCGCTGCCATTGCCCCATGGCGGCGCGGGCTCGCTGTGGTCGCAGGCCCGGCCGTCCAGTGGACAAATCAACCGCGCCTTGCAGGCACAGGCGCCGCAGTCTGGTGGCTTTGAGGATCTTGGCGCGGTGTTCGGGGCGGCCTACAGCGCCGCACCACTGCCGCAGGGCCGACCGCTGCCCGAAGGCCCGGCCGACGAGCAGGCCAGTGCCTTTCCGCTGGGGGTGGCGCGCGGGCAGGTCCACAACACCTACATCGTCGCCCAGACCAGCGACGGCATCGTGATCGTTGACCAGCACGCCGCCCACGAACGGCTGGTCTATGAACGGATGAAAGCCGCGCTGGCCGACAGCGGCCTGAAACGGCAAATGCTGTTGATCCCCGAGGTGGTCGAGCTGGACGAACCGGCCTGTGACCGCCTGCTGGCCCGGCGCGAGGAACTGGAAAACCTGGGGCTGGTGCTCGAAGCCTTTGGGGCCGGTGTACTGGTGGTGCGGGAGATTCCCGCCCTGCTGGGCGATACCGACGTGATCGGACTGGTGCGCGATCTGGCCGACGATCTGGCCGAGTGGGATCAGGCCCTGAGCCTGCAGGACCGGCTGGCCGATGTCTGCGCCACCATGGCCTGTCATGGCTCGGTGCGGGCCGGGCGGCGGTTGAATCAGGCGGAAATGGACGGCCTGCTGCGCCAGATGGAGGCCACCCCCCATTCCGGCCAGTGCAACCATGGCCGTCCCACCTATGTCGAACTCAAGCTGAAAGATATTGAAAAACTGTTCGGACGGCGCTAACCCCCTTAAGGTGTATCCCCCCACCGGATGATCAACACCACCGATACAACACGAGGTCAGGCGTGGCATATCGACTGAAGACGACCCTGTGGAGCAGCATGATTCTGGCAGGGGTATCCATGCTGGACCCCGCTGCCGCCAGTGCCGCCGAGCAACGCGGCAAGCTGGACTTTGGCCGCCTGAACGCCGCCGCCGAGCGGGCTGACCGCTGCGACGCCAAGGCACAGGCGGTCTATGACAAGGGCGAGCAGGAACAGATTCTCGCCGCCCTGACCGAACAGCGCGCCTGTCTGGAAGGCATCCTGCTGGCCACCGCCCGCGAGTTTTACCCGCCCGACGCCTTTGGGGCCGGGGGAATGGAGGCCCGTCTGGCCGACCTGCGGCACAGCAACGACGCCATCCTTGATCCGATTTACACCAAGCCGCGCACCTGCGCGCCGTCCTGTGCACCCTTGTACCGTATATGGGCCGCCGAAGCCTATGTTACCACCGTGCGGACCTTGCTGGACGGGATGCTGGACCGGCTGAAGGACGAAAGCCCCTATTACCGGCAATAAGAGATGATCGTTGAACTGCTGCGCCACCTGCTGCTGCGTTGTCCGCCTCACCTGAAGCGGCTGGGGGTGCTGCATGACCTGATTGCGCTGGAACACCGCGCCCGCCGCCAGCGCCGGGCGTGGGCCCCGCATCATCAACAGTGCCAGCAGGCAATCACCGCCATGCTCGATCACGGCGGCTTTGGGCCTCGGAACAAGGGCGGCTGCGCGGTGGTACTGGGATCGGGATTGTTGCTCGACCTGCCGCTGGAACGGTTGCGTGACAGCTTTGAGCAGGTGATCGGCGTTGACCTTTACCACCTGCCCGCCGTTCGCAAGCGGGCCCGTCAGCACGGCCTGACGCTGGTCAGCCACGACATCACCGGCCTGCTGGCCGGACTGCCCGCCAGTCTGCGCGGAGCCTTGCCGACACCGCAGGCTGACCTTGGTCCGGCGACGGAGGCCGACTTCGTGCTGTCGGCCAACTGCCTGTCTCAACTGGCCGGGGTGCCGCTGGCGGTGGCCGATGCGGTCGGCGGCCAGCGGCCCGATCATCTGGTGGAGTGGGAACGGGCGATCCTGCGCAGCCACCTCGACGCCCTGCTGGCCTGCCGGGGGGCGGTCGGGCTGATCAGCGACTCCCGCCGCGAGGTGTGGCACATCCGGCGGAATGAATTACAGGACTGGGTTGACCTCAGCCACGGCGTCGCATGGCCTGCCTTGCACGATGAGAGGATGTGGTGGTGGGAGCTGGCTCCGCCGCCAGAGGAAGGGCTGTTCCTGTCGGTCCGCCACCGGGTTCATGCCGGGCTGGTGAAGGCTAGAGCAGCGTGCGTTAAACCGGACGCGGGCACGCTGCTCTAAGCTTTTGTTCTGTCGCATTGTTTATGCGAAAACCGGTTCCCACTTTTCGCACAATGCTCTATCACCAGCGATAAATAGCCGTCGTCCGCAGGGTGCGGTCTTCCAGCTCCAGCGAGGTCGGCACGTCGTAGCGGGCGACCTCGGTCAGACCCGGCGGCAGATAGGTCCGCCCCGGATCGGCACTCAACACCGTCACCCCCGCCGCCGCCAGCGCCCGCAGCCATGCGGTCACCCGCTCGGCCATCGGTTTTTCGTAACAGACATCCCCGGCGATCACCACCTGCCAGCGCGGATCATGGCTGCCGATCAGGTCATCGGGGGCCAGCGTCAGCGCCACCTGATTGGCGGCGGCATTCAGCTCGATGGCACCGAGGGCAAAGGCGTCGATTTCGTTGGCAACCACCGCACTGGCCCCGGCCTTGGCGGCGGCAATGGCTTCGATGCCGCTGCCTGCCGCAAAGGACAGAACACAGCGACCGGCCACCATCTCGGGCTGATCGAGCAGATAGCGCGCCAGCGCCTGCCCGCCCGGCCAGGCAAAGGCCCAGAACGGCGGCGGCAGGCTGTTGTGCTCCAGAAAATCCTGCGTTGCCTGCCACAGCGGAGTCACCTCGGTCGCCAGATGCAGGGCCAGTTCGGGCACCAGCGCGGTGTGGCTGAGGACGGTGTGCTCGCGCACAAAGGCGGCGTTGGAAACGGCAACGGTCATCACAGCATCGCTCCGGCAGCAAAGGCAGCCAGCACCAGCCAGCCGAACAGGCGGTTCGAGCGGAACAGGTACAAACAGTGCGCGCTGTCGTCGATCCGCACCACCACCGCCTGCCACGCCAGATGCGCCCCGGCCAGCACCAGCAACGGCCAGGCCAGCCAGTGCAGCCCGACCAGTACCCCGGTCAGCACCATCAGGCCGATGGTCAGGCCATAGAACAGCCACAGGAACAGTTGCGTCCGCTCGCCCAGCGCCAGCGCGGTGGACTTCACCCCGACCTGCACGTCGTCGTCCTTGTCCTGATGGGCATAGATGGTGTCATAGCCCAGCGTCCAGAACAGACCGGCGACATACAGCACCACCGGCGGCCAGTCGATGCGGCCCTGCACCGCCACCCAGCCCAGCAAGGCTCCCCAGTTGAAGGTCAGCCCCAGCCACGCCTGCGGCCAGTGGGTCAGCCGCTTCATCAGCGGATAGACCCCGACCAGCAGCAATGAACAGGCCCCCAGTACCACCGTCTGTTTGTTGAGCTGGACCAGCACCGCCAGCCCGATCAGCAGTTGCAGGGCGAGGAACCACAGCGCCTGCCGCACGCTGACCGCCCCGCAGGCCAGCGGCCGCATGGCGGTCCGCGCCACCCTGGCATCAATGTCACGGTCGAACAGGTCATTGACCGTACAGCCCGCCCCGCGCATCACCAGCGCCCCGATGCCAAACAGCACCATCAGGTACAGCCAGCGCCAGACCGACAGCGTCCCGTCGGCATTGGCCAGCGTGATCGACCACCAGCAGGGAAACAGCAACAGCCATGTCCCGATCGGCCGGTCCAGCCGCATCAGTTTCAGATAGGGCCGCAGGGCCGACGGCACATAGCGGTCGATCCAGCCATCGGCGGGCATGTCGCCAATCATCCCCGGCGCATCAGAGGGTGTGGGTGCAGAGTTCATCATGGCCCTATACATACGCCAAGCCACCGCACTGGACAACCGCCGTTCCCGGGGGTATCCCCTGTGCATCTGCCCATGCCAGCCCCCGTCTCTCAAGGTGATGATGATGAGTAACGCCAAGTCCCACCGTGCTTCACCGCCCAAATACCGGCTGTACGTCGAAACGTCGCTGGTGGCCGGTGCACAGGTGGAGCTGACCGACGATCACGCCCATTATCTGGGGGCTGTCATGCGGGCCACCTCCGGTGATCGGGTCGCGCTGTTCAACGGTCGGGACGGCGAATGGGACGCGGAAATCATCGATCTCGGCAAACGCCGCTGTCAGGTGCGGCTTGAAACGCAGCTCCGCCCGCAGGCGGCCGAAAACCAGCAGGACCTGTGGCTGGCGTTCGCGCCGGTGAAAAAGGCCGGTACTGACATGATCGTCGAAAAGGCCACCGAGCTGGGCGTTGCCGTCATTCAGCCGGTGCTGACCCAGTTCACCCAGAGCCAGCGGGTCAACACCGACCGTCTGGCCGCCAACGCCCGCGAAGCCGCCGAGCAGTGTGAACGGCTGTCGGTGCCCGAGGTGCGTGAGCCGCTGACGCTGGAGCGCCTGCTCGCCAGCTGGCCCAAGGGCCGCATCCTGTTCACCCTGGACGAAACCGGCGGCGGAGCGGCCATCACCGACGTTCTGTCGTGCTCCGGCTCGGGACCGTCGGCGTTTCTGGTTGGCCCGGAAGGAGGTTTTTCAAAATCGGAACTTGACCTTCTGCGTCGCAGTCCCTTTGTTACCCACATCACCCTTGGGCCGCGCATTCTGCGGGCCGAAACGGCGGCGGTCGCCGGTCTGACCTGCTGGCAGGCGCTGTGTGGCGACTGGCGGGCCCGACCGGATTTCCGCACGCCGTTCCACGCGCCGGAGTAAAGCCGGGTGTGGGGGGTACCCTGTTGTACCGGACTTGCGGCTACCCCCATCTGGCCGCTCTGTGGAGTGTTCCTGTAGATGTCGGCCTTTTCCAAACCCAACGCGACGCCTATCGAGGGTCGGGCTTCCCTGCTTGCCTATCTGGAAAGCGGCTGTCGACCGGCGGCGGACTGGCTGATCGGCACTGAACACGAAACTTTTGCCTTTGACCGCGCGACGCTGGCCCCGATCCCCTACGAGGGGGATCACGGCGTTGCCGCCATCCTGTCGCGGATGGAACGCTTTGGCTGGCAGCCGGTGCACGAAGGCGCCAACGTCATCGCCATGAGCCGTGATGATGGCGCTTCGATCTCGCTGGAACCGGGCGGGCAGCTCGAACTGTCAGGCGCTCCGGTCAGCACCCTGCACGAAACCCATGCCGAGCTTGACGCCTATCAGCAGCAGGTGCGCACCGTCACCGACGAACTGGGCATCGGCCTGCTGGGGCTGGGCTTTCACCCCACCGCCAGCCGCGACGCCATGCCGTGGATGCCCAAGGGCCGCTATCGCGTGATGCGCGACTACATGCCGCGCGTCGGCTCGATGGGGCTGGACATGATGCTGCGCACCTGCACCGTGCAGGTGAACCTCGACTTTGACAGCGAAGCCGACATGGTGGCCAAGATGCGGGTGTCCGGTGCCCTGCAACCGCTGGCCACCGCCCTGTTTGCCAATTCACCGTTCTATCAGGGCCAGCCGGGCGGCTTTGTCAGCCAGCGCATGCATGTGTGGGAAGACGTCGACAACAACCGTTCCGGCATGCCGGATTTCGTGTTCGAGGACGGCTTTGGCTTTGAACGCTGGGTTGATTACCTGCTCGACATGCCGATGTACTTCGTCTACCGCGACGGAGCCTATATTGACGCCGCCGGGCAGTCGTTCCGCGATTTCATGCAGGGCACCCTGCCCGCCTACCCCGACCAGTTCCCCACCCTTGGCGACTGGGCCGATCACATGTCGACCGCCTTCCCCGATGTGCGGCTGAAAAAGTATCTGGAAATGCGCGGTGCCGACAGCGGCCCGTGGCAGCGGCTGCCGTCGCTGCCCGCCCTGTGGGTCGGCCTGCTGTACGACCGTCAGGCGCTGGATGCCGCCGGGCAGGTGATCGCCGACTGGACTGCCGCCGACCGGGCGCAACTGCGCCATGACGCCCCCCGTCTGGGCCTGAAGGCGATGGTGCGCGGGCGCAGCCTGCAAGACATTGGCCGCGAGGTGCTGGCCATCGCACAGGCGGGCCTGACCCGCCGCAACCTGCGCAATGCCGCCGGGCAGGACGAGAGCCTCTACCTTGATCCCCTGCACGAGAGCATTGCCAGTGGCCTGACCCCGGCAGACCGCCTGCTGCAAGCCTTGCAGGGGCCGTGGAACGGGGATATCACCCGGGTGTTTACCGACCTCGGATACTGAGACCGGTCACTTGTTCCGATGCAACGGCCCCCGTGGAACCCTGTCCCGGGGGCCGTTGTACATTCGGGCCTGTCCCCGGATGGGCGCGGTTCCCCCATGCATGACAACCGCTTGCGTCCCTGCGTCTTGTATGACAGACAGGGCGCATCCGCCTGCCCTGCGAACCCCACGACAGCTGATAGGAGCCTTGCGTGACCCTCACCAAACCTCAGGCCGTACAGTGCCAGTCGCTGACCGAAATCCGGGAACAGATCGACCGCATGGACCGCCTGATCGTTCCCCTGCTGGCCGAGCGACTGTCCTATGTGGCACAGGCCGCCGCCTTCAAGCCGACCCGCGCCGATGCCGTCGTGCCATGGCGCGTCGAGGACGTGGTCAGCAAGGCCAAATCCCATGCCGCCGAATGCGGCATGGACCTGCCGACCATCGAAGCAATTTATCGTGCGCTGGTCGCAGCCTCTATTGCGCACGAGGAACAGGTCTGGGATACTCTGAATACAAAAGAATAATCAGGCGGAATAAGGTATTTTCGTCGTTTGATCTAGGTCATTCAGACAGGGGGTCCGTTGCGCTATAACGGTAGAGCAGATTAAACTCTGCGCACCGCGAAAGCAGGCCCCCTGTCTGCACACGTCAAGCACGGACTTGTTTCATACCCGCAGGCAGAGTCCCCAGGAGGAGCCAGAATGTTCGCAAACATACATGTAAAAACCCGCCTCTATGCGGGATTCATGGTCCTTCTGGCTCTGCTGGCTTTGGTTGCGGCAGCCTCGATCTGGGTGTTTTCCGCCACATCAGGCCACTTCCACACCTTTGGGGATTCGTCCGTTCAAGCCATCAACGCCGTGCAGCTCGACCGGCAGATTCTGGCCTTCAACAATCGCGTCAACAGTTATGTCCAGGCCCCGACCGAAGACGCGGCGGCGGTGGTCATGAAAGACTCCAAGGCACTGGCTGACAGCCTGCACCGTTTCCGCGGCGAGATCGAAGACCCGCGGGTGGCCGGGCATGTGGACAAGATCGTCAAGGCCTTTGATGCCTACTCTGCCCAGCTTGAACCGGCGATGGATTACGTCTCCCAGCGCACGGTCCTGATCACCCAGACGCTGGTGCCGTTGTCGGCCGATCTGGTCGAGCATGTGCAGAAGGTCCGTGACGCCACCACCTCGCTGGAGGAGGCCAAAGTGGCCGGGCGACTGGGCCAGCACCTGTTGCAGGCCCAGCAGGCGGTCGATACCTATCAGCAAACCCACAGCGAAGAAAGCTTTGCGCAGGCGTGGGAGTTTCTGTTCAAGGTCGATGACGACATTGCCCATCTGCGCGACGGGCTGGGACTGGCCGCAGATTTGTATCAAGCCTATCAGGATGCCCTGAACGCCCTGTCAGCCACCATCGGCGACATCGCCGTGGCGCAGGAAGAACTGGACAAGCAGGGCAAGATCATTGCCAACGAAGCCGTCCAGGTCAAAGACCTGTCCCTGCAACAACAGCGATCAATCCAGAATGTATCCGCCGACCAGCTCGCCGGGGCCAAGGCGGTGGTGATCACCCTGACCATCCTGTCCCTGATCCTCGGGGCCGGTGGCGCGATGGTGATGGGCCGCAGCGTGGTGCAGCCGTTGCTGGAAATGACCTCTGCCATGCGCTCGCTGGCCGCCGGCGACAAGGCGGTGACCATCCCGGCCACCCATCGCGGCGATGAAATCGGCCAGATGGCCGCCGCCGTGCAGGTGTTCAAGGACAACGCCATCGAAATGGACCGCATGGAGCAGGAACGGGTTGCTGCCGAGGCCAAAGCCACCGAGGATCGCCGCCAGGCAATGCTGCAGCTGGCAGATGTTCTGGAAGAACGGGTGGCGGGCAGCGTCCAGATGATTTCCGAGTCCGCCGCCGACATGCAGACCTCGGCACAGGCAATGACCGCCACCGCCGAAGACACCACCCGCCAGGCCTCGGCCGTCGCCTCGGCCACCTTCCAGGCCAACACCAACGTCGAAATGGTGGCGTCCGCCGCCGAAGAACTGTCCGCCGCCATCCGCGAAATCGGCGAGCAGGTCACCATGTCGGCTCAGGTGGCCTACAGCGCCGTCGAAGAGGCCCGCCGCGCCAGTGGTCAGGTGACCGGCCTGCTGGAAGCCACCGACAAGATCGGCGAAGTGGTCAACATGATCACCGCCATTGCCGAACAAACCAACCTGCTGGCGCTGAATGCCACCATCGAAGCCGCCCGTGCCGGTGAAGCAGGCAAGGGCTTTGCAGTGGTGGCCAACGAGGTGAAAAACCTCGCCAGCCAGACCGGACGGGCCACCCAGCAGATCATCGAACAGATTTCAACGGTGCAGCACGCGACGCAGGATGCCGTTCAGGCAATCCAGTCGATCACCTCGGTGATCAACCGCATCAACGAAATTGCCGCCGCCATTTCTGCCGCCGTCGAAGAACAGGGGGCGGCCACCCGCGAGATTGCCCGCAACACCCATCAGGCGGCACAGGGCACCAATTCGGTGTCCGGCACCATCACCGAAGTCAGCTCGGCAGCGCGGGAAACCGGCGATGCGGCGTCGATGGTTCTGCAACGGGCCACCGGACTGAGTGATCAGGCCGATCAGTTGCAACAGGCGGTGCACGATTTCCTCGAACACGTCCGCGAGAGCTGACCTTCCCTTTATGTCCTGCGCTTTCCGTTCGCCCCCTGCATTGACAAGACTGTTGATGCAGGGGTTTTCGTTTGCCTGCATGGGAATGCTCGACCCGTGGGTGTGAAAGTGGGGAAACAGGATCGCGGAGCGCTGCTCCACACCTCGCCGGGGCCTTGAGGCCCCGGACCCCGCTTTGTTGATGTTGAGAAGCTGAGAGATCGCTCCCCCGGGAGATCCGGGCGATAACCCTGAAAATAAACATAAAATTTTCAATGAATTATCAGGCTTATGGAAAATAGAATTATTCTATATTTTGACATACATCAATTACCCATAATTAATTTCAGGCCATAATTTCCGGACAACGGGCAAGGTCAGGACGTTGCCCACACACCATTCCAATCACCAATCAAGGGGGATTCGTATGCGCTCGCATGTGATGGGACTTTCGGTGGCCATGGTTGCTGTTGCGGCCTTGGCTCCCCTTGCTCCGGCAGTGGCGGCGGATGACGCCACGCTGATGAAGCAGGCCAATGAACAGTTCAAGCCGGTCCCGGCCACCATCCCGGAGATCAAGGGCAATGCGGTCACCCACGACCGTATCGACCTTGGCCGGATGCTGTTCTTTGAAACCCGCCTGTCCAAGTCGCACCTGCTGTCGTGCAACACCTGCCACAACCTGTCGATGGGTGGAGATGACAACCTTGAGACGTCAATCGGCCATGGTTGGCAAAAAGGCCCGCGCAACGCCCCGACCGCGTTGAATGCGGTGCTGAATACCGCCCAGTTCTGGGATGGCCGCGCCGAAGACCTGAAGGCGCAGGCCAAGGGACCGGTGCAGGCCGGGGTGGAAATGGCCAGCACTCCGGCGTTGGTCGAAGCCACCTTGCTCAGCATGCCCGCCTATGTTGAAAAGTTCACCACCGCCTTCCCCGGCGAAAAGGCCCCGGTGAATTTCGACAACATGGCCAAGGCCATCGAAGCCTTTGAAGCGACCCTGATGACCCCGGCCTCACCGTTTGACCAGTTCCTGCAAGGCGATGCCAACGCCTTGACCGCCGAACAGAAAACCGGCTTGGGCCTGTTCATGGACAAGGGCTGCGTTGCCTGTCACAACGGCGTCAATCTGGGTGGCAACGGCTATTACCCGTTCGGGGTGGTCGAACGACCGGGCGCAGATGTCCTGCCGGTGGCCGACAAGGGGCGCTTTGCCGTCACCAAGACCGCCAGCGAAGAATATGTTTTCCGCGCTGCTCCGCTGCGCAACGTGGCGCTGACCGCCCCCTATTTCCATTCCGGCAAGGTGTGGGATCTGGAACAGGCGGTGGCAATCATGGGCAGTTCGCAGCTGGGTGAAACGCTGAAGGCTGACGAAATCAAGGCCATCACCGCTTTCCTCACCAGCCTGACCGGCGAGCAGCCGCGCGTTGAGTTGCCAATCCTGCCCACCAGCACCGCCACCACCCCGAAACCGGCCCCGATGACGCCATAGAGCGTTTTCAGTGCCGCATTTTCCGAGCCGTTGACCGTAGACGGTCACCTTGAAAATGCTCTAAGCGTCCGAACGGACAGAACAAGGCCCCTGCCGACTGGCAGCCGGGCCTTGTTCTGTTTACGGCATCCCCGTCAGCACTTATGGTGCCGGTCCCTGATCACCCCGCAGAGGACCCGCACCATGGCCCATGATGCCGCCCTGTTTCAGGATGCTGCCACCCGGGCAGCCGCCTATCTCGATGGCGTTTCCGATCGCCCGGTGGCTCCGACAGCGCAGGCACTCAAAGCCCTTGCGGCCTTTGACGAACCCCTGCCACAGCACGGCAGCGACGGCAGCGCCATTCTGGCAACCCTTGACCGGCTGGGCAGCCCGGCCACCATGGCCACCAATGCCGGACGCTTTTTCGGCTTTGTGATCGGCGGCGCTCACCCGGTGCCACTGGCCGCCCATTGCCTGACGCTGGCATGGGACCAGAACGTCGGCCCCCGCATCCTGTCACCGATCGGGGCCAAGCTGGAAGACGTCGCCTCGCGCTGGGTGCTTGAGTTGCTGGGCCTGCCTGCCAGCTGCGCCACCGCTTTTGTTACCGGAGCGGGGATGGCAAGCTTCACCGCCCTGACCGCCGCCCGCCGAGCCTTACTGCAACGGGCGGGCTGGGATGTGGACGCTGACGGACTTTATGACGCCCCCCGCCTGCGGGTGGTGGCCAGCGCCGAAATCCACCCGACCATCCGCAAGGCCCTCGGGCTGCTCGGACTCGGGCGCAACCAGCTGCACGAAGTCCCCACCGATGTGCAGGGCCGTCTGCGGGTGGACGCACTGCCGCCGCTGGATGAGCGCACCATCGTCTGTGTGCAGGCGGGCAACATCAATTCCGGGGCCATTGATCCAGTGGCCGAGGTCTGCACCAAAGCCCGCGCCGCCGGAGCCTGGGTCCACGTTGATGGCGCCATCGGCCTATGGGCTCTGGCCTCGCCCCGCCTGCGCCCGTTGCTGGCAGGGGTCACCGAGGCTGACAGTTGGGCCACCGACGGCCACAAAAGCCTGAATCTGCCCTATGACAATGCGGTCGCCATCGTGCGCGACGCCGCCGCCCTGACGCAAGCGATGAGCATTCGCGCCCCCTATCTGCTGGACAGCGGAGAACGCGAGCCCTATGACACCACCCCCGGCCTGTCACGCCGGATGCGCGGCGCCGACTGGTGGGCCTTGATCAAGGCTCTGGGACAGGATGGCATTGCCGCCATGATTGAAACCATGCACAGCCAGACCCTGCAAATCGCCGCCTGTTTGCAGCAGGCCGGCTGGCAGGTTCTGAACGATGTGGTGCTGAACCAGATTTGTGCCATTCCTCCCGATGGAAACGTGCTGGCCGTCACCACCCGTATCTGTCAGGAAGGCCGGTGCTGGGTCGGCCCCACCCATTGGCAAGGAAAAGAGGCCATCAGAATAAGCCTGTCATCCTGTCATACGACCGGGGATGATGTGGATATGGCGCTGAATGCCCTGCTGGCCGCCGCCCCCCGTCATTCGCATGGGATTGTATAAGACGTTCCAACTCACCATGGCGCATGAGGTCTTTTTGCGGCATGATTATCCCCTCCAATCCAACAACGTATAGGGGAGAAAACGGGATGGAACGGCGGACTTTTTTGCGTGGCATTGCGGCAACCGTGGCTTGCCCGGTGTGCGCTGGTATCGGCAGCAGTGTCGCTCAGGCGGCGGATGCGCCGCACTGGAGCTATGAAGGCCATGGCGGTCCCGGCGATTGGGGCAGCCTCGATCCGGCCTATGGAGCCTGTTCCATCGGCAAGGAACAGTCGCCGGTTGATCTGAACGGCGCCATTCCGGCGATGGTCGGCGACCTCGACATCCGCTGGCGCGCCACCACCATGGAGGTGGTCAACAACGGCCATACCATCCAGTGCAACATCGCCAACGGCGGCAGTCTGGTGGTCGATGGCACCGAATACCAGCTGGTGCAGTTCCACTTTCACCACCCCTCGGAGCACACCGTCAGCGGCATGACCCGCGAGATGGAAGTCCACTTTGTCCACAAGTCAGCCGCAGGCCAACTGGCGGTGATCGGTGTCTTTTTCCAGCCCGGTGCTGCCAATGCGACTCTGGCGCCGATCTGGTCGGTCATGCCCGCCAAGGCCGGAGACAAGGTCACCACCGCCGACGTCATCAATCCGGCGGCCTTCCTGCCCGCCCGCGAAGTCACCTGGCGCTATGCCGGTTCGCTGACCACCCCGCCCTGTTCGGAAATCGTGTCGTGGATCGTCTATCAGGACGCCATCGAAGCCTCGCCCGAACAGCTGAAGGCCTTTGCCACCCTGTTCCCGATGAACGCCCGCCCGGTACAGTCGCTGAACCGGCGCAAGCTGCTGGTCGATTATTTCTGATCTGACTTCCCGATCTGGTACAGCAAATCCCGAGCAGATGGCACATCTGCGACGACGCATTTGCGCTTGAACAGACTCAAATCCCGAGCAGATGGCACATCTGCGACGACGCATTTGCGCTTGAACAGACTCAAATCCCGAGCAGATGGACCATCTGCGACGACGCATTTGCGCTTGAACAGACTCAAATCCCGAGCAGATGGCACATCTGCGACGACGCATTTGCGCTTGAACAGACTCAAACCCCGAGCATGTTCAGTGACCATCGGGGCACAGAGCATGCTCGGGGTTTGGAAAATTGGCCCGGGAGACGCGAAAGCATTTCTCTCTCCGGGCCAAAACACCTTACTCTGCACAACAGTTTCCGTCCCGCCATCCCTGATTGCGCTGATCGGGGGTGGCGGGATGGTTTTCAGGATTTTTCCAGCCCGTTCTTGCGTCGATCAGAAAAGGAGCCAGGAGGCCATGAGTCCGAATGCACCAGTGGCGCCCGACCGCCGCCCGTCCCTTACCCGCTCGTTGCTGACCCGTCTGCTGGCCCCCTGCGCTCTGGCTGTCGCCCTGACCGCCTGCGCCGCATTGGAACCACCGCAGACCACCGCCACAGGTCCGCATGGAACGGCAACCGGCGTTGCTGGTCCCCTCAGCGGTCGCTGGGTGGTTTCCGATGTGCACCCGTCGGGTCAGGTCAGCCTGTCGGCGGATGATCGCAAGGCATTGGTCGGTCGCCCGGTCCTTCTGGATGACACCCGGGCCGAAGATGTTGCCGGTCGCATTTGCGAAACGCCGTCCTATGTGATGCGCGCCACCACCTTTGGCGAGGCGGTCCAGACCCGCCAGCCGATGGCGGGACAGAATGAGCGCGTCACGGTCGTGTCCGTCGGCTGTGGCACCGTTCCCTTTGCCACCTTCATTGCCTTGCCAAAGGGCGTCCTGCTGGCTGAACACCATGGCACTCTGGTTTCCCTGATCCCGGCGGCAGCGGCGACCCCGATGACCGTGCCGGTCACCACCCCCATCGCCATGGCAGCCGCAGCCCCAGTCCCCACCCCGGCTCCGGCAGAAACCGCCAGCAAGGACAACAACGTCGGCAAGGACGCGCTCGAAGGCCAAAAGGCCACCGCCACCCCCGACAGCAAGCTGGGGATGCATCTGGCATCGTACAAGGGCGAAGGCATGGCCCGTGAAGGCTGGACCGAGCTGAAAAAGGAAGTCCCGGCCCTTGCCGCGCTGACGCCGCGCTATGTGCCGGTCAAGCTGACGCTGAAGGGGGCCAAGGAAGACTTCGTCCGCCTGTATGCCGTCGGCCTCAGTCAGGCCGACATGTATGCCCAGTGCACCCAGATGCGCAAACAGCACAAATACTGCGTCGTGATGCCGTTGGCGCAGTAACACCCGTTTTTTCTTTGACTAAAGCATTGTGCGAAAAGCGGGAACCGATTTTCGCAAGAACAATGCGACAAAACAAAAGGTTAGAGCGGCGTGCCTGCGTCTGATTTAACGCACGCTGCTCTATCACCGGACGACAGAAAAACAGCCCCGTGATCACCGACGATCACGGGGCTGTTCCTGTTGCAGTATCAGAGTCTCAGGAATCAGGCAGCAGCGCCGCAGCACTTCTTGTACTTCTTGCCCGATCCGCAGGTGCAGGGGTCGTTACGGCCGATCTTCGGGCCCTTGCGCACGGTGCGCGGGCCGGAAATGCCGTCTGCATAGTACCACTGACCATCCAGCTTGCGGAAATGGCCGGTTTCGTGGTGGGTGTGGGTCTGGGCCCCCAGCTTGAAGCGGGCGACGAATTCCACCCAGCCTTCTTCATCGTCGGCGCCACCGGCTTCGGTGCTCAGCACGTTCAGGCCCAGCCATTCGCTGTTGGCGGCCCATTCGCTGACGTGGCCACGGTCGAAGTCACCCTGAGTGTCCGGGGTCAGGGTCTGTTGCAGATAGTCAATCGACTGCACGGCAAAGGCGGTATAGCGCGAGCGCATCAGCTGTTCGGCGGTTTCCGGCTTGGCGGCACCCGAGATGAACGGTTCACAGCACTCGGCGTAAGGGCGGGACGAGCCGCAGGAGCAGGAAGTCATGGTCAGTCCATTTGTCTGAAGCAAAGGCGTGGCAGGTATTTTCATCCTGCCACGACAGATTTGCGAATAAAACGAGGTCCCCGCACAGGGGCAGGCACCAACGGACCCTTAACGGATCCAGTCGGCCAGCGCTGCACGGGCAGCGGCATCGGTGTCGCTTTTTGGGCCGGAACTGTCAAGCTGTGTCCAGCTGAGCACGCCCAGATCATAGCCCAACTGCGCCTGCAACACCTCTGGCGTCGCATCCGACGCATTGCGGCTGCGGCTGGTGATCCGCTCGGCGGCCACCGCCGGGTCGGCACTCAGCCACAGGCCGGTAAAGGCCACGCCAACCTGCTGCGCGATGGCTTCGATGGCTTCCCGTTCTGCCGGGCGGGCAAACACCGCATCGGCAATCACCGGCTGCCCGATCGACAGCACCGCACCGGCCAGCGCCGCCAGACGGCGATAGACTTCTTCCGACCGGCCCGGGCCATAGGCATCGGCGGGCAGGCGCTCGGTCGGCTTGACCCCGGCCAGTTGCTTGCGCAGGACATCAGAGCGCAGAACCACCGCGCCAACGCCATGGGAGAACAGTGGTGCCAGCCCACGCGCGCACCGGCTTTTGCCCGAACCGGACAGGCCACCGACGGCGGTCAGGGTCGCAGGCACCATTGCCAGATAGCGTTCGGCCAGCGCCAGATAGTCCCGTGCAGCATCGTGCAGCGGGGCCGGATCGGGGACATGTTCGGCAATGGCGGCGCTGACGTGCGAGCGAATCTGCGCCCGCATCGACAGCATCACCGGCAACACCGCCAGCGCCTCGTAATCGCCGGTCAGGTCGAGATAGGCGTTCAGCAGGATGCTGGCTTCGGCGCGATAGCCGTTGGCGTCCAGATCCATCAGCAGGAACGCCACATCATAGAACACGTCAATAATGGCGAAATGGTCGTTGAACTCGATGCAGTCAAACAGCATCGGCGCACCGTCGATCAGGCAGATGTTGCCCAGATGCATGTCGCCATGGCACTGGCGCACCATCCCACGGGCCTGCCGCTGGTCCAGCAGCCCGGCATGGGCGGCGACCTGCTGGCGCGAGGCTTCCATCAGCGCCGACACCCGCGCCGACTCAAACACCGAACCATAAAAGCGGCTGAACGAGGCTTCGTTGCCGTCGATGGTCGCCCGCAGGGCAGCGGCCCCGCCAAAGTCGGTCCGCTGCTCGGCCCCAGCGTGGAAGGCGGCGATGCCTTCGGCCAGATCGAGCATCAGGCTGCGGGTCAGTTCGCCACGACCGGCGACTTTGTTCAGCAGGCCGTCCTGATCAAAGCGCCGCATGCGGATCGCCCAGTCCACCACCTCGCCGTCACCACCGCCAAGGGCAAAGCTGCCATCGGCCTGCCGGGTGATCGGCTCGACCCCCAGATACAGGTCGGGAGCAGTACGGCGGTTCAGCTCGACTTCCTTGCGGCAGGCCGCCTCACGCGCAGACAGTGGCGCGAAGTCAAGGAACGGCAGGGTCACCGCCTTTTTGACCTTCACCACCTGATCCCCGGCCAGAAAGACGGTCGAAATGTGGGTGTCCAGCCGCTCGACCGACGCCACGGCGCCATGGGTGGAGGGCTGGGCCAGAAAGGCGAAAATCGCGTCTTGCAGCGAGGCAGAAGGGGCGCTCATCGGGCTTGATCCATATGCAGGTCACAGACCGGCGCACGGTACTGCATCACTCCTGTGCGCGCCACGGTTTTCCCGCTGGCCTTACGGTTTGCCATCATCACGCAACCAGACATACAGCGCCGGGATCACCAGCAGGGTCAGGGCCGTCGAGCTGGCCAGCCCGAAGACCAGTGAAATCGCCAACCCCTGAAAAATCGGATCGGCCAGAATGAACGCCGCCCCGATCATCGCCGCCACTGCGGTCAGGAAAATCGGCTTGAAGCGGATCGCCCCGGCCTCGACCAGCGCCTGCCGCAATGACCGGGTGCCATCAGCGCGCAGATGGCGGATGAAATCGACCAGCAGAATCGAATTGCGCACGATGATCCCGGCCAAGGCGATGAAACCAATCATCGAGGTGGCGGTAAAGGGAGCGGAAAACAGCCAGTGGCCCAGCACGATGCCGATCAGGGTCAGTGGCACTGGCACCAGAATCACCAGCGGCAGCCGGAACGAGCCGAACTGCGCCACCACCAGCAGGTAGATACCGACAATCGCCACCCCGAACGCCGCCCCCATGTCGCGGAAGGTGACATAGGTGATTTCCCATTCGCCATCCCACAACAGCGTGGGGGTGGATTCGTCGGCGGGTTGACCATGATAGGCAATCTTCAGCGGCACGCTGGCGCTGGTGTGGGCGTCCGCAAGCTGTTGTTCCACCGCAAACATGCCATAGATCGGCGCTTCATAGGCTCCGGCCAGATCAGCCATGATCATTTCGGCAAAGCGCCCATCCCGCCGATAGACCACCGGGCTGGTGCTTTCCGCCAGCACCGTCACCCCATCGCCCAACTCGACCACCCCGCTGCGCCCGGCAACCGGCGTTGCCAGCAGGCGTTCGGTCAGGGTCTTGTCCGAGTCCGGCAGGGCGACGGCGATTTCAATCGGGTCCAGCCCACCGCCACTGCCAACCGCCGCCGCCGGCAGGGTGCGATGGGAATAGCCGACCGACACCCCGCCCAGCAGGGCCGACAGGGTGTCGTAGACCGCCTGTTCCTCGACGCCATGGAATTCCAGCGCCTGCTGGTCAATCGCCACCCGCAGGCGGCGGGTGCTTTGCCCGGCGAAGTCATCGACATCCACCACGAACGGCACCGCCTGAAAGGCAGCCTTCACCTGCTGGGCGGCCTCGCGGCGGGCGGCAGGGGTCGGGCCATAGACTTCGGCCAGCAAGGTTGCCTGCACTGGCGGCCCCGGCGGAACCTCCACCACTTTCAACGAGGTTCCGCCGGGCATCGGCAGATCGGCCAGCAACGCCCGCGCCTGCAGGGCAATCGCATGACTGCTGCGCGACCGCTCGCCCTTGGGCAGCAGGTTGACCTGCAAGTCGCCCATCTCGGGATTGGCGCGCAGATAGTAATGCCGTACCAGCCCGTTGAAGTTGAACGGCCCCGCCGTCCCGGCATAGGCCTGTACGTCGCGCAATTCGGGCAAGGCCGCCAGCCGTTGCGCTGCGGCCTGTAACACCCGGTCGGTGTCCTCCAGCGTGCTGCCTTCCGGCAGGTCGGCAATCACCTGAAATTCCGATTTGTTGTCGAACGGCAACAGCTTGACGGTGACGCTTTTGCTGTAAAACAGGCCGCACACCGCCACCGTTGCCACCGTCACCAGCAGCAAAAACCGTTTTGACCGGCGCCGCCCCTGCAACAACGGCTGCGCCAGACGGCGGTAAAAGGCCCCCATCCGGCCCTCGCCCTCGGCATGGACGCCGTGCTTGCCCGCAATGTGGAACAGCAGCCACGGGGTGATGATCACCGCTACAAAGAACGAAAAGATCATCGCCGCCGAGGCATTGGCCGGAATCGGGCTCATGTACGGCCCCATCAGCCCGGAGACGAACATCATCGGCAACAGCGCCGCCACGATGGTCAGGGTGGCGACGATGGTCGGATTGCCGACCTCTGCCACGCCTTCGATAGCCTTTTGCAGACGGCTGCGATCATCGGGCATCGCCCAGTGGCGGGCGATGTTTTCCACCACCACAATCGCATCATCCACCAGAATGCCAATCGAGAAAATCAGCGCAAACAGGCTGACGCGATTGATGGTATAGCCCATCAGATGGGCGGCAAACAGGGTCAGCAGAATGGTGGTCGGGATCACCACCGCCACCACCACCCCCGCCCGCCAGCCAATCGCCAGGGTGATCAGCACCACAATGGAAACCGTTGCCAGCGCCAGATGGAACAGCAGCTCGTTGGATTTCTCCAGCGCCGTTTCGCCATAGTTGCGGGTCACCGTGACCGTCACGTCCGACGGCACCACCCGCCCCTTGACCGCCTCCAGCCGCGACAGGATCTCTTCGGATACCGTCACCGCGTTGGCTCCCTTGCGCTTGGCCAGCGCAATCGACACTGCCGGAACCGCCGACAGGCTGTCGCCGCTGCGGGTCATCTGCCACGCCCGATGCGTCGCCGGGGCCGCCCCGACGATCACCCGCGCCACATCCTTGACATAGACTGGTCGGCCATCCTGAGTGGTCAGCAGCAACATGCCGATGTCTGCCGGTCCCTGCAGGGTGTTGCCGACCATCAGCGGCGTCGCCCGGCCCTGATCCCGCACCTGCCCGAGCGAAAAGGCCCGGTTGGCATTTTCGATCTTTTCGCTCAGTTGATTGAGGGTGACGCCATACTGCGACAGCCGTTCCGGGTCAGGCTCCACACGGATTTGATCGCTGCGCCCGCCGACCAGAAAGCTGAGGCCCACATCATCGACCTTGATCAGCTCGGACAGCAGTTCACTGGCCACCGCCCGCAGGCCGTTGTCATCCCAGCGGGCGGCCTCCGTCGCAGCGGGGGCCAGCGTCAGCACCACAATCGGCACATCATTGATGCCCCGCCCGACAATCAGCGGCTCGGGGATGCCGATCGGAATCTGGCGGATGTTGGCGCGGATGGTTTCATGGACGCGTAACAGGGCAATATCCTTGTCGGTCCCCACCTTGAACCGCGCCGTAACAGTCACACCATCGTCAATCGTCTGGGAATAGATGTGCTCGACATCATCAATCCCCTTGATGATCGTTTCCAGCGGCTTGGCCACCAGCTCAACCGCATCGTCAGCCTTCAGGCCGTTGGCGTTGACCATGATGTCCACCATCGGCACCGAAATCTGCGGTTCTTCTTCGCGCGGGATCTGGATCAGCGCAATGATCCCCACCAGCACCGCCGCCAGCAACAGCAACGGCGTCAGCGGGCTGTGCAGAAAGGTTTTGGTCAGGGTTCCCGACAGACCGAGTTTCATTGTCCGGCCCCCTGCGTCAGCACGGGCCGGATCACCTGATCCCCGGCATTTAGCCCTGACAGGATTTCCGTGCGCAGGCTGCCATCCGCCTGCGGCATGGTCTGCCCCGGCTGCACCACCACTTCGGCCCCGGAGGCGAGGGTGGCAAAGGTCACGCCCGAACGCAGCCGCAGAAACTCCGGCGGCAACAGGATCACCGACCGTTCACCGGTGCCAACCCACACCAGCGTCCGTTCCCCGACGAAATAATCCCCCAGCCCGTCAACGCTGATATCCGCCTGCACCCGGCCATTGCCAAGGCGTGGGTAGACTTTCCGCACCGTTCCCTGCCGGTGCGTCCCCTGTTGCGGTTCCAGCGCCGCATCCAGCCCGCGCGGCCCGACCTGCACCGGGTCACCCACCTTGATGAAGCGGGCGTGGCGCTCGGGAACCTCGATCCGCAGCACATAGGCGCCGGTGGCAATGGTCGCCACCGGCTCGCCAGCCATCACCACCGCTCCCGGCGTCACCAGCACTTCCAGCACCCGCCCGGCCCCCGGAGCCTTGATTGCCCCTTCGGCGCTTTGCTGCTCCACCACCCGGCTTTCCGCCACCTGCGCCGCAATGGTGCGGTCCAGCACGTCAACCGCCGTCCGCGCCGTATCCAGCCGGGCCTTGGCCACCACCCCTTGCGCAAACAACGTCTGCGTCCGCTCCAGTTCCGTCGCCGCCTGAGCGCGCTCGGCCTGCAGCGACTGGATACCGGCGCGGGCCGATTGCAGCTTCAGCGCCAGCTTGGGGTCGCCGATCATCGCCACCACCTGCCCGTCGCTGACCCGGTCGCCCTCGTCCACCAGCCGCGCCGCCACCGTACCGCCAATGCGGGCGCGGGCCTGCTGCACATCGGCGGCCTCGACGGTGCCGAACACCGCCTTGCGGTCAGTGACCGTTTCCAGGCGGATGGTCAGCGGCGGCTCGGCGGCATGGGCAGGCACCGCCAGGGCCATCAACGCCAGCAGCACAGCGGCCGCAGAGCAGCGGGAGAAGACAAACGGGGGCATCATCAGGACGGCATCCTTGGCACAGGAGGTACAACACTCTCTTGACCAAGATATTCATTTAAACTAATTTAGCAACTATGAATGTCGAATCCTTCCACAGCAAAGCCCGCGAGGCTGCCGCCCTGCTGCAATCGCTGGCCAACGAGCACCGGCTGATGATCCTGTGCCATCTGCTCCACCGCCCGCAGTCCGTCTCCGAGCTGGAAGCCACCCTCGGCCTGCGGCAGGCGGCGCTGTCGCAAAACCTGGCCCGTCTGCGCAAGGACGGGCTGGTATCGGTCCGCCGCGACGGCCAGCACAGCATCTATGCCGTGCAGGGGCAGGCTGTGAAAGCCATGATCAGCACCCTCGCCCACCTGTTTTGCCCCGTAGACCCCATAGACCCCGGAGACTCTTCCCATGACCATTGACCGTATTGTGCTGGCCTTTGCCGGGGTGATGATCCTCGCCACCCTGACCGCCCATGTCCTGCTGGATCAGAGATGGCCGTTGTACCTGACCGCCTTTGTCGGCCTGAACATGACCCAGGCGGCCTTCACCGGCTTTTGCCCGCTGGCGATGGTGCTGAAGAAGCTGGGGGCCAAGCCGGGATGTGCGTTTTCGTGATTTGAGGGCTGTGCGCGCCGGGTACCGTGAAAGGGTTATCACGGTACCCAACAGCAATGACGCAGGGGCAGGAGCCCTTTACCGCTCGGATGTCTCGCCAGCCAGGGCAGGGCCAGCCTCAACCAACAGGGCATCCCCGGCACTTTCATCGCCCTCCTCAACCTCCGGTGCGGGAGCGGGAACGGGCTTCTTTTTGACCAGCACCACCAAAGCAATCCCGACGACAATTGCCACCGAGGCGATGGCCAGAACCTGCGTAATGGCTTCGCCCAGGAACAGTGCCCCGCCAAAGGCCGTTATCACCGGAACACTCAACTGCACGGTTGCCGCATGGGTGACGTTGAGTTCCTTCAGGGCTGCGTACCACAAAATATACCCCAACCCCGAGGTAATCCCCCCGGAGAGCAGACCATAAACCACCCCCAGGCCATCCAGCGACGGCGTAGAGACGGTAAACATCACCGCAAACAGCGCCAGGGCAATCGGAGCTGCACGAATGAAGTTTCCGGCAAATACCAGCAACGACAGCAGGGTCAAAACAACCAGTTTGACGCTCATGTAACCTCCCCTGGGCGTGTTCCGGTTTCCCCGGCATAGGCCAACGTGCTGTTATTTATTCAAAAAGTCCTGGATCGAGCATTGTGCGAAAAGTGGGAAGCGGTTTTCGCAAAAAAATGCGACAGAACAAAAGATTAGACCAGCGTGCATTAAATCCGACGCAGGCACGCTGGTCTGGCTGTTGTTTCAGCCTTTTCAACCAGCATGGGAAAGGGATTCGCACCCATCTTGCGGCGCAGGCTGCCAGCACAACGGCAACGCAGAGTGCGCGAGGCGCCACTCTGTCACCGACAGGATCAACAACCGTTCGGCTCTGGGGAATTTGGCGACGGCCCCGGGATCATCGCAAAGGTGGGCCTCGGCACGGATCCATAAGGGACGGGCAGCTGCCGTGTCGATCAACAGCAAGCCAACCTGCGGATTTAGCAGGATATTCCCCAGAGTATTAAAGTACTGGTTGCCGCTGTAATCGGGCAGGACAAGTCTGCCATCGGACTGAATACCAACAAATCCCGCGTCTCCTCCGCGATGAGAGATATCTGCCCCCTGAGCGCGACGCGACGCCGACGCTTCCCCCGGATGGGCCGAAGCAATAAACAGCGTGTCAGCAGTCTGGATCAGTGCCCGCGCTGTTGCGCTCAGGCTCTGCCCTGTCTCGACCGGCCAGCTTTGCTGCGGTTCGCTCAACGGCAGCAAGGAAATGAGGCGGGGCGTGATATATTTTGGGCAATTCCCATAGGATTGCTGGACGGACAGGGTAATCCCTTCGTCGTTCACCTCCAGGATAACGCCGTTCACCCGGTTTCGCCGCTGAATATGGGCCGCCAGCCCCAGCATCGCCACCGCCTGCCCCGGCCGCCATGCCCCGGCAAGTGGATCGTCAGTCAGGGCCTGACCGCGGATTTGCACCACATCAGGGGCCAGAACGCGGATAAACCCCGGCTCTCCATACCGTAGACTGGCCCACAAGCGGCCTGTCGGATCCTGCCCCGCCAGCAAAACCCACGGCAGGGCGGAAAAGAAAGCCTGATGCTTTTCGCTTAACGCCGGGCGGATCAGTTTTGCCGCAGCCATCGAAAGACGCTCTCGTGACCCCACGCGGTCTTGTAACGTCAATTCCCCCTGGTGAAACAGAGCGTCTTCCATTGCCTTAGGCCACCAGGCCGATGGCGGTTCCGGGCATTGGGACAAAGCCCGGCAAAGCTTCGATGCGGGCCAGCCAGGCCCGCACATGCGGATAGTCTGCCAGCGAGACATTCCCCTCCGGGGCGTGGGCGACATAGGCGTAGTTGGCCACGTCGGCAATGGTCGGCACATCACCGGTCAGGAACGGGCGTTCTGACACCTCCCGCTCCATCACGGACAACAAGGCATGCGCCCGCGCGATCACCTCTTGCGGGTTGAACTCCACACCAAAAACGGTAATGAGCCGGGCTGCACATGGCCCGAAAGCCAGCATCCCCGCCGACACCGAAAGCCACCGCTGCACCTGAGCCGCCTGTTGCGGATCACGCGGGTACCACGTCTCGTCGGCGTAGGTCAGCGCCAGATAGACGAGAATGGCGTGGGAGTCCGCAACGGTCACCGCGCCATCCTGAATGACCGGCACAGTCCCAAAGGGATTCATTTTCAAAAAAGCCGGGGTCCGTTGCTCACCACCGAGCAAATCCACGTCAATATTTTCTGTCGGCAGCCCCAATAAGGACAGAAAGAGCTGCACTTTGTGGCTATGCCCTGATTTTTCAAAACGATAAAATTTGATGGGAGCGCTAATGTTTTCCATTCCGAGTATCCCTGTTTCGTTCATTGTCCCCTTGGTTTGCAGTGTGTATTATTGCCATAAATGTTCATAGATACATAAAAAGAACATCATCACTTCAAAAAATGGAGTAATCGCCCGTGGACAAGCTCAAAGCCATGGCTACCTTCGTCGCCATCGCCGATCACGGTGGCCTAAGCGCCGCTGCACGGGCAGAAAACATGTCTTTGCCCACCGTTGTCCGCGTGTTGGCGAACCTGGAAGAAAAGCTCGGCGTCCGCTTGATCAACCGCAGTACACGCCGGATTGCCTTGACGGACGAAGGTCGCCGATACCTGGAAAGTTGCCGCGACCTGCTACAGGCGGTGGAAGAAGCCGAGATATCTTTGCGTGATGAAGGACAAGACCTGCATGGGCCAATTGTCATCACCGCCCCGGTGCTGTTTGGTCAAATGTATGTTGCCCCGGCCGTGACCCGCTTTGCCCGGCGATATCCCAAAGTCCGCTGTACGGTATCCCTGTCCGACCATATGCGGAACCTGCTGGAAGAGCGGATTGATCTGGGTATCCGCATCGGCCTGCTGGAAGACTCCTCCCTGATTGCCCAACAAATCGGGAAAGTACGCAGGGTGGTGGTCGCCTCGCCGGAGTATCTGGCGCAGGTCGGCCCCCCTGCCCATCCTCGCCATCTCCTGGGGGCTTCGTGCATTGCCTTTTCCGCTGCGGCGCAAAGCTGGTGGAGCTTTGACGATCAGGGGCAGACCATCAGCCTGCCCGTCCAGGGCAATCTGGAATTCAGCCATGTGGTCTGTGCCATCGATGCCTGCCTGGCCGGAGCAGGATTCGGCATGTTCTTTTCCTACCAGATTGCCGACCACATCAAGGCCGGGCGCCTGCTCCCCGTTCTCGAGGATTTCGAGCCTCCCCAGCGTCCCATCAGCATTGTCTACCCCCATGCCCACCTGATGCCTGCACGAACCCACGCGCTGATCAACTGGCTGAAAGACGACATCACTCCTTTGCTGAAAGCCGCGAGCAAAAGCCTGAACGCGGTTGGTGAGTGAGCAACAGCCGAAAAGATTTGCCTGACGAGAACCGGCGAATGATCCTGTGCCATCTGGTCAGCCACCGGAGCAAGGGTGAACAGATATCCGTCCGCCGCGAGAGCAAGCACAGCATCTATATTGCTCAAGGTCAGGACGTCAGGATCAAGAGTATCATCCTAACCACCTATATTCTGCTCGGCCAGACATGGCTGCTGCACCTGACGACCTCTGTCGGTCTGAACATGATCCAGGCGGCTTTTACCCGCTAGCGATGGTGCTGGAGAAGCTGGGTGTCAGGCCGAGGTGTGCGTTTTTCTGATCCTCCTGCCGGCATTCTCTCCTGAAGCATCTCCAAATCGTTCTTATACGAAGAAAATCAGCCCCACCGTGTTGCAAAATGCAGCGTTGTACTTCTAATAACGAGACCCTTCGTTTTTGGAGATGAATCAATGCCTTTATCGTTTCGGGAAGCGGTCGAACGCTTCCTCGATTACTGCTATATCTCCAAGACACTTTCCCATCACACCCTCAGAGCCTACAGAATTGATCTTGCCCATGCGATGAAGCGCCTCGGCGAGACGGCACAGGTTGAGACTACGTCACGCGATGCCTTGAGAAGCTACATCGGCCACATGTTGCGAGAAGAAGGATTCGCAGAAACCACCGTGAAACGCCGGGTTGCCACCTTAAAACAGCTGTTTAAGTGGCTGGAACGTGAAGAATTGGTAGAGATCAGCCCCTTTCACCGCTTAGACGTCACAGTCCGCCTGCCCCACCGGTTGCCGCGAGCATTGCCGACAGAAGACATGCGTAAACTGCTGGTCCGCTCTAGCTGGGAAATGGAAACAGGGGACTTTGCCGCCCTGACCTTACACTTCGCGATCGTCATCATGTTTGTGAGTGGGTTACGCGTGGGAGAATTGACCAGCCTGCGTGTTGATGACCTCTCCGTTGGAACGGCAGGCTTGCTTGTGCATGGGAAGGGCAATCGAGAACGCCATGTCTTTTTGTCTGGTAAGGATGCTAAGGCACTTTTGAAGGTTTATCTGAAGCGCCGAGGAGAGATCAATTCAACCAGCGATCGCCTGCTTATTGGGGCGAAAGGAGTGGCCTGGTCTCCTCAGCATTTGCGCCGCCACCTTGGGGCCTTAGCTAAGCGTGCCAACACCTCGCGCCCAGTGACACCACATATGATACGCCATACTGCCGCAACTCAACTTATTGAGGCGGGCGTCGATATTCGTTTCGTTCAGAAATTGCTGGGACACGCCAGTATTGCCACCACCCAGATTTACACACAGGTCAGCGATAACAGCCTGCGCTCCACCTTGGAGAAAGCCAACACGCTTGAGCGCGTGGTGAACGGGCGGCGGCAGTAATTCGTGTAGGGTTACTTCTACATCCATAGGGTATATCCATATGAAAAACATATATTATTTTAGTTAGAAATAGCTGATAACTAAGAATTATCGAAGATGGATATTTTGCTACTTACCCTTACTGATGACCCTTTCGACCCACCAGGTGCAGGGCGATTCGGAGGCTCACA
>NZ_FTOA01000015.1 GCF_900156605.1 Insolitispirillum peregrinum | reverse complement strand
GGCAAGCTGGTGCCGGACATCCGCCGGACGGCCGAACTGGTCGAAGAAATCAGTGCTGCCGCCCGTGAACAGAACGTCGGTGTCGAACAGATCAACACCGCCATCCGCCAACTGGATCAGGTGACGCAGCAAAACGCCAGCGCCTCGGAAGAAATGTCGGCAACTTCCGAAGAACTGGCGGCGCAGGCGCAGCAACTGGAAAGCACCATGGCCTTCTTCGTGATTGAAAAGGCAGGCAGCGGGGCAGCGCGCGTCAGGCCCTTGGCGACACCAGCGAAAAAGGCGGCGGCAACGGCACCCCGGCGCACCCCGGCAGCAGCCAGCGGCAAGGGTGGTATCGTTCTTGATCTTGAAGACGATCTGGACACCCGTTATCAACGGTACTGACGGTGTGTTGGAAGCCATGATGCAATGACCGCGTGCAACGGGGTCAGCGGGCAGCATGGCTTCCTTCCCGTGTTATGACAGGAGCCGAACCACCATGTCACAGGAACGTTCCCTTTCCGCCGCGCCGATCGGGGTTGATCGGCAATATGTCACCATCGGGATTGCCAGCGAAACCATTGCCATTGCGGTGGCGCAGGTGCAGGAAGTCCTGGATGTTCAGCCGTTCATCCGCATTCCCAACATGCCGGCGGTGGTGCGGGGAATGATTGATGTGCGCAGGCGGGCCATTCCGGTGTTTGACCTGCGGCTGAAGTTTGGCCTGTCCGCGACCGAAGAGACTCCGCAGACGCGTATCGTGGTGCTGGACCTGATCCGGGACGGATCCCTGCGCCGGGTCGGAATTCTGGCCGACCGGGTGTTTGAAGTCACCGAACTGGACCAGACCAACGTAGACCCGCCGCCAGACATCGGCATGGCGTGGCAATCACAGGCGGTGGTCGGGCTGGGACGGCGGAACGGCGCGCTGGTGATCGTGCTGGATGTCAACAGCCTGTTCGATGCCGATGATCTGCCCCCGGCCCTGTCGGCGGCCCCCTCCCCGGCCCTGCTCCCCCAGTCAGGAGGCTAGCATGCAGCCCCAGGAGGCTTACCACGATACCACCAATGATCCGGCGATGGTGTTGCGCACGGTCGATTTCCGTCGTCTGGCGGATCTGATCGAACGGCGGGCGGGGATCAATCTGCCTCAGCACAAGATGGCGCTGGTCGCCCATCGCCTGCAACGGCGCCTGCGGGCATTAAAGATTGCCACCTTGCGCGACTATTGCGACTTCCTGCTCACCAACGAGCAGGCGGAAGCCGAAATGCCGCATTTCATCAACGCCCTGACCACCAACAAGACCGAATTTTTCCGCGAGCCCAGCCATTTCGACTTTCTGACCGAGGTGGCCTTGCCGGACCTGCACAGCCGACGGCATTACAACAGCGCACTGCCGCTGATGGCCTGGAGTGCGGCCTGCTCGACCGGCATGGAGGTCTATACGCTGGCCATGGTGCTGGCGGAATGGAACGAAACCCATGGCAACCTGCCGTTCATGATCCATGGCACCGACATTGATACCAATGTGCTGCAGGATGCCGCCCGTGCCGTTTATCACCACGAGGTGATCGAACCGGTCCCCACCGCCCTGCGTCACAAATACCTGCTGCGTCCGCGCACCAGCAGCGACGAAACGATCAGGATTGCGCCGGAATTGCGGGCGCGTACCCGCTGGGGGCATCTGAACCTTATGGAAGGCGGCAGTCCGTCCGACCGCCCCTTTGACATCGTGTTCTGTCGCAATGTATTGATTTATTTCAGCAAGGAAACGCAGCAGCTTGTTCTTGAGTCGATATGTAAGCACATTGTTCCGGGTGGGTACCTGTTTGTCAGTCACTCGGAAACGCTGAACGGGCTGTCATTGCCGGTAAAATCCGTCGCACCATCAACGTATGTTCGCCTATAGCCAGCAGGGAAATGCCATGTCGTCCACATCCCGTGCATCACGCCGGATCAGGGTTCTGGTCATTGATGATTCTGCTTCGGTGCGGGAAACGATGGCCAGCCTGCTGTCCGAAGACCCGGAAATCGAGGTGATCGGCACTGCTGGTGATCCCTATGCCGCCGCCCGCCGCATGCAGACGGACATTCCCGACGTCATCACGCTGGACCTGGAAATGCCCCGCATGGATGGCCTGACCTTCCTCGGAAGACTGATGGAACAGCATCCCCTGCCGGTGATCATCTGTTCCTCACTGGCCGAGGAAGGCAGTGACGTTGCCATGCAGGCCATCGAGGCGGGAGCCGTTGACGTCATTGCCAAGCCAAAGGTTGGCACCCGTCAGTTCCTGATGGAATCGGGTATTGCCATCCGCGATGCGGTCAAGGCCGCAGCCCAGACCGATGTCCAGCGGCTGAGGCGCCTGCGGCAAATGGTGCCGACGGAAAAACTGACCGCCGATGCGGTCTTGCCGCCTGCATCGGTGGCGGGGGGCGTCAAGGTGACCACCGACAAGGTGGTGTGCATCGGGGCCTCGACCGGGGGAACCGATGCCCTGCGGGTGCTGTTGACCGCCCTGCCCGCCGACTGCCCCGGCATTGTGATCGTCCAGCACATGCCGGAACATTTCACCCGTGCCTTTGCCAATCGCCTCGACGGCCTGTGCGCGATCAGGGTCAAGGAAGCCGAAAATGGTGATCCGGTGTTGCGCGGGCAGGCCCTGATTGCGCCGGGAAACCACCATACGCTGCTGCGACGCAACGGTGCCCGCTATTCGGTCGAGGTGCGCGACGGCCCACTGGTCAGCCGCCACCGGCCATCGGTGGACGTGCTGTTCCGTTCGGCCTCGCGCTGTGCCGGCAGCAATGCCCTTGGGGTGCTGCTGACCGGAATGGGCGATGACGGGGCACGCGGCATGCTGGAAATGTATCAGGCCGGTGCCCATACCATCGCCGAAGACGAAAAGTCCTGTATTGTTTACGGAATGCCAAAGGAAGCCGTAAAACTGGGGGCCGTTACCGAAAGCCTGTCGCTGTCGGCGATACCCGCCGCCATCATGCGTCTGTCTGCGGGGTCTTCCCGGCCTCACCATGGATGAAACCGATATGTCTGCCACCGCCCCGACCCTGTGCTCCCTGTCGCCTGAAAGCGGGTTGGAACACCACCTGCCATCTTCCTTTTTGCATCCCGGCGAAGTGTTCGCCTCGGCCACCCCGCATGTCATCACCACCATTCTGGGATCATGCGTGGCGATGTGCCTGTTTGACCCGCTGACCGGCATTGGCGGGATGAATCATTTTGCCATTCCGCGCTCCCCTGCCCATGATCCCCTGTCAACGCGCGCCGCAGCCGGAGCCCTCCATACCCTGCTGGCCCGTCTGGAGGCCCTGGGGGCCCGGCGCCGGACCCTGCAGGTGAAGCTGTTTGGTGGCAATTCCGTGTTGTCCCTGCCCGAACGCGACGATCCTGAACACCCCACGGCAGGGCCGCGCCCGCATGTCGGTCAGGCCAATGTGGCAATCGCCCGAACCCTGCTGGCAGAACACCGCTTGCCAGTGGTCCGCGAACTGGTGATGAATCCTCGTGGCATGATGCTGAAAATGGTGACGGCGACCGGTGATGTGTGGGTGCGTCCGGTTCAGACCGTTCGCCCGGCCCTCCCCCTGGCCGCTGTCCGATAAGGAGGTTCCATGAGCCTGTCCCCCGTCACCCGCTCCCTGACGACCAGCACGTTGCCGGACCTTGATGCCACCCTGGCCGCAATCATGGGGGATCTGCGCCAGCTGTACGGACCGTGCGAACAGGACTGCCTGTCCATCGGGCAAAGCCTGTCCGAAGCCCGCACCACGGTGCGCAGCCTGACGGCCACCGCTGGCGACCTGATTGGCATGTTCAATGCCGACTGGCTGTTATCAACCATTTCCCAGCTGGAACAGGACCTGCAATCGCTGAACCGGTTGCTGTCTGACCGCAGCGAACAGAATCTGGGCCTGCAACGGATCGACCAGGCCGCTGCCGACATCCAGCACGCCCTGACCGAACAGGTCAAGGTCATCTCGCACGTCAAGATGCTGTCGATCAACGCCCGGATCGAAGCGGCACTGGTGGCCGATCTGGGAATTGATTTCAGCGTTTTCACCCGCGAGATCGGCAGTCTGGTCGGGCGAGGCAGCGATACGGTGCAGAACATCCTGCGCACCCTGAACGATCTGCGCGCCCTGCTGGCCCGCTCGATTGCCCTGCAGACAGAATTTCATGGGCAACACCGCTCCCAGCTTGATGCCATCAGCCACCGTCTGAGCGAGGCTGTTCGGGCCCTGCGCGACCGTCAGGAAGGTGCCCGCCACACCATCGAATCCCTGTCGTGGGTTCTCCGTCAGGCCGACGAAGCCATCGGGCTGGTGGTCGCAGGCCTGCAGGTCGGTGACATCATCCGGCAACGACTGGAACATATCGAACAGGCCGTTGAGACCGTTGACCGCATCATGAAGGGCGAACAGACCGACCTGCCGCTGTCCGCCGCCCAGATTGGCCGGTTGTGCCATCTGGTCAGCAGGCTGCAAACCCATCAGGTTCAGGCCATCCGTCAAGAGCTGGACAGCCGGGTGGGCGATATCGAGCACAATTTGCGCCGTCTCGCCGCCCTGATGAACGGGGTCCAGGAACAGGTGCGGTTCCTGCACGGGGCCGATCAACAGGACAATGGCGGCTTTCTGCTTGAAATGGAACGGGATCTGCAACAGACCGAAACCATTCTCGAACATTACCGACGGGCCCGGCAGGAAACCGATGAAAGCCTGTTGCGGGTGCGCAGCATGGCCGATGCGATGGCGCAGACCCTGCGAGCCATCCATGACATTGATGCCGAGATGCACCTGATCGGCCTCAATGCCTCGCTGAAATGCGGCAGCATTGGCAGCCGGGGGCGGTCGTTGAATGTGGTGGCAGGCGAGTTGCAGGGCAGTGCCCGCCAGACCCGGATCACCGCCACCCGCATTTCCGACTGTCTGGGGGTGATCAGCCACGAGACGATGGTCCTTGAAAGCCACGAGAAAAGCGGTGATGGCGTCCTGATTGGTCATCTCGACAAGCTCCTCACCAAATCCATCGATTCCCTTGATGAAGTCGGCAGCAAGTCGGCGCGCGACCTGAGCATGATCCAGCAACAGGCCCACGACCTGGGCCTGTTCATCGACCAGACCCTCGACACATTTACGTTACGGTCACGCTTGCAGACAACCCTGCAAAAGGTGCTGCTCAATTTGCAGGCCGTGGACCGGAAAACGGTGCATTACCCCAGTGACGGCGACCCGCAGAATGAACAGCAGACCCTGCTGTCCTTCCTGCGCGACCATTACACCATGCTCAGCGAGCGGGGGGTACATGCGGCCCTGCTGGGAGAAGTGCTGGACGGTACTCCGGCACAGCCAGCACCCGCCGCACCGCCGTCGCCATCCGGCAATCCTGCCGATGTCGATATCTCGGATTTTCTTTTCTAAAGCAGTGAGCGCAAAACTGGTGCCGGTTTTGCGTTCATTGTTCCAGGCCCCCGCCCGCCAGCAAAATCCACCCTGCAACAGCCAGATATGAGCCATAGGGCAACAGGCTGTCTGCTGTGCGTCTGTCCCCCCGGAGAAAACGGCACCCCAGTGAACAGGCCACCGCCATCACGGCAGCGGCAAGGGCGAGCGGCAACAGGGCCTGCCAGCCGAGCCACGCCCCAAGTGCGGCAAAGAGCTTCAGGTCACCATCGCCCATGCCAGTCACCTTGAAAACCAGCCGGTATGCGCGTGATACGATCCAGAGACTGCCATATCCGACAACAGCCCCGGTCATGGCATCCTGCAACGGGATCAACACCCCCAGCGCATTCACCAGCAGCCCCAGGGCCAGCAACGGATAAACGATAACGTCCGGCAACAGGTGGTGATTCCAGTCAATGATCGCCAGCGTCATCAGCGCCACCGTTGCCACCATCACTGCGGGCAGCGCGCCACTCACCCCCAGCCGCAGGCCCAGAGCACCAAATGCCAGAGCGCACACCAAAGCCGTCAGGCCATGGAACAGACGGGGCGGCACTGCGACCGCCGGGTCGGATGCATCATCGTCCCGCCATGCAGACTCCATGGCTGCGGGCAGCCAGAGGCTGACCCGTGCGACACCCCAACCAGCCAATCCCCCCCCGGCAAGGCAGGCGAGGAGCAGGAACAGCGGCGACATCAGGCCGGCCAGACCGCTCACAGCGACAGTTCCCGCGCCAGCACGGCCAGGGCCGAGCGCCAGAGTTGGGCCAGCAGACTGCTGGATCGGGCATCAATGCTGACGGTACCGCGCAGCGTGCGTTCCGGTGCATCACCGTCCGCCGTCAGCAGAACGCGGTACATCGCCTGTGTCGGCACCAGCGTGTGATCGCGTTCGGCATGGGCGGCGATGTCGCCCTGATACGGCGACGCCAGTTCCGGTACCGCATCCAGAGTGCGGGAGGCGGTACGGGCGATATCTTCGACCCGCAGTTCCCGGCGCGGATGGCTGGGGTCCTCGGGGATGAACCAGGCGATGGCGCCGGGCATCAGCCGCTCCAGATCGTGTTCAGAGACAAAGGCCTCGACCTTCCCCCCGTCAGGCCCGATCACCGTCGCCAGCCATTCGCCCTGCGGCAACCATTCGCCCGGACGCAGCGGAGTGGCGATATCGGCCACCCTGCCCTGAAAGGCTGCGGAAACCTCCAGTTGCTGCCTCTGCCCAGCCAGAGCCACCCGGCGGCGCAGGGCGGCCTCCAGCTCCTGCCCCGCCACCTGCTGACGGGCATTCTCCCGCTCGTCACGGTGCTGATAGCGGCTTTGATCGCGCAGGATGGCGATCTCCCGATCCAGTTGGGCCAGAGCGTGCTCCTGATCGGGTGCCCACAGCCGGAACAGCACCTGCCCCTCTGCGACCGTCTGTCCCGGCGTGACGGCGACCTCGCGCAGCTGCCCTCCGACCGGCATCACCAGAATGGCCTGCTGCCCGGCGCGCAGCAGGGCGGGGGCCTCGACACGGTCGCGCCAGGGCACGATCACAAAGGCTGTAAACAACAACAGGCAGGTGCCGGTGATCAACGTATGGCGGTTCATGCGCAGTTCCCGTCGGCGGTGCCACCAGTCGCGGACCTCGCGCTGGATCGGCAACAGGATGAAACAGACAATTTCGACAGAAAAAAGAACCAGCCCCAACATCTTGAAGGCAAAGTGGTAGACCAGCAGGGCGATACCGAGAAACAGGAAGAAACGGTAAATCCACGTCGCATAGGCGTAGACCAGCAACGTGAGGCGCAGCCACGGCTCGAAATGCTCCGGCGGAGGATCGTCAACCCCGAACAGGGCGGTGCGCAAACGCCACCGCGCCAAGGCAAAGGCGCGCTGTTGCAGATTGGGGACATCCAACAGGTCGGACAGCAGGAAATAGCCGTCAAAGCGCATCAGGGGGCTAAGGTTCACCGCCAGCGTCAAAATCCATGTGGTGGTGGCCAGAGTAAAGGCGGCACTGCGCAGCATGCCATCCGGCAGAAAGCTCCACGCCAGCGTCGCCCAGGCGGCGACCACCAGTTCGGTCATCATGCCCGCCGCACCGATGACCAGCCGCTGATGCCGTTGTGTCAGTCGCCACGCGGCGGTGGTGTCGGTGTACAGGACTGGCCACAGCACCAGCAGGGCCACCCCCATGGTCGGCACCCGGCAGCCGTAGTGCTTACAGGCATAGGCATGACCAAGCTCATGCAGAACCTTGACCATGATCAATGTAACCCCGGCCGCCGCCGCACCTTCCAGTGTGAAGAAATACAGGAAGGTATGCAGGAAACTGTCCCACTGGCGGACCGCCATCGCCAGCCCTGCCAGCCCGGCAATCAGGGTTGCCATCAGGAACAACCGGCTGGTCAGGGGGCGGACCCAGCCCATGGTCCGGTCCAGAAAGCGATCAGGGCGAACCAGCGGAATACGCAGAAAAAGATAGTTGTGCAACAGCCAGCGCAGCCAGCCAATCTGCTGCGATGCCGCAATCCTGATCAGTCGATCCGTGTCAGCCCCGCCGCCGGTTTCGATCAGTTGACGGCCTTTCAGAAAATCGACAAAGGCCAGAACATCGCTTTCCGTCATTTGCAGGGTTGTCTGGCCGGAAATTTTTTCCGCCATGGAAGCCGCGTTCCCGTCCCCCCAGCGCGACAGGATTTCCGCCTCGGCCCAGCCAAGGCGGAAATAGTGCCCCCGTAGCGGATCTTCGATGGTCAGGGTCGGTGATCCGTCTCGCAGCCGGGGCCCCTGATGCAGACGCAGGTCCCGGCGCAGGCGGGGCAAGCTGGTATCCGTGCTCATGGTCCCTACCAGCCCAAATGGATGCGCAGGGCGGTCAGCGGGCGCCGCAGGACGTAGAGCAGCAAAACCGTCCGCTCGCCATACAGCTTGGCGGTACCCTTCAGCCCCACCCGTATCCGCGAATCGCCATCGACGAACAGGCCGCTGACACGATAGGCCATGATGCCGTCCGCGGTCGGGCTGGCACGATATCCGATCCGGTCCAGTGTTGCCCCAAGCGGCGAGGCCGGGGCATTGTTCAGGAACAGCCGGATTTCGGCACCAGGGGGCAGATCAATGGCGTCGGCGACCGGCAAATGGATTTCCAGTTCACCCTCGCCGGGCTCGGCAATCTGCATGATCCGCTCGCCCAGCGCGACGGGGCGGCCAATCCATTCGCTGGGGTCGTCATAGATGGCCACGCCGGACCGTGGTGCGGTGATCGTCATCCGCGACAGGTTGTCTTCGATGAACGCCACATCCGCGCGCGCCTGCTCAATTCTGCCCCTCAGCGTGGCCAGCCCGGCCTTGCTGCGGTCGTCGAACAAGGCTTGCTGTTGGGCCTGCCGGTATTCGGCATCGGCGACGGTTAATTCCTGCAAAGCCGATTGCCGCCGGCTTTCCCATTCCCGAGTGTCCAGCCTGACCACCGGCTCCCCGGTCACGACCGGCTGATTCGGGCGGACCAGTATCTGTTCGACAACCGCCTGAACCGGGGCACGCAGCACGGCAGGATCACGGGCGACGATTTCAGCCGGGGCCAGCACCGACTGACGCACCGGGAACAGGCATGCCAGCACGGCAGCGGCCCCCGCCCCGATCCAGAGACGGCGTGAGCGCGGGTTGATCCGTGGGCGACTGCGGGTGCGACGATGCAAGGCGGCCCAGGCGTGGCCGTACCCATCCAGCAAAAGCGTCAGGAGAGACAGGTCGGCGGGGGTGAACGGCAGATCGCGGTCCAGCAGCAACGCCCCCGCCAACCGCCTGTCCGGGTGGCGGATGGGCAGCCAGAAAAGCCGCCCATTGACGTGCTCGGCCCAGTCCTGAGCATCGCTGGCAACCATGTCTGCGGCGTTCAGTTCCTGCACGCGGGCCGCATCCTCCCTGCCCTGCCAGTGCTGGCACCGAGCTGTCAGCCACCCGACCAGCGGGGACTGCGGTTCCAGCGCCACCAACCCGGAACAGGCTTGCAGGGTCCGTCTTTCGGCATCCCAGAACAGTGCTCGCCGGTAATCCAGCAGGCCCCGGGTGTCGTTGACCATCACAAAGGCCAGCGCCTGAGGGGTTTCCGCACTGCGGGCGCGCTGCTCCAACTGCACCAGAACAGCCAGTCGCCCGGCAGCCCCATCGGTGGACGGCAGGGACATCATCGTCATTTCGCCGGAGGCTCCAGATGGGCGGCACCGCTCATCCCCGGCAACAGGCCAGCGGTGTTTCCGGTCAACTGCCCAAAGACCTTCACCGACTGGTTCAGCGGGTCAATCACCGATCCAATGCGGGTGACGCGGGCGGGATAATCGCCCCCCGTTTCATCAAGCCGCACGGTGAAGGTCAGGTTGGATTTCACCCACGACAGCCAGCGGGATGGAACGATCAGCTCCAGTTCATAGGCACTGTCGTCATAAATGCTCAGCAGCTCCTTGCCTTCCGGCACGTATTCCCAGCGTTGAACCTTGCGGGCAGAGACCCGACCGGAAAAAGGCGCAGTCAAGGTGCAATTCCGCAGCATCGCCTGCGTCACCCCGATTTCGGCGCGAGCGACCCCTTGCGCGGATTGCGCCTGAGCGACATCGGTCAGGCTGATGGAGTTCAGCTTTTCCAGCCTTTGCGCCACTTCCAGCTTTTTGCGCGCCCCGCTTTCGGCTGCATTGGCCCGATTGAGTTGTGCCTGATACACTGAACAGTCAAACCCGACCAGCCGGTCGCCCTCGGAAAAGCGGTCGCCCTCCCGCACCGCCAGCTCGGTGATCCTGCCCGCCATGCTGCTGGACAACACCGCCTGCCGGATCGGGCTGAGCTGGACCCGGATTTCAACATCAGAAGCTTGTTCCGCTGCATGGGCCGGGGCGAAAAGGACAGCAGCAAGGATCAGGGTCAAGGCCCCGATCCTGTGCATCCCCCGCACGACCTTACTGGACATGGGGACCATCCAGACTGATCAACTCTGCGCCTTCCAGCGACCCCAGATGGGACCACATGTCCAGCCGCAGGAGGTAGGCCGGAGGAACAGGAGGCGTGGCTGCCACCTCGACAGAAGCCGGAGCGGCGGCAGGCTGCTCGACAGGAGCCGGAGGGGTGGGCGGAGGAGACGCGAGGGTAACCGGCTGCACGGCAGGGGCGCTGCTGGCCACCGCAACAGGCGCAGGCGGCAATTGCGGCGGAGCAACCTCGCCCCGGGCCAGAGCCGCGCGGTTGGCAGCGATGGCCCCGCTCAGGTCCGCAATGCTGTAACCCTTGACCTGTTCCGGCAAGGGGTCCAGACCGGCGGCCTGATAAATGGCGCCATAGGCACCTTGCATCTCGGCAAAGCTGCGATCGCGGGTGCGGGTTGCCAGCACCGTTTCGGTGCGGGTGCGGATTCGCTCAAGCAGGCTTTGCGCATTGCTGGCATAGGCGCTCTCGCTGTGCCCCAACAGGCCCCGCTGAAGCTGTTCCAGCTCGTTGGAGCGGTCAAAGATGCGCTCCGCCCGGTGATAGCGCTGCCACGACAGGTTGACCTGGGTCAGCACCGCCATGCGCACCGCCTGCCGGCGCAATTCGGCCAACTGTTCACGGGTCTCGCCAGCCTCCTCAATGCGGGAATAGGACAGGACGTTGAACAGGTTCCAGCTGACCTGCAAACCGGCATCAGCCCAACTGCTGTTCACCAGATAGCTGTTGCTGTCGTAATTCACCCCGGTAAACAGGTTGGCCCCCGGCAACAGTTTGAGCAGCGCCATGCGGGTTTCCAGAACGGCGTTGCGCGCCTGATAGGTTTCCTCGCGGATTTCCGGCCGCTTGACCATCGCGGTTGCTTCCAGTTCGTCGAGGCCATAGGCCAGCGCCGGACGGGCAAACGAGCTTTCGGTCAGCGGCTCAAGAGTGTAGTCGGTGGCCGGAGGAATGTTCATCAGCGCCGCCAGCCGCGCTTTGGCGTCCGCCAGTTCACCGTCCAGAGCTTCGAGTTGGCGGACCATTTCCAGCAGGCTTTTCTGATAGCGCAGGGAGTCAGCCGGGGTCATCAGCCGTTCGCGCTCGGTCTGGCGGGCGCGGTCCAGCGCCATGTTCGCTTCGTCCATCGCCTGCCGGACCTCGGGCTGCAACCGCTCGGCGGTGGCGGCCTCCCAATAGGCCACCCGGACCTGCTGGATGATGTCGGCAATCACCCGGCGGCGGCGCTCTTCGGCGGCCAGCGCCTTGTTGGCCTGCGCCTTGGCGCCGAAATAGTTGACGCCGAAATCCAGCACGTTCCACGACAGTTGCAGACCGGCCGTCTCGCCGTTTTTGTCCTGACTGGTGGATGGTTCCAGCGACTGGCTACGGCTCTCGATCGATTCACTGGAGGATGCGGCTTCGTTGCTGCGGGTTTTCCAGCCCGCCTGCGCTGCCAGTTTGGGCAGCATGTCCAGACTGCGCACGTCCAGCATCTGGTCTTCCAGGGCCTTTTCCATCAGCCCCATACGCTGTTGCAGATTGTATTTCACCGCCCGCGCCATTGCTTCGTCGATGCTGATCGGGCCGGTCACCGGCTCCTGATCGGCAAACATCTTCAGGCGGTCGCTGGCGGTCTGCGCCATCTGCTCGTCAAGGGTGACCGGTTCCGGTGTCACCGAACAGGCGGTCAGGCCAAAGGCGCTCAGGCCGACGACCAGACACAGGGCGGTGGAAGGACGGTATGGCGAAAAATGACGGGTGCGGGTCATGGTGTTTCTGTATTCCCCTTTGAAATGATCAGGCGACCTGACGGTGACCGGTCAGGCTCGCCAGCAGCGCCCGCGCCTCTTCCAGCAGGCCGCGCGGGGCGTCCAGCTGCATGGCAAGGCCCGGTTGCGGCTCGGCCTGCGGTGCAGGATCGGCTGGTGTCGGGATGATGGTGGTCTCGGCAGAGGCAATGGTCTGATCGGGGGTGCGCCCGCTCGCTGTCACCTTCGGCTCGGGGCGGATTTCCAGCACCGTGTCACGGGCCACGCCATTGGCGTCGCGGGTCTGCATTTGCAGACGCAATTGCTGTAACCGGGACAGTTGGCGGGCATCGACGATGATCTGCCCGGTGGAGCGGTCGAAGCGCACCCAGGCGGGAAGCGGCAGGCCATTGGCCAGCCTCACCGTCACCGCCGTGCCTTGTATTTCGGCTGGAATGCTGACCCTGACCTCGTTCCCGGCAGCCGTTGCAGCGGCAACAGTCGCCACCCAGACATCACCCTGCCGGTCGAAAGCAGCTTGCGGACTGGTGGAGGAAGCACTGTCGCTGACCAAAGAGGTTGCGGTCGAAAACTGCTCGCCCACCGGCAACAGGAACGACAGGGGGGCGGCGGCGATGGCGGCGTCGGTTCTCGCGGAGCCGTTTGCCCCGAAACCATTCGACAGTGTACCCACCGCCAGCGGGGCCGAAGAGGTCATCTCTGCCGCCATTCCCGGTTGCGGGGCGCTGCCCATGGGGAACGGTCCGGCACTCCCGCCATTCCCGGTATCGAGAACCGGTGAGGGCCCCGCCGTGTCGCTTGTCGGCACCCTGACCGACAGACTCACGGCAATCACCGTACTTTCGCCATTGGAATCGGTGACCGTGATGGTCAGGGCATAGGTGCCTGTCGCAGAAACCATTCCGCTGATGATGCGGGTTTCCGGGTCGAACGACAGCCCCTCTGGCAATCCGTCCACCGCCCATGTCAGTGCATCTCCATTGGGGTGACGCACAAGGGTTTCCGCCAGAGTGGTACTGAAAGCGGTGCCCGGAATGACGGTCAACGACAGGCCGCATGTGGTCGCAACCGGTGCTGCATCGGGGATATCAACGGTGGCCGAAATGGTCAGGGTGCTGGTATCAACGCCGTTATCAGCGGTGCCGCCGATGTCCTGAATGGAAACCAGCGTGACGACACGCTGACCAACGGCCATGGTGCCATCCGGCACGGTTCCATAGGCGATGCCATCGACCAGCGCGGCGGCCTCGGCGGTGGTCATGCCGGCCGCTTTGGAGACGGTAACGGTTGCCGTGCCATCGCTGACCGTCACGGTAACAGACAGGCCATGAGCGGTGGTAACGGTGCCGCTGGTCATGGCGACGGTGGTGCCGTCGATCATCAGGGCGTCACCATCACCATCATGAAGACCGGATACCGTCAGGGTCAGGGCACGGATGGCCTGTTCGCTCTCGCCCGCATCAATCACCGTCCCGCCAAACAACAGGACCGGCCTGTCGCCTGCCGTATGGCTGGCACCCGTCGCCGGAGTGGTGACCAGCGACGGAGCATCATTGACATAGACCACACGAACCGTGGCGGCGATGGACAGTGTGGTGGTATCGACGCCCCCCTGAACGGTACCGCCACTGTCCCGCACCGAGGTCAGGGTGATGGTCCGCTCGCCAGCGGTCAGGGTGGCGGTATCGGCCCCCTTGTAGGCGATGGCATTCACCAGCGTCCGGGCGTCGGCAACGGCGATGCCCGAGGTGTTGGAGAGGGTGACGGAGGCAGTGCCATTCACCAGCACAACCGTCACGGTATGGCCGTTGGTGGTCCTGATCGAGCCAGTGGTCAGGGGAATGTCGGTACCATCGACAACCAGAATTTCACCGGCCCCATCGCTCACGCCCGAAACCACAAGGGTCAGGGATGTGATGCTCTGGCCGCTTTCCACCGTGTCGATGGCAGCCTCACTGAACAGGGTGACGGCTCCACCGTTGGCAGTGTCAATCGTGCCACTGGCCGCCGTCGCGCTCAGGGTCGGTGCATCATTGATCTCGATGACACTGACGCCGACGGTCCGGGCGGCCCCGCTGACCTGTCCATCGTTCAGGGTGATGGTCAGGGTGGCAGTGGTGCTGGCGGTCGCCGCTTCATTGGCGTAGGTCAGGCTGTGCAGCACCAGATTGGCGGTTTCCGTTGTCACCCCGCCAAGGAAGGTGAGGGTCAGGGTACCGCTGGCAGAACTCACCGTGGCGATGGCGGTGCCATTCAGCGACAGTGTGCCGCCGCTCAGGCTGAGGCCGCTGTCGCTGGCAAAGCCGAAACTCCCCTGTCCGCTGGCCTCGCTGACCGTGACGCTGGCCCCCTGATACTCGCCGTTGCTGCCGTTGGCCGCGTCAAGTTCGGGATCAGACAGGCTGTAATCAGAGGCAAAAGAGACCGGCGTCTGACCGATCACATAGGTGGGGGTGATGGCGCTTTCCTGCACCGAGGTCAGGCCACTGCCAAGGACGATCACCCCGCCGCTGGTGGTCGAAATCGCTCCGGCCCCGGCAAGCGTCTGGCTGTCGGCCAGGTGCAGGCTGTCGCCACTGGTGGCATAGCGGGCCAGAGTGCCGCCCTCCAGCGTGACGTACAGGGTCAGCCCGTCGCCGGACAGGGCGATATCGGTCACGCCCTGAGTGGTGGTGACGTTCCCCTGATAGGTCAGAACGCCATTTTCGGCATCAAGGGTGAACCGGCTGATGGTGGAGGCACCGGCAACATAAATGGTCCCGCCATCGGCGCTGACCGTAATCTCCTGAATGTCCTGCAAGGCTGAGGCCCCGCTTTGCGTATGGGCCAGCAGGGACAGGGAACCATCATCACCCCGGGTGTAAACAATCAGGACCGAACTGAAAGACGGGTCGGTGACCACATACACCAGATCGCCCCGAGTCACGATTTCAGTCGGGGTCCACAGGTAAGGGGCGCTCCACGCACTGCCTACAATCGCCTCGACGTAGGTCAGGGCACCGGTGGCGGGATCGCGGCTGAATGTCACGACATTATAGCCGTTGATCAGGTACAGGTTGGCACCGTCTTCCGAAACGGCGATATCCTTGACCCCCCACAGATTGCCGTCGGTAACACTGTAATCATCGACGATGGTCTGCTGGTGAGCCAGGCTGCCGCTGGCATCGACCGCAAACCAGACAAGGGCGTTGCCATCGGCCCGCAGGGCATAAAGGCTGCGGCCATCGGCGGACAGGACCAGATCGCTGAGTCCCGCACCGCCGGTCATCGTCGCAAACGTTCGGACATAGGTCAGGGCACCGGTCGAGGCATCACGGACAAGCAAGGCGATGGCACCACTGCCATCAGCGACGTAAACCGTTGTGCCATCCGCCGAAACGACCGCAGCGGTCAAGGTTCCCAGCCCCTCGATGGCACCAATGGTGCTCAGGTCAATGGTGCCGCTGGCGGCCACCGGGTCTTGCGTCACCGCCGGAGCATCGTTGATGCCGGTGACCGCGATGGAAACCGTGGCGTCGCTGGAGACCAGACCACGCTGATCACTGAGAGTGATGGTCACCGCCACCGTTGCGGCAGGAGTATCGCTGCTGTCGGCATAGGTGATCTGCTGCAGGGTGTTCTGCACATCGCTGGTGGTCGGAATGGTCCCGTTGGCGTCGGTGAAGGTGATGGTCAGCACTCCATCGGCATTGGTGACCGTCGCGATGACCACGCCATCCTTGCTGAGCCGACCGTTTTCCAGCGTCAACCCGTTGCCTGCCGTGAAGCCCAGACTGTCCACACCGCTGCGGCCCTCGCCCAGCGTGATGGTCAGCACGGCACCGTCATAATTGCCCTTGCCGCCATTGAAGGCATCCATCTGCGCATCGGCAACGGTGCCAGCGGGGGCGAGCAGAATGGCGGCGGCCTGCTCGGTATAGGACACCGGGGGAATGCCTCCGACCGTCGGGGCGGTATTGGCCGCAGTCGCGGCGGCAAGAGTGACAACGGCCTGCGCGGTGGCAATGGTGGTGGTGTTGACGTTGCCATCAGCATATTCCATCACCGCCAGAGTAACGGTGCGGGTGCCGTTGAGCGCGCTGCCGGTATTGCCATAGGTCAGGCTGTCGATCAGCGCAGCGGCCTCGCTTGCCGATTTCATCAGGTACAGGGTGACGGTGGTCCTGCCATCAACGACAGACACCGAATAACTGAGGCCGGTGCCGGTGGACTGGGTACCGCTGGTCACGGTGTCGAGATTGATCTTGCCACCGTCCACGCCCAAAACATCGTTTGCAGTCACCGCATCCAGGGTCAAAATTACCCGCCAGATGCTCTGCCCCGCCTCCACCGTGTCGATGGAGGTGTCCTTGAACAGGGACACCCGTTCTCCTTCAGCGTTATAGGTGGGGGTCTGCGCGGTGGTGGTGATCACCGGCGGGTCATTAACGCCGATCAGGGTGACTTCGGCGGTCATGCTGTCGTGGTGTCCGGTCCCGTCGTTGATGGTGACGGTGAACGCGGCAGTACTGGAGTTGCGGGTGGGATCATCGCTGGTATTGGCATAGGTGACCCGGCGCAGCACGCTTTGCGCCTCGGCGGTGCTGACGCTGGCGGTGAAGGTGATCGTCAGGCTGCCAGCGGACTGGGTAACGGTGGCGATAGCCTGGCCGTCCCGCTGGATCGTGCCGCTGGCGCTGTCAAAGGTCAGACCGTCGCCAGCAAGGAAACCGAACTGGTCTTCGCTGACGGCTCCACCTTGCCGTTCAATGACGACCGACGCCCCGTTATAGTCGCCTGCCCCGTTATTGGCGGCGTCCAGTTGGGGGTCGGACAGGGTCGCAGCGGGCATCAGGGCAACCGCCGTTCCTCCCTCGCTATAGGTCGAAGCGGCCGGCTTGAGGTCGAGCACCATCAGGCCGGCATTCCAGGAAAAGGTTCCCGTCAGATAAATCTGTGTCCCGTCGGCGCTGAGTGAGGCACCATTCAAGCCGCTCAGACTATAGGTGCCATAGGTGGTGGCTTCGCCCAGCAGGGTCAGGGTGCCACCAGCAGAGCGGGCATAGGTTTTAATGCCATTGGCTCCGATGACGAACAGCGCCGCCCCGTCCGACGAGACGATCAGATCACTGACCGCCTTGTCGAGGGTGAGGACCGACTGGGGCGCAAGCGTGCCGTTGCCGTCGAGAGACAGGACATAGAGATGATAGGCACTGCCATCATATTCGCTGGCATAGACGGTTTTGCCATCGGCAGACAGCGCAAGGGCAGAGGTGTAATAGGCTTGATCCGCCGTCGCATCCGGTCCCAAGGCCGCCGAGACGAAGGTCAGGGTGCCATCGGTTCCGACCCTGAACACACTGGCCAGTGTCCCGCCGCCCAAGGTGCCAACCACCAGCCATTGCCCGTCAGCCGACAGGGCCAGACTGTTGGCTCCGTCCAGTTGCACACCTGCGGTGCCTGCGTCGCTGAGGGTTTGCCCCAGGGTCAGGGTTCCATCCTGCGCCAGAGTAAAGACCAGCAGGGACTCGCCAGCCGTCACATAAACCGTGTTACCCGTCGCCAGAACAGAGGTGATCGCCCCCCGGTCCCCGATGACATCGGCACCGATGCTGCCCAGCGCGGTGAGCGCGCCGGTATCGCTGGTACGGCCAAAAAGTACGACACCACTATCGCCAAGCACCTGAACCGTTGTGCCGTCGGTCGAGACGGTGATTTCTGTGGCACCAACCAACGCACTCACCGAGGTGCTGTCGATGGTCTGCGACAGGGCCAGCGTCCCGTCTGCAGCACGCTGAAACACATAGAGAGTGCTGACCGGTACCTCGGTAAAGGTGCTGGAATCCCATACCGTGGTGGTGCGGATCACATAGACCAGATCATCCACCGCCACCACATCGCGGATACCGTCCAGCAGGTTGGTATAACCATCCTCGGCGGTTGCCTTGATCAGATCGTTGTAGGACAGCGAGCCGGTCTCAGCACTGATGTTCGGTGCCGCCCGCTCAACCGTGACGGTGGCGGCAATGGTCAAGGCGGTGGTGTCCTGACCGTCATTGGCGGTACCGCCGCTATCGCGCACCGAGGCCAGGGTGACGACGCGGTTGCCTTCGGTCAGGGTTGCGGCGCTGTTGGCATAGGTCACACCATCAACCAGCGAGGCGGCGTCGGCAGCCGCCATGCCTGTACTGCTGGACACGACGAGGGTTGCCGTGGTGCCGCTCAGGGTGACCGTATAAGCATGACCACTGCTGGTGGTCCCCGATCCGGCCACCAGAGCAATGGAGGTGCCATCGACGGTCAGGCTTTCGCTGGCTCCGTCGGCAAGCCCCGAGACGGTGAAGGTCAGACTGGTGATGGTCTGCCCGCTTTCGACAGTCGAAACCGAGGCGTTGGCGAACAGGGACAGTGGATCGCTGTCTTCGCTGTAGGCAGCAGTGGCAGGGGTGGCAGTCACCACCGGCGCATCGTTGCTTTCCGCCACCGTGTCGTTGTCCACCGTCACCGCCGCACTGATGTCCAGGCTGGCGGTATCGGTGGAATCGCTCAAGCTTTTCAGGGTGACCGTCACGGTCCCGCTTTCCACCGTATTGTCCAGAGCCGTGTAGGCGATGCCATCAATCAGCGAGGCAACATCGCTCGCCGTGCTCGCTCCCGAGGCGGCGATGCCGATGGTGACGGTGGTCGTCCCTCCGCTGGTCGAAACCGAATACGCATAGCCTTTGCTGGTGGTCGCACCCGTCGCCCCGTTTTCCAGTGTGATGGTGGTGCCATCCACCACCAGAGCCTGATTGCTGCCGCTGCGATCCACAGTCACCACCAGAGTGCCCAGACTGCTGTCGGTCCCGGAGGTATCCGTTGCGACCGTCACCCCGCTGAACAGGTCCACCGTGGCGGTGGTGACGGTGTCGTTCAATGTGGCTGTCGGTTTTTCGGCGGTGGCGGTAACCCCCGGCGCCGTGTCGGTGGCGGCAACGGCCACCGCTTCGGCTGTTGCCGCAACGGCAGCATCGAACATCATGCGGGATTCAAGCGCCAGAGCCAAAAATTTGGGTGTCCCCGGCAATTTTGGCGTCTTTTGGGAAGCGTGATGTCCAGACATGGCGTTTTCCTCGTACGGGGGGGCAACGGATGGGGAAAGGGTGGGGGAAACCGGCTATTCGATCAGGCGGATGAAACTGCCCTGCTGGCGCAGGTCCGAAACGATTTCATCCAGGCGGGCCTGAATCTGGCTCTCCGCCTCGGCAAAATCGGTTGCCGAAATCCAGGTAAGGTCGCTGTCTTTTTCTGCACAGACCTGCAATCCGGGGCCGGCGACCTGCCGGAAGCGGGAGGCGCTGGCGAGCGGGTCGCCGTTGTCATCCGTGCCCTCGTCGGCACCGGTGGCGATCAGGAACAGGCGCAGGTGCCGGGCGCGCATGCTGGCGCACAGAGAGGCAAACCGTCGGGTGATCACCTCATCACCGGTGCCGCCATCGGTAGCCTTGCCAACGTAGCTGTTATAAGCGTCAGAATCGAACCACAGCTCCTTGGTGGTCTTGACCAGCATCACCACCGCCTTGATGTGCTCGCCGCTGCCATCATCAAAATCAAGCGGCAGGTCATCCTCGGCCCCCCAGCCAGCATCTCCCTGAAAGGCAGGAGCCAGCGCCATCGCTCCCCATCCAAGGGCGATGGCGTGATTGGTGTTGAAGCCAGCAACCATGGCGTCAAAGCGGGCATTGATGTCATCGAGGTTATCCGTTAGCGGCAACAGGGGCGCGACCGGGCAGCCCTTGTCCGCGACGATATTGCGGATATCCTCGACACCGTTGGCCTGCCCGAAATCCGGGTTGGGGCCACGCCATGAAATAAAGGGAAACCCCGGTGCATTCTCGGGAAGGTCATGGCGGTAATGGATGTAAAACTGCCCGCCCGGTGCCTGATCCCAGAAGTAATTGTCGCCCTGATTCAGGCCGCGATACAGGCAGACCCGCTTGGTCCGCAGATCGGGCATGCGGGCATCGGTCAGTCCGGTATAGCCAGTGCGGAACAGCGAGGTCAGCTCGACCGGGCGGATGGCATCACTGCGTGCCCACTGCCTGACCCGGTTGGTGTGGGCAGAGTCATACACATTGACCGTCTGGCTGAATGGCACCACGGCCAGCCAGGTATTGACGTTATCGGTGATCAGTGTCTCGGCAAAATTCTTGCCCAGACGGCGCAAGGCCGACAGGTTGCCGCTGGTCAGCTCGCCCGAATTCGGCAGAACCAGAGCAACCTCGGTATAGGCAACACGCACTTCCGCCGTGGAATGGACCGTAAGAGCCTGTGGCTCGTTCCCGCTCAGGGTCGGGGTGTTGGTGAAGGTTGCCTCGACCTGAAAGGTCGGATTGCCATCGGCACTGCTGCCCTGAGTGACCGTAACGGTGCTCAACGCCTCTTCCAGGGCGCTGTCCAGGCCCAGATTGGCGCGAACGTATTTGTCGGCCAGCGTGTCACGGATTGCCGCAAAATCGTCGCGGCGGGCCGAATATTCACGGGCAACAGCCAAAGCCGCCGCATCGGTCGCCCGCTTGAGCTGACTGCTGTCCGAGGTCATGCGGGTGGCATCCAGCGTATAGGCCGCCGCCATCAGGCCGCCGGTCAACGCCAGCACCATGAACGGAGCAATACTGCCTTGCTGGTTTTGTTTGCGACCGAACAGCCAGGAAAACTTGCGCTGGCTCAGGCCGTGGCGGCGATGCGTCATGGTGGATCAAGCGTCCCGGAGAATGAGGATGGTGGTCGTTGATGTCACCGGCAATATTAAGAATGCATCTCAATATCAACAATGAAGGTTCCATTAAGATGTCTTAATCGGGACGACAGGCGGACCCGGAACCCCGCCTATTCCTCGTATTCCTCATCGTCCTCGTCCGGCAGACCGGCACGTTGCCGCAGGGTTTCGTCCAGCTCGAGATCGGGTGTCCGCATACGGTTAACCGCCACCATCTTCAAGGTGTCGTTCTCCAGCGTCAATGTCCCCAACCCCAGCGCCCCGCTTTGCTGACAGGCCTGCACCACCATCATGGCGGCGCTGTTCGAGGTGTCTTCGGTGTCCCGTTCCGGCAGCGGGTCCTGATAGGGAGAATTCTCCAGCGGGTTCTGACACAGTCCTTCGGCATTGCCTGCCGACAGGGTCCAGGCCACCTCGCCATTGCGCCCGACCTGCCCCAGAAACACCTCATAGCGGTCAGTGCGGCCCGCCAGCACTCCCTCCACCAGTTTGTCCAACCCGGCCGCTGTCAGGCTGTCCTGATTGGCGATGATCGCAGACAGCGCGGCGGTGCTGCGCTCCAGATCGGCCCGCGCCCGCGAGACCACATACAGGTCGCCTGCAATCAGGCCTGCTGCCAGCAGGATCGGCAGCAGCAGGGCGCTTTCCACCAGAGCATTGCCGCGTTGGCGTTCCAGTCGGTTCCGCATCATGACGCCTCCGCCGGGCGGTACAGTGTCCCGAGAATCTGCCGATAGGTGTGGGTAAAAGATGCATCGAAGCCAAGCAGGGCCGGCAGCGCGGTAATCCACGACTGGGTCAGGTCAACCTCGACCTCAAGGATCGGGTATCCCTTGGCGGCCGTGCTGTCATCCTCCTCCCCGTCTTCCCCGGAGGCTTCCTCCTCCCCTGAAGCAAGGCCGTTGCCAAAGGCGGCGAGGCTTGGATAGCTCACCACCCGGACCTCGATTTCGTCGGCGGCGAGATAACCATAAGCGGCGGACACCATACGGCCCCGGGTTTTTTCAGCCACACTGCCGGTATCGGTGAACAGTAGCTCGCCATCAAGGCGCAGGGCATCCAGCGCCGCTTCAAGGGCCAGATTGCCGATGATCAGCACCAGCACCAGCCGCGCAACCTCGAACAGCATCATGACCCCGGCCAGCAGAACCGGCATCACCAGAACCGTTTCAACGGCTGCCACGCCCTGTTGGCGATGTCTGCTGTAACGTCTGTGCCTCATCAGCGGGTCTCGAGCGGCAGGGAGCGACGGCTGGCCGCCAGCAATTCACTGGCGGGCGACTGGCCGCCACGGATGCGGGTTGCACTCTCTTTCAGGGTATCCAGCAAAGGATCCGTGCGGATTCCGGGGAAATTCTGTGCCAACACCCGTTGCGCCTGCCCCTCGTTGTCCTGCAGCAGATAGGCCAGCGCCAGATTCAGCGCCAGCGTCGGGCTGCGCAGGGCGTTGCCGGTGTCCAGCAAGGCGATGGCGGCCTGTGGATCGCCCGCCCCCAGCTTGCCCAGCGCCAGATTGTTGAGGACGGCAGAGTTCGAGGGGTCCTGCTCAAGGGCATGGCTCAACAGGGTATTGGCTTCGGTGGCACGGCCCAGTGCGCTCAGCGTCACCCCCAGACCATTCAGGGCCGCAACGTTGTTGCCATCAACCTCCAGCACACAGCGGAACGACTCCTCGGCTCCCTCCAGTTGCCCCAGAGCCAGACGACCACGGCCAATCCCCAGACAGACCGCCAGACGTTCATCGGCGGCAAGCTGGCCGCCTTTGGCCAGTTGCTGCCGCGCCCGGACAAACAGCGGCAAGGCATCCTGCGGCGGCAGCACATAGGCCGCCACGCTGGCATATTCCAGCAGTTCACGCGGGCTCAGTTGCCCCTTTTTGTCCATACCGGCATAGATCTCGTACGCCGCGGCCAGACGGCCATCATCGCGCAGGATGTGTGCCAGACGCATGGTTTCCTCTGGTGCCTTCGAGGTGCTGGTCACGGCCTTCGGCGTGGGCGTCAGGGATTGCATGGTTTCACAGCCGCTGACGGTGAACAGGCACACGACCAGGGCAACAGCGCGCAACGAAGGAACAGTGATGACGGACATGGATATTTCCTGATAGGGGCCGGTCGGGATTTACTGGAATCGCTTGTTACTCACGCAAATACGTCGTCGCAGATGGTCCATCTGCTCGGGATTTGCCGGTCTGTTGTTTAGCAAATACGTCGTCGCAGATGGTCCATCTGCTCGGGATTTGCTTATTGGACAGTCAGAACGCGGATCAGGCGGATCATCGCCGGGGCCCCCATCATGGCGATGATCGGCGGCAGGATCAGGGCCATCAACGGCAGGCTCATCTTGGCGGGCAGTTTTCCGGCCTGTTCCTCAAGGGTGAGGATCAGCATCTTGCGGCTTTCCTCGGAAATGGTGCGCAGGGCCTGCGACAAGGGGGTACCGTAGCGTTCGGCCTGCAACAAGGTGGCAACCATGCTCTCGATTTCCGCCACACCGCACCGTTCGGCCAGATTCAGCAGCGCACGGGAGCGGTCACTGACGATCTGCAATTCGGCAAAGGTGTAGCGCAATTCATCGGCCAGAGCCGGGGCCGACAGCTTCAACTCCCGGGACACAACCTGCAACACGCGCCCGAGCGGCAAACCGGCCTCGGCACAGATCACCATCAGGTCCAGCGCATCCGGCACGCTGCGCGCCAGTGCCCCGCCCCGCTGGCTGGCCCGCCATTTCAACCACGCCTCGGGCAGAAAGGTCCCGAGGAACAGGGCGATCAACCCACCGGCAAGGCCCGTCAGCCCGAACCGCTGCTTGCTGTCGAGCACCCCGAACAGCATCGCGGTGACAAACAGCAAGCCATTGCCGTATTTGGCCAGCATCAGCAGGCCCAGACTGTCCGGGCTGCGCAGTCCGGCCATGGCCAGCAGACGGCGCAACTGCTTGCGGTCATTGGCGGTTCCGGCCAGCCGCTCGCCATGGGATGCCGCCAGCCCCAGCAGGCGGCGCAGGACCGGCGGCAGAGCCACACCATCGTCTTGCAGGATATCCTGCGACGGCGTTTCAGCCGGGCCTTTCGGCTGGTGACCGCCCAGCCGCCCGGCCAGCGGATTGTGATTGCTGCGGGCATACAGCCCGAACAGCATCAGTGCACAGCCGATCAACAACAACCCAAAGGCCGAGGTCAAAGGAACCGAGGTCATCGCACCCTCCTCACCATCACCTGAATGATGCCCAGCCCCAGGCAGACGCTGACCACGATATAGGCCAGCACGGTGGTGCCGGTGGGATCACTGAACAGGAACAGGAAATCCGCCGGAGCGTTGAAATACATGTACAGCATCATCCCCGGCACCAGTGCAGCGACGATCTTGGCCGAGGCGCGCGCTTCCGAGGTTTTGGCAAGGATTTTCATCTGCAATTCCTGACGCTCGCGCAGCGTCCGCGACAGGCGTTCCAGCGTCTCGCCCAGACGTCCCCCGGATTCCTGATTGATGATCAGGATCACCGCAAAAAAGCGGTATTCCGGCAAAGGCACCCGTCGGGCGGAATCCTGCATCACCCGCCGCAACGGCACCCCAAGCCGCAGCCAGTGGTCAATGATGCGGAATTCGGTGGCAAGCGGGCCTTTCAGGTTGCTGGCGACCAGAATGAACGAATTGCTGACCGGAACCCCGGCACGGCAGGTGCGGTTGATGGCGTCGATCGCTTCGGGCAGGCTTTGCCGCAGGACTTTATGCTGCTTGCCCAGGGCATGCCGCATCATCAGCACGAACCCGACGGCGGTAAACAGCACGCTGAGGATGGCCGAGGCCAGAAAGGGAACCGGTGTCTTGCCCCCCAGCATGATCCCCAGCAACACCCCGGCCAGTGCCGACATGCCCAGACGCAGGGGCAAGGTTTTCCGCCAGCCCAGCAGGGTGATCGACAGCCATGCCCATTCCATCACCGGTCCCAACACCGGCACCCCGGCAAACGGAACCTGCTGGATGTCGCGCAGGATGGAATCGATCTCGCTGTTTTCCGCTGTACTGGTGGTGCGGTGCAGCCGGGCCAGACGTTCGGCGCTGAGAATGGCGCGCTGACGGCGCTTGTTCAGGCCCAGCACCCCGTAAAAGGCACACAGGGCGCAGACGAACACCAGCAGGGTCACAAGGTCGAGCAGGGCCTCCATGCTCAGTGTCCGCCAAACAGGTGGGAGTGGCTGGTGTAGAAATGCGGACGCTGACCCGACGGCACGAAATCACCAATCAGCTTGCCGGTGGTGTCCACCGAGCGCACCTTGAAGGTAAACAGGTCCTGGGTCTGAATGACGTCGTTTTCCATGCCGCAGACCTCGGTGATCGCCACGATGCGGCGCATGCCATCGCGCTGACGCTCGACCTGAACGATCAGGTTGACCGCGCTGGCGATCTGGCGGCGAATGGCTTCGTGCGGCAACTGCATGCCCGCCATCATCACCATGTTCTCAAGGCGCATGATGGCATCGCGCGGGGTGTTGGCGTGAACGGTGCACAACGACCCGTCATGGCCGGTATTCATCGCCTGCAACATGTCAAAGCTCTCGCCGCCACGGACTTCGCCCAGAATGATGCGGTCGGGACGCATGCGCAGGGCGTTCTTGACCAGATCGCGCTGGTCCACCTTGCCGGTGCCTTCGGCGCTGACCGGACGGGTTTCCAGGCGGACAACGTGGATTTGCTGCAATTGCAGTTCGGCGGCGTCTTCGATGGTGATGATGCGGTCGGTATCGTCGATTTTTTGCGACAGCGCATTCAACAGGGTTGTCTTGCCCGCACCGGTACCGCCCGAAACGATGATGTTCTGCTTGGCCCGCATGGCGCGGTCCAGCACTTCGACCATCTCCATCGACATCGCATTGCGCTGGGCGAGGGATTCCAGCGTCAGGTTGCGGCGCATGAATTTACGGATTGAAATGGTGGTGCCGTCGATTGCCAGTGGAAAAGTGATGATGTTGACACGGCTGCCATCGGTCAGGCGGGCGTCAACCATTGGATTGGCTTCGTCGATGCGCCTGCCGACAGTGGCCGCGATGCGCTGGGCGGTATTGAAGACATGTTCCTCATCAAGGAAAGTGATCGGCGTCAGCTCCAGCCTGCCGTAGCGTTCGACAAAAATCTGGCCCGCACCATTCACCAGAATGTCGTTCACCGAATCATCGGCCAGCAACGGCTGGATCGGTCCCACCCCCAGCATTTCGTCGAGCAGTTCAGACGCAACCTGCTCTTCCTCGTTGCGCGACACCTGCAAGCGCTTTTCATCGCAAATGCGGCGGATCTGCGTCTCGATATGGGCCTGTAACTTGTCACGACCCATTGATGCCGCCTTCAGCGGGTCAATCTGGTCATAGAGAAAGGCGCGCAGCAGGCGACGGTTGGCGGTCGAAGCGTTTTCCGGCTTTGCCGCCTGTTGCGGACGGCCAGCAGCGCTGGCAGCGGTCTGTACCTCTTCCGGCGCGGCAACCGTCGGTGCCGGGGCGCGTCTGGATGGGTGCGGGGCTGTCTTGCGGATCAGCATGACGATCTCCCCCTCAGGCCGCGCGGCGGCCGATGACCTGCTTCAAGCGGGTCAACAGGCCGGTCTGGGCGGAGAGACGGGACTGGGGTTTGCGTCCGCTCGCCAGATCGGCAAGGTCCAGCAATCCCTGCCGCAAAAGGGGCGTGCGCTCCAGCCGCATCGGACCGTGCAACAGGCTGTCGCCCAGCGCCCCTCCCACATGGGGCAATGTCAGGGCGATGCGATGGCCAACGTAGTCTTCAAACTGTGCCTGGGGAATGCTGTTCCGGGTGCCATGGCTGGGATTGTGGACCAGCAACAGCTGTTGACCATCACTTTCATCGCCGATTTCGGCCAGAAGACGCTGGGTGCTGCGGGCCCCCTGTACGGTCAGTTCCGTCAACAGAATGCGCACCTCCGCATGGCGCAGGACATCCAGAACCCCCGTTGGCCATCCCGCCGGCAGATCCCAGATCACCTGATTGAACAATTGGCACAGGGTCGCTCCCAGTGCCAGCAGGTGGTCGGCAACCACCTCCTGATCCTGCCAGGCCGGTTCCTGTGCCAGCAGTTTCAGGCGGGGATTGACGTCGATCATCGCACGCTGGAGCAGGTGCAGGTCGATTTCACTGTTTGCCAGTGCCGCCGCCAGTCCGGCATCGCCACTGACCCCCAGCAACACCCCCTGATCCCCCTTGTGGCGATCGAAATCGACCATCGCCACCGGAATATGCCGCTCGGTGGACAGCAGTTGTGCCAACCCAGCGGCGACGCTGCTGGTCCCCAATCCCCCCGCGCAAGCCGTTACAGCGATGCTGCGGCCTGTGCGGGCAAAGTCGGCATGGGTGCCGTTGTGCGCCCGGTCGAGGGCATTGGCGAGCAGGTCAAGCTGAACCGGCTTTTGCAGGTAGTCCATCACGCCGCTGTGCAACAGGGCCCGGTACAGGTTGATGTCGGCGCGACTTCCCAGAGCGATGATCTGGCAGGTTGGTTCACAATGGGGGGTCAGTTCGGCGATTGTCTTGAGGGGGGCCGTTTCACCGTCAAGATCGACCATCAACACCTCCGCCCGCTGGTTCTGGCACCAATCGAGCGCAGCCTTGCCACCGCCGGGCAGAACTCTGACATTCTCGATCCCGAGGCGTTCCAGCATGGCCGCAAATTCCTTTGCCTGCGCGCTGTCAGCGGCGAACAGGGCGGTGCCAATCAAGGGCTGATCGGTGTTGCTGTTGGAGATCGGGCGGATATCGCTCATGGTGCCATTCCTCCTTGGAGCGTTTTCACGATGGGCGAAAACGCTCTCCGCGTTACATGCTGCATTTTCCGGGCCGGTGACCGTCAACGGTCACCGTGAAAAGGCTTTACCGGGCCGGTGACCGTCATCGGTCACCGTGAAAAGGCTTTAATCGTCGAAATCAATATCGACGAGGTCACGCACAGAATCGGTGTGGTAGCGCTGGATGGCCGCGTTGGCGCGGGTGCCGTCCGCCGGGTCCAGCGTGCGCGGGCGCACCAGATCGCGCGGATCACTGACCATTCGTGCCAGATTGGCCCGGTTGGCACAGCCCAGCGGGCCGACGGCGCTATAGGGTGTGACCGCCCAGCTGTCCGTACCGGCGATGGAGCAGTCGGGGACCACAGCGACAATGGCTTCGGAAACAATCATCAGGTCATCGCCCCCGCTGTGTCCGGCATCGCGCAGATCGTCACGCAGGATCAGCTGCGACGGCGGCAGCCCGCGTTCGGTCAGAACCTGCGACAGCCGTTCTGCGATGTGCCCGCCAGCCGGGGTATAGGGCAACAGGGTGATGGTCTGATTGCCGAGACGCCCCTGCCGGTTCAGCAATTCATTCAGCTTTTTCAGGGACTCCGGGGTAAAGCTCTGACCGGCCGGTGTCGTGCGCAGGTTCAGGCTCACCGCCGATGGCTTGACCTCGATGCCGGGCTGGGGCGGGTTGGCGAACATGTCGGCACGAACAGAGTTCAGTTCCTGGGTGCAGGCTGACAGGGGGATGGTCAGGACGGCAACGACCAGTGCAAGCCGGGTGTGACAAGGCATTCAGGCCTCCTTCAATACAGATAGCCAGCGCTGGCGCTGGGGGGCATCATCGCATCCAGCACCGGCAGGCCCTTGCCCGGGGTTTGCAGATCGCCTTCCCGGACCGGTTCGACCACATAGGCAGTGGCGATGATCACCAGTTCGGTGTCTTCCTGACTGCTGCTCTCGCTGTTGAACAGATGCCCCAGCAAGGGAACCTGACTCAGCCCCGGAACACTGCGGACCTGCTGGCTTTGATTGCTGCGCAGCATGCCTGCCAGCGCAAAACTTTGTCCGCTGGCCAGTTCGATGGTGGTGTCGGCCCGGCGGACCTTGAACGCGGGAATGACCGATCCGGTATCCAGCGTCACCGACCCTTCGTCAGACAGGTCACTGACCTCGGGCGCGATGTGCAGGCTGATGCGGTTGGGCGACAACAGGGTGGGCGTCATCCGCATGATCACGCCGTACGACTTGAAGTCGATATTGACGTTGTTGTTGGTGATCACCACGATCGGCACCTCGCCACCAGCAGCAAAGCCAGCGGTTTCACCCGACATCGCGGTCAGGTTCGGTTCGGCCAGCAGGGTGGCCAACCCCTCTTCGTTGAGGGCCTTGAGCAGACCCGTCAGGTCGCCGTTAACGTAGCCGAACGAGTTCTCGGACCGCACCAGTTGCCCTGCGGCAGTGGTAGCCGCCGATGGGCTGGCGGTCGAGACGGCGTTGGTGGCATCAAACAGCGTTGACGTATTGCCGGTGGAGATGCGGAATTTGCCGTCGTTGAGCACGGTATCCCAGTTAAAGCCCAGTTGATGCGACAGGCTGCGAGAGACTTCCACCACCCGGACGCGGATGTTTACCTGCGCGGAAAGCTCGACCTTCAACTGGTTGATGATCCGCGGCGGCTCACTCCCACCGCCACCTGCCCCGCCGCCACCGCCACCGCCACCACCGCCCCCTGCTGGCGCTGCGGTTGCGTCGTCAGTGGCTCCGACGGCGGCGGAAATGGCGGCAATCACCTGCCGGGCTTCGATAGGTGTCTTGACCATGCCTCGCACGATCAGCCCGTTGCCCGCCGCCGGGATCAGTTCAATCCGGGCACCGGTGATTTCGGACTCCACCTGCTGGCGCAGGTTGTCCAGATCATAAGTGGCTGTCAGCCGCATGGCGGCAATCACCCTGTCCGATGCATCCAGCGCATACAGGCTGGTGGTCCCGGCACTTTCGGCAAAGACGAACACGCTGTCCGGTGAGGGCACCTGAAAGCTGGCGACCTTGGGGTCGGCAACCATGATTTTTGCCGCAGCCGCAGGCAATTGCAAAAGACGCCCCTGTTTCACGAACAGGGGAACCTCTTGCGATGTCCTGACTTCACGAAAGGACGCAAGGGCTGGATCAATCGAGCGTCCGCCGACGGTGGCAGGGGTGTTCTGCGCCGAAACCGGCTGGCCAGGCACCAGCAGGAGCACGGCCAGCAACGGGCCGACCGCTCTGGACTGCTTCGGAATAAAGGTCATTCTGCGTTTTTCCGTTTTCGCGCGACGGAGCGGTTTTACCGTCCCGAGAGGGTGATGGATTCGCTGCTGCTGCCCCGGAAGGCCTGAACGCTGGCCGTGCTGCTGCTCGCCGGTCTGGTGACGTAAACATCGGTGGTCGCACGCAGGGTGGTCACGCCGCTGGTCAGGAAAATTTCTTCCGGATCAAAGGGTTCCCGTGCCGAACGCAAGGCCAGTTGCAGACTGCCAACTTCCTTGGCAACCGCCAGTTTCTCGGCATCGGCGGGGGTTACTTCCAGCGTTACGGTCTCGAACGTTGTCGTGCCGCCACCGGTCCTGCGTCCACTGTCCTTGGCGTCCTCCTCCGGGCGGACATACATCTCACCACGGGCCTGATTGTTCAGGGCCAGCACCCGGACATCGCGCAGAATGGTCTGCGCCGCCAGATTGGGAGCAGAGGCACCCTCCGAGGCGACAGTGAGGCTGTCCTCACGCTTCAGGCCAAGGATCACGTCAACCCGGTCGCCCGAGGACACCAGACCGAAATTGCTTTCCATCCGACTGGTGGGGATGGAAACGGCACGCATCCCGGGCTTGAGAAGCGCTGCCAGAAAGCCTGGTTCACCCTGACGGACAACCACGCTGACGGTCAGTGGCTGACCAGCCTCGACCGGTTGGCGCACGGTGGCTCCATACAGCGTCTCCTGCTGATCGGCCCCCTTGATGAAGTACAGGCTACGGCTGGGATTGTCCTCCACCTCGCGCCAGTCCATGTGCGAGCCATCAATGAACTCACCGGGATGCAGGTCACGGGTCGCCACCAGAATTGCCTTGCGCGAAGGTGGCGGCGGCGGTTCGGGTCGCGTTTCCACCTTGGCAACCACCGGCGGCGGTGGCGGCGTCAGCAGCGTGCGGGCCAGCAGGGCGACACCGATCGCAAGAACAAAGGCTCCAGCCAGCAGGAAGATGGAATTCTTTTTCATGGCACGCCTTGCGATTTCAGGAATGAGCCGGAAAATTGAGGGTAAAGGCGGCACCAAGGGCGATGGCCGGGGCGTAGGGAATGCCCGGAGCGGGGCTGTCTGACAGGCAATGCGGCACGGAAATGCCGTGCAACGCCGGAATACGCTGACTCCACGACCACCACAGGCAGGCCAGCCAGGATTCCAGCGCCCGCAATAGCGGCATGCACAGCACCAGCAACCCGCCCGCCAGCGAGGTGACGATCAGAAAGGCCGACTGCATCGGCGCACCGACCCACAGGCACAGGACCGCAACCAGCTTGACGTCGCCAGCCCCCACAAACCCCAGACGGAACAGGACGAAGCCCACCGCCAGAACCGCTGCGGCCCCCGGCAGGGACAGCAGCGCGTGATGCAGAACCTGTGGAGCAATCGCACTGTCCCACATCGCCAGCCATCCAGCCTCGCCCAGCCACAACACGGCCAGCACCAGCACCAGCCGGTTTCCAATCTTGCGATACAGCAGGTCCCTGACCGACGCCCAGAGCAACAACAGCATCACCAGACCAGACAGGGGAGCCGTCATTTGGCATTGTTGTTGGTCGTGGTAATCTGATTGGCGATGCTCTGGAAACGATCTTTCAGGGCGGTGATGAACACACCGTCCGACCCGAAAATCAGGCCGATCGCCGCAGCCATTGATGCTGCCAGAATACCGTATTCAATGGCGGTGACGCCGCTTTCGTCTTGCAAAAAAGCTTTCCAGGACGCGCGCATGAAAGGCTCCTCGATCACACTGGGAATGAGGGGAGAAATCCCCGGGAAGATAGTCCGCTTGTGGATCGATATTAATAGTCGTTATCAACTTGCGACAACCGGCCAATCATTAAGAACGATTAAGGCAGTGGCAAAAGCCTTCGTCCGCAAATGAATCCAAGGGTTGTTGAGGGCCGTGGAGCGCAGCTCCACACCTCGCTTGGGCCGTCAGGCCCGGCATGTCATGAATTTGATCGTGAAAGAAAAAATGGGGAGCATCATCCCATGTGGAGGATCGGGGCCGAAGGCCCCGGGCAGGTGCAGACGACCGTCCGCCATCCTCCTTCCCCTGTCGTGTCCTGTGATGCTGCGCGGTCCGCTCTCCCCGGTGGGCGGGAACGGGCCGACAGTCAGAAGACAGGAGAGGGTTACTGTCCCCCGTGCTGCAGCAAGGCTGCCGGCAGGTCATCGGCATCAAACAGGCTGTTGACGTCCAGCACGATCACCAGTGCCCCGTTCCGCCGCCCCAGTCCGATCACCGCCTGCGATTGCCATGCCATGCCGATATCGGGCGGTGGCTCAACGTTGGTCTGGTCCAGCGCCGTCACCTCGAACACCCGGTCGGC
>NZ_FTOA01000014.1 GCF_900156605.1 Insolitispirillum peregrinum | reverse complement strand
ACCCCGCCCCCTCAAGGGCAAAGCTCACCATCTGCCGCATGCTGGCGGAATCGTCAACGCTCAGAACAACTTTCGACATTGGTCACTGACCTCCAGCCCAAAAGGGATCAAACCAGCCCTTGCCACCATCACCGGGACGCGCCAGCCCGGCGCGGGCAAGGGTCTCGGCCAGGGGGCCTGCCGCCGGAGCGCTCAGCGATACGGCACTCCCCCGCGCCTGACCCATTTTCCGGGCAGCGAGCAGAAGCTGGAGGAATGAAACATCCAGATCGCTGACAGAGGTACAATCCAGAACCAGCGACGACATCTCTGGCGTCAACAGGGCGGCCATCAACTGATCCCGGGTCATCTCGGCCTCGGCAAGCGTTTGCCGACCGGCAAAGACCACACGCAGATCACCACCATTGCGATCGATTTTTACCATCTTTAAGAGTCATCACGACTGTTTATCTACCATACATTCTCTTAAACGAAATATCATGTCAGTTCAATATATTTCACGCGATAGCATCGACATCAGAATATACAAAAGCATTCAAAATACAGTAACAAATCCTCACCAAAATCAAATTGCAAAAAATAATCACCATAAACCACATAAATAAATCAATATGATCATAAAATAATTATATAAATATTTTTATATTATTAATATCAACACGATAATTTAAATAATTACTTTTAAAATTCATTACATAATAAGTGTCACATGAAAGAAATCAGGACTCGTCAGTGCAGTTCCGTGGACAGCCGCAAGGAAAAACTTTGCCATGGATGCCCCCTCCCTTTCCCTCTTTGGAAGGATTCAAAATCGTGTAGGATTGCCGTCACCCCATGGCAGCGCGTATCATGGGGCAGACCAACCGGAAACCTGCCCGCTAGGGGGCGCAACAGGAGTATCCACACATGGCCATGCAAGCCTCTGAAATTGAAAAAATGATCAAGGACGCCTTCCCCGACGCCGACATCACCATCGAAGACCTGCGCGGTGACGGCGACCACTATGGGGCCATCGTGACCTCCAAGGCCTTCATCGGCAAAAGCCGGGTCCAGCAGCACCAGATGGTCTATGCTGCCCTGCAGGGCAAAATGGGCGGCGACCTGCACGCTCTGGCCCTGCAAACCCAGGTCCCCGACGCCTGATCCTTTCCGCCCCCCCCTTCCGGCTCCCCCATCATCATGTCTTTATCGCCTGCGGCGGCCTCGGTGGATGAGGCCGCCCGTCAGCAACGGGTCCGCCGGGGATTTCTGGCCGCCCTGTCAGCCTATCTGATCTGGGGTGTCGCACCCCTGTTCTTTCACGCCCTGTCGGACCTGAGCCCGCTGGAAATCATCGCCCATCGCGTTGTCTGGGGGGCGATCAGCGTTTCCGTTGTCGTCGCGTTCACCGGGGGCTGGGTTGAAACACTCGCCATTCTGCGCGCCCCGCGCAAAGCCTTGCTGTTTGTCGGGTCAGCGGCGGCGGTTTCGATCAACTGGCTGATCTTTGTCCACGCCACCACCACCGGCCGCGGACTGGATGCCAGTCTGGGTTATTACATTTTTCCGCTGGTATCCGTCCTGCTGGCTGCGCTGTTCTTTCAGGAACGGTTTTCCCGTCGCCAGAGCCTGGCGCTGGGGGTGGTCAGTTGCGGTGTCCTGATCATGATCATCGCCCGCGGCACCCTGCCGTGGATTCCGCTGGGGCTGGCGCTGACCTTTGGCCTCTATGGCGTGCTGCGCAAAATGGCCCCCGCCGAAAGTCTGGTCGGGTTGCTGGTCGAAACCCTGATCCTGCTGCCCTTTTCCCTCGGTTTTCTGGCATGGCAAGCCTGGCAGGGCGGTGGCCTGCTGCACATGCCGGGCCGGATCGACCTGTGGGCCCTGCTGATCATCGGTACCCCGCTGTGGACCGGCCTGCCGCTGTTCCTGTTTGCCGTTGGTGCCCGCCGCCTGCCGCTGTCAACGGTGGGCCTGATGCAATACATCAATCCCACCAGCCAGTTTTTCCTGGCAACGCTTGTCTTTCACGAGACCTTTACTGTCGCTCACGCCGTGACCTTTGGATTGATATGGCTGGGACTGGCTTTGTATTCTTGGCCACAAAGCCCCTCTTCTGGTAGCAGTTTAAAATCATCGTAAACTGACCCTTGCAGTTTCCCCGCTGACAGACGATATTGGCCCGATCTCCCCCTTACCACTGACCGGCAACCAGCACGTTGGCCGTCCACATGGAGTACCGTTAGATGAGCGCCATTTTCGCAGAAGCCTTTGCCCAGATTAAGAACGACATCGAAAGCAACGACGTCGTCCTGTACATGAAGGGCACTCCGATGTTCCCGCAGTGCGGTTTCTCGGCCGCGGTGGTTCAGGTTCTGGCGCAGCTGGGCGTGACCTTCAAGGGTGTCAACATCCTGGAAGACGACATGATCCGTTCGGCAATCAAGGAATTCAGCCATTGGCCGACCCTGCCGCAGCTGTACGTCAAGGGCGAATTTGTCGGCGGCTGCGACATCGTGCGCGAAATGTTTGCCAACGGCGAACTGCAGCAGCTGATGAAGGACAAGGGCGTCCCGTCGAGCAACTAACGCAAATCCCGAGCAGGAGCGTTAGCTCCTGCGACGACGTGTTGATCCCGAACAGAAGCGCACCCTTCTGTTCGGGATTTTTCATATGCGGAAAATGTGGCAAATCATTCACACTGATGCAACACAAGTTGTATAGCCTTATAATCCGCATACACTTTCAGGGGAAAGAGAGCATTGTGCGAAAAGTGGGAACCGGTTTTCGCGCCAACAATGCGGCAGAACAAAAGATGAGAGCTGTGGGCATGGCTCACGTTTAAGGCTCACAGCTCTCGCTGAGTCACCCCAGCACGCAGGAGAATGCCATGGCCCGGAGGTTCTCTCTCAGTGCTCGCATGACGACCATCGCCGCTATCCTGCTGTGCCTGCTGGGAGCGATTGCGATCCATGAAGTCTGGACCCTGCATCGGCAGGTGGCTCAGGAGCGGCACACCCTTGCCCAGTCACTGGTCGAAGCCATCCGCAACCAGATTGAATACTTCCATACGCTGGAAATCATCGGCGACCTGTCCCGCGCCGAAGCCCAGCGGCAAGCCCTGCAAGTGATTCAGGCCGCGCGGTTTTCTGACGGAAACTATCTGTGGGTCCACGATCTGGACGGTAATGTGCTTGCCCATCCCTTGAACCCCGAACTGGTGGAACAAAGCCGCCAGGGAAGCCTCAGCCCCGAGATGTCCGCTTTGCTGGAACGCTTCAACAAGGCGATCAGCATCAAGGACAGCGCCACCGTGTCCTACATGTGGCCCAGCCCACGCGGCGGCGAGCCAACCGCCAAGGTTTCCTATCTGATTCATTTTGAACCGTGGAACTGGGTGATCGGCAGCGGGGTCTATCTGGGGGATATCAATCAGGAAACCCGCAGCCGGGCATGGCTGTTGCTGGGTAGTCTGGCGGTGATTGCCGTTCTGGCGATTGGCGTCACCCTGCGGCTGGCGCTGGGGATCACCCGCCCCTTGAAACAGGTGACAGCGGCGATGGCGGCGGTGGCCGCCGGTGATCTTGACCATCCCCTGCCGCCGGTGGAACGAAATGATGAAGTGGGCGACCTCAGCCGGGCGATGGCAATTTTCTGCCAGCAGCAGCGCGCAGCGCGCGCCATCCAGTTGGCCCATCAGGAACAACAGCGCCTGACCAACACCGTTTTCAATACCATCGCCGAAGGCGTGATCGTCACCGATGCCAGTGGCGTGATCAAGGCGGTCAACCCGTCCTTTACCCAGTTGACCGGCTATCAGCCCGAGGAAGCCATCGGCCAGACGCCCCGCCTGTTTGCCTCGGGCCGCCATGACCGCGAATTTTATCGCCAGATGTGGGACAGCCTGCTGCGCGATGGTCAATGGAGCGGTGAAATCTGGAACAAGACCAAGGAAGGCCGGGTGTTCCCGGAATGGCTGAGCATTCGGGCCATCCATGACGACAACCAGCAGATTTCCGAATATGTCGCCGCCTTCAGCGATATCACCCAGCGCAAGCAACAGGAAGAGCGCGTCCAGTGGTTCGCCGACCACGACAGCCTGACCGGCCTGATCAACCGCCGTGCCTTTGACCGCGACCTGCCCGAACTGGTCCGCAATGCCCTGAACAATCACCTGCGGGTGGCGTTCCTGTTCATCGACCTCGACCGCTTCAAGGACATCAACGATACCCACGGCCACCTGATCGGCGACCGCCTGTTGCAAGCAGTGGCCCAGCGCCTGCGCCATTCGGTGCGGGATGGCGATCTGGTTGCCCGCATGGGGGGTGACGAGTTCGTGATCGTGCTGTCGCCGATCCATGACCGGATGGCGGTTTACCGGCTGGCCGACGCGCTGATCACCAAACTGGCCGAACCTCTCCACATCGAGCATACCACCTTGCTGCCCAGTGCCAGCATCGGCGTCCTGCTGGTGCCCGACCACGCCAAAAGCGTCGATGAAGCCCTGCGGCTGGCCGATCAGGCGCTGTACCGGGCCAAAAATCAGGGCCGCAACCAGTGGGCAACACTGGATGGCAAGGGCACCGTCCCCGCGCAGGCAATCAAGGACGACAACCCGCGTTCGGAGGCGGAAGGGTGATCGTAATCTCCTGAATTGCAAGGCCACCGATTTCCGCTATAGTGGTGCTTTATACAGCAATAAAATTCATGCGGAATGAGTTGCCCCTGATGAAACTCCAGCTTGACGTCCGCGACCAACAGGTCTGGCGCCATCTTGGCGGCAGCAGCAGCCGCTTGCCCGATACCGCGCAGGCTTTGCTGGAACAATGGGCCAGCCGTTACGCCCAAGCGGTCGCCTATAATCAGCACGACAGCCTGTTCCCCCTTGGCCGCGAGATGTTCGGCTGGCTGGATCAGGGGGGTGCCCTGCGCCCTTGGTTACAGGAGGGGGTGCGCGAACTGGAGGTCATCGGGGGCGGCAACGACCCGTTGACCGACGCCCTGCTGGCCGCTCCATGGGAAATCCTGGCCGATGACGGCGGTTTTCTCGCACTGGACCAGATGAAGCATTTTTTACCCCTGCGACGCATCGCCTCGTCGGACACCGCCCCACGCAGCCCCGGCCATGGCGATCTGGCGATACTGTTCATGGCCGGAGCCCCCGAAGGCCAGCATGAACTGGATTACGAAGCCGAGGAGGCCGCCATTCTCGAGGCGACCCGTCACCACGGCAACGGCCAGCCGCTGGTGCACCTGACGGTCGAGGAAAGCGGTGAACTGACGGTCTTTGCCGACCGACACCGCAGCGATGGCCCGTTTGATATCCTGCACCTGTCGTGCCATGGCGACATCCGCGATCACAACGGTGCCTCACAGCCAATCCTGCTGCTAGAAACCGACACCGGAGCCGTTGATCCGGTTCCGCCCGAGAGTTTGGTTAGCGCACTGGGAGAGACCATCCCGCCGCTGCTGTTCCTGTCCGCCTGCCGCAGCGGGCAACGCGGGACATCATCAGGGCCGCTGTCTGTCGGAGCGGACCGCCGGGATGCCACCCCTGCCGTGGTCCAGCCCAGCCTGACCATCCCCTTTGCCCAAAGCATGGCATCCCATGTGCCGCATGTGCTGGGCTGGGATGGCTCGGTCTATGATGCCGACGCCAAGGTCTTTGCCCAGGCCCTGTATGCCGAACTGGCACGCGGCAGCACCGTTGCCTATGCCGCAGCAGATGCCCGGCGGCGGGTGTTCGCCGCCAAAGCTCCAGAGATACCGGGGGAACACTGGCATCTGGCGCGGGTCTACCTCGGAGCGGGTGGCGGAGGGCCGCTGTGCAATCCGACATCCCACCGCCGCCGTGCCCCACCTTCCGCCAGCCCGCGCTTTCTGGATGCGAAGCAACAGGTTCGTGTCGCCAGCCGCACCGACTTTGTTGGCCGCCGCCGCCAGTTGCAGCGCCTGTGCCGAGTCTTTGCTGGTGAGGCCAACGGGGCAATCATCCACGGACTGGGCAATCTGGGCAAATCGAGTCTGGCCGCACGGCTGGCCGACCGGCTGGCCGACCGGATGCCACAGCACACACTGGCGGTGGTGTTTGGTCACTATGACGGGCTGTCCATTCTGGCCGAACTGGAGCGGGTGACCAACTCCTTGGTGGGCAAAGTCTTTCCGGGGTTCAAGGCACAGCAAGGCTTTCGCGCAGACTTCAAGGCCATGCGCGAGGCTGTACAGCAGGACGTGTCGACGCTGGAATCCGTTTTTGCGTTTCTGTTCGAGCAGATTTTCACCCATCACCCGCTCCTGTTGGTGATCGATGACTTTGAACAGGCCCTTGAGCCCCTCCGCTGTGAGCAAACACAGGTGTGGCCGCGTGCAGAACTACGGCCCACACTGGCTGCTGTTTTGACTGCCTTCCGCGACCATCGGGGCCAATCACGGCTGCTGATCACCAGCCGCTATGACTTCGCCCTGCCCGATGGTGCCGGTGGTGATTTGGCCGGTTGGTTGATCCGGGTGCCACTGGTCGGCATGACAGCCCGGGAACAACGCAAGCAATGGCTCGCCACGGCGTGGGCGGTTGACGCTCAAACCATCCCCTCCGCACTGATTACCGATGCTCTGGAAACTGCCGCAGGCAATCCGGGGCTGCAAGAGGTGCTCAGCAAGCCTTTACGCAACGGCGAAACCGAGGCCGCGCAAGCCGCCATTGCCGCCATCCGGGCCTATCGCCGCGATGGCACACCCCTTGCCGATCAAAACGAAGCGATGGCCTTTTTCACCCGTATGGGCTTTGACGCCTATCGCGCCGCCCTGACCGACAGCGAACGACTGACCTTCGCCGCCGCCTGTCTGTTCCCGGAACCGGTCCCGGTCCCGCGTGCCGCCGTGGCGGCGGCGGCCTCAGCCCTCGGGGTGACAGACCCGAAACCTGCCCTTGACCGCCTGCTGGCCCTCGGCCTGCTGGATGATTACGGCCTGTTGGCAGGGTGGGACGGCATGCAGAAAGTACTGCATCTGGCCGCCAACCCGCTGGCCCGCCCGCTGACCGATGCTCTTGCCGATGATATGCTCGCCCTTGCTGCTGACGCCGCCCTGCCGGAATTGGCGCAAGCGTGGCGCGATGAAGAGGGCGACTTTCCACGCGATGAGCGTGGTGTCAGCGCCTGCCAAATGGCTCTGCAGGCCGCCTCCCCCGACCCGGCAATCCTCGAAACCGCAGCCCTCGCTGCCGTTATGTTCCTCTTTCACCGCCAGCAGTTGGCACCGCAAGCCCTTGAACTGGCCATCCCTGCGTTTGACAGACTGGCGGCGGTGGGACATACGCCTAGCCCTCCCCTGTTCGGGCACACCATTCGCGCCGCACACCAAGCAGGTCAGGCAGATCTGCAAGACACGCTGTTGCAGCAGGCTTTGTCTCTCCCCCAACATGACGCGCATCACCGCGCCCAACTGCTTGGTCTGCAGGCCGACAGGCTGGTAATCCAGGGTAATCTCGACGAGGCCCTGCGCATCCGCCGTGAGGAAGAGATCCCGGTCTACCAAGCCATCGGCGACCCACGTGAACTCGCCATCTCCATGAGCAAAATCGCCGATATCCTGCAGATACGCGGTGACCTCGACGAAGCCCTGCGCATCCGCCGCGAGGAACAAATCCCGGTCTTCCAAGCCCTCGACGACCGGCGTGAACTCGCCATCTCCATGGGCAAAATCGCTGATGTCCTGCAGCTACACGGCGAGCTCGACGAAGCGCTGCGCATTCGCCGCGAGGAAGAAATCCCGGTCTATCAGGCTCTCGGCGACCGCAGGTCACTGGCGGTCACCATGGGCCAAATCGCTGATGTCCTGCAGACACACGGCGAGCTCGACGAAGCCCTACGCATCCGCCACGAGGAACAAATCCCGGTCTATCAGGCTCTCGGCGACCGCAGGTCACTGGCGGTCACCATGGGCCAAATCGCTGATATCCTGCAGGCACGCGGTGACCTCGACGAGGCCCTGCGCATCCGCCACGAGGAACAAATCCCGGTCTATCAGGCCCTCGGCGACCGCAGGTCACTGGCGCTCACCATGGGCCAAATCGCTGATGTCCTGCAGGCACGCGGTGACCTCGACGAAGCCCTGCGCATCCGCCACGAGGAAGAAATCCCGGTCTATCAGGCCCTCGGCGACCGCAGGTCACTGGCGGTCACCATGGGCCAAATCGCTGATGTCCTGCAGGCACGCGGTGACCTCGACGGGGCACTGGACATGCATCTGTCCCGCGTGCCCGATGCGCAGGCAAGGGCAGATCGTGATAGCCTGAGCCATATCCGCTTTTGCTGTGCGCGGCTGCGCCTGCAACGAGGCGATCAGCAGCGCGGGGAGATGGCAATCATTCGGGCAGAGCTGGCCGAAGCGTGGGAGGGGGCTCTCTACCTCCAACGCCCGGATTTCATTAGCGCCATCGGCGCGCTATGGGGACAGGTTCTGGCGTTCACCGGCCACCCCAATGACGGCATCACGGTTCTGCAAACCGCCCTCCGCGCTGCGGAAAAGATCGGAGACTCCTCACAGGCCGATGACTGCCGCGCCCTCATTGCCACCATCACGGAACAGAACCGATGAGCATCACCCTGACCCTCAACGGCCCCACCACTGAGGCCGCCCGTGCCGAGGCTGCCGCCCTGTTGCAGGCCCTGACCGGCGAAACACCGCAGGAGCAGACCATATCCCCCATCAGCAACGGGCGGCGGGATGCGGCGCTGGTGGTGGCCGTTGCCAGTCTGGTTCTTGCCGTTCCCGGCGGCATTCTGGCAACGTTGCAGCTGGCTGACCGGGTACGCAAGCGGCGGGAACTGGCGCCAAAAGTTACCGTACTCAAAACCGTGCTGGAAAAGCAGTCCATTGACGGCACCATCCGCATTGAACAGACCGAAATCCGCCTGAACGATCTGGACGTTGACCAAATCCTCGACCGCCTGCTGTAGACGCAAAGAATGGGGTCCGGGGCCTCAAGGCCCCGGCGAGGTATGGAGCAGCGCTCCATGATCCTGTTTCCTGTTTGTCGCGGACCAGAGCTGTGAGCGCAAAACCGGTTCCCACTTTTACGCTCACCACCCTAAAAATGCGCCGTCATCCCACCATCAACGAACAGCACATGGCCGGTGATGTAACTGGCAGCATCCGAGGCCAGAAAAACGGCGGCTCCGGCGATTTCTTCCGGCTTGCCCCAGCGCCCCAGCGAGGTGCGGGCGGCAAGGAAGGACTGAACCTGCGGGTCGTCGACCATCGCGGCGTTGGTTTCGGTGGCAAAGAACCCCGGAGCCAGCGCATTGACGGTGATGCCGTGCGGGCCGAATTCGGCGGCGAAGGCGCGGGTCAGGCCGGTCAAACCGGCTTTGGCGGCGGTATAGGCGGCATCACCAGCGCGGGCGACGTGACCGGCGATGGAGGTGACATTGATCATCCGCCCGCCGCCATGGGCAATCATCGGCCCGGCGACCAGACGGCACAGCTCGAACGGCGCCACCAGATTGGCATCCAGCAGGGCGTGAAAGTCGCCATCGGCAAAGGCCAGCGCATCGCGGCGGTCGCGGATACCAACGTTGTTGACCAGAATGTCCAGCCCGTCGGTATGACTGGTGATGTGCGCCAGTGCGGCGCGGCGGGCGGTGGCGTCGGTGATGTCAAAGGGCAACGGCAGCACGTTCGGGCCGATACTGCGGGCGGCCTCGGTCAGCATGCCTTCGCGCCGCCCGTTGATGTAGACCAGCGCCCCGGCATGGGCCAGACCACGGGCGATTTCCAGCCCCAGCCCGCGCCCGGCACCGGTGACCAGCGCCGTTTTCCCGGCCAGCGAGAACAGCGACATCAGACGCTCTCCGCCAGCGCCCTGGCTTTGGCAACGCCGTCGATGGCGCTCAGGCAGGCCCGCGCCGCCTCGGCCCCCTTCAGCACGAAATGCTCGCGGAAGAAATCCTTGTGGTCGTCGTGGCTGTGGAAATGGTGCGGGGTCAGCACCAGCGACAGCACCGGCACTTCGGTTTCAAGCTGGATCGACATCAGCGCATTGATCACCGCCGTGGCGACGAATTCATGGCGATAGACCCCGGCATCGACAATCCAGCCCGCCGCCACCGCCGCCGCATAGCGGCCCGACTTGGCCAGCAGCTTGATCTGCAACGGGATTTCAAAGGCTCCCGCCACCCGCACCCGGTCCACCCGCGCCGGATCAACGCCGCGCCCGGCCAGCTCGGCCACAAAGGCCTCATAGCCTCCGTCCAGAATGTCGCTGTGCCAGGACGCCTGAACAAAGGCAATGCGATCAGTCATTTTCTGCTATGTCCTACCGTTATCCGACAGCCGCCGGTTGCCGTTATCTTTGGACGATGGTCCGGGCAACAGGGCGGCGGCACCTTTTCTCTGGGTCAGTGTGATGACCATTGCACTGCGAATCAAGGCGGCAATCTCGGATGCCGCATTCAGGGGAGGATGCTCCCAGGCATAAGAACTGCGGTTTTCCAGCGCCTCGGCCATCCCCAGCCCGTACAGGTGCTTCAGCAACCGTTGATGCTTGGGGGCGATCAGCGCGGGCGGGGCATAGACATAAACCGGGGCCGGACTGGCACAGGCCTCGGAGACCATCGACACCGAATCACCGGTCACGATGATCGCATCGGCCAGCGCCAGATAGCCGAAATAGGGGTTGTCCGACGGCGTGGCCTCGGGGGTCCAGCGGAAGACATGGCCCGCCTGCGGCAGAGCCTCCAGCAGGGCGCGGGCAGGCTCGTCGCCGGTGCGGCGCGAGGTGGTGACCACCAGCGTTCCACCCATGTCTTTGGCCACCGCGCTGGCCTGCGCTGCCAGTTCTTTCGCCATCTCGACTGTAAAGGTGCGGTTCTTGGTCGTCCCGCCGACCACCAGCGCCACCAGCGGCTTTTTCAGGGTCTCCAGACGCGGGGCCCAGCGGGTGGCTTCGATGGCAAGTTTGGCTTCGGTCACCCGGTGCGGTGCGCCGGTGATGCGCACCACGTTGCGATGCACCGGGCTGAGATCGTCGTGGGTCGGCACGGCAATCAGGTCAAAATCCGCCGCCCCGCTGCCCCCCGGCCACATCACCTGACACAGAAAGGTCTTGCCGTTATTCTGCCGTTTGATCCAGCGCGCCACCGGCGCCGTCCGCCGCCCGGCGGCAATCACTACGTCCGGCCACGGTCCCATCAGGGCATCCTGACTGGCCGGGGTCAGGCCGCGCAGGGATGCCCCGCGCAGCCAGTTCGGCAGCCGTGCCCAGCCGGTATAGGCGATGTCCTTTTTGTCGAACGGCCACGCCAGAGCCTCGGCCACGCCCAGCGCCTGAGCAACATTGCCCGCCCGGTCGTCGGCCAGCACCCACACCGTCGGCTCCTGCACCGTATCGCTCGGGCGGTCAAGGTTCCAGGGCTCCAGCGCCGCCATGGCGTTACTGCCCCGTGAAGGCCGGTTTGCGCTTTTCCGTGAAGGCTGCGATCCCTTCCCGGTAGTCCGCTGTCGCCAAAAACTCATAGGCCTGATCCAGTTCCTGTTGCGTCACCGCCGTCGGGTCCGTTGACAGGCGGCGAACAAAGGCCTTGTGCCAGCGGTTGACCAGCGGCGCTCCGGCGGTGATCCGTTTCACCGTCGCAGCGACCTCCTCTGCTACCATGTTGTCTTCGACGACGCGATTAACAAGCCCCACCCGGTGGGCTTCGGCGGCGTCAATGATCTTGCCTTCCAGCAAAATCTCCAGCACCGTCGCCGGGTTGGCGTGGCGCAGCAGCCCCTGAATCTCAGGATGGGCCATCACCACCGAAATACGGTTGATCGGCACCCCGAACCGCGACGCGGTGCCACAGATGCGGATGTCGGCCATGCAGGCCAGTTCCAGCCCGCCACCGACGCAGGCGCCATCAATCTGCACCACCACCGGATGGGGGCAGGTGCGCACGCCGTCCAGTGCCCGCCGCATCACCAGATCATAGGCCTTTGCCTGCTCTGCCGTTGCCCGCACCGTATCAAATTCCTTGATGTCGGCCCCGGCGGCAAAGGCCTTGCCGCCCTCGCCCTTCAGCACCACGCAGCGGATCGAGTCGTCGGCGTTGATCGCCGCAAAGGCATCCCCCAGCGCCTGCCACATCGGCAGGTCCATCGCATTCAGCTTGTCGGGCTTGTTGAGGGAAACAGTAACGACGGCACCATCACGGCTGGAAAGAATCGGGCTGGTCATGGACTTCCTCTTTGGTCAGGGAGCGCCTCGTTGGGGCAACAGGGGCAGGCGACAGGCCAATCCCGCCAATTTCTGCACCTCAAGGGCGTTTCTATGATTGTGCAACGGGTCATTAGGCCGTAAACAGACGCCACCATAACCCATTCCCCCGTTCCATGCCCACAAGGAAGGCGTATCCATGCTGACCGTTTCCCGCACGCCGGAGCAAAAGGCCGCTGCCCTGACTGCTGCCCGTATTCTGCTGGAGCTGAAGGCGATCAACTTTCGCCCCGAAGACCCGTACACCCTGACCGCTGGCTGGAAAAGCCCGGTCTACATCGACTGCCGCAAGATCATTTCCTATCCGCGCGCCCGCCGGAAGATCATTGATCTGGCCGTCGAGCTGATGGGTCGCCACGTCGGCTATGAAGCCTTTGACTCCGTGGCTGGCGGCGAAACCGCCGGTATCCCCTATGCCGCCTGGGTCGCCGACAAGATGGACCTGCCGATGCAGTACGTGCGCAAGAAGCCCAAGGGCTTTGGCCGCATGGCGCAGATCGAAGGCGACCTGAAGGAAGGCCAGCGCGTTCTGCTGGTCGAAGACCTCGCCACCGATGGCGGTTCCAAGCTGAACTTCCTCAACGCCCTGCGCGCCGCCGGTGCCACCTGCGAACATGCGTTCGTGGTGTTCTACTACGGTGTGTTCCCCAACGCCCTCAAGGCGCTGGAAGAACAGGGCCTGACCATGCACTTCCTGACCACCTGGTGGGACGTGCTGGAAGTCGCCGAAACCGACGGCCACTTCACCAAGGAAAAGATCAGCGAAGTCCGCGCCTTCCTGCACGACCCGATGTCGTGGTCGGCCGCCCGTGGCGGTCGTGGCGCTGACGAACAGGCCTGATCCGGCATCAGCCAGCCCGGCGGTTAACCAGCCGGGCTGGCTGCGGTTTTTTCGTGAAATTGACGCTTGACAGGGCCGGGTGACCCTGGTATATCCACCCACCTTGGCGCGGTGACGCGCTGGCCTTTATGGCGGAGTAGCTCAGCTGGTTAGAGCAGCGGAATCATAATCCGCGTGTCGGGGGTTCGAGTCCCTCCTCCGCTACCAGTTCAAGGGTCCCGGTTCAGCCGGGGCCCTTTTTCATTGTATCTTCACATCAACAGCCTGTTTGTCAGGTGCAATACCCCGCTGACTCATTATAGTGTCCGGCGTTGTGATCAGCCGCTGAACAAATGCGCGCCGACAGTTGCACCAGGAGCAGGTCGATGAAGTTTCACTTTCCCATCGTGATCATCGATGAGGATTTTCGGTCCGAGAACACCTCGGGCTTTGGTATCCGGGCCCTTGCCGAAGCCATCGAAAAAGAAGGCTTCGAGGTTCTGGGCGCGACCAGCTACGGCGACCTTTCGCAATTCGCGCAGCAACAGAGCCGGGCGTCGGCTTTTGTGCTGTCCATCGACGACGAAGAATTCACCCCCGGCCCCGATCTTGATCCGGCGGTTCTGAACCTGCGCACCTTCATTCAGGAAGTCCGCTCCAAGAACGAAGACGTTCCGATCTATGTCTACGGCGAGACCAAGACCTCGCGGCATCTGCCGAACGATGTCCTGCGCGAGCTGCACGGCTTTATCCATGCCTTCGAGGACACGCCGGAATTCGTCGCCCGCCATATCATCCGCGAGGCCAAGAACTATCTCGAATACATCCAGCCGCCGTTCTTCAAGGCCCTGCTGAATTATGCCGAAGACGGTTCCTATTCCTGGCATTGCCCGGGACACTCGGGTGGCGTGGCCTTCCTGAAGTCGCCCATCGGGCAGATGTATCACCAGTTCTACGGCGAAAACATGCTGCGCGCCGACGTGTGCAACGCGGTGGAAGAACTGGGCCAGTTGCTGGATCACAACGGTGCCATCGGCGATTCCGAAAAGAACGCCGCGCGCATTTTCAACGCCGACCACTGCTATTTCGTCACCAACGGCACCTCCACCTCCAACAAGGTGGTTTGGCATCACAGCGTGGCCCCCGGCGATGTGGTGATCGTTGACCGCAATTGTCACAAGTCGATCCTGCATGCGATCGTGATGATCGGCGCGATCCCGATTTTCCTCAAGCCGACCCGCAACCACTGGGGCATCATCGGGCCGATCCACCGTTCGGAATTCGAGCCCGAGGCGATCAAGGAAAAAATCCGCTCGCACCCGCTGCTGGAAGGCGTTGACCCCGAAACGGTCAAGCCGCGCATCCTGACCCTGACCCAATCGACCTATGACGGCGTGCTCTACAACACCGAAGTGGTGAAGGAGCTGCTCGACGGCTATGTCGAGACCCTGCATTTCGACGAAGCCTGGCTGCCGCATGCGGCTTTTCATCCGTTCTATGGTACCTATCACGCGATGGGCCGCAAACGGGGCCGGATGAAGCATTCGGTGACCTATGCCACCCAGTCAGTCCACAAGCTGCTGGCCGGGATCAGTCAGGCCAGCCACATTCTGGTGCAGGACAGCGAGGAAACAAAGCTCGACCGCCACCTGTTCAATGAATCCTACCTGATGCACACCTCGACCAGCCCGCAGTATTCGATCATCGCCAGCTGCGACGTGGCGGCGGCGATGATGGAACCGCCGGGCGGCACCGCGCTGGTCGAAGAAAGTCTGGCCGAAGCACTCGATTTCCGCCGCGCCATGCGCAAGGTTGACGAGGAATACGGCGACGACTGGTGGTTCAAGGTCTGGGGACCGGACAATCTGGCCGAAGAAGGCATTGGCCGCGCCGCCGACTGGGAACTGAAAAAGACCGACAGCGAAGCCGTCGAAACCTCGGGCGAAGATGCGTGGCATGGCTTCGGTGACATGGTGCGCGGCTTCAACATGCTCGACCCGATCAAGGCGACGATCATCACCCCGGGCCTGAACATCGACGGTCGGTTCGAGGAAAGCGGCATCCCGGCCTCCATCGTCTCCAAGTACCTCGTCGAGCACGGGGTGGTGGTGGAAAAGACCGGCCTCTACAGCTTTTTCATCATGTTCACCATCGGCATCACCAAGGGCCGCTGGAACACGCTGCTCGCCGCCCTCCAGCAGTGCAAGGACGATTACGACCGCAATCAACCGCTGTGGCGCGTGATGCCCGAATTCTGCACCAAGCAGCCCAATTACGAACGCATGGGCCTGCGCGACCTGTCGCAGCACGTTCACCAGCTGTATGCCAAGTACGATGTGGCGCGCCTGTCGACCGAGATTTACCTCGGCGACCACCGCCCGGCCATGTCACCCTCGGAAGCATTTTCACACATCGCCCGCCGCAAGACCCAGCGCGTGCCGATCGACGAACTGGAAGGCCGCGTCACCACCAGTCTGGTGACTCCGTACCCGCCCGGCATTCCGCTGCTGATCCCCGGCGAGGTCTTCAGCAAGGAAATCGTCGATTACCTGCGCTTTAACCGTGAATTCTCGCGCGAATGTCCGGGTTTCGAGACCGATATCCACGGGCTGGTGCAGGAAAAGGGCGAAAACGGTGAAATCCGTTACTTCTCGGACTGCGTGGCCGAGGAATAAGGGGACAAGGGGAAACAAGGGCGTGGAGCGCTGCTCCACACCTCGCCGGGGCCTTGAGGCCCCGGACCCCGGTCCTTTGATCATACAAGAAAAATGGGGGCCGGAGCATTTACCACAAGTGGACGTTCGGGACCAGAGGCTCCGGGCAGTTCAAGCAGCAGACTGCGCTTGTTGCTCAACTGTCATATACAGTCATCTAATGCAGGCATCACTGGAATATTTCTTTTCATTACTCAAGGACCATTGGGAGGGAAGCAGTCGCAGAACCGCCCAAAAGGTATTAATCCCGGCCAATAATACGGCACAAATACAACCCCTGATAGCATCGGAGAATGACCAACCTTTGGACACTTAGTACATAGTCGAGGACAATCATTCTGCCTCAGAAATGTCAGCCCCGGTTGTTTTATTGTGCCACCCGCACGTAGAAACACATCGACACCCCCCCAAGATTTAAGGTGTTGATAAGCAATTGCATTACTTTCTGCTCCGTGGTGCGGTACCGTCGCCACTATTGGCGATAATGGAGAATAACTTGGTAGAAAAGAGTAACTGAAGTTTGGACCAACGCCCAATGGAGAATCTGCGCAAAACAAGACCCCCAACAAAGAATTTCTTGGTGGAGCAAAAAAAACCAAACTCTCTTGGTTTATCTTCGTAAGATTCATATATAAACTGTATTCAATTTCTATAGATGGCTGTTCAATAGCGTTGATTGGAACCAGAAAACCATTAACACCTCCAGAAGATAGCCCATTATTGATGAATCCATTGAAATCGAACCAGCGAGTTGGTATTGAATGAGATATGCACAACGCTGCTATATTGCGAATAGCATCTGAAGTCTCAATCAATCCCAACCAATATTCACATATATCATCAGTAAACTCTGAATTTATAAATTTTCTCTTCCTATATTTTACTTTTCTGATAGCTGATTTATATGCATGATCATACGCAACATCACTGCATAATACTTCTTTATCTCTACGAAGATTAATAAACCACTCTGGCTCAGGAGGAATACGATCAATATCTAATGAATAATCAATTGGATCATCAATTAAATCCTCAATCACATTAATCTCACCTTGCCGAATTTGGTACCCCATGTCTTGTTCAATAATTGGAATATTTTCATCATTACCCATACATCGAACTACCGAAATAATTTTATCTGACGGATTTCTTAAATTGGAATCAAGCTCATTAACTAATTGATTAAAAAACAAAGATGGGTCACGATAAACTTGAGGAATGACACTACTCCAGCGTCCAGGCAACCATACCTGACCAACACTATTCCCCCAGCTTCTAAGCAAATCTGGTAGGCCACCAACATGATCAGCATCGCCATGCGTACAAACAACAATATCCAATCGATTCACATCGCAAATATGTTCTTTTATTACGTTGGAAATATTGTCTTTTTTATATCCGCTATCAACAAGGACATGTATACCTCCACGCCGCAATAAAAAAGCCTCACCATGAATTGGTAACGCCAAAACCATATCAACAGACTGCGATAAAAAGGGTATCATTCTCCCATCGTCCTTTTCAGTTATATCGTCAGGGCTAGCCACCATATAATTAATAGATGAATAACATACAATAAAACACTTTTAAGGGGAAACTTTTTGGAAAATTCGCCAACCTCCACAATCCAAGACAGTTAACAAAAAATAGTAGATTTTTGCCCATATTGATTCCATGGGACAAGATCCCCACACACACTTTTCTATGATCAAAGATGGGGTCCGAGGCCTCAAGGCCCCGGCGAGGTGTGGAGCAGTGCTCCACACCTTTACTCCTATTCTAACATGTATTGCCCCCCTCACTCCCCCTGAAACTTTGCCGCCGGGAAAATGCGGCTGATCCATTCGCGGTGCGGCGACACCCGGCAGAACCATGACGAGCTGCCGTATTCGGCGTTGTTGTCGCCGTTGGAATTGATCCCGGCCAGCAGCCACTGACCGCCAGTCTGAATCCATGCCGAGCCGCCGCTGTCGCCGGACCCCAGCAGGCCGACCAGCCGGTTGACCGGGCGGTTCTTGCCGCCATAGGGGTTTTTCAGGCTGCCGTCTTCTTTTGGCAGGAACACGCCGAGGTAATTCCCGGCGTCGTCGCTGTCCGAGGCGGTTTTGTCGAACGGCTCGAACTGGTCCACCACCCCCTGCGCCGCTGCCTTGTCCGATCCGCTGTAAAAACGGTCCTGCTGGCCGGTGCTGCCGATGCCCCGGCTGCCATAGCCGACAAAGGTCAGCAGCTTGCCTGCTTCGGCCTTGCCCGAATACAGCACCGGCGGCTCGCCGATACCAGTGACCGGGCCGCTCAGGCGCAACAGGGCAATGTCATAGCCGGTCCGGGTGTCGGTATCGCCGTTCCAGCGCGGATGCAGCCACAGTTTGTCGATCTTCAGTATCTTGCCGTTCGGCCCGCGCACCACATAGGCATCCGTGCGGGCGGGCAGTTCAAAGACGTGGGCGGCGGTCAGGATGTAGGCGCGGTTCTGGTCGTCGTTGCCGATCCACGTTCCCGATGCTTCGCCCCACGTTGTGCCATCACTGGCAAACGCCAACACCGCCGCGAATTGCGGTTGAGCAGCCAGCGCCAGCGCCGAGGCGAAGCCTTTGCTCTCCTGCCCCTTGCTGCCGCCGTCTTCACGCCATGTGCTGTCCAGAATCACCACCGCCCCGGCATCCCGCTGCGGCATCAGCACCGCTGCTGCCAGCAGGGCGCCGATCATCACCACCGTTTTCGTCATGCATCCCCCCACCAATCCGTTCCCGCCCATGATAAGCACAGGCAGCGGGAAAAGTCCGCAGGGCTTCTGCGATATCCGGCGCGTCGATCAGCCGGGGATAAGCCCAGGCGGCAAAGCGGGCGGCGGCCATGCTGGCCCCGGCCATGGTGCGCGGAGCCGAAGACGGCGGCAACGGCGAGGCCCCGAACAGCGCCGGGGTTCCGCCCAGCCAACTGGCCTCGCCATCCTGACAGCGGGCATCGCCACAGACCGAGATCACCGCCGGATAGGACGCCGGATAGCAGGCTCCGCCGCGTGCCGGAGCCGACGCCACCAGCAGCACACCCGCCGCCACCGCCCGCAGGCAGGCATCACGCAGCACGTCGCGGTCATGGGCCAGTCCCAACGCCAGCAGGATCATCCCGACCCCTTCGGCACACAGGCGGTCAAGGGCTTCGGCCACCGCCAGCGGGGTGGTGACGCCGCGCTCATCGAACACCGGCACACACAACAGGGCTGACGGCGGGATGGTCGCCGTCAACAGGGTCGAGGTCAGCACCCCGTGGCCGTGCGCCTCCTGCCCTTCGCCCAGCAGCACCCCGCCCGCCGCCAGCACGGCAGGAGCCAGCCCGGTATCAATCACCCCGACACGCATGACACTGCCCCCCGATCAGTGGCCGTCAACTGTGACGCCCACTGATCTCATATCTTACGTTGCCGCATTGTTGTTGCGAAAACCGGTTCCCACTTTTCGCACAATGCTCCAGATCCACCACCTGATCACAGCCCGCCATCACCTGCGGGTCATGGCTAACGATGATCCGTGTACAGTCCGCGAATTGCCGGTCGAGCGTCGCCAGCACCGCATCACGCAGGGCCGGGTCAAGGCCGGTGGTGACTTCGTCGAGGATCAGCACCCGGGGCCGTTGCAGCACCGCCCGCGCCAGCGCCACCCGCTGCCGCTGCCCGCCGGACAACAGGCGGCCATGGCTGCCGACCGGACTGTCCAGCCCGTGCGGCAACGCGGCGATCACCTCGGCCAGCCCGGCGGTTTCGGCGGCCTGCTCGATCGCCTCGCGGGTGGGATGGGCGACGCCATAGGCGATGTTGTCGGCCAGCGAACCGGGCAACAGCACCACATCCTGCGCCACCACCGCCACCACCTGCCGCAACGCCAGCAGATCGAGACGCGGCAACGGCACGCCATCCAGACAGACCTCGCCCTGATCGGGGTCATACAGCCGCAACAGCAGGTCACAGAGAGTGCTTTTCCCGCACCCCGACGGCCCGATCAGCGCCACTTTGGAGCCTGCGGCAATCTCCAGCGACAAATCCCGCAGCAGCGGGCGCTGTCGATCATGGCCCAGCATCACCTGCCGCAGCGACACCGCCCCGCGCAGCGGATCTGGCAACGGCTGCGGCGAGGCTGGGGAACAGACCTCTGGCGGCACCAGTCGCAGCTCGGCAAGACGGTCGAGGCTGACCAGCGCCCGCCGACTGGCCACCCACAGGCCGAGGTACGACTGCAAGGGAGCCGCCGCCCGCCCCAGATAGGAGGTAAAGGCCACCATTGCCCCGATGGTCAGGCTCTGACCCAGCACACTGGCCGCGCCAAAGACGAAAATCAGCGCCGTTGCCGCGCTCATGATCAGCGACGGTCCGGCACCGGCAAAGAACCCCAGACGCTCCTGCCGCAGCAGCTCGTCAAGGTACAGACCGTTCAGCCGGTGCAGGCGGTCGCTTTCCCGCTCTTGCGCCGAATGGGCCTGAATGACCTTGGCGGCGGGCAAAGTGTCGAAAAAGAACGCCCCCAGATCAGCCGCCCGCTGGCGCACCTGCCGGGTCTGCTGCTCGATACGGGGACGAAAGCGTGCCACCAGCGCCATCTGCAACGGCAGCACCGCCAGACACATCAGCGTCAGCGGCACACTCAGGCTGATCATTGCAATCACCGCCCCGATCAGGGCAAAGGTGGCATTGATCGCCGCCAGCGCACCGTCGAGGGTAAAGCGCTGGACCTCGGTAATATCGCCATCCAGACGGCTGAACAGGTCGCCCTCGCGGGCACGGGCAAACCAGCGCGGCGACAGGCTCATCAGGTGGCGGAACAGCGATTCCCGCAGGGAAAACAACAGGTCGCCCGAAACCCGCACGTACAGCAAGCGCGTCCCGTACCCCAACAGCAATGAAAACACCGACATGGCGAACAGGCCACCACACAGCAGGATCACCAGATCCATCCGCCGGTCGGGCAAGGCCTGATCGATCAGCGCCTTGGTCAGCATCGGCTGCACCAGCCCGGCGGCGGTGGCCAGCAACGACAACGCCAGCACCACCGCCAGACGGCGCAACCGGGGCGGCAGGAATCCTGCCACCCAGGCCACCATCCAGCGCCGGTGCTGGCGCAGCTGGTCGGAGTCTGTTCCGTCCATCAATCCCGTTTCACAATCTGCATCCACGACGCCGCCATGTCGCTGCCATCGGGCAGGGACATGCTGCCGATCTTGCTCAGGGTGGCGGTGTCATAGACCGCAATGTCGTCCATCGTGCCCCCGACATAGACCTCTTTGCCATCGGCCGAAATGTTGATGGCATAATAGGTGTGGTCGAGTTCCACCCGCTTGACCAGCGTTTTGTCGCGGATGTTGACCTTCGACAACTGGGTATAGACGGTATAGACCTCGTCGCGGTTGGCCGGGTTGAGGGTGGACGAGAAAATCACATGGCTGGTGTTTTCAAACTCGTCCATCCGCATCTGCCCGCTGGCCAGATCAAGCTGCATGATGCCGGTCTGGAACGCCGCCGGGTCGGTCTGCGGCAGGTCGGTGCGGGCCGAGAAAATCGGCGCTGTCCAGACGTTGGTCTGGCTGTGCTGGCTCCAGATCGCCAGCATGTCGGGCGCGCTGAGGTTCGGGCGGTTGCCGTCGCGCAGCGGGAACGAGTCTTGTTTGGCCCCGGTCTTGGGATCGAGGATATCGACATTGGCCCCGATGGCGTACAGCTTGCTGCCATCGGTCGAGAAATGAATCTGCGCCGTCTGGCGGGCCACCGGGAAGGTACGGACCGGCTTGGCGTTCAGTCCATCGGCAACCGAAAACACCTGAATTTCCGGTTGCAGAACTTCGTATTCGGTCTTGTGCAGGCGGGTGCGATAGACAACCGCATACAGTTCCTTGTCATCACGCGACAGGGCCAGCCCGACAAAGCCCTTGCCGCGCACGTCACCGTCACTCAGCGAGGCATGGAACACCGGCTTGCCGGTATCCAGCTCGACGCCGTTCAGCGCCCCCAGCTTGTCGTTCATCACGTAAACGATCTTGCCGTCGCTGGATGGCTGCACCCCCAGCGGGGTACCGCCCGGCAGGGAAATTTCCCGCACCAGCGTGCGCTTTGCCGGGTCAAACAGGAACAGCTTGCCGGAATGCGAGCCGGTCAACAGGTAATCCTTCGCCGACGCGGTTGACGCCAACGCGCCCAAAGCCACGGCAGCAACGGTTCCGGCCAGCGCCATCCGGCGGGCCAGTGTCTTGAACTGAAATGCCATCGTATGCCCCCTCGCGTTACTTTTTGCCCGGAAAAACGGCTTGCAGGTTGCGCCAGTCACGCGGCGCAGAATCACTGCCGTCGGTCCAGTTGGTATAGGTCGCCATGTTGTCCGGCACCTGCGCCGGCCACCAGCAGGGATCGGAACAGCCGTAAAGGTCGGCTTCCATCGGCGAGCACAGGGCAGCGGTGCCGCCAAAGGCATCGACTTCCCAGCCCGGATCGGTGGTGGTGGCGCAGCCTGCAACCACCGTCTGCATCACCCGCACTTCCTCGGCGCGGCCTTCGCCCGCGGCCTTTTCCAGCAAGGCAGCCTTGGCATTCAACGGTTTAACGTGCTTCATTGCAGGAACTCCGTCTGAAACTGAACATGGCTTTGCAGGAACCCGGGGTTCTCTCGCTGGAGCCGTGCATAAGAACTGATGCCAAAGTCCACCCAGTCACGGATGCTGTCGCAAACGTGGTACACCGGGTGCAGCGCATCGCCGAATTTGGCATGGGATTCATGGTAACAGCCACCGGCGCAGATATGCCGGACCCGACACGAGCTGCAGCCGTTGGCCGGGTTGCTGGTACGAGTGGCCGCCTGCCGGATGAAACCGTTCAGCGCCGTGCGGTCGATGCCGCTGTGGATGTCGCCAAAGGTCCCCATTTCCGAGCCGGTGAAGCGGTGGCACAGGTTAATCTTGCCCCCGGCATCGACCGACAACAGCCCCAGCCCGGCACCGCAGGGAACCGACTTGCGCGCCCCTTCGGCCAGCGTCTTCAGCAGGGTGCGCATGTTGGCAAAGCCGGTGTTTTCGCCACGAATGGCGGCATCAACATATTCCTGTCCCAGAAAGCGGAAGGCGCGGAACACTTCGCCGGTTTCATCGTCATCCAGACTGAACATCGCCAGATCGGTGGAGGTCGCCGGAGCAAATCCCACCTCGTAAAAGCCCAGTTCATCGCGCAGATGGCGATGGATGCCGACCACATCGACCACCCCGGCGGTCAGCGTCACCCGTGCCCCGATCGGCCGCGATCGATAGCGCCCCAGCAGGTCGCGCACATTGCGGGCCACCACGTCATAGGTACCCTTGCCGCCAATGGTCTTGCGGTTCTTGTCGTGCAGTTCGCGGTAGCCGTCCATGCTGACCGTCAGCCCGAACCGGTGATCATCCAGCCAGCTGCTGATCTCTGGCGTCAGCAGGGTGGCGTTGGTGGTCAGCGAGAAGTCAATGCCCTTCCCCACCGCCTCGGCGGCCTGTTCGGCATAGTCGGTGACCGCCCGGATCAGCGGCATGTTGGTCAGCGGCTCGCCGCCGAAAAACACCAGCGAGACCCGCTCGCGGTCCTGTGATTCCGCCAGCAGCAGATCAACCGAGCGCCGGGCATCGTCCAGCGCCATCGTTTTCGCCGCCATCGGGGTGGTCAGGTCTTCCTTGTAGCAATAGGTACAGCCCAGATTGCAGCCGGTGGTGACGTTCAGCACCAGATTGGTCAGCGGGTGCCGCTCGGGCACCAGAGCCTCCAGCGGCGCACTGGCGCAGGCAGCATCTTCCAGAATGCCCAGCGTCAGCAGCCCCTGAATGGTGTCGATCACCTCGGGGGCGGCAAAGCGCCCCTCGAACGAAGCCCGGATATCGTCCGGCTCCACCTGCGGCCTGTCGCGGAACAACGACAGGACCGCACCGCCAACCTCGTCCAGCTCGAACAGGCTGGTTGACGGAATGTGGAACAGGATATGGGCCCCATCGGCATGGACTTCATGAACGTCGTTGGTCTTCAGTCGCAAAGCCGTCATGGCGCAGTCTCCGTTTACCGAATCCAGCCGTCAACCCAACGCTGGACGGTGACAATCAGGTGACTTTCGGCGCTCAGGGGCTTGCCCTGACCGTTATCGACCTGCGCCACCACCTTCAGGTTGCCAACGTTGTTGGTCTTGTAGGCGCGCAGCGGGTTCGGTCCGGCCTCGCCGGGGGTGAACAGGCCGGTCTTGCTGTCGATGGAGCCAGCAAACTTGGCATCCTCCAGCTCTTTGGCCGCTTCGTCGAAGTTGTCATGGCTCCAGCTGGCGGGCAAGGCCCCCAGACGGATGTCGTCGGCGGTGCCGGGCTTGCCGTCCTTGCCGTTCAGATAACCGATGGCCTCGAACTGGGCGTAATGACGCGGCAGCGGACCACCACCATCACCAACGCGGGCGATCATCATCGGCGGTTCCACCGTCACCCGGTCCACCGCATCATAGACCACCGCACCCTTGCTCAGCGAGGCACCGCCCACACTGACCTCACGCGGGCCCTCCGCCGCCCTGGCGGCAACCTCGACCACCACCGACAGGCCCCACGGCTTGCTTTCGCTGTCGATCACCGTCACGCCCGGCCCAAAGCTGACCGCGCCCTTCAAGCTGTCCCCGACCAGCGAGACCATCGCCCGCTCACCGGCCTTCAGCGCCATCGGCTGGGCAGCGATCAGGGTCGGCTTGCCGTCGGTCTTCACGGCGGTAACGTCAGCGCCCAACTCGTCGTTGACACTGCCGAACCAGCGCCCGGACAGGGTCTTGCCATCGGCGGACAGCGTCATCACTTCGCGGTTTTCAACCCCGTTCAGGGTCACCGTTCCGCGCCATTCATAGCCGGTGTAAACCACTGACGCCCCATCCGCCTTCAGCACCGAGCCATCGGCATAGGACAGGTCATAGCGCACATCGAAGCGGTCGCCAGCACCGCCACTGACGGTCATGGTGCCGCTGTAATCCCCCTTGCCCGGCTGATGACCGGCCACGGCCCACGTTCCCTTCAGGTCCGGGGTCTTGTGGCCCTTCCAGCTATCCCATGCCTTGCTCTTGAAGCCCCACATCTTCGCCAGCGTGTCGGTGGTGGTGGTGGTGGCGATGGTCCACCAGTCGCGGTCGCGCGACAGCAACTGGAATTCCAGCGTCGGCCATTGCCCGACGTGGGTGTTGATCAGGCGTTTCCATTCGGCGGCATCCCGCCGTTGCAGGCCGGGGCGGGCGGTGCTGTGGCAGCGGCCACACATCTGCACCATCTCCGGGTCCGGCAGATTTTCCATCGCCCCCGGCTGCTGTTCCAGCGCATAGCGGAACGGCTCGCTTTCACTCGGTGCCAACCCTTGCGTGTCAGACAGGTACTTGACGATTGCCGCCCGCGCTTCCGCCGAAACGGTGACCCCGTGCCAGCGCTGCATGCGCGACACACTCATGTCCCAGCCTTCGGGCGATTTGCGGATATCGGAAATGCGCGGGAATTTGCCGCTGCTGTCCGGCGTATGGCATGACCCGCAATTTTCCTCGATCATCTTCACACCGCTGGTTTCGGCTGCGCCTGCCGCCGAAGCCGAAGCCGAAGCCCCGGCCAGCAGGGCCGCCCCCACCATCCACGATGCCGTCACGGACACTGTTCGCTTCATCGTTTGCTATCCCCTGACCAGATCCCGCCGCACGCTGTAACGGCTTACAGCATGGCACAGACCGATTGTTCTTCTGTGTAGCTATCAATGGCGGCCCGCCCCAGTTCGCGGCCCCACCCGGATTGTTTGAAACCGCCAAACGGCATGGCAGCATCGACCACCGTGTGACAGTTGATCCACACCGTTCCGGCCTTCAGTCGGCTGGCCAGACGGTGGGTATGGGCCAGATCGCGGGTCCACAACGACGCCGCCAGCCCGAACGGTGAATCATTGGCCGCTGCGATCACCTGATCGACCTCGTCGAACGGCTGGGCGCAGACCACCGGCCCGAAAATTTCCTCCCGCACGATGCTCATGTCGGACGAGGTATTCACAAAAACGGTCGGTTCGACAAAATAGCCGGGCCGGTCCATCGCCTTGCCGCCCACCAAAGCCTCGGCCCCGGCCTCCAGACCGGCACGCAGATAGCCGCAAACGGTGTCCTTTTGCTGTTGCGACACCACCGGCCCCAGAATGGTATCCGGTTCCAGCCCGTTGCCGACCTTCAGCGAGCGCGCCACATCGGCCACGCCCGCCATCACCCGGTCAAAGATCGAGCGATGGACATACAGCCGCGAGCCAGCCGCGCACACCTGACCGTTGTTGAAGAAAATCGCCATCGCCGCGCCGGGGATCGCCAGATCCAGATCGGCATCGGGCAGGATGATCGCCGGTGACTTGCCGCCCAGTTCCAGCGTCAGCCGCTTGAGGTTGCCACGGGCGGCATCAATCAGCAGCTTGCCGGTGCGGGTCGAACCGGTAAAGGCCACCTTGTCCACCCCCGGATGGGCCGCCAGCGCCGCTCCGGCCGGGTTGCCATAGCCGGTGATCACGTTGACCACCCCGGCAGGATAGCCCGCTTCCTGCACCAGTTCGGCCAACCGCAACGCCGACAGCGGCGTCTGTTCGGCGGGCTTCAGGATGGTGGTGCAGCCGGTCGCCAGCACCGGGCCGATCTTCCAGCAGGCCATCATCAGCGGGAAGTTCCATGGAATGATCTGCCCGACCACCCCGATCGGATGGCGGTTGGTGTAGGCAAAGAAATCGCGTTCACGGTTGAACGGCACCGACACCGGCAGCACGCTGCCTTCGATCTTGGTCGCCCAGCCCGCCACATAGCGCAGGAAGTCAATCGCCAGCGCCACATCAATCTGCCGGGCCAGCGTCACCGACTTGCCGTTATCAAGCGCCTCGAGCTGGGCGAATTCGTCGGCATTGGCCTCCAGCAGATCGGCCAGACGCAGCAACAGCCGCTCGCGGTCCACCGGCCGCATCCGGCTCCACGCCTCGCCCTCGAACGCCCGCCGGGCGGCCGCCACCGCCAGATCAACGTCGTCGGCGTTCGCCGCCTGCACCTGTGCAATCACCTGTTCGGTGGCCGGATTGAGCACCGGAATCATCTCGCCCGAGCGAGACTCAACCCACTCGCCGCCGATGAACAGCCGCTTGGGGCGGTTGAGGAACGCCTGCGTGCCGAGCGACAGCGATGCCGAGGGAGAAAGAGCGATGGTCATTGAACAGTGCCTCCATGCCTGCGGTCTTGTCGCGGGCGCACCCCGCAAGCCGCTTGATGAAGGTCATGCTAGGGGCAGCCATCGCCGGGGCAAATTCCCCGGATGGGGTATGCCCTGTGGCCTTCGGAGGATCGGCAGTTGGTGGAGCGCTGCTCCACACCTCGCCGGGGCCTTGAGGCCCCGGACCCCATTCTGTTGGGAAAGACAAGGCTTCAACCGGGCAGGAAGTGACCGTTCCCATAGATGGCAACAAGGTGTTCCAACAGAGTCCGCTCATGAGGACGCATCTCGTCCAGATCAACAAAGCGCCAGTTGCGCTCATAGAGGGCAAGGGCAGTCTCGCCATCCACGACAGCATCGTCGGGACGATTCCAGCAAAGCTGCCGTAACTGCGGGTACTGGTTTATTGGGATGTCCATATCGTCACCAGAGGATACGCCCTCCCCCCCCCTACCCCAGATAATCGCGGGCAACCATCACCGCCTGGGTGCGGGTGGAACAGCCCAGCCGCCGCAAGATGGCCGAGACATGGACCTTGACCGTTTCCTGACTGATCGACAGGTCGCGGGCGATTTCCTTGTTGGATTTGCCCTGCGCCATTGATTGCAGCACCTCCATCTGGCGCGGGGTCAACGGCTCGCCGTGGTCGTCCTCCAGCCGCGAGGTCTTGCGTGGTGCCCCCATCGCTTCGGGCGGGAAGCAGGTTCCCCCGGCCAGAACGGTTTTCAGCGCCGCCACCATGTCTTCGCGGCGGGCTGATTTCGACAGGAACCCGGCCACCCCCAGCGCCGCTGCCTGCCGAATGATGTCGGCATCGTTCAGCGACGAGACAATCACCACCGGCATCCCCGGCGCCTTGGCCCGCACATCCATCAACGCCCCGAACCCCTGCGAGCCGGGCAAAAAGTAATCGAGCAGCAACAGGTCAAAGCTGTCATCGCCCTCAATGGCGGCCAGCATCGAGGCGCAATCCTCGGCGGTCACGCACTGCACGCCCTCGGCCAGCAGACCGGCGACGCTGGTCAGGGCTTCGAGGAACAGCGGGTGATCTTCGGCAATCAGCACGCTGTTGAGAGTAACAAAGGAGTCTTCGGACGACAGGGGGGAGCTGAACATCGACATCACACGACCAGAGAATACCAAACACGATCATACATCAGATTTTGCCTGTCCCCTTCGTTTGCAAGGCACTGGCAAGCGTCGCCCGCAGGCGGGCCGGTTTCAGCGGCTTGGCGACAAACAGCGCACCGCTGGCGGTGATATCCCGCCGCAGGGACGGGTCAGGGTCAGAGGAAATCACCACCGGCGGCGTCACCATTCCGGCCTGCGCCGCCACCTGCTGCGCCACCTGCAAGCCATCGGTTTTGCCCAGCCCCAGATGATAATCACAGATCACCAGATCGGGGGCGGTATCGCTGCGCATCAGAAAGGTCTCGGCCTCTTCCGGGCTGCCCACCGCCATCGCCCGGCATCCCCACGCCTCCAGCAGCGCCAGCAGGCCCTCCTGCCCGGCGCGGTCATCCTCGACCACCAGCACATGCGCCCCCGACAACGGGGTCGGGATAGCCGCCTGCGGCTTTTCCTCCGACAGGCGCGGCAAGTCTTCGCGGCGGCCATAGGGCAGCAGGATCGAGAAATTCGAACCTTTCCCCAGCACCGAGCGCACCTGAATCCGTACCCCCAGCAGGGTACAAATCCGCTCCACCACCGCCAGACCAAACCCCGAGCCACGGCGAACCACCACATCCGGGTGGTTGATCTGGAAATAAGGGCGGAACACGTCGGTCAGGGCGTCTTCCGGCAACCCGATGCCGGTATCGATCACCGCCACCCGCACCCCCCGGCTTTCCCGCCGCACCCCCAGCAACACCCGCCCTGACGGGGTATAGCGCAGGGCGTTGCTCAACAGGTTGCGCAGCACCCGCTGCACCATCACCAGATCGGACTGCACCAGTGCAGAACTGTCCACCAGCTTGATTTTCAGGTTGCGGCTGGTGGCCTGTGGCTGAAACTCGCGGACAATGTCCTGTAACACCGGCCCCAGCCGGAAGGTCGAAGGTGACACCACATAGCCACCGGCATCCATTTTGCTGATGTCGAAGAAATCCTTCAGCATGGTTTCCAGCGTTTGCAGGCTGCTGTCAATCTGACGCATCGCCTTGGCCCCGCCAGACGACAACAGTTCGTGCTCCAGCCTGCCCAGCAGCAGGCGAATGGCGTTCAGCGGCTGTTGCATGTCATGGCTGACCCCGGCGACGAACTGGGTCTTTGACTGGTTGGCCTTGATCGCCTCTTGCCGGGCCTGCCGCAACGCCTCTTCGGTGCGGCGGCGGCGGGCCAGTTCGCCTTGCAGCTTGCGATTGGCTTCGGCCAGTTCCTCGGTGCGGCGCTGGACCATTTCTTCCAGCAGCACCGCGTTCTGGAACAGGCCAAAGGTATCGCTGCCCGCACTCATCACCCGGTCAACCTGCTCGCGCTGGGCATCGACCACCCGCCGCAAACGCTCGTTCTCGCTTTTCAGGCGGGCAATTTCCTCATCCCGCCGCGACACCGTGCGGCGGGGACCGATGGCGATGCCGGTAAAGCTGTTGTTGAGGTGCATCGAGCGGTATTGCTCGCCGTAAGCGCAAAAGCCGACCACCCGGTTGCGGCGGAACCACACATCCAGTTCCGCCAACTGGCCGGTGCTTTGGGCTTCGACCCGCCGCATCAGGCACTCTGCCCCCAGAATCAGCTCCGGTTCACCGATTTCCTCGCGGATTTCCTGCTCCAGCGCGGTCAGGCTTTCGGTCAGCGCCGTTGTCTCGCCCAGCCGCAACTGCAATCCGGGCGACACCGGACAGGCCAGATGCAAAAAGCCGTGCTGATCAATCCGGGCCACCCCGCGCGTGAAGTAGCTGGTCCCCACCTTGACCATCATCGGCGGCAACCAGGCATCGGATTGCTGCAATTCGGCCATGCTGGCCCCCAGCACGCGGGCATATTCCTCGCCGGCACTGCGGCCATTGAGTTGCTCGATCACCCGGTGGCGGGCATCGGTGCGGGTGACAATCAGGTCTTCCGGCAACGGGCGGTAATGGTGGGTGGAAAAGACCTTGAAGTGCCGCCGCAAGCTGACCAGCACCAGCACGACACAATCCTGCCGAAAGGCTCCGTCATGGAACACCGCCACATCGCGCGGGGCCAGACCATCACTGGCCCCGCCACCGAACAGGGGAATATCCCCCAGCGCCGAGCGCAGCCCGGTCATCAGCACGTCTTCGTTGCCAAAGCGGGCATCGAGCAAAGTGAGGGCAAAGCAGGACGAGGCATTCGGTTCAATGCCCTGTGCCCGCAACCGCCCCAACGCCCGCATGCCCAGCCCATAGCCGTCTTTCAGGCTGAGCGAAGACATGCCATCGGCCCGCTCGGCCACCGCGACGCACTCGCTGGCGGCAAAGCTGACCACCGAGACGATATCGTCCTGATAACTGCCCCAGTGCATTTGCCCGGCGGTGGTGCAGCCAACCACGGTTGCGCCGGGAAACGACTGGCGGAGGACGCTGGTCATCTCGTCACGGTCGCGCTGGTGCGGAACCAGCACGCAAACAAGGCCTGGCGTGTCATGGCCGCGCCCGATGGCTTCGCGCAGGGCTTTGCCGGTGTCAGGATGGGCCGACGCCCCGCTGCGGATGCCTCGACTGCGGCTCATGATGCCAAGGCTCCAACCTGTTGCAGCCACAAGGCCGCCCGTTCGACCTGCGGCAATGCCAACTGGTGGCGTGCGGCATAGTCCCCCAGCGAGGCCCCCGACTGGCGCACATGATCGAGCAGCGCCGGAACCGGCACGTCTTCGACCCGCCACACCCCCAGTGGATGGCGGGGGGTGAGCAAAACCTCCTGCTCGGTGATCCAGCCGTCGGCCAAAACCGGCCTGCGTACCCGCTGAAGCCCGGCCACGGTCGGCACCGGCACCGGCAGCACCTCGCGGCGCCGCTGCCAGAATGGACGATCCGCCCACCGCTGTTCCTGTTGATAAAACGCCACCCCGAGGGCAGTCTTTTCAGCGAAAGCCCCCAGCAAGCGGTCAGAATAAAACTGCCGGGCCAGTGCGCCATCCTGCGGACGCTCCACGCAGGTCCGCACCACGGCAGCGGCGCTCAACGCCCCGGCCAGTGCCAGAAACACCCCTTGCCCCGACAATGGATCATAGCCACAGGCGGCATCACCAACCCGCAGAAAGGCTGCTCCGGCCAGGTCATCGCGCAGATAGGTGTCACAGGCGCGCGCCACCGCCGGGCCATCGGCCTGCACCCCGTCGGGCACCCACTCCGCCACCTCGGGCACATCAGCGCACAGCCGTTGGTGCAGGCTGGTCAGCGCCTGATGACCTGCCCCCGGCACACTGTCGGCATCGACGGTAAACTGCACCATCCGCCGACCGTCCTGCGCCCGCCCCAGCCACGCCCAACCATCGGCAAAGGGGATTACCGCCGTTGCGTCGGTGGTCGTCGGGCCGTGGTAAAAGCGGGCCACCGCCAGCGAGGCCGGACCGCGCAGCCGCGTCTGCCCTGCTGGCGCCGCCCGTCCCCGCGCCTCGACCACAAAGCCGACCCGCACCACCTGTGCGCCACAGGTGATGTGCCAGTGGTTCTGCTGCCATTGTAGCGACCGCACCTCACTGGTCAGCACCGTAATTCCCTGCGCCCGCAGGTCGTCGCACAGCGCCCGGTCAAAGGCCGAACGCTCGACCAGATATTCGCGGTTGTGGCGGCTGGCAACGCCATTCCAGTGCGCCTGCCGCTCACCCGCCTCGCCCAGCGTGGCACAGGCATGGGCAAAGCCCTGCCGCTGCAACAGGGCGACGGTACGGTCTGACAGGCCTTCAAAACGCCGACGGGGGCGCGGGCTGGTGATCACCAGCACCGGCACCCCCAATCGCGCCAGTTCGATGGCCAGCGCCGCGCCAGCCGGGCCACCGCCGACAACCCCAACCGCTGCCTCCATCGCCCGGCCTCCCTTTTGCCTCTGTGCATTGCAACAGGGAAGCCCGCAGCGCCGGAACGGTCAATACCCCGGATGGGGAATGCACGGTGGTGAGTCTGCTGTTGTAGCAAATACGTCGTCGCAGATGAGTCCATCTGCTCGGGATTTGCTGGTGAGTCCTGTATTTTAGAACTTCACCGTCGAAACCAGCTCCATCACATCCATGCTGTCCGAACCACCCAGCGCGGTTTTCGCCGCCGCCCCCGGCATGAAACGGCCATAGACCCCGCTGACCGTCAGCCAGTCGAGCGGCATCCAGTCCACATGCAGGTCCACTTCCTGCCCATAGTCCTTGCTGGCCCCGGCGCTGGCCTGATCGAGGCTGAAATCATAATAGATCACCCCGGCCTGCACCGTTTCCAGCGGCGAGACGGTGGCATGGATCATGTGCAGGTTTTCGTTGCTGTTGAACAGCAGGTACTGCCCGGCGACTTCGCCATGGAAATACGAGCCCCAGCCACGCACCATGCCATAGCGCAGCGGATCAAAGGCTTCCGACTGGCTGGTGGTGGTGCTGTCGTCGCCACTGAAGTGGGCATAGCGATAGCTGAGGCTCGGAGACCACGGAACATCGGAGAAGGTATAGCCGATCTCGCCATACCAGGCGTTGGCATCCAGCCGCCGCCCGTCGGTGTCATTGCTTTCCTGCACATATTCCGCTGACAGGAACAGGTCCGGCAACATCGGCAGCGGCGTGCCTTGTGCGCGGAAATCCCACACCTTCATGCCCTTGCGCAGGCTGTTGACGCCATCGCTGCCAAACAGCCCCGAGGCATTGGGATCATCCTGACTGATCCGCATTCCGGCCACCGCCACCGAGCCAAGCCCTTCGCGCTTTGCTTCGAGGTTCAGGCCGTGGATTTCCATGTTGCCGGAATTCTGGTCGCTCTTCAGCCAGAAGGCATCGGCTTCCAGCGGGTCCCAGCCCAGCCGGGCAACCATGCTGTTACTCCAGGCACTGCGGGCACCAAACCAGTAGCCGCCTTCCTTGCCGACATCAGCATTGCCGTCCGCCAACAGGAAACCATCACCCAGTACGAAATCCTGCCGCCCGACCGACAGGTCCAGCGCATCCTTTTGCCACAGCAGATCGCCCGAGGCCCACCCCAGCGCCGCCCGCTCAAGGTCGCCATGCGATACCCCGCCGTGGGTCAACTGGGTGCCGGTGGCCGAAAAGGCATCACCATCCCCTTGCGTGGTCGAGCCGATCACCGCCACCGTTCCATAGACCGAGCCGATGGACTGGCTGTCCAGCCGCACCGACAGGCCCGGTTTGACATAGGCTTCGGCCCAGTTCAGGTCTTTCTGCGTACTGCCATCATCCAGCGAGGTAATCCCCTGCCCCAGCCGGGCGTTACTGGCAGAAAAGACCCCGGCCCCGGCGGCAAAGTCAAAGGCCACCCGCGCCCCGTCCGCCTCGTACAGCGTCAACCCGGCAGGCGCGTCGGCGGCGTGAGCGGCCAGCCCGCTTCCCAGCACCATCGCCCCGGCCAGCACCGGCAGCAGCCTGTGTGTCACCGTCATTGCAACCCCTCCCCGTCGTTCTGAAAACCATCGGCAGAGATATGACCAGCAGCGCAGCGGAACGAGTATTCCCCGGATGGGTTAATCCCCACCCTCCACCACCTTTTCTATCGCATCGGACAAATCTTTCTGAGGCGAAGGACCGCAGTTTTCCTGCCATAGTTTCAAACATCGCCGCCCACCGGCGGCTTGCAAATACGGAGGCTCTGTTGAGCGAGAAAGTAGCGATCATTACCGCAGGTGGCTCAGGGATGGGCGCGGCCTGCGCCCGCAAACTGGCGCAGGATGGCTATCGTGTTGCGATTCTGTCGTCGTCCGGCAAGGGCGAACAACTGGCGCAGGAGCTGGGCGGCATCGGCGTCACCGGCTCCAACCAGTCGGTCGATGACCTCACGCGGCTGGTCAATTTGACGGTCGAAACATGGGGCCGGATTGACGCGCTGGTCAACTCCGCCGGGCATGGCCCGCGTGCCCCCATCCTCGATATCACCGACGAAGACTGGCACAAGGGAATGGAGGTCTATTTCCTGAATGCCGTGCGCCCGATTCGACTGGTGACGCCGATCATGGAAGCCCAAGGGAGCGGTGCCATCGTCAACATCTCCACCGCCTGGGCGTTCGAGCCGTCGGCGATGTTCCCGACTTCGGCGGTGTTTCGCGCCGGTCTGGCCAGCTTCAGCAAGATTTTTGCCGATCAGTACGCGGCGAAAAACATCCGCCTGAACAACGTCCTGCCCGGCTGGATCGACAGCCTGCCCGCCACCGAAGAACGGCGAAGCAGTGTTCCGATGCAACGCTATGGCTCGGCGGCAGAGATTGCCGCCACCGTCGCCTTCCTGCTGTCCGACGGTGCGGGCTATATCACCGGCCAGAACATTCGCGTCGATGGCGGTCTGAGCCGATCAGTGTAACGGGAACGGGGATCCGGTGCGCCCGGTCCGGGATCCCCACCCTGACACCCGGTTCGCACTCCTTTGAAATAGGGAGTCCCAGAGGGTATCTTCCTATATTTTCATAATTATTTTTAAAAAACTAATATGAACACTACTATATAAGTAAATGAATGAAAAGGCTCCACAGACCATGATCCTGACATGAAATGAAGGAATGTTAATGGGGTCGCCATACCCCGCACAGGGCGTTGTATTTTATTGTATAGATACAGATTTGTTACCGCTAATCTCTCTCATCCCTGCTTCTGAATCTCTTCTGTTATAGAAGTATATTTATAAAAACATTCAGTTTAGAGATATTATCATCTGAAATTCTTTCAAAAAAATTCCCCCCCCTCGCGAGATTCATAAATATGCAGAAAACATGTAGTGATCACGTACAGTAATTCCCTTCATGATTGAATGGAAACAAGCACACTCATTATTACTTGATATTCGTAAAATACGGAATCATCTTGCATAATTCCCGTGTTTAGTTTAATTAAATCCATAGCAGCGATATGGATAAACAGGATCGCCATGGTAGAAATCAATCGTAGCGGCACCGAAATACGATTAACGTTTGATCGTCGGCAAACACTTGCAGAGGCCGAGCAGACCAAAGACCACCTGATGGCCGCGTTGTCGGCAGGGGATGTGCAAACAGTTTGGCTGGATTGCATGCCAACTGATGAAATGGATATCTCGTTTTTACAACTTTTGCTCGCTGCCCGAAAAATGGGGCAGGCGCGGGGCATTGCCGTCTCACTGACTGCTCCGGCAACAGACGCCCTGGCCGATACCCTTGCCCGGGCCGGGCTGGCGCGCCCCGGTGATGGTGGCAAGGGCTGGTTTGATTCTTTTTGGGCTGGAGGTCAGGGATAAATGTCGAAAGTTGTTTTGAGCGTTGACGATTCCGCCAGCATGCGCCAGATGGTGAGCTTCGCCCTTGAGGGGGCGGGGTACGCTGTGCGGACCGCCGTTGACGGGCAGGATGCACTGGAGGTTCTGGCCAAGGGACCGGTTGACCTGATCCTGACCGATCTGAACATGCCGCGGATGGACGGGCTGACCTTGATCAAGCAGGTGCGCACCCTGCCGACCTGCCGTTTTGTCCCGATTGTTTTTTTGACCACGGAATCCGACGACAGCAAAAAGGCTGTTGCCAAGGCAGCCGGAGCAACAGGCTGGATCGTCAAACCATTCCAGCAAGAGCAACTTCTGGCTGTCGTCAAGCGCTTCCTGGGGTGACCTGACGGGGTTCCGTCAGCCTCTGGACGCCGACACCATTCCACCATCATACCCGCCTGCCTTCGGGCAGCAGCGGACTGAAGGCAGGCGCCGCCGGTGCGGCTCTGCCAAGGGGCAGCTTTTGCCTTGTTCCATCCTGATGATGTCTGATTCCCGCCCCGTGGAATGAGGCTGTTTCCCGTAAAAAGGGTCGTGTCATGGTTGCTTCGACGCCATCACCTGCCGAGACATTCCTTCAGGAAGCAGCCGAGCTTCTGGAGGATCTGGAGGCCGCTCTGCTTGATCTGGAGCATGATCCGCACAATTCGGAACTGGTCAACCGGGCGTTCCGGGCCTTGCATACCATCAAGGGCTCGGGGGCGATGTTCGGTTTTGATGCGGTGGCCGAATTCACCCATCACGTCGAAGGCGCTTTTCAGAAAGTGCGTGACGGCGAACAAAGCCTGTCGTCCGAGCTGATTGCCGCCACGCTGGAAGCCGAAGATCATATTCGCGATCTGCTGGCGCAGCACAATGATGTCGAGCGCGGCGCACGGCTGACGCAGACATTCCTGTCGCTGATGGCCGGTGTGGTGGTGGCCTCCCCCGATGCTCCACCGGAAAGCGGCCCCGAAACCACCGAGGCCGTCCCTGTTCAGGATGACGGCCAGCGCCGCTGGCACATCCGTTGCCGTCTGGCCCCGCAGACGATGGTCTTCGGGACCAATCCTCTCGGCTTGCTGGACGAGCTGCGGGCGCTGGGGGAGTGCATCGTGGTGGCCCTGCCCGAGGCCATTCCGAGCCTCGAATACCTTGATCCACTGTGCTGCTATCTGGAATGGGACATTTTCCTGTCAACGCTGCACCCGAAAACGGCGATTGAGGATGTGTTCCTGTTCGTGATGGATGACAGCGAGATCTCCATCACGCCGCTGGACGACAAAACCGTCTCGCCTCTGCTGGGGGAAATCCTGAT
>NZ_FTOA01000012.1 GCF_900156605.1 Insolitispirillum peregrinum | reverse complement strand
AGGTCACCCGCAGGCGTCAGGAGGGCGCAGCCCTCCGCCCGGACGCCAAGGGCAGCGAAGCGTAAGCGAAGCAACATCTGGCCCCCGCAACCAAATACAGAACGGCCCCTTGGCGCAAGCTAAGGGGCCGTTCTGTATTTAGCTTATGAGTTCAGATTAGACCTGACAGAGAAAGTCAGGTCACCCACCACCCCCAAACACCAAAGCCCCCCGGCTCACGCCAGGGGGCTTTTCGCATTTCCCACTCCACTCCCGGGATCAAAGGGCCCTCCGGCCCTTTGCGGGCGCGGGCAGAGCCCGCATAAACTTCCTTCACAACAAAAAGCCCCACGGTTTACACCGGGGGGCTTTTGCGTTCTCAGGCGTGACTCGCGGCCCCGGTCCGGATGATTGTCCCGACATGCTCACCGCGCAGCGCGGCGGTCAGACGGCCCGGAACCAGTCCATTGACGACCTGCACCCGCTCGATGTGGCGGGCGTTTGCCATCACATCCAGCATGGCGCGGTCCACCGGCAAAGTCCCCTCCTGCGCGACCAGATCGGCGGAGCTGACTTCGCCCAGAAACTGGGCTTTATCGGCATCCGGGCCGTTGGGATCCGTGCTGTAGATGCCATCCACATCTTCGACGATGGTCAGGCCTGCAGCGCCGAGGGCATCAGCCAGCAAGAACGCGCCCGCGTCGGCACGGTGCGTAGGAAGGCGGGAGGAGGGGAATTCGTGGTGATGATAGGGCGGGAAAGCACTCCCCACAACGGCACGGGTGGCTGACAGGTGGATTGCCAGCTGGTTGGCAATGGTCGGGTGTTCGACATAGGAAACCCCTTCCGGTGCCAGCAGCGAGGCCAGGATGTGGCCATTCTGACCGGCTTCACTGGCGGCCAGCGGAGCCAGAGAGCCAACGGGCAGCCCCAAATCCAGACCGACACCATACAGATGGCGGGCGCGAATCCCGGCTCCGGTCAGGATCAGCAGGCGGTGTTCCGGCAACAGGCGGCGCAGCTCATCAACGATCGGCAGGATGGCGGCTGCACCACGGTCCATGATGGAGCGGCCACCAATTTTGACCACTTGCAGCCAGGGTAACAGGCGGATCGGCCGGACCCCGGCAACGGGGCGGGTCAGGCTGCCGTCTTGCAGGGTCTGCTGCGCAAGCGGCGAAGCGACGTGCTTGATGCTGTTGGACGTATCAGACATGACAGGGACCCTTAGTTGGCGGTAATGATGGTGCCGACGTGCTCGCCAGCAAGCGCACGGGTGAGGTTACCCGGAATCAGACCGTTGATGATCTGGACTTCGCGGACATGACGGGCTTCTTTCAGCAGATCGAGCACTGGAAATTCCAGGATCGAATCCTGCAACCCGGCGGCCTTCATTTCATCGACCGAAATTTTGGGGATGAAGGTTGCATTGCTGGAGGTCTTGGGGTTGGCGCTATACAGGCCCTGTTCGTCCTTGACGAAAATCATTGCCTTGCAGCCAAACTGCTCGGCCAACAGGAAACAACCGGCATCGGTTCGGTACGGGGGGATAACGCCTTCGGCAGCCGGGCGCATCCACAGCTTGTATGGTGGCATGCCACTGAAGACGGCGGCATTGACCTCGGCCAGCGACAGCGGCAGGGTTGACATGCCTGCGCCTTCAACCACCGGAATACCGTGCTTGGTCAGCAGCTGGCCGAGCATGGCGGCGTTCTGGTCCGCCACCGAGGCTCCCAGTTGTGACAGAACGCCAGCAGGCAGGTTCAGGCCCGCTGCAATGGAATACAGGTGGCGGGCCCGGGTGCCTGCTCCGGTGCCGATCAGCATCTTGTGGTCTTTGCGGGCGGCGACGATTTCATCAACCAGCGGATAGACGGCGGCCCGCCCGCGGTCGATGACGCTTTGACCACCGATCTTGATCACGGTGGCATGGGGCAGAATGCGATAGTCTGCGGCGGTCTCTGCTGCGGCCAGGAGCTGTGCATCGGTCAGGGACCGTTGCATCAAGAGCGATTCCAGCTCTGGAGTGGTCTTCGCCATCGGGAAATCCCTTTCGTTATCTTGTTGCGCCAAGACCAGTCAACCCGGGGTGATATTCCGGGTCGATGGCCTGCCTGTTTACCGGGGTGTATGACACCCGGGCTCTTTCTGGCGAGCCTTCAGGCTCTCCTCCCGCATGACGAACCATCGTGGGCATATCTTTTGTGCGCCGTCTGTGGTGTCTACACCGATAAGGGTGCTTAATTGTTATGCATTACACAGAGGGTGCAGTTTTTATAAGCGTTAGTCAATGGGGGGCTCTCTAAAAAACATTACATATCAATGCATTGTATTGGGATGGGAATAGCCGTTGGTGAGAAGTCATTGAAGAAAAAAGGGGAATTCAAAGCAGGGGGGGATTGGTGGAGCACATTCTTGCGGAGTATTTTACATGGATTTCGTGCATTTTGCACGCATCCGCACGGCCCGTTTTGCCGACTCTCGTCATCTGGAACGGTTGAGCCTTGTGCGGAACGCTGCTTCCCGCTTTCCGCACAAGTCATTAGAGCGTTTTCACGCCGAGCGAAAACTCTCTGCCCTTTTAGTGCCGCATTTTCCGAGCTGTTGACCGTAAACGGTCAACTTGAAAATGCTCTAATGCCCGGGATTGACGGCAATATCAGAGTGCGGTTCAAGCTCGCCAATGGCGACAGACAGGCGATCAAGCTGCTGGATGACCTCTGTCGAGGCTTCATTCAGGTCGTCAAGGGTGGCGAGGGCGGCGGGGGTATCGCCCCGGCGAATGGCATCGATGGCCTTGTGGCCGGTCTTGTGGACCCGCTCGTGGGGTTCTTTCAGATTGATATAAGCCGGATGATCCCGCAACGCCGACTGGGCAATCTGGTTGTACCACTTCCCCAGTCGGCAGGTGTTGTGATCCGGCATGTTGCCGTGCTGTTCGATGGAGGCCCGTCCCATCACGATGTCTGTTACATTCTTTTTGAAAATCACGTGATCGATTTTGGCAATTTCACACAATGCCTGGGGAGTAGCCAGCTTTGACCATTGTGCAACACGGTCGGCTATGGAATCGTTGGTTTCTTCGATGGTGATGGTGGTTTTCAGGATCAAGTCCTGATTCTTCTCTGCCATGGTGGCGATGGTGGTGATGCTGGACGAAATTTCGCTGACAGCGTCGGTTTGCTGATTCAGGATGCCCGAGATATCACGCATGCGCTGGCCGACCGCTTCGACCTGTCCGGCGACTTCGCTCATTTCGCGCCCGGTTTTGCTGATGGCCTCCTGTCCGCCGGAAACGGCCATGGCACTGGCATGCATGGCTTGCCGGATATTCCGCATTTCCCGTTGGAGCAGGCCAATCCGGCTTCCCACGTCTTCGGCAGCCCGAGCGGTTTGGGTGGCAAGGGATTTGACCTCGTTGGCAACCACCGCGAACCCTTTGCCTGCATCCCCGGCGCGGGCGGCTTCGATGGTGGCATTCAGGGCCAGCAGATTGGTCTGGTCGGCAATCGCCTCGATGGATGTCATGATCTCGGCGATTTTCTCGGCGGCGATGGCCAGTTCCTCAACACGATTGGCGGCTTCGGTGGCTGCATGGGAAATCTGATTCATGCTGGAGACGGCTTCTTCGGCGGCCAGAATCCCGGTCTGGACGGTTTGGCGCGCGCGTTCACTGTCTTCCAGGGCGCCTTCGCTGCTGCGGGCGATTTCATTGGATGTCGCAACCAGCTCGTCCGCTGCCGCAGAAACGCTCTGGCTGATGGCGGTGGTGTTGCGAGCGTCATAGGTCAGGCGGGCCATGGTGACCATGCCATCATTGGTCGAGATGGCCACGCGGGCATTATGGCGTAGCCCTTCCAGCGCGGTCTGCGTCATCTGTTGCAGGTGATCACGGTCCGTCTCGCTGTCGTTGTAGGTCATCAGGACAATCTGCATGTCGAGATTGACCACTTTCATCAGGGCACTGAGCAGGTTGACAACCCGTGCGGTCCGAAAGCCATGCCCGAGCAGGGTAAACCATTCTTCCAGCAGATAGGCATAGCCACCCATATACAGGTCCGGGCTGAGGCCGACTTTGGAATGTGCCTGCCCGACCCGGTAGGCGCGCGCCAGATAATCCTGATCGAGTGGCCCCTTGAGCAGACGGGCCCAGTGCTGACGCTGGGCGGCGATCAGGTGCGGGATGTGGCTTTTGTCCTTGATGATGGCCCGGGTGGCCGGAGTGTTCCACATATGGCGATAAAAGCCCTCAATACAGCGGTCAAAGGTGCTGAGCAGGTGATCGCTGTTGGCGGCAATCAGCGCTTCCTGTGCCGGAGTCAGGCGAATATAGGCTTTGAGGGCAGACAGATTGATCGAGCTATGCGGCATAAAACGAACCTTGTATCTGGTCGTGGGCGGTGCATCGCCTGCGCTTCATTCCAAGGGACCGGGGCTGCTGCGTGAAGATTGAAGCAGGTGCGTGTTCTGGGGGGCGTCTGGAGCGCTTTGAGACTGTGCCCCGAGCGGGGGCAGGGGAAAAATGCCTGACGCGATGAGGAACGGCGATGGAGGTATTCTAGTATGAATATGATCTAATATTCAATGGTGCTAAGGGACCGGGTGGTCTGTGATTTCACTTAAATAAATATGGCTATATCGCCATTGAATAAATATATGATTGAAGTGAAATTATTATCTACATTAATAATGTATTCTTTATAAAGGTGGGGTGTTTTTCATATTTTGTGATTTATTTATTGAATAAATCATGAACAATCTATTTTATACTTATTTTTCTGTGACGTAATTTTATCTTCATTGTTTTTTTTGCGGCTTTCTTGGCCCAAGAGTTCGCTCCAACGGGCCAAAGGCACGGATGAGCCTTTTGTCCTGATTGGCGTGCTGCGGCGAGAGGTGACTACCCAACGCAAGGCAGCGCCTTGTGGTGGGCGGGATTACGGGGACGGTGGGAAACCGAGCTTCATTTCCAGCAGTTCCTTTTCCTCCTGCAAACGACGCAGGCTGTTGTCTTTCTGGGCGAGGGTCAGTTGCAGGTCCCTGATTTCCATCAACTGCATGGTATAGCCTTCGTTCAACTGGCGGATCATCGATTCCTGCTGTTCGATGGCCTCCATCGCCTGCTTCAGTTTGCCTTGCGCGTCCGTCACCGGGGCGGGTTGGGAAGCGAGGCTACCCGACGTCAGCGCCTTCCAGCCCGACGGCGACAGGGCCGCCCGCAACCACGACCAGCCACCGCGAAGCTGTTGCCCCCAGGTCGGACCGAACGTTTCCCGCAAGGTACGGTGCAGGGCCCAGGCGATGATCACCCATACCTGCGGGGCCGTCCAGCCAACCAGTGAGGGCGAAATGGCGGTCAGTCCAGCCAGCATCAACACCAGCACGATCAGGCGGTGACGTTGCCGTTTGACCAGTTTGGTTTCACCGCCATGGCGATAGACCATGTAATTGGAAACCCGGCTGAAGGCTTGTGCCAGCAAGACTGCCAGCCCGGCACCGCCGAGCGGCAGGACAACCGCCGCGCCACAGGTCTTTGCCAGTTGCAGGACGGGGAACAGCAGGACCCGTTGTGTTTCCGGGACCCGGTTGAACAGGGCAAACACCCCTCGCGTTGCCAGCAGGACGGCGGTCCAGCCAACAACGAACAGCGGCAACAGGACGGGCGGTGGCGGTGTATCGCCCAGATTGCTCCAGTGGGCACCATAGGCCAGCAGGCAGCCGGGCAGACCGGCCCCGGCTCCCCACAACCAGCCGCAGCGGTTGATGGGATAGCGGGCAAAGCGGGCTTGCAGGCCGGACAGGGTTGGTTTGCTTTCCCGGCGTGCGGCGACGAAATCGTTTTCGTAATAGCCGATCTCGTAGACGGCAAAGAACGATATGAACAGCAGCGGCAAGGCCAGCAAGGTGAGCAGGAACGGCAGACCAGGCAGAGCGGTAAAGCTCAGCATACCGCTGGCCGGGATCAGGGCATAGGCCAGCAGCAGAACCATCAGGTCTTCGCCGAAATGCTGATGGCGCAGGATGTTGCCACCGGGGTATTTGGCATCGGCGGTATAGCGCAACGGCACATAGTCGTTCAGCAGGGCGGTAAACTTGCGGCCCGGCCAGTCGATCAACCAGCCTTGGCGGACCAGCGGAAACAGGTCGGCATCATGCGGACTGTCGGTGATGGTGATCGCTCGCGACAGGGTGTCGCTGCCGTGGGCGTCGCGCAGGATGGCGGCCTTGCCTTGTCGGCGGATGGTCGGGCCACCCCAGAACGATTCTGCAGTGATCAGCGCACCGGGCAGACCCATCGCCCGCACCAGTGGCGACAGGATGAAGCGGAACCCCAGACTGAGAATATGGGTGGGGGCGGCATTGACCTGCGTCAGGGCCTCCTGCAACGGCTTGCAGGCCAGCTCCTTGGCAATGCGGGCGGCTTTGATGTTCCACAGCAGCAGCGACCAGGGGAACAGAATGGTCATCAGCACCACCCGCAGATAGTCGCGGTACAGCAGCGGGTCTTCGCCCTTGCGGGCCATCCAGGTCCATGGCTGCAAGCCCCAGATCAAGGCGTGGATGGCGGCTGCCAGCCAGCGGGGGCGGATGGAGTCGAGATACAGTTCGGTTGAATTACCCAGCAACAGGGTATGGTCGAAATCGACCACCGCCAGCGTGGTTTCCCGCTGGGTCAGGGTTTGCGCGAATGACGGGAAGTCGCTGGCAATGGTCAGCCCGCTGCCCAACTGGCTGGCCAGTTCTTCGCCGATCGGGCGGGCTGGGCGGGCCTGCGTGCAGGCGGCGATCAGTTCAGGGCTACGGGCCCACGACGGACGATGCTGCAAATGGCGCTTGTGCAGCTTGGCAACGGCGTCGGCAGCAGTCCACACGCCCGCTGACGGCAGGGTCTGTTCTGCATGCATCAGGTAATTCTGGCTCAGCCAGCCGGTATAAACCTTGAAAGCCTGCTGACGGGCGGTGAAGCCCTCGCGTTTCAGGGCGGCACTGAGGGCGCCGGTAATGTCGGCTTCCTGCAGGGCTTCATAGGCGATGCCCTTGCCGGAAAAAATGTCGCGGGCGGTCAGCACCACCGGCTTGTTGTGACTCATGGCAACGTGCAGCAGGCCGCTGCCGCTGGTCACCACCACGTCGGCCCAGCGGATCAGGCGCTGAAAATCGAGGTTGAGGATGTAAAGGTCCGGCTGCCCGCGTGTATCCAGCGACAGCCGTTCAAAAGATGGATGCGGCTTGAAGACGGTGATGCCGCCCACGGCACTGACCCGTGCGGCCACCGCGCGGGCCGCGTCAAGGCTGGAGGTGTAGCCCGGCAGTGAGGCGGCCCGGTCCGGCCCCTGAGCAGGCAGGAAGCCGAGGGCACTGTCATCGGGTGGCAGGAACAGGACGCGCGGCCTGCCGGTCAGGGACTCGAGATCGGCAAACGAGGCTTCGTCCTGATTTTGCGCATAGCGTTGAAAGGTCGCCAGATTTTGCTCCGCCAGCACCGCCGTGCCGGTCTTCAGGCAGCTCCGGCGCTGGCGGGCCGAGGTGATCAGCCGGTTCAGCGGCACCTCGGCCAGTCGGGAATGGCCCAACAGGCCAGTATCCAGCATCCAGGTGTCGGGAATGTGACCGCGTTCGATCATCATCACCGGAATGTCGGCCCGGCGGCACAGATCACTCAGCACGCCCACATGCGGGCACAGGGTATTCCACGCCAGATACAAATCAGGCTGCACGGTTTCCAGCAGATGGCGGGATACCCGCATCAGGATTTCCAGCAATGCTGGCCGCGAGGCATCATCGACATCCTGCAGGCACAGGGCATTGACCCGCTCGGCCCATGTTTCGGCGTCAATGTCGCCAGTATCGGGCGGCAACAGGCGATCAACCGGATACAGGTTCAGCCAGTCCTTGATCTTCCACGAGCTGGGCAGAAAAACCCGTTCGAGGGTCGGATGGCTGACCGTTGACCAGAAAACCACCTGATGGCCCAGCCGCTCAAAATTCCCGATCAGGTCGTTCAGGAACCCCGCGTCTGCGTCAGTGATCGGGGCGAGGTTACTGATCAGCACGACCGCCATGATGTGGTCCTTTTGGTTGGTGGCCCGAAGGAAAACCGGCCCGGTGCCAGCCCTGTGGCGGTGCAGGCGGTGACGTGGGGCGAAAGGCTGGGTCGTTATGATGACGTGTTGATGGGTGTGGCATATTTGCGCAGCGTTTCGACAACCCCCTTATAGACACGGGATAATGCCACGAACAGGGGCCCTTCATCCAGCTTCACCAAAGCCTGTGGGCGGGGTTGTTGCTGGCAGGAGACCAACACCCCGGTCAGGCGCTGACCAAAGCCGGATCAGGGGCGTCTGATGGATTTTTCTTTCGCCGGGACTCTTCCCCCCTTCGTTCCTTATGGTATCAGTGACGGTGAACGATCCGAAGGGAGGGGCGGTGCTGACAGCGATGCAGAAACGGATGGGACGGACAGGGGGCAGCCTGGGGCTGGTCATCCTGATCGCCCTGCTGTGTCTGCTGTCGGTGCAATCGACGCTGACCCGCACGGTCATGGCCCTGCCGCTGACCACCAGCGAGCCGGGCTGGATGGCGGATGTGTGTGTGTCGCACGTGGCGGAAACCCCGTCGTCCGCCCCGGATCGCTCCCCGGATGGCGCGCCGTCTGATCCTTGCTCGCTGATGTGCCAGAGCCTGTGTGCGGCCGTCCCGCTGATGGTGCCGGTGTCCGGGGCTGTGTTGCCGCTGCCTGCGATGGTGGTGGCATTGTGCTGGGGCGAGGCGTCGGCGCCGCTGGCGATCAAACGGGCTGTCTATGCGGTTTCTGCGCGGGGACCACCCCGGTAAGCGGACAGAACTGCCCGTATTGCCGATCGTTCCCATACAGGATGACCCCTGATGTCTTCGCCAAAGCACCCCGCGCCGCATGACGGCTGGGCGGGCCTGCGCCTGCTGATCATTCGCCTGCACTTTTATATTGGCCTGTTTGTCGCGCCCTTCATCTTTTTTGCCGCGCTGACCGGTACCGCCTATGTGCTGGCGCCGCAAATCGAAACGGCGCTGTACCATGATACCCTGTTCACCACTACCACTGGCACCCCTCAGCCGCTGTCGGCGCAGGCGGCGGCGGCACGAGCCTTTATTGGCCCCGAGCCCCGACTGTTCTCGCTGCGACCGGCTCCGGCTGCCGGGCAGACTTCCCGGGTGATGTTCACCCAGCCGGGCCTGCCGGACTCTGAAACCCGCACCGTTTTTGTTGATCCGGTGACGCTGGCTGTCCATGGCGAACTGCGCACCTATGGCACCTCTGGTGTCCTGCCGTTGCGGTTGATGCTGGATTATCTGCATCGCCATGGCCTGCTGGGTGATCTGGGGCGCAACTACAGCGAACTGGCGGCGTCGTGGTTGTGGGTGGCGGTGATCAGCGGCGTGGTTCTGTGGAGCTGGACCCGGCGGTCGACCAACCATCGCCCGGTTCGTCGGCTGCATTCCCTGATTGGCCTGTGGTGCGCTATCGGCTTGCTGTTCCTGTCGGTGACCGGGCTGACATGGTCGAAATGGGCCGGGGATCATATTGATGCCTTGCGCGGGACGCTGGGCTGGGTGACGCCATCGGTCAGCACCACGCTGACCGTTCAGAGTCCCGTCAGCACCACGCTGACCGCTCCGGCGTCTGCACCGGCTCCGGCGGTGGCAGGAGATCATGCCGATCATGCGGGGCAGCACGCGGGCGGGCAGGGCATGCCGATGACTGCGCCGCAGGTGCCGCGTGATCCGCTGGACCTGCTGGACCCGGTGCTGGCGGCAGCACAGGCCGGGGGGATCGACTCGCCGAAGGTCGAGGTTCGTCCGGCCAAAACGGCATCGCTGGCGTGGGTGGTGCGGGAATATGACCGCTCGTGGCCGACGCAGGTCGATACGGTGGCGATTGATCCGGCAACGCTGACCATCACCAGCCGGGCCGACTTCGCGACGTTCCCGCTGGTGGCCAAGCTGGTGCGCTGGGGCATTGATACCCATATGGGCGTGCTGTTCGGGGTTCCCAATCAACTGTTGATGGCGGCGTTGGGTATCGGCCTGATGGTGATGATTGCCTATGGCTATCGTCTGTGGTGGCTGCGGCGTCCGCCAGCCGGGGCTCCGGCGCGGGTTTTACTGGCCGCGTGGGCGCGTCTGGGGGGCGTGCAAAAGCTGCTCTGCGGGCTGATTGCGCTGGTGCTGGGATGGGCGTTGCCGGTGCTGGGGGCCAGTCTTTTGGCCTTTCTGCTGATTGATGCCGTGCGCTGGTGGCGGAGTGCCCGCAGGCGGGTGGCTGCCTGAGGACCGCGGTTCCCCCCGCAGGATGGTTTGCCTGTGGGGGGAGGCTTTAACGCAGAACAATCCCCCTGCCCACGCGGCCGTGATGGGCGGGCGGCCAATGTTTTCTTTGATTTTATCCCCCGGCAAGACTAAGACTAGGCGGCTTGACAGTTTGGGGAACCAGGGATGACCGGGGAGAGTACCGCGAGCGGTGAGACGCTCGACGATTTGCGTCGTGCGATTGACCGGATTGATGACAGCATCCTCGACCTGCTGAACGAGCGGGCGGCGCTGGGTGCGCGGATCGCTGCGGCCAAACGGGCGTCCGATGACGCTGGCTCCTATGGTGGTGTGGTCTTGCGGCCGGGCCGCGAAATGGAAATCCTGCGCCGTCTGCTGCGGCGTGCCACCGGCCTGTTCCCCAAGGCGGTGATCATCCGCATGTGGCGTGAAATGTTTGCCGCCCTGATCTCCCTGCAAGGCCCGATGTCGATGGCGGTGTACATGCCGGCGCGCGGGGCGGGATATCTGGAACTGGCCCGCGACACCTATGGCTCCCTGACACCGGCCTCGCCGTGGCAGACAACCGCACCGGTGGTGCGGGCGGTGGCCGAAGGCGAAGTCAGCGTTGGCGTCCTGCCGCTACCCCGCTTTGAAGAAAGCAATCCGTGGTGGCCGATGCTGTTCTTTGAAACCGCCAACACCCCGCGCATCATCTCGCGCCTGCCGCTGTGCGGGCCAGGGCCGGGCCGGGGCGATGGCGTCGAAGCCTTTGCCATTGGCCGGATGCCGGTTGAACCAACCGGCCATGACCGCAGTCTGGTGGCGATTGAAACCACCCCGGACCTCAGCCGGGGGGCAGTGCGGACGCTGGTCGAAGGCAGTGGCCTGCCGTTGCTGGAAATCATGGACAGCCATACCATTGGCGAAGAGCGTCGGCAGTATCTGCTGGAAATCAGCGAATACGTTGCCGCCGACGATGCCCGTATTGCCAAGCTGGCTTCGGACCATCAGGTGGGCCGGGCCGTGGTGATCGGCGGCTATGCCGTGCCGTTCACCGCCGAAGAGCTTGCACCCTCCGCCCCTTCTGCCTAAGGCAGACCGGGCGGTTTTTCCCGCCCCGCCGGACTGTTGTGTACAGGGAGTTTCCGCGTCACCGTCCGGTATTATCAGTGGATGTTGATCATGAGCTTGCCCACTCCGCAACCCGGTATTCTGGACATCGCCGCTTATGTCGGCGGCGAATCGTCGGTCAAGGGTGTTGAGCGCATTTACAAGCTGTCCTCGAACGAGGGCGCCCTGGGTCCCAGCCCCAAGGCTCAGGCGGCACTGGTCGCCACGGCTGGCAAGCTCCATCGATACCCTGACGGCGGCTCGACAGAATTGCGCAAGGCGATTGCCGCCCGCTATGGCCTTGATCCGACCACCATCGTCTGTGGTGCCGGGTCGGACGAACTGATCGGCCTGCTGGTCAAGGCCTATGCCGGGCCGGGCGATGAGGTTCTGTACTCGGAACACGGCTTCCTGATGTATGGCATCTACGCCAAAGGGTGTAGTGCGGTGCCGGTGACCGCCCCGGAACGCAATCTGTGCGCCGATGTTGATGCCCTGCTGGCGGCGGTGACCGACAAGACCAAACTGGTGTTCGTCACCAACCCCAGCAATCCGACCGGCACCTATACTTCGGCAGAAGAGCTGGCGCGCCTGCGGGCGGCCCTGCCGTCGCATGTGCTGCTGGTGATCGACGCCGCCTATGCCGAATACGTTGACCGCAACGACTACACCACCGGGCTGGATCTGGCGCAAAATACCCCGAACACGGTGATGCTGCGCACCTTCTCCAAGCTGCATGCTCTGGGTGGCGCACGCGTTGGTTGGGGGGTGTTCCCGCCTGCCATCGCCGATGTGATGAACCGTCTGCGCAGTCCGTTCAATCTGACCTCGTCGTCGCAGGCTGCCGCCAGGGCCGCCATTGAAGACGTGGAATTTCAGGCCCTGTGCAAAACCCACAATGACTACTGGCTGCCGTGGATGAAGGCCGAGCTGAAGGCGCTGGGCCTGCACACCACTGACAGCGTGGCGAACTTTGTGCTGGTGCAGTTCCCGGCAGACGGCGCACACAGCGCCAAGGCCGCCCATGCCTTCCTGCAGAACCGTGGGCTGATCGTGCGCCCGGTCGGCAGCTATGGCTTGCCGGAGTGGCTGCGGATCACCATTGGCACCGGCGAGGAAAACCAGATGGTGATCGCCGCCCTGAAAGACTTCCTTGGGGCGGGATCATGACCGGCACACCGGCGTCTTCGGTTTTGTTCCCCCGCGTTGCCTTTATCGGAATTGGCCTGATCGGCTCGTCGCTGGCCCGTGCCATGCGCCAGCACGGGCTGGTGGGGACCATTGCCTGTCATACCTCCAGCGATGGCAGCATGGAGCACGCCAAAGAGCTGGGAGTGGTGGACGAGGTTTACCGCTCGGCAGCCGAGGCGGTACGCGGTGCCGATCTGGTGGTGCTGGCGGTGCCGATTGGCGCCAATGCCGCCTGTGCCGAGGCGATGGCATCCGGCCTGAAGCCCGGCGCCATCGTGACGGATGTCGGGTCGGTCAAGCAGTCGGTGATCCGTGATGTCAGCCCGTTCCTGCCGGACTCGGTGGCCTTTGTGCCCGGCCACCCGCTGGCCGGGACCGAGCATTCCGGCCCCGATGCCGGCTTTGCCGAGCTGTTCATCAGCCGCTGGTGCATTTTGACGCCGCCGCCGGGGACTCCCGAGGCGGCGGTGGCCAGGGTGCGCGCCCTGTGGGAAGCGGTCGGCTCGAAGGTCGATGTGATGGAGCCGGGCCACCATGACCGGGTGCTGGCGATCACCTCGCATTTGCCGCACTTGATTGCTTACACAATCGTTGGTACCGCCGACGATCTGGCCAGCGATGCCAAGCAGGAAGTGATCAAGTATTCCGCCTCCGGTTTCCGCGATTTCACCCGTATCGCGGCGTCGGACCCGACCATGTGGCGCGACATCTTCCTCAACAACCGCGAAGCGGTGCTGGAAATCGTCCAGCGCTTCACCGAAGACCTCACCGCCTTGCAGCGGGCCATTCGGTGGGGTGAGGGCGAGGTGCTGTTCGACCTGTTCACCCGCACCCGCGCCATCCGGCGGGGGATCATTGATCAGGGGCAGGCCTATGGCTCGGGCATTGCCCCGCCGCCGGTTCCCGAAAAGGTCGAGTAAAAGACGCACGGGCAGGGTGATCATCCTGCCCGTGTTTTTTTTGGTTACGCCTTCTGTGGTACGGCATCCGGTTCATCGGGTAGCACTGGCTTGACATCGGTCAGGCGGTCAACGGTGCGCAGGGCGGGGAACATCCATGCCCACAGGCCAACCACCACAATGGTTCCGATCCCGCCCAGCACGGCAGCCGGGACCACCCCGAACCACGCCGCCGTAACGCCGGACTCGAACTCGCCCAGTTCGTTTGACGCCCCGATGAACAGCACGTTGACCGCACTGACCCGACCGCGCATGGCATCGGGCGTTGCCAGTTGCACCAGCGTTTGCCGCACGTACATGCTGATCATGTCCGAGGCCCCCATCACCAGCAGGCAGAACAGCGAGAACACGAAGTTGCCCGACAGCCCGAATCCGATGGTGGCGAGGCCGAACAGGCCGACGCAGGAAAACAGGTAAAAGCCGGTGCGTTGCTGCAACGGCCAGCGCCCGAGGATCAGGCCGACCGCCACCGCACCCACCGCCGGGGCGGCGCGCAGCATCCCCAGACCTTCCGGGCCGGTGTGCAGGACGTCGCGGGCAAAGATCGGCAACAGGGCGGTGGCACCCCCCAGCAACACCGCCATCATGTCCAGCGACAGGGCACCGAGCACCACCGGGTTGGAGCGTACATAGTTCATCCCGGCCACCAGTCGGCCAACCGCTCCGATGCCCGGGGTGATCACCGGCTTGGGGAACGGGCCACGCACCAGCGCCAGCACCGACACCGAGACAGCATAAAAGGCAAAGCACAGTGCAAAGGTGATATCCGGACCGGCGAGGTAAATCAGCCCGCCAACCGCCGGACCGGCGATGGTGGCACTCTGGAACGCCGAACTGGTCATCGCCACTGCCCGGCCAAGCTGGGCTTCGGGGACGATCTGCGGCACCAGCGCCTGATAGGCCGGGCCGCCCAGCGCCCGCCCGATGCCCATGAACACCAGTGCGGCATAATACGGCCACAGGATCTGCACGTTCATCAGGGTCAGCGCCAGCATTGAGGCGGCGGTGATGCACTGCATGGTGCCGCCCACCGCCAGCATGGTGCGACGGCTGTAACGGTCGACCATGTCACCGGCAGGCAGGGTGGCCAGAGCCATCGGGATGAACACCGCCAGCCCGACATAGCCCAGGGCCATCGGGTCACGGGCGATATCATAAATGTGCCAGCCAACGGCGACGGCCTGCACCTGAGTGGCGATGGCAGCCAGAAAGCGGCTGGACAGCAGGGCAAGGAACGAGGTGTTCCGTAACGGAGAAGACGAATCGGCCATGGTGACCATATCTCGACAGAGGGGGAATGGAGTTCCGGGCGGGCAAGGCGCAGCGCCGACGGCAGGGGGTATTAGGGGATGGTTGCCCGGTGTTGTCCATGTTCCATCACAAAGAAGCGGCCCTTATCCTGAGTTCTAGGGGGCTGCCAGATGGTGTCATGCGCAACGGCCATGGTCTGACCTGTCAAAAAGACATGCCTGTTATTTTTCTCTTGCTTGGCAGCAGGGCGTTTCTGTGTATGATGGCGCGCACCTTAGATTCTGCCGCAATCCCCCAGAGGTGCTTTCAATGGACTGCCCCGAGGCTCTTACTTTTGACGACGTGTTGCTGGTTCCGGCCGCGTCGGACGTGATGCCTGCGCAAGCCCGGACCGCGACCCGCCTGACCCGCTCGATCGAGCTTGGCATTCCGCTGCTGTCTTCGGCCATGGATACCGTGACCGAAAGCTCGATGGCGATCGCCATGGCTCAGAACGGCGGTATTGGCGTCATTCACAAAAACCTGACCATCGAAGAACAGGCCGAGGAAGTGCGCCGCGTCAAGCGCTACGAATCCGGCATGGTGGTCAACCCGCTGACCATCCACCCCGATCAGTCGCTGGCCGACGCCCTCAAGATGATGGCGGATTACCGGATCAGCGGTATTCCGGTGGTGGATCGCGGGACGCAAAAGCTGGTCGGTATCCTGACCAACCGCGACGTGCGCTTTGCCAATGACATGGCCAAGCCGGTCAGCGCCTACATGACCAACAGCGATCTGGTCACCGTGCGCGAAGGGGTCAGCACGCAGGATGCCAAGAACCTGCTGCACAAGTTCCGTATCGAAAAGCTGCTGGTGGTGGACGATGCCTATCGCTGCATCGGTCTGATCACCGTCAAGGATATGGAAAAGGCCCAGACCTACCCGAACGCCTGCAAGGACGCTCAGGGCCGTCTGCGGGTGGCGGCGGCGACCGGCGTCGGTGCGGACGGCTTTGCCCGCGCCGAAGCGCTGATCAATGCCGGTGCCGACGTGGTGGTGGTGGATACCGCCCACGGTCATTCGGCCGGGGTGATCAACACCGTCCGCGAACTGAAGACGAAGTACCCCGATGCCCAGATCATGGCCGGGAACATCGCCACCCCCGAAGCTGCCGAAGCGTTGATCGCTGCCGGTGCCGATGCGGTGAAGGTGGGGATCGGCCCGGGGTCGATCTGCACCACCCGGATCGTCGCCGGTGTCGGCGTGCCGCAGTTGTCGGCCATTGCCGAGGTCAGCGCCGTCACCCGCAAGGCGGGCGTGCCGTTGATCGCCGATGGCGGCATCAAGTACTCGGGCGATCTGGCCAAGGCGATTGCCGCCGGGGCTGATTGCGTGATGATTGGTTCGCTGCTGGCCGGGACTGACGAAAGCCCGGGCGAAGTGATCCTGTATCAGGGCCGCTCCTACAAGGCCTATCGCGGGATGGGCTCGCTGGGGGCAATGGCGCGCGGCTCGGCTGACCGTTACTTCCAGCAGGAAGTGCGCGACAGTCTGAAGCTGGTGCCGGAAGGGATCGAAGGTCAGGTGCCCTACAAGGGCTCCGCCACCCAGATCCTGCACCAGTTGATCGGCGGCCTGAAGGCGGCGATGGGCTATACCGGCAATGCCACCGTGACCGCGATGCAGCAGAACTGCAAGTTCCGCCGCATCACCAACGCGGGCTACCGTGAAAGCCATGTCCACGACGTGACCATCACCCGCGAAGCCCCGAACTACCGCATCAGCTCGTAAGAGCCTGTTGGCATGGCCCGAGGCCGGAGATCATCTTCGGTTCCTGGGGCTTTAAAATCCGGGAGACGGGCATCTTGCAAAAAGGTGTCCGTCTCTCGCTTTATTCAGGACAAGACCACCATGAAAGACGACGCTCGCCTGCAGGCTGCCATTGATCTGCTGGAGACCATCGCCGGAACGTCCCGCCCCGCCGATGGGACGGCGGCGGCTTTTTTCCGTGACCGGCGCTTTATCGGTTCCAAGGATCGCCGCGCCATCTCGATGCGGGTGTGGGGCACCATGCGCCATTGGGCCCGTCTGACCTGGTGGTTCCGCGAAGCGGCAGCCGACACCTGGGCCAACGGCGAACGCCCGGACTGGGACAGCATCCGCCCGCGCGCCCGCATCCTGACCTATCTGGTGCTGGTCGAAGGCATGGGGCTGGCCGGGGTTGACGGTCTGTGTACCGGTGAAATCTACGCGCCGCGCCCACTGAACGAACACGAACGGGCGGTGGTGCGCTTCCTGCGTGGCAAGCCGCTGAACCACAACGGCATGCCGGTGTGGGTGCGCGGCGAAGTCCCGGCGTGGGTGGCCACTTACCTGAAGGATATTTACGGCGATCACCTGCCGACCTTGCTTGATGCCCTGACCAAAGAGGCTCCGGTGGACCTGCGGGTGAACACCCTGAAGTGTGACCGCGACAATGCGATTATTGCCCTTGCCGAGGGTACCGACGAAGAAAGCGTTGAAGCGGTGCCGGGGCATTATTCGCCGCTGGCCCTGCGGCTGGCGGGCCGCGCCAATCTGGCGGCCACCAATGCGTTCCGTGGCGGTCTGGTCGAAGTGCAGGATGAAGGCTCGCAACTGGTCGCCCTGCTGGCGGGTGCCCGCCCGGGGATGTCGGTGGTCGATTTCTGCGCCGGTGCCGGTGGCAAGACGCTGGCTCTGGCGGCTGAGATGCAGAACAAGGGCCGTCTGGTGGCCTGTGACGTGTCTCAGGGCCGGGTGGACCGCTCGGCGGAGCGTCTGAAGCGGGCCGGGGCGCACAACGTCACCCGCCGGGTGCTCAGCAGTGAAACTGACAAGTGGGTGAAGCGGTCGAAGGGAACCTATGACCGGGTGCTGATCGATGCCCCGTGCTCGGGGACCGGCACCTGGCGGCGCAACCCGGATGCCAAGTGGCGGATGAGTGAAGAGATGCTGGCCGAGCTGACCGCTCTGCAGGCCCGCATCCTGCGCAGCGCCGCCCGTCTGGCCAAGCCGGGGGGCCGGGTGATCTATGCCACCTGCTCGTTGCTGCCGGAAGAAAACGAGCGGCAGGTGGAAAGCTTCCTCGCCGAACAGGGCGCGGCCTATCGTCTGCTGTCGGTGGCCGACCTGTGGCCGGAGCTGGTCAACCCGGCGGTGCCGTGTCCGGTCAGCGGGCCGTACCTGCGCCTTGATCCCGCCGAACATGACACCGACGGCTTCTTTGTCGCGGTGCTGGAACGGCTGGAAACCGCCACGCCGGAAGCGCCCGGGGCTGAAGACGAGCCGCAAGCCTGACTTTTTAACCATGATAAGAACGGGGTCCGGGGCCTCAAGGCCCCGGCGAGGTGTGGAGCAGCGCTCCACACCCCTGTTACCCTTAATTCTTGTTGAACAAATCAATGACCTGCTGATGGGTCAGAGAGCCGTCGGGCTGAATTGTGCCATTCAGCAAGGGGGCCGGACGATTGCGCTGCGCCTCGGGGGCCGGCTGCTGTGGTGCCAGCTCCTGTGGCTCTTCGCTGGCCGACAGCGGGTTGGTGTACGGCGCGTTCGATGGACGCGGGCTGTCTTCGCCCAGCACGCTGCGCAGCAGGCGACCGATCAGGTCGTCGGTTTCTCCGACCGGCAGGTCCCGCATCGGCTTGCCCTTTTGCGCTGCCAGCATCACCTCGCGCCAGACATCGGCGGGCAACGAACCGCCGGTCACCCTCTTCATCGGGGTATTGTTGTCGTTGCCAATCCACACCCCGGCCACGTAATCGGCGGTATAGCCGATGAACCAGGCATCGCGGTAATCGGCGCTGGTGCCGGTCTTGCCCGCTGCCGGGCGTCCGATGGCGGCGCGTTTGCCAGTGCCGGACTGGATGACGCCGGACAGCAACTGATTCATGTTGCCGACATCCTGCGGGCGGATGACCTGCTTTTGCTCACCCTGCTGATGCAGATATAGAATTTGGCCGTCGCGGGTGGTGATTTCACTGATCCCGAACGGCGGCGCGGCATAGCCGCCATTGGCAAAGGCGGCATAGGCCCCGACCAGCGGCAGCACCGCCGTTTCCTGCGTTCCCAGTGCCAGCGAGGGCGTCGGTTGCAGGTCGGCGGTAATCCCCAGCCGATGGGCAACGCTTATCACCTGTTGCAGACCGGCCCGCTGGCTGACACGCACGGCAACCGTATTCAGCGAGTTGGCAACGGCGTCGCGCAGGGTGACTTGCCCGTGATAGCGGTGATCAAAGTTTTCCGGCGACCAGCCACTGATGGTGATCGGGGCGTCTTCGACCGCATCATCGGGCAGCAGGCCGCTTTCCAGTCCGGCGAGATAGACGAACGGCTTGAACGACGAGCCGGGTTGGCGCAGGGCCTGAACGGCGCGGTTATACTGGCTGTTGGCATAGCTGCGGCCACCGACCATTGCCCGTACCGCTCCGTCGGGGGTCAGCACCACCATCGCCCCTTCGCCTGCGTTGGCGGCGGGGCCCTTGCTGTCGAGGGTTTTGGCCAGCGCCTGCTCGGCAGCGGCCTGAATGGTAGGGTCGAGGGTGGTCTTGATGATCAGGTCCTGCGATACCGAACCGGCCAGATCATCGACCTGTTCCATCACCCAGTCAGAGAAATAGCGACCGGGGCGGGCCTTGCTGGCATTGGCCAGCGCGGTGGGGGCGGTTGCCAGCGCCTGCTGGGCCTGCTGCTGGGTGAGAACGCCGTTTTCCACCATCGCATTCAGCACCACGCTGGCACGGCTGGTGGCGAGATCGGGGTTGCTGGCCGGGCTGTAGCGGGACGGGGCTTTCAGCAGACCGGCCAGCACGGCAGCCTGAAACGGCGTGACCTGCCGGGCCGAGACGCCAAAATAGCGCTGGGCGGCGGCTTCGACGCCATAGGTTCCGGCCCCCAGATAGACCCGGTTGAGGTACAGGGTCAGGATCTGCTGCTTGGTAAAGGTCCGTTCCAGCCACAGCGACAGCAACAGCTCCTGCACCTTGCGCTTGAGGGTGCGTTCCTGTGACAGGAAGACGTTCTTCACCACCTGCTGGGTCAGGGTCGAGCCGCCCTGTGCCATCCGGCCCTTTTGCACATTGACCACCACCGCGCGCAGCAAGCCGAGCGGATCGACGCCGTGATGGTCATAGAACCGGCGGTCTTCGATGGAAATCACCGCTCCCGGTACCCAGGGGGGCAGCTCTGACACGTCGATCACTTCGCCGTACAGGTCGCCATAGTTGGCGATGATGCTGCCGTCGCTGCCCTCGATCAGCAGGGACGGGCGGCGGGTGGCGGAACTGACATCGGCCAGCGAGGGCAGATCGTGGGCATACCACGCCACCAGTACCCCGACAGAGGCAACACCCCAGATGAACAGGACGGCAGCCCAGCGCAGCAGGCGCCCGAACAGACGGCGGGGCGGGCGCGGTGGACGGCTGTTGCCCTGTCGGCGGGCAGGGGGGCGGGGTGGTGGCGGGGGAGGAGCATCCCGTCGTGCGGTTGAGGCCGACGCCGTGGGGGCGGGCCGGGGCGGCTGCGGGCCAGCTCTGGTTGCGGAAAGAGGGGGTGCGGGCTGTTGCGGCGGTGGGCTGGAGGCCTGTGGGTCGCGCGTCATGCGCGGTTCCCGTTGCTCCCTCGGTTGATCCTGCTGTGGGTCGCGGGGCCGACGCCGGAAACGGGAGGCTGGTTTGGGCTGCCATGCACTGTGCGGCAGGGCCGCCGGGCGGCGATCGTCATCATCAGAAGACGGAGGGAAGGGCATCGGTATCGTCCTTACAACAACAGGCAGGCCATCCAGCCACAGCCTGTCCGGTTTACAGGAAACCGAACAGGCCAGCGCCTGTCGTGTCGTCGTCTGCCGATCGGGAACGCCGCTGTTTGCTCCGCCCGGACAGACTCTGACACAGAGCCTGTCTGTTGGTATAAAACATCAAAAGGGCAGAATCATGAACAAAGGCATCCCCCGGACCTTTTTGTTCATCGCCAGAGCGTTCAGGCCCGTCCCTGAGCGCGGATAAAGTCGATGAACGCCCGGTCCTGCTGGCTGATGTGGTTTTTCAGCCAGTCGGCAGTGTACTCAAAGAAGGCCGAAATCGCCCCCACCCGCTTGGTGTTGATGTCATTTTCCAGCGTTGCCATGTGGTGCAGGAAATCGGCATGCTGGCGGTGGTGTTCGGGCAGGGCAGGGTAATGGCGAGCCTTCATTTCGGCCTCTTCCTCGTGGAAGTGGCGGGCCATTTCGGCTTTCATCTTTTCCAGCATGCTTCCGGCAGCGCCGACGCCATCACCATGCAGCATTTCCCCGGCAAAGCGGTTCAGGTCGATGATGATCGACTGGTGATGGCGGTCGATGGCGGCAATCCCGGTTTCAAAGGACGCATTCCATTCGATCAGGCGGATGTTTTCCTTGTCGGCGCGCATCTGGGCAACAAAGGTTGCCACTTCTTCTTTCAGGCGGGCGGCGTGCAGGGACAGCCGGTCCGAGGCCGCCGACATCCGGCTGGCGGCTTCGCCGGTTTCCCCGGCAGCGCGTTCCACATCCATGATGCTGCGCGAGACATCCTGTGTCCCGCGCGAGGTTTCATCGACGCTGCGGGCGATTTCGCTGGTGGCGGCGTTTTGCTGTTCAACCGCCAGCGCCACCGACGACGAGATTTCCGACATGCGGGCGATGACCTCGGTGATGCCGCGAATGGCATCGACGGCCCCCACTGTGCGGGCTTGCACTTTTTCAATGCTGGCGGAAATTTCTTCGGTGGCGCGGCTGGTCTGGTTGGCGAGCGATTTGACTTCGTTGGCCACCACCGCAAAGCCCTTGCCTGCGTCCCCGGCACGGGCGGCTTCGATGGTGGCATTCAGCGCCAGCAGGTTGGTCTGGTTGGCAATGTCGGTGATCAGGCGCACAATGTCCCCGATCTTGCCGACATCTGCAGACAGGGCCAGCACGGCGTCGGTGGTGGCCTGTGCCTCGCGGTCGGCCTGAGCGGCAATGTCCCGCGACAGGGTGACTTGCCGTTCGATATCGGAACTCGACGCCGACAGCTCGTCTGCTGCCGAGGCCACCGTCTGCACATTGACCGAGGTCTGTTCCGCTGCCGCACTGACGGTGGCGGCCTTGGCACTGGTCATGTCGGCGACCGAGGCCATTTCACTCGACGAATCATGCATTTCTGCTGCGGCGCTGGTCAGTTCCTGCGCCACGCTGCCGACGGTGCTTTCCAGACTGTGGACCAGTTTGCTGAGGGCGGCCTTGCGGTGGCGTTCCGAACGGATCACCTGTTCGATCTTGTCCTGCTCCATCTGGCGGACCAGTTGCAACTGTTCGCGGAAATGACGGACCGAGGCGGCCATTTGCCCGATTTCATCCCGCCGCCCGTCGTAAGGGACGTCGACGTCAAGGGTGCCTTCGGTCAGTTTCCTCATCACCCCTGTCATCGCCAGCACCGGTTTTGACACCAGAACGTGGATGGTATAGCCCACCAGCGCAATGATCGCCGCCAGCAGGATGACCGTCATCACCAGCATGCTGAGGCGGAAGCCCTGCAAGGGAGCAAAGGCAGCATCGCGATCAATGGCGGCCCCCAGATACCATGTGACGCCGGGCAGGCCTTCGACCGGGGTGAAGGCAACGAGGGTGCTGTCATTGGCATCTGACAACTGGCGTGCCGCCGGGCTGTCGAGCGGGGTGGTAAAGCCAGGATAGACATCCTTCAGGGGTTTCAGGGTCAGGGACTTGTCAGAGTGGATCAGGATGGTTCCCTTGTCGCTGACCAGAAAGGCGTGTCCGATCCCGCCCAGATCGACGCTGCCGACCAGTCTGGTCATGGCATCCAGACTGATATCGGCGCCGACCACACCCATCGGCGCCTCGGGCTTGCCGACCGGAGAGGCAATGGTGACCACCAACCCGCCCGAGGTCGCATCGACATAAGGCTCGGTGACGATGCTGCTTTTGGCGGCGATGGCATCCTTGTACCATGGGCGGGTGCGAGGGTCATATCCAGCAGGCAGGCTTTCTTCGTCCGGGTGCATGTACATGCTGCCGTCCGCACCGCCAAAATAACTGTACATGAAACGCTGGACGAGGGAGCCTTCGCGCTCCAGTGCGTGGATGCTGTCAACCGTGGGGGCGCGTGCCACGTCATCCCGCAGATTTTCGATCAGCGACAGGCGGCCGTTCAGCCAGTTGGAAATGGTCTGGTTGGCCAGGGTTCCGCTTTCCTGCACGCGGGCTTGCAGGGATTGGCTGATGTCTTTCGTCTGGTGGTAATTGAGGTAGATGGCAAAGGTCAGCAAGGCAGCAATGACCACACCGCTACAGGCGAGAAGAATCTTCGAACCGATGGAAAGAGCCGTAATCTTCATTGTGCCCCCTGTCCGGTGAGATGGGAAAGGATGAACGAGATGTCGCAAGCTGGCGATTATCCCTCTGACGGAGGATATATTTGTAGTGGAAAAGAAGGACGTAATCCGTAAATGCAGTGAATTTCACCAAACGTACACACATCCATCCACCAAGGCACTGTGCGGGATGGTGATTCGGGGAAAAGAGATTTTATGTGTATACCATGCAAAAATTCAGGGTTTTTGATCGGTTGGCAAAATATAGGTGTTATTTTTCGATTAAAAATCAAAAATGTATGGAGATTTTTTCAAATATACTGATTTCTACGGTTTAATAATGCTTTATGACGTAACCTGTCCGTATTATGTCATTGGCGATTTCTGTCTGTTGCCGATAGTCCAAGGAGCGACCCCATGTTATCCAGCAAGGCCAAGTATGGTTTGAAAGCCATGATTTATCTGGCTCGGCAGCAGGATCAGTCTGTGGTGGTCATTCAGGATATCGCCGAAGCGGAAACCATCCCGAAAAAATTCCTTGATGCGATCCTGCTCGAGTTGAAAAACAGCGGCTACCTCAACAGCAAAAAAGGCAAGGGTGGCGGTTATTCACTGGCGGTGAAGCCCAAAGATATCCGGGTGGGCGATCTGGTGCGGGCTCTTGACGGGCCGCTGGCGCCGGTGCCCTGTGTCTCGCGCAAGTTCTATCGCCGCTGTGATGACTGCCGGGATGAGGCGACCTGCGCCCTTCATGCGGTGATGGGGGAAGTCCGCGACGCGATTGCGGCGGTGCTGGACAACTACACCCTGGCGGAGATGGCGGCAAAGGGGCAGCCAAAGGAGGCCGCCCTGTTTTACGATATTTAACCCACCCCGGCAGACAGCGCCGGCGGGGTCCAGTGCCGCCCCGGAATGGCTTGCACCAGACTCCGGGTATAGGGGTGCTGCGGCCTGTTGAGAACCTCGGCGCAGGCTCCGGCCTCGACCACCGCGCCGTTGTGCATCACCAGCACCTGATCGGCAATCTGGGTCGCAACCCGCAGGTCGTGGGTGATGAACAGCACCGTCAGCCCCAGCTCTTGCTGCAAATCATGCAGCAGGGTCAGCACCTGCGCCTGAACCGACACATCCAGCGCCGAAACCGGTTCATCGGCAATCAGGATTTCAGGATTGACCGCCAGTGCCCGCGCCAGCCCGATCCGCTGGCGTTGACCACCGGAAAATTCGTGCGGGAAGCGGCTGATGGCTTCGGGGTCCAGTCCGACGCGGGCGAACAGGTCTCGGGCTTTCTCCAGCGCCGCCGGGCGCGGTGTCCCGCGCAACACCTGTCCCTGTGCGACCAGATCGCCGACCCGCCGGCGTGGGTTGAGCGAGCCGAAGGGGTCCTGAAAGACCATCTGGATTTTCCGGCTGTGGCGCTGCCAGTCGCGGCGGGACAGCGGGAGGATGTCCTGCCCGTCGAGTTGAATGCTGCCACGGTCGGCATCAATCAGGCGCACCAGACAGCGGGCGAGGGTTGATTTGCCGGAGCCGCTTTCGCCGACGATCGCCAGCGTGCTGCCCCGGTGCAGGGTAAAGGACACATCGCGCACCGCATGGGTGACGCGACCGCTGCCGAACCAGCCTTTCCGGCCATAGGTTTTGCCCAGCCCCTCGACCGCCAGCGCCACCGGTCCGGCCACCACCGCGCGGGAGGTCGGATGCAGGGAGGGCACGGCAGCAATCAGGCTTTGGGTGTAAGGGTGGGTGGGCTGATTCAGAATGTCACTGGCCGGGCCTTGTTCGACGATCTGGCCCGACTGCATCACCGCCACCCGGTCGGCGATTTCGGCCACCACGCCAAAGTCGTGGGTGATGAACAGCACGGCGGTGCCATGCCGGTGTTGCAGGTCGCGGATCAGCTTCAGGATTTGCGCTTGCGTGGTGACATCCAGCGCGGTGGTCGGTTCGTCGGCAATCAGCACCGTGGGTTCCAGCGCCAGCGCCATGGCAATCATCGCCCGCTGCCGTTGCCCACCGGACAACTGATGCGGATAGGCGCGGGCGGCGGCCTGCGGATCGGGGATCAGCACTTCGGCCAGCAAGTCCAGCACCCGCGCCTGCCGTTCGGCTTTGCTGAGGGTGGTGTGTACTTCAAACACTTCGCCGATCTGGTCGCCGATGGTGCGCAACGGATTGAGGGCGGTCATCGGCTCCTGAAAGATCATCCCGATCCGTGCCCCGCGAACGGCGCGCATGTCGGCGTCCGACAGGGCCAGAATGTCGGCACCGTCAAGGGTGATCGCCCCGGCACTGATCCGCACCGACGGCGGCAGCAGGCGCATGATTGCCCGACCGGCGGTGGATTTGCCCGATCCGCTTTCCCCGACCAGACACAGGATCTCGTTGGGGGCAATGGTGAGCGAGATATCATTCAACGCCAGCGCCCGGTCAGCACCGCGCGGCAGGGCGACCGACAGGTGGTCGATAACAAGCCGAGGACTCATTGCTCATCCAGTCGAGGGTTAAGGGCATCGTTCAGGCCCTGTCCAGCCAGCGAAACACCCAGCACGGTCAACAGGATTGCGATACCGGGCAAGGCGCAGACATACCATTCCGAGCGCAGGACGGCGCGGCCCTGTCCGACCAGATTGCCCCAGGACGGGACGTTGGGATCGGACAGGTTGAGGAAGGCGAGGGCACTTTCCAGCAGGATGGCGGTGGCCATCACCACGCTGGCATAGACAATCACCGGCGGCAGGGCGTTGGGCAGGATTTCCCCAAAGATCAGCCGCAGGTCGCGCAATCCGGCCAGCCGACCGGCTTCGACAAATTCCCGGTGGCGCAGGCTGAGGACTTCGGCGCGGGTCAGGCGGGCCGGTGCGGGCCAGGAGACAACGCCGATGGCAATCACCACCGTTTCAAGGCGCGAGCCAAAGACGGCAATCAGCAACAGCAGCAACAGGAAATTGGGCAGAATCTGGAAGGCATCGGTCAGGCGCATCAGCACCTCGTCCACGACACCGCCATAATAGCCCGCCACCGCCCCGACCAGAATCCCCAGCGCAATGGCAATCGAGGTGGCGACCACGCCAATCAGCAGGGAAATACGGGCACCATGGAACAGCTGGGCGGCGATGTCCCGCCCCTGATTGTCAGTCCCCAGCCAAAAGCGCGGCGAGGCAAACGGCCATTGCAGCGGACGACCGGCCAGCGCAAGGGGATTGCGCGGAAACAGCTGGTCGGCGCTGAGGGCAAGAACCACCACCGCCAGCAGGATCACCAGACCCAGCATGGCCGATGGATTACGGCAATAACGACGCAGGACCGGCATGGGTCAGTGTCCTTTGGCTCGGATACGGGGATCAAGGCGGGCATACAGCAGATCGACCAGAAAATTGACTACGATCACCAGCAGGGCCGAGATGAACACGATGCCGAGCAGGGTGTTGAGGTCGCGCTGCATCACCGCGTCATAGGCCAGCCGCCCCAGACCGGGCAGGGTGAACACGCTTTCGACGATCACTGATCCGCCCAGCATGGTCCCGGCGTGCAGGCCGATCAGGGTCACCAGCGGCAGCAGGGCGTTGCGCAGGATATGACGGGTGACGATGCGGTTTTCGCTGACGCCCTTGGCGCGGGCTGTCCGCACGAAATCGAGGGTGGCGACTTCCAGCATGGCCGCCCGCATGATGCGGACATAGACTGACAGAAAGATCAGCCCCAGCGTCAGGGTCGGCAAAATCATGTGACGGGCGATGTCAACCGCCCGTTGCCAGCCGTGCAGACCGCCGCCGATGTCTTCGAGGCCGCCAGCGGGCAACCAGTCGAGATGGATGGAAAACAGCACCACCGCCATCACCCCCAGCCAGAACGACGGGGTGGCATAGAACAACAAGGCCAGGGTCGAGATGGTGGTATCCTGCCAGCGGTTGACCTTGCGGGCGGCGATGATCCCCAGCAGGACGCCGCCGACCACCGCCACCAGCAGGGATGACACCATTAGCAGCAGGGTGACCGGCAGGCGTTCAAGGATGACCTCGGCCACCGGCTTGCCATAGATGGCTGAATAGCCCAGATCGAACTGGGCCAGCCGCCACAGATAGCGGCCAAGCTGGACGGTGACCGGCGCATCCAGCCCATAGAACTGCCGCAGCTGTTCAGCAAGGGTGCTGTCACCGCCGCCAATCTGGGCCAGCAGGGCATCGACCGTGTCACCGGGGGCGAATTGCAACAGGATAAAGACGCCGATCAGGATCAGCAGCAGGCTGGGGATACTGATGGCCAGACGTTGCAGGGCAAAGCGGAGCAGAAGCATGAGGGCATCCGATACAAGGATGCTCTGGCCCGTTCGATGCAACAGGGCCAGAGCATCGGGTCGCCACAGAATGATTACAGCGACAGGTCGTACCACGAGCTGGACGGCCAGCGCGGGGTGTTGTGGTGGTTTTTCAGGGTCTTGTTGGTCACCGAAACGAACTGGCGTTCGGTGGCAAACCAGATCGGCAGGTCGCGGTTGATGTCGTCCACCAGTTGGGCATACAGGGCCCGGCGCTTAACCGGATCGACTTCCGAGGCGGCGGTGTCGATCAGGGTATCAATGCTGTCGGACTGCCAGCCGTGCTGGTTGGTCCATGGCGAGCCCTTGGGGCTGCCCGAGCGGAACCAGACGGTGGTGGATACTGCCGGGTCGCCGCGATACTGGTGCCAGCCGGTGGCGAGGTCGAAGTTCCACTCCTTGTAGATGGTCGACAGCGCCGCCGCCATGTCGAGCTGAACGATCTCCACCGCGATGCCGACATCGGCCAGTGATTGCTGGATGAAGGTGGCAAACTGCCCGACGTCTTCGCCGTTCGGCACCAGCAGCAGTTTCAGGCTGAAACGGGTGCCGTCACTGCCGCGCTTGTATCCGGCCTGATCCAGCAGCTTTTCCGCCGTCTTGGTGTCATAGGGGTAGGGGAAGCTGCCACCGGGGTAAAAGGCGGTCGAGTTTGACGGGATAAAGCCGGTCGCCCGCTTGCCGGTGCCGTACAGGAAATTCTCGGCAAAAAAATCAACGTCGATCGCATGGGCAATGGCGCGACGCACCTGCACGTCGGCCAGTTCCTTGCGGCGGTGGTTGAACTCCAGCGTGTTGTTGAAGGCATTGGCTTCGTTGCCACGGGCCGAGACTTCAAAGCGGGCGTCCTTGCGCAGGCGGTCAATATCGGCCAGCGCCAACTGGTTATAGGCCGATAGCTGCACCTGCCCGGTTTCCAGTGCGGCGACGGCGGCCGACTTGTCGGAAATCACCCGCCAGACGATGCGATCGGCATAGGGGAAGCCCTTGCGCCAGTAGGTCGGGTTGCGCTCGGCGATGATGTACTGGCCGCGCTGATATTCGACAAAGCGGAACGGCCCGGTGCCGATCGGCGCGGTATTGGCCGGATTTTCCAGCGGATTGGTGCCTTCGAACAGGTGGCGCGGCACCACATAGCCCAGATCGGCCAGCGCGCGCAGCAGCAGGCCTTCGGGCATCGGACGGCTGTAGCGGAAGATGGCGGTGTGGGCGTCGGGGGTATCGACTGCTTCCAGAGACAGGTGCAACTGGGTGCCGTAGTTCAGGTGCTTTTTCCACAGCTCCAGCGCGTTGTACTGCACGTCGGCCGAGGTGAACGGCTTGCCGTCGTGCCAGGTGACGCCTTCCCGCAGCTTGAAGGTGATGGTCTTGCCATCCGGGGCGGCCTCCCAACTGGTGGCCAGTACCGGCACCGGCTTGCCGTCCGCACCAAGATCAACCAGTGATTCGATGATCTTGCTGGTGACGATATAGACCCCGGTCGAGGCGCGCAGGGCCGGGTTCAGAATACGCTGCTCGGCGGCCAGATGGACCGACACCGCGCCACCGGCTTTGGGGGCATCAATGGCCGCCGCATCGGCGGCAAAGGCAAAGCGGGGCAGGGCAGCGGCAGCGGCCAGCGCCGACACCGAGGCAAACAGCGAGCGACGGGAAAGAGACATGGCAAAACCCTCAAGAAGATAAAGACCTCCCGTTCTGCGCCGAGGGATGCTCGGCGCAGTCAGGGCAGCGCAATCAGGGAAACAGGGGGCCGCAAATCCCGAGCAGATGAGGTCATCTGCGACGACGTATTTGCGACACGAACAGCCGGGAAGGATCAGGCCCCGGTCGAGGGCAACGGCAGGATGGTCTGCACCAATTGCACCCAGTAACGGGCCCCTACACCAAGGATGTCGTCGTTGAAGTCATAGCCGGGGTTGTGCAGCATGCAGCCGGACTGCCCCGGACCAGCGCCCAGCCAGATATAAGCCCCGGGGCAGGCTTGTTGCAGGAAAGCAAAGTCTTCGGCCCCCATCGACGGACGCGGGTCCAGATCGACCCGTTCGGCCCCGACCACCGCCGTTGCCGCCTGCGCCGCGATTCGGCTCTGTTCGGCCGCGTTGATGGTGGGCGGATAGCGCCGTTCATAGCGGACGGTGGCGGTGATGCCGTGCAGGACGGCGATGCCCTGCGCAATGTCGCGCAGGCGCTGTTCGACCAGATCCTGCACCGCCAGATCAAAGGTGCGGACCGTGCCACGGATCACCGAGATCTGCGGCAGGACGTTCCAGGTGTCACCGCCGTGAATCTGGGTGACGCTGACCACCGCCGAATCCAGCGGGCTGACGGTGCGGGCGGCGATGGTTTGCAACGCCAGCACCAGTTCCGACGAGGCCACCAGCACATCGCGGCCCAGATGCGGCATGGCGGCGTGGGCGCCCTTGCCGTTCAGGGTGATTTCAAAAATGTCGTAGGACGCCATCATCGGACCGGGACGGATGGCAAAATGCCCGCTGTCCAGCCCCGGCCAGTTGTGCAGACCATAGACGCTTGCGATCGGGAACCGCTCGAACAGGCCGTCTTCGACCATCGCCCGGCCACCGCCTTCATTTTCCTCGGCGGGCTGGAAGATCAGTGCCACCGTTCCGGCGAAGGTCCGGTGGCGGGCCAGAAACGAGGCCGCCCCCAGCAGCATGGCGGTATGGCCGTCATGGCCGCAGGCGTGCATCTTGCCCGGCGTCTGCGAGCGGTGGGCAAAGTCGTTGTCTTCGTGCAGGTCGAGCGCGTCCATGTCGGCGCGCAGGCCCAGCCAGGGCCCGTCCTGCTGGCCGCGAATGATGCCGACCACGCCGGTCTTGCCGATGCCCTGATGGATTTCGTCGACGCCAAAGGCTTGCAGGCGCTCGACCACAAAGGCCGCGGTTTTGACTTCTTCAAAGGCGGTTTCCGGGTGGGCGTGCAGGTGGTGCCGCCAGCCCTGCATCTCGCGGGTCAGGGCCGCAAGGGCATCCGGGGTCAGGAGAGAGGAGACGCTCATTCCGGGGTGGCTCCGTTGTGCGAGGCGGACTCGTCGGGGGTGATCAGGCGATAGCGGAAATTGCAGTGGCTGGACCCTTTCATGATCGTCTGGGTGCGTTCCATCTGCATGCGCGGGTCATAGCCGACGCAGAATTCGCCATCACGGTTGCACGACAGCAGGTCGCCGATCTCTTCGACGCCCATCTCGCGATAGCTTTCGGCATAGCGGCAGCGGGTGACGTTGAAATCAAGCTGGTCGGGGGCAACGTGCAGCCAGTCAATCGCCAGCGCGTCATCCTGCTGCCACAGCTTCATCAGATCGGCAAAGGCCAGCAGGTCGGTCGGGCCGCCCGCGCGCTCGGCAAAATCGGCGCCGGCCTGGCGGGCGGCGGCGATCACCGCTTTGCCCAACAGGCGGCGGGCTTCGTCGCGGCCCAGATCGTCTTCGAGGACGTCGTAGAGTTTTTTTGCAAAGGCCGCTTCGATGCGGCGCTGTTCCAGAATCGATACCGACATGATCACACCTTTATGTCCCGGCTGTCGCGCAGGCGATAGCGCAGCAGTTCGAGGGTGGCGACTTTTTCGATGGCCCCATGGAAGGGGATGGGGGCGATGGGCGATTGCGGCAGGTCCAGGTCTTCGGGGGCATGCCCGAGGGCGGCCTCGGCCAGCATCTTGCCGCAGGCGGTGGCAAGGGCAACGCCCCGGCCATTATAGCCGACAACCGACAGGATGCCCGGTGCCAACTGGTGCAGGTGGGGCAGGAAGTCGGTGGTAAAGCCGATCAGACCATCCCAGTGATAGTCAAACTGCACCCCGGTTTTGGCGAAAATCGGGAAAACCGTTTGCAGGCGCTGTGCCAGACTGTGCGACAGGCGGGCCTGCCAGTTGTGTGGCAGAACCAGTGCGCCGCCAGTGACCAGACGGCCATCGGCGGTCGGGCGGAAGAAATACAGGTCGCCGTGGGTGTCCGACAGGGCGTGGCCGTTGGGCAGGACGGCGGCGCGCACCTCGGGTGACAGCACCGAGGTCGCCAACTGGAAAAAGCGCACCGCAACGGTCGAGCGGCGGAAGGTCGGGAACAGGCTGTCGCTGTAGGCATCGGTGGCAACGATCACCTGACCGGCCTGCACCGATCCCCTGGGGGTGGTCAGCCGCCAGCCGTCGCCGTCACGGCTCACGCTGCGCACCGGCGACTGCTCGAACAGCTTGGCTCCCGCCCGTGCCGCCGCCTGACCCAGCCCGCGTGCCAGTCCTAGCGGATTGACGTGACCACCGCTGTGGGCCAACCAGGCAGCGTGATAGCCGGTGGCTCCAGTCTGCTGTTCGACCTGCTGGCCGTCGAGATAGGCCACATCGCCGCCAACCTCGGCCCACTGTTCAAAGCGTCGCCGCGCGATGGTGGCCCGTCCGGGGGAATGGGCCGGTTGCAGCCAGCCGTTTTGCTGAGCATCGGCCTGAATGCCATGGCGGCGGATCAGGTCAAAAGTAAAGGCCGCGGACCCGGCGATCAGGCGGGCAAAGCGGTTACCGCGCTCGGTGCCATAGCGCTTGCGCAGGTCGGCGGGGTCGGCTCGGGTCAGCGACGGGATCACCTGACCATTGTTGCGCCCGGCTCCGCCATGGCCGACGGTGACCGCTTCCAGCAGGATGACGCTGCGACCCGCTTCGGCGGCATGCAGGGCGGCGGACAGCCCGGCAAACCCGGCCCCGATCACCACGATATCGGCGCTGTGCTGGCCGTCCAGTGCGGGAAAGGCGGGGAACGACGGGGCGGTGGCAGCCCACAGGGACGGCGGAGAGAGGGGAGCGGGAACAGACATCACGGAACTCCGGGGGGGGCTGTCAGCCGGGGAAACTGGCTGTTGGCATATCAATTCCCCATTAAGCTATATATTTATAGATTTATAGGCAACCCCACTTTCTGAGGGGGGGGCGGTGGCGATGGAAATGGGGGAGAAAAAAGAAAAACCCGCAGGAGCATCGCTCGCTGCGGGTTTTTATTGGCTGGGGGACCTGGATTCGAACCAAGACTAACGGAGTCAGAGTCCGCAGTTCTACCATTAAACTATCCCCCATCAAGATGCGGCATCTTTTCAGGGCCAGCCGATTTCGGTAACGTGTTGCATTTGTTTGCGTTTCGTTGCCGTCATCGTGTGAGCGACTAGATACCACCCTGCCCTGGGGGGCGCAAGAACTTTTTTTCAAAATGTCATCTTTTTTTCGATACCTCCGCCGCCGGACTTTGGCGCAAGGCTTGGCGGCGGCTTCGGGTTGGATGTAACATGGCGGTAAGGATACCTTTCAAGAGACAATGCAAGAGGTCGGGAAGCGGGAATGGCAACGCGGTGGTGGCATGGGCGGCGCAAGGGAAGCAGTCGGCGGCGGGGTGCGTCGGCTGATGCTGCGGCATCGGCTGGCGGCAGCGCCGACGGCGATGCATGCTCTGGCCTTGCACTCTCTGGCCTTGCACTCTCTGGCCCTGCGCTTTCTGCTGCGGTTGTTCCGCCGGTTGCCACCGGCGACCCGGATGCCGGTCATGAGGCGGGGGAAGTTTATGCCGCCATTGATCTGGGCACCAACAATTGCCGGATGCTGATTGCCCGCCCCGAAGCCGAGGGCACCTTTCGGGTGATCGACAGCTTTTCGCGCATCACCCGGCTGGGCGAAGGCCTGAGTAGCAGCGGCGAACTGTCGCAGGCGGCGCAGGACCGCACCATTGACGCCCTTTATCGCTGTGCCGAGAAAATGGAGCGGCGCGGGGTGACCGCCTCGCGCAAGGTGGCGACCGAAGCCTGTCGCCGGGCCAGCAATGGCCGGGAGTTTCTGGAGCGGGTGTACCGCGAGACCGGCATGCGCCTTGAGTGCATTTCCGCCCACGAGGAAGCGCGGCTGGCGCTGGCGGGCTGTGCCAGCCTGCTCAGTCGTCAGCAACCCTATGCGCTGGTGTTTGACATTGGCGGAGGCTCGACCGAACTGTTGTGGGTGAAACTGACCGACAGCCCGTTTCCCTGCGTCGAGGGCTTTACCACCCTGCCGCTGGGGGTGATGACGGTGGCCGAGGATTGCGGCGGCGGTGACCTGTCGCTGCGCACCTATCGCACCGTGGTCGATCATGTGCAGACCCTGTTGCAGCCGTTCGAGCTGCGCCACCATATCAGTGACCACATCGGCCAGCAGGCCGGGGCCGTGCAGGCCCAGATGCTGGGCACCTCGGGGACCGTCACCACCCTTGCCGGGTTGCACCTCGGGCTGTCGCGCTATGACCGCTCATTGGTGGATGGTATTTCGATGGGCTTTGATGATATTACCCTGCTGTCGCGGGGACTGGCCGCCATGAGCCACCGCCAGCGCGCCGAAAGCCCGTGTATCGGGCCTCAGCGTGCCGATCTGGTTCTGGCGGGCTGCGCCATTCTGGAAGCCATCTGTACCCTCTGGCCGATGGGTCAGTTGACAGTGGCAGACCGGGGGCTGCGCGAAGGGATGCTGATGGATCTGATTGGTTTGCCGTCTGCACGGCAGGCCCTGACGCAAAATCATTCCAGAGCACACCGGGATCACCGCGACCACGTATCCAACCGGAAGGCTGTAGTGTGACAAAACCGCCAAGAAAGACGGGCCGCGTAACCAATGGTCCGGTGTTGCTGGGCAAGGAACCGGCAAAGGAAAGCTCGGCCAGCAGTGGCAAGGGCAAGGGAACCGTAAAGCATAGCGGCGACAACTGGGGTGCGGTGTCGGCGTCGGTGCGCATGGTTGAAACGCGGGTCAAGACGGCCCGGGGCCGTAAAAAGTCCTCGACCCGCTGGCTGCACCGTCAGTTGAACGACCCCTATGTCGCCGAGGCCCGCGCCCGTGGCTTCCGCTCGCGCGCGGCGTTCAAGCTGATCGAACTCGATGAACGCTTTGACCTGCTGCGGGCGGGGATGAAGGTGGTTGACCTTGGCGCGGCCCCCGGTGGCTGGACGCAGGTGGCGGTTGATCGTGTCAAACCGGAAAGTGGTACCGGCAAGGTGGTCGGCATCGACATTCTGGAATGGGACACCGTGCCGGGGGCGGAATGCATCACCCTCGACTTCCTTGACCCCAAGGCCCCGGATCTGCTGAAGGCGGCGCTGAACGGCAAGGCCGATCTGGTGATGTCCGACATGGCCGCTCCGACCAGCGGCCATCCGAAGACCGATCACCTGCGCATCATGTCGCTGCTGGAAGTGGCGTGGCAGTTTGCCGAGGAAGTGCTGGCCCCCGGTGGCACCTTTGTCTGCAAGGTGTTTCAGGGCGGCACCGAAGGCGAGCTGCTGAACCGGATGAAGTCGATGTGTACCTCGGTCAAGCATGCCAAGCCGCCGGCCAGCCGCAAGGAGTCGCCGGAACTGTACGTGATCGCGCAGGGCTTCAAGGGCCTGCCGGAAGATCAGGGCGGCGAGCCATAAACGCCAACCCACAGTGCACGACAGTTGGTAGAATCAGTGCAGGCTGTCGCCTGAATTGCTCGAGGGGCAATGCCTCTGAACCCCCATTTTTTCTTTGAATTCAAAGGAGTGGGGTCTAGAGCCTCAAGGCCCCGGCGAGGTGTGGAGCAGCGCTCCACGTCCTGGTTCCCAAACTGCCGTGTGCTGTGACGTGAACCAGACACACTTCTATAGTCTGTTGTGTTGCTACATTTTTTTGCAAAAGCCGGTCTGGCGCATCTGGAGGTGTCGGCATGGGGAACGCCAAGTCAGCAGATAGGTAAGCCGCAACAACACACAGCGTTGTTGCGGCGTTCTGTCAAGCCAGTCCCGATCTGATTGCTGACGGGCAGACGCCGCCTGATATCCCTCATCAAGCGGTTGTTTCGTCATGACCATTATGCGCCCTGCATGGGCCTGTTCCCTGTCGGCAGCATTGCTGTTGATGGCCCCTTTCGACATCCTCGCTTCACTGGCGATGGATATTTATCTCCCCGTCGTTCCGGTTATGCCCGCCGTCCTGAACACGACGCCTTCCATCGTCCAGCTTAGCTTGAGCCTCTACATGGTGATGCTTGGTGTCGGTCAGGTGATTTTCGGGCCGGTATCGGATCGCGTCGGGAGGCGGCCTGTTCTGTTGGTGGGGGGAATGATTTTTATCGTCGCGTCCCTTGGGGCCGCGTGGTCAGAAACGGCCACCGTATTTGTCGTCTTTCGCTTGCTGCAGGCTGCTGGCGCGTCGGCCATGCTGGTGGCGACATTCGCGACGGTTCGCGACATTTATGCCGATCAGCCCGAGAGCGTCGTCATCTATGGGCTTTTGAGTTCGGTGCTGGCCTTCGTCCCTGCCGTTGGCCCCATCGCTGGAGCATTGATCAGCGAATTTGCTGGATGGCGGGCGATATTCATCACGCTGGCCGTACTTGCGTTGCCCGCTCTCCTGAATGCCGGCTTCCGATGGCGCGAAACCCGCCCGCTGGATCAGGCAAGGAGGCGTCGATCCGTTTTACCGATCTTCGCAAGCCTGGCCTTTTGGGTTTATACGCTGGCCTTTGGCGCTGGTATGGGGACGTTCTTTGTTTTCTTCTCGACAGCTCCCCGCGTGCTTATGGGCCGGGCGAACCACTCCGGGGCCGGATTCAGTATGGCCTTCGCCAGTGTCGCGTTGATCATGGTTGTGACAACCCGTTTTTCGCGGTCCCTTGTTGCCCGATGGGGTGTCGCAGGATGTGTGGCGCGCGGAATGGTGTTGCTGCTTTGCGGGGCCATCCTGTTGGGGATGGGTGAACTTTTGGGCTCACCGTCATTCTCCACCTTCATCCTGCCGATGTGGGTCATGGCGGTCGGTATTGTCTTTACGGTGTCGGTTACCGCCAATGGCGCACTTGCGCATTTCGATGATATCGCAGGATCGGCAGTGGCGTTCTACTTCTGCATTCAAAGCTTGATTGTCAGCGTTGCTGGTACATTGGCCGTAACGCTGTTGAACGGTGATTCGGCCTGGCCGGTGATCTGGTATGCGACGACGATGGCGGGGGTGGTATTGGCGGGGCTAGTGCTGCTTCGGCTTCGCAGGATTCCTGCGGAAAAGGCCGTATGGCACTAAACGAGGTATATTGCCAATCTGCTCTAACCTTTTGTTCTACCGCATTATTTTTGCGAAAACCGGTTCCCGTTTTTCGCACTGCCACTACGACAAATCAAAAGGTCAGGCCAGTGTGCCTGCGTCATTCCGGGCGCACACTGGTCTGAGCCACTCGCCCAGCGCCGCCAGGGCGCCGGGCCAGTCGTCCAGCGCAGGCTGACGGAACAGCGGCATCTGTGGGTACCACGGACTGCCGCAGGCGGCGGCGGGGACGGGCAGGCCATAGCGCCAGTCTGCCCCGGCCAGCAGCAGGGCGGCACAAGGGGTGCCGATGGCTCCGGCCAGATGCAGCACCGCACTGTCGATACTGATCACCCAGTCCAGTTGCGCCATGACTGCCGCGCTGTCGGCGAAGTCCTGCGGGGCCGGAGGCATCCAGAGTCCGTCGATGCCGTTGGCCTCCTTCCGTCGTTCGTCGGCTTGCAGGCAGACCCAGCGCACCGGGTGTGCGCCTGTCGCCTGCCGGACGGTGGCCCACAGGTCGGCAAACGGGACTGACCGGTTGCGCGGCTGCGGGCGGCCGCCCCAGCTCAGGCCGATGGCCGGACCGTCACCCGCCGGGATGCGGGTGGTGGGGGGGGGGGGTGTCAGGCAAGCGGCGGGGGGAACCGTCGTGGCGGTGATCTCCAGCAGGCGCGGCAGGCTCATCAGCGGGCAGTGCCACTGATACTCTGGCGCTTGACCGCCGTGCGGGAACACCTCATCCACGCCGGGCAGGGTGGCGAACAGGCGTTGCAGGGGCGGATGGCATTCCACCACCACCCGCCCGCCAAACCGGCGGGCCAGTTCCGGCAGGCAGCGGGCCATCATCAGGGCATCGCCGAAAGCCTGTTCATTGCACACCAACAGGGTGTCGTCCGGGTGGCGGCACCCATCCCACAGCGGAGCCTCTGGCACTCGATAGCGACGCTGAAAGGACGGCACTTGCCAACGGAACTCCAGATCGTGCCAGCCCGCCGCAAAATCCCCCTGCACCAGCAGGGCGGCGGCCCGGTTCATGCGCAGCCAGGCATCATCAGGGACCAGCGGTAGGGCGTGATTGTAACAGTCGAGCGCCTGTTGATAGCGTCCACAGTCAAACAGTGCCGCCCCTCGCGCCGCCAGCAGGGCGGTTTGCAGATGCGCTGCGGCTGACGGCGGCAACAGCGTCAGGGCATGATCGAATGCCTCCAGCGCTCCGACCGGGTCATCGCGGCGCAGACGCAGCGAGCCGAGGGCCGTCCACACCGCCTGATCCTGTGGCGCCAGCGCCATGGCCCGGGCCACCGCCTGTTCGGCGCTGGTCCAGTCTTGCTGCGGGATGGCCAGACAGGCCGTCTGCGTCCACAGGGACGCCAGCAGCGGGGAGGCCGAAATCTGCGGCAGCACATCCATCAGCAACGCCAGCGCCCGGGCATCCTGTCCGGCATCGCTCAGGGCCTCGGCGGTGTCGCGGACGCGTTCGGCCAGCACCTCATCGCCATCCTGCCCGCTGCCAAGGGTGCGTTTAACTGCGCTGACCAGCGCCTCGGCAGCCTTGTCCGGCTGACCGAGTGCGCGCAAGGCTTGCCCGCGCAAGTGGTCGGCAAAGGCGGCCTCTGGACTGTCTGCCGCAATCCAGTCGCACCACTCCACAGCCTGCGCCGGGTTTTCGTCCTGATAGGCGGCGAGGGCTTTGAGGAGAAAGGGATTGCGGGGAGGCAGCATGGCGGGCAGGGTCCGGGCTAGAGCAGTGAGCGCAAAAGTGGGCACCGGTTTTGCGCTCACTGCGACAGATCAAAAAGTTAGACCAGCGTGCCTGCGTCAGATCACAGTATACGACAAACAGAAAACAAGATCATGGAGCGTTGCTCCACACCTCGCTGGGGCCAGTCGGCCCCAGACCCCATTAATTTGATAGTCCAAGAAAAAAATGTGGGTTCGGGGCCTCAGGCCCCGAGCAGGTCCGGGCGGCAGCCCGCTCTTGTTTTCAAACTGTCGTGTACCGTGGCGCCAGATTTAACGCACGCTGGTCCAGGGTGTACAGCGAGAGCTTATTAAATAAGCATGGTCTTTGCCAGCTTGATGTTTTAATGGGCATTAACGCCCGCGAGTGAGGATTCTTTAGGGCTTTTTTTCGCCTAATACCATGATAAACAACACTATATAAAAGTTGGCACGCCGTTTGAGAATGGGAGGCCGAGGACCGACCTGCGGCTCTTCTGGCTGCTTGCTCTATACAACGAGGGGTATATTCATGAAACTCGTCATGGCCATCATTAAACCATTCAAGCTGGACGAAGTGCGCGAGGCGCTCACGCCGCTTGGCATCCAGGGCCTGACTGTCTCCGAGGTCAAGGGCTTTGGTCGCCAGAAGGGGCAGACCGAGATTTATCGTGGCGCTGAGTATCAGGTCAGCTTCCTGCCGAAAGTGAAAATCGAAGTGGCGGTGAAGGCCGAAATGGCCGATCAGGTCGTCGAAGCGATCTGTGCCGCCGCCAAGACCGACAAGATCGGTGATGGCAAGGTGTTCGTGTTCGACATCGCCAAGGCTGTGCGCATTCGCACCGGCGAAACCGACGGCGACGCCCTGTAAGGTTTGCGCCTGTCCGGTACTGGAAAAAGCCGCCTTCGGGCGGCTTTTTTCATGCCGTCGTACCGGGAAGAGGGCCGGGCCAGCGGCGTTTCTGTTCGTTCAAGCCGGAATGTCGGGGGGCATCATTGCCAGCTTTCCTGTTTTTAACCAACAGTCCCCCGATCGGCCTTGCGCCCGGCCTTTCCTTTTTCTGCAAGGCTCCTCATATCCTCAGGCGACTATCCAACCGCCCGGCTGGTATGCTAACAGGCACGGTGCGCCGTCCAGAATGCCGAGACGGTGGGCGGGGTTTTGCATGAAAGGATGCCTTGATGCCGCAGATTCGCCTGGAATGTTCGCGTGAGATGGCCGACGCCCTCGATACCGCCAGCCTGTTTGCCAGCCTGCACACGCTGGTGATCGAAAAAGCCAACGCCACGCTGGCGGCTTGCAAAAGCCGGGTGGCGGTGATTGACAAGGTGTATGTCGCTGACGGTGCCGCTGATCGGGACATGGCGCATCTGGATATCGGCCTGCTGACCGGGCGCACGCCCGAGGTGCTGACCGCCGTTGGCTCCGAGGCTCTGGCCCTGCTGCGCCAGCATGTGGCTCCGGTGGCCGAAGCCAAAGGGCTGCGGGTGGAAACCTCGGTCCGGCTGGTCGACATGCCGCCCGCCCTCTATTTCAAGTAGGTCTTTCCGCTTTCCCTGTTTGTCATTCCCTGTCTGTCATCTGATGAGGACATCATGAAACGCACGTCTGTTCTGGGGGGGCTGTTCGGGCTGGCCTTGCTGGCGGCCATCGCCCCCACGGCCGAGGCTCAACAGGTTCCGTCAAGCCGCGAGCAAATTTCGCTGTCCTTTGCGTCGGTGGTGAAACAGGCGGCGCCAGCGGTGGTCAACATCTATACCCGCAAGACGGTGCGCACCCGCTCGTTGCCACCGATCTTCAATGATCCGCTGTTCCGCCAGTTCTTTGGCAACCGCCTGCCGCAAGGGGTGCCGCAGCAGCGGGTGGAAAACTCGCTGGGGTCGGGGGTGATCATTCAGGCCAACGGCATCGTGGTGACCAACAATCACGTTATCGAAGGCGCGGATGAAATCACCGTGGTGCTGCAAGACCGCCGAGAGTTCGAGGCCGAGCTGATCGGGTCGGACGAACGGACCGATCTGGCGGTGTTGCGGCTGAAGGACAGCCCGACCGGCCTGCCGACCCTGCAACTGGGCAACATGGAAACGCTGGAGGTCGGTGATCTGGTGCTGGCGATCGGCAATCCCTTTGGTGTCGGTCAGACGGTGACCAGCGGGATTGTGTCGGCGTTGGGCCGTCATACCGGTGGCAACAGCTTTAACGCCTTCATCCAGACCGATGCGGCGATCAACCCGGGCAATTCGGGCGGGGCGCTGGTGACGCTGGATGGCAAGCTGGCGGGCATCAACTCGTCGATCTATACCCGCGATGGCGGCTATATGGGGATCGGCTTTGCCATCCCGGCGGACATGGTACGCACGGTGGTCGATGGCCTGTTGAATGGTGGCAAGGTGATCCGTCCGTGGGTCGGCGTCACCGGGCAGGGGGTTGGGCGTGACATTGCCGCTTCGCTGGGCTTTGACCGGCCGGGCGGGGTATTGATCAACGGCATTGCCAAGGGCAGCCCGGCCGAAGCCGCCGGTTTGCGGATTGGCGACGTGGTGACGGCGGTCGATGGGGTTGATCTGGCCGATCCGGCCGACCTGCGCTATCGGCTGGCCACCCGTCCGGTGGGCGAAAGCGTCACCCTGTCGGTGCTGCGCAAGGGCGGAGCAGTCTCGCTGCGCATGCCGCTGGAAGCGGCCCCGGATCGTCCGGACCGAGCGGAAACCGAGATCAAAGGGCGCACGCCGCTGACCGGGATCAAGGTTGCGAACCTCAATCCGGCGCTGTCCGAAGAGCTGGAGCGGGCCTATGTCCCCGATACGGTGATCGTGACGGCGGTGCGGCGTGACGGGTATGCCGCCAACCTCGGGATCGAGCCGGGCGACGTGATCCGCGAAATCAACGGCAAACCGGTACGTTCGGTGCAGGAGGTGACCGACCTGCTGCAACGGACGCCCAGCCGCTGGCTGATCAGCATCCAGCGCGGGGACCGCGTGCTGAACATTCAGGTCGGTTAAGGCAATGGCCGGATTGTTTGACGCCATCGCCCCCCGCCCGCTGGCCGAGCGTCTGCGCCCGCAGACGCTGGCCGAGGTGGTCGGGCAGGACCATCTGATCGGCCCGGATGGTCCGCTGGGGCGGATGGTGGCAGCGCACCGGCTGGGGTCGTTCATCCTGTGGGGGCCGCCGGGCTGTGGCAAGACCACCATTGCCCGCCTGCTGGCCGATCAGACCGACCTGCACTTTGAACCGCTGTCGGCGGTGTTTTCCGGCGTGGCCGATCTGCGCAAGGTGTTCGAGGCCGCCCGTGCCCGCCGCAAGGATGGCAAGGGCACCCTGCTGTTCATCGACGAAATCCACCGTTTCAACCGCAGCCAGCAAGACGGCTTTTTGCCCTATGTCGAAGATGGCACGGTGGTGCTGGTGGGGGCGACGACGGAAAACCCGTCGTTCGAGCTGAACGCCGCCTTGCTGTCCCGCTGCCGGGTGCTGGTGCTGAACCGGCTGGACGACGCGGCGCTGGAAGGATTGTTGCAGCGGGCCGAGCAATCGGCGGGCCGTCCCCTGCCGCTGGATGCCGATGCCCGCACCGCCCTGCGGGCGATGGCCGATGGTGACGGGCGCTATCTGCTGGTGATGGTCGAAGAGCTGATGGCCCTGCCCGGGGCGACGCCGGTGCTGGACGCGGCGGCACTGGCGACCTTTGTCCAGCAGCGGGCTCCGGTCTATGACAAGGACCGCGAAGGCCATTACAACCTGATTTCCGCCCTGCACAAGTCGTTGCGCGGCTCGGACCCTAATGCGGCGCTGTACTGGGCGTGCCGGATGCTGGAAGGCGGCGAAGATCCGCGCTATATCCTGCGTCGCCTGTTGCGCTTTGCGGTCGAGGATATCGGACTGGCCGACCCGGCGGCCTTGACCCAGGCCATCGCCGCCTGGGAAGCCTATGAACGGCTGGGCAGCCCGGAAGGCGAACTGGCTCTGGCGCAACTGGTGCTGTATCTTGGCACCGCGCCCAAGTCAAACGGGGCCTATCGCGCCTACAAGGCGGCGCGCAAGGCCGCACAGCAGACCGGCAGCCTGATGCCGCCCAAGCACATCCTGAATGCGCCGACCCGGATGATGAAGGACATGGGCTATGGGGCACACTACGCCTATGACCATGACGCGCCAGACGGCTTTTCCGGTCAGGACTACTTCCCCGAGGGCATGGGACGGCAGGACTTTTATGACCCGCCGGAACGTGGCTTTGAACGGGAAATCCGCAAGCGTCTGACCTACTGGGACAAGCTGCGCGCCCGCAGGCAGGCGGCCGGCAGCGAGGAGGAGCAATGAACATTCCGGTGATGGCGGCGGTGGTCGCCGGGGGCGCTTTTGGCTCGTTGCTGCGCTATGTCAGTGTCACCCTGCTGGGGCGCTGGCTGGGCAGTGGTTTCCCGTGGGGGACGGTGTTCGTCAACCTGCTGGGGTCGTTCATCATGGGTGTGCTGGCCGAGCTGGCTGCCCGCAAGTTCAATTTCCCGGAACCGTTACGGGCCTTTCTGTTCGTCGGCATTCTGGGGGGATTCACCACTTTTTCGACTTTTTCGCTGGATATGGTCACCCTGATCAATCGCGATGTGGTATTGGCCTGCCTTTATGGCGCCGTATCGGTGGGGCTGGGAATTGCAGCCCTGTACGCGGGATTGGCGGTTGTCCGTTGGGGAGTACTATGACTGTAGAGCTTATGACCGTGGCCGCTGACGAAGGCGACCTGCGTCTGGACCGCTGGTTCAAGCGCCATTACCCGCAGGTGGCCCATGGTCGTCTGGAAAAGCTGTTGCGGACCGGTCAGGTGCGGGTGGACGGCAAGCGCGCCAAGTCCAACCAGCGTCTGGAACGCGGGCAGACCATCCGTGTTCCGCCGCTGGGCGACCTGTCCGATGCGCCGCCGCCGAAGGTCCGCGACACCGTTGCCGCCGAAGACGCCGCCATGCTGCAAGGCCGGGTGCTGTACAAGGACGATCTGGTGCTGGTGATCGACAAGCCCGCCGGGCTGGCGACACAGGGCGGTACCGGTATGACCCGCCATCTGGACGGCATGCTGGACGCGCTGCGCTTTGATGCCGCCGAACGGCCCCGGCTGGTCCATCGTCTGGACAAGGACACCTCTGGCGTGCTGGTGCTGGGGCGCACCGCTTCGGCTGCCGCCGCGCTGGCCAAGGCGTTCAAGAGCCGTGACGCCCGTAAAATTTACTGGGGTCTGGTGGTGGGAATGCCCAACCCGCCGGATGGCACCATCAAGGCTCCGATTGCCAAGATGGAAGGCGCCCATGGCGAGCGGATGGAGGTCAACCCCTATGAAGGCCAGACCGCCGTCACCGATTTCAAGGTGATCGACAGCGCCGCCCGTAAAGTTGCCTGGGTGCAGATGGAACCGCGCACCGGTCGTACCCACCAGTTGCGTGTGCATATGGCCTATCTGGGCACGCCGATGGCCGGTGACGGCAAGTATGGCGACCCGGAAAAGCAGTTGCAGGGGCAGGTCTCGCGCAAACTGCATCTGCACGCCCGGGCGATTGACATCCCGCACCCCGAAGGCGGCCGCATCCGTGTGTTGGCACCGTTGCCCAAGCACATGGAAGAGAGCTTTGAGTTCTTTGATTTTGACATCGACCGGGCTGGCGACGTTTTTGCCCGTGATGATGATGATGTGTAAGGGGTGTTGGTGATGGGCGATCCGTTACGGCTGGTGCTGCTCGATATCGACGGGACGCTGGTGGACAGTCTGCACAATATCGTGCAGGCGATGCACACCGCCTGTGATGTGGTCGGGGTGACCCGACCGCCCGAGGCCTGTGTCCGGCGCGGGATCGGGCTGTCACTGGTCGAAGCGGTGGCGCAGTCGCTGCCAGACCATCCGCTCGATATCCATGAACAGGTGGCCGAGCACTACAAACAGGCCTTCATGGCCCTGCGCTCGTCGCCGGACCATCAGGAACACCTGTTCCCCGGCACCCGCGAAATCATCGCGGAGATGGCCGGGCAGGGCTGGTTGCTGGGGCTGGCCACCGGCAAAAGCCGTCGTGGGCTGGACAGCTTTGTCGAGCGTCACGGGTTCGAGGGATGCTTTGTTACCCTGCACACCGCCGATGACGGACCGGGCAAGCCGCATCCGTCGATGATTCATCAAGCCCTTGCTAATACAGGATGCGAACCCCACCATACAGTGATGGTGGGCGATACCACCTTTGACATTCAAATGGCGCGTGCGGCGCGGGTCGGGGCGGTTGGCGTCTCGTGGGGCAACCATGCCCCTGATGACCTGTGGCGCAGCGGTGCCCATATCGTGCTGGAAACGTTCGACGGTCTGACCGCCGCCGTTTCCTCTCTCACGGCCACCCCGGGCTGAGGACCGGCATGGGGTGGCCCCAGGCAAAGGGGACATCCCATGCGGATTACAACGATTCTGGCCATTGTCGGTGGCGGTATCGTCGTCGTGGGGGCAGCCGGTGCTGCTCTGCTGATGTCGATTGATGTCAACAAGTACAAGGGCGAGATTGCGGCTCAGGTCGAGCAGGCAACGGGCCGCAAACTGGACATCAAGGGCGATCTGTCGCTGTCGATCGGCCTGACGCCTGCGGTGGTGGTCAACGGGGTGTCCTTTGCCAATGCCCCGTGGAGCGCCACTCCGACGATGGTCGGGGTCGAGCGGTTCGAGGCCGAAGTAGACCTGATGGCGGCGCTGGGCGGCACGCTGAATGTCACCCGTCTGGTGCTGATCAAGCCGACCATCGTGCTGGAAAAGAAGGGTGGCAAGGTCAACTGGAGCTTTGACACCGCCAAACCGGCAGCACCACCGGCCAGCACGCCCGTTCCCGCTTCCACTGCATCCACTCCTGCTCCTGCCGGGGCCATGCCGCTGCCAGCCCTGCAATCGGTGAAAATTGAACAGGCGCGGGTGATCTATCGTGATCTGGATGCCGGAACCGAAGACATCCTCAGCCTTGCCAGCCTGAGCGCCGATGCCAAGGGCACCTCTGACCCGCTGAAAATCGCCCTTGATGGTGCCTATGGGGCGGTTGCGTTCAAGCTGACCGGCACCGTCGGGGCGATTGCAGCCCTGAACGGGACGGCCCCCTATCCGATTGACCTGACCGGAACGCTGGCCGGGATTGATCTCGGTGCCAAGGGCAGCATTGCCGAGCCGATGGCGGCCAAAGGGGTTGATCTGGCGGTGACGCTGGGGGCCAAAAGCCTTGACGGGCTGAAGCCGCTGGTCGGTGAGCTGCCCAAAATGCCGCCGGTGACCCTTGCCACCCAACTGAAGGGCGGCGGCACGGCATGGACTGCCAGCGCCCTGTCGCTGACGGTCGGCAAAAGCAGCGCCAAAGGTGATGTTAGCGTGGCGCTGGACGGGGCGCGCCCGCAGGTGAAGGCCACGGTGCAGGCTCCGCTGCTGGACCTGCAGGAGATGTTGCCCGAACAGGCCGCGCAGGCGAAACAGGCGGTCGAAAAGGGGCTGGATGCCGGATCACCGAAGGAAAAAGCCAAGGGAGGTCGGGTGCTGCCTGCCGATCCCTTGCCGCTGTCGTCGCTGAAATTGGCCGATGCTGTGGTGGATCTGGCGATCGACAAGACCATTCTGCCCAGCGGGATCGAAATTGCCGGGATTTCGGTGAAAGGGACGCTGAGCAATGGCGTGCTGAAGCTGGCTCCGGTGGCGGCACGGTTGGGCGATGGGCAGGTGAAGGCCGAAGGTGTCATTGATGCCTCAGGCGGCAAAAGCGCCAAAGCCGACCTGACGATTACTGCCGACAAGGTGATCCTGGGCAAGCTGTTCGAGCAGATCAAGCGCCCGGACCTGCTGACCGGCTCGCCGACCAGCGCCAAACTGAAGCTGGTCGGGCAAGGCAACAGCGTGGCGGCACTGGCTGGCTCGCTGAATGGCTCGGTGCTGGTGACGGTGGGCGAGGGAAAAATCCACAACTCGCTGCTCGACTGGGCCGGGGCCGATATCCTCAACCAGATTTCGGAACGGATGAACCCGTTCAGTGAACGCCAGCCCTATACCGATCTCAGTTGTGGGGTGGTCAACCTGAAAGCCGTCAATGGCGTTGCTACCTGGGACAAGCAGATTGCCTTCCAGACCACCAAAATGAATGTGGTGTCGTCGGGGGAAAGCAAGCTGGGAGCGGAAACGCTGGATATCGCCGTGCGTCCCTATGCCCGTGAGGGCGTCGGCATTTCGGCAGGCAAGCTGGCCGAGATGATCCGTCTGCAAGGCACCTATGCCGACCCCAAAATCGGCATTGATGCCGAAGGTGTGATGCGTAACGTCGGTTCGGTGGTCGGGGCGCTGGCAACCGGCGGAACCAGTCTGCTGGCCGAGGCCCTGATCGACCGTTCGAGTCAGGAGGCCGAGCCGTGCAAGGTGGCGCTGGGCGAAAAGGCCGCAAGCAGCTCTTCCCAAAGCGGCAGCAAAGACGCTAAACAAAGCGGCAGCAGCGGAGTGCTGAACGGCGTGACCAAGGGACTGGGGGGGCTGTTCGGCCAGTAACCGCGCCGATTTTTGATGAAGGAGTGAGTAGCGGTGTCAACGCAACGTCCCCGGCGGTTCTGGAAAGAGGTGGCAGTGGTGGAACTGCCCGAAGGTGGTTATGGCATTGCCCTTGATGGCCGCCCGGTCAAGGCTCCGTCAAAGAATGTGCTCCGCCTGTGTAGCCAGGCTCTGGCCGAGGGCGTGGCGGACGAATGGCGGGCGCAGGGGGAATTCCTCGACCCGTTCTCGATGCCGCTGACCCAGTTGGCCAATACCGCTCAGGACCGGATGGTGCCCTTGCGGGCGGCGATTGAAGATGAACTGCTGGCCCATATCGACGGTGATGCCCTGTGCTATTACGCCGATGGTCCGCAGGATCTGGTGGATCGCCAGCATGCCGCCTGGTCGCCGGTGACCCAGTGGGCCGCCGAGCGTTTCGGGGTGAGCTGGCAGCAGACCAGCGGCATCATGCCGGTCAGCCAACCAGAACCGGTGCGGGCGGCGATCGCCGCCGCGCTGGCGGCGATGAGCCCCGAGGAACTGGCGGCCTTTCAGGTCATCGCACCGGGGGTTTCATCGCTGCTGGTTGGACTGGCGGTGATCCATGGCCGCCTGAACGCCGAACAGGCCTTTACGGTGGCGGTGGTGGACGAGCTGTATCAGGCCGAACAGTGGGGCCATGACTGGGAAGCCGACGACCGGCGCGAGCGGCTGCGGCAGGAACTGGCGTCGGCGTCGCAATTCTTGTTGCTGGCTCGTAGCCAGAGCGGGGAGGGCGCCAGTGATTCCGGTGCTGCACATCATCGCTGCGACTCTTCGCAGGGCTAAAGCATTTTCAAGGTGACCGTTGACGGTCACCGGCCCAGAAAATGTGGCACTGAAAACGGAGAGTGTTTTCCGTGATCAGGCGACAAACGCCCCAACTGGCAGGTTGGGGCGTTTGTCTTATATAAATACATGTATAATGTTATCATAATAAAAATAGATTGACGGATTTCCTGATAAATATGATCTACTATACGAAATAAACATAAGGGGCCTAAGGGGAGCAGTCTCCGGCTGGATGCAAAGAAACAAAACAAGCATCTTTGCCGAGGACCGCATCAGCATTGTCTTAAACAACGCGGGCCTTGAGAGAATGAGTGTCATTCAGGCGGAACGGGATGAAATTCCCGTCGTTTTCCATGCTGTCCACACCGGAGAGCCTTCAGCTTACAAAAGTATCATTGGACGCCTGCTGCTGATCCTGTCGGCGGTGGTGATCCTCGTTTTTGTCCTGTTCACCGTCTATAACAACCTCTACCAGCATCGTGCTCTGCGGGCTGCCTTGCAGGACAAGATGGCGACGGTGGGGGCGACGGCGGCCCTGAACAGCCAGAACTGGCTACAGGCCCGGATTGCCCTGACCGAGCTGGCCGCACAGGTGGTCGAAAAGGACGGCGACCGGGCACGGATGCAGGCAGCCCTGACCTCGCAGGTGTTGGGCAGCAATTTCGAGATGGCCTATGTCGGCTATCAGGCAGACGGAGCCTTTTTCCGCTCGCCCGCTGGCAAACAGCCGGAAGGCTATGACCCGCGCAAGCGGGGTTGGTACCAGTTGGCGCAAAAGAACGGCAAGGCGGTGATCACCTCGCCCTATATCGGGGCTTCGTCGCAGGCTCTGACGCTGACCGCTGCGGCTCCGATCATGCGCGCTGGCACGCTGGAAGGGGTCGCCGGGGTTGATTTTGCCATCCGCGATCTGGTGGGGATGTTGGCCGAGGCCAAACTTGACCCGTCGGGGCAGGCTTTTGTGGTCAATGCCGATGGCAACATTTTGATCCATCCGACCATGGAGTTGATCAACAAACCACTGAAGGAGCTGTATCCCGCCCTGACACCGACCATTTCCGCGCAAATGCAGGATGCCAGCGGGGCTGCTGGCGATGATCTGATCCAGTTTTTCCCCATCCATCTGCCAAACGTGACGTGGTATTTGGCGCTGACCATCCCGCAGAGCAAGGCGTTCGAGCCGCTGCAACAGTTCAGCCTGTCGGTCGGAGTGGCTGCGCTGCTGGCGTCTGTTCTGCTGGTGGTGGTGATGCGCCAGATGCTGAAGCGGCGGCTGGCAACGCCGCTGCTGGCGATGGCCGGAGCGATGAAGGCTTTGGCTGACGGCACCATGGTGAGTGATATTCCCGGTGCCGAACGGCGGGATGAAGTCGGGGAGATGGCCAGGGCGGTGGTGGTTTTCCGGCATAACGCGCAGGAACGCCAGCGTCTGGAGGAGGCTCAGCAGGCCACCACCGAGGCTCTGGAACAGAGAACACACCGGATGGAGGCGCTGCTTGAGGCCTTTGACCGCGAGCTGATCGGTGTTCTGGGAACAGTCACCTCGGCGGCAACCGAGCTGGAAGCAACGGCGCAAGCCCTGTCCACCACCGCTGAACGGTCGGCGCTGGAGGCAACCTGTGCTGCCAGCGCGACGGAACAGGCATCGGCCAATGTGCGCAGTGTTGCCAGTTCGACCGACCTGCTGGCGACCTCGATTGCGCATATCAGTGAGCGGGTGATGCAGTCGCAGACCGTTGCCACCCGCGCGCAGCAGGCGGCCGACCTGACCGATCAGACGGTTCAGTCGCTGGTCGAAGCGACCGGGACCATTTCCCAGATTGTCGAGTTGATCAACACCATTGCCAGTCAGACCAACCTGTTGGCCCTGAATGCCACCATCGAGGCTGCTCGCGCTGGCGATGCGGGCAAGGGCTTTGCGGTGGTTGCCAACGAAGTGAAGGGGCTGGCCAACCAGACGGCCCAGGCAACCAGTCGGATTGCCGCTCAGATCACCGCCATTCAAGGGGTGTCGGGCGACGTGGTCAGTGCCATCCGCGACATCAGCAGCGTGATCGGGGAAGTGAACGCGCTGGCGCAGGACATCGCCGGGGCGGTGGACGAACAAGGAATGGCAACTCGCCAGATTGCCAGCAATGTCAGCGAAGCGGCGCGCGGCACACAGGACGTCTCGAACAGCGTGATCAGCGTCACCGAGGGAGCGCGTGAAACCGGCGACAGTGCCACGCAGGTGCTGGCGGCGGCGGCGGAACTGGCCCGCCAGTCTGAAATGATGCGGGCGCAGGTGGACGAGTTCTTCGCCCATATCCGCAGTCTGTAATCATGCAGGCCCGCGAGGCGACTCGCGGGCCTGTTGATGTTTATTCTGCCAACGGCGACGTAGTGTACAGGGTCACGCGCAGGCCGCCATGCAGGACCGGCGCATGCGGAGTGGTAAAGGGCAGGCCGGTGGCTTTGGCCAGACTCTGGTCGCTGGTGATCAGCCCGATTCGCCAGCCCTGGAACCGACTGCTCAGGGTTTGGCCAATGCTGCGATACAGGCCACCGAGCTTCTTTTTGTCCCCCAGTCGAGTCCCATAGGGCGGATTGAGAATTACCAGACCCGGCGGGCCGTCCGGGCGCTGGGCCTCGCTGATGGTGCTGTGGCGGAAGTCTGTATAGGCGCTGACCCCCGCCCGCTCGGCGTTTTCCTGACTGATGCGGATGGCACCGGGGTCGCGGTCGCTGCCAAAATAATGATGGGTCGGCTGACGTGGTTTGGCACTGTCCTTCAGGGCCTGCCACGCAGAGGCGTCAAAGCTCGGCAGAGTCTCAAAGGCAAAGTGCCGCGACCGCCCCGGCCACAGGTTGGCGGCAATCTCGGCGGCCTCGATCGGGAAGGTCCCGGACCCACACATCAGGTCACAGACCGGCTCGGTGCCGGTAAAGCCGCACTGGCGCAGGAACAGGGCGGCCATCGTTTCGCGCATCGGGGCCTTGTTGACCGCTTCCTTGTGGCCGCGCTTGTGCAGGCCGTCGCCCGAGCTATCAAGGCTGATGGTACACAGGTCATTGTGCAGGCGAACCTTGATGCACAGGTCGGCATCCTCATCAATCGGGGCTCCGAGTTCTTCGGTGATGGCGCGTTCGATGCGTTCCTTGGTCGCGCCCGCATGGTAAATGCGCGATGCCTTACAGGTGGCTTCGACGCGGACCGGCACCGTCGGAGACAGAAAGTCCTGCCACGGGAAGCGGCGGGCACGCTTGTCCAGTTGCGCCAGATGGGCCACCGGGAAGCTGCCAACCCGGATCAGCACCTTGCTGACGCCGCGCAAGCACAGATTCGCCCGCCAGACATCCCGCCAGTCTCCGCGCACGGTGACGCCGCCGGTCATCACCGCCGGAGAGCGAAAGCCGAGGGCTTTGGCCTCTGCGCACAGAATGGCCTCCAGTCCGGGAACCGTCACCAGCAGAATTTCAAAATCGGAATCAGCGCTCATCGCCTGTCTGGCGTCCTTATATCGGTGTGGAGAAACAGCAGGTGTAGATCATCAGGCCGCGCGTGGGTACCGCTTTTCGTATCGGGTTTTCCGGGCGATTTGAACTTTTTTGAAAAAAGGTGTTGACGGTGTTGGTCTGCGGCAGTACAAAGCGCCTCCCGACGATGAGGGCGACGGCAACGACGCTGAAAACGCCGGGAAGTTCAACGGGTTAGCCGATTGTGACAATGGTCTGGCGGACACGGTGAGCGGTTTCGGAACGATGAGGTTGGACGCTGCGGCGACGAACTGAAAAGTGACGAAGCGATGAAAAAAAACGGTTGACAGGCTGCTGATGCAGCGGTAGAAACCGACCTCCCGCTGACGGGGAGCTTCGAGAGAGGCAAACGGTCAAGAAATTCAGGGCCTTCGGGGCTCGCCGGCAACGGTTCGCTGTTTGACATCGTGAAGAGACGGAAGGGATGCGTGGGCGGTTGCTCGATCAGTTGAGCAGTTGTCGCACACATCCTTAAGCCAAG
>NZ_FTOA01000011.1 GCF_900156605.1 Insolitispirillum peregrinum | reverse complement strand
GCCGATCGGGTGTTCGAGGTGACGGCGCTGGACCAGACCAACGTTGAGCCACCGCCCGATATCGGCATGGCATGGCAATCGCAGGCGGTGATCGGGCTGGGGCGGCGGAACGGGGCGCTGGTGATCGTGCTGGACGTCAACAGCCTGTTTGATGCCGATGACCTGCCGGCAGCCTTGCTGCAGCGCGGTGAGCATTAGAGTATTTTCAAGTTGACCGTCTCCGGTCAGCGGCCCGGAAAATGCGGCCCTAAAAACAGAGAGCGTTTTCGCTCAGTGTGAACACGCTCTAACGATTGGTGGGAAAAGCGCAGGCTGCCGCCTGAATTGCCCGGGGCCTCCGGCCCCGAACTTCAACATGGGCCTCCGGCCCCGAACTTCAACATGGGCCTCCGGCCCCGAACCCCAATTTTTTCTTTCAATATCAAATGAATGAGGTCCAGGGCCTTAAGGCCCCGGCGAGGCATGGAGCAGCGGCTCCATGATCCTGTTTCCTTTTTGTCGTGTACTGTGGCGTCATATTTAACGCACAATGCTCTCGTCAGGAGACACAACACCGTGTTCTTGAGGCGTTGTGTCAACATCTCATTTCGTTCCCGGTGGGGTCCGTTGCGCCGGCAGTCTGTGTTCGCGTGTCACTGTTGAGGATAACAATGCCTGCCACATCCCGGGGATCCCGCCGCATCAAGGTTCTGATCATCGACGATTCTGCTTCGGTGCGGGAAACAATGGCGGCGTTGCTGGACGAGGACCCTGACATCGAGGTGATTGGTACCGCCAGTGACCCTTATGTAGCGGCTCGTCGGATGCAGACCGATGTTCCCGATGTGGTGACGCTTGATCTGGAAATGCCCCGGATGGATGGGCTGACGTTTCTCGGCAAGCTGATGGAACAGCACCCTTTACCGGTGGTCATCTGTTCATCACTGGTCGAGCATGGCAGTGGGGCAGCCCTGCAGGCCATCGAGGCCGGGGCGGTGGATGTGATTGCCAGACCCGAGATCGGAACCAGACAGTTTCTGCTGGACTCCCGCATTGCCATCCGGGAGACGGTCAAGGCCGCAGCCCAGATCGATGTGCAGCGGTTAAAGCGCGTGCGGCAAATGGTCCCGACACAAAAGCTGACTGCTGATGCGGTTCTGCCTCCGACATTGGGCCCTGTGCGGGTACAGGTGACAACCGATACGGTGGTGTGTATCGGTGCTTCGACGGGAGGCACCGAAGCGTTGCGCATGCTGCTGGAGGCTCTGCCTGCCGACTGTCCCGGCATCGTCATCGTCCAGCACATGCCGGAAAACTTTACCCGCGCTTTTGCGGAGCGTCTGAACAGTCTGTGTACCATCAAGGTCAAGGAAGCTGCCAATGGCGATCCGGTGCTGCGGGGACAGGCATTGATTGCGCCCGGCAATCGCCATACCCTGTTGCAACGGAATGGGGCTCGTTACTCGGTTGAGGTCCGTGAAGGGCCACTGGTGAGTCGCCATCGCCCTTCGGTTGATGTACTGTTTCGGTCTGCATCCCGTTGCGCTGGAGGAAATGCACTCGGAGTGCTGTTGACCGGGATGGGCGATGACGGAGCCCGTGGCTTGCTGGAAATGCGGGAGGCGGGTGCCTATACCATCGCTGAAGATGAAAGCTCTTGTATCGTTTACGGAATGCCGAAAGAGGCCGTGAAGCTGGGGGCCGTTGACGAAAGCCTGCCCCTGTCGGCCATTCCGGCGGCCATTTTGCGCCTGTCTGCGGTCTCTGCGCCCAAGCCTCACCATGGATGAAGATGACATGCCCGCCATTCCTGAACCGGTCACGTTGTTCCTGTCACCCGAAAGCGGGTTGGAACAGCACGTCTCGTCGTCCTTTTTGCATCCGGGCGAAGTGTTCGCCTCGGCAACGCCACATGTCATCACCACCATTCTGGGATCGTGCGTTGCCATGTGCCTGTTTGACCCGATGAGCAGTGTTGGCGGCATGAACCATTTTGCCATTCCCCACGCTCCGGCCAGCGACCCCCAGTCAACCCGGGCGGCGGCAGGGGCGCTGAAAGCCCTGTTGGCCCGCATGGAATCCCTGGGCGCCCGTCGCCAGACCATTCAGGTCAAGCTGTTTGGCGGTAATTCCGTTCTGTCCCTCCCCGAGCGGAACGACGAGGAGAATCGTCCCTATGTCGGACAGGTCAACGTTGCGGTAGCCCGCATTTTGCTGGCAGAATATCGACTACAGGTGGTGCGCGAACTGGTGATGCGACCGCATGGGATGATGCTGAAAATGGTAACCGCGACTGGCGATGTGTGGGTCCGTCCGGTCAATACGGTGCGTCCGCTACGGCACACGGCTGCCGAGAAATAAGGAAATTGCATGAGCTCTTCTCCCGCAGTCAGCCTGATGCCGGGTCGTCCGCTGCCTGATCTGGATGCGCCTCTGGCGACGATCATGCGGGATTTGCGCCTGCTGTATGAGCCATGCGAACAGGACTGTCTGTTTATCGGCCAGCAACTGTCGCAAGCACGCTCGACGGTGCGCAGCCTGACCGCGACAGCCGGAGATCTGGTGGGCATGTTTAATGCCGACTGGCTGCTGTCGACCATCGTTCAGCTTGAACAGGATCTGCAATCGCTGAACCGCCTCTTGTCTGACCGCAGCGAGCAAAATCTGGGATTACAGCGCATTGATCAGGCGGCCGCCGATATTCAGCGAGCCCTGACCGATCAGGGCAAGATCATTTCCCATGTGAAAATGTTGTCGATCAATGCGCGGATCGAAGCCGCGCTGGTGGCCGATCTGGGGATTGATTTCAGTGTCTTTACCCGCGAAATCGGCAGTCTGGTGACACGGGGTAGCGATACGGTCCGCAATATCCTCCTGATCCTGCAAGAGTTGCGGACCCTGCTGGCGCGGTCGATTTCCCTGCAGGTCGAGTTCCATGGTCAGCACCGCACCGAGCTTGATGCGATCAACCGTCGCCTGACCGGGGCGGTGCAAGCCTTGCACGCCCGGCAAGACAGTGCCCGCCAGACCATTGATCAGCTATCGTGGGTGTTGCGGCAGACCGATGAAGCCATCGGTCATGTGGTGTCGGGGCTGCAGGTTGGTGACATGATCCGCCAGCGGCTGGAGCACATCGAGCAGGCCGTTGATACCGTTGCCCGCGTACTGAAAGGCGAACAGGTCGATCAGCCGTTGTCGATGATGCAGGTGGGCCGGTTGTGCCATCTGGTCAGTCATCTGCAAATCCATCAGGTGCAGGCGATCCGGCAGGAACTGGATGATCGGGTTGCCGATGTTGAACAGAACCTGCGGCGGCTGGGTGACCTGATGGAGGGTGTGCAGGAACAGGTTCATGCCCTGCACGGTGCCGACCAGCAGGACCATGGGGGCTTTTTGCTCGATATGGAACGGGATCTGAAACAGACCGAAACCATTCTGGAGCATTACCGCCGGGCACGTCAGGAAACCGACGAAAGCCTGTTGCGGGTGCGGGGGATGGCCGATGCCATGAGCCGGACGTTGCATGCCATCCATGACATCGATGCCGAAATGCATCTGATTGGCCTGAATGCCTCGCTGAAATGTGGCAGCATCGGAACCCGTGGGCGGTCGTTGAACGTGGTGGCGGGGGAATTGCAGAGCAGTGCCCGGCAGACGCGGACAACCGCAGCCCAGATTTCCGGTCAGCTTGGGGTGATCAGTCAGGAAACCCTGATTCTGGAAAGTCATGAGAAAAGCAGTGACGGGGTGCTGATCGGGCATCTGGACAAGGTTCTGCGCTCGTCGATCGACTCGCTTGATCAGGTCGGCAGCAGTTCATCGCGGGACTTGACGGCGATCCAGCAACAGGCCCGCGAGTTGACCCGGTTCATTGACAAGACCTTGCAGACCTTTACCCTGCGGCCCCGCCTGCAGGCTGGTCTTAAAAGCGTGCTGTTCAATCTGGAAGAGGTGGAGCGCAAAACCGCCAGCTACCCCTGCGAGGGAGATCCTCGGGATGAGCAGCAGACGTTGCTGGCGTTCCTGCGCGATCATTACACCATGCTGAGTGAGCGCGGTGTCCATGCCGCACTGCTGGGGGAAGACCTGAGCGAAATGCCACATGCCCCCGAACCTGCTCCGGTTTCTGCCAGGGAGGGCGACCTCGATATTTCCGGGTTTCTTTTTTAGAGCAGTGAGCGCAAAAGCGGGAACCGGTTTTGCGCAAAATTACTGCGACAGATTAAAAGGTTAGACCGGCGTGCGTTAAATCTGACCACAGTACACGACACAAAGAAAACAGGACCGTGGAGCTCTGCTCCATGATGTGGCAGGGCAGACGGATGCGGTTACGGCGTTTCTGGCCCACTGACCGGGCGCCGGGACGGACTGGGGGGAGCGCTGGGGCGGGTGGCGATCCATGCCCCGACGCTGCACAGGCACAGGGCGGTCAGCATCTTGGCCCAGACCGGCGAAGGGGTCAGGATGGCGACATAGACCATGCTGAGGCTCATCATCGACAAGGAGGCGGTTTTTGCCCGCCACGAAATCACCCGGTGATCACGCCACGACCGCAGCGACTGGCCAAAGCGGGGATGATGATACAGCCAGTCGTGCAGGCGGCGGCTGGAGCGGGCAAAGGCCCAGACGGCCAGCAGCAGGAACGGTGTGGTTGGCAACAGGGGCAGCACGGCCCCCAGTAGCCCGAGGCCGACAAAAATCCACCCCAGCCCCAGATAGCAAACCCGCAGCATCGGGCGTGGTTCGCGGGGGAGGCTGGAGGCAGAGGTGCTGCTGGCCACATCAGACATGGCGGGTCTCCCGGGAGCTGGAGCGTTCGGCAGTTTGGACGGATGCTTTACTGGATATGCCCCTTTTGGGGAATGATTATCAGGGGTCGTTTGTGTATTTTCATGTATTTTTTTAACAAGGGCAATAAAAAAGCCGTCCTTACGGGAAGGACGGCTTTTTTCGTTCGAGAGTGGCGCGAGTGACGGGGCTCGAACCCGCGACCTCCGGCGTGACAGGCCGGCACTCTAACCAACTGAGCTACACCCGCTCTCGATTGCGTGGGCGGTTTATACCTGCTTGCGGGCAAATGTGTAAGACAAAAATGCACTGAAACGCAAAAAAAAATGACATTCGGGGTCCTGAGCATTTTCAAGTTGACCGTTTACGGTCAACGGCTCGGAAAATGCGGCATTAAAAGTAGAGAGCATTTTCAAGTTGACCGTTTACGGTCAACGGCTCGGAAAATGCGGCATTAAAAGTAGGGAGCATTTTCAAGTTGACCGTTTACGGTCAACGGCTCGGAAAATGCGGCACGGAAAACGCTCTGGTGTGAAAAGCGGGCAATAAAAAAGCCGTCCTTACGGGAAGGACGGCTTTTTTCGTTCGAGAGTGGCGCGAGTGACGGGGCTCGAACCCGCGACCTCCGGCGTGACAGGCCGGCACTCTAACCAACTGAGCTACACCCGCTCTCGATTGCGTGGGCGGTTTATAGCGGTCTGGAATGGGAGACGCAAGAGAAAAATGCGCCGTGCCATGAAAAAAAATCACTGACCGTCGGAGGCAAAAGAATTTGCCCGTTCAACAGGTTATCCGTACGTGCTGATGTTGGGGGGAAACAAAAAAGCCGTCCTTACGGGAAGGACGGCTTTTTTCGTTCGAGAGTGGCGCGAGTGACGGGGCTCGAACCCGCGACCTCCGGCGTGACAGGCCGGCACTCTAACCAACTGAGCTACACCCGCTCTCGATTGCGTGGACGGGTGTATACCGAGCCTGACGGAAGCCTGCAAGAGGAATCTTTGATTTTGATGATTTTTTTATGGCAATGGCCTGAGCGGTGGTTATTCCGGCATGGTTTGCCGTGATCAGGGCGTGGCGGCAGGGTGACGACCGACCAACACCCCTTTGCGGTCAAAGACAAGCACGCTGACGGCCACGTCGTCCCGGTCCAGAACGTCGCTGGCCGCGCGGGTGGCGTCGGCGGCGATGGCATCGCCCAGCGGCAAGCCCGCAGACCGTGACATCTCCAGCACTTCAAGGGCGGTATTCGCGCTCATGGCGTGGGCAATCAACGCCTCGTCCGCTCCCAGACGGCGCAGATGGTCGGCCAGATACGGCAGGTCAACCTGCGAGCGTTTCGAATGCAGGTCCATTGCTCCCCTGGCCAGCTTTGACAGTTTGGCGAAACCTCCGGCAATGATGACGTGGGGCAGGGGGTGACGTCGCAGATACTTCAGCATGCCGCCGACAAAGTCCCCCATGTCGATGACCGCTTCGGCGGGCAGGCCAGTCAGGGTGAGGGCTGCCCGTTCCGAGGTGTTGCCGACGCTGGCCACCACATGGGACAGGCCGGTGGCGCGGGCAACGTCGATGCCGCGCTGGATGGAATGAATCCAGGCCGAGCAGGAATAGGGGACCACCACCCCGGTGGTGCCCAGAATGGACAGGCCGCCCAGAATACCCAGCCGGGGATTCCAGGTGGCCAGCGCCAGCGCCGCACCATTCGGGACGCTGATTTCAATTTCCAGATCGGCCGGGCAGCGGTGGCGGTTGGTGATGGCGACGACCTCGGCACTCATCAGGCGGCGGGGCACCGGATTGATGGCCGGTTCTCCGGGGGGGAGGGGCAGGCCGGGTTTGGTGACCGTTCCGACGCCCGTTCCGGCACGAAAGACAATACCACTCCCCGTCGGGGCGTGGCGGACGGTGGCGATGATGGTTGCCCCATGGGTCACGTCGGGGTCGTCTCCGGCATCCTTGATCACCGCCGCCCGGGCCCAGCCGTCACCGCGTTCGGTCAGTGACAGGGCAAAGCTGGGGGTTTCACCGCGTGGCAGGGTGATGGAAACCGGGTCGGGGAAGCCATCCCCGAACAGGGCCATGCAGGCGGCCTTGGTGGCGGCGGTGGCGCAGGCGCCCGTCGTCCAGCCGGAACGCAACGGTTTGCCATCGCTGAAGTCTTCGGGGGATGCGGGCATGGGTTCAGGTACTCTTGCGCTGGTGGCGACGGAAAAACGGTATCTGATTTTCGACAGAGTTCCCGAGACGTTGCGAATTGTCAAAGCTGGTGTTGCGGGAGTGTGCTGTTGTAGGCACGGGGCAGGTGGTCTCTCCGACCCGTTCCACTGGCGAAACACCGGTCCCGTTCGAGATGTTGCCCGCTCTGGGGCACACCTCCATTTGCCGATAACCTTGGTGGCCGCTCCGGGAGACCGGGGCGGCCTTTTTTGGTAGGGTGGCGCGGGGGATGCCTTGCCTTGACCTGACCATGCCGTGGGTATTGGGGTATGGTGATCTGCCATCGGTATAAGGGCTGGTGCTCTTATGAACCCCTAAAGAAATGGTCCGGAAGCCGTATGATTGCTAAAAGGGGTCGGGAAACGCTGCAACGGAGTATGACAGGGATGGCTCGCGGGATGACATGGCCCCGGCTGGCGCCGATGGCGAAAACCCTGCTCCGCTGGCGTCAACGCTGGTGGGGGCTGGGGCATTCGCTGTGGCAACGGCCATTGCTGGGCGGTGTGCTCGTGGTGGTGGTCTCTCTGGGGATGGTGCTTTATGCCGTGGCCGATTTCGATCACCAGCGGGTGCGGGTTGGCGTTGAGCAGACCGCCCGCAGCCTGTCTCTGGCCCTGCGCGAGTCGGTGGCCCGGTCCTTTGCCGAGGTCGATCGCCTGCTGGTGACCGTTGGGCATGGCATCGAGACCGGAGAGCGGGCACAATTGCCGCAGGCATCGTTGTTGCCGCCCTATGTCCGCACTCTGTCGATCGTTTCGGCTGATGGCGAGACGCTGGAGAGGGTGGGCGATGCCGATGGTCTCTCGTCCGCCGAGCTATACCGTTATCTGCAAGGTTTGCCACAGGCTGCTCCCCCGCCGGTGAAACAGGACGGGGTGGTGGTGATTGCCGGCGATGCGCGGGAAACGCCGGGGCAGGGCATGCGTTTGGGGGCGGTGGTCATCTCGCCGCCCTATGCGATCCCGGTGACGCCGGAAGGAACCGGCGAGGGGCATGGCGGAGAACGCCGGGTCTTTGTCAGCCGCGCCGTTTATGGCGAGGGGCAAACCGTCCGGGGCTGGGTGGTAGCCACGCTCGATCCCAATGTCTTCGGCGGGTTTTACCGTGCGCTCGACATGGCTGACAGCAGTGAAATGGTTGTGCTGCGGCGAGATGGCGAGGTCATTGGCCGGGCCCCCTATCGGGTTGCCGGGGCGGCGGGGTCATGGCGCGGATCGTTGCTGTTCAGGCGTTTGCTGGAACAGGCATCGCAAGGGCTGTACTGGGGGCAAAACGGTGATCTGGCTGCCCGTCTGGACAGTCGGGTCGAAACGAGCCAGCCGCCGGGCATGTTCTCGCTGGGGGGGACGGCACCGTTTGTCTATGGTTATGCGGCGCTGGCCGATTATCCGCTGGTGGTGGTGGTCGGCGTTCCGGCGCGGGATGCCTTTGCCAGTTGGGGGGCGCGGGCGCTGACGCTGGTGCTGGTGGGATGCAGTGGCGTGTTTGCCCTGTTGTTTCTGGCCCGGCAGGTCAGTGTCTATCTGCGGTCGTTGCACCAAAGCGAACAGCGTTACCGGGCGGCCGAAACGCATCTGTCGCATGCGCAGTCCCTGGCCCATATCGGCAGTTGGGAATGGTCGTTGCGCGATAACCGCATGTGGTGGTCAGCCGAGCTGGCCCGCATCTGCGGATTGTCCGGCTCAACGGGGCGAGGCTCTGCCGCCAACCCCAGCTATGAGATGTTCCTGACCCTCGTCCACCCGGAAGACCGGGCGCGCACGGCCATCGTGGTCGGAAAGGCGCTGGAGGATGGGCAGGCTTTTTCCATTGATTACCGGATTCGCCGTCATGATGGCTCGGTACGCCATCTGCATCACGAAGGGCAGTGCGTTCTGGAGGAAGATGGCAGCGTTGGGCGGATGGACTGCGTCATTCAGGATGTGACGGAAAGTGCCACCCTGCATGCCCAGTTGGCGCAGGCTGCCAAATTGTCGACGCTGGGGGAAATGCCGGCCGGGATGGCGCATGAACTGAGCCAGCCGCTGAACATCGTCAAAATGTCGGTTGAAGGGGCGCTGCTCGAACTGGAAGCGCGCGATGGCCGGTTGCGGGCCGAAGACGCCGTGCTCAGTCCGGCCCTGAGGCGGGCGGTGGCGCAGGAAAGCGATGCCGGGTGGTTGGCGTCGGGGATTGCCCGGGCGGGAGGACGATCCGAAGCCGATGGCGGTGTGTCTTCTGTGCCTCCGGCCATTCATGCCGCCTTGCAGCGGGTTGCCTCCCAGGCGGACCGGATGGGGCAAATTCTGGAACACATCCGCATTTTCTCGCAGCGGGATACGGCTCCGGTTCACATTTTCGATGGTATCACCGCCGTGGCGGTGGCCGGGCAAGTGATGCAGGGACAATGTGCGGATGCCGGTATCGAGCTGCGCATTGATCTGCCACCTCAGCGGGCAGCGGTCAAGGGGCGGGCGGTCCAGCTGGAACAGGTGCTGGTGAACCTGCTGTCCAATGCCAAGGATTCAGTGCTCGGCCATCTGGGCAAGGGCTATCGTGAACAGCGGAGCCTGCCGCTCGCCGCCGGTGTTCCGCCACGCGGTTTTATCCGCTTGTCCGGGCGCGTGGTGGGTGGGGATCTGCACATCGTGGTCAGTGATAACGGTGGTGGCATTCCGGCCAGTCTGTCGAATCGTTTGTTCGAGCCGTTCTTTACCACCAAAAGCATTGGGCAGGGGGCCGGGCTGGGGTTGTCGGTGGCCTATGGCATCATCACCGCGATGGGCGGCAGCCTGAGTGCCCGCAATGACGAGCAGGGAGGGGCCTGTTTTGAAATCCGCCTGCCTCTGGAGACCGGGGCCGTGCTGGCCGGGCCGCTGGCGGAGCAGCCCCGGCGTGTCGAGCCGGTGGAGAACCAGATGCGGACCGTGCCGGATGCGGCCAATGCCTGGCGGATACTGCTGATTGAAAGTGAAACCGGGCAATCGTCCCTGCTGCGGGCGGCGCTGATTGCCAAAGGGCTGGATGTGCTGGTGGCCAGCAAGGACGAGGAAGCCGTCGGCCTGTTGCGCAGCAAGGCCGTTCAACTGGTGCTGATTGACGCCGAGAATGTGGCGCGGGCCGAGGTGATCGAGCGGGGAAGCGGGGTTGTGCAGGCGGTCCGGCGGGTCGATCCGCTGGTGCCAATTCTGCATATCCTGCCCCCAGCCGATGCCGAGGCTCCGTTCGGGCCGACCCCGGCAGGGGCACGCGGAGTTTATCGTTTGCCGATGCCTGCCGAGCGCAGCCGCCTGCTGGCAATGATCTGTGCCTTGCTGGAAGACGAGGGTGGAGCGTAATCCACCCTCATTCCATCCTGCCCCACAAAAAATCAGGGGATGATTTCGATCGGTGTCCCCGGCGGGACCATCTGCCACAGCTCGTCAATCTCGCTGTTGGTCATTGCAATGCAGCCTTCGGTCCAATCGACGTATTTGTGGATGCGCTTGGCCGCGTCCTTGTCGGCGTCGTTGGGCAGGCCGTGAATCATGATCGCTCCGCCGGGGCTGACTCCCTGCTTTTGCGCTATCACGGAATCCATCGGTGACGGATAGGAAATGTGGAAGGCCCGGTAAAAGCTGCTGTCGCTTTTGCGGTAATCGATGCTGTAGACGCCTTCGGGGGTGCGGCCATCGCCTTCCCGGCTTTTGGCGCCGGTCGGGGTGCGTCCCAGACGAACCGGGAACGTCGCCAGCAGGCCGCCGTCACGCCAGACGGTCAGGCGGCGTTTTCCCTTCTCAACAAAAACATAGTCAGCCGTCTTGTGAATTTCGGCATCGGGCAACGACGCCATTTCCTGTCTGCGTTCATTGGCCTGTGCTGATCCGGCTGCAACAACCATCCCAAATGCGCAGATGCTGGCAAGCATCATGCTGCGCAGACCCAATCCCCCAAATATCATTGTCCCTGTTACCCATAGCTGTTAGAGCATGCTGCGTTGATCCTGTGGTGGGCCGCATGCTGTTGTCTGTGTTCCAGCGCATCGTTTGCGGTGACAGAATAGCAATGGCCTGTTGCAGCGCCAAGAGGGCAATCATTGCTTTTGTGCTGGATCTGCCCTGTGACCCCTGTCTGCAAAAGAGATTGTCGATGAGTGTTGTTGCCTGCACCGATCTTTCTGAACAGCATCTGCCTGCAACATTGGCCGAGGCGGCCGTTCTGGTGCTGACGACGTCCTCCCCGGCAGACAAATGTGCCCTGACAAAACTGATTGCCGATGCCTGGGCTGCCGGGCGCATTGCAGGGGTTGGATGTTGCCCGCCGCCGGACCGTCCGGCGCGCCCGGAACATCCGCAGTTGTTGCCGCCCAAGGACATGCCAAAGCGGTCCACCGGGCCGGGCAAGGGCCGACCGGCGCTGATCCACGCCCTGTGTCATATCGAGCTGAACGCGGTCGATCTGGCGTGGGACATCGTGGCCCGCTTTACCGATCAGGACTTGCCCCGCGCTTTTTACGATGACTGGGTGCAGGTTGCCGTCGATGAGGCTTTGCATTACCAGATGCTGGAACAGATGCTGATCGGTCTGGGCGAACACTATGGGGCATTTCCTGCCCATGACGGTCTGTGGCAGGCGGCGGAGCAGACCGCCCACAGCCTGAGCGCCCGTCTGGCCATTGTCCCTTGCACCCACGAGGCGCGGGGGCTTGATACCACGCCACCGACTCTGGCCCGTTTGCAGGCGCAGGGAGAGCAGGCAATGGCCGATGCCCTGCAGATCATTTATCGTGACGAGATTACTCATGTGGCGGCCGGAGTCCGCTGGCTGACGCTGGTGGCCGAGCGGCAGGGGACTGACCCTGCCGCACTGTTTGCGACCGAACTGGGGCGGCATTACAAGGGCGGTCTGAAGCCCCCCTTCAATGATGCCGCGCGGGCCGAGGCCGGAATGACACCGGCATGGTACATGCCGGTCGCCCGCATGGATGAAAAGATGGCCGGATAGACCATATGGGGGATGCGGGGGCGGTCTTCATTGTTTGATAAGCTATCTTTATCTATACTTTTAGCCATGTCATATACCTTGTTGTTCCATAGTACTTTTTTATCATTGTGCTGTGCTGTTGCCGGAGACCATCCATGCTGCGCCGCGTGATCACCGGACTTGCTGTTCTGGCCTCGTCCCTGCTGGGGGCGTGCGAGGATGCCCCTGTTTCGACAGTTCTTTACAGCAGCGGTCAGGCATCGACCTATCTTGACTATGTTGCGTCGCGGGGGGCCTTGCTGGTCGAGCCGTTGAACAATCCGTTCTCGGTCGGACAGACGTGGTTCAGTGAAACCCTGGCGGGGATGGTTCGCAACAGCATCAGCTATCGCACCCTGAGTACGACTGGCGATGAGCGGCGGGCGATGGAGACCAAATTCCGCCTGCGCTTTGTGTTCGACCCGCCGGATGGCTATGATCCACGTCAGATGTGTCAGGGAGTGGCTCCGGCAGAACACCAGACCCGTGATCATCTGGTGGTGCTGGCGGTGTTCTGTAATGACGGCGAGATGGAAGCTGCTGTCCGGGGCTCGGTGATCTATCCGAACCAGCCGGGAGACAAGCAGTTCGAAGCCCTGATCAATCAAATGATCCGACAGATGTTTGCTCCCCCCAGTCCAGGGGGGCCGTAACGCCATTCGGTGGGGGCTGACCCTGATGGGGCATCTCCATGGAATCGGGGATTGTGCCTGCTCAACAAAGATACCATCTGGTTGGTATCTTTGTTGAGCATCTGCGTCCCGAGAGCAAATCCTGATGATATCAAGTGCCTATGGCTGGCTGGCCGCCGCAATTGTCAGCGAAGTCACCGGAACAACGTTCCTGCAAAAATCAGAACAGTTCACCCGGCTGGGGCCAACAGTGGCGATGGCCGTCCTTTATGCGCTGTCGTTCTATTGTCTGTCGCAGGCCTTGAAAGGCATGCCGCTGGGGCTGGCCTATGCCATCTGGGGAGGGCTGGGAATCGCCCTGACCGGTGCGATCGGCTGGGTTGTCTTTAACCAGCGTCTTGACGCCCCGGCCTTGCTGGGGATGACCTTGATCATCAGTGGAATTCTGGTGATCCACCTGTTTTCGCGCTCGTTGGGACACGAGTCCTGATGGTGATTACGGCAGGTAGGCCATTTCTGTGGCACCCGGACGGATGATGACGCAGCTCTTTTCCTTGCCCTTGAGTGTGTTACAGGCACTCCGGGCGGTCTGTTCGCTGCTGAGGCCCAGAACGCGCGCCCTGTACAGGGTGCTGGCTCCGGATTTGGCCGAGGTGACGGCGGGTTGAACGCTTTTGGCCTGGCTGCGGATGCGACTGGCGGCCGTGGCGGCTTGATTCTGGGCGATGCTCAGGCTGGAAAAGGCGCCGATCTGGATGCCCCAGCTGTTCTTCAGGGTATTGGGGAGCTGGGTTTGGCCGCCAGCATTGGCTTTGGGCTGGGTGCTGGTCTTTTCAACCTTGGCGACAACGGCGGGCTTGGTGACTTCGGGGGCTGCCGCGACCTTGGGAGCCTTGCGGGCGTTGTCGTCGTCCTCGGGGACCGGCGTGCCCCGACGGGCCATGCCACCGGCAACCCGAAAGCCGTCATCCAGCAGGTCCATCATGTGCTGATCGCGCCAGCTGGCTGTCTTGCCGCCGAACACCACCCCGACCAGCCGGACGCCGTTGCGGTTGGCCGATGCGGCGAGGTTGAAACCCGAGGCGGCGATAAAGCCGGTCTTCAGACCGTCAGCACCGGGATAATTCAGCAGAACGCGGTTGTGGGTCGGGATGACCGTTCCGTTGTAGTCAAAGGCCCGCAGCGAGAAATAGTGGTAGTACTGGGGGAAATTGCGTTGCAGGGCAATCGACAGGGTGGCCATGTCGCGGGCCGACGACATCTGTCCCGGATTGGGCAGCCCCGAGGCATTGCGGAAGGTGGTTTGCGTCATACCCAGCCGGCGGGCCTGATTGGTCATCATCTGGGCAAAGGTGGCTTCGTCACCGCCGATGTATTCGGCGATCACCACTGCGGCGTCGTTGGCGGATTTGGTGACCAGCGCCTTGATGGCGTCTTCCACCCGCAGGCTGGAGCCCGGTCGCAATCCCAGCTTGGATGGAGCCTGTGCGGCGGCGTGCGAGGAAACGCCCATCTGGCTGGTCATGCGGGTTTTCCCTTTTTCCAGGGAATCAAACAGCATGTACAGGGTCATCATCTTGGTCAGCGAGGCAGGATAGTTGCGGTCATCCGCATTCTTTTCCCACAGGACCTGCCCGGTCTGGGCATTAATGATGATTGACGCATACCTGGCCCACGCCCCGCCGGTTGTCGAGGCAAGCAAGGTTATGGTCAGCAAGGCAAGTGCAAGACTGTAACGCAGGTTTACGGCCAGAGCTGTGCGTGCAGGACGCAGGGCTGGGCGAACGATCCTTTCGGTGTTCCAACCGGCGTTTTCGATCACTTGAAACCTCTTCTGGGCAAGACTGTCAGGGGGCGTTCAGGAGAGATACCATAAGTAAAACACGACTCCGAGTCCATGGTCGATTGTCTTGTAGAAAGTTCTGAAAAACAGAGGCACACTGCAGCGCAAAGGTGGGTATGAGATGCCGGCCAACGGGGAATGGTTGTGATGGCATCTTTGTTGGACGCTGCGCTGGCAGGGTCAAAAGGAGCATGAGTAAATGAAGGTGTTACGCGCTCAGAGGCGCGCCGTTGCTGCGATGGTCAGCATTCTGGCGCTGGCAGGTGTGGCAGGCTGTAGCAGCACAGGCACATCGGACAACCCGCTGGTCCGCAAGGCGTCGTGGTTTTCCTATTTGAACGGTGATGATCTGCGCACGGCCTGTCGTGCGGGCGCGCCGGATCAATTCCGTCTCGTTTTTAATGGTCGCTATGACGATCAGGTGCGTGTTTACGAGCTGGGAACAGCCCAGTCCGACGGGCAGCTGAAGGAAAAAGTGCTGACCAGCTATATTGTCAACCAGGGGTTCACCCTCGATTCGCTGCAGGAGCGTCTGTCTGGCGTTGACATCATGGTCCCGATGTCTGCGACCGAGCAGAAGGCGCTGTGGGAGACGCTGGCGCACTCTGGTGCCTTTGACACGGCCCGGGCAGGGACGCGCCTGAACAGCGACGAACTGTGGTGGACCGTCAGTGGATGCCATCAGGGACAGGTGTTCTTCCAGGTCTGGCCGCTGAACGAGGCAACCGCTTATCCGCCGTTCTTTGCCTCGATTGCTGCGCTGGATCGTTCGGGGCTGCCGTTCCCCTCGGCTGCCAAGCCGCCAGTAACCACGCTGGACAGCCCGCGCGACCGTACAAAGTCCGGGCAGTTCCAGATGGAAGTCGGCGATGGCGGGTTTATTCGCTGACAGACCATAAGGTCAGACCAGCGTGCCTGCGTCAGATTCAACGCACGCTGATCTGGAATGCAAGGGGCTGGTGCGGGTCGTTCCATCACGGGTCGGCCTGCAGCCTGTCCGGCATCCTCTGTGATGTGGTCGCCGGTTTATCCTTTTGGCGTGCCGTCAGCCCATGCCGACAGCAGGGCGCTGGCGGCATGGCGGGCCTGTCCGGCGGCATCGCGGCCACCGACCACCGGGGCCAGAGCCATCGCGCCTTCCATCAGCAGAACCAGATCCCAGCAACGGGTTTCCGCCTGTTCGATGGCGGCGGCGGTCAGATGCTGGGCGACCCACGGGCCGCTCTTGCGCTTGCGAAAGGCGGCATCACCGGCCAGCGTCAGGTCATGGCCGACAAATTCGCCGAGGGCCCGCAACACCAGACATCCGTGGGCACCGTCATGATCCAGCCAGTCGCCAAGGGCATCAAAGATCGCCAGCACCGGATGGGTGCCTTTGCTTTGGTGCAGCAGGCAGCCATCTTCCAGCGCCGCCCAGAAACGGCTGTCCCGTTGTTCCAGCACGGCCAGCACCAGAGCATTCTTGGTGGGGAAGTGCTTGTAGAACGTCATCCGGGCAATGCCGGAGTCTGCGACAAGGCGGTCGACGCCCGTGCCATGGAACCCATCGCGATCAAACAGGGATTCGGCAACAGTGACCAGATGGTCGCGTTTTTTTGACGGGCGTGCGGGGCTGGCTTTGATGCTGGCGGTGCGGCGAGACATACAGAGATCAACCAACAGTTCAGGAATGGAGGCTCTGGTATAGTTCCAAATGACCAACAGGGCAACCGTTCCGTCAATTCTATGGCTGTCTTTTATTTGTTTGCGACTGACCTTATTGTTTTTGCAGGTATCTTTTGGTGCAGTCGCGGTTGATGCGGGCGTTCATCGACTGCATGTGGACGGTCGCCTTTCCGCCGCTGCTGATGTAGCTCTGCACTTCGCTGTCATCAAGCTCTTTGGCGGTCGAGGTGGCAAGGCACGAGCAATAGCCGTTGATTTTCGCGTCAGGAATCGGGTCTTTGCCCTGATTGGCTTTCATGTTCTTGATGCACGAGGTCATCATCAACTTGATGAACGACGTTGCAAGGCTGCCATCCAGCGCATGGGCCGGAGAGGTTGACAGGACAAACAACGACAGGGCGGCAGCGGTAGCAGACCCGAGGGACAAAATGGAACGGGCTCGCATGGCTCATTCTCCGCAGAGGACAGGAAACAGAAGGGCTTAGCCTAAGGCATTTGTGCTGTGGGTGAAACAGAAAGATCACCCTGAAAGTCTTCGGCCTTTCCTGAACAACAGATAAACAGCAGGTTCAGACAGCATTCAACGGCACAGGCCTATAACGGTCTTCATCAGCGCGGCCCCTTTTGTGGAATTGGCCAGCGCCTTCCGAACGGAGACCGGAGATGAAATTCTCGCACCCCTTTATTATTTCCGCCATTGCCGCCATGGTGGCAATCACCGCCGTTGGCTCGGCTCACGCGATGCCAAATGGTGGACCGGATGGTGGGCCTGACGCCCCGATGGTGATGATGGGGGGCCATGGTGAAGGTCGTCTGTTGATGCTGGACAGCAATAAGGATGGCGTGATCAGCAAGGACGAGTTTCTGGCCCCGCAACTGAAGCGTTTCAGCGATATCGACACCAACAAGGACGGCAAGATCAGCCTGGATGAATGGCAGGCCGCCAAACCGGCGATGGACCGGATGGCCAAGCGGATGGATGTCTGGCTGGCCAGCGCGAGCCAGGCGGAACGTGATCTGATGACCGCTCACAAGGCGGCTGAATTCCGGGCGCTGGACATCAACAGCGATGGCGCGGTGACCAAAGACGAATTCCTGACCATGCCGACCCTGCGCTTTGCGGCGATGGACAGCAATCAGGACGGCGTTCTGGACGTGGAGATGGATCAGGGCCCGATGATGGGCCGGGGCGACCATCACGGTAAGGAGGCCTGTGAGCCGGGTAAGGGCAAAGGCAAGGGCGACGAGTGCGCCCCGTCGAAAAAGCCGGAAAAAGGCAACGGCAAATAACAGACAGATGCCTTTGCTTGACGAGAAGACGAACCGGGGGGGAGCTGAAAGGCTCCCTCCTTTTTTATGCCGGGCGGCGTGCGCAGATGCGCTGGATGCAGCGCATCTCACTGTCCCGCTGCTCCAGAATGTCTTCGTAGGCGATGATGTCGAGCCCGGCCCCCTGTGCCCGTCGCAGCAGTTCGCCCCGCTGTAGCAGGTGATCGGGATTGCGGGGACGACCGTACTGTTCGTTTCCGGCGGCAAAGGTTTCATACAGCAGCATGCCGGATGGTGCGAGGCAGGGCAGCAGCACGGGAAACAGCGGTCGATGCAGGTAATTGGTGACAATGATCGCGGAAAAGGATCGACCGGACAGGGGCCAGGGGCTGTTGTTTTCCAGGTCTGCGGTGATGATCTCTATTTGGGGATGGCCGGTCAGATCCTGAACCTTGTCCGTATCCCGATCGACCAGCACCACCGGCAATCCCATCCGCAGGAACAGGCGGCCATGCCGCCCACTGCCGCAGGCCAGATCAAGGATCGGGCGATCCTTTGGAACACTGTCGGCAAAGCGTTTGATCCAGGGGGATGCGGACAGAATCATTGGCAGGGTTCCGTGGCAGAAAAGGGGGCTTGGTCCGCACATGTCGCTGGACGCTTGTCAGCGGGCCGGATGTCCAGTAAACGAGCAGGCTCGGGGTTTCGGTGCTCCGGGTTCAAGAGCAAGCAAAGCGAACGGCAGCGTGTCATGATCCTTTATGAACTGGTTTGCGAGCATCGTCACACTTTTGAATCGTGGTTTCGGGACAGTGCGGCCTTTGACGCGCTGGCCGCGGCCGATGGCCTGAGCTGCCCGGTCTGTGGATCGGCCAGGGTGCAAAAAGCCTTGATGGCTCCGCGACTGGCGCGCCGCAAGGGGCAGGATGCTCCCGCTGTTCCTTCTTCCGAGGCCCCGGCTGCCGAGCCGGACACCCCGGTGCAGGATGGGGATGGCGGCGCTGCACTGGCCCGGCTGGGGGAGCTGGTGCAGGCGGTGCGCGAGCACGTCGAAAAGAATTGCGATTATGTCGGGCGCGGTTTTGCTGACGAAGCACGTCGAATTCATTATGGTGAAGCAAAACCCCGTGGCATTTATGGGGAAACCACCCCGGACGAGGCCCGGTCCCTGCGCGAAGAGGGCGTAGAGTTTCTGGCCGTGCCGGGGCGGCGGACCGAGTCCTGACGGCACCTGCGGTTTAACAGTCAGAGTTTTACATATGCGCTCTTTTTCCCTCAAGCCCGCCCTGTATGTGGTGGGGATGCTGATTGTCGTGCTTGGCGTGTTCATGCTGGTGCCGGGCTTTGTCGACGTGGCGGCAGGGGATTCTGACTGGCGTGGATTCTTCATTGCCGGTGCCGGGACATCCATCGTCGGCCTGCTGTTCCTGCTGGCCAACCGGGAAGAGCGCATCACCCTGAACAGGCGGCAGGCATTCGTGCTGACCGTGCTGTCGTGGCTGCTGGTTGCCGCCTGTTCGGCGGTACCGTTTTTCTTTTCACGCCTGAACATCAGCTATACCGATGCCTTTTTCGAAGCCATTTCGGGGCTGACCACCACCGGCTCGACCGTTCTGACCGGTCTGGATACGGCACCGCCCGGTATTTTGCTGTGGCGGTCGTTGTTGCACTGGCTGGGTGGGGTCGGGATCGTGATGATGGCGCTGGCGCTGCTGCCTTTTCTGCGCGTCGGCGGCATGCAGCTTTTCCGCATGGAAAGCTCGGATACACAGGAAAAGGTGGTGGCGCGCGTCAACCAGCTGGGGCTGGGGGTGGTGGCCGTTTACGTGGTGATGACCATTCTGTGTACTCTGGCCTATGTCATTGGCGGGATGACGGTTTTTGAAGCCGTGAACCATGCCATGGCGACCGTTTCGACGGGTGGCTATTCAACGTCGGACCAGTCGATGGGGCATTTTGACAGCAAGTTTATCCTGTGGGTGGCAATCATCTTTATGGGGTTGGGGAGTTTACCTTTTACCCTTTACCTGCAGGTGGCGCGTGGAAATGTTTCGGCCCTTTACCGCAATATTCAGGTGCGGTCGTTTGTGGCCTTCATCTCGATTGTGTCGGTTCTGATGGCCTATTGGCTGTGGTGGACCAGAGGGATGGAACCGTTTGACGCACTGACCCATGTGGCGTTTAACGTGATGTCGGTGGTCAGCACCACCGGCTTTGCCTCGCTGGACTACACCCTGTGGGGGCCATTGGCGGTGGCGTCGTTCTTTGCCCTGACCTTTGTCGGGGGCTGTACCGGATCAACCGCCGGCGGGATCAAGATCTTTCGCTTCCAGATTGCGTGGCGGCTGTACCGTACCCACATCCACCGTCTGATCAGTCCGAATGTGGTGGATGTTCCGCGCTACGGCGACCGCAAGCTGGACGTGGATGTCGGTGGATCGGTGCTGATTTTCTTTTTCGTCTACATCGGCACGGTGGGGGTCATCACGCTGTTTCTGGCGCTGGTGGGGCTGGACTGGGTGACGGCGGTCAGTGGTGCCGCGACCGCAGTCGGGAACGTTGGTCCCGGACTGGGGGACGTCATCGGCCCGGCTGGAAATTTCAAAACGTTGCCCGATGCGGCCAAATGGGCGTTGGCGTTGGGAATGCTGTTGGGTCGTCTGGAATTCTTTACCGTGCTGGTTCTGGCCATGCCGCGCTTTTGGCGGACCTGAGCGGAACGAGTCGCCGGTTTCTTGCGGAGATAGCGGCCCCGGCAAGCCTGTCGGATCGGGATGTGCATCCGCTTTGGGGGTACGGAGTATCCCTATAAATTGGGATATTATCGCAGAGGAATCGCGCTTTTCTGCCTCGTAACCGCCGTTTCTCCGGCCAAGGCGGCAAGAATTGCCCTCTTGCGTTCCGCTGTCGGGCACTTCTTGCCCGACCAGAGGGTGATTATACGGGCTTTTTCCGGCCAGGGCCCCTCACCAGAGGAGGGATGTGCCTCGTAGCCCCGCTTGCTCAGCATTGGGCAGGCGATTTTCCTGCGACAAAGTGGCGGCAACACCGTTGTGCGGTTTGGTTCGGGGGCAGGGTGGGCGCGAGAGTCCGTTGCAGCCCGTTTCCAGGGTTGTTTCGGGTCTGGATCAAATAAGAGTCCATCTTTACAATATGTTGATCGGATTTGTCTGGCGGTAAAAGTTCCGGTTTGTGGCGCTGTTTCCGCCTGTGTCCGCCTCCCTTTTCGTCCATTGCACGGTTATTCCGGGACTGGGCGCACCCCTATTTTGAACCGATACACTCAACCCTGCGGCGCTGCCCGAAGAAGCCGTTGAATAGGCATAATTTTCCTCTTTTTCAGATTGCCTTTTTTTCACATCCTAGCGACGGGAAGGAGCGACTGCGTCGTGTAAACCTTCGGGCGTTAGCTGTCGGCTGCTTGCCGCGTTGCGTCCTTCGTTTGGTATAGGGAGATGGTGCTGTGGTTTCCGCGATTACGTCTTACTCCGAGACCCAGATTGCCTCGCTGACGCGCACCGATCTCGCCGGCTTGACGGCAACCGACTTCCGCACCCTGCTGACCACGCAGGTTCAGGCGCTGACCTCGACCGCCATTTCGTGGCTGAGCACCACCCAGATCACCTGGCTGGCAACGACCCAGGTCAGCTCGTTGCTGACATCGCAGGTTTCGGCCCTGTCTTCGCAGCAGGTCAACGCGCTGAGTACGGCGCAGGTGGCGGTGCTGAACGAAGCCCAGATCAGTGCGCTGGACCCCGAAGACATCGCCGTTCTGTCTGCGGCGGAAATCCGCACCTTCAGCGCCGAGGAAATCGCCGTCCTTGACGCCTCCCAGTTTGCCGCCCTGACGTTGACGCAAATCAAGGCGCTGACCACCACCCAGATTCAGGCGCTGACCACCACCCAGGTCAGCAACCTGAACGCCACCCAGATCGGTGGCCTGCAAAAGACCCAGATTGCGGTGATGAGTGACGAGCAGGTTCAGGCCCTGACCATCACCCGCCTGTCGGCGCTCAGCAAGGCTCAGGTGGCGGGCTTTACCAGCACCCAGCTGGCCGCCCTGACCTCGACCCAGTTGGGCCGCCTGAGTTCGACCCAGATGGCGGCAATTACCACCACTGCGCTGAAAGGGTTCAGTGAAGAGCAGATTGCCCAGCTGACCACCACTCAGGTCAGCGGTCTGACCCGTACCCAGATTTCCGGGCTGACGGTTGAACAGATCGGCGCGCTGGGCAGCGGGCTGCTGTCATCGTTGACCACCACCCAGATGTATGGCCTGACCTCGACGCAGGTCGAGGCGCTGGGTCTGGATCAGGTATCCTCGCTGACCATCACCCAGATCGGCGGGATGAGTGCCGCCGGGGTCAAGGGCTTTACCGAAGGCCAGCTGGCGGCCCTGAGCACCACCCAGATTGCATGGTTTACCAAGACGGCGATCAGCGCGATGAGCGCCGATCAGATCGCCTCTCTGTCAACCACCCAGTTGTCCTCTCTGTCGCAGACGGAAATCACCGGGCTGACCTCGACTCAGGTCGGTGCCCTCAATACCTCCCAGCTTGCCGCCCTGACCGCAACCCAGTTGACCGCCTTCACTGCCAAGGCTGCGCGCGGGCTGGAAGCCGAAGACATTGCCAACCTGAGTGACGAGCAGTTGGCCGGGCTGACCTCGACGGTTCTGAACGCCCTGACCACCACCGCGATGGGGGCCTTTACCTCGACGCAGTTGCAGGCCCTGACCACCACCCAGATGAATGCCTTGAACGCCACCAACCTGCAGGCTCTGAGCCAGAGTCAGGTGGAGTCGCTGACCACCACCCAGTTGCAGATGCTGAGCACCACTCAGGTGAAAGCCCTGACGGCGACCGAACTGAACTGGTTGAATACCACCCAGTTGCAGGCCCTGAGCACCAGCCAGATTGCCGTTCTGACCGCCACCCAGACAGCCGGGCTGGATGCCGCGCAGATTGCCAGCCTGACTGCCACCCAGATGGCAGCCTTGACCTCGACCGGGATCAGCGGTTTGACCACTACTCAGGTGGCCTCGCTGACCGTCACCCAGATTGCGCAACTGACCGCGACGCAGATCAGGGGATTGGCGTCGTCGGATCTTGCGGCGCTGAGCATTGATCAGATTTCGGCGTTCAGTGAAACGCAGTTTGCCCTGCTGACCGGCACCCAGATCAAGGGATTGTCCACCGACCAACTGTCAGCCTTGCCCTCGACCCTGCTGGAAAGCCTGACCACCACCCAGATGAGCGGCCTGACCACCACCCAGGTCAGCAACCTGTCGGTTGATCAGCTGGCGGCGTTGACCACCACTCAGCTGAAGGTGTTGGGTGCGACCCAGATTGCCTCGTTGACCGAAGAGCAGGTGCAATCCCTGACCCTGACCCAGCTGAATGGTTTGACCACCACGCAGATCAAGGGCCTGACCACCACTCAGGTGTCAGAACTGACCGTCACCCAGTTGAATGGCCTGAGCACCAAGTCGTTGCAGGCGATCAGCTCGCGGTCGATGCTGGGGCTGACGGAAACCCAGATCGGTGAGTTGACCACCACCCAGCTCGGCTGGTTGCAATCGACCCAGCTGGCCTATCTGGGCACCACCGCCATTCAGGCGTTGTCCACCACCCAGCTGACCTCGCTCAGCACCACCCAGTTGCGTGGCCTGACCTCGACCCAGATCGGGGCGCTCGATGACCTGCAACTGTCCTCGCTGACCGAGACACAGGTGGCCGGGCTGGTCACGGCGCAAGTTCAGGGGCTGACGCAGGACCAGATTGATCATCTGTCGCTGACCGACCTTGCCGAACTGACATCGACGGCGATCGGCCGGATGAAGACCACCCAGATCAGCTATCTGTCGGTGACCCAGATTGCGTCGCTGACCACCACCCAGCTGGATGGCCTGAGTGCGGCACAGGTGGCGTCCTTGAGCCAGGAACAACTGGCCATGCTGTCGACCACCCAGCTGGCCAGCCTGAACACCACCCAGCTGAAGGGACTGAACAGCACCCAGCTTGGCCAGTTGAGCAATGATCAGCTGGCCAGCCTGACCACCACCCAGTTCTCGTCGCTGAGTTCGACCTCGCTGAATGGTCTGGCGGAAACCCAGATCGGTTCTCTGGCGCTGACACAGCTTGCATCGCTGACCTCGACACAGATTGCCGGCCTCAGCACCACAGCGCTGACCTCGCTGACCACCAGCCAGATTGCCGCGCTGACCACCACCCAGCTCGCCGGTCTGACCGGCACGCAGGTTGCCCTGTTGAGCAGCACCCAGTTTGACGCCCTGACCACCAGCCAGTTAAAGGGTCTGACCTCGACCCAGTTGAAGGGGTTGACCGAAGAGCAGTTGGGCACCCTGACCGCCACCGAACTGAATGCCCTGAGCACAACCCAGCTCAAGGGGCTGGACAGCACCGATATTTCGCAACTGACCACCACGCAGGTCAGCGGCCTCAGCACGACCATGTTGTTGTCCCTGGCCTCGACCCAGATCAAGGGCCTGAGCGAAGAGCAGATTGCTGCCCTGACCATCGGGCAGGTGACGTCCTTCAGCAGCACCGCCCTGTCGGGCCTGACGGAAACACAGCTTGGCTGGCTGACCGAAACGCAGGTGTCGTCGCTGACCACCACCCAGATCAAGGGGCTGACCAGCACGCAGGTGTCGCAGCTGACCACCAGCCAGATCGGGGCGCTGACCGCCACCCAGATTGCCTATATCGAAATTACCGATATCAAGGGGCTGACCAGCACCCAGCTCAGCACCTTCACGGCCACCCAGCTGGCGGCGCTCAGCACGCGCCAGATTGCCTCGTTCACTGTTACCGCGTTGTCGGGCCTGACCTCGACCCAGCTTGACCTGCTGACGTCGACCCAGATGTCGGCGTTCAGCAAAACCGAAATCGCCGCCCTGACCAATGATGCGCTCGATGCGCTGGACAGTACCGATATTGCCAATCTGACCGATGCGCAGATTTCCGGCCTGACCACCGATCAGATTGCCAACCTGACCACCACCCAGCTGGCGGCATTCAGCACCACCCAGTTGTCCCGTCTGAGCGTGACTCAGGTCAAGGGCCTGACCGATGAGCAGCTGGCCGCCTTTACCGCGACCCAGATGGGGGCGTTGACCTCGACCCAGATCGGCGGGCTGACCACCACCCAGCTGAGCGCCCTCAGCACGACGCAGGTTGCCCAGTTGAGCACTACGCAGGTCAAGGGGCTGACGGTGGCGGACATCGCCGCCCTGACCAACACCCAGTTGTCGGCCATGACCACCACCCAATGGGGGACGCTGACCACCACCCAGATCAAGGGGCTGACCAGCACCCAGCTGTCCGGGCTGACCACCACCCAGTTGAATGGCCTGACCACCAGCCAGTTTACCGCCCTGACCTCGACGGCTCTGGATGGCCTGTCGGAAACGGCCATGGCCGGGCTGAGCACCAGCGCCATTGCCGTGCTGACCAGCACCCAGATGGCCGGGCTGGAAACGACGCAGATTGCCGCCCTGACCAGCACCCAGATGGCGGCGGTGACCACCACTGCGCTGAAGGGGCTGACCTCGACCGAAGCGGGGGCGTTGACCACCACCCAGATTGCCAACCTGACCTCGACCCAGTTGGGCGCGCTGACCAAAACGGCGATCAGCGGCATGACCGCGGACCAGCTGGCGGTGTTGTCGGTGACCAATATTGCCTCGCTGACCTCGACGGCGCTGGGCAGCCTGAGTGCGGTCGAACTGGCGGCGCTGACCACCACCCAGATGACCAGCCTGACCGCGACCCAACTGAAGGGGCTGACCAGTACCCAGCTGGGGGCGCTGACCACCACCCAGTTGTCGTCCTTGAGCACAAGCCAGCTTGATGGCCTGAGCGCAACGCAGCTGAAAGGGCTGGACAGCACCGACCTGTCGGCCCTGACCACCACCCAGTTGAGCGTTCTGGACAAGACCCAGATTGCTGCGCTGACCACCTCGGCACTGGATGGCCTGACCGCCACCCAGATGGCCAGCCTGTCCACCACCCAGCTGTCGGCGATGGGCGCGACCCAGTTCGCGTCGCTGGTGGAAACGCAGGTGGCGGCCCTGACCGCCACCCAGATGGCCAGCCTGACCACCACCGGCCTGTCGGCCCTGACCTCCGAAGCGGCGTCGGCCTTGACCGTCACCCAGTTGGCGGCGCTGAGCAGCACGCAGGTCAGCGCCCTGAGCGCGACGGCGATTGTCGGGTTGACCACCACTCAGCTCAACAGTCTGAGTGAAACGCAGCTGAAGGCGCTGACCACCACCCAGGTCGCCGCCCTGACCAACACCCAGTTGGCGGGCCTGTCGGTCACCCAGGCCGAAGACCTGACCACCACCCAGATGAGGGCGTTGACCTCCACCGCTCTCAGTGGTCTGAACGTCACCGCGCTGGCCAGCCTGAGCACCAAACAGCTGGCGGCGCTGACCTCGACCCAGTTCAGTGGTCTGACCGCCACCCAGATCAGCGCAATGACGGCGACGCAGGTGGCCAGCCTGACCACCACTGCGGTCAGCGGCATGACCTCGACCGAAATCGCTGCCCTGAGCGTCACCCAGATCAACCAGCTGAGCACCACCCAGTTGTCGGCGATCACCGCCACCGGCATTGCCGGTCTGACGGCGGCGCAGCTGGCATCGCTGACCACCACCCAGTTGACGGCGCTGACCTCGACGGCGCTGGGGGCGATGAGTACCACCGCCGTGGCTGCCCTGACGGTGACGCAGCTGGCGTCGTTGACGGCCAGCCAGTTCTCGGGCCTGAGCAACACCGAAATTGCCAATTTTACCTCGACGCAGGTGGCGTCGCTGACCGCGACCCAGATTGCCGCCCTCAGCACCGCTGCTGTCAGTGGCTTTAATGCCACCCAGTTGGCCGCCCTGTCGGTGACGCAGGTTGCGGCGCTCAGCACCAGTCAGATCAGTGCTCTGACCTCGACCGCCCTGAAGGGGCTGACCGCGACCGAAATGGCGGCGCTCAGCACCAAGCAGGTATCGGCCCTGACGGCGACGCAGGCCGGAGTCCTGACCTCGACCCAACTGGCGGCCTTGTCCACCACGCAGGTCGGCGCCCTGACCACCACCAGCCTTGGTGGTCTGGTCGCTTCGCAGGTGGCGGCGCTGAGCACGGCACAGGTTTCGGCCTTGTCGGCCAACCAGTTGTCGGCCCTGACGGCGACCGGGATCAGTGGCCTGACCACCAGCCAGCTTGCCGTTCTGACCACCAGCCAGCTGGGCAGCCTGACCACCACCGCAATGGCGGCGTTGGGCAGCACGCAGGCAGCGGTGTTGACCACCAGCCAGCTGAGCAGCCTGACCACCACCCAGCTGTCGGCCCTGAGTTCGACCGCCATTGAAGGTCTGAGCGCCACGCAGATGGCCAGCCTGACCACCCGTCAGGTGGCGGCATTGACCGCCACGCAGGTAGCGGCGCTGGATGAAACCCAGATTTCGGCCCTGACCTCCAGCCAGATCAGTGCGCTGACCACCACCGAAATGGGGCAACTGGTTTCGACACAGGTGGCATCGCTGACTGCTACCCAGTTGGCGGCCCTGTCCACCTATCAACTGGCGGCCCTGTCGGCGACCGGCGTGGCCGGTTTGACCACCACCCAGCTGGGGCAATTGACCTCGACCCAGTTGACGGCGCTCAGTTCTACGGCGGCGGCGGCGCTGTCGACCAGCTCGATTGCCGCCCTGACCACTACCCAACTGTCGTCGCTGACCACCACCCAGTTGCAGGGCTTTACCTCGACGCAGATTTCGGCCCTGACCACCACCCAGATTGCCGTGCTGAGCGCAACACAGCTGTCGTCGCTGACCACCACCGAAGTGGCCGGTCTGACGGCGACGCAACTGTCGTCGATGACCGCCACCCAGTTGGCGGCGCTGTCGACCTCCCAGATTGCCGCCCTCAGTTCCACCGCGATCAACAACCTGACCACCACCACACTGGCGGCGTTGTCCACCACCCAGTTGGGGGCGCTGACGGCGACCCAGATGGCAGCGTTCAGCAAGACCCAGGTGGCGGCGATGACCTCGACCGAACTGGCGGCCTTCAGCACCACCGCTCTGGCCGGGCTGACCGAAACGCAGGTGGCGGCGCTGAGCACCACCCAGGTGTCGCAACTGACCTCGACCCAGTTGGGAGCCCTGAGTTCGGATGCCATTGATGGTCTGACTTCGGACCAGATTGCCGTGCTGACCACCGCACAGTTGTCGTCGCTGACCGCGACGGCGCTGGCGGCGCTGAACAAGACCCAGATTACCGCCCTGACGGTGACGCAACTGTCGTCGCTGACCACCACCCAACTGCAACAGCTGACCAGCACCACCATTTCCTATCTGACCACCACTCAGGTTTCGGCGCTGACCGCGACGCAGATTGCGTCGCTGACCACCACCGAAATCAAGGGGTTGAGTGATACCCAGTTGGCGGCCTTTACCACCACCCAACTGGCCGCGCTGACCACCACCCAGATCAGTGCGCTGACCACCACCGCCGTCAGTGGCCTGACGGTGACCGAACTGGCCGCCCTCAGCACCCGCCAGTTGACCGCCCTGACCTCGACCCAGATTGGTGCGCTTGGCACCACCCAGTTGAACAGCCTCAGCACCACCCAGTTGGGCCTGTTGACCTCGACCGAACTCAGCGGCCTGACGCAGACGCAGATTTCGGCCCTGACCACCACCCAGCTGGGCGTGCTGAGCGCAACCCAGATGGCGGGGCTGTCGACCAGCGCGATGACGGGCCTGACCGGAACGCAGCTGGCGGCGTTGACCTCGACCCAACTGGCGGCGTTGACTTCGACCCAGATTGGCGCGCTGACCAAAACGCAGGTGGCAGAGCTTGGCACCACTCAGGTTGCCTCGCTGACCATCACCCAGCTTGATGGCCTGACCACCACCGGCGTTGCGGCCTTGACCACCGATCAGTTGGCCAGCCTGACCACTACCCAACTGGCGTCGCTGAATGCCACCCAGATGTCCGGCCTGACCGCCGAACAGGCGGCGTCGCTGACCCAGACCCAGCTCGAAACCCTGACCACCACGCAGGTTGCCTCGCTGTCAACCACCGCCATTGCGGCGCTGACGGTGACCCAACTGGGTGAAATCAGCACCAAGCAACTGGCGGCGCTGAGCGCGACGCAGGCGGCAGCGCTGACCACCACCCAGATTGCCAGCCTGACCACCACCCAGATGGAAAATCTGAGTGCCACCACCCTGAAGGGGCTGACGGCGGCGCAGGTCAGCAGCCTGACCACCACCCAGATGGCGGTGCTGAATGCCACCCAGATTGCCAGCCTGTCCACCACCGGCGCGGCGGGCCTGACGGCGACGCAGATTGAAACGCTGACCAGAACCCAGCTGGCGGCGCTGACCACCACTGAAATCGGGGCGCTGGCCACCAGCACCATTGCCAGCCTGAGCACCACCACACTGGCGGCCTTGACCACCACCCAGTGGCAGAGCCTGTCTGATACCGGTGTGGCGGCGTTGACCACCACCCAGATCAGCAGCCTGACCACCACCCAGATCAGTCATTTGGCGGTGACCGAACTGGATGCCCTGACCTCGACGCAGATTGCCACGCTGAGCGATAGCCAGATTGATGCCCTGACCACCACCCAGTTGCAGGCCCTGTCCACCACCGGTCTGTCCGGTCTGACGGCAGCGCAGGTTGCCGAGCTGAGCAACACCCAGTTGGCGGCGTTGAGCACCAGCCAGATTGCCGCCCTGACGGCAACGGCGGTCAGCGGGCTGACAGCGACGCAGATTTCGTCGCTGAGCACCGCCCAGTTCACCAGCCTGTCGGCAACCGGGGTGGCTGGTCTGACCGCGACCCAGATGCAGGCCCTGACCACCACCCAGATCGGCCTGCTGAGCACCACCGAACTGAGCGGTCTGACCGCAACGCAGGTGGCGGCGCTGAGCACCACCCAGTTCTCGGCGCTGAGTGCGACGCAGATTTCGGCCCTGTCCACCTATGGCATTTCGGGTCTGACCACCTCGCAGATTGATGCGATGACCATGACCCAGATGGCCGGTCTGACCTCGACCCAGATCGGCAGCCTGACCACCACCGCCCTGTCTGAACTGGACAGCACGGATATTGCTTCACTGACCGCCACCCAGCTGGCCGGTCTGGTGCGCCTGCAACTGCGCTCGCTGAGTGTGGCTCAGGTGCTGTCGCTGACCACCAGCCAGATGGCGGCGCTGAGCGAAACCCAGATGGGGGCCTTTACCGCCACAGAGCTGAATGCCCTGACCACCAGCCAGTTGTCGGTTCTGACCTCGACGCAGATTGCGGGTCTGAGCCACGCCCAGCTGGACGGACTGTCTGAAACGACGGCCCAGTCCCTGAGCGGCGTGCAACTGAGCGGGATGACCACCACCACCATGGCCGGACTGGGAACCACCTTCCTGTCCAACCTGACTGAAACCCAGCTGGACGCCCTGAGCGCAACGCAGATTGATTATATCTCGTCTGACACGCTGGCCGGGCTGTCTGCTGAAGACCTTGCCGCCCTGCAACGGGCCTATGCCTGATCCACGGGTGCCTGAAGAGAGAGTTCTGGTATGACTGATGTTTTAGCGCCTTCCGTTATTCGTTCCATGGCGCGTGGCTTTAGCGTTTTTGACCTGATCAAGACTGCCGAAACGATGAAGGTGAGTGGTCAGGATGCGTCGGTTGAACTGCTGTATGCCTCGTGGATACAGCAGAACCCCGACAACCCACTGCTGTATGCGGTGCTGTTCAACTATTCGGTGGTGCTGTCGGATCTCGGCAAGCTGCAACCGGCCAGGGAATGCCTCGAACGGGCGATTGTCCTTAATGCCGACTTCATGCCGCCCTACATCAACATGGGGCGTCTGTACGAACGGACCGGTGCCATCGGTATGGCGGTGGTGCAGTGGTCGGCGGTGCTGAGCAAACTGCCGCAGATCAACGGCGGCGGCATCACCTACAAGACCACCGCGCTGAACCAGATTGCCCGTACGCTGGAATCGACCAACGAGGAAGAGTCCGCCGAAGACATGTTGCGCCAGAGTCTGGAAATCGACCCGCGCCAGCGCGAAGTCGCCCAGCACTGGCTGTCGTTGCGTCAACGGCAATGCAAGTGGCCGGTGGTGTCTCCGTGGGACCGGGTTGATCAAAAGACGCTGATGGCGGGCATGTCTCCGCTGTCGGCTGCGGCCTATACCGACGACCCGATGCTGCATCTGGCGATGGCATGGAACTATAACCTGCTGGACGTTGGCACACCGCCGCAGGCGATGGACCAGTGGCCGCTGGTGGAGCAGAAACCGGCCCGCCTGAAGATCGGCTATCTGTGCTCGGATTTCCGTGAACATGCGCTGGGCCACCTGCTGGCCGAAGTGCTGGCCCTGCACGACCGCTCGGCGGTCGAGGTCCATGCCTATTACTGCGGCCCGCAGGCGTCGGAGACCGATCCGCTGCATGGCGGATTCAAGGAGACTGCCGACCACTGGGTCGACGTCAGCCTGATGGACGATGCCACCGCCGCCCAGCGGATCGCCGCCGATGGCATCCACATTCTGGTTGACCTCAACGGTTATACCCGTGAAGGCCGTACCAAGGTGATCGCCAGCCGTCCGGCGCCGGTGATCGTCAACTGGCTGGGCTATCCGGGGACCATGGGCAGCCCCTACCATCATTACATTGTCGCTGACGAGTGGATCATTCCCGCCGACTCCGAAAAATACTATTCCGAACAGGTGGTGCGGGTGCCGTGCTATCAGCCGACCAACCGCAAGCGGAAGATCAGCGAGAAGGCTTATACCCGCGCCGATGCCGGACTGCCGGAGGACAAGGTGGTCTATTGCTGCTTTAACGGCAGTCACAAGATCACCCGCTTCACCTTTGACCGCTGGCTGACCATTCTGGGGATGGTGCCGGACAGCGTGCTGTGGTTGCTGGGCAGCACCGAGATCAACGACAAGCGTCTGATCGACTATGCCGTCCAGCGTGGCATCAGTGCCGACCGGATCATCATTGCCGCCAAGTTGCCGAACCCCGAGCATCTGGCCCGCTATCCGCTGGCCGACCTGTTCCTCGATACCACCCCCTATGGCGCCCATACCACCGCTTCGGATGCCCTGTGGATGGGGGTGCCGGTGCTGACCTACAGTGGCCGCTCGTTTGCCTCGCGGGTGTGCGGCAGCCTGCTGCAGGCCGCAGGCCTGCCCGAGCTGGTGGCAACCACCGAAGACGAGTTCCTCGACAAGGCGGTCGAACTGGGGCGGGACCGGGCGGCGGTGCAGGCCCTGCGCGACCGGCTGAAGGCCAACCGCGACAGCTGTACCCTGTTCAATCCGCAAATCCTGATCGCCGAGCTGGAACAGCACTATCGCCGCATGTGGCAGGCCCATGTCGATGGCACCCTGCCGCAGCCCGACCTGCGCAATCTGGATGTCTATCTGGATGTTGGCAGCAGCGTGAAGCACGAAGAGCTGGAAATCCAGACCCTCGACGATTACGAAGGCTGGTGGCGCGAGCAGTTGCAGAAGCGTCACCGTTTCCGGCCGATTCCGCCGGATAACCGGCTTTTTCAGGGCTAAATTCTGCGGACTGTCCGTTATGGTAGGGGGATACTGTCTCCCCCTGCCATAAGGACGCCCCCGACCATGAAGGCCATTCTCGTCGACTGCACCCCGGAACTGCGTACCGTGATGGCGCGGCGTGGCCTGACCATTCCGACTGGGCTGACGGTCAATGATGGCACGCCATCCGAAGACGAGCTGAAAACGCTCTGTCAGGGGCAAGAGGTTCTGCTGGTCGAACATACGGTGGTGCCGCCCTCGGTGTTCGATGCCTGCCCCAGCCTGCGCCATGTGGTGTACATGGGGACCGGCGTTGGCAGCTATATCGACCTTGCCGACGCTGAACGGCGCGGGGTCAGTATCCGCATTGTTCCCGGCTATGGCGATCAGGCGGTGGCTGAACATGCTTTGGCCCTGCTGTTTTCTGCCGTGCGCAACATCGCCCGCATGGACCGTGACCTGCGTGCAGGCCGCTGGGACCCGATCGGCGGAACGCAGTTGAAAGGCCGCCGGGTGGCGGTGATCGGTCTGGGCGGGATCGGCACCACCTTTGCCGGGCTGGCGCAGGCGTTGGGGATGGAGGTGGTGGGCTGGAACCGCACCCCGCGCGATCTGCCATGGTATCAGCCCGATCTGCGCGCCGCCTTGCGCGGGGCGGATGTGGTGTCGCTGCATCTGTCACTGAACGACCATACCCGCAACCTGCTGACTGCCGAGCATCTGGCCTTGCCACGTGCGGGCTTTGTGCTGGTCAACACCGCCCGCGCCGGGCTGGTGGAGGAGGGCGCCTTGCTGGCGGGCCTCGCCAGCGGGCAGATTGGTCATGCGGCGCTGGATGTGTTCCCGCAGGAACCGTTACAGCCCGGCTCGCCCTATCCGGCGCTGGAAAATGTCACCCTGACCACCCACGCTGCCTATATGACGGAAGATGCCTATGCCGAACTGTGGCTGCGCGGGATGGCGGTGCTGGCCGAGGTGCGGGGGTAGATACGGAGCAGTGAGCGCAAAAGTTACTCCCGGTCCGAAAAGGCACTGCTGTGCAAAATGTGCTCGCCGCCGCTGAGGATGTCGGCCTGAATGGCGGCGGCGGCGGCGGCAGGGTCGCGATTTTTCAGTGCGGTGAGCAGCGGATAATGGGGGTCGATCATCGTCCGCCCCCCGGCGCTGTAGGCGCTGGCCACCAGTGGCCCCATCTGCAGCCACAGGCGGCGCAGGGTGCCGTACAGCACCGGCATTTGGGCGATGGCCGGCAATTCAAAATGAAAGGCCTGATTCAGCTCCAGCCCCAGCGCGGTGTTGCCGCTGCTCAGGGCCTGTTCGTTACGCGCGATCAGGTCTTGCAGGCGGGCGAGATCGGTGTCGGTGACAAGCCGGGCAGCGGTTTCTGCCGCGAGAGACTCCAGCCGCAGGCGGATGGTGCGGATTTCCAGATAACGGGCGCGGCTGATCATCGGTATACGGATATCCCGGGGTGACAGGAAAATCAGCGCCTCGTCATGGGTCAGGCGCAGGATTGCATCGCGCACCGGCGTGACGCTGGTCCCCAGAGTCTGTGCCAGATCGCGGATTTTCAGTCGGTCGCCGGGCTGGAATTGCCCCTTGATGATGGCATCACACAGCGCCCCATAGACTTTGCTCGACAAGTTCTCGTGTTCGATGGTTTGCAGGCCATTGGTCATCGGGGCACCTTGGGCAGAGGAACATATGGGGGCTTGTGTGTTTCGAAATATGATGCATCATATCTCATCTGCTGTCAAAGAGCCTGCTGCAAGGACGCTCCCCCATGGACACATCGCCTTCGTCCGCCTGTCCCGGCCTGCTGTCACTAGCGCGCCCCCTGTTTGAAACGCCACCGCCTGCCGTCAGCCCGGACGATGCGGTGAGGATTGCGCGTGATGTGTACGGGATGGAGGTGTCGGTCAAGCTGCTGTCCGGTGAGCGCGATACCAATTACCGCCTGACGGCCAGCGATGGCTCGCGCTGGGTGCTGAAGCTGATCAACCCGATCGAACCGGATGACGACGCCGACATGCAGGTGCGGGTGCTTGACCATCTGGCACCGCAGTCTTTGGAACTGGCATTGCCACAGCCGCGCCTGACGCTGGACGGGGGGGCGATCTTCCGGCTGACCCTGCCGTCGGGCGAGGCGGTGCGGGGCCGCTGTTACAGCTATGTCGAGGGCGAACCGGCGCTGCTGCATCCGGTCACCGACCGCTTGCGCCGCTCGGTCGGGCGCACGGTGGCGCTGGTCGGCAAGGGGCTGCAAGGCTTTCAGCATCCGGCGATGGGGCGGCTGAACCTGTGGGATTTGTGCAAGATTGGTCATCTCGACGAGTTGATGGCCCACCAGTATGATCCGCAGATCATCGCCATGTTGAGCGCGGTGATGGAACGGTTCCGCAGCGAGGTTCATCCCCGCCTGTCCAGCCTGCGCCAGCAGGTGATCCATAACGATCTGTCCCGTACCAATACGGTGGTCTCGCCGACGGACCCGGAGCAGATTTGCGGCGTGCTGGATTTCGGCGACATGATTTACGGGCCGTTGCTGAGCGAACTGGCGGTGGCGGCGTCCTATCAGCTGGAGCTGGAAGACCCGCTGCGGGCGCTGAAAATTGTGGTGGCTGGCTTTGTGGAGGTGACACAGCTTCTACCCGAAGAGTGCGCCTTGCTGATGGATTTCCTGCTCGCCCGTCTGGTCGGGCGCATCCTGATCAGCCAGTGGCGCGCCGAGCAGTTCCCCGACAACAAGGACTATATCCTGCGCAGCAACAAGGAGGCCCAGGCCCTGCTGACCCGTCTGTTCCCGCTGTGGCAACAGACGCCGGAAGAGGCTTGGCAGGGTTTGCTGCTGTCCGACATTTAATTCCCCCCCAAACAGGAGACCGGGTGATGACGCTGTCCGCAAACACCCAGACCTTGCTCAACCGGCGCGCGGTGTTGGGCGCAGCCTATCGTTTGTTCTATGCCGAGCCGCTGAATCTGGTGCGCGGGCAGGGTGTCGAACTGTTTGATGGCGATGGCCGCCGCTATCTCGATGCCTATAACAACGTGCCAGTGCTGGGCCATGCCCATCCGGCGGTGATCGAGGCCTTTACCCGCCAGGCGTCGCAGATCAACACCCATACCCGCTATCTGCATGATACCATTCTCAGCTATGCCGAAACGCTGGTGGCGACCTTTCCGGCACCGTTGCGGCAGGCGATGTTCACCTGTAGCGGCAGCGAAGCCAACGATCTGGCCTTGCGGATTGCCATGACCGCCACCGGCGGCAGCGGGGTGATTGTCACCAGTAACGCCTATCACGGGGTGACGGCCCTGCTGGCCGGAATGTCGCCGTCGCTGGGGCTGGGGGTGGCTCCGGCGGTGCGCACCGTGCCGCCGCCGGACAGTTACCGCACCAGCGGGGATGTCGGGGCTGCCTTTGGGCAGGCGGTGGCCGAAGCGATCGCCGACCTGCAGCGCGAGGGCATTCAGCCGGCGGCCCTGCTGGTCGACACCACCTTTGCCAGTGATGGCATTTTTGTCGGTCCGCAAGGCTATCTTGATCAGGCGGTGGCGGCCATTCGGGCCGCTGGCGGTCTGTTCATTGCCGATGAAGTGCAGGGGGGCTTTGGGCGCTCCGGCCAGTTGTGGACCTTCCTGCGTCAGCCCGGACTGGTGCCGGACATGGTGACGCTGGGCAAGCCAATGGGCAACGGTCATCCGATTGGCGGGGTGGTCACGCGCCCGGATCTGCTGGATGTGTTCGGCCAGCGGTCGCGCTATTTCAACACCTTTGGCGGCAACACCGTTTCGGCGGCGGTCGGGCTGGCGGTGCTGTCCACCATCCAGCAGCAGGACCTTCCCGGCCATGCGGCTTTGGTCGGGGCCGAACTGGCCGCAGCCCTGAACAGCCTGAAAGACGTCTCGCCACTGGTCGCCGATGTGCGCGGGGTAGGCTTTTATTATGGCGTCGAGCTGGTCACCGATCACCAGCAGAAGACCCCGGCGACCGCCGAGGCCAAGGCGGTGGTCGATGCGCTGGCGCAGGCCGGGGTGCTGGTCGGGGTCTGTGGAGCCGCCTCGAATGTGCTGAAAATCCGTCCGCCACTGGCCTTCCAGAGTGAGCATATCGACGAACTGATGCAGGCGTTGCGCGGGGTTCTGTCGGGGATGCCGGGGCAGTAACCAACAAAACAGGGCAGGCGGGGCGGTTGCATGCTGCCCTGCCTTTTGTGCCTGCGGTGTTACGGGATGATCTGGACGCCGAGCAGGGATAATGCCGGTTTGGTCTCCAGCTCCATGGAAACCCTTGATCGGACCAGCAAGGCAAATGAATCTGCGTGGTAATGGCCAAGGGTCATGTAGAGCAGGCCAAAGCGGAAATCGACGACAAAGCGTGCTTCCTGGGCTAGGTCATCGCCAAAAGTGTATTCCTGAAACTGGCCACGATCTTTCTGATTGGCCTGTTTCTGGTTGTTCGGAAGCTCACCGTACTTGATGGCATCCATATACATATAGGGGGCGGCGCTCTGTCGGCGGGTTGCCGTGCCGCCGGTATAGGGCAGGTATCCATATTCGTTTTGATGGATGGAGCGAATGCTGTTCAATGTGGCCCCGGTATGGTCCATGTCGCCCCTGACCATCTTCCATAGTTTTTTCATCAGGGTATAGCTCTGGGGCTTATCTTCGAGACAATCGTCAAGAAAGATCGGAACCAGACGGGCATTGTGTTTTGCATCCTGAAAAGAAAGGCTGCCACAATAGCTGAGGCGTCCACAGAAATTGTAGAATTGTCTGTTCCGTGTCGGGAAATTTCCCCCGCTACCATGGTCTTCATGTTCGCTGACAGGCTGGAAGGGCATAGTGTTCCTCGCGCATGTTCCACCGCATCGCTGGTGCGGGAACCGGGGAAAGGGGCAGAACGCGGGGCGTGCCCCGAATTCTGCCGTTCATGCTGCGGTAAGCGGAGTGTCTTTACAATGTTTGCGGGAGTGGTGTGTCAGTTCCGACAGATAAAACCGGCCCCTGTTACCGCCTGGGCGTTTCCCTGCTGCCAATATCGGCAATGTCGAACGGCGTGCTCTGATAGATCTCGTTGATCCAGTTGCCGAACAGCATGTGCGCATGGCTGCGCCAGCGGTTTTCCGGCGGCAGGTGCGGGTTGTCGTCGGGGAAATAGTGCTGCGGCAGATAGGTTCCGCCGTCCCGGTGATATTCATCGGCCAGGGTGGTTGAATCATATTCAAAGTGATTGAAGACGTGCAGGGCGCGATGGGTCGGGTCATCGACCACGCAGGGGCCGGTCTGTTCGCTGCTGGCCAGCACCTGCACGGCGCTGGTGGCGTCGAGCGTATCCGGGCAGACCTCGGTCCAGCGGGACACCGGCACGTCGAACACGTCGGAAAAGCCGCGCAGATAGGGCGACGGTGTCAGCACCCGGTGACGGAACACGCCGGTGGCCTTGGCAGGCAGTTCCTGTTTGGGGACACCGTGGAAATAGTACAGCGCCGCCTGTGCTCCCCAGCAGATGGTCAGGCAGCGGTGGACGTGGGTGCGGGTCCAGTCAAGGATCGAACACAGTTCGGGCCAGTAGCGGACCTCCTCGAACGGCATCCGTTCGACTGGTGCGCCGGTGATGATGAAGCCGTCAAAGCGTTCGGCGCTGACATCGCTCCACGGACGATAAAAGGCTTCCATGTGATCGGCCGAGGTATGGCGCGGCACATGGTCGGTGATCCGCACCAGATGCAGTTCGATTTGCAGCGGCGTTGCTCCCAGCAGACGGGCGAGCTGGGTTTCGGTGCTGATCTTGTTCGGCATGAGATTGAGCAGGCCAATACGCAGCGGCCTGATATCCTGACGGATCGCATCGGTTTCGCCCATCACGATCACGCCTTCTTTTTCAAGGGCGAGGCGGGCGGGCAGATCGTCAGGAATTTTGATTGGCATGGTGTGTCGTTCCCTAAACTATGGACCGACGCAGTGTGGCTTGATCCGTCTGATTGCCGGTTCGGCCACATCCCCCGTGCAGGGAGCCACCTTGCCCGGATATGGCAGGTTGGCGTTGGGCGTCGCCCCAACTCTTGATGCGGGGCGGATGATACAGGGGTCTGTCAGACTTGCCAAGCCCGGAATGGAATCATTCGTAACAGAAAACGCCCCGGTTCCGAAGAACGCGGGGCGTTTTCTGAGTGGTCGGAGTGAGAGGATTCGAACCTCCGGCCCCCGCCTCCCGAAGACGGTGCTCTACCAGGCTGAGCTACACTCCGTCACAGGTACAACAGCTTTGAGTGGGAGGCTTTCGGGAGAAGCGTTCCCGCTGTCGTGGGGCGCTTTATAGCGGCTGCCCGAGGGGCTGGCAAGCAAAAAAACGTAGTCTTGTGACGATTCTGTTGCCGCTCTGCCTTTGGGATGCGCGATGGAAAAGGACTGTGATTGTAACGGCTTGGTCGCAGCCCTTTTCTCCGGCAGCAAAACCTGGAGCGTTTTCACACCGAGCGAAAACGCTCTTCCCTTTTAGTGCCGCATTTTCCGAGCCGTTGACCGGAGACGGTCAACTTGAAAATGCTCTAATAGGCGCGCTCGATGCAGAAATCGACCACCTCGGCCAGCGCACGGCGATAAGGGCCGTCAGGGAAGCCGCTCAGCGCCTGATGGGCCCTGGTGCCATATTCGCGGGCGCGAACGCGGGTGGCTTCCAGCGTGTCATAGGCCTTCATCAGGCTCAGGGCATGGGGCAGGTCGTCGTCGGTCTGCTCCAGGTGCTCCATGGTGCGGTTCCAGAATGCCAGCTCGTCGTCCTTGCCGGTCGTCTTGGCGGCAGCAATGGCCAGAATGATCGGCAGGGTCATCTTGCCTTCGCGGAAATCGTCGCCAACGGTCTTGCCGAGGGTTTCCTGATCAGCGGCATAGTCAAGGTAATCATCGACCAGCTGGAAGGCGATGCCGAGGTAGTTACCATAGTCATAGAGCGCCTGCACCTGATCGGCCGGGCTGGCCGAGACTTCGCCGCCGATTTTGCAGGCAGCACCGAACAGCTCGGCGGTCTTGCCCTGAATCACCTGCAGGTAGGCGTCTTCGTCGGTGGTGGTATCGTTGGCGGTCAGCAACTGCAACACTTCGCCCTGGGCAATCACCGACGAGGCGCGGGCCAGAATGCCCAGCGACGGCAGGTGGCCGACTTCGACCATCAGTTCAAAGGCGCGCGAAAACAGGAAGTCACCGACCAGCACCGGGGTCTGGTTGCCCCAAATGGCGTTGGCGCTGGACTTGCCCCGGCGCAGGTCGCTTTCGTCCACCACGTCATCATGCAGCAGGGTGGCGGTGTGCAGGAATTCGATGCAGGTGGCGAGCTTGATGTGATCGCTGCCCTGATAGCCGCACAGGCGGGCGGTGGCCAGCGTCAGCAGGGGACGCAACCGCTTGCCGCCCGCCGAAATCAGGTGGTGGGCAATCTGGGGGATCAGGGCGACCGGGCTTTGCATCCGTTCGATGATGGTTTCGTTGACCTGCTGCAAATCCTGCTTCACCAAAGCCAGCAGGGTCTCCAGCGGGGCGGCTTGCGGAGCGGTGCTTGAAGTGGTGTCGGCGGAGGATTGGCTGTGCGCAGCGTTGGTCACGGTTGCATCCCTAATTGTAACGAGCCAGAAAGGCCGGTGCCGGAAAAGGCAAGTTCAGTCGTGTTTGCAGGAGAGTAAACGCCATCCGGACCCGCAGGGACTACTGAAAAAAAACGCAGTCGTCGGAATCAGGAGCGTTGACACAACCCGAGCCTTGCCCCATGCCTAAACGGTTCGGACAGGCGTCGCGAGCATAGGTGCGGCCCTATCGAATGGTCAAGGCTTCACGCGCCGTTCAGACCGGAATTTGGCGGCTAATTTGACGGCAAGGGCGATCAGGACCACCTGATGGTGAAAAAATAAATGGAAGAAGTTCTGCGGACCAGTGATGGCATCGCGTTGTCCACCTATCGAGCCGTCCTCAAGGCTGCGGGGATCGCCACGTATGTTTTCGAGGTCAAGCCTCCGCTGAACGAAAGCTCGACGGCTGCCAAGGTCTGTCGGGTGATGGTGTCGCCCGCCCATACCGAGCGGGCACGGGCCCTGATCAGCGAATATCACCGCGCCCTTGGTGATTCCTTTGCCGACGTTGATCTGTCCACCGACGTCGAAGACACCCAGCCCGAACCCGAACCTGCTCCGGCCCCTCGTTCGCTGTTGCGCAAGGAACCGGAAACCTTCTGGTGGCAGGAAGAGGACGACGAGGAGGAGAGTGAGGAAGAGGAAGCCTTTGTCTCCTATGGTCAGGAGCATGGCTATCGGGATGATGACCCGGACGAGGATGATCCGGTCGATGAGGAACCGGAGGACACACCCGCCCCCGCCGAACAGCGTCACAGCTTTACCTTGTCGGTCGGGGAAAACCAGGTGGTATCCCGTCCGCCAGCGTTGCCTGCGGTCTATGACGAGCTGTTGTCCGACACCGACGAGGCCGTCGACGAGGACGACCTGCCGCCTGATGAGGAAGAGGAAAGCGACGACTCTCCCGATGATGACCGCAGCCCGGCGATTGATGACGGCGTGCTGCCTGATGGTGTGTCGCTGACCACCCTGCTGGGCGGGCGGGTGCAGTTCCTGCAGCCGGATCACGGCTATCGGGCGGCACTGGATCCGGTGCTGCTGGCGGCGGCGGTCCCGGCCGGGCCGTGGAAAGTCGGGCTGGATGTCGGGGCCGGAACCGGGGCCGCCATGCTGTGCGTGCTGGCCCGCTGCCCGGACAAGCATGTGATCGGGCTGGAGGTGCAGGACGAGCATTCGCATCTGGCCCGTCGCTCGATTGCGCTCAACCGCTGGCAGAAACAGGCCCATGTGGTGGCCGGTGACATTCGCTGGCGACCGTCGCTGACCGCCAACGCCTTTGATCAGGTGTTCAGCAATCCGCCGTTCCATGGTCCGGGCACCCGTCCACCCCATGCTGGCCGGGCAACGGCCCACATGGAAGACGTGCCGCTGGAGGACTGGCTGGGCTTTTGCCTGAAAATGCTCAAGCCACGCGGGACGCTGACCGTCATCCACCGGGCCGATCGTCTTGACGAACTGTTGGCCTGCCTGTTTGGCAAGGCCGGGGCGATCGAGGTCATTCCTCTGTGGCCCAAACGAGGGGTGGCGGCGCGACGGGTGATCGTCCGCGCACGCAAGGGCATGAAAACGCCGATGAGCCTGTTGCCGGGGTTGGTGCTGCACAACCGCGATGGCAGCTTTACCGACACCACCGAGGCCATTCTGCGGCAGGGAATCAGCCTGGATGATGCCCTCGCCGGAACGGCGTACAGCGTATAGTCTGCGGAACGGCGTACAGCGTATAGTCTGCGGAACGGCGTACAGCGTATAGTCTGCGGAACGGCGTACAGCGTATAGTCTGCGGAACGGCGTATAGCGTATAATCTTTTGCCAGGGATCGTGTTGATGTTCGGACTGTCGTTATCCAAAATCCTGCTGACGGCTCTGGTGATCTGGCTGGTGTGGATGCTGTTCAAACGCATTGGTGGCGTGGCGCGTCAGGGGGCTGCCCGTCCGTCACCGGCAGAACGGGCCCGCGCTGCCGCTGAAGAGGTGACCCGGCGGCAGTCTGCGGAAACGGAAAAGGCAGCAGGAGCGGCGCTGGAGCTGCAGGCCTGCCCGACCTGCGGCAGCTATGGCACCCCCGGCAGCACCTGTCATTGCGGCTATAAACATCCCTCTGCCTAGAGCAGTGTGCGAAAAGTGGGAACCGATTTTCGCATAAACAATGCGACATAACAGAAGCTTAGAGCAGCGTGCCTGCGTCAGCCCACAGGACACGACAGTTTGAAAACAAAAGCGGGCTGCCGCCCGGACCGCTCGGGGCCTGAGGCCCCGAACCCCCATTTTTTCTTTGAATTCAAATTAATGGGGTCCGGGGCCTAAAGGCCCCGGCGAGGTTTGGAGCAGCGCTCCATGATCTTTTTGTTTTGTGTCGTGTACTGTGTCATCCGGTTTAATGCACGCTGCTCTACGGATTCTTGGCCGTTGTTCAGCGGGTCCGCTTGAGCACCGGGGGTGTCACGATCCGCCATTCCCCCGGTGCCAGACCGTCAAGGGACAAATCTGCCATCTGCACGCGCACCAGCCGCAGGGTCGGGAAGCCGACGGCGGCGGTCATTTTGCGCACCTGCCGGTTTTTGCCTTCGCACAGGGTCAGGCGCAGCCAGCGGGTTGGAATGGCGGCGCGATAGCGGATTGGGGGCGTCCGCGCGGGCAGGTCCGGGTCTTCCGCCAGCAGCTCGGCTTGACAGGGGCGGGTTCGGTACATGTCCTTGCCAACCCGGATATCGACCCCCGCTTGCAGGGTTGTCAGGGCTTCGGGGGTCGGGATGCCCTCGACCTGTGCCAGATAGGTGCGGGGATGACCATGTTCAGGATCAAGCAGCCGTTTGATCAACGGGCCGTCATTGGTCAGGAACAACAATCCCTCACTGTCCCGGTCCAGTCGTCCGGCGACCGACACGTCGGGGGGCAAGCCGAACTCGGCCAGGGTCCGTTGCCCGGAGTCTTCGGCGGTAAACTGGCTGAGGACATCATAGGGCTTGTAGAGGACGATGGCGCGCCGTTCGAGCGGGGGAGGCTTGCGCGGGCCACGGGCTGGCGCAGGCGTGGAACGGAGGGCGGGACGATGGGGGGGCGATGGTTTTTTCATCGGCTGATGAGAGGGGATCGGCAGAGGGTGGTCAAGGGGTTTGTATAACGGCTATTCTGTCGGGGAGATGTCAGCGGTTTCTGGAAGGATTTTAAAGCTGGTCGAGAAGTATGTCTGATTGGTTAACCTTGTTCGGACATGTATTTTTATGCTGATTTCATGCCACCGTTTCAAGGATATCCAAGGTCTATTGAAGTGTAACTTTAGGATAGGGTCTTGTAAAAAATATCGCTACTTACTGTCTTTTGTCGGGAAAACCTGATCGTATCATTGACTCTGACGGAGGGCCTTTCCTGATAAATCCGATTTCTCTGCCCGTTTTTTATGGTTTCTCCTGCAAAATATGGATATTTTCCTCTGATAATTCTTTTTTCTTGTCGCAAATTCTGCGCTCTGTATCATCGGCTCCGCACAAGAGCAGTGAGCGCAAAAGTGGTTCCGGTTTTGCGCGCTGTCACTGCGACAGATTAAAAGGTTAGACCAGCGTGGCTGTGTCAGGTTTAACGCACGCTGGTCTAGAGGCATTCCGTCTGCGGGCGTCCCGTTTGCCGGGGCAGGTGGTCCTTAAGACTCATCTTCCAGGGAAAGAGCGGTATGGTGTTCTGCTTCAAAACCGAGACCGGGTCTCCGTTGTCCGCCATTCTGATGGCGGAGAGATGAAAGGCTGCCGAGGCTTGATGCGCCGACTTTTGTTGATAGAGCCCAATCCGGTGTATGCCCGCCTGATCGACGCGCTGGTGTCGCGGTGTGGCGGGGCGTTCGTGTTGGAGGTGAGGGACTCTCTTTCTGCCGCCGTACAGGCCCCTGCGGTGTGCGATCTGATCCTGCTCAGCCTGATGCCGCCGGTCGACAGTCTTCTTGCCCTGCTGCCGTCCCTGCGCGCCGCCTATCCCGACCAGCCGTTGATCACGCTGGGCGATGATGATGATGCGGAAATACGGCAGCGGGCCTTGCAGGCAGGCGTTTTTCGGTGTCTGCCCAAGGGGGCGCTGTCGATGGATCAGCTGCAGGATGCCTTGCAGCAGGCCCTGCTGTGCCACCGTCCCCCGGTCAGCGAGAGCTTGTGGCTGGGGGTGCTGAACAACCTGCCGGCCGCAGCCGGGGTCTTGCGCCCTGTGCGGGATCAGGATGGCCTGTGCCATGATTTTCTGTGGCGATGGGGCAATGCGGCCTGTGCCACGGTGCTGGGGCAACGGGCGGAAATCCTGGTCGGACGGGCGCTGTCCGAGACCTTGCCGGTTTTGCTCGGTCCCGACAGTCTGGTCGGTCTGGCGGCCCTGCCGGGAAACGATGCACAAACGGCGGTCAGCCCGTTTGAAACCGAGGTCTGTCGTGCCCATGACGGCGGCGTCCAATGGCTGGCTGTCACCGCCAATCGTCTGGGGGATGACATTACGCTGGTGATCAGCGATGTTTCGGCCAACAAGGCGCAGGAACAGGCCCTGCTGGCCGCCAGACGCCATGCCGAAGCGGCTGACGAGCTGAAAAGCCGGGTCTTGCGGGCGCTCAGTCATGAAATGCGCCAGCCGTTGAATACAATTGTCGGCTTTAGCGACATGATCGACAACGAAGTGTTCGGTCCGCTCGCCCATCCGCACTACAAGGCCTACATCAAGGACATTTGCTCGGCATCACAGCACCTGTCGCAGCTGCTGGAAAACCTGCTGGAACGGTCGCAACTGGACGAGATGGCAAAGTCCGACAGCGGCTATCGCCAGATGTTCGATCTGGCCCCGGACATGATGTGCGTCCTGCGCGACGGGGTGGTCGTGATGATGAACGCCGCCGGTGCGGCGTTGCTGGAAACCAGTGCCGAGGCCTGTGTGGGCAAGCCACTGGAGCTGTTCGTCGCCCCGGAAAGCCTGCCGCTGGTCCATGGTGGTCTGGCGGAACTGGCCAACAGTCAGGGACGAATCCCGCTCAAGCTGTGTACGGCTGACCAGCGGCTGATCGATGTTGAAATGGCGGCGACGCCGTTTTCCCATCAGGATGTCGGGCAGAACGGGGTGATTGTGGTTGCCCGCGATGTGACCCAGCGCCAGACCGCCACCCGGGCCATTTTGCAGCGCGAAGAGCGTCTGCGCAAAATCATGGAAACGATGGTTGATGCCCTGATCATCATCGACCAAAAAGGCTTGATCGAAACCTTTAATCCGGCTGCCGAGCGTATTTTCGGCTATCAGGCCAGCGACGTGATCGGGCAGAACGTCAGTCTGCTGATGCCCCGGTCGCAAGGTGTGGTCCATGACGGCTACATTCATGGCTACATGCAGTCCCGCCACAGCCGGGTGATCGGCATTGGCCGCGAGATCGAGGGCCAGCGCAAGGACGGGACGGTGTTCCCGGTCGAACTGGCCCTGTCGGAAATGCATGTGGGGGACCAGTGCTATTTCATCGGTGTGCTGCGCGACATTGCCGAACGCAAGCAGGCCGAGGAACGGTTACGCTTTCTGGCCACCCGTGACCATCTGACCGGGCTGCCCAATCGGGCGATGTTCCGCGACAGTCTGGAACAGGCCGTGGTGCAGGCGGAAAAAAGTGGCGAGATGGTCGGGGTGCTGTTTGTTGACCTTGACCATTTCAAAAACATCAATGACACGCTGGGGCACCAGATCGGCGACCGGGTGTTGCAGGCTGTCGCCCAGCGGCTGGGGGACAGTCTTCGTCCCCATGACATGGTGTTTCACCTGTCCGGTGACGAATTCACCCTGATCCTGCACGGGCTGGACAGCCCGGAGGATGCCGCCAGAATGTCGCAGGAGGTTCTGGACCGCCTCGCGCTGCCCTTTGATATCGACGGGCGGGAAATCTATACCTCGGGGTCGATCGGGATCGTCATCTATCCGGAAAATGCCGAAAGCATTGGCAACCTGCTGAAAAACGTCGATACCGCTGTACACCATGCCAAGCGGCAGGGACGAAACACCTATTCGTTCTATTCGGAAAACCTGTCGCAAACGATGATCCGCCGTCTACAGGTGGAAAATGGCCTGCGGCGGGCGCTGGAACGGCGAGAGCTGGCGGTGGTCTATCAGCCAAAAATCGACCTTGCCAGCGGGGAATGCACCGGGGCCGAGGCCCTGCTGCGCTGGAATTCCGAGGAACTGGGGTTTGTTTCCCCGGCGGAATTCATTCCGGTGGCCGAGGAAACCGGTCTGATCGTTGCCATTGGCGATTGGGTGTTGCTGCATGTTTGCCAGCAGATCCGCGCGTGGGTGGAGCAAGGGCGGCCCGCAATGCGGATTGCGGTCAACCTGTCGGCCCGCCAGTTCCGCGAGCCCAATCTGGCCCAGCGGATTGTCGAAATCCTGCACCTGACCGGTATTTCTTCCGGCTTGCTGGAGCTGGAACTGACCGAAAGCATGCTGGTGGAGAATGCGGAAGAGGCCATCGCGGCCCTGCGTTCGCTGAAAACCCTAGGGGTCACGCTGTCGATTGACGACTTCGGGACGGGCTATTCCTCGCTCAGTTATCTGAAACGGTTCCCGATTGATGCGCTGAAAATTGATCAGTCCTTCGTCCGGGATATCCCGGAAAGCAGTGATGACATGTCGATTACCAAGGCGATCATCTCGATGGGGCGGTCGCTGGAATTGAAACTGGTGGCCGAGGGGACCGAAACCCTGGAGCAGATCGAGTTCCTGCAGGCCAATGGCTGCCATATTGCGCAGGGGTACTATTTTTCCAAGCCTGTGCTGCCGCACTTGTTCGAAGCCTTTCTTGACCAGCGGCAGAGCCTGGCCCGGTTGACCGGATCGTAGGGCAGGAAGCCTGCGTCGCATCACGATCTGTTGCTGTGTATATGACGCAAATACGGGCGTGGCTGCGCATGAATGCCTGTGGATTGTGCAGCGCAAGGGATGGTTGACAGCGCCGCCCGGCTTGCTCATAACCGCTCGTAACATTCACCACGTCACCCCGCCGCTGGCGAGAGGAGGATTTGATGACCACCCGGAAAACCATTCTGTCTCCCGCTGATGCCCTCGCCATGCTGGACACCGCCCTGTCAACGTCGCGGCAGGCGATGGAAACGGTGACTCGTGCCAGCGCGCACGCCGGGGAAGAGTCTCTGGCACGTTATGGCGAGGTGATGGCCGTCTCGAAAGACGGGGCCGATGCCGTTATGGCCGCTGGCAGCGAGTGGATGAAAGGCATGCAGGGCCTGAGCCGGGCGATGATGGGACTGGCGCACGAGTCCGTTGAAAAGGCGGTTGCCCACGGCAAGGCAACGACGGCCGTCAAGAGCGTGAATCAACTGGTGACGATGAATCGGGCCTTTGCCCGTTCCGGCGTTGATCAGGCCCTGAGCGAGGGGGCTCGTTTGTCTCAACAATCGCTGCACGTTGCCGAAGCGGTGGCCCAGCCGCTGAACCAGCAGGTGGAAAAGACCTTGCGGGTGCTGATGAAGCCATTGTCCCGTTAAGAAAGTCCCTGCGAGCGTCTCACGCCACCATGAAACCCCACATCCATAAATGGTGTGGGGTTTTTCAGTATCATTTTGCCTGAGGCATACCCACTTTTGTGCACTCTGCTCCGCATTTTGCAACGATGGGTCGTTCGGACAGGGCCGGGAGTGGATCAAAAACCACACAGGGCGTGTCGGTTCGGTAACACCTAAGTATATGCCCCTCGCGCTTGCTGCGCTGCGGTCCTATGTTGGTGATAGAATGATTACAAGGTTATGCTTCCCGCTCTCCCTTTCCACGGTTTTCTGGCCACGCTTTTCTGGCATTCGTGCCTGATGGTTGCACGGTCACCGACGGGGCTCTGTCACCGGAACAATCCGGCAAACAGGTGATCTGGCCAAAAAAAGGAGGCGTAAAGATGTGGCACTCTGTTGACGGGCTTTGCGTTCTGACAAGGCAGCCCATAAACTTGGGTCTTCTTTCACGGCCAAGGGGCAGAAATGCCCTGAACGCTTCAGAGGGTCTTTTACAGGTTTAAAGCACAATGAGCGACCACGACAAGGATGATGACCAGAACGGCTTTGGTACCGGGTTGATGACCCGCCCGACCGTCAAAAAGCCGTCGATGTACAAGGTGTTGATGCTGAACGACGACTATACTCCAATGGAGTTTGTCGTGCATGTTCTGGAACGGTTTTTCAGCAAGAACCGTGACGAGGCGACCGAAATCATGATGCATGTTCATCAGCGTGGTGTCGGGGTCTGTGGCGTCTATACCTATGAAGTTGCTGAAACCAAGGTGATGCAGGTGATGGATCTGGCCCGCCAGAATCAGCACCCGCTGCAGTGTACGATCGAAAAAGACTAAAACTGTCCGGGCGTCTCCCCCTGACGCTGTTTTTGAGACAGAAGGGTTGTTTTTCAATCGGTTCGACAGAACTCATCGTCTGAAGAACAGCCCTTGGATGATGTGTGTGGTAATGTGATGTGTACGGTGGCGACCGCACCCGCCGTTTCTGGCTCCAGAGACTGGCACGCACTTTGCTTCAATCGAAACTGTCCCACAAGCGTTGATACACTTGCTTGGCAATAACGGCAGAGGGGTACCGACAGATGTTGTCCCGGAATCTGGAAAAGACGCTCCACAAGGCCCTGTCGCTGGCTGGCGAACGGTCGCACGAGTATGTGACCCTTGAACACCTGCTGCTGGCTCTGGTCGAGGACCCTGACGCTCTGGCGGTCATGCGTGCCTGCGGGGTTGACCTGGAAAAGCTCGGCGCTGACCTGCGCCGCTTCATTGAAACCGAACTTTCCGGCCTGTCGTCACCGACGGCGGGCGATCCGACACCGACCGCTGGTTTCCAGCGGGTGGTGCAGCGTGCGGCGATCCATGTGCAGTCGTCGGGCCGCGAGGAAGTCACCGGTGCCAATATCCTGGTAGCCCTGTTCTCTGAACGGGAGAGCCATGCGGTTTATTTCCTGCGCCAACAGGACATGACGCGTCTGGATGCGGTGAATTTCATTTCACACGGCATCGCAAAACGCCCCGGTTTCACCGAATCCCGCACCGTGCATGGTGCCGAGGAAGGGTCGGCGGAGGAGGAAGTCGTGAAAAAAGGTCAGGAAGCTCTGGACGCCTATTGCGTCAACCTCAACCGCAAGGCCACCGAAGGCAAGATCGACCCGTTGATCGGGCGTGAAGCCGAGGTCGAACGCACCATTCAGGTGCTGTGCCGCCGGTCGAAAAACAATCCGCTGTACGTCGGTGATCCCGGCGTCGGCAAGACCGCGATTGCCGAAGGTCTGGCCCGCCGGATCGTGCAGGGCGAAGTCCCGGAAGTGCTGCTGGATGCGATCATCTATTCGCTCGATATGGGCACCCTGCTGGCCGGAACCCGCTATCGCGGTGACTTTGAAGAACGCCTGAAGCAGGTGATGAAGGAACTGGAGGCGATGCCGAACGCCGTCCTGTTCATCGACGAAATCCATACGGTGATCGGTGCCGGGGCGACCTCGGGCGGATCAATGGATGCCTCGAACCTGCTGAAACCGGCGCTGGCGTCGGGGGCCATCCGTTGCATCGGCTCGACCACCTACAAGGAATTCCGCAGCCACTTTGAAAAGGACCGCGCGCTGGTGCGCCGGTTCCAGAAAATCGACGTCCCCGAACCGTCGATCGAAGATACCGTCAAAATCCTGCGCGGCCTGAAGCCCTATTACGAAGAACACCACAACGTCAAATACACCGCCGAAGCCATCCGTTCGGCTGTCGAGCTGTCGGCCAAGTACATCGGCGACCGCAAGCTGCCTGACAAGGCCATCGACGTGATCGACGAAGTCGGCGCGGCCCGGATGCTGTTGCCGGAAAGCAAGCGGCGGAAGACCGTCACGGTCAAGGATATCGAAGACGTGGTGGCCAAGATCGCCCGCATCCCGCCAAAGTCGGTGTCCACCGACGACCGCGAGGCGCTGCGCAACCTGGAACGCGACCTCAAGACAATGGTGTTCGGGCAGGACGAAGCCATTGTGGCCCTGTCCAGTGCCATCAAGCTGGCTCGCGCCGGGCTGCGGACTGGCGACAAGCCGATCGGGTCGTACCTGTTCTCCGGCCCGACCGGGGTGGGCAAAACCGAAGTGGCCCGCCAGATGGCGCGCTCGCTGGGGGTGGAACTGCTGCGCTTTGACATGTCGGAATACATGGAACGGCACACCGTTTCCCGCCTGATCGGTGCCCCGCCGGGCTATGTCGGCTTTGATCAGGGGGGCCTGCTGACCGATGGCATTGACCAGCATCCGCACTGCGTGTTGCTGCTCGACGAAATCGAAAAGGCCCACCCGGACCTGTTCAACATCCTGTTGCAGGTGATGGACCACGGCAAGCTGACCGACCACAACGGCAAGCAGGTCGATTTCCGTAACGTGATCCTGATCATGACCACCAACGCCGGTGCGTCGGAAATGAGCAAGAACGCCATCGGCTTCATGCGGGAAAACCGGACTGGCGAAGATCGTGCGGCGATCGAGCGCCTGTTTACCCCGGAATTCCGCAACCGTCTGGATGCGATCATCCCGTTCGGCCCGCTGCCGATCGAAGTGGTCGAAAAGGTGGTCGACAAGTTCGTGATGGAACTGGAAGTCCAGCTCAACGAACGCCATGTCACCGTCGAGCTGACCCCGGAAGCCCGCCAGTGGCTGGCCGAAAAGGGCTACGACAAGCTGATGGGCGCTCGGCCGCTGGGGCGGGTGATCCAGGAAAACATCAAGCGCCCGTTGGCCGAGGAACTGTTGTTCGGCAAGCTGATCAACGGCGGCCACGTCGAAATCACCATCAAGGATGGTGCGCTCGACTTCGTGATCTCCCCGGCTGGCAAGTCTTCGTCAGCGGCCAAGGAAACCGAAGCCGAACCGGCGTAAGGCGTTTGTTTCTCTCTGTGATACTGCTGTGGGGCCGCTTTGGCCCCACAGTCATGTCTGCCGGGTTTCCTTCCGGTCGTATCCTGTGGCGTCCTGTTTCGCAGGACACCACAGTTTGAAAACAAGAACGGGCTGCCGCCCGGACCTGCTCGGGGCCTGAGGCCCCGAACCCCCATTTTTTCTTTTATGATCAAAGGAATGGGGTCTGGGGCCGGTCGGCCCCAGCGAGGTTTGGAGCAGCGCTCCATAATCTTGTTTTCTGTTTGCCCTGTACTGTGGTCATATTTGACCCACACTTCTCTAGAGCATTTCTCGGTCTCCAAGGATCACGACAAATGCTCTAATGACTTGCTATTTAAGCAAATACGTCGTCGCAGATGTGTCCATCTGCTCGGGATTTGCTCTAGAACGGGCGGAGACAGGGAAACGACAGGACTTCCCGCTGGTTGTCCCGCAGGCGAATGCCACTGAGCGGGCTGCCGGAGTAGGCGCCGGTGTCCAGACCGATCCGCCACGGCAAAACCGTCGGCTGGGCCTCGATGGTGTGCCCGTGTACGACGCACTTGCCGTGCCAATAGGGCTGTTCGAGAAAATCCCCCCGAATCCACTGCATGTCTTCCTGGCTTTGGCGATCCAGCGGGATGCCGGGGCGCAGGCCGGCATGGACGAACAGATAGTCTCCGGCCAGATGCCGAATCGGCATTGATTGCAAAAAGGCCAGGTGCGCAGGCGGCAGGGCACGCGCAAAGGCGTCGCGGGCGACCATCAGGTCGCGGTGGGCGTTGCTGGCTGGCGGGGCAACGCCATAGCTGGCCAATGTTTCACAGCCGCCATACTCCAGCCATAGCAAATGGTCCTGTGGAGCCGTCAGAAACCCCTGCATGACCACCTCATGATTGCCAGCCAGAAAAATCCAGTCAATCTGTGGGTGAATGGTCGGCAAGCGCATCAGGCCATCAAGGACGGCGCGGCTGTCTTCTCCACGGTCCACGTAATCCCCTAGAAAGACAACCTTTGATCTGTAGTGCGCAGAGCGATCGTCTTCCGCGTATTTCACTATGGAATCAATAGCTTGTTGCAGTTGTCTGATTTGCCCGTGAATGTCCCCAAAGGCGTAGAGGGTGGTCTTGCGCGGGGCGTAGACCTGATGGGACTCTGGAATGGTTGCAGGGTCGGCGGATGCCGAAGGTGACAGGAACCGTTTTAAAAAGGACAACATGGCGTGCTGGCACAGCTTCTCAGGATCGGGGGATGCCGATATAGTGGCACGAAATGCTTCGGCAATGAACCTTTAGGAACGAACAGCTCATGCGTTATTTTGCTACTCTGGCGTTAATGGTTCTGATGCTTGCTGGCTGCAGTGGTCGCCCTCTGCCGTCGGTGAACGCTCCTGACAGCGTGGGGGATTTTATCCAGCGCTATCAGCTGGAGCCGGGCAACCGGGTGCGCGTGGTGGTGTTTAACGAACAGAACCTGTCCAGCGAGTACCTGATTGACTCGGCGGGCAACATCAACATGCCGTTGGCCGGAACGGTCCGCGCGGCTGGCGGAACCGCCGCCGCCCTGACGGAAAAAATTCAGGACGCCCTGATCCGCAGCAATTATCTGCGCGATCCCAAGGTGACGGTCGAAGTCCAGACCTATCGGCCGTTCTATGTGCTGGGTGAGGTCAAGCAGCCGGGCGAGTATACCTTTACGGTGGGGATGAGCGTTCTGTCCGCCATTGCCCGCGCTGGTGGCTATGATTACCGTGCCCGCGAGGAGGAAGTCATTCTGTTGCGCATCGTTGATGGCCGCGAGCAGGAATTCCGCGCCATCGAGCGGACGCCGATTCTGCCGGGGGACATCATTCGTGTTACCGAACGCCACTTCTGATCACGCTCCGGTTCTGATCACCGGCGGGGCGGGGTTCGTCGGGACGCCGCTGGCCAGCCTGATCCAGCAGGTCAGGCCGGTGGTGGTGGTGGACGACCTGTCCGTTGCCCGCACCTTGCCAGAGGCGTCGGACAGGTGCGTGCCCTGTCAGGCTGATATCCGTGACCGTCAGGCGATGAAGGACATTCTGCTCCGTCATCGCCCGGCAACGGTGATCCATCTGGCCGCGATCCACCACATTCCGACCTGTGAGACCAATCCGTTTCTGGCCACCGAAGTCAATGTGATGGGCTTTCAGTCGGTACTGGATGCCTGCGCCGAGGCTGGATGCAGGCATGTGGTGCTGGCGTCCAGCGGGGCGGTCTATGACTGGCACGATGGTCCGCTGGACGAAAACAGCCGTCTGGGGCCGTGCGATGTCTATGCTGCCTCCAAGGCAGCCAATGAACACCAGTTGACCGCCTGGGTACGGGCGGGCAAGGGCCATGGCTCGATTGCCCGCATGTTCAACGTGATCGGTCCGAATGATCCGAATGGTCATTTGATCCCCGATATTCTGCGCCGTCTGGATGCGGCACAGGGCAACGATCTGGTGCTGACGATGGGCAATCTTGATCGTCGCCGTGATTTTGTCGATGTGCGGGACATGGCGGCGGGGTTGCAGGCGCTGGCCAACCGGTCCTTGGGAGCGGAGCTGTCGCTGGAGGTGGTCAATCTTTGCCGGGGGCAGGATTACACCGCCGAAGATATTGCCCTGCGTCTGGCTGCCCATCGCGGGCTGCGGGCGACGGTGACCAGTGACCCTGCGCTGCGGCGGGCGGTCGACCGTCCGAGCCAGTTGGGCAACCCGGCCAAGGCTGAAAGGCTGCTGGGCTGGAAGGCAGAACGCGATCTGGACGACAGCATCGCAGCGATTGTTGCTTCGTGGCGCACCCGGCTCGCCGCCTGATCCGCCGTTTGGGGCGTCGCCGCTTTTTGCGACTGCTGGCCGCAACCGCAGCCGGGGGGCTTGCCGGGGGTGGGGTGGCGCGCCTGCTGTTGCCGTCTGATAACGGGCAGGGGGCTTCTGTCCGGGCCTTTGGGGCCAAAGGTGACGGCGAACACGATGATACGGCGGCTTTACAGCGGGCGATCGAGTCCGGGGCGGCACGGCTGGTGTTCCCTGCCGGGCAATATCGCCTGACGGCTCCGCTGGTGGCACGGTCGGGGCAATGCTGGCAGGGGGACGGGGCAGCGCGCTCGGTCCTGATTGCCGATGGTCCGGGAACCGAAAAGCCCTTTAATCTGGTCAATGCCGACCCGTCCGGGATTTTGCAGGATCTGGCCGTGCAGGATTTGGGATTTCGCGGCAACCGGGGACGGCAACTGGTGGTGTCGCGTTCGGGGCAGGAAGGCTTTCTTTTGCACCTGCGGACGGCCTTGCGCACTGTCGCCCTCCGGCGCTGCCGTTTTGAGCATGGCGGCGACGGGCATAGCGGTGGCGGTGGGGTGATGCTCGGCCCGCGTCCCGAGGTTTCCGGGGGGCAGAGCGTGCAGGACCTGCTGATCGAAGACTGCGTTTTTGCCGATAACAGCAATGTCCCCGGACTGTATATCGCCAGCGCCACCAGCAGTCAGGAGCCTGCCATGGGGGGCGGTATCCGGGTGGTCGGCAACAGCTTTTCCGGTGTGGTCGGCTCGGTGAAGGTGCAGAACGCCATCTATATTCTGGGCGGTAGCCCGCATACCGTGTTGCGTCATGTCGAGATCAGCGGCAACCGCTTTGAGTTCGCAACGCTGGTTGATGCGGCGATTGAGCTGAACTGGGTCGAGGATTTTGTCATCGCCAACAACACCGTGCATTTTGATGCCGCGATTGCCAACAGCTCGGGCATTTTGCTGCGCGATGGCAGCCGTCATGGCGTTGTGCAGGGCAACGTGTTGAGCAGCACCAGCCGCGAGCCGACTCTGAGTGGCATTGTCCTGCTGAATTTTGCCCACCCGCAGACCATCGACGCGGTGATCATCAGCGACAACATCGTGCAGGGTATGGCACGGGCGATTGCGGTGGACCGGGGAAGCCGGGCGATCACCGTGCAGGGCAACCGGCTGGATGGCGGTGATGGCGGCGACATGCGGCGCACCGGTGTGCGGGTGGTTGATGCCAGTGCCGTGCGGGTGCGGGATAACGTCTTCAGCGGACTGGCAAAGCCGTTGGAGCTGGCGGTGGGGGACCGTCCGCAGTCGGTTTTGCGCGGCCTTGAAATCGACCGGAACCGTTTTGAACGCTGTGGTGAAGACGGCCAGCCCTTGATCCGGGCCATTCTGCCGCCAGCACTCCAGCGGTTGCAGGTCGAGGATCTGTTGATCCGCGATAACAGCTTTGACCGGGTTTCGGCAAACCATCTGGTGCTGGACCCGGTGATTGAAGGAACATCATGAACAGGGCAGGAGATCAGGCCGGGCTGATGGGGGGGCTGTGTCGGCTGTGTGGTACCAGCACCGGGCAAGCCGGTCAGGGCTGGGTGACCTGTGGCACCTGTGGTGCTGTCTATCGTGACCCTGTTCCGCTGGCTCAACCGGGGCAGCCAAGGGCGGAGAATGAACAGCGGTTGCCGCAAAGGGCATGGCGGCGGGCGCTGGCGCTGGCGGCCGACCTGCCTGCAAAGCCCCGGATTCTGGATGCGGCTCCGGCAGGGGGGGCATTGTTGGCCGCGCTGGCGACCCTCTGCCCGCAGGCAATCCTGATTCGCGGCGATGCCTTGCCGTGGGCCGAGGTGGTTGCCGCCGGGCCTTTTGATCTGATCCTGCTGATGGACAGCCTCGACGTTGTGCCTGAACCGCTGTCTTTGGTGCGCCAACTGGCGCGCGTGCTGGCACCACAGGGGCGGCTGGTGATCGAGGTGAGCGACGGTGAGGCTGATAGCCTGCTGCGCTTGACGTCGGCATCGTTAGGCTGGGCCCTGAACGCCGCCGGGCTGCGGGGAATCCCGGCCAAAGCCGGGCAGGCCAGACTGGCGGGGCATCTGTGGCAAGAAGCTGTTCGTGACGCTGAGTCTCACGACAGCTCTCAGGGCGGGCGTTCTCTGGTCGATCTGCCGCACCGGCTGCCGTCAAGGCCGGGAGTCGAATGGGACCGCTTGCTGTCCAGCGAGGATCAGCGGGCCTTTTATTGGGGAATTCCGTTTGAAACCCATTGGACGATGGCGTCGTTGGTCGCGGCCGGGGTGGAGGCGATGCGAACCCGCCGCTTTTTCCGTGTCGCTGATCTGAATGTCGCCAAAGTGGTGGAAGCATGGGGGGATGCGGATTTCCGGCACGCTCTCCTGACCGCCGATGCGGCGGTGGTCGACGGGATGGGTGTGTTGTGGGGACTGCAATGGTTAGGCAACGAGGTGCGCGAGCGCACCACCGGCGTTGACCTGCTGACGGTGGTGATGGCTCGCTGTGCAGAACAGGGATGGCGGCCCTATCTGATCGGAGCCCGTGCCGAGGTCATGGAGCGGGCGGTGCAGTGTTTGCGCTTGCGCCATCCGGCCTTGCAGATTGCCGGGTGGCACGATGGCTATTTTTCCGCCGGGCAGGATCAGGAGGTCGCGCAGCAAGCGGCAGCCAGCGGAGCCGACTGTCTGATTGTGGCTTTACCCTATCCCCGGCAGGATCTGTTTCTGGAGAAAATCCACCGCCAGACCGGCATCCCGTTCGCGTTTGGGGTGGGGGGCTCACTGGATGTGCTGGTGGGGGATCGACGGCGGGCACCGCTGTGGGTGCAAAAATGCGGGATGGAGTGGTTCTATCGCTTGATGCAGGAACCTGCCCGGCTGGGGCCGCGCTATGTCTCTACCAACTCACGGTTCCTGTGGGCGCTGTGTCGGCTCAGGCTGGCGCGGAGGACGGGGTAAGGGCACGGAAGCTGCGCCGCATCTGTAGTGCAACCAGTGTCACGACCAGCAGCCGTAATGTCAGCATGGCTTCCAGCGGCAGCACACCACTGAGCGAGACCTGAACGATGGTTGACAGCGGGACCACAACCAGCATCAGGTGGGTGACCGGGCGTTCTGCCGCGCGGGCAAACAAAAAGGCAAAGACGGCCCCTTCGCCGACGCCGAAAACCCATTCACAGGCAAAAATCACCACCGCTGCCCGGTGATCCGGCAGCCAGACGATGGCCGTGAGCATGATGGTCAGTGCGATGGCTCCGCTGAGAAACAGCAGTTTGTGCAACAGGGGAACGAATGCTGCCGGGGGCATGTCGCCGGTGCGGGCTGTCGCTGGGATCAACAGGCGATCAAGCTGGCTGAGGATACCGGATAACGTCTGCAGGACCTGCACGCCCAGCAGTACAACGGCGAGCAAATCCGGGCGGATGGTGCTGACGATGAACGGCAGGGAGCGGTCGTGCAAGGTGCCAACCAGCGACAGGGCCCACAGACGCATGGCGGCGGGGGGCGGCAAGGATCGCGGACGGCGGGGGCACAGGGTCGCTGGTGGCAATCCTGCCCACTGTCCGATGATCACCTGCAGGATCAACCCGGCAGAAAAGGCCAGCCCGATGCCCATCGCGCTGTGGAGGGGGAGCACTGCCGCAATCAGCAGGCAGAGCAGACTTTGCAGCACAAAGCGGCTGAAGAGGGCAAAGGATGCCGTGCGGATGTGCCCCAGCCCGAACAGGATTGGCAAGGGATTGGCCACCGAGGCCAGCAGTCCGGGAATACCCCACAGCAGGACGCTATGGGCGGTGGTCGGCGCGGGGGCAGCCCACGCAATGGCCACCCATGCCAGTACGAAGGCGATCAACACGCCGACAAGGCGGCTGCCGGTCGCCATTTGCCAGCGTGGCAGCCAGTCGTCACGGGTGGCGCTTTCGCGCAGGAAATAGGTGCCGAGGCCGATCTCACCCAGGAAAACAACACTGTTGGCGGCCATCAGGCCCAGCCCGAGCGAAACGAACGCCTCTTTGCCCAGCAAGGCGATCAGGGCCAACTGGCAGGCAAAATTACAGGCTTGCCCAAGACCCTGTGCTCCCACTGGTCCCAGAGGATGGAGAGCCCGTCGCCATATCGTATGAAAAGCCGGAGTCGACAGAGTGCCTCAGCCCCGCTCAGGAGGCTGTGCCGCGGGCAACGATGCTGTCCTGAACCGAGGCCGGCAGCGGTTGTTTGGTCAGAATGGCGGTGATGACCTGACCACTTTCGGCCATGGCTGCCGCGATTTGCGGGTTCGCCGAGGCCTGGGTCAACGAGGCGGTCACACTTTGGACGGCATTGGGGGCGGCGGCGGCGATCGCTGGCGAGGACACCGAGTTGTAGGCGTCCGACATCACTTGCAGGGCCGCCGTCGGGGCCACCTGAAAGACCTGCGGATTGCTGGCAACCTGGGTGGCGGACACGGAAATGGCGGCGCTGACCGCCGGGGCCACCTGCTGGACCACCGGATTGATCGCAATACGGTTGGCGCTGACCACCAGCGACAGGGCGCTTTGCGGTGCGGCGGCGATAACGGCGGGTTGGGCGGCAATCGTGCTGGCGCTGGCTGCCGCTGCTGCTGCCGCTGTGGGGTTGGTGGCGACCATGCCTTCGGCCGCGGTCATCACCTGACCCGCCAGCGAGGCCATGGCGGCGGGATTGCCCTGTGACAGGGTGGTGATTGCCCGCTGGATGGCGGCACTGTTGCCACTGAGGACCGCAGCCTGCAGGGCAGGGGGCATGGCCTGTGCCGCAGCCCGGCTCTGGCCGGCGGCCTGTTGGGCATGGGCGGGCAGGCTGACCACGGCGAGAGCCAGGGCGCTGGTGAGGCAAAGGATGAGCGGGCGCATAAAACCTCCGGCTGCGTTCGTGGGATCAGCAAGTCTGGCGATCATATAGCACGCTGTACGATGCACGCAAGAATAGGCTCTGGTTATAGGGTACAAAATTTCAGGGTATTTTTCCCCGACAGGATGAACATCCGCCTTTGTATCTTGATGGTTCTGTCGTCATCCCCGCAGGATTGGTGGCATATCTGCGTGGCGAGAAAGCTGTTGATGATTTTTCTGCCCCGGATATGGCGATCAATAGCCCTTCAATCTATCTGTTTCATGCTCATCTTGATGGAAAAGAATGGCATCCCGCACCCGTTCTTATCGTCAAGGTTGTTGTTGTCCTTGACAGAAAAACTCAAGAAGCTATACCTCGATGAGATTTTTCTGGAATGCAGGGGCTTGGGTCTGACGGACCTGAAAGGGCGGACAATGTCATTGATTCGGTATATGGCGCTGACCAGTGTGGTTGCTCTTGTCGGGGTGGCTGGTGCGCCTGCATGGGCAGCAGGGGACGAACGTGCGTCGGAAGTAAATGCCGCCGGACAGAAAAAGGAAGACGTCCGCAAGCAGAAAGACGGCTTGCTGCCGCCGAAAGAGGCCCTGGATCAAAAAGATACCGACATTGCGCCGGATGCCTATCAGCCCCACGGCTATGAGATGGGCTCGTTCCTGTTGTTCCCGAAGATGGAAATTGACGTCACCGGGAACAGCAATATTTATGCGACCAGCACCGATGGCAAATACGACACCATCACCACCTATCGTCCGGAAATGATGCTGAAGTCCCGTTTTGATCAGCATGAAATCGCGGCCACCGTGCGGGGTGAGCGGAAAGAATACAACATTCATGACCGCGAAAGTGTCACCAACAGTTTTGCGTCGCTGTCTGGCCGCTATGATTTCAACAAGGCCGACAATGCCAGCATCCTGTTATCCTATGTGAAGGATCACGAAAATCGTGGCAGTCTGGATGATGCCGGTGGTTTGCGCCCGACAGAATACCAGTATTTGACCGCCAATCCGTCGGTGACGGTCAATTTGGGTGACCTGAAATCAACGGTTGCCCTGTTGGCGGTGAATCGTAACATCGATGACACCCCGACCAGCGCCGGTATCGAGCCATCCCACTTCCGTAACCGCAATGAGTATGAACTGTCCCTGCGGGAGAGCTATGAATTCATTCCGGGCTATTCGTGGGTTGGCGAAGGAACGTATCAACAGCGGCGCTATCGCCATGAGCAGGACCAGCATGGTCGCCAGCGTGACAGCGACGGCTATCGGGTTTCCACCGGGATCGGGCTGGATGTGTCCGAGCTGATTCGCGGTGACTTCCAGTTGGGCTACATGGAGCGGGATTACGAAGACCGCACCTTCTCGGACCCGTCGGGCTACTATGCCCGGGCGCAGTTCAACTGGATGCCGACCAAGCTGACCACCGTCCTGCCTACTGTTGAGCGCAGCATTGACGAAACGACCGCTGTCGGGGCGTCGTCGGTGATCCGCACGGCGTTCAGCACGGAAATCCGCCACGAGTTGCAACGCAACGTGATCCTGGGCAGCAACCTCAGCTACGAAATCAATGATCAGCAGGGGGGAACCAACCTGGAGTCGCAGATTTTCGCGGCCTCGGTGCGGGGGACCTATCTGTTCAACGAAAACCTCTATTCCTCGGTCGAGCTGGGTCAAAAGCGCAAGATTGCCAGTCTGCCCAGCAGCGGCTTTAATCAGACCACCGGTATGGTGCGGTTGGGGATTCAGTACTGATCCAGAGCAGTGAGCGCAAAAGTGGGAACCGGTTTTGCGCAGAATCACTGCGGCACTATAATCAGAGCAGTGAGCGCAAAAACGGGAACTGGTTTTGCGCATCATCACTGCGGCACGACAAAAGGTTAGACCAGGGTGCGTCAGATTTGACGCACCCTGGTTCAGGGCTGGGAACAGGAGTGCTGCGCAGCATTCCGGCTGATGTGGTTTGACAGCGGAGACAACGGCATTGGCCGGATTGCTGGGTGAGAAAAGTGTGAGTCCCGACCTGTTCCGGCGACGTGCCCGGTGGGCGCTGGGCGTTGTCAGCCGTGGGCGCTGGGTTATCGTTGCCGTCTTCCTGCTGATGCTGGCTCCGGCGATAACCTATCTGTACAAGGCCGAACGCCTGTATACGGCACGGGTCAGCGTTCTGATCGAAGCCCCGGATATTGGCGATAACCTGCTGGAACGCTCTTACGGCAAAAGCCGTCTGAACGAAGCCGCCGTCCAGACCGAAGCCGACATCATGCAGTCGCGGGCTCTGGCTGAGAAAGTCATCGGCAAGCTCGATCTGGATCAGGACCCCGAATTCAATACCACGTTGCGCCCCCCCTCCCTGATCGGGGAAATCTTTTCGGCCATCAACCCGCTGCCTTATCTGGTCGGGCAGACCAGCGGCGAGCAGGCTCTGTCCCCGGAGGGCAAGGACCGTGTTCTGCGCTCCCGTATCGAAGGTATGTTCCTGTCCCGGCTGCTGGTGACCACCTCGCGGCGTTCGTATGTGGTGACGATTGATTTCACTGCCAATAATGGTGAAAAGGCGGCCCGCATCGCCAACACTCTGGCTGACATGTACATCGTGGACCGGCTGGATGTCAGTCTGGAAGAAACGCGGCGGGCCAACCAGTGGCTGAGCCAGCGTCTGGAAGAGCTGCGCCATGATGTGGCGATTGCCGAGCAGGCAGCCGAAGGATTCCGCAGCAAACATAATCTGGCCTCTGTCCGCAAAGGCGACCGCCAGCAGAGCGTGCTGGACCAGCAACTGGTCGAGTTGAACAGCCGGTTGGTGCTGGCGCGTTCGGACTATGCCCAGCGACAGGCCCGTTCGGCACAGTTGCGGGCGGGCGGAGCGGTGGAAACCTCGTCGGATGTGCTGCAATCCTCGCTGATCCAACGACTGCGGGAACAGGAAGCCTCCACCCAGCGGGAACTGTCCGAGGCGCTCAAAAGCTATGGTGAACAGCATCCGCGCATCATCGGCCTGCGGGCTGATCTGCAGGAGCTGCGGTCCAAGATCGGGCAGGAAATTTCAAAGGTCGGCGTTTCGTTGACGGCGGATACCGAAGCCAGCCGGGCGGCGGTTCAGTCGCTGGAACAGCAGATCAAAGACCTGCAAAAGGGTTCGAATACCGCCGGGGAATACGAACTGCAACTGCGGGAACTGGAACGGCAGGCCGAGACCAGCCGCAGCCTGTATGAATCGTTCCTCGGCCGTTACAAGCGTGATGCCGAGCAGGAAAACATCCAGCGCGCCAATGCCCGTGTTCTGTCCGAAGCGGCAATCCCTGTGCGTCCCTCGTCGCCGCGCCAGATGCGGGTTATCGCGCTGGCCTTCATGATGTCGTTTTTTGGCGGCGTCGGGCTGGTGTTCCTGCTTGACCGCCTGAACGGGCGCATTCGTTCGGCGGAGGAAGTCGAACAAATCACCGGTTTGCCGCTGTTGGCCAGCATTCCGCGGGTGAAAAGCGCGAAAAAAGAGGCGCTGACCCATGCGATTCTGGATGCTCCCCGCTCTGGTCTGGCCAATGCGTTCCGTTCCCTGCGCGCCGTTCTGGATACCCCGCAAGGGAGTACGGGCAGGCAGGGGGGCAAGGTAACGCTGGTGACGTCTTCGGTGCCGGGCGAAGGCAAGAGCTTTGTGTCGCGTAATCTGGCCATGGCGTTGGCGGCGGTTGGGCGGCGGGTGCTGGTGATTGATGGCGATTTGCTCCGTCCGACACAGCATCTCCTGTGTGGAGTTACCCCCGAGAGGGGCTTGACGCAGGCTTTGCTGGACCCGGCACTGGACCCGTTGTCCCTGCTGATCCGGGATGAACGGGGCGGATTTGACCTGTTACCGGCGGGGAAGATCGAGGTCTTTTCCGGCAATGCGCTGGCCAGCGGGCATTTCGAGACTGTTCTGGCCGCGCTGGCATCGCACTATGACCGCATCGTGATTGATGCCTCGCCCTGCCTTGCGACCACCGATGCACAGGCTCTGTGTGCCGTTTCTGATAGCGTGGTCTTTGTGGTGAAGTGGAATGAGACGCCACGGGATGCCGTGCTGGCTGCACTGGCCTATCTCGATAAGGTTGGGGCTCGGGTGAACGGGATTGCCCTGTCGCAAGTGAAATTGCCCGCCAATGGCCGGGGCGGCTATGGTTCCTACGGCTACTATGGCAGCTATGGTGCCTATGATGGCTACGTTAAAAACTGAGCTGAGAGCATTGTGCGAAAAGTGGGAGCCGGTTTTCGCAGCACCAATGCAGCAGAACAAAAATTTAAATCAGCGTGCCTGCGTCAGACTTAACGCGCGCTGGTCTAAGCCTATACTTGGGGAACGGCTGGTCCTGGGGGCCATTGCCGTTCTCGCCGTGGGCATTTTGCTGGTGGCGACGCCCCGGTTGATTGCCGGTGGTCTGTTGGCACTGGCGCCGGGGGTGCACAGTTCTCTGGCCTATCCCTCGGCTGAAGAGCGTCCGAAGACGAGAGTTTGGCTGGATGCGGCGGCTGATATTGCTCCGCTGCCCGACATTGCCTTTTATCAAACCCTGATTGCCCGTCTTGATCATGACGCAGACGAAGCACAAGCCCTCGAACGCCTGCTGAAGGTCTCGCCGCTGCGCCCGGACGAGTGGAACCGTCTGGCGCGTCTGCGGTTGTCCTCCAACCCGCAGCAGGCGTTGCAGGCATGGAAAGTGTCTGTGTTCAGTGGGCGGGTGTATCCACCGATCATGGCTGATCGTCTGGAGGTTGGCTTACAGCTTTCTGCGCTGATGTCTGCTGATGAGCAGAGTATTCTGCGCGACCAGATCCGCCTCGCCTATGTACTCCGCCCAGCCCATGTGCAGCAAATGCTGGCCAGGTCGGCGAACAAGGGCTTTGCTCCCTTGGTGACCGAGGTTATAGCCGGGCTGTCCGAGGCTGATATTGCCGCGATGGTGCGGATTCACGCCCTGCATTAGAGCATTTTCAAGTTGACCGTCTCCGGTCAACGGCTCGGAAAATGCGGCACTAAAAGGAAAGAGCGTTTTCGCTCGGTGTGAAAACGCTCTAAATATCAAATCAATGGGATCCGGGGCCTAGACCACCATCCGCACCGACAACACGATCAGCGCGATCCCCATCAGCCAGCGCTGGCAGACCAGCCAGACGGGCCGCCCGGACAGCCCGCGGGACAGCGGTCCAGCTGACAGAACCAGCGACAGGTTCACCGATACACTGATCAGAATCTGCACCGTCCCCAGCAGCAAACTTTGCTGCAACACGCTGCCGCGCGCTGGGTCAATGAATTGCGGCAATAGCGAGACATACAGCACGGCAATTTTCGGATTGAGCAGATTGGTCAACAGCCCGGTGATGAACAACCGGAGCGGCGTTTCAGCCTGCACATCCTGCCGCACCGCCAGCACGTTGCGCCCACCGGGCTTCAATGCCCCCCAGGCCAGATACAGCAAATAGGCGGCCCCGGCGAGTTGAACCGCCCGGTAGGCATGGGGAACGGCCAACAGCAGTGCGCTGACCCCAAACGACGCCGCCAGCATGTAGACGACAAAGCCGGTCGCCACCCCCAACAGGGAGACCACCCCCGCCGCTCGGCCCTGACAGAGCGAGCGGGTCAGCAGATAAATCATGTTCGGGCCGGGCGTCAGCACCATACCAAGGGCAAGGGCCGCAAAGGCACTCAGGGAAGCAAGCGGAACCATCATCGTTCTCCGGGGGAATGGATATGGCTCATCGCGATGGCCCATGCAGGGTGCCTTCTGTTATCCTCTCGGTGCAATATGAACATTGCTCTCGGTGCAATATATGATCGCTGACTACCTGACCCTTGCCGATTCACTGGCCGCAGAGATTGCCAGCGGCCAGCTCGCCCCCGGTGACCGTTTGCCGCCACAGCGCGACTTTGCCTATCAACGTGGTATTGCCGCCTCGACCGCCAGCCGGGTCTATGCCGAGCTGCGCCGTCGGGGTCTGGTCACCGGCGAGGTTGGTCGCGGCACCTATGTGCGCTCGGCTCTGGCGCAGTCGCATCCGGCGCTGACCGAACCCAGTCCGGCCGCGCTGGATCTGGAACTGAATTTTCCCCTGCTGCCGCATCAGGGGCACACCATTGCCGCCGCCCTGCACCGCGCCCTGCGCCCCGATACCATCCACCATGCCCTGAAGCCAATCGGAGCCACCGCCACCCCACAGGCGCGCACCATCGCCAGCCGCTTTCTGGCGCGGGGAGGCTGGCAGCCCGCAGCGGACTCCCTCGCCTTTACCGGCAATGGTCGCCAAGCCATCGCTGCCGCACTGGCCGCCATCGCCAACCCCGGCGAGCGCATTGGGGCGGAAGCCCTGACCTATCCGGCCCTGCAAAGCATTGCGACCCAACTGGGGATCACTGTGGTTCCCTTGGCAATGGACCAGTACGGCGTCCTGCCCGAAGCCATCGCTCAGCACCAGCAGACAGCACCGCTCAAAGGGCTGTATCTGCAACCCTGCCTGCACAATCCACTGGGAATCAGTATGGACCCGGCGCGCAAACAGGCCATCGCCAACCTGTTGCACGCGACCGGCTTGCCAGCCATTGAGGACGCCACCTATGGCTTCCTGACCGATGATCCGCCGCTGGCCGCCTTCGCCCCGCAGCAGGTGATCTATGTGGAAAGCTTTTCCAAGCGGATTGCCCCCGGATTGACCCTCGGGATTGTCTCGGCTCCGGCGGCGATTGCTCCCCGCCTCCATCACAGCATCCGCGCTGGCGGCTGGTCCGCTGCCGGAGTTCCATTGGCGGTGGCCTTGCAGGTGATCGGCGATGGCACCGCAGAGAGCATCAGCCGGGAAAAACGGCAGGATGCCCGTGACCGTCAAGCGATCGCCCGGCACTGTCTGGCAGGCTTGTCATGGCAGGCCGATCCTCGGGCCTATCATCTGTGGCTGCACCTGCCTCCGGGCTGGCGAGCAGAGGCACTGGTCGAAACCGCTGCCCGGCACGGGATGGCGCTGCTGCCCGCCAGCGCCTTCACCCTCAGCAACCACCATGCGCCCCCTGCGGTGCGGCTGGCACTGTCGGCCCCGCCGCAGGATCAGTTGCGGGCGGGGCTGGAAACACTGCGCCGTCTGATTGCGACGGCTACAGACTGCCCATCAGGATCAACACCATCACCTGCGGGGCAATGATGCGCAGGCACATCACCAGCGGATAGACGGTGGCATAGGCCAGCGACGGCGCTTCGGACGGAGCCACCGCATTGGCAAAGGCCAATGCCGGAGGATCGGTCATCGACCCGGCCAGCAAACCGCAGATGGTCAGATAATTCTGCTTGCCAAACAGCCGGGCGCACAACCCCACCACCAGCAAGGGCAACAGGGTGATCAGCGCCGCCCACATCATCCAGTGCAGTCCTTCGCCGTGGACCAGCACCTCAACGAAATGTTCGCCGGAATTCAATCCAACCACAGCAAGGAACAGCACAATCCCGATTTCACGCAAGACGTGGTTGGCACTGGGCGGCATGAACCAGACCAGCGGCCCCAGATGCCCCACCCGCGACAGAATCAGCGCCGCCAGCAACGGCCCGCCCGCCAGCCCCAGCTTCAGGGCTGCCGGCATACCGGGAATGGCCAGCGGGATGGAGCCCAGCAGCACGCCCAGCGCGATGCCGATGAAAATCGGCATGATCTGGGCCTGTTGCAGCAGTTTTTCCGAATTTCCCAGCACACTGGTAACGTGCCGGATGTTGGGCGGGCTCCCGATGACGGTCAGGATATCCCCAAACTGCAAATGCAGATGCGGGCCGGGAACCAGTTCGATCCCGGAACGAACTAGCCGGGATATAACGATATCGTATCGAGTCAGCAGGTCCAGTTCCCCCACCGACTTGCCGAGAACGTGCGAATTGGTCACCACCATCCGTTCCCAGCGCACGTCTTCATCCATCGCCTTCAGGTCGGCATCAGCGGCTTCTTCGCCCAGAATCAGCCGGGCAGCCCGCAGCTTTTCCGGCGTCCCGACCACCAGCACCACATCGCCGGTGTGCAACAAGGTGTCAGGGTGCGGGATTTCGACATGGCCCTCGGTGCCTTGCCGCAACACCCGGCTGACCACCACCCCCAACTGCTCGACCCCCGGCATGTCCGACAGCCGCAGGCCGTCCAGATTGGGATTGGTCAGGCGCACGTTCAGGGTGTCGATCCGGGCCGTTTTTGACCGTCGGGCCTGCTCAAAGGCCTCGGCCTCGGCCTCGGGATTGGCGCGAAAGACCAATTTTACCACCGCCATCGAAATCAGGATACCGGCGATGCCAAACGGATAGGCCACCGCATAGCCCATCCCCGGCAGGGTCAGGTCTTCGCCGGTTACGCCAATCTGCCCCAACATCTGCTGTCCGGCCGCCAGTGACGGGGTGTTGGTCACCGCCCCGGAAAACAACCCCAACACCACCGGCACCGGAATGTCGGCCAGCCAGTGAACGCCCAGCGCGGTCAGAACCCCCAGCACCACAATCAGCGCCGCCCAGCCATTGAGGGCAATCCCTGCCTTGCGCAGACTGGAAAAGAACCCCGGCCCGACCTGTACGCCAATGGTATAAACGAACAGGATCAGGCCGAATTCCTTCAGGAAGTCCATCACCTCATGGTTGCCGCGCATGCCCAGCGATCCCAGAAAGATGCCGGCAAACAGCACCCCGCCGATCCCCAGTCCGACGCCCTTAATCTTCAGATTTCCCAACGCCAGCCCCAGCGTTGCGGCTAGACACAAGGCCAGCAACGCCTGAACGATGGGATTAAAGCCGGTCAACAGCTGTCCGAGCACGCGTCTTCCCCCCTAGAGCATTGTGCGAAAAGTGAGAACCGGTTTTCGCAAAAACAATGCGGCACGAAAAACCTGCATTGTGCGAAAAGTGGGAACCGGTTTTCGCAAAAACAATGCGACATAACAAAAGCTTAGACCAGCGTGCCTGCATCAGGTCACAGTAGACGACAGTAAGAAAACAAGGACGTGGAGCGCTGCTCCACACCTCGCTGGGGCCAGTCGGCCCCAGACCCCATTCCTTTGATCATAAAAGAGAAAATGGGGGTTCGGGGCCTCAGGCCCCGAGAGGTTCGGGCGGCAGCCCGCTCTTGTTTTCAAACTGTCGTGTACTGTGGCATCAGGTTCAACGCACGCCAAGCCCCCGAAAGGCATTACATGCTGCAGTGCAGAATGCAAGCTTTACCCCAGACCGACAAGAGAGCAACCAAAAGGGTAACCATCTTGTCATCTTGAAACCGTCGGCTTTTTTCCGGGGGCCGCTATCAGGCCACGGGGCGCTCCGGCCGCTCCGCCCACATTGTTTCCGCCATCGCTTGCGCTTCTGACTGACTGGCCGCGCGCCCGGTCAGGTGCAGCACAATGGCCATGGTGCCGGTGATGGTCGCTTCGGCATGGGGATCGCTCTGCCCCTGCCAGACGGCCAGCAGGCGGCCAAGGTCCATCACCTCATCCTTGGGGGGAGTGATAGCGGTCAGGGCGGGCCATTCGTCCTCACAGGCCAGCTCGCCATCAACACGATAGACCGTACAGGGCTTGTGCGGACGACGCTCGACCTCGCCGCCCTCGCCCTTGAAAATCGCCACTTTGGGCTGTCCCAGCAGATGGGCGGCCTGCTGGTGAACCGGCAGATAGGGGGGATGGGTCACCGCCAGAATCTGCGCCGGAGCATCAAAGATGTTCAGCTTGCGCCCGACGGTGTGCAGCGGCGAGCGCACGCCCAAAATCTGGCGCAACTCCATGATCTCGTGCAGGCGGGGACTGATCGCAGGCAAGGTGACATAGGCGAAATTGTGCTGTTCCAGCGCGGCAGCGGCCTGTTCCAGACTGCCTGCCGTCGCCACTCCCAGCGCCACCAGAGCCTCGCTGGTATAGACCCGGCCAGCGGTATGGTGTTCCGCCCCGTGCATGAAAATCCGCACCCCCTGCGCCGCCAGCGCCAACGCCGCCAGCAGGAACCACGGCAGTTGCCGCGCCTTGCCCGCCCAACTCGACCAGTCGAGATCAACCGGCGGGCGCTGTGTCGGCACGCTCAGCTCGGCCCGGATGCCCCGCACGAACCCGGCCACTTCCTCCGGCGTTTCGGTCTTCACCCGCATCAGGCACAGAAAGGCCCCCAGTTGCTCGGGGCGAACCTCGCCCCGCATGATCATCCGCACCGCCGTTTCGGTTTCTTCGCTGGTCATGGCCCGCGACAGGTTCGGTCCTTTGCCCAGAATACGGACAAAAGCCGCAAAGGGATGCTCGGCAGGGGTGGTTCCGCTCATCGGCAGGATATCCTTACACAGTATCTGGATCAGGTTTCAGGCTGGCCAGCGCGGCCAGCGCACGGTCACGGGCGGCCCCATGGTCCAGCATCGGCAGGGGATAGCGGCGGCGGGTGCTGGCGGCGGCAAACAGGTCATCGCCCGGTGCGGCGGACTCTGGCACCCAGCGCCGTTGATAAAGGCCATCGGAGTCAAACTTTGCCGCCTGCAATGACGGATTGAACACCCGGAAATAGGGAGCGGCATCGGCCCCACAGCCGGATACCCACTGCCAGTTTCCCGGATTGTTGGCCGGACAGGCATCAACCAGCGTGTCCCACATCCATTCTTCGCCCCATTGCCACGGCAACAGCAGGTCCTTGACCAGAAACGAGGCGACGATCATCCGGACGCGGTTGTGCATCCAGCCGGTCTGCCACAGCTCGCGCTGACCGGCATCGACAATGGGAAAGCCGGTCAGTCCGCGGCACCAGCGCTGAAACTCCCGCTGGTCATCGCGCCACGGAAAGCGGGTAAATTCGGGCTTCAGCGGCACGGTTGCCATCTCGGGCCACTGGAACAGCAGATGATGGTTGAACTCCCGCCAGCCGACTTCCCGCAAAAACGGCATGCCGTCGGCCCCATGCAGGGCGATCACCGCATCCCACAGGCGGCGGGGAGACAGTTCTCCAAAGCGCAAGTGCGGCGACAGGCGCGAGGTCGCCGGTTGCGCCGGAAAATCGCGCTGACTGCCATAGCGGGCGACCGATCCCTGTAAAAAGGCATCAAGGCAGCGCCGTGCCCCGGCCTGCCCCGGCTGCCAGCTCTTCCGCAGCCCCCCGGCCCAGTCGGGCGTGCTCGGCAAAAGGGCCAGACTGGCCAGCGTCAGCCCACTGATCACCGGGGCAACACCGGGCCCCAGCGCCTCTGGCTCGGGCAGCGGGGCTTTTGGTTGGTGATGCTGAGACAACGCCTTCCAGAACGGCGTGAACACCCGGTACGGCTGACCACTGCCAGTCAGGATTTTGTCCGGCTCGACCATCAGTTCACCGCCACCGGCCAGCAGGGGGCAGCCCAGCGGCTCCAAAGCCTCGCGCGCGGCGGCCTCACAGCGGCGCAGGAACGGCGTCTGGCCACGGTTGCACAGCACTGCCTGCACGCTGCCTTGCCGCACCACATCGGCCAACTGCTGCCGCAGGTCGCCTTGCCGCAGGACCAACGGGACTCCCAACCGCTGCAAATCATCGGCCAATGCCGCCAGACTGTGATGCAGCCACCAGCGGCTGGCCCCGCCCAGAGGGCGCGACCACAGGGCTTCGTCCAGAATGTAGACCGCCGTCACCCGGCCATTGTGCTGGCGAGCCAGCCGGATGGCTTCGGTCAAGGCCGGATGGTCATCGGTGCGCAGATCATCCCGCAACCAGACCAGCGCGTGATAGGGGGCAAGGGACGTTGACATGGCGTGTGCTCGTACAAAAAGAGAAAGCAGGCCTATTTCCCGGCCACCGGCTTCAGACTGTTCAGGATGCCTTCGGCTTCGTCCAGAGTCTGCGGAAATTCGACGCTGGTTGCGGTGTACTGCCACAGGTGCAACACCGGGGCAAACGGGCTGGGCAGGAACACCGCCCATTGCTGCAACGGCAAGCCGTCGCGCATGAACTCGGTGACGATCTGCCGCCCCATGATCACCCCGGTTCCCACATCCCAGCGGAACGGCTTGTCGCGCAGGACTTTCGAGCCGGGGGCCTGCGCTTTCAGTTCGGACAGATAGCGGTCGGCCAGCATGGTGACTGCCTTTTCTCCGCTGACCGGCTGCGGCTTTGCCGCAGCCTTGCCCGCAGGCTTGCCGCTCGCCGGAGTGGTCGGAAAGGGCAGGTTCAGAATGAATACCGAGGTCAGCGCCGAAGCCCGGTCTGAGGGAGGCGTCAGCGACACCCCATAGGCCTGCGGCGTTCCGCGTGTCCATGCAGACGGGTAATCAAGGCGATAGCCGTAATGGGGCTCGCCAAAGCTGCTCCAGCCCTGCTGCACAGGATTCACCGGATCAGCCGACAGCGGGGCGCTTTCCAGTTTGGTGTTGCTTTCTTCCGGTGTCACCAGACGCCCGGCCAGCGCCGGAGCACTCCCCCCGATCGGGGCCGCGATCAGGGCCGCCCCCCAGCACAGGGCAACCAGGGAACGAAACGCTCGCATGACCGTCCCCTTACGGCTTGTGGACCGGCGGGCGCGGCGGGGTCATTGCATCACGCAACATCCGCAGGGTATGAGACAGGGTTGCCTGATCATAAGGCTCCGCCGGGGCATGCCCCCACACCGGGTTCGGCCACGCCGGATCGGTCTTGAACCGGGCAATCACATGGATATGCAGTTGGGGGACCATGTTCCCCAAGGCCGCCGTGTTGATCTTGTCGGCGTTGGTGGCATGACTGAGCAAACGCCCGGCCAACGCCATTTCATGCATCACCCGCGTGCGGTCATCCGGGGCCAGCTGGTGCAGTTCGCTGAGATCCGCCCGCTGCGGCACCAAAATCAGCCAGGGATAGGTCCGGTCATTCATCAGGCGCACCTGACACAACGGCCAGACGGCAACTTCGATGGTATCGGCAGCAAGACGGGGATGAAGGGTGAACATGCACAGGCTCCGGAAAATCCTCGGGAATGCGGTGCAGTGTGGCCGAGGCGGGCCCGATTGTCACGCAGGACCAGCGCAGCACCGGGGGAAAGAAACAGATTCAGACTCCCCATAAAACAGCAAACCGCTATAGTTCCATTGCGTTTTATCGCCGTTCCCGCGACGTTTTCCATTGCCCTGTGTCGCGGGAACGGCGACACAGGGGACATGAAAGACCGCTTTCGCAGAAAGCCGGAAGAGGTCTGTTGTCTGTGTGCGTATTGATGCCTGAGCAGGGGCCTGAGTAGGGGTTTGGTATGAGTCAGTGGATGACGGCCAGTTTGTCGCGCAAGGTGGTCGCCGTGGTGGCGGCCGTTCTGGCTGGCGCCTCGCTCGTCTTTTTGTTGTTGTTCGTCAGCCTGTATCGCGCAGAACTGGAAGTCGAACGCAGCATGGCGTCGGAACGGATCAACCGCCTGCTCCAGGCATCACTGGAAAATGCGATGGTCAAGCGCGATCTGGATGGTCTGCGGGCGATCATCTCGCATCTGGGGGAGCTGGACGGAATTTCCGGGGTGATGATTCTCAACCCGGACAAGGAAGTTCGCTTTGCCTCGGACCCGACCCTGCTGGGGCAGGTGATGGGCGAAGAAACGCTCGACGCCCATACCCGCTTTACCAGCAACGAACATGGCCGCGAAGTCCTGCGCAGCGTCAACCCGGTGCACAACAAGGAAGTCTGCCAGCAATGCCACGGCGACATTGCCGATAATCCGGTCAACGGTGTTCTGTTTGTCGATTACGACGCCGACGCCCTGCGCGGTAAAGCGATGAGCACGGCGCTGACGCTCGGCGCATCCGGGGTGGCAGTCCTGATGCTGGTGCTGGCCCTGCTGACCTGGAGCCTGCGCCGGATGGTGGTCGCCCCGGTCAGCCGCCTCAGTCAGGCCAGCACCCGGCTGACCGCAGGAGATCTGACCGTCCGCGTCCCGGTCCACGGTGAGGATGAACTGGCCGAGCTTGGCCGTTCCTTTAACAAAATGGCTGCAACGCTGGAACAGTCGATGGCAGCCCTGCGCCAGCGCGAAGAATTCCAGCAAGCCCTGATCGACGCCATTCCCGATGGTGTGCGGGTGATTGACAGCGGCTATCAGGTGGTGGCGGCGAATGCCGCCTATGCCCAGCAGGTCGGGGCCAGCCGGGGCAGCGACGTGGTGGGATTGCCGTGTTATGCGTCCAGCCATCACCGCGACGGTCCGTGCCCGATCACTCTGGTCACCTGTCCACTGCATGAGATCAATGCCAACGGCGACGCGATCAAGACCGTTCACCAGCACATCCGCGCCAACGGTGAACCGTTCTTTGTTGAAATCTCGGCCGCCCCGATGACCATCCGGGATGATACCGGCCAGCCCCGTACACTGATCGTCGAAGCCATTCGCGACATGAGCGCCGATGCCGAAATCAGCCATGGGCAACGGCTGTCTGAAATCGCCCAACTGGCGACCGGCGTGGCGCATGAAATCAGGAATCCGCTGGTGGCCATCCGCATGGCGCTGGAAGGCATCCTGCGCAAGGGCGGACTGGTTGATGGCGGCACTGTACACGAACCGGCAACGCTGGCGCGCTACCTGTCGCTGGTTCTGGGGCAGATCGAAAGCTGTATCGGCGTTTCCGAACGCCTGCTGAACCTGACTCACTTCCCCGCCGAAGGACCGGAAGTGGTCGATGTGCGGGCGGCGCTGGAAGACGCCATTGCCCTGCTGACCTACGAAGCCTCGGTTGACGGTATCACCGTCATCGCCGACCTGCCCGACAGCGGAACTGCGGTGCTCGCCACCGGCTCGGAAATCCGCATGCTGGCGGTCAACATGATGCAGAACGCCTTCCACGCCATGCCGAACGGCGGCAGCCTGACGGTTTCGGCAACGGTTTCCAACCGACAGGTCACCCTGTCCTTCAAGGACACCGGGGTCGGTATTCCGCCCGACGTCATGAGCCGGATCTTTGATCCTTACTTCACTCGCCGTGCCGATGGCGTCGAAGGCACCGGGATGGGGCTGACCATCTGCAAGAACATCGTGGAATCCTATGAAGGAACGATTTCGGCAGACAGCGAGCCTGGCAAGGGCACAACCTTTACCATCACCTTCCCCGAGGCCTGACGCCGGTCAGGTATATAGTCAATGGATCAGATGCAGACCTTCAGGACCATTGCTGATGGTCAGCGTCTGATCAAGGCCGATCTGCTTCATCAGCAACAGCGGGCCGGGTTGCGGGCAGTTCAGCCGCAGTTCCAGCCCCTGCCGGGCCAGCCGGTCGCGCAGGGCCAGCAACAGACCGGCGCCAGCGGTATCGAGGGATTCGACCCCGGTCATGTCGAGAATGACATCATTCCAGCCTTGCAGGGACAGTTCGACAAAAGCAGGCAGATAATCATTCATGGTGGCCATGGTCAGATCGCCGACCATGATGGCAATCACTTCGGCTCCGTTGGGAACGATCTGGATGCTCATCGGTAACCTCGCCTGATAAGTTGTTTTGCCAACGAACAAAGCAAGGGCCATACCAGAATTATTTGTTGATATATTTCAACATGTTGAAGAAATAGCATTCCTGACAACAGGCAGGATGTCATGCAAAACGCATTTTTGCAGCGAGTCCGGAACTCCGTTGATGCATTTTGCAAATCGGCAAAGTCTCCCTTGCCGAGCCGCTGAAAATATGGCTCTGCTCGCTCGTCCCTGACCGGTTCAGCGGGCAAGGCGCACCCCCGCCAGAGTCAACACACGGTGCGAGCGGGGATAAAATGGCAAAAAAATATCAGAAAGGGTGATCACATGACTTCCATTCCCTCTCCGTCCCCGCTCCGTCGTCGCCTGCTGGAAGCCTTGCTGGTGCTGGTCCTGCTGGGTGTGGTGTCGGCTGCAACGCTGGCCGTACTGGACGAGCGGCTGAGTCAGGCGGTTGTTTCCTTGTTCCATAAGGAAGCCGTCACGGAAACCGCCCCGGCCGCCCCGGCAAAACCATAAAAAGACATGTGATCATATTGTCTTTTTCCGCCGGTTCGGAGGCCGGAAAGAGGCAAAAATTTCATTTGCGCTCCCCGTCGATTGGGACTAAATCAGCCGCAGACCGTATTCGCACGTGCCCGTGGTCACCACGCAAATGGCTCTTCCGGCAAGGAAGGCAGGTGGCTTAAAGCAACGACGTAACGCGGCTTTTTTGGTCTCTGTCGGCGTTCCAACCGTTGGCGTTACTGAAGAGGCAACTTTACTTCTTTGCCAAGCGTGCGGGCGGGCTCTCCGTCCCGAAAAACCACGCGCTTCCCTTTGCCGGATGTCCGGCACGGCAGGCGTGGCCACGAACAGCAAGCACTTCAGCCTGTACCTGTCGGCATCGGAGCCGATGGGGTCCGGGACGGCAGCAACGCCTCCACCGGTTGCTGTGTCGTCTCTGGATGGCATCTCCGCTTGACCCGAACACACTCAAGCCAAGGGACTGTGCAGCCATGACGGACCGTATCCGCGAATTCCTCGACACCCGCCACACCGAAGGCCCCTGTCTGGTGGTCGATCTCGATGTCGTTCGCAGCAACTACCTCGCTTTTGCCAACGCGCTGCCGGACACCCGCGTGTTCTATGCCGTGAAGGCCAATCCGGCTCCGCAAGTGCTGTCCCTGCTGGCTCAACTCGGTTCCTGCTTTGATACCGCTTCGGTGCCGGAAATCGACATGGTGCTGGCCGCCGGTGCCACCCCGGACCGCATTTCGTTCGGCAACACCATCAAAAAGGAACGCGACATCGAACGCGCCTGGATGATGGGTGTCACTCTGTTCGCCTTTGACTCCGAAGCCGAGCTGCTGAAGATCGCCCGCAGCGCGCCGGGATCGAAAGTGTTCTGCCGCATCCTGTTCGACTGCGAAGGCGCTGAGTGGCCGCTGTCGCGCAAGTTCGGCTGCGTGCCGGAGATGGCCGTTGACCTGCTGGAAAAGGCCCAGCGTCTGGGCCTGAAGCCGCATGGTGTGTCGTTCCACGTCGGTTCGCAGCAGCGCAACCCGCAGGTCTATGACCGGGCGCTGACCCTTGTCGCCGGTATTTTCCGTGATCTGGCCGAGCGTGGCATCACCCTGAAGATGGTCAATCTGGGCGGCGGCTTCCCGGCCCGCTACCTGAAGGACATCCCGGCGGTGCAGACCTATGGCGAAGCCATCTCGACCTCGCTGCGCAAGCATTTTGGCAACGACCTGCCGGAAACCATCATCGAGCCGGGCCGGGGCATGGTCGGCAACGCTGGCATGCTGCAGGCCGAAGTGGTGCTGATTTCCCGCAAGGCCGAAGACGAAGCCGTGCGCTGGGTTTACCTCGATATCGGCAAGTTCGGCGGTCTGGCGGAAACGATGGACGAAGCCATTCGCTATCCGATCCACACCAGCCGCGATCACGATGAAAAGGCCGCCTGCATTCTGGCTGGCCCGACCTGTGATTCGGCGGACGTGCTGTACGAAAAAGAACCCTATTTCCTGCCGCTGTCGCTGGAAATCGGCGACAAGGTGCTGATCGAAGCCACCGGAGCCTATACCACCACCTATTCGGCGGTGGCCTTTAACGGCTTTGCTCCGCTGCAGGCGTTCTTCATCTGATTTTCCGGTCATCCTGAGGCCAGCCCCGGCTGGCCCTTGCAGGGAGCGGGGATAGCCCCCGAAAACCCATGATCACTCTCGGCCATGAAACCGAAACCGATGTCGCCCAGATCGAAGCCCTGCTTGATCTGGTGTTTGGTGCCGAAGAACGCCTGCGCAAGACCTGTCAGCGCCTGCGTGACGGTCAGAAACCTGCCGACGGGCTGGCGCTGGTCCTGCGCGATGGGGATCGTATCGTCGGCACCCTGCGCTTCTGGGACCTGCTGATCGGTGGGCAGACCCGCGCCCTGTTGCTGGGGCCGCTGGCGGTTGATCCGTCGTTGCAGGGCACCGGACTGGGCAGCAAGCTGATGCGCCACGGCCTGAATCTGGCCGCGGCCCGCCATCATCAGGCGGTCATTCTGGTCGGTGACGAGCCTTATTACCGGCGCTTTGGCTTCCAGACCCACTATATGGGCAACGTCGATCTGCCCGGCCCGGTCAATCGGGACCGCTTCCTTGGTCTCGAACTGGTCGAAGGCGCTTTGGCCGATGTCTCCGGCATGGTCGCCCCGCTCGAACCGACCCTCGGTCTGCCCTGTGGCATGCTGTTTGACCCGGAATTCGATCCGGCGCTGGGGCTGGGCTGGACCCTCGCCTGACGCTTTTCCATTCGATCGTTACCAAAAGGGCGTCCGGTCACCGACGCCCTTTTTTGCTGCCAACAGTCCGCCAAATACGAGCGAATACGGGCAAAATGACCGAAAATGTCTTCCCGATACCGCAGGCTGCGACTATGCTCCGGCAATTGTAGCGTTTATGGAAGAAAGACAGTGAAGGTTATCCAGATTTCTTGGCGGCGTTACATGGTGCCGCCCCTGCACGAAGAAGGTCCGCGTTTTCTGGCCATCTTTTTGGTGCTGACTGTCCTGCTGGCCTGGATCTGGTTGCCGCTGGTGGTGGTTGGCGCCCTGCTGACCGTCTGGTGCTTCTTCTTTTTCCGCGACCCGGTCCGCTATGTCCCGACCCGCCCCGGTCTGGTGGTGACCCCGGCCAGTGGTGTGGTGCAGATGATCGGCCCGTCGGTTCCGCCGCCGGAACTGGAGATGGGCGAGCAGCCGCTGACCCGTATTTCGGTGTTCATGTCGGTATTTGATTGCCACGTCAACCGCATTCCGGTCGGCGGCGAAATCGTCAAGGAAGTCTATCGTCCGGGCAAATTCCTCGACGCCAGCCTCGACAAGGCCAGCGAACAGAACGAACGCCAGTCGGTGCGCCTGCGCACCGATGATGGCCGCGAGATCGCCTTTGTCCAGATTGCCGGGCTGCTGGCCCGTCGCATCCGCTGTGACATCAAGGCCGGGCAACGTCTGGCCACCGGCGACCGCTTTGGCCTAATCCGCTTTGGCTCGCGCGTTGACATCTATCTGCCGCCGGGAACCAACCCGCTGGTGGTGCTGGGACAGAACTGCGTTTCCGGGGAAACGATCCTTGCCGACCTGACCAGCGACGAAGCCGAGCGCGACGGAAAAGGGATCTGATACACCATGCCAATGATGCTTCCCGGCCAACGCGGGCTCAAAACGCTGTCCTTCAACAAGATGATCCCCAACATGGTCACCTTGTTGGCGCTGTCGGCGGGGTTGACCTCGATCCGTTACGGGCTGCGCGACGAATGGGAACGGGCGGTGATCGCCATTTTCCTCGCTGCGCTGTTCGATGCCATGGATGGCCGGGTAGCGCGCATGCTGAAGGCAACCAGCAAGTTCGGTGCCGAGCTGGACTCCCTGTCCGACTTCATCAGCTTCGGGGTTGCTCCGGCGGTGTTGCTGTACATGTGGACCCTCAGCGATGCCGGCGGCTTTGGCTGGGCCCTGTCGCTGTTGCTGGCCATCTGCTGCGCCCTGCGGCTGGCCCGGTTCAACACCATGCTGGGCGAACCGGACCTGCCCGGCTGGGCCCACAACTATTTCACCGGCGTTCCAGCCCCGGCCGCCGCCGGGCTGGCGCTGTTGCCGATGGTCCTGTCGTTTGAATTTGACGGCGGGTTCTTTGAAAAGCCCGCCGTGGTGGCCTTTTTTGTGCTGCTGGTGTCGTTCCTGATGGTCAGCCGGTTGCCGACCTATTCCTTTAAACGGGTCCGTATCCCTGCCTTGTGGGTTCTGCCCACCCTGATCTGTGTCGGTATTCTGGCAGCCTTTCTGGTCACCGAACCGTGGGCAACACTGGGCGTAATCGGGCTGGTCTATATCGGGACATTCCCGTTGTCCTTCCGCTCGTTCCATCGCCTGTCTGCCCGTGCCCGTCAGGAAGCCGCCGGCACGGACACGACCGATCAGCCTGCCACCGGGGCCTGATCCTGACCGCTTTCATCCTGGGTGCCTTCATCGTGACCTATCTGGGGATGGCCGTTGGCCGGTTCCCCGGGTTGCGTCTGGACCGCACCGGCATTGCGCTGGTGGCGGCGGTTGCGCTGGTCGGCCTTGGTGCCATTTCGCCGCCGGCAGCGCTTGCCGCCATCGACTTTCCCACCCTGTTGATCCTGTTCGGGCTGATGATCCTGTCCGCCCAGATCGCTGAAGCCGGTTTTTATGACTGGTGCGCCGACCGGATGGCAAAAGTCCACGGATCACCAGCAGCCGTTCTGGCTTTGGTGGTTGCGATTGGGGGTGTTCTGGCCGCCCTGCTGTCCAACGACGTGGTGGTGTTTGCCATGACGCCGCTGCTGTGCCTTGGCATTCAACGCCGGGGACTGGACGCCCGCCCGTTTGTGCTGGCACTGGCCGCCGCCGCCAATGCGGGGTCTGCGGCAACCGCGATTGGCAATCCACAAAACATCCTGATTGCGCAGGCCGGGTCTCTGGAGTTCGGCCCCTTTATCGCCGTTTGTGGCCCGCCGACCGTGCTGGCGCTGGCTGGGGTCTGGCTGGTCATCTGGCTGGGGTGGAAAAACCGCTGGCACACTCCCTGTGTTGCTGAGGGCCATGCCATCGGCACGCCGCAGCTTGATCGCTCGATGATGATCAAGGCGACAGTGGCAACCATAGTGCTGCTGGGCCTGTTTCTGACTCCGGTTCCGCAGGCGATCAGTTGCACCCTGATTGCCGCCGCCCTGCTGATCAGCCGCCGCCTGTCCAGCCATCGCGCGCTGGCGCTGGTGGACTGGCATCTGCTGGTGCTGTTTGCGGCCCTGTTCATTGTTACTGGTGCCCTTGGGCAAACTCCGGTCCCCGGCCAGATTGTCCAGGCAGCCCAAGCCATCGGACTGGATTTGCAAACCCTGCCCGGACTGGCCGTTGTCTCCCTGATTGGCTCTAACACCATTGGCAACGTACCGGCAGACATGATGCTGCTGGCCCTGTTTCCACAGGCTCCGACGACATGGCTACACGGTCTGGCGCTGCTGTCCACGTTAGCGGGCAACCTGCTGCTGACCGGCAGCATGGCCAATCTGATTGCGGTTGAACGTGCCGCATCCTGCGGGATCACGGTCAGCTTTACCGACCACGCGCGTAGCGGTGTGCCCCTGACCTTGCTGTCGTTTGCAGTTGCCCTCGGCTGGCTGGCGATGGTTTAAAAAGGACGCCGAGCGCTGCCCCATGACTCTGTTTTCCGTCTGTCATTATCGTGATACGAACCATGCCCATGTCTCTAGACCAGCGTGCGTTAAATCAGACGCCACGGTACACGACAAAAACAAAAAGCTCATGGAGCGCTGCTCCAAATCTCGCCGGGGCCTTTAGGCCCCGGACCTCATTAATTTGATATTGAAAGAGAAAATGGGGTTTTGGGGGCATCGCACCCAAACGGGTATGGGCGGTAGCCCATCTCCCTGCAATGAACAACGGGCGACTGTTGCCAGTCGCCCGTATGTTTTTTAATCCACGTAAGGGTTCTTCGGCTTGCGCAGGTGAATGCGCAGCGGCACCCCGTCCAGACCAAACACATCGCGCAGCCCGTTGACCAGATAGCGCATATAGCTTTCCGGCAGTTCGTCGGGCTTGGAGACAAAAATGGCAAAGGTCGGCGGACGGGCCTTTACCTGGGTCATGTAGCGCAGCTTGATCCGGCGCTTTTGCTTGGACAGCGGCGGCGGATGGCGGGTGATCATTTCGTCCAGCCAGCGGTTCAGGCGCGAGGTCGGCACGCGCGCGTTCCACAGGCTGTGAATTTCAAACACCGCTTCCATCAGGTCATCGACGCCCTGATTGCGCAGGGCCGACAGGGTGACGGTCGGAATACCACGCACCTGCGGCAACGAGGTTTGCAGGCGGTCGCCCAGACGTTGCAGCGATTCCGCCCGGTCGATGGCGGCATCCCACTTGTTGACGGCGATCACCAGAGCGCGGCCTTCTTCCAGCACCAGTCGGGCGATGGTCAGGTCCTGCTTGTCGAGCACCATGTTGGCGTCGAGCATCAGCACCACCACTTCGGCCATGCGGATCGAGTTCAGCGTATCGGCCACCGACAGCTTTTCGAGGCTTTCCTCGACCCGCGAGCGGCGACGAATCCCGGCGGTATCAACGATCTTGATCGGGCGGCCACGCCATTCGTATTTCACGGTGATGGAGTCACGCGTCACCCCGGCTTCGGGGCCGGTCAGCATGCGGTCTTCACCAAGCAGGCAGTTGACCAGTGTTGACTTGCCGGTATTCGGACGACCGACGATGGCGACATGCAGCGGACGGTCCGGCGGCGGCGGGATCACCACTTCATCGCCTTCGTCGATGTCGGGGATTTCTTCCGGCTCGGGGGTAAAGCCGAACTCGTCGTCTTCGTCGTACGGCAGTTCCTTCGAATAGGGCAGCAGGGCGGCCAGCAGGTCGCCCAGACCCAGCCCGTGTTCGGCGGACAGCGGGATCGGATCCCCCAGGCCCAGCCCATAGGACTCGTACATCCCCTGATCACCGGCTTTGCCTTCGCACTTGTTGGCAACCAGAATCACCGGGGTCTTTTGACGGCGCAGCAACTGGGCGAAATGTTCGTCCATCGGGGTCAGGCCCGCGCGCCCGTCAATCAGGAACAGTGCCACGTCGGCTTCGGCCAGGGCGCGTTCCGTCTGCTGGCGCATGCGGCCTTCGAGGGTCTCGGGGCCGGAAACTTCCAGACCGGCGGTGTCGATGACCTCGAACTCCAGCCCCAGCAGCGAGGCCGGAGCCGACCGCCGGTCGCGGGTCACGCCGGGCATATCGTGGACGATAGCCAGCTTGCGCCCGATCAGGCGGTTGAACAGGGTCGATTTCCCGACATTGGGGCGGCCAATAATGGCGACGGTAAAGCTCATGGCACTCTATCTAGGGGAAACGAGGGAAACGGGGGTGAGGCGGCGATGCCTTACCGGAAAGCGAGGATATCGGCTGCATCGTTCAGGAAGTAAAGGGTGTTGTTGGCCACCGCAGGCGGCAGGGTGATGCCGTCCGATACGGAAACCTTGCCCAGAACAGAGCCATCATAGGGTGACAGGGCAAACAATTCACCGTTCGAGCCGGTCACGATCAGGCGGTCAGAGGCAAGGGTCGGGCCGGTCCACAGGATGCGGCCGGTGTGCTCTTCGGGGTCTTTCCACTGGGCAAGCTGATGAACCCACAGGATTTTACCGTTGGTCGTGTCGATGCAGACCACCTCGGCATCGGTGGTGACCGCATAGAGGAATTTCCCGGCGAGCCATGGCTGTGACAGGCTGGACAGCTCGACTTCCCAGGCGCGGTCGCCGGTGCGCAGGTCGATGCTGACCATTAGACCGGAATGGCCGATGACATAGACCCGATTGTTGTCGATGACTGGACGGGCGCTGATGTCAGACAGATTGGCCGCCGAATCGGTGCGACGGGCGGCAATCACGGTATCTGACCACAAGGGCAGACCGTTATCGACGCGCAGGGCGGCGATTTCACCGGAGGTGTAGGGCATCAGCACCACGCCGTTATCGACCGCCGGAGCCGGGCCGGTCAGCAGGGTGGTTGCTTCTTCGACCCCGGCATGGGTCCACAGGATGCGGCCATCGGAGGCGGCCAGTGCCAGACCCTTGTTATCGACGGTGACGACGAACACCCGGCCACCGTTGACCGCCGGAGCGGCGCGCATCGGCGACGGAACGGTCGTCTGCCACAGGGTCTTGCCGGTCTTGGGATCAAGGGCAAACACCTCGGCAAAACCGGTGGTGACGTACAGGCGGCCATTATCAATGGCGACCCCACCACCCAGAATGGACTCGTCCTCGTCGTAATCGGGGGCGAGGTCAACGGACCACAAGGTTTTTCCGGTTTGGGCATCAAGAGCCGAGACTTCGGCCGAGGAGTCGATGACGTACAGCACGTTATCGGCCACGACCGGTTCGCTCATCAGGCGGTTCCGTTTGGCCGTTCCATTGCCGACGTTGGTGCTCCAGACCTTCTTCGGCACGGCATTGACGACCATGTGCTGCATGGCATGGTGGCTATACCCTCCGGCCTGCGGCCAGGAATCGTTCGGTTCGGGCGCGGGCAGGTGGATGGCATCGGTGCTGGCGTCATTGGCCGGCTTCAGGTTGCGGTCATGTTCCAGAATCGAGACGCGGGTGCCGGGCAGCGGCGGGTCTTCCTTGCCACCGAACCACTCCCCGCCACCACAGGCGCTGAGAGCGGTAATCATCGCCAGGGCCGATGCGAGGCGAACCACCCGACCGGATGCACGGCGGGACGAGGAAACCACAGGCGGGAAAACGAACGGAGAGGTCATGGTCGAAAGATACCCCTGAGTGGGCCTCAGCCCTCGGCAAGACGGTCGGTGTCAGCAGGGTTGCGGCGTTACTTCGCCGCCGGCGTGCTGTCCAGGCTTTGCAGCAGGATGTTGGCACGCGAGCGGATACCCTGCGGCGTGCTGGCATCATCCACCAGATCCTGCAACAGCTTGCGGGCATCGTCGCTCCGGCCTTCCTTCAGGGCGAGCAAGGCCTGCACCTGACGGGCGGAGTGGTCAAACGGCAATCCCGGAGCGGCCAGCGGGGTGATCAGGGTATTGATGTCATCGCTGCTGACGCCGTTGTCCATCCCCAGCAAGGCATAGCGCAGGGCGGCAACAGACCGCAGGATGGTATCACCCTTACCGGTCGCAATGCCTTTATAAATGGCCAGAGCGTCGCTGGTCTTGCCGTCCTTTTGCAGAAGGACGGCCCGCTGGATCTGGGCCAGAGCAACCGCGCCGTCATTGCCCTTGCTGGCGAGGGCGGTCAGGGCAGTCAGGGCATCGGCATCCTTACCGGCATCGGCCAGGGTCAATGCCTGCTCATAGGTCTGGGCATCGGCCATGTGCTGGTGCGATTGCCATGCTTTCCAGCCCTGATACCCGGCAACAACCGCGACCACCAGCACGGAAACAGCAATGGCAACAGGCCCATACTGTTTCCAGAGCTTGTGCATTTGCTCATGGCGGAGCTCTTCATCGACCTCGCGGAAGAGGGCTTGCTGCTGGGGATCAGGAATGTTGTCAGCCACGGGAAACCTCTGTGGTTTAGGACGCATGTCGGATCGCAAAGGCATACGGACGGCCCTGCGAAGCCGCTAACCATAGAGCCAGGCGCTTCGCAAGGCAACCTCAAGAGAAAGGCCAGGAAAATACAGTCTGTTAATGCCAGAATGGCTCTTGCTTCTGGAACTGCTTCCAGCTTTTCCCGCAGTCCTTGATGGTGTCTTCCATCCGGGCCTGATGCCATCCGATCACCGCCCCACAGGCCAGCGTCAGGTCAGCCGGGCCTTCCTGCGCGATGGCTGACAGTTTCTGGCGGGCGACGGCGGCGTCATTGATGGCTCCCAGATGCTCCTGCAGATCGGACAAGGTAGCGTTGAAGTCCGCTTGTTTCTTTTCACTGAACAGGGAGGAAAAGAACTCGCAGGTGTAGCGCAGTTTTTTGACTTCGATCCGGACCGCATGGCGGGCCAGACTGTCCAGCGTGCCAAAATGCTGACCCGCCCGCAGAACGCTTTTCAGGCGATGGTCCAGCAATTGGCGGGCAAAGGGACGCAGGGAGCCATTGAGGATGGCCTGCTGTTCCGGGGCGTCCGGGGTGAGCCAGTCGCCATTTTCCAGCCAGGCGGCCGCATGCAACAGGGTCTGGCCGCTGCGCGGGGACTCCAGCGCCTCAAGGGCCCGCTGATAGGCCAGCTCGCGGCGGTGGCTGATCAGGCTCTGGAGGGGGGAAAGATCGATGCCATCCCCCAGCGCGACCGCCGCCGGGGCTAGAATTTCATCGGAAAAGACATCCAGATCGCGGGCATCGCCCAGCTCTCCGGCCAGCCAGCGCAGGTCGTCCTTCACCCGCAGGCTGTGCGGGGAGCCCAGAACCGGCTTGAACACACTGAGCGCCGAGCGGAAGCGGCGGAGGGCAACCCGCATCTGATGAACGGCCTCGGGGTGACGCAATCGCCGCAACAGGGGCTCGTTCAACAGGGCGTGGCCCAGACAGGCCTGTCCGATGGACTGCAGGGCCTCGGCCACCGTGTCGTTTTTTTTCAGGGCAGGAGCACTGCCTTTCTGGGCGCGGGACGGGCGAGGCCGGGCCAGGGCATATCCCCGCTCAGCCTTGCTGAGCACGGAAATTCGGACCGGCAAACCTTCGGTCAAAGTCAGGGCGGCGTGGTACAGGTCGCGGGGTTCACCGTGCTTGAGCTCCAGTTCCACTTCGCAAATGGCCTCGCTGTCGGTCGAGGTGGTGCCGTGGGGGCGGATTTCGCCCTGATCAATGGTCAGCTCGATTTGCCACGAGGGGGATTCTTCCGGGGCACTCAGCAGCCAGACCGTGCGCTTGAAATCAGTGGTGAACAGCGGCCGGACAGCGGCAAGAACCGGTGCCGACAACGAGGCCAGCGGCGTTTCTGCCAGCAGGGAAACATCCAGTGCTTCCCCGGCCACCGGCCATTCCCATTCCGGGCGGGAGAAATGAGCGCCCTGATGATCACCTTTGGTTTTGACCGTCTGGAAAAACTGCGTTCCGTTCCGGCGCAGGCGCAAGGCTGCCTTTTGACGGGCCAGATCACAGTCAGGGGTATCGTAATAGGTATTATAGAGGTGCAAGGATTGGGCGCGCCCCTGCTTGTGGGTTCGCACAAAGGGGTGACGACGAAGACGTTCCAGAGCAGCAAGGGGAAGCTCCAGCTTGAGTTCGACTTCGACATGCATATCAGGCTCTCCTGTGCGTTTGCGCCTTTTGGCAGTAGGGGCATTGTAGCGGGCAGTGCGCAAAACAAGTGTGACAATTGCGGCTAAGGCGCTAAATTCTAGCAAGTTCTTAACTCTTGGAACGCCAGACTATGCTGTGACCCTTGTGGGGCAGTTGATGGAAAAGGGACCGGAAGAATGCGGCAGGATCGGTTGGTAAAGCCCATGCGGGCAGCGTTCACGGCATCGTTGTTGATGGCCGGGACGGTGATGCTGAGTGGCTGCCTGCAAACCTTGCCGATTCTGGAAGCCGGGCAGGGCCTGCAGAGCACCCAGCCGAACGGGCAATACTATATCAATCAGGCGATGGCCGGGCTGGCGTTGGGCGACTACCGCTATGCCGAGCAAATGAGCGATCAGGCTCTCGCCGCCGAACCAGCCAATCCGGTCGCCTTGCTGGCCGCCGGGGCGATCTATCAAAAGACCAATCGGCAGGGGGAAGCCCGCAGTGCCTATCAGGCGGCGGCGTCGGTGCCCAATGGTGTTTCCATCCCTGGCGATCTGTGGGGGTTGAACGGGACCTATCCGGTACGGGATATCGCGCGGCATGCTTTGGCTCAGATTGATGGGCAAAGCCTGAATACCAGCACGCCGGTGGCTGTTCCGCTGGCTCCGATGGCGGTTGGGAATGCCATGGGACGCCATGCGATCCTCAAGGCGTTGCGCGATCGCAACCTGATTACCCCCGAAGAATATGAACCCCGCCGTTCGGCGCCGGTGCCGTCAACGATGCGGGGGCCTGTCCCCAGCGTGGACGAAGTGGCCGACCGCCTCGAGCAATTGTCGCAAGCCTATGCAACCCGCAACATGTCGGCAGAACAGCATGCGGCAGAGCGTGAGGTTATCCTCGACAGTCTGGTCCCTGATCCGTCGGGGCATACGGATGACGGGTTGGGTGTGACCAGCCGCAAGGCTGTACCCACGCCGCCCAAGCCCCCCGAGGCTGCCAAGCCGCCAGCCGAGAACAAACCCGCCGAGGCCAAAAAGCCCGAACCTCCCAGCGGGAGCGATGTGGGGGTGCAGAATCCAAATGCGGTTCTGCGTTCCGGGCGCGACCCGCTGCAGATCATTCCTTATGACGGAAAGACGGTGAATGGAGGCGGGGCGTCGGTGCAATTGGCGACTTTCCATTCGCGTGACGGGGCCATGAAGGGTTGGGAGAACCTGAAAAACAAGTTTCCTGACCTGAAGTCCCTGCAACCGCGCATTTCGACGGATAGCGATGGCGAACAAGGAACCATTTTCCGTCTGAATGCCGGACCTCTTCCCGATATGGAGGCTGCCAAGGCCTTGTGCGGAAAGCTGAAAGAGCAATTCTGCGAGGCGGTGATGCTGGGGGGATGAGCAAAAAAGTGACAAGACCATGAAAAAAAGTCTTGCGCTGTCCCGGATGTCTGGATAGGTTCTGTTCCTCGGCGGCGTTCGCTGCCTCTTCGATCTTCCTCTGATCGGTATCGCCATCCAAAACGCTTCGGCGTCGGCGACTGGTCGTCTCTGGTTTCTGCCTATTGGCGGTGCTGAAGAAAAAAGAAAGATTGATGAAAAAAAACCGGTTGACAAACTGCTGATGCAGCGGTAGAAACCACCTCCCGCTGACGGGGAGCTTCGAGAGAGGCAAACGGTCAAGGAATTCAGGGCCTTCGGGGCTCGCCGGCAACGGTTCGCTGTTTGACATCGTAAAGAGACGGAAGGGATGCGTGGGCGGTTGCTCGATCAGTTGAGCAGTTGTCGCACACATCCTTAAGCCAAG
>NZ_FTOA01000019.1 GCF_900156605.1 Insolitispirillum peregrinum | reverse complement strand
GTGGTACCACAGATGAGCGACATGAAATTAGGGACGCCAGTTGGCGCCGGACCCAAAAAGTGGGTTCAAACGGAACGTGCCGCACATGAGGCATGGGGACGACTGGCTATGCGATCGCCCATCGCTTCCGCCGTACTGCATCGGCTGGTTGCGATCATGGGGCATCAAAATGCTGTCGTGATTCCACAGAAAACGCTGGCAAAGCTAGTGGGATGCAATGAACGCAGCATTCGTAACGCAATGAACATCCTAGAAAGTGAGCGATGGATTCAGGTAATTCAGATCGGTCCACGCGGCACAGTAAACGCCTATGTGGTCAACGATCAGGTGGCGTGGGGCGAAAAGCGCGAGCATTTACCGCGCTTGTCTGTGTTTTCAGCCGCAATTGTGGCAGACGAAGAAGATCAGTCCGAGTATACGCTACTGCCGGGTACTCTACGCCGCATCCCGGCCCTCTATCCCGGTGAAGCGCAACTACCGACCGGCGAAGGGGAAGATCCCCCATCGCAACCCGCGCTGCCCGGTATGGAGCCAGACCTCCCCGCCCGGCAAATGGATATCGAAGATTATACGGGCTAAAGGCCTATGCCTCCGTCACCTCGGCTAACCCCCTTCCCTTTTTGGGGAGCTTTCGCTGAGGTGATGGACTTTTCAGGGCCAGATTTGACCTGATGACCTTGGCCTTTTTCCAAGGCTTGCGCCTTTTCCACGGCGGCCTTCTGTGCCCGCTTTTGGGCCTCTAGAGCGGCCTTGCGCTCCTCGAACGCCTCGCACCCGGCGGCATCGGCAAAAAGCTCTTCCTTGGCCTTCTGAGCAGCACTCACGCGGCTTTCGACATCAGCCAGTGGCCCAAAGCTCAGGCCGACCTTGTGCAGCCGGGACCGCCACGGGTGCGCCTGCTCGATCTGGCTTTTTTGCCCCTCAGCTCCCTTTGCAGCCTTGGCCGTCGCTTCGGCCAGACGGAGGCGGGCTTCATATCGGTTTGCCAAGGCTGTTTTTTCGGCCGCCTGTTCGCGTCTACGCGCTTCGGCCTCCTTGGCTACCTTTTCCTGCCTCGCCTGCTCAGCGGCCCTTCTATCGTCTCCTATGGCCTTCCACCGTTTTTCCGCTACGGCGTTAACCTCGCTGTGGTAGTGCGGCAACGGTTTCCGCGCCTCCACAAACTCCTTCGCCACCTGCAAACCAATTTCAGCCCGCTCAACCAGCGAGGCAAAGCCCTCCTTACGGGCTGATTCCACGGCTTCTTCCCAAGAAGACAGGTCCCATTTTCGGGCCTCGTCCTTGGCTTTTTGCTCGTTGAGATTGATGATTTTGGCGTTGTGCTGGCCTCGGGTCTTCATCCCGCGAACGGAGTAATCAATCTCGGGATACCGGATGACTCGCCCTTGGTGATCCTTCCGTATTTTCGAGACAGGTGTTTTTCCTTGCTCGGCCATGGCGTTAGCACGCGGCCCAACATGGATTTGCGCCTTCCGGTCGATCCCTTGGGCTGCAAGGGTCCGCCGGTCGATCCGGGCGGTATGGCCGGCACGCTGCAAATGAGCGTTTGCGATGGCCTCCCAAAGCTCGCGCAGACGCTCTGTGCTGCCCTTTTCCGACAAACCGGCCACGCGCTTTCCTGTCTCTGGGTCTTTGTCACGGATCACCAGATGGGCATGTGGGTTCTGAGCATCCGCGCCCTTGTCGTGGATCGCAGCAAGCCACGGTGCTTTGCCCTGGCCCACCTGCCGAGCAAAATCACGGACCAGTTCCGCCCGCTCCTCTGGCGACAATTCACGAGGAAGGGCCAGCATCACCTTGTCGCAAACCCTGCCGTTCTTTCGGTCTGAGGCTTCTGCTTGGTCAAGCCAGGCGTGGGCCTCATGCCGATGAGACGGCATGTGTTGGGACAGCACAATCCGGGCCGCGCTGTCACGGGTGATGTAATCGACATGTGCCCCGGCGGTGCCGGGGGCATGGGTCGATTTTCCGATGCTGCGGTGGTTCAGACTGTAGATGGCCAAGGCTTCTTCTTCCTGCCGTAAAAACGGGGTTCGGGGTGCCCCCGACGCACGGGTTTCGCAGAAACCCATAAGTGCGCCCTAGTCCATCCTACCGGACAGACCACCCTCCCGCAAGGTCGGGCTTCGCTGCGCTCCGGGGGTGGTTTTTACGGCAGGAAGAAAGCGGGACTAGCGGCCACGGTTCTTATTTTACTTGTTATTCTTGTTGTTTATGCCCGGTACACTTCTTTCCGGTTGCCTATGCGAACCACGAGGATACGCAGGGCGTTATCTTCGATGCTGGCGATGATTCTGAAGTCGCCGACGCGGTACTTCCAGAATGCACCCAGCTTTGAGCCTTTGAGGGCTTCGCCAATGCTGCGTGGATCGTCGAGTTGAGCGACCCGGCTATGCAGGAAGGTAAGGATGCGCCGCGCCATCTGTACGTCGATTTTGTCCAGTTCGCGCTCGGCGGCTCTGTCGAATTCAATCTTCCAGGCCATAACGCTTCATCACGTCTTCGAGTGATACCGCTTGGCTCTTGCCTGCTCGAAGGTCGGTTAGGCGCTGCTCAGCTAGGTACAAGTCTTCGAGATTGTCTAAGTGTTCGAGGATGGCTTCACGGGCATAGAACGTTTTTGTTCTGCCCGTAGCCTGAGCCAGTGCTTCAAGTCTGGTCTCCACTTCGGCAGGCAGTCGGATGGCGAGCATTTTTCACCTATATTGCTACATCGCTATACATGTATAGCATAGTTTATCCACAGACTGAAGTTATCAACCGTCTAAAATTCAATTTCTTAACTTCAATTTCTATGGTTCTTAAGCTACTGTTTTTAAACAAAAAATGACCATGTTGCTACTAAATGGGCGGATGCTACTGCTACTTGATATGATGTTTCTGTAGTTATGCTACGCTCCGGGGATGGCGCTATAAAAAAACAGGGGGGCTATGGTCCCCCTGTTTTTTTATTATTTTAGGCGTATTGAATGAGCTTCCAAGTAACCCCTTTATTGTTATAGGGCGGTACTTTGTTCCCTTTTGCGAGGGGGATTGTTGTACTGGGGGTAGACTCTGCTTTCCAGATGCCGCTTTCTGGGCAGTTTTCTCCCGTATAACAGGTGGTTCCAAGTGGCTTGCGAGCAGTGCTCATGTTTTTAACTTTCTAAAAGTCTCTCCGCTGTGATTAACTTTAGCGTCCAAACTAGAGTTGCAGCTTATGAGAGCATGGTTATAGCAAAAGCCCCGGCACGCGTTGTCGGGGCTTTTGTATCTTGCAGATGAGAGATACGCTGGTCAACACTGCATCTAGTGCGTTCTTTGTGGAACAAAACCGGAATAGATTATACATGCATTAATACGTGTACGTTTTAATTTATTGGGCGTTCTTTTAATTTTGTGCGGCTTATATCCTGATCAAAACTTGACCTACATATTTGATTTAATTTTATAAATTGTGGCTATTTTCGGAATTTCTGTCTCTGCCCATTTTACTGGGCACACACTGCTTCTCTACTCATTTTACTAGGCGCGCAGCCCTTTCATAAATTTTACCTTAGCGCACATAATTGTCACCTAATGTTCTTGCCGAAATAAGATCTGAATGACGATGGGCGCGCAATATAATGCCTTGTATACGTTTATAATTACATTCTTTTCAATTTTTCGCTGTTGTCCTTTCGTGTTCACTGGGCGCAATCCTCCATCCTATCTTCTGGACGGATTTTTGCTAACCTATTGATAGATAAATCATTTATTATTTTATCCACAGCAAGAGCGTTTCTTGAAAAGAAGATGGCAGGCGCCTCATGACCAACGGGTTACCCACCCCCGCCCTCCTAGCGCTGTGGAGGCGCGTCGGTTGGGCATGGATAACCCGTTCACGGCCCCTTTCAGGGGGGTCAAATGAGATCATAGAAAGGAAAAAACCAAAATTGTTTATAATCAATAATTTATGAAGAATGAAGTGTCGTCCCATTGCCGGGGGTGCGGAATCAGCTGATTCCGCACCCCCTACAAAAACTGGAAACGTATTTCCAAAATATGTAGCTCTTGATTGCCGCACCCTCGGCAATGTGGTACCACTTTTTGGAAACCAGTTTCCAAAAAGTGGTACCACAGATGAGCGACATGAAATTAGGGACGCCAGTTGGCGCCGGACCCAAAAAGTGGGTTCAAACGGAACGTGCCGCACATGAGGCATG
>NZ_FTOA01000002.1:794913-822205 GCF_900156605.1 Insolitispirillum peregrinum | reverse complement strand
CATCGTTCCGAAACCGCTCACCGTGTCCGCCAGACCATTGTCACAATCGGCTAACCCGTTGAACTTCCCGGCGTTTTCAGCGTCGTTGCCGTCGCCCTCATCGTCGGGAGGCGCTTTGTACTGCTGCAGACCAACACCGTCAACACCTTTTTTCAAAAAAGTTCAAATCGCCCAAAAAGCACCCTCCAAACGAGGGAACCCTCAGCGACTTTTCATAGCCGAACTTCGGGCTTACCCTGAGGCCTGCGTACTTCCTTATTGCTGCTGAAAGCACGGCACGATGATTCATGCTCTTTTAGGCCTCCTCGGCTGCCAGTTGGCGGGCGAAGTAATATGCCGACTGACCGGCCTGCCTGTTCCCGGCCCTGTTCTGGGGTTGGTTCTGATGGTGATCTTTTTGCTGATCCGTCGCTCGGTTCCGGCATCGGTCGAAACGGCGGCGCAGACTCTGCTGTCTCACTTGTCCCTGCTGTTTGTTCCTGCCGGGGTCGGGATTGTCTCGCACCTCCATCGCGTCAGGGACGAATGGCTGCCCCTGTCCGTGGCCCTTGTGCTGTCCACGGCCATCACCATTGCGGTGACAGCCCTGACGTTTCACATCATCCAGAAGATGCTCGGTCGGCGGTCAGCGTCACAGGAGACACCACAATGAGCCCACACCTGCCAAACGATCAGGCGGTCACTCAGCTATGGGTGTACCTGCAAGCCAGTTCCCTGTGGTGGCTGATGGCAACCCTGCTGGCCTATGCCATTGGCGTCGCCCTGCACGCGGCAGCACGGAAAAATCCCCTGGTGAACCCGGTTGGCATCGCCGCCACCCTGATTGTGTGCCTGCTGTTGCTGACCGATACCAGCTATGAACGCTACTTCTCTGGTGCCCAGTTCGTCCATTTCCTGTTGGGCCCGGCCACGGTCGCGCTGGCCATTCCGCTGTACCATAACCGGGAACGCGTCCGCCAGGCCCTGATCCCGATGACCGTCGCCCTGCTGGTCGGCTCGTTGACCGGGGCCGTTTCTGTGGTTGCGATCGCCGCAGCTCTGGGAGCCAGCCGCGAGACATTGCTGTCCTTGGCCTCCAAATCGGTCACATCTCCCATTGCGATGGCGATTACGGAACAGATTGGCGGTATCCCTTCGCTTACGGCAGCGATGGTCATTTTGACCGGCGTCATCGGAGCAATGATTGCCAGCCCACTGCTGACTGCCCTGCGCCTGAAAGACCCTCTGGCCGGCGGTGTTGCCGTCGGGGTAGCCGCCCATGGGATTGGCACGGCTCGTGCCTTTCAAATCAGTCCGTTAATGGGGACTTTTGCAGGCATTGCCATGGGCTTGAACGGGTTGCTCACGGCCATTCTTGTACCCTTGTTATTCAGCATCACCCAAAAATAGCTCAATGGACGAAGCGCAACATTCGCCAGACACAGGAAATCCCACCCAAGATACTCAAGTATCACACCACAAACCTTTGCGCCCATGACGGGTGGCGCGGTTTTTGTCATAAAAAGCGGGTCATGTTTGATGTCTCACTGAACAGGATGGTCAGCCATGCAGAATCGCGATGCCCTTTCACTGGCTCGGGAAACTCGCCGCCACGCTGAAGCGTTCCATGATGTCGTTCGGCGCTTTGAGCACGAAATGCCGGACCATCTTGATCGCTTTCATCAATCACTGGCCGCCCTGAAGGCCACCCGGGCCACATACCTCAAATCGTTGCAGTAATTGCACAACACCAAACAAAAAACGCCGGAAACGGCATCACAATAATCAAATAAAAAAATTATGGTTATTGTGATGCCGATGGGTTTTTAGGTATTTTTACCCAAAATGGTGTTTGACTTGCGCTGTAATCAAAATTACATTCCGCGCACGGATTAGGTTAGCCATACCTAATACTGATTAAAACCGGCTATCGATAATCAAATAAGCAGTTCAGGAACGTAGCATTATCGAAAAAAGATGATGCGCGTCGACGAGTCACGCCGAGAGGCCAAATAAAAACATCACACGATCCACTCCCTCCACACTTTTGCTGTTTACAGGACTCCCCCATGCCCTCCGACGACATTGTTTTTCTGGCCCGTGAAACGCGCCGGCATGCTGAGGCTTTTCATGACGTCGTTCGGCGCTTTGGGCAGGAAATGCCGGAACACCTGGATCGGTTCCACGAAGCAATGGTGGCTTTTCGCTCTACGGCAGCGAAACTGAAAGCCTCACAAGATTGTCCGCCTGGCGAGTTTCTCTCGCCAGGGGATCGTCGGTCGCAGATCACACCGACCGGCAGCACAGGGCAGCAGGATCAGGCATCCGCACAAAGAACCAGAGCGGAACTGGTCGCGCCCTGAACAGCAAAGCCCCCGCCTGTTCAGGCGGCGGTCGCTTGCTGGGATGTGCCCGAAACTTCGTTGAATTGCAACAAAGTCCCCAGCATACCGCTGCTGAGGCGGCCCATGCCGGAATTCTGGGCAGCAGCCCTTTCTTCGGCCGAAACAACCCCGTCTTCGTTGGTATCCAGCGGGTCATAGCTTTCGCTGCTTCCCGAGCCACTGCTGGCGGAGGCACTGCTGGACTCGCTGCTGCTGGACGAGGACGACGTGCTGTCGGTACTCGTCGAAGAGCTGTCTTCGCTGGTAGTGGTCTCTTCGGCAGGCGGCGGAGGCGGGGGCATGTCTCCAGCCATGCTACTGGTGACAGCTTCGCTTTCGTCACTGCTGATCGAACCGTCGCCATCGCTGTCCAGCGCATCGAACATCGCGGCAATATCGCTATCGCTAAGCGTACCTTCGCTGTCGGCCGACGACACCGCCGTCGAAAACTCGCTTTCGCTGACGACACCATCCCCATCAGTGTCCATCGAGCTGATCAGATCAGACTCGCTGTCACTCTCGGTGTCGCTTTCGCTGCTGGAGGTCGCGCTTTCCTGCGCCGACAGCAACGCACTGCCGGTCATCGGGCTCATCATCGAGCCGAATGAAGAAAACTCTTCCTGTGACAGACTACCGTCACCATCGGTGTCCAGGGCCGTAAACTGGCTGGCAGCCGCCGATTCATTGGCCGCCGAATTGGCTTGAACATTGTTCAGTGCCTGCAACAGCGCATCTTGCGACGTTGCGGTTTTGCTGTCCTTGCTGGTGCTTGATGAAAACAGCGAGCTGTATTCATAAGGACTGGTGGACGAGGTCAATGATGAGACCATGGTGTGTATCCTTGTCCCTGAAAAACACCCCTTGCCTCTGACGCCTGACAGGCCGCAGCTGAAACAAGGGGTATCTACGTTCCACGGACGACAGGACATTTCCTGGCGAGCAATCCCGCCCTCACCTGTCAGGACAGGGGTGAAAAACGATGATTCCGTTTTCCCGGGTAATTCTGGTTTCACATCAGGCTGATCGGCGTGAACCTACGGTTTTCCTGCCTGTTGCCTGCAAAAACCGGTGCCCACTTTTCCGCTGATGCATTAAGGTCTGCTCATGACCGACGAAGCTTCACCCCCCTCGCTGTTTTCCGGCCCGGCAGCGGCATCCTCCCGCCCGGCGGCTCCGATTGGCGACGCCAGAATTGTTCTGCCCAATGTCCCCGTGATTGTCGGAGGACTGAGGCGGGCGGCTGTCTTCACCCCTGACGGTGAGCTGGACACCCTTGCGCCTGCCGCTGCAGCCCGCATGGCACGAGGCGCGCACCCGATTGTCTGCCACATGCCAGCCACCGCCACCCGGCTGGGCTGCGCCCCGTTTTATGCGCATGATGTGCTGGAGCTGTTTGCCTTTGCCCGCCCGGCCCGCTTTTGCCTGCCGACGCCGCGTGGCCTGTGCAGTGCACTCGCCCTCACCATTCCGAACGGACTGGAAGAAGAAGCCCAGGCGCTGATCGCCTGCGTCCGGGCGTTGCTGGTCGAAATCAGCCAGTTCCATCGTCGGGATGCGACAATGGCCCGTGGAACGGCGTGGGCGATGGCCCGTGGTGGCTGGGGGTGGGGCAACAGCGTGCTGGCAGCCCTGGGCGTCCATGGTGAAATGCCGCACCGGACCAACGTCGCCGCCGGTTTCCGCGTCTGGGACCATCTGCCGGAAATCAACGACTTTTACCCCGACGCCCCACCGGCCAATCAGCCGGTCTCCGCCGCCGAGGCCCGTGCCCGTCTGGCCGAGTTGCTGGGGGACAACGCCGAGGCCCGTCCGCAACAGGCTGACTTTTCCGCCGCCCTGACCGCCGCCTTTGCGCCACGCGACCAGCAGGGCACACCGCACATGGTGCTGGCCGAGGCCGGAACCGGTACCGGCAAGACTCTCGGCTATATTGCTCCGGCCAGCGTCTGGGCCGAGAAAAACGAAGGCTGCGTCTGGGTTTCAACCTACACCCGCAACCTGCAACGCCAACTCGACAGCGAACTGGACCGTCTGCACAGCGATCCGATTGAAAAAGCCCGCAAGGTGGTGATCCGCAAAGGGCGCGAAAATTATCTGTGCCTGTTGAACATGGAAGAAGCGGTCAGCCGTCTGGGGGCAGACCCCCGGCAAGCCATTGCGCTTGGCCTGATGGCCCGTTGGGCGATCAACAGCCGCGATGGCGACATGGTCGGCGGCGATTTTCCCGGCTGGCTGACCGAAGTGGTCGGGCGCGCGGCCACCGTCGAGCTGATGGATCGGCGCGGCGAATGCCTGTTCACCGCCTGCACCCACTACAACAAGTGCTTCATCGAACGGGCGGTGCGCAAATCCCGCCGCGCCCGCATCGTGGTTGCCAACCATGCACTGGTGATGGTGCAGGCAGCCCAAGGCGGTATTGAAGACGGCAGCCTGCCCACCCGCTTTGTGTTTGACGAAGGCCATCATGTTTTCGATGCCGCCGACAGCGCCTTCTCCGCCCATCTCAGTGGCGGCGAAACCGCCGAATTGCGCCGCTGGTTGCTGGGGGCAGAAGAAAACGGGCGATCCCGCGCCCGCGGCCTGCGCCGTCGGGCCGAAGACCTGATCACCAGCGACAACGACGCCATTGATGCGATGGATGCCATTTTGCAGGCCGCAACCTGCCTGCCCGGCCCGTTATGGAACACCCGCCTGCTGGACGGCATGCCACACGGGCCAACCGAACGGTTCCTGGCGCTGGTCCGGGCCCAGATTTATGCCCGCTGCCCCGATGCCAGCGGCCCGTATTCGCTGGAAACGGAGACCGATCCGCCCGTTCCCGACCTGCTGGAAGCCGCCGTTGAGCTGGAACATGCCCTGGAGATTCTCTGCACTCCCACGCAGGCGATGATCAAGGCCCTGACCACCCGCCTTGACACTCAGGCCGACGAGCTTGATGCCGCCATGCGGTTGCGGATTGAAAGCCTGACCCGTTCGCTGGAACGGCGCATCCTGCAACCGTTGACCGCGTGGCGGGCGATGCTCGATGCCCTGACCGAACAGACTCCGGATGACTTTGTGGACTGGTTCAGTGTCGATCGCATCGACGGCCGCGATCTGGATGTCGGGATGCATCGGCACTGGGTAGACCCGACGGTTCCCTTTGCCAAGTCCGTCGCCGAAGCCGCTCATGGTCTGGTGATCACCTCGGCAACGTTGCGCGATGGCTCGGGGGATGCGGAACGGGACTGGCAGGCCGCCGAAGCCCGCAGCGGCGGCATTCATTTGCCGTCTCCGCCGGTGCGCTCGGTCGTTGCATCCCCCTTCCCCTATCCCGACATCACCCGTGTGTTGGTGGTCAGCGATGTGCGTAAGGATGATCTGGCGCAGGTCGCCGCGGCTTATCGCGAACTGTTCCTTGCCGCCAACGGGGGCGGGCTGGGATTGTTCACCGCCATTTCCCGCCTGCGGGCTGTGCATCAGCGCATTGCTCCGGCACTGGATGATGCCGAGATTCCGTTATATGCACAACATGTCGATGGTATGGATGTCTCGACTCTGGTCGATATCTTCCGTGCCGAACGCCATTCCTGCCTGTTGGGGACCGATGCCGTGCGGGATGGGGTTGATGTTCCCGGTGACTCCTTGCGTCTGATCGTCTTTGACCGCGTGCCGTGGCCGCGCCCGGACATTCTGCACAAGGCCCGCCGCAACGCCTTTGGCGGACGCAGCTATGATGACCGGCTGGCCCGTCTGAAGCTGAAGCAGGCGTTCGGACGACTGGTCCGCCGCAGCGGCGACCGGGGGGTGTTTGTCCTGCTCGATCCGATGATGCCCAGCCGCCTGCACGGTGCGTTCCCCGAGGGCGTTTCTGTCGAACGCGTCGGTCTGGCCGAGGCCGTGCGCCTCACCCGACAATTTTTCCAGCAGCAAAACAGCTGATCAACCGGACCAGTGCACGTTAGAGCATTTTCAAGTTGACTGTTGACGGTCAACGGCTCGGAAAATGCGGCACTGAAAACGTAGAGCGTTTTCGCTCAGTGTGAAAACGCTCTAAAGCATAAAGCCCCCAGACAGGCTTCATCCCGTCTGGGGGCTTTGAATGTCTGCAAAAAGAGACGGCTTTTACCGTGGCGGCGGCCCCATTGGTCCCATACGTAAATGCTGGCTGGATGCCTCGAGAACCTTTTGACGATCGGCTGTCGGCAAGCGTTGAAGCAGTTCGATCATGACCTGCTGCGCCTGCGTGGTCAGCATCGCGTCCCACTTCTGGGCTTCGGCCAAAGCATCCTGCACCGCTGCCATGTCCACGGTGTCACCCTTGGCCGCATCAATTGCCTTCCGCCGGGCCGCCATCAGGTTATCGATCACCGCATGGAACGACGATCTGTTCCGCTGCAAAATCTCATCCCGCACAACGGCCCCCTCGGGGCTGAGGATCTGGTCAAGCTCGCGCGGCGACAACAACGGCCCACGAATGGGATCGGTCCCACCGCCTCCCCCAAAGGGCGGAGGCGGTGGCCGCATGATAAAGAAGGAACTGATTGCGCCAAAGGCGAAGAGATTCAAGGCCACCGATATCATCAGGGCCGCTTTCAAGCGCGTCATTCCCATTCCCCTGAGGCCCCGTCAGCCGGTGCCCCCAAAGCCAAGGATGCGGTCTGGGTCGAGAAGCCCAACGAAAGTACCTGCTCCAGTGAGGGGGACTGGGAATTCGGCAAAGCATGCTGCACCACCGCCCCGGAGACAATACCCAACACCAGCGATGCCGCCAGCGCCGCAGCGGGCACCCACAGGGCTTTGCGACGGAGGATATCCGCCGAAATCCAGCGCATGCCTCGCGGTGAGACCAGAGTCTCGTCAACAGATCGAGTGTCGGGAATGCTGGCTTCCGCTGCGGTCGTGGCGGCGGCAGGGAACGGAATCGCTGCCATAATGGTCGCAACAGACGTGGCATTCACAGGCACGGCTTCATCAGCCGCAGCGGGCGGGAAAGGGATGGCATCGAGGATCCGGTTGCGCAACGACGGCGACGGTGGAGGGCACTCCATCGCCTGCATCAGCAGGATGTCAAGGTCACGCGCTTCCGCAAACATTTCCTGAGCCTCGGCCGAAACTTTCAGCAATGCAACAGCAGCCGCTCGGTCCAGGTCGGGCCAGCGGGTCGTATCAGCCCCATAAGCATCCAGAATAGCCTGAAAACGGCTAAGGGTAATGCGGTGTTCCATGTCGGGTTCTCCCTATGGTTCGCCACGCAGGTCCGCTATCTGGTCCTGCAACTGTACACGCAGACTTCGCCGGGCACGGGAGAGAAGACTTTCCACCGCTTCCACCGAAACCTCCATGATCTCTGCCGCCTCGATGTTGGTAAGCCCTTGATAATGACATAACGTCAGCGCCATCCGTTGCCGTTCTGGCAGGTTGGCCAAGGCCTTGTCCACCACATGCGACACTCTGCTCGATTGCAGGGTTTTCTCTGCATCGTGCCGTTCATCAGCAACATCTCCGGCATCATCCAGACTGGATTCCCGCCGCTTGCGCAGCCGGTCCCGACACAGGTTGATGGTCACGGTGTGCAGCCAGGTCGAGAACAGGGCCTGCCCCGGTCGCCACCCAACGGCGTGCTGCCAAACTTTCAGGAAAACTTCCTGTGCCACATCCTCGGCATCGGCAGAATTGCCAAGCACCCGATATGCCACAGCGGTAACCCTGTTCAGGTGACGACCCACCAGCATCTCACACGCAGAACGGTCCCCTTGCCCGACAAGCAGGACCAGATCTGCATCTGGATCGGTTACTGATCGTTCAGCCGAACCGGCCACACCATCCTCCATACACGCTTACACGATCCAAAGCATAAAATCCGTCGCATATCAGCAAGACTTTTTTTGTGCCGCCATCCTGCCCCCCTTCTGGACCAGCCTGCGTTCAATGTGACGCAGGCACGCTGATCCAGCCTTTTGATCTGTCGCAGTGGTAGCGCGCAAAACCGGAACCACTTTTGCGCTCACTGCTCTTCTCATCTGTCGCAGTGATAACGCACAAAACCGGAACCACTTTTGCGCTCACTGCTCTGGATAATCAGGGAGTGTTCAGCAAACAGGTTAGGGCAGTCTTAACATCAAGCGCGAACAGGGGGCGATTGAAATTATCGCCCTGCAAAAACCGGCCACAGGACAACCTATAAGGCGCGAATACAGAACATAAATTACTTATGCAGGGATCAGAAAGCGAAAGGGCGCCGTCCATTCCCGACCGGGATGGACGGCGCCCTTGATAAGAAAACAGCCCGACGTGTTTTCACGATGAGCAAAAACGCTTCTGGCTTTTGATGCCGCAGTCTCCGGGAGACGACAATCCCTCGTGCCAGCCTACCTCTTAAAGCGTTTTCACACCGAGCGAAAACGCTCTTCCCTTTCAGGGCCGCATTTTCCGAGCCGTTGACCGGAGACGGTCAACTTGAAAATGCTCTAAAGATAATCAAGCAGCGACAATCCCTGAACCGTCGCGATTGACGAGTACGATGCCTTAAGCTGCGTTTCATAAGCGGACAGCTGGGTGGCCACGGCAGCAACATCAACCTGGCTGACATCCGTAATGGACGTGCCCAGCGTGCTTTGCAGCGACTCCTCACGATACTCGGCATCTTCGACCCGCGAAGCACTGATCGACAGACTGGCCTGCACCACTGTCAAACCGTTCAGCGCCTCACTGGCCAGATCATAGGCTTCGGACAGGGCATCGCTATCAACCGGATCGGTGCTCATGGTCGCGGCAATTTTCGCCGCCCGAATGGCTTTTTCGACCGCTTCGGAATTCCCCGTCGTGCCATAGGTGATGGTCTGGTCCGTGCCCAGACGGACCGATGGCAGGTCGCTGGTGCCGGAATAATAGGATGTATCCTCGGACGACGGAATCGACGGCGTCCCCAACACGCTCAGATCAACCGGAGCCGAGGTGGTTGCGGTCCCGCCAAACAGATAACGGCCTTCGTATTTGGTGTTCAACAGTTGTTGCAGGCTGCTGAGCACGGACTCACCTTCCTGCGCCAGCTCGTCTTCGGAACCGCTGGAGGTCGAGGCCGAGCTGAGATAGGTGCGCAACTCGGTCATCAGGTCAACCATGTCATCGACGGCGCTATACATCACATCAATGCGGGACGATGCCGTGCTCAGACCGCTCGAGACCTCGAGGCTGGCGCTATACGATGACTGCAGGTTCAACAGGCGGGTGGTATCTCCCGCGTCCAGATCGGCATAGCTAGAAGACACCAGACCGCTCGCCTGCTGCGTCGTTTTTTCTGCCATCCGGGACTGCAGCTTGAGCGAGGAGTCCAGCAATTTGGAATTCAGGGCATAGGTTGCAACGCGCGCCAGCATCATAAACTCTCCTTGTTTACCCAGCCAAACCTCAGGTCGACTTCACTGCAGTCAGCAAATCGTCGAACATGCTGTTCAGGGCTTCGATCAGACTGGCCGCCGTCGCATAGGCGTTTTCCAGCTGGGAGATCAGGGCGTTTTCTTCATCAAGATTGACGCCGCTCTGCGAAGACAGGGCTTCGGACTGGGTCGTATAGCGGGTTTCGGCCGATGCCAGTTTGCTTTCACTGCTGTCGACCGACGTCGACACATCGCTCAGGATGCCCGAGGCATAGGACGACAACGACGTGGTCATCGCCGACATGTTCCCCGCCGCATCAAAGGTCGTTTCCCCCGACAGGGCATCGGCCAGCGCCGTGGCAACAGAGCCATCACCGGCAGCCACACCGATTTCACCAACGGTCAGCGTCGAGGAGTCGGACAACGCCCCAACGGCGAATGCACTGCTGTCCTCGGCAATCCGTGACGACAGGGAAATATCGGATGCACCGGTTCCGGTCAGCAGATCGTTCAGGCCAAAGAACATCGACATGTTCTCGCTGTCGGTCCCCATCGTCCCGTCCATCGCCCCGATACTGACCCCCATGTCGGTATCATCCGCCGAGATCACCAGATGCCCGTCAGAGTCCAGCGAGGCAGAAATGCCGCCCATGCCATCAATGTCGGCAATCAGGTCATCAATCGTGCTGTAGGAGCTGAGATCAAAATCCTGATATTCATCAACCTCGCCATCGCTGTTCAGCACAGCCACACGCACGGTCCCGCTGCCATCGACAGCATCCGTCCCCGCAACGGTTGCCGTTCCGGTCAGGCTGTTTGGTGCAGGCAAGGAGGTGCCGGTATTGGACACCGAATTCAGGGCGGTCATCAGCGACGTTGCCAACTGATCCAGCTCGTCCTGCACCGCAGGCAGGTCTTCGTCGCGCAGCTGCAACAGACCGCCGATCGCGCCGGAATTGATATTGCTGGTAATATCGATGCTGCCGACCGTGATCCCCGACAGGTTGGTCGGATAGCTCACGCCCGAGTTCAGGGTGCCTGCCGAATTAAAGCTGAGTTCGTGAACCTGACTGTCCACCAGCGGGATACCGTTGTCGGTATAGACCTTCATCGCCCCGTTGCTGTCGGTAAAATAGCTGACCTCCATATTTTCGGAGATGCTCTGCAGGGCGGTATAGCGCTGGTCTTCCAGGTTGGAGGTATCAAGGCCACGCGCCTGACCGCTGACAATCTGCTCGTTCAGGCTGTCGATGGTGTTCAGCGCACTGTTCACCGTATCGACGGCGGCGTCGATATCGCTGTCCGCCTGCGACCGCAACTGCTGCACCGATGCCGAGGTGGTGCGCAGCTGCGAGGCCGCATCGTCCACCGCCCCCAGCACCTGAGCCACCAGCGTATCGCTTTCCGGCGTATCGGCCAGCGACCGCAACGAGCTTTCCAGATCATCAATCATGCTGGACAGGCTGCTGCCGGTGGTGCCGTCGCTGTCGATGGTGCCCATGGCATCGCCAAGGCTGCTCATGTACGACGCCACCACCTCGGCCGAGCCGAGGGTGGAACTGGCCTTGACCACCGACTTGACCATGCTGCTGCTGGCGGTCGAGGTAACGCTGCTGACCGTCACCCCGGTTCCGTAAGACCCGCTGTTGGTGGCCGTCAGGTTGGCAACCTTGCGCGTATAGCCGTCGGTGTCGGCATTGGCGATATTGTTCGAACTCACCGACATCTGCGACTGAATGGTCATCAGCGCACTGTTTGCTGCGCTATAGGCGATACGCATGGACATGGCTGCCGTCCTCCCCTTTTGCTGCGCGTAGAACGAAAAACGCGTTAAACGTCGAGGGAGCGGCCATAATCGACAAAGTGCGCCCGCAGGGCCTGCACGTTGCCGTAATCACCGCGATAACCCGAATGGTCTTCGGCAATTTTGGTCCGCAGGGCATTCATCACCTGATCAATGCGCTGCTGGCTGGCACTGAGGGCTGCCTCCAGACGGGCGGCGTTTTCCACCGCCAGCGACCGCAGGGTGGTCCCCAGCCCCTGCAACTGCTCCACCTGACCGGCTGGCAGCGGCGGCGCCCCCCGACGCAGCAACTGGCGGTACAGGGCGCGGAAGGCAACCTGCAGCTTTTCCTTGCGATCGGTGGTCTCGACCGCCGCAGCCGGCAGACCCCGGCGCAACGCATCGTTCTCACTGGCCACCAGATCATGCAGCTCGCGCATGACGCGGATCAGGTCATCAATCGTCGGCTGGGCAAAGGTTGCCACCGAAGCAGCCCGCTCGGCGCTGGCACCCGCCCCTCGAACAGGGCGGGAAGAGCGAACGGCACGATTAACAGAAGCGGTGCGGCTCATGGTTCTGGTCCCTTTCTTTGGGAGGGGAAGATCGCCAGCCTTTCAGACCGGCCCCTATTGATCTGTCGCAGTGATGGCGCGCAAAACCGGTTCCCACTTTTGCGCTCATTGCTCTAGAACTGATACGGTCCGGGACGGAAAACCGGGCGCGGGACGGTTAAGTTTTCCGAAAGGTTTTTGCGTAAGCGGATACCGCCTTGGTCCGAACGGATGTCTGCCCCATCTGGCGGGCAACAGATTCCCGTTCATCCTTGATTTCCCTCAACAAAACGAGAAGTTCATGCTTCAGGGATGCCAGAACGACTCGCTCGAGGGGAGTTTTGGGACCATCGGGATAGGCGCGCAAATACTTCTGCACCTGATGCTTCAGGCGGCGCAGAGCCTGTTCCTGGGCAGACGCCTCCAGCGGTGCCGGATGCCGTTCGGCCCGACGGCGGCTGGCGCGCACCTTGCGCATCAACGCCGCAGAGACACCGGGAACAGGCAAGGGCACAACCTCGGCTGCCGGAGCCACCTTCGGCTCCGCACCTGCCTGCGGGGCAGACACAGGAACCGGGGTGGCTTCCGCTGTTTTGACAGCAGAACCGGATCGAACAGCGGGACGCAGACGCCGCTCAACCATCGCCGTTACCGTACGGCGCTCATCAGGTCATCGTACATGTCGCCACAGGTGGTAATGATCTGCGACGCTGCCGAATAAGCCTGTTGACTGACAATCATCTTGCTGAATTCTTCGGCGGTATCGACCGTCGAGGCTTCCAGCGCCGACCCGGTGATGGTCCCGGCCGAACCGGTTCCGGCTTCGGTCAGGGTATAGGTCCCCGAGTCCGCCGTTGCCTGATACATACCATCGGTGTTCAGGCTCAGGCCGTTGTAGTTGGTGAAGGTCGCCAGCGGGATCTTGTAGACCGCCACTTCGTCGCCGTTGTCATAACTGGCGACAACCGTCCCGTCGTCCTGCACTTCGACCCCGTTCAGGGTGCCGTATTTCAGACCATCCTGCGAAATGTCTTCGATCTGCACGTCGATATTGTCGCTATCGGTCGGGGCATACTGGGTCAGACCATCGGTGGCACCGACCGTTCCCAGATCCATGGTGATGGTGCTGTCGCTGGCACCGGTGGTCCAGCCAGAAACGGTGATTTCCGCCGGGTCAGGGCTGACACTGGCCAGAACGCCATCGGTAAAGGTCACGCTGATCGGGCCACCCGAGATGGTCCCGGAGGTCACCGAGTCATCCGACGACAGGGTCGGATCGGAAAAATCGAGAGTCCATTCACTGGTCGACGTTTTGGTCCAGGTCATCGAGACAGTGTGTGCCGTCCCCAGCGAATCATAGATTTCCATCGCCGAGGTAAAGGTATCACCGTCTTCGGCGGTGGACGGCAGATTGGCCTGAATGGACGTCGTCGTTGTCGCCGCCGCCGAACTGTTGAATGCGCTGAGGTCAATCGCCGTCAGGCTGGCCGAGCTGTTGGCATTGCCACCCACCACGCTGCCATCCTGATCCAGCGCCCAGCCCTGCAGGTAATAGCCGTTCGAGGTCAGATAGCCTTCGGAATCGAGATCGAACGAGCCGTTACGGGTGTAATACAGGGTGTTGCTGTCCACGCTGTCGGTGACGACAAACAGGCCGTTGCCTGAAATGGCCATATCGGTGGTGCTGCTGGTACTCTCGATCAAACCCTGATTAGCCACGCTCTGGCGCGGGGTTGCCCGCACACCACCGGAAGAATAGGAGCTGCTGAGCGAGCTTTGAGTGACCAGGTTGGAAAAGCTGGTGCTCAGAGCCTTGTAACCGGTCGTTTCCGAATTCGACAGGTTGTCGGAGATGATCGCCATCGCCGTGCTTTGAGCCTTAAGACCCGAGACTGCAGAGTTAAGGGCGCCACCAATGCTCATTTTGAGCCTCACTTTTCTAGAATAATCGAATTAAAAGCCTGAGGCGCCGCTCACCGCTCTCGGGCACTACGAGACGTCGATGAAACGCTTAGGTTTCGATCTTCTGGACAGCATCGAGGGTGACACGCATTTCGCCCTCCAGTTCGAGGGTCATGTCACCGTCCGAGGTATCGATGCCGCTCACCGTCGAGGTGAAGGCAATCCCGGTATCGATGCTTTCGCCATCGGAGTCCGTTGCAGTCACGCTCAGGGTGTACACACCAGCATCAACGGCATTGCCGTCCGAGTCCGTGCCGTCCCACGTGAAGTAATTCAGGCCCTCGTCGGTATCCCCGGTGCCGGACCAGACTTCGTTGCCATCAGAGTCACTGATGGTCAGGGTCACGCTGTCGGCTTCGCTGTCGAGGTCATAAATCCAGTCAATGCCATCGCTGCCTTCGCCCAGCGGAGCCGTCTCACCGGAAACGGTGACTTCGGACCCGACGTAGCCAAGGGCGGAATTGATGCTGAGGGTGTTGAGGGAGCTATAGATGCTATCCAGCGTGTCGTTGGTCGCCATCTGCTGCTCAAGCTGGGAATACTGCACCAACTGACTGGTAAATTCGTTTGAATCCATTGGATCCAACGGATTCTGGTTTTCCAGCTGGGTGGTCAGCAAGGTCAGGAAAGTATCGAAGTCTGCGGACAGCGTCGTCGACGAAGAGCTGCTCGTCGTGGTCGACGTGCTGTCTGTGGTCGCATACAGCGTTGTGGAACTCACCGTCATGACACGCTCTCCCAGCTTTCTGACTGTCCCGCCTGGAGCGGGAGCAGCGAGGCTGCATCCTTTTATGCTCAGTGGGTGCAAGACCCTCGTCTTGCTCTTCTAAGCCTTCTACGGAGCGGGGCAGGAAAGCTGGCGCACTTTTTAAAACGCCAAAAACAAAAGCAGCCGCCTCGGCATCGGGGCGGCTGCTGTGCAGGACAATGTGTGTGTTGGTCAGGATTGGATGCGGGGAGTCTTCGCCCGCGGGCTACCGCTCAGAGGGGACGGCTGAGCAGCCAGATGACACCCGTCAGCAACAGGCCGACATTGGCGAGGCCCACCATGGTGATGCCCGGGATCCTCATCACCGCAACAGCCGCTCTGTCACCCTCGTTGCCGAGGGCAACACGCCGCTGCAAGCCCGCTCTACGGCCAAAATCGCCCAAAAAGGGAGAGGCATCAGGGGAGCTAGGCGGAGCCACATCATCTGCGGGCTGCGTTTCCCGGGCAGCCTGACAAATCCGGTCCAGCAATCCCATCGGGGCTGACACCGGTTCTACGGATCGCAACAAGGCATCAACCTCGCGCGCCGCCGCCAACACGGCACGGGCCTCGGATGACTCGAGAAGAAGCTGGTCAACATCCTGACGCACAGAGGCAGGCCACTCTGTCAGGCGCGAGCCATAAGTATCCACAAAATCGTGGAACGTTTCCAACGACATCGGCATTTGGGTCGGTCTTTCTTTCCATACGGCAAGCATTCTGCCCGCCGTGCCTGACCGTAATCTTACCTCGTATCGCTCATGAACGCACCGGCGTTGTGCCGGACACAATATTATTCAGCGGCAGCAGCCCCACGGCGATCCCGACCGGAAACCGGCGGATTGCTGGCCAGTTCAGCGGCAAAGGCTTCGGGCATCGGCATCATCGGCAAGTTGCAAATCGACGCCCAGGCATTGCGCAATTCCAGCGCCGCATCATACAAGCGCAGGTATTGCCCCTGACTTCCCGGCATGGCGCACACCCCGACCAACGCCTTCATCAGACTGCGATAGGTCTTTTCGAGATTTGCCCCCACAGTCCCCTGACGGCTGTCGATCATCGATAACAGGCCACTGAGGATCAACGTTGCCAGTTCGACCGCCCGATATTCGGCTTCGTACTGCTTTTGCACATCGCAGGTATGGGCGCGCCCGATCTGTTCGACCAGACCATCCAGCATCCGCACCGCCTGGATCATGTGCGGTGGAACACCGCCCCCCGAACTTTGATAGGCCCCGACGCCCCGCTGCGCCATCGCGCCATAGGCCCCGGATATCCGTTTGTTAGTCATCGTTTGATGCATTCGAGTTAGCCTCAAGCTGATCGAGCAGAATCTGTGCCGTTTCATAGGCCGTCTGCATCGCGGTGTATTTCGCCTCTAGCGTCGTGCGGTACTTTTCCGCGCGCGTGGTGATGTTGTCGATATCGTCACCCCAGGAATCGATCTGGTCGTCCAGCGTTGAAATGGCATCGGCCAGCGAGCCGTCGGAACTGTCGGCATAATTGTCCATCTGGTGATACAGCTGGTCGGCCATCCCCTGCGACAGGGTCACAGTGATCGACTGGGTGGTATCGCCGGTATAAACCAGCGTCATCCCTTCATAGATCGTTCCCTCGGCACCAACGATACGACTGCCCTTGACGGTAAACAGGGAAGAGTCCCCCCCGACCGAGGCGGTGCTCAGGTCACCGTTGCTGTCAACGGTCAGATCAAGGGTAAAGGTGGTATCGCCCGAGGCCAGAGGCGAGGCGATGATCCCAAGATCATCGGACGACGAGGTCATCTCGAAGGCGAAGAAAGACTGCACTCCATCCAGATTGTTCAGCAGGGCTTCGTTCAGGGTGTCTTCGTCAAGCTCAAGCTCGTTACTGGAATTGAGCGTGATGCCGAAATCGCGCAACGAATAGCCACCATGCCCGGTCGACAACAGCGATGACATCGTGCTGTTCGCCGAGCGCAGGTAATAGTCCCCGAACAGAACAGCATCATCACTGGCCGAGCCGTCGGTCGAGGTGGCCTGATTGGTGGCGACGAATTCACGGAACGCATTGTAGGCATCGACGAAATCGCTGATCGCCGTCTTGATGTCCGAAACGTTCTCCGCAATCTCGACATCAACCGTCGCCCCGGCGGTGGCGGCATACAGGTTGAACGTCACCCCATCCAGTACGTCATCAATTTCATTGCTGTCACGGGTGATGGTCAGACCATCGACTTCGATGATCGCATCCTGAGCTTCATTCAACACGTTGCTGAAATCACCGCTGCTGTCGGTGAACCCCAGACTGTTCATGATGTCCGTGCCACTGGTGGAGGACGTCTCGATTTCCTTGCCGGTATCCTGGGCGGTCAGCACCATCGTATAGGTGCTGGAATCAACCTGCACCACACTGGCCTTGACGCCGGTGGTGTCCGCCTCGGCATTGATCGCGGTGGCAATTTCATCCAGCGACATGTCGGAAGTCACGCTGATGGTCGCGCTGTCACCATCATCCAGCCCCAGCGTAAAAGAGCCGGTATAGCCCATCTCGGCAGAGGAATCAGAAACACTGCTGCCAGAAATCTTGTGCGCTTCGGCGATTTGATCGATGACCAGACTGTAATTGCCGGTTTCCGTATCGGAATCAACGGTCACATCCAGATAATTCCCGGCATCAACGCCGTCACTGCTGGTCAGATAGGCCGTGCGGGCCAGAAAGACGTTGCTGTCAATATCCGAAATCGCGGACGAATTCCGCAAGGCATCTCCAGCATCCTGCAAATCCGTCAGCAGGGATTGCAGTTCGGTATAGGATGTGATTTTGGTCTCTGCCGTGGTGATCTTGGTTTCCAGGTTATAGGCTGGCTGCATCTTCGCATAGACAGCCGCATCGATCAGCGCATCCGTATCCATATCCAGCGAACTCGCTGAATAGGTATAGGTCTGCATGGTTGTGCCGTCTGTCGAGTATGTAACCGAAACCATCGCCGCCGTCTCCTGCACTCTGCCGTTCACATGCTTTCGACGGGGCATTTCCGTCCCGCATGACCAGCACATGCAAGCATGGGACAAGGACAAAAAAGAAATGCCGGGAACAGGAAACGTGGACTGGTGGGTATGGGGTGTTTCCTGTCCCCGGCCAGCCGATGACTCTGGTGAGGACAATCATCGGCCATTCCGTCTGAAGGCGAGAGGCTGAGGTCACTCGCCCCCAGCTTTGTCTTAGACCAGCGTGCGCTCAATCTGACGCAGGCACGCTGGTCTAATCTTTTGGTCTGTAGCAGTGATTTTGCGCAAAACCGGTTTCCACTTTTGCGCTCACTGCTTAGCGCAGCAGGTCCAGCAGGTTCTGCGGCATTTCGTTGGCCGAGCTGAGCGCAGCGATAGCCGCCTGGGTCTTCACTTCCGCCGACGACAGCTTGGTCTGCTCGGTCGCCACATCGGTATCGGTGATCGCCGAATTCGCTGCCTCGGTGTTTTCGATCGAGGTGGCGATGGTGTCCGAGCGGAACTCGAAGCGGGACATCGACGCACCGATTTCAGCCCGCGAGCTGGAAATCGAAGAGATCGCCGCATCAATCGCAGTCAGGGCCGTCTGGGCATTCGACTGGCTGCTGACGTTGATGGCAGAGGTGTTCACACCCAGTTCGGTCGAATCAACGTCGTCGATCTGCACGCTGATGACGTCGGTGGTCGAGGTACCGACCATGAAGTCAACGCCCGAAGCCATCGAGCCGGTACCATCAAGCAGCGATTCACCGTTGTAGCGGGTGCCTTTGGCAATACCGTCGATTTCTTCCTGCAGTTCCGAGAATTCAGCCTGCAGGTAGGTCCGCTGGTCATCGGTCACCGAGCCGGAGTTCGACTGGGTGGCCAGAGCCTTCATGCGTTCCAGGATGTCGGCAATGTTGGACATGCCGCCGTCAGCGATCTGCAGGATCGACGACGCCTGCGACGCGTTGGTCGCCGCCTGGTTCAGGGTGGTCACGTCCGAGGACAGGCCGGTCGAGATGGCCAGACCGGCGGCATCATCGGAAGCCTTGTTGATGCGCGAGCCGCTGGCGATTTTCGACAGCGAGCTGGACTGTTCACTGCTGTTGGCGTTCAGGAAACGCAGGGCAGAGTTGGCAGCGGTATTGGTGCTAATGACGGGCATAATGAACGACTCCATTCGGGACGTTGCCGTGACCATTCACGGCGGAACCGGTCTTCGGACCGGCTTTTCATGGAGTGGTACGAGGGGGAGGGTTCTTTCCTGGCGCGAGAAAATGAAAATTCTGAAGAAAAAATTAACAAAATCAGAAAAGTAGTTCTTTATACTCATAATGTGGGGTGCCAGAGGCAATCCGAACGGACTGGTGGGTACGGGGAACGGATTACCTCTGGCGTATCCGGTACTCAAGGTGAGGGTTGAGTACCGAAAGGGTATCAGGATGCCTCAAGCGCCAGCACAGGAGCTGGCACACATCCCGGCCATCCGGCACATTGCCGGAGAAAGATGATGATCATGGACAAAGGCGATCAAGGCCGCAAGGCAACAACCTGCGCCGCAGCGCCCGCACGCCCCTGCATCCCGATCAGATCAGCAGAAAAAGCAAAAACCTGCTCGACTTCCAATGCGGCCAATTGCGCCCCGACCGTCGCCGCCAAAGCCAGAATTTCAGCAACTTCACGCTCAATGGCGCGCTGTTCACGACGCGCAGCCAGATCGATTACTGCAGCATCACCATAACCGGCGTTCCCCGCGTCAGAATGAGACATTGCTCGCCCCTTTCCCTCGTTATTCACACGACAGCCTGCACTGCCCGGAAACCCTTTACGCCCAACGCGTCATTACGCATCAAACAGGTGGTAGGCGTCCGCCTCGCTACCGCGCATCACATCCCGCAACTTTTTCCGTGCCCGTTTCAGCAAGGACTCAACCGCTGCCACAGTCGTTTCCATCACATCGGCGATCTCGGCATTGCTGAGGTCTTCGAAATAGAACAACACCACCGCGGCCCGCTGCTGTTCCGGCAAGGCCGTCAGGGCATCATCCAGCTTGCGGCTCATTTCACCTTGATGGATGGTGGTCACCGCACTGGCCGCATCATCGGCCACGTCGGGCACCTCATCGACCGCCAGTTCCCGCGACTTGCGCCGCAGATCAATGCAGCGGTTGACCACCACACGATAGAGCCACGTCCCGACCTGGGCCCGACCGGGCTCCCAGCGTTCCCGGGCCGTCCACAGACGCAGAAAAGCATCCTGCGCCAGATCTTCAGCATCAGCGCGATTGCCCAGAATGCGCAGGGCCACGGCATACACCCGGTCAAGATGACGGGTGACCAGCTCACGGAATGCCCGCTGATCTCCGGCCTTGATGAATTCCATCAAAGTATCATCGCTGGACGAGGCCCCCAGAGGGACTTCAGTCGCTTCGATGACGCGCATACCTTCGGACATCTGCATAACACTGGCTCCCGTCGCGTGAGGCTTGTGGCATCCCACAAACCATGCGGTGTGGTGCTGAACTGTGTCTAATACGGGGGAGACGGAGAAATCCGGCGCTGCTTTCGATAAAAAAATTGCGAAATCAATAGGCTAGGAAATTTTTGCAGCAGATTACATCAAGATAGGCAAAAAATGCCCACCCTCGCATACGGTGTTGCGGGACGAAAAGGGAATGATTCCATAGACCTAAAGCACCCCCCTTATTTTCGGGGATCGGCAAAATCAGCCGAACGGTGTTCACCGGCCCTTGCTCGCATCTCCCGAAACAAAAAGCCCGAGCGGAGGAGGAAACCTCCCGCTCGGGCCTGACAATCCTCTCGCAATACCCCTGCTGCCGATCAGTTTTGCCGTGACTGCAGCTCGGTATCGACGGCTTCGATCGCGGCAGCCAGCAGACGGGATGTCATGTCCAGCCGCAGTTCACTGGCATCCCGCAACAGGTAGCGCAAACAGTTCTGCAACGCCCGCGCTTCGCTGAACGTGTCCCGCACCGGATCATCAGCATGGTCCAGCAAAACCTCAGAGCGCTTAATGACGTTCTTGAGTAAGTGATCGCCCATGAACATTCTCCTCTTCGATCCAGCGCATGACCCCTTCCAGGGCACCGGCAAGAATTTGCGATACCTGATCCAACCCGTCGCAGTGGGCCTGGCGGACCAGAAAGCTCAGACCGGGAACCAACGCCATCGCCCGTTCCCCGGCTTCATCCTGAGGCAATGCCGCGGCAGCCCCCTCCTCGCCCCGCCCGCTCGCGAGGCTGGCAGAATGGTGAATCATGCGACCTCCTTCATCAGATCGGCGCCCAGTCGCAGGATCGGGCCTTCGATGCCGAAGAAGGTCCGGGCCCGTTCCAGCGTCGCCTGATCAACCCGCAGCTTGCCGGCACGCACCTTGTCGCCCCCCAGCACGCGCGGCTCTCCCAGCAATTCGACATGCCAGCCGGAACGCTCGAACAAGGACCGGATAATCAGGGTCGGCATGACGCCGATGATCCATTCAACCCCATGCGCCAGCCCGAATTCAGCATAGGCACAGACCAGCTCGCCAAGCACACGGCGGCGTTCGGCAGGGGAAAGATCACGGTCGATACCGATCCGCGTCCCTTCCCACACCAGCGAGGAGCACGGCAGATCCTCGGCCGAAACCATGTCCGGCCACACGTCTTTCAACATGTAGGGACGAGTGGTCGGGCTCATGCGGGATACGCCACGGGCCTCACCCTGCTCATCACGGTAAATCAGGTAGGATGCCGCCGGAGTGTCGTACTGGTCGTATTCCATCTGTTGCCAGTGCGGGACATCCCACTGCTGACGCTCGATAAACACGCGATACCGCAGGCGGTGCTGGGCGGCCAGGGCATCCCCGAACAGATGGGAGGTGGCAAGGGTGACGCAATCAATCATCGTTCGTCTCTCGCAATCCGGCAGAAGCAACTGCCCAGAGACTGCCAGCCCCGGCTGGCGCGCACACCTACGGACCCCCGTAGGTATACCGTCGAATAAAACGAAATGCCCCCGGAGCAGATGGCTCGACGGGGGCAGAAACACTGTTACGCCAACAAGGAAAGAGCAGGTCAGGCAGCCAGCAAACGCCGCGCCGTCCCCTGAATCACCCGCACCACACTGGCCACCCCGTTGCGGCGGTTGGGGCTGATGTGCTGGTCCAGATCCAGCTTGGCCAGTTCGTGATCAGCGTCAATGGCGGCAATCTGCTGCGCCGTTTTGCCCGAAAACAGGATCAGCAGGATTGCCAGCAAGCCGCGCACGATGTGGGCATCCGAATCCGCCTGAAAGGTCAGCACCGCCTGCGCGCCGGTGCCCTCAATCTGACTGGTCAGCCAGACCTGACTGATACAGCCTTCGACCTTGTTGGCCTGCACTTTGGCACTGTCCGGCAGCGGCGTCATTTTCTTGCCAAGGTCAATGATGTAGCGGTAGCGGTCTTCCCAGTCATCAAACAGGGAAAAATTGTCCGCCAGTTCATCGAGTGTCATCGTCCCGCTCATCCGCCCAGAATCTCCCCTCATCTACCTGAAGGCTTTCGGTATAGCGCCTCTGCCCGGCAAGCGCAAATCCCACGGACGGACGGAATGTTGCCGGGGCATGGTCTGTCTTGAACGGCGCGACCCAAAGTTTTAAGGTCGAACCTCCTTGCAGCCCCCGGCGCACCCTTGCGCCCTAGCGGAATGGCGTTTTACGAATCATGAAGTCTTTTGGTCTGATCGGTGCCGCTGGCTATATTGCTCCCCGTCACATGAAAGCAATCCGCGACACCAACAACGATCTGGTTGCCGCCCTTGATCCCAGCGACAGCGTCGGCATCATCGACAGCTTTTTCCCTGCAGCCAGCTTCTTCACCGAATTCGAACGCTTTGACCGCCACATTGACAAGCTCCGCCGCAAGGGGGCCGGACTGGATTATGTCGCCATCTGCTCGCCCAACTACCTGCATGATGCCCACATCCGCTTTGCCTTGCGTTCCGGGGCCGATGCGATCTGTGAAAAGCCACTGATCCTGAATCCATGGAACATTGATGGACTGGCCGAGATCGAACGCGAAACCGGCAAGCGCCTGTACAACATCCTGCAGCTTCGCCTGCACCCGGCCATCGTGGCGCTGCGCGAAAAAATCGCCGCCGCTCCGGCCGATCAGGTGTTTGACGTCGACCTGACCTACCTGACCTCTCGCGGGAAGTGGTACGATATCAGCTGGAAGGGTAATCAGGCCAAGTCCGGTGGCATTGCCACCAACATCGGCGTGCATTTCTTTGACATGCTGGGCTGGGTGTTTGGTCCGCAACAAGACAGCGTTGTCCACCTGCACAAGGCCGATGTGGCCGCTGGCATGCTGACCTACCGTCAGGCGCGGGTGCGCTGGTTCTTGTCGATCAATGCCGATTATCTGCCGCCTGATGCCAAGGCCAGCGGCAAGCGCACCTATCGCTCGATCACCATTGCCGGGGAAGAACTGGAATTCTCCGAAGGCTTCACCGATCTGCACACCGACAGCTATCGCCACATCCTGTCCGGCGGCGGCTTTGGTCTGGAAGAAGCCCGCGCCTGCATCGAAACCGTCCACCAGATCCGCGAGACCACTCCCAAGGGCCTGAGCGGTGACTACCACCCGTTCTGCCGTCAGGTCGCGGAGTAACCCCCGGCGATGGACGACAGCAAACCTGCGGTCAAAATCCACCCGACAGCCATCGTCGATGACGGGGCCCGCCTTGGTGCCGGTACTGCCGTCTGGCACTGGGTGCATGTCTGCGCCGGTGCCAGCATCGGAGAAAACTGCTCGCTGGGGCAGAATGTCTTTGTCGCCGGCAAGGTGCGCATCGGCAACGGCGTGCGCATCCAGAACAACGTCTCGGTTTATGATGACGTCGAGCTGGAAGACGATGTTTTCTGCGGCCCCAGCATGGTATTCACCAACGTCTACAACCCCCGCGCCCATGTCTCGCGCAAGGACGAATACCGCCCGACACGGGTCCGGCGCGGGGCCACCCTGGGGGCCAACTGCACCATCGTCTGCGGCGTCACCATCGGCCCGTATGCCTTCATTGGGGCCGGAACGGTGGTCAAGCGCGATGTCCCGGCCCATGCCCTGATGGTGGGTGTCCCCGCCCGCCAGATCGGCTGGATGAGCCACGCCGGGGAAAAGCTTGGCCCGGATCTGGTCTGCCCACGGGAAGGCCGCCGCTATCGTCTGACTGCCCCGGATTGTCTGGAAGAGATATCCCCCGAATGACCCAGCCGCTACCGTTTATTGACCTCGCCGCCCAACAGGCCCGCCTTGGTGACCGCCTGCGTCTTGCCATTGACACCGTCCTGCGCGAAGGCACCTACATCATGGGCCGTCAGGTGGCGGACTTTGAACGCGAGCTGGCGGAGTTTTGCGGTGCCCGCCATGTCATTTCCTGCGCCAACGGCACCGATGCCCTGATGTTGCCGCTGATGGCCTGGGGGATTGGCCCCGGGGACGCGGTGTTTGTCCCCTCGTTCACCTTCATCGCCAGTGCCGAAGCCCCGGCCCTGCTGGGGGCAACGCCGGTGTTCGTTGACGTCCAGCCCGAGACCTTTGATATGGACCCGGCCAGCCTGCACGGGGCCGTCGCCCACGCCCGTTCGCTGGGTCTGCGTCCCAGGGCGGTGATCCCGGTCGATCTGTTCGGCCTGCCGTCTGACTATGACACCTTGCTGCCACTGGCCGAGGATCTGGGCCTGCTGGTTCTGGCCGATGCCGCTCAGGGGTTTGGCGGCGCGATCAATGACTGCCGCGCCGGAACCTTTGGTCAGGCGACCGCCACCAGCTTTTTCCCGGCCAAACCGCTGGGATGCTATGGTGACGGCGGGGCCGTCCTGACCGATGATGACCAGTTGGCTACCCGCCTGCGCTCCCTGCGGTTCCATGGCAAGGGGCAGGACAAATACGACAACGTCGCCATTGGCCTGAATTCCCGTCTGGACACCCTGCAAGCGGCCATCCTCAGCGAGAAGCTGGCCATTTTTACCGACGAACTGGCCGCCCGTGACCGGATCGCAGCGCGCTATACCGCCGCCTTTCAGGACCGTTGCCCGAACAGCATCATCACCCCGACCGTTCCGGCGGGATATCAATCGGCATGGGCGCAATACACCCTGCGGGTTGCGCAGCGGGACCAGATGATGGCGGCCTGCAAAGAGCAGGGCGTTCCGACCATGGTCTACTATCCAATCCCGCTGCACCGCCAAAGCGGCTATGCCCACTATCCACAGGCCCCGCTGGGATGCCCGGTTTCGGAACAACTGGCGGCAGAGGTCGTAAGCCTGCCGATGCACCCCTACCTTGGCGAGCAGGACCAGTCCCGGATTATTGATGTGGTGTGCTCTGCGGTCGAAAAGACCATATGAGCCCAACCACCACGGGATGTTATGTCTGAAATATGTCTCGCCATTGACGATCTTCCGGGAAAAGAATTTCCCCTGTCAGTGACGGGAAACACACCGGCTCCCCCTCGTTTTCCTTCGTTTTTTATCATTTCCCCCATCCCTCTGCTCCATTGACAGCCACCGCCCCCCCTTGCTTACGGTGGCTGTCGTTGCTCATCCCGCCCTTTTCCCGTACAGTTGGCGCAGATCAGAATGGCGAATAGCCGGTAGGAAAGCAGGCGCAAAGCCGGGGGAGACAAAGGCGATGGTCAGACAAGCGGTGAGAGTCTCCTTTCAGCGCAGGGTTGCTGTGCCCTGTGGCGGCCGGCGATCATTGCAGGACGTTTGATACATGTCATACCTGTCGCACTTTGGTCTGCGTGAACATCCTTTCTTCCTGCGACCGACCCTGGACCATTATTTCCCCACGGCCCATTCCGTCCGGCTGTTGCAGTTGCTGGAACAGGCACTGCTGAAGGATGGTGGCCTGCTGAAGCTGGTTGGACCGGTCGGCAGTGGCAAGACGCTGACCACCTACATGCTGATCCACAAACTGCTGCAAAAGACCCCCGCCCCCAAACTGGCCCTGCTGACCGCTCCGCAGGCACAGGGGCGCAGCCTGATCAGCATGGTCTGTCAGGCGTTTGGCCTGCCTGCCGTCCCGGCGGGGACCAATCCGCTCGAACCGCTGGGAACCTTTCTGATTGCCCAGCAAAAGGCACAGCGCCTGTCCGTTCTGGTGATCGACGAAGCCCAGTCTCTTGGCCTGTCCGGCCTCGAAGCCGTCAAGGTCCTGTCCGAGCTGGAAAACGAAGACGGTCGCCTGCTGCATGTTCTGCTGGTCGGGCAAACCGCGCTGGATGCCATGCTGGCTGCCAAGCCGATGGAAAAAGTGCGGGAAGGCATCAGCTATTCCTTCAATACTGCGCCGCTGACCCAGACGGAAATCGACGATTACATTGCCAACCGTCTCGCCGACAGTCGCCTGCCCGGTGTCACCAACCCGGTTTTTGCCCCCGACGCCATTCCCCTGCTGACCAATGCCTCCGGTGGCTTCCCGGCGCTTTTGAATACCCTGTGCGCCAAATCGATGCAGATGGCCTGTCGCCTCGGTACCCCCGAGGTCCTGGCCATGCACGTCAAGGCGGTCATTGACGGCACGACTCCAGCCCCCAAACATACCCATCAAAAGCACCACAGCAACCGGCTGGCCTGGGCAGCCGGGGGACTGGGAACATTGATCGGAGCCGCCGTTGCCGGATATGTCCTGCTCTCTCCCGGCCCCCGAACCTCATTCCGCGCCTGGACCCAAAGTGGTCCCAGCATCGAACAGCAACAGGCAGTCCTGAACGAACAGACCCGCCTTGCTGCTGAAAAGGCCGCCGCCGACAAGGCGGCGGCAGAACAGGCCGAGGCCGCCAGACTGATCGCCGAACAGGAAGCCGCCGAGAAAGCTGCTGCCGAACAACTGGCTGCCGAAAAGAAAGCCGTTGCCGAGAAAATGGCCGCCAACAAGGAAACCGTTGAGCGGCTGATGGCGGAAAAGATTGCTGCCAAACTTGCGGCAGACAAGGCAGCGGCGGAGAAAAAGGCGGCAGAAAAGGCCGCAGCGGAGAAGCTTGCCGCCGAAAAGGCCGCGACGGAGAAGATCGCTGCTGAAAAGGCCGCAGCGGAGAAACTCGCCGCCGAGAAGGCTGCAGCGGAGAAGCTCGCTGCTGAAAAGGCCGCAGCGGAGAAACTCGCCGCCGAGAAGGCCGCAGCGGAGAAACTCGCTGCTGAAAAGGCCGCAGCGGAGAAACTCGCCGCCGAAAAGGCCGCAGCGGAGAAACTCGCCGCCGAAAAGGCCGCAGCGGAGAAACTCGCCGCCGAAAAGGCTGCGGCAGAGAAGCTCGCTGCTGAAAAGGCCGCAGCGGAGAAGCTCGCCGCCGAAAAGGCTGCTGCTCAGAAGCTCGCTGCTGAAAAGGCCGCAGCGGAGAAGCTTGCCGCCGAAAAGGCTGCGACGGAGAAGCTCGCTGCTGAAAAGGCTGCAGCGGAGAAACTCGCCGCCGAAAAGGCTGCGACGGAGAAGCTCGCTGCTGAAAAGGCTGCAGCGGAGAAACTCGCCGCCGAAAAGGCTGCGACGGAGAAGCTCGCCGCCGAAAAGGCTGCG
>NZ_FTOA01000002.1:0-794815 GCF_900156605.1 Insolitispirillum peregrinum | reverse complement strand
GAGAAGCTCGCTGCTGAAAAGGCCGCAGCGGAGAAGCTCGCCGCCGAAAAGGCTGCGACGGAGAAGCTCGCTGCTGAAAAGGCTGCAGCGGAGAAACTCGCCGCCGAAAAGGCTGCGACGGAGAAGCTCGCCGCCGAAAAGGCTGCGGCAGAGAAGCTCGCTGCTGAAAAGGCCGCAGCGGAGAAGCTTGCCGCCGAAAAGGCTGCGACGGAGAAGCTCGCTGCTGAAAAGGCTGCAGCGGAGAAACTCGCCGCCGAAAAGGCTGCGACGGAGAAGCTCGCTGCAGAAAAGGCTGCCACGCAAAAAGTAGCCGCCGAGAAGGCCACAGCAGATAAACTCGCGGCCCAGAAAGCCGCAGCCGAACAAGCCGCAGCCGAAAAGGCTGCTGCCCGTCAGGCCGCACGAGAAGAGGCCGACCGCAAGGCGGCAGAACGCAACGCGGCCATCGCCCAGCGCGCTACTCAGGCTACATCGACGCAAACGACCGCCACCAAGGCAACCACCGCCCCCGCCAGCCCGACGACCAGCTCTTCTGCCGCCAAAGCTCCCGCCTCCAGCACTCCGGCTGCGAGCACGGGAGGGGCGGTTATCAAGCGTGCCCACATGAATGCAAACGGCCAGTGGGTGTGGGAATAAGCCCCTCGTTGTGTCCGTCACACGGGTCTGGACACCACGGGTGGCAGGCTTGATTGATCCGATTTTGCAACCCATTATGAGGGCGTGTCATCCGTGACACGCCCTCTCCCTGCTGCTTCAGGAGCTTGCCGGCCCATGCTTTCTGTCTCCCGTCGTGCGCTGCTGGCGCTGCCGCTGTGGTGTTCTGCCCTGTTTGTGGTCCCGGCTCTGCCAGCCTTTGCCGGTGATGCTCCCCGCCATGCCCTGACCCTGCACGGCAGCCCGAAATACGGGCCGGACTTCAAGCATTTTGCCTACGTGAACCCGGACGCCCCCAAGGGTGGCGAGTTGAAGCTGGCGGCGATGGGCAGCTATGACACCTTCAACAGCTTTACCATCAAGGGAACACCTCCGGCGGGCATTGGTATGGTGTACGAAACCCTGCTGACCCCGGCGGCCGACGAAGCCTTTACCGAATACGGCCTGCTGGCCGAAAGCGTCACCCTGGCGCCGGACAACACCGCTGTCACCTTTACCCTGCGCCCGCAGGCCAAATTCAGCGACGGCAAGCCGGTCACCCCCGAAGACGTGATCTGGTCGTTCAACACCCTGAAAGAAAAAGGTCGGCCCTTTTACGCCTTTTATTATGGCGATGTGAAAGAGGTCAGCAAAAGCGGTCCCCGTCAGGTGACCTTTACCTTCAAGGATGGCAGCAACCGCGAATTGCCGCTGACTCTGGGGGAAATGCCGATCCTGCCGAAACATTTCTGGGACGGCAAAGACTTCTCGGCCAGCACACTGGAGCCACCGGTTGGCAGTGGCCCTTATCGCCTGAAGAGCTTTGAAGCCGGGCGCTATGTGGTCTATGAGCGCGTCGCCGACTGGTGGGCCAAAGACCTGCCAGTGACCCGGGGCCTGTATAACTTTGACACCATCCGCTACGACTATTACCGCGACACCACCGTTGCGCTCGAGGCGTTCAAGGCCGGAGCCTATGACGTGCGGCCGGAAAACGTCGCCAAGCTGTGGGCCACCGGCTACGACTTCCCCGCCGTCAAGGACGGCAAGGTGCTGAAGCTGGACGTGCCGCACAAGATGCCCTCCGGCATGCAGGGCTTTGCCTATAACCTGCGCCGTCCGCTGTTCCAGGACGACCGGGTGCGGCAGGCGCTGGCGCTGGCCTTTGATTTTGAATGGTCGAACCAGAACCTGTTCTACGGCCAGTACCTGCGCACCGTTTCCTATTTCGACAACTCGGAACTGGCCGCCACCGGCCTGCCCGGCAAGGATGAACTGGCGCTGCTGGAGCCGTTGCGCAAGGACCTGCCGCCCGATGTCTTTACCACGGTGTATCAGCCCCCCTCGACCGCCGGAGACAATGGCCTGCGGGTCAATCTGCGGCAGGCGATGGAGCTGCTGAAGGCAGCGGGCTGGAGCGTGAAGGACGGCGTGCTGACCAACGCGCAAGGCCAGCCGTTCCGCTTTGAAATCCTGCTGTCCGACCCGACATGGGAACGCATCGCCCTGCCCTTTGCCCAGAACCTGAAGCGACTGGGGATCGAAGCGTCGGTGCGCACCGTTGACAGCGCCCAGTACCAAAGCCGGATGGATACCTTTGATTACGACATGACGGTCGAAATCTGGGGCCAGTCGCTCAGCCCCGGCAATGAACAGCGTGATTTCTGGGGCTGTGCCGCCGCCAAACAGGATGGCTCGCGCAATACCACCGGCATTTGCTCACCAGCGATTGATGCCCTGATTGAAAAGGTGGTGCAGGCGAAAGACCGCAACGAGCTGATCACCGCCACCCGTGCCCTTGACCGCGTGCTGTTATGGAGCCATCAGGTCATCCCGCACTGGCACATTTCCAGCAGCCGGGTTGCGCTGTGGAACCGGTTCGGCATGCCTGCCGTCTCGCCGATGCAAGGCATGCAATTGATGGCCTGGTGGGCGGACCCCAAAGGGCTGCCGGTCGGTTTTCAGCCCAAAGCCGAATAAGGGGGCCTGCACCGATGGGCGCGTACATCCTTCGCCGTCTGCTGCTGATTCCGCTGACCCTGTTGGGTATCCTGACGATCAACTTCTTTATCGTCCAGATTGCCCCCGGCGGCCCGGTGGAACAGGCAATTGCCCAGATCAAGGGCACCGCCGTTGATGCCACCAGCCGCCTCAGCGGTGGCGGCGAAGGGGAAGTCCGCAGCCCCTCCCCCGGCTCCTCTGCCAGTGGATCGGGCGGCAGCCCGTCGTCCAGCTATCGTGGGGCGCAAGGACTGGACCCGGCCTTCGTCGCCCAGCTTGAACGTCAGTTTGGCTTTGATAAACCGCTGCACGAACGTTATCTCCAGATGCTGCGCGATTATCTGGTGTTTGACCTTGGCGACAGCTTTTTCCGTGGCCGCAGCGTGTTCACGCTGGTGCTGGAAAAGCTGCCGGTGTCAGTGTCGCTGGGGCTGTGGTCAACGTTGCTGATCTACATCATCTCGATCCCGCTGGGGATTGCCAAGGCGGTGCGCGATGGCTCGCGCTTTGATACCGCCACCAGCTGGGCAATCATCATCGGCTATGCCATCCCGTCGTTCCTGTTCGCCATCCTGCTGGTGGTGCTGTTTGCCGGAGGCAGTTATCTCAACTGGTTCCCGTTACGCGGCCTGACCTCGGAAAACTGGGCCACCCTGTCATGGGGCGGCAAGGCGCTGGATTACCTGTGGCACATGGCCCTGCCGGTGCTGGCGCTGACCATTGGCGGCTTTGCCAGCCTGACCATGCTGACCAAGAACTCGTTCCTCGAAGAAATCAACAAGCAGTACGTGATCACCGCCCGCGCCAAGGGGCTGGAAGAAAAGCAGATCCTCTATCGCCATATCTTCCGCAACGCCATGCTGCTGGTGATCGCCGGTTTTCCGGCGGCACTGGTGTCGATCCTGTTTGCCGGCAGCGTGCTGATCGAGGTGGTGTTCTCGCTCGACGGGTTGGGGCTGCTCGGCTACGAAAGCGTGGTCAACCGCGACTACCCGGTGATTTTTGGCACCCTTTACGTGTTCACCCTGATTGGTCTGGTGCTGAACCTGATCAGCGACGTTACCTACACCCTGGTCGATCCGCGCATTGACTTCGAGGCCCGCCAATGAGCCGCCGCTTAAGCCCCCTCACCCGCCGCCGCCTGTCGGCCTTTTGCGCCAACCGTCGCGGCTTCTGGTCGCTGTGGATTTTCCTCGCCCTGTTCCTGCTGACGCTGGGGGCCGAGTTCCTCGCCAATGACCGCCCGCTGCTGGTGGCCTATGACGGCGGGCTGTATGCACCGGTGCTGAAAGACTACCCAGAAACCACCTTCGGCGGCGACTTTGATACCTATGCCGATTACCGTGACCCCTATCTGCAAGGATTGATCAGCGAAAAAGGCTGGATGATCTGGCCGCCGATCCGCTTTTCCTATCAGACCGTCAATCAAAACCTGCCACAACCGGCCCCCAGCCCGCCGACCACCACCAACTGGCTGGGCACCGATGACGGGGGCCGCGATGTGCTGGCTCGCCTGATTTACGGCTTTCGCCTGTCGATCCTGTTTGGCCTGACCCTGACCCTCACCTCGTCGGTGGTCGGTGTCGCGGTCGGGGCCGTTCAGGGCTACTTCGGCGGCTGGCTCGACCTGCTGGCCCAGCGCTTTCTGGAAATCTGGTCCGGTTTGCCGCAGTTCTTCATTCTGGTGATCGTCTCCAGCGTGATGATCCCCGGCTTCTGGACCCTGCTGATCGTGCTGATGCTGTTCTCGTGGACCTCACTGGTGGCAGTGGTGCGCGCAGAATTCCTGCGGGCGCGCAATTTCGACTATGTGCGCGCCGCCAGGGCCCTGGGCATGTCCGACCTGCAGATCATGGTCCGCCACGTCCTGCCCAACGCCATGACCGCCACCCTGACCTTCATGCCGTTCGTGCTGTCCGGTTCGATTGTGGCCCTGACCTCGCTGGACTTCCTCGGGCTGGGCTTGCCACCGGGCAGCCCGTCGCTCGGCGACCTGCTGCAACAGGGCAAGGAAAACCTGCAGGCGCCATGGCTGGGGATCACCGGCTTTCTCACGCTGGCGGTGATGCTGTCCCTGCTGGTGTTCATCGGCGAGGCGGTGCGCGATGCCTTTGACCCACGCAAGACCACCCAGCGCAACACGGGATAACCAGCATGACACACCCTTCTGCGACCCTGCCGGTTTTATCGGTGCGCGATCTGGCGGTGGCCTTTGGCTCTGGCGACCGGCAGGTGATGGCGGTCAAAGGCGTCTCGTTTGAGCTCTACCGGGGCCAGACGCTGGCGCTGGTCGGGGAATCCGGCTCGGGCAAGTCGGTCTCGGCGCTCAGCCTGCTGCAGTTGCTGCCCTATCCGTTTGCCAGTCACCCGCGCGGCAGCATCACCTTTGAAGGCCAGGAACTGCTGGGAGCCTCGCCCACCGCCCTGCGCCAGATTCGCGGCAACCGCATCGCGATGGTGTTTCAGGAGCCGATGACCAGCCTGAACCCGCTGCATTCGATTGAAAAGCAGGTCGGCGAAGTCCTGATCCTGCACCGGGGCCTGCGCGGCGACGCCCTGCAGGCCCGCATCATCGAGCTGCTGGAGCTGGTCGGCCTGCCCGATCCGCGCCAGCGGCTGAATGCCCTGCCGCATGAACTGTCCGGCGGGCAGCGTCAGCGGGTGATGATCGCCATGGCGCTGGCCAACGAGCCGGACATCCTGATTGCCGACGAGCCGACCACCGCGCTGGATGTCACCATTCAGGCGCAAATCCTGCGCTTGCTGAAGGATTTACAGGCCCGGCTGGGGCTGGCGGTGCTGTTCATCACCCACGACCTGACCATCGTCCGCCGCATGGCCGACCATGTGTGCGTGATGAAGGACGGCGAGATCGTCGAATCGGCCCCGGTGCAGCAGTTGTTTCAGGCCCCGCAACACCCCTACAGCCGCCTGTTGCTGGCCTCGGAACCCGGCGGTGCCCCGGCCCCGATGGTCGTTGACGCCCCAACGGTGATGGCGGTCGAAGACTTCAAGGTGTGGTTCCCGGTCAAAAAGGGCCTGCTGCGCCGGACGCAGGGACATATCAAGGCGGTCGATGGCATCAGCCTGTCGGTACGGGCGGGACAGACGGTTGGGGTGGTTGGCGAATCCGGCTCGGGCAAGACCACCCTTGCCATGGGCCTGCTGCGCCTGACCCAAGGTAGTGGCGCGGTGACCTTTGGCGGGCAGCGGATCGACACCCTGTCACCATCGGCCTTGCGGCCCTTGCGGCGGGAAATGCAGATCGTCTTTCAGGACCCCTATGGCAGCCTGTCACCCCGCATGACCGTCGGCGAGATCGTCGGCGAGGGGCTGGCCATCCATGCTGCCTCGGCTCCGCAGAGCGAGCGGGACGCACAGGTACTCGCCGCCTTGCAGGAAGTCGGCCTGTCTGCCGAACACGCCGACCGCTATCCGCACGAGTTTTCCGGCGGACAGCGGCAGCGCATCGCCATTGCGCGGGCACTGGTGCTGAAACCGCGCTTCATCGTGCTCGACGAGCCGACCAGTGCGCTGGACCTGTCGATGCAAAGCCAGATCATCGACCTGTTGCGCGGCCTGCAACAGCGTTATCAGTTGGCCTATCTGTTCATCAGTCATGACCTGCGGGTGGTGCGGGCACTGGCCGACCATCTGGTGGTGATGAAGGATGGCAAAGTGGTTGAACAAGGCCCGGCCAGTGATATTTTTGCCGCCCCCCGCCATCCGTACACCCGCGACCTGATGGCTGCTGCCTTTGATCTGGTCGGGTGATCCGGCCCCCGTTCGCACACACAGCAAGACCCTGACGGTCTACCAAGGAGTCCTTTTCACCATGCGCTCTCACGCACCGGGCAAACAGCCTGCCGCTTACTCCGGTTTTGCGGCAGCAGGCAGGAGTTTTGTCCGCTGGCTGGCCCTTGCCGGACTGGCCGTTGCCGTTGCGGGCTGTGCAAGCTCCCCCTCCTCGTCGCCATCATCGTCCACTCCGGCGGCAACGGGGTCTGCGCTGGTCAACAAGCCCGGCGAGCTTCCCGGCTTTGTCGGTGACGGGCGCAACACCAGCTATCCCGAACTGCCCCGCCTGTTCACGCTGGCCGCGCCGCTGCCCGCCTCGGTGGTGAAAGACGAGACGCTTGCCCCGATGCTGGCCACCCAGCGCAAGGTGGTGAACGCGCGCACCTTCCCCGCCAGCCAGCCGCTGGATGGTCTGCCCGCACCGGTGACCCAGCGCAGCGCACAGGCAGTGCTGGAGGCGCTGGAACGCTGGAGCCACAGCAACCGCCCCTTGAGTGATTTCGTGCAGGGCTATCAGTTGCAGGGCGACGGACGCGGCAACGTGCGCTTTACCTCGTACTACACACCGACCATTTCCCTGTCCGACCGGCGCGGCGGTGCCTTTACCGTCCCCATCTACCGCAAACCCGACGGTAACGGCCCGTTCCCGTCGCGCACCGACATCAGCCGGGGGGCGCTGGCCGGGCGCAATCTGGAAATCGCCTGGACCAACAGCCTGATTGACCTCTATTTCCTGCAGGTGCAAGGCTCGGGGGTTGGCATTTATCCCGATGGTCGCCGCCGTCTGCTGTCCTATGGTGGCAAGAACGGTCATTCCTATGTCAGCATTGGCCGCAAGCTGGTCGAGCAGGGGGAAATTCCCGTCGATCAGGTGTCGATGCAGACCATCCGCGCCTGGATGACCAGCCATCCGGGACAGGCGGAATCGGTGATGAACCTCAATGGCTCGTATACCTTCCTCAGTTTTGCCCAGAACGAGGTCACCGGCTCGGCGGGGGTGCCGCTGACCCCGCTGGCCAGCGCGGCCACCGACTCCACCATCCTGCCGCCGGGCACGGTGGTGCTGATCGAAATGCCGATTCTCGATGCCGCCGGGCGGGTTGACCATTATCAGCCGCGCCTGCTGGCGGTGCAGGACCGTGGCGGTGCCATCAAGGGCAGCGAGCGTCTGGATATTTATGCCGGTGCCGGACCGCAAGCCGAGCAAATGGCCGGGACCCTCAAGCACTTTGGCCGACTGTGGCTGTTATTGCCGAAATAATGCGATTATAAGGTAACGCACGGAACGGACCGATAACCCTGCCGCTGGCAGAAGGGGATGGCGATGGCAGAGCAGACCTTTCAGTTTGGTGACTACGAGCTGCGGCAGGTGGTGACAGCCCCGCCCTATTACGAGAACTGCTATGTGGTCCACCATCGCCCGACCGCCAGCACCATGATCGTTGATCCCGGTGCCAGCCCGCGCGAGATTCTCGCCGCCGCCGACCGGATGGGCGGAACTGTCACCGCCATCCTGCTGACCCACGGCCATCCCGACCACGTTGCCGGATTGCAGCAGGTGGCCGACAGCACCAAGGCCCCGGTCTATGCCCACCGCAACGAACAGGTGATTCTGGATGCGGCAGCGGAATGGGGCATGGCCCTGCTGCGCACCGCACTGACCGTGCCGCCGGTCACCTATTTCGCCGATCAGGCGGTTCTGGATCTGGCGGGCGGGGTCACGGTGGTGGCAACGCCGGGACACACACCGGGGGGGGTCTGCTACAGCTTCCCCGGCTTTGCCCTGACCGGTGATACCCTGTTTGATCACGGCTTTGGCCGCACCGATTTTCCCGGCGGCGATCCGGCCCATCTGCGCGCCTCGATCACCGCCTTTCTTGACGCCGTGGCTCCGGAAGACCAACTGTTTTCCGGGCACGGCGGGCCGTGGGCGGCGGCGGTCGCCCGTGTCTGGTGGCACAACGGCGGTGCAGCCATGCTGGGATAACCCCCTGCCCTGATCACCCTGCCGCCACTGTCTGTACTGTTTATTCAAGGGAGCTGAGGCTCTGCCATGCGGGACCCCTACGAGCTGCTCGGCGTTGGCCGAACCGCCACCCAAAGCGAGATCAAGACCGCCTATCGCAAGCTGGCGCGGACGCTGCACCCTGACCTGAACCCCAACGACCCGAAAGCGGAAGACCGCTTCAAGGAAGTCTCGTCCGCCTATGAACTGCTGTCGGACGACGACAAGCGCAAGCGGTTTGACCGCGGTGAAATCGATGCCGAAGGCCACGAGCGGCGGCGCGCCCACACCGGCCAGCGCCGTTCGTCTGGTTTTGGTGGTGGCGGCTTTGGCGGTGCGGGCTTTGGCGGGCGCACCAACAACAACCGGGGCCAGAACACCTGGTGGTTTGAAGACCTGCTGAACGACGAGGACGACTCTCCGTTTGCGGCGGGCCGTGGACCGGGCGGACGTCAGCACACCTCACCCAAGCGTGGTACCGACACCCGCTATCCGGTGACGGTCAGCTTTGAGGATGCTGCCATGGGCTGCTCGCGCCAGATCACCCTCAGCGGCGGCAAAACCGTTTCGGTCAAGGTGCCCCCGGCCAGCGAAACCGGCAAGATTCTGCGCCTGAAAGGCATGGGAGCCCCCGGCATGCATGGCGGCCCCGACGGCGATGCGCTGGTCGAGGTCACCGTCAGTCCCCACGGTGTTTTCCGCCGCGAGGGCGTGGACGTGCTGGCCGACATCCCGGTTTCCCTGACCGAAGCCGTGCTGGGGGCCAAAATCACCGTGCCGACCGTCGATGGCAAGGTAACGGTCACCGTCCCCGAAGGATCGAACACCGGCACCACCCTGCGTCTGCGCGGGAAAGGCATCCCTAGGGATGGCAAACCGGAAAGCGGGCGCGGCGACCAGTTGTGCAAGCTGAAAATCGTGCTGGACGACCCGGCAGACCCCAAACTGAAATCAATGGTCAGCAAGCTGCATCACGAAGGCGGCAGCAGCGGAGTGATTGCCGCCCTGCGTGCCAAGCTGGGGCTGGATTGATCAACGGTCTGGCCGCGGCTACGGTTGAGGCAACCGTTACCAACCCGTGTTGCCAGAGGCAACCGTTACCAAAATGTAGGGCTGCCCCGCTCGCCGCAGGGGGTGTGTTCTGGCAATGGCCGTGGTAAAGGAAGGGGCTTCCGGCCAAGACCGGACGTCCCGCACCCGGACATCCCGCGCCCGGCGCGGCTCGCGTTTCTCCCGGTACGATGAACCCGGTACGATGAAAAGGACTCTTCATGGTTAAGCAGCGCCCCGATGGCTGGTGGTATCCGTGGATCTTCGTTGGCATGTTCATGGTGGTTCTGTCGGTCAACGCCGCCATGCTGTACTTCTCGACCTCGACCTTCAACGGTCTGGAAACCCGCCATGCCTATGAAGAAGGCAACAGCTACAACGCCCTGATCGCCGCCGAAGAAAAGCAGAAGACGCTCGGCTGGTCGGTGCAACTGGGGGCCGAATCCGCCCAGACCACCGCCGATGCCGCCAACGGCCCGCGTCTGGTCCGCCTCAGCCTGACCATCAAGGACAAGAACGGTGCCCCGATCGAGGGCATGGAAGCCCAGTTGCAGATCCGCCGCCCGACTCTGGAAGGCTATGACCAGTCGGTGACACTGGACCCGGTTTCGCCCGGCTTTTATGCTCGTACCGTCGAACTGGCGATGCCCGGCCAGTGGGAAATCCGCCTGATGGCCCGCCATGGGCAGGACAGCTATCGCCTGCGCGACCGCATCGACGTGCGCTGACGCAGGCCCGGCAATCTGCCCCCCCCGGCCACCTGCCCCCAACGACACACGTCCCGTCTGTTGACCGCATGACATCTCCCCGGAAAGCGCCGCAGCACCGCTTTCCGGTCTGTGCGTTCATGTTGCAAGAGGTTCGCCATGTCTGCCTCCTCCGCCCCCGACATCAGCCCGAAAGTCTGCCTGCACTGCGGCAGCCCGATCCTGAGCGACGACGGAACCCATCCGGAGGGCAGCAGCGACGATTTTTGCTGTCGCGGCTGCAAGGCGGCCTATGAGCTGGTCAATGGGCTGGGTCTGTCCAGCTATTACCAGCGCCGCTGCATTGACCCGGACAGCAAACCCTTGCGCCCCGAGGATCACGAGGCTGAAACCGACCTGTCGGCCCATGTCCAGACCGACAGCGACGGCATCCACACCCTGCATCTGATGGTCGAAGGCATCCATTGCGCCGCCTGCGTCTGGTTGATCGAAACCATTCTTGGCCGCCAGCCAGACGTTGTGCAGGCGCGGATGAACATGACCACCCGCCGCCTGATCCTGCGCTGGCAGGGAGACGGCAGCGCCAGTGCGCTGGTCGATCCGATCAACCGTATCGGCTATCGTCTGGTGCCCTATGATCCCGCCGCCCTCAATCTGGAAACCGTCCGCCACGAAAAGGAACTGCTGCGCTGCATGGCCGTCGCCGGGTTTGCGGCGGGCAACGTCATGCTGCTGTCGGTGTCCATCTGGGCCGGGGTGGACATGGGGGAATACACCCGTGACATGTTCCACTGGCTATCCGCCCTGATTGCCTTTCCGACCATTGCCTACACCATCCGGCCCTTTTCACGCTCGGCACTGGCGGCCCTGCGCAATGGCCGCACCAACATGGATGTGCCGATCACCCTGGGGGTGATGCTGGCCGCCCTGATGAGCCTGTGGGAAACCATCCACGGCGGCCATCACGCCTATTTTGATGCTGCCGTCACCTTGCTGTTTTTCCTGCTGATCGGGCGCTATCTCGACAGCCGGGCGCGTGGACAGGCCCGCTCGGCCGCCGAACATCTGCTGGCGCTGGGGGCGCAGGCGGTGACCGTCCTGCGCGACGACGGCAGCCGCGTGGTGCTGCCGCCCCGGCAGGTAGAGGTCGGAATGGTGGTGCTGGTCGCCGCTGGCGAACGCATTGGCGTGGATGGCGTGGTGCGCGATGGTCAGTCCGATGTCGATACCAGCCTGATCACCGGCGAATCCCTGCCGGTCAGCATCAAGACCGGCGACAAGGTGTTTGCCGGGACGATGAACCTGTCCAGCCCGTTGCAGTTGACGGTACAGGCGGTGGGCGAAGGCACCCTGCTGGCTGAAATCGTCCGCATGATGGAAGTCGCCGAGCAGGGCCGGGCGTCCTATGTCGCGCTGGCCGACCGGGTGGCGCGCTATTACGCGCCAGTGGTGCACATCATGGCCTTACTGACCTTCAGCGGCTGGATGATCTTTACCACTGCCCCCTGGCAACAGGCCCTGCTGACCGCGGTGTCGGTGCTGATCATCACCTGCCCGTGCGCCATTGCGCTGGCCGTGCCGGTGGTGCAGGTGATTGCCTCGGGCCGCCTGCTGCGCCGGGGGGTTCTGCTGAAGTCCGCCACCGCTCTGGAACGCCTGACCGCCGTCGATACGGTGGTGTTTGACAAGACCGGCACCCTGACCCTGGGCAAGCCGGTTCTCGAACGCCCCGACAGTGCCCCATGGAGCACCGAAGACCTGCGGATTGCCGCCGGCATGGCTGCCAACAGCCGCCATCCGCTGTCGCGGGCGCTGGTCAGCAGTTGTCTGGCGCCGGTGCTGGACGGGATCGAGGAAATCCCCGGCAAAGGTCTGCGCATGGTGCAGGCCGATGGGGAAACCCTGCTGGGCAGCCGCAGTTTTTGTGCGGTCAGCCACGAGCAGGGCATCACCAGCGAAGGGCCGGAGCTGTGGCTGCGTCGCCCGGATCGGGAGGCGGTGCAATTCCGCTTCAGTGACGCCCTGCGCCCCGATGCCGCCGAGGTGGTGCGCGCCCTGCAGGGCAAGGGCATTCAGGTCGAACTGCTGTCCGGCGACCGCGAGCCGGTGGTGCGCCGGATGGCCACCGCGCTGGGTATCTCCCACTGGCAGGCCGAAGCCTCCCCCGCCGACAAGTGTGCCCGACTGGAAAAGCTGCAGGGCGCAGGCCGCAAGGTGCTGATGGTCGGGGATGGTCTGAACGATGCCCCGGCGCTGGCTGCCGCCACCGTGTCGCTGTCGCCCTCCACCGCCGTCGATGTCAGCCAGACCGCTGCCGATGCCGTCTTTCAGGGCGAACGCCTGTCGCCGGTGCTGGAAGTGCTGGAGGTCGCCAAAAAAAGCGATCGTCTGGTTAGGGGTAACTTTGGGCTGGCATTGGCGTATAATGCTGTCACCATTCCGATGGCTGTCATGGGCATGGTGACGCCCCTGATTGCATCGATTGCCATGAGCAGTTCATCGGTGCTGGTCATTGCCAATGCCATGCGTCTGGTGAAAGGACGGCAGTCGTGACTTCGTTGTTGATGTTGATTCCGGTTGCACTGCTTCTTGGGCTGATGGGGCTGGTCGGGTTCTTGTGGGCCCTGAAGAGCGGCCAGTTTGATGACCTCGACGGTGCTGCCAACCGCATTCTGTACGATGATGATGACATGCTGGCTCCCCCTGCCCGCCCGGCAGAACCAGCGGCACCCCCTTCCACGGTAACGGAGAAACCGGGTGAACGGTCCTGATCCTCTGCTGAAGCTGGTCGCGGACAGCGGCCCCCTTTGTCGGTGTTGTGATCTGGAAGACAGCGCGTTCTGCGCTGGCTTGAGTCCCGAAGGCCTGCGGCGGTTGCGCTCGATTCGGGGGAATTTGACCTGTGAAGCCCAGGAAACCGTATTTCGTGAAGGGGATAACGCCGAAAACATCTATTCGGTGGTCGAGGGCTGCATCAAGCTGTCCAAGCTGTTGTCCGATGGCCGTCGGCAAGTGATCGGCTTTCTGTTTCCCGGTGATTTCTTCGGCTTTTCCCCCAGCGGTGCCTATGGCTACACCGCCGAGGCCATTTCGCCTTCCACCCTGTGCCGCTTTTCCGAACAGCGGATGAAAGCCCTGCTTGCCACCACGCCCGAGCTGGAACAGCGCCTGCGCACCCGGCTGGTGATGGAGCTGGCTTTCGCACAGGAACAGATGCTGTTGCTGGGCCGGATGAGCGCCCGCGAAAAGATTTCCCACTTCCTGCTGATGCTGTCGCGCCGGGCCGTCGCCCGCCAGGACCCGCCCAGCCCGATTGCGGTACCAATGAGTCGCCTCGACATGGCCGACTATCTGGGGCTGACCATCGAAACAGTCAGCCGCACCCTGACCACCATGAAAAAGGACGGCCTGATCGCCCTGCCGTCTCCCGGTATTGTCGACCTGCTGGACCGGGACGGCCTGCACCGCATTGCCGATGGCCGGGATGGTGGTTAAGGCCGTGGGCTTTGCGCTTTCGTGAGGTCTGAAAACACGCTACAACGGCTTCCCCGCTGCCCGCAGCCGCTGGCGGCCAGCAAAGCATGACAAGATGGTGCCCTTCCGTTGCCTCCCGCGACGGAGAAAAACCCCCGGCACCCAAGGGAGATACGACGGTGAGCGCCCAAGCCCAGATCAAGCGCCAGACGGTGGTCGATATTGTTGCCCACAAGAACGGGCAGCCGGTGGTGATGCTGACAGCCTATACCGCCCCGATGGCCAAACTGTTCGACCCGCATGTGGACATGCTGTTGGTCGGTGATTCTCTCGGGATGGTCCTGTACGGCATGGACACCACTCTGCCGGTGACCCTCGAGATGATGATTGCCCACGGGGCGGCCGTCGTCCGGGGATCGCAGCAGGCGATGGTAGTGGTGGACATGCCGTTTGGCAGCTATCAGGAAAGCCCCGCCCAGGCCTTTCGCAACGCGGCCCGCGTGCTGTCCGAAAGCGGAGCCGCCGCCGTCAAGCTGGAAGGTGGCGAGGAAATGGCCGAAACGGTCGAGTTTCTGGTTCGCCGGGGCGTGCCGGTGGTCGGCCACGTCGGCCTGACCCCGCAACATGTCAACGCCTTTGGCGGCTTCCGCTCGCGCGGACGCAGCGAGGCCGAGGCCGACAAGATTCGCCGGGACGCACAGGCCATTTCCGATGCCGGAGCCTTTGCCATGGTGATCGAGGGCACCGTCGAGCAGCTGGCGCGGGAAATTACCGCCAGCGTCAACGCCGTCACCATCGGCATCGGGGCCTCGCCCGCCTGTGATGGGCAGGTGCTGGTCAGCGAAGACATTCTTGGCCTGTTCACCGACTTCCGCCCGAAGTTCGTCAAACGCTATGCCGACCTCGCCAGTACGGTCAGCGACGCCGCCGCCACCTATGCCGACGAAGTCCGCAGCCGCGCCTTTCCGTCTGCCGAGTATTGCTTCGGGGTCAAAAAGGGATAATACAGGGGCTGCCAGACCAGAGCACGGTGCCACCATCCCCCGTGGTGCACCGTCCCGCTCCTGAGTGTTGGTAAAAATCTCTGTATTGTGTTGATGGGAAAGGGGCCGGGGATGGGCCTGTCTGCCGCACGTAAAATCGAAGTTGTCACCACCGTTGCCGAGTTGCGCGCCCGCATCGCCGAATGGCGGGCCGAGGGGCTGACCGTTGGTCTGGTTCCCACCATGGGGGCCTTGCACGAAGGCCACATGAGCCTGTTCCGTCAGGCCAAGATGATGGCCGACAAGGTGGTGGTGTCGGTGTTCGTCAATCCGACCCAGTTCGGGCCGAACGAAGATTTCGACGCCTATCCGCGCAAGCTGGAAGAAGACTGCTTCAAGGCCAAAATGGCCGGGGCCAGTCTGGTGTTCGCCCCAGCGGTCGAAGACATGTATCCCAAGGGCAATGCGACGCTGGTCGATGTCACCGGCCCGATCGTCGATTGCCTGTGCGGTCTGGCCCGTCCGGGACATTTCCGCGGGGTGGCGACGGTGGTCAGCAAGCTGTTGCTGATGGTGTTGCCCGACGTGGCAATTTTTGGCGAAAAGGATTACCAGCAGCTGATGGTCATCCGCCGGATGGTCACCGATCTCGCCATTCCGGTCCGCATCGAAGGTGCTCCGATCCACCGCGAAGTCGATGGCCTCGCCCTGTCCTCGCGCAATGCCTATCTCAGCGACAGCGAACGCGCCAACGCCAACCGGCTGTACAAAAGCCTGTGGCAGGCCGGACAGGACATTCTGGGCGGCAAGCGGGTTCAGGACGCCCTCGACTGGGTGGCCGACGAACTGGTGCGGCTGGGCTTTGGCCGGATTGACTATCTGGAACTGCGCGACGCCGAAACGCTGGCCGAAATGGACCGGCTGGACCGTCCGGCCCGGCTGTTTGCCGCCGTGTTCATGGGCAAGACCCGCCTGATCGACAACCTGCCGGTCGAACCGCGCCCGCAATAAGAGGCATCAGGGGCCAGAGTAAATGACAGGCTCTGGCTCCAAGCCTGTTTTTTCTTTATGATTATCAGACGCTCCCCCAAGCGAAGGGCCGCCCGGATGAGACTCCGGCGATGCCCGTTCCTGTTGTCACGTTCCGGCACCCGCCGGAACCGAACCAGAGGCCTGAGATGGACGAGCGCAAACTGATTGCTGTTGCGGTGCGCGAAGATGGTACCGTTTCCCCCCACGCCGGACGGGCTTTGCTGTGGGCGGTGTATGATGTCTGGCCCGGCCAGCCTCCCGTGCAAGCCTATGCCATCCAGTTGAACGAGCAGACGTGCCTGCATGTCTGGCACACCCGCGCCTACCCCGAACGTCATCCGCTGCACGCGGTGGACGTTGCCATTGCCGGCAGCGGCGGCGAAGGCGTCCAGCGCCGTCTGGCCGAGCGACAGACCCTCCTGCTCACCACGGCCGAGCAGGACGTGGACAAGGCGGTGGTGGATTACTGTGCAGGCACGCTGGCTGCGGGCTTGCCGCATGACGAGCGCGAGTGTCTGGGGGATGGTCACGCCCACGCGCATTAGAGCAAATCCCGAGCAGATGGACACATCTGCGACGACGTATTTGCTTAAATAACAAATCATTAGAGCATTTATCGTGATCCATGGAGACCGAGAAATGCTCTAGAGCATTTTCAAGTTGACCGTCTCCGGTCAACGGCTCGGAAAATGCGGCCCTGAAAGGGAAGAGCGTTTTCGCTCGGTATGAAAACGCTCTGAAGTTCTGAGCACGAAAGCGGGGCCATTATTGCCCCGCACCCCCATCCCACGGCAGGGGCACCATCACCTGATGGATCACCCCGTCCCAGCCCTCGACCGACAGCCATAGGGGTTCGGCGGTGGCAGGCAGCGGCACATGGGCGTGCAGGCTGAACGGTGATCCGTGCGCCAGCTCACCCAACTGCTCCGGCTCCAGCCCGTCCGGCTTGCCATAGCGCAGGAACATGCCACGGAACGGCGGATAGTCTGTGCCGGTCACATGCAGGCGGTAATCATGCACCAGCCCAACGCCCGGTTCGCGGCGCGGCGTGCGGTCCTGTGGCGTGCTGAGCGTCAGGGTATAGGCCCCGATCTGGACCGTTTGCTGATGCTCGGGCGTCGGGAACAGTGATTTGCCAGTCAGATAAAACGGCAGGGTGGACAGCGGGATCAGCAGGACCAGCGCACTGAGATAAATCCATCCCCGTTGCCAACGGCGCTTCAACACCGGCGACGGCGTGGCCGGGCGGGTCCGGTGCCGCCAGATGGTCATGCCGCTGATTGCCAGCGCGCACAGCATCAGCCCGCACAGCAGCCACAGCAACCGCAACGGCCAGCCACCAAAGGCCCCGACGTGCAACGAGCGCATGATTTGCTGGGTCATCACCCAGCCCGACGCCTCGCTACCGGGGGAGACTTCCGTCAACGCGCCGGTCAGCGGATGGGCATGGGCTTCGTCCATCAACAACGGAGCCGAGCCAACGCCATACAGGGTCAGACTGTCATAGGCCGAGGCAGGCAGCGCGATGTACAGCGGACGAAAGCCCGGACGGGCCTGCTGCATCGCCGCCAGCGCCTGATCAAGCACCAGCGTCGGGGCCGGAGGTTGCTGCCCGACCATGACCAGCGGCAAATCCTGCCGTGGCGTCAGATGATGGGCCTCATCGGTGCCCAACGAGACCCCACTTTCCAGCAGGGCCAGATAAATCAGGAACCATGTGCCGGTGATCGCCATCAACCCGACAAACCACAGCGACCAGATCGCCAGCAGGCGGTGCAGATCACCCCAGAACGACCGAGGCCCCTTGTCGCGCCGCAAGCGCGGGTGCAGATAGGCGCGCCAGAATTTCTTGTAGACCACCACCCCGGTGATCAGCGACCCCAGCAGCGGCAGCCCCGTCGCGCTGACCACAAACCAGCCGCCCGGATAGACCAACAGCCAGCCGTGCAGCGAGCGGAAAAACGAGCGCAACGACATACCGCTGGTCACCGCCTGCACCTGCGCCGTCACCGGATTGACCCACGCCGTTTGCTCGAACCCGCTGGGCAAGGCCACCTTGACCGCCACCGCCAACGGAGTGGCAGCATCCAGCCACACCAGGGCACTGACCCGCCCGGTGGGGAGACTGGCCTGTGCCGCTGCCGCCAATGCCGACAGCGGAGCCGCCGGGCCGTCTTCGCTGACCCGCAGGGCCGGATTGAACAGCCAGGTCAGTTCCGGGCTGATCACCGCCAGACATCCCGTGACGCACACAAACAGCATGAACAGCCAGACCGGCATCGCCAGCCAGGAATGCCACAGGAACCACAGGCGACTGCGAGAGGATTTGGGAGAGCTCATCGGGCGATCCGCATCGTTTCAAAAACAGCCCGGTCAACACCGGGACTGCTGAAGCAACGATGCGGAAACGCCTTTTTTCAGAAAAAACCTGTTTAGACCAGCATGCGTTAAACCTGATGCCATGGTACACGACAGTTTGGGAAGAGGGACGTGGAGCGCTGCTCCACACCTCGCTGGGGCCGTCAGGCCCCAGACCCCACTCCTTTGATATTGGAAGAAAAAATGGGGGTCCGGGGGCTTTGTTCCCCAGGCAGGTGCGGACGGCAGTCTGCCATTCTCCACCAACTGTCGTGTACTGTGACCTGATGCATGCACGCTGGTCTAACATTTTATCTGTCGCAGTGATTTTGCGCAAAACCGGTTCCCACTTTTGCGCTCACTGCTCTACACCGAAAAGCGCAAGCCACCGGCAATGCGGTTCCACGCATTGATGATGGCAATGGCACTGGTCAGCGCGGCCAGTTCGGCGGGCGCAAAGTGGGCGGTAACCTCGGCTTCGGCGGCGGCGCGCTCCGGGTGATCAGCCATCAGGGTCAGGACTTCGGTCCACGCCAGCGCCGCCCGTTCCTGCGCCGAGAACTGCGGTGCCTCGCGCCAGACCGACAGCAAATCCAGCTTGTCCTGCGGCACCCCCAGTTTGCGCGCCAAAGCCAGATGATAGTGGGTGCAGAAGGTGCAGGCATTCAGATGCGACGCGCGCAGCTTGACCAGTTCGACCAGCGCAGGGTCAAGAACGCTCACCGCCTGACTGGCCACCCGCAATCCGTCGGGGACACCAGCGATATGGGCGGCAAAGTCGGCATAGGACAGCAAAGGGGACATGGTTGGATCTCCGGGATGGCCTGTGATACTATTCGAACTCGAAGATGATATTCGAGGTCTGATATTATGAGCAAGCCCCTATCCCCTCCCCCAAACCGGCGACCGGCCATTCCCGCCCCCGGCGAAGGCAAACGCGGCGAACAGGGCCACATCGGCTATCTGCTGCAACAGGCCGCCGCTGCCCACCGCCTGCGGATGGAGCGCGCCCTGTCAGACCTGCGCGTCACCCCGCCGCAGTTTGCCATTCTGACCATGATTGCTGCCTATCCCGGTATTTCCAACGCCGATCTGGCCAAGCTGACCTCGCTGACCCCGCAAACCATCACCGTCATCGTCGGCAATCTGGAAAAAGCGGGATCGATCGAACGCCAGCCCAGCGCCAGCCATGGCCGGATTCTGGAAAACACCATCACCACCGGTGGGCAATCCCTGCTCGCTGACTGTCGGCAGCGGGTGGCGGTGATCGAGGCTGAACTGCTGGCCGATTTGCCTGCCAACGACGAGCAGGTCCTCCGGCGCTGGCTGGTCCGCACCACCCTGTGAGCATGAAAAAACGGCCTCCCACTGGGGGAGGCCGTCGTTCAAGGCGTAACAATCACATCCTGACGATGCAGGATCAGGCGTCTTCGAACAGCGCCGTCGACAGGTACCGTTCGGCAAAGCTCGGCAGGATGACCACAATCTTCTTGCCGTCAAATTCCGGCCGGGCGGCCACTTCCAGCGCGGCGGCCAAAGCCGCACCACCGGAAATCCCCACCGGCAGACCTTCCAGACGGGCCACCCGACGGGCGGTGGCAAAGGCGGTCTCGTTGCCGATCTGCACCACTTCGTCGAACACGTCCTTGTTCAGCACACCCGGCACGAAACCGGCACCGATGCCCTGAATCTTGTGCGGGCCCGGAGCGCCACCCGACAGCACCGGGCTGTCTTCCGGCTCGACCGCAATCACCTTCACCCCCGGCTTGCGCGCCTTCAGCACTTCGCCAATGCCGGTGATGGTGCCGCCGGTGCCAACGCCGGAAATCAACACGTCAACGCCGCCATCGGTATCGACCCAGATTTCTTCGGCGGTGGTCGCACGATGCACCGCCGGGTTAGCCGGGTTTTCAAACTGCTGCGGAATGATGGCGTTCGGCAGTTCGGCCACCAGTTCCTTGGCACGCTCAACCGCCCCCTTCATGCCCTTGGCCGCCGGGGTCAGCACCAGTTCGGCCCCCAGATGCTTCAGCATCTTGCGGCGTTCCACCGACATGCTTTCCGGCATGGTCAGGATCAGGCGATAGCCCTTGGCGGCGCAGACAAAGGCCAGCGCAATGCCGGTGTTGCCCGAGGTCGGTTCAACCAGCACGGTATCCTTGGTCAGCTTGCCTTCGGCTTCGAGGGCTTCGACCATCGCCAGACCGATGCGATCCTTCACGCTGGCCAGCGGGTTGAAGAATTCACACTTACCCAGAATCTCGGCCTTCACCCCGGCATCGGCGGCCAGACGGGACAGGCGGACCAGCGGAGTCGCGCCAATGGTGGCGAGGATATCGTCATAAATACGGCCACGGAAGGAAGCGGTGCTGTCAGCCATGCTATTTCCCCTGTCTTTTGTGTGAATAGTGATTCATATAATCACTGCTTGGTGTATTTTAAGCGTCCTCCGCCCGGATTGCAACCGGCAGAGGGGACTTTTTCAGATGGTGAAGTCCATCTTTTCTTCGGCCTCGCAATCCAGCCCGCTTTTCCACGCCTTCATGCACAGATCATCAATCGAAATCTCGTCCAGCCGCTTCATCAGGTCTTCCTGCAGGTCCATCCACATCGGACGAACCACCTCCAGCCCCAGCGGGCTGCCCGGCAGGTCCTGATACAGGTCTTCTTCGGTTTCCATGGACTGCACGACGCGGACGATCTCGCCAACGGTGATCCGCCGCCGTTCGCGCGCCAGCCGATAGCCACCACGCGGGCCGCGCACCCCGACCAGCACCCCCGACCGCACCAGATGTTGCAAGGTCTGTTCAAGATAGCGGCGGGGAATGTTCTGGCGGCGGGTGATTTCCCGGCTCTGCACCGGCTCGCCCCCCGCGTGATAGGCGATGTCGAGAACGGCTTCGATGGCAAACAGCATCTTTTTGGAGGGGCGGAGCATGGCAGGGCCTCAAACAGTCAACAGCACAAGTCGTTACAATGACACGCCAATACAGGCACAACCTCTTACGGGCGGGCCGCAACCGTCGCACTGGTACCGGTCGATCCGAACCCACCGGTCCCGCGTTCGCTGGACGGCAGTTCGGCGCAGGACTGCCAGGCGGCCTGCACCACCGGCGCAACCACCATCTGGGCAATCCGCATGCCGCGTTCGATCACGAACGGTTGTGAGCCGTGATTGATCAGGATCACCTTCACTTCGCCCCGGTAATCGGCGTCAATGGTCCCCGGCGCATTCAGCACCGTCACCGCATGCTTGGCCGCCAGCCCCGAGCGCGGGCGCACCTGCGCCTCAAAGCCATCGGGCAAAGCCATCGCCAGACCGGTCGGCACCAGATCCCACGCACCGGGTGCCAGCATCAGCGGCTGATCGGCCGGAATGGCGGCGTGCAGGTCCATGCCTGCCGAACTGGCGGTGGCATAGGCGGGCAGGGGCAGGCCTTCGCCATGGGAAAGAACGGTAACGGGCAGCGAGATGGTAGACATGAAGCCTCAGGCGGTTACGGGGGAAAAACGGGTGGCAATACGGTCGGCCAGACGGCGGGCAACGGCGGTCTTGTCCAGCGTCGGCCAGGACTCGACGCCCTCGTGATGCACGAGATGAATGGTGTTGCTGTCACCGCCAAACGTACCGCTGGCCGGAGACACGTCGTTGGCACAGATCCAGTCACAGCCCTTGCGTGCCAGCTTGGCGCGGGCGTGGTCAATGACCTGTTCGGTTTCAGCGGCAAAGCCCACCACCAGCGCCGGGCGCAGGGTGGCAGACTGGGCGATGGTGGCCAGAATGTCGGGATTGGGCACCAGATGGATCGCTGGCGGCGGCGCGCCCGGCGTTTTTTTCAGCTTTTGCGGGGCACTGCCATCAACACCCCAGTCGGCCACCGCCGCCGCAAAGACGGCAATATCCAGCGGGGCTGTTTCGGCCATCTGCACCCGCTGGCAGGCCGCCAGCATCTCGCGGGCCGTTTCGACTGCAACCGTGGTGACTCCGATCGGCGGCGGCAGGGTGACCGGGCCACTGACCAGCGTCACCTCGGCCCCCAGTTCAGCCAGCGCCCGCGCAATCGCGTGGCCCTGCTTGCCGGACGAGCGGTTGGCGATCAGGCGCACCGGATCAATCGGTTCATGGGTCGGGCCACTGGTGACCAATGCCCGCCGCCCGGCCAGCGGCTTCCACGACTGGCGCTGAAAGAAATCAAGGATGGCAGCCATCATTTCCGGCACTTCGGCCATCCGGCCCGCCCCGGTCTCGCCACAGGCCAGCATGCCGTCATTCGGGCCAACGGTCATCACGCCACGCCGGGTCAGGGTGCGCAGGTTGTCCTGCGTCGCCGGATGGTTCCACATATAGCTGTTCATCGCAGGCGCAATCAGGACCGGCTTGTCGGTGGCCAGCAGAACCGTTGCCGCCAGATCGTCAGCCATGCCCGCCGCTATCCGGGCCATCAGGTCCGCCGTACACGGTGCCACCACCAGCAGATCGGCCTCGCGGGACAGGCGGATGTGGCCCATTTCGGCCTCGTCGGTCAGGGAAAACAGGTCCTGATAGACCTTGTTTTCAGACAGGGCGGCCACCGTCAGCGGCGTCACGAATTCAGCCCCGCCTTTGGTCAGCACACAGCGCACGCTCGCCCGTTGATCGCGGAGACGACGGATAAGGTCCAGGCTTTTGTAAGCGGCAATCCCACCCGAGATCATCAGCAGGATACGGCGTCCGGCGAGCATGGGGCGTTTCCTATGAATATTACGTCCTGAATATGTAGATATGAGAGCGCAGGCCCTTTGGCAAGCGCCATTTTACACTTGTATCGGATTATTTATCACAAAAGACCACATCAGACATGGTTATTCCGGTATCCGGGCGTCTGCAGACGAACAGTACCCGAGTCTCGGGCCGGGGAATTTATCCTATCCTCAGAAATTCACCGCCATGGTTCTTTTTTCCAGTTGCCACGCAACATTTGTTATGACAAAACCGCTATTGAAGTAACAAAATTATAACAATCAACTGGACGCAGGGATCCCCCTTCAAAGTCGGAACCGTCCGGTTCATCTTCAAAAGTCACAGGGATGGCGCCACGCGCCCTATCATCACAGCGCGCGGTTCAGATTATCGTTTGGAGGGTGTTTTCGGAATGCTGTACCAGTTCCATGAGATGCAACACGCAGCGATGGCTCCCATGCGCCTGTTGGCGCAGACGGTGCAATCGATGTTCTCGCACCCTTGGCTGCCGATGTCCTATACCAGTTCTGCCCGTAGCCTTGCCGCCAGCGCGGAACTGTTCGAGCGGATGACCCGCCAGTACCCCAAGCCGCCGTTCAACCTGCCGACCACCACCGTTGACGGGGAACAGGTCAGCGTGACCGAACGGGTGGTGATGCGCCTGCCGTTCTGTGACCTGCTGCATTTTGAACGGGGCAATGGCCCGCATTTGCACCCCCGCGTGCTGCTGGTGGCCCCGATGTCCGGCCACTATGCCACCTTGCTGCGCGGCACTGTCGAAGCCCTGCTGCCGGAACATGAGGTGTACATCACCGACTGGGTCAACGCCCGCGATGTGCCGCAGGTGGCCGGTAATTTCAATTTCGACAGCTATGTCGATTATGTGCGGACCTTCCTGGAATTCCTCGGCCCGCAAACGACGGTGATGGCCGTCTGCCAGCCCAGCGTACCGGTGATGGCCGCCGTGGCGCTGATGGCCGAAGACAACGACCCCAACCGCCCGGCCAGCATCGTGCTGATGGGGGGGCCGATCGATACCCGCCGCAGCCCGACCGCGGTCAATGCCTTTGCTGACGAGCACCCGATGGACTGGTTCCTCGACCGGGTGATTCACAGCGTGCCGATGACCTACGCCGGTCGTGGCCGCCGGGTCTATCCCGGTTTCCTGCAGCTCAGCGGTTTCATGTCGATGAACATGGACCGTCACGTCAACGCTCACCTGCACTATTACCGCCACCTGATCAAGGGCGATGGCGACTCGGCGGAAAAGCACCGGGAATTCTATGATGAATACCTGTCGGTGATGGACTTGCCGGGCGACTTTTACCTCGACACCATCCGCGAAGTGTTCAAGGAACACAGCCTGCCGCGCGGGGTGCTGGAAGTCCACGGTCGCCGGGTTGATCTGGGGGCGATCACCGACGTTGCCCTGCTGACCGTCGAAGGCGAAAAGGACGACATCACCGGCGCAGGCCAGACCGTTGCCGCCCATGACCTGTGCCGCAACCTGCCCGCCCGCTTCCACCGCCAGCACCTGCAGCCGAAGGTCGGCCATTACGGCATTTTCAACGGCCGCCGCTGGCGCGAAGAAATCATGCCGATCGTGCGCGAGTTCATCCTGACGCACCGCAACAACCGCACCGGGGCATAACTGGCGCATAACCGGCACACGGTTTCCTCCCCTGAGGGCAAAGCACCCCGTCACCGGCCACAAGAGCCGGGGCGGGGTGTTTCCATTGATCGCTGTTGACCGAATGCTGACGGCTGGGTAAGCAAGCGCAAACGCCGCACACAGATGAAGTGCGGACCCACAACAAGGAACAGGCCGATGGCTGACGATCTCCCTTTCTGGAAAACGGTGCCGCTTGCCGAAATGACGCCAGAACAATGGGAATCCCTGTGCGATGGCTGCGGGAAATGCTGCCTGCACAAATTGCAGGACGATGACAACGAAGACGGAACCCCGGGCGAATTGCACAAAACCAACGTCGCCTGCCGCCTGCTGGACCTGAATTCCTGCAAGTGCTCAAAGTATCCGAAACGCTGGGATTTTGTGCCGGACTGTGTGCAGTTGTTCCCGCAATTCATCCCCAAAGCCTACTGGCTGCCGTCCACCTGCGCCTATCGCCTGATCCACGAAGGCAAGGATCTGGAATGGTGGCATCCACTGGTGTCCGGTGACACCGAGAGCATCCACAAGGCCCGCATGAGCCTGCGCGGACGGGCGATTTCCGAGCGGAAGGTCGGGATGCTGGAATACCACATCGTCGACTGGCCGGATTTGTAAATCCTGACACGAGGCTTCCCCGTGCCCCCACCCGCCGCCCCACCCCTGATGCTTGAGCTTGGCAACGGCAGACAAATTGCCATCGAACTGAAGCTGTCCACCACCGCCCGTCGCCTGTCGATGCGGGTGGACGGGTTGCGCGACCGGGTGGTGGTGGTCCACCCGCCCGGCATCTCGCGGCGGGTGGCGCTGGGGTTTGTGCAGGAAAAACGCGCCTGGGTGCAAACCCGGCTGGCAGCACTGCCTCCACGGATTCCCTTTGCCGCCGGGGCGGAGATCCCTCTGCTCGGCCAGCCCCATCGCATCTGCCCGGCCCCCGAGGCTCGCCGTGGCGTTTGGGCCGAGGACGGCGTTTTGTGGGTCAGCGGCCAGCCGGAACATTTGCCGCGTCGCGTCCGTGATTACCTGATCCGGCGGGCGGAAGACGAAATCACCCCGCGCGCGCACCGACTGGCGTCCCACTTGGGCCGACGGCTGAACCGGGTCTCCTTTCGGGATGTCCGCAGCCGTTGGGGAAGCTGTAACAGCCACGGGGACATGACGTTCTCGTGGCGGCTGGTGCTGGCCCCGGAACCCGTCCTGTCCTATGTCGTCGCCCACGAAGTCGCCCATCTGGTCGAACTCAATCATTCTCCCCGTTTCTGGGCGCTGGTGGAAGACCTCGCCGGAGATTACGCCGCCGACGAACGCTGGCTGAAAGATCACGGCAGCCGTCTGCATCGCTATGGGTAAACAGCCTCAGCGTTTGGTCGGCTGCGGGCGTTCTTCCAGACTGGCCATTTCCAGCGGCGTCGAGGACAGCCGGGCATCATCAAGGGCGGGCAGATTGTTGCCGCGCATCAAATCGTGCAAAGTATCGACATAGGCGGTGCCACGTTCAGAATAACGGTGCAAGGTGTTGGCCAGAGTATACCCACGCACCGCCTCCCCCCGTTCGCGCACAGCCGCCCGTTCCTGCCGGAACGGGGCATAGGCGCGGTGGGTGTTGAGATTATGGGCATAGGCCTTCACCGCCAGCAACAGACTCGGAAAGCTTTTCACCGCATGCGATGTGCCGGGGGCAGCGTCCTGTGGCGTCATGCCCTTGCTGCGATTCCACGTCCATTGCCCGAACAGCGCATTGCCGGTGCGGGCAAAACGGGATGTCCCCCAACCCGACTCCTCGGCGGCCTGCGCCAGTGCCAGCGACGGCGGCACCACGTCCAGCCGGGTCAACAGCGCCTTGTACTCGCCGGGGGCCAGCCCGTATTCCCGCACCTTGCCATCCAGCCAGTGCTGTTCATAGGCGCGGAAATGGCCGGTGGTCTTTTTCTGCTGCAAGATCACTTCGACCCGTTCACGGTCGGCGGTGATTTCTTCGTTCACCCGCAGGATCAACGGCAACAGGGTGCGCAGGAACAGACTCTTGCGGAATGCCGAGTCCCGCAGAACGCTCAGATCATCCGGGATCGAGGCCAGAAAGACGCGCGGCACCGGCTGGTCATCGCGGATGACATCATACAGGCCATAGCCAAGGTCCCGATACAGGGCCCGCACCATTTCGGCGCTCATCTGGGCCGAAACCCGATCCGATGCCGGGACGGTATCAATGATTGGCGCGCGCGGCGGCAAGGCGGCAATGCCCAACAGGCGCGCCAGCAACGGCAATGGTTGGGGCACAGCACCACTGACCTTGCTGGCGATCTCGCCCCCCACCGCCGGAACCAGCGTCCGCTGCAACAGGTCTGGCACCGTCGCCCCGTATAGCAAGGCCGTATTGACCCAGATAAAGGCCAGTCCGGCGAGAGTCCCTTTGGTTAATGGCGGCGTTTTCGGCACGGCAACAGTCCGGATGGTTTCAGGGCAGTCTCCCCTTGTACGGGAATGACCCTAAACAAAGTCTGAAGATGGTCCTCAGGCGTTTTTCCATCAGTCTGACGATAAACGGCATGCCCCATTCCATCCGCGAATAACCTGTTGCACAAAGGTCGCTTGGCATCATGCTGCACAGCAAGACACACTGTTCCGGTCACCTGAAGCGTCGGTGATACCACAAAAGAGTGCCGCCCCATGCTCAACGATCCCCATTCCCATGGCCTGTGGGAAATTTCAGCCCCGGCCGCCCCGCAAACCTCATCCCTCACCGCGTCACTGACCGCCGATGTCATCATTGTCGGGGGCGGCTTCACCGGCTGCTCTGCCGCCCTGCATCTGGCCGAAAACGGCGTGAAAGCCGTCGTGCTGGAAGCCGTTGAGGTCGGCTATGGCGGGGCCGGGCGGAACGTCGGTCTGGTCAATGCCGGCATGTGGGTGATGCCCAGCGATCTGACCAGAACGCTGGGGACTGATTATGGCCAGCGCCTGCTGACCGCGCTGGGAGATGGCCCGCAGTACGTCTATGGCGTGATCAACAAGTACGGCATTCCCTGCGAAGCCGAACCGGTTGGCACCCTGCACTGCGCCGTCGGGCAAAAGGGCCTCGAAGAACTGCAACAGCGCGAGGCCGAATGGCAGGGGCTGGGGGCGCCGGTGGTTCTGCTCAACGCCAGCGATGCCGCCGCCAAACTGGGCACATCGGTCTACACCGGGGCCCTGTGGGACAAGCGGGCCGGAACCATCCAGCCGCTGGCCTATGTGCGCGGGCTGGCCAAAGCCGCCCTCGCCGCAGGCGCCCGGATTTTCACCGGCACCCCGGTGCTGGCCGTTGAGCGCAGCGGAAACGGCTGGACCGCCCGCACCGCCAACGGCAGTGTCACCGCCCCGTGGGTGGTGATGGCCAGCGATGCCTATACCCGCATGGATGGCCCGTGGCCCGCCCTGCGGCAGGAACAGGTTCACCTGCCCTATTTCAACTGTGCCACCCGTCCGCTGTCCGCCGAACAACTGGCCGGGATTCTGCCCGAGCGGCAGGGATGTTGGGATACCCGTTCGGTGCTGCATTCCTACCGGCTGGACCATGCCGGGCGGATGGTGATCGGCAGCGTCGGGTCCTTTGCCGGAACCGGTCACGCAGTACATCGCGCCTGGGCCAAACGGGCACTGGCGGCGATCTATCCGTCGCTGGCGAATGTCGAATTCGAAGCAGAATGGTACGGCAAAATCGGCCTGACCGCCGACAACCTGCCCCGGTTCCACCGGCTGGCCGAAAACGTGATCAGCTTCAGCGGTTACAATGGCCGTGGCATTTCGCCCGGTACGGTGTTCGGACGTGAAATTGCCGACCATATTCTGGGGAGAAAGGGCGCGGAAGACTTGCCCTTGCCGCTGACCGACCCGCATGATGCCAAGTGGCAGAAAGCTCAGGAAGCCTTTTATTCCTTGGGTGCCCAAGTGTCTCATCTGATGCCGGTCACATTCTAAACATGTCTTCGTCTTCTGCGCCTGCCATGGCAGGCCTTGTTCGCATTCGTCTGATTTGTTCGACGGTGGCGGTGGTGGTGATCATCATCGCCGCCATCGTCGGCGAGTTCACCGCCCTGCCCGCTGCCAAGACCGCCGCTGCTGCCGCAACGGTGGTCTTCATGCTTTTGGAGGCGGTGGCGCTGACGCGCGGGGGCCATATCATGCTGGCCTTTTGCCTGGCGGCGACCGTCGTGACCCTGGCTATCCACCCCCATGGCGGCGAGGTGGTGATGCACGGGCTGAACTCGGCAGCCTTTGTGATTGGCCTGTTTGCCGCCGTCAGCCTGTTGCGCGATGCGGCAGAAACCTCGCCGCTGATCCAGCGATGCGGAGATGTGATGGTCCGCCAGCCCCCCGGACGGCGCTATACCGTGCTGTCGGTCGGCAGCCACCTGATTGCAGTGATCCTGAACTTTGGCGTCCTCACCCTGTTGGGGGTGATGGTCCAGCGTGGCAACACCCTCGACGCCGCTGGCGGCGACCAGCGGATTGCCGACATTCGCAAGCAACGGATGATGACCGCCCTGTTGCAGGGCTTTGCCATGATGACCGTCTGGTCGCCGTTGTCGGTGTCCTTTGCCGTCATGCAGGCCGCCATTCCCGGTGTTGATCTGGCCCACCTGTTGCCGGTGCAAGGGGTGCTGACCGTCCTGCTGCTGCTGCTGGGCTGGGCGATTGACCGGCTGACCTTTCCCCCCGGCCTGCGCGGCACCATCACCACCCCGCTGCCCAAGCCGGCGGAGCCTCCGTCGTGGGCTCCGATGGGGCAGTTGGTGCTGCTGGTCGGCAGCGTCATCACCGCCGTGCTCGGCATGGCATGGCTGCTGGATATCCGTCCGGTCATTTCGGCGATGGTGGTGGTCCCGATCAGTGCCTGGCTATGGCTGGCGGTGCAGGTATGGCACAGCAGCCCGCTGTTGGCGCCGGTGCTGGCAACCCGCCGACTGGCGCGGCGGCTGGAAATCTCGATGCCCGCCTTTCGCACCGAGTTTGCCGTTCTGGGGGGGGCCACCTTTTTCGGCGCAGTGGCTGCCGCATACCTGACACCCTCGACCATTGCCGATCTGCTGGCCCATGTCGCCCTGCCGCCGATCCTGCTGACCATTGCGCTGGTGTGGGGGATGATGGTGGCGGCCCGCTATGGTGTGCCGCAGATCGTTTCCGCCACCCTGATCGGCAACGGCTTGTCGGGGCTGGCCACCCACGGCATTCACCCGCTGGTGCTGACCAGCGGCCTGATGGGAGCCTGGGCCTTGTCTGCCTGCACCACCCCGGTCGGAGCCGCCACCCTCAGCATCGCCCGCCAGTCCGGCGTTTCGACCAAAGTCGTTGGCCGTGACTGGAATGGCCGCTTTGTTCTGAGTGGTTCGGTGGTGGTCGCGGTGTGGATGGTTGTCCTTAGAGCGTTTTTACACTGAGTGAAAACGCTCTACGTTTTCAGTGCCACATTTTCCGGGTCGTTGACCGTAAACGGTCAACTTGAAAATGCTCTGGCCTGATGATCTGAGCCCTGCGGCCCTGATAATCGGCAAGGAAGTAATTCCCCAAGGACACACCCCACAGAGAACACAGCGCGGCACACTCCGGATCGCCTATCATGGCCTTTCCAACCACACCCGGAGACGCCCGATGACGCGAGCCTGCCTGTATATCGCCTATGATATTACAACGGCCAGCTATACCCAGACCCTGCTCAAGACGGTCGATGACACGACCGTCACCGAGCTCAGGCAAGAGCTGCGCGAGCGTCCCAATGGGGTGTTTGCCATTCTGTCGTCGTATCACAGCGGGTCAATCCAGCCCTGCGGCACCTGTACCCGCAAAGATGTCCACAACAACACCCATTCCATCGCCTTCTGGTCACCGTCGTGGGAATATTATGACGGTTATCATCCGCATGATCTATTGCACGATTACTACCGCCCCGGTACCCAGTCCGGTCACTTGATCGCCGATTCCTGCGGTGGACCGCGCTGCTGCAAAAACCTGGTCCCGATGCGCACCGAAACCAACCTGTCGCAGTGGAAAACGCAGTTCGAAAGCGAACTGTCCAGGGCCCCCGGCTTTTCGATCTGCAAAATCACCTGCACCTACAACGATGGTCTCGACCCGCGCATTCCGACCAGAATCGGCGGGCAAAGCATCAATTTTCAGCTGTCTGACCTGTTCGAGGCCGATGCCATAAAAAAGCAGGGTAACACTCTGGCGACTCTGGTTGGCGGCTGGCTGCAAGAAAACGCCCTTGATCTGAAAACCAGCTTTGACACCTGTTACGCCACCCCACGCACGCTGCATGAAAAGATCCGCACAGCCCTGTCCGCCAGAGCCCCCAACGACAGCCTGTCCGCCGTCCCGTTACTCACCAGGATCGGCACCCATCAGGGCAGCGCCACCCAAAGCGTCATGATCCCCAAAGCCCCGTCCGTCACCGTTGACAGCGGCAAGCTGTGGGCGTTGCTGGACACCCATCACAAGAGCAGAACCGCCGTTGATTACAGTGGCGTCCTTGGCCTGACTCCGTTCCGTGAGGATCTGATTTCAGATTTCCGGTCCGCCAAAAAAATCCGGCAACTGGACCGGAAACGGATTTATGCCCTGCCACCCCGCCACAAGCGCCCCTATGAGGTGCTGGATTATCTGGCGCTCAAGGGTTTGCTGGATGATTGTGTGCAGAATGAAAACGGCAGCTTTGTTGCCATTGACGGCCAGTATCTTCTCAAGAATTTCCGCTCCACGTCTTTCACGCAGGAAATGAAGGCGCTGATCATCGTCACCAATCAGTGGTTTTTACGGCAGAGGGAATCCGACTTGTGGAGCAAAACCAGTGTCCCGGTCGACTGGCTCTCCCTGCAAGGCAACATCTATCGCTCTGACGCCAAAAATCAGGGCGATCCCGGCGATATTGGGGATGGCATCGTGCTGGACCCGCAGATCGATCATATTGCCCCGGTTTCCCCCAGTTCAGGCCCGATCAAGCCCAAGTCGGCCCTGCGCAAAGCCCGCTTTTCCCCCTATGCCCGCCCGTACTCCATTTCCTCGGCCCCGACGATGGATTGGGGGTTTCACCGTGGCCCCAGCATTTTCAGCAATGCCCAATTGACCAGCCCTCAATTCAACAACAAGAAACGCAATAGATACTATCTGGATGATCTTTGCCTGATTTACGCCAAAGAACTTCCAGACGAAGTCGATATCAGCTTTGATATGGAAGAAGAATATACCTTCAAATCCGGCAACAACATGTTTTCCCTTGTGGATGAAATCTATAAAACAACGAAATAATCAGGCTGACTCAATCGACTACAATTGATGGTAACGACCAAAATTTTAGAGCGTTGTGCGAAAAGTGGGAACCGGTTTTCGCAGAAACAATGCGACAGAACAGAAGGTTAGACCCGCGTGCCTGCATCAGGCTCAACGCACGCGGGTCTAGAGCCGTGAGCGAAAAGCGCGCCCCAGTCTGGGCCAGCACACTGCGACCGCTCCGAAGAGAGGGAGGGCGCAGCGATCAGGCACGGGACTGGAGCCGCTTTCCGCAGACCGATTCGGCATTTCTCCCGATTCGCAGACTTTTCCTCTGACATTTTTACCGATTCGCAGACCATTCATCTTCGCATTTGCGAAATGAAAGAGGGTTCAATTGTTCCCACCCGTCAAGGTAGCCCCCTGATATTCCATGACTTTTTAACAGAGCAGCCCTGCATGCCACGAAAGGAGGCAGGCTGCCTGTTTCAGTATCTTTTGTTACGGCCTGCGCTTTTTCTGTGCAAAAATTATGCAAACAGCCGCCCTGCCCCCCTCTTGGGCTGTTTGATCTTTACAGGCGCATGGGAGGTATGCGAAATATGGTATACGATATCTCAAACGGTGGTGAATCCAGATGAGCCGCTCACTTGACCATCTGCACCTGCCTCAGGTGAGCCGGATCACAACATCCGATTACATTGCTCAGGCACTCAAGAGCGCCATCATCGGGGGAAGCATCCCGCCAGGAGAACCACTAAGACAGGATGAAATCGCCGCCCAGTTTGATGTCAGCAAGATTCCCGTCCGCGAAGCCCTGAAGCGTCTGGAAGCCGAAGGTCTGGTGACCATCGAACGCAATCGGGGGGCTGTCGTCGCCGGGTTCTCATCCGACGAAATCACCGAATATGTTGAGATTCGCGCCGCCCTGGAAAGCTTTGCCGCCCAGCAGGCAGCCTCGACCTTGCCTGGAGCCACATGGACAATTTCCGGCTGCAGGAAGAGGCGGGCACCCGCACCGAACTGAACTGGCTGTTCCATTCCACCCTGTATCGCGATGCCAACCGGCCGATCCTGATGGCCGAACTGCGCTCGCTGTACGACAAACTGGAACGCTATGTCCGGGCCTCACTGGCGCTTGATGCCGGTGAACCGATCCGGTCCAACATCGGCCATGTTGGCATCCTCGAGGCCTTTCGCCGTCGGGATGCCGATGCAGCCGCACAGTTAACCCGTGCCCACGTCCTCGAAGCGGGGGCATCTCTTGTCACTTACATTCATACAAATAGACCAAGCGGAGGCTAAAAGGATGAACAAGAAGACGTTGCTGGCGACGTGCTGCGTGGCCCTGATGGGAATGACGGGCGTTGCACACGCTGATCTGGCGGTCGGCATTGCCGGCCCGATGACCGGTCAGTATGCCTCCAACGGGGACCAGATCCGCAAGGGTGCCGAACAGGCGGTGGCCGACATCAACGCCAAGGGCGGCGTGCTGGGCCAGAAGCTGAAGCTCGAAGTGGGCGACGATGCCTGCGATCCCAAGCAGGCGGTGTCTGTCGCCAACACCATGGTCAACAAGAAAATCGTCTTCATGCACGGCCACTGGTGCTCCAGCTCGACCATTCCGGCCTCGGACGTGTACAACGAATCCCAGATCCTGATGGCCACCGTCTCCACCAACCCCAAGGTGACCGACCGCGGCCTGAAGAACATCTTCCGCATCATGGGCAGCGATGACCAGCAGGGCAAGGTCGGCGGCGATTACATTGCCGACCACATGCAGGGCAAAAAGGTCGCCGTCCTCGACGACAAGAGCGCCTATGGCAAGGGCCTGGCCGACGAAATCGCCAAGGAACTGGCCGTCAAGAGCATCACCCCGGTTCTGCGTGAGTCGATCACCGCTGGTGAAAAAGACTACACCGGCATCATCTCCAAGCTGAAGACCGCCAGCGTCGACGTGCTGGCCTATGGTGGCTATCACACCGAAGTCGCCCTGCTGCTGCGTCAGGCCGAACAGGCTGACCTGAAGCTGACCGTCATCAGCGGTGACACCATGACCAACTCGGAACTGGTGACCGCCGCCGGTCCGGCCGCCAACAACGTGATGTTCACCTTTGCTCCTGATCCGCGCAAGAACGCTGACTCGGCTGCGGTGGTGAAGGAATTCCGTGACGCTGGCGTCGAGCCGGAAGGCTATGTCCTGTACGCCTATGCCGCCATGCAGCTGTTCGCCGATGCCGCCAACAAGGCCGGCAGCGTCAAGTACACCGATCTGCGCAAGGCGATGGCGTCGAACACCTTCAACACCGTGGTTGGCCCGCTGAGCTTTGACGACAAGGGTAACCTGAAGTCGCCGGGCTTTGTGATGTACAAGTGGCAGGACGGCAAGTACGACAGCGTGCAGTAACAGCTGTCACCGGCTGGGGCAGGGGGGAAACACTCTCTTGCCCCGGCCTTTCTTTTTCTTTCCCGTCACGTTTTACCGGCATCACCACCGTGGCTTCCCACGGCGGAGGCCGTCCTGTTATCGATGGGTGGCGTTTCCCCTGCCCCCGTTCGGACCCGCGGAGACTTTATGGCTCAGGCTCTTCAACAGTTGATCAATGGGCTTACCCTGGGATCGGTCTATGGACTGATCGCCATCGGGTACACCATGGTCTATGGCATCATCGGCATGATCAACTTCGCCCACGGCGATGTGTACATGGTCAGTGCCTTTATTGCGGTGACCACGTTCACCCTGCTGGCGGCTTTGGGCGTAAGCTCGGTCCCGCTGGCCTTGCTGGTGGTTCTGGTGGTCGCCGTCCTGTTCACCTCGGCCTATGGCTGGACCGTCGAACGCACCGCCTATCGCCCGCTGCGCAATTCCACCCGTCTGGCCCCGCTGATTTCGGCCATCGGTATGTCGATCTTCCTGCAGAACATGGTGCAGGTGACCCAGGGGGCCCGTGTGAAGCCGGTGCCGCCGATGCTGTCGGACGGGATCACCCTGTTCACCAGCGGGTCTTACAGCGTGCGCATTTCGTCGGCCCAGATCCTGATCATCGTGCTGACCGTGGTGCTGATGGCGGGCTTTACCTGGCTGATCACCCGCACCGCCTTTGGCCGCCAGCAGCGTGCCTGTGAACAGGATCGGCTGGTGACGGCGTTCCTCGGCTATAACGTGGACCGCATCATCTCGCTGACCTTCATGATCGGGGCCGCGCTGGCCGCCGTCGCCGGGGTGATGGTCACCATGTATTACGGTGTGGTCGATTTCTACATCGGCTTTGTCGCCGGCATCAAAGCCTTTACCGCCGCCGTGCTGGGCGGGGTTGGCTCGCTGCCCGGTGCCATGCTGGGGGGCCTGATCATTGGCCTGCTCGAGTCGTTCTGGGCGTCCTATCTGTCGCCGGAATACAAGGATATCGGCACCTTCGTCATTCTGATCATGGTCCTGATGTTCCGCCCCAGCGGTCTGCTGGGCCGTCCCGAAGTGGAGAAGGTCTGATGACCGCCATTGTTCACGCGCATCACACCCCGACCCTGTCCGAACGCCTGAAAGATGCCTCGGCAGCCGCCTTCATTGCGCTGATCCTCGGCATTCCGATGATCGGCATGACCACCGTTGATCAGGGTGGCTTTCTGGCGGTGATGACCCGCTGGCCGCAACTGGCCCTGTTCGTCGGCCTGACCTTTGCCGGTCGCATCCTGTTCAGTCTGGCACTGGAAACGATCAAGCGCCGCTCGCAGGGGCGCAAATCCGGGAAAAGCGCCGCCTCGGCCGCCGAAGCCGCCAATGCCGCCCTGAAACGTGGCACCAAGCCGGAAAGCGTCATCGGCTGGCTGGCCGTTGGCATCGCCGTCGCTCTGCCGATCTTCTTTTCCGAAGACCGCTACATCATCGACATCGCCACCTCGGTGCTGATTTACATCATGCTCGGTTGGGGCCTGAACGTGGTGGTCGGTCTGGCCGGGCTGCTCGATCTGGGCTATGTGGCGTTTTACGCCGTCGGGGCCTATACCTATGCCCTGCTGTCCACCCAGTTCGGCTGGGGATTCTGGGAAGCCCTGCCGGTCGCCGGGGGCCTCGCCGCCCTGTTCGGCGTGCTGCTCGGCTGGCCGACACTGCGCCTGCGCGGTGACTATCTGGCCATCGTGACCCTCGGCTTTGGGGAAATCATCCGCCTGCTGCTGGTCAACTGGACCGAGCTGTCCGGCGGCCCCAACGGCATCACCTCGATCCCGCGTCCGTCGGTGTTCGGCTATGCCTTCCTGCCGCCCGATACCGAAGGCAGCATTGCCGACCTGCTCGGCATCGAATTCTCGCCGATGCACCGCCTGCTGTTCCTGTACTACCTGATTCTGCTGCTGGCCCTGCTGACCAACCTGTTCGTCACCGCCATGCGCCGTCTGCCGCTCGGTCGGGCGTGGGAAGCGGTGCGCGAAGACGAAATTGCCTGCAAGGCAATGGGGATCAACGTCACCACCGTCAAGCTGTCGGCCTTTGCCATCGGTGCCATGCTGGGGGGTTTTGCCGGGGTGTTCTTTGCCGCCCGTCAGGGCTTCATTTCACCGGAAAGCTTTACCTTCAGCGAGTCGGCCATCATCCTTGCCATCGTGGTGCTGGGCGGGATGGGCAGCCAGTTGGGCGTGGTGCTCGCCGCACTGGTGCTGGTCATGCTGCCGGAACTGGGCCGTGACTTTGCCGAATACCGCATGCTGCTGTTCGGCTTTGCCATGATCGTCATCATGGTCTGGCGTCCGGGCGGAATTCTCGCCAACCGCGCCCCCACCCTGATCCACGTCCCGACCGGAGACAAGGCATGACCGGCAAGACCCTGCTCTCTGTCCAGAACCTGACCATGCGCTTTGGCGGCCTGACCGCCATCGACAACCTGTCGCTGAACGTCCCTGATCAGGCCATCACCGGCATCATCGGCCCCAATGGCGCAGGCAAGACCACTTTCTTTAACTGCCTGACCGGCTTTTACAAGCCAACCGAAGGCGCCGTGACCCTCAACCATCCGACCAAAGGCCCGATCCGTCTGGCCGACCTGCCCAGCCACAAGGTGGCGCAGACGGCTCAGGTGGTCCGTACCTTCCAGAACATTCGCCTGTTTGCCCAGATGACCGTGCTGGAAAACCTGGTGGTGGCCCAGCACAACGCCCTGCAAAAAGCCTCGATGTTCTCCATCGCCGGGCTGTTGCGCCTGCCCGGCTATCGCAAGGCCGCCGACGAAGCCATTGAGCGCGCCCTGTCGTGGCTGAAGCGGCTGAACCTGATGGACATTGTGAACGTTCCAGCCGGAGCCTTGCCCTATGGCACCCAGCGGCGGGTCGAAATCGCCCGCGCCCTGTGTGTCAACCCGCTGTTGCTGTGCCTCGACGAACCGGCCGCCGGTCTGAACCCGAAAGAGTCCGCCGAGCTGAACACCCTGTTGCTGCATCTGGTGCAGGAAGAGGGGGTCAGTATCCTGCTGATCGAACACGACATGAGCGTGGTGATGAACGTGTCGGATCACATCTGCGTGCTGAACTATGGCCGCAAAATTGCCGAAGGAACGCCCGCCGAAATTCGCGTCGACCCGAATGTCATCAAGGCCTATCTGGGTGAAGACGAAGACGACCAGCCGGTGGAGAAAGCATCATGATGTTGCAGATGACGGGCGTTCATGCCCATTACGGGCACGTCCATGCCCTGCGTGGTATTGATCTGTCGGTTCAGGTCGGTGAAGTGGTGACCCTGATTGGCGCCAACGGGGCAGGGAAGTCCACCCTGATGACCAGCCTGTTCGGGGCACCGCGCTGTTCGTCCGGCCAGATCATTTTCGACGGCGAAGACATCACCAGACTGCCAACGCACCAGATTTCCCATCGTGGGATTGCGTTGGTGCCGGAAGGACGTCGCATTTATCCGCGGATGACCATTCTGGAAAACCTCCAGATGGGCGTTTCCTATGCTGACCCGTCGAATTTCGAGGTCGATCTGAAGCGGATGGAAGCCCTGTTCCCGATCCTCGAAAGCCGTCGTCATCAGGCTGCCGGTACCTTGTCCGGCGGTGAACAGCAGATGCTGGCCATCGCCCGCGCCCTGATGAGCCGTCCCAAGCTGCTGCTGCTCGACGAGCCATCGCTCGGGCTGGCTCCGTTGTACATCCGCAAGGTGTTCGAGATCATTCAGGAACTGAACCGCGACTATGGCATGACCATCCTGCTGGTCGAACAGAACGCCAATCACGCCCTGAAGGTGGCTCACCGGGCCTATGTGCTGCAACACGGCGAAATCGTGCTGAGCGGCACCGGGCAGGAACTGCTGAGCGACCCAGCGGTGCGGGCGGCCTATCTCGATGGTGGCAGCCATTAGAGCAGCGCGCGTTAGACCTGACGCCACAATACACGACAGTTGGTGGAGAATGGCGGACTGCCGTCCGCACCTGCCCGGGGGACGATGCCCCCGGACCCTCATTTTTCTTTCAATATCAAATGAATGGGGTCTGGGGCCTGAAGGCCCCAGCGAGGTTTGGAGCAGCGCTCCAATATTTTATTCTGTCGCATTGTTTTTGTGGGAACAGATTACTGCTTTTCGCATAATGCTCCAGGAATTCCCCCCATCAGCAAAGAAAAAGCCCCGTTGTTTCCAACGGGGCTTTTCCACGCAATCCTGAAATCAGGACAGCTTATTCACCGGCTTCTTCGATGGCGGCCAGTTCGGCAGCCACGCGGGCCTTGTCTTCGGCACCCTTGGCCGACAGATCACGGTCCACCAGCTCGATCACGGCCATCGGGGCAGCATCGCCATAGCGGAAGCCAGCCTTCAGGACGCGGGTGTAGCCGCCTTCACGGGTCTTGTAGCGCTCGGCCAGGACCGAGAACAGCTTACGGACCACGTCTTCTTCACGGATGATCGCCAGAGCCTGACGACGGGCGTGCAGATCGCCGCGCTTGCCCAGAGTGATCAGCTTTTCAGCAACCGGACGCAGGTCCTTGGCCTTCGGCAGAGTGGTCTTGATCTGCTCGTGCTTCAGCAGCGCGGTCGCCATGTTGGCAAACAGAGCCTTGCGGTGGGACTTCGTGCGGTTAAGCTTGCGGCCGGACATACCATGACGCATGGGAACTCTCCTCTCATCCTGGCCCCGCGCACGGAGCCGATCAAAAATATCTTTTCCCCGCCGTCGACGACCAGTTGAGGCCATCAGACATGCAATCGGTCGAAAACAGGTGCAACCGACGATGCAGGAAAAGAGTGACCCGGAACGGGTCGCGCAAAGCCTCAGACTTTGCATCCCTCATCACGAGGGAAAGGAAAAGCGGGCATCAGGACCAGTCCTCTGCCCGCACCTTCAGAGTTAGTACGGCTCTTCCAGCTTCTTGGCCAGATCTTCGATGTTTTCCGGCGGCCAGTTCGGAATTTCCATCCCGAGATGCAGCCCCATCTGAGCCAGAACTTCCTTGATCTCGTTCAGCGACTTACGGCCGAAGTTCGGAGTCCGCAGCATTTCTGCTTCGGTCTTCTGAACCAGATCCCCGATGTAGATAATGTTGTCGTTCTTCAGGCAGTTTGCCGAGCGAACGCTCAATTCCAGTTCATCGACCTTGCGCAGCAGGTTCTTGTTGAACGGCAGCTCTTCTTCTTTCCGTTCTTCAAAAGCCGCCTGCGGCTCGTCGAAGTTGATGAACAACTGCAACTGATCCTGCAGAATGCGCGCTGCCAGGGCAACGGCATCTTCGGGCGAAACAGCGCCATTGGTTTCAACGACCATGTTCAGCTTGTCATAGTCAGTGACCTGACCGACACGGGCGTTTTCAACCTTGTAGGACACCCGGCGCACCGGCGAGAAGATCGAGTCGATCGGAATCAGACCGATCGGAGCGTCTTCCTGACGGTTGGACGCCGCCGCCACATACCCTTTACCGGTATCGACGGTCAGTTCCATTTTCAGTTCGGCATTGGTGTCGAGGTGGCAGATCACCAGATCCGGGTTCATGATTTCGATGTCATGACCGGTTTCGATCTGCGAAGCAGTCACTTCACCCGGACCTTTGGCGATCAGGGTCATCCGCTTCGGGCCTTCGCCATGCATGCGCAGGGCCAGAGCCTTGATGTTCAGGATGATGTCGGTCACATCCTCACGGACACCAGCGACCGAGGAAAATTCGTGCAGTACGCCATCAATCTGAATGGCGGTCACGGCAGCCCCCTGAAGGGAGGACAGCAGAACACGGCGCAGGGCATTACCCAGCGTCATACCGAAGCCACGCTCCAGCGGCTCGGCGACTACGGTAGCCATCCGGCGCGGATCGTCGCCCGGCTCGACATTGAGCTTCGACGGTTTGATCAGTTCCTGCCAGTTCTTCTGAATCACGAGCGTGCCCTCATCCAAACAGGGTCAACAATTAGTCGGCGCGGGAAGGTCTTGTGGGGTTGCTTCCGGGTCACCCGAAACACCCTTGGGACGAAACCCCAGCCAGACACAGCCCAAATCGGACCAGTATGTCCAGCACGCCAAAACCGCCTTACCCCGGGTGCATCACCCGGGGCGGCGGCATAAGGAGTACGACGCAGCGTCTTAGACGCGGCGGCGCTTGCGAGGACGGCAGCCGTTGTGCGGAACGGGCGTCACATCGCGGATGGCAGTGATCGAGAACCCGACCGCCTGCAGGGCGCGCAACGCGGACTCACGCCCCGAACCCGGACCACAGACTTCGACTTCAAGAGTCTTCATGCCGTGTTCCTGAGCCTTGCGGCCGGCATCTTCAGCCGCAACCTGGGCGGCGTAGGGGGTGGACTTACGTGACCCCTTAAAGCCCTGCATCCCGGCAGACGACCAGGAAATGGTGTTGCCCTGAACATCGGTGATGGTGATCAGGGTATTATTGAAGCTCGCATTCACGTGGGCGATACCCGACATGATGTTCTTGCGTTCGCGCCGACGCGGACGCGCAGCAGCTGCCTTGGCCATTGCCGTATCCTGCTCTCTTTACTGATTACTTCTTCTTGCCCGCGATCGGCTTGGCCGGACCCTTACGGGTGCGCGCATTGGTATGCGTGCGCTGGCCACGGACCGGCAGACCACGACGATGGCGCAGACCGCGATAGCAGCCCAGGTCCATCAGACGCTTGATGTTCATGGCGACTTCACGACGCAGGTCACCTTCGACCTTGTAGTCGCGGTCGATCAGTTCGCGCAGACGCAGCACGTCTTCGTCAGACAGCTGGTTCACCCGCATCGAGTCGGCGATGCCAACTTCGGTGCAGATGTCCTTAGCGAACTTGGGACCAATGCCATAGATGTAGGTAAGCGCAATGACAACGCGCTTGTTGGTCGGAATGTTAACGCCAGCGATACGCGCCAAAGCCCGTACTCCTTATCTATTCAGCGTGCCGTGTTTCCGCATCAGGCGCCGCTGCTGCAATCGATTATCCGAAGGGGTGACTCGGAAGGTGCGCGATTATAGGCAAAGAGTCACCCATGTCAACCATCAGGCCCCAAGAATCCCTTCGAGTTCCTTGGTCACCACGTCAATATCCTGCGTTCCGTCGATGACGTGCAGCAGTTTCTTGCCTTCGTAATAGGGCAAAAGCGGCGCAGTTTGAGCATGATAGGCCTCCAGACGGCTGGTGACCGTCTCGGCGTTATCATCCGCGCGACGCTTGAATTCGGTGCCACCACAGTGGTCACAGACGCCATCCACGTTCGGCTTGCTGAACGAGTCGTGGTAACCGGCACCGCACTTGGCACAGGTGAAACGACCAGTGATTCGTTCAACCAACAGAGAATCGGGCACGCGCAGTTCAAGAACGGCGTCGAGTCCCATGCTCTTCTTGGCCAACAGTCCATCCAGCGCTTCCGCCTGCGCAACAGTGCGCGGGAAGCCATCCAGAATAAAGCCATTGGCAGTGTCCGGTTGGTCCAGACGCTCGTCAATGATGCCAATGACGATCTCATCAGACACCAGTTTGCCAGCGTCCATCACTTCCTTGGCTTTTTTACCGACTTCAGTGCCCGCAGCCACGGCAGCACGCAGCATGTCGCCGGTAGACAGCTGGACAATGCCGTATTTCGCCTGCAGACGCTGGGCCTGGGTCCCCTTGCCACCGCCAGGAGGACCCATGAAAATCAGTCGTTTCCCCTTCATGCTTTACGCTTTCCCCTGAGTTTGGACTTTTTGATGAGTCCCTCATACTGGTGCGCCAGCAAGTGGGACTGGATTTGCGCAACCGTGTCCATGGTAACGGTCACCACAATCAACAGACTGGTCCCACCGAAATAGAACGGTACCGAGAAACGGCTGATCAAAAACTCGGGAAGAATCGAGATAAAGACCAGATAGCCAGCCCCCAGAACGGTCAGACGGGTCAGGACATAGTCAAGGTAATCAGAGGTATTCTTGCCCGGACGAATGCCCGGAATGAACCCTCCATGCTTCTTCAGGTTTTCCGCCGTATCCGCCGGGTTAAACACCACAGCCGTATAGAAGAACGAGAAGAAAATGATCAGGGCCGCGAACATTGCCATGTACAGCGGCTGTCCATGCCCCAGCCACGCCGTGATCTCGCGCATCCAGGCCGGACCCGTATCAGCGCTGAACTGGGCAACCGTGCTCGGCAGCAACAGGATCGAGCTGGCAAAGATCGGCGGGATCACGCCAGAGGTGTTGATCTTCAGGGGCAGGTGGGTGCTTTCGCCACCGTAAACACGGTTCCCCATCTGGCGTTTCGGATACTGCACCAACAGACGACGCTGGGCGCGTTCCATAAACACGATGAAGGCCACCACCACCACGGCCATCACCAGAATGCCGATGATCACCGCCGGATGCAGCGCACCCGTGCGGCCCAGTTCCAGTGTTGCCGCCAGAGCGTGGGGCAGGTTGGCGACGATACCGGTGAAAATGATCAGGGAGATGCCGTTACCGACTCCACGGGCGGTGATTTGCTCACCCAGCCACATCAGGAACAGCGTGCCACCAACCAGTGTCACCACAGTGGTAAAGCGGAAGAACCATCCCGCATCCGGCACGGCCGGCCCCATACTGCTGGACATTGACTCGAGACCGACTGCAATGCCATAGGCCTGCATGGCGGTGATGATCACCGTCAGGTAACGAGTGTACTGGTTGATTTTCTTCCGGCCCGATTCGCCCTCTTTTTTCAGGGCCTCCATCTGCGGGCTGATCGCGCTCATCAGCTGGAGAATGATCGATGCCGAAATGTAAGGCATGATGTTCAGGGCAAAGATGGCCATACGCGACAGGCCGCCACCGGCGAGCATGTCGAACATGCCAAGGATGCCCCCCTGATTCTGCCGGAACAGATCCTGCAACACATGCGGATCAATGCCCGGAAGGGGGATGTAAGTACCCAGTCGATAGACGATAAGCGCACCCAGTGTGAACCAGATACGCTTTTTAAGCTCGGTGGCCTTGGCAAAGGTGCCCAGGCTCATATTAGCGGCAAGCTGCTCGGCGGCGGATGCCATGCGGTGCTCCGGTGTCCTTCAAGTGCGTGGCGAGCTTATCAGATTTGGCGAGTGTTGCACGCGCAAATCCCAAGCGCCTTCGCGAAATGGTGACGGCGGCTTGAAGCCGCCGCCTAACCCGCTTGCAGGTGCTCTAAGGCACCTTGTCTTTGTGAAGGCAAGACTCCGGAGAATTTAGGCTACGGCTCCTGCCTTCCCAACAGACTTATTCTTCAGCCGCGACGGCGGGCAGCACAACCTTGCCACCAGCCTTTTCAACAGCTTCGATAGCCGACTTCGAGGCACCGGCGACTTCAAAGGTCAGAGCGACCTTGATTTCACCATTGCCCAGCAGGCGGATACCATCGCGAGCGGACTTCACCAGACCAGCCGCCACCAGAGCGTCGGCGGTAATGGTGCTGCCAGCAGCGAACTTGCCAGCGTCGACAGCAGCCTGGATGCGATCCAGGTTCATCGGCACATAGCTCTTGCGGAAGATGTTGGTAAAGCCGCGCTTCGGCAGGCGACGGTAGATGGGCATCTGACCGCCTTCAAAACCGTTGATCGACACGCCGGTGCGGGACTTTTGGCCCTTCACACCGCGGCCGGCAGTTTTGCCTTTGCCCGACCCGATGCCACGACCGACACGAGTGCGGTCTTTGGTGGCGCCGGGATTGTCGCGGAGTTCGTTCAGTTTCATCGCACGAATCCTAATGTTCAGAGCAGACAGGCGGCTGACTGACCGCCTGTCTGTCCGGCGTTACTCCGCCGGTTCCACCTGCACCAGGTGCTGGACCTTGTTGATCATCCCGCGGACCGAAGGGGTATCTTCGAGTTCGCTGGTACGACCAATCTTGTTCAGCCCGAGGCCAATCAGGGTAGCACGCTGGTCGCTACGACGACCGATCGGGCTGCCCGTCTGCTTGACTTTGATCTTAGCCTGCGCCATGACCCGTCTCCTTATTCGCTGGCCGAGACGTCAGCAGCGCCTTCAGCAGCGCCGTCAACGGTCCCGGAACCTTCGCGGCGGGCCACGATGTCACCCACCTTCTTACCGCGCTTGGCGGCAATCATGCGCGGGCTGTTCAGGCTGACCAAAGCGTCGAAGGTGGCCTTGATCATGTTGTAGGGGTTCGTGGTGCCGGTGCACTTGGCAACGACGTCCTGGACACCCATGGTTTCAAAGACAGCGCGCATCGGGCCACCGGCGATGATACCGGTACCGGCCGGAGCCGTACGCAGCAGCACACGGCCTGCCCCAAAGTGACCCTTCACATCATGGTGCAGGGTACGGCCTTCACGCAGGGGGACACGCACCATGGTGCGCTTGGCCTGCTCGGTGGCCTTGCGGATGGCTTCGGGGACTTCACGAGCCTTCCCGGTGCCATAGCCAACGCGGCCTTTATTGTCACCAACCACAACCAAAGCAGCGAAGGCGAAACGACGGCCGCCCTTAACCACCTTGGCAACGCGGTTGATGTGAACCAGCTTATCAACGAACTCGTCGTCGCGCTCCCGCTCAACATTGCGGTCACGCCGGTCACCGCGATCGCGATCGCGCCCGCGCTCAGCGTTCGGAGTACGTGCCATTGTGAATAATCCCTTAGAACGAAAGTCCGCCTTCACGCGCCGCGTCAGCCAGGGCCTTCACCCGGCCATGGTACATGTAAGCACCACGGTCAAACACGACATCCTTGATACCCGCCGCAAGGGCGCGCTCTGCAACCAACTTGCCAACGGCCGCCGCAGCGGCAGAATCGGCACCGGTCTTCAGATTTTCGCGCAGATCCTTGTCCAGCGTGGAAGCGGCGGCAAGGGTGCGGCCAGCCACGTCGTCGATGACCTGAGCGTAGATATTCTTGGAGGACCGGAAAACTGACAGGCGGGGACGCCCGGCAGCCTTCTTCTTCAAGGCATAGCGCACACGGCTGCGGCGGCGCTCCACCTGCTTGACGTCCTTCTTTGACTTCGCCATGACCGTGTTCCTTACTTCTTCTTGCCTTCCTTGCGGAGGATGGTTTCGGTCGAGTACTTCACACCCTTGCCCTTATAGGGTTCAGGCTTCCGGAAGGACCGAATTTCCGCCGCAACCTGGCCCACCACCTGCTTGTCAGCGCCCGAGATTTCGATCTGGGTCGGAGACGGCACCTTGACAGTGATACCAGCGGGAACCGGATACATGATGTCGTGCGACATGCCGAGGCTGATCAGCAGGTTCGTGCCCTGCAGAGAAGCGCGGTAGCCGACGCCAACGATATCCAGCGTCTTGGAGAAGCCGACGGACACGCCCTTCACCAGGTTGTTGATGCGAGCACGGGTGGTGCCCCACATCATACGAGCCTGCTTGTGGGTGGCCTTCGGGGTCACAACGACCTTGCCGTCTTCGACCGTGGTGTCAACCAGGTCGGGGGACAGCGTGAACTGCAGTTCGCCCAGCTTGCCCTTGGCGGAGAGAACGTCACCTTCGATGGTGACGCTCACACCCTGGGGCAGCTCGACGGGATATTTACCAACGCGAGACATCCTAGGGCCCTCCTTAGAACACGCGGCAGAGGACTTCGCCGCCCACATTGGCCTGACGGGCTTCGTGATCGCTCATCACACCACGCGGGGTGGACAGGATCGAGATACCCAGACCATTGTAGACCTTCGACAAGTCCTTGATCTTCGAGTACACGCGGCGACCCGGCTTGGAGACACGAGCGATCTCCTTAATCACCGGCTGGCCTTCGTGGTACTTCAGTTCGATGCGCAGCTCGTCCACACCCGAACGAACGTTGTAACGTTCGTAACCACGGATGTAACCTTCGCGCACCAGCACGTCCAACAGGGTGGCGCGCAGGTTCGAGGCCGGCGACACAACCGCCGACTTGCGAGCCTGCTGGCCGTTACGAATGCGGGTGATCAGATCACCCAACGGATCGGTCATCGACATAGGTCTAGTCCTCCCTTACCAGCTAGACTTGACCATGCCGGGGATCTGCCCCCGCGACGCAAGGTCGCGAAGCATCACACGACCCAGCTGGAACTTGCGGTACACACCACGCGGACGACCGGTAACTTCGCAACGGTTGCGATACCGGATCTTCGACGAGTTGCGCGGCAATTCCGCAAGCTTAAACACGGCCACAATCCGATCCTCGGGGGAGGTGGACTGGTCCTTGATGATCGCCTTCAGGCGCGCACGGCGGCTGGCGAATTCGCCAATCATCTTCGCGCGCTTCTTGTTACGCTCAACTGAGCTAGCCTTAGCCATCTCTAGTGCTCCCTGCGCCTCAAGCCTTCATGAACGGCATGTCGAAGCCCGCCAGAAGCGCACGCGCTTCATCGTCGTTCTTCGCGGTGGTGCAGATCGTGATATCCATCCCGCGCACCTTATCGACTTGGTCGTAGGCGATTTCCGGGAAAATGATCTGCTCTTTCAGGCCCATGTTGTAATTACCACGGCCATCAAACGCCTTGCCGTTAACGCCGCGGAAGTCGCGAACGCGCGGCAGGGCAATGGTGATCAGACGGTCGAGGAATTCAAACATGCGGTCCTGGCGCAAGGTCACCTTGCAGCCAACCACCATGCCTTCGCGCAGCTTGAAGCCGGCGATCGACTTGGTTGCGCGGGTAACAATCGGCTTCTGCCCGGACAAAGCGGTCAGGTCGGTGACAGCACCTTCCATCTTCTTCTTGTCGAGGGCAGCTTCACCAACACCCATGTTGATGACAATCTTTTCCAGCCGAGGAATCTGCATCGGGTTGGAATACCCGAATTGTTCCTGCAGCGACTTGCGAACTACGGAAGCATAGTGCTCACGGAGACGTGCAGCCATCGTTCCCACTCCTTACTTGTCAAGGAGTTCGCCGGAACGCTTCGCGAAGCGAACCTTGCGACCATCCTCGAGAACGCGGAAGCCAACGCGAGTCGGCTTGTTGTCCTTCGGGTCGATGTGGGCGACGTTGGACACATCGAGAGAAGCTTCCACCGCGACAATGCCACCTTCGGAGACATTGGTCGGGCGGGTATGCTTCTTCACCACATTGACACCACGCACAACAACGCGGTTCTCTTTGGGGAGCGAGCGAATGACTTCGCCCTGCTTGCCCTTGTCCTTGCCGGTGAGCACAACGACAGTGTCACCCTTACGGATCTTCTGCATTACAGCACCTCCGGCGCCAACGAGACGATCTTCATGAAACGTTTCGCACGCAGCTCACGAGTCACGGGGCCGAAAATGCGGGTGCCGATAGGCTCACCCTGCTTGTTGATCAGCACCGCAGCGTTGCGGTCGAAACGAATGATGGAACCGTCGGGGCGGCGCACAGGGAAGGCGGTACGCACGATCACCGCACGATGGACATCACCCTTCTTCACGCGACCGCGCGGAATTGCTTCCTTAACGGACACGACGATGATGTCGCCAACAGCGGCGGTCTTACGATGAGACCCGCCAAGAACCTTGATGCACTGCACCCGGCGTGCGCCGCTGTTGTCAGCGACGTCCAGGTTGGTTTGCATCTGAATCATGGCACCAGTTTCCTTAACTGTTTTACTGTTACCGGTTTACACTGACTTATTCGGCGTCAGCAACCAATTCCCAAGTCTTGGTCTTGGAAATCGGGCGGCATTCACGAATGCGCACGATTTCGCCAACTTTGGCCTGGTTGTTTTCATCGTGGGCAGCATACTTTTTGCTGCGCTTGATGAACTTCTTGTAGAGCGGGTGCATGAAACGACGCTCGACCTTGACCGTGATGGTCTTGTCAGCAGCGTCGCTCACAACCACGCCCTGGAGAATACGCTTGGGCATGTTGAAACTCGCTTCTGTCCGCAGAAGGCGCGGATATTACATCGCCTTGGTGCGTTCGTGAAGAACTGTTTTGATCCGGGCGATATCTTTCCGCACCTGCCCTTGGCGGGCGGTGTTCTGGAGCTGACCCGTAGCCTTCTGAAAGCGCATGTTGAACTGCTCTTTCTTCAGGTCGATCAGCAGCTCCTTCAGCTGATCGTCACTCTTGGCACGCAAGTCTTGGGCGGCGCTCATCACTTAAGCCTCCCCACCGAGACGGGCAACGAACTTGGTCTTGATCGGCAGTTTCGCCGCGGCCAGTTCGAACGCGCCGCGGGCAACAGCCTCAGGCACACCGTCGATTTCAAACATGATGCGACCGGGCTTAATCTTGCAAACCCAGTACTCGGGCGACCCCTTACCGGAACCCATACGGACTTCGGCAGGTTTGGTGGACACCGGCACATCCGGGAAAATGCGAATCCACACACGGCCTTGACGCTTCATATGACGGGTCATGGCACGACGAGCGGCTTCGATCTGGCGAGCGGTCACGCGCTCCGGTTCCAGCGCCTTCAGACCGAACTGGCCGAAGTTCAGGGCAAAACCACCCTTAGCTTCGCCCTTGATACGGCCCTTGTGCGCCTTGCGGAACTTAGTACGCTTCGGAGAAAGCATCTCTCAAATCCTCGTTCCTGGGGCGGCCTTAGCGAGCGGTGCTGCCGCCTTCGGCAGCGCGCTTGTCCTGGGCCATCGGGTCATGCTCCAGGATTTCGCCCTTAAAGACCCACACCTTGACGCCGCAAGCGCCATAGGTGGTGTGAGCGGTGGCTTCGCCGTAATCGACATCGGCGCGCAGGGTGTGCAGCGGCACGCGGCCTTCGCGGTACCATTCGGTACGAGCGATTTCGGCACCACCCAGACGGCCCGAGCAATTGATACGGATACCCTGGGCACCCAGGCGAATCGCCGACTGCACCGAACGCTTCATCGCACGACGGAACGCGACTCGACGCTCCAGCTGCTGGGCGATGTTTTCGGCAACCAGCTGAGCTTCCAGTTCCGGCTTGCGGATTTCGACGATGTTCAGGTGGACTTCGCCACCGGTCATCTTCGACAGCTCACGACGGATGACTTCGATGTCCTGACCCTTTTTACCGATCACCACGCCCGGACGGGCGGTGTGAATGGTAATGCGGGCCTTCTTGGCCGGACGTTCGATGACGATGCGGGAGACGCCAGCCTGAGCCAGACGCTTCTTCAGGAACTTGCGAATCCGCAGGTCCTCATGCAGCAGCGTGCTGTAGTTCTTTTCGGCGAACCAGCGGCTATCCCAGGTACGGTTGATGCCGAGGCGCAGGCCGATCGGATTAACTTTCTGACCCATTATTCGGACTCCCCGCGCTCACGCACAACGATGGTCAGGTTGCTGAAGGGCTTGAGAATCTTGCCCACGCGACCACGAGCACGCGGACGCCAACGCTTCATCATCAGGCTCTTGCCAACGAACGCTTCAGCAACCACCAGACGGTCAACGTCCAGCTGGTGGTTGTTTTCCGCGTTGGCAATCGCCGACTGCAACACCTTCTTCACTTCGTTCGACACCCGACGGGTGTTGAACGTCAGCTCAGCCAAGGCCTTTTCTGCCGACATCCCACGGATGCTGGCAGCGACCAGGTTGAGCTTGCGCGGGCTGGTCCGAATCGAACCGGAGAATGCCCGGGCTTCGTTATCCGCGCTCCGGCGCGGTGCCGACTGCTTACCCATGGTCTTACTTCCTCTTCGCCTTCTTGTCGGCGGCGTGGCCGTAGTAGGTGCGAGTCGGCGAGAATTCACCGAACTTATGACCGATCATGTTCTCGGTAACCAGCACCGGCACGAACTTCTGCCCGTTGTAGACACCAAAGGTGAGACCAACGAACTGCGGCAGAATGGTCGAACGTCGCGACCAGGTCTTGATGACCTCATTTCGGCCAGAAGCGCGGGTAGCCTCTGCCTTCTTTAAGAGATAACCGTCGACGAACGGTCCCTTCCAAACTGAGCGAGCCACGTCCGTTCTCCGTTACTTCTTCTTCGCCTTGTGGCGCGACCGCATGATGAACTTGTCGGTCGCCTTGTTCGAGCGGGTGCGCTTACCCTTCGTCGGCTTACCCCACGGGGTAACCGGGTGACGGCCACCAGAGGTACGGCCTTCACCACCACCATGCGGGTGGTCGATCGGGTTCATCACAACGCCGCGAACGTGCGGACGACGGCCCAGCCAACGCGAACGACCGGCCTTGCCCAGGCTGATGTTCTGGTTGTCCGGGTTGGACACGGCACCAACGGTGGCCATGCACTCGCCGCGCACAACACGCAGTTCACCAGAGGACAGACGGAGCTGAGCGTAGCCACCATCCTTACCGATCAGCTGAGCATAACAACCGGCAGAACGAGCGATCTGACCGCCCTTGCCCTGCTTCAGCTCAACGTTGTGGACGATGGTCCCCACCGGCATGTTCTTAAGGGGCATGGCGTTGCCCGGCTTAATGTCGGTGCGGTCGTCGGCAACGATCTGATCGCCAGCCTTCAAACGCTGCGGAGCCAGGATGTAAGCCAGCTCACCGTCTTCGTACTTCACCAGGGCGATGAAAGCGGTACGGTTCGGGTCATACTCCAGACGCTCGACAGTGGCGAACATGCCCATCTTGCCGTTGCGCTTGAAGTCGATCTTGCGATACCGACGCTTGGCCCCGCCGCCACGCCACCAAACGGTGATGCGACCGGTGTTGTTACGACCACCGGACTTGGTCAGACCTTCGGTCAGCGCCTTGACCGGCTTACCCTTCCACAGATCGGAACGGTCAACCAGCACCAGCTGGCGCATACCCGGGGTAACCGGGTTGTAGTTCTTCAATGCCATGGTGATCAGACCCCCGTGGTCACGTCGATGGACTGACCGTCAGCCAGGGTGACGATCGCCTTCTTGGTGTCCGAACGACGGCCGATGGTGCCACGGAAGCGCTTGGACTTCCCCTTGGCAACCAGCGTGTTGACCGCCGTCACAGTCACACCGAACACACCTTCAACAGCAGCCTTGATTTCCGGCTTGGAGGCGGTCAGCGGAACGCGGAAGGTAACCTGGCCGAATTCGGACCCCAGGGTAGCCTTTTCGGTGATCACCGGAGCGGAGATGATGTCGTACATCTGCTCCTTGGAGAGCGAGACCTTCTTGCTCACTTCAGGCGCTCCTCAAGATTGGCGACGGCGGCCTTGGTCAGAACCAGGGTGTCACGACGCAGAATGTCGTAGACGTTGGCGCCCTGGGACGGCAGCACATCGAAGTTGGGGATGTTGCGCGCAGCGAGCTTGAAGCCTTCGTTCAGCTCGGAACCATCGATCACCAGGGTCGAACCCCAGCCGAGGGCTTCCAGCTTGGACACCAGCTCCTTGGTCTTGCCTTCAGTAACGGCAGAGTCCAGGATGATCAGCTTCTGTTCGGCCAGCTTGGCAGACAGAGCGGTCTTCAGACCCAGCGCACGGACCTTCTTCGGCAGATCGTGGGCGTGCGAACGCACCACCGGCCCGAAAATGGTCGCACCGCCACGGAACTGGGCGGAACGCATGGAACCCTGACGAGCACGACCGGTGCCCTTCTGCTTGAAGGGCTTCTTGGTGGTGCCGGAGATCTCGGAGATCCCCTTGGTCTTGTGCGTGCCGGCTTGACGCTTGGCCAACTGCCAGCGCACAACGCGCTGCAGCAGGTCAACGCGAACTTCCAGACCAAAAACGTCGTCTGCAAGTTCGATCGAACCGGCCGCCGAGTTATCGAGTGTGATAACGTCGCACTTCATGGCGGCTTATTCCTTGTTTTCGGCTTCGGTTCCTTCGGAGGAACCCGCCTCGGTGGCCGGGGCATCGGCAGCAGCCTGAGCCACAACGGCAGTCTTCACGGCAGCCGGGAACGGAACGTTGTCCGGCGTCGCCTTCTTAACGGCATCGCGCACCAGCACGTAGCCGCCCTTCGAACCGGGGACAGACCCCTTGACCAGCACCAGGCCGCGTTCGGCATCAACCGAAACGACGGTCAGGTTCTGGGTCGTAACGCGCTCGGCGCCCAGGTGACCGGCCATCTTCTTGCCCTTGAACACACGGCCCGGATCCTGACACTGACCCGTAGAACCATGCGAACGGTGGGAGACGGACACACCGTGAGTCGCTTCCAAACCACGGAAGTTATGACGCTTCATCGCACCGGCAAAACCCTTACCGATGGAGGTGCCAACCACGTCAACAAACTGGCCGGAGACAAAATGGTCCGCGCCAAGCTCGGCACCAACGTCGATCAGAGCTTCCTCTTCGACGCGGAATTCCACAAGCTTTTTCTTCGGCTCGACCTTCGCCTTGGCAAAATGACCACGAAGAGCCTTCGTGGTGTTCTTTACCTTGGCATCATCAAAACCAATCTGAACGGCAGTGTAGCCGTCAACTTCTTCCGTACGCTGGGCGACAACTTGGTTACCAGCAACCTTCAGGACGGTGACCGGGGTATGCACACCATCAGCGGTGAACACACGGGTCATGCCGACCTTCTGGGCAATGAGACCGGAGCGCATTATTACATTCCTTAATTAGGCACGCTCACTTAGAGCTTAATCTGGACGTCCACACCGGCGGCCAGGTCGAGCTTCATGAGCGCGTCGACGGTCTGCGGAGTCGGATCAACGATATCGAGGACCCGCTTGTGAGTACGAATTTCGAACTGTTCGCGCGACTTCTTGTCGATGTGCGGCGAACGGTTAACAGTGAACTTCTCGATTCGCGTCGGCAACGGAATCGGGCCACGGACCTGGGCGCCCGTACGCTTCGCCGTGTTGACGATTTCCAGCGTGCTCTGATCCAGGACACGGTGGTCGAACGCCTTAAGGCGAATGCGGATGTTCTGACTTTCCATCATGGTCCAACCGTAGATTAAGAGGCAGCACCCGGGGCTCGGGAGGCAGGGTTATACCCTACTCCGCCCCGGGTGCCCACTCTTTTTTTCAGTTTCTTTACGCGATGATCTTGGCGACGACGCCGGCGCCGACGGTACGACCGCCTTCACGGATGGCGAAACGCAGACCTTCATCCATGGCGATCGGCGCAATCAGCTTCACGGTCATGGAGATGTTGTCGCCCGGCATCACCATTTCGGTGCCTTCCGGCAGCTCGATGGTGCCGGTGACGTCGGTGGTGCGGAAGTAGAACTGCGGACGGTAGTTCGAGAAGAACGGGGTGTGACGGCCACCTTCATCCTTGTTCAGGATGTAGCACTCACCGGTGAAATCGGTGTGCGGGGTGATCGAACCCGGCTTCGCCAGAACCTGGCCACGCTCCACGTCTTCACGCTTCACGCCGCGCAGCAGGGCGCCGATGTTGTCGCCGGCTTCGCCCTGATCGAGCAGCTTGCGGAACATTTCAACGCCGGTGCAGGTGCTCTTCACAGTGGCCTTCAGGCCAATGATTTCGACTTCTTCACCGACCTTCACCACGCCACGCTCGACGCGACCGGTCACCACGGTGCCACGGCCAGAGATCGAGAACACGTCTTCGATCGGCATCAGGAAAGCCTGATCCTTCGGACGGGCCGGCTGCGGGATGTAGTCGTCAACGGCCTTCATCAGCTCGAGAATCGCTTCGCGACCGATGGTGGCGTTGTCGTCGTTCAGAGCGGCCAGAGCCGAGCCCTTCACGATCGGAATGTCATCGCCCGGGAATTCATAGGACGACAGCAGCTCGCGGATTTCCAGCTCGACCAGTTCCAGCAGTTCCGGATCGTCGACCTGGTCAACCTTGTTCATGAACACCACCAGGGCCGGCACGCCGACCTGACGGGCCAGCAGGATGTGCTCGCGGGTCTGCGGCATCGGGCCGTCAGCGGCCGACACCACCAGAATCGCGCCGTCCATCTGCGCAGCGCCGGTGATCATGTTCTTCACATAGTCAGCGTGACCCGGGCAGTCAACGTGAGCATAGTGACGGTTCGCGGTTTCATATTCGACGTGAGCGGTCGAAATGGTGATACCACGCGCCTTTTCTTCCGGGGCCTTGTCAATCTGGTCATAGGCCGCAAACGTCGCGCCGCCGGTTTCGGCGAGGATCTTGGTAATCGCAGCAGTCAGCGTAGTCTTACCGTGGTCAACGTGGCCAATGGTGCCAACGTTGCAATGCGGCTTGGTACGCGCAAATTTTTCCTTAGCCATACTAGCTCTCCAACCTTGCTCTGAACCAACCAGCCTTAGCCGGCCAGCTTGGCACGGATCTCTTCAGAAACGTTGTTCGGCACTTCGGCATACTTGTCGAAGACCATGGTGTACTGGGCGCGGCCCTGGGACATCGACCGCAGATTGTTCACGTAACCAAACATGTTGGCCAGCGGAACAGAGGCGTCGACCACGCGGGCATTGCCGCGCTGATCCATGCCCGAGACGTTGCCACGGCGGCTGTTAAGGTCGCCGATGATGTCGCCCATGTATTCGTCCGGGGTCACCACTTCGACCTTCATCACCGGCTCAAGCAGCTTCGGGCCAGCCTTGGGCATGGCTTCACGGAAGGCAGCGCGAGCAGCGATTTCGAACGCCAGAACGCTCGAGTCGACGTCGTGGTACGAACCATCAATCAGGGTGACCTTGAAGTCGGTGCAGGGGAAACCGGCAATGGTCCCGGTATCCAGAGCAGACCGCAGGCCCTTTTCGACGCCCGGAACGTATTCCTTCGGCACCGAACCACCGATCACGGCGTTTTCGAACACGAAACCAGCACCCGGCTCCAGCGGAGCGAACTTCAGCACGACCTTGGCGTACTGACCCGAACCACCGGACTGCTTCTTGTGGGTGTAGTCGCAGACGTATTCCTTCGAGATGGTTTCGCGATAGGCCACCTGCGGGGCGCCCACGGCGGCATCCACCTTGAACTCACGACGCATACGATCGACGATGATTTCGAGGTGGAGTTCGCCCATCCCCTTGATCACGGTCTGACCGGTTTCATGGTCGGTCGACACACGGAACGACGGATCTTCGGCGGCCAGACGAGCCAGCGCCATCCCCATCTTTTCCACGTCAGCCTTGGTCTTGGGCTCAACGGCCACTTCGATCACCGGCTCGGGGAATTCCATGCGCTCCAGGATCACCGGCTTCAGCGGATCACACAGGGTGTCGCCAGTGGTGGTGTCCTTCAGGCCAACGATGGCAACGATATCGCCAGCAGCTGCGCCCTTGATTTCTTCGCGGTTGTTCGAATGCATGAGCAACATACGGCCGATGCGTTCACGCTTTTCCTTGACGGTGTTCACCACATAGGAACCGGCTTCGACGGTACCCGAGTAGATGCGCACGAAGGTCAGCGAACCAACGAACGGGTCGTTCATGATCTTGAAGGCAAGACCGGCGAACGGCTCGTCATCGCTGGAGTTACGAACAACTTCGGTTTCGCCATCGGTCAGCACACCACGGATGGCGGGCACTTCGAGCGGCGACGGCAGGAAGTCGATCACGGCATCCAGCATGGTCTGGACGCCCTTGTTCTTGAAGGCAGAGCCACACAGGACCGGCACGAACACTCGGGCAACGGTACCCTTGCGGATACAGGCCTTCAGGGTTTCTTCGTCCGGCTCGTTGCCTTCCAGATAGGCTTCCATCACCGCATCGTCGACTTCGACGGCGGTTTCCACCAGCTTGGCGCGGTAGTCGGCAGCCTTGTCAGCCAGATCAGCCGGAATGTCGACGTATTCGTAGGCAGCGCCCAGATCGTCGCCCTTCCAGATCACGGCCTGCATCTTCACCAGGTCAACGATCCCGGCGAATTCGGCTTCGGATCCGATCGGCAGATTGACCACCAGCGGAACAGCACCCAGGCGATCGACGATCATGTCGACGCAGCGGTAGAAGTTCGCACCGATACGGTCCATCTTGTTGACGAAGCACATGCGGGGCACGCCGTACTTGTCAGCCTGACGCCACACGGTTTCGGATTGCGGCTCGACGCCGGCAACCGAGTCGAACACGGTCACAGCACCATCGAGCACGCGCAGCGAACGTTCCACTTCAATGGTGAAGTCGACGTGGCCCGGGGTGTCGATGATGTTGATGCGGTGGTCTTTCCAGAAGCAAGTGGTAGCAGCAGAGGTGATGGTGATACCCCGCTCCTGCTCTTGTTCCATCCAGTCCATGGTAGCAGCGCCGTCGTGGACTTCGCCGATCTTGTGCGACTTGCCTGTGTAATACAGGATGCGCTCGGTCGTCGTAGTCTTGCCGGCATCGATGTGGGCCATGATGCCGATATTACGGTATCTCTCGAGCGGGGTTTCGCGTTTCATGACGAACTCTTGAGCCTTGAGGGTCTTACTAAAGCCAGCAGAAATGCCGACTACCAGCGATAGTGCGAGAAGGCCTTGTTGGCTTCCGCCATGCGATGCGTATCTTCGCGCTTCTTGACGGCACCACCACGGTTGGAGGAGGCATCCATCAGTTCGCCGAACAGACGATCAATCATGGTGGTTTCCGACCGCTTGCGGGCGAAATCAACCAGCCAGCGGAACGCCAGAGCCTGACGACGGTCCGTACGGACTTCGACCGGCACCTGGTAGGTTGCACCACCAACGCGACGCGAACGCACTTCGACCGACGGCTTGATGTTGTCGATGGCGTCGTGGAACAGCTTCAGCGGATCCCCGCCAGCCTTCGAGGACAGCTTGTCCAGCGCACCGTAAACGATGTGCTCGGCAGTGCCCTTCTTTCCGTCAAACATGACGGAGTTGATGAACTTGGCCAGGACCTGGTCACCAAACTTGGCGTCCGGCAGGACCTCACGCTTTTCTGCTTTATGACGACGAGACATTGTCGCGCTTCCCTATTCTTACTTCGGACGCTTGGCGCCGTACTTCGAACGACGCTGCTTACGGTCCTTAACACCCTGCGTATCGAGGGTACCGCGAATGATGTGGTAGCGAACGCCGGGAAGATCCTTCACGCGGCCGCCGCGGATCATCACCACCGAGTGCTCCTGGAGGTTATGACCTTCGCCAGGGATGTACGAGGTCACTTCAAAGCCGTTGGTGAGGCGCACACGGGCCACCTTACGAAGGGCCGAGTTCGGCTTCTTCGGCGTGGTGGTGTAAACGCGGGTGCAAACACCGCGCTTTTGCGGGCAGGCCTGCATGGCGGGAACCTTGTTCCGCTTGACCACCGGCTGCCGCCCACTGCGAACCAACTGATTGATCGTCGGCATTACCGTTCCTTTATTTTCCTAACGCTTTCGCGTTTCCAATAAGCCTGCGCGTCAAAAGCGCTTTACCGACAGTTTTCGTAAAGCGCCGGATTCTTCGCCGGCATAAGACCCAATTACGACCGTGAAAGGGCCGTGTGGGAATTCCTTTACAGGAGTCCCAACGGCGCCCTTCCTCAAGAGGCCCCAAAGGCCTGATGTCAAATCGCGCTAAACCAAAAGATCTCACCTGACCGACCCGACAGGCCGATCACAAGACCTCCGATTGAGGGGCGCATACTACGGATGCCCCCCGATACCGTCAAGCGAAAGCTGATGCCTGTCACAAAGCAGAGCCCTCACCGGACGATTCAAGGCTGCCCCCGAACATCTTTGTAATAAAATGTCCTGAAGCAGCCTCGAAACGTCAGTTTATAACCGATCGTTCATCAGGCCAAAGACGGCCTTTATTCAGCCGGAGTGCCGGGAACGCCCGACTCTCCGCCGACTCCGGCGACTCCCGGCAGGGCCGAGAAATCCGCAGTCTCCTGAATTTGCGCCAGATCACGATCCCGACGGGCCGCAATCTGCCGCTTGGTGTTCATCGCAGCGCCGGTCCCGGCAGGGATCAGACGACCAACGATGACGTTTTCCTTCAGACCGACCAGGGTGTCGACCTTGCCCGAGACCGAAGCTTCGGTCAGGACGCGAGTCGTTTCCTGGAACGAGGCTGCCGACACGAAGGAGTGCGTCTGCAGCGAGGCCTTGGTAATCCCCTGGAGAACCGGCGAGGCAACCGCTTCGCGGCCACCATCCTTGATGGTCTTTTCGTTTTCGAACACGAAATCGACGCGATCAATCTGTTCCCCGGCCAGGAAGGTGGTGTCACCCGGATCGGTGATTTCAACCTTCTGCAGCATCTGGCGGACGATCACTTCAATGTGCTTGTCGTTGATCTTCACGCCCTGCAGACGATAAACGTCCTGGATTTCCTTGATCAGGTAATCGGCCAGAGCCTCGACACCCATCACACGCAGGATGTCGTGCGGCACCGGGTTGCCGTCCATCAGCGGATCGCCACGCTTGACGTAATCGCCTTCCTGCACGGCCAGGTGCTTGCCCTTCGGCACCAGGTATTCCATCGGCTCGCCAGCATCGTCGCCGGTCGGGGTGACCAGAATACGGCGCTTGTTCTTGTAATCCTTGCCGAATTCAACGCGACCATCGATTTCGGCGATGATGGCGTGATCCTTCGGCTTGCGGGCTTCGAACAGTTCGGCCACGCGCGGCAGACCACCGGTAATGTCGCGCGTCTTGGAACCTTCCCGCGGGATACGGGCCAGCACGTCACCGGCGTTGACCTTCTGCCCCGGCTCGACCGACAGGATCGAGTCGACGGACATGTAGTAACGGGCTTCCATGCCGTTCGGCAGGGTCAGGACCTGATCGTTTGCGTCACGCAGGGTGATGCGCGGACGCAGATCGCCGGACTTGGGCATCGACTTCCAGTCGATAACCACGCGCGAGGAAATGCCGGTCGCTTCGTCGAGCTGTTCACGGACGGACACGCCGTCGATCAGGTCAACATAGCTGACATAGCCTTCCAGCTCGGTGATGATCGGCAGGGTGTACGGATCCCACTCCGCCATCTTCATCCCCTTGGCGACATCCTGTCCGTTCTCGACATAGATCTTCGCGCCATAAGGAATACGATGACGGGCCTTTTCGCGGCCCTGCACGTCCAGCAGGACGACTTCGCAGTTACGCGACATGACGATGGCGATGTTGTCGGAGTTGATAACCACCTGACGGTTTTCGACCCGGATCTTCGAGTCAAACGCCGCTTCAACCGCCGACTGTTCCGCACCACGCTGAGCCGCACCACCGATGTGGAAGGTACGCATGGTCAGCTGGGTACCGGGTTCACCGATCGACTGCGCGGCGATAACACCCACAGCTTCACCGGTGTTGACCTCGGTGCCGCGCGCCAGGTCACGACCATAGCACTTGGCGCAGATGCCGGTTGCCGCTTCGCAGGTCAGTGCCGAACGGATCATCACGGTTTCGATACCGGCCGCTTCGATCTTTTCGACTTCCGCTTCGGTGATGATTTCGCCAATCGGAGCCAGAATGACGCCGGTTGCCGGATCAATCACATCCTCGGCAGCACTGCGACCCAGCACACGTTCGCCCAGCGAGACCACCACTTCGCCGCCATCGACCACCGGAACGGCCTTCAGGGCGTTCTTGGTGCCGCAATCGCGTTCGGTGATGATCGCATCCTGCGCCACGTCCACCAGACGGCGGGTCAGGTACCCCGAGTTCGCCGTCTTCAAGGCGGTGTCAGCCAGACCCTTACGGGCACCGTGGGTGGAGTTGAAGTACTCCAGCACGCTCAGGCCTTCCTTGAAGTTCGAAATGATCGGGGTTTCGATGATTTCGCCCGACGGCTTGGCCATCAGGCCGCGCATCCCGGCCAGCTGCTTCATCTGCGCTGCCGAACCACGCGCCCCGGAGTGGGCCATCATGTACACCGAGTTCACCGGACGACCGGGTTCGACCTTCGAGATTTCCTTCATCATCTCGTCGGCGACCAGATCGGTACAGTGCGACCAGGCGTCAACCACCTTGTTGTACTTTTCACCGTGGGTGATCAGACCGTCCTGGTACTGCTGTTCGAATTCCTTCACCAGACGTTCGGTGTCGGCAACCAGCTTTTCCTTGGCGGCGGGGATCACCATGTCGTCCTTGCCGAAGGAGATCCCGGCGCGGGCGGCCTGCTTGAAGCCCATCGACATGATGCGGTCACAGAAGATCACCGTCTCTTTCTGACCGCAATGGCGGTAGACGATATCGATGACGTCCTGAATGTCCTTTTTCCGCAGCAGACGGTTGATCAGCGTGAACGGCAGCATCGGGTGACGCGGCAGCACGCTGGCCAGCATCATCCGGCCCGGAGTGGTGTTGACCACCAGGGTAACCGGAGTGTTGTTGGCATCAACGGTGTGGTAACGGGCACGAATGTTGGCATGCAGGGTCACGGCCCCGGCATGCAGGGCGTGTTCCATTTCCGCCAGATCGGCAAAGGCCATGCCTTCACCCGGTTCACCGGCCCGTTCCATGGTCATGTAGTACAGACCGAGGACCATGTCCTGCGTCGGAACGATGATCGGCTTGCCGTTGGCGGGGCTGAGGATGTTGTTGGTCGACATCATCAGCACGCGGGCTTCGAGCTGGGCTTCCAGCGACAGCGGCACGTGAACCGCCATTTGGTCACCGTCGAAGTCAGCGTTGAACGCCGTACAGACCAGCGGATGCAGGTTGATGGCCTTGCCTTCGACCAGCACCGGCTCGAACGCCTGAATGCCCAGACGGTGCAGCGTCGGCGCACGGTTCAGCATCACCGGGTGTTCGCGGATCACCTCTTCGAGGATGTCCCACACTTCCGGGCGCTCTTTTTCCACCATGCGCTTGGCGGCCTTGATGGTGGTCGCCATGCCGTACAGTTCAAGCTTGGAGTAGATGAACGGCTTGAACAGTTCCAGCGCCATCTTCTTCGGCAGGCCGCACTGGTGCAGCTTCAGTTCCGGCCCCACCACGATCACCGAACGACCGGAGTAGTCAACGCGCTTACCCAGCAGGTTCTGACGGAAACGACCCTGCTTGCCCTTCAGCATGTCGGCCAGCGACTTCAGCGGACGCTTGTTCGCACCGGTGATGGCGCGACCACGACGGCCGTTGTCGAACAGGGCATCGACCGATTCCTGCAGCATGCGCTTTTCGTTGCGGATGATGATTTCCGGCGCACGCAGCTCGATCAGGCGCTTCAGGCGGTTGTTGCGGTTGATGACGCGACGATAGAGATCGTTCAGGTCAGAGGTCGCAAAGCGGCCTCCGTCCAGCGGCACCAGCGGACGCAGTTCGGGCGGAATGACCGGAATCACTTCCAGGATCATCCATTCCGGACGGCAACCCGACTCGAGGAACGCTTCGACGATCTTCAGACGCTTGACCAGCTTCTTGCGCTTGGCTTCCGAGCTGGTTTCGCGCAGCTCCTGCCGCATTTCCACCCGCAGCTCTTCGAGGTCCAGAGCGCACAGCAGATCGCGGATGGCTTCGGCACCAATCCCGGCGGTAAAGGTGTCTTCGCCGTATTCTTCCACCGCACGCTGATACTGCTCTTCCGACAGCAGCTCAAACATCTTCAGCGGGGTCAGACCGGGTTCGGTCACCACATAGTTTTCAAAGTACAGGACGCGTTCGAGATCCTTCAGCGTCATGTCCATCAGCAAGCCGATGCGCGACGGCAGCGACTTCAGGTACCAGATGTGCGCCACCGGCGCGGCCAGCTCGATGTGGCCCATGCGTTCGCGCCGCACCTTGGACAAGGTGACTTCGACGCCGCACTTTTCGCAGATGATGCCGCGATACTTCATGCGCTTGTACTTGCCGCACAAGCATTCGTAATCCTTCACCGGCCCAAAGATACGGGCGCAGAACAGACCGTCGCGCTCGGGCTTGAAGGTACGATAGTTGATGGTTTCCGGCTTTTTGATTTCGCCGAACGACCAGGACCGGATCTTTTCGGGGCTGGCGATAGAAATCTTAATCTGGTCAAACGACTGGCTGCCGCTGGCCTGACCAAAGATTTTCATCAGTTCATTCATGCCTGATCTCCCGTTGCGAAACCGACGCGGTGCGCCGTTCAAGAAAGGCCCGGTGGGGACATGGCATACCGTCCCCACCATCGCCGGTTCCGCCTTTCGCTATCGAATAACGAGGCCTAACCGTGGGTGAAACGTCCTTGCGGACCGAGGGGCGTCGACCGCTCAGCTTTCGCTTTGCAGCAGTTCGACGTCCAGACTCAGCGACCGCATTTCCTTCACCAACACGTTGAAGGACTCAGGGATGCCCGCCTCAAAGGTGTCATCGCCACGAACAATCGCTTCATAGACCTTGGTACGGCCGGAAACGTCGTCGGACTTGACGGTGAGCATTTCCTGCAGGGTATAGGCAGCGCCATACGCCTCCAGGGCCCACACTTCCATTTCCCCGAAGCGCTGACCACCGAACTGTGCCTTACCACCCAGCGGCTGCTGGGTAACCAGCGAGTAGGGGCCAATCGACCGGGCGTGGATCTTGTCGTCGACCAGGTGATGGAGCTTCAGCATATAGATGTAGCCCACCGTCACCTGACGGTCGAACGGCTCACCGGTACGGCCGTCGTGCAGGGTCACCTGACCAGAGGTGTGCTGGCCAGCCTTTAACAGGTATTCGGCGATGTCACGTTCCCGCGCACCATCGAACACCGGCGTCGCGATCGGAATACCGGAGCGCAGGTTGTGCGCCAGTTCCTTGACTTCGCTGTCGTCGAGATCGGCGATTTCTTCGGCGTAGGTTTCTTCACCATAGACGTCCTGCAGCTTGCCGCGCAGGTCATCGACAGTCTTGTTCTGATACTTCACCGCATCGAGCATCTCGCCAACCTGCTTGCCCAGGCCACGGCAGGCCCAGCCAAGGTGGGTTTCGAGAATCTGACCGACGTTCATGCGCGACGGCACGCCCAACGGGTTCAGCACGATATCGACGTGGGTACCGTCTTCCAGGTACGGCATGTCTTCGATCGGGACAATGCGGGAGATAACCCCCTTGTTCCCGTGACGACCGGCCATCTTGTCCCCGGGCTGCAGCTTGCGCTTCACCGCCACGAACACCTTGACCATCTTCAGCACGCCCGGCGGCAGTTCATCGCCACGCTGCAGCTTTTCGACCTTGCTTTCGAAACGCTTCTGCAGCTGTTCGATGGACTCTTCAAAGGCCTTCTTCATGCCTTCGATGTGGGTCATCACCGCGTCGTCTTCGACGGCGAACTGACGCCACTGGCCCGGGGTGTAATCGGACAGCACCGACTCGTCGATCACCACGCCGGTACGGAAGCCCTTGGGACCGGCAACAGCCTTCTGCCCCAGCAGCTGATCCTTCAGACGCAGGCTGAACGAGCCTTCCAGAATGGCGCGTTCGTCATCGCGGTCCTTGGCCAGACGTTCGATTTCGGCGCGTTCAATCGCCAAAGAACGTTCGTCCTTGTCCACACCGCGACGGTTGAACACCCGCACTTCGACGATGGTCCCGGCCACACCCGGCGGCAGACGCAGCGAGGTATCGCGCACGTCCGAAGCCTTTTCACCGAAAATGGCGCGCAGCAGCTTTTCTTCCGGGGTCACCGGGCTTTCGCCCTTGGGAGTAACCTTACCGACCAGAATGTCGCCCGCCTTCACTTCGGCGCCGATGTAGACCACGCCCGCTTCGTCGAGGTTCTTCAGGGCGTCTTCACCAACGTTCGGAATGTCGCGGGTGATTTCTTCCTGACCGAGCTTGGTGTCACGCGCCATCACTTCGAACTCTTCGAGGTGGATGGAGGTGAACACGTCGTCGGACACGATGCGTTCGGAAATGGTGATCGAGTCTTCGTAGTTGTAGCCGTTCCACGGCATGAAGGCGACGAGGACGTTCCGCCCCAGAGCCAGTTCACCCAGCTCGGTCGACGGGCCGTCGGCAACGATGTCACCCTTCACCACCAGATCGCCCACCTTCACCAGCGGGCGCTGGGTGATGCAGGTGCTCTGGTTCGAGCGCTGGAACTTGGCCAGACGGTAGATGTCCACGCCCGAAGCAGCCGCATCGACTTCCTCGGTGGCGCGCACCACGATACGGGTGGCATCGACCTGCTGCACCACACCGGTCCGGCGGGCGGCAATCGCCGCACCCGAGTCACGGGCCACAACGCCTTCCATGCCGGTACCGACGAACGGCGCTTCGGCCTTGATCAGCGGCACAGCCTGACGCTGCATGTTGGAACCCATCAACGCGCGGTTGGCGTCGTCGTTTTCCAGGAACGGGATCAGCGCCGCCGCAACAGACACCAGCTGCTTGGGCGAGACGTCGACATAGTCGATTTCTTCCGGGGTGATCATCACAAAGTCACCGGCCTTGCGGCAGGGGATCAGATCGCCCACGAACCGGCCATTGCCATCGACTTCGGCATTCGCCTGCGCGACAGCGTAACGGCCTTCTTCCATCGCCGACATGTAGGTCACGTCGTTGGTGACGCAGCCGCCGACAACCTTGCGGTACGGCGCTTCGATGAAGCCGTACTGGTTGACGCGGGCAAAGGTCGCCAGCGAGTTGATCAGACCGATGTTCGGGCCTTCCGGCGTTTCAATCGGGCAGATACGGCCATAGTGGGTCGGATGCACGTCGCGGACTTCAAAGCCTGCGCGTTCGCGGGTCAGACCCCCTGGCCCAAGCGCCGACAGACGACGCTTGTGCGTCACTTCGGACAGCGGGTTGGTCTGGTCCATGAACTGCGACAGCTGCGACGAGCCGAAGAATTCACGAACGGCCGCCGCCGCCGGCTTGGCGTTGATCAGGTCATGCGGCATGACGGTGTCGATATCGACCGACGACATGCGTTCACGGATGGCACGTTCCATGCGCAGCAGGCCGACGCGATACTGGTTTTCCATCAGTTCGCCGACCGAGCGCACACGACGGTTGCCCAGGTGGTCAATGTCGTCGATTTCGCCGCGACCATCCTTCAGCTCGACCAGCATCTTGATGATCTTCAGGATATCGTCACGACGCAGCACACGCACCGCATCGCCGACATCATTCAGCGAAATGTTCAGGCGCGAGTTCATCTTGACGCGACCGACCGCCGACAGGTCATAGCGTTCCGAGTCAAAGAACAGGCCACGGAACAGCGCTTCGGCGGTTTCCAGGGTCGGCGGTTCGCCCGGACGCATCACGCGATAGATGTCGATCAGGGCTTCTTCACGGCAGGTGTTCTTGTCCGCAAACAGGGTGTTGCGGATATAGCCACCAACGTTGACGTGATCGATATGCAGGGTCGGCAGTTCGGTCATGCCGGCTTTTTCGAGCGTGGCCAGAGTATCTTCGGTGATCTCTTCGCCTGCTTCGATATAGATCTCGCCGCTCGCCGGATTGACGATGTCCTGGGCAGCATAGCGGCCCAGCAGGTCTTCGACCTGCACGCGCATTTCGGTCAGGCCTTCTTCGACCAGCTTGCGACCCAGACGCGGCGACACCTTGCCACCGGCTTCGACCTTCACTTCGCCGGTTGCGGCGTCGACCAGATCATAGGCCAGCTTGACGCCCTTCAGACGTTCCGGAGCAAACTGGGTCTTCCAGCCCTTGCTGTCATAGGAATAGACAATCTGGCTGTAGAAGTAGTTCAGGATGTTCTCGCCGGTCATCCCGGTCAGTTCGCTCGGGTCCACCGCCTTGCGCTGTGCCGCCCGCGTTGCGCGCAGGGCTTCGGCTTCCGCCGAGTCGAGCGCGTACAGCAGGGTGGTCACCGGCAGCTTGCGGCGGCGGTCGATACGCACATAGACCTGGTCCTTGGCGTCGAACTCGAAGTCCAGCCACGACCCGCGGTACGGAATCACGCGCGCAGCGAACAGGTACTTGCCCGACGAATGGGTCTTGCCCTTGTCGTGGTCAAAGAACACGCCCGGCGAGCGGTGCATCTGCGAAACGATCACGCGTTCGGTACCATTGATGATAAAGGTACCGTGCTTGGTCATCAGCGGCATGTCGCCCATGTAGACATCTTGTTCCTTGATGTCACGGACCGAGCGCGCGCCGGTGTCTTCGTCCACGTCCCACACCACCAGGCGCAGGGTCACCTTCAGCGGAGCCGCAAAGGTGATGCCGCGCTGCTGGCATTCTTCGACGTCATACTTCGGCTCTTCGAGGTCGTAGGAGACGAACTCCAGCTCACCCTTTCCGGCGAAGTCCTTGATCGGAAAAACGGATTTGAAAACTTCCTGCAAGCCGCTGTTGGTGCGCTTGCTCAACGGAATGCCCGTTTGCAGGAACTGGTCGTAGGATGCCTTTTGCACCTCGATCAGGTTGGGCATGGGGGCAACCGTCGGAATGCGACCAAAATTTTTCCGCACGCGCTTCCGACCCGTAAAGGACTTAGGCATTGCCGCTCCTATATGTCTTGACTTGCGTCTGATGGCTCAAAACCTCAAAGCCCCCGAATCCCTCGTCTGGCGGACAAGGCACTCGAAGGCCCGGGCGTTGGCAGGGAGCGCCAGAGCACGCACCAATCCCGCCGATGTATGAGCGATCGACCCCACTGCCCGCATCTGCTCTTCAATGCGGCGTCCGGTTCGACCTTCGCAAGGCTCTGCACAAAGCCCTGGGAACGTCGCCCCCTCTCCCGGTTTACCGGGCAAGTGCTCGATTCGGGCAACAGACAGCAAAACGCCGCCTCATTGCTCCCTCGAACGGGGCGCCATAAGACGTCATTTCCACTCAAAAATCAAGCCCGATTCGTATCATTCAAGCACTGATAGGTCGGAAGCCATGAAGGCTCCCGACCCGTCAGCAAGAAGGCAAGGAAACTGAATTACTTCAGTTCGACCTTGGCGCCGGCTTCTTCCAGCTTCTTCTTCAGTTCGGCAGCTTCGTCCTTCGACGCGGCTTCCTTCACGGTCTTCGGAGCGCCTTCGACCAGGTCCTTGGCTTCCTTCAGACCCAGGCCGGTGATGGCGCGGACTTCCTTGATCACGTTGATCTTCTTGTCGCCGGCGTCAACCAGGACGACGTCGAATTCGGTCTTTTCTTCGGCAGCCGGAGCGGCAGCGCCCGGAGCAGCAGCAGCCACGGCAACCGGAGCAGCGGCGGACACGCCCCACTTTTCTTCCAGCAGCTTGGACAGCTCGGCAGCTTCCATAACGGTCAGGGCGGACAGGTCGTCAACCAGCTTAGCGAGATCGGCCATTTAAATGTAACTCCGTTGTTCAACCACCCCGAACACAGTCGCGGGCGGCCAGTCTTTGACAGGAAAAAGCGATAGGCTTGGCTTACGCAGCTTCTTCGCTCTTGGAGGCATAGGCAGACAGCACGCGCGCCACCTGACCACCCGGAGCCTGCAGGACGCCGGCGATACGGGTCGCCGGGGTCGAGATGAGGCCAACCAGCTGGGCACGCAGCTCGTCCAGGGACGGCATCGACGCGAGGGACTTGACGCCATTGACGTCAAGAACAGTCTCGTTCATCGCACCGCCGAGGATCACGAACTTGTCGTTACCTTTGGCGAAATCAACGGCAGCCTTGGCGGCAGCCACCGGGTCGGACGAAATGGCAATGCCAGTCGGACCGGTGAACAGCTCGCTGAGGCCTTCGAAGCTCGTACCTTCAAGGGCAAGACGGGTAAGCCGATTCTTGGTCACACGGAAGCTCGCACCGACTTCCGCCATCTTCGCGCGCAGGGTGTTCAGATCGGCAACGGTCAGGCCCTTGTAGTGGGCGACCACGACGGTCTGGACATCCCCGAGCGTCTGATGCAGGTCGGCAACGAATTCCTGCTTCTGGTCTCGGTTCACTCTACGTCTCCGCTCTCTCGCCTGACGACACGAACGTCAGGACGGTTGCGTTATCCTCGGGGTAACATACCCCTTGGGAATACCTGCCCCAGAAGTCCCAAGCCGTTTCCTGACCGTAACGCCGGTCTCATCCGTAAATGGAACCGGGACAACGGAAAAACGGAACTTGCAACTCCCGTCTACGCAGGGGGAAAATTCCTTTAGGCTTTCGAGGATTCCGCTTTCTGACTGAACAGAAAGACTGGGTACTCGTCAGCCCCTGCGGTCTTGGACAGGTAAAGGAGTCACGCGGATATCCGGTTAACTCCCATACCGGAAAGGGTGGCGAACCACCCTCCCCTCTCGATGGCTGGCGCCACCGAAAATCTCATCAGTCGGGCTGATTAGCCAGCGATCGAGCTGATGTTGACCTTCAGGCCCGGGCCCATGGTGGAGCTCAGGGAAACCTTCTGCACGTAGGTGCCCTTGGCACCGGTCGGCTTGGCCTTCTGGATCGCATCCACAAAGCTGCGGATGTTTTCGATCAGAGCCTGTTCGCTGAACGAAGCCTTGCCCACGCCAGCGTGCACGATACCGGCCTTTTCGACGCGGAACTGCACCTGACCAGCCTTGGCAGCGGTAACCGCACCGGCGACGTCCATGGTAACAGTGCCCAGCTTCGGGTTCGGCATCAGGCCGCGGGGGCCCAGGATCTTGCCCAGACGACCGACGATCCCCATCATGTCCGGGGTCGCGATGCAGCGGTCAAAGTTCATTTCACCGGCCATGACCTTTTCCATCAGGTCTTCGGCGCCAACAATGTCGGCACCAGCGGCTTCGGCTTCCTTGGCCTTGTCGGCCTTGGCGAACACGGCGACGCGCACGGTCTTGCCGGTGCCGTGCGGCAGTTCGCACACGCCACGGACCATCTGGTCGGCGTGACGCGGATCGACACCCAGGTTGATCGCCACTTCGACGGTTTCGTCGAACTTGGCCTTGGCCTTGCCCTTGATGGTGGACACGGCAACGGTCAGATCGTAGAAGCGGTTACGATCGATGTCTGCGTAGGCGCCCGTCAGACGCTTTCCAACTTTCGCCATCGTCTTACTCCACCACCTCGAGACCCATGGAACGGGCCGAACCAACGATCATGTTCACGGCAGAATCGACTTCCGAGCAATTCAGATCTTTCATCTTCTGCTCGGCAATGCCGCGAATCTGCTCCAGGGTCACCTTACCGACGTTGCCGCCGCGACCCGGGGTCTGCGAACCCTTCGACAGGCCAGCGGCCTTCTTCAGGAAGTACGACACCGGCGGGGTCTTGGTGACGAAGGTGAAGGTACGGTCGGAGTAGGCGGTGATGACGACCGGAATCGGCATACCCGGCTCAAGGCTCTGCGTGGCGGCGTTGAAAGCCTTGCAGAATCCCATGATGTTCAGACCGCGCTGACCCAGCGCAGGACCGATCGGCGGCGAGGGATTGGCCTTGCCGGCCGCAACTTGCAACTTGATGAAACCAATAATCTTCTTTGCCATCTCTACACCTCTGTCTGGCGAGGCCCGCGGTACGGCCCGGCAAAAGGCCCTCCACGGAAACCCGGAAGCCCCACTCCATGCGGGGCCCCGAACTTACCCTCCGGGATCTTACAGCTTCTCGACCTGCGAGAATTCCAGATCCACCGGAGTCGAACGTCCAAAAATGGACACCGAAACTTTCAGGCGGGACTTTTCGTCATCCACGTCTTCAACCATCCCGTTGAAGGACGCGAACGGACCGTCAGCCACACGCACCTGCTCACCCACTTCGAACGATACCGAGGTCTTCGGTCGATCGACACCGTCCTGAACCTGACGGATGATCCGCTCGGCTTCGGCTTCGGTGATCGGGCTGGGGCGGCCACGGCCACCCAGGAAACCAGTTACTTTCGGGGTATTCTGAACCAGATGCCAGCTCTCGTCGGTCAGCACCATCTTCAGCAGCACATAACCGGGGAAGAACTTGCGCTCGGCGGATACTTTCGCCCCGCGGCGCATCTCCACCACTTCTTCCGTGGGGACCAGAACTTCCTCGAACAGCTCTTCCATGCCCTTCTGAACCGCCTGCTCGCGGATCGACTGGGCGACTTTGCTTTCAAAGCCGGAATAGACGTGCAGAACGTACCAACGGGCGGTCGCCATGGTTGATTACCCTCCCAACCCGAAAATCAGCTTGACGCCCCAAGCCATCAACTGATCGACGACCAGAAAGAACAGCGAGGCAACGACAACCATCACAAAGACCATCAAGGTCGAGATCGTCGCTTCCTTACGCGTCGGCCAGGCAATCTTCGCCACCTCTTGGCGGACCTGACGAACGAAAAGCGCCGGAGTGGTTTTCGCCATTATCGCTCACTATCCCTGTTGGGGCCAACCCCGGAAAACCGGGGACTCTAAGCAGAGAGGGCGCCTGCGAGTCCGTTCCTTTTCAGGAAGGCCTCCCGACGCCCCACAAACCACCTTTGAGACAAAGGGGATATTCTGGCTGATGGCAGGGGCGGCAGGGATCGAACCCGCAACCCCCGGTTTTGGAGACCGGTGCTCTACCAGTTGAGCTACACCCCTATAAGGAGTCCCAGCCATCAGGACTGAAGTCGATTTTCTTGAGACTTAGCAAGAACTTTCGACCTGTTGCCGATCCGTTGATCGGCTCGAGAGGACGGTTATATACCCGCCAACCCGGAAGAGATCAAGACCTTTTTGACACCCCGGCGACTCTTTTTATCGAGCCGCCGGGACATCAGCAACATCAGGCGATGATCTTGGCAACGACGCCGGCGCCGACGGTACGACCGCCTTCACGGATGGCGAAACGCAGACCTTCATCCATGGCGATCGGCGCAATCAGCTTCACGGTCATGGAGATGTTGTCGCCCGGCATCACCATTTCGGTGCCTTCCGGCAGCTCGATGGTGCCGGTGACGTCGGTGGTGCGGAAGTAGAACTGCGGACGGTAGTTCGAGAAGAACGGGGTGTGACGGCCACCTTCATCCTTGTTCAGGATGTAGCACTCACCGGTGAAATCGGTGTGCGGGGTGATCGAACCCGGCTTCGCCAGAACCTGGCCACGCTCCACGTCTTCACGCTTCACGCCGCGCAGCAGGGCGCCGATGTTGTCGCCGGCTTCGCCCTGATCGAGCAGCTTGCGGAACATTTCAACGCCGGTGCAGGTGCTCTTCACAGTGGCCTTCAGGCCAATGATTTCGACTTCTTCACCGACCTTCACCACGCCACGCTCGACGCGACCGGTCACCACGGTGCCACGGCCAGAGATCGAGAACACGTCTTCGATCGGCATCAGGAAAGCCTGATCCTTCGGACGGGCCGGCTGCGGGATGTAGTCGTCAACGGCCTTCATCAGCTCGAGAATCGCTTCGCGACCGATGGTGGCGTTGTCGTCGTTCAGAGCGGCCAGAGCCGAGCCCTTCACGATCGGAATGTCATCGCCCGGGAATTCATAGGACGACAGCAGCTCGCGGATTTCCAGCTCGACCAGTTCCAGCAGTTCCGGATCGTCGACCTGGTCAACCTTGTTCATGAACACCACCAGGGCCGGCACGCCGACCTGACGGGCCAGCAGGATGTGCTCGCGGGTCTGCGGCATCGGGCCGTCAGCGGCCGACACCACCAGAATCGCGCCGTCCATCTGCGCAGCGCCGGTGATCATGTTCTTCACATAGTCAGCGTGACCCGGGCAGTCAACGTGAGCATAGTGACGGTTCGCGGTTTCATATTCGACGTGAGCGGTCGAAATGGTGATACCACGCGCCTTTTCTTCCGGGGCCTTGTCAATCTGGTCATAGGCCGCAAACGTCGCGCCGCCGGTTTCGGCGAGGATCTTGGTGATCGCAGCAGTCAGCGTAGTCTTGCCATGGTCAACGTGGCCAATGGTGCCAACGTTGCAATGCGGCTTGGTACGCGCAAATTTTTCCTTAGCCATCGTCGAACCCGTCGTCTGTCTGGTGGATCAGTTAAGGGGGATCGCCGCGTACTTCGCAAAGTAAACAGCAGCCCATAAAGAACAAGCGCCTTGCGGCGCTCGAGAAGAAAGATTGGAGCGGGTGATGGGAATCGAACCCACGTAGCCAGCTTGGAAGGCTGGAGCTCTACCATTGAGCTACACCCGCGCTGCAAAAAAACAGCGCATTTGTCTCGTATCGCATTTGCGAAACGGACAGATACACTGCTTTGCATCGCCGTGATTTGGAACAGGTCAGCCTATTCTAACTTTTTGAAAGAACACGCTTCGCTATCAGCAGGCGGTGGTGGAGGGGGTTGGATTCGAACCAACGTAGACGTACGTCGACAGATTTACAGTCTGTTGCCTTTGACCGCTCGGCCACCCCTCCGTTGGGGACCGCTGCTTTCCTGCCTCATCGGCGGGAGGCCAGTAGATACCCGCACACCTCCCCCTTGTCAACGAGAAAAAATCAAATAGCCTGAAAAAACTTTCTCACCCGCTACAGGAGCCTGCCCATGGCCCGCACCCCGTCCCGTTCGTCTGCCGGTTCATCCCCTGCCCCCACCCGCGCCCCCCAGCGCGGCAAGGGACCGGCACAGACCAAGGGAGATCCGGCCCGAGGCGACGGCCCCTCCCGCAAGCCCGCCGCCCGCCCGGCAAGCAAAAGCGCCGAAGGCTGGCTGTATGGCCGCCATCCGGTCGAAGCCGCCCTGCTCAATCCCCAGCGGCAATGCCATCGCCTGATGGCCACCAAGGACGCCCTCGCCAGTCTGGACTCGCTGCTGCGCGGTCTGCGTCGCCCGATCCCGGTCGAGGTCGTGCCACGGCAGGACATCGACGATCTGCTCGGCCCGCAGGCGGTGCATCAGGGGCTGGCGCTGAAAACCGGCCCCCTGCCTGCCCTCACCCCGGAAGATCTGGTTGAAATGGCCCGCGATCAGGACAATGTGGTGGTGATGGTGCTCGATCAGGTCACCGACCCGCACAACGTCGGCGCCGTCCTGCGCTCGGCCACCGCCTTTGGCGCGTTGGCAGTGGTGGTGCAGGATCGCCACTCGCCCGATGAAACCGGCGTGCTGGCCAAATCGGCATCGGGCGCGCTGGAAAAAATGCCGCTGGTGCGCGTCGCCAACCTCGCCCGCGCTCTCGACATCCTGAAAGACGGTGGCTTCTGGGTGGCTGGCCTCGCCGCCGATGGCCGCCAGACCATCCGGGGTGCCAACCTGAGCGGAAAAATCGCCCTCTGCCTCGGCTCGGAAGGCGAAGGACTCCGCCGCCTCACCCGCGACCATTGCGACCATCTGGTCCGCCTGCCGATGATGCCCGGCGCAGTCGAAAGCCTGAACGTCTCCAACGCCGCCGCCGTCGCCCTTTACGCCCTGCGCGAGCAGGTGCTGGAACAGACACAATAAGGAACCATCCGCCATAAACCGTTGAATTTGGGACTTGGCGAAGCCCCCCTTGGTAGGCTATCAAGGGGGCACGCCCCTATAGCTCAGCTGGTAGAGCACCTGATTTGTAATCAGGGGGTCGCGGGTTCGAATCCTGCTGGGGGCACCAGTTCAACCCACTGGAAACACTGCGTTTCCAGTGGGTTTATTTTTGCCCGATCCGGCAAAAAGGGGCCGTGGCTAGCGATATGGCTAGCAAAACGGCTGGTGCTCCACACCTCGCTGGGGCCTTAGAGCATTTTCAAGTTGACCGTCTCCGGTCAACGGCTCGGAAAATGCGGCCCTAAAAGGGAAGAGCGTTTTCGCTCGGTGTGAAAACGCTCTAAGGCCCCAGACCCCACTCCTTTGATCATAAAAGAAAAATGGGGGCTTGGGGGCATCGCCACCAAACGGGTTTGGGCGGTAGCCCACACTGATCCCACCAACTGTCGTGTACTGTAGATTCACATTTATGGCTCACAGCCCTAACGGGCCAGCACACGCAAGCGGACAAACGGCAGTAAATCCCGCTCATCACTGGCCCCGGCGCGGATTGCCTGCGCACACCCGCCGGGATCGTGAATTTCGGCACCAATCAGGGCCGACAGGCCATAGGACAGCAGGCGCGGCGTCAACGGCACGGCCAGCCCGGCCAGCACGACGCAGCTTTCCGGCGACACCTGCCCCAGCAAGGCTGGCAGGCTGCGTTCAGCCAGCGCGGCAGCTGGCAAGGCAACTGCAGCAGCGGCAGGCAACCACCAGGGCGAAGACACCAGTGCCTGTGGCAAAGACATCGCCAAGGCCCCGACGGGGACGGTCACCAGACTGTTCTGAACCGTGGCGGACAAGATATTGACCGTTGCCGATGACCGTGCGGGGTCATGTGCATCGGCAACGCCCCCATACGGCTCGTCCAGCGGCATCCCCCCCTTGCCGTGCCCGGCCACCAAAGCTGCCAGCGCCCACGCGGCCCCCCATGGCGAACCACACATCAGACCAGCGGCCACATCCTGCATCGCCATGCCGACGGCAGGGGGCGGCGGCGCATCGGTGGTCATCGCCGCATATGCAGGCACCGGAGCCAGCCCCCAGCCGCAGGCGCCTTCCAGCATCACCCAGTGGCGCCCCAGCACGGCCTGACGCACGGTTCCGGCCTCCCCTGACAGGGACCCGGCCAGATCGGCCAGCAGGTGCGCCGCCCCCCACCATTGCCACAGGGCATCAAGATCGGGCGGCAACAAAACGCCGCGCCCGCCGGTGAAATCCATCCACGCCTCGACCGAATCCGACGGCACGGTGGTCAGTACCGGAATCCGCCCACTGGCGGCAGTGGCAAACTCGGCGCGGAAACCGCGCCCTTCGGCCTCCAGATGGGCGAATTTGCTCAACACCAGCAGGTCAGGCTGCTGCTCAAGGGCCGACAGCAACCGCCCGGACACCGAACACACCGCCTGTTCGTCCAGCGTACAGGACTGCGAGCCACTGCCCAGCCTTTGCGAAACGGACAGGCGATCGCCGCTGATCACATCGACCAGCACCATATCGCTCTTCCGCCCGTCCTCGCCCCGCAGGGTCTGCTGGACCACACCGACCACCGAGAAGCCTCGCTGGTGCAAGGTACGGGCAAAATCGGCCATCAGGCGGCGCGCAGCCTCTCCGCCCAGGATCGCCGCAGGCGGACGAACCACAGGGACGGCAAAGGGCGACAGGGAAGACGCGGCAGACGATGATGTTTTCATAAACACCGAGGGGACATCATTTCCATACCTGATGCAAGGATTTTGCACCCCTTCCCGTCACCCGTCACCCGTCACGCTGCGCCGCGTGTTGCCTTCTCGGCTTTGGCTTCGGCGTCAAGGTAGGCATCCAGTTCGTGGTCTTCCAGAACCTGCAACGATACCACCGCCGTATTGACCAGCACTTTCCCGGCATGGGCAAAGTTCACCGTCACCCGGTGACCGACGGCAGACTGAATCTGCCCCAGCCCCCAATCAGGCTGCTGGGGATGCAGCACCCAGGCGCCCGGCAGCAAAAAAAACGACATGGTTCCTCCGATCCTGCTCAGCGCCTTTAGCGTAAGACGCCTGATCAAAAAGCATATGGTGTCTCAGGCAGCTTGCCTAAAGAGGGAGCGGCTTTTACCCTGCCTCGTGCACAGTTGGAACAAGAAAGACCGGCAATGACTGACCCAGTACCCGATGCCACCCTTTCAGCCCCCCTGCTGACTCTGGTTCCGGCTGTTGATATCGAGGTCATGGCCCTGCTGTGCACACGCCTGTGCCATGATCTGTCCGGCCCGATCGGGGCCATCGCCGCCGGAACCGAGCTGTTGAGCGACGGCGATGACGATTTCGTTCAGGAAACGGCCGCCCTGCTCTCTCATTCAGCCGACAGCGCGGTGGCCCGCCTGCGGCTCCTGCGCGCCGCCCTCGGCGTTCTGCACGGCGGCACGGTGGCCCCGGTCCAGACGCTGGAAGATTACCTGCACGCGGTCCACGGCACCGACATAACTCTTGATTGGCCGGAAAAGAATAGTCATGTATGGGAACAGGCGGATGTGGCCCGCATCATCCTGAACATGGCGCTGGTTGCCATTGATACCTTGGGCGGGCGAGGCACTATCTCGATTCACCTTGCCACATCCAACACCATTGTCGTCCGGGCCACCGGAAAGCGTTGCCAATTCACACCCACCCTCCTTGCTGCCTTGGAGGGTAACCGGCAGACCATCTCGGCACGAACGGTGCAGGCCTACTATCTGGCCTGCCTGACCGCAGATGGCGGCGGCCTTGGACACCAGAGTGCCGAGGGCTGGATAGAGCTTTCGTCCAGCTTGCCAAGTCAAGGAAAGTAGGGCTGTTTATGCTTTCGTTGCCATATCAAAACAAAACCTAAGAATCCTTCTGGTTTGAAGAAAGCCGTGCTAAAACCATTCCAGGTATGGCTATGCATGGTCGTTAAACTGCCGCCCCTGTCCCCCCCCTCCGGGTTTACCCCACCCCCCGGATTTACCACTGACAGGACGGCTCACACGCACCCCACAAATGCCCCCACAGATGCCATGGGGCAGACTGCGGGGGTCACAAGACAAAGCCTGTGTACCACAGACCCCGTCCGGGGATGGTCCACACGGGGCACCAGGTGTAAACGGGATGGAGAGAACCCATGGATGACCTGCTCAGTGAATTCCTGACGGAAACGTCGGAAAGTCTCGCCACACTCGACGTCGAGCTGGTGAATCTGGAGCAGAACCCTAACGATTCCGGTATTCTGTCCAACATTTTCCGTCTGGTGCATACCATCAAGGGCACCTGCGGCTTCCTCGGGCTGCCGCGTCTGGAAACCCTGGCCCACGCCGGGGAAAACGTCCTGGGCAAATTCCGCGATGGCGAACTGGAAGTCACCCCGCATGCGGTGACCCTGATTCTGGCCTCGATTGACCGCATCAAGGAAATTCTGGCGCACATCGAAGCCACCGAAACCGAACCGGAAGGCAACGACGACGACCTCAAGGTGCAGTTGAACGCCATGGCCGATGGCCGGGTGGTTGCGGCTCCGGCCCCGGCGGCCCCGGCAGCGCCTGCCGCCCCGGCAGAAGATGGCCCGATGACCAGCGACGCCGGTTTCCCGGTGGCCGCCGAACTGCTGGCCGAGGTCGAAGCCGCCCTCGCCAGGGGCAAGCGCGCCGCCACCGAAGCCGAAATGATCGCCGAGATGGAAGCGGAGATGCATGCCGCCGAGGCTGCCAGGCCCGCGGCTCCTCCGGTTCCCGTTCCCGCCGCGGCGGCTCCGGTTCCGGTGGCACCGCCCGTGCCTGCCGCCCCGCCGAAAGCCAGCCCGCCGGTTCCGGTCACCGCCGCCCATCCGGGCGATGACAAGGGTGGCGCCGCCAAAAGCGCCGAGTCGGCCATTGCCGCCCAGTCCATTCGCGTCAACGTCGAGCTGCTCGAAAACCTGATGACGCTGGTGTCGGAACTGGTGCTGACCCGCAACCAGTTGCTGCAGATGGTGCGTGGCCGCGACGACAGCGAATTCGCTGCTCCGCTGCAACGCCTGTCCCACATCACCACCGACCTGCAGGAAGGGGTGATGAAGACCCGCATGCAGCCGATCGGAAACGCCTGGGCCAAACTGCCGCGTATCGTGCGCGATCTGGCGATTGAAACCGGCAAAAAGATCGACCTGCAAATGTACGGTGCCGAGACCGAACTCGACCGTCAGGTGCTGGAACTGATCAAGGACCCGTTGACCCACATGGTGCGCAACTCGGCGGACCATGGCCTGGAAGACAACGAAGGCCGCCGCATGGCCGGCAAGTCCGAAACCGGCATCATCAAGCTCAACGCCTTCCACGAAGGCGGCCACATCATCATCGAGATTTCGGATGACGGTCGCGGCCTGAACATCGGTCGCATCCGGGAAAAGGCGATCATGAACAGCCTTGCCACCGAATCCGAACTCGACAACATGAACGACCAGCAGGTCGCGCAGTTCATCTTCAAGGCGGGCTTCTCGACCGCTGAAAAGATCACCAGCGTGTCCGGGCGCGGCGTCGGCATGGACGTGGTGCGCACCAACATCGAAAAGATCGGTGGCACCGTCGAACTGAAGACCTACGAAGGGCGCGGCACCACCTTTACGATCAAGATCCCGCTGACGCTGGCCATCGTGTCGGCCCTGATCGTTGAATGTGCCGAAGAACGCTTTGCCATCCCGCAGATTTCGGTGCTGGAACTGGTGCGCGTCACCGCCAACAGCGAAAACGGCATCGAGATGATCAATGCCACCCCGGTCCTGCGTCTGCGCGATCGCCTGTTGCCGCTGGTCAGCCTGGCCAACCAGCTGAAGCTGCGCAAGGAATCGCCGGAAAAGCTGGCCGAGGAAATTTCGGCGGCGCAGGAACGCATCCGCGAGCTGCGCACGCAGGGTGACAGCGCCGAAACGCTGGCGATGGCTGCCAGCGTTGCCGAAGACACCCAGGAAACCTTCATCGTCGTCACCCAGGTCGGTACCTACACCTTCGGGATCATCGTCGATCGCGTGTTCGACACCGAAGAAATCGTGGTCAAGCCGGTGGCGCCGATCCTGCGTCACATCTCGATGTTCTCGGGCAACACCATCCTCGGTGACGGCTCGGTGATCATGATCCTTGATCCGAACGGGATTGCCTCGGCCACTGGCGAAGTCACCATGGGCAGCAATGCCGCCGGTGATTCGGCTACCACCACCGAAATCCAGCACTCGGACGATCGCACCAGCCTGCTGATCTTCCGCGCCGGGTCGAACGACCTCAAGGCGGTGCCGCTGGCGCTGGTGGCCCGTCTGGAAGAAGTCGATCTGGAAACCATCGAACACTCCTATGGCAAGCCGGTGGTGCAGTACCGTGGTCAGCTGATGCCGCTGATTGCGGTCAACAGCAGCTATCAGATGGCCGACAAGGGCCGTCAGCCGGTGCTGGTGTTCGCTGACCGCGACCGCTCGATGGGTCTGGTGGTCGACGAAATCGTCGATATCGTCGAAGACCGCCTGCGCGTCGAACTGAAGGCCAGCTCGGAAGGGGTGATCGGGACCGCCATCATCGGGGGCAAGGCCACCGATGTGATTGACACCGGCTATTACCTGACTGCCGCCTTTGGCGACTGGTTCGGCACCCCGGATCACAGCGTGGGTGAAAACGCCATGCTGAGTCGCAACCGGTCGATCCTGCTGATCGATGACAGCCCGTTCTTCCGCAACCTGCTGACCCCGCTGCTGTCAGTATCCGGCTATGACGTCACCGCCGTCGAAAGTGCCGCCAAGGCGCTGGAAATGCGCGATGCCGGCCTGTCGTTCAGCTGCGTCATCTCGGACATCGAAATGCCGGGGATGGATGGCTTCCAGTTTGCCGAAGCCGTACGCGGTGACGAGCGTTGGCGCAGCGTACCGCTGATTGCCCTCAGCTCGCATGCAACCGAACGTGACTTTGAACGTGGCCGTCAGGTTGGCTTTGACGACTATGTGGCCAAGTTCGACCGTGACTCGCTGCTTGATACCCTGCAGCACATTCTGGGGTCGGCAGCCGCCTGACCCATCGTCTGACAGACCAGAGGGGGCTGCGGGATTACCCCCAGCCCCCTCTTCGGTTCTACTCCGGGGACGGTGGGATGAAAAAGCAGCCCCTAAGCACTATGGTTCGTTGATCGGACCTCTGGCTCCGGCTATTTTGTCTTCTGGTATCAATGCGATGCCATTCCACGAGCCCGTTTGGCGGGCAACGCGTTCATGAACCTGATGCTGCCACCCGGCAGCCGTGACCAGAGGAAAACCATCCGATGGTCGCACAGGATAATCCGTTGGGGGCACAGAGAGGTATGAAATCCTGTTTGATCGTCGATGACTCCAAAGTCATCCGCATGGTGGCCAAAAAGATTTTGCAGGAATTGCAATTCAGCACCGCCGAAGCCGAAGACGGTAAAAGCGCGCTGGATGCGTGCAAGCAGACCATGCCTGATGCAGTTCTGCTGGACTGGAACATGCCTGTGATGAACGGCATAGAGTTCCTGCGCGAACTGCGCAAACTCCCCGGCGGCGAAACGCCCGTTGTCGTGTTCTGCACCACCGAAAACGACATCGAGCACATTCAGGAAGCCATCGAAGCAGGCGCGAATGAGTACATCATGAAGCCCTTTGACAGCGAAATCCTGCAAGCAAAGTTTGCACAGGTCGGCCTGATCGACTGATCAGACGCTCAGTCAGCAGCAAGGGGAGCGAAGCCTTGACCTTTCCCAGGGACGCATCATCTACGCCAGCCGGAACTGGTGCCACTGAACCTTACCGCGTGATGGTCGTTGACGACTCGGCGGTGGTCCGTGGTCTGGAAACCCGTATGCTCGAATCCGACCCGGCAATCAAGGTCGTGGCTTCTGTCGGCAACGGACAAAGTGCCATTCAGACACTGGAGCGACAGGATATCGAAATCGTCGTTCTCGATATCGAAATGCCGGTGATGGATGGCCTCACCGCACTGCCGAAAATTCTTGCTTCGCCGTCGCGTCCCAAGGTCATCATGTCTTCGACCCTGACGCAGAAAAATGCCGAAATCAGCCTGAAGGCCCTTGAGCTGGGCGCAACCGACTATATCCCCAAACCGTCCTCTTCGCGGGAACTGACTGGCGGCACCGATTTCAAGCGCGAGCTGGTGGAAAAGGTGAAGGCTTTGGGGGCTGCGGTCCGCCGCAGCTCGGGCCGTCGCCCGGCTCCGGCTGCCCCGGCTGCAGCCGCAGTTCCGACCCTGCGCCGCCCCGGCGCAGCAGTGGCCCCCGCGCCGGCCAGCAGCCCGCTGGCGCCTCCCGGCACCAAGGTTGTCTTGCGTCAGGCCGGAACCGAGCGCCCGGATGTCATCTGCATCGGCAGCTCGACCGGTGGTCCGCAAGCCCTGTTTACCGTCCTCAGCGGGATCATGAAAGCGGGTGGTGTTACCCAGCCGATCCTGATCACCCAGCACATGCCGGCAACCTTTACCACCATCCTCGCGGAACACATCTCGCGCCTGTCCGGCTTCCCGGCCAAGGAAGCCGCCGATGGCGACCGCATCGAAGGTGGCAAGGTCTATGTCGCCCCCGGCGATTACCACATGCTGGTCGAGGTCAAGAACGGTGAAAAGATCCTGCGCCTGAATCAGGGCGCACCGGAAAACTTCTGCCGTCCGTCCGTCGATCCGATGTTCCGGTCGATTTCGCAGGTCTATGGCCGCAAGGTTCTGGCCTGCGTGCTGACCGGCATGGGGTCGGATGGCGCCCGTGGCGGCAAGGTGATCGTCGAAACCGGCGGCACCGTCATTGCCCAGGACGAGGCAACCAGCGTGGTGTGGGGCATGCCCGGTGCCACCGCCCAGGCGGGGGTCTGCGCGGCAGTCCTGCCCATTCAGGACATCGCCGGCTGGATCCACAAGTTCGCAAACAGGCGGGCATAGTTATGAAACCCGATGATTTTGACTTTTTGGCCAAGATGCTGAAGGAGCGGTCCGGTCTGGTCCTGACCCCGGACAAATCCTATCTGCTCGAAAGCCGACTGATGCCTGTGGCCCGCAAACGCGGCCTCAAGGGATTGGAAGACCTGGTTGCCCAGCTTCGCCGCCGGGACGAGGCACTTGCTGCCGATGTCACCGACGCAATGACAACCAACGAGTCGTTCTTTTTTCGGGATCAAAAGCCCTTTGACCAGTTCCGCGACGTTGTTCTGCCCAACCTGTTGAGAACACGGGCCACCAAGCGCAGCTTTCGCATCTGGTGTGCCGCAGCATCCTCCGGGCAGGAACCCTATTCCCTGGCCATGATCCTCAAGGAACATGCCGCCAGGCTGGCGGGCTGGAAAGTCGAGATCGTCGGCACCGACCTGTCGCGGGAAATCCTGCAAAAAGCCCGCTCTGGCCTGTACTCACAGTTTGAAGTCCAGCGCGGGCTGCCGATTCAGCTGCTGGTCAAATACTTCCAGAAACGCGATGACCAGTGGGAACTGGACCCGGCAGTACGGTCGATGGTGCAGTTCAAGGAATGGAACCTGCTGCAGGACATGAAGGCGTTAGGGACGTTTGACGTGGTGTTCTGCCGCAACGTGCTGATTTACTTTGACCAGCCGACCAAGTCGGTGGTGCTGGAAAACATGTCGAAGCAGATGACCGACGACGCGGTGCTCTATCTGGGCGGTGCCGAGACGGTTCTGGGCATCTCGGAACGGTTCAAGCCGATCCCCAGCCAGCGCGGCGTCTATGCCGTCGCCCGGCCCGGCTACAACGGCCCCAGCATCGGGGCTCCGGCGGCCTGATTTCCCCACCGTCTGCATGCTCTATACACAGCCCCTTTTGGTCGCAGGATCAAAAGGGGCTGTGTTTTTTAGAGCGTTTTCACACCGAACGAAAACGCTCTTCCCTTTGAGTGCCGCATTTTCCGAGCCGTTGACCGGAGACGGTCAACTTGAAAATGCTCTAGAGCAGCGTGCGAAAAGTGGGAACCGGTTTTCGCAACAACAATGCGGCACACCAAAAGGTTAGACCAGTACGCGGGCCTAACCTTTTGTCCTGCATTTCCTGCTGCAGTGTGGCAACTTTGCCATGTTCTTTGCCTGCTTACACACAGGCTGAAGAACATGCGACTCGATGACTCTTCTGTGACAGGCACGACAGCCAGCAAACGCAAAACCAGTCCTTTTGGACTATTTCCGCATACTCGTCCAGCCGGCGATTCTAGATGCGGTGCGAAAGGAGACCTAGGAAACATGCGCCCGAATCGGCACTCATCCACATCTTTTCCACAGGGTGATTCCGGGCTGCCCCATCGTCGTATTTCTGTCAAGAGAGAGAATCGCGAGTCGCTTTATCCACCACGAAAAACTGATTAATTCATAAACAACAATGCCTTAGTCATTTTGCCCACTTTTTAAGCAACCTGCTCAAACCCTAGAGAGTCTGCGGTTCCCATGAGTTGTTCCTGCCATTACCCACAAGGTTATCCACAGGATTCGTGGATAGTCGCGGGATAACACATCGCCACCGCCTGATGTTCTTCATTTACCCCCTTGGAAGGCAGGGCAAGGCTGGATATATCTTCGCCCATGAGCCAGACACCCGCCCCCCCGCCCACCGTGGACACAGCCTCCTCCGATGCCCTGACGCCGACCGTGCGCGGGGTAGAGGTGATTCGGCAGACCCTGCGCACCCTGCCCGACAGCCCCGGCGTTTACCGCATGCTGAACGGCAAGGGCGATGCCCTGTACGTCGGCAAGGCCAAAAGCCTGAAAAAGCGGGTGGTGGCCTATACCCGCATCGACGCCCTGCCCCTGCGGCTGCAACGGATGGTCTCCGAGACCATCAGCATGGAGATCGTCACCACCCACACCGAAGCCGAAGCCCTGCTGCTGGAATCGAACCTGATCAAAACCCTGAAGCCGCGCTATAATATCCTGCTGCGCGACGACAAGTCGTTTCCCTATCTGGTTCTGACCAGCGCCGACGACTTTCCTCAGGTAATCAAGCATCGCGGCAGCAAAAGCCTGATTGGCGATTACTTCGGCCCCTTTGCTTCGGCGGGCGCGGTCAACCAGACCCTGAACCAGATTCAAAAAGCCTTTTTGCTGCGCAGTTGCACCGATGCGGTGTTCAACAGCCGGACCCGCCCCTGCCTGCTGCATCAAATCAAACGCTGTAGCGCCCCTTGTGTGGACCGGATCAGCCGCGCCGACTATCAGACGCTGGTCACGCAGGCCAAGGCATTCCTGTCTGGCGACAGCAAGGACATTCAGGCCGAACTGGCCACCCGCATGGAGGTCCATTCCGCCGCGATGGAATTCGAGGACGCCGCCATCCTGCGCGACCGCATCCGGGCACTGGCGCAGGTGCAGGCCCATCAGGACATTGCCATTGATGACATGCGCGATGCCGATGTGATCGCCATCCATCAGGCAGGTGGGCAAAGCTGCCTGCAGGTGTTTTTCTTCCGCATGGGGCAGAACTATGGCAACCGGGCCTACTTCCCCCAGCACAGCCCGGATGCCCCCTCAGGCGAGGTTCTGGAGGCTTTTGTCGGCCAGTTCTATGCCAACAAGCTGCCTCCCCATTCCATTCTGCTGTCCGAACCGCTGCCGAACCATGATCTGGTCTGTGCCGCCCTGAACCTGCGGGCAGGCCGCAAGGTCGATGTGACGGTGCCCAAACGCGGCCCGCGCACCAAGGCCATCGCCCACGCCCTGACCAATGCCCGCGAAGCGCTGGGGCGGCGGCTGGCCGAAAGTTCAGCGCAGAACACCCTGCTGGTGGCGATGGCCGAGCTGTTTGAGCTTGATGGCCCGCCCCAGCGGATCGAGGTCTACGACAACTCGCACATTCAGGGCACCAACATGGTTGGGGGGATGATCGTTGCCGGGCCCGAGGGCTTTAACAAAAGCGCCTACCGCAAGTTCAACATCAAGGATCCCACCGTCACCCCCGGCAACGACTTTGCGATGATGCGCGAGGTGCTGACCCGCCGCTTTACCCGTGCGCAAAAGGAAGACCCCGACCGCGACCGCGGGCAATGGCCGGACGTGGTGCTGATCGACGGCGGGCAGGGACAATTCAACGTCGCCAAAGCGGTGCTGGACGATCTGGCAATTGATGACGTCACCCTGATCGGGATCGCCAAGGGACCGGATCGCAACGCCGGGCGCGAAACCTATTTCATTGAGGGACGCGAGCCGTTCACCCTCGCCCATAATCACCCGGTGCATTATTTCCTGCAGCGCCTGCGCGACGAAGCCCACCGCTTTGCCATTGGCTCCCACCGGGCCCGCCGTTCACAGGATATCAGCCGCTCGCCGCTTGATGGCTTGCCGGGGATTGGTCCCAAACGCAAGAAAGCCCTGCTGCATGCCTTTGGGTCGGCGCGTGGGGTGGCCGAGGCCGGATTGACCGACCTGCAACAGGTGGACGGCATCAGTGAAAGTCTGGCCCAGACGATTTACGACCATTTCCACGGATAGAGCAGTGAGCGTTTTCACACGGAGCCCAAAGACTCGCCGTTTTCCGTGCCGCATTTTCCGGGCCGCTGACCGTACAGGCTCACCTTGAAACGGCTCTGGCTGATCTCTCAAACGCGGCAGATGACTGTCATCCTGCGATTTGACGCGCCATGCCGATTAAGGCCTTGAACGCAGCCGAGGGATTTCGCCTGCTGGGATAATAAAGGCACAAAGGCGCAAGCGGCGGGGTCCAGTCTTCCAGAACGCGAACCAGGCATCCCGCTTCGATGTCTGCGCGGACATCGGATTCCATGAAATAGCCGATCCCGGCATCGTTCAGGACAGCGATGCGCGCGAGGCTTGCCTCGTCGAGGGTCATTGGACCTTGGACGTCTATCTGGGCAACCTGCCCATCCTTCTCGAATCGCCAGCGATGGATCGCGCCATTCGGGAGCCGGATGCGCAGGCACGCATGGTGAAGGAGGTCGGGAGGAACAAAGGGTTTGCCGTTGGTTTTAAAGTAGGCAGGTGAGGCAACGACGGCAAATCTACGGGGAGGCCCCACAGGAATGGCAATCATGTCGCTCGGCACAAGGTCGGCGCTCCTCAGGCCAAGATCAAACCCCTCGGCAACGATGTCCACAATCCGGCCCTCGGTAACGAGATCGATATGAACCTCGGGATAGCGCCGCAGGAACTGCAACAGAAGCGGCCCAAGAACCTCCCGCGCGGCTGTTGCAAAAGCATTGATGCGGAGAGTTCCAGACGGCATCTCCTGCTGCGAACGGGCGATATCCATCGCGTCATGAATGGTTTTCACGGCAGGACCGACCTGATCGACAAACTTCCGTCCGGCGTCTGTAAGGGAAACGCTGCGGGTCGTGCGATTGAACAGGCGGATACCGAGCTTGCGTTCCAGCTTTGCGATGACATTGCTTAGTGCGGTCGTTGACAGGCCAAGCTCCAGCGCCGCCGCCCGGAACGACCCTCGTCGCGCAATGGCAAGCACCGCATCAAACCCAATCAGACCGTCTTGAGGCATTGTCCTGCTTTTCACAACACAGCATGACGATTTATCCCGATTATCATGGCAAAGGTCCAGCGCTAAGTTGGCGTTACCAAAAGATGGAGAGCACCAGACAAGGGGCATCCACAGCAGAGTGGAGATGAAGGATGACCATCACGCTGACCGGTATGATTGCTGAGTATTTTGCCGCCGACGGGGAAAAAAGCGCTGAAGCTGTTTCCAGATGCTTTAGCCATCTCGCTGTCGTCAAGGATGAGGGGAAGAGTTACACTGGAAGGGATGCGATACGACAATGGGCATCGAACTCATCCAGAAAGTATAGCTACACTGTCGAGCCGTTCTCGATATCGACGGAAGGCAACCGCACAATCGTCGTCGCCCATCTTGCTGGTGATTTCCCCGGAAGCCCGGTAGACCTGCGCTATCAGTTCATCCTCGATGACGGGAAGATTGCCGGACTGGAGATCGCGCTGTGAGCGCGGGCTTCCAGAGCAGTGCTCATCCGTTTCTCGACCTGAGCGGAAAACGCGCGCTGATCACATCCGGGACACGCGGTGCAGGTGCTGCGACCGTCAGCCTTTTTCAGGGTCTGGGAGCGGAGGTTCTGACGACCGCCCGCACGAAGCCGGAAGCCGTGTCGCCATCGCTGTTCGTCGCGGCCGACCTGACGAGCGCGCACGGTTGTGCGACACTGGCAGAGGCGGTGAACGAGCGCATGGGCGGGGTGGATATCATGGTGCATATGCTCGGCGGCTCCTCCGCCCCGGCAGGGGGTTTTCAAGTCCTCGGCGACGATATCTGGAGACGTGAGCTCGACCTCAACCTGATGCCAGCCGTTCGCCTCGACCGCGAGCTTGTTCCGGCCATGGTGGCGCGCGGCAGCGGCGTCGTCATTCATGTCACGTCCATTCAGCGCCAACTGCCACTGCCCGAAGCGACGACAGCCTATGCTGCGGCCAAGGCGGCCCTGACGACCTATAGCAAGAGCCTTTCAAAGCAGGTGTCGCCTCAAGGCGTGCGTGTGGTGCGGGTTTCCCCGGGCTGGATAGAAACTGAGGCGGCTGTCGAATTTGCGACACGGCTTGCGGCCGGGCATGGCGGTGACATTGCCGTCGGCAAGAAGATGATCATGGACTCGCTCGGCGGAATACCGATTGGACGTCCGACGACGCCCGGGGAAGTCGCAAGCCTGATCGCCTTTCTGGCGTCCGGTCGGGCAGGCAGCATCACGGGCACCGAATATGTGATTGATGGCGGGACGGTGCCGACAGTTTGATGCGCACGGATTGACCGACCTGCAGCAGGTGGATGGCATCAGGGACAGCCTGCCCCAGACGAGTGACGACCATTTCCACGGATAACCTGCCGGGTCACTCCGCTCACAGCAGGTCGCGCAACCGGTGCCAGGCCATCGCCAGCACCAGCGCCGGAGTCCGCAGCCACGTCCCGCCAGGGAACGAGGCATGGGGAATGCGGGCAAAGACATCAAACCGCTCCGCCTGACCGGCGATGGCCTCAGCCAGCACCTTTCCGGCCATCCCGCTGAGTGCAATCCCGTGTCCGGAATAACCATGGGCAAAATAGACCGTCGGCGTCAGACGCCCCAGATGCGGCAGGCGATTGACGGTGATTGCCACATGCCCTCCCCAAGCATAGGCCGGTTTGCTAAAGGCCAGTTGCGGGAAAATCCGGCTCATGGTCCGGTGCATGGCGGTCCCGATGTTCAGCGGGTCCAGCCCGGAATAACTGACCCGCCCGCCGAACAGCAGGCGGTGATCGGACGACAGGCGGAAATAGTTCAGCACAAAATTGATGTCGGCCACCGCCTCGTTGCCGGGGATCAGCGAGGCGGCAATCCCCGCGCCCAACGGCTCGGTGGCCATGATGTAGGTTCCGACCGGCATGATCTTGCGGCCAAGGCGGCGTTCGGTTTTCCACAGATAGGCATTCCCGGCCAGCACAAGAAACCGGCTGCGGAGTCGCCCTTTATTCGTGATCACATTAACAGTGTCAGAGGTGGGATTTTCCCAGCGTTCCATCGCGGTATACTCGTGAAAAACCACTCCGGCCGAGGCCGCTGCCCGCGCCAGACCCAGCGTATAGTTCAAGGGGTGCAGATGGGCTCCGTTCGGATCATACAGGGCACTGGTATAGCGCGGACTGGCCACCCGCTGTTGGGTGGTCTCCCGGTCCCAGACCTCGATGCCGGGCCGCCCCAACCGGGTCCACACCTCGGCCTCATGCCGCAAGGCTTCGGCGTGGCGCGGCTTCATCCCGACGTGGATATGCCCCTTTTGATAGTCGCAGGCAATCTGGTGTTCCTGCACCAGAGTCTCGGTCAGCTTCAGGGCCTCTTCGTTGAGATTCCACAGCTTTTTCGCATCATCACTGCCCACGATTCTGGCAATGGCCTGCTGGTCGCGGTTGAAACCGGCAATCGCCTGCCCGCCCGACCGCCCCGACGCGCCAAAGGCCACCGTTTCGGCGTCAATCACCCGTACACGCAGGCCGCGATGCGCCAGATGCAGGGCGGTCGAACAGCCGGTAATCCCTCCGCCCACCACACACACGTCACAGTCCACCTCTCCCTGCAACGAAGGATGAGAGGGCGCCGGACTGGCAGAAACCTGATACCATGACGCGGGTGCGGTAGATGGATGCTGCATAGCAAACAGGCTCCCCAAAAAAGTGATCAAAAAGTAACCTTAAACCGCTTCCGCTCCCCCGGGAACATGCTATCCTGCCAAGGCAGAAAACACCGGAGAAGACCCAGAGGCACGCCGGGCCATTCCCTGTGTGCCGTTTTGATCGCACTTTGACAACCTTCCTGCCAGACACCAGCCCGGGCGGGACAGGCGGAAAAGTCTTTCGCCCCTGCGGCATCTACGCTCTTGCGTGACGCGGCAATCGCTGAGAAAGTCGCAAAGGATACAGGCTCCTATGGGCTTTGCGGATGGGAAACGGATGAGCAACAGGGGGGCATGGTCGCCATGTCTTGAGGTTCATCAACCACCTGCAGGGTCTGTGGATGAAAGAGCCGATACACCGCCTGGACTTGCGCCCGCTCCTGTCACTGCAGGAGACCGTTCGGGAGGCGATGACGGGTTCGTTCAAGCACCCCATGGTTAGGTGGAGGGTTCCGCACCATGAAGTCTTTGCGCGTTCTGGTTGCTGCAGCATTGATGGCTGGCGGCTTTGCTTCGGCGGCATCGGCCGAAGAAGAAAAAAAGCTCAATATCTACAACTGGTCTGACTACATTGCCGAAGACACCATCGCCAAGTTCGAGGCGGAAACCGGCATCAAGGTGACCTACGACGTCTATGACTCGAACGAAGTCCTGGAAGCAAAACTGCTGGCCGGCAAAAGCGGGTATGACATCGCCGTCCCGACCGGGCCGTTCTTTGAACGTCAGATCAAGGCCGGTATCTTCCGCGAACTCGACAAGGGCAAGGTTGCCAACCTCGCCAACCTCGACCCCAAGATCATGAAGGCCGCCTCGGTCCATGATGCCAACAATGCCCACGGCATTGTCTACATGTGGGGCACCGACGGCATCGCCCACAACCCGGACAAGGTGAAAGCCGCCGCCGGTGCCGATGCGCCGGTCGACTCGTGGTCGCTGATTTTCGACCCGAAGTGGGCCGCCAAAATCTCCAAGTGCGGCTTCTACCTGATGGACAGCCCGTCCGAAGTCATTCCGGCGGTGCTGCAGTATCTGGGCCTGAACCCGAACACCACCAATCCGAAAGATTATGAAAAGGTCGAAGAGACCCTGCTGAAGATCCGTCCGTATGTGACCAAGTTCCACAGCTCGGAATCGATCTCGGCACTGGCCAACGGCGACATCTGCGTTGCGATGGGCTATTCCGGTGACATGGCTCAGGCCGCCGCCCGCGCCAAGGAAGCCAACAACGGTGTCACCGTCCAGTACATGATCCCCCAGGAAGGCGCCGAAATGTGGTTCGACTTCATGGGTGTGCTGAAGGATGCCCCGCATCCGGAAAACGCCCTGAAGTTCATCAACTTCGTCCTGAAGCCGCAGATCACCGCCGACATCACCAATTTCGTCTGGTACCCGAACGCCAACACCAAATCGACCGAGCTGGTGGACAAGGAAGTCTCGGGCAACCCGAACATCTACCCGAAGCCGGACGTGATGGCCAAGCTGTTCACCAAGGAAACCCCGCCGCAGAACATCGAACGTCTGCGCACCCGCATTTGGAACAAAGTCAAAACCGGCTCGTAACCCTGTAGAACACGAGGCGGCTGCGGTAAAACCAGCCGCCTCTTTCTTTGACTTTTTCCTGCCCGCCCTCCTTGCCGGGACGGACGACCCGCGCGCCGCCTGCCTTCAGTACGGGAACCCACCCTCATGTCACAATTCGCCCGCAATCTTCAGGATCAAGTCGCTCGCGCCGAAAAAGGCGGGAGTATTCCCACCGACACCCCCCGCTCGATCATCCAGATCCAGAACGTCACCAGAAAGTTCGGAGATTTCGTCGCGGTCAACGATGTCAGCCTGACCATTTACGAAGGCGAACTGTTCTCGTTACTCGGCGGTTCGGGCTGTGGCAAGACCACCCTGTTGCGCATGCTGGCCGGGTTTGAAACCCCCAGCAGTGGCCGCATCCTGATTGATGGTCAGGACATGACCCACATCCCGCCGTTTGAACGGCCGGTCAACATGATGTTCCAGTCCTATGCCCTGTTCCCGCACATGACGGTTGAACAGAACGTCGCCTTTGGCCTGAAGCAGGACGGCATGCCGTCGGCCGAGGTCAAAAAGCGGGTGGCCGAGATGCTGGACATCGTTGAACTCAGCGCGCTGGGCAAACGCAAGCCGCACCAGTTGTCCGGCGGTCAGCGCCAGCGCGTGGCGCTGGTGCGTGCGCTGGCCAAGCGCCCGAAGGTGCTGTTGCTGGACGAACCGCTGGGTGCGCTGGACAAAAAGCTGCGCGAACGGACCCAGCTGGAGCTGGTCAACATTCAGGAATCGCTGGGCGTGACATTCGTGGTGGTGACCCACGATCAGGAAGAAGCGATGACCATGTCCTGCCGGGTGGCGATCATGAATCAGGGCCGCATCCTGCAGGTTGATACCCCGCACGCGATGTACGAATACCCCAACACCCGTTTCGTTGCCGAATTTTTTGGCTCGGTGAACATGTTCGAAGGCATTCTGGTCGAAGACGAAGCCGACCATGTGGTGATCGACTGCCCCGAACTGTCCCGCCCGATCTACGTCAGCCACGGCGTGTCAGGCCGCGAAGGCGGCACCGCCTATGCTGCCATCCGCCCGGAAAAGGTGGCACTGTCCAAGGAAGAACCGGCAGACACCTCGCGCAATTGCAGCACCGGCGTGGTGCAGGACATCGTTTATCTCGGTGGCGAAAGCACCTATCTGGTGAAGCTGGACAGTGGCCGGGTGGTGCGGGTGTCGCTGCAAAACGCCTATCGCGCCGCCGAACCGGAAATCACCTGGGATGACCGGGTGTGGATTTCGTGGCAACCGTCGAACGTGGTGGTGGTGTCCTCATGAGCACGGAACTCGATCCCCTTACCGGCGGCGCAACGGTCTCGCCAGCCCCCGGTGCAGCCGCGACGGTGGCCGAGCAGACCAAGGCCGATGCTCCGCCGCCGCGTCCCAAACACCGCCTGTATCGCGTCCTGTTTCGCGGGCCGCTGGCCCTGCGCGGGCGCGGGCTGGTGATCGCCATTCCCTATCTGTGGCTGCTGCTGTTCTTTCTGACACCGTTTGCCATTGTCCTGAAGATCAGCTTTGCCGAGTTCATGGTCGGCGTGCCACCCTATACCCCGCTGGTCGAATGGGTGGATGACACCTATCTGAAAATCACCCTGGCCTTTAGCGGCTACAAGTACCTGCTGGAAGACAGCATGTACGTGAATGCCTATCTTGGCTCGCTGCGCATTGCGGCCACCGCCACCGTGCTGTGCCTGCTGCTTGGCTATCCGATGGCCTATGGCATTGCCCGCTCATCGCCGTCAACCCGTAATGTGTTGCTGTTGCTGGTGGTTTTGCCGTTCTGGACCAGTTTCCTGATTCGCGTCTATGCCTGGATCGGCATCCTGAAAAACAACGGACTGCTGAACAATGCCCTGATGGGGCTGGGGATCATCAACGAACCGATCGAGATGCTGAACACTGAATTCGCCATCTATATCGGGATCGTCTATTCCTATCTGCCGTTCATGATCCTGCCGCTGTACACCACGCTGGAAAAGCTGGACGGCTCGCTGCTCGAAGCGGCAATGGATCTGGGCTGCCGCCCGTGGAAAGCCTTCCTGAAGGTGACCCTGCCGCTGTCGATGCCCGGCATTGTCGCCGGCTGCATGCTGGTGTTCATCCCGTCGGTCGGCGAGTTTGTCATTCCGGACCTGCTGGGTGGGGCCTCTACCCTGATGATCGGGAAAGTGATGTGGAATGAATTCTTCCAGAACCGCGACTGGCCGACGGCGTCGGCGGTGGCGATTGCCATGCTGATCCTGCTGGTGCTGCCGATCGTCGGTTTCCAGCGCTATCAGCTGGTGCAGGAAGAAAAAGCGCGGGAGGGCAGCAAATGAGCAAGCGGTCGCCGTTTCTGATCAGCTGCATGGCTTTCGGGTTTGCCTTCCTGTACGTGCCGCTGCTGCTGTTGATGATCTATTCCTTCAACGACAGCAAACTGGTAACGGTATGGGGCGGCTTTTCCACCCGCTGGTATGGCGAGCTGTTTCAGGATGACCAGATTTTGGGCGCGGCACGCACCAGTCTGGTGATTGCCGCCATGTCGGCCACCCTGTCGACCATCCTCGGGACCATCTGCGGTCTGGTGCTGGCGCGCTTTGGCCGTTTTCGCGGGCGGACGCTGTTTTCCGGCATGATCACCGCCCCGCTGGTGATGCCCGAAGTGATCACCGGCCTGTCGATCCTGCTGCTGTTCGTGGCGCTGGAACAACTGATCGGCTGGCCGGAAGGGCGCGGGATGACCACCATCACCATCGCCCACGTCACCTTTACCATGGCCTATGTGACGATCATCATTCAGTCCCGGCTGGGGCAGATGGATGAAAGCATCGAAGAAGCGGCCATGGATCTGGGTGCCCGCCCGCTAAAGGTGTTCTTTCTGATCACCCTGCCGATCATCGCCCCGGCCCTGCTGTCGGGCTGGCTGCTGTCGTTCACCCTGTCGCTGGATGATCTGGTGATTGCCAGCTTTACCGCCGGTCCCAGCTCGACCACCTTGCCGATGGTGGTGTTCTCCAGCGTGCGCCTGGGGGTGACGCCGAAGATCAACGCCCTCGCCACCCTGCTGGTCAGCGCTGCCGCCTTCTGCATCGTGATTGCCGCCATCATCATGCGCCGCGCCGAGCGGGAGCGTGAACGGGCAATTGCCAAGGCAATGGCCGAGCAGGAGCAGATGTAGGCCTGTTGACACGCACAGCAAAAAAGCCCGTGGATCGTATTCGGTCCACGGGCTTTTTGTTTGTCTTGCGCAGCACTCAGGCCTCAGCTGCCATCTGCGCCATGCGGATCGCACCGTCCCGGCTGAGGGCACCACAGACGAACAGGGCCGAATGGCAGAAAGTCGCATCCTCGACCCCACAAACCGCCGCCAGCTCGGCTTCCCGCAAACCACCCCACGCCGCGGGCAATGACTTGCGCTGTGCAAATGAGCCACGGTCGGGGGGAATGGCGGAAACGGTCCAGTCCTTGCCCGCCGGGCGGATGACATACAGGGCCTCGCGCAAATCGAGATCAAACACCGCCTCATCCCACGGCAGGCGGCTGTCCAGCACGATGATGCGCGGATCGGCAGCGGCCTTTGCTGCCGCCTCTACGCTGTCCTGCGCCAAAGCGGCGGCATACGTCTGGGCAATTTCGCGCCGCAACACCTGATCAGCCACCGCTACCGCCTGAAAATAGGCATCATTTTCAGCCCGGTCGGTTTCGGCAAAGGTCGGATTCCACGACTCCAGCACCGACGACAGATGGCCCGGATGGCGGTCCATTGCACCGTTGTCCATCAGGTCGATATCGCGGATCAAGGCCGCATCCATCTTGGTCCAGACGATCTCGGCCTGCCCCGGCGTGGCCGCCGGACAGAGGGTGGCAATCGCCTGCCGACCATAGTCGCGCCAGATCAGTCCGGCTGACGAATAGGCTTCACCATTCGGACGCAACGGCTTGTCGCGCATATGGTGGTCATAACGACCGCGCTGGGGATCATAAATCCCGCCGACATCGAACACCACCGTCGCCTGATCCCAATCCGCCGCATCGCGGGACCGGGTCAGGCTGACCTCGCCGCCGGTCACGGCCTGAAGGATGGCAAAGGCGAACACGTCATCGGCATGAAAGCTGCCGCTGTGGGTTGCTGCAAGAAGCATGGCTGGCTCTCTGGAAGAAGGGGGCATGGACAGCAGGCCAAAGGGCAACAGAAAGGCCCGGCGGCTGTTGGCATGACGAGGTATACCGCGGGCGAGAGGGGAAAAGGCAAGCAAAATTCAACGCCTACTTTTCATTCATGATTATTTCACAGGCACTTTCCCCAACGGCACCTATTGCAGATGCGAGAGAAAGCCTTATCTTGGATACATCCGGCCCGGGCTGCTGTGGATGGATGCCTCCCCCTTTACATAATAGATTTCTAATATTATTCTCCCACCCATCACAGCCCCCCGCGCCATCCGCCGTCTGCCCCGATCGGGCAGGCCCAAGACACGACGCATACGACAGAAAGGGGACTGCTGATGTTCGGCTGGTTTACCAATCCCGCAGCGGAGGCTACCTTGGCGGCACACGTGAAACTGACGGCACCACGCACGATCATGCAATGGATCGAAGACGACTCGGTGGTGATCGTCGATGTCCGTGAAGAAAACGAATGGGCCAGTGCGCATATTCCGGGGGCAACCCTGATGCCACTGTCACGCTTTAACCCGGCGGCTGTCCCGGTTGATTCTTCCAAACGGCTGGTCTTTCACTGCCAGAGCGGCATGCGCTGCGGCATGGCAGCGGCCAAGATGGTCGAAGCTGGTTTCGATGGCGAAATCAACCGCATGGAAGGCGGCCTGATGGGATGGCGGATGCAGGGCGGCAAGATCGCCACCTCCTGATCCCCCGACCACTTTTGCGCTCACTGTTCTGACGCCCCCCATGGCCTGCCACGGGGGGCGTTCTTCTTTTTCATCCTGCGACTATCTCGCTGATGCAGAAAGATTTTCCCGCACTGCACCACCGCATTGCCGAGACTCGAGCCGCCCCCACAAAGCGGTCAGAAAGCCCCCTGTGGCAGCGCACAAAATCCTTTCTCCCCAACGGCCTGATACAACCCCATAGCGCATACATGCCAAAGTCTGCATCATCGACGGGCATAAACGACCCTCGCGCCCGACCCCAACGGGCACTCACGCCCGTTCCCCCAACAGGCAAGGATCAGAGGGCACCGGGAGAAGGAAACACGCTGATGTTTAGCAGTCGTTTGCCTTTTACGCGAAAACAGCATGCCGAACTGAAAGCCAATGCCCCCAGTCACCGCCGCTTTCTGGTGGTCGTCGATCAGTCGGAAGAACTGCGGGCCGCCCTGCGCTTTGCCGCCATGCGGGCACGCAATACCGGCGGTCGGGTCACCCTGCTGGCGGTGGTGCAGCTGCCGGAGTTTCAGGACTGGATGTTTGTCGGCAACCTGATTCAGGAAGAAAGCCGCCTCGAGGCCGAACATCGCCTGCAATCCTATGCCGCTCAGGTCCATGCGTTTTCCGGCGACATGCCCGAGCTGCTGATCCGCGAAGGCGACACACGGGAAGAACTGATCCGCCTGCTGCGGGAAGACCCACGGATTTCGGTGGTGGTGCTGGCCTCTGGCAGCAGCTCGGATGGTCCTGGGCCGCTGGTCACCGCCCTGACCGGCAAATACGCCGACAAACTGTCGGTGCCTGTTACCATCGTCCCCGGTCACCTGAGCGATGAAAAAATCGACGCCATGACCTGACAGATCGGAGCACACCGGGCGAGCAGGCTTCATTTCGGAAGCGAATCAGAACTCCCGTGCGGAAACTGCAAAAGAAGTTACTGCCTCATCCATAACGGCAACCAGCCTGCCGACGAGACTCCATCGCCTGACAGGCCGGATCAGTGTGCGCTCCCTGTGACGCGGGCTCACGACTCTGCCATACCGTTTTGCCGCCAACGGCAGCATCTCCTGTGGCAACAGACAGGCGACCACTGCTTTTTTCAGGAAAAGCAGTGTCCCCCCATGCCGGGGAGACCATATAGTTCCTGACACCACGGGAACCATGCCCGGTATCCCCTTTCCGCCCTGTCACCTCGGAGATTTCCATGAAACTGCTGCGCTTTGGCCCCGCCGGAAGCGAAAAGCCCGGCCTGCTGGACGCCAGCGGCACCATCCGCGACCTGTCTGCTGTGGTCAGTGACTTTACCGCTGCCACCCTCTCGTTTGCCCTGCTCGACCGGCTGCGTGCCATCGACCCGGCCTCGCTGCCCGCCGTTCCCGCCGATGTCCGTCTGGGAGCGCCACTGCTGCCCGCCAACCTGCTGTGCATCGGCCTGAACTACAAGGCCCACGCCCTCGAAGCCGGGATGGCCCTGCCCAGCGAGCCGGTGGTCTTTTCCAAACATACCAGCGCCCTCAGTGGCCCCTTTGACCCGGTACGCATCCCCCCCGGTTCCACCAAAACCGATTGGGAAGTCGAACTGGCGGTGGTGATCGGTCGGCGGACCCTGCATGTCAGCGAGCAGGATGCCCTGTCCTGCGTTGCGGGCTACACCGTCTGCAACGATGTTTCGGAACGGGACTACCAGATCGAGCGCGGCGGCCAGTGGATCAAGGCCAAAAGCTACCCCGGCTTCTGCCCCCTCGGACCGGTTCTGGTGACGGCGGACGACGTGCCGGACCCGCAAGCCCTGCGGCTGTGGCTGTCGGTCAATGGCGAGATGAAGCAGGACAGCAGCACCGCCGACATGCTGTTCCCGATCGCTGAAATCATCAGCTATCTCAGCCAGTTCATGGAGCTGCTGCCGGGGGATCTGATCACCACCGGGACTCCGCCGGGTGTCGGCCTCGGCAAGGGCGTTTACCTGCAGCGCGGTGATGTCATGCGACTGGGCATCGACGGCCTGGGCGAAATGGAGCAAACCACGGTTTAGAGCATTGCGCGAACAGCGGGAGTTGGGGCCAGAAGGCCCCGGCTCCGTTTTTCATAAAAGATGATCAGGGGAATCACGCTGGACCAGCGTACGTTAAACTTGGCGCCACAGGACAGTTGGTGGAAAAGAATGGGCTATCGCCCAACCCCATTCGGGGCCTGAGGCCCCGAACCCCCATCTTTTATAATCAAAGGAATGGGGTCTGGAGCCCCAGCGAGGTGTGGAGCAGCGCTCCACGTCCTTGTCCCCAAACTGTCGTGTACTGTGAGCTGACGCAGGCACGCTGATCTAATCTTTTGTTTTGTTGCATTGTTTTTGCGAGAACCGGTTCCCGCTTTTCGCACAACGCTCTATCCCGCGTATCGGGATGATCCGGGCCAAACGTCCGTTCCTGCGGGTGCATTGGCCCGCCCAATGTCATCAGCCGCATCATCTTCCGCTCGCCCCCGCCCCTTCAAACAGGACAAACGCTGCCCATGCAGGGAGACCACTCGGGCGCTGGCCCGCTTTTTCAAGGGACTGCAGCTTGGTCTGCCGCAAGGCGGCTGCCGGGTCGCTGTGCTCCTGCCCCAGCCAGGCCCGGTAAAAGTCGAACATGAAGTCCCGCGTCCGCCCGTCATAAATCGGCCACAGGGCCACCAGAACGTTCTTCGCCCCGGCGACATACAAGGCCCGGGGCAAGCCCTCCAGCCCTTCCGAGTAATCCACCGCCCCCTTGCCACTGTCACAGGCGGACAGGACCACCAGTTCCGTCCCCGACAGGTTCAGTGTCTGCGCTTCCGATGCATGCAGAATGCCGTTGTCCTGCGTTATCGGCGCATTCTTGCTGGCGTTGAGGTTCGCTCCGGACAAGGCAATGCCCGATTGCAGCAATGGATCATCCGCCATGGTGCCCGCATCCGAGTAATAGGCATGGGTGGCAAGGTGCAGGACACGAGGAGGCTGCGGCAGGGAGCGCAGCGCCGTTTCGGTAGCCCCCGTATCCCTCAGCAGGGTGCGGGACTCGCCGTCGCGGTATGTTTCATAACGCCCCGCAATCTTTTCAACTTCGGAGCCACTCTTCTCCAGTGGGTCAAAGAGCATCACCTGTGTTTTCTGTTCCTCTTCGGGCGGTATGGGGCCAAAGTCAACATCCCCCACCGCCACCAGTCCCGTGGCGGTCTCAGCTGACGGGGTCGCCACCAGATCCCGGCCGGTTTGCACCATGTGAACCGGCATTTTCTGGATCATCATCTTCCCGTCGGGGGCCGTCAGGATATCAAAGGGCATCATGTGCAACAGGCCATCCGGGGCGATGTATACCGTCTTGACGTCCTTCAGCACAGCCTGCAAGGGGGCCAGCAGCCGGCCATAGCCCTGCCGCGCGTTGCTGTGGAACGATGCGGCATCCTGTTGCGGGTCAATGATCCCGTTGACCAGACTGTTGATCGCCTGTGCATCGCCAAGATCATGCACGGTCGGTGCCCCATCGGGCCGGATCACCACCGCCAACAGGTGCTGGTCCCCGAACTCTCGGGCGTCAAAATCATATGGCTTGAAAAAGCGGTATTCGATCAGGGCCGCCCCGACAGGCAGCTTTGCCTGTACCTCCGCACTGGTCGCATCTTGTGCTGTCTGAAAGGTCCGGTAAGCCGGTAACAAGGCCCGCAGTTTGGCTTCAGCCTCTTCATACTGCTTGCGCAGATTTTCCTTTTGCGCAGACGAGAGATCGGGATTGAGCGCAGCGTTTGACAACTGACCACGACTGTTACCAAGGGCCTTGACCGCCTCGGCCACCTGAGGGTCAGGACTCTGCCGCGCCAAGGCGTTCAACCGCGCATCATCGGGGGCCAGCCGTTTTTTCCAGCGCAGTGTCAAGTCAGCGGCAAATTGCACTGCGGTTAGATCACCCTTGGCGACGGCAAGGCTGAAAACGACGTTCTGGGCGCCACTGTTTTGGGCCAGCAGTTGCCGCCGAATGGCATCGGAACGGGTGGTACGGGTTTGAATGCCGAGCCAGGAGGACAGATCGCTATCCACAGTCCGAAAGGCCGCCAGCGCTTCATCTGCTCGGTGTGTCTGGAGGAACAGCATCGCCTGATTGATCCGAACACCAATCGTATCCGGATGATCGCGCCCCAGAACACGCTCCCGCGCCTCCAGCGCCCGCTGGTACAGCGGCTCGGCATCGCCGTAGCGGCCTTGGCTATCATACAGAGCAGCCAGATTGTTGACGCTGCTCAGTGTATCCGGATGCTCGCGGCCCAGAACACGCTCCCGCACCTCCAACGCCCGCTGGAACAGCGGCTCGGCATCGCTGTAGCGGCCTTGGCTATCATACAGAGCAGCCAGATTGTTGACGCTGATCAGCGTATCCGGATGCTCTCGGCCAAGAACACGCTCACTCGCCTCCAGCACCCGCTGGAACAGCGGCTCGGCATCGCCATAGCGGCCTTGGCTCTCATAAAGAGATGCCAGATTGTTGACGCTGCTCAGCGTATCCGGGTGCTCGCGGCCAAGAACACGCTCCTGCACTTCCAATACCCGCAGGAACAGCGGCTCAGCATCGCCATCGCGGCTCTGTTTTACATAAATCGCTGCTAAATTATTGAGGCTGATCAGCGTACCTGGATGCTCGCGCCCCAGAACACGCTCTCGCACATCTAACACTCTCTGGTATAGTTGTTCAGCATCACCGTAACGGCCTTGGCTATCATACAAGCCTGCCAGATTACTGGTGGTGGTCAAGGTGCTGGGATGCTCACGACCGAGTATATGCCCCATGGCACCGAGCACTCGTAAGAACAATGCCTCAGCATCGCCATAGCGGCCTTGGCTCTCATAAATATCAGCCAGATTGTTGACACTGCCCAGCGTATCCGGATGCTCTCGGCCAAGAACACGCTCACTCGCCTCCAGTACCCGCTGGTACAGCAGCTCGGCCTCGCCGTAGCGGCCTTGGCTCCTGTAAAGGCCTGCCAGATTGTTGACGCTGCCCAACGTATCCGGATGCTCGCGGCCCAGAATACGCTCCCGCGCCTCCAGCGCTCGCCGGTACAGCCGCTCGGCATCGCCGTAGCGGCCTTGGCTGTTGTAGAGGCCTGCCAAATTGTTGGCACTGGTCAGAGTCTTGGGATGCTCGCGACCAAGCACTCGCTCCCGCACCTCCAGCGCCCGCTGGTACAGCCGCTCGGCATCGCTGTAGCGGCCTTGGCTCTGATAGAGAAACGCCAGATTGTTGACGCTGCTCAGCGTAGCCGGATGCTCCCGCCCCGAAACACGCTCCCGCGCCTCCAACGCCCGCTTGTACAGCGGCTCGGCATCGCCGTAGCGGCCTTGGCTTACGTAAAGACCTGCCAGATCGTTGACACTGGTCAGAGTCTCGGGGTGCTCGCGACCAAGCACTCGCTCCCGCACCTCCAGCGCCCGCTGGTGCAGCGGCTCGGCATCGCCGTAGCGACCTTGGTCTTCATACAGGCCTGCCAGATTGTTGACTGTAGTCAGCGTATCTGGATGCTCTCGGCCAAGAACACGCTCCTGTGCCTCCAGCATCGACTGATATAGTGACTCCGCATAACTGTAGCGTCCTGTACTCTGATAAAGTCCTGCCAAATTATTGATGATGACCAGAGTGTCGGGATGCATTAGCCCCAATACGCTCTCCATTCCCTTCTCTGCCCGCCAAAATAATTTCTCGGCATCACCGTAGCGGCCTTGTCTCTGATACAGCCTAGCCAGGCTGTTGACTACGGCCAGCGTACCAGAATGCTCCGGCCCCAGTTCAGCCTCGGCCTTTTTCAGGGTGGCCTCCGCCAGCACCACCCCTTGCTGATATTGTCCAGCCCGATAGAGCGCAACAACCTGTGCATTGGCCTGCCTGATGTCATCCACCGCATCACCAGCCAAAGCCGGAGTAGCAAGGAGGGTGCACCCCAGAGCCAACACCCTGAACCAACGATCAGCACGCATCCCCGCCCCCACCTTAAAGTTTTCTTTCCATGACAATAAATTCATGAGATGTAGCAGGGGTACTATCTTGTATGGGGTATGGCAATCATGAAAACATCCAAAGGTTATTTCGCACCCCTTCTGCCGGGCTTGGCTGCCTGTCTCCTGCTGTCCACCAATCTCATCAACACCCCCGCCACAGCGGCAGGGCAGTGTTTCTGCCTGCAACACCCGGACAGCGGCTCCATCGTCTATTACGGCTGTGATGCCCAGCCCATTCCGGGGCAGAATCGCGAGGATGTTGCCTGCCGCATAGACCCGCTGCACAGCAACGAGCGGGCTTCCATTGAAAAACCAGATACTTTTACCCGCCTCGCCGAAGGAAAGCTCAGCTGCAACCCTTGCGATCCTCTGCCGACTGGGGGCGAGGATAATGACATCCCGCGAGGACTGCAAAAGCCATGACCTCTCCCGACACATCTTCCCCCCCACCGGCAGACCCGCCCGGACCGCCGGACCAGCCACCGGCTGCGGCAACGCGCACGATGGCCGATGTGCTCAAACCCCTGCTGGAGAGTGGCTTTCTGGTTGCAACCGTCGTGGCGATGATCTGGATTGCCGGATGGTCCTACGCTGACCGTTTCTTTGCCGAATTTGGCCTCAACCTGTCGGCCATGGATGGTCTGGCACAGGAAAGCATTCTCGCCTATGCGGTGTGGGTCTTCCGCGATGGTTGGCAGATTTTGTTGCTCTGCGGGCTGATTGTTGCCCTGATCGCAGCCTCGTTCCTGATCCTCTGGCGACCGACAGCGATGTTTCGGCTGGGGTTGGCGCTGATGCTGGTCATGCTGGCCGCTGGCGGGATCACCGGGGCCGCCCGGTTGGGAGCCGATCGTGCCATCAAGCAGGTTCACTGGCTGGTGGACAAGGGATACCAGAATTTTCCCCGCGTCGTGCTGAGCCTTAAAAAGGACTCCGCCGCCGCCGAACTGCTCGGTGAGAAAGCCACCAGTACCTGCCTGCGCAAGCTGTTCATGGACCGCAAGGCCTTGTACGTGTACCCCGGCTATGAAAGCCAGAAAGGCAAGCCGCCTGATGTCTATATTTTGCCGTTGCAGGACGTGCAGGGGATCAAGGTAATCAACTCCACTGTGGCGCTTTGCACGCCCTGAGTGGTCGCCAGATCGGCGTAGGTTAAACCGGACGTCACAGTACCCGATAGTTTGGGAACAAGGACGTGGAGCGCTGCTCCACACCTCGCCGGGGCCTTCAGGCCCCAGACCCCATGCCTTTGATTGTAAAAGAAAAAATTGGGGTTCGGGGCCTCAGGCCCCGAGCAGGTCCGGTCGGCAGCCCGCTCTTGTTTTCAAACTGTCGTGTACTCTGACCGGACACGGGAACGCTGCTCTAACCTTTTGTTCTGCCACATTGTTTTTGCGAAAACCGGTTCCCACTTTTCGCACAATGCTCTACCTCTTGCCACCGTGTCGTTGCGGAAAACGCTTCAGGAGCTGTTCGGCATCGGCAGCGCGCCCCTGGCCTTGATACAAGCTGACCAACCCCTTCAGGCTCTCCTGCGTGTCAGGGTGATTGCTTCCCAGCACACGCTCGCGCGAGCCAACCGCTCGCACATACAGTGCTTCGGCCTGATCAAGGCGCCCTTCGCTCTGATAGACGTACGCCAGACCGTCAAGGCCATCCAGTGTGACAGGGTTATGGTGCCCCAGCACACGCTCCGCCCCTTCCAGCGCTCGTTCGTATAAAGGTTTGGCCTTCTGAGGCTGGCCCTCTTCACGATAAAAGCGCGCCAGACGATTGACCCAGCTCAGAGTGCTCTGGGCTTCCCGCCCAAACCTGCGTTCATTCAACGCCAGAGCTGCTCTCAATGCCTGTTCGAGATGAGAGGGGCGCCCCTGCTTTCGATGGACATTTTCCAGATAGGCAGTGATGTAGACAGATTCGACCTTGTCGTCCTTATACCTCTTGAGGGCTCGCTGATACAGCTTTTCAGCCTCGTCAAGACGCCCCTCGGCCACATAAATATGTGCCAAATCAATAACATATCTCAAAGTTGCGGGCGAGTTACGGCGATACTCACGGTCCTGTTCCCTGAATTCAGGGAGCAGAAACGCGGATTGCCTCTCGCTCTCCTCCAGAACCCGCAAGGCCAGGACTTCGGCCTCTTGATAGCGGGCCATCTTGTAATAAAACGTCGACAAACTTCTTAAGACCCACATCGACAATGGATCATGATGCAGGAGACCTTTCCCATATTTATCATACATCTGATCATAGAGAACCTCCGCTTCACCATAGCGCCCCTGTTTCGTATACAAATCAGCAGAATACATGTCATGCTCAAAATACATGTTGTTTATATCGCCATTTGGCTCAAATTTTTCATTATTTACTATTGTGTAAATATTTTCAGCATCATCATAGCGGCCAGCGCTTTCATACATTATCCCTAGTGCCCGCACATTATCTTCGATCTTTTCTTTGTAACGGCTAATATCTCCCTTCATTAAATCTATGGACCGCAGATACAGTTGCTCAGACTCTTTATCGCGACCGAGCTTACTGTAAATATATGCCAGATTGTTCATGCTTTTTATGGTGTCAGGCGCGTCATGGCCCAATGTGCGCTCTCTCGCCGCCAGAGCTTTTTCGCTCATGGCCGCAGCCTCTTCATAGCGATTCAGGGTTCCGTAAAAAACTGCCAAATTCTGGAGGCTGGTCAGGGTATTTCGATCATTCTCGCCAAGTTCAGCTTCCGCTTTCTTCAAAGTATACTCGGCCAGCGTCAATGCCTCTTGATACTTGCCGTCCTCATACAAACGCGTACTTTTTATATTATTACTATAAATAATGCTTGCTATATTAGGCGAATGTGAACGGTTCCCATCACCATCTTTCGCCAGCGCCAAAGGAGCGAAAAGCGAACAGGTGGCAACAACCAGTCCAACCCGACATGCATAGCGGACGACGCTCATTTTCCTCACCCCCAAGTTATCTTTACATCACCTCGGCATCGAGCAAGACGATGCCCATCGGTATATCCCGGTACATCCCGCTGGTAGGTCATGTCAGGAAAGAAAGCCGACTCTGTGCCTGCTGCTGCCTCCACTCATTGGCAAATGAAAGCCTGGAACCAGCAGCAAGCGACACGACAGAGAGCATTTCCCGAGCAATAAAACCTGCTTGACACTGGGAGATTACCCGCAAAAAGGGTTTAAAATAAGGTATGTTTAATGTGAAGATGGCAGAATGGGGGCAGCCGGGTCTGCATGGTCTTGCATTCCCCACAAACAAAAACCGGACAGCCCGTGAGGACTGTCCGGTTTCTTCATACCCTGCTCGACGGCCTGTTTATTCCAGACCGTTCCGCCCCATTGCCAGGAACTTTTCGCGGCGGCGGGTGCGCAGCACGTCGGGCTTTTCCTTCACCATCTGGCTCAGGTGACGCTCGATCGCTTCGCCGACCGCCTGCATGGCGGCGTCGCGTGAGCGGTGGGCACCGCCCAGCGGCTCGGGGACGATTTCGTCGATCACGTTCAGGCGCTTCAGGTCCTGCGCGGTCAGGCGCAGGGCTTCGGCGGCGGACTGGGCCTGATCGCCCGAACGCCACAGGATCGAGGCGCAGCCTTCCGGCGAGATCACCGAATAGATGCTGTGTTCCAGCATCACGATCACGTTGCCCGCAGCCAGGGCAATCGCCCCGCCTGAACCGCCTTCACCGATCACCACCGAGATCAGCGGCACCTTGACGCGCAGGCAGGCCTCGATGGAACGGGCGATGGCTTCGGCCTGACCACGTTCTTCGGCACCCACACCGGGATAGGCCCCGGCGGTATCGACCAGCGTCAGGATCGGCAGACCAAAGCGGTCGGCCATTTCCATCAGGCGGCGAGCCTTGCGGTAGCCTTCCGGGCGGGCCATGCCGAAGTTGTGCTTCACACGGCTTTCGGTGTCGTGGCCCTTTTCCAGCCCGATCACCATCACCGAGCGGCCCTTGAACCGGCCGATCCCACCGATGACGGCGGAATCCTCGCCGAACGAGCGGTCGCCCGCCAGCGGCATGAACTCGGTGATCAGCGCCTTGATGTAATCCAGACAGTGCGGACGGTCCGGATGACGGGCGACCTGGGTCTTTTGCCACGGCGTCAGCTTGGCATAGGTTTCCCGGATGCGTCGTTCCACCTTCTGCTGGAGGCGGGAGACTTCTTCAGCGATGTTGATGCCGTCGCCATCGCTCATGTGGCGCAGATCAGCGATCTTGCCTTCAAGCTCTGCAATCGGCTTTTCGAAATCCAGAAAGTTCATCGATGCTTGTCAAACTGCCAGCGGGGAAAGTCGGATCATCCTCTAGCACAGCGTTTTGGCTGGCGCGATGAAAAAAGGTGGCAACAGGGGGCCTGCCCGCTTGGGGGCCGGTAAAAAGAGTCGTTTTTGGCATATATTTTCTAACCCTGCGGATAAGAAAGCTGTCGTCGCGCTTTGTTTCGTCCTTCTGTAAACTGTCGTGTAATCGGGCCTGCGACCACAAAAGAAGGCCCCTGTATGATGAGGACGACCAACCCGATGAGCCAGCCCGATCAAACATCGTTCGTTCAAAAGGAGCCTGCCAGCCATGGCTGGCGCACCCCGTGGGTGATTGTCCTGTGTGGCTGTCTTATTTCGATGGTGACCTTTGGCGTCCGGTCGGATTACGGGCTGTGCGTCACCCCGTTGTCGATGACCCGTGGCTGGGGCCGGGAAGTGTTTGCCTTTTCGATTGCCCTGCAAAACCTGTTGTGGGGACTGGGGCAGCCGTTTGCCGGGGCACTGGCCGACCGCTTTGGCGCAGCGCGGGTGCTGGCCGGGGGGGGCATGCTCTATGCCGCCGGGGTGGTGCTGACCGCCACCGCCACCGATCCGCTGCTGTTGCATCTGGGCGCAGGGGTAATGGTCGGTCTGGGGCTGTCCGGGGCGGCGTTTGCCATTGTGATTGCTGGTTTTACCCGCCTGCTGCCGACCTCGTGGCGCTCGACCGCCACTGGTCTCGCCACCGCCTCCGGCAGTCTGGGACAGTTCACCTTTGCCCCGCTGGGACAGCAGTTCATTGATGTCTATGGCTGGCAGGCGGCGCTGGTGATTCTGGCCTTTGGGGTGGCGCTGGTGCCGTTGCTGGCCACGGCGCTGGCCTCGCCGCCCAAGGAACGCGAAAGCGCCCTGCAAGTCGGGGCGGTGATTCACGAAGAACGCTTTATCGCCGCGATGAAGGTCGCCCTGCGCCATCCCAGTTACCTGCTGCTGACCGCCGGATTCTTTGTCTGTGGCTTCCATGTGGCGTTCATCACCGTCCACTTGCCGGCCTATCTGGCCGATAACGGCGCCGATCCGGGACTCGCCGCCTGGTCACTGAGCATGATCGGCCTGTTCAACGTCATCGGAGCCTATGGCGCCGGAGTGCTGGCCGGGCGCTGGCCGCGCCGCTGGTTGCTGTCGGCGATCTATTTTGGCCGGGTGGTGGCGATCATGCTGTTCATCAGCGTCCCGGTCACCTCGTGGAGCACGCTGGCCTTTGCCGGAGCGATGGGACTGTTCTGGCTGTCCACCGTACCGCCGACCTCGGGACTGGTGGCGGTGATGTTCGGGCCGCGCCACATGGGGATGCTGTTCGGTATCGTGTTCTTTTCCCATCAGGTCGGGGCCTTTCTGGGGGTCTGGCTGGGTGGCAAGTTTTATGCCCAGAGCCACAGCTATGACCTGATGTGGTGGATTTCGATTGCGCTGGGGCTGTTTGCCACCGTCGTCCATCTGCCGATCCGCGAACGCGCCGCCCCGACCTCGGCCCATGCGCAGGCCGTAGCGGCTGGACAGTAACCCTGCCTGAGTTTCTTTCGTGCCAGATGAAAAAGCGCCTTGCCTTCCGGCCGGGCGCTTTTTATTGTCCGCCTGTCATTGGGGAGTAGCTTCCTTCGCGTCAAGAAGGGGGTGCGTCAACAAACTTGGACCACGGCGACCGCTGTGGACCATGGCGCATCCGACCCACTTCAGCCCTGTCAGGACAGGGTTCCGGGTTTAGCGAGACTTTTGGCTGTGCCGAGCCTGTCCCAGCGGGGCCGGGCCACTTGGCACGCCAATGGTCAGGACGGCCCGGCCCCGCACGACAGGATTCATGGACGCATTTCTCGTTTCCGCCGGGGTAGTTGCCGTTGCCGAAATCGGCGACAAGACCCAATTGCTGGCCTTGCTGCTGGCCGCCCGTTATCGCAAACCGGTTCCGATCATCTTTGGCGTGTTGTTTGCCACCCTCGCCAACCATGCTTTGGCGGCGTGGATGGGAACCCTGCTGGCCTCGTGGCTGGGAGAGGGCTGGCTGGGCGGTGATACCTTCAAGATCATCCTCGGCGTTTTGTTCATCGCCATGGCGGCGTGGATTCTCGTTCCCGACAAGGCCGACGACGACGCCCCCGGCAGCACCGGCCATGGTGCCTTTGTCGCAACCCTGATTGCCTTCTTTCTGGTCGAAATCGGCGACAAGACGCAGGTGGCGACCATTGCCCTGGCGGCCAACTATCACTCCGTCCTGTGGGTGACGGCTGGCACCACCGTCGGGATGATGCTGGCCAATGTTCCGGCCATCCTGCTGGGCGAAGTCGCCGCCACCCGCCTGCCGCTGGGGCTGGTGCGCACGGTCGCTGCCGTGGTGTTCATCCTGCTGGGGATTGCCGGTGTGGTTGACGGCTGGACGGGCGGCGAAGGTCTGAGCGCGCTGTCCCGCCTGCTCGGCATCGCCTCGTAAGAACGCCGTGTTCCGGAGCATGCCGCACGCCTCAGGCAGCATGCTCCGGGCAGACTCAGGCCCGCAGCCGATACCCGCCGCTTTCGGTCACCAGCAAGGCAGCATTGCCGGGGTCGGCCTCGATCTTCTGGCGCAGGCGGTAAACGTGGGTTTCCAGCGTGTGGGTCGAAACCGCCGCGTTGTAGCCCCACACCTCACCCAGCAAGGTATCGCGGTCGACCACCGTCCCCATCCGGTACAGGTACTTCAGGATCGCCGTTTCCTTTTCGGTCAGGCGAATCTTGCGGTTGCTGGCTTCATCAATCAGCATCTTCACCGCTGGCGTAAAGCGGTACGGCCCGATGGCAAACACTGCATCATCGGACTGTTCATGCTGACGGATGTGCGCCTTGACCCGTGCCATCAGCACCGCCAGCCGGAACGGCTTGGTGACGTAATCGTTGGCCCCGGCTTCCAGTCCGGTGATGGTGTCGCGGTCACTGTCGGATGCGGTCAGCATGATCACTGGGCAGCGGACGCCCTGCGCCCGCAGGCTGCGACAGACATCGCGCCCGTCCAGATCCGGCAAGCCCAGATCCAGCAACACCAGATCAAACGGTACCGAACCGGCCCCGGCGGCGTCCAGACCGGCAGCACCGGTCGGCGCTTCGACGATCTCGCCGATCTCATCCTGCATGCTCATTTGCTCAACCAGCGAGCGGCGCAGCAGGTCATCATCTTCAATAAGCAGGATACGGCGCGCTGCCATGTCCTGGGCCTCCGGCAAAGGGGAATGGAAAACGTTAGTACCATCGCCGCATGGCTATGGGTAGGATTTTGACTTTCGGCAAGAGCTTTGCCGAGAAAAAATCTTTGCCGGAATGCGGTGTTCCGCCTGTCCTGTGCGTTGCGCACCGACCTGTTGCCAGAGTATAACGCCATCCCATGACAGACTCTCTTTCCTCTGATGCGGCGACCGGGACCATGACAGATTCTTCGCTGACAGCACCGCTGGTGGCGGTCGATCGTGCTGGTTCGGAACTCCGCCGGGGTGGTGTGGCGGTGATTTACAGCCCCCAGCGCACCCTGCTGGTTGGCGCTGCCGAAGCGGCAGATGCCGGTTTGCTCGACCGCCTGGAAGGCATGGCGCAGGCCTCTGCCCGCCTGATCATCACCGCGCGCCGGGCGTCGGTGATCGGTGTTCCAGGCGACTATCCGCAGACCCGTCAGGGCGCGGGCGTGGTGGCGCTGACCATCCCACAGCCGGTCGAGGAAACGCTGGTCGCCGTGTTGTCGGACCCGGCGGCGGCGATCAACAGCAACAATCCGCCGCCGATATTGCCGGATGGCTGTCTGGCCGAAGCCGTCGAGGCTGGCGAGCCGGACGAAGCGGCAGTCATCCTGACCAAGCTGGCCCGCCTGCTGCCTGCCGCCATCGTGGTGCCGCTGACCCTGCCCGCCGGGCAGACCGCCGAAGGCTGGGCGCAGGAACGCTCCATCCCCGCCGTGGCCGCCACCGCCATCACCGGCTACCACGAAACCGCCGCCCGCACCCTGCGTCAGGTCGGCGAGGCCCGTGTTCCGCTGGAAGGCGCTGAAAACACCCGCATCATCGCCTTCCGCCCGGCCGATGGCGGCATCGAGCATCTGGCAATCGTCATCGGCACCCCCGAAGCGGGCAAGCCGGTACTGGCCCGCCTGCACTCGGAATGCTTCACCGGCGATTTGCTGGGGTCATTGCGCTGTGACTGTGGCGACCAGTTGCGCGGTGCCATCCTGTCGATCTCCGAAGCGGGTGCCGGTGTGCTGCTGTATCTGGCGCAGGAAGGCCGCGGTATCGGGCTGGTCAACAAGCTGCGCGCCTATCAGCTTCAGGATAGCGGCTTTGATACGCTGGATGCCAACGGGCAACTTGGCTTTGATGACGACGAGCGCATCTATCAGCCCGCCGCCGAAATGCTGCGCCAACTGGGCTTTGACAGTGTGCGCCTGATGACCAACAACCCGCTGAAGGTCGAGGCTCTGGCCCGCCACGGGGTAACGGTCAGCGAACGGGTGCCGCACGTCTTCCAGTCCAACGTGCACAACCTGTCTTATCTGCGCACCAAGGCGGTCAAGGGCGGGCATCTGTTCTGAGTGCCCATCCCGTCATCAAGAAAAAGGGCCGCCCTGTTTACCAGCGCGGCCCTTTTTCTGTGTACTTACGCTCCCTGCCAGCGGCGGAACAGCACACTGGCATTCACCCCACCAAAGCCAAAGCCGTTCGACAGCGCGTAGTCCATCGCCATCGGACGCGGAGCCCCGCGCACCATGTCCAGCCCGTCGGCATCGGCATCCGGAGTGTCGAGGTTCAGCGTCATCGGGGCAATTTGATCGCGCAGGGCCAGCACGGTAAAGATCGCTTCGATCCCGCCGGCAGCCCCCAGCAGATGGCCGGTGGCCGATTTGGTCGAGGCAATCGCCGGACCAGCTCCACGCCCGAACAGGGTGCTGATTGCCGCCAGCTCGCCTTTGTCACCGACCGGCGTCGAGGTGGCATGGGCATTAAGGTGCTGCACCTGATCGGGGGTGATCCCGGCCTGCCGCAAGGCGGCTTCCATTGCCCGGCGCGCGCCATTGCCATCTTCCGGCCCGGCGGTCATGTGATAGGCATCGGCACTGGTGCCGTAGCCGACCAGTTCGGCAATCGGAGTCGCCCCACGGGCCAGCGCGTGATCCAGCCGTTCAATGACCAGCATCCCGGCGCCTTCGCCCATCACAAAACCGTCGCGGCCCTGATCGAACGGGCGCGATGCCTGTTCCGGCGCATGGCCCCAACCGGTTGACAGGGCGCGGGCGGCGGCAAAGCCAGCCAGTGCCACGCGGGTGATCGAGGCTTCGGCCCCGCCACAGACGGCAATGTCAGCCTCGCCGCTGCGAATCAGGCGGGCGGCGTCACCGATGGCCTGCACCCCGGCGGCGCAGGCGGTCACTGGCGCCCCCAACGGTCCCTTGAAGCCGTGCTTGATCGACACTTGCCCGGCGGCCAGATTGACCAGAAACGACGGGATGGTAAACGGCGAGACTCGACGCGGCCCCTTTTCGGTACAAATGGCAACCGCCTCGTTCATTGCCGGAAAACCGCCAATCCCCGAGGCAATCACCGTTGCCGTCCGTTCCTGCCCTTCGGCGGTGATCGGAGCCCAACCGGCCTGCGCCAGTGCCTCATCCGCCGCCGCCATGGCGAAATGGATGAAGCGATCCATTTTCTTTTGTTCTTTCGGGGTGATCGACCGATCCGGGTCAAATCCGGCGTCCGGGTCATCCGCAATCGCCGGAACACGTCCGCCGACACTGACCGCCATATCGGCCACCATCTCCGGCGGCAGGGAGGTAATCCCGGATCGCCCCGCCAACAGGCGTTGCCAGACAATTTCACTGCCGCAGCCCAGCGGCGAGACAACGCCAAGGCCGGTAACGACCAGACGGGGAAGGCTCATGGACTTGGTTCCTCGACACAAAGAGATGAGTCCGCCTCGGCAGGAAACTGCACGGCCACCCGGTCGGGGGTTAGCGGTTGGCCGGTGGCGGCATTGATGATGATGGCATCCACCGCGGCCCCGGACGCGCGGTCAATCACGCGCCATTCGGGCCCGTTGGGCGGAATATGCTGCATCCCCCACGACGCCAAAGCAATCAGAACCGGGAAAAAGGAAGACCCCATCCCGGTCAGATGATAGCCGTGGCGGACGGGTCGGGTCTGGTAGGGGCGCTTTTCCAGCACGCCGCGCTCGCACAGATGGGCAAGGCGACGGGTCAGAATGTTCGGAGCAATCCCCAGGCTTTTCTGGAACTCATCAAACCGGCTGAGACCGCGAAAGGCGTCTCGCAGGATCAGGATGCTCCACCAGTCCCCGACGCAATCAAGGGCGCGGGCGGTAGGGCACGGATGGTTATGAAAGCGGGTATGTTCCATCCCGCTACCGTAGGAATGATACTTTCATAATGCAAGTGACTTTTTGGTGACGGCAGCACGGACAGTATGCTGATGACGCAAAAAGGAGAACGCCTGTCGCCAGAGCGTTCCCCTTTTTCATCGTATTACCAGACTGTTACAGGTACCACAGGTACTCGTGCGGCGAGATCACCGCCTGGAACTTTTCCAGCTCGGCCCATTTGGTCTCGCTGTACAGGTGCAGGTAATCGGCCCCCAGATAATTCGGCAGGATGTGCGCCTTTTCCAGCCGGGCCAGCGCCGCGCGGAACGTCCACGGCACGCCGGGGTCCATCTGTTCACAGGCGTTGCCGGTCACCGCCGGGCCGGGGTCCAGCTTGTTTTCCATCCCCCAGCACGCCCCGGCCAACACTGCCGCCAACGCCAGATAGGGGTTGGCGCTGGCACCGCAGACGCGATGTTCCAGACGGCGCGCAGTCCCCGGACCACCGGGAATGCGGAAGGCCACCGAGCGGTTGTTCACCCCCCATGCCCGTTTCACCGGCACATAGTTGTTCGGGGCATAGCGGCGATAGGCGTTCACGTTGGGGGCAAACAGCGCCATCGATTCCGGCATCGCTTCCATCAGGCCACCGATGGCCCAGCGCAGCGACGGCGACCCCTGCGGCGTACCGTCGTCAAAGATATTGTTGCCGTCGGCATCCAGCACGCTGAGGTGAATGTGCAAACCGTTCCCGGCCATATCGACATAGGGCTTGGCCATGAAGGTGGCCTTGAAGCCATGCATGTTGGCCACGCGCTCGACGATATTGGCCAGCAGGGCAGCATGGTCGGCAGCCCGCACGGCGGAATCGGTGTGTTTGAGGTTGATTTCAAACTGCCCGGGGGCATTTTCGCTGGTGGCGGTATAGGCCGGAACACTCTGCGCCACGCAGGCGGACTCAACGTCGCGCAGGAATTCGGCATAGTCATCCAGCTCGGTCATGCCATAGACCTGATTGGACTTGTCACGCTGTTTGGTATCGGGGTTCAGAGGCGGCAACGGCGAGCCATCCGGGCTGCGTTCGGCCTGATCGATCAGGTAAAACTCAAGCTCCAGTGCCACCACCGGGAACATCCCGGCCCGGTTCATCTGCCGTTCGACGCGCCGCAGGACGTTGCGAGGGTCCACCACCGGACCATCAAGGTCTTCGTCCAGCGAACACATCACCTGTGCCGACGGCACCGGCGACCATGGCACCGGGGCCAGCGTGCCGGCCACCGGGCGGACCACTCCGTCCGGGTCGCCATCGGAGTAGCCGCGCCCGCCGGGGTCGGAACAGTCACCGGTGGCATCCAGCAGCCATGCCGAATAGGGGATCAACATGCCGTCTTCAAACAGCTTGTCGGCATCCAGCACCGGATAGCGCTTGCCGCGGACCAGACTGCACAGGTCAAAGAACAGGGCGTCCACATGGGCCGTGTCGGGATATTTGGCGAGCAGGGCAGTCATTTCATCGCTGCGCCCGAAGGGGGCTTCGGGGCCTCCCGGACCGGGAGGCTGGCCGGACGGCTCGGCGGCAGGGGCCGCAGGGGAAACCTGAAGGGCACGGGGCTTGTTGGAATCCACGTCAAAGCCGGTATGGCCGCGAGAATCTGACACCTGAACGTCTCCATTACTGTTGAACGTTATATGAGTGTTCCTGCTCGCCCCTGATCTGTCAAGAAAAGTGATCACTTTTTATCGGTGCGGCCGTTTCCGGACACAACCGGGTGCCCCTTTGGCTTAGAACTTCTGGCAAGGTTTCCAGACACCCCCCTGCCCGCTAGACTGCACGGCACCAACCACCGGGGGCAGCCGGGGGGTAGGGTATGTGATGTGATCTCTCCACGTCATGGTCCGGGGCTTTGACCCTGTGCGGCGGCGGACTCCTGCGTTCAGGAGTCCGCCGTTTTGCATTTCCGTGCTATAGAAGACGCCGTTTGTTGCCCATCACCCTGTTCGCCACCCCGGGAGCCTGACTGGTGTCCACCGCCCTGCCGCCGTCCCTGTTGTCCCTGTCCGACCCCTTGCCGCTTCCCCGTACCGCCCTGATCACCGGTGCGGCCAAACGGATTGGCCGGGCGATCGCCCTTGATCTGGCTCAGGCCGGGTATCAGGTGGCCCTGCACTGCCACCAGTCGCGGGACGAGGCCGAAGCGCTGGCGACAGAGATCCGCTCTGACGGTGGGCGGGCGATGGTGGTTTGCGCTGACCTGACCCGCGAGGCCGAGGTCCAGCCGCTGATCCCGCAGGTGGTCGCCGCGCTGGGACCGGTCGGGGTGCTGATCAACAATGCCAGCCTGTTTGAACACGACTCGGCACAGGATGCCACGCGGGAAAGCTGGGACCGCCACATGGAGGCGAATCTGCGGGCTCCCTTCGTTTTATCCCAGCAGATGGCCGCCCACCTGCCCGACGACCACAGCGGAGTGATCATCAACCTGATTGATCAGCGTGTCTGGAACCTGACGCCCCACTTCACCACCTATACCCTGTCAAAGGCCGGGCTGTGGACCCTGACGCAAACCCTTGCCCTTGCTTTGGCTCCGCGCATCCGGGTCAATGCCATCGGCCCCGGCCCGGCCTTGCCCAGCAGTCGGCAGACAGCCGCCCAGTTCGCCGCACAGGAAGCCCGCATGCCCCTGGCGCGGGGCACCTCACCGGCAGAAATCGCCCAGACCGTGCGGTTTCTTGTTGCGAGCCCGTCGATGACAGGCCAAATGATAGCCCTTGACGGTGGACAGCATCTGTGTTGGTCGCCGGCAAGCCCCGAAGATGAGGCGCTGGCCGAGTAAGCCGCCTTCAGTCGCACCGCTTGGACCAGCGTGCGTTAAACGTGACGCAGGCACGCAGGTCCAACCTTTTGATCTGTCGCAGTGATAGCGCGCAAAACCGGAACCACTTTTGCGCTCACGGCTCTAACGGAGAACCCCGCTCCATCATGAAGACCACCTCTGTTCTTGCCCCTCTGCGTCCGGTCGGGCGCGACGGCGCCCCGGCTCTGGCCGATGCCAACCAGTCCCTGCGCCATGTCTTTGTGCGTGATCTGGTTCAGGTCTGCTCGGTCGGTATCTATGACCACGAACACGAAGAGCCGCAGCGTGTCCGATTCAATGTCGATCTCGCCGTGCGCGAAGGCGTCGATGCACTGACCAGCGAATCCATTGATGACGTGGTGTGTTACGAGCAGATCGTCAAACGCATCCGCGCCATCGCACAGGACGGGCACACCAATCTGGTCGAAACCCTGGCCGAGCGGGTGGCATCGATGTGCCTGCAGGACCCACGCGTCCGCACTGCCCGGGTGCGGGTGGAAAAGCTCGACGTGTTCGAGGATGCCGCCTCGGTGGGGGTCGAGATCGAACGCCACAGTTCGCTGGCTGGCTGAGACTCCCTTACCCCCGCGACCAGCAGGGGGGAAGAATCGGCGGAAAGTATCATTTCCTCCGCTGCCCCCTGCAGCTCTTCCCGAGACAAATCCATGCATACTGTCTTGTTATTCATGGATAATGCCGCGTGCCATACTTCTTTTCCGAAAAGGAGGTCTCTGGCTCATCCCGTGCTTGCCCGTCGTGCTCCGTATGGATTAGCATAAAACGATAGGTACCTTGCTCCAAGTGTACTCTAGCCGTTAGGATGGGTCGGCTCTTGATGAGGGTACCGGTACAGGGAGGTCGCGTCATGACAGCGCCAGAGGCCAATCGCTGCCGTGTCTTGGTTGTGGAAGACGATGCCTTCGTTGCTGAACTGGTACTGGACTGTCTGAGTGATGGCGGCTTTGACGCAGATCACGTCTCCCGCGCCGAACAAGCCCGGCAACGGGTCAGCACCTCCCCGCCGGATATTGTCATTCTGGACCTTGGCCTGCCCGATGGGGACGGCATCGCCCTGACATCCCAGCTCAAGGCTCTGGCGCCCTCTTTGGGCCTGATCATCCTCAGCGGGCGGATTGCGCCGGTCGAACGGATCGTGGGTCTTGAGGTCGGGGCCGACGACTATCTGTGCAAGCCCTTTGATCCGCGCGAACTGGTCGCCCGCGTTCGCAGCCTGTTCCGCCGCCTGACACCGGCGACGCCTGTGGCATCGGCCATCCCGCCGAAAGAAGAGACGACCCTGAACGCCTTCTTTTTCGAAGGCTTCACCCTTGACCTCGACCGGGTATCCCTGCTGACCCCGAATGGCGAGCAACCGCACCTGTCCAGCACCGAATTTGCCCTGCTGCGCGCCTTTGTCGAACGGCCGAACCGGGTATTGACCCGCGACCAGTTGATGGACCTGATCCACAGCAATGATGCCCCGGCGTTTGACCGCAGCATTGACGTCCAGATTGCCCGTTTGCGCAAAAAGATCGAACCGGATTGCAAGGAACCCCGCCTGATCAAAACCATCCGCAATCAGGGCTATATCTTTGCCAGCCGGGTGACCCGATCCTGTTCCGACGGTAGGTGAGTTTTACCCATCCGCCCGTTCACCCGGCAGAATGTGCCGGGACAGATCTGCCCGGCCCGCCTGTTCCAGCCCGGTTTCCGGCCTGATGGCCTTCCCTTTCATCATGGAACATGCCTTGCATGTCCGGTGTCTGCCCTGCTCAGGTCTTCTGCACCCCCAGAACGGTGGGTGAAACAAAAGGTGCGTCAAAGATGGCCATTTCCAGCATTTCATCGCAAGTGCCATACCTGTCCCTGTTGAACTACATGGATGACAGCGAGTCCGAGGACAGCAACCCGTTGCTGGACAAAACCGGCACCGGCTCCTCTGGCAACCAGCTGGCATCCCTGGCCGGGGACAGCAGCAACAGTTCGGGCAGCACCAGCAACGATGTCTACGGGATGGCCTCGGTTCTGGGCCTGTCGGCACAGGCCCGCGCCGCTCTGGGGCTCAGCGCCACCACGCCGACCACCACCACTCCCACGACGACGCCCACCGGCACCGGCGACAGCCCTGAAAGCACGGCCCCTGACGCCGCAGTACAGAAAAAGGTCGTCACCGCGCTTGCCAAGGGTGGAGCCAATGGTCAGGCCTTTGCCGCCGCACTGGATACGGTGATGAAGGATGTCACCACCGAAGGCGCCGTGTCGGTGCGCGATCAGGTGCTGGGCCTGATCGCCCAACTGAAAGACCCGACCCTGAACAGCAATGCCTCCAGCGCAGGCAGCCGCACCACCCGCACCGGCAACACCTCGGTCCTGACACTCAGCGGGTCACAGGGCGCGGTGTTGCGACTGGAAAGCTCCAGCAACAGCAGTGACGGCAGCACCAGCTTGCGGCTGACCTATTCCGGCAAGGATCTGGGGGCGGTCGATCTGCATGTGACCCGGGGCACCGATGCCGAAGACAAGCCAACCCTCACCGCCTCGGTCGAACAACGCAAGGTTCTGGCCCGTGGCCGTCTGTCCGACCCGGTCAGCTCCGACGAGTATAACGGCCCGATTTGAGGATCGGTCGGCACAGCACAACGGCCAGAGGGAACTCTGGCCGTTTGCCATTCCGGGATGGCCCGTTCACTCGCTCGCGCCGTGCTCCGGGGCAGCCTGCCAGCTTTCGATTTCCAGCTTTTTGGCTGGCTTCAGGCCCTTTTTGGCCCATTCATCAATGCCGTCCCGCCACATGAAGGACAAGGATTCCAGATCCTGTTCCGACAGTTCGTTTTCGGTTGAAATGGTGTAAACGTATTTGGGCATGGTCTGCTCCTGCCAAGGGTGATGCGTCGCGCACACCGGATGCCATCCGGGTGCGGGTGAGAGCTCTGGGGGGGAGCAGCCAGAAACCTGTCCTGTAGCGAAGCGCGACTGCCGCCACGCGTCAAGCCTGATGATCGAGACCTGCCGCATGAATCGACCTGTTTCCCTGCTTCTGGCCCTGCCGATGACTGTGATGGCTCTCTCGCAGGCCAGTGCGGCCGGATGGTCTGATATCAAAACACCGACCAAAGAGGCACCGCGCTCCATCGGTCGCCCGAATCTCGGCTGTCTGGCCGGTGGGGTGGCCTTGCCGCTGGATGGCGTCGGCTATCACGTCCTGCGCCCCCAGCGAAATCGCTTTTATGGCCAGCCGGTGCTGCTGAAAACCATCACCGCGGTGGCCGAACAGATGGCAAAGCAGGGCCACGGGTCAATCCTGATCGGTGACATGAGCCAGCCACGCGGCGGGCGGATGAATTTTGGTCACGCCAGCCATCAGACCGGTCTGGATGTCGATCTGTGGCTGAAGATGCAGACCGGCCCGCTCAGTGCATCCGACCGGGCCGAGCCACAGGCCGTTTCCATGGTTCCGGTCGGTGCCCGGCAGGCCGACCCGACTTTGTGGGGACCGGCCCAGAGCGATCTGGTCCGCATCGCCGCCCAGCAGCCCGCCGTGGTGCGGATTTTCGCCAATCCGGCGATCAAGGCCACCCTGTGCCAGACCTTTGCTCCGCACGGCGAGGCCTCGGCTCCGGCCTGGCTGCGAAAAGTCCGACCATGGAAGGGGCATGATGAACATATCCATCTGCGCCTGTCCTGCCCGCCGGGAAACCGGGACTGCGTTGATCAGGACCCGCCCCCGTCAGGCAGCGGCTGTGGCGCCGAGTTGCAGGCGTGGTTCGAGCCACCGGTCACGCCAACCCTGCGGATACCGGTCGAACCGCCGCCACCGGCTCCGACGCTGCCAAAAGCCTGTCAGGCCGTGCTGTCGCAAAAATAGCGACGTGCAATATCAATGCGGTGCCAGCAGGCAGTCGCGCAGGCTGCGGGCGGCCTCCCGCAGGGTTTGCGGATACTGCTGGGGTCCAGCCGGGAACGCCTGCCCCAGCGGATCAAGCACCGCGATGGTCGCCGGGGAATTTTCCGCCACCACCTTCGGCAAGCGGTCGGAAAACTGCGGTTCGGCGAAAATGCAGCGCACACCTGTTTCCTTGATGTGTGTACGCAACTCGGCCAGTCGCCGGGCCCCCATCGGCTGGCCCGGATCAATGGTCAACGCCCCGACAGCGGTCAGGCCATAGCGTTTTTCCATATGCTGATAGGCATCATGGAACACTAGAAACGGCAGGCGTTGAACCGGGATCAGGGTCTCGCGCAATTCCTCGTCCAAAGCCTGGAGCGACTGGTCCAGACGCTGGGCCCGCTGCTGATAGGCGGCGGCGTGCTCCGGGTCAGCCTTGGCCAGTGCATCGGCCATTGCCGCCACCCATGCACGGGCATTGGCCGGGTTCATCCACAGGTGCTGGTCTTCGCCATGCTCTTCGTCATGGCCCTCGGCTGCATTATGGTCATGATGATCATGAGACTCGTCGGCTTTGCCCTGAGCCTCGTCGTCATGGTGATGCTCTCCCCACGGCCCGCCCTGTCGCAACGGCAGATGCTCGACACCCGGAACCTCTGCCAGTTCGACGATGATTGCATGGCGCGGCACGCTGCCCAGAACGCGCGGCAGAAAACTTTCCAGCCCCGGACCGACCCAGAAAATCACGTCCGCTTCGGCGAGGGCGACCGTATCCGATGGCTTCATGGCGTAAGTATGCGGCGATGTTCCCGTCGGGACCAGTTGCCGCACCTCTCCCACGCCATCCATCAGGGCGGCGGCCAGGGACTGGACCGGTGCAATCGAGGCCACCACCGCCGGAGCCGCCACCGCCGGTCGGGCCACCGACAGGCCAGCGACAACAGACAACACGGCCAGAACAGCACAGGCAGAACGGACGAACGGCATGGAAATTCCTGCTGGCAAGAGGAGAGACTTTGACGGATTGGTCAAACAGGTCTACATATGGAGGCACAAAGACATAGATGTTATAACATAACAACTCAAGACCTTGCTGTCACCGGATGATGTGATGCCGATGCGCGCCCTGTTCCCTGTTCCGCATCCTTTTCGGAGTCCTTCTGCCGATACAGGCGGAGCCTCCCCTGCCTTTCTGCCGGTCGGGCACGATCATGCCCAGTGCCGCCGCGATGCCCTGGACAAAGCCGAAGAACAGTGCCGCCAGCACGGTGCCCGCCTGACCGATATCCGGCGCAAGGTGCTCGACATCCTGTGGGATGATCATCGCCCGATCAGCGCCTATGACATTCTGCACCGGCTGAATGCTCAAAGCGCCATCGACAGTCCGCACAGCAAACCCGCCGCCCCACCGGTGGTCTATCGCGCGCTGGATTTCCTGATCACCCACGGTCTGGCCCACAAGCTGACCAGCCTGAACGCCTTTATCGGCAGCGCCCATCCGGGCCGCCAGCACGGCGCGCAGTTTTTCATCTGTCGGTCCTGCCACACGGTGGCCGAAGTGCGCAGCGCGCGCATCGGACAGGAAATTTCGGCGGCAGCGGCGGTGCTGGGGTTTGAGGTTCAGGCCCCGGTGGTCGAGGTCGAAGGCTTGTGTCCGGCCTGTCGCCCGGCCCATAGCGCCCCTTGCGCCGGGCACGACAGCGCCTGTGCCTGCGGACAGTCGGAACCATGATGAACGCCCCGTTTCCTGACCTGCCGCTGCCCCTGTCCCCCGAACACACCGTCACCCCGCTGATCGAAGCCCGCGGCCTGAGCATCACCAAGGGCCGACGGACGATTCTCGATGGCGTTGATCTGGCTGTCCATGATGGCGAAATCATCACCATCGTCGGCCCCAATGGTGCCGGGAAAAGCACCCTGCTGCGGGCCTTGATGGGGCTGGAACGTCCGACCCGAGGCGACATCCAGCGCCAGAGTGGCCTGAAAATCGGCTATCTACCGCAAAAACTGCACCTTGATCCGGTCCTGCCGCTGACCGTCGAGCGCCTGCTGACCCTGACTCATCGCCACAGCCCGGCGGCAGTTCAGGCCGCCCTGACCGAAGTGCAGGTTCCGCACCTGCTGCGGGCGCAGGTCCATGGCTTGTCAGGCGGTGAAATGCAGCGTGTTCTGCTCGCCCGCGCCATCCTGCGCGAGCCGCAGGTACTGTTTCTGGATGAACCGACGCAGGGCGTTGACTATGCCGGGCAGATCGAACTGTATGACCTGATCGGCACCGTGCGCTACCGTCACCGCTGCGCGGTGGTGATGATCTCGCATGATCCGCATGTGGTCACCGCCACCACCGACCGGGTGGTGTTCCTGCATCACCGGATCTGTTGCGCTGGTCGACCGGAAACCGTCACCCGTCATCCCGATTATCTGCGTCTGTTTGGCGGGGCTGCCGCCGGGCATCTGGCGGTTTATACCCACCATCACCACCACACCCGCCCGACAGAAACCAGTGATGCCGTTGGTGGCTGCGACTGCACGGCCCCCTCAGCCCGTCCGGGGTCTCCACATGCTTGAGCTGCTGTCCCAGGATTTTGTGATTCGTGCCGGTGTTGCCGGCATCGGCGTTGCCTGTGCCGCTGGTCCGCTGGGCTGCCTGATTGTCTGGCGGCGGATGTCGTATTTTGGCGATGCCATGGCCCATTCGGCCCTGCTCGGCATTGCGCTCGGTCTGTGGCTGGGTCTGGACCTGATCGGCAGCGTGGCCGCTGTCGGTATCGCCCTTGCGGCCTTTCTTGCCGTCCTGATGCGGCAACGGCTGGTGGCCCCGGATACCCTGCTCGGCATCTTTTCCCACGGCGCTCTGGCCAGCGGCCTGATCGTGCTTGGCTTTCTGGGAACGGTGCGCATTGATCTGCACGGCTGGCTGTTCGGTGACATTCTGGCCGTGGCCGACAGCGAACTGTGGTGGATCTGGGGGGGAGCCGTGGCAGTGGTAGTCTGCCTGCTGGCCCTGTGGCGGGTGTTGCTGGCCGCCACGGTCAACAGCGAACTGGCGCGGGCCGAAGGCATGCCGGTCAGTCTGGCCGAAGGTGCCTTCATGCTGATGATGGCCCTGACCGTGGCTGCCGCCATCAAGGTGGTCGGTGTGGTGCTGACCACCGCCCTGCTGATCATCCCCGCCGCCGCCGCCCGCCAGTGGGCGCGCACCCCGGAGTCCATGGCCCTGTCGGCGGCGCTGATCGGCGCGCTATCGGTGCTGATCGGGGTCGGTAGTTCCTTGCAGTGGGACAGCCCGGCAGGACCTTCAATCGTGGTTTCCTGTGTGGTGATTTTTCTGTCGGCCTTTACCGGACGACTGCTGTTGCGCCGCGCCTGAGGACGTGACACCATCCCGCAGGTTCCGTACCAGGCAGAAAGCCTGCCTCTTGTCGTTGCATCCCGACCTTTCGGGCCGGGACGGCTCTCCGGAACGGCCCGCGCTGTGGCAGAACTGTCCCACCCGTGCCCGTTTCTGCGCCACAAAGCCCTTATCCGGCGGAAGAGTGCTTGTAAATGCGACTTGTCCCGAGTAAACGCTTTCAGTAAACTCGCCGGGAACCTGGAGCGGGGGGGGAACTTCAAGATCCCGCCAAGTCCTTGCCAAACATACCCGATCCCGGCCGGGCGTCGGCAATAACCAAAGGTAGTTCGATGGCGCTGTCCAAATCGCGAATCCTCGTTCTTGGCGCGGCATTCGCTCTTGCGGGATGTTCTTTCGCTTCTGATGCCCTCTTCCCGTCGCTCGGCGGTCCCGAAGGGACGCAACAAGGCCAACCCGCTGCCACTGGCACGGGATCATCCGCGGTCGAAGCCAGCCCCGACGCCAGCCTGAATGGCCCGCCCTCGATGGGAAGCACCAATTTTGTGCCGGGTTCCGTCACCCCCGGCAGCTCGACCGGCACCTTTGTCGGCCAGAAGGTGCAGGGCTTCCGTGGCGAGCTGCGTCAGTTGCAAGACACCGTGCGTCAGCGCAATCAGATCCTGCAATCGATTCGCAACGAAACGGTGCAGGACAGCCAGCGGTATCACGAAACGATTGCGACCGTGAATGCCCGCCTGCAGGTTGGCACCACCCCCGGCAACCCGGTCCTGAACCAGAAGTGGAGCATGGCGCAGGGTCAGCTCGACAAGCTCAATCAGGACATCGCCGGCATGAACCAGCTCGCCACCCAGGTGGCCAGCGACAGTGCGATGGCCGCCTACCTGCTCGACAGCGTGCGCGCCGCCTATGGCCTGTCCGGTGCGGTCGAAGAAGACCATCGTCAGCTGCGGATTCTGGAAGACGAAACCAACCAGACCACAGTGCTGATTGAACGCCTGCTGTCCGAACTGTCACAGGACATTTCGCGCCAGCAGTCCTATGTCTCGAACGAGCGCAGCAACCTCAATACCCTCGCCCTCGGAATCAAGAACGGCCAGATGTATGGTGCCTCGCTGGCCAATCAGGCCCTGATGCGCAGCGCTGCCATGGCCCCGGCCGACAACAGCCCGGCCCAGATCGGCAATCGCCGTCCGCTGGTGGTGATCCGTTTCGACCGCAGCAATGTCGCCTATGAACAGCCGCTGTATCAGGCCGTTTCGCGCGCCATCGAACGTCGCCCGGATGCCCAGTTCGACGTGGTGGCCGTCTCGCCGACCGATGGCGCCTCGGCTGGTCAGCAGGCGCTGAACGCCAGCGCCGCCCGCCGTTCGGCGGAACAGGTGGTGCGGTCGCTGTCCGACATGGGGCTGGCCCCCGGTCAGATCCGCATGTCATCGACCACCAGCGCCTCTGTTGGTACCAACGAGGTCCATGTCTACGTGCGCTAAACAGAACTCCTCCCTCGTAGGAGGAAATTCGTCTGTTGTCGACTATAGGCTCCCGCTTTGGGAGCCTATATTTTTGTGGTCTGTTGCCCTCATCCTGTCCTGCGGTACGTCATGATCCCGGAACTGCTGACGACCTTTCCCGCCTTGATGGCGCTCGATGCCCCGGCCCGGACGATGCTGGCTGGCGCAGCGCGTCCGGTTGCCCTGCCGGCCGGAACGGTGGTCTTTGCCGATGGTGCGCCCTGTCAGGCCTTTACCCTGCTGACAGGCGGGTGCATCCGGGTGCAGAAAGTGGCCGAGACCGGCCGCGAGATCGTGCTGTACCGGGTCGAAGCCGGGCAGACCTGCGTGCTGACCACCAACTGCCTGCTGGCCGAGACCGCCTATGGCGCCGAAGGCATCACCGAGACGCCGGTGCAGGGTTACATCCTGCCGCCCGCGATCTTTCAGAGCCTGCTGGCGTCCTCACAAGCCTTTCGGACCTTTGTGTTTTCCGCCTATGCCAGCCGGATCAGCGATTTGTTGATGCTGATCGAGGAGGTGGCCTTTGGGCGCATCGACAGCCGTCTGGCCCACCTGCTGCTTCAGCGGGCCGAGCAGGACATGCTGCAAGCCACTCATCAGGAGCTGGCCACCGATCTGGGCAGCGCCCGCGAAGTCATTTCGCGCCAGTTGAAAGATTTTGAGCGACGCGGCTGGGTTGCCCTGGCGCGTGGACGCATACACCTTTTGGAAAAACCTGCCCTGTTACAGTTGGCAAGCCGATAACCCCAAGCGAAGAGGCCGTTGCGATGACCAGCCCCCATTCCCTGCTGCACCGGCTCCCTGTGGCCCTGCTTTTTCTTGCCCTTGCGACGCTGGGCAGCACCGCAGTCCGGGCCGAGTCCGGGCCGGATGGCATGCCGGGCGAAAAGACCTTTCGCATCATCTGCCAGAGCTGCCATCTGGAAAGCCTGGATCTGGCTGCGGCCGGGCCGGACGGCGACAGCGCGCTGGCCGCCCCGCCGATGGACTGGCTCAGCACCGCCATCCGCATGCGGCAGAACAACGACGAAGCCGAGTTTGTCGGCCATGTGGTCAGCTATCTGCGCCTGCCCGGTCTGGAACGCTCGCTGCTGCCCGGTGATGTCATTGCCCGCCACGGCGTGATGCCGCCGATCAGTGAGTATGGCCCGGACCTGACCTATGACGACCTGACGGCCGTCGCCAGCTGGATCTATGGCCATTACAATTACAAAAAGCTGCTCCCCCAACTGCAAAAACACCTGCAAAGCCGACAGGGCAGTTCACAATAACCAGCAGCACACCCTTGCCGTCGTTGGACAAACGGGCCCTTCCCTGCGTATCCTGATGGTTCTGGCCGTCCCCCGTTCACGGCTGCCCTCCCGCCGGTAGCGGTTCAGGCAGCGACGCAGCCAGACTCTCAGCATCACAGGAGGCCCGCTGTCCGATGGCTCACTCTGCTCCCCCCGCCTCATCCCTGACCAGTCTGGTCTATGCCGATGGGCGCTGGCATGAAGGCAATCCGCCCTTGCTGGGTCCGCTGACCCACGGCGTATGGCTGGGATCGACCATTTTCGATGGTGCCCGCTATTTCGAAGGCACCGCCCCGGACCTGATCCCTCACTGCGAGCGGGCGGTGCGCTCGGCCCGGCTGCTGGGGCTGCAACCGATGATCACCGGTCAGGAAATCGCCGAACTGGCATGGGAAGGCATCATGCGCTTCCCGTCCGACGTTGCCCTGTACATCAAGCCACTGTTCTGGGGCGGTGGCGGCTTTATCGTCCCGGACCCGGCCTCGACCTGCTTTGCGCTGGCGCTGAATGTCTCGCCGATGCCCGAGCCCACCGGCTTTTCGGCCTGTCTGTCCAGCTTCCGCCGTCCGGCACTCGACATGGCGCCAACGATGGCCAAGGCATCGTGTCTGTATCCCAACGTCGCCCGCTGTGTTGCCGAGGCACAGGGCAAGGGCTTTGATACCGCCGTGGTGCGCGACCCGAACGGCAATATCGCCGAGTTTGCCTACAACAACCTGTTTTACGCCAAGGATGGGCAGGTCCACACCCCAGCCCCCAATGGCACCTTCCTCAATGGCCTGACCCGTCAGCGCATCATCGGCCTGTTGCGTGATGATGGTGTCGAGGTGATCGAGCGCGCCATTTCCTTTGCCGAGCTGATGGAGGCCGACGAAGTGTTTGCCACCGGAAACTATGCCAAGGTTGGCCCCTGCACCCGGCTGGAAGACCGCACCCTTGACCCCGGCCCCTTTGCCGCCCGCGCCCGCGCGCTGTACTGGGAATTCGCCCGCGCCTCGGCTCGCTGAGCAGCAGGGTAACACAACGGGCACCGCGCTTTGCACGGCATCCCCGGTATAAAAACAAGATCCTCAGGAGGACTTCGCCATGACCACCGCACACCATGCTGCCCTGATCCATACCATGGTGATGATTGCAGCCTGTGACGGCGACCTGAACAATACGGAACTCCGCACCATCGACGCGCTGGTCCACAGCCTGCCGGTGTTCCGGGATTACAAGGTTGATCACCTCGATGCCGACGCCGCCGCCTGCGCGCAGCTGATGGCCGACGAAGACGGGTTGGAGCAGGCTTTGGAGCAGATCGTCAATGGCCTGCCGGAAAAACTGACCGAAACCGCCTATCTGGTCGCCTGTGAAGTGGCTGCTGCAGACCATGCCCTGCAACAGGAAGAACTGCGCCTGCTGGAAATCCTGCGCCACCGCCTTGGGATCGACCGCCTGCATGCCGCCGCAATCGAGCGCGGAGTTCGTGCCCGCTTCGTGACCCTGTAACCAGAGGCCCCCCATATGCCTGCCTATGCCCCGCTTGCCGGAACCTCTGTTGGCCTGATCGGGTTGGGCCTGATGGGCTTCCCCATGGCACGCCGCCTGCACGCCTGCGGAGCAAGCGTTGCGGTCTGGACCCGATCCGGGGAAACCCTGCAGGCAGCGGCCAACGAAGGCCTGATCCCGATGACCTCTGCCGCCGAGGTGGTCCGCCGCAGCAGCATCACCATCCTGATGCTGGTTGACACCCCGGCGGTTGCCTCGGTCCTGCATGAGCCGGAGCGGGGGATTCTGGCCGGGCTCAGGCGTGCGACCGCCTCGCCGCTGATCATCGACATGGGCACCACCGCCGTCAGCGCCACCCATCAGTTTGCGGCAGCGGTCAACGAGGCTGGCGGATGCTGGCTGGATGCCCCTGTTTCCGGCGGCGTGGTCGGTGCCACCGACGGCACCCTGACCATCATGGCCGGGGGAAGCGATGACAGCTTTGCCCGTGCCCTGCCGGTTTTGCAAAGCCTTGGCCGTCACATCACCCATGTCGGGGCGGTGGCTGCCGGGCAAGTGGCAAAGGCGGCCAATCAGGTGATTGTCGGGCTGACCATCGGGGCGGTGTCCGAGGCGATGGCACTGGCCCGCCGGGCTGGCGTCGAACCGGCCCGCCTGCGCCACGCCCTGATGGGGGGCTTTGCCGCCTCGCGCATTCTGGACCTGCATGGTCAGCGGATGGCCGAGGGCAACTTTGCCCCCGGTGGCCGCTCGGTCACCCAGCGCAAGGATTTACAGCAGGCACTGGATCTGGCTGAACAGCTCGACTTGACCCTGCCCGCCACCACCCTCTGCCGGGATTTGTACGATCAATTGATTGCCCAGGGAGACGGCGGGCTTGACCACTCGGCGCTGGTGCGGGTGATCGACGACTGGCCGGAAAAGAGCTGAAGACCGGTCAGGGATCGCTGGCTTCGCTCGCAGACACCTGACGGCGGCAGCCCCATGTCTTCAGGGTCGCATTGATGGCCGCAAGGACAAAAAAACGGGCCGCTTCGTGCGCATAGCCGCTGTCCAGCAGGCTATCATAGTCGGTGTGCACATGGCGCACCACCGCAACCAGTGACAACCACGCCGCCGTTTCCGGTGCCGCATGGCGCAGGCCGGGGGACCCGACAGCATGATCAACCACTTCTGAATATTCAAAGGAGGGAATACCGGGGGCAAGGGCTCGGACCGCTCGCCGAATCCGGCTGTGCCGGTCACTGGCCTCAGGGCCCTCTGGGAAGCCCTTGACGGCAGAACTGCGTCCTTTGCGGCCCATCAAAATCCCCATAAAGCAACAGCCCGCCTTTAGGGCGGGCTGTTACAGTGGCGGTGAGGGTGGGATTCGAACCCACGATACCCTTTCGAGTATACACACTTTCCAGGCGTGCGCCTTCAACCACTCGGCCACCTCACCAGAACGACGTCGCCGGTAAACCGCCGTCCGTCGTGGAGACGGATATCTATCGAAATTCAAAAGGGAACGCAACCAAAGAATTGCGTCTCATGGATTTTTTTTACGCGCCCTTATAACGGGTGAAATGTAACGATCAATGTTGATTTTTGATCCTCTCCGGCGTTACTCTCTTAGTCCATAATAGCTATGGTTCGCTGGGGACGGCCCTTTACTCGCCATCAGGTAAAAGAACATTGACATTGTTCGCCTTTTGGTGCCAATCCCCCTTGCGGTATCCGGTCGCTATACGGCAGGGGAGACACAATGCTCGGTCGACTGTTAGGTATGACGGTACTGGTTCTGTCTGTGGTGATGGCGTCTGGCGAAGGCGTCATGGCTGTTGGGACAGGAACTTATGACAGTTTGGCGGTCGGGGAGGTCTGGACCCTGCTGTCCGGTCATCCGGCCCTCGGCGATGCCAGCCTGCCATGGATGCGCGATGTCATGCATTTACCCGCGTGGAGCATGACCATGGCATTCGGGCTGATGCTGTGTTTCGCCTACCGTCGCCGGACTCCCAAGCGGCGCATGATGTTCCGAACCCTGCCGTAAAAACCCCTGCCCTGCCGTCTCGGGCCGTAGGCGTTCAATAGACGCCACAGGACAGGGCGGCCAGAAAACAGGATCATGGAGCGCTGTTCCGGACCTCGCCGGGGCCGTTAGGCCCCGGACCCCATTGACCTTATTTTTAAAGAAGAATGGGGGCTTGGGGGCATCGCCACCAAACGGGTTCGGGCGGTAGCCCGCACTGATCCCGCCAACTGTCATGTCCTGTGATCTGTCGCAGTGATTTTACGAAAACCGGTTCCCACTTTTCGCACAATGCTTTAGAGCGTTTTTGCACCGAGCGAAAACGCTCTTCCCTTTTAGCGCCGCATTTTCCGAGCCGTTGACCGTCGACGGTCAGCTTGAAAATGCTCTAGAACCACCGCATCTTGCGGAACAGCCACAGCTCGGCGGCGGCAAGGCACATCATCAGGGCGCAAACGACGGTAAAGCCCAGCGAGCTGTCGGCCAGAGGCACGCCACCGACATTGATCCCCAGCAGGCCGGTCAAAAAGGACAGCGGCAGGAATACCCCGGTGGCCAGCGTCAAAATATAGATACGCTGGTTCAGGCGGTCATTCTGGCGGCTGCTGAGCTCGTCTTTCAGCACCAGCGCCCGTTCCCGCGAGGACTCCAGCGATTCCACGTACCGCACCACCTGTTCGACGGTTTCACGCAGGGCTTCGTGGTCCATGCCATGGAGTGCCGGGTGATTGAGGGTCAGCATGTGCGACAACGCTTCACGCTGGGGCAGCATGTGGCGGCGCAGGGCAATCACCATCGGGCGGATCTTTTGCACTGTCTCGCGCGCCAGCCGCTCGTCGATGCGGACCTCGGGACCATCGAGCGAATCTTCGGCACCATCAAGGTCGTTTTCGATCTCTTCCAGCAGGACTTCCATCCGTCCGGCCAGACTGCTGGCCAGGGCATCGACGATTCCGGCGATATGGTGTGGCCCATGGCCGTCGGTCAGGGCTTGCGACAGATCGTTCAGGGCGCGCAGGCGGCGCTGCCGAACGGAAATCACCCGCCCCGGTTCAACCCACATGCGGACGCTGATCATGTCTTCGGGAGCACTGCCGGGGTTCAGGTTGACCCCACGCAGGACAATCAGCACGCCGTGACCATAAACCTGACAGCGCGGGCGGGTGGCTTCGGCCAGCAGGGCGCGGGCGGCCAGCGGGGGAACCCCGGCACCGCCTTCGCTGCGTTTGCCTTTCAGCCAGCGACGCACGTCCTGCTGTTTACGGTCCAGATGGACCCATTGCCCGGTCTGGGCTCCGTGCGCTTCGGCGGGCGGAGCCCAGCGGCTGACGCCATCCCAGTCCAGAGGCGTGCCACCGCCATGACCATCAAGATCCCAGGCAAGAATCAGGCCTTGTGTTGGTGGCTGGTCCAGCAGTGATGGCAGTACGGCAGACATCAGACTATGGCTCCCTGAGGTGGTGGTTCACTGTGAATATGATTTTTCTGTGATGTAGTCACAGACGGGCCGGAGAATGCGGCAGATACTTGCGCCATTCACTCTTGCATGACGGAGGCATTCCATGAACAAGAACGTCGGCGGCCTGGACCGCATTCTGCGCATCATCGTTGGCCTTGTGCTGATTGCCCTTGCGGTGTTCGGGATTTTCAGCCCGTGGGGCTATATCGGGGTGGTTCCCCTGTTCACCGGCCTGATCGGCTGGTGCCCGGCGTACCTGCCGTTTGGCATTCGCACCTGCAAGCTGCCGTAAGGTCCATCGTGGCGGGCTACCGGGTTACGGGGTCATCCCGTGACCCGGCTGGATGCGCTCGGCCATGGTGGCGGTGGCGTGCAGCAAGCCCCGACGGATGCCAGGCTCCAGCGCCGAGTGTCCGGCGTCGGGGATGATGGTCAGGGTGCTGCCCGGCCAGCCCTGATGGACGGCCCACGCCGTTTCCGGCGGGCAGACCAGATCATGGCGACCCTGCAGGATGATGCAGGGCAAATGGTTGATCCGGCCCAATCCGGCCAGCAAGGCACCTTCAGCCATGAAGCCCCGGTGGACCATGTAATGGGCTTCCAGACGGGCGATGGCCAGAAAGGGCAAGGGCCCGCGTTGCCCGTCAAAGGCAGCGGGGGGCGGGCCTGCGTGCGGCTGGCTGTGCAGGCGGGCACAGGCATCTTCGTGGCTGGCCCAGGCATAGGCTGCCGGGCCATGGATGCGCGGGTCTTGATGACTCAGGCGATGGTAATAGGCGGTCAACAGGTCACCGCGTTCGACGGGCGGCAAGGCGGCAAGGAACTGTTGATACGATTCCGGATGGAACTTGCCCATGCCGGTCAGGAACCAGTCTATTTCGTGCTGCTGACACAAAAAGACGCCGCGCAGGACAAAGCCCAGCACCCGTTCGGGGTGCGCCTGCCCATAGGCCAGCGCCAGTGTTGACCCCCACGAGCCACCGAACAGCAGCCAGTGGTCAACGCCAAGGTGACAGCGCAGGATTTCCAGATCGGCGACCAGATGGGCGGTGGTGTTGTGGGCGATACTGGCATAGGGACGGGATCGTCCGCTGCCGCGCTGATCGAACAGGATGATCCGGTAGCGGGCCGGGTCGAAAAACCGTCGATGCACGGTGCTGAAGCCTGCACCGGGCCCCCCATGCAGAAACACGACGGGAATGCCGGATGGGTTCCCGGCGACTTCCCAGTACAGGTGATGACCATCCCCGACATCCAGCAGGCCACTGGCCAGCGTCGGGCTGTCGGGATAGCCGGTTTCCGTCAAAAACATCGCCGCCGAAGCGGGAGAGCCGCCTGACGGGGCGTCACTCATCGGCAATCAACCCCATTTTGCGCCCCAGACGGACCGCTGCCACGCGGTTGGATGTGCCGAGCTTCTCAAAAATGTTGGCGACGTGATTCTTCACCGTCGGCAAGGCGGTATCAAGGATACGGGCGATTTCCTTGTTGCTGTGGCCGCGCGAAATCAGGCCCAGGACTTCCTTTTGGCGCGGGCTGAGCGACACGTCCCGCACACCATCGGGCAGCTCTTCTTCGGCTTCCATCGCTTCGTCGGGGAAGAAGGCTTCGCCGTCGAGGATGCTGCTCAGGGCCGACAGGATGTCGCTGATGCTGAACGACTTGGGAATATAGCCCGTTGCACCGGCATCGATCGCTGCCCGCAGGTCGTGGCGCTTTTCCGAGGCGGTCAGCAGGACGATCGGCAGCGTCGGGTTCTTCTGGCGCAGATCCTTGAGGAAGGTCAGGCCTTCCATACCAGGCATGAACAGGTCAAGCACCGCCAGCGCCAGATCGGGCGTGGTGGTGACCACCTCGCCTGCCTCTGCCGCCGTACCGGCTTCGAGAACCTGTGCAGCAAATCCGCGCGCCTCCATCAACAGACGCAATCCTTCGCGGAACACTGCATGGTCATCGGCAAGCAGAACCTTTCCGCACAAGGCTCCTTCTGAGACCTCTCCCGTTAGCACAGCCACCTCTTTTGCATTGGGTTGACCTTGAAAAGCATGATCTGACAAGAGAATTACAGGCATCTGGCAGGCTGGCAAGGTTACAATGCGTCTTTTTGCCTATGGTGGTATAAAAAAGGCTGGTAGAGGCCGTAAAATGCAGTCTCTTACTCCTTATGGGTAGGGGCTGATGAGGGGGGCTATCCGGTTGTTCAGGGGGGAGAATCGCCTGCTGCACGGGGCGCTGTTAACATTACTTCTGGTTGTTGGAATGACAGTGGATACCTTGGCAGGGCAACGGGTACAGGAGCTTCGGTCCACCGGCGAGATCATGCTGAAATCAGGGGATACGGTCTGTCTGGCGGACGTGGTTATGCCCTCTGTCCTGATCGGTGACGCAGGGATGGATGAACGGGTGATTGCGACCCTGAAAATCTTTCTGGATGGAAAAGATATACAGGTCGTTCCATCTTCTGATTGGGCAGGGCGCGATCGCTATGGGCGGATATCCGGCGACGTTGTTGACCCGACGGGTCTGAGCGCACGCGACCATTTGCTGTCTGCCGGGCTGGTGATGGTCTATGCGGGGGCTGACCGGCCTGCGGGTGAGGTCACAGCATTGCTGGCCCGCGAGGATCTGGCCCGCGAGCAGGAACGCGGCCTGTGGCGTTCACCGCAGGTGCTGGACCCGGCACAGGTGACAGCCTCCCGGCAGACGATGGTACTGGTGGAAGGCATCATCCGCCGGGCACAGGAAACGTCTTCGGGCGGGTATCTGAACTTCGGCGATGACTGGCGCACCGACTTCACCGTGAAAGTATCCCCGGCCGCGGCCAAAGCCCTGCGCCGCCGGGACGGAGGACTGGAGGCACTGAACGGAAGAATGGTGCGGGTCCGTGGATGGGTCCGCCCGGAAAATGGTCCGATGATCGATCTGGATCAGCCTGCCCATCTCGAACTCTTGCCCCCGTAAGACGGCTGGGGCACTGTCCTGATCGGGCAGGCGTGGGCCGGGAATGCACGCAACAAGGAGAGACAGAATGTCGGTTTTGATGGATTTGGTCCTGCTGTACGAACGCCGGGGGTACCATGCCGCCAGCGGGCTGGACCGCGAGCACACCAACGACTCGCTGAGTGAATTTACCTGGCTGTTTCAGGGGGACACCCAGTTGACCGAGCATCTGGGCATTGCCTTGAAGGAATTGTATTTCCTGGAATGTGCGCTGGGAGCTCCACGGCGGCGGGCGGTGATGCCGGTGCCGCACTGGATGCCGCAAGGGGTGCTGGTGATCGGAAATTCCTTTGGCTGGAGCAGCTTTGCCCTCGCCTTGCTGTGCCCGCAGGCGCAGGTGGTGGCGATTGAAATCGGGGCCGAGCCGTTTACCGCGCAATGGATTCCCCGCTGTAATGCCATCGCGCAGGAAGAAGGCTTGCCGTTGACCGTGGTACAGGGGGCATCGCCTCAGGCGGTGGCACCGGTGATGACGGGGGATGGCCCACTGGCGGGGGTGCCGCTCGACCTGGCACTGATCGACGGACATCATACCTGCGCACAGGTGGCACAGGATCTGGCGGCGCTGGCACCGTTCCTGCATCCGGGCAGCGTAATCCTGTGCCATGACGTGCTGGCCTTTGGCCTGATGGAGCCAGTCGCAGCCTTTGCCTGTCAGCATGGCCTGACCGCCACCACCCTGTGGGGCACGCCATCGGGGATGGTGGTGCTGAGCGGAACCCGTGCACCACTGGCCGTGCTGGAGGCCTGTTATGCCTTTGGTGGCAGTGCGCGGGCGGGGGAAACGGTGGCCTGGCTGCGTGACATGGCCGCGATTCGCGCCGGGAAATGACATTCCGTCGAACCTGCGGGATACGCGCTGGCCGGGGTTTGCGTCCGGATGCCTGCCGCATGACATTTACCGGGCATTGCCGATCGTGTATCTGTGTTGATCCATGCGGGTGGAAAGCATAGGCTCTATGGTCTGAAATGAATCGGAATAAAAATGCATTGCACCTCCGTTTCCCTATGACCTGATCTGTCATCGCTTCATGTCGTCACCTTGACAAAGGCCTTGCCGGACTTGCAATACGCTGACTCTCTTTTTGAAAAAACGGATTGTCTCGTACATTTCCTTATTTATGCGGACTGGAGCTTCACTGATGCCGCTTACATTTAAATATAATGAAAACAGCTCTTTACCCCTATTTGCATGGGCATCCATTCAGTCTAGAGGCTCCGATATTGTCGAGGTGCTGCACGGCGCTGCGGTCGAAACACATCCGGCATGGGGGGGCGATGCCGTCTGGCCGGGGGCGTTCGAGACGCCGGTCCTGACGGATGGCTATCTGCTGGGGAGCGCCATCAGCATCTCTGGCGAAGAGGTTGTGTACAGTTCCTCTTTTCACAGCCTCTCCCGGCTCCATATCATCTCTCAGGGGAGCCGCCTGATTGTCTCGAATTCACTGGCCTTCGCCCTGGCGCTGGCCGACGATGAGCTGGACGAGCAATACCCCCTGTATGCCCGTGACCTTTACAGCGTCCGCACCGGCATGGATCACTGCAAAAAGAAAATGCCAACCCGGAATGGTTCCATGAGCCTGTTGTACGGGAAATCGATCCGGGTCACGCGGGATCTGGTCATCCGCCATCAGGACCGCGTCCTGCCGGACGACTTTGACGACTTTGCAGGTTATAAAAGGCACGTTCTGGACGCCGTGGCCGCATTGTCGGCCAATGCCGCAGACCCGCGTCGGAAAAAGCCGCTGAAGGTCATTTCGACGCTGTCTTCCGGGTATGATTCGGCCTGCTGTACCATTGTTGCCCACTCACAAGGCTGCAACGAAGCCATCTCGGTGGTGAATGCAACGAAATCCCAGGGCGATATGGATGATTCCGGCAAAGCCATTGCTGAAACGCTGGGTCTGACCCATTACAAGATAGATCAGAATGATTATCTGACCAGCGGACATGCCTATGAGGCCGAATTCATCGCAGCCAATCCGACCGGCGAAGATATCGCCATTGCCGGGGCCGAACATTTGCTGTCCGGACGGTTGCTGTTGATTGGTCACCATGGCGACAAGGTCTGGACGCCGAACATCACCAATGCAACCGATTACAAGCGCGGTGATGCCAGCGGGGGCTCGCTGGTGGAATTTGCCCTGCGGGTCGGCATTGTCCTGCTGCCGATGCCGTTCATCGGTGCCCATCTGCAACCTAAAATCAACCGGATCAGTTCGTCTGCCGAGATGAAGACTTGGTGGATTCCGGGGAACTACAACCGGCCAATCCCGAGGCGGATCATCGAGGATCATGGCATCCGGCGCGGCGACTTCGCCACCGACAAAAAAGCTATTTCCAATACGATTGCACGCATTTTTGAGCTGAAAGACCGTCTGGAAAACGGACAAAAACAGGCGGGAAGCTATAAGGAATATGCCCGGTCAATGAACAGCCGCATGGGGTTGCGTGCCCGGTTGTCCTTGCTGATCAGTGAAAAAGGCAGCCTGCTGGCCGAAAAAATTGTCAATCGTGTCAACTGGATGTTTTCCCTGCTCAGGATTCCATACCGCTTTGCCCGCCCGTTCCGGGGGATGGCATTTCGGCTGGGGGCCAACTGGCCCATTTATCACTGGGCCGTAACAGAGATGCGGGCGCGGTACAAAAGCCAGATTGACCATCCCGGCAACTGATCCGGCAACGCCGTGTGCGAGCCGGCAAGACGGGGAGACAGGCGGCCAGTCCTGAGGGACGGGCCGCCTGTTTTGGTGTTTGCGCACTCTGGACAGCACACAAGACGTTGCTGAAGCCTGCCAAGACGGCTACACACGGCCCTCAAGAGCATCAGGCGAAAGGTGAGCACTGGTTTTCGCTGACACGATGCGGCAAAACAAAAGCGCGGAGCATGCTGTCCGTTTCCACCTGCGGCAGCATCGTCCCGCGCTGTTCAAGGGGCCTCGTCCGGTATGCCTGTTTCATCCCGTTCATCGTCACTCGTCACCGCATGCTGCGTCCTGCTGGCCGCTCTGCTGGTGGTCTGGTTGCCTGCTTTTGGCCGCAAGCCACCGCCCGAGCCTGCTGCCGATGCCGTGGGGTACCTGAACATCGCCTACCATCTGGCCCATCATCAGGTTTTTGCCGATCCGGGAACGCCGCCGACATCAACGCCGCCGTCGGGGTCGATGGTGGCTCCGCTGTATCCGGCGTTGCTGGCGGGCATGATGCGGACAGACGCGGTCTTTGATCAGCATGTCGATTGTTTCCTGCATCGTTTTTATGCCGCGACGGATCAAGCGGCCCTCGCGGTTGCCTGCGACGGAGTGCCCCCCGAGGCCACTGTAACCCCGAAAGGCTGGGGGCATTCACTAACCATCCTGCGGCTGTTCATGGCCTTGGGATTGGCGCTGGTCTGGCTGGGCGCCCGCCGCCTTGGCCTGTCCCGCCCGGCGGCAGGGGTGGCCTTTGTCCTTGCCGCTGTCTCGGGGGCCTATGGCGAGTATGGTCAGCAATATCTGACCGAAGGCCTGACCCTGCCGTTGGGAACGCTGGTTTCGCTGTTGCTGGTCGAGGGCTGCCGTGCCCTCGGAGCACCCGCATCCTGCAAACGCGTCCTGCTGTGGTGGCTGGTCGCGGGGGCGGCGTTTGGGGGGGCTGCCCTGACCCGACCGACCTTCAGCTATGTTCTGTATCTGGTGGTACTGGCTTTGGGGGGAGTTGCCCTGTGGCGACTGGTCCGTCGGCAACCGCTGCTGCCGGTGCTGCTGGCCGGTGCTGCGTTGGTCATCGGCTATGGAGTGGTAATTGCCCCGTGGCTGTGGCGAAACCACCAGCTGTTCGGCCTGACCGCCATCACCGGCCCGTATGGGGGGTACATTCTGGCCCAGCGCGTTGCCTATAATGCGATGAGCGCGCGGGAATGGCTGGCATCCTTGCTGTTCTGGCTGCCGGATTTCGGCGACAGCCTGGCCCGTCTGTTCTTTCCGGCTGATCTTTTGGCCCGGCTCGACTGGTACTCTCCCGATGCCTACTATGTGCTGGGCAACGGCGCATGGATGCGCGAGATGCTGGCGCAGGCGGGCAGCAAGGATGCCTTGCAGGGCTGGGTGCTGCGCGAAAAGGTGTTTACCGACCTGCCCACCCATCTGGCCGTGACCATCAGTCTCGCCCTGCGCGGCCTGTGGGTCAGCAAATACTTTGGCCTGATCGGGGCAGCGTTCTGGCTGCCATCGCTGGTGGGTGCGGTTCGTCGGCAACAGGGGCTGTGGCTGGCCTTTTGTGCTCCGGCAATTGTTCTGCTGGGCCTGCAAGCCTTTGTCTCGGTCAGCATTCCCCGCTATAACCTGCTGGTCATCCCCTGCATGGCGATTGCCGCCGCACCGTTACTGCTCGCATGGGGACAGTGCCTGTCCCGCACCGTGTGCCGTCTGTTCAACAAAAAAGGCTGATCATCCATGGCAGGCTCCGCCCTGACACCAGTCAATCTGGTGATGCTGTCCGGTTTTGCGCTGTTGCTGGCTGCCGGGCAGTTCATGTTCAAATTCGCCGCCCAGTCCAGCCCCAGCCTGTCATCCTTGCAAGGCTTTGTCGGGCTGGCGCTGTCGCCGTGGCTGTGGATTGCCCTGACCCTTTATGGCACCGCAACCCTGTTGTGGATTTTCATCCTGCAACGGGTGCCGCTGTCGCTGGCTTACCCGTTCTCGGCGCTTGGTTTTGTGATTGTTCCGGTCGTTGCGTGGCTGGTCTTTCACGAACCGCTGACTTTACGCTATGGTCTGGGTGTTGCCCTGATTCTGGGTGGCCTGTTTGTTCTTTCACGGTGATTTGCATGACCGCTCCGGCTCCGGCGACTGATGCCCTGGCTCTGGTGACCGCCCATGATGCCGCCATTGTGGCGGTGGTGATTCCCTGCTATCGCGTCGGAGATGCCGTTTTCCGCGTCATCAAGGGTATTGGTCCCGAAGTCCATCGCATCTATGTGATTGATGACTGCTGCCCGGAAAAGACCGGCGATCGCGTCGAAAAGGACTGTGACGATCCGCGGGTGGTGGTGGTCCGTCACCCGGTCAACAAGGGCGTCGGCGGGGCGGTGATCACCGGGTACACCCATGCGGCCAGCGATGGCGCAACGGTGGTGGTCAAGCTCGATGGCGACGGCCAGATGGACCCGACCCTGATCCCGCGCTTTATTCGCCCGATTCTCGAAGGCCGCGCCGATTACACCAAGGGCAACCGCTTTTACCGCCTCAGCTCGTTGCGCGGCATGCCGCCGATTCGTCTGTTCGGCAATGCGGTCCTGTCGTTCCTGACCAAGTTTTCCAGCGGCTACTGGCAGGTTTTCGACCCGACCAACGGCTATACCGCCATCCACGGTGCCTTGCTGCGGCACATGCCGCTGGACAAGGTGGCGCAGGACTATTTCTTTGAATCCGACATGCTGTTCCGCCTGAACACCCTGCGGGCGGTGGTGCGCGACATCCCGATGGATGCCGTTTATGCCGACGAGGTCTCCGGGCTGAAGATCGGCAAGGTGATCCCGCGCTTTCTGGCCCGCCACACGGTCAATCTGGCCAAGCGCATCTTCTACAACTACTTCCTGCGCGATTTTCAGGTCGCCTCGCTGGCCCTGATGCTGGGACTGCCGTTGACCCTGACCGGCATGCTGTTCGGGATCAGCGCCTGGCACGAGTCGGCAGCGCAAGGGGTGGCGACCCCGGCCGGGACCGTCATGCTGGCGGCGCTGCCGATCCTGATTGGCAGTCAGTTGCTGATGTTGGCCATGGCCTATGATATGCAGAACCAACCAACCTTGCCCGCCCACAAGGACATCGAGTAGCGCCCATGGCAGGACCACGCTTTGAGCAGCAGATGGCAGACCGGCTACGGACCCTGACGGCCCGTGGTCTCCAGCGTGATCTCCGCGCCAGCAGCATCCCCGGCCCCGGCCTGATCGAACGGGCGGGACGGCGGTTGCACAATTTCTCGTCCAATGACTACCTCGGGCTGGCGCTGCATCCGGCCCTGATTGCCCGCGCGCACGCCTGGGCCAGCGAGTATGGCGCCGGTGCCACCGCCTCGCGGCTGGTGTGTGGCTCGCTGACCGCCCACCAGCAGGTGGAACGCAAGGTGGCCGAGCTGAAGGGCAAGCCCGCAGCCCTGGTGCTGAACGCGGGCTTTCAGGCCAACCAGACCATTCTCGCCACCCTGCTGGCCGAGGATGTCGCCGGACCGGACCCGCAAGTGTTTGTGGACCGGCTGATTCACGCCAGCATGTACGAAGGCCTGAAGTCGGCCGGGATCATGCCCAAGCGGTTCCGGCACAACGATCTGGACCACCTTGATGACATGCTGGGCAAGGCCCGGCGGACCTCGCCGGACTCGACCCTGTTCATTCTGGTCGAGAGCGTTTATTCGATGGACGGCGACCGTGCCGATCTCGCCCGCCTGTGCGACATTGCCGACAGCCACGAGGCCTTTGTGTACGTCGACGAAGCCCACGCCACCGGGGTGCTCGGCCCGCAAGGCCGCGGCCTCAGCGCCGATCCGGCGGTGCGGGGACGGATCGACCTGATCATGGGCACCTTTGGCAAGGCCCTTGGCGGCTTTGGGGCCTATGTTGCCGGGTCGGAAACCCTGTGTACCTATCTGGTCAACCGCTGCCCCGGCCTGATCTACACCACCGCTCCGCCGCCGTCGGTGCTGGGGGCGATGGATGCCGCGCTGGACCTGTTGCCCTCCCTTGATGCCGAGCGGGAGCGGGTTGCAGGCCATGCCGAACTGGTCCGCCAGACCATCACCGGCTGGGGCGGGAACTGCGCCCAGTCGACCACGCAGGTGGTGCCGGTGATCCTCGGGCGAGAGGAGGCCGCACTGGCGGCGATGCGGGCGCTGGAAGCCGCCGACTGTCTGGCCGTTGCCATTCGGCCGCCAACGGTGCCCCCCGGTACCGCCCGCTTGCGGCTGACCTTTTCCGCCGCCCACAGCCCGGAACAGGTGGCAACGCTGTTGACGGCCCTGGAGCCGGTGATTCGGTCATGCCAGTGAGGCCGAAATGATTGTGCTGGTCCATGGCTGGAGCTTTACGCCCGCCGTCTGGCACGGGGTGCGCGCCTGCCTGCCGGACAACCTGCCGGTTACGGCGGTTGATCTGGGCTTTTACGGGACCCCGTCGGTACTTCCCCCGATCGAAGGGATAAGGCTGGCGGTTGGGCATTCCTATGGGGTGATGTGGCTGTTGCACCAGCTTCCGCCCTCGGTGCCGTTGCTGTCGGTCAATGGCTTTGCCCGCTTTTGCAGTGGAGACGGCCAGAGCGGTGGAACTCCGGTGCGGATGGTGGAACGGATGATCAGCCGCTTCGGTAGTGATCCGCTGGGGGTGCTGGACAGTTTCCGCGCTCGCTGCGGTGTGACCACGCGCGAAAGCGGCAGCCCGGACAGTGTTGCCCTGACCGCTGGCTTGCGGGCCTTGGCCGATGATGACCAGCGGTCTGCCTTGCGGGCGCGTCAAACGGTGCGGGCGCTGGCCTGTGCCGATGACGAGATTGCTCCGGCGACCCTCAGCCTTGAAACCTTTCCCCCCGAGCAGCTCACCCTGTTGCCCGCAGGTGGCCACCTGTTGCCACTCAGCCAGCCCGACCGTGTCGCCGAAGCCATCCAGAGCATGGTCCGATGACCTCCCCCCGGCCTGCCGCCGATGCCTGGAAGGATCAGGTTGCCCGACGATTCGGGGCGGCGAGTGCGGGCTATGATGATGCGGCAGGCAGTCAACAGGCGATTGCGACGAGACTGGCCGAACAGTGCCTGTCCCGGCTGCAGGAGAGGGCCCCCCGCCGGGTGCTGGAAATCGGCTGTGGGACCGGTTTTTTGACGGCAGCCCTGTTGCCCGCCTTGCCGTCTGTCACCGACTGGCATGCCACCGATCTGGCCGCCCCGATGCTGGCCGCGACCCGTCAGCGCATCGAAGCTCTCGGCATTGCCCCGGAGCGGCTGCACACGGCTGTCATGGATGGCGAGGCTCCCACCCTGTCCGGTCGCTGGGATCTGGTTTGCTCCAGTCTGGCCGTTCAGTGGTTCCGCGATGTGCGCGCCGGGCTTCAGCGTTTGATCGACAGTCTGGCCCCCGGCGGGCTGCTGGCGGTGACCACGCTGGGCTGCGACAGCTTTGCCCTGTGGCAACAGGTCTGTGCTGAAGACGGGCTGAGCACCTTTGCCAGCCGCTACCCGGATGCCGACCGCCTGCGACAGTGGTTTCCTTCAGCGAGCATCCATGAGCATCATCAGCCGCTGGACAGCGAGGCCACCGGCATGGCGTTCCTGCGGGCTTTGCGCGCCATCGGTGCCGACAGTCCGCCCCCTGACCACCAGCCCGCACCCCCGGCAGCCTTGCGGCGGGCGATCCGGCGGCTGGGTGCCCGCAGCGGCGGCACCTATCATGTTCTGACCGTGTTAGCAGAGAGGCCTTGCGATGCAAGATAGCCCGTTTTCGCCCGTGCCCGGCTCGTGTTTTGTCACCGGCACCGGTACCGATGTCGGCAAGACCGTGGTGGCGGCGGCTTTGGTGGCCGCGTTGGGGGCCGACTACTGGAAACCGGTTCAAAGCGGTACCGATGAGCTGCCTGCCGGAGACGCCGGAACGGTTGCCCGGCTGGCCGCGCTGGGCGAAGACCGGCTGGTGCCAACCGTCTATGCCTTCAAGGCCCCCCTGTCCCCCGATCAGGCCGCCGCCCGCGAACAGGTGACCATTGACCTCAGCAGCCTGACCTTGCCCCGCCGGGACCGCCCGCTGGTGGTCGAAGGGGCTGGAGGCATTCTGGTGCCGCTCAGCCGTCGCCACACGATGGTTCACCTGATGGCCCGCCTGCTGTTGCCAGTGGTGGTGGTGGCCCCCAGCGGTCTGGGCACCATCAACCATACCCTGCTGACGCTGGAAGGGCTGCGCCATCGCAACCTGCCGGTGGCCGGGGTGATTTTCAGTGGTCCGCCCCACCCGGACAATGCCGAGTCGGTCGCGCGGCTGGGTGCCGTTCGGGTGCTTGGAACCTTGCCCCGCCTTGATCCCCTCACCCCTGCGGCGCTGGCGCTGGCGGCTCAGGCCCTTGACCTGTCGCCGCTGATTGATCCGCCCACCCGTGGTTTTGCAGAGTTCTGACATGTCCCGTCTGTCCCCCGCCGAGATCATCGCCCTTGACCGTGCCCACGTCTGGCACCCCTTCACGCAAGCGCAGACCGCTCCCGATCCGGTGGTGATCGAGCGTGGTGCAGGAGTCTCGCTGTTCGAGCCCGATGGCCGGGAATGGCTGGATCTGGTGTCGTCGTGGTGGGTCAACCTGCACGGCCACGGCCACGCCGGGATAGCCGATGCCATTGCCGCGCAGGCCCGTACGCTGGAGCATGTGATCTTTGCCCAGATCACCCACCGCCCTGCCGCCGAGCTGTCAGCCCGTCTTGCCGCCGCCTTGCCCGCCGGACTGGAGCGGGTGTTCTTTTCCGATAACGGCTCGACCGCCATCGAAGTGGCGATGAAAGCAGCCCTGCAATTGCACCGCAATCAGGGGCAAAACCAGCGCCGGCGCTTTCTGGCCTTTGACGGCGGCTATCACGGCGATACCGTCGGGGCGATGTCTGCCGGGGTCTCGTCCGGATTCTTCAATGCCTGGACGGAAATGCTGTTCCCGGTCGATGTGCTCGACCTGCCAACCACCTGGATCGGTGACGATGCTGTCGAGGCCAAAGAGGCCGCCGCACTGGCGGCTCTGGACCAACACCTTGCCGCCTATGGTGACCAGATCGTTGCCGCGATCATTGAGCCGCTGGTGCAAGGGGCCAGCGGCATGCGCATGCACCGGGCCGGGTTCCTGACGCAGGCCGCCGAACGCCTGCGGGCGGCGGGTGTGCTGGTGATTTTCGATGAAGTGATGACCGGCTTCGGTCGTACCGGCGCGGTCTTTGCCTGTCAGGAGGTCGGCTTCAGCCCGGACTTCCTGTGTCTGTCAAAGGGGCTGACCGGCGGGTTCCTGCCGATGGCGCTGACCATCACCACGCCTGCGGTCTATGAGGCTTTTCTTGATCCGTCGGTGGAGAAGGCGTTCCTGCACGGCCATTCGTACACCGCCAATCCACTGGGCTGTGCGGCGGCTTTGGCGTCGCTCGACCTGACCCTGTCGGCTGACTGCGCCGCCCAGCGTCAGCGAATCGAACGCCACCACCGCGCCGCGCTGGCCGAACTGGCAGACTTGCCAATGGTGTGCCGGCCGCGTGTGCAGGGCACCATCGCCGCCCTGACCATCCGCATGCCCGATGGCCCGAATGGCAAGGGTGGCTATGCCTCGCCGCTGGGGGCGCAACTGACTGCCAGCTTCCGGCAGGATGGCCTGCTGCTGCGCCCGCTGGGGAATGTTGTGTACATGTTACCGCCCTACTGCATCAGCGATGAACAGCTGGAGCGTGGCTGGCAGGGCATCCGCCGGGCGTTACTGGCTCTGCGTTAAACCTGACGCCACAGGTGCAGGACAGTTTGGAAACAGCAGGGGATGATCACAGTCATCAAACGCAAAAACAGGCACCGGCTTTTAAAAACCGGTGCCTGTTCCGTGACGGGATATCTTATTTCGCGGCGACGGGCTGCGCCGAAATGTTCCATGCCGCAGACGCCTGCTCCCAACCCGGCCCTACCGGACGGTAACCGCGTTCAAGGTAGTAATGGGCCGTCTGCTTGTTGATCACAAACATCAGGTACAGGTTGCTCAACCCCATGGTAATCATCGAGATGATCACCCAGATCAACCCCTGCACCGGCATCCCGCGAAAGAAAAACGGCAAGCCACCGAAAAAGAAGCTGGTCCAGGAAAACCCGACCTTAACCTGACGAACCACCCCAGCATCGTTCTGCATGCTAACGTTCATCATATCCCCCATAAATGATGGAAATTCAAAGCGCGTCTTTCGATCCTTCGTTGACGCACCACCGGATTACCATGCCAAGCGTACAAACAAAAAGCAAATATATGAGCAGCATATTTTTTTGATTGATTTTCAGACTCCTATAGATAACGCTTTGCCATATTATAGATAAAATCATTCCCCATGCCTCAGAATACAATGTAGCGGAAAGGAGAGACTTTTTTGCGTCTATACATGCGAAATGATCTGGGACTGACGCGAGAAGTATCAACAGGCATATCCATCTTCGCCCTGTTTTTCGGCGGGCTGGTTTTCCTCGTCCGCGGCATGCCTGTGCATGGCCTGTTATGGATTGTCCTGTCCATGTTCACATCAGGACTGAGTAATGTTGTGCTGATGGTGCTGATCAATCGCATCACCGCCGTCCACTATCTGGGACAAGGCTATTACCCCACCGGCCCCGGCTGGGATAAAGCCGCCCGGAAATGGAACATCATTCTCCCCGCCCCCCCCACTCCTCCCCGCCAGATTGTCCGGAACGGATTCGGCCAGACGGCCGGATCACGGCGGCGCCGTCGCCGCCGGACTTGAATTGACGGGTGAAAAACCGCTACCATTTCTTCTACTCCTTCTGAAAATGGATGCTCTGCAGCAAAGGGGCTGGGGGGCATGGCAGCACTGTGATACCATTGGCAAAATACCGCCAATGGCTGCATACCGCCCGATGGATCGGTACCCGTGAGTGTTCCCCGCCATCAGCATCTGGTGCAGGACCGGGGTAGCCCGCCGGGGAAAAGCGCAACGGAACCGGGTTTCGCAACGTCCGCGCGGCAAAAAACCTGAAGGTGTGAGCATGGCTCACCGCTTCAGACGTGGTAAACAGGCTCGGCGTGGTAACAGGGAGTGTGTAGGCGTGGCGTTGTTCAGCAAGGCAATCCTCGGCCTGTTCGGCAATCCGGCGTCGCGGGAAAGCGATGGCGACAAGGCTGGCGCGACTCCGGCCTCCACCGCCCATCAGGCGTACAGCAAAGCCGGACGTGTGGTGCAGAAACAGGGAAAAACCGTCCTGACCGCGCCTGTCAGCACCACCGAGGCTGCCAGCGGCATGGGGAACATCCCCGAGCCGGTCATGCCGGAAATGCCCGCCTCGACCGATGGCACCGACAGCGGCACGGCCAGCGCCAGAGGCAAGCCCCTCCCGCGCAAGGCCGGGTCGCCAGCCTTGCGGCCCATGACCCCCGAACGGCGCGACCTGATCCAGAAAGCTCTGGTCATCCATCGCGCCAAGCAGGGTATTCTGGCCGACCTCAGCCCCGAGCAGAGGGCACGCCTGATGTTGATGGCAACCCAGGCGTTCCGCCTGGACCACAAGGACCAGAAGAAGACCTGACGACAAAAAAGACGGAAGCGCCGGAGGCTTTCGCCTATGAAAAAATATCCATTTCCCGCCTCCGGAAAGATTGCGTCCCTCGCCGGGGGCGTTATGTTAGACACCAACGAGGCATTAAGGTTGCGCGCGGAACGATGAATACTCAGGGACGCCATGATGCGGATGTTCTGAAAAAGGAACTGGTTGGCCTGTTCAACCATATCCAGCGCATTCGCCGGGAAATCGCTGCCATCCGCCGTCCTGGCGCGGCGAGCGGCGAAGACCACTTCATGCAGATGAGCGACGAGCTCGATGCCATCGTTGAAGCGACCGAGCAGGCGACCAACTCCATCATGGAGAACGTTGAACAGATGGAAGATCTGCTCAACGACCTGCGCGCCCTGCAAACAGACCCGGCTGCCGTCGCCCTGCTGGATCAGATCCCCGAGAAGACAGCCGCCATTTTCGAGGCCTGCGCCTTTCAGGACATCACCGGCCAGCGCATTACCAAGGTGGTCAATTCCCTGCAATTCGTCGAAACGCGCGTCAACGCCCTGGTCAGCATGTGGGGTGCCAACGAACTGACCAAGGTCGGGCCGCAGAAAACCGAAGAACGGGACGAATACAAGCGCTACCTCAATGGCCCCCAGCTTTCCGGGCAGGGCGTCAGTCAGGCCGACATCGACGCAATGCTGTTTGGTGCGACTCCGGCAGCAGTGGCGAAACCCGTGGTTGCTCCCACCCCGGCCCCGCCCCCCAAACCGGCCCCGGTCAGTGCCCAGCCTCCGGCAGTAAAGCCTGCCGCCCCGGCTCCTGGTGCTGCCAAACCAGCCGCAGCACCTGCCCCGGCCCCCAAACCGGCCCCGACTCCCAAACCCGTCGCAGCCAAACCGTCTGCGCCGCCAGCCTCCGAAGGCCCGGCGATGGGACAGGACGATATCGACAAGCTGTTCGGCTGATCCCCGGACAAGTCAGGCGCTCCCAGAGTCCTGACGCGGCTTGATATCTCGCTTTTTGCCGTTTTTACTTGACGGAAACGGTTGTGGCGGATAGAAAGCCGACCTTCTAAAGTTTCCACCGAAGATGTAACAAGAGGAAGAAAGCTATGGCCCGTCGTTGTGTCGTCACCGGCAAAGGCGTGCAGACTGGCAACAACGTCAGCCACGCGAACAACAAGACCCGCCGCCGCTGGCTGCCGAACCTGCAGGAAGCCGCCCTGCTGTCCGAAGCCCTGGGCGAAACCCTGACCCTGCGCGTGTCTGCCCATGGTCTGCGCACCATCGAGCACCGTGGTGGCCTGGACGCCTACGTCCTGAGCACCCCGTCGCCGAAGCTGACCACTGAAGCCCGTCGTCTGAAGAAGCGCCTTCTGGCCCTTCAGGCCGCCTAAGGTTCGACACCCTTCTTCGGTGTATGTTTCCAGGGCCCGCGCGCTGTATCAGTGCGCGGGCCTTTGGCGTGTCTGGAACGGCTCTGGCCCGATGATCAGGAAGAGGACCCGGGAATGGATCGCCCGCACCTGTCGAATCATCCGCTGTTTCTGGCGCCTTCGGGGCGATGGACTGCCGATGGCTGGTACGTCGAACAAGGTGGCATCCCGATTCCCTGCGGTGGCACCCTGATCCTTGGCGAAGATGAGCAAGGCTGGGCGATGGAACTCGACCTGCACCTGATGCTGGTCGGGCAGCAAAATCTCAGCGTCAACATCGTCACCGAATTCGAGCCATGGGATGAGGGCGATCTTGATACCCTGTGGGCGGCGGACATGACCGCTGTCGGTGGGCTGGTCGGGCGCATGTCGGTGGTCGGCGACGCCATCCTGTCCAGCGGCGTCTCGGCGGACGGCTCGGTTTCGCTGCAGGAATGTTTCCTGTGGGCCGAGGACGATACCTATGAACTGCGCGGCCTGCTGACCCAGCAGGGCGAGGTCATGGGACGCTGGACTCTGACGCTGGAAAACGAGGATGACTCCTCGCTGTCGTAAACCATCGTTGATACGAAAACCGGTGCCTACTTTTCGCATGATGCTGACTCTTGAATGTCGCATCGTTGATGCGAAAACCGGTGCCCACTTTTCGCACGATGCTTTAAACTCCCTCCTCCGTTCCTGCTTTGGTCCAGACCACTTCCGGAGGCCCCGATGACCGTTCACCTTCCGATGTACAACCGTCCGCCAGCGGGGCCACGGGCGGATTTCCGGCTGGCGTCCGACTACCAGCCCGCAGGCGACCAGCCCGCCGCCATCGCCGCGCTGCTGGATGGGCTGGAGGGCAAGGAACGGGATCAGGTGCTGCTGGGGGTGACTGGCTCGGGCAAGACCTTTACCGCTGCCAAAGTGATTGAAAAGATGGGCCGCCCGGCGCTGGTGATGGCTCCGAACAAAACGCTGGCCGCCCAGCTTTATGGCGAGATGAAGGCCTTTTTTCCTGATAACGCGGTGGAATATTTCGTTTCCTACTACGACTATTACCAACCGGAAGCCTACGTCCCCAAAACCGACACCTACATCGAAAAAGACAGCGCCATCAACGAACAGATCGACCGCATGCGCCATGCGGCGACTCGGGCGGTTCTGGAACGGCGCGACGTGATCATTGTCGCCTCGGTGTCCTGCATTTACGGCCTTGGCAGCGTGGAAAGCTATTCGGCGATGGTCCGCCGGATCAAAAGCGGTGACATCCTCGACCGCAACGACCTGATGCGCTCGCTGGTCGAGCTGCAATACCGGCGCAACGACGCCTCGTTCCAGCGTGGCAGCTTTCGGGTGCGCGGCGACTGCATCGAACTGTTCCCGGCCCACTACGAAGACCGGGCGTGGCGCATCGACCTGTTCGGCGACGAGGTGGACGGCATCTATGAATTCGATCCGCTGACCGGCGAGAAATCAGCCACCCTGTTGCAGATTGACGTCTATCCGAACAGCCACCACGTCACCCCGCGCCCGGCCCTGTCGCAGGCGGTGAAGGGGATCAAGGCCGAGTTGGCGGTGCGGCTGGCCGAATTCGAGTCGCAGGGCAAGCTGCTCGAAGCCCAGCGCCTGCGCGAACGCACCCTGTTCGACCTCGAAATGATGGAAAGCACCGGCCATTGCAAAGGCATCGAAAACTATTCGCGCTACCTGAGTGGCCGCAATCCCGGTGAACCGCCGCCGACGTTGTTTGAATACCTGCCCGAAGACGCCCTGCTGTTCGTCGATGAAAGCCACGTCACCGTGCCGCAGGTCGGCGGCATGTTCCGGGGTGACTTCAACCGCAAAAGCGTGCTGGCCGATTACGGCTTCCGCCTGCCGTCCTGCGTTGACAACCGGCCGCTGAAATTCGAAGAGTGGGATACCATGCGCCCGCAAACGATCCTGATTTCGGCGACTCCGGGACGCTGGGAACTGGAACAGACCGGCGGGGTGTTCGTCGAACAGATCATTCGCCCGACCGGCCTGATTGACCCGGTGGTGATCATCCGCCCGGTCGAACATCAGGTCGATGACCTGCTGGCCGAGGCCAGGGACTGCGCCCGCAAGGGGCAGCGGGTGCTGGTGACCACCCTGACCAAGCGGATGGCCGAAGACCTGACCGAATACATGGTCGAACACGGCGTGCGGGTGCGTTACATGCACTCTGACGTCGATACCCTCGAACGGATCGAAATCATCCGTGACCTGCGGCTGGGGGCCTTTGATGTGCTGATTGGCATCAACCTGCTGCGCGAGGGACTCGATATTCCCGAATGCGCACTGGTGGCGATTCTCGATGCCGACAAGGAAGGCTTCCTGCGCTCGGAAACCTCGCTGATCCAGACCATTGGCCGCGCCGCCCGCAACGTCGATGGCCGGGTGATCCTGTATGCCGACCGCATGACCGGCTCGATGGAACGCGCCATTGGTGAAACCAACCGCCGCCGCGAAAAACAGCAGGCCTATAACGCCGCCCACGGCATCACCCCGGAAACCGTCCGTTCGCGCATCACCGATATCGTCGGTGACATTGCCGAACAGGACTACATGACCGTTTCCACCGGCACCGTCGGCGAAACGGCGCTGGTCGGGCACAACCTGCGCACCACCATCGCCGAGCTGGAAAAGAAAATGCGTACCGCCGCCGCTGATCTGGAATTCGAGGAAGCCGCCCGCCTGCGCGATGAACTGCGCCGTCTCGAAGCTCTGGAGCTGGAAATGCCCTCGGTCGCCTCGGCCATGGCCCGCCCGGCGCCGACCTCGATCGCAGGCACCACCGGCTATAAGAAGGCCCAGAAGGCCCGCCGACAGCGCTGATAAGGTTCATTCTTTCACCAATTGTTATCCGTGTAACAGTCTTTGCCTCCGCGTCCTCCTAAACTGCCGAAAAACAGCAGGAGGAGCATCCCATGATACCCGGCAAACCAACCCGCGAGACCAGCCCGCCCCATCCGCTCGACAAGGTAATGCCCCTGTCTGCCGCCCTTGCGCCCTTGCAGCCAGGGATGCGATTGATGCTGGGGGAGTTTGTCGGTGCCGGAGAACCGGTTGCCTGCGTGCGCTGGCTGCTGGACTCCGCCCTTGATGAGCTGACCCTGATCGCCAACACACCCGGCCTGCGCGGCGGCTTTCTCAAGGCCCTGCTGTTCGACAGCGGGCAGATTCGGGAATACATCGGCACCCATGTCGGGACCACCGAACAATCCACCGCCGCCTATCTGGAAAACCGTGTGCTGGTGCGCGAGTTTTTCCCGATGGGAACGTGGGCGGAAAAGGTCCGCGCCGGAGCGATGGGGCTGGGCGGCATTCTGGTGCCGGTCGGAGTCGGCATTCTCGACCAGCCGGGCCTGTTCCCCGACCTGCCGACCGCCAAACAGACCCTCGATCTCAACGGCCAACGCTATTTTGTCGAACCGGCATTGACCGCCGATGTGTCGATCATCAAGGGCTGGCGCGCCGACCGCCTCGGCAATATCGAATTTCGCGGCACCAGCACCCAGAACCAACGCGATATCGCCATGGCCGGACGCTATACGGTGGCCGAGGTCAATGAAATCGTCGAGGTGGGCGAGATCCCGCCGGAACGGGTTGGCTGCCCCGGGGTGTTCGTCAATGCGGTGGTCCAAGGGGTATCCCTCGCCGAGCAACACGAGCTGTATCGCCAGCACTGGGTCAAACTCGGTCGCCTGCACGCTCCCACCGCTGCTGTATAAGGATACCCGCCATGACCTCGCTCAAAGACCGTATCGCCCGCCGGTGTGCGCAGGAACTCCACGCCGGACAGGTGGTTAACCTGGGACTGGGAATCCCGACGCTGGTCGCCAACCACTTGTCACCCGATGCCGCCGTGATCTTCCACAGCGAAAACGGCGTGTTCGGCTTTGGCCCCAAGCCGGACTATCATCACGCCGACAGTGATTTCACCAATGCCGGCTGCGAGCCGATCACCCTGCCCGCCGGAGCCGCCCTGATGGATCTGGCAACCTCGCTGGGGGCGATGCGCAACGGCTATATCGACGTCACCATTCTGGGGGCGCTGGAGGTCGATGCCGCAGGCAACATCGCCAACTGGGCCACCCGCCGGGCCGGGCGCTGGTGGCCGGGTATCGGCGGAGCGATGGACTTATGTTACGGCACTCCAACGGTGATCGCCGCCCTGCAACACACCGACACTCACGGCCGCCCCAAGGTCCGCCATCGCTGCACACTGCCGCTGACCGGGGCGGGCTGCGTCAAGCTGATCGTCACCGAGCTGGCCGTTTTCGATGTGCTCCCCGGTGGCGGGCTTTTCCTGCGCGACCTGCAGGAGGGTGCAACGCTGGAGCAGGTCAGAAACAGCACCGAAGCCGACTTTACCGTTGCGGAAACCGTGCTGGCGGGGAACACTGTCGCTGAATGCGTTTAGCTGGTGAGTCCCCCATGATCCCTGCCGATGTCCTGCACCATGTCGCTGCCTGGTCGCGGACACTGGAGCCACGGGCCTTCGAGCGGGCGCGCGCTGGCGTGCAGGAGCGAACTTATCCCGCCGGCAGCGAAATCTGCGCCCACGGCCAGCCGTTTGACTACTGGGGCGGTGTGATCGAGGGTCTGATCAAGCTGCGCACCCTGTCAGCGGATGGCAAGGAAGTGACACTGGCCGGAGTCCATGCCGGGGGCTGGTTCGGGGAAGGATCGGTGCTGAAGGGCGAGCCACGCCGCTATCAGGTGGTCGCCCTGCGGGAAACGCGGCTGGCCCTGCTCGACCGGGCCAGCTTTCTCTGGCTGATGGAGCACAGCACGGCCTTTAACCGCTTTCTGGTCCATCAACTGAACGATCGTCTGGGATTTTTCATGGCGATGGTCGAGCACGACCGCATGCTCGACACCACCGGACGAGTGGCGCAGGCGCTGGCCGCCCTGCTCAACCCGGTGCTCTATCCCGATGTCAATCACCGGCTGACCATCACACAGGAAGAGGTCGGGCAACTGGCTGGCGTCTCACGCCCGATTGCCAACCGTGCCCTGAAAGCTCTGGATGCCGCCGGTATCCTGCGGGTGGAATATGGCGAGATCGACGTTCTGGACCCGGACCGCCTGCGCAGTTACGGACACTTGTCGTAACGCTGCATCGACCCGGAGCCAAAGCTGTATTTTTTCAGCTCGTTGCCGCCTGCGGTGATGGAAAAATCCGGCTCTTCCTGTTCGACCAGTCGCTGAAGACGGAAATAAACCGTCGCACTTTGCGGACTGATCGAACTGTATTTGCCACGGGCAAACCCCCATTCCGTCCGCGACTTGCGCCAGCGATAGCCGCCGTCAGAGAAAATGGCCAACTGGCTGTCAGGATCGGAACATTGCTGCCCCTGAACAACCCAGGTCCCCTTCAGGGAGCCGGGAACATCGTTGACCCATGTGTACTGCTGTGCCTGAACCGGTTCCGAAACGACGAGAACAGACGCGATGGTGGCCAGCAGGGCGATCAGAGGAGCTCGGACCATTGGGGCCTCCTTGTGCGCATCCGGCGCTGGAATATAAATGAATAAACAGGATTCTCTTGATGCTACAGCAAGGTAAATCCTTCTGCCAACGATTCTGCAGCAGGAAACGCAAAAGTGGGGACCGGGTGCCCTCGAAACACGGGCCGGATAAATGAGTGACGATTATATAATGAAATGATAATTCAATGGGCGGAGCGTCCGCTCCTGCCGAACCTGCCGTTCAGGGGTTCTTGTCTGCTGCGAGGCAATGCATGTCTGTTCTGCTCAACAACCCGACCATCCTGGCCGCCGTCATCGCTGGCGTTGCCTTTTTGATCGCCCTGAAGGTTACCGCCTTCCTTGAGCATTTTCAAGTTGACCGTCTACGGTCAACGGCTCGGAAAATGCGGCCCTAAAAGGAAAGAGCGTTTTCGCTCGGTGTGAAAACGCTCTTGTGGTCCGCAAGGTGATGCGCAAGCCGCCGGATCCATCCTGACCGCCCCGGCAAGGGGACGATTGGCTGGAGCTGTCAACCTTGCTCACAACTCCAGGGTTTTGCTTTTGCGCACGCCGGTCTAGGCCGCCAGCAACGCGTTCTGCCGCATCAACCACATGCCCGCCAGCAAACCCACCAGCACCATGACCAGCAACGGGGTCAGGATCAGCGCCGGAGCGGTGGCGACCAGCAGCATCAAAATCATGGTGGCCGCAATCAACAACGGCAACGCCAGAATGAACAGCCCCAGACCCAGGGTAACGAATGTCCTGATCGGGATCGGCATGGCCTTGGTCCTTTCGACATCCTCTGCCATGAGCACGGCAGAACGAGCGATTTGTTTTGTTACTCTCGAAACCATGACCAGATGCGTCTGCAAAGACAATTGTTTTTACCACCTCCATACCTCTGCCCTACACCGACATACCAAAGGCTGGCAGTATAGTCCTGTATTTACACCATAATCCTTGCCCTCAGGATTTCGCATACCAGAGTTGTATACCTCAAAAATATCGCGACTAAAGGGCCTGAGAAAAGAGAAAGGGCAACGTTCACCACAGGGATACGACTCCCAAAGTCAAAGCCGCGAGCAAAAGGCTCTAGAATCGGGCCCCCAATTGGGGGATAACCAACAGCACTCGCGGATTCCCTGAACAGAATCGCCCGATTGCCTGCCGCAACGGGTAAGAAACCTGGCAAAGCTGGCTCTGTCTGCCCGTCAAAGGCCCGTCAAAGGAAGGATTGTTCCCCGTGTCCACGCTGCCCGCATCGCTGTCTGATCTTGCCACCCTGGCCAACGAGCTGGGAAAAACGGCCCGGCGTGCAGGCGCCGCAATCATGGAAATCTATCATTCCGATTTCGCCGTCGAGACCAAGGACGACAAGTCGCCGGTGACCGCAGCCGATGCCGCCGGGGAAAAGATCATCCTCGCCGACCTGCTGCGCCTGACCCCGGATGTGCCGGTGGTGGCCGAAGAATCCGCCGCCGAAGGCCGCATTCCCGATATTGGCAACGGTCCGTTCTGGCTGGTCGATCCGCTGGACGGCACCAAGGAATTCATCAAGCGCAACGGTGAGTTTACCGTCAACATCGGCCTGATTGTCGATCAGCGCCCGCTGTTGGGGGTCGTCTATGCCCCGGCTCTGGACACCCTGTATCTTGGCTGGGGCGTCGGCCATTGCTGGCGCGAAAAGGACGGCCTGCGCGAAGAAATTGCCTGCCGCATTCCCGGCCCCGATGGGGTAGTGGTGCTGGCCAGCCGCTCGCATGCGACCTCCGAAGCGCTGCAGGACTACCTGAAGGACACCCCGGTGGCCTCGGTCACCAATGCCGGGTCGTCACTGAAGTTCTGCCGTGTTGCCGAAGGCGATGCCGACCTCTATCCGCGCTTTGGGCCGACCTGCGAGTGGGATACCGCCGCCGCCCATGCCGTCCTGCTGGCCGCCGGTGGCGATGTCGTGCAGCCCGATGGCGCGCCGTTCCTGTACGGCAAGGCCCCGACCTTCCTGAACAGCTTCTTTATTGCCCGAGGGGCCGCATGAGCACTGTCAAGGCCAGCCTCTCAGGCACCCTGCTGGTCCTTGTGGCAGGATGCCTGCCGGGGCACAGCGCTCAGGCGGAAGAACCGCCATGGTCACGCCCCCCCGCCTGGCTGACCGCCCCGCAACAGGCCACCGCCCGCCCGGTCTCGCCCGAGGTCGCCGCGGTCGGGCTGGGCGCAGGCTCACCCCGCACACATGGCACGACCAGCACCGGCAGCGACTTGATTGTCGGCGCGGCCAGCTACACCCCGCCCGTGCCGGAATACACCGGCCCGACGCAGCATCAGGCCGCCTATCCGGCACCGTTGCCAACCTACAGTCAGGGCCTGCCTGCCAGCAGCAGCCAGATTCTGCAGAACCAGCCCGTAGTGGCCTCCTATACCGCCCCGGCCATCCAGCCAGCCCCCCAAATCGCCGCCGTTGCTCCTGCGACAGTGGTCGCGCCGGTCCCACCGCCGTCGGCCCCACAGGGCAAACCGCTGTGGGAGGTGGGGGTCATCGCCGGGGCCGCCTATACCCCGGATTACCCTGCCGCCGACCAGAACCACGGCCACTACCTGCCGCTGCCTCTGGTCCAGTATCGCGGCGACATCGTGCGCTCCGATGAAAAGGGACTGGTGCGCGGGCGCATTTTCCATACCCGTGATGCCGAGCTTGATGTCAGCCTGAACGGCTCGTTCCCGACCTCGTCCGACGACAACAAGGCCCGGGTCGGCATGCCGGACCTCGACTGGATGGGGGAAATCGGGCCGCGTCTGCAATGGACCGTTGCCCGCGCCGCCCGTCTGGCCAAGGTGGATGTGGAAATTCCGGTCCGGGCTGCCTTTTCCACCGACTTCCATTCCGACTTCAGCTATCGCGGTCTGGTGACCGAACCGGAAATCGCCTACCAGAACAGCAGCTTCATGGACAGCGGCGTTGCCCTGAAGGTCGGTCTGGGAACGGTCTTTGCCACCGAGCAGTTGCAGGACTATTTCTATCAGGTCGATAACCAGTACGCCACCAGCGGACGCCCGGCCTATAACGCCGATGCTGGCTACATGGGCACCCGCCTTGACCTCACCATGGCCAGCGAGCTGACGCCTTGGGTTGGCGTCATTGGCAAGTTCCGCACCGATTTCCATCAGGGGGCGGCCAACGAGGACAGCCCGTTGTTCAAGGATGACGTCTCTTATACCGTCGGTCTGGCCCTGACCATGAAGCTCGCCAAGTCGAAGACCCAGGTCAGCGAAGCCCAATGACACGCCGTGCGCTGCCGCTCGCTCTGGTCCTGATGCTGGCGGGCGGAACTGCCGTCCACGCCGCCGATGTTCGCTTGTCCTACGAGCTGAATGTCGGCGGCATGACGGCGGCAACGGCAGAGCTGCGGTTCATCCCCGATGGACAGGGTGACAGCGGCTACCACCTGATTTCGGACCTGCGCACCGTCGGACTGGCAGCGGTGGTTGTGCCGTTTACCTCGCGGGCCGAAAGCCTTGGACAGCAGGTCGGTACACAGATTATTCCGCAGCAGTATCAGTCCGACAATCTTTGGCGAGGCGTCCCGCGTCTGGTGCAGCTCGCCTATCAGCCCGACAGCCCCCCCGCCCGTGTTACCGTTCCGACGCCAGCCGAGGAAGGGCGTGCCCCGGTCAGCGATGACGACGCCAGCACCAGTCTTGACCCACTGGCCGCCACCTTTGCCCTGCTGCACGATCAGGCCGCACACCCCGTCTCGTCACAGCTTGTCTTTGATGGCCGCCGCCTGTACCGGCTGGGGCTGAAAGACTGCACTGCACGCCGGATTGACCTGCCGGTTTACAAGGGCGATGGCTGGGGCTGCCAGATCACCTACCGCCGACTGGGAGGCCGCGCCGACGAAGCCATGTTCCAGCTTCAGGGCGACGAGCAGCAGGCCAGCCTGTTGCTGGCTCCGGTCGGCACCTTTGGCAGTCCGGTCGCCGTACCATTGCGCGTTGAGGTCGATACCCTTAACTTTGGCGGTCTTGTTGTGTTGCTGACCAGTGGGGCGTCCTGAATGGCGCAAATTTTACCGTTTTCATCCGAGTCCCTGTCTGTTGCGGGCGATGCCCTGCGCGCTGGCCGTCTGGTCGCCTTTGCCACCGAGACCGTCTATGGTCTGGGGGCGTGCGCCTATGATGACACCGCCGTTGCCCGGATTTTCGCCGCCAAGGGCCGCCCGAGCTTCAATCCGCTGATCGTCCATTTTCCATCGAGCGCCGAAGCCCGCCGCGAAGTGGACTTTGATGCCCGTGCCGAGGCGCTGGCCGCCGCCTTCTGGCCCGGCCCGCTGACGATGGTTCTGCCCAGGCGTTCCGACTCCCGCCTGTCACGGCTGGTCTCGGCTGGTCTGCCCTCGGTGGCGGTGCGCGTTCCGGCCCATCCGCTGGCCCATGCCCTGCTGTCCGCCGCCGCCGTTCCGGTAGCCGCGCCATCAGCCAACCGCTCGGGCGGCATCAGCCCGACCACCGCCGCCCATGTCGCCGCATCGTTGCAGGACCGGGTTGATCTCATTCTTGATGGCGGTGCCTGTCAGGTCGGGGTGGAAAGCACAGTGGTTGACCTGTCCACCCCACAGGCGACCCTGCTGCGCCCCGGCGGCATCACCCACGCCCAACTGAAAGCGGTGATCGGGCCGGTCGGACTGTCCAGCGACGCCCCCGACGCGCCGAAAAGCCCCGGCCAACTGCTCAGCCACTACGCCCCCGGCTTGCCGGTGCGCCTGAATGTCACCGCCCCGCAGCCCGGCGAGGCCTGGCTTGGCTTTGGCCCTTGCCCCGGCGCCACCGCCACCCTGTCTGCCAGCGGTGATCTGGTCGAGGCCGCCGCCAGCCTGTTCGCCCTGCTGCACGCCCTCGACGATCCGACCCGCTTCACCGCCATTGCCGTCGCCCCGATCCCTGACCACGATCTGGGGGCAGCGATCAACGACCGCCTGAAGCGCGCGGCGGCTCCTCGTGGCGGCAGTCATGTCGATGACCTGTGAGAATCGTGTGTGAAAGGGCGCACCCACTTTTTCGCACGATGCAACCTCCTCATATCCCGCATCGTTGGTGCGAAAACGCGCACCCACTTTTTCGCACGATGCAACCTCCTCATATCCCGCATCGTTGATGCGAAAAACCGGTTCCCACTTTTTCTCACGATGCTCTAGACTGCCTCCGCCTTGCCCGCAGGGTAACACCTCCTTCTTCTCCGGCTGTGATAGGTCCAGATCGTGTTCAGCCTTCCCAACCTGCTGACCATGTCCCGTATCGTGGTGATCCCGCTGGTGATCGCGACGTTCTATTTCGACTCGGTCGAAAGCCGGTGGCTGGCCGTCATTTTGTTTGGCAGTGCCGCCATCTCGGATTTCTTTGATGGTTGGCTGGCGCGACGCTGGAATCAGGTGTCGGCACTGGGGCGGTTTCTGGACCCGATTGCCGACAAGCTGCTGGTTGCCGCCATCCTGATGATGCTGGTCGGCTTTGGCCGCCTGTCCCACCTGTCGCTGTTGCCTGCGATCATCATTCTGTGCCGTGAAATTCTGGTGTCGGGCCTGCGCGAGTTTCTGGCCGAGTTGCGGGTTGGCATGCCGGTCACCAAACTGGCAAAATGGAAGACCACCTTCCAGTTGGTGGCCTTGCCGGTGGCGGTGATGGGCGACATGGCCCCCTGGGGCATCCCCGCCCGTGAGCTGGGCGAAGTCCTGTTGTGGATTGCGGCGGCCCTGACCATGATTACCGGCTATGATTACCTCAAAGCCGGTCTGAAGCACATGAGCGCCGACGCCTGAAACAGCGTCACGCCCGGTTTCCAACAACAAAGGTAGCGTCCCGACGATGGTGCAGGTTCTTTATTTCGCATGGCTGAAAAGCAGGACCGGCTGCGCCGAAGAGCAGGTCTCGCCGCCTGCGGGCGTGCACACCGTCCGGGATCTGGCCTGCTGGCTGCGCGAGCAAAGCTCCGGCCATGCCGAAGCGCTGGCCGATCTGGCGGTGATCCGGGCAGCGGTTGATCAGGAGCATGTCAGTCTGGACAGCCCGCTGGGAGATGCCCGCGAAGTCGCCTTCTTCCCGCCCGTCACCGGAGGCTGAGGACGGCATGAGCATCACCCCGACCATCAAGGTCCAGAGCGATGATTTTGATGCCGGTGCCGAACTGGCTGCCCTGAATGCCACAGATGGCCAGACCGGTGCTGTCGCCAGCTTCATCGGGCTGGTGCGTGGTGACGACGGACTGGCCGCCCTGACGCTGGAACACTACCCCGGCATGACCGAAAAGCAGTTGCGCGCCATTGCCGATCAGGCGGCCGCCCGCTGGCCCTTGTCGGCCATCACCCTGATTCATCGCCATGGCCGCTTGCCGGTCGGGGCACAGATTGTCTTTGTCGCCACCGCCTCCGCCCATCGCCGGGCAGCCTTTGAAGCCTGTGAGTTCCTGATGGACTGGCTGAAAACCAAGGCCCCGTTCTGGAAACAGGAACAGTGGGCCGATGGCAGCAGCCGGTGGGTCGAAGCCAAAAGCAGCGACGACGATGCCGCCGACCGCTGGCATATCCCGGCAGACGGCGGAGGCAACGGGAGGGCCTGAGCGTGCCCAATGATGCGGCCATCGCAGCCTTCATGGCAGAACAGGTTGGTCAGGCACTGGCCGCCATGCCGCATGGCTCGACCCTGATTCTGGAGCATCGGCGCGGAGAACTGGCCGCCGCCTGTCCCGGTGCCCTTACCAGTGATCGTCTGTTCAGTGAACAGTCTGCCAACCCGGTGATGCTGCTGTGCGACCCTGAACGCCTGCCGCTGCCTGCCAATAGCTTTGCCTGCATCACCGGACTGGACGTGCTCGGCCACAGCCCCAGCCCGGCAGCGTTGCTGCAGGAAGTCGAACGGGTGTTGCTGCCCGGCGGGCGGTTGGTGATGATCGAACCATGGACCGGGCTGATGGGACGCCTGTTCCACCTATGGCGCAGCAAGCAACGGGTGTGGAGCGGCTATGACCCATGGTTTGATGCCTGCCCGCCCGAACAGCGCGAACGTGGCAACGCCGCCACCGCCCGCACCTGCCTGGTCACCCGCAACGAAGGGCTGGCCTCACACGCTCCGGCCCTCAGCGTCAGTCTGGTCGCCCCGTTCGGCGGGCTGGCCGAATGGGCCACCCTGTCACAGCGCACCACCCCCGGACTGGTCCGCGCCCTGCTGAGCGCTGACCGCTGGCTGCCCCGCCGCCTGAGCGGTCTGTGGAGCAGCCGCGCCCTGTTCGTGATCGAAAAGACCCCGGTGATTGCGGTCTGAAGGGCCTGAACACCGCCGGTCTGTTACCAGTCGTTACTCGCCGCTGTGACCATGGGTCATCAGGTACTTGTCGAGCACGGCAATCAGCAGGGTCGAGACCACGAACACCATGTGGACCACCACCATCAGCCACACCTTGCTCTCTTCGCCCGGCTGCATCAGCAGGAAGGTGTGCAACAGCTTGATCAGCGAAATGCCCACCACCGAGGCCGACAGCTTGACCTTCAGGGTGCCAGCCCCCGTGCGGCCAATCCAGCCGGGCAGGCCCCCGCGCGAGGCGGCTTCGATCGGTGAAACGAAGTTCTCGTACCCCGAAATCGCCACCATCACCACCAGATTGGCCACCATCACCAGATCCAGCAGACCGAGGATCAACATCGGAGCGCCACCAGCCACGCTGTGCAGGTCGGTCATGCCATGCCACAGCTCTTCAAAGAACACATAGTCCAGCACCAGCATTGCCGGAATCAGGCCGAGGAACAGCGGCAACTGGACCCAGCGGCTCAGCAGGATGGCTTTTTCAATGGTCACTTCAACCGCGTGCGGCTGGCGTGGGGAAACAGGAGAATGATCGCTCATCAAAATCTCATGCATCAAGAAAGACGGCACGAGAGCACGCGACCCATCAGGAATCCGCCCCAAGGCAGCCCCCCGATCCTCTGGCGCCCCCTCGCCCGACAGATGAGCAAAATTTAACAAGCAGGAACGATTTGTCTACTGCGGTTGTTGCAGCGCACACAATTCCGGACACTGACCCTATTCGGCGGCCTGCCCGGGAACCTCTTCGTCCACCGACATCTCCCCATCACTCAAGGAGTCATCGCTGAAGGCGTCATCGTCCACCGCCTCACCCTCGTCATCCCCGGTTTCAGAGGCATCGTCAGCCTCATCCTCTTCCACGACCTGCATCTCCGCACTGGGCATCAGCCCCCCGTTCGGGTCGCCCGGTGCCGTCTGCCAGCCCAGCGTCGGCAGGGTGATCACCCGCTTGCCGAACACGTCCGCCGAGGTCAGCAACAGGCCGCGTTCCTCCATATAGGTCAGCAGGCCACGGGCACGACGCGGCGAGCGGCTGCCACGGGCGCGGGCGATATCTTCGTCGGATGGGCACGGGGTTTCGTCCAGCGCCGCCCGTGCCAGCAGCAGGAACATCGCCTGCAAATCGTCGGGCAGGTCTGCGGCCACCGCCAGTGCCTTGCGCCATTCCGGGTCATTGCCGCTGTCGAGCGGAATCCCGGCCCGTACCGCCGACAGGCGACGGCGGAAGCTGGGCAGGGTCAGCGCCCGGCCATTGACGCTGTGGCCCCGGCAGCGCATCAGGAAATCCTGATACAGCACCGCAGGCGAGCGGAACGCCGCTTCGGGGTCAGCCAGCACCTCTTTCAGCACCTCGTCAAAGAACGCCCCCTGCGTCCGTTGCGGCGCGGTGGTTTCCGGCGGCGGCGGGGCGTCTTCGGGGACGGCTTCGGCCAGCACATCGTGGTGATACTCTTCGATCGGGTCGTGCGGCGGCGGAATCGGCGTTGGTGGATTGGCAGCCAGATGCGCCGCTTTGGCTTCCGCCGACTTCACCAGCTGGGTCAGCACTTCGCTGGTGCTCATCGGGGAACGCCGGATCGGCAACAGGCGCGTTGGCTCGTCCGGGCCCGGGGTCATGATCAGGTCACGGGCATCGCCGACCGATGCCTTGTCCGGCAACGGGATCAACGTCGGGCTGGTGGCGCGGGCGTGGGTGGCCACCTCGCCAATCTGCACCTTCAGCGGACGGCGGGACAGCGCCGGGCCCAACGCGACGAAATTGCCGCGCCCCAGATCGCGGAACATTTCCGCCTGTCGCCGTTCCATCCCCAGCAGATCGGCCGCACGCGACATGTCGATGTCAAGGAAGGTCCGGCCCATCAGAAAGTTCGAGGCTTCGGCGGCGACGTTCTTCGCCAGCTTGGCCAGACGCTGGGTGGCGATCACCCCGGCCAGACCACGCTTTCGACCACGCGACATCAGGTTGGTCATCGCCCCCAGCGACACCTTGCGCGCCTCTTCCGACACATCACCCGCCGCCGCTGGCGCAAACATCTGCGCTTCGTCGATCACCACCAGCGTCGGAAACCACCAGTCGCGCGGCGCATCAAAGGCCCCGTTCAGAAAGGCCCCCGCCGAGCGCATTTGCCGGTCGATTTCCTGATTTTCCAGATTCAGCACCACCGACACCCGGTGTTGCCGCATGCGGGAGGCAATCTGTTGCAAGCCGGTTTCGGTGTGGTCGGCGGCGTCGATCACCACATGACCGAACAGCTCGGCCAGTGAGACAAAGTCGCCTTCCGGGTCGATCACCAACTGCTGCACCCACGGCGCGCTTTGTTCCAGCAAGCGCCGCAGCAAGTGTGATTTCCCCGACCCCGAGTTGCCTTGCACCAACAGGCGCGTTGCCAGCAATTCCTCGAGATCGAGCAGGACCGGAGTGGACCCACCCGGCAAACATCCCATCTCGACGCCGACCTGCATGGTACTGCCGCCTCCTGATCCGCCTTAGGGTATCGCGCGAACAAGACCACCGGGGTTCGCAAAACCGATACGACACAATAAAAACCCAAAGCCTGCCGCATGAAACCGGTGCGTCACGACGTGCCTTGAAACTGAAGGGGTCCCGGAGTCCATCCGGGGCGCTAACTGTCGTCAGGACAGCCTGCCTGTCAAGCCTTCCCGTCAGCATGGCAGGTCAGAATGGCTCACCGGCATGGCCTGATCACCCGACGCTGCCGCATTCATGACAAACGGTAGAAGCAGCAGCAAGAGAATGCGCGTTCTCTGTATAAGAGGTACATCAGGACGGCGGACAGGTCCAACGCTTTGCCAGCCTTCAAGGCTCCACACCCCGCCCCTGACGGCGATACACACCGGGACGGCTGCCGGTCCATTTGCGAAAGGCGCGATGAAAGGCGCTGGGTTCGGCATAGCCCAGATCAGCCGCCACATCAGCCACCCCCCGGCTGCCCTCGGCCAGCCACAGCAGCGCCAGATGATGCCGCACATCATCCTTGATCTGCTGGTAAGAGGTGCCGTCGCGGTGCAGGTGACGGCGCAGGGTCGAGGCAGGCACCCCCAGATGGGCGGCGATATCCTCAAACCCCGGCCAGTCGGTCGGCGGCAACCGCCGCAGCACCCGGCGGACCCGCCCGGCTTCGCTGGTGATGTTCTTGTACTTCACCAGCATGTTCTCGGGGGCTTCGGCGAGAAACGTTTTCAGCGTCCGCTCGCTCTGCCGCACCGGTAGGGCCAGCAGCGCGGCGTCAAAAGCCAGCGCCGTCACCGGCTGCTGAAAGCGCACCCTTGAACTATACAGAACGGTATATTCACTTGCGTATTCCGGCATCGGATAGCTGAAATCCGCCTGCACAATGGCAATCCGCCGTCGCACCAGCCAGCAGGCCAACCCGTGAATGAAAGTCAACAGCGCCTCGATGCCAAACACATGGCGGGGGCGGCCCGCAAACGGGGTGGCAAATTCCAGACGGGCCAGCCGCTCGCCCCGGCCCGCACCAGCCCCGCGAGCCAGAGTGATCACCACATCATCCAGCACCAGACCAAAGAACCGACAGATCAGGGTCAGCGCCTTTTCCAGCGTCGGCGCGTGAATCACCAGCCGGCACAACATGGCAAAGGAACCCACTTTCATCCGGCGACTGTCCTGACCGAACAGCTCGTCATCCAGAACCTGCGCCACCAGCTTCAGCATCGCACTATAGGCCGATGGCGGTATCCGCGACGTTCCGCTCCGCACGGCGTCGGGGTCAATTCCGGCCTTTTTCAGCAGGGGATCAGGATCAAGCCCCTGATCCACCATCCCCTGAACAGCCGCCCGCACGAAGCAGGGGGCAATGGTGCCTTTTTCGATCATCGCCTGACAGCTCTTCCCCGTTTTTGTGGGGATCAGTCTGCCACAAGCAGCAAAACATGGCAAAAACGATCACTTCATATGACTGCTCCCGTCATCGACAGCCTGCCCGGCGCTTTTTACCCTGAGGACACCAAACACCACGGATGGGCCGCCCCGATCGCGTCACCATCCGGGACCAGCGTCATACCGCTATCAACGAGGAACTGTCCGCATGAGCCTCCCAGTTGCGCCCGGCCTGCAGGCCGACACCCTGCCCTCCTATGATCGCTATCTGGCCGATTTCGACTTTCAGGCGCTGGCCGCCGAGGTGTTGAGCGGCAGCCTGAGCGACGGCCTGAACGCCTGCATCGAATGCTGTGACCGCCATGCCACCGACCCGGCGCGGGTGGCTCTGGAATGGGAAAACAAGGACGGTGCCCGTGAAACCGTCACCTTTGCCGAACTCAGCCGCCGCAGTGCCCGCTTTGCCAACATCCTGACCGCCCACGGCATCAAGCCCGGCGACCGGGTGGCCGGGCTGCTGCCGCGCATCCCCGACCTGCTGACGGTAATCCTTGGTACATGGCGGGCGGGCGCTGTCTATCAGCCGCTGTTCACCGCCTTTGGTCCCAAGGCCATCGAGCACCGCTGTCTCGGCAGTGCCGCCAAGCTGATCGTCACCGACGCCACCAACCGCCCCAAGCTGGATGATGTCCACGACTGCCCGCCGGTTGCCACCCTTGGCGCACCGCGCGATGGCGACATTGATCTGGCGGCAGCGATGGCGGCGGCTCCGGACCAGTTCACCCCGGTTCTGCGCAAGGGCAGCGATGCCTTTTTGATGATGTTCACCTCCGGCACCACCGGCCTGCCCAAGGGTGTGGCGGTGCCGTTACAGGCGCTGGTGGCCTTTTACGAGTACATGCGTTTTTCCGTCGATCTGCGCAGTTCCGACCGCTTCTGGAACATTGCCGATCCGGGTTGGGCCTATGGCCTGTATTACGCCGTCACTGGCCCGCTGCTGATGGGGCACGCCACCACTTTCTACGATGGCCCGTTCACCGTCGAATCGACCTATCGCCTGATCCAGCAGCACGGCATCACCAATCTGGCTGGCGCACCCACCGCCTACCGCCTGCTGATGGGGGCCGGAGCCGAGGCCGCCGCAGCGATCAAGGGCAAGCTGCGGGTGGTCTCTTCGGCAGGCGAGCCGCTGAACCCGGAAGTGATCCGCTGGTTCGATCAGGCGCTTTCCGCGCCGATCCATGACCATTATGGCCAGACCGAAATGGGGATGGCGGTCTGTAACCATCACGCCCTTGCCCACCCGGTCGAAGCCGGATCCGCTGGCCTGCCGTTGCCCGGCTTCACCATCGCGGTGATCGACGAAGACACACTGCAACCGTTGCCGCCGCACCAGCCGGGCATTCTGGCCGTTGTCCGCTCGCAGTCGCCGGGCTTCTGGTTCCAGGGCTATTGGCAGCAGGGCACCAAGGCATTCCGTGACGACTATTATCTGACCGGCGACACGGTGGAATGGAACGAAGACGGCTCGATCAGCTTTGTCGGCCGGTCCGATGACATCATCACCTCGTCCGGCTATCGCATCGGCCCGTTCGATGTCGAAAGTGCCCTGATCGAACACAAATCGGTAGCGGAAACGGCGGTGATCGGCAAGCCCGACCCCGAGCGGACCGAGATCGTCAAAGCCTTTGTGGTGCTGAAAAAGGGCTATGACGGCACCGACGAGCTGGCCGAAGAGCTGCGCCTGTGGGTGCGCAACCGTCTGGCCGCCCACGCCTATCCGCGCGAACTGGTGTTCGTCGACGAGCTGCCCAAGACCCCCAGCGGCAAGATTCAACGCTTCCTGCTGCGCAAGCAGGAAAGCGACAACGCCTAATTCTCCTCCTCCCTGTCTCCCCCCGTCTCACGTGGAACAAACCGATGAACCTTTTGAACTCCGTCTTTTTGATCACCGGTGCCGGGTCCGGATTGGGAGCCATTACCGCCACAGTCTTTGCCAGGGCCGGGGCAAAGGTGGTGCTGATTGACCTGAACGCCGATGCCCTGGCCGCTCAGGTCAATCAGATCACCGCAGAAACGCCCACCGCAGCCCTGTTGCCGGTGACCGCCGACGTCACCAGCGAAGCCGATGCCCAGCGGGTGATCGATACCGCCGTTGCCACCTTTGGCACCATCCACGGGCTGGTCAACTGCGCCGGTATTGCTCCCGGTGAAAAAGTGGTGGGCCGCAAGGGCCCCCATCGTCTGGACAGCTTTGCCCGCGCGGTATCGATCAACCTGATTGGCACCTTCAACATGCTGCGTCTGGCGGCTGCGGTGATGGTCAACAACAGCCCCAACGACGGCGGCGAACGCGGGGTGATCATCAACACCGCGTCGATCGCCGCCTTTGACGGCCAGATCGGGCAGGCCGCCTATGCCGCCTCGAAAGCCGGGGTGGCCGGGATGACCCTGCCGATTGCCCGTGAACTGGCCGGTTCGGGGATTCGCGTGCTGACCATCGCGCCGGGCATTTTCGCTACTCCGATGATGGAAGGCATGCCCGACGAGGTGAAGGACACCCTCAACGCGATGGTGCCATTCCCGCCCCGGATGGGCAAACCGGCGGAATACGCCGCCCTGGCGCAGCACATGGTCGAGAATGGCTATCTGAACGGCGAAGTGATCCGCCTTGATGGTGCCATCCGCATGCCCGCCAAGTAAGGGAGCCTACGGCCATGATCCTGACCGAAGAGCAAATCCTGATTCGTGATACCGCCGCGCAGTTCGCCCGCGATCACCTGAAACCCCACGCCGAACAGTGGAGCCGCGAGCACCGCTTCCCCACCGAGGCTATCGCCGCCATGGGCGAGCTGGGGTTCATGGGGATGGTCGTGCCCGACCAGTGGGGCGGAGCCGGAACCGATTATCTGTCTTACGTGCTGGCACTGGAAGAAATCGCAGCCGGTGACGGCGCGGTATCGACCATCATGAGCGTCCACAACTCGGTGGGCTGCGCACCGATCCTGAAGTACGGCAGCGATGCGCAACGGCACCGCTTTCTGATCCCGCTGGCCAGCGGCCAGATGCTCGGCGGCTTTGCCCTCACCGAACCGCATGTCGGCTCGGACGCCTCGGCGCTGAAGACCCGCGCCCGCCGCGATGGCGACCACTGGGTGCTGAACGGCTCCAAGCAGTTCATCACCTCGGGCAAGTCCGCCAACGTGATCATTGCCTTTGCCGTCACCAACCCGGAGGCAGGCAAAAAGGGCATCTCGGCCTTCATCATCCCCACCGACACCCCCGGCTATCAGGTGGTGCGGATCGAGGACAAGCTGGGGCAACATGCCTCGGACACCTGTCAGATTGCCTTTGAAGACCTGCGTCTGCCCGCAGAGCTGATGCTGGGGGCCGAGGGCGAAGGCTACAAGATCGCGCTGGCCAATCTGGAAGGTGGCCGGATCGGCATCGCCGCGCAAGCGGTCGGCATGGCGCGCGCGGCCTACGAAGCCGCCCTGTCCTATGCCCGCGAGCGGGAGACCTTTGGCAAGCCGATCATCCAGCATCAGGCGATTGCCTTCAAACTGGCCGACATGGCCACCCAACTGCACGCCGCCCGCCAAATGGTCCACTATGCCGCTCGCCTGCGCGATGCCGGACAGCCCTGCCTGACCGAAGCCTCGATGGCCAAGCTGTTCGCCTCGGAAATGGCAGAAAAGGTCTGTTCGGCAGCAATCCAGATTCACGGCGGCTATGGCTATCTGGCCGACTTCCCGGTCGAGCGCATCTATCGTGATGTCCGCGTCTGCCAGATTTACGAGGGCACCAGTGAAATCCAGCGACTGGTGATCAGCCGCGCCCTCTAGAGCATTGTACGAAAAGTGGGAACCGGTTCTCGCAACAACAATGCGACAGAACAAAAGGTTAGAGCAGCGCGCCTGCGTCCGGTTTAACGCACGCTGCTCTAAGGGCTGCGGATGGGACCCCTGCACAAAGAAACAGGCCGCCGTTGATCGCACCCGCGATAGACGGCGGCCTGTTGTCGTTTCAAAGGCGGAACAGCTTATGCGCCGACCTTGGTGCGCAGGTCTTCCAGCCACGCCAGACGCTGTTCAGCGCGGGCGATTTCATCATCCAGCCACGCCGCCATATAACCCGGCTCGCCATCCATGTGACGGCGCAGGTCGACCAGACGGTTGAGGCCGGTTTCCGAGGTATCGATCAGCAGGTCCACCTGATCCATCTGGTCCTGCCGGGACAGCAGATGCAGGAAGCGGAACTTCAGGGCAGTGATCAGCTTTGACAGGTCGCTGGCCGGACGCAACGGCGCAGTCATCAGGTTGCGGAACGCCTCGCTGCCTGCCTCGGTGATCTGCAGCAGGGCGTTGTCTTCCATGCCCAGCCCGTCCACGGCATCCACCAGCCCCTCATAGCGCAGCAACTCGATCGACGACCCCATCAGGTCGAGCGACGGGCCACTGAGGCGGGTGATGAAATGCCGGATCGACGATGCCAGATCGCTATAGCGCAGCGGCCCCTGGGCAATGGTGCCGAGGGCGCACAGGCGCACCGCTTCGCGCGGGGTCAGTGTGTTGTCGGCAAACATGGCGGCTCTCCATCAAAGGACGGCAACGGGGGGAGGAAGAAAATCAAAGTACCCAACAAATATAGTGCGATTCGGGCCACTTGTCCAGAGTTGCATCTTAGAACCAATCAAAACAACTCTCCCTCACAGGGCCTGCGTCTGCCGACCGCTTCCGGGCAAGGTAAAAATGAAGGTTGCACCCTGATCAACCTGAGACTCGACCTGCAATGTCCCGCCGTGATGCTCGACCACCCGCAGGCACAAGGCCAGCCCCATCCCTGTTCCGTGCCCCTCATAGTCATTGCTCAGTCGGCGGAAGATCTTGAAAATCTGTCCGTGGAACAGGGGATCAATGCCGGTGCCGTTATCGGCGACGCGGAATTCCCACAACTGCCCCTGCTTTTCGGCCGCAATCCTGATCTGCAAGGGCCGATTAAAGGCACGATACTGGATCGCATTGCTGATCAGGTGCTGGAACACTGCCGCCAACTGATCCCGCCAGCCAATAACCGGCGGCAAAAACCCTATTTCAAGATCCGCTCCGGCCAGTTCCAGCGCCCCGGCCAAACCAAGGCGAACCTGTTCGACCACCGCCGCTGTATCCACCGTTTCCGGAAGCCCCTGCTCGGCTGTCAGTCGGGTATAGGCCAGCAGGTCAATCAGCAGGTTTTGCAGGCGCTGGGCTCCCTTGGCGGCAAAGTCGATAAAGGCAAGAGCGTCGTCATCAAGACGATCCTGATACCGCCGTTCCAGCAGTTGCAGATAGCTGCCAATCATCCGCAACGGCTCTTGCAGGTGATGCGAGGCGATCCAGGTGAATTGCTCCAGATCCTCATTCGATCGCCGCAGGCGCGTCAGCATCCGCCGCCGCTCCTCGTCCTCACGCTGGCGGACGGTGACATCGGTCAGGGTAGCGAACAACCGGTTTCCCGGCATCCGTTGCAGATTCATCTGCGCCCAGCACAGTTCGCCTTCGGTGGTCCACAGACGCACCGTAATCGAAGCGGTGGAGCCATTCTGCAGCACCTGTTGCAGGGTCGCCGCCAGTGCGTCCTGATCGTCGGCATGAACAGCCCGCCAAAAATCCTCGGTTCGCAAGGGCCCGGATTCCGGCGGCATTCCGAGAATGGCGTACAGTTGTTCCGAACACTGCATTTCCCGACTGGCGGCGGCCCATTCCATATCACCCATCCGCGCCACACTCTGGGCGGTCTTCAGACGGTGTTCCTTGGCGGCAATGTCCCTCAGGGCCAGACGCAACCGCTGGACATGTCCCAGCAGAGCAAAGCTGCCAAACATGATCAACAGGGCAAGGGCTGCCTGAACCACCAACCGCAGGGGATGGAATATCCGCTGGGCTTCCCAGCCACCGCGAGGTACCGCCAGCATCTGCCATTCGGCCCCCAACATGCGGATGGGCAGGATGATCGGCTGTTCGTCCACCAGCCCGGCCCGACCGTAAAAGGTCTCCAGCCCCTGACTGGTGGCCGACAGGGGGATGGCCCGCGCCAGCGCGATATCCATGGTCGGATCTTCGAGCAGGCCGGACAGGCGGAACAGCTCATCAGAATTCAGGACCAGCGAAACCAGCCCCAGAAAACGCTGGTCATCCTGTGCAAAGACCGGCGTCCGTTCGATCAGCCCGTTCCCGCCCTGCACCAGCCGCACCGGCCCGGCCAGAATTGACGAGCGTTCCCGGATTGCCTGTTCGACCTGCGGCCACTGGGTGGGTAAATCCTGATAGCGCACCCCGACAATCGCCTGATTGCCTTCCAGCGGATAGACCTGCCGGATGGTGGTCCCGCTGGTGACCCCCAGATTGCGCATCGCTGGTGCCTGCCGCTGCAAGGCGGCAGCCACCGCCCGGAATTCCTCGTCTCCCAGCTCTCCACGAACGGACATCAGACCGGCAAGGGCTTCGGTGATGCGCAGGTGTTCATTGAGCTGGCTTTCAAGACGGGCACGCAGCGAGCTGGCTTTCCCCAGCATGTCCAGCCGTTCCGACGCCTGCCGCAGCGCACGCTCGGGCATGTCGGCAAGGAGCAGCAGCCCCATGGCCAGCAAACCCGCCACCACAGAGAGGCTGATCTTGTGCCACTCCCGAATCACCCGGCGGTTGCTGTCTGATTGCTGCATTCTGCGTCCCGTGCTTCAATCCTGTTGATTATCGTAGCATAACAGGACAGCAGACCATCATGCCTTAAATCCGCAGCCGGCACGATGATCACACGTCTTACGTTAATGATGTTAGACCAGCGTGCGTTGAATCTGACGCAGGCACACTGGTCTAACCTTTTGGAGTGCCGCATTGTTTTTGCGAAAACCGGAATCACTTTTCGCACAACGCTCTAACGCACTGCGGAGACATACAGGATCAGGCGGCCTGCGCCTCACTGGCAACCAGCAGGGCATACAGGCCATCGGCCGTTGAGGTTGCCCGCAATTTTTCACACATGCTCTTGTCGCGCAGCAGGCGGGACACCCGTGCCAGCGCCTTCAGATGATCAGCCCCGGCACTTTCCGGCGCCAGCAGCAGGAAAATCAGGTCCACCGGCTGATCATCAATCGCCTCGAATTCGATCGGGCGATCCAGACGGGCAAACACCCCGTAAAGGCGGGTCAACTGCGGCAGCTTGCCATGGGGAATGCCGATACCATTGCCGACCCCGGTGCTGCCCAGACGTTCGCGTTCCAGCAGAACGTCAAAGACCGCCCGTTCATGCAACCCGGTCAGCGTCGCGGCATATTTTGCCAGCTCTTGCAGCGCCTGCTTTTTGCTGGTTGCTTTCAGGCTGGGCACCACGCTCTCGGGGCTGATGAGGCTGGTGATATCCATGTCTTAGCCCTCTTTGGCTTTATGTGCGGACAGGTCGCGTCACGGGGCAACCGGTCCGACTCTCATTCTTAACAAGGGCCTTGCGGAACGATCTCGACAAGACCCACCCACCAGCATCCGGCCCGGACAGGGACAGAAACCGGTTTTGTGCAGTTTCTTTTTCAGAAGGTCAACAGCGATAGAACGCCTTAAGCTGTCGTGCGCTCATGGGGGTTTCACCCTCCTACCTTGATCCGTCTGGCGGCAGCGCCCACTGGCGCGCCCTGCCGTTCGAGGCCTGGTGTCTCCCGAGGTTTGCCATGCCTCGGGGTCTCAGGGGTCTGGCGTTTCCTGTGCTGACGCCGCGCAGTCTTTGCAGCGCATTCCCCAAACCCGTGTACGGTTTCGCGCATCCCGTAACGAGGGGCGCACCATATGGGCGACACTGGGGCAAGTCAAGAAACGGTTACCAATCCGACCATTCTACCATGGTCCCAACGCGAAGCAAAAGCCCTCCGAAGGAACCGGTCCGGCCGGTGCATGCTCTCACCCTGGACCAGGGTGCGTTGAGTGTGACGCAGGCACACTGGTTTAATTTTTCTTTGCCGCAGTGATGGTGCGCAAAACCGCTTCCCACTTTTGCGCTCACTGCTCTGGACCAGTGTGCGTTAACTCTGACGCAGGCACACTGGTCTAATTTTTCTTTGCCGCAGTGTATGGTGCGCAAAACCGGTTCCCACTTTTGCGCTCACTGCTCTAACAGATGGGAACAGAAACGCCCGGACTCCACTCCCTGATGTCCAGATTTGTCTTGCTGGAAAAACGGTGGCCCCTTTTGTCCGGGCAGGCGTCACCGCATCAACGACTTTTCGCGCCGCCGTTGAACAGAGGAGGGAATTTTCATCCCTTCGCGATACTTTGCCACCGTCCGCCGGGCAATATCGATTCCATCCTTTTTCAGGATATCGACGATGGCATCATCAGACAGGATTTTGGCTGGCGGCTCGGCGTCGATCAGACTTTTGATCCGGTGCCGGACCGCCTCGGCGGAATGGGCATCAGCCCCATCAGCCCCGGCAATGGCCTGGGTGAAGAAATACTTCAGCTCAAAAATCCCGCGTGGGGTGGCAATGTACTTGTTCGAGGTAACGCGACTGACCGTGCTTTCATGCATTTCAATCGCAGCAGCAATATCGCGTAAAATCAGTGGCCTGAGCCCCTGAATCCCACGCTCGAAAAAGCCATGCTGCTGACGGACCAGTTCGCTCGACACTTTCAGGATGGTGGTTGCCCGCTGATCAAGCGACTTCACCAGCCACGACGCGGTCTGGAAGTTCTCGTTGATGAACGCCTTGTCGTCCTTGCTGCGCGCCGACCGCGACACCTTGGCGTAATAACGATTATTGACCAGCACCCGCGGCAGGGTTTCGGGATTCAGCTCGACGATCCAGCCGCCTTCCGGATTGACGCGCATCAGGACATCAGGCGTCACCGGCTGCGCCGATTGCCCATCAAATTGCTGCGCTGGCTTGGGGTCCAGCGTCCGCAATTCGGCGATCATCTCTTGCAGGTCTTCGTTATCAACCCCGCAGACCTTCAACAGACCGGTGAAGTCCCGCCGCGCCACCATGTCGAGGTTGGCCAGCAGGGCCTCCATCGCCGGATCATAGCGGTTGCGGTCTTTGAGCTGAAGTGCCAGGCATTCCTGTAACGAGCGGGCAAACAGTCCTGCCGGATCAAACCGTTGCAGCTTGACCAACACCCGTTCGACATGATCAGGCGTCGTCCCCAGCCCATCGGCCAGTTCCGCCAGGTCAGCCCGCAGGTATCCGGCATCATCCAGACTGTCAATCAGGGCCAAACCAATCATCCGTTCTGCCGGGGCGGCCAGATCGACCCCCATCTGCGACAACAGGTGATCGCGCAGGCTGGTCTGTTCGGCCAGGGTTTCCTCGAACGAACGATCGTCACTGTCAAATCCGCCGCCGCCACTGTCATTGCGCTGCCAGGCGGTCAGGTCATCGGGATCATAGGACGGCCCTTCCATCGGGCTGCCTTCATCAAAGCTGTTGTTGACCTCGATATCCAGCGGAGCCTCGGCCCGGCTGCCATCGGGGCTGTCGAACAGCAGGCTGTCAGCATCCCGTCGTACTTCCGGCAGGCTCTCAACCGGCGCCACATCCGGCCCGTTCTCGCTGCGCTCCAGCAGCGGGTTCCGCTCCAGTTCCTGTTCGACATAGGCGCTGAGTTCGATGTTCGACAACTGCAACAGCTTGATCGCCTGCTGAAGTTGCGGCGTCATCACCAGAGATTGCGTCTGTCGCAGGTCGAGCCGGGGCTGCATGGCCATGATCGCGGTCTCCGGGTCGGGGCTACAGGCTGAATTTTTCGCCGAGATAAACACGCCGCACGCCTTCGTGGGCGACGATCTCGTCCGGCGTTCCTTCCATCATCACCGTCCCGTCATGCAGGATGTAGGCGCGGTCGATAATGTCGAGGGTTTCCCGCACGTTATGATCAGTGATCAACACCCCCAGCCCCCGGTCTTTCAGGTGGGCCACCAGGTCGCGGATTTCCCCCACCGCAATCGGGTCAATCCCGGCCAGCGGCTCATCAAGCAGAATGAAATGCGGGCTGGAGGCCAACGCGCGGGCGATTTCCACCCGTCGCCGTTCCCCACCGGACAGCGCCAGAGCAGAGGCATGACGCAGGTGACTGATGGAAAATTCGGCCAACAGTTCTTCCAGCAAGGACTCGCGGCGGTCGGCCTGCGGCTCGGCCACCTCCAGCACCGCCATCAGGTTGCCTTCGACGGTCATACCACGGAAAATCGAGGCTTCCTGTGGCAGATAGCCAATGCCCAGGCGGGCACGGCGGTACATCGGCAATTCGGTGATGTTGCTGCCGTCCAGCTCAATACTGCCGGCATCGGGGGTGATAAGGCCGGTCACGCAGTAAAAGCAGGTGGTCTTCCCGGCTCCATTGGGGCCCAGCAGACCAACGGCTTCGCCCCGCCGAACGGACAGGGACACATCACGCAACACTGGACGGCGCTTATAGCGTTTACCGATGTTCTTCACTTTCAACCCGCTGCCTGCATTTTCAAGACCGTCGCGGGGGCTGGCAACAGCCGGGTCGCCGGGTGCAGGCACGGACGTATCGGGTGAAAGAGCACTCATCGGTCTGCTTATACCATTGTTGGGTTACCAACACTGCTGTACCACAGCCGATGGCCCGATGACATTTGCCATTCGGCCTATTGCGCGGCCTATTGTGCGGCAGGAATTTTGTTCGGGGCGATAATCGCCCGTGCCTTGCCGCCTTCGGCCCCGCCGCCAGTCAGAGTGCTGATACCGGTTTTCATGTTCACAGTCGCGACCCCGCCATTCAGGACACTGTCGCCGCGCGTCAGTGTAACCGAACCGGTCAGGGTTGCGATACCTGTTTTGGCATTGTATTTGCCTTGCGATCCGCGTGCCGTTTCCTTATCGGTTGCAATGACAACCCCTCCAGTCGCATCAACGGTTTCAAGCTCGGTTTTTCCGTTGGTTTGCGTCATGTGGGCGGTCAGCAGATCGGCATTCAGGGTGCGGGTTCCCTGCACCATCTGGGCCTTGCCACGGGCAACCGCAATCTGGGTCCGCACATCATATTCCAGCGCATCACGGGCGGTGATCGTTTCCTTGGGCGTCACCAGCGTCACCGGTCCATGGGCGTTGGTCAGCACCATTTTGCCGCTGTCGACATTATAGGTGGCCTGCGAGCCGCTGGCCGTTTCGGTCGCCGAGACGATCCGCACCGACCCGTTGGCTTCGATACGGGTGATGTTGCTGCCCGCCCCCATCGGAGCGTCTGCCCCGGAGGCTGTGGCGGGGGCCGCCGGAGCAGCGTCACCGCCCGAGCGGTAATAGGCGATCAGCTCGTCGGCATAGACCGAAACCCCATTGCGCGATGCCACCGCGTTGCCACGGGCGATAAAGCGTTGCTGACCTTGCTGCCACTCGATGCCGTTATCGGCCAGCACTTCGATCGGCCCGTTGCCGGACTCGCCGCCCATGTCCAGCCCGGCCGCACCACCGCTCACCGACCAGCCGATGACCGCGGCCCCCAGCAGCATCGCTGTGGTCCATGCGAGTCTGGAGTTTTTCCCGCTCATTGTTTCTTCCCTGCCGCCTTGTCATTGCCCTTGTGCCCCGACGAAGACCCTTTTGCCTTGGCAGCGGGGGGGACCGGAGCAACCGGTACAGCCTCGGTTTCCTCGCCACCCCGCAACAACAGGCGGGACTTGCCAGTCACCTGCACGGTGCGCTCTTTCTGATTGACGATAAAGCCTTCGCCATCCAGCGACCCGAACGGTCCTTGTCCGCTGACCTGCCGGGATCCTTGCGCGATGCCGTCGCGCAGCAGGATTTCGGCCCCCTCGGTATGCATTTCATAGCCGCCGTCGTGGTACAGGCTGACGTTTCCGCTCAGGGTCAGAACGTTCTTTTCCTGATAAAACAGTCCGCTATTGGCCCCCAGCATCAGCCATGCACCGTCTTTCAGGGTCATGTCCGCCTGCGGATGCGACAGCTCGACCACCCGCGACCCCGGCGCTGTTTCTTCGGCCAGATCGGCGGTAACGGAATAGGCCTGTCGCTGATCATCGCTGCCGTAATAGCGCGCATTGACCAGCTGCTGGCTTTCCCGCACCTGATCACCAACGTTGGCAAAGGTAATGGCAAAGGCCTCTTCGCCAACCTTTTGCATCTGCGGCCACAGCACCACCGCCGCCGTCAAGACCACCGCCGTCGCCGGAAACACCACCTTGGCCAGCGACACAAAACGACTGTAACGCCCCGACCACGACCGGCCGCCCCCGGCGTCCGCGCCGCTTTTGATGTCGACAGTGATCCGCTGAACACCCGGTGATGTGCGGCCAGCCAGTCCCTCTTCCCGGGCAACCAACAGCTGCGGCTCCGACACCGTTTCCGGGGTCAGGGCAGCAGCGTCAGGCGGCACAGGCCGCGTGACGGTCGGCTCGGAACGGGGGATGTTTTTTTTCATACAAGGCCAGCCCGCAGCAAATCATGAATATGCAGGATACCAACCGGCTTGCCATTCTCAACCACGAACAGGCTGGTTACCTTGGACGCATTCATGATGTGCAGGGCTTCGGCAGCCATCAACGTTGGTGTGACCGATTTCGGCCCGCGCGTCATCACCGCCCCCACCGCCTTTCCCGGCAGGTCCGGGGCCATATGGCGGCGCAAATCGCCATCGGTGATGATCCCGACCAGTTGATCGTTTTCCACCACCCCGACGCAACCGAAACTCTTGCTGGTCATTACCAGCAGGGCTTCGGCCATCGTCACCGTCGGCGCGCACAGGGGCAGAGCCTCGGCCCCATGCATCAGGTCGGCGACCTTTTGCAGGCGCTTGCCCAGCTTGCCACCGGGATGGAACAGGCGGAAATCCGATGCCGAAAAGCCGCGCCGTTCCAGCAACGCCACCGCCAGCGCATCACCCAGAGCCAGCGTTGCCGTGGTCGAGGTGGTCGGGGCCAAACCGTGCGGACAGGCTTCGGCCACCGCCGGCAACACCAGCGCCACATCCGCCGCCTGCGCCAGCGTGCTGCCTGCCCGGCTGGTGATCGCCACCAGCGGAATGGCAAAGCGGCGGGTAAAGGCAATAATGTCCGACAGTTCGCTGGTTTCCCCCGAGTTGGAGATCGCCAGCACCACGTCCTGTGTGGTCACCATCCCCAGATCGCCATGGCTGGCTTCGGCGGGATGGACAAAGAACGACGGCGTCCCGGTCGAGGCCAGCGTTGCCGCAATTTTGGTGCCGATATGACCGGATTTCCCCATCCCGGACACCACCACCCGTCCCTGCGCCCGCTCCATCAGCGCCAGCGCGGCAAGGAACTCCCGCCCCAGTTCAGCGGCCATGGTGGTCAGCGCCGTGGCCTCGAGAGCCAGCGTGTTGCGCGCCGAGGTCAGGATCACATCCCGTTCGGCGGCACTGAACGCATCATCGGGAACCGGTGGAACGGTCGGCAGGCTGTCGGAAAGGCGGGGGGCGTCTGAGGTCACGGTCAAAAGCTCTTCTACAGGATCAGCAAGGAAGACCCCTTTCTATGGGGGTCCGCCACGGGCGACGCAAGATAGCAGTACTCCCGCAGCGGTGCCAACGCCATATGAGCTGGACACAGCCGCCCTGAAACCGGGTTCTGCCAACAGGCAAGACCCCGACACCAAGTGCCACCATCAGTGACTGAAAATGTCCTGACCTTCCCAATCCTGCAAATCGAGCATCGCCCGCGTCGGCAGGAAATCAAAACAGGCCTGCGCCAGTGCCGCCCGCCCTTCGCGCACCAGCAAGCGGTCAAAGACCTCTTTCAGCCGGTGCAGATACAGAACATCCGACGCCGCATAGGCCAGTTGCTGCTCGCTCAGGCTTTCCGCGCCCCAGTCAGAGCTTTGCTGTTCCTTTGACAGCTCCACCCCCAGCAACTGGGAACACAGCACCTTCAGCCCGTGGCTTTCGGTGTTGGTGCGGGTCAGCTTGCTGGCAATCTTGGTGCAATACAGCGGAGTCGCATCAACCCCCAGCCGGTGTTTGATCTGCGCCACGTCGAAACGGGCATAGTGGAAAATCTTCAGCAGGCTCTGGTCGCCCAGCACCCGTTTCAGGTTCGGGCAGTCATAACCGTAAACACCGCCGACCTGCACCACATGGGCATCGCCATCCCCGGCCGACAACTGCACCACGCACAGACGGTCGCGCACCAGTGACAGGCCCATGGTTTCGGTATCAACGGCAATCGCGCCCTGAAAGGTCAGGCCATCGGGCAGGTCGCCCTGATGATAATGAATGGTCATGAAGCCCCCGGTTCTGTTCACGGCAAAGACAGCTCGGGCCATGATGCCCGATCACGGTGGCCATCAGAGCAAAAAAAATCGGCTTGATGAAGAGCCGCTGTGCGGAGCTTTACCAAGCCGATGGTGCCCAGGAGAAGACTCGAACTTCCACGACATTTCTGCCACAGGTACCTGAAACCTGCGCGTCTACCAATTCCGCCACCTGGGCAGGTGGTCGGTCCGTTCCACCGTTGCCGGTGCCGCTGGACTGCGGTGGAGGCGGTTTGTAAGGGATTACCCCAAGGCCGTCAAGCTGTTTTTTTAAAGAAAGATTACGACAGCCGTCAGGCCAAAAAAAATCGGCTTGGTGAAGAGCCGCTGTGCGGAGCTTTACCAAGCCGATGGTGCCCAGGAGAAGACTCGAACTTCCACGACATTTCTGCCACAGGTACCTGAAACCTGCGCGTCTACCAATTCCGCCACCTGGGCAGGTGGTTCGGTCCGTTCCACCGTTGCCGGTGCCGCTGGACTGCGGTGAAGGCGGTTTGTAAGGAACTATTCCTCCCCCGTCAATCTCTTTTTTATCGCCCCATGCAAAAGGCCGAACGGGCACGATTTTCCGCGTCCCCTGCGCCAACGCTTGCACAGTGCCGTTGGTTATGCCAGTTTTCGCCCACCCAAATGCGTAGTGTCAGGGAGTGTGCGGGACCATGGCTGAACGCCTTATTACCGTCTTTGGTGGGTCCGGTTTCGTCGGACGCCATCTTGTCAATCAGCTGGCGGACGAAGGATGGCGCGTGCGCGTGGCCGTGCGCGACCCGGAAGGCGCCAAGTTTCTGAAGCCGCTGGGCGATCTGGGGCAAATCACCCCGGTGCCCGCCAGCCTGCTGAACCCCGAGTCGATCAAGCGCGCCTGCGCCGGGGCCGACGTGGTGATCAATCTGGTCGGTATCCTGCATGAAAGCGGCAAGGCCAGCTTTCAGGCGATTCATGCCGACGGTGCCGCGCTGGTCGCCGAAGCCGCCAAGGCCGCTGGCGTGAAGACCTTTGTGCAGATGAGTGCGCTGGGGGCGTCCAGCTCCAGCCCGTCACGCTATGCCCGCAGCAAGGCCGAAGGCGAACAGCGCGTCCGTGCTGCCTTCCCGTCGGCCACCATCGTTCGCCCGTCGGTGATCTTCGGGCCGGAAGACGGTTTCTATAACCGCTTTGGTGCGATGGCCCGCCTGCTGCCGGTGCTGGTGTACTTCTGCAAGGATGCCCCCGGCCTGAAGACCAGCCCCAACGGCGGCACGGCGGTGGATTTCTACGGTGCCGGTGGCCCGAAGTTCCAGCCGGTCTACGTCGGTGACGTCGCCAAAGCGATCGTCAAGGCCCTGAAGGACCCGGCAATGGCCGGCAAGACCTATGAACTGGGTGGCCCGCGCACCTATTCCCTGCGCGAAGTGATGGAACAGGTGTCGCGCGAAACCCGCCGCAACCGTCTGGTCCTGCCCGCCCCGATGTGGCTGGCGAAAATTCAGGCGATGTTCCTGCAGTTCCTGCCCAACCCGCCGCTGACCCCCGATCAGGTTGCCCTGCTGCAAAGCGACAACATCCTGACCGGGGCCTGCCCGGGCCTGAAGGATCTGGGCATCGAGCCGGAATCCGTTGAAGCGGTCATTCCCAGCTATATCGACCGGTTCCGTCCGCTGCACCGGCAGATTCGCCGTCTGGGCAAAAAACACGCCTGACCGCTTCCCGTCACCGGGGAGTGGTTCGCCGCGGCTCGCAATCCGACGATTGCGGGCCGCAGTGCGTTTTACCTCCCCCCCGCCCCCCTACGTCTGCTTTTCCGTCACCAAGAGGGATCACCATGAAGATTGCCATTGTGGGCTGCGCTGGCCGGATGGGCCGAATGCTGTTAACCGAAGTTCAGGCCGCCGATGGCTGCCAGCTGATCGGCGGAACCGGCCCGAGCGGAGCGCCGGAAATCGGCAGCGACATCGGCCTGTTGATCGGCCCGACTCCGCTGGGAATCACGGTAAGCGACGATGCCGAGGCGGTGTTTGCCGCCGCCGACGCGGTGATTGACTTCACCGCCCCCGACGCCACCGTTGCCCATGCGGCGCTGGCGGCCAAGCACAACACCGCGCTGATCGTCGGCACCACCGGCCTGAGCGCCAGTCACCAGAGCGCCCTCGACGAGGCCGCCAAAAGCGTGCCGGTGGTGTTTGCGCCGAACATGAGTGTCGGCGTCAACCTGCTGTTCGCGCTGACGCAAAAGGTCGCCGCCACCCTCGGCATTGATTACGATATCGAAATCGTTGAAATGCACCACCGTCACAAGGTCGATGCTCCGTCGGGCACTGCGCTGGGTCTGGGCCGTGCCGCAGCGGCGGGCCGGGGTGTGGCGCTGGATGCGGTGAAGGAAACCGTCCGTGACGGTCACACCGGCGCCCGCGAAGCCGGCAAGATCGGCTTTGCCACCCTGCGCGGCGGCGATGTGGTCGGCGACCACACGGTGATCTTTGCCAGCGAAGGCGAACGGGTCGAGCTGACTCACAAGGCCAGCTCGCGCGCGATCTTTGCCCGGGGGGCCGTGCGCGCCGCCCAGTGGTGCAATGGTCGTCCGGCGGGTCTGTACAGCATGCTCGACGTGCTTGGCCTCGCCTGAGCCTTTGTCAGAAGGGGGCCAATACGCCCCCTCCCCTTCTTTTCAGGGATGAAACCCCGATGAGCATCGGCATTCTGGGCTGCACTGGCCGGATGGGGCAGATGATCCTGACCCATCTGGTGCAGCATCACCGCTCGCTGATTGCCGGGGGCAGCGGCTCGCCGAACAGCACCCTTGCCGGACAGGACCTTGGCCGACTGGTTGGAGCTGACCCGCTGGGGCTGACGGTGGACACCGACCCGGCGCGGGTGATGGCACGGGCCAGCGTGGTCATTGACTGCTCATCCCCTGCCGCAACGGCCCACCATGCCGCACTGGCCGCCCGCCATGGAACTGCGCTGGTGGTGGCCACCACCGGCCTGAATGCGCAACAGCAGCAGGCGGTGTTCGATGCGGCGCGCAGCGTCCCGGTGATCTACACCCCGAACCTCAGCCCCGGCGTTTCGGTGCTGATCGCCCTCACCCGGCAGGTTGCCGCCACACTGGGGCCGGATTACGACATCGAAATCGTCGAGATGCATCACCGCCACAAGGTCGATGCGCCTTCCGGCACCGCCCTCGGACTGGGGGAAGCCGCTGCCGCCGGGCGGGGGCAGCCGCTGGATGCCTTGAAGGAAACCGTCCGCGATGGTCACACCGGTGCGCGCAACAGCGGCACCATCGGCTTTGCCACCCTGCGGGGTGGCGATGTCGCCGGGGATCACTCGGTGATTTTTGCCAGCGACGGCGAGCGGCTTGAACTCAGCCACAAGGCCAGTTCACGCGCCCTGTTCGCGCACGGTGCCATCCGCGCCGCCCACTGGTGCGGTGATCGCCCACCGGGTTTGTACAGCATGCTCGATGTGCTCGGCCTCACCTGAGGAGCCTTCCCTCACACCGTCATCCGCCGGATCCGCAACGGCTCGGTGCGGCCCTTGAGCTGGATTCCCTCCACCTCGCCAAAGCCTTCGGGATGACCGGCGCGCGCCAGCGTTGCGGTATCAATTACCACTTGCTGCTCTGCCGCCTCGCTGCACAACCGGGCCGAAACGTTGACCGCATCGCCGATCACCGTAAAGTCCTGTCTGTCGCTGGTGCCGATCGTTCCGGCAATGACATAGCCATCATGCAGGCCAATCCCTACCCGACGGGGCAGGTCCGGGATGGCCTTCAGGTCGGCCTGAATCTGCATCGCACAGGCCACCGCCCGCGCCGCCCGCTCTGACCCCTCAAAGACCGCCAGCAGGGCATCGCCAATCATCTTGTCCACGTCGCCATGGTGCGCCCGTACCGCCTTTACCTGAATCGCCATCACCTGATTCAGCAACGCCACCACCCGTTCCGGCGGATTCGATTCGGCATAACTGGTAAAGGACCGGATATCGGAATAGAGCAGCGTGGCATCCAGAACCCGCGACTGCAACTGGTCACCATCTGCCCTTAGCGCCGCCCCCAAAGCCTGCCCCGAAACCAGCCGTTGCAGCCGCTGGCGCAAGCCCTGCACGTTGGCACTGTGGCGGTTGATATCCCGTTGGGCGCGGGCCACCATCCGCCCCAGCAGGAAGGCCAATCCCCCCAACAGCAGCATCGGGGCCGCCACCTGCGGGATGATATTGCGCAACAGCAGGCTGTTGAGGTCACCAGCCGGTTCATACAACTCAAAGACCAGTTGCAGTTTGCCTTCCTCGTCCGGCAACCAGACATAAATCTCGTACAGGTCTTCGCCACGATCGCTTTGCAGCTCGATCTGCGGCTCCTGTGTTTCCAGTAACCGCCACAACTCTGGCGCCCTGTCGACACCTCCCGCCACCAGATCGGCGGTGCTGAACAGCAGGCGTCCTTGCGGATCATATATCTTGATCCGCGCCATGCCGCGATCGGCCATCGAGACCTGCACCGCATGACGCAGCGGCGAGTCGATGGCAATTTCCGGGACGGCATCCTGCGGTTTGACCGACAACAACTGTTGCCAGGCATCGGGTGCCACCCGCTGGGCGGCGAGGGCAATCTGGTGCGCCCGTTCCTGCGCCACCTTCAGGTAAATGTCTTCGGCCAGCTTGCCACCACGGTACAGACTGAGCAGGGCCGACAGCACCATCAGCCCCGCCAGCAGGGGCAGGATATGGCGGCGAAAGGCCCGTTGTAGTGGATAGGGCTGATCATCCTGTACTTCGTCCGACGGGCGATTACTGCTATCCATATGCCTCTACCGTTTTGCTGTGGTGCCCGATGAAAGCCCTGACCAAGAAAGAAATCACCGCCTTTTACGGAGCCCTGGCGGCTGCCATGCCCGAGCCTAAAGGCGAGTTGCATTACGTCAACCCCTATACACTGCTGGTCGCGGTGGTTTTATCAGCGCAGGCCACCGACAAGGGGGTCAACAAGGCCACCGGCCCGCTGTTTGCCATTGCCGACACCCCGCAGGCGATGGTTGATCTGGGCGAAGAGGTGGTGCGCGAGTACATCAAGACCATCGGCCTGTTCAACACCAAGGCCAAAAACGTCATCGCCCTGTCGCGGCAACTGATCGAACAGTACGGCGGCGAAGTGCCAGAGAATCGTGAGGCGCTGGAGACCCTGCCCGGAGTCGGGCGCAAGACGGCCAACGTGGTGCTGAACATCGCCTTTGGGCATCCGACCATTGCGGTTGACACCCACATCTTTCGCATCGGCAACCGCACCGGGTTGGCGATGGGTAAAACCGTCCGTGCCGTTGAGGACCGACTGGAAAAAATCACCCCGAAAGAATTCACCCTGCACGCCCACCACTGGCTGATCCTGCATGGACGCTATGTCTGCAAGGCCCGCAAGCCGGACTGCGGCCTGTGCGTGGTGCGCGAATGGTGCCATTATCCCGAGAAGACGGCCTGAGGGGCCTCAAGGCCCCGGCGAGGCATGGAGCAGCGCTCCACGCCCCTGTTTTTTACGCTGCCCGTTGCAACTCCTGCGACATCTTGTGCGCCCGTCGCTGGATGAACCGCCACAGCATCCGGCTGATCACGTTGGCAAACCAGCCCTGCGCACTCAGCCCGGCGGCCTTCAGCACCATGTGAGCCGCCCGTTCGACATGACGAGCCCGATAAAAGCTGAACGCTCGTGCGCCATAATTCAGCGCCGCCGTCTCGCGGTCATAGCCCTCGGGGGTGCCGACGTTGGCCGCGTGATAGGCAAAGGCCAGTTCGTCGTCTTCGCTTTCCCTGATTCGGCCTACCGCAACCATGAACCGCTTCCACGCTGGCACGTTCTCACGCTGCTGATAGTCGCGCATGGCGGTCAGAAAGAATTTGTAGTGGCGGAATTCGTCACCGGCAATGCGGTTACAGATATCCTTCAGCACCGGCTCGTCACAGGCATCGCGCAGGGCGGAATAGAACGAGCTGGTGCCGGTTTCAACGATGCAGCGGGCAATCAGCTCGCCGGTCCGCGATCCACGGATGCTTTCGGCGGCATCAGTGGCAATCTTGTAGCCATCGGTAAAGCAGCGAAAGGCATTCATATAGTTGAATGACGGGTCCGCCAGCTCGGCCCACCGGCCCAGAGCATCGCCGTGTTGCTCTTCTTCACGACGCCAATCGGCAGCATAGGCATTGAACGGTGCGTCGTCGTGAAACACATTCCCCAGATAGGTCGTGTAATCCGCCGCATTGCGTTCGACCAGCGCCGCCGCTTTCACCACTTGCAGGATGTGCGGGTTTACCTTGGTCGGATCAAAACGATCCCAGGCGATATCATCCAGGGTCCAGGCCATCACATCCTCTTGGCAGCGAAAAATATTGCCCCGATATAGGGCAAAAAATCAGAATTTCCAGAGCATTCGAACGGTTGGAGTTGTGAGCCTTCACAGGACACGACAGTTTGAAAAAAAAGAGCGGGCTGCCGCCCGAACCTCTCGGGGCCTGAGGCCCCGAACCCCCATTTTTTCTTTGATGATCAAAGGAATGAGGTCTGGGGCCTAGACCAGCGTGCGTTAAATCAGACGCAGGCACGCTGGTCTAACATTTTGTTCTGTCGCATTGTTTTTGCGAAAACCGGTTCCCACTTTTCGCACAACGCAGGTTTTTTCATGTCGCATTGTTTTTGCGAAAACCGGTTCCCACTTTTCGCACAACGCTCTAAAGGCCCCAGCGAGGTGTGGAGCAGCGCTCCATGATCCTGTTTTCTGTTTGTCGTGTACTGTGCCAACAGCGAACCCAAAACAAAGAGCCAGCCTACGATGTCAATCGCAAGCTGGCTTTTTGTGATCGGATCGCACAACAGGAGCCACAACTGCCTTCGGGGCACGGCAGCGATCATCCCTGGAACATGGCGGCAGCCTGTCTTACGACAGGGCAGCCAGCATGGCTTCGGCGACAGCAATCCGGTTCTTGGCCTGAGCCTTTTCCAGCGGCTGGTCAGCTTCCTGCAAAGCTTCGCGGGCCGCGGTCAGACGGGCCTGCACCGCATCACGGGACAGGTCAGCCAGCGGAACGGCTTCTTCAGCCAGAACCGTGCAACGGGTTTCGGTGACTTCGGCAAAACCGCCAGCCACGAAGATCCGGTTGACCACAGCGCCCTTCTGGTAGATGTCGATGACACCCGGACGGACGGTGGACAGCATCGGAGCGTGCTGGGGAAGGGCACCGAAGTTCCCTTCGGAACCGGGCACCACCACCATCTCCACCGGTTGGGAGATCAGCAGCTTGGAAGGCGACACCAGTTCAAATTCGAGCGTTTCCGCCATGGTACAACGGTCTCCGCTTGCGAGAGGACGACGGGGCAAAGGCGCACATCACAAGGACACAACGCCTTCACCCCGGTACGGCTTAGGCGGCGTCAGCAGCCAGCTTCTTCGCCTTTTCAACGGCTTCTTCGATGGTACCCACCATGTAGAAAGCCTGTTCCGGCAGGTGGTCATACTCGCCGGCAACGATACCCTTAAAGCCCTTGATGGTGTCTTCGATCTGCACGAACACACCCGGGGTACCGGTGAACACTTCAGCCACATGGAACGGCTGGGACAGGAAGCGCTGGATCTTGCGGGCGCGAGCCACGGTCAGCTTGTCTTCTTCGCTCAGTTCGTCCATGCCCAGGATGGCGATGATGTCCTGCAGCGACTTGTAGGTCTGCAGAACCGACTGCACCTGGCGGGCGGTCTGGTAGTGTTCTTCACCAACGATGCGCGGGTCCAGAGCGCGCGAGGTCGAGTCCAGCGGGTCAACGGCCGGGAAAATGGCCATTTCAGCGATGGAACGCGACAGCACGGTGGTGGCGTCGAGGTGAGCAAACGAGGTGGCCGGAGCCGGGTCGGTCAAGTCGTCAGCCGGCACGTAAATGGCCTGCACCGAGGTGATCGAACCCTTCTTGGTCGAGGTGATGCGTTCCTGCAGGGCACCCATGTCGGTCGACAGGGTCGGCTGATAGCCCACCGCCGACGGAATACGGCCCAGCAGAGCGGACACTTCGGCACCAGCCTGGGTGAAGCGGAAGATGTTGTCCACGAAGAACAGCACGTCCTGACCTTCTTCGTCGCGGAAGTATTCGGCCTGGGTCAGACCGGACAGGGCGACGCGGGCGCGGGCACCCGGCGGCTCGTTCATCTGACCGTAGACGAGGGCGCACTTGGAATTGCCGCCTTCGAGGTCGATAACGCCCGATTCGATCATTTCGTGGTACAGGTCGTTCCCTTCACGGGTACGTTCACCCACACCAGCGAACACCGAGTAACCACCGTGGCCCTTGGCGACGTTGTTGATCAGTTCCATGATGGTCACGGTCTTGCCGACGCCGGCGCCACCGAACAGACCGATCTTGCCGCCCTTCAGGTACGGAGCCAGCAGGTCAATGACCTTGATGCCGGTGACCAGAATTTCGCTGTCGGTCGACTGATCGACGAAAGCCGGAGCCGGACGGTGGATCGGAGCAACGCCACGGGCGTTCACCGGGCCACGTTCGTCCACCGGCTCGCCGATCACGTTCAGGATACGACCAAGCACTTCCGGACCGACCGGAACCTGGATCGGCGAACCGGTGTCGACCACTTCCTGGCCACGCACCAGACCCTCGCTCGAGTCCATCGCAATGGTACGCACGGTGGATTCACCGAGGTGCTGGGCAACTTCCAAAACCAGGCGGTTGCCACGGTTCTGGGTTTCCAGCGCCGAAAGAATGGCCGGAAGTTCACCCGAGAACTTCACGTCCACGACGGCGCCCATGACCTGAGTAATGGTACCGACGTTGTTCTTAGCCATGGGAATAGCTCCTATCGCCCCGAATTCTGTGTTCCTGAGTAGCGCGTGTCTAAAAGGACCCTTACAGGGCCTCGGCGCCGGAGATGATTTCGATCAGTTCCTTGGTGATCGCAGCCTGACGGGTCCGGTTATAGACCAGCGTCAGCTTGTTGATCATGTCGCCTGCGTTGCGCGTGGCGTTGTCCATGGCGCTCATCCGGGCACCCTGTTCCGAGGCATCGCCTTCCAGCAGGGCAGAGAAGAGCTGCATGGAGACGTTCTTCGGCAGCAGATCCGCGAGGATACCTTCCTCGGACGGCTCATACTCGTAAAGCGCCTTGCCAGCCGCATCGTTGGTGTTGGCCGCCACTGCCGGGACCGGGAACGGCACCAGCTGCTGACGGGTCACAACCTGCGCAATCGCCGATTGGAACTTGTTGTAAACAACCGTGCAGACATCGAATTCGCCAGCGTCGAACATCGACAGCACCTTTTGTGCCACCATGTCGGCGTTTTCGAACGTCGCGCCGCGACGGGTCAGCCCTTCATAGGTCTGCAGGATCAGCGACGCAAAATCGCGCTTCAGCAGGTCGCGGCCCTTACGGCCCACGCACAGCACCTTTACCTGCTTCCCGGCTGCCTGCAGATCCTTGATCAGGTTGCGGGCATTACGGGCCACGTTGGTGTTGAAGCCACCGCACAAGCCACGGTCGGCGGTCATGACCACCAGCAGGTGCACAGCGTCCTTGCCGGTACCGGCAAGGAGCTTTGGTGCACCAGCCTGACCGACCATCGAGCCGGCCAGGTTACCAAGCATGCGTTCCATACGTTCGGCGTACGGCCGACCGGCTTCAGCGGCCTCCTGGGCGCGGCGGAGCTTGGACGCCGCGACCATCTTCATGGCGCTCGTGATCTTGCGGGTGTTTTTCACCGACGAGATACGAGCGCGTAGGTCCTTAAGGCTGGCCATGGAGATTAGGCCCTTCCCTGTTTACCGTTGTCGCCAGTCCGCGTCTTACGCGAAGGTCTTGCCGAAGGCTTCGAGGAAAGCAAACAGCTTGCCTTCGGTGTCCTTCGAGATCGCCTTTTCGGTACGGATGGCGGCCAGGATGTCAGCGCCCTTTTCGCGCAGGGCAGCGAGCATTTCACGCTCGTAGCGGTTGACGTCCTTGATCGCCAGCTTGTCGAGGAAGCCCTTGGTACCGGCGAAGATCGAGGCAACCTGTTCTTCCACCTTCATCGGGGCGAACTGGGGCTGCTTCAGCAGCTCGGTCAGACGGGCACCACGGTTCAGCAGCTTCTGGGTCGCCGGGTCCAGGTCGGAAGCGAACTGCGCGAAGGCAGCCATTTCACGATACTGGGCCAGTTCCATCTTGATGGTACCGGCAACCTGCTTCATCGCCTTGATCTGGGCAGCCGAGCCCACGCGGGACACGGACAGACCCACGTTCACGGCCGGGCGGATGCCCTTGAAGAACAGGTCGGTTTCCAGGAAGATCTGACCGTCGGTGATCGAAATCACGTTGGTCGGAATGTAGGCCGACACGTCGTTGGCCTGGGTTTCGATCACCGGCAGAGCGGTCAGCGAGCCCGAACCATTGGCGTCGTTCAGCTTCGCAGCGCGTTCCAGCAGGCGGCTGTGGAGATAGAACACGTCGCCCGGGTAAGCTTCACGTCCCGGCGGACGGCGCAGCAGCAGCGACATCTGGCGGTACGCGACGGCCTGCTTGGACAGATCGTCATAGAAGATCACGGCGTGCATGCCGTTATCGCGGAAAAATTCGCCCATCGAGCAACCGGTGTACGGCGCCAGGAACTGCAGCGGAGCAGCTTCGGAGGCGGTCGCGGCGACGACGATGGTGTAGTCCAGAGCGCCGTATTCGGCCAGGGTCTTGACGACCTGGGCGACGGTCGAACGCTTCTGACCCACGGCGACGTAGATGCAGAACAGCTTTTCGCTGTCGTTCTTGGCGGCGTCGTTGATCGGCTTCTGGTTCAGGATGGTGTCCAGAATGACGGCGGTCTTGCCGGTCTGGCGGTCACCAATGACCAGTTCGCGCTGACCGCGGCCGATCGGGATCAGGCTGTCGATAGCCTTCAGACCGGTCTGCATCGGCTCGTGCACCGACTTGCGCGGAATGATGCCCGGGGCCTTGACGTCAGCCAGACGACGGCTGACATCGGTCAGCTCGCCCTTGCCGTCGATCGGGTTGCCCAGACCATCAACCACGCGACCCAGCAGGCCCTTGCCGACCGGCACGTCCACGATGGTCTGGGTACGCTTGACGGTGTCGCCTTCCTTGATGTAGCGGTCATCACCGAAAATCACGACACCAACGTTGTCGGGTTCGAGGTTCAGGGCCATCCCGCGAACGCCACCGGGGAACTCGACCATTTCACCAGCCTGAACCTTGTCCAGACCATGGATGCGGGCGATACCGTCACCGACGGACAGCACGGTCCCGACCTCTGCGGCCTCGGACTCGGTACCAAAATTGGCAATCTGATTCTTAAGGATAGCGGAGATTTCCGCGGCGCGGATTTCCATCACCCAACCCCTTTCATGGCGAGCTGAAGACGCTGCAGCTTCGTGCGGACTGAATTATCGACCATACGCGAGCCGATCTTGACGATCAGGCCGCCGAGGATGGTCGGATCGATGAAGATGTTCATCGCGACATCTTTCCCCACCGCTTGCTTGAGCGCGGCGGAAAGGGACGCAACCTGAGCATCCGACAAGTATTTGGCGCTGTGGACCGTAGCGGTCACTTCGCCGCGCGCGCTCGCCAGGCGGGCAAGATAGGCGTCAGCCATACCTCCCAGCGCAAACAGGCGGCGGTTCTGCGCGATCAGCCCCAGAAAATTCCTGACGAGGTCAGACAAAGCGGCACCCTGCGCGATGGCATCGATGCCCTTCTGCTGGTCCTCACGGGACACGATGGGCGACGAGATAAAGCGCCGGAAGTCGGCGCTCTCCGTCAGCATGGCCTTAAGCGACCGGAGATCGGCTGCGACCTGATCGAGCGCATTGCGCTCGTATGCGAGGTCATAAAGCGCCGAAGCGTAGCGGTCGGCAAGGCCGTTTGATCCTGCGGTTTCGGATGACACGTTCTGCTGGCCCCAGAAAATTCGTTGCCGAGTGGCGGAAGTAGTCTCTAACCAACTGTTTTTTCATTAATTTTTGGCGCCGTGTTGACAAGTTCCCCCTGCGGCGCGTGAGGTAGTTAACATAATGGGATGGTCCTTGCAAGCCATAGCGGCCCGATCCCCCTGTGGAAATCACCAGATTTTCGTTTCAGCAACCCGCCGTGAAGGCCGGTAAAGCCTGAATTTGATGCGCCGCGGCAGGCCGTTGGTGCAACGCCAAATGAACTGCCGTTCCCCCACCCGGCCACCCTACCCCGTCGGGCAGGAAACCCACCTGCCCCGCATCCTTGCGAATTCTTCGCAAGGGAAGTCCCGGTAACCTTATCAAATATAAGACTTCCTCCTTACAAGAAACTGTAGGGATCGACATCGACCTGGATACGGACAGAGGATGGACACTGTTGTTGCGACAACCATTGACGCATCAGGGTCTGCACTTTGACGGTCCGCGGAGCCTTCAGCAGCAACCGCCAGCGATGGCGGCCACGCAATACGGCCAGCGGAGCCGCCGCCGGACCCCAGATTTCCACCCCGGACGCCCGCGGAGCCGTCGCCGCCAGCCGGTTTGCCACCGACTCGACAGCCGCCGGCTCAGGACCACTGACCACCACCGCCACCATCCGCCCGAAGGGCGGCATTCCCAACTGTCGCCGGGCTTCGGCTTCGGTCTGCAGGAACAGGGCGGCATCGCTGCTGATCATCGCCTGCAACACCGGATGATCCGGCTGATAGCTTTGCAACAGCACCCGCCCGGGCTGCTCGCCACGCCCGGCACGCCCGGCCACCTGCGACAGCAACTGGAACGTCCGTTCGGCAGCACGCAGGTCACCTCCAGACAATCCCAGGTCGGCATCGACCACCCCGACCAGCGTCAACAAGGGAAAGTGCAACCCCTTGGCCAGCACCTGCGTTCCGATCAGCAGATCAATTTCATGGGCGGTCACCTGTCGCAACAGCTCGGCCACCGCCGCCGGGCCGCCCAGTGTATCCGACGCCACCAGCGCCACCCGCGCCTCGGGGAATCGCGCCCGCGCCTCTTCCGCCACCCGCTCGACTCCGGGACCACAGGCCGCCAACTGCCCTTCCTCGCCGCACGACGGGCAGGCGCGGGGACTCGGGGCCTGATGGCCACAATGATGGCAGACCAACCGCCCCTGCGCCCGATGTTCGACCAGCCAGGCGGTACAGTTCGGACATTGCAACCGATGTCCGCACGCCCGGCAGAGGGTCAGCGGCGCATACCCCCGCCGATTGAGGAACAGCATCGCCTGCTGACCGGCGGCCAGCGTGTCGCGAATGGCCTGCACCAACCCCGGCGCCAGCCAGCCCGGCCCCCAGTCTCCGGCTTCGGGCGGCGTTTTGCGCAGGTCAAGAATCGACATTTCCGGCAGCACCGCCCCCCCGTGGCGGCTGGGCAGGTCAACCTTGCGGTATCGCCCGGCCTCGACATTCAGCACCGTTTCCAGCGATGGCGTGGCCGAGGCCAGAATGGTCGGAATCCCTCCCAGCTGCCCGCGCACCACCGCCATGTCGCGGGCGTGGTAGATCACGCCTTCTTCCTGCTTGAACGCCCCCTCGTGTTCTTCATCAACGATGATCAGCCCCAGATTGGCATAGGGCAGGAACAACGCCGAGCGGGCCCCGACCACCACCTTTGCCCGTCCCTCGGCCACCGCCCGCCAGGTCCGGCGGCGGCGGGCGGGGGTGAGTTCGGAATGCCACTGGCTGGGAGGTGCCCCAAACCGTCCGGCAAAGCGGTGCAGCCACTGGGTGGTCAGGGTGATTTCCGGCACCAGCACCACCACCTGCAATCCTTGCCGCAGGGCGGCGGCGATGGCTTCGAAATAGACCTCGGTTTTCCCCGAGCCGGTCACCCCCTGCAACAGGGTGGTGGAAAACCCCGCCCCCAGCGACTCGACCAGAACCCTGGCGGCGTCTTGCTGCAAATCCGATAACTGCGGGCCGGGATGATCGCCATCGGCCTGCCGCTCGTCATCGCGTGCCGCCAATGATACCGACTGCAACACCCCGGCTTCGGCCAGTCCCTTGATGACGCTGCTACCCACCCCGGCGGCTTGTGCCAGATCGGCGGTGCTGAGGGGAACGCCCGCACTGGTCACCTCCAGCACCCGCTGGCGGGCCGGGGTCAGGCGCAGCAGACCGGCGGCCTCCTCCAGCCCCATCGCGGGCAGCCAGCCGTGTGCCAGCGCCGGAGCCTCCAGCGCCTCGGCCACCGGGATCACCATCCGCAACACGGCGCCCGGTGCCGACAGGGTATAGGACGCCACCCAGTCCACCAGCCGCCGCGACACCTCGGGCAGGCGCGGCGCCCCGGCGATCCGCCCCAGCAGCGCCTTGATGCGGCCAGCCGCCACATCCCCGCGCCCCGGCCCCCAGACCACGCCGTTTTCCTGCCGTTTGCCCAGCGGCACCCGCACCACATCCCCGGCCACCACCTGTTCGCCCTCGGGCACCCGGTAGTCATAGGCCCCGACCAGCGGCAACGGCAGCAGCACCGCCACCACCTCATCGGCCCGAAAGACCTGCTCTGCCGTTTCGACCACCGTCACAGACAACACCATTCCTTTTCGTCACCATGCCGCCCCTGCTGCGTACCGGTTGGCGGGGCCAGCGCGATACGCTACAGTTTCCCCCTGCCCCCCGCTACCCCAAGCCGGTCGGCCCGGCGTTTTCCCGCTCCTTTTTCGCAAAGGTCTTGCAGTGCCATGAAGTTCTTTATCGATACGGCTGATCTGGACGAAATCCGTGACCTCGCGGCCACCGGGCTGGTTGATGGCGTGACCACCAACCCGTCGCTGGCTGCAAAGTCGGGGCGGAAGTTTACCGACCTGATCCGCGATATTTGCGCCGTCGTCCCCGGCCCGGTCAGCGCCGAAGTCACCGCGCTCGACTTCCCGACCATGATGAAGGAAGCCGCCGTCCTGCGCGCCATCGCCCCCAACGTGGCGATCAAGGTGCCGCTGACCCCCGACGGGCTGAAGACCTGCAAGGCGATCAGCGACGACGGCGGCATGGTCAACGTCACCCTGTGCTTCTCGGCCGGACAGGCCCTGCTGGCCGCCAAGGCCGGGGCGACCTTCATTTCGCCGTTCGTCGGCCGACTGGATGACATCTCGCAGGATGGCATGGGCCTGATTGCCGAGATCCTAGAAATTTACCGCAACTATACCGACCTGAAGACGCAGGTGCTGGTGGCCTCGATCCGCCATCCGCTGCATGTGACCGAGGCCGCCCGTCTGGGGGCCGATGTCGCCACTCTGCCGCCCAAGGTTTTGCGCCAGCTTTATGCTCACCCCCTGACCGACAAGGGCCTCGAAGGCTTCATGGCCGACTGGGCCAAAAGCGGTCAGTCGATTCTGGAGTCCTGATCCCGTGGCATCGTCCGATACCCGTTCCACCCCCTCTGCCCCCCTCAATCGCGAACAGGTTGAACGCTATCTGCGTCAACATCCCGACCTGCTGCGCGATGCCCTGCCCGACCTGCTGGCCGACCACCCGGACATCACCTATCATACCCTTGCCGCCACCCTGCCCGAGCGCGAGCTGGGCAGAAACGTGGTCGACTTTCAGGCCCACAGCCTGAAACACCTGCGGCAGGAAAGCGAAGTCCTGCGCGTCGGGCTGGAAGAAATGATGGATACCGCCCGTGCCAACCTGTGGCTGCAATCCTGCACCCATCAGGCAGTGCTGGCGGTGTTGCGGGCTGACAGCTTTACCGATCTGGCCCGCATCATCACCGACGAGGTTCCGACCCTGCTGCGCACCGACATGGCGATGCTGAGCTTTGAGCCCGGTCTGCCAAAGAACGCCGCAGTGGTGGTGCAGGAAGTCCCGCGCAGCTTTATCGATTCGCGTCTGGGGGCTGACGAACGGTTTGCCCTGCGGCCATGGATCGAAAACGAACCGATGCTGTACGGCTCCAACGCCGCTGGCATCTGTTCCGATGCCCTTGCCCGTCTGTCCTTTGGCGAGGACCTGCCGGAAGGATTGCTGGTACTCGGCAGCCGTGCGAGCGAGAATTTCTACCCCGAGCAGGGCGTCGAGCTGTTCGGATTTTTCGCTGATGTCGTCGAGCAGTGTGTGCGGCGATGCCTCTGCCGCTGATCCTGTTTTCCTGCGCCCCGGACCTCGAGGCGCTGATCGGCGACTGGCGCGCATGGATGGCCGCTGAAAAGCGGTCCTCAAAGCATACCCTTGATGCCTACAGCCGCGATCTGGCCGCCTTTCTGCGTTTCCTGACCGACCATCTGGGAGAGCGCCCGACGCTGGCCCGGATGGCCGAACTGGACGCCGCAGACTTCCGCGCCTATCTGGCCGTCCGCACGCAGGAGGGCCTGTCCCGCACCTCGCTGGCCCGGGCGATGAGCACCCTGCGCGGCTTTTTCAAATGGGCCGACCGGGCGGGGACTCTGCACAATCCGGCGATCACCACCGTTCGCACCCCGCGCCCACCCCGCCATGTGCCGCGTCCGCTGGCCGAAGACGAAGCGGTCGAAGCCCTGTCCGCCGCCGCCGAAATTCAGGACGAGCCATGGATGGCTGCCCGCGATGTCGCCCTGTTCGCCCTGCTGTACGGCTGTGGTCTGCGTCTGGGCGAGGCTCTGGAGTTGAATGTCGCCAACCAACCGCTGGGCGACACCATGGTGATCACCGGCAAGGGCAACAAGCAACGCCTGCTGCCGGTGTTGCCGCTGGTGCGCGATGCCATTGCCGCCTATCTGGATCAGCGCCCGTTTCCGCCTCTGCCCGAGTCCCCCCTGTTCATCGGGGCCCGTGGCAAACGCCTGAACCCCGGCGTGGTACAGCGGCAAATGCGGCGCTTGCGGGTTCTGCTGGGCCTGGGGGAAACGGCCACCCCGCACGCCCTGCGCCACAGCTTTGCCACCCACCTGCTGGCCAAGGGCGGCGATTTGCGCACCATTCAGGAGTTGCTGGGGCATTCGTCCCTCAGCACCACCCAGCGCTATACACAGGTTGACAGCGCCAAGCTGATCGCCGTCCACACGGCGTCACACCCGCGCGATCACAAGGAATGAGCAGGCATAAAGGCGGCCATCAGAGAATTTTGCGATTTATTCGCATCTCTGTCATTTTTTAATTGCGAGTGCCTCTTAATTGCGCTAATTATAAGCCCACAGCCCCTCTGGGGGTTGACCGGTTCGACAGGCTTTCTCCGCGACACTCTGCGATGGTCTCCTGTTGGCCACCCTGTTCCAGACTCCCTTGATAGTGATCCGTCTTCCCGGCGGATCACTCTTTTTTTGTGCTCTGCACCAGCATCCCGTGCGCCGGGCTTGTCTGGATTGATCCTGCCTGTCTGCAAAAGCGACGAATCAAGAGTGTCTTTCATGCAACAGGTTTACGGACATTTGCTAGGCAGCCGGTCTGCCGTGCTCAATTCACTTGCATCGCTACCGCAATCGCACAAAAACTTGTCCGTGAAGAATCCATGACGCCAGTCTGCGCCCCATCGTCACCACGCCCGCCAGTGTGGCATGACGATGATGACAGCCACCCTGAACGGGGACACCGACGCGGCTCGGGATAAGAACGAGGAGATAGAGACGTGAAAAAGACTTTTGCTTTCGCCGGCGCCCTGACCGCCGTTGCCACCGTGATGGCCGTTGCTCCGGCTTTCGCTGCTGATCCGATCAAGTTGTCGGTTGGCGGCTATGGTTCCGTGCTGGTTGGCTATGCCTCGCAGGACGACGACTTCACCAAGGCCACCGGCCGTGAAGTGACCGGCGTTGACGTCAAGGGCGACAACGAAATCCACTTCAAGGGGTCGACCACCCTCGACAACGGCCTGACCGTTGCCGTGAAGTACGAAATCGAAGCCGGTGGCCGTTCGGTCAACAATAACGACACCGTCGACTCTGCTGACACCTACAGCATCTCGGTCGGTGGCGCGTTCGGTACTATCGTTGCCGCTGCTGACGGCACCGCCCTGTCCGCCATTGCCAAGGGCGCCCCGGTTGTCGGTGGCCGTCTGTTCAATGCCGGTCTGGACGAAAACGACCTGACCGCTGGCGCATATGTCCTGAAGCCGAACTCCGGCAACTTCTCCGCTGTTGATGCCACCTTCATCAACACCTCGGGCGATTCGGAATCGATCAGCTACATCTCGCCGGCGATCGCGGGCTTCACCTTCGGTGCCTCTTATGTGCCGGACGTGAACGGTGACGACAACCCGGCCCAGCCGAGCAGCCTTCCGGCCGCTGCCGGTTCCAACGAAGGCTATGGCGTTGGCCTGGCCTGGGACGGCGAGCTGAGCGGCGTCACCATCGGCGTCGAAGGTGGTTATCTGTGGGCTGATGCAGGCCCGAACACCACCAGCACCGCCAATGTCAACGGCGCGTACAACGCCGGTCGTGAAGAATGGCAGCTGGGCGCTCAGATCGGCTATGCCGGCTTCAGCTTCGGTGGCGCCTATCGTGACATCAGCCAGGACCGCAAGGCCGCCAACGGCCTGACCCTCGCCGGTCAGGGCCTGCGTGACGAAGTCAACGGTCGCGCCTGGGAAGTGGGCGCTGCCTACAAGACCGGCCCGTACGGTGTCAGCCTGTCGTACCTCGACAGCTCGATGGAAAACAGCGAGCGGAACGTCTCTGACGACAGCATGAAGATCTGGGAACTGGCCGGTGAATACACCATGGGCCCGGGCGTTGCGCTGGTCGCCGGTGTCGGTCACGTCGATTTCGAAAACGGCGTTGCCGCTGGTTCGAACAGCACCGTCGTGAACAGCAACGAAAACAGCGGCTGGGTGGTTGCCACCGGTCTGTCGCTGACCTTCTAATCTTTCCTTACGGAAAGTTTGGCAGGGTTGCCGGGAAAGGGGTCACCAACAGGTGGCCCCTTTTCTTTTGCCCGCGTACAATTACAAACGATACGAACCGCTGAGGATTTCCTCGACAAAGGCCGGAACAATTCGGGTCGCCGGACCATAGCGTTTCTGGTCAAACAGGCTGGCCCCTTCACTGGGCTCCAGATTCAGTTCAATGGTGTCGCCCTGACCGCATCGCTGAACGTGATCAACAAAGCCCGCCGCCGGATAAACATTTCCGGATGTGCCAACCGAGATGAACAGGTCGCACTGCTCCAGCGCATGAAAAATGCGCGGCATTTCCAGCGGCATTTCCCCGAACCACACCACCCGCGGGCGCAGCAGCCCCGCCCCCTGACAGGACGGGCAGACATCGGCTTCGCTGAGGTCGCCGTCCCACGGCAACACCGCACCACAGGCTTCGCACTCGGCTTTCAACAATTCGCCGTGCATGTGGATCAGCGATTGCGAGCCGGCGCGCTCGTGCAGGTCGTCGATGTTCTGCGTCACCAGCAGCACTGTGCCGGGAAACTCCTGCTCCAGCCGGGCCAGTGCCCGATGCGCCTCATTGGGCTGGATCTCGGGTGAACGCAACTGCGCCCGGCGCGCATTGTAAAAGTCATGGACCAGCGCCGGATTCCGCTGGAAGCCCTCGGGCGTTGCCACATCCTCCAGACTGACCTGCTGCCACAGCCCGCCAGCACAGCGAAAGGTGTCCAGACCGGATTCCTTGGAAATACCCGCCCCGGTCAGGATGACGATTGATGGTTTGCTCATGGTCTGTCCTTCAGAAAAACAGGGATCAGGCATCGTGCGAAAAGTGACGTCTGCTTTCCACAAAAACGATTTCGCATTTCCCCCTTTGGCCGAAATCATCATACGATGTGTCCCTGTTCACGGCCCCCCCATGGTAAAACCATCGAAAACAACCGGCTGGAACACGCGGGGCATGCCCCTGCACATCAGGGAAGCGACGCCAGACAAGAACACATACGGGAGACACTATGGCAGACGCCATTTCCACCACCACCGAGCCCCCCCCAGACGGCGAGCCTGCCAAAGTCCGCGTCTTGTTTGTTTGTACCGGCAATATCTGTCGCTCCCCGACAGCAGAAGGCGTTTTCCGTCGGCTGGTGACCCAGGCAGGTCTTGACGCAACAATCCTGACCGACTCCGCCGGAACGGGCGGCTGGCACGTCGGACAACCACCGGACAGCCGGTCACAGGCCACCGCCAAACAGCGGGGCGTTGACCTGTCCGGGCAACGGGCCCGGCGGGTTTCCAGCGAAGATTTTCAGGATTTTGACTATCTGGTTGCGATGGACCGTGGACACCAGCAAGCCCTGTTGCGGCTGGCCCCCGAGGGGCAGGAACAGCAGGTTCACCTGTTGATGAGCTATGCGGGCGACCGCACCCTGCTGGACGTCCCCGATCCCTATTATGGCGGTGTGCATGGTTTTGACCATGTGTTTGACCTGATCGAGCGGGGCTGCAAGGGATTGCTGGCCCACATTCGTCATCAACACCTGCGAAAGCACGCCTGAGCCATGGGAGAACAGCGGTCCGGCCCCTTGCCTCTATCGGTTCCCTCGGCACTGGCCGACATTGCCTGGCGCTTTGATCAGGTGATCGAAAACCGGGGGGCGTCCTCCAGTGGTGTCGGCTGGAGCAGCCCGCAAGCACAAAGCCTGCGCTTTCAGGCATTGCTGCGTATTTTTGATCCGGCCTGCGGTATCCCGGACACCGCCAGCGTCCTTGATCTGGGCTGCGGGTATGGGGCGCTGTGGGCCGAACTGGCAGCCCTGTCCCACCCCCGGATCACCAGCTATGTCGGCTATGACATCTCGGCCTCGATGATCGCCCAGGCCCAACGATGCACCGATGACCCCCGCACCCGCTTTGTCCGCTCTGGCGTCCCGCAGGAAAACGCCGATTACGGCTTTGTCTCCGGGACGTTCAACTACCGGGCCAAGGCCGACCCCGAAGACTGGAAAAGCTATCTGCGCAGCATGTTTGCCCTGCTGGCCCGCCGCTGCCGCTGGGGGCTGGCGATCAATCTGCTGCACAGCCCGCGCCGCCGCCTGTCAGCACAGGGGTCCGCCACCATGTTCTACGCCGACATCGACGAATGGACCCGGGTGGCAAAGTCCGTTTGCAAGGGGGGAAGCGTCGAAGTCCTGACCGACTATCTGGACGATGACTTCACCCTGTTGATCCGCTTTCCCCCTCCCCCCGAAACGGGGAGAGTGCCAGATACGACTCGGCTTCGGGGCTGAAACACGCTTCACTGGAGCGGTCCCCCCTCACGAGGTCGCCGATGAGCCCGCTGCACTGCCTTGCCGCCATAACCGTTGCCCTGATCTGGGGGCTGAACTTCGTGGTCATCAAGGTCGGCCTGCATGATTTCCCTCCCCTGCTGTTTTCTGCCCTGCGCTTTCTGGTCGCCGCCGTGCCCGCGATTCTGTTCGTCGGACGCTGTGGCGTTTCATGGCGCCTGTTGCTGTTTATCGGCGTCGTGCTGGGAGTGGTGAAATTCAGCCTGCTGTTCCTTGGCATCCACCTCGGAATGGGGGCCGGGGTTGCATCGCTGGTGCTACAAAGTCAGGTCTTTTTCACCATCATCCTCGCCGCCCTGATCTACCGCGAGAAAATCGGCCGGTGGGATGCCGCGGGCTTGCTGTGCGGAGCCAGCGGGCTGCTGGTGATCGGCAGCCAGAGCGGGAACACCTCTTTGCCGTTGCATGCGCTGCTGCTGGTTCTGGCAGCGGCTTTGGCGTGGGCTGTTTCCAACATGGCGATGCGCCGCTTGAAAGGCGTCTCTCCGTTCCGCTTCATGGTGTGGGTCAGCGCGGTCCCGGTGGTCCCCTTGCTGATCCTCTCTGCCCTGTTCGAAGGCCCTTCAGCGCAGCAGGCCCTGACGCACCTCAACTGGTCCGGCATTGGGGCCCTCGCTTATGTCGGCTTGCTGTCGACCCTGTTCGGCTATGCCGTATGGGGCAAGTTGCTCAGCCTGTATCCGGCGGCAACGGTGACTCCCTTTGCTTTGCTGGTGCCGGTCTTTGGCTTGCTGGGGGGCTGGGCTTTTCTGGGGGAAACGCTGAGTGCTCCGATTGCTGCCGGGCTGGCTCTGGTGCTGTTCGGCCTCAGTCTGGGGGTCATCCGCCGGACTGTGGGGCGGCTACAGGCCAGACGCGGCACACCTGCTTCCCTGTAAAAAACGGGCGCCGCCCTTCTGCAAGAGCAACGCCCGTTTTCACTCAACAGTGAGGGCGAAAGTAATGCAGCTTTCGCTCACTGCCCTGTTTTCTTATTGCTCGTCATTCGCCAGCGCCCGCGCCAGTTGGCTCAAGGCCTCCTGATGACGTTCGTTGTGAATCTGGGCAAAGTTGCGCGCCAGTTCCAGGCACATGCGCTGACGAGGGTTCATGTCCTGCACGCCCGCATCGTTCAGCCCTTCATAGAAATAGCTGACCGGCACGTTCAGAACCTGCGCAATCTCATACAAGCGACCGGCAGAAATGCGGTTGATCCCACGTTCGTATTTATGGGCCTGTTGATAGGTCACGCCAATCATGTCTGCCATCTGCTGCTGGGACAGGCCCAGCATGATCCGGCGTTCACGAATACGCGTTCCGACATGACGATCGGTGTCTGTTGCCCTGTTGGTCGTCTTTTCCGACTTTGCTGACAACGTATCGGCAGCCATTAACATGGATGATCCTTTCCAAGATCGAATAGGTCCATTCACAAGAGCATCCGGCAGTTCTTCAGGACTGCTCGGACAAGATCCATTGACTCTTCTGGTTTGCTGGATGAGAGCCATTTGGATAAGGGTGCACTCACCGTAATGGGATACGACTTTCCAGTGCCCCCTGCAAGTCATCCACAAGGATGATAGAGGCACAAGAAAGATCATCGCCGCGCGGGCATTCAGCCCTTGATGTATTCTCTGTTATTATACGGACAAGATAATAAAATCCGTTCGTATCATTTTATATAAATTTATCACTGTTCTACGGATTAATACTAATTGTGTCCGTTTTGAATAGAAATATATAGTCGAAAAATTTGTGCAATTCATTTTTATTCAAAATAAATACACGATACCGTCAAAATGTAACCATACAAACATAAAGAAGAAAAGGCCACTGCCCCGGCATATATCAGGACAATGGCCCGGACTTACCTGACGGATAGTATCCCGCCCCCTTGTAAGGTCCAACAGTTGAGGCCGATCAGCTCTTTTTGGTGATCAGTGAATTCAACTGGGTCTGCATATCGTTCAATTTATTCTTTAATTCCCGGATGGTCGGGTCTTCGTTGCCGTCACCTGCTACCGCAGCTCCCTCTGCCGGGCGTCCTGCCCCCTTGGCACCGGCCTCCCCATAAAAGGGGGTGAACATCTTCATCGCATTCTCGAACAGCGCGACGTTCTGCTTGTTCATTTCCTCAAAATTCTGCAACGGAAAAATGCCTTCAAAGGCATTGTGCAGCAGCGACCGCATTTGTTCTTCATTGCGGGCAAAGGACTGCATGCTGTGTTCCAGATAGCGCGGAACCAGCCCGCCCAGACTGTCGCCATAAAACGAAATCAGCTGGCGCAGGAACCCGATCGGCAACAGGTTCTGCCCCTTGTTTTCTTCTTCGACGATGATCTGGGTCAGCACGGAGCGGGTGATGTCATCGCCGCTCTTGGCGTCATACACCACAAAATCCGTCCCGTCCTTCACCATCTGACACAGGTGATCAAGCGTCACATAACTGGAGGTTGCTGTATTGTACAGACGGCGGTTGGCGTATTTTTTAATGGTGATCGGGCCGTCTTTTGTCTCAGCCATTGATCCGTTTCCCCGCGAGAGCACGACCGCCAGAAAACCAGGGGGGCCGGTCCTCTGCGCGAACGTGCGTTAAAAACAAGGCTCCGCTTTTTCTGCATCCTGTTGCCATCCTGACCCGGTGCAGCAAGGCGAAACCGCCGGACAGTCTCTACCGGATCAGCTGTGTCCCAGCCCTGTCCGGCACCCTGTCATGGCACTGTCTGGCAGGGTACATCAAAAAATCGCGGAGGGATACCGCCTTGCAGCATCGCTATGCTGCGGTATAACAGCATTCATGTTGCGCAATATTTTGTGCACTGCACTACAATGGCAAATCATGATGCCTCGCACTCTTGCAACGAACAAGAACAGGACGCCCCCACCCCCCTCAGGCAGCCCCTGAACATTGTTTGTTGCTTTGATGCCGCTCCACCCTTGCCATTGCGTCTCCCCAAATTCCGGTGGTATCGTTGACCGCATGAGCAACACACCCGACCTTGAAACCCTCGCCCGTCGCTATCTTGACCTCTGGCAGGACCAGATGGCCCGCATGGCGCGCGACCCGGCCACCGCCGAGACCATCGAGCGCACCTTTGCCCTGATGACCAAAAGCGCCGAAGCCTTTGCCGCCGCCAAGGTGAACGACGAGCCGCCCGCCACCGCTGACCGGGGAGACGCTGCCCGTGCAGGCCAGCCATCAGCACACACAGAGCACTCCCCTCCCACGGGTCCGGCTGGGGCCGCGCCCGCTGCCCCTGTATCTGGGACTGGCGGGGACGACCTTTCTCGGCTCACTGGCCGCATCGCACGCCTTGAAGAGCGAGTGGTCGAGCTGGAACAGCAGCTCGCCGGATGCACCGCCGCTGCCGCCCCAGCTCCAGCGCCTAAGCGCCGATCTCGACGCCCTGCTGGCGGGAGCCCCGCTACCTGATCTGGCCGATGCCGTTGCCCACGAAGCCTGTCGCCGCTTTGGTGATTTCCTCGAGGGAGTCCAGCGCTATCGCCATCACCCCTATCGCCGCCGCCTGCACGATCCGCCCGCCATCTGGCAGCGGGGGGGTGTCTGTCTGCGCGACTATACGCTGGCGCGATTCAGAACCGACCCGGCGGCGATTCCGCTGGTGGCGGTTCCGTCGCTGATCAATCGTGGCTACATTCTCGACCTGAACGGTCGCCGCAGCCTGATGCGCCATCTGGCCCGCCACGGCCTGCATCCCCTGCTGCTCGACTGGGGCGACCCCGGCCCGGAAGAACAGCCACTCGACCTCAGCGGCTACATCACTGATCGCCTGATTCCGGCGCTGGAGGCTGCCTGCGAGCGGGCGGGCCGGCCAGTTGTGGTTTTGGGCTACTGCATGGGCGGCCTGTTGTCGCTGGCGGCCTGTCTGCGCCGCCCCGATCTGGTGGCGGGATTTGTGGCGCTGGCCACCCCGTGGGATTTCTCCGCCCACGACGGGCCGGGCATGGCGGTGTTCCGCGAGGCCATTCCGTGGATTCTGTCGTCGGTCGATACCATGGGCGCGTTACCGGTCGATATCCTGCAGGTGATGTTCTCGGGTCTGGAGCCCGGCAGCATCACCCGCAAGTTCCAGAGCTTTGCCCACATGGCCCCCGACTCGCCCAAGACCACCCTGTTCGTCGGTATGGAAGACTGGGTGAATGACGGCGTGCCGCTGGTGCGGGCCGTCGCCCGCGAGTGTCTGGGTGACTGGTACTGCGGGAACACCACTGGCCGGGGGTGCTGGCAGGTGGGTGGACTGCCGGTCAGACCGGAAGAGCTGGCCATCCCGTCGCTGTTCCTGATCCCCGAGCGGGACCGCATCGTCCCCCCGGAGTCTGCGCGGGCACTGGCGGCAAAGGTTTCCGGTGCAACAATCTTGCACGTATCGTTAGGACACATAGGAATGATCACCGGCTCCGGGGCGGGCAGACAGGTCTATAGTCCTATGACGCGCTGGTTAAAACGCAATTTCGCGTCGCAATAATGGTTGGACTTCTTGCTAAAGGCCCGTTTAAGGTTTCCTTGCTTCCGCGACCGGGCGGGCCGGGCGTGGTTCACAAGCCTCCAGGGAGGAACACTCTACTATGACTGATATTGTTGTCGTCAGCGCCGCTCGTACTGCCATCGGGAACTTCAGCGGGAGCCTGTCGGGCTTTGCCGCCTCTGATCTTGGCGCCATTGTCATCAAGGAAGTGTTGAACCGTGCGGGTGTCGACGGCAAGGACGTTTCCGAAGTGGTGCTGGGTCAGGTCCTGACCGGTGGCACCGGCCAGAACCCGGCACGTCAGGCGGTGATCAAGGCCGGTCTGCCGGACACCGTTCCTGCTTACCTGCTGAACATGGTGTGTGGCTCGGGCCTGCGCACCGTTGCCCAGGGCGCGATGGCGATTGCCTCGGGCATGGCCGACATCGTGATTGCCGGTGGTCAGGAAAGCATGACCAACGCCCCGCATTGCAGCTATCTGCGCAGCGGCGTCAAGATGGGCTCGACCGAACTGGTTGATACCATGATCAAGGACGGCCTGTGGTGCGCCTTTAACGGCTATCACATGGGGACCACCGCCGAGAACATCGCCCGCAAGTGGGAGTTCACCCGCGAAGCGCAGGACGAGTTCGCCGCCCTGTCGCAGCAAAAGGCCGAAGCCGCCATTGCCGCCGGCAAGTTCAAGGACGAAATCATTCCGGTCACCATCAAGGTGAAGAAGGAAGACAAGCTGTTTGACACCGACGAGTTCCCGCGCGCCGGTGTGACCGCCGAAGCCCTCGGCAAGCTGCGTCCGGCCTTTGCCAAGGACGGTACCGTGACTGCCGGGAACGCCTCGGGCATCAACGACGGCGCCTCTGCCGTGCTGCTGATGAGCGCCGCCGAAGCCGCCCGTCGCGGCCTGACCCCGCTGGCCCGCATCAAGGCCTTTGCCTCGGCAGGTGTTGATCCGGCCTTCATGGGCACCGGCCCGATTCCGGCGTCGCAAAAGGCGCTGGCCAAGGCTGGCTGGACCGTTAACGACCTCGACCTGATCGAAGCCAACGAAGCCTTTGCCGCCCAGGCGATGAGCGTCAACGCCGAAATGGGCTGGGACACCAGCAAGGTCAACGTCAACGGCGGTGCGATCGCCCTCGGCCACCCGATCGGGGCCTCGGGCAACCGCATCTTCGTCAGCCTGCTGCACGAAATGCAGAAGCGCGATGCCAAGAAGGGTCTCGCCACCCTGTGCATCGGCGGCGGCATGGGCGTTGCCCTCTGCGTTGAGCGCGATTAGAGCAAATCCCGAGCAGATGGACACATCTGCGACGACGTATTTGCTTAAATAAAAAGTCATTAGAGCATTTATCGTGATCCTTGGAGACCGAGAAATGCTCTAGCGCGCGGGCGTTGAGCGCGATTAACGCGATTAATCCCGCCTGACCGAGCCTCTGTTACCCGCGCCAGCCCCACAAGGCTGGCGCGGTTTTTTATTGCGCAGTGCAGCACGTTTTTCTTGCCGACAACCGTAAAGTGAACTGTAGCCTTGGTGTCATTCGTTCTTTACTTGCCTTTGGGGAAGGGTTCGTCCGACAATGAAAACGGTTTCCAAATGGGGGGAAACACGACCCTAAGGGGAATTCCGCGACAGAAGTCTGCTGTTTACAGCCTGTTTCCGCTTTTGGTGCCCCGCAAGGAGCGCCAAGGTTTTTTATTGCTTATTGTAATTTTATTGCAAACTTTCCCTGTTTTCATTTGCAAAAATTGCGCTACACTGCTTTCCAAGCTGATTTGCAGCTTTGCGGACAGATTATTTCACTACGTAAGAATCTGAGGGGAGTTCCAGAATGTCCAACGGTCGCGTCGCAGTTGTTACCGGCGGTACCCGTGGTATTGGTCGCGCCATTTCCGAAGGTCTGAAGGCCGCCGGATACAAGGTTGCAGCCAACTACGGCGGTAATGACGAAGCCGCCAAGAAGTTCACCGAAGAAACCGGCATCCCGGCCTACAAGTTTGACGTGGCGTCCTACGAAGACGTCGAACGCGGCTGCGCCCAGATCACCGCTGAACTCGGCCCGATCGAAATCGTGGTCAACAATGCCGGTATCACCCGGGACACCACCCTGCACCGCATGTCGTTTGACAAGTGGGATGCAGTGATCCAGACCAACCTCAGCTCGTGCTTCAACCTGTGCCGCTGCGTGATCGACAGCATGCGCGACCGTGGTTTTGGCCGTATCGTCAACATCGGCTCGATCAACGGTCAGGCCGGCCAGTACGGTCAGGTGAACTACGCCGCTGCCAAGTCCGGCATCCACGGCTTCACCAAGGCGCTGGCTCAGGAAGGCGCTGCCAAGAACATCACCGTCAACGCCATCGCTCCGGGTTATGTCGATACCGACATGGTGCGCGCCGTGCCGCACCATGTGCTGGAAAAGATCATCGCCAAGATCCCGATGGGTCGTCTGGGCCGTGCCGAAGACATCGCCCGTGGCGTGCTGTTCCTGGTCGCTGACGACGCCGATTTCATCACCGGCGCCACCCTGTCGATCAACGGCGGCCAGCATATGTACTAAACGCAAATCCCGAGCAGATGGTCACATCTGCGACGACGTATTTGCGTGACAAACAACCGTCCTGTAGACGCTGCCCCGTCTGCCCCCGCCCGCAACCGCCGGGCGGGGGTTTTGTTTTCTTCAGGCCGCATTTTCTGGGTCATTGACCGTAAATGATCCATTTGAACATGCCGGAACTAAATATTTAGCAGCATAACGGTTAATTTCCTCATTCTGGTAAAATCTACATAGTGCAATTAACCTTGCCGTTAGATACCATAGAATATATTATTTTCCCCGCTATGACCCAACCCAACGAATTGATATCTCGTCTCCCGTCGGATGAGCCTGTCGCCCAGAATTACCGCTGGGATGAGCGGGTGAACGGAGTCCGACGCACCACTTACAGCGCGGCACTGCCGGAGGTTCTGACCGATATCGAGGTATGGAGCGACGCCCACATCAACCAGTGGCTTAAAAATCGCGTAACCCATACACCCTTGCCGGAAACCTTCACCACCGCCAATTCCACCCCAGCTCTGAGCGGTCCGATTCTCTCCCCTGATGGCCAGAAACAGGAACTTGTACGCCTTGAGTGTCTGGACTATGCAATCGAGGAAAACCTCGTCCGCTACCACGACACCCTGATTCATCACGTCGATGTCCTCCGAGGCCGCGAAAATGCTGAGCATTTCACAGTCAAGGAAGCTACCGACAGCGTCGCCGCGATTTGTGATGCCCTCAATCATAGCCCGTTCGCCCGCGCCCCGCGTTTTGCCGCCTTCGCACAAGAGTTGGAAAAGGATATTGAGGAGGCGGACTGGATCATTCGTTTACGTGATCGCCTAGGGCTTGGTCATTACCGCCCAACCGCGCGTTTCCCTACTCGGGTTCTGGCACTGATGCGCTATTCCGTTGAGGACGTGGTCAGGGCGGCAGAGCGGGCAGGCGCTGCCCATGCCCTGACCGTCCCCACCGTACTGGATAGCGAGCTCAACGAATTCTTCTTTCCCTCACCTCGTGATCTGGATTACGGTAGAACGTTGAACCTAGCGGATGACCAGACGAGGCTAGCTGCGGAGGTGCTGCATATGCGTATCGATTATCTACCCAAGCATGTATGGAAGGTGGGAATAGTCACCACCAGTCCGGACAGAGATGTAAAGTGTCTGCGAGAGCACCACTTGATATGCCTGCAGCTCGATAGCGGTCGCGACGATTTCGGACAGGCATAAATGCAACCGACGAAGGCACTTCTCTCTCGTCATCCTTGGTTTGCGGCATTCGACGCTGCCCCGCCCCGAGCGCTGGACGCAGTGCTGAGGGGGGCTGCCTACGTTCCGCCCTATCAGCGAGCCAGTCCTGCACAGAAGATCGAGGGGCTATTCGGCGACCTTCCTGCAGATGCGAGTGAATGGCAGATCCTTGATGACACGCTGTGTGATTGGCTGCAGCAGGTTCGCGCCGATACCGACGCGGCGATGGTCCGTTCAGGTGGGGCTGCCAGCTTTATTGCCGAAACCGGCGACGCCCTGCGACTGGTTTGGCGACTAAAGCTGGAAAAGTCAGCCAAATGGATCTGCGAAAACCTGATGGATCTTCGCGGCTGGGCCGAGCCGTTGTTACTCGACGATGAGGCCTATGATTTGCCCAAGGCTTTGCTGGCAGCTGCCGCCCAGTTGCAGACCTCCCGTGACTGGGTCCATCTGTGGCTGGGTGAATGCCGTCGTGCGGCTACTCCCCGCCTATACCATCGCGTTGACACGGCGCTGACCGGTTTGGCGCGCATGCCGCCGCCGCCCAATACTATTGGCGGCCTCAATCACGAGGTGTTGGTAGGCTTAGCAAGCTGGGGGACAGCGCTACCAACCGACGATTTCAAAGCCAAGAACGCCTTTTTACGACGTTGGCGCACCATTAAGGCCAGTTTTCCCCGCAGCGGGGAGCAATGGCGCCATGACTGGCGTGATTTGCTGGATAACAAGGTCGACCAGCCGTTCACCAAGTGGCTAAAGGATGAAGAACCCGCTCTACGCAGGCCTGCAACTCCGCGCAAGGAGCCTCTGTTGCCGCATTGCGTCAATGTAATACAGGGCTTCGCACGAGAACTCGACGCAGACGGCCTGACCGAACAGCTATGGGGCCGCATGCGCACCCTCATCCGGAAAACCGAACGCTTCGCTGAAATTACGGGGGACTGCTATAATCTAGTTCGGAGTTGCACCAATATTGCCAGCTTGATCCAGGAGGATGCCCCGGGCCATGCGGTGGCGCTTACGCGCTTAGCACTGATATGGAATCGCCATAATGGTCATGCATGGAGCGTACGGGCACGCTCACTGGAAAAGCTCCGTCGTCCCGCCATTGCCGAATCCGCTCTGTGGGAAGGCTTGCGGAATGCACCGGAAAGTACAGCGTTGTATGGGCAATTGGCGATAATGTTGGTCGACCAAGAACGCTTGAGCGAAGCTGAATACCTGTTGAGGGCCGCTACCGCTATCGATTCGGAGGACGCGGTTGTCGCGAACGAACTGGCGCGGCTGCTTTGGCGCAAGGGCAAAGCGGAGGAAGCCATTACCTTGCTGGAGGAGCATGCCGCACGTCCTTCCTCTAACAGCGCCCCTCTCTATTCCTTGGGCAGTCTCTTCTTGGCTGAGGGTCGGTTACCCGAGGCCCAAAGTGCAGTGACGCGTTACCGTCAGCTATTTAGGAACGACACCAGAATCAATGGTCTCGCCGACCGTATCAGGCGCAGCGCCATTGATGAGCAGAAGACTCATCTACATGAACCACGGCCACGCGGCGCGGTGCGGGCCCCGGTGGCATGGGATGAATTCGACCTGAATCCCGAGGAGAGCGAAGCTGCCGCACTTGCCCACATCCGCTCCTTGACCGAGGCCGACCGCCGTTTACGCTCAGGAGACGATGAAACTCGTCGCAGCGCATTGGCAACTGTGGACACGGCGCTGGAGGAAGATTCAGCTGACAGCTATGCCCATGTGATTAAAGCGCTGGCATGTACCTCTTATCGTCCATCCCTTGTCGCCCGACAGGAAACACGGTTTACCAACGACCTAGCAATTCATCTCGCGCTCACCGGCCCCGATACCCCGACCAACACTTGGTGTCACCTCCTCGCACGCTTTCCCCAAGACACAGGACTGATCCTTTTGACACGCCTAGGCCACGGTGGTAGTGACGCGGATGGTGGGTTGGCAGAGTGGGTCGAGACAGAGCCTCCCCGTGACGACCATTGGAAGCCGTTCATCCGGAAGACCCTGCGCCGCCATTTCAATGGGGAAAATCTTCCGTTGGCCATCAGCCCCCCCATGCTTGCCCACGATGCTATCCTGCGCCGGGTCGAAGTGGGTTGGGGGCTGGTAGGGAACCGTGTGTCCATCTAATTGTCTCAGCTTGTGCACCATTGCAGGCGGTGTTTGGTCCGGGCATTTGATGGATCGGATTGAACCTAGAGCAACATACGTTAAGTCTCCGGTATTGACCATTGCGCTGGACCTTGGCTATGGCAGTCCCAGCGCCTTCAGCGCCCTGTTCCGCCGTACCCTTGGCATGGCCCCGCGCGACTATTGCCATGCCAGATAACGCGGGGTCTCAGCTGCCCAGCATCTGCATGCGGGCCGCATGCAGACGATCGCCCATCGACGCGATACACCGGCTGAGGATGTGAAAGCCCATCTCGTGATCCGAGGCCACCGTTGCCCGCAGTTTGTCGGCATCCAGCGCGTACAGGCGGCACGGCGAGCAGGCGCGTGCGCCAAAGGTCCAGCGATAGGGCGGCAACAACCACGACCAGCCCAGACTGTTGCCTTCGTGCAGGGTTTGCAGCACGACGGTCTTCTGGCCGGGCATGGTGACCTCGATCGCCACCGCACCGTGGACAATCAGGTAAAAGGCATCGGCAGTGCCGCCCTCGCGGAACAGCCGATCCCCGGCGGCCAGTGTCAGCGGCCAGGCGCACTGGTCCAGCACGGCCACCACCGCCGACGGCAAGCCATCGCAAAAGGGGTGTTGCCCCAACGGAGCCAGAGACAGGGTGCTGTCCATCGTGATCCTCCGCACAGAAAAACGGCATCAAAATGCCATGAGCAATAATAAGGCTATTATGCCCCAAAACACCACTCCCTCCAACGCCTGCCGCATTGCCTGTTGCCAGCGCGCAGAACACAGGGCATACCCCCCTCTTCACCGTTAACAACAAGGACACCGCTCCCCGATGCGGGTAGACGCCTTTGATTTCGACCTGCCACGCGCCCTGATCGCCGACCGCCCGGCCCGTCCGCGTGATTCCGCCCGCCTGCTGGATGTGACCGGCGCGGCCTTTGCCGACCGGGGGGTGCTGGATTTGCCCGCGCTGCTGCAGCCCGGTGACGTGATGGTGTTCAACGACACCCGCGTCATTCCGGCCCGCCTGTTCGGCACCCGCCGCCTGTCCGATGCTCCAGCTGCCAGTGACGGGCCGGGTAGTGACGGGGTGGCCCGGATCGAGGCCACCTTGCATCAGGCCCTTGGCCTCGACAGCTGGGCGGCGTTTGTCAAAGGGTCGAAAAAGCTGCGTCCCGGCCAGACGGTGGTGTTCAGCGACGACGATGGCTTTGCCGCCGAGGTGACCAGCAAGGGCGAGGCGGGCGAAGTCACCTTCCGCTTTAACCGCAGCGGTGCCGATCTGGTGCTGGCGCTGGAAAAGCATGGCCATCTGCCGCTGCCGCCCTATATGGGGCGCGAGGATGACCCGCAGGACCGCACCGACTACCAGACGGTCTATGCCCGCCACGATGGCGCGGTGGCGGCTCCGACGGCGGGGCTGCACTTTACCGACCGCCTGCTTGAGGCCCTTGACCAGCGCGGCATCCAGCGGGTGCACGTCACCCTGCACGTTGGTGCCGGAACCTTTTTGCCGGTGAAGGTCGATGACACCGACGACCACCGCATGCACAGCGAGTTCGGCATCATTTCCCCCGAGGCCGCCGAGACCATCGCCCACGCCCGCACCAATGGGGGCCGTCTGGTGTGCGTCGGCACCACCTCGCTGCGCCTGATCGAAAGTGCCGCCCTGCCCGATGGCAGTGTTCCGGCATGGTCAGGCAGCACCGACATCTTCATCACCCCCGGCTACCGCTTCAAGGCGGTGGACCTGCTGATGACCAATTTCCACCTGCCGCGCTCGACGTTGTTCATGCTGGTCAGCGCCTTTGCCGGTCACGCCCGCATGCAGGCGGCCTATGCCCATGCCATCGCAGAGGGCTATCGTTTTTACTCGTATGGCGACAGCTCGCTGCTGGCGCGGGAGGATTTGATCCGATGAGCGCATCGTTCTCGTTTACCCTGGAAAAGACCGATGGCGGCGCCCGTCTGGGCAGGATCACCACCGCCCACGGCGAGATTCAGACCCCGGTGTTCATGCCGGTCGGAACGGCGGCCACCGTCAAGGGGATGCACCCGGAAAGCGTCGCCGCCACCGGGGCGAAAATCGTGTTGGGCAACACCTATCACCTGATGCTGCGCCCCGGTGCCGACCGCATCGAGCGGCTGGGCGGCCTGCACCGGTTCATGAACTGGCCCGGCCCGATCCTGACCGACTCCGGCGGCTTTCAGGTGATGTCGCTGGCCAAGCTGCGCAAGCTGACCGAAGACGGCGTGACCTTTCAAAGCCACATTGACGGCAGCCGCCACACCCTGACCCCGGAAAGCTCGACCGAAATTCAGCGCAAGCTGGATGCCACCATCACCATGGCCTTTGACGAATGCACGCCGTTCCCGGTCGACCGCAAGGGTGCCGCCGAGTCGATGCGGCTGTCGATGCGCTGGGCGGTGCGGTCGCGTGAGGCCTTTGTCGCCCGTCCGGGCTATGGTCAGTTCGGTATCGTGCAGGGCAGCGTGTTCCCCGACCTGCGCGCCGAAAGCATCGAGGCCCTGACCAAACTCGACTTTGAAGGCTATGCCGTTGGCGGGCTGGCGGTCGGCGAAGGGCAGGAGCTGATGTTCAAGACCCTCGACACCACCACCCCGCTGATGCCGGTCCACAAGCCGCGCTATCTGATGGGGGTGGGCAAGCCGTCGGATATCGTCGGAGCCGTCCTGCGCGGCATCGACATGTTCGACTGCGTGATGCCGACCCGCTCGGGCCGCACGGCGCAGGCCTTTACCCGCCGGGGTACCGTCAACCTGCGCAATGCCCGCCACATGGACGACCCGCGCCCGCTGGACGAACACTGCACCTGCCCGGCCTGCCGCAACTACAGCCGCGCCTATCTGCACCATCTGGTGCGCGCCGAAGAGATGCTCGGCCCGATGCTGCTGACCTGGCACAACATCCAGTACTATCAGGACCTGACCGCCGGTCTGCGCGATGCCATCGCCAACGGCACCACCCAGCAGTTTGTCGCCGATTTCGAAGCCGGTCAGGCCCTCGGCGATCTGGAGGAAGTCCCGGTCTACGGTCTGGGGAAATAGACCAGCGTGCGTTAAATCCGACGCCACAGTACACGACAGTTGGGAAACAAGTGCGGGAATCTGCTCGGGGCCTGAGGCCCCGAACCCCCATTTTTCTTTTAATATCAAATCAATGGGGTCTGGGGCCTCAAGGCCCCAGCGAGGTTTGGAGCAGCGCTCCATGATCTTTTTGTTTTGGCTCTTCCAACTTTTCGCACAATGCTCGTTTGTTTTGTCGCATTGTTTTTGCGAAAACCGGTTCCCACTTTTCGCACAATGCTCTAGATCCCGACCGTTTCCTTTGACCTTACCCGGCGGGCAGGGTCAAAAAGAACGCCGCCCCACGGCCGCATCCGCTTTCCAGCCAGATGCGGCCACCGTGGCGTTCCACGATCTTGCGACACAATGCCAGCCCGACCCCGGTTCCCGGGGCCACATCATTGGTGTGCAGGCGCTGGAAAATCTGGAAAATCCGGTCGAAATAGCGCGGGTCGATCCCCTGACCATTGTCGATCACCGCCACCATCCACGCATGAGATTCCCGTTCGGCCACCACCGATACCCGGAGCGGCTGATCCGGCTTGCGGTAGGTGATGGCATTATCCAGCAGGTTGGTAAACAGCAGGGTCAGTTCCTGCAAATCCCCCGGCACGGTCGGCAAGGACTCGCAGATCACCTGCCCGCCACAGGCCGCCAGATCGTCCTTGCGCTGGGCGATCAGTGTTGCCATCAACGCCGCCAGATTGACCGGCTGGCGCGGATTGGGCGACCGTCCGATGCTGGCATATTGCAGCAGGTCGCGGGTCAGGGCATCCATCCGCTTGGCACCGGACACGGCAAAATCCATGAAGTCGCGGCCAGTCTGGTCCAGCGAGTCCCCAAGATGGCGTTGCAGCAGGGTGATGTAACTGACCACCGTGCGCAACGGTTCGCGCAGATCGTGCGAGGTGATCCAGGCGAACTGCTCCAGCTCGGTATTCGACCGCGCCAGCCGTTCAACGGTTTCCTGCAAGGATGCCTGATTCTGGACGTGTTCGGTGATGTCCTGTTCCGTCACCAGCACCACACTCTGCCCGCTGTCCGGCGGACCATCGGCCAGACGCGCTTCCAGCGCATGCCAGCGGGCTCCGCGGGACGTTCGCACCCGGATTTCAGCCCGGAACACCCGCCCCATGCGAATGCTGGTCCAGGCCTCGACCGCCTGACCACTGTCGGGAAAGCGGTTGCGGAAGGCCGCCAACCCCTGCTGCTCGTCGCCAAAGGCAATGCGCGAGGCGGGGTTCTGATACAGAACCTGCCCGTCATCGCCAAACAGCGTCACCATCAGCGAGGTATGGGCCAGCGCATCCTGTGCCTGCCAGGACAACCCGCTGTCGGGTACCACCCGCAGGGTTCCTTCGATCAATGCCAGCGGCTGTTCCCCCGGCATCATCCGCAGGCCGGTAATGCGGCAATCAACCACCTGCAGGCCAACCACGGGCCCGCGTGTCACCAGTGTCAGGCTGTCTTGCAGACTCTGGCCGCAGGCCGGAAACACGCTCCGTTGCAGGTCGTGGCCCAGAGCTTCGGGGATCGCGCACAAAGACGCGTCATCATCCCCGCCCCACAGACGGCGCGCCGCAGCATTGGCGTAAAGGATTTGCCCAGTCTGGCACTGGATCACCCATACCGGAGACGCCAGCAGGGCAAACGCCTGAAAATCTGCCGGCCCGGCAACGACATGCGTATCCGCAGCAATGACAGAGTACGGCATACCGACCTCCTGCCCCACGGGTCGGCAGACAAGGACGGGTGCCGTACGCACAGCGGGTCAGGCCAGCATACATCAAACGGTCGACGGAATAATCACCTCTTAGGGGTATTCCCCCCAACCATTCGCCATAATACCCGGCGGGAGATTACGCCTTACAGGCGAAATACCCATCAATGACCCGTTCATAAATTGAGGTCAGGGCTTCAAGATCGGCCACGCTACAGTTCTCGTTGGCTTTGTGCATGGTCTGCCCGACCAGCCCGAATTCCAGCACCGGACAGGCGTTCTTGATGAAGCGGGCATCCGAAGTGCCGCCGGTGGTCGACAGGTCCGGCGACAGCCCGGTCACCGAGCGGATCGCCTGTTCAACCACCCCGGTAAACGGCCCCGGCTGGGTCAGGAACGACTCGCCGGAAACGCTGATCGCCAAATCCCACAGCGCCGGATCGTCACAGACGGCCTGCAACCGCTGGCGCAGATGGGCCTCCAGCGTTTCTCCGCTCCACAGGTCGTTAAAGCGGACGTTGAACCGGGCTTCGGCTTTGGCAGGAATCACGTTGGTAGCCATGTTGCCAACGTCAATCGAGGTGATTTCCAGATTCGATGCCTGAAAATGGCTGCTGCCCTGATCAATCGGCGTACCGATCAGCGCCTGCACCAACGCCACCAGACGCGGGATCGGGTTGTCGGCCAGATGGGGATAGGCGACATGGCCCTGACTGCCCCAGACGGTCAGGCATCCGTTCAGACTGCCCCGCCGACCGATCTTGACCATTTCGCCCAGCGTGCGCGGATTGGTTGGCTCCCCGACCACGCAGGCATCGAGCGTTTCGTTCTGTTCGGCCAGCCAGCCCAGCACCTTGACGGTGCCGTTGATCGCCGGGCCCTCCTCGTCGCCGGTAATCAGCAACGACAACGACCCCGGCAGGCTGCCATCATGGGCCTGCAGACGACGGGCACAGGCGGCCACAAAGGCGGCAATGGCGGCCTTCATGTCATTGGCTCCGCGCCCGTACAGCACACCGTCCACCACCTCGGCGGCAAAGGGGTCGCGGCTCCAGCCATTGCCCGGCGGCACCACGTCGGTATGACCGGCAAAGCACAGATTGCGCCCCTGCTCGCCCCGGCGGGCGTAGAGATTGACGATATCCGGTGTGCCGTCAGCGCTGAAGGTCAGGCGGTGGCAGCGAAAGCCCAACCGGGTCAGGGCGGTTTCCAGCACCGCAATCGCCCCGGCATCATCGGGGGTCACCGACGGGCAGCGGATCAGGGCTTGGGCCAGCAACAGGGGATCGGTCAGGGACAGGTCAGCGGGCAACACCATCGGCCTCATCATTCACGGCAAAAGAAAAACCCGCCGCCCTTCCCCCGCCCGGAAACCATCCGGCACGGCAGAAAGGAACGGCGGGCCACACAGCAGATTAATCGCGCAGCAGTTCGTTGATCGACACCTTCGAGCGGGTCTTTTCATCGACGCGCTTGACGATCACCGCACAGTACAGGCTGGGCCCCGGAGTCCCGTCCGGCAGCGGCTTGCCCGGCAGCGAGCCCGGCACCACCACCGAGTACGCCGGCACGCGGCCAACGAACACTTCGCCGGTGGCGCGGTCGATGATCTTGGTCGAGGCCCCGAGGTAGACACCCATCGACAGCACGGCGCCGGTTTCGACCACCACGCCTTCGGCGACTTCGGCGCGGGCACCGATGAAGCAATTGTCTTCGATGATCACCGGACCGGCCTGCAGCGGCTCGAGCACGCCACCGATCCCGGCACCGCCAGAGATGTGGACGTTCTTGCCGATCTGGGCGCACGAACCGACGGTGGCCCAGGTGTCAACCATGGTGCCGCTGTCAACAAAAGCCCCCAGATTGACGAACGACGGCATCAGCACCACGCCCGGCGCGATGTAGGCCGACCGGCGCACCACGCAATTCGGAACGGCACGGAAACCGGCGGCGGTGAACTCGGCGTCGCTCCAGCCGTCGAACTTGCTCGGCACCTTGTCCCACCAGCTGGAACCACCGGGGCCACCGCTGATGGTGGTCATGGCGTTCAGGCGGAAGCTCAGCAGCACAGCCTTTTTCAGCCACTGATTGACCACCCATTCGCCGGTCGATTTGTCGGCCACACGCAGACGCCCGGCATCCAGTTCCGCCAGAGCGGCCTCGACGGCATCCCGGTGCGGACCAGTGGTTTGCGGGGTCAGGCTGTCGCGGGCATCCCAGGCGGCTTCGATTGCAGCCTTGAGCTGTTCGGTGGTCATCGGAAAAAAGGCTCCTTGGGCCAGAGACAAAAGGAAAGGGCAGAGGATACCGCCCCCTGCCCCCCAGTCAACGAAGCAGTGTGCATTCTGTGCAATCGACATCACGGAACGGCTACAAATACCCTTGGAATTCATGGCATCACGCCACCGATAGGTATAAAAAGGCATAGGGGCCATTCCGTCGGCTCATTGCAGGATGCGCGCAATGTGATATGAGTTGAAGTGCATCACTGCTAAAGTGTTAGTTTAGAAGCCATCGCCATTCCTCACCCATAGCGGAGAAAACGGTCCTTGTCCGCCCGGAGCGAACAGAGCCAGCCCCTACCAGCCACCGTCCTGCTCGGAGCTTTGGAAGCTTTCCCCGGGACGCTGCTGCTGTTTGATGCGCATGGCACGCTCGGTTTTGGCAAGCCTGCCGGATCGGCGCTGGTTCAGGCGGCCCGGAATGCGCCGTTTCCGGCTCTGGACGACCTGCTCGGCCCGGCCCTCAGCAGCGGGCAACCGCGCCTTGGATCGCTGCAGGCCAGTGCCGACGACGGCGTTCATTCCTACGACCTGACCGTCCTGCCGCTGGCCGAAGGCGGTGCCGCCGTTCTGGCTCACGAAGTCACCCTGCACAACAACTTGCGGGCCGCCTTGCTCGAGTCGCGGCAGCGCTACAAGGATTTCGTTGAAATCTCGTCCGATTTTGCCTGGGAAACCGGCCCGGATGGCAGCCTGATCTTCGTCAGCCCGCGCGGCGCGCTGGGGCACCACGCCTCTGCGCTGGTCGGGCGGGACCCAGCCGATCTGGTGATGGAACGCGACCCCGGCATGCCCCTGCCCTTTTCCACCCACGAACCGATCGAAGCACAAGAGTTGTGGCTGCGCCACACCAACGGCACCTCGGCCTGCGTGATCGTGTCGGCCAAACCGGTCTATGACCGGCTGGGGCGCTGGTGTGGGGCCCGTGGCGTGTGCCGGGACATCACTGGCGAACGGGACCGCGACAATGAATTACTGCGCGCCCGCAACCGCGAGCGCATCCTCAATCACGTGGTTCGCACCTTCCGCGACGAGGTTGACCCACAGGACATGCTGCGCGTGGCCGCTGAAACGCTGGCCCGTGGCATGGGGGCGGAAAGCTGCCAGATTTACCGGCGGGAACACAGCCACGAGTCCGAAACCCCGGTCGAAGACGACCTGATGATCCCGGCGGCGCAGACAGGCACCGTCACCACCGATGCCGCATCCCTGATCATGGACCGCCTGCTGGCCGGGGAACCGCTGGTCGAGGAAGAAATCCGCGGCCGGGAAGTGCTGGCCGCTCCCTGCCGCTACCGCCACCAGATGAACGGCGCGGTCATCCTGTGGCGGGCCCCCGGGCGCGGACCGTGGGGACGGGATGACCGGCTGCTGATCAGCGACATTGCCGACCAGATCGGCATCGCCAACGAACAGATCGCCGCCCATGATTACATTGTACGGATTTCGCGCACCGATGGCCTGACCGGCCTGTTCAACCGCCGGGCCTTTTTCGAAGAAGTCGGCCGCCGCTTTACCCGTCTCGGCTTTTCACAGGACTCTGCGGTCCTGATGTACGTTGACCTCGACAACTTCAAAAAGGTCAACGATGTCCGCGGCCATGCCGATGGCGACAAGGTGCTGTGCGCCGTGCGCGACCTGCTGGTATCCCACACCCGCCCCACCGATCTGGTGGCCCGTCTGGGCGGCGACGAGTTCGCCATCTGGCTGGAATGCGGAACCATTCAGGTTGCGGAAAACAAGGCCCGGGCCTTGCTCGACCTGGCCGAAAAGTCCCTCGCCCCGCTGTCGGCCAGCCCCGAGTTCCCCGTCAGCTTTTCGATTGGCGTTGCCGTTTATGACCCTGTGCACCCCGAAGGGCTGGATGACTTGATTGCCCGTGCCGATCACGCCATGTACACGGTAAAGCGTAAAGGGAAAGCCGGGTTTGCCGTCGCGTCCTTTGGCACCATCGGGGCTGATGGCGAAATTCACCCGCCGGAAAAGGCTCTGGCCTCCCTTTCTGACGACCCTTATTTTACCCTTCCTGCCCCCCGTTCTCCACAGGAGCCTGCCGCCACCACTGACGCCCCGCCCCTTTTGGACGCCCCGCAAACCCCATGACCCCGTTCACCCGTTTCCCATCCCCGAGCGCAGGCCGGAGAACACGATGACGCCGGTACCCGAATCGACAGGGCGTCCTCTGGAAAGCGTGCCAGAGGGGCACCTGTCCTATCAGGAAGCAAAACGGTACGCCCGGGACGCCGACCCGGCGGTGCGGCGTGCGCTGGCCGAACGCACCGATGTCCCCCCCGAGATTCTCTATTTCCTGGCCGACGACCCGGAAGACAGCGTCCGGCGCGCCATTGTCCACAATCAGGCGACTCCGGCGCTGGCCCATCTGGTGCTGGTCGATGACAGCAGTGATGACGTGCGCGCCGATCTGGCCGAGCGCATCGTCCGGCTGGCCCCCGGCCTGACCGCCGATGAACGCGACCGCGCCCGCCAGACCGCCTATCGGGTGCTGGAACGTCTGGTGCGGGACCAGCTTCCCCGCATCCGTCAGGTGATCGCCGAGGCGTTGAAAGACGTTGCAGACGCCCCGCCCGAGATCATCCAGCGTCTGGCCCGCGACGTCGAAGAAGCCGTGGCCACCCCGGTGCTGGAATTCTCGCCGGTCCTGCGCGATGAAGACCTGCTCGACATTCTGGGGGAAAAGCCTTCGACCGCCGCCCTGTCGGCCATTTCCCGCCGCCGCCGGGTCGGCCCGAACGTCGTTGATGCCATCGCCGCCACCGAAGACAGCATCGCCATCGCCATTCTGCTGGCCAATGACTCGGCGCAAATCCGCGAGGAAACCCTCGACCTGCTGATCGACCGCGCCGCCGACCATCCCGACTGGCACGAGCCGATGGTCCGCCGCCCCAACCTGCACCCCACCGCCGCCAAACGTCTGGCCGTTCTGGTGGCCGACCGTCTGCTGCAAGTGTTGAGCGAACGCCGCGATCTGGCCGAAACCACCATCGCCGAGGTCAAACGTGTGGTGCACCTGCGCCTGTCTGCCGAAGAGCCGAACACCACACCCCGCCCGCGCAGCAGCCTTGGCGAAGTACCGTCCACCTTTGCCCCGGCCCCCCTCGACCAGCACGAAGCGCACCGCTGGAGCACCAGTCTGCGGGCAGCCTATGAACGGGCGTGCGAGATGGGACGGACCGGCAACCTGACTTCCAGCAGCCTCAGCGAAGCAGTCAAGGCCAACAACACCGATCTGGTGATCGCCGGGCTGGCCATCCGCGCCCACCTGTCGCCCTCGCTGGTGCAGGTCATCCTGCGCGCCGGGTCCGGGCGCGGCATCGCGGCGGTGGTGTGGAAGGGACGACTGGACCCCAGTCTGTCCATTCAGGTCCAGTCCCGTCTGGGGCGCATCCCCCCGCGCGAAGTGATCATGCCCAATGGTGACCTCGCCTATGGCATCACCGAATCTGAAATGGACTGGCAACTGGAGATGTTTTCCAAAGTTGCCCGCGAGCATGGGCCTTAACCGATGAAACGGGGCCTGTTGCTGTCGGCAGTGCTGGTGGTTTTTACCGGACTGGGAGGCTTGGCCCGTTATCTGACGCTTGTCTCACACCCCGAGCCAGCAGAAGTATCAACGGCTGTTGGCGGTGTTCTACCTGCGGTTCCAACTCCCCCGCGACAACAGCCGGCCCCACCGCCACCAGCGCCGGTTCCCGCGCCACCACCGCCGTCCGATCAGGCCATAGTGCCTCCCGCAGCAACAGCACCAGAGGCCCCCCGCTCTCCCGCACCGACGGCCAGCACCACCGCCTTGTTCACCCCTCAGGCAATTTATCCGCTGGCCCGCTGGCATGGCACCGATGATCGTGGCGGAGAGGTGCTCAGCGCCGAAATTGCCGCCGACCTCACCCCCGGCACCCCTCGCCGGGCCAGCCCCCTGACCAGCCGCCCACTCAGCGATCAGGATGATATTCTGCTCGCTGGCTGGGCCGGGGACCCGATTCTGGGCATGCGGTTCCGGGACGTGATCATCAGTCTGTGCGATCAGGTGATCGGCAGTGCTGCGGTCCATGAGAGCAGCCCGGCCATCGCCCGCACGGTCCATCCCAATCTGACCTCTGCCGGATGGCGTGCCCGTCTGCCGGTGGCTTTTTTACCGCGCTGTCCACAGCCGGTTCTGCAGGTCTGGGCCATCTCGGCTGGTGGCTATGCCTATCCGGTGCAGGGCCGCTATGCCCTCGCCCTGCCTCCCAGTGATGCCCGGCTGCTGTTGCCAACCGACCGCCTGCGCTTTGCCGCCCCGATTGTGCCGGAAAGCCAGCCGCCCCTGCACCGCACCACCTTGCACGTCACCGGAACCGGTGCCAACCTGCGCCGCTGCGGGCAGACGAGCTGTGCGGTGACCTCGGTTCTGGTCGGCGGCGACTATCCCGCCGTTGTGCTCGACCGGCGCCATGGCTGGACCCTGGTCCTGATCAGCGACAACAGCGACAGGGGCGGCTGGATCAGCGACGGCACCTATATCCTGCAGGACGGCACGGGGGCCGCCGCAAAGGACGCCCCATAACGCAAGCCGCTCAGTTCTTGTCTTCCCCCATGCCCATGATGCCGATTCCCATGCCGACGCTGCCAAAGGTGATGAACAGGCCAAAAAACAGCAGACCGATGATCAGAACCGTATCATCCGACCGTTGGGCCATGGTGTAGATGCCACCAATATCCCGCCAAAGCAGCAGAATGCCGAACAGGAATCCTCCCAGCGTGCCGTACAGCAAATGCTGCAGCAGGAATCCCAGAACATGGCGTTCATGTTTCTTGAGTGGCATGGTGATAGCCTCGCAATCGGGAGTCAGCAGCCGACAGCATGCCTGACAACAGCGGTGCCGTCATTGAGCACCATCAATCCCTCCCCGGTTCTTTCCAGATGGGGGAGCAGGCACGCAACAACAAGGGATCAGATCGACTGACCACTGCCGGTGGGGTCTTCGGCATCCGGCTCGTGCCCCGCTGCCCGCATCGCTCCTGCAACGCGGGCCATCGCCTCGGCCAGACGGCTGGCGTCGGTGCTGCGTCCGACGATGCTCACCCCCAGACGGTCGGATCGCACAAACGGATAGCTGCCCAGCTCGACGTCGGTAAACTCATCCTGAATTGCTGACAGCGGTGCCGCCAGATCGCCTTCGCGCATATAGGCCGCCACCGACTGCGACACCACCGGCATGCCACCGCGCAGGGAATGCTTGATGCCGTCAAACATGGCCTGGGCAATGCGCGGCACCCCGGCCATCACATAGACGTTTTCCAGACAGAACCCCGGTGCCTGACTCACCGGATTGTCGATCAGGGTGGCGCCTTGCGGGATGTTGGCCATCCGCAAACGGGCTTCGTTCAGGTTTTCATCGCCATAGTGGCTGACCAGCCGCCGCACCGCTTCGGGATGGCGCTCCACCGGCACCCCAAAGCATTGCGCGATGCAGTCGGTGGTAATGTCATCATGAGTCGGCCCGATCCCGCCGGTGGTAAAGACATAATCGTACCGCCTGCGGCATTCGTTGACCGTCGAGATGATCGCCTGCGGATCATCCGCCACCACGCGGGCCTCTTTCAAACGGATGCCCAGCGCGGCCAGTCCGGTGCCAATCATCTGGATGTTGGCATCCCGCGTTCGCCCGGACAGGACTTCGTTGCCGATCACCACCATGCATGCTGTCACGTCCTGAGCGCCGGTCATCCTGTCGTCTCCTGAGCCATCGGGCAAAATCGGGCCCACAGGGTAAGGCTGGCACGACCGTCTGGCAAGCGGGCCTCCCTGCTCCTCCTGTGCCTGCCACAGAGTCACCGCCCACAGAATTAGACCCTTAGTCTTAGGTATCGAGTCCTCAGGTCAAATGTACACCAGTGGATAGAACTTTTAGCAGGATTGATTCACTTATCATTAACCACTAGGAGTAAGCAGAACATCAAAAGAGTGTTCGCACGACACACCACAGGCACCCCATCGGAAAGGACCACGGTCTTTTCTGGTGTTTTATTTATTTTTTCTCAAAAAAATCAGGACCGCCACCAGACTGCCCCCGAAAACAGGGAACCCTGCAGGAAACAAGGACAGGTCCACATCTTGAGCAGGATGCAAGCACGACACCTGGAGATTTTGGATCATGGCCCTTATGGAATGGAATGACTCCCTGTCGATCGGCGTTGACATGATCGACATGGATCACAAGGTTCTGGTTGACCAGATCAACATGCTGCACGATGCCCTGCAGCGCGGTGACGACCAGAAAATCATCGGCAGCGTTCTGAACGTGCTGATCGACTACACCTCCTATCACTTTGACCGTGAGCATCAGCTCATGGACTCCACCGCCTATGTCGAGTCTGACACCCATCTGCGCGAACACCGGATGCTGGTCAAAAAGGTCAAGGAAATCCAGGCCGGGTTTCAGGGCGGCCACGCCCTTGGCCGTGACATGATGAGCTTTCTCAAGGTCTGGTTGACCCAGCACATCCTGAAATCAGACCGGGACTTTGGGGCGCACCTGAAATCCGTCGGTGCCGCGCGCATGATCCCGCCGCCGCGCGTCGATGGCCCGGTCAACTGGCAACGGCTGAACATTCTGGTGGTCGATGACCAGTACAATTTCCGTCAGTTGCTGCGCAACCTGCTGAACTCAATCGGTGTTGTCTCCATCCGCGAGGCCAAGGACGGTGTCGAGGCCTTGGCCATGATGAAGGCCGACACCTTTGATGTCGTCCTGACCGATGACGACATGAGCCCGCTGGACGGACTCGGCCTGACCCGGCAGGTGCGCATGTCGCAGGGCAACCCCGATCCCCGCACCCTGATCATCCTGATGCCATCACAGGAGATCAGCCGTGAATACCTGCAGAATGCAACCCGCGCCGGGGTTCATGACATGATCGTCAAGCCCCTGGCCACCAACTCGGTTCGCGCCCGCATCGAAAAGCACCTGACCGCCCCGTTGCCCTTCCATGAAGTCAACGGACAGCTGATCCCGGTCCGGCAAACCCCAGCCCCGCGCAAACCGGTGCTGGTCAGCCGCTGAGTGGAACATTGTGCGAAAAGCGGGAACCGGTTTTCGCACAATGCGACAGAACAAAAGGTTGGATCAGCGTACCTGCATCAGATCACGGTACACGACAAAAAACAAAAAGATCATGGAGCGCTGCTCCAAACCTCGCTGGGGCCTTGAGGCCCCAGACCCCATTGACTTGATTTTTAAAGAAAAAATGGGGGTTCGGGGCCTCCGGCCCCGAGCAGTTCAGGCAGCAGCCTGCACCACGGTTTATCCCTTATAACCAGTCACGCAGAATCGGGATCAGCGGGATATCGGCAGGCGGCATGGGATAATCGGACAATCGTTCACTTTTGACCCACACCAGCGCCTGCCCTTCCCGGCCCCGCGGCGTACCACGCCACTGGCGGCACAGGTACAGCGGCATCAACAGGTGAAAGTCGCCATAGGCATGGCTGGCAAAGGTCAGCGGTGCCAGACAGCTTTGCCGGATATCGATTCCCAGTTCTTCCTGGAGTTCCCGCACCAGCGCCTGTTCCGGCGTCTCCCCGGCTTCGACCTTGCCACCGGGGAATTCCCACAGCCCGGCCAATTGCTTGCCTTCGGGCCGTTGCTGCAACAGCACGCGGTTATCCTGATCAATCAGCGCCACCGCCGTCACCAGCACCAGACGGCTTTTCCGCCATTCGGCAAAGGCCGACCGTTCCAGCGACCAGCGCTGGCACAGCGTCGGCTGCGGCGACAGGCGAGGAAACGGCGCCTGTACCGGCGATGCATGCTGAGAAAACCCACTCCGTTGCAGCAACGCCTGACTGCGCCCGTTCGCAGGCAGCACATGGGCCAGCAAGCGGGCGGCCCCAAGGTCATCAAAGGCATGCGTCAGCAGCAAGCGCACCGCTTCGGATGCATATCGCTGGCCCCAATGCTCCCGCCCCAGCCAATAGCCGATTTCCAGCGATGCCGGATGGCCATCAACGGCTTCGAGGCTGATGATACCCAGAAACTGGCCGTCCGTCCGCCGCTCGATCGCCAGCCGCAGGGACTCCCCGCGCTGATGGGCTTCGCGCGTTCCGGCCAGAAAAGCCAGACCATCCTCTTGTGTATAAGGATGCGGAATCTGCCCGGTCAGCGCCGCCACCTCGCGGTCATTGGCCAGCGCCACCATCGCCATCAGCACATCGGCTTGCAGGGGACGCAGAACAATGCGCTCGCCACGCAATGGATAGGCCGCCAGACACCCCCCCATCATGTCACTGTCATCCGTCAGGAATGGCAGCCCGGTGACCGTGTTCAGCGTATCCATACGTCGTGTCCTTTTATCCGCAACGGTGACAAAACAGAAAAGACGCCGGGGGACCATCCTGCCCCCCGGCGTGTTAAAGACATGGAGCGCTGCTCCAAACCTCGCCGGGGCCAGCCGGCCCCAGACCCCATTCCTTTGATCATAAAAGAGAAAATGAGGATTCGGGGCCTCAGGCCCCGGGCAGGTTCGGGCAGCAGCCCGCTCTTGTTTTCAAACTGTCGTGTACCATGACCTGACGCAGGTACACTGGTCTAGCCTTTTGTAAGTACCGCATTGTTTATGCGAAAACCGGTTCTCACTTTTCGCACAATGCAGGTTTTTTTCATGCCGCATTGTTTATGCGAAAACCGGTTCCCACTTTTCGCACAATGCTCTAGCTGCGATATGACCCGTTGATGTCGATGTAACCGTGGGTCAGGTCGCAGGTCCACACCGTGGCCTTGCCCTTGCCGACCCCGACGTCAACCTCGAACAGGATTTCCTGTCCCTTCATGTGGGCAACCACCGGTGTTTCATCATAATCGGGCACCGCCAGACCGTTGCTGGCCACTTCGACGCCACCGATACGGATGCACAGACGGTCACGATCGGCCTTTTCCCCCGCCTTACCGACGGCGGCGACGATCCGGCCCCAGTTGGCGTCTTCACCGGCCACCGCGGTTTTCACCAGCGGGCTGTTGCCGATGGTCAGGCCAATCGCCCGCGCCGCGCGGTCGCTGGCGGCACCGGTCACGCGGATTTCCACCAGCTTGGTGGCGCCTTCGCCGTCGCGCACCACCTGATGGGACAGGTCGAGCAACAGGTCGAACAGCTTCTTCTTGAAATCCTTCAGGTCCTTGTCGTCAGCCGACTTCGGTTCCTTGTTCCCCGCCGAGCCAGTGGCGAACAGCAGCAGGGTGTCCGAGGTCGAGGTATCGCCATCGACGGTGATGCTGTTGAACGAGCGGTCAACGCCCTTTTTCAGCAGCGCCTGCAAGACATCGGCCGGAATGTTGGCATCGGTAAAGACATAGGACAGCATGGTCCCCATCGCCGGGGCAATCATCCCCGAGCCCTTGGCGATCCCGTTGAGGGTCACCGTCACTCCGTTGATCACCGCCGTGCGGGTGGCACCCTTGGGATAGGTGTCGGTGGTCATGATCGCCTTGGCCGCCGACAGCCAGTCTTTGCCATCAAGCTTGTCCTTCACCAGCGGCAGGGCATCGGTGATGCGCTCGTCGGGCAGGAACTCGCCGATGGTGCCGGTCGAGGAGACATACACTTCGCTGGCCTTGCAGCCGAACAGGCTGCAGGCAGCATCAACCGTCCGCGCCACCGAGGCTTCGCCGCGCACGCCGGTAAAGGCGTTGGCGTTCCCGGCATTGACCACCAGCACCCGCCCACGGCCCTTTTGCAGCGCCTGCGCACACCAGTCCACCGGTGCCGAGCGGGTTTTCGAGGTGGTCAGCACCCCGGCAGCCTGCGTGCCTGCGGGCATTTCCAGCACCAGCAAGTCCGTTCGGCCCTGATAGCGGATCCCGGCCTGATGGCTGGCAAAGCGCACACCCGGCAGTTCGGGCATGGCGGGAAAACCATCCTTGGGAGCAAGGGGGGACACGGCAGGGGTCTGGGCCATCGCGGCAACTCCGGACAAATCGGAAGACAAACGGGAGAAACGGCAGCGCAGCCCCCGGGGCCGTGCCTGCCGGACATCACTTTAGGGGGTCGCCATCGCCAAAACCAGCGACAGCATTACGACAGTTCATAAAACAGGCGGAACCTGACGGGACGCAAACGCCGCCCCGTCAGGCATCCTCACCTTACTTCGCGTCGGGAGTCTTGGCTTCCGGAGCGGTGATCTCGACCTTGGCGTTCTTGCGCAGTTCGCCAACGATTTCGTCAATCACGCCATCGGCCATCTGGCCGCGCAGCTGTTCCTTGACCTCTTCGAAGGCCGGCGGGGTGCTCTTGCGGCGGTCTTCAACCTTAATGATGTGCCAGCCGAACTGGGTTTTCACCGGCTTGTCCGACACGTCACCCGGCTTCATCGCAAACGCCGCTTCGGCGAATTCCGGCACCATCGCGCTCTTGCTGAAATAGCCCAGATCGCCACCGCGCTTGCCCGAACCATCGTCCTTGCTGTCAGACTTGGCGAGGTCTTCAAACGACGCGCCCTTCTTCAGCTTCTTGATCAGCTCGTTGGCCTTCTTTTCGTTGTCCACCAGAATGTGACGGGCGTGGACTTCGTCTTCCGGCGGATTGTTCTTCAGCAGGTCGTCATAGGCGGTGCGCAGCTTGTCGTCGGTCAGGCGCTTTTCGACTTCGCGGGTCAGGAAGGCGCGCTGCATCAGGCTGTCACGCACCTGATCGAGCTGCTTCTTGAACTCGGCATCATCGGCCACGTTGGCCTTCTTCGCCGCCGACAGCAGCAGGCGCTGGCTGACCGCCTGATCGACGAGGTTGGCAAAGATGCTTTCCAGCGGCATCGCCTGAATCTGCGGCATCTGCTGGGCCATGCGATCCTTCATCGCAACGATTTCGGAGCGGTGAATTTCGCTCCCGTCCACCTTGGCGACCACCGGATCATCCGCTGCGAACGCAGGGGCCGCAGCCATCAGAAACACGGTTGCGGCAGCAGCGGCGCGCAGCGCGGTCTTCAACATGGGGAATGTCCTTCCATCAACGGAAAAGAAGAAATTGGCAGGAGCGCAAATTCAGCACAGCTCCCGGCTGGTGGCAAGGGGCGCTCTGGTAACTTTCCGTTTATCAACCGGCTATTTGGCGAAAATCCTACGCACCGCCATCAGCAGTACGGTATAAGGGCGGTCACCCCTGCCCCCTGTTCCTGTCAGACTGTGTGATTCCCCTCCGATGCTTTTCAACAGCCCGCTGTTCATCCTGCTGTTCCTGCCGCTGACGCTGGCAGGCTATTGGGCACTGGCCCGGCAGACGACAGCCCGCCTGTGGTTCCTGATCGCCGCCTCGATTGCCTTTTATGGCTACTGGAACTGGCTGGATGTACCGCTGTTGCTGGTGTCGGTGATCGCCAACTGGGGTCTGAGCACCGTCTTTGGCCGTTTGCCCGCCACCGCCATCCAGCGCCGCCGCCTGCTGGTGCTGACCGCCGTCTGCGGCAATCTGGCCGTGCTGGGGGCTTACAAGTATCTGGTGTTCTTCGCCAGTACCCTGACGACGCTGACCGGCTGGCCGGAAACCGCACCGTCGGTCTGGTCGTTGCCGTTGGGGATCAGCTTTTTCACCTTTCATCACATCATTTACTGGATGGACCTGAAACGCGGGCTGGCACCGGTCTATCCCTTGCGCGACTACGCGCTGTACATCACCAGCTTTCCGCAGATTCTGGCCGGGCCGCTGGTGCGCAACCGCGAGATCGTGCCGCAGTTTGCCCTGTCGCCCTGCCGCCCCGGCTGGCAGCAACGCTGCATGCAGGGGGTGACGCTGTTCGTGATCGGGCTGGGGAAGAAGGTCTTCCTTGCCGATGCCCTGGCCGCCCTGTCCAACCCGTTGTACGCGCAGGCCGGCAAGGCAGCCCTTGCCACCGCCGAGGCATGGACCGCCGTCCTGGCGTTCAGCCTGCAAATCTATTTCGACTTCTCGGGCTATTCCGACATGGCCATCGGGCTGGCGCTGATGCTGGGGATGGTGCTGCCGCTGAACTTTGATGCTCCCTATCGTGCCACCAGCCTGCAGGACTTCTGGCGGCGCTGGCACATGACCCTGTCGCGCTTTCTGCGCGACTATCTTTATATTGCCTTTGGCGGCAGCCGCCACGGCCTGTGGCGCCAGTGCACCGCGCTGATCGCCACCATGGCCCTTGGCGGGCTGTGGCATGGCGCGGGCTGGACCTTTGTGCTGTGGGGACTGGCGCACGGGGTGGCGCTGGCCGCCGGTGCCCTGTGGCGGCGCTGGCTGCCCGCCGTCCCGGCCCTGCTCGGCTGGCCGCTGACCATGCTGTTTGTCGCCCTCAGCTGGGTGCTGTTCCGTGCCCCTGACCTGACCACCGCCAGCCATATTCTTGGCAGCCTGTGGCCGACCACAGCCCTCACCCCGGCCCCCGGTGGCGGAAGAACCTTGCTGTTGGCGGCATTGGTCGCCATCATCGGTCCGACCAGCTGGCAGGTGGTCAACCGTCTGCGTCCCCGCCTGCTGTGGGCGGTGATCATGGCGGTGGTGCTGGTGCTGGCCCTGTTGAAAATGCGTGATGGAGCGTATGAGTTCATCTACTTCCAGTTCTGAGGCCCGTCGAGACAGCGACGTGCCGACCATCAGCGCCGACCTCAGCCAGTCCGTGGCCTGGGGCCGGTTCCTGCGCGTGTTCGCAGGCTGTGCGCTGGTGCTGGGGCTGGGAGTGGTGGCCGGTCTGGTCGCGCTGGACCCCTATGGTGCCGGGCAACCGGTTTCGTTGGGCCAGAAACAGGCGACTCCGACCCGCCCGCCCAAACTCAACCCCCGCCTTGCCGGAGCCGGTCGCACCCTTGACCCGCAATTCGGTGGGCTGATCGTCGGCAATTCCCACAGCCAGCTCCTCGACCCGGCGCGGATTGGTGCACAGAGCGGCATCCCGTTCGCCTCGCTGTCGATGCCCGGCACCGCCTCGCGCGAGCAACTGGCGGTGCTGGACTGGATCGCCCTGCGGCGCGGACAGGATGATCGTGCCCTGTCGGCGCTGGTGGTGGTGCTGGATGACTGGTGGTGTAACGCCCAGGGGGCCTATGAAACCGGCCACGCCTTTCCCTACTGGCTGTACAGTGCCGATCCGCTGACCTATCTGGAAGGCTTGCTGCGCTGGGAAAGTCTGGAAGCCGCTGGCAGCAAGCTGGGCCTGCTGCTGTCCGGCAAGGCTCCGGCCTCTGGCCGGGCCGATGGCTATATGGATTATGAGCAGGAGATGGTGAACGATCGTTCCGCCATCCTCGCCCGCCTGCAGGCCCCCGGTGATTACCATCACCTTGGGGACGCCCCGCCTCCGGCCGCCGCAGCCCTGAAAGCCACGCTGGCCCGCCTGAACAGCAGCACCGCCGTGGCGCTGGTGATGACCCCGGTCTATGCTCCGATTTTGCCCGCCCCCGGCAGCGTTGAGGCCCGCCGTCTTGATGTCTGCAAGGCGGCCTTTGCCGATCTTGCCAACAGCCGCCCGCGCACCGTCTGGCTGGACCTGATGCGCGAAACCCCGGAAACCCGTGATCCGGGCCTGTTCTGGGATACCAGCCATTACCGGAGCACCTTTGCCCGCCAGATCGAAAACATTCTGGCCGCCCGCCTCCGACTGCTGCACGCCGAAAGCCCCCACCAGGACCCCCCCGCCTGATTGACAGTCCGCTGATGCGGTTCTATCTGTCTGATGGTTTCATCAGGCGCTTTCTTCCTGAGGTTTGGCTTTATTTTCGAGGTATTCATGTTCGGTTCCGTGTTGCGGCGTTTGTTCGGTTCGTCAAACGATCGCTTTGTCAAAACGCTGCGTTCAACCGTTGCCGCAATCAATGCGCTGGAACCCGAGGTGCAGGCCCTGTCCGACGAGCAGTTGCGCGCCCGGACTCCGTGGTTCCGCGAACGGCTGGAAAAGGGCGAAACGCTTGACGACCTGCTGGTCGAAGCCTTTGCCACCGTGCGCGAAGCCTCGCGCCGGGTGCTGGGGATGCGCCACTTTGACACCCAGCTGATGGGTGGTCTGGTTCTGCATCAGGGCAAGATTGCCGAAATGAAGACCGGGGAAGGCAAGACGCTGGTGGGAACCCTGCCAGTCTATCTGAACGCCCTGACCGGCGACGGCGTACATGTGGTGACGGTCAACGACTATCTGGCCAAGCGCGACGCCGAATGGATGAGCCGCCTGTACCGCTTCCTTGGCCTCAGCACCGGCATCATCACCAACGAGCTGCTCGATGACGAGCGCCGGGCGGCCTATGCCTGTGACATCACCTATGGCACCAACAACGAGCTGGGTTTTGACTACCTGCGCGACAACATGAAATTCCGTCTGGAAGACATGGTGCAGCGTGAATTCGCCTATGCCATCGTTGACGAAGTCGACTCGATTCTGGTCGATGAAGCCCGTACCCCGCTGATCATTTCCGGCCCGTCGGAAAGTGCGACCGACCTGTACGTGGCGGTCAACGCGCTGATCCCGCACCTGAAGCCCGAACACTTCGAAAAGGACGAAAAGGCGCGCAGCGTCACCTTTACCGAAGAGGGCACCGAATACATCGAAGCCTTGATGCGCAACGCCGAAATCCTGCAGGAAGGCAACCTGTACGACATCGGCAACGTCTCGCTGGTCCACCACGCCCAGCAGGCCCTGCGCGCCCACGTGCTGTTCACCCGCGATGTCGATTACATCGTCAAGGACAACAAGGTGGTGATCATCGACGAGTTCACCGGCCGCATGATGGAAGGCCGCCGCTACTCCGAAGGTCTGCATCAGGCGCTGGAAGCCAAGGAACAGGTGACCATCCAATCGGAAAACCAGACGCTGGCCTCGATCACCTTCCAGAATTTCTTCCGCCTGTATCCCAAGCTGGCCGGGATGACCGGCACCGCGATGACCGAAGCGTCCGAATTCGGTGAAATCTACGGGCTGGAAGTGGTCGAAATGCCGACCAACCGCCCGTTCGCCCGCGACGATCAGGACGACGAGGTCTATCGTACCGCCGTCGAAAAATACAACGCCATCGCCGAACTGGTCGCCGACTGCGCTTCACGCAACCAGCCCTGTCTGGTCGGTACCACCTCGATTGAAAAGTCGGAATATCTGGCCGAGCTGCTGCGCAAGAAAAAGGGCATCAAGGCTCAGGTGCTGAACGCCCGCTACCACGAACAGGAAGCGTTCATCGTCGCCCAGGCCGGGGTGCCGGGGGCGATCACCATTGCCACCAACATGGCCGGTCGTGGCACTGACATCCAGCTGGGCGGCAACCTCGAAATGCGCCTGTGGCACGAACACGGCATCACCCCGGGCGAAGTGCCGGAAGATGATCCGCGCGTGGTCGCCATCAAGGCCGACATCGCCACCAAAAAGGAACAGGCGCTGGCCGCTGGCGGTCTGTTCGTGATCGGCACCGAACGCCACGAAAGCCGCCGCATTGACAACCAGCTGCGTGGCCGCTCGGGCCGTCAGGGTGATCCGGGGGCCTCGCGCTTCTTCCTGTCGCTGGAAGACGACCTGATGCGCATCTTCGGCTCCGAGCGCATCGACGGCATGTTGCAGAAGTTCGGCCTGAAGGAAGGCGAAGCCATCGTTCACCCGTGGATCAACAAGGCGCTCGCCAAGGCCCAGCAAAAGGTCGAAGCCCGCAACTTTGACATCCGCAAGAACCTGCTGAAGTTTGACGACGTGATGAACGACCAGCGCAAGGTGGTCTATGAACAGCGCCGTGAACTGATGCAGGCCGACGACCTGTCGGAGGACACCAAGGGCATGCGCGAAGAAACGATCGACGATATCGTCGCCCGCTGCATCCCGGCCAAGGCGCTGCCGAACCACTGGAACGTCACCGGCCTGCACGAAGAATGCCTGCGCATCTTCAACCTGAACCTGCCGGTCGCCGAGTGGGCCGAGGAAGAAGGCATTGCCGACGAAGAAATCCGTCAGCGCATTGGCGATGCCGTCGAAGCCAAAATGAACGACAAGATCACCCGTTACAGCCCGGAGGTCTGGCAGAGCATCGAAAAGAGCATTCTGCTGCAACTGCTGGACCAGATCTGGAAAGAGCACCTGCTGCAACTCGACCACCTGCGTCAGGGGATTTCGCTGCGCGCCTATGCCCAGCGTGACCCGCTGAACGAATACAAGTCCGAAGCCTTTGCCCTGTTTGAACAGATGCTGGCCCACCTGCGCGAGCGGGTGACGCAGGTGCTGGCGATGGTCGAAATTCAGGTCACCCCCAGCGAAGACCAATTGTTCCCGCACGAGCAGGGCGAAAACCACCCGCAGGCAGTCGAATCAGCGGCGGCGGCTCCGGCCCCGGCGGCAGGGAGTTCGGTGTGGGGCAATGTCTCGCGCAACGAACCATGCCCGTGTGGTTCGGGCAAGAAGTTCAAGCATTGCCATGGGGCGCTGAAGTAAGAGTACCGCTTTCTCCCATTCGGTCAGTCAAACGGCTGGCCGGATGGGGAAACTCGCATGAAATGCGGAGTACAAAGGCGCCGGCCAATACCCCCTCGCCTCATTTTCCTTTTATTATCAAAGAAATGGGGGCTGGGGTCTTTAGGCCCCAGCGAGGTGTGGAGCAGCGCTCCACGTCCTTGCTTCCTTACTGTCGTGTACGTGATCTGACGCAGGCACGCTGCTCTAACCTTTTCTATTGCCGCATTGTTGTTGCGAAAACCGGTTCCCACTTTTCGCACAATGCTCTAACCTTTTCTATCGCCGCATTGTTGTTGCAAAAACCGGTTCCCACTTTTCGCACAATGCTCTAGCGCCCGGCATTCTCGGCACCCTGCTGATCCCGCGTAATCCCACACAATTCATCGGTGGCAGTTTCGATGGTCTGGCGAACCTGTTCGACAAAGGCCCGCTTGTCGAGGCCGACAGGCATGGGCGGCAGAACCCGCACCACCACTTCCCCCGGTGTCTTGACAAAGCTGTTGCGCGGCCAGACCAGACCACTGTTCAACGCCACCGGCACCACCGGAATCCGGTCGCCAAAACGGCCATACAGTGCCCCGACTCCCGGCTGCCACGGCTTTTGATCACCGGGGATCACACGGGTTCCTTCGGGGAAAATGACGATCTGATGGTTTTCGGCCAGCACGGCATCCGCCTGTTTCAGCATCCCGCGCAGCGCCGAAGCTCCGGCATTGCGGTCAATCGCAATCATGCCGGTCTTGCGCATGTACCAGCCGACCAGCGGGATCGACAGCAGTTCCTTTTTCAACACATACACCGGATCGGCCAGCAGGATGTGAAAGAACAGGGTTTCCCAGGCGGACTGGTGTTTGGACACCACAATGCAGGCGCCTTGCGGCAGGTTTTCCTTGCCTTCGATCCGCCAGCGAATCCCGACCAGCACCCGGGCGCCACCGATCAGCCCGTTGAGCCAGATGCGCACCATCGAGGTAAAGGCGCGTTTGGGCAACACCACCAACAACGGCAGATAGACCACTCCCATCAGCAGGGTCCAGACGATGTAGTAGATGTTGAACAGCACGGAACGAAGGGCGTTGATCACTCGGTCGGTCCTTTCTCGGGCGCAGGCAGGCCGGTGGCGGGCAAGGGTGGTACGGGATGAGCTTCTAGCGGGATTACGGGGGCAGATGCAAGAGGCTGATCCACCGGGCCCGCCGCAGGCGGGGCAATCCGGGCCAGCGGAGGCAGGCTGGTCCCTTGCGACGGTGCAGGTGGATGGCTGTTGTTCAGGGCCTCCTGCGGGCCATCCGGCAGCATCAGACGCAACCGGGCCACCAGATATTTATTGTACTCACTGATGAACAGACCGGCCGTACCGGGATAGGTCCACCAGGAGTCCTGTTTGACGCTGGCCGGAAACACTGGATGGGCAATGATGCGGGCGCGGGGCAAGGCCGCCTGAAATTCCAGCAGACTGCGCGGCATGTGATAGCTGGCCGTCACCAGCCGCAGGGAATCCATGTGATGGGCGCGCAGCCAGACGGCGGTCTCGATGGCATTGCCGACGGTATCCCCGGCGACATGCCCGAGCAAAATGCGATTGCGCAAACCGGCCGGCAACGGAGCTTCTTCCTGCAGCAGGGCGTCCAGCGTGGTTTCGGGATTGACCCCGGACACGAACAACAGCGGTGCCCGGCCGTCTTTCAGCAGGGACAACCCGACCTTCAGCCGCTCGCTGCCGCCGGTCAGGACGACAATCACGTCCGTCGGCGACAATGGGTCTTCGACCACATCCGGCATCGAGGCGGTGTACCACACCAAACCGGGGAACCACAGCGCCACCCCGAACAAAATCAGCAGGATCCCGCGTACCACCAACGCCCACAGACGCTGCAACAAGGATCGCTCGTCAGGGAGAGGGGCCAGGTTTGCCATGGCTACAGCATGCCGGACAGTTGTCGCCGGACGGTGATATGGGCGGTAATCATCGCAATCAGACCGGCAATGACAGGAAAACTGCCCAGCAAGGCCCAGGTCAGCGGAGCAATGGTAATCGCCGGGATCAATCCCCCTTGCAATCCTTCGGACAAACGGACAATGGCCCACAGGGTCGGCACCGCCCCCAGCAAGCCCCCCAACCCACCCAGCAGCCCTAGCGCCAACCCGCGCGAAGCAAACTGGCGGGCAATATAGCTGTCCGTTGCGCCGACGAAATGCAGGACTTCGATGTGGGGACGATGGACTGCCAACGCTGTCCGGGTAGCGTAGATAACGGTGGTGGTGGTGGTAAACGACACCAGAGCAATCACTCCCCACGCCAGCTTCTGCAAGCCTTCGGCCAGACTGATCAGCTTGGACATCCACACCTGATGATCATCAATCGTCGCCCCCTCGACGGCATCCTTCAGGCGGGTTTGCAGGTCCTCCAGACTGGGGCGGGCCTGCGGGTTGAGGGTAACGTCAATCAGGCGCGGCGTTGGCAGCTCGTCAATCAGCTCGCGCGAGCCCAGCCAGGGCTCCAGCAGCGCAGCCAGCTTGTCTGCCGGAATTTCGCTCGCCGACACCACGTTGGGCAACGACTGCAACAGGCGCACGGCCCGCTCGACACGGGCAGCGGTTTCCTCTTTGGCCTTGGCAGTGGTGCCGATCACCGGGGGAATCTGCACCGTCAGCGTTCCGGCCACATCGCGGTTCCAGCGGGCGATCATGTCGGTCAGCCCCACCGAGCCGGTGGTCGCCATTGCCGCAAAAAACACCATCAGCGCAATCAGCCACGGCAGGAAACCGCCACTGGAATCCCGCGCAACCGGCAAGTCACTGCGAAACAGTCCCTTCAGCCCGATCCCGGCCATCATCCTTCCTCCGGCTGCAGGATACTCAGGCGGCCACCTTCCAGATGCAGGCGGGGGTGGCGCATCTGCCGCACCAGTTGCTCGTTGTGGGTGGCGATGACGATGGTGGTTCCCAGCCGGTTCATTTCCCGGAACAAATGCATCAGGCGAATGGCAGTGCGGTCGTCAACGTTGCCGGTCGGTTCGTCAGCCACCAGCAGATCGGGACGGGTGATCACCGCCCGCGCAATGGCCACGCGCTGTTTCTGCCCACCAGACAGCACCGATGGTTTCGCCTGCATGTGGCTGGCCAACCCCACCCACGACAGCAGTTCGGGAACGTGCCGCTGGATTTCGGCCTCGCTGGCCCCGGCCACCCGTAACGGCAAGGCCACATTGTCGAGAGCCGACAAATGGTCCAGCAGACGGAAGTCCTGGAAGACCACCCCCAGACGACGCCGAATGGCTGGCAGGCGGTGGCGGGGAGCCGAGGTGACATCCTGCCCGAACAGCTCCACCGATCCGCGCGACGGGCGACGGGCAAGGTAGAGCAACGACAATAGCGAGGTCTTCCCGGCCCCCGACGGGCCGGTCAGGAAATGAAACGATCCCGGCGTCAGGGTAAGCGAAATGTCCTGCAGGATTTCAGGCCCATTGCCATACCGCAGCCCCACACTCTTGAAGCGGACCGTGTCATACTCGAACTGTTCTTGCTGCACCTGAAGCCTCTTTTTTGGTGGCCGAAGAGTGGCACAGCGCCGCCGTGACGTCCAGAGATGGCGCGCCAGTCCCGGCGATTCTGTTCGTATGACAGGACATCTACGGTGAAAGTCCGCTGACGCTTTGCACCCGCGCTTGTGTTACAGTCAGTGAACATCTATAAAAGACATTCATTTCGGGGCAACTTCTCACAAATCCATGGAACTCAACTGTCCGAACTGCACCACGCACTTCACCGTGCCGGACGATGCAATCGGCCCCAAGGGCCGAAAGCTGAAGTGCGCCATGTGCGGGCATACCTGGAAGCAAATGCCCCTTGGGTATGTGCCAGAGGAAAACACCCCCGCACCAGAGCCAAAGCGCACCGCACCGACACCCCCTCCTCCTCCGGTTGTTGAACCGGAACCGGACTTTGAGCCAGAGCCGGAACCCGATCCCGTCCCCGCGCCGTTGTCGTTCGAGGATGCGCTGGCCGATGCCCGCAACGCGCTGGCCGATGCCCGCAATGCGGAGCCGGACAGTGAGCCGATGCCGATGGAAATGCCGCCAGTGGGCCGCGTTCGCCCGGACCCTCTCGACGGTTACGCCGACGACGATCTGCCGATGGATTCCGACGCCAGGCCCCGGTCGATGTCGGATGATGATCCGTTGGCCGGGCTGAATTTCGGCAATGCCTTTGACGACAACGATGACGATTCCTTTGGGCGATCGACCGGGCCACGCAGCGACCTGGGGCGAACCCCGCTTGACAGCGACCTCGAAGACCTGCTCGCTGCCGAACCCGAGCCGATCCCCGAACTGTTCGGGCGGTCATCAATCGACGATGATGACGAAAGCTCGGATGGCAGCAAAAAGAACGGCGCGATGCTGTTCCTGGTGTTCCTGATTGTGATGATGACCGCGCTGGGGGCTGGAACATGGTTCGGCCGCTCGGCGATCATCACCAGCTTCCCGCAGGCCGAGAGCCTCTACAACATGCTGGGTATCACCGTCGATGCTCCGGGAAGCGGGTTGCAGTTCAAGAATGTCACCTCGGAACGACTGAACCGCAACGGCGTTGATACACTGGTGGTCCGCGGCTTCATTGCCAACGTCTCGTCATCGCCCAAGGCCATCCCGTCCCTAAGCCTGATCCTGTTTGGTCCCACCGACGAGCCCGTCCAGCGGGCCATCGTCGAACCGCCCCAGCCCAATCTGGAATCCGGCATGACTACCGGCTTCCGGGTCCATCTGGAAACACCCGATGCCCGGGCCCGGCGCTTCGAAATGGACTGGGCCAAACCAGCCAGCGACGACAAGAAGTAAGAGCGGAACGCGGCACCCATCAGATGCCGCGTTTTTCTTTCAATATCGAATGAATGGGGTCCGGGGCCGTAAGGTTCACAGCGCCAGACCACCAGCTCAGGCGAGAACCACCGCTGTTCCGTTCACGGCAACCAGTAGCATCGTTTTACTGTCGCCGCCGATCACCTGATAATCCAGATCAATCCCCACCACGGCGGTCGCCCCCATCGCCCGCGCCTGCTCGGCCATTTCGGCCAGAGCGGTATCTTTTGCTTCGCGCAGAGCATTCTCATAGCCACCGCTCCGCCCACCGATGACGTCGCGAATCGACGCAAAGAAATCACGGAACAGGTTGGTTCCCATCACCGATTCACCCGAAACGATGCCCAGATAGCGGGTGATGGTCCGGCCTTCGACGCTATCCGTCGTGGTCAACAAAACAGACATCCCAGATCATTCCTTCCCAAAAGAAAACGGGAACCCCGGCGATGGCGCAGGATTCCCGTTCATCTCGCAAAAGCGCCACCCGCAAGGATGGCACCATTGATATGGTTAGACCAGTGTGCGTTAGGGCATTTTCAAGTTGACCGTCAACGGTCAGCGGTCAACGGCTCGGACAATGCGGCCCTAAAAGGGAAGAGCGTTTTCGCTCGGTGTGAAAACGCTCTAAATCTGATGCCACGGTACGCGACAGTTGGCGGAATCAACGCGGGCTACCGCCCGAACCCGTTTGGTGGCGATGCCCCCAACCCCCCATTTTTATTTAAAAATCAAGTCAATGGGGTCCGGGGCCTCAAGGCCCCGGCGAGGTATGGAGCAGCGCTCCATGATCGTTTTGTCTTTTGGTCTGTCTCATTAATGACGGAAGTGACGCATCCCGGTGAAGACCATCGCCAGACCGGCTTCATCGGCGGCCTTGATCACTTCTTCGTCACGCACACTACCACCCGGCTGGATCACAGCGGTCGCCCCGGCTTCGGCGGCAGCCAGCAGGCCGTCAGCGAAGGGGAAGAAGGCGTCCGACGCCACCACCGAGCCCTTGGCCCAGCTTTCGGCATCGCCAGCGGTCTTGGCCGCCTGTTCGGCACGGAAGGCGGCGATACGCGACGAGTTCACCCGGCTCATCTGCCCGGCACCGACGCCAACGGTCATCCCGTTGCGGACATAGACGATGGCATTGGACTTGACGTGCTTGCCGACGGTGAAGGCAAACATCATGTCCTTCAGTTCCTGTGCGGTCGGCTGGCGCCTGGTCACCACCTTCAGCTCGTCGGCGATCAGGCGGTTGTCGCGGCCCTGCACCAGCAGGCCACCGGCCAGAGTCTTGACCAGCAGACCCGATGACTGCGGGTTGGGCAGACCACCGGTGCGCAGGACGCGCAGGTTCTTTTTGGTGCCGAGGATGGCGCGGGCGTCGTCGGTGATTTCCGGCGCGATGATCACTTCGAGGAACAGCTTGGCCAGTTCTTCGGCGGTTTCACCGGTCAGCGGCTGGTTGAAGGCCACGATGCCGCCAAAGGCGCTTTCGGTGTCACAGGAATAGGCCCGCAGATAGGCTTCCTTCTGCGAACCGCCCAGCGCCACACCACAGGGGTTGGCGTGCTTGACGATCACGCAGGCGGTGTCCTGGAACTCGGCGACCAGCTCGAATGCCGCGTCGGTGTCGTTCAGGTTGTTGTAGGACAATTCCTTGCCCTGCAACTGCTCGGCGCTGGCCACGCCCGGACGGGCTTCGGCATTGGCATAGAACGCCGCCACCTGATGCGGGTTTTCGCCATAACGCATTTCCTGCCGCAGCTCACCGGCAAAGGTGATCCGGCGCGGGAAGGTCTCGCCCAGCTGTTCGGCAAACCAGGTGCTGATCGCCGCATCATAGGCACCGGTACGGGCATAGGCGGTTGCGGCCAGACGACGACGTAGGGCCAGAGTGGTGCCACCGTTGTTGGCTTCCATCTCGGCCTGCACCACCGCGTAGTCTTCGACGTCGACCACCACCGTCACCGCATCGTGGTTTTTGGAGGCGGCGCGGATCATCGCCGGGCCACCGATGTCGATGTTTTCGATACAGTCATCAAAGGCCGCGCCCTTGGCAACGGTTGCTTCGAACGGGTACAGGTTGACCACCAGCAGGTCGATCGGCTGAATCTGGTGCTCGGCCATCGCCGCTTCGTGTACGGCGTTGCCGCGAATCCCCAGCAGGCCACCGTGCACCTTGGGGTGCAGGGTCTTGACGCGACCATCGAGCATTTCCGGGAAGCCGGTGTAATCGGCCACTTCGGTCACCGGGATGCCCGCCGCCGCCATTGCCTTGGCCGAGCCGCCGGTGGACAGGATTTCAACCCCTTTGCTAGCCAGAAAGCGCGCAAATTCGATCAGACCGGTCTTGTCCGACACGGACAGCAGAGCGCGGCGGATGGGCATAACAGACGACATGGGGCGAAAGCTCCTGTACGTTCAAAACGTGAGACGATGGTGGGACGGAAAAGTGCGCGCGTCATAGCATGGACGGCGGGCAATATCCGCAAGAAAATTCGGCAGGGCTGCCATTCCGGCCTGCCCCGGCGGGTTTATCGGCGAGTTTACCCGGCCACCGCCGCCGCCAGCCCCTGCTCGACCGTCTGCGGCGGTACCCAGCCACAGCGCAACCGCAGCGGCGTGCTATCGATCACCAGCGAGCCGAGCAGACGGTCAGCCACCGCCCCCTTGCCCAGCAGACGCAATCCCCAGCGCAGCAAACCGGGCGGCACCGACAGCAGGTGCGGCTGCACTCCCATCGCCCGCGCCAGACGGCGAATCAGCTCGGCGGTAGACAGGTCTTCGCCATCGCTGACCAGAAAGGTCTGACCAGCCGCCGCTGGATGATCGACGGCAACCGCCAGCGCCGACGCCAGATTGGCCAGCGAGACCAGCGACCGGCGGTTCTCCACCGCCCCCAGCGGCAACCATGTTCCCCGGCGCACCGCCGCCATCAGGCTGGCAAAGTTGGCCTTCACCCCCGGCCCGTAAACCAGCGGTGGTCGCACCACCACCCCTTCGAGTCCCGACGTGCGAACCACCGCCCACAGCGCCTGTTCGGCTTCGGCCTTGGAGAGACCATAGGGATCGGCAGGGTGCGGTTGATCATCGGCCTGATAGACCTGCCCCGGTCCGGTGCCGTCACCGTTGACCTTGATCGACGACACCAGCACCAGCCGCTGGGCCCCCGCCTCGACCGCCTGTTCGGCCAGGGCCTGCAAGCTGTCAGCATTGGCATAGCGAAAGGCCGTCAGCGGATCTTCCGCCGTATCGTTCATCATGTGAACCCGTGCTGCCAGATGCAGCACCCGCTGACAGCCAGCCAGCGCCGGCCGCCAGTCACAGGCCAGCCCCCGGTTCAAATCCGGCGCCGGTACGGCAACCACCCCATCGGGCAACGGCCCGGCGGGTGGCTGGCGAACCGCCGCCCGAACCTGCCACCCTGCCGCCAGCAGGGCCGGTATCACCGCCTGTCCGACAAATCCGCTGGCCCCGGTGACCAGTACTGTTCCCTTGATCATCCCCGTTCTCCTTTAAGCAGGCCGCTATACAGCGCCACCACCGCGGCCCCCACCGCCTGCTCGGAATAGATCGTCTCGGCCTGTTGGCGGGCCACGGCTCCCATTTCCCGCCGCAAATCCGGGTCATCGGCCAACCGTTGCAGAGCCTGCGCCAGCGCCCTGGCATCACGCGCAGGCACCAGCAGGCCGTTTTCACCGTCCTGGACCAAAGCCCGGCAGCCGGGCACATTGGTACTGATCAGCGGACGAGCACAGGCGGCAGCCTCCAGCAGGGACTTCGGCATTCCCTCGCGGTAACTGGGCAGCACCGCAATATGCGCCCCCGCCCACAGCGTGGCAATGTCATTACGCCGACCAAGGAATTCCACCACCCCTTCCTCAGCCCATCCGGCCAGAACCGTTTCGGGGATACAGGCCGGGTTGGCCGGATCACGGTCGCCGGCAATCTGCACCCGCAATGGCACACCGCTGTCCCGTACCAGCCGGGCGGCGGCCACCAGCTCCCCCAGCCCCTTGTCCCACAGCAACCGACCAACGAACAGCGCCACCGGCGTTCCCGGCGGCTCGGGCGTCGGGGTAAAGGCGCTGATATCGACCCCCGAGCCGGGAATCAGCGTCACCGCCTGCGCCGGGACCAGCCCGGCATCGAGGAAATGCTGGCGGTCATCCTTGTTCTGCACCAACAGCACCGACCCCTGTCGGCGCAGCAGAAAACGGAAGGCCGCCGAGATCACCGGCTTTAGAATCCGCGCCTTCAGCGAGCGGGCGGTAAAGACAAACCCCAGCCCGGCCATGGCATTGACCACCTTGCCAACCCCGGCCAGCCGGGCCGCCAGCGAGCCGTACAGAACCGGTTTCATCGCCACATGATGCACCAGATCGGGCCGTTCCCGCCGGTACAACGCCCGCAGCTCGGCAATGGCTTTCAGTTCCTGCAGCGGATTTTTGCCCTGCCGGTGCAGCTCCCGCAATGGGAACAGGCGGAACCCTTCGGCTTCGATGGTTGCGCCATGGCGGTTCACCCGTGTTGCCACCGCCACATCAAACCCTGCCGCCCGGGCGGCCCGCGCCATCGGCAGACGATGCGAGCAGAAATACCAGTCTTCGGTCACCACAAACAGCAACAGGGGGCGTTTTGACATACCGCGATGTTCCTTTTTTCCAGAACCGTCAGAGCATTGCGCGAAAAGTGGGAACCGGTTTTCGCAACAACAATGCGACAAAACAAAAGGTTAGAGCAGCGTGCCTGCGTCCGGTTTAACGCACGCTGCTCTAGACCAATGGGGACGGATAGCGGACGGTGACCGTTGTGCCCTGCCCGCTCACCGACACCAGCTCCACCGAGCCACCATGCAGTTCGACAAACCGCTTCACCAGCGCCAGCCCGATTCCGGCCCCGCTGTCCCCCGGTCCTTCCCGGTTGAAGCGGTCGAACAGGCCCTCTTGCAGGGCGTCGGGGATCCCAATGCCGGTATCGGCCACTGTGAACACCAGTTCATCACCATCGCGCATCGCCGCCACGATGATCTGGCCGTTTTCCGGAGTGTACTTGATGGCATTGCTCAGCAGGTTATAGAGCACCTGCTTCACCCGCGCCTCATCGCCCACCATCGCCCCGGTTTCCGGCGGGCAGTCAAAATTGATGGTCAGCCCCTTGCGGCGGACCATTTCCCGCGTCATCCCCAGCACCGCGGCCAATGCGGCATGAACATCAAAGGTGGTGCGCGACAGCACCATCTGCCCGGCTTCCAGCGTCACCAGATCGCTGATGTCATCAATCAGCATCACCAGTTGCCGCGCCGTTTCCGCCATGTTGCGGGCGTAGTCTTTCTGACGCGGGTTCAGGGTCCCGTAATATTCTTCGGCCAGAATCTCGGCAAAGCCTGACAGGGTGGTCAGCGGCGTGCGCAGTTCATAGGACATGTTGGCCATGAACTGGGTCTTCAGGCGGTCGGCTTCGATCAGGGCTTCGGCCCGCTCGCGCAGGGCCTTTTCCACCTGAGCGGTATCGGACATGTCGAGCAGGGTGAACAGAATGCCGCCGTCCGGCAGCGGTGCCCCCACCGTGTCCAGCGTCGGCCCCCCCGGATGGTTCATCCGGGATTGCCGCAGGGTGCGGTCCTGTGGCGGAGCAGCCAACTGGCTGCGGATGTCTTCCCACACCGGCGACGATCGCAACAGCGGCATGGTCTGTTCCATCACCTGCGTCAGTGAGGGATGAGCCGAGGCGACATCGTCGGGTAGGCCCCACAGACGGGCAAAGGCCGGGTTGCACAGCCGCAGGCGGCCATCAGCCCCGAACACCGCCACCGCTTCATGCAGATGGTCGATGGTCTCCCGCTGGACGGCAATCAGCTCGTTGCGGCTGGCTTCCAGCGCCAGACGGTCGGTCACGTCTTCATAGGTTGCCAGCAGGCCACCCAGCGGATGCGGGGTCAGCACCCGCCGCAGGGTTTTGCCATCGGGCAGGTGCAGCAGGTCTTCCACCGCCTCCAGCAGCGATTTGAAGCGCCCCAGTTCGGCGTCCTTGAACGCCGGGTAGTCTGCCACCTCGGGCAACAGGCGGCGGGACCGCTGGGCCTCGAGAATTTCGCCATAGGTCGGGCTGCCTGCCAGCCAGCCTTCTTCCAGATGCCACAGGCGGGCATAGGCGGTGTTGTGGAAATGCAGCTGACCATCGCCACCGAAAATGGCAATCGCCGTTCCCAGCCGGTGCAGCACCATCGCGTGACTGGTCGCTTCCTGTTCCAGCGTCGAGCGCAGGGTTTCCAGCCGGGTCATGTCCTGCGCCAGCCCGACGGTCATCCGCTCCCCCGCCACGCCGTGATCGGGCAACGGTGTTTCGGTGATTTCCAGCAACCGCCGCCGCCCGCCCAACACCACATGTTGGGAGCTTTGCCGCGCTTCGTTCGATGCCCGCGCCGCCGAAGCCAGCACCCGCAGTTCCCGCCCGGCGGTCCCGCCTGCCAGTTCGCGTTCTTCGGCCTGGACCTGTTCCAGCGTTTCAGCCTCGACCGCCACCAGAAAAGCCCGGTTGGCAAAGGTAATGCGCAGGTCGTTGTCGCGCAGCCAGACCGGTGACGGCAAGCGGTCCAACGCATCATGCAGGTGTTGGTGCTCGCGCTCCAGAACGGCTGTCCGTTCGCTCAGCAGGGCATAGGCCGCATCTTCGGCGGTAACATCGCGCATCCACACCAGATCGGCCAGCGGCGTCCCGTCATCGGCCACCGCCCGAATCCCCCAGGCGCGGATGTGACGGGGCTGGGCCAGCAGGGCGGTGCCCCCCTGCCCGGCATCGGCAGACAGGTCCAGAGTCAGTTCAAAGCCGTCACCATCACTGCGCAGGCGGCTGACCACCGCCTGCAAGCGGGCGATGGAGGCCGGAACAAAGGCATCCAGAACTTCGGGAAAAACGGCTCTCTGCCCGCCATACAGACCCAGCAATACCGCCAACCGGCGCGAGCATTGCCCCCCGGTCAGCGGGTCGTCGTCACCGTCGTCTTCGGTCGGCATCGCCGACCGTGGCAGATGGAACCAGCCATACCAGCCATCGGGGGCACATTGCAGGCTTTGTTCCAGCGTCTGCAGACGCAGGTCATACTGCTTTTGCTCGGCGTCAAAGCGCTTGCGCCGGACCATCGACCACCACAGGGCTCCCAGAACCGCAGCCGAGACTCCGATCAGTTCGATCATCGTCCCGGAGTCACTGGAGAAAAACGGCATTGCCCCCGGCATGGTCTGCCCTCGCCCCTGTTACTGGTTGTCCGCCAACACCGTACCCGCCAGATACAACGATCCGCAAATCAAAACCCGCCGCGGGGAGTCGCCTGCCGTTTGCCGCAAGGCCTCCAGCGCCGCGGCCACGCTGTCGCAAACCGCCACGTCGGCAATGCCTGCCTGCTGCCCCGCCGTCGCCACCAGTTCGGGCGACTTGGCGTTTGGTTCCTGTGGGACCGGCACCGCCCGCAGGCGGTCAACCTGCGCGGCCAGCGGGCGGAAAAAGCCTTCGGCGTCCTTGGGGCCCATCATCCCCATGATCATGTCCAGCGGCTGATCGGCCCAGCGCGGCAAAAAGCCCGCCAGCATCGCCCCCGCCTGCGGATTGTGCGCCCCATCGAGCCACAGTTCCCACCCGGCAGGCAGGGCATCAACCAGCGGCCCCCGGGTCAACCGCTGCATGCGCGCGGGCCAGGACACCGTGCGCATGCCGGTGGCCAGAGCCTCCAGCGCCGGGGTCAGGGACGCACCGGTGCGGGGATCGCGGGCCACCTCCAGCGCCGCCAGCGCCACCCCGGCGTTGGCAATCTGGTGATCGCCCAGTAGGGCGGGCAGCGGCAGGCGCCACGGCGCGCCACCGGCAATCGGGCTGTACACCAACTGATCGTCCTCGACGGCCACCCGGAACGCTTCTCCCGCCACCGCCAGCGGCGCCTGCCGCTGCGCGGCCATCGCCCGCAGGAGAGCATCGGCTTCGGGCACCTGCGCGGCGCTGACACAGGGGGTATCGGCCTTGATGATGTGCGCCTTTTCCGTCGCAATCGCCGCCACCGTCGGCCCGAGGAACTGTTCATGATCCAGCCCGATCGGGGTCAGCACCGTCGCCGCCGGACGTGCCACCACGTTGGTCGCATCCAGCCGCCCGCCCAGACCGGTTTCCAGAATCAGCACATCGGCGGGAACCTCGGCAAAGGCGGCAAAGGCGGCGCAGGTGGTGACCTCGAAAAAGGTGATCGGCTGCCCGTCGTTGACCGTCTCGATCCGTTCCAGCAGATCGGCCAGCGCGCCGTCAGAGATCATTTCCCCCGCCAGCGTGATGCGCTCGTTGAACCGCACCAGATGGGGCGAGATATAGCTGTGCACCTGCAACCCGGCCGCCGTCAGGCAGGCACGCAGATAGGCCACCGTCGAGCCTTTGCCGTTGGTTCCGGCGATGTGGATCACCGGCGGCAAACGCTCCTGCGGATTGCCCAGCGCCGCCAGCAGCCGCCAGACCCGATCCAGCGACAGGTCAATCAGTTTGGGATGCAGCAGGCCCAGACGGTCCAGCGCAGCCGCAGCCCGCCGGGCCGCCAGAGACGAAGAAGTCAAAACGGATCACCCCACACGATAAAAAAACACCATGCGCCTGTCTGGATGTCAGCCAGGCGCATGGTGCAGCACGCGACGGTCATGCCGGGAACGGCATGGCGTCAGATGTTATGCATCCGGAGCCGGCGGTGGCAGGATTTCGGCCCCTTTCGACCGTCCTGCGCTGTCGGCTTCGGCACCGCGACGCGGCAGGGTCACCACTTCGCCCACCGGACCCCGGTTGCGCAGCAGGCCCAGCAGACGCCCCAGCGTCTCCTTCAGGTCATGACGCCGCACCACCATGTCGACCATCCCGTGGTCGCGCAGGTATTCGGCGCTCTGGAAGCCTTCGGGCAGCTTTTCACGGATGGTGTTTTCAATCACCCGCGCCCCGGCAAAGCCGATCAGCGCGCCCGGTTCGGCAATCTGGATGTCGCCCAGCATCGCAAAGCTGGCCGTCACCCCGCCAGTGGTGGGGTCGGTCAGCAGCACGATGTACGGCAGACCATGCTCCTTGACCCGTTCGACGGCAACCGTGCTGCGCGCCATCTGCATCAGGGACAGAATGCCTTCCTGCATGCGGGCACCGCCCGAGGCCGGAATGACCAGCAGCGGCGAATCCTGCACCACCGACAGTTCGGCAGCGGCCACCAGGCCTTCGCCGACCGCCATCCCCATCGACCCACCCATGAACGAGAAGTCAAAGGCGGCAACCACCACGTCCTGCCCGTTGATTTGACCGCTGGCAACGATGATGCCATCGGTTTCCCCGGTCTTGCTGCGGGCTTCCTTCAGACGCGACTGATAGGTCTTCAGGTCTTTGAACTTCAGCGGGTCTTCCGCCACCTTCGGCAGCTCGATCCGCTTGTAGGCACCGCCGTCAAACAGCAGTTCCAGACGCGCCTTGAGACCAAGGCGCATGTGATGTCCACAGTGCGGGCAAACGCGCAGGTTCTTTTCCAGTTCACGGTGGAAAATCATGTGCTCGCAGGCCGGACACTTATCCCACAGGTTTTCCGGCACCTCGCGCGGGCGCACGAGCTGCTGGATCTTGGGACGGACAAAGTTGGTCAGCCAGTTCATACACTGGGCTCCCTATTTTTGGACCGCATGGACGGCGTCACCCAGACCACGCACGAAATCAACCACGGCATCAATGGCACCGGGCTTTGCCGACCCGTCGCCGGTCAGTCCATCAGCCAGTTTCTGGACCACCGCCGAGCCAACAACCACCGCATCGGCCACCTGCGCCATTTCGGCGCACTGCGCGGGCGTTTTGATGCCAAAGCCGACGGCAATCGGCAAGTCTGTCTTTTCACGCAGACGCGCAACAGCCTGTTCGACCACCGCGACATTGGCTGACGCCGTGCCGGTGACACCGGTAATCGAGACGTAATACAGGAAGCCGCCCGCTTGTTCCAGCACCGTCGGCAACCGGGTTTCATCGGTGGTCGGCGCGGTGAGGAAAATCAGGTGCAGCCCGTGATCCCGCAAGTGGACGGTCAGTTCCGGCGCTTCTTCCGGTGGCAGATCGACGATGATCAGGCCATCGGCACCGGCCGCAGAGGCCAGCGCGGCAAATTTCGCCACGCCTTTGCTGTAGATCGGATTGTAATAGCCCATCAGCACCACCGGAGTGCTTTTGTCATCCTCGCGGAACGCCCGCAGGGCATCAAGCGTGCGGTCGAGCGAACCGCCCGAGGCCAGCGCCCGCAGCCCGGCGGCCTGAATCGCCGGGCCGTCGGCCATCGGGTCAGAAAACGGCATGCCCAGTTCGATGATGTCCACCCCGGCGGCGGGCAGCGACTTCAGCAGGGCCACCCCGTCCTCGTAGGACGGGTCGTTGGCCATGGTGTAAACCACCAGACCAGCACGCTTTTCAGCCTTCAGCTCGGCAAAGCGAGCGGACAAACGGTTCATGACGGTCACGTCGCTCATAGCTGCTCTCCCATCGCACGGGCAATCGTATTGACATCCTTGTCGCCGCGGCCCGACAGGTTGACCACCATCACGTGGTCGCCCGGCAGGGTCGGGGCCAGCTTCATCGCGTGCGCAATGGCGTGCGAGCTTTCCAGCGCCGGAATGATGCCTTCCAGTTTGGTCATCCGCTGGAACGCCTCGACGGCTTCGTCGTCATTGATCGGCACGTATTCGACACGCTTGATGTCATGCAGCCAGGAATGTTCAGGCCCGATGCCCGGATAGTCGAGACCGGCCGAGATCGAGTGGGCTTCGAGAATCTGCCCGTCGGCGTCCTGCAACAGATAGGTGCGGTTGCCATGCAGAACCCCCGGACGGCCACCGGTCAGGCTGGCGGCATGGGCCGGAGTATCAACGCCGTGACCACCGGCCTCGACGCCGATGATCCGCACACTGGGGTCATCGAGGAACGGATGGAACAGGCCGATGGCGTTCGAGCCGCCCCCGACGCAGGCCACCAGCGAATCCGGCAGGCTGCGGCCTTCCTGTTCCAGCAGCTGCTCCTTGACCTCTTCCCCGATGATGCACTGGAAATCGCGCACCATCGACGGATAGGGGTGCGGACCCGCCGCCGTCCCGATCAGGTAATAGGTGTTGTGAACGTTCGACACCCAGTCACGCAGGGCGTCGTTCATCGCATCCTTCAGGGTTCCGGCACCGCTGGTCACCGGCTTGACCTCGGCACCCAGCAGCTTCATGCGGAACACGTTGGGCATCTGCCGCTCGATGTCGGTCGCCCCCATGTAGATCACGCAGTCCAGCCCCATCAGCGCGCAGACGGTGGCGGTGGCCACCCCGTGCTGACCGGCGCCGGTTTCAGCGATGATGCGGGTCTTGCCCATCCGCTTGGCCAGCAGGATCTGGCCCATGCAATTGTTGATCTTGTGCGCGCCGGTGTGGTTGAGGTCTTCGCGCTTCAGATAAATTTTGGCTCCGCCCAGAACTTTGGTCAGGCGTTCGGCAAAATACAGCGGGCTGGGACGGCCCACGTAATGCTTCAGATAGTGATTGAGTTCGGCATGAAAGGCCGGGTCGGCCTGGGCCGCCAGATACTGCTGTTCCAGATCGAGGATCAGCGGCATCAGCGTTTCAGCAACGAAACGACCGCCATGGATGCCAAAGCGCCCCTGAGCATCAGGACCGGAGCGCAGCGAATTTGCGAGGGTTTGGTCGGGCATGGGTGCCTGCCTGTTTTAGAGCAAATCCCGCGCAGATGACCCCATCTGCGACGATGCATTTGCTTGATCAACAACAACGGAGAGCGTTTGCAGTGACCGCAAGGGAGCAGAAAACGCTCTGGACGGTGAAAACAACCAGAGACGGGGGAAAGGACATCCCCGTCCGCTCAGAGCATCAGACCCCGGTGACACACCAGCGCACCGCCCGCAACACCGCCCGCCGCATCGACCGCATCGGCGGACGGCGGTAGGGGGCTGCCAAATGGCACCGGGGTTGCGAACAGTTGCTCATCATCCTGTCTGGCCTGAACCCATCTTTTCCTGCCGTCTCGAAAGGAGCGGCCCCGCTGGTCATCAAGGCTGCTCCGCCGGGGATCAGCCGTCAACCGCCTTGAAAAAGGCGGCAATCTTTTCCGGGTCCTTGACCCCCGGCGCGCTTTCGACACCGGACGACACATCAACCCCCGGCGCACCGCTGAGCCGAATGGCATCATCGACCGTTTCCGGCGTCAGGCCGCCCGCCAGCAACCACGGAATATCATGCGTCCATTGCTGCATCAAAGTCCAGTCAAAGGCAACACCGTGTCCGCCCGGACGATCGGCATCCTTCGGCGGCTTGGCATCAAACAGCAGATAGTCGGCAACGCTCAGATAGGCTTCGGCAGCCTTCAGGTCTTCGGCTGACGAAACGCCAATCGCCTTGATCGCTTCGACGGCAAAATCCAGCCGAATCGCCTCGATGCGCTCGGGCGTTTCCGAACCGTGGAACTGAATGATGTCGGGCCGCAGAATGCGGAACACCTGTTCCAGATCAGCGTCGGTCGGGTCAACGAACAGTCCGACAATGCGCAGATCATCAAAGATATCCGGCGGCAGGCCATCCAGCAACTCGGCGGCCCGTTCCGGCGTCACGTAACGCGGGCTTTTCGGATAAAACACAAAACCGATCATGTCCGCACCGGACTCGATCGCAGCGTCCAGACCTTCTTCTTCGGTAAGGCCGCAAATTTTGACCATGGTCATGGGAATGCTCCTTACTTCGGCAATTCGGCAAGAATGCGGCGGCAAGCCGCCACCGGGTCTTCGGCACCAGTGATCGGACGTCCGATCACCAGAATGTCGGCCCCGGCGGCGATGGCTTCGGCCGGGGTCATGATGCGTTTCTGGTCATCGGTGGCCGCCCACGCCGGACGCACACCCGGCACGATCAGCTTGAAGTCCGGGCCACAGGCCGCACGGATCATTGCCGCCTCGTGGGCCGAACAGACCACCCCGTCCAGCCCGCTGTCGCGCGTCAGGATCGCCAGCTCCCGCACCTGATCGGCCACCGGACGCACAATACCGCATTCGGCCATGTCGGTTTGATCCATGCTGGTCAGCACCGTCACCGCAATCACCAGCGGACGGGTGACAGCATGGATGCGGGCTCCCTCATCCGCGGCCTGGGCGGCAGCCGTCATCATCGTCCGGCCACCAATGGCATGAACGTTGACAATGCCCGGTGCCGTTTCACAGGCCGCGCGCACGGCCCCGGCAACGGTATTCGGGATGTCATGGAATTTCAGGTCGAGAAAAACCGGCAGGCCACTGGCACTGGCCACCTGATGAACGCCCTTTACCCCGTTGGCGGTAAAGAACTCCAGGCCCAGCTTGATCCCGCCAGCCACGTCGGCCAAAGCCGCCGACAGCGCGGTCGCGCGGTTCAGGTCCGGGGTGTCTACGGCAACATAAATCGGGTTGGGGGCAGGGTCGGCCATCGATTCGGATAGTCCTCTGGTTATGACTCTTCCGGTTATGGCACTAACCCGCCCCGCCCGCAAGCTCAGGCCATCTCGACCTCAACCATGCGGTCGAGCAAATCCACCACCCGCAACGTTGCCCCCAGACCGAACCATGCATCCAGATCGTCGCCTTCACGGGGGGTCTGCAATTGCAGGGTAAATTCCCCGAACATGCCGTCGCACAGGCCCTTGAAATGCGCGTCGGTGGCCTTGAACACATTCGGCCACGCCTTGGAGGTGACACGGCGCACAAAAATCGACCGGGTCAGGCGTAAATCCTGAAAGGCGGTCAGCAGACGAACCAGAACCTTCATCAACAGGACACGACTGGGCGGATGGTTGAACAGGGCGGCGCGCAGATCGCGGTCGGCCACACCGGCAAACCGGCTGAGCAAGCGGCTGCTGTCGGCATTAAGGTCCGCGTAAGGCATGGTTCCCAGCACATCGCGCAGGAACTGCCCCAGTTTGGGCATCGCATAGCGCGGCAAGGCCAGACTGTCCCCCTCGGGTTTGTCGGCCACCACTCCGAACGGATAAAACGCCACCACCAGTCGCAACAGAAAATCCGACCGCCGGTCATTGACCGGACGTTCGATCACGGTTGGCGCCACCGCATCGGCAAAAGCGTCCCGCCGCAGGCGATCGGAACAGCCGGAGCAGGCTTCGGTCAGGCGCAGTTTCTGCCCCTTGAAGAAGGCTGTCGTATCCGACACCAGCTTGTCGTTCCCCCGACCTTCGGCCAGGGTCTTAATCAGCGCCCCCAGCTCCTCGACCAAACGGGTGACTTCGACGCCCGCATGGCCATCAGGACTGTTTGAAATGCGCTCCAGCAGCTCGACAGGCCCGCCCACCTTATTCATGCTGCACCCCCCAGAAGTTGTTCCAGAATGATGCTAACGGACCATAGGAGGCGCTGACAAGAGGCTATTGCAGACTCGTTCTAAATGGCAAACGGCTCCATTCAACTGGGCCTCAGACCAACAGGTGAAGCCAAGTATTATCCCGCTCTCTACTTTGGTTGATTTGTAGTAAGGCGATAGCGCAACAGTCGTAATACCATTCTTTGCCAGCACACGAACCATTTCCCGGTCATCCCACCCCGGCGGCAAAAAGGCATTCAAATGGACTCCGCCTTCAACGGTCGGAACCCGCAACAGCCCTCCCAGATGGCTGGCCAGAGCCTGCTCAAGCGCCTGACAGCGCTCTGCATACAAACGACGCATCGCCCGCAGATGTGCGGTAAAATGCCCGTCCCGCATGAAATCGGCCAGCGCAACCTGCGCCACCACCGACCCGCCACCATCACTCAGCCGACGGACCGCCCGCGCCGTGTCGATCAATCGTTCCGGCACCACCAGATAGCCCAGCCGCAGCCCCGGAAACAGGGCACGGGTAAAGGTGCCGACATACAGAATTCGCCCATCGACATCCAGTCCCTGCAACGCCGTCAACGGGCGCCCCTGAAAGCGGAAATCGCTGTCATAGTCATCCTCGATGATCCACGCCCCCCGCTGGCGGGCCCACCCCAACCATGCCAGACGGCGCGACAGGCTCATGGTCACGCCCAACGGATAGTTGTGCGAAGGGGTTAACAATGCCACCCTGCACCCGTCTGCAACCGGCGACTCCGGCAGACAGACCCCTTCCGCATCCACCGGCAGCGGAATCACCTCGGCCCCCGTCGCCCGCAACAGACCGTCAATCCCGGGATATCCCGGATCTTCGATCGCCACCTGATCTCCGACATCGAGCAGCAATCGTGCGGCCAGATCGAGCGCCTGTTGCGCCCCGCTGACCACGATCACCTGATCGGCATGGCACCGCACCCCGCGCCCTTGCCGTAGAAAGGCAGCAATTTCTTCGCGCAATGGCAGGAATCCGGCGCTGTCTTCGCTACAGGCCAGAGACTGCGGCGCCGCCCGCCAGCGTCGGGTCAGGCAGCGCGTCCAGATCGGCCATGGAAAATGATCCACCGCAGGGATACCCGCCCGGAAAGGAACGATCGTCTGACCATGACGCGATGGCAGGGTGGCCGCAAACCGGCTCATGCCGTCGGCCATCCGCGACACCCGCAACGCCGGTCGCGGAGCCGGTGTCGTCTCGTCGGGCCCTGACGTCCCGACACGGTGAAATTCATCCGGGACATCGGTACTGACAAAGGTGCCACTGCCGTGGCGGGCATAAAGGTACCCCTCGGCCAACAGATGTTCATAAGCCGCCATCACCGAATTCCGCCCGATGCCCAGCGCGACGGCCAGCGTCCGGGTCGAGGGCAATCGGTCTGCCGGTTGCAGGTCACCCCGCCAGATTGCTGCCCGCAAGGCATCGCACAGCCGGAGGATCAACGGCGAGGACACCCCGTCACCCTGCTGCCAGCGCAGTCGGTCCGGCCAGGAAAGTGGCTCCATTATTTTCTCACAAATGGCCCTGTTTATAGAGCCAATAGTCTAGCACCATTTGCAGGTCAGGTGCAGCCCATGGCACCCGGACTCCCTGTTTTCTCTTGCGTTCAAGGACCAGTACCATGTCTTCCCCCTCTGCCCTGCCGCCCTTGTCCAGCACCGACCGGACCCGTCTGGTGCGTCATTCCGAGCGCGCTGAAACGGATCGTGCGGCCCTGCATGCGGTCATTGACGAAGCTCTGGTTGGCCATCTGGCATTGGTGGTTGACGGCGTGCCACGCATTCTGCCGTTCGTTCCCTGGCGGGTCGGTGAGGAAGTGTTCATCCATGGCCATCTGAAAAACAGCCTGATGGTGGCCGCCGCCGAAGGAGCGCAAGCCTGCATGACCATCACCCTGCTCGATGGTCTGGTGATGGCCCGCTCGGCCTTTCACCACTCGGCCAATTTCCGCAGCGCAGTGATTTACGGCACCCCGCGTCTGGTCAGCGATGCCGATGAAAAGGCCGCCCTCCTGCACCAGATGATGATCAAGGTGACCCCGGATCGGGTCAGTGCCATTCGTCCCGCCAATTCCAGGGAATTGAATGCCACTGCCGTGCTGGGCCTGTCGCTGGCCGAAGCATCGCTGAAAGTCAGGACCGGCGGCCCGATCGACGCCGAAGCCGACTATGGGCTGCCGGTGTGGGCCGGTGTCGTGCCGCTGACGCTGACTGCGGGCATCCCGGTGACCGATACCAACACCGCACCTCCGGGGCCGTCGGGCTATTAAAGCAGTGAGCGTGAAATCTGACGCCACAGGACACGACAGTAAGGAAACAAGGATGCGGAGCGCTGCTCCGCACCTCGCCGGGGCCTGAAGGCCCCGGACCCCATTGATTTGATTTTTAAAGAAAAATGGGGGCTTGGGGCATTGCCACCAAACGGGTTCGGGCGGCAGTACAAAACAGCCGGATCATTGTGCGGTTCTTTCATTGACCCGCACAATGATCCGGCTGTTGTCACCTCATCCCGGGGGGGCCACCCTACGGCCAGCCCCGGCTATCGATCGGGCTCTAGCGCCGCCGGGACCGGCTGCGCACGCGAATGGCGGCCAGGCGTTGTTCCTGCATGCGGCGAGCCATCCACAGGCCACTGAACAGAACAACCGCTGCCACGCTCAGCATCACCGCTGCGGTGCCAATCGACGCGATCGCAAGTGTCGCGGTCAACACAGCCACCAGCATCAGCGGCACCACCGCCAGCGATGACGTCAACGAGCGGATATGCCGCCGCAACGACCGTACTGTCTGCATGACCAACCTCCTCTTCCTGGCCTGCCGGCCGATACCAGGGATACCCTGACGAGCCTTGTCCTTGACTCATATAATGCACGTTTCAGGCCAATACCAGCAGGGGGTTTTTTATCTTTTTATGCGATTCCCACCCGCAAAACGCCACCCAGCCTTGCAAAATGCGACACATTCCGCACCGCTGTCGCAAAATGGGAAGAATGCCTGTGTCAGCTTTCCGCCATCCCCTGTCCCGTCAATGCACCACGTCACACGACAGGCTGGCCAATGCCAGCACCGGGATCATTCCCCGGACGGATTTGGTCTGCCGGTCGCGCGACCGCAAGGCTGTCAGATAACGATGGGCAGGAATCGCGTGGTCAAAGGACCTCAGAACCTGTCGTTCTCCGTTGGGATAGACGGCAACCACATCCCACAAGGACGTCAGATGATCGCGATAGAACAGATAGGTCACCATAGGCTCCTGAGCATGTCACGGTCTTGTATCCCGCCACTCTATGCAGAATTCATGCTAACAGACCACTGAACAAGGGGCCAAATGCACCATGATAATGAGTGCATTCGTATAACTCTGCCGGTCATCCGCGACCACAGGGGGGCGACAGGCCAGAGCATTGTACGAAAAGTGGGAACCGGTTTTCGCAACAACAATGCGATAGAACAAAAGGCTAGACCTGCGTGCCTGCGCCGGATTTAACGCACGCTGGTCTAGCCGGATCACGGTTCCATTCGCGGCAGCGCCGTCTGTCGGGCTTTTTGCAGGGCCTCGTTTTCGACCTTCAACTGGTCAAGCTGATAGGCCATCACATTGGCCCGCCGGCTTTCCCGCGTCGCCTTGCCCCGCACCGGGACTCCGGCCAGCCAGGTCAGGATGCTGCCCAGAATCACCCCGAAGGCCAATGCCCCCAGAACCAGCAGGTACAACGGGGCACTGACATCCCATGGCAACGGCCAGATATCGACCGTGACAGCATGACGATTGACCACCGCAAACACGATGGCCAGCAACGCAACCGGCAAACCAAGCAGCCAGGACAGGATTTTCACGGCAGTCTCCCTTGCATCAGACAGGGCCAGCGCACCAGCCCCATGGGAAAAGACACCAGCGGCAGGGAGTGCCCTGGTGTCTTCTGGTTGGTCAGCCGGGGAACATTCGGCAGCATCACCGGCTCCCGGGTCTGCTCCCTTACGGATGCCTTTGGACGGACAATCCACTCGGAGCCTTCCCCGGGCCTGTCCGGCTTATTCGCTGTCTGCGTTCAGCAGGTCGCGCAGCTGCTTGCCGGTCTTGAAGTACGGCACGCACTTTTCCGACACATCGACCGATTCACCGGTCCGGGGGTTGCGCCCCAGACGAGCATCACGCTTCTTGACCGAAAAGGCCCCGAAGCCGCGCAGCTCAACCCGGTCCCCACGAGACAGGGCGGCGGCAATTTCGTCGAAAATCGTTGAGACAATCCGTTCAACATCACGCTGGTAAAGATGCGGGTTACGTTCCGCAATGTGTGCGATCAGCTCTGACTTGGTCATGGCGTGGTCAGCCTCCGCTTGGGGCTACTATGAAAAGGGACGCGATGGATATCGCCACGCTGTCAGGCACTTGCCGGGATCGTGGCACGCTTCCTCAAGAGAACCGTCTTGCTTCTGAAAAAGGTGCCAAAGCAAAGGCGATAGGTCAAGGGTAACCCCCTCTGCTAAAACGCTTTTCATGGATTTTTTCTGCAAAACCGGCTGAATAGGGGCTTTTTTCATCCCTTTAGCCATATAGAGACAATGGTTTTAAGGCAGACAAAGCACCAAAAAGATCATCGCCAGACAGAACAGGCCGGTCGAGCCGTTCCCTTGAAACGGAACAACCCGGAGAAAACTCCGGGTTGCCACCGAGGCGGAAATGGTGGTCTGTGTCGGCCTGTGCTGCAAGCCGCCCTTGCGGTCAGCCCAGCATCGCGCGCAGCATCCAGGCAGTCTTTTCGTGCGTCTGCATCCGCTGGGTCAGCAGGTCGGCGGTCGGTTCATCGTTGGCGGCATCGGCCAGCGGGAAGATTTCACGGGCGGTGCGCACCACCGCTTCCTGATCGGCCACCAGAATGGCCAGCATGGCCTCCGCCTTCGGCACGCCGTCTTCTTCCTTGATGCGGGTCAGGGCGGCGAATTCACGGTAGGTCCCCGGAGCCACCACGCCCAGAGCGCGGATTCGTTCGGCAATCAGGTCCACCGCCAGCGACAGTTCCGTGTACTGCTGCTCGAACATCAGGTGCAGCGTGTTGAACATCGGGCCGGTGACGTTCCAGTGGAAATTGTGGGTCTTCAGGTACAGGGTATAGGTGTCGGCCAACAGACGGGACAGACCGGCGGCAATTTTCTGGCGGTCTTCGTCCGGAATACCGATGTTGATCGCGGGGCTATTCATCGTTCTCTCCTGCGCGTCCTGATTACGCCATGCAGGGCCTGCTCCATCCGGCAGATACCCCCATAGCAACTTTACTTCATATATGGTCTTGGTGGATCATCCACCAGAGCCGTCTTCCCCTTGCTTGGGACAGGTCAGAGTGTATGGCAGAACCGCCGTCGAGCAAAATTGATTATAAGATACATTATAATCGTATTTTACGATTGAATATCCAAAAGGAATAGCCTTTCCGCAAGCCGTCTATCTGTTGGTCAGGTGGTGAAACAGTCACAAGAATGCTAAGGTCTTTCATAACGCCGCCCTGCCGGTAACGGCAAGAAACAAACTGCCGCTAACGGCAACAAAACAAGCGGCGAGCGCATCGACTGTGTTTTCTCACAGACCGGGAGGATCCGATGACCGCTAGCCAGACCGATACCCGTTCCCCCAGCTCCGGCCTTTTACGGCTGCTTCGCGGGCCGGACGCAAAATCCCTGCTGGTTCCGATGCTGGGGTACCCCTATCCGCCGCCGTCCCCGCTTTCTCCTCTTGCTCACCCCCCGTATCAAACCGCAGCCCTGCTCTATGATCATGATGCCCCGGCCCGACCGCTGGAACGCCGTCATGCCGGGCGGAAATACTGTGCCTCCGGCTCCTGATCACGGGCCGGAACAGTAGCCCCTTGACCCCCGGAACCGTTTGCGTTCAAACCTGAGCCCTTGCCAGTCGCCACCACAGGGGCCGTGAATGTCGTGGGTCATGCTGCCGATTCCCTATTGCTCGCCAGTGCGTGCTTTCGCGCCCTTTGCCGGGCAGGAGGGCGCAGTGTTGCTGGAGTCGGCCCTGTCCGCCGGAGGGCGGGGCCGGTGGAGTTACCTGTGTGTGGCCCCGGACCGTCTTGAGGTTGACCCGGACGACCCGTTTGCCACTCTGGCCGACCTGCGCCAGCAGATGCATTCGTGGGGAACGCCGGTTGCCGATCCTGCCGCACCGCCATTTCAGGGCGGCGTGGTCGGCTGGCTGTCCTATGAAGCCGGTCGCCATCTCGAACGTCTGCCCATCCCGCGCCCTGACGAGGTTGATACCCCCGAGGCGGCCTTTGGGCTGTATGACGTGGTGGCCGCCTTTGATACTGTTCAGCGCCGCGCCTGGGTCTGTGCGGCACCGTCGGCCAGAGCCAAGGCACAGGCTTTGGCCGCCACCGTGCGAACAGCGGCAGACACTCCCCTGCCGCTGCTGTCGCCGCTGGCCACCACCCTCAGCGCCGACCAGTCGCGCGCCGAGGCCGAACAGGCGATCGGTCAGGCCATTGCCGCCATCTGGGCCGGCGAGATTTTTCAGGCCAATGTCACCCAACGGTTCAGCGGCCAGATGCCCGACTGCCTGCCGGTGTGGGACCTGTACCGCCGCCTGCGGCTGGCATCCCCGGCGCCATTTGCCGCCATGGCCAGTTTTGGCGGCGCGCACCTTCTTTCGGCCTCGCCCGAGCGATTCGTGGCGGTATCTGCCGACGGGCAGGTCGAGGCCCGGCCAATCAAAGGCACCCGGCCACGGGGCACCACGCCCGAGGACGATCAGGCGCAGGCCGCCGCCTTGCAGGCCAGCGTCAAGGATCGGGCCGAAAACCTGATGATCGTCGATTTGCTGCGCAATGACCTGTCGCGGGTCTGCCGGGTGGGTTCGGTGCGGGTACCGGTGTTGTGCGGGCTGGAAAGTTTTCCCTCGGTCCATCATCTGGTCAGCGTGGTCACCGGCCAGCTCACCGAACAGCACGATGCGCTGTCGCTGCTGCGGGCCAGCTTTCCCGGTGGCTCGATCACCGGTGCGCCAAAGATTCATGCCATGGAACTGTTGCGCGATCTGGAGCCGTGTCGTCGGGGCCTGTATTGCGGCAGCCTGCTGTGGTGGGGGGCCGATGGCGCCTTTGACAGCTCGATCCTGATTCGCTCGCTGGTCGTCGGTCGCTCGGGGCGCATTGCGGCGCAGGCGGGCGGCGGCATTGTCTCGGATTCCGACCCCGCCGCCGAGTGGCAGGAAGCGATGATCAAAATTGCCCCCCTGTTGCGGGCGGTCAGCAACGATCCCCCCCTCTCTGACCGTGAGGAGACCGCCTGATGGCCCCGGTCTGGTTCCAGAATGGCCTGTGCAGCGATGCAGATGCCCGCTTGCCGGTCAGTGAGCGCGGCTTTCTGCTCGGCGATGGCCTGTTTGAAACCATCCGCATCCGGGCAGGACAGCCCTGCCTGTGGTCGGCCCATCGTCAACGGCTGACCCATGGCTGCGATATCCTCGGGCTGCCCCAGCCGCCATGGGACGTCATCGAAGAGCAGGCAATCCCGGCGTTGATCATTGCCACGCAGATGGGCCACGGCTCGATGCGGCTGACCTGGACCCGCGGCAGCGGTGGCCCGCGCGGCTTGCTGCCGTCCGGTCAGGAAACGCCGACGCTGCTGATCACCGTCAGCCCGGCGGCAACCCCCAGCGGATTCGCCCTGCCCGGCCTGAGCCTGATCACCGCCACCAGCACCCGCCGCAACGAATTCTCGCCAATGTCCCAGCTGAAAAGCCTGAACTATGGTGACGGCCTGCTGGCCCGCCGGGAGGCCGCTGCCGCCGGAGCCGATGATGCGGTGCTGCTCAACACGCAAGGGCGGGTGGCGGAGACCTCCATTGCCAGCCTGTTCCTGTATCTCGATGGGCGCTGGCTGACCCCGCCGGTCAGTGACGGCGCCTTGCCCGGTGTGCGCCGCCAGCAGATTCTGGCCGCCGGTCTGGCCGAAGAAGCACCGCTGACCCCCGCCAGCCTCGCCAGCGCCGGGGCGATGGTGGTCAGCAACGCCCTGTCTGTCCGGCAGGTGGCCCGCTGCGATGGCCGCCTGTTGCCGGACCCGCAAGCGACCAGACGATGGGAAGAGCTGGCCCGCGACCGGTTGGGCACAGAAACGCCGTTCGATTGACGAACTTCAATGCACACTTTTTGAAGGGGCTTTCTAATGGGGTCGTTCACCCCATCCTGTGCAGGAGGTCCTCATGTACGACGACATGTTCTTTTACAGCATCGGCGGCTTTGCCCTGATCCTGCTGATCACCTTTGGACTGGGCGGGTTCCTGCTCTACAAGGTGATGCGCAAATAACGCAGACGCCCCACCCCGACAGTTCCCCTTGCCGCCGGTGACGAACAGCGGCACCCTGCGCAACTGCAGTGTGGCAAAGGCGAGGGGCTGTCGTGAATATCCTGTTTTTCATCCTGATCGCCCTGTCATTCGGGGTTGCCGCCTATCACCAGATCGTTGATCCGCTGGCAGCGGGGATGCCGTCGGCGATGGATGCCCTCAGCAAGGCGATGCTCGACAGTGCCGCCGGGGCGGTGACCCTGACCCTCGGGCTGGTCGGGTCAATGACGCTGTTTCTGGGTTTGATGAAAGTGGCCGAGGCGGGCGGGTTGCTGGCGGTCATCGCCCGCCTGCTGCGTCCGGCCCTGATCCGTCTGTTCCCCGATGTTCCGGCCAACCATCCGGCGATGGGGGCAATGATCATGAACATCTCGGCCAATGTGCTGGGACTGGGCAATGCCGCCACCCCGTTCGGCATTCGGGCGATGCAGGAGCTTGACCGGCTGAATCCGGTCAAGGGAACCGCCAGCAATGCGATGGTGCTGTTTCTGGCCATCAACACCTCGTCGGTCACCCTGTTGCCGACCGGGGTGGTGGCCTTGCGCGCCGCCGCCGGTTCGCAGGACCCGGCGGGTATTGTCGCCACCACACTGGTCGCCACCACGCTGTCAACCCTGACCGCCGTCATTACCGCCAAGCTGCTGGCGCGATTTTTCCCGCTGGGTTCGACTCCGATCGATCTGTCCGCCGTTCCTGCCCCCGAGGAAGCCCCAGCCGAACCCTCCGCCCCCCTTCCCGCCACCGAAACCGGGGCCTATCCCGGCTGGGTGTCGGCGGTGGCCCTGCTGGCCTTTTTCTCGATCATCCCGCTGACCATCCTGTGGGGGAAGGCCATTGCGCCGTGGATCATTCCCGGACTGGCGATGCTGTTGCTGGGCTATGGCGCTGTCCGGCGGGTGCGGGTCTATGAAGTGTTTGTGGATGGTGCCCGCGACGGATTCCAGTTGGCGATCCGCATCATTCCCTATCTGGTGGCGATTCTGGTGGCGGTGGCGATGTTCCGCGCCTCGGGGGCAATGGAGGTGATCCTGACGCCACTGGGGGCATTGACCGCGCCATTTGGCCTGCCCGCCGAAGCCCTGTCGATGGCCCTGCTGCGTCCGTTGTCCGGCTCGGGAGCCTTTGCCGTGCTGGCCTCGATCATCAATGATCCGGCCATCGGGCCAGACAGCTATGTCGGCTATCTGGTCAGCACCATTCAGGGGTCAACGGAAACGACGTTTTATGTGTTGGCGGTCTATTTTGGTGCGGTCGGCATCCGCCGGATGCGTCATGCGGTGTGGACCGGCATCATCGCCGATATCGCCGGGGTAGCCGGAGCGGTGATGATTTGCTCGCTGCTCTATGGTTGAGGCGGGGGATGGGTGTGCCGCGTTTGCTTTTGTGGGCAGCGGTCCCCATGTCTCTCCCAGCCCCTCCCCGGAAAACGTGCAGAGCAAGGATGCCAGCATGACGTTGACCCTGCCCCCGGAGCTTCAGACCACCCGCCTGCTGGGGCGTCCGGCCACCGATGGCGACATGGGATATTTGCGCCATATTCTGGGGTCACCACAGACCATGATGTGGCTGTCTGCCGATGGCAAAGCCGCCGACGAGCCGCGCATGCTGGACATCACCCGTAGCCTGAGCGGCCACTGGAAGGCCCACGGCTTTGGTGTGCGGCTGTTTTTCCTGCGCGGCAGCGGGGCCTTTGCCGGGTGGGCCGGCATCCGCTATGTGATGCTGGACGGCGCCCCGGAGCTGGAGTTGCTCTATTCCCTGCGCCACAGCCTGTGGCGGGAAGGTCTGGGCAGTGAAATGGCCCGCGCCTGTCTGGAGGAAGTCCGGGCAACCGGACTGGTGCGCAGCGTGGTGGCCTATACCCAGCCGCACAACGCGGCCTCGCTGGGGGTGATGCGGGCCTGCGGCATGAGCTTTGAGCGCACCACCACCGTTGCCGGTCTGCCGCATGTGGTCCATCGCCTGCGCTGGCCGGTCGAACCGCAGGCCACAGACCAGACGAGCGTACGTTAATCACCCCTAAAACAAAAGGGCCGGAAAACGCTCCGGCCCCTTGCGCAGTTACACCAGATTCGGCAGCACCCGATCCGGCGGCTTGTGGCCATCGACAAAGGTCTTGATGTTGACCAGAACCTTTTCGCCCATGTCCACCCGGCCTTCGATGGTCGCCGAGCCCATGTGCGGCAGCAGGACCACGTTGTCCATTTCCAGCAGCTTGGGATTGACGCTCGGCTCGTGCTCGAACACGTCCAGCGCCGCCCCGGCCAGTTCACCCTGTTGCAGCATGCGCACCAGCGCGCTTTCGTCGATCACTTCCCCACGGGCGGTGTTGACCACATAGGCGTGTTCGCGCAGCAGCTTCAGACGGCGAGCCGACAGCAGGTGATAGGTGGCCGGAGTGTGCGGGCAGTGGACGGTGATCACGTCGGTGCGGGCCAGCATCTGGTCCAGGCTTTCCCAGTAGGTGGCTTCCAGTTCCTGTTCGATTTCCGGGTGCAGGCGCTGGCGGTTGTGGTAGTGGATCGCCATCCCGAAGCCGCGCGCCCGGCGGGCCACCGCCTGACCGATCCGGCCCATGCCGATGATCCCCAGACGCTTGCCCCAGATGCGATGACCCAGCATGTGGGTCGGCGACCAGCCTTCCCACTTGCCCGACCGGATCAGGCGCTCGCCTTCCGACACCCGGCGCGGCACCGACAGGATCATCGCCATGGTCATGTCGGCGGTGTCTTCGGTCAGCACATCGGGGGTGTTGGTGACGGTGATCCCGCGCTGCTGGGCGGTGTTGAGGTCGATGTGGTCCACCCCGTTGCCAAAGTTGGCAATCAGGCGCAACTGCGGCCCGGCCTGCGCCAGCACCCCTTTGTCCAGGCGGTCGGTCACGGTGGGGACCAGAACATCGGCTTCGGCCACGGCAGCGATCAACTCTTCCCGCGTGAAGGCATGGTCATCCATGTTCAGGCGGCAGTCGAACAGCTCCATCATCCGTGTCTCGATGGCATCGGGCAGTCGGCGGGTAACGACGACCAACGGCTTTTGCTTTGCCATGAAAGATTCCCCTGGGACAAGGTTACAGGATCGAATTTGGTTCCCTGTTGGCTTACCAAGCTCCCACCACAATGTCCAGAGGCAGCAAGACGGATTCGTGCGCAAAATCATAAATTATCGGAATAATATTTCTTTCGGATGACACACTTCCCGCATTGCACAGGGCGCAATGCCGCAGCACAGCACGATTCCGCCCCTGTTTCCCGGCCACTCTTTTTGGCGGAAACGCTGATCCTCGGCTGGGGCAGGGTTTGGAGCAGACCCATGCCGTCCGTCCTGCCGCAGCGGTTGCCCCTCCCCGGATGCGAGGGAACCGCTGGTGGGCGCTGGAATTGTGCTTCCGAGTCGGTATAATGCCTCCCGTATCCACCTTTTTATCTATACGCTCTTTGATCAGGTCCCTTGTCTGAAAGTTCGTTCTCCGCAATGCAGCACATGCTTTCCGCCCTTGCGCCCCGAGGCCTGCCATCCCGCCTGTTGTCCCTTCTGATGCTGGCTGCGCTCGCCGCCCTGCTGCTGCACGAGCCAGCGCGGGCCGCCGATCCTGCCGATGGCCCGGTCGGGGAAGGCAGCGAAAGCAGCGGCGAAGGCGACAAGGTTGGCAGCGGCATCAAGGGCAGCGGCCTGCCGGTGCCACGTTTTGTGTCGTTACGGACCAAAGAGGTCAACATGCGCATCGGCCCCGGTGTGCAATATCCGGTGGAATGGGTCTATCACCGGCGTGAACTGCCGGTCGAAGTGATCGCCGAATTCGAAGTCTGGCGCAAAATCCGCGACCCGGAAGGGGCCGAGGGCTGGGTTCACCAGTCGATGCTGGCCGGGAAACGCACCGTCACCATCCGCAAGGACAAGGCGCGGGTGATGCTGCGCCGGACAGACAGCGACGCCTCGACCCCGGTGGCCTGGCTGAGCCCGGGGGTGATCGGCAAGGTGCTGAAATGCCCGCGCAACAGCGTCTATTGTCAGGTGGAAATCGAAGGCTATCACGGCTGGCTGAGCCGCGATGAGGTGTGGGGCGTCTATCGCGCCGAGACGATTGACTGATCACCGATTCGGGGCCGATGGTTGGGAAAAAGGGCAGGCTATCGCCCGCACCCCTTTGGGGGAATTCCCCCAAACCCCCATTTCTTCTTTTAATTTCAATAAAACGGGGTCCGGGGCCTGCCGGCCCCGGCGAGGTGGGGAGCCGCGCCCCACGGTCCTAGTGTTGACTTACGGCCCGCTGCACTCCAGCAGGTCCGGCGATAACTGCGCAACACGGCCCTGAATCATCCCCGCCCGTCGCACCAGACTGCCGGGCGGATGCGCCGCCGACCAGCGCAGCGGATTGGGCAGAACCACCGCCAGCGTTGCCGCCTGCCGGGCCGTCAGGCTTGCCGCCGGGCGGTTGAAATGGGCCTGTGCCGCCGCTTCGGCACCATAAATCCCCGGTCCCCATTCGGCGATGTTCAGATAGACCTCGAGGATTCGCTCCTTGCTCCACAACAGTTCCAGCCAGATGGTGGCATAGGCTTCCAGTGCCTTGCGGAAAACCGTGCGGCTGGGCAACAGTAGCAGGTTCTTGGCGGTTTGCTGGCTGATGGTGCTGCCGCCCCGCCGCCCCTTGCCCTGCCACCAGCCTTCGACCGCCTGCTGAAAGGCCGACAGGTCAAAGCCCCGGTGCTGGCAAAAGAAATTGTCTTCGGACGCGATCACCGAACGGGCCAGCGCCGGAGATATCCTGTCCAGCGGGGTCCAGTCCTTGCGGATCGGCTGGCCTTCGATGCTGCGCAACAGCATCAAGGGGGTAACGGGCGGCGGGACAACGCGATAGACCGCCAGCACCAGCGGCGGCCCGAACGCCAGCAGCGCCACCAGCCCGATCACGCCCCGGCGCACCCAGCCGCCAAACGTGCGGATCATCTCCCGTGGCTTGCCCATCAGACAGCCCCACAGGACGGAACATGCGCCCGGCACGGGGCAAAAGGCGGGGGAAGGTGTGGCAAAATGCGGCTGTTTCTGTAAAAGTGGCGCTCTCTTCCCCATTTGCAGGTGCACAGCGCACTTTGCAAGAGCCGGGACCCATCTGGTTGACAAGTAGCGGGCCATGAAAGCACCAAAGACGCAAATTCTCTTTCTGACGGCGGCGGTCATGTTCGCTGCGGCCGTGCTGCGGCTGACCTGGGTCGAAGACCAGACCTCGGCCGAACTGTGCCGGACGGCGGTCGAAACGCCGGTCTGTGTGGCACGCAGCGTGCTGGTGCAGGCCTTCCACTTCCAGATTTTCGGCTGGGTCGGGCTGGTGCTGGGATTCGTTGGCCTGTTGCGCCCGCACCTGTTGCTGGCGGCGCTCACCCTGATGTCAGCCGGTCTGGCGCTGATTTTTTACACCACCGACCTGGGGGCTGGCGGCTTTGTGCTGGGCCTGATGGGACTGGCGCGGGCTACCGTCGCCCGGTCGGGAAGCAGCTTCCGCTCGCTGGGGTGATCGTCGGCAGGGCTTTTGCCTGCAAATTGAACAGCTTTTTTCTTTTTTGCACGCGCGGGGGCTTGGTTTTTTTGCACTGCATAGTCACAATGGACTATGCGATGCGGGTTATCCCGCTCCCACCCCCTGCCCCGGAATGGGGTAGATTGCTGTTTATTCCCGTGTTCCCCGAACGGAGAAATCCATGCTCGGCCTGATCGTCCTGTTCATCGCTGCCGGTGTCCTGACCTGTGCCTGGTTAGGCGGGGCACTGCTCTATGTCAGCAATTCTGTCGGCTGGGACAACCTGTTGCTGATGATGCCCAATGATCTGGCCCTGTTCGCCTTTGGGGTTTTCGGACCGGTGGCGCTGCTGTGGCTGGTGCTGGGGCTGATCCAGACCACCTTGTCCAATCACCGGCAGGAAAGCGTCCTGCGACAGATGGTGGTACAGGAACGGCGGGCGTCGGACCAGATCGAGGCACAGGTTCGCACCCTGATCCAGATGCAGGGCGAAAGTCGGCGGCGGTCGGTGATCGACGGCATGGATCTGGTGCTGAAGGACCTGAACGGTCAGGCAGCGGTGCTGGCCGAGCGGCTGGGAATGATCAGTCAGGACGAAGCCGATACACTGTGGGGGCGGACGGTGGCCGGGGATGTCTGGGCCTTCTCCTACGCCTTTCTGACCCGCGCCGAAGCCTATGAAGACTTCCCCGACCTGTTGGCCGAGCGGCTGGCCCACGATGAAATCTCGTCGTCGGCGCTGCAGTTGTTCCTGCGCCGCTATGACCTGCTGCTGGAAAGTTTCCGCGAGACCGATGCCGACAAGCTGGCCCGCGCCGTGCTGGAAGACGGCCCGCTGGCCCGCCTGCACAGCCTGTTTGCCACCGTCAACCTGCGCGCCTTGCGCCTGCGACAGGGCTATGAGGAAATCCCCCGCGATTCCTATGCCGATAGCCATGCCCCGGCTGTCGGAACCGTCGCGGGCTATGTGGACGAAGACTTCCAGCTGGACCCTGATCCCGAAATCCGCCCTCGTTTTGGCGTCGAAGACTTCCCCGACGACTTCGGCGTTCCCCATGACGAAGTGCAGGAACGGGAGACGCTGGAGCAACAGGCCCGTCAGCGCAGCGGATTCCATGCCTTGCCGGATGATTACGCCTCGGAGCCGCTGGCGCAGGAAGGCCTGTCGGGCAGCCATGACTTTTCCATCAACCACGACGAAAACCGCCCCGTGGGCTATGGTACCTATCGCCCGCTGATCGCCACCCCCGAAGACAGCAGCCCCCTCAGCGCGTCAGCCTCCACCGTTGGCGGCTATGGCCGTCCAATTCCGGGCGGGCGGAGCACCTGGTCAGGGCAGAGTGCGTCAGGGCAGAGCGGGTTCGGGCAAAGCGGGGCCGGGCGCTATGGGGCCAGGAAAAACGACGCAGGCCAACGCGGGGACAGCGACGACGCCCTGATCGTCGGGGCGGAACGCACGGCCTATGCGCCGAAATCCTTTACCGCACCGCAATTCGTTCGCTCCCACGAACCGCCGCTGGTCACCGTCGGCCAGAATGAGGATTTTGCCTCCGCGGCAGACACCATTCCCGAGCAACCGGTGGTGATCCACGATGTTGCCCCCTCGCCGCCCGCCCTCGCCCCGCTGGTTGACAGCGGCTATACCGACCCGCTGTATGCCGACAGCCCGCTTGGGAGCCATGATGCCCCGCTGGACGATGACGAAGACGAGGAAGCCTTTGTCCTGACCGCCTATGGCGATGATGTGGCCCACGGCTTTGAGCTGGAAGAGCAGGTGGCGGCGCTGGTTGATGACGCCACCCCCGTGGCAGAGGCAGAGGCGGAAGAAGAGTATTTCATTGCCGACGATTTCGACCTGCAAACCCTGAGCGCGGGCCTGTCGCCTGACCAGACCCTGCCGCTGGCCGAAACTCCCGAAGACGCCGCCGCCGTGCAGGACATCGAGGATGCAGAGGAGATGCTGGCAATGGACAGCCATGCCGATGCGGTCACCACCGAAACCGTGGCCCCCGACCTGCCTGCACCAGGCCTGTCCGAGCCGAACCTGCCCTACGCCGCCCTTGCCGCCGATACGGAAACCATGGAAGAATCGATGGCCCGGCTGCACGACGTTTTGCGCCGGATGAACAGTGACGACGACACCCCCGCCCCCGGTAACGCCACCCCCGAACACACTGCATCAGAAGATGTTCCCCATGGAGACCGTCCGCTGCTGCCGTCATAAGGACAGTCTTTTTTCTCATGCGTAGCCGTTATGCCCTGCCGCCGAACGATGGCGCACCGGCGGCCAGTGGCCCCCGCCATGAAGCCCGCACCCTGATTCGCCTGCTTCCCTATCTGTGGCCGCAAGGGCAATGGTCCCTGCGCTGGCGAATGGTCGCCGCGCTGGTCTGCCTGATCGGCGCCAAGGGCGCGACGGCCCTGGTTCCTTTGCTGTACAAGGCCGCGGTAGACCAGTTGTCCCGACCGGTCCAACCCGTTGACGAGTCTGCAACCCTGTGGGCAACCGTGCCACTGGCCATCCTGCTGGGCTATGGTGGTGCCCGTTTCCTGCAACTGGTGTTCAGCGAAGTGCAGGATCTGGTCTTTTCCCGCGTCAGCGAGGGCGCGGTGCGCAGTGTCGGGTTGCACGCCTTTCGCCACCTGCACCGGCTGTCGTTGCGCTTTCACCTTGAACGCCAGACCGGCGGCCTGTCGCGGGTGATCGAACGCGGGACACGCGGCATCGAACTGATGCTGCGGCTGGTGGTGTTCCGCTCGTTCCCCACCGTGCTGGAACTGGCGATTGTCTGCACCATCCTGTGGACCCTGCTCGACTGGCGGTTTGCTCTGGCCACGGCGGTGACCATCGGCCTGTACGGCCTGTTCACCATGCTGGTCACCGAATGGCGGGCCAAATTCCGCCGGGCGATGAACCGCAGTGACGCCGAGGCCGGGGCCAAGGTGGTCGATAGCCTGCTGAACTTTGAAACGGTCAAATACTTCAACAACGAAGACCACGAAGCCCGCCGTTTCGATCAGGCGCTGTCGTCCTTTGAACGGGCCTCGCTGCGGTCAAAAAGTACGCTGGCAGCCCTGAACATCGGACAGGGGGCGATCATCTCGCTGGGGCTGGTGGTAGTGATGACCATGGCCGCGCAAGGGGTGGCCGCCGGGACGATGAGCGTCGGGGACTTCGTGCTGGTCAACAGCTACCTGATCCAGATGGCCCTACCGCTGAACTTCCTCGGGATGCTGTACCGCGAGCTGAAACAGGCCCTGATCGACATGGAAACCCTGTTTACCCTGCTCGACCAGACCCCCGAGGTGGCCGATGCCCCCGATGCCCGCCCCTTGCGCTGCGACAGCCCGCCCGAGGTGGTGTTTGATCAGGTCAGCTTTGCCTATGACCCGGCCCGTCCGGTGCTGCACGATGTCTCGTTCCGCATTCCGGCGGGCCGCAAGGTGGCACTGGTCGGGGCCTCGGGCGGCGGCAAATCAACCCTCTCGCGCCTGCTGTTCCGTTTCTGGGATGTCAGCGGCGGGGCCATCCGGGTGGCCGGAGAAGACCTGCGTGCCGTGCGGCAGGATGACCTGCGCCGCCTGATGGGGGTGGTGCCGCAGGACTGCGTGCTGTTCAATGACACCCTGCGCTACAACATCGCCTACGGTCGGCCCTCGGCCAGCGAGGACGAGATTCAGGCCGTTGTGCAGCAGGCGCAGTTGAGCGATTTCATCGCCTCGCTGCCGCAGGGACTGGACAGCATGGTCGGCGAGCGCGGCCTGAAACTGTCAGGTGGCGAAAAACAGCGGGTGGCCATCGCCCGCACCCTGCTGAAGCAACCGCAAATCCTGATTCTCGACGAAGCCACCAGCGCCCTCGACAGCCACACCGAACGCGACATTCAGGCCGCCCTGCGCCCTGTTGCCGAGCACCGCACCACGCTGGTGATCGCCCATCGCCTGTCAACCATCGTTGATGCTGACGAAATTCTGGTGCTGGAGCAGGGCCGGATCAGCGAACGCGGCCAGCATCAGGACTTGTTGGCGCGGGGTGGTGCCTATGCCGCCTTATGGCATCGGCAACAGGGGTAACGGGAAGAAACCAAAGGATCATGCTTTTCCACTGACCGTCGTCTACTGTGGCGTCACATTTAACGCACCCTGCTAATCCTGCGACGTTTCCGGCAGGTCGCCACCGGCCCAGACCGGCTGCGCCACCCGGCGGTTTTCGATGCGGTTGAGGGCGGTTTCAGCACGGTCGAGGTTTTTCAGGATGGTGCGGGCCAGCGGCCCGCCTGAACCGGTCGAGCGATGCACCGCCAGCGCATCGCGGAACGACAGCGCCGCCAGCCGCATGTATTCCGGGTCGCCGGTATGACGTGCCAGCAGGAACAGCGCCGAACCCATGTTGTTGCGGGTGGCGGCATACAGCAGCGGCGACGCCTCGGCAGAACGGATTTCCAGCGCCGACTGGCAGACATCCACCGCTTTTTGCAGAATATCGGTGTTCTTCAGGTGATCGCCATAGACCTGCAACACCTGACCAATGGCGGTCATCACGTCGGCCCAGCGCCATGGGCTTTCAAAGCGGGGAAAGGCGGTCAGCGCGGTTTGATAATGCGACAGCGCCTCGCGCAGCGCCTGTTCGTCACCGCTGACCATATCAATACGGAACTGTACCGCCCCCAGCCGCACATGCAGGTTGCCCCACGCGCGCGGGTCGTGGTTGCGCTGCATGCCGGACAGGGCGTTGGTAAAGGCATCGGCAGCCCGCCGCAACACCCCTTCGTCATTGGTTTTCTCGGCCCGTTCCAGCAGCAACAGCCCCAGTGCCTTGTTCAGCGAAACCCAGTCTTCGGTGGTTTCATGCGGCATGTCGGGCAAGGCGGCCTGATAGCACTGGATTGCCGCATCAATCAACTGGGTCCGGCCAAAGGCCAGCCCGGCCTGTGCGGCAATGTGCCCGAACATCGCCCGTACGGTCGCCTGTTCAGCAGGGGTCAGACTGGAAGGAGGCTGCAAGGCAATCGCCGCCGCCTGTTCGGCCAGAATCGGCAACAACGGATAATCGGTGCTGGGCTTGCCAGCCGCCGCGGCCATCGCCGCCCCGCGCAACAGGGCGCCCCAGGTTTCATCAAAATCGCCCGGTACCACCAGCAGGGCGTCCTGCGGGAAGAACCCCGGTTCGTCGGTATCCGGCAGGGTCTTGTTGCTGAAGTACATCGAGATCACCCGACCTTCGGCATCTTCACCACCCCACACCAGTACGTCGGCCTTTTCCGCCGCCTGCAACGGACGCGCCTGCAGGCGGGCCTGCCGCAAATCGCGCACCGCAATGCCTTCTGGTGGGGCCGGAAAATCGTTGGTGGTGGCCCGCGTCACCAATCCGTCCAGATTGGACAGCGTTTCCAGCAGGTAGGGGCGCTGGTCGTATTCCGCATCCAGCGACAGCGAGGTAATCGCCACCGTGCGCGGACGACGGCGGGCGGCGGTCCGGCCCCCGCGGAACACGTCAACCAGCCGGTCGAGAAGACCCTGTCGCTGGAACGAGGCATTCAGGTGGTGCATCGGCACCGTCTGCGGGTCGATGGGCATGAACGGCACCAGCGCCCCGCCAGCGACTGGCGGAGCGGGCAACGCCGCCTGCCCACCGGTCTTGAGGGGGGAAGGTGTCGGCGGGGTCGAGGTGGTGACCGGGGCTTTGGGGGATTGCGCGGGCGTCGAGGCCAGCTTTTCGTCACTGTCCCGCAGGCGCTTGGCCATACGGGTCATGATTTTCAGCGCCGCCTGCGGATCCTTTTCGATCATTTTCAGGAAGTCGGCGCGCGGGATCACTTCCAGCTTGGTGGTGGTTTCCGCCCGGGCCGAGGTATTGCGCGGCCCCTGATCGAGAACCCCCATTTCCCCCAGCAGTTCGCCTTTGCTCAGGCCACCGATACGCGCCGGCCCCGAGGGACCGTTCTTGAGCAGCTCTACCCGTCCGGCCTCGATGATATAGGCGCAGTCACTGGCGTCACCTTCCTGATAGATGAACTCGCCGGTCTTGTAGGTACGGGTTTCCTTGCTCACGATTGCCTGCTGACCCTTTGCGCGCTGCTGCCTGTCTCTGGCGAAGAACCAGCTTACGGCCCAGTCCTTACCGAGAGGTTATGGAAAGACGGTTTGTTCCGATCATCTGCCGACAAACCAGAGGGATCAGTGGTGATGCCCACCGCAGCAGGACGACCCGGCCCCACAGCTTTCGCCCTCGTCAGCAGCCACCTCCACAGCGTCTTGATCAGTCCCGGCGGGGGCGGTCGGCGGGGTCACGCCCGGAGCATAGCGGATCACGCCCTGATAAATGCGGGCTTCGACCCCGCTGCGCATGGCCGAGATATAGCGCTCGTCGTTCTCGTCCCGCTCCATGGCCAGCGTGATGATGCCGCTTTCCAGCTCGGTGCTGGCCTGCTTGTCCTCAATACCGTGCGCCTTGGCAATCGAAGCAACCAGCGCATTGATCTCGTCGAAGTGCTCACGCTGTTCCACGTTTCTCATCCTTCCTGTGGTCTGTCGGGCAAAAACTGCGGCCTTCGCCAGCGACAATAAAGGCCCTTGGGACAGCAAGAGCAAGAGAAAGCAAAACGGCCACAACAGAAAAACCCCCTGCACCGGGGGGAGTGGTGCAGGGGGTGCAGTATCGGAAGCCGGCAGCGGGCCTATGACGCGCAGGGGGATGGACGTACACCCAATGCCAACCGGTCAAGGGGGTTAACCGGGGGCTTCCGAACTGATGCAGTCGTCACGGAAGATCGGCGACAGGTCACACGATCAACAGACATCTACGTCGGTGTCGTGGGATCTATCATGGCAAAAACCAATCTAATTGGTCAAGTTATTTTCACACACCCACGCCATTCCCCCCTGCACGGCTGTTGCAATCCGGCCAGCCCTGCTGGATAGTCCCTGCCGGACCAGCCCGTTACCGCTGGTCCGTTCCTTCTGGCCCCGACCCTCTGGCAGCGCCCTCCCGATGAGCCACGATCTTCCGCCGACTTCCCCCGCGCCGTCTCCGTCCGCGCCGGTGTCGCCGCAGGCCGCCGCCGAGGCCTTGTTTCAACAGGGCGTCAGCGCTCATAACACCGGCGATCTGGAACAGGCTGCCCGCCTGTATGGTCTGGTGCTGAAGGAGATGCCCACGCACACCCTGGCGCTGAACAATCTGGCCGTCGCCCTGCGCCGCCTGCACCGCAAGCCCGCTGCCGACGCCCTGTATCTGCGCGCCATGGCCCTGTCGCCCGAGACCCCCAACCTGACCGCGCTGGTCAATCGCGGCAACGTGCTGCGCGATCTGGGCCGGTATCAGGATGCCTGTACCTCGTACTATCAGGCGTTGGCCCATGATTCCGACTGTCGGGGGGCCTGGTACGGGCTGGGGCTGGTGCTGCGCGACATGAAGAAAATCGACGACTCGATTGCGGCACTGGAAAAGACCCTGTCCTTTACCCCCGACGACCCCGAAGTCCAGTGGGACCTGTCGCATTCGCTGCTGTGCAAGGGCGACCTGCTGCGCGGCTTTGCCCTCTACGAGTCCCGCTGGCGGCTGAAGGGCGTCCAGCGTCCCCGCTACCCCTGGCCGGAATGGGACGGCACGGCTGCGCTGACCGGCAAGACCTTGCTGCTGTACGGCGAGCAGGGCTTTGGTGACGTTCTGCAATGCCTGCGCTTCATCCCGCTGGTCGCCGCACGGGGGGCAAAGGTGGTCCTGCACGTCCGCCCCGAGCTGGTCAGCCTGCTGGCCGGGCAATTCCCTGCCGTCACCCAGATCATTGTGCGGGACGCCACCCCGCCCGCCGGGTGCTGTGATCTGGTGGCTCCGCTGATGTCCCTGCCGTGGTTGCTGGGCCTGCGGCGCGAAGACATCCCGCGCGCGCCTTACATCACACCGCCGTCCATCCCGGTCAGGCTGCCGCAACAGGCCGCACAGGCCACCTTGCGGATTGGCCTGTGCTGGCAGGGCAGCCCGACGCACAAGAACGACCACAACCGGTCGATGCCGTTCCAGCATCTGGTATCCCTGCTGCGCTTTCCGCAGGTGGCGCTGTTCAGCCTGCAAAAAGGCAAGGCCGCCAGCGAGCCTGCCGACTGGAACATCGCCAGCATGATCACCATTCTGGACCCGTTGCTGAAAAGTTTCCGCGAGACTGCGGCGGTCATCGCCCACCTTGATCTGGTGATCGCAGTTGACACCTCGGTAATGCATCTGGCCGCCGCGATGGGGAAACCCGTCTGGCTGCTGTTGCCGGTCAGCCATGACTGGCGCGTTGATGCCAATGACAGCCTGCAGACCTGGTACCCCTCGGTGCGGGTTTTCAAACAGCCGTCCCATGGCGACTGGGCCGGGGTGATGGCGCAGGTTGAAACGGCGCTGGAACGCGCCATCCAGCACAAAACATTCTGATCTTCAAGGACACTCACACAGCATGATCGATACGGAACAGGCTCTTTCGGTCCCCTCTCGCCGGTCGCTGCGCGCGGGCTTGTCTCAGGCTGCGGCGGCGCTGGCCCTGCTGGCTCTGGCCGGGTGCGCCTCGGCCCCCGAACAGGCCGCGGCTCCGCAGGCCCCGGCCAAGGCAGCATCGACGGTCCCGGCCCCGGTTGCCCCCGAACCGGCCTCGCGCATTGAAGCCAAGGCCCCGGTCGAGCGCGACCATGCGATGGTGGTTGCCGCCAACCCGCTGGCCGCTCAGGCGGGCCGCGAAATCCTTGAAGCCGGTGGCAATGCCATCGACGCCGCCATTGCCGTGCAGGCCATGCTGGGGCTGGTCGAGCCGCAATCCTCGGGCATTGGCGGCGGTGCTTTCCTGCTGAACTGGAATGCCAGCCAGCGGCAACTGATCACCTGGGATGGCCGTGAAACCGCCCCCGCCGCCGTCACCCCGTCGCTGTTCCTGAAGCCCGACGGCACCCCGATGAGCTTCAGCGACGCGATGATCGGTGGCCGCGCCGTCGGCACCCCCGGCGTGCTGCGCATGCTGGCTGCCGCCCACGCCCGACAGGGTGCCCTGCCGTGGAAGGCGCTGTTCAAACCCGCCATCACTCTGGCCGAGGCCGGTTTCCCGATCAGTGACCGCCTGCACACCTCGATCGAGGCCGATCAGGCGGCGCTGGCACAGAACCCGGTCACCCGCGCCTACTTCCTTGATGCCCAGGGCAAGCCGCTGGCGGCGGGCACCATTCGCCGCAACCCGGCCTATGCCGCCACCCTGCGCGAAATTGCCGACCGTGGGGCCGACGCCTTTTACACCGGCAAGATCGCACAGGACATCGTTGATGCCGTCCGAGGCCAGAAGGCCAACCCCGGCCTGCTGACCCTCGCCGACCTCAAGGGCTATCAGGCACAGGCGCAGGCCCCGGTCTGCACCCCGTGGAAAGGCTATTCGGTCTGCGGCATGGGGCTGCCCAGCTCGGGCGGGGTAACCGTCGGTCAGATGCTGAAGCTGATCGAACGCTTTGATACCTCGAAACTGTCCCCGACCGGCTCCCAGACCGCCCACCTGCTGGCCGAAGCCGGACGTCTGGCCTTTGCCGACCGCAACGCCTATCTCGCCGACGGGGCGTTCTTTGCCGTTCCGGTCGAAGGTCTGCTGGCCCCGAACTACCTGCAACAGCGCTCGGCCCTGATCGACCCCAACAAGGCGATGGCCGACGCCCAGCCGGGCACCCCGGCGATGGCCCCCAAGGTGGTGTCTGCTGAACCCTCGGCCCTGCCGTCGACCTCGCACCTGTCGATTGTCGATACCAAGGGCAACGCGGTGTCGATGACCACCTCGATTGAAAACAGCTTTGGTTCGCGGTTGATGGTCGATGGCTTCATGCTGAACAACCAGTTGACCGATTTCTCGTTTGTCCCGGACATCAACGGCCGTCCGGTGGCCAACAGCGTCCAGCCGAACAAGCGTCCGCTCAGCTCGATGAGCCCGACAATGGTCTTTGACCGCGACGGCAAACTGACGCTGGTGGTTGGCAGCCCCGGCGGCAGCCAGATCATCGGCTATGTCGCCCAGACGCTGGTCGCCATTCTCGACCAGAAACTCGACCCGCAGACCGCCGTCAGCCTGCCGCACGTCCTGAACCGCGACCGGGACGAAACCGAAGTCGAAAGCGATGCCCTGAAAGCCCCGCTGGAAGCCCTCGGCCACAAGGTGAAGGTCGGCCCGATGACCAGCGGCCTGCATGTGATCCAGATCGCCAAGGCCAAGCCGAAGCCGAAGACCGAGGAAGACAGCCAGCCGAAGACCGCCGAAGACAACAAGGAAGCTCCGGCCCCGCTGGTGGCCAAGCCGGTGGTGCAGGCTGCCCCGGCAACCGTGCTGATCGGTGGCGCTGACCCCCGCCGCGAAGGCGTTGCCACCGGCTATTGATCTGGCATTTCGCCTGTTTTCGCCCCCTCTGTCCTGTGGCAGAGGGGGTTTTTTACGCCTTAAAATAGAGAAAAGACCGGTATTCGACAGATCACCCGTATAAGGCAGGAACAGAACTGCTGCGGACTGGTGCCCCATGATTCCCCAACTTGCTTCCATGCTTTTGAAAGCCCATGGCCCGTGCCGTGCCCTGCACGTCGGGGCCAGCGACACCGGCACCCTCGACCTGCTGCTGCTGGATGGCTGCGACGCCTGGATGGAAAGCGGGCTCCTGCCCCACCCGCGCAGTCTGCCTGCCGGGCAACAGCCGCCCTCCGGGCCGGTTGATGCGCTGATCGTCGAAGTGTCCGGTCAGGATCAGCCTCTGACGATTCTCGACCGTCTGCGCGATATGCTGGCCACCCCGTCGGTGCTGGTTCTGGCGGCGGGCGGTCATGCCCGCCCGCCGGTTGAGCAATGGCTGTTCAAGACGGGCTGGCGACGTCACCCGACCTCGGTCACCGTTGCCAGTTACCCGGCGCTGCAAGAGGATCGCCTGCCCGATGTGGTGCTGTATCAGCGGAGTCCCGCCGCAACCCCCTGGCCGGTGGGGGAACAGCCCGCCGACAAACTGCGCGATGGCAGCAGCCGGGCCGATGCCGACCTTGTGCGGTATGCGCTGGCGGCGCAGTCTGTTCGTCCCGGTGACTGTGTGGTCGTTTGTAGCTGTGGCGCGGGATACGGCGCGGCGATGATCGCGGCACAGGCTGCGGCGGGTCAGGTCATCGGCATTGATTCCGATGCCAGCGCCGTCGCCTATGCCAGCGCCCACTACGCCCGTCCGGGACTGAGCTATCAGCAGGGCGACCCTGCCCTGCTGGAGCAGAGTCCCGACGCGTCGGTCGATCTGGTGGTGGCGATGGATACCCTTGCCCTGACGGCTGACTGGCAGGCCGTGCTGCAAACCTTTCGTCGCATCCTGAAACCCGATGGCCGCCTGATTGTCAGCGTGCCCGATCAATCGAGCGCCGATTCCACCCAACAGGGCTTTGACTGGGCCACCCTTAACGACGGCCTCAGCGCGCATTTCATTGTCGAAGCCCGCTACCTTCAGGCGGCCCCCGGTGGGGTGAAGCTCCAGCGCTCGCCCCGCCTGTTGCAGCAGGTGGCGCTGGACAGCGCGACCGAGTCGGACTGGATCATTGCCGTCGCTTCGGTCAACCCGCTGGAAGACGGTGCCGCCCGGCGGGATGACTTCCGCCATCCGGCCTTTACCTCGGCGCTGGCCGCCAATCCGCTGCCGGTGATCGACTTTGTCGCCGGCTATGACAACCCCTATCTCTATCGCCCGCTGGTCCAGATGGGCGAGCGACTGAAAGACAACAACCGTCTGTATCGTCTGGCCTGTCTGGCGATGGAGCTGTCCCGCTCCGGCTCGGTCGATCAGGGGGCAGCCCTGTGCGTCGCCGGGTATCAGGCGCTGGAACATCGCAATGGGCAGGTGATCGGTCAACTGTTGCCCTACCTGCTGGGCTATGTCGAAGAAACCGCTGACCAAGCCCTCAACAATCCTCATCTGGTGCGCTGGCGCCTGTCGATTGCCTTTCTGATCGGACGACTGTTCAGCCTGCGTGGTGAGGACCAGCAGGCGCTCGACTGGTTCCGGCAGGCGGCCGCCATGGACTGGGCGCCGTTCTCCCCCCTGCTGGCCACCAAAGCCATCGCCGCCTGCTTCCACGCCGCCACCCTGTTGTTGGCCCGCGAGCAGGACAGCGAGGCCAAGGCCCTGTTCCAGCGCGGGCTGGAAATCTCGCTGCACGCCCTCGCCCAGCCGTCGCAGGCAATCATCGGTTCGGTGGAGGCCCCGATTCCCTTCGCCATGCAGGAAATCGCCGAAGTAGCCGACATGGGCAGCCAGTGCGCACTGGCGATCCATGCCTGGCCCCTGCTGGCCCGCGATCGTGGCCTGTTCTGGCGTCAGATCGACGTCAAACGCTTTGGGGTGGTGAGCTGGGCCAAGCATCTGGAGACCATCAACGCCCATCTGCAACAGCGCCTGCAAACCATTCAAAGCGACCAGCGGGCCGCTCGCCGGGCGATGGCCGCCGCCCAGTAATGGCTGCAAAACAAAACCCCCCGCCAATACATGGCGGGGGGTTTGTTGTCTGCGTCACACTATTTTAGTGCGAAGAGGCACTTTCGGCACCCAGACCGGTCTGGCTGCGCACGAACTGCGCACCGAACTTGGCCTTTTCTTCATCAGCCTCGCGGCTGCCATCGGTGACCGAGAAGAACCAGATTGCCAGAAACGCCACCGGCATCGAGAACAGGGCCGGCTGTTCGAACGGGAACAGTGCGTCCTTGAAGCCGATCACCTGCACCCACACCGTCGGACCGGTGATCACCAGCGTCAGGGCGGTCAGCAGGCCGATGAAGCCGCCAATCAGCGCGCCACGGGTGGTGGTACCCTTCCACATCATCGACAGGATCAGCACCGGGAAGTTGGCCGAAGCGGCAATGGCAAAGGCCAGACCGACCATGAAGGCAATGTTCTGCTTTTCAAACAGGATGCCCAGCACCACCGCCAGCACGCCCATCGCCAGGGTGGCAATCTTCGACACGCGGATTTCGGTACGCTCGTCCGCCTTGCCCTTTTTGATCACCGAGGCATAGAGGTCATGCGACACCGCCGACGCCCCGGCCAGCGCCAGACCGGCAACCACCGCCAGAATGGTGGCAAAGGCAACCGCCGAGATGAAGCCGAGGAACAGGTCCCCGCCCACCGCCTTGGCCAGATGCATCACCGCCATGTTGTTGCCGCCGCGCAGCTTGCCGTCAGCATCCAGGAATTGCGGGTCGGTCCCGACGATCACGATCGCCGACAGCCCCAGAATCCCCACCACCAGAAAGAAGTAACCGATGAAGCCGGTCGAATAGACCACCGACTTGCGGGCTTCCTTGGCATCGGTGACGGTAAAGAAGCGCATCAGGATGTGCGGCAGACCGGCGGTGCCGAACATCAGCCCCAGACCCAGCGAAATGGCTTCGACCGGCTTGGACAGCAACGACCCCGGCGCCATGATCGCGTCGTGCATCGGATGGACTTCGACGGCCTTCTTGGCCAGCGTTTCCAGGCTGAAGCCAAACTGGCTCATCGCCATCACCGCCATGAAGGTGCCGGCGCCCAGCAACATGCAGGCCTTGATGATCTGCACCCAGGTGGTGGCCAGCATGCCGCCAAAGGTGACATAGGCAATCATCAGCACACCGACCAGCATCACCGCATAGGCATAGTCCAAACCGAACAGCAGCTGGATCAGCTTGCCCGCGCCCACCATCTGGGCGATCAGGTACAGCGCCACCACCGACAGCGAGCCACAGGCCGACAGGGTGCGGATCTTGGTCTGATTCAGGCGATAGGCGGTAATGTCGGCAAAGGTGTACTTGCCCAGATTGCGCAGACGTTCGGCCATCAGGAACAGGATCAACGGCCAGCCGACCAGAAAGGCGATCGAATAGACAAAGCCGTCATAGCCCTTGGCAAAGGTCAGGCCGGTCAGGCCCAGCAGGGTGGCCGCCGACATATAGTCGCCCGCAATCGCCAACCCGTTCTGGAAACCGGTGATCCCGCCGCCCGCGGTGTAAAAGTCCTTTGCCGACTTGGTGCGGCGCGCCGCCCAATAGGTAATTCCCAGCGTCATCAGGACGAAAATCAGGAACATCACAATGGCGGTCGGGTTGACCGCCTGCTTCTGGACTTCCCCGCCAATGGCCCCCGCGGCCCATGCCGGAGAAACAGACGCCAGTCCGGCAACAGCAGCCAGCGCTGTGGCGAACATCGCACGCGATGCCTTCATCACTTCAGCTCCTCGATGATCTGCTGGTTCAGACGTTCGAATTCGGTGTTGGCGCGGGCCACGTACAGGGTGGTCAACAACCACGCCAGCACGATGATCGCCGCCCCGATCGGCACGCCGACCGACAGGGTTGCCCCGTCGTACAGCTTGGTGGCCAGCAGGTCGGGGCGAAACGCCACCACCAGCACATAGCCATAAAACACGACCAGCATGATTGCCGACAGCAGCCAGGCGAACCGCGAGCGCTTGGAGGTCAGCTCCAGAAAGCGCGGGTTTGCCAGAATGCGCGCATAAGCGTCCTCTTGCATGAATGTCCCCTCTCTTTTTGTCCTGCCGCCACGATCAGCCAGCGCAACGGCGAGAGCTTTGGTCTAACTCTTTGTATTGCCGCAGGGAGCGAAAACGCTCGAAGCTTTCAAGACTCTGGTGCGGCGCAACATCAGATGAGCCGCATAGACTGTTCTTAGCTCTAGCGCGCTTTAATTGCCACTGAAATCATTTCATCTGCGCGTAATTTTTTGTCGTAGAAATGTTGCGCAATGTAATTTCGTGTTTCACGGAAAACTGTCAAAGAGTCCGATCTCCACAGAGAAAATGGCGCCATTTGGCGTTTTTTTATTGCGCGTCGATGTCGAAGACCACAGGGGGCTTGATCGGTGCCCTCAAGTTGTCGTTATGGGAATGCTGCTTTTACCCCGCCAATCCCGCAGTGCAGCAGTTAGAGCGTTTTCATACCGAGCGAAAACGCTCTTCCCTTTTAGGGTCGCATTTTCCGAGCCGTTGACCGGAGACGGTCAACTTGAAAATGCTCTAAAACGCATCAGGCCGGGCACCTTGCGATGCCCGGCCCGAGAGCAGGAAGAGAGAAGCCGTCTGTTACACAGCCCCTTCACAGGGCCACATCAGCCACCACCACTTCGGCGTCTTCGTCCAGCGCGGTCAGGGCCATGGTCTCGACGCCAGCCACCACCAGCCCGTCGCGCGGGGCAATCTCGATCCGTTCGCCGTCGCTGGTTTCAATGCGCATCCGGCCCCGGGTCGGCACCAGATAGGCGGCGCGATTGCGCCCCAGCTGATAGCGGTCGCTCTGACCACTGGACAGCACCCCGCCAAGGATGGCAGCATCTTGATAGATCTCGATCGGGTTGGCGGCGGCGTGGATCTGTCGCCCTGACGCCAGCGGAATCAAGCCTCCGGCGACTTTGGGGAACTCGCGGTTTTCCCAACGCGGCTGAACTCGTTTCTGGGCCGGAACAACCCAGATCTGAAAAAGCTGCATGTCTTCGGGTTCCAGGTTGTATTCGGCGTGCATAATCCCGGTTCCGGCGCTCATTACCTGCACATCGCCACGTTCCGTGCGTCCCCGGTTGCCCAGTCCGTCCATGTGGGTGATCGCCCCGGAGCGGATGTAGGTGATGATTTCCATGTCACGATGAGGGTGCGGATCAAAGCCGCTGCCCGCTTTGATGGTGTCATCGTTCCAGACCCGCAACGACCCCACCCCCATTCGACTACGATCGTAGTATTCACCGAAGCTGAAGTGGTGGTGTGCATCAAGCCAGTCATTGCGGAACTGCCCGATGGAGGCAAACGGACGGTGGTCGAGCATGATAAAATTCCTTATGTTACAGTGTATTGATAGACACTGTTAAACCAGTTCATGACGGGTGTGCGGCCGGGAAAAATCATCCTCGCCCCCCTTGGGGACCACGCCGCCGGGATTGATGGTGCGCTGGCTGCGGTAGTAATGGGCCTTGATGTGATCCAGACGGACCGTCTCGGCGACTCCGGGGACCTGATAGAGATCGCGGACATAGCCCGCCAAAGCCTGCGTATCGGCGATTCGGTAGGCATTGCATTTGAAATGCCCGAAATAGACCGCATCAAAGCGCACCAGCGTGGTGAACAGACGCCAATCAGCCTCGGTAATCTGCTCGCCAACCAGATAGCGGTGCTGGCTCAGGTGCTGTTCCAGCCAGTCCAGCGTCCGGAACAGCCGGTCGTAGGCTTCGTCATAGGCCTGCTGGGTGGTGGCAAAGCCCGCCCGGTAGACCCCGTTGTTCACGTCGGAGTAAATCCGGCTGTTGATGGCATCGATCTGCTCGCGCAGGGCCAGCGGGTAGAAATCCGGTCCTTGTGCCAGCGCCCCGAAGGCGCTGTTGAACATGCGGATGATTTCCGAGGACTCGTTGGAAACAATCGTCCCGCTGACCTTGTCCCACAGCAGGGGCACCGTCACCCGCCCGGTCATCGTCGGCTGGGCGGCGGTGTAGACCTGATGCAGGAAGCGCGCCCCGTGGATCGGGTCGGCACCGGGGGCAATTTCCCACCCCTGTTCCAGCATGTCCGGCCCGACCACGCTGACCGAAACCACGTCCTGCAACCCCTTCAGCGCCCGGACAATCAACGTCCGGTGCGCCCACGGACAGGCATAGGACACATACAGGTGATAGCGCCCGGCCTCGGCCGGATAGGGGCTGGCCGGATCATCGCTGATCCAGTGGCGGAAGCGGGCTTCTTCGCGTTCAAAGCGGCCACCGGTGGCGGCGGTATCGTACCAGTGATCCTGCCACTGACCATCGATCAACAGTCCCATCGGTGTGCTCCTCATCTCATGCGGTGAATTCCTGAGAAGCACTGTATGGTTCCAGAGAGAGATGGACAATTCAGTGAATTTTCACAATATTGTTTCGCTGTAGGAAACAAAGCCCCGGAGCCTCCGATGGACCGTCTGTCTGCGCTGGAGATTTTTGTCACTGTGGTCAGCGAAGGCAGTTTCTCGGCTGCCGCCCGCTCGCTGGGGATGAGCAAGTCAGCGGTCAGCAAGCATATTGCCGCGCTGGAAGACCGCCTCGGCGTCCGCCTGCTGAACCGCACCACCCGCCGCCTGTCGCTGACCGATGCCGGAGCCCTCTATTGCGAGCGCGCCAACCGGCTGATTGCCGAGGCCGAAGACGCCGAGGCCGAAGTGTCGCAACTGTCCTCCGCCCCCAAGGGGGTGTTGCGGCTCAGTGCCCCCTTGAGCTTCGGGATTCGCCACCTCGGCCCGCTGCTGCCGGCCTTTCTGGCGCAAAACCCCGGCCTGACGATTGATCTGAAGCTGGATGACCGGCTGGTCGATCTGGTGCAGGACGGCTTTGACATCGCCCTGCGGGTGACCACTCTCACCGACTCCAGCCTGATGGTCCGCCGTCTGTGCCCGTCGCGGGTGGTGATGGTTGCCAGCCCGGACTATCTGGCCGAACGCGGGATTCCCGCCGAACCGGCGGACCTGAAGGAACATGCCTGTCTGGTGTACAGCAACCAGACCTATGGGCTGGAATGGCGGCTGGTCGAGGCCGCCAGCGGCGACAAGCTGACCGTCCGTCTGGGGGACAGCCGGGTGCGGGCCAACAACGGCGACATCCTGCGCTTTGCCGCCTTGCAGGGGCAAGGCATCGCCATCCTGCCGACTTTTTTTGTCGGCGAGGATATTTCCTCGCAACGGTTGGTGCGGGTGTTGCCGGGGTGGGAAGGCGTCAGCAATGACGTCTGCCTCGTCTGGCCGCACGCCCGCTATACCCCGGCCAAGGTGCGGGCGTTCGTCGATTACATGGTCAAGGCACTGGGCGGCGGGACCCCGCCGTGGGAGGATTGCCCGTCACTCTCACGCGGCCTTCCTCCCTCTCAGGGATAACCCGTCAGCGGGGTAATCCTTCAGTGGGCGCTGACCGGTTCCAGCTCGTACTGCCGGATGGCAGCAAAGGCCACATCACGCGACGGGGCAGCCCCCAGCGGCTGTCCGTCGGCACCAAAGATGCCCCACACCGATTGACCTTCCGGGTTGACGCTCTGGCGGACATAGGCGGTGTGCCCCAGACCCAGACCGATAAAGCTGTCGGTATCACCAAGAATGAACGGGATGGCTTCGCTGGACGTCATGATAGTCCTCCTGACGCGACGGGCCGGTGCAGATCACCGGCTCCGTGCAGCCGTATGTATTCTGCCAGTGTCCTGTTAAACGGCGGTTAAATATCCCGCGCTCAGCGGGGGCGCCGTTCGGGGGACAGGTCAATGGTGCGCGGTTCGCTGACCATCGGCTCGCTGGCGGGGGGGGCACAATTGATCTTGATGTGACGAACCACCGGCTCGGGCATCGGACGCTCGAGGTCGATATGCAGCAGACCGTTGTCCAGATGGGCCCCGGTGATTTCGATGCCTTCGGCCAGCACAAAGCTGCGCTGGAACTGGCGTGAGGCAATGCCACGGTGCAGATAAATCTTTTGTCCGTCATCGCATTGCTGCTTGCCACGGATCACCAGCTGGTTGTCTTCGGTCGCCACCGACAAATCCTGTTCGGCAAACCCGGCAACGGCCAGAGTAATGCGCAAACGGTTTTCCCCGATCTGCTCGATATTATAGGGCGGATAGCCTTCGGCCTGGGTTTTGGAAACGCGGTCAAGCACACGTTCAAAATGATCAAAACCCAGCAGCAACGGGCTGTTGAAAACAGACATGCGGGTCACGGGAGTCCTCCTGTCGAGCGAGTCCCGGCATTGGACGCCACCGGGCGACCGCCGCCAACAGATAAAGCCAAGGGCCTGACATCTCAGCACCCGGTGAACCGGCGGTCCGGGATGGACCCGCCGGGCGAAACCGGCACCGGTCATCAGAATAACCGGTGTCCTGTCAATCTTGGTCAAGGCCGCGCATTCGTCAAGGGGGCCGGGCCTTCCAGAGAATTGACAGCCATCCGCCAGTGCCTCACTTTTGGGGCCATCATGACCGATCCTGCCGCTCCTCCGCCAGCCCCGACCGACCGCCGTTCCTTTTTACAGGAATTGGGCGACGCCCTGTATCCCGGTGACCGTCTGCTGCCACCGACCACGCTGGCGCGCATTGCCGATTCCTATGATTACACCCTGCGCACCCGTGGTCCCCGCCCGCAAAGTGTTCTGTGGGCCGGCTGGTACAGTCAGTGGCTGCGCTTTCGCGTGCTGCTGGGGGTGATCGAAAGACACTCCTGGCGCACCGGCGGGCTGGTGATCAATGATCTGGGCTGTGGCTATGGCGCGTTGTTCCACCACATCAAGCGCAAACGCTTTCTGAAGGGCGGCGACTATTACGGCTATGACCTGAGCGGATCGATGGTGCGGGCAGCGCGGCAGAAGACCAGTGACCCTCGGGCGACCTTCATCGAATCCGATCGGGTGACGCAGGACGCCGATTACAGTTTTTGTTCGGGAACCTTTGGCCTGCGCCTCGACACCCCGCCCGCCGAGTGGCGTCTGTATGTCCAGCAAGCCCTGAAGGCCACCGCCGAGCGTTCCCGTCGCGGGCTGGCCTTTAACCTGCTCGACAGTCGGGGGGAGGATGACAAGGAAACGCTGTATTATGCCGATCCCGAGGATTATCTCGATTTCTGCCGCCGCGAGCTGTCGCCCAACGTCACCCTGAAATGCGACTATGCCAAAAAAATCGACTTCACCATCTGGGTCAGGTTCTGACCGGAACCAGCCGTTACACGCTGATCACGCCGTAATACAGCCCTTTCACCACGGCGGTAATGCGGGAATCGGCCTCCAGCTTCCGCAGGATGTTGCGGAAGTGGTAGTCAACGCCATGCTCCGAGATATGCAGCAACTCGCCGATCACCCAGTTGCTTTTCCCGCGTGCCGCCTATTGCAGCACTTCCCGTTCACGCGATGACAACGACGGCGGAGCCGGTTCCGCAGGTGTTTCGACCAGCGTATTGTAGACCGCATGGAACTGCTGGGTAATCAGGTTGAGCTGTGGCAGCAGGCGGCGGGTGTCGGCGTTCGGTTCGCTGGAGGCCACCGCCAGCCCCACCAGCTCGCCACCCGGCCCGTGCAGCGGTACTGCCGCTCCATCATACAGCCGCGCATCACGGGCCTCGCCCATCACCTTTTTCTCGATGCGGGAAAAGCGGTAGCGTTCCGACAGCATATCCCATGAAAACGCCGTCCGTTGCAGCTGACCATACCGGCGCAGGGGATCAAGGGTCATGTAATCGCTGGAGACATAGTACTCCAGCCAGTTATCGGGATAGGTGCTGATCATACAGACCTGCTCGCTCAGCCGATGGGCCTGCAAGGCGCTGTACATCATCCGGTCAAAGCCCATGTCACCCAACGCACGCTTGAACAGCAGGCTTGCGTCCTCGACCGACCGGGCCGCCGTGCTTTCCTCGAAAAAGGTTGTTAAGTCCATGTCCCACCCCCACGCGGACCCCACAAGCGTGCAGATCAGTGTACCGGCAATCCTGACGCTAACGAATGATTACCCTGCATCGTCAGCAATTCTTCCGGTGTCGGCAATCCTGTGTATGCGCAAGGAAAACAACCCTTGAGAGAAATAGCCCTTTTTCCCTGATACAAAGCAAAGAAATGAATATCACAGGTTGATTATATAACTGCGGGATACCCCGCAAAGGCGCGGACCGCCCTTTCATTCCTGCCCTGAAACATCAAGGGGGCCCATGGCAGGAGCCCCCCTGACGAGAATGTTCCGGAACAGAAAGCCGCATAACGAGCGAATCGCCCATCCAGCTGGCTAGACCAGCGTGCGTTAAATCTGACGCAGGCAGGTCTAACCTTTTAACTTGTCGCAGTGATTTTGCGCAAAACCGGCACCATTTTTGCGCCCCCTGCTCTATTGTTTATTCATCGGTGCTGGTCGCCAGACGAATGCGAACCAGTCCCCGGAAATCATCCGGGTCAACAGCTTCGCCCTTGCGGGTGATTTCAACCTGTCCGTTACGGGCCAGATGAATCATCTGCTGCTTGACCGGGTTCATGTAACGGCGCCAGCCGTCTGCCGGGTCTTTGGCCTTGCGGTGTTCGGCAAAAAAGCTCTTTGCGACATCCTGCGGGCTGGTGCTGCCGTGCTGGTGGCACAGGGCAATGATCAGATGGGCAATCGGGTCGCCCTTTGGGGCGTCGTCATCGGTGTGTGCGGTGTTGCTCATGATACCTGTCAAATGGGATGCCAGAATGCTGGCGTTACTCAACGCTTTCGTCGCTGCGCAATCGCAGGGCCAAAGCGCGGATAACCGAATGGCCCACACGGTCATCCGGATCAAGACGGGCTGCCATGGCCAGCAGGTGTTCGGCTTCGGTCAGGGCAGCGGCCTTCAGTTTAACAAAAGCCAGCGCCTTTAGCATATAGGTATAAAACCGTTGGCTGCTATCGGGCCGCGCCATCTGCTCTGCCCAGTACGGTGGCAGGTCGGCGGCCAACACATCCCAGTCCGCCGGAAAATTTCCCTGCCGTGCTGCCGACGCCAGACCACCACCAGCCGCCTCGGCCGCAGCCGACAGAAACCCCTGATAGGTATTGATTTTGGTCAGGCAGAACCACGGCACCAGACAGGTCGGGTCTTCGGCCAGCGCCGCCCGGAAATGGCCTTCCGAGGCCGGACGGTCGTCATAATAGGCCGCCACCCCCTGTTGCAAATGGTGGTTCACCGCCGGAGGAATGGCCCCGAAGTCGATGATATCACCGTCTTGCAGCAGATCGGCGAGCCTGTCAGGAAACGATGCACACATGAAATGATCCCCCTTCCGCACCACGGACTGATGGCGTCGGACGTGGGGGGAGAACACGCCAGACTGTGGAGCGATCATAGCATCTGTTGCCAGGAAAACGAAATGGCCGCCGGAAGCTGGGGTATCCGGCGGCCAAGTCAGCCATCATCCACTGTCAGGCCATCGGCAGGAGTCCGATACCCAAAGGCAACAGGGGAGCGGTTCCCGCTGGCACAGTCACCGCTCTCTTTCTCATCGACAGCCGATCAACAGGCTGGATGATGGCTCGGGCCTTGCCGATGCGTCCCCCCTGCCGTGACTCAGGAAGGCGGAGGCCCGAAGTTCGTACACTTCAACTTCAGCAAACACGTTGTTGACTTGGATTTGTGAGCCTTGAACATGAACTCACGATACACGACAAACAGAAAACAGGATCATGGAGCGCTGCTCCAAACCTCGCTGGGGCCTTTAGGCCCCAGACCCCATTCCATTAACAATCAAAGAAAAAATGGAGGCTTGGGAGCATCGCTCCCGAACGGGTATGGGCGGTAGCCCATTATTGTCTCCCAACTGTCGTCTACCGTGATGTGAACCGCGCTCACAACTCCAGTCTTTTGTAGTGCCGCAGTGATGATGCGCAAAAGCGGTTCCCACTTTTGCGCTCACGGCTCTAGCGCGTCAGCAACCCGCGCGCGACCACCTGCGCCTGAATTTCGGCAGCGCCTTCAAAGATGTTGAGAATGCGCGAGTCGCACAGCACGCGGCTGATCTGGTATTCCTCGGCGTAACCATTGCCGCCGTGGATTTGCAGGGCGTTGTCGGCATTGCTCCACGCCACGCGAGCGGCCAGCAGCTTGGCCATCCCGGCTTCGATATCGCACCGGATATCGGCGTCCTTTTCACGACCGGCAAAGTAGGTCAGCTGGCGGGCAATCATCGTTTCGACCACCGACCACGCCACCTTTTGGTGAACGCGCGGGAAGGCAAACAGTTGCTTGCCGAACTGGACCCGTTCCTGAGCATAGCGCAGGCCGATTTCCAGCGCGTTCTGCGCCACCCCCACCGCACGGGCGGCGGTCTGGATGCGGGCCGATTCAAAGGTTTCCATCAACTGCTTGAAACCCTGACCTTCGACCCCGCCCAGCAGGTTGGCTGCCGGAACCTTGAAACCGTCGAACGACAGTTCATATTCCTTCATGCCACGATAGCCGAGCACATGGATTTCACCGCCCTCCATGCCCTGAGCCGGGAACGGATTGCCCTCTTCCCCACGCGGCTTTTCGGCCAGCAGCATCGACAGACCCTTGTAACCCTTTTCATCGGGGTTGGTACGGGTCAGCAGGGTCATCATGTCGGACCGGCTGGCGTGGGTGATCCAGGTCTTGTTGCCGGTGACGGTATAGGTATCGCCATCCAGTACCGCACGGGTACGCAGCGAGGCCAGATCAGAGCCGGTATTCGGTTCGGTAAACACCGCCGTCGGCAGGATTTCGCCCGAGGCGATCTTCGGCAGGTAGTGCTGCTTCTGCTCTTCGGTGCCACCCAGACGGATCAGCTCGCCAGCGATTTCCGAACGGGTACCCAGCGACCCGACGCCGATATAGGCACGCGACAATTCCTCGGTGACGACGCACATCGCCATCTTGCCCATGCCCAGCCCGCCGTATTCTTCCGGGATGGTCAGGCCAAAGACACCCATTTCGGCCATCTGTTCGACGACCGACAACGGGATCAGCTCGTCTTTCAGATGCCATTCGTGGGCATAGGGCACCACCTGATCTTCGGCAAACTTGCGGAACTGGTCGCGGATCATGTCCAGCGTCTCGTCATCCATGCCGAGATCGCCAAAATGGCCATCAGCCACCAGTTCCGAGATGCGCTTTTTGCAGGCGGCGGTAAAGCCGTGCTCGCGCAGCAGGGTGGTATAGGGCGACTGCATCAACTGGCGCTGACGCACCTCGATGCCGAAATCGGCCAGACGAATGTATTCGCCCTGGCTCATCGGGATGCCGCCGTAAATCTGGTGCAGGTATTCGGAATAGGCCGCCTGCAGGATCAACTGTTCCAGTTCGCCGAAACGACCAGCAGCCTCCAGCCGCTTGCCCCATTCCAGCATTTGTTCCAGAGCAGCGACATAGGTCGCATACCATGCATAGCCATGGGCGGAGTGCTGGTTTTCCTCAAACAGCGCGCCATCCACTTTGCCGCCCGGGGCAACGCGGGCCGTGACGGCCTTGTGCAACGTGATCCGCACGTCGCGCGCCAGTTCAAGGGCGCGTTCGCAGGTGTGAAGCAGGTCGGAAAGGATCAGGGGCTTGCCCATCGCGGACATGGTGCGGTCTCCGCAAGAAAATAAGAAAGGGTCCTCACGCGCTCCCCCGGTCTGAACCGGGGAAGCGCGAAACAGGCGAGGCAATCAGCCGTGCAGGCAGTCTTCCAGGGTCCGGCGACCCGGCTTCACTGCCTGCACCATCACGGCCATGTTGCCCGGCTTGTGCTGGTTGCGCAGCATCTTGGTGTGGGCCTTGGGAATGTCATCCCAAGAGAACACTTCGGACATGCACGGATCAATCCGGCGCTCGACCACCAGCTGGTTGGCCTGATTGGATTCCTTGGCGTGGGCAAAGTGGCTGCCCTGAATGCGCTTTTGCCGCATCCACACAAAGCGGGCGTCAAAGGTCAGGTTAAAGCCGGTGGTCCCGGCGCAGAACACCACCATCCCGCCGCGCTTGACGACGTTGCAGGACACCGGGAAGGTCTGTTCACCCGGATGTTCAAAGACGATATCGACGTCCTTGCCCTTGCCGGTGATGTCCCAGATGGCTTTCCCGAACTTGCGGGTTTCCTTCATGTAGGCATCAAAGCCTTCGCCGTTGACCGGCGGCAGCTGGCCCCAGCAGTTGAAGTCCTTGCGGTTCAGCACCGCCTTGGCCCCCAGGCTCATCACGAAGTCGCGCTTGGTTTCGTCCGAGATCACCCCGATGGCGTTGGCGCCGACGGTGGCGCACAGCTGCACCGCCATCGACCCCAGACCACCCGACGCCCCCCACACCAGCACGTTGTGGCCGGGGCGGATGATGTGCGGACGATGCCCGAACAGCATGCGATAGGCGGTGGCCAGCACCAGCGTGTAGCACGAGGCTTCTTCCCAGGTCAGGTGCTTGGGACGCGGCATGCACTGCTGCGACTGGACGCGGGTGAACTGGGCGAACGAGCCGTCGGGGGTTTCATAGCCCCAGATGCGCTGACTGGGCGAGAACATCGGGTCGCCGCCATTGCACTCTTCGTCTTCGCCGTCGGTCTGGTTGCAGTGGACGACCACTTCGTCGCCAACCTTCCAGCGGGTGACCTTCGCGCCGACCTTCCACACGATGCCCGAGGCGTCAGAACCAGCGATGTGGTAGTCCTGCTTGTGCACGTCGAACACCGAGATGGGCTTGCCGAGACCGGCCCACACTCCGTTGTAGTTGACCCCGGCGGCCATCACCATCACCAGCACTTCGTGCGAGTCCAGTTCCGGCACATCGACGACTTCCTGCTGGAAGGACTGCTCGGGATTCCCCTGCCGCTCGCGGCGGATGGCCCAGGCGTACATCTTCTTTGGCACATGGCCCAGCGGCGGGATCTCACCCAGCTCATAGAGATCCTTGACTTGCTGTCCCGGATGGAGCTGGACGACCTCGGCGGCTTCGGTCATGGCGGTCTCCCTATTCTGCTTGCCTGCCCCGATGGTGTCTGTTGCACGGGGGGACGGGGCAATGGTTGACTGAATTGCGGCGGCATTCAGGGCCGGCTCTTGTGGACGGAAACAACGACCTGTCTGTCGTGGGGCCGGTGGGGCCTGATCATCATTCCCGACGGTGACTGTTTTTCCGGTTTACCGTTTTGCGGCTTCCTTCGCAATGCACAAAATGATAAATTCTTTCGCAAAGGAGACGCAATAGGTAATATTGTGTCTCACGAACAGAATGAACCTGCGGGCGTCACCACCCCGCCCGTTGCCTTGTGAGGGAGCCCCCGATGTCTGATTCGCCCGCCGCCGCACCGTCCTCCGCCCCGCAAAACCGCGATAAGCCCTGGCTGTTCCGGACCTATTCCGGGCATTCGTCGGCCAGGGACACGAATCGCCTTTTCCGCACGAATCTTTCGCGCGGGCAGACCGGGCTGTCGGTGGCCTTTGACCTGCCGACCCAGACCGGCTACGACTCCGATCATGTGCTGGCCCGCGGCGAGGTCGGTAAAGTGGGGGTTCCGGTGTGCCATCTGGGCGACATGAGCGCCCTGTTCGAGGGCATTCCCCTCGACAAGATGAATACCTCGATGACCATCAACGCCCCGGCGGCCTGGCTGCTGTCGCTGTATGTTGCCGCAGCGGAAAAGCAGGGCGCGGCCCGCTCCTCGCTGTCCGGCACCACCCAGAACGACGTGATCAAGGAATACCTGTCGCGCGGCACCTACATCTTCCCGCCCGAGCCGTCGCTGCGCCTGATCAACGACGTGATTTCGTTCACCTATCGGGAAATCCCCAAATGGAACCCGATGAATGTCTGCTCGTACCACCTGCAGGAAGCCGGGGCGACCGCCGAACAGGAACTGGCCTATGCGCTGGCCACCGCGATTGCCGTTCTCGATACCGTCAAGGCCGGAGGCCAAGTGCCGGAGTCGGATTTTCCGACCGTGGTCGGCCGCATCTCGTTCTTCGTCAACGCTGGCGTCCGATTCGTCACCGAACTGTGCAAGATGCGCGCCTTTGGCGAGCTATGGGATGAAATCTGCCGCGAACGCTATGGCGTTGAAGAAGAAAAGTACCGCCGCTTCCGCTATGGCGTGCAGGTCAACAGCCTGGGCCTGACCGAACAGCAGCCGGAAAACAACGTTTACCGCATCCTGCTGGAAATGCTGGCGGTCACCCTGTCAAAGAACGCCCGCGCCCGCGCCGTGCAGTTGCCCGCGTGGAACGAAGCCCTCGGCCTGCCGCGCCCGTGGGATCAGCAGTGGTCACTGCGCCTGCAACAGATCGTCGCCTACGAAACTGACCTGCTGGAATACGGCGACATTTTCGACGGCTCGACCGAAATCGCCCGCAAGGTCGAAGAGCTGAAGGATCAGGCCCGCGATGAACTGGCCCGCCTTGACGGCATGGGCGGGGCGGTGGCGGCCATCGAATCGAGCTACATGAAGCAGAAGCTGGTCGAATCGAACAGCCGCCGTTTGCGGGCGATCGAATCGGGCGAACAGACGGTGGTCGGGGTGAACAAGTTCTCCGAGGGCGCCCCGTCACCGCTGACCGCCGGCGATGGGGCGATCATGACCGTTGACCCGAAAGCCGAACAGGAACAGATCGACGCCCTGAAGGCGTGGCGGGAACAGCGCGACTCCAAGGCCGCCGAAAAGGCCCTCGCCGAGCTGCGCTCTGCCGTGCAGGAAGGCCGCAACGTGATGGAGCCGTCGATCGCCTGCGCCCATGCCGGTGTCACCACCGGTGAATGGTCGGACATCCTGCGGCAGGTGTACGGCGAATACCGTGCTCCGACCGGGGTTGGACGGGCGGCCAGTGCCGATTCGACCGGCGGCATGGCAGCGGTGCGCGCCCGCGTCGAAGACGTGTCCGGCAAGCTGGGCCGTCGGGTAAAGATGCTGGTCGGCAAGCCGGGTCTGGATGGCCATTCCAATGGTGCGGAGCAGGTGGCGGTGCGTGCCCGCGATGCCGGGATGGAAGTGGTCTATGAAGGCATCCGCCTGACCCCGGCCCAGATCGTCAACGCCGCGCTGGAAGAAAGCGTCCACGTCGTCGGCCTGTCAATCCTGTCCGGCTCGCATATTCCGCTGGTCACCGAAGTGATGGAACGGATGCGCGCCGCCGGTCTGACCGACATTCCGGTGGTGGTCGGCGGCATCATTCCGCCCGAAGACGAAGCCCTGCTGAAGGCTGGCGGCGTGGCCCGCGTCTACACCCCCAAGGACTACGATCTGACCGCCATCATGAACGACATCGTCACCTTGCTGGAAGAGCAGAAGATCGCGGCATAGCGCGCCCTGCCGCCAGACCCGAACGGGAACGCCGTTGGCCGCGACGTTCCCGCTTTTCCCGACATCTGCAAGAATGTCCCCTGGTCGGTGCCGGGAAGAGCACGCCCCCATTCCTTTGGCGACACAGGAATGGGGGCTGTGGTTTCAAACAGTGTGTGAAAAACGGTTCCCACTCTTCACAGTACACGACAGTTGGTGGAAAAGAATGGGCTATCGCCCAACCCCTTTCGGGGCCTGAGGCCCCGACCATTCACTTGGGGGCGATGCCCCGGGCCCCCATTTTTTCTTTTATGATCAAAGGAATGGGGCCTGGGGCCTCAAGGCCCCAGCGAGGTGTGGAGCAGCGCTCCACGTCCTTGTTCCCTAACTGTCGTGTACGGTTCCCACTTTTGCGCTCACTGCTCTAACGCGACACATCCCTCAGGCAGGCCGCCGGATCACCGGGGTTGCCGTCAAGGCCGCGGCTGCCAACCCAATCGGCGCGCAAGCCGTTATTCGGGTTATCGCGCGGCGGATAAAACACCACATCCAGCACACAGCTTTGGGCGCTGTATTGCCAGACCTCAGCCGGGGGTTCGCGACGGGTGAGCGTCGGGGCCCCCAACCGGTCCCGCACATCTGCCGGGGTATGCCCCTTGATATCGGTCACCGATGGCACGCCACCGCGATTGCCGCCCCGCATCGCGGTTCCGTCCACCCCCGCACAGCCGCTGAGGCCCACCCCCAGGGCAGCCACACTCAGCAAGGCCATCACAACCCGACCGGAACGTTGTCCGAAGGCCTCGAACGGACGATATGCGGCAATGGTCATTCCCGGAACTCCCTTGATGGACACGATGTGTGATGGATACGATCTGCAGGATGCGCCAAAAGACGCAGGCGAACACCGTTACGCCGACAACAGCGGGCGTTGCGGCAGCCTGTGGGCACGATGGGTCATCGCCGCCACCCCAAGGACCGGTGCCAGAATATTCACCACCGGGATCAACAGAATCAAGGCGGTCAGGATACCCATGGTCCAGATCGACCCCAGATGAGCCCGCCGGATAGTGCGCACCGATGCGGTCGGTTGCCGCCGCAGGCCGACGAGTTCGAAATATTCCCGGCTGATCAGATAGCCGTTCAGGGCCACAAAGGCCGCCTGCCCGACCAGCGGAAACAGCAGCAACGGCAGCATCAACAGGTTGAGCGCCACCGATGCCAGCACCAGCCGCACCGACCCGATCAGGCTTTCGGCCAGGGGGATATCCCGGCCCGGCGGCAGGTCGGGATAATGGCGGGCTTCGACCGCTTTTACCACATCCTCAAGGAACACGCCGAGGATACCGGTAATCACCGCCGGAAACAGCAACCATGCCACCACCGGCACCAGCACGATGGCTCCCCAGTCGAGAATGCTTTCCCACAGCGGCAAACCGTTCAGCAGCGTGGTGCCGAACATCAGCCACGCCGCGCCACCGCACAGCACCGCATAGACAATGATCGTTGCCAGCAGCGAGATCATGATGATACGCCTGATTTTGGGATCGCCCAGTTGTCCAACAGCAAGGGCAAAGGCTCGGATCACAACAACTCTCCTGAACAGGACAAGGCGGAAGGGTACCTTAACCTAAGAGAGGCCACTGGTATCGCCAAGGGGGAAGCGGCAAGACAGGTTGCGGAAAAATGCTCTTTATGCGGATATATACTTAATTATTCACAGCAACTGACTGTCATTTTCTCTTTTCTTTTTACAACTCCTATTTACCATCAGCCTTTCGGTTCCATTGCCCCCATGCAGCCCGCCTCCGCCGGGACAAGCCCATCTTGCCGGAATAAGCCTATTTTACCGGAATAAGGACGTCTGGATGACCGCAACCCGCTATGATGTCGTTGCCATCGGGAACGCCATTGTCGACATTCTGGCCTCGGCTGACGACGCGTTTCTCGCGGCCCGTTCGCTGCCCAAGGGGCGGATGGTGCTGATTGATGAGGCCCAGGCCGATGCCTTGTACGACCAGATGGGGCCAGCCGTCGAAGCCTCCGGTGGCTCGGCCGCCAACACCGTCGCCGGACTGGCGTCGCTGGGCAGCACCGCCGCCTTCATCGGCAAGGTCGCCGATGACACGCTGGGCACGGTGTTCCGCCACGACATCACCGCCATCGGGGTGCACTATGAGACTCCCCCCGCCGTCGATGGTCCGGCCACCGCCCGCTGCATGGTGCTGATCACGCCGGATGCCGACCGCACCATGTCGACCTACCTCGGGGCCTGTACCCGCCTGACCCCGGCCGATATCGACGAATCGATCATCGTCGACAGCAAGGTTCTGTACGTCGAAGGCTATCTGTGGGACGAGCCCGAAGCCAAGGACGCCATCATGCAGGCGATCTGCGCCGCCAAGGAAGCAGGCCGTCAGGTAGCCCTGTCACTGTCCGATTCGCTGTGCGTGCGCCGTCACCACGAAGAATTTCAGGAGCTGGTCGCCGGTTTCGTCGATATCCTGTTCGCCAACGAGGCCGAAATCTGTGCCCTGTTTGACGCCCCTTTTGAACAGGCCGTTCAGGCCATTCGCGGTACGGTCGCCATCGCCGCCCTGACCCGTGGGGCCGATGGCTGTCAGGTGGTTACTGCCAAGGAAATCCTCACAGTCCCGATCCGCACCAGCGTTACCGTGGTCGATACCACCGGGGCCGGTGACCTGTTTGCCGCAGGCTTTCTGCACGGGCTGACACAGGGGCAATCGCTGCTCGACTGTGCCCGTCTGGGCAACCTGTGCGCCGCCGAGGTGATCAGCCATGTTGGTCCACGTCCGGCTGTTTCGCTGAAGACGCTGGTTCTCGAGGCAATGGCAGTGTAAACTGCCGCCATCGTGCTTTGGACAAGCGCCCTGCACCCCCTGACGGGATGCGCCTCGGGGGTGCGCCTCGGGGGTGCGACAGTATTGAACGACAGGCCCGGCAAATCTGCTCCTCCCACTTTCCAATGGGGGCAGATTTGCCGAGCCTGTCGTTTGTCCGGCTTTCGTTAACTTTGGAACTCACATGGATCTCCGCAATATCGCGATCATCGCGCACGTCGACCATGGCAAAACCACCCTGGTGGACGCCATGCTCAAGCAATCTGGCACCTTCCGCGACAACCAGCGCGTCGCTGACCGCGCCATGGACAGCAATGACCTGGAACGCGAGCGTGGCATCACCATTCTGGCGAAGTGCACCTCGGTCGAATGGGAAGGCCACCGGATCAACATCGTTGACACCCCGGGCCACGCCGACTTCGGCGGTGAAGTCGAACGCATCCTGTCGATGGTCGATGGCGTGGTGTTGCTGTGCGACTCCGCCGAAGGTCCGCTGCCGCAGACCAAGTTCGTGCTGTCCAAGGCCCTGAAGCTCGGCCTGCGTCCGATCGTTCTGATCAACAAGGTTGACCGTCAGGACGCCCGTCCGCACGAAGTCCACGACGAAGTGTTCGACCTGTTCAGCTCGCTGGACGCCAGCGACGAACAGCTCGACTTCCCGACCCTGTTCGCTGTCGGTCGTGATGGCTGGGCCGTCGAAGATCTGGAGCAGGCTCCGGGCACCGACCTGCGTCCGCTGTTCGAACTGATCCTGCGCCACGTCCCGGCACCGAAGCGCGACCTCGACGCCTCGTTCTCGATGCTGGCCACCACGCTGGAAGCCGACCCGTATCTGGGCCGCATCCTGACCGGCCGTATCGCGACCGGCCGCGCCAAGGTCAACATGGCGATCAAGGCGCTGTCGCGCGATGGCCAGTTGATCGAACAGGGCCGCGCCTCCAAGCTGCTGGCCTTCCGTGGCCTGCAGCGCGTGCCGGTGGACGAAGCCGAAGCGGGCGACATCATCGCCATCGCCGGTCTGGCCAAGGCCAACGTCGCCGACACCATTTGCGCCCCGGACGTCAGCGAAGCTCTGGCCGCCCAGGCCATTGACCCGCCGACGCTGGCGATGACCTTCACCGTCAACGACAGCCCGCTGGCGGGCACCGAAGGCGACAAGCTGACCTCGCGCGTCATCAAGGCCCGTCTGGAACGCGAAGCCGAAGGCAACGTTGCCATTCGCATCACCGAAAGCGAAGACAAGGACGCCTTTGAAGTCGCCGGTCGTGGCGAACTGCAGCTGGGCGTGCTGATCGAAACCATGCGCCGCGAAGGGTTCGAACTGTCGATCTCGCGTCCGCGCGTGCTGTTCACCACCGACGAAAACGGCCAGCGTTGCGAACCGCTGGAAGAAGTCGTGGTGGACGTCGACGAAGAGTTCTCCGGCTCGGTGGTGGAAAAGCTCAGCCTGCGCAAGGCCGAAATGACCGACATGCGTCCGTCGGGCGGCGGCAAGGTGCGCATCACCTTCCTCGCTCCGTCGCGCGGCCTGATCGGCTACCACTCGGAATTCCTGACCGACACCCGTGGCACCGGCATCATGAACCGCCTGTTCCACAGCTATGGCCCGTATCGTGGCGCCATCGAAGGCCGTCGTCAGGGTGTGCTGATCTCGAACGGCACCGGCGATGCGGTGGCTTACGCGCTGTTCAACCTGCTGGACCGTGGTCCGCAGTTCGTTGAACACAACACCAAGGTCTACGAAGGCATGATCGTCGGGGAACACACCCGCGGCAACGACCTCGAAGTCAACGTGTTGAAGGGCAAGCAGCTCACCAACATGCGTGCTTCGGGCAAGGATGACGCGGTCAAGCTGCCGCCGATCCGTCGCATGACCCTGGAAGAAGCCCTGTCGTACATTCAGGACGACGAGCTGGTGGAAGTGACCCCGCAGACCATCCGTCTGCGCAAGCGTTACCTCGACCCGCATGACCGCAAGCGCGCCGCGCGGTCGGTCAGCGAATAAGGTTTCAGACCTTTCTCGCAACAAAACAGGGTGCTCCGGTGGGGCACCCTGTTTTTGTTTTGTGGCAAGAGGGGAAACGACGCTACCCCCAAACCCCCATTTTTCTTTCAAGATCAAAAAGTGGGGTCCGGGGCCTCAAGGCCCCGGTGAGGTGTGGAGCAGCGCTCCACGATCTTCTTACCGTTACGCCAGCGTTTCATCGCGCCGCAGGAAATCAATCACCATCGCATTGAACTTGTCGGCATGTTCCCACTGTGCCCAGTGACCACAGCGGTTAAAGACGTGCAGCTCGGCGTTCTGCATCCCCCACAGCAGGCGCAAGCCGACATCCAGCGGCACAAAGCGGTCATCCCGCCCCCAGATCACCAGCGCCGGAGCCTTGATTTCCCCCAGACGCGGGCTGACATCGGGGAACTGCCGTGGATTGGCGGCCAGACTCTTGACGAAGTTGTCCAGATGGTCGCGGCGGTCCAGCATCGCCTCCAGCCGGGTCTGGATCAGCTCGTCGGTCAACTTGCTGGCATCGAACATGAACACATTGAGCATTTTCTTCAGGGCTTCGACCGTCGGGTCCCGATAGACCGCCTGCAACAGCTTGATGCCTTCCAGCGGCATCGGCTGGAACAGGCTGGGGCCGCCGGTGCCGCCGCCCATCATCACCAGCTTGCCCACCCGCTGCGGCCAGGCGAGGGCAAAGGCCACCGCACTGTGGCCCCCCATCGAATTGCCGATGATGTGGACCGTTTCCAGCCCGAGACAATCCAACAGGCCCTTCAGCGCCCGCGCATTCAGTTCCGAACGCGAGCCGGTGCAGACAATCGGGTCGCTTTTGCTCCAGCCGGGGCAATCCATCAGGATCACCCGATAGCCCGCAGCGGCCAGCGGCTCGATATTGCGGCTGAAGTTGGCCCAGCCACTGGCCCCCGGCCCGGAGCCATGCAGCATCACCACCGTCTCGCCAGAAGACCCGGCACCGGTATCGTTGTAATGCAGGCGCAAACGCAGATCGCCTTCGGCAATATCGGCATAGGCACTGGTGGCGCTCTCGGTCAGTGTCGTCGGATCACAGCTCATCAGGAAACGTCCTTTTCATCAATCATGGGGCAGGTCTACGGTCGAGGTGCCCGCCCTCAACTGGCGAGCATCTGCTGGTGCTTGCTGTTCAGGCCGAGGTAGCTTTCGATCACTCTGGGATCATGGCGCAGGGTTTCCGCCGGGCCATCCATCCGCACTGTGCCGTTTTCCAGCACATAGCCATGGTCGGCGACCTGCAAGGCCGCACGGGCGTTTTGTTCCACCAGCAGAATGGCAATCCCGGCCTGCCGCAGATCAACAAGGATGCGGAAAATGTCGCGGACGATCAGCGGCGCCAGACCAAGGCTTGGCTCGTCGAGCATCAGCAAACGCGGCTTGGCCATCAGCGCCCGCCCAACCGCCAGCATCTGGCGCTCGCCGCCGGACAGGGTGCCTGCCGCCTGCGTGCGCCGCTCGCGCAGACGGGGGAACAGGTCATAGACCTGCTCCATCGTCTGGCGGCTGTCACGGGCGCCCTGCCGGTGGCGGTGAAAGGCCCCCAGCACCAGATTGTCCTCGATGCTCATCGAGCCGAACAGTTCACGCGATTCCGGTACCAGCGCGATACCGTGATCAACCATCTGGCTGACCTCGGGCGTGCCCACCGGCTGACCATCGACCCGGATCGTTCCGGCCCGCACCGGCAACAGCCCCATCAGCGCCGACAGGGTGGTGGTCTTGCCCGCCCCGTTGGGACCGATCACCGTCACGATGCTGGCCGGGGGGACGGTCAGGGAAACGCCGCTGACCGCCTCGACCTTGCCATAACACACCGCCAGATCTTCAACCTGTAAAACCGGAGTGGGGATAGTCATGCCTCAACGCCTCCCAGATAGGCTTCAAGGACCGCCGGATTGCTCTGGATGTCTTCTGGCAGGCCTTCGGCGATTTTCTGGCCGAATTCCATCACCACCACCCGATCCACCAGACCCATCACGAAGTCCATGTCATGTTCGACCAGCAACACCGCCATGCCTTCGGCCCGCAGACGGGTCAGCAAGGCGGCCAGCGCCTGTTTTTCCTTCAGCCGCAAGCCGGCGGCAGGCTCGTCGAGCAGCAACAGGCAGGGGTCCGAACACAGGGCGCGGGCGATTTCCAGCAACCGCTGCTGCCCCAGAGCCAGACTGCCCGCCTCGTCATGCATCACCTCGCCCAGACCGACCCGCTCGACCTGAGCGGCGGCATCGCGCAGCAGACGGGCTTCCTCCGCCCGCTCCAGACGCCAGGCGGCGGACAGGACACCGCGCTGGCCGCGCCGATGAGCGCCCAGCGCCACGTTCTCCAGCACGCTCATCCGTGACAGCACCTTGACGTGCTGAAAGGTCCGGCTCATGCCCAGCGCCGCAATCCGCCGCGCCCCCAGACCGGCAATCGCCCGCCCACGGAACAGGATCTCGCCCGAGGTCGGGGTATCGACCCCCGACAACTGGTTGAACATGGTGCTTTTCCCGGCTCCGTTGGGGCCGATCAGGGCGAGGATTTCCCCGGCCCGCACCTCCAGACTCATCGCGTTGTTGGCGACCAGCCCGCCAAAGCGACGGGTCACCTCACGCGCCTGCAAGATCACCTCGCCATGCGGTGGCTGGTCCTTGCGCGGCAGCGGGGCGGCCTGCGGGTCAATCACCTTGACCTCCTGCCGCACCGGCACCAGCCGGGCCAGCAGCGGCCACAGGCCATCGCGCGCCCGTTGCAGCATCAGCACCATCAGCAGGCCAAAGACGATTACTTCGTAATTGCCCGCACTGCCGAACAGGCGCGGCAGGATGTCCTGCAACCATTGTTTCAGCAGGGTAATGACTCCCGCCCCCAGCAAGGCCCCCCAGACGTGCCCGGCCCCGCCGACCACCGCCATGAACAGATATTCAATGCCGATATGCAGGCCGAACGGCGTCGGATTGACGAAGCGTTGCAGGTGAGCGTACAGCCAGCCAGCGGTGCAGGCATGCAGGGCGGCAATCACAAAGATGATCATCCGCGCCCGCCCGGTGTCGATGCCCATCGCCTCGGCCATCACCCGCCCGCCCTTCAGGGCACGGATGGCCCGGCCTTCGCGGGAATCCAGCAGGTTGCGCGAGGTCAGGACCGCCACCAGCACCACCAGCCACACCACATAGTAATAGTGGCGGGACTCGGTCAGCGGAAAGCCGAACAGCTCCAGCGGCGGAATGCCGGACAGGCCGGAATGGCCCCCCAGCATCTCGGTGGTACCGAACAGGAAATACAGGCTGATTCCCCACGCCATCGTTCCCAGCGGCAGGTAATGCCCCGACAGCCGCAAGGTCACCGAGCCAAGGACAATCGCCACCACCGAGGTCAGCAGCAGGCCAACCAGCAGGGCCAGCCACGGCGATCCGGCCAGCATCGCCAGCGCGGGTGGCAGGTCGGTCCCGGCGGTCAGCACCGCCGTGGTATAGGCCCCCAGCCCGACAAATGCCGCCTGCCCGAACGAGGTCAGCCCGCCAATCCCGGTCAGCAGCACCAGCCCCAGAGCCACCAGCGCCGACAGGCCGACATAGTTCAGCAGGGTGACGGTGAAGTCCGACAGCACCAGCGGTGCCAGCAGCACGGCCAGCAGGAACAGCACCAGCAGGGTCTGCGGACGCAACAGCCCCCAGCTCACCCCACGCCCGGCAGGACGAGAGGAGGTTGATGATACCGGCGCGCCACTCATTCATCGTCCTCCACACCATGAGAAAGGATCGACCGGGCCATCAGCACCGGCAGGATCAGGGTAAACACCAGCACATCCTTGAAGGCGCTGGCCCAGAACGAGGAAAAGGATTCCAGCAGACCAACCAGCAACGCCCCGCCAGCCGCGAGCGGATAGCTGCCCAGACCGCCAATGATCGCCGCCACAAAGCCCTTCAGGCCGACCAGAAAACCGCTATCGTAATAAACGGTGGACAACGGGGCGAACATCAGCCCGGCCATCACCCCGATCAGCGCCGCCAGCAGAAAGGTCAACCGCCCAGCCAGCGCCGGAGAAATGCCCATCAGGCGGGCGCCATTGCGATTGACCGCCGTCGCGCGCAGGGCCTTGCCATACAACGAGCGGCCAAAGAACAGGTACAATCCACCGATCAGCAGCAGCGAAGCGGCCATCACCACCAGCGTATGACCACCGACCAGCAGGCTGCCCAGCTCCAGTTGCGCCTCACTGAACGGCTGGGTGCGTGATCCTTCCGGCCCGAAGATCAACAGGCCCACCCCGACCAGCAGGAAATGAATCGATACGGCAACGATCAGCAGCACCAGCACCGATGCTTCGGCCAGCGGCTGAAAGGCCAGCCGGTACAGCATCGGCCCCAGCGGCACCACCACCAGCATCACCAGCAGGGCCTGCACCGCCTGCGGCAACGCCGCCAGTGGCAACAGCGACAGCAGCCCGGCCAGCACCAGCGGGTAGGCGACATTCCATCCTGCCGACCGCAGCAAGGCCCGCCGGTCGCGCCGCTGGCGCTGGCTCCACAAGTCCAGCACGAACACCAGTCCGCCCGCCAGCAGCAACACCCACAGGGTGCCGGGAACATGCCCGGCCTCGACGGTAGCCATGCTCAACGCCCCCCAGGCGAGGAATTCACCCTGGGGAATGAAAATGATCCGGGTCACGGCAAACACCATCACCAGCGCCAGCGCCAGAATGGTGTAAATCGCCCCGTTGGTGATGCCGTCCTGTGCCAGGAACAGCATGATACTCGGGTCCATTGCGGGCCTCCTGCCAACACCTGCGAGGCCGGAAGCCTGTCGCCCCCGGCCTGTGTTTCACCGATCGCCTTCAGGCGACCGCGCCCTGCCGGGCTTCGCACTGGCGGGCCTCACGCTGGCGGGCAAGGGTCAGGGCGGTGTCTTCGATCATGTCTTCCTGACCGCCGACCATCCCGCGCCGTCCCAGTTCGACCAGAATTTCCCGCGCCGGAACGCCGTACTTCTGTTCGGCCCGCTTGGCGAACAGCAGGAACGACGAGTACACCCCGGCATAGCCCAGAGTCAGGGAATCGCGGTCAATGCGGATCGGATGGTCCATGATCGGCACCACCCGGTCTTCGGCCACATCGCAGATGGCAAAGGTATCAACGCCGGTGACGATGCCCATCCGGTCACAGACCGCCACCAGCACCTCCATCGGGGTATTCCCGGCCCCGGCGCCCAGACCGGCGGCGGCGGCATCAATCCGGGTTGCCCCGGCCCGGATGGCGGCAATCGAGTTGGCCACCCCCATCGCCAGATTGTGATGGCCGTGGAAACCCAGTTCGGTCTCCGGCTTCAGCGCCGCCCGCACCGCCGTCAGGCGGGCGGTGACATCCTCGGGCAGCATGTAGCCCGCCGAGTCGGTGACATAGACGCAGTTGGCCCCATAGCCTTCCATCAGCAGGGCCTGCTCCACCAGCTTTTCCGGGCTGGCCATGTGGGCCATCATCAGAAAGCCGACGGTATCCATCTCCAGACGGCGAGCCATGCTGATGTGCTGCTCCGACACATCGGCTTCGGTGCAATGGGTGGCAACCCGGATGGTGTGAACGCCCAGCTCGTGGGCCATTTGCAGATGGTCCACCGTCCCGATCCCCGGCAGCAGCAGTGCCGACACCTTGGCCCGGGTCATGCGGGGGATCACCGTTTTCAGATAGTCTTCGTCGCTGTGGGCCGGAAAGCCGTAGTTGACCGACGATCCGCCCAGACCATCACCATGGGTGACTTCGATCAGCGGCACTCCCGCCTGATCGAGACCACAGGCAATGTCGGCCATCTGCTCCAGACTCATCTGGTGGCGCTTGGGGTGCATGCCGTCGCGCAGGGTCATGTCGTGGAGGGTGATTTTGCTTCCGCGCAGGGTGCTCATGGGTCGTTCTCCCGTCGAATGTTCTTGCTGTTGTAACCAGAGCGGTTTCACACGCAGGCAACCTGCGCGGCGAACAGCTCGGCGGTGCGGGCGGCGGCGGCGGTCATGATGTCGAGATTGCCGGCGTATTTCGGCAGGTAGTCCCCCAGTCCTTCGACTTCGAGGAACAGCGACACCCGGTTGCCGTCGAACACCGGCCCGTTGACCAGTCGATAGCCGGGAACGTAGGTCTGCACCTCGGCCACCATCTGCTGCACCGAGGCGGTGATTGCCTCGCGGTCGGGGGCCGTTTCGGTCAGGCAATGAACCGTGTCGCGCATGATCAGCGGCGGTTCGGCCGGATTGATGATGATGATCGCCTTACCCTTGCGCGCCCCGCCGACCTCCTCGATGGCGCGGGCAGTGGTGCGGGTAAACTCGTCAATGTTCCGGCGGGTGCCCGGTCCGGCACTGCGCGAGCTGATCGCCGCCACGATCTCGCCATAGGCCACCGGCTGAACCCGGGAGATGGCGGCGATCATCGGGATCGTCGCCTGTCCGCCACAGGTCACCATGTTGACGTTCATTTCACCCCGTCCCAGATGCTCGCGCAGGTTCACCGGCGGCACACAGAACGGCCCGATCGCCGCCGGGGTCAGGTCGATCATCATCACCCCCAACGCCGTCAGCTTGCGGCTGTTTTCGGCGTGGACATAGGCCGAGGTGGCATCAAAGGCGATACGGATGCCGTCAGCCTGCACATGCGGCAGCAGGCCGTCCACCCCCTCGGCGGTGGTCTTCAGGCCCATCGCCCGCGCCTTGGCCAGCCCGTCGGAAGACGGGTCAATCCCGACCATCCACACCGGTTCCAACAACGGACTACGCTGGAGTTTAGCCAGCAGGTCGGTCCCGATATTGCCCGGCCCGATCAGGGCACACTTGATCTTGTTGCTTGTCATCAACCTGTCTCTGTCGTGAAAAGAGGGGGAAGGCTCAGGCGAACAGGGCGCAGACGCTGCCTAGGCCGCTGATCTCGGCTTCGAAGCAGGCACTGCCCTCGACGCTGACCATCGGCCCCAGGGCACCGCTGAGGATCACATCCCCGGCCAACAGGGGCCGACCACAGCGCACCATGGTGTCGGCCAGCCACACGGCGGCGTTCAGCGGATTGCCCAGACAGGCCCGCCCCGAGCCACGGGACACCACCGCCACCCCTGCCGCCGCCTCAGCCGGTGACGGGCCGGTGCCGCTGTGGCGCATTTCCATCCGGCAGCCCGCCAGATCGACCTCGCGCAGCAGCCGGGGCTGGCTGCCCAGCACGAACAGACCGCTGGAGGCATTGTCTGCCACCGTGTCGAAAAAGCGGATGTTCCATCCGGCAATCCGGCTATCCACCACCTCGATGGCAGGCAGCAGGCAGTCGGTGGCGGCGATCAAGTCGAGGTAGGTATGGCGCTCGCGGGTCAGGTCGCGCCCGATCACCAGCGCCACCTCGGCTTCGACCTTCGGCTGGATCAGGCGACCCGCCGGGATCATTTCGCCGTCACCGACCGCCATGTCGGCAAACAGCATCCCGAAGTCCGGTTGATCCACCCCCAACTGGGCCTGCACCGCCAGCGAGGTCAGGCCGATTTTCCGCCCGACCAGCCGCCGCCCGACCGCCAACGCGGCGCGGGTGTTGATCTCCTGAATGGCATAGGCGGCAGAGGCAGAGAGGTCAGCCATCCGGTCGCGCAACGGCGCAACCGGATGACCTGTCTGTCCGGCCTGCGCCAGTGCGGCAGCGGCTTGCGTCGGGGTCAGCGAAGCGGTCAGGATGTCACTCATTGCAGCAGACTCCACTGACCGTTGTTGACCGTAACCAGCACGATCGCTTCGGGGTCATAGCCCGCATGGTCGGTGGCCGAGAGGGTGTAAACGCCGTTGCTGCCCACCAACCGGGTCTTTTCGATCTGGTCACGAACAGCCGTTCTGAACTCGACCGTCCCCGGTTTGGCTTTCTGCGCCAAAGCCCCCTTCAGCCCTTCCTGCAACAGCAGCCAGGCATCCCACGATGCCCCGGCAAAGGTCGAGCGGCTGTCGGTGCCGTTCTGCTGCTCGAACGCCTTGACGAACGCCTCGCTGGTCGCCTTGGTCGGATGGCTGGCGGGCAACTGTTCCGCCACCAGCACCGGCCCGACCGGCACCACCGCGCCTTCGACCGCCTTACCGCCAACACGCAGGAAGTCTTTGCTGGTCACGCCGTGCGACTGATAAATCAGTCCTTTGTAGCCACGCTCGCGCAGAGTGATCTGCGGCATGGCGGCAGGGGTGCCCGACGCGCCGATGAACACCGCGTCGGGCTTGCTGCTGACCACCTTCAACACCTGGGCTTGCACGCTGGGGTCGGCCCGCCCATAGCGTTCGGTCGCAACAATCTCGATCTTGTCCTTGCCTGCTTTGGTCAGGGCCTTCAGCAGCAGCTCGCCCCATGAATCGGCAAAGCCGATAAAGGCCACCTTGTGGATGCCGCGCGTTTCCATGTCCCACACCAGCCGCTGTACCATCAGGTCAGCACTCGGCTCGCTGCGGAAAATGAAACGGCGCTTGTCGCCCTCGACATCCAGCGGGGCCACCGACACCATCGGCACCGCTTCGTCGTTGGCAACGTCGGCCATCGCCACCGCCGTACTGATCAGGTTCGGCCCCAACAGGGCATCCACCTTGTCTTCGCTGATCAGCTTGCGGACGTTTTTAACGGCGTTGGTCGGGTCGGTGGCGTCGTCCATCACCACAAAGCGAACCTTCTCGCCGTTCACCTCGGTCGGGAACAGCGCCACCGCCTTGCGGGTTTCAGCGCCCAGCGCCGCCGCCGGACCGGTCAGCGACGCCATCACGCCAACGGTAATGTCGGCCTGCGCCGGTGACAGTCCGGCCAGCAACGCCAGCGCGGTCAGGCCGGGCAGAACGCCCTTCCCGAGAAAAGAAATGTGCATGGATGTTTCCCCAGTCGATGTGTTTTTTATGGACGGCGTTATTGAGCGATCGTTCGGAACGCTCCGTTGAGGTAAATCAGCGCCTCGCCATCGGTGCGTTCGCGGGTGGCCAGCACCTCGCACAGAAAGGCGTGGTGGGTGCTTTCATCGAACACCTTCACCACCCGGCAATCGAAATTGGCCAGCGCCCCGTCCAGGGTCGGCGCGCCGGTGGCAAGGCTGCTCCACTGGCCGTGCTGGAAACGCTCCTCGCCATGGACACCCTCAACCATGCCGGCGAACACCTTGGCCACCTGTTCCTGTTCGGCAGCCAGCACGTTGACGCACAGCGCCCCGCTGGACAGGATGCCCTGATCGGCCGCCACCGCCTTGTTGACAAACACCACCAGCCGGGGCGGTTCGGCCGTCACCGAACAGACGGCGGTGGCGGTCAGGCCAGTGCGCTGGTCGCCGTCGCGGGTGGTGATGATCGAGACACCAACGGCAAAATGCCGCATGCCGTATTTGTGGTCCTGCGCGCTGACCGTCGGCAGCGAGGCCAGACGGTCGTTCGGACTCCATTCCAGAAGCTGGTTGATCTGGCTGTTCATGGCCCATCCTTTGGGAAATGCGGAAAGGGGAGCGGCGGAGGACTCAGGTGCCGAACTGGTTGCCCGGCGGCAGCGGCGTCCCCAGCAGGAAGGCCCCCAACTGGTCCCCGATGTCATCCTGGTTCTGGGTGATGTGATTGGCGCCGACCAGAATGTCGCGCATCTGGCGCTGCATCGGATTGTTGAGCCATACCCCGCGGGTGGCGGTCTTTTTGAAGATCATGTGGGCGGCCTCGAAACACTCGCCACCGGTGAACATGTTGGTGGCGAAATGACGCACCCGCACATCCAGCGGCACCAGTTCGCCGCGCGTGACAAAGCTCCACGCCTCGTCGGTGTTCAGCAGGACGCGGGCGGCGGCGGCGGTGATCTTTGCCTCGGCCTCTCCCAGCCGCCCCTTGACGAACGGGTTCTGCGTTGCCGCCCCGACCGCCTGCGAAATGTTGGTGCGCGGCTTCATGTGCTCGATGTAGAGGTCTTCCATCCCGCGGGCCATGCCGACAATCACCGACGACACCGCCGCATAGAACACGTACAGGAACGGCATCTTGTACAGCGACGGCAGGTGGCCGTGGCTGGCCTCGCCGTAGGCAATGATGCTGTGGGTCCGGTGTTCCGGCACGAACACCGTCTTCAGGATCAGCTTTTTGCTGCCGGTCCCGGCCAGCCCGACCACATGCCAGTCGTCTTCGATGGTGAAGTCTTTCGCTTCGACCCAAAAGGCCTTGTAATCGATCAGCTTGCCATCCTTGTCGAACAGCCGGGCCCCGACAAAGGCCCCGCCCTGTGCATGGTCGCAACCGCTGGAGGTCAGCCACTGGCCATTCAGCAGATAGCCGCCCTCCACCGCCGTCACCGAGCCGAATGGCGCGTAGGACGACGACACCAGCAGCGACGGATCATCGCCCCACAGCTCGTCGCCGCTCTGCGGGTCGAGCAGGCCGACTTCGAACGGGTGGACCCCCAGCACCATCACGTTCCAGGCGCTGGACGGGCAGCCCCGTCCCAGTTCCATCAGCACGCGGTTCAGCACGTTGGGGTGCATTTCATAGCCGCCCCAGCGGCGGGGCTGGAGGATCTTGAAAAAGCCCGCCTCCTGAAACGCGGCGATCGTTTCCGCCGGGACCATCCGGTCCTTTTCGGTCTGATCGGCCCGTTCGCGCAGCCACGGGATCATGGCACGGGCGCGTTCGACCAGTTCGGCTTCGGTGGGGACAAGGGTGGTAGAAGCAATGTGGGTCATGATGTCTGCATTTCCTTGAAAACAGGCGCTCGGGACGGGTTACTCGGCAGCCGTTGCCCGTGGCTCGGCACTCAGCACGCCGTACCCGGCAATCCATTCCGAAATCGGGCGGTAATAGTCCTGACGGGCGCGATAGGGTCCGGCAGCGGCCAGAGCGGCAAAGGCGGCAACCCAGGTGCGGATTTCGTGCGTTGACCGTCCGGCCTCGCGCGAGATTTCCTCGATGTCAAACTGGTCAACCTGCGCCAGATCGGCGTTGACCAGCAGGTCGATGAACGCCTGATCCCAGTCAGGATTCAGCGGGGTCAGCGGGCACTCCTGCGTGCCGTAGATCTTGCCCGCCGCAATGGTGCGCGCCTGACGGGCGGCACGGAATTCCGGCGTCGGATTGCGCCCGGCAATCAGGAAACTGGCGATCTCGTCCGGTGCTCCGTGCAACAGCGGTACCGGAGGCTCGTGCGACAGGCCACCGGTGCCCAGAATCAGCACCCGCTTGTTCAGACCGGCGGCGAAACGTCCGACGGCATCACCCAGCTTGCGAATGCGGCGGTAGGGGCAAAAGGGCGGAGCCACCGAATTGATGATGATCGGAATCACCGGATAGCGGCTGAGGCTGCCGGTCAGTTCTTCCAGCGTCTGGGTACAGCCATGATCGACCTGCAAGCGGTGCGACAGGGCAATATCGATATCGTCGGCCAGAATGAAGCGCGCCAGTTCCAGCGCCGTCCCGGCTGGCACCGACAGCGAACCGGTCATCGTCTGGTAATCGCCCACCGACTCCGCCGCCGTGGCAATCACGAACGGCGGCATCAGGTCATAGAACAGGCCGTTGTAATGGTCGGGGGCGAAGATGATGATCAGCTCGGGATCAAAGGCTTCGACTTCGGCCCGGCTCTGTGCCAGCACGGCGTCCACGTCCCGGACAACATCCGCACCGGGATCATTCAGCCCGCGCAACGGCGTATGCGACAGGCATTTCAGCTTGATCGTCATGAAAGAATCCTGGACAGGTTTCAGGCAAAGTCATCCCGTGCGAAGGGCGCGGGAATGCTGCCTTCGTTTCAGAAAAACCGCAGTGTCAGGAGAATTTTGTTTACCGGCCCGGCATTCCGGGTCTTATGGCAGAGGTGTTGGACATTGTTTGTTTCTTCCCTGTTTATTCATTTTTCCTTGTTGGTGAATGTATCTTAGGGAAAAAGCGAAACAGGCAGAACTCTATTTTCCAAACTGTGCACATTGTGCACGGTAGAGCAAATCCCGAGCAGATGATCTCATCTGCGACGACGTATTTGCTTAAAGTACAATGCCGTAGCGTTATAAAAAGGTTTCGAGGAGGCCTGACCATGCCCGAGCACCGCGACAGCCCGTACCGTTTCGTTCAGGGCCTCAGCCGGGGTCTTGGCCTGCTGCAAGCGATCAACCGGACGGCGAACGGCTGTGCCACCATTGCCGAACTCAGCACCGCCACCGGCTTGCACCGGACCACCGTCCGGCGCCTGCTGGAAACCCTGCAGGCCGAGGGCTATGTCCGCCGCAGCCGGTCCGACGACAGTTACCGCCTGAACCAGAAAGTCCGTCAGCTGAGCGACGGCTTTACCGATGATGAGTGGATTTCCGAACTGGCCGCGCCGGTGCTGGGCGAGCTGTTGCAGCAACTGGTGTGGCCGTCGGACCTGTGTACCATTGATGGTGACACCATGCTGGTGCGCGAGACCACCCACCGGTTCAGCCCGCTGTCCTTTCACCGCGCCATGATCCGCCAGCGGATGCCGGTGCTGTTCACCGCCGCCGGGCGGGCCTATCTGGCCGGATGCAGCGAGGACGAACGGCAACAGATTCTCGCGCTGATCGCCGGTGGCAGCGGCCCGCAGGCATCCTTTGTGCGCAGCCAGCGCCCGGCCATCGACGCCATGCTGGAACGGGTGCAGCGACAGGGCTATGCCAGCAATGACGGCGAATGGACCGAACAACTGAAAATCTCGGCGCTGGCCCTGCCGGTCCGCCACCAGAACACCATTCTGGCATCGATCAATGTGGTGTTCATCAGGCAGGCAATGAGCATCCCCGAGGCAGTCGAACGCTATCTGCCCGCCATGCGCGCCGCCATCGACAAAATCGAGCGCCAACTCGCCAACCAGCCCCGCCTGTTGCACAGCTGGCTGGCCAGTCAGACGCCCGACACCTAGATCTGTGAGCGTTCAATCTGACGCTCACAGAACACGACAGGAGGGTTTAGAGCGTTTTCACACCGAGCGAAAACGCTCTTCCCTTTGAGTGCCGCATTTTCCGGGCCGTTGACCGGAGACGGTCAACTTGAAAATGCTCTAAAGAGCGGTCTGCCGCCCGAACCTGCTCGGGGCCTGAGGCCCCAAACCCCCATTTTTCTTTTATGATCAAAGGAATGGGGTCTGGGGCCGACTGGTCCCAGCGAGGTTTGGAGCAGCGCTCCATGACCCTGTTTTCTGTTTGTCGTGGCCCGTGGGTTCATGTTTAAGGCTCACAGCCCTGATTACAGACCATCAAACACCCGGATACGGTTGGGAATCGCCGCTTCGATCGATTCCCGCACGTCGACATCCAGCCGTTCCGGGTGAAAGCGCAGGCCGTAATAGAGGCAGAAGCTCTCGGCCACATCCTCGCGATCGGGATGTTCGGCGGCATAGTCCGAGATGGCGGTCGGGTCGGCCTGTTGCGCCGCCCGCCAGGCCGGGAGCGGATAGATGTGGGAATCCAGCGAGGTATGGGCGGCCTCGTGGCACATGGCTTCCTCCAGCACCCCGCGCCGCTGATAGTCCTCGCCCTGTTCGGTATGGATCAGGATGTTGTGACTGCCGCCGCCGAACAGCTCGTTGCCCCGGTGAATGGTCAGTGAAGTCAGGTCCCGCCGCAACAGGGCAGGCAACTGGCCAACCACCCGCGCATAGTGCTCGGCCTGTGCACGGGCCTCGGACGGCGGAAATTCGGAATTGACCTGCACATCCACCGGCCCGCTGTCGCGGAACTCGGCGCGGAACACCTGCATCAGCAGCCGATCCGAACGACCGGTGCGACGGTCAAAGACCGTGCGCTCTTCACGACCACTGTAGGACAGCCCTTGCAGGGCGCTGGGATCGTCTTCGGTCAGGACACCGCTGGCAACGAACACCTGTCCGCTGAACGGCGGATGGCGTCGTGGGGAAGACGACTGCTGCACAGGGGTTGGGGTTGGGGCCGGACGCACGGTTTTTCCCGCCACCGTGACCGGGCCGGATTGATCCTCATCCACCACATAGGTCCGCAGCAGGGTGCCATCGCGGACGGAACGCAGATGCCAGACATGACCGGCGTAGCTTTTCAGCGTCTGGCGCTGACCAGCGGCAAGGGTGGCGTATTGCACTTCCTTGCCGTTGAAATCGACCCACAGCAGCGCCACCGGGTCCGCCGTCGGGTTCTCGAACTCCACCGTCACCGCCACCGATGACGCCGGGGAGCGCTCGGCCCATACCGGCCCGCAGATCACCAGCCCGACCAGCAGAATAACAGCCCTTAGCCACACCATCCTGTCCCCCTTTTCTTGACGTGATACACATAAATACCACACCCCCCTCTCCGGTGATCCCCCTCTGTTACCCGACGGGTTATGCTATCGTTTGGTATGGACTCGTTTTCGCCCCCTTCCCTGCCTTCTGGAGGTCCGATGCCCAACCCAGTACCGTCCCCGGAAAGCCTGCTGCGCGCCATGTTTGACGCCGCCCTTGCCGCCATCGCTCCCGGTCCGTGGATGACCGACCTGTTGCCCGCCAAACCAAAGGGGCGCACGGTGGTGGTCGGCGCGGGCAAGGCAGCGGCAGCAATGGCGGCGACGGTCGAGCAGGCATGGGATGGTCCGTTGTCCGGGCTGGTGGTAACCGGCTATGGTCATGGCTGCCCCACCCGCCAGATTGAGGTGATCGAAGCCGGACATCCAGCCCCCGATCAGGCCAGCCAGCACGCCGCCCGCCGGATTCTCGATCTGGCCCGCAGCCTGACCGCTGACGACCTGTTGCTGTGCCTGATGTCGGGCGGCGGATCGGCCCTGATGGCCGCCCCGGCCAGCGGGTTGACGCTGGCCGACAAGCAGGCCGTCACCCGCGACCTGCTACGCTGTGGTGCAACGATCAATGAAATCAACTGCGTCCGCAAACACCTGTCGGCCATCAAGGGCGGACGGCTGGCAATGGCGGCAGCCCCGGCGCGGGTGGTAACACTGATGATTTCCGATGTGCCGGGCGATGACCCGTCGGTGATCGGCTCCGGCCCGACGGTTCCCGACCCCACCACCTTTGCCGATGCGTGGGAGGTGGTGCGCAAATATGCCGTTCCCCTGCCGCCCGCAGTACGCCAGCACCTGACCGAAGCCGCCGAAGAAAGCCCGAAACCCAACGACCCGTTGTTTGCCCGCACCCAGGCCCTGATGGCCGCCACACCGCAGAACGCCCTTGATGCCGCCGCCGAAGTGGCGCGGCGGGCCGGAGTCACCCCGCTGATTCTCGGCAATGCCATCGAAGGCGAAGCCCGCGACGTGGCGCTGGTGCACATCGGCATGACCCGGCAGGTGGTGCTGCACAACCAGCCAATTGCCCCGCCTTGCGTCCTGCTGTCTGGGGGCGAAACGACCGTCACCGTTACCGGCAACGGACGAGGGGGGCGCAATCTGGAATTCCTGCTGGGGCTGGCAGCGGCCCTGAAAAGCCAGCCAGCCGAGGTTCACAAGGCGGTGTGGGCGCTGGCAGCGGACACCGACGGCCTTGACGGCACCGAAGACAACGCCGGTGCCCTGTTGCGGCCAGACTCCCTGCGGCGGGCGCATGCTTTGGGGCTGTCGGCCTCGGCCCATCTTGCCGACAACAACAGCTATGGCTTTTTCCGCGCCCTCGACGATCTGATCATCACCGGCCCCACCCGCACCAACGTCAACGATTTCCGCGCGGTGCTGATTATCCCCTGAGACAGAGAATGGTCTTTCCCTCGACCGCCGATCCGTTTATGAACAAACGCTGAAGCAAGACTTGCGGGGACGGACAGCACAGCGATGACGCGGGGCAAGCCTCAGCACGCACCATCGACATTTCTCCTGCGGCGGCGTATTGCCGCGTGGGCCGGCTTGCTGTTGCTGCTGCTGAATGCCGTTTCGGTCGCCGTGGTTGCCCCCCGCCCGGCGCTGGCTTCGGTCGCCAAAGGTGAGCAGATCGTCATCTGTACTCCCAGCGGCCTGCGGGTGATTACCCTCAATGACGACGGCACCCCCGATCAGCAACAGGACAGTACCCGCGAGGGATCGTGCCCGCTGTGCCTGCCACTGAACAATGCCACCAGCGGAGCCTTGCCAGCCCCCGTCCTCGCCGCCCTGTGGAGCCTGCCCGATCTGGCCCCGGTGCTGATCGTCCCGGTATTGCGGCCCGATCATCAGCATCCGCCCGCCACCGCATCGCCTGAACGCAGCGTCTCCCGCCCGCGCGATCCTCCGTCTGCCGGATAAGCCCATCCCGTCTGCGTCTCTGCCTGCCCTGCCAGAGCAGTGGGCGCAAAAGTGGTTCCGGTTTTGCGCAAAATCACTGCGACAAAACAAAAACCTGGACCAGCGTGCGTCAGGTTTACCGCACGCGGGTCTGGCGGAGCCTTCTGGCTTATTCCGATTTCCCACGGAGCTTTTCCATGTCGGATCTGTTTTCTGTCCGCCGGGCGCTGCTGCGCTCTGGCAGCGCCCTGTCGTCTGCCTCCCTTGTCCTTGCCCTGACCCTCTCCGCCGTCCACGCCGCCGACGAGACCACCCCGGCAGCCTCTGAAACCAAAGTCGCCCCCGACGCCACCCTGCCCGAGCTGGCCGTTGACACCACCCTTGATGCGGAAACGCCCTCGACCACGGTCCTGACACCAGATCAGACCGGCACCCTGCGCCCATCCGCCGACCTCGGGGCCTTGCTGAGTGACCTGCAAGGCATTTCCAGCGGCAAGATGGGGCAACACGCCAGCGACATCGTGATTCGCGGCCAGTCACAGGATCGGCTGGCGGTGATCAATGATGGCGCCTATGCCTTTGGCGGCTGCCCGAATCGCATGGACCCGCCGACCTCGATGATCTCTGAGGCCAGCATTGACACCCTGACCGTGCAGCGCGGCTATCAGACCGTCACCAATGGCGCTCCGGCTCCCGGTGGGTCGGTGATCGTGGATCGCCAGCGCCCGACCTTTGACACGCTGGGGGCCACCGGCAGCATTGATGCCGGTATCGAAACGAACGGCAACCTGCGCACAGGCTCGGTCAATGCCAGCGCCGGGATCAAGGAAGGCTATCTGCGCGGCTTTGCCGATTCCGGGCGGGCCGACTCCTACAAGGACGGCAAGGGAACCCTCGTCCGTTCGGGCTTCAAAAGCGAAAGCGGCGGCCTCGAAGCAGGCTGGAACATCAGTGAAAACACCCATCTATCGGTCGGGGCCGAGCGGATGGAAAGCACCGATGTGCTGTTCGCCGGGGCCGGGATGGATGGCGTGTTTGACGGCAACACCACCTATCGTGTGAAGGGCGACCATCAGTTTCAGGATGCCGGTCCGCTGCACAGCCTGAGCTTTTCCGCCTATCAGTCGCAGGTTGACCACATCATGGACAACTACAGCCTGCGCACCGCCACCGGCATGAAAATGGTCACCAACTCGACCTCCAACACCTATGGTGGCACGGCGTCGGCGGACTGGCAGTTCAGCGGCATTACCCTGACCACCGGCATGGATCACCGTACCAACACCCGCGATGCCCAATCCCGCACCGGCATGGCGGCGGGTCTCGATCCGACCACCATCAGCGGCTACACCTGGCCGGACATGCAGATTTCGGACACCGGCCTGTTCGCCGAAGCCAAAGCCCCGGTGGGCAGCGCCACCGTCCTGACCGCCGGGGCACGGCTGGACCGGGTCGAAGCCGATGCCCGCAATGCCGATGCCACGCCGCAGAACGGCACCTCCAGCGCGCGGGTGTTGTACCGGCAGTACTACGGCAGCGATGACGTGACGCAGGAAGAATACAATCTCAGCGGCCTGTTGCGGCTTGAACACGACTTCGGCCCGCTGTCCGGCTGGGCCAGCGCCAGCCGGGCAGTACGCACCGCCGATGCCACCGAGCGCGGCATTGCCCGTTCCAGCGGGGCAAACAGTTGGGTCGGCAACCCGACCCTGAAGCCGGAAAAGCATTATCAGGTCGAAACCGGCCTCAGCGCCAAGCGCAGCGACTGGGGCGTGACCGGCGGCGTGTGGTACGATCAGGTGGAAGACTTTATCACCCGCGACACTGCCCGAGGTCAAAGCGGCGTGCTGATGTCCAACGGTGCGTCAATTTTCCGCAACGTTGATGCCCGGCTGGCCGGGGTCGATCTGTCCGGAAGCTGGCAGGCGACCTCCGCTCTGAAGCTCAACGCCACCATCACCTATACCTACGGCGACAACACCAGCGACGACCGCCCGCTGTACCAGATTCCCCCGCTGCAAGGGACCGTCGAGGCCGCCTATACGATGGGCGATGTCACCTTTGGGCCGCGCCTGCGCTGGGCCACCACCCAGACCCGCGTCGATACCAGCACCGCCAACGGGTCGGGGCTGGACGTCCAGAAAACTTCAGGCTACGGGGTGATCGACCTGTTTGCCACCTGGTCCCCCACCGACGCCGTGGAACTGCGCGCCGGGGTCAGCAACCTGTTTGACCACACCTATGCCAGTCACCTGAACCGGTCCAACAGCGTTGACCCGACGATGGTGCAGGTCAACGAGGCCGGACAGTCGTTCTCGGTCGGGGGGAAGATTCGGTTCTAAAGCAGGAAAGGGAACAAGGATGTGGAGCGCTGCTCCACACCTCGCCGGGGCCGAAAGGCCCCGGACCCCGTTTTATGAGGGCCCGGACGGCGGATAGTCATTTGCATGGACCGTGAGTACTGTACATGACAGGGGGGCAAAAAGAGCGTGGGGCATCACTCCAGGCGGTGCTACCGCTGATGCATGATAGAATATAATACATTGATATCAAAATACAATTTTCCCCATCGAGCTGCGACTCCGCCCCAGTCCCCTTGTTTTTGCGACAGTCTAGAATACATATGAATACACAACCTATTCCTCTGCACCGTTCATCCAGAAGGGGAAAAGGACTACCCTAAAGTAGGGGGAAGACATACGTCTTCCACCCCTCTCCGCAATCAAGGGGACAACGGGCGTGAGCGAACGGTTAACCCTCATCCTTGGGCTTGGGCAACCCGGCCAGGGCGATGCCGCCTGCGGCCTGCAGGTTGCTGAAACCCTCAAGGCCTCGGCTCTGGCCACAGACCCTTCGGTGGTGATCATGACCCACATCGGAGATGGCGAGGCTTTGCTGCACTTGCTGCGAACATTCGAACGGGTGATCCTGATCGGAGGCATGATGCCGTTCCGCAAGGAGCCCGACTATCACGGGGGAAAGATTGTCGAACTGTGTGACTGGCAAATCAATCTGCCACTGGCGATGGATTGGGCCTCTCCCGCGCGCGGGCTGTCGATCACCAATGCGCTGGCGCTGGCCTACAGTACCGGTGCCTGGCCCGACCGGCTGATGGTGTATGGGATCACCGGCGAACAGTGGTGGCCGGGCGCACCGCTGAGCGACGAGGTACAAGCCATCCTGCCCGAAATCAGCCAGCGGATCACCGCCACGGTCAGCGCTTGGCTGGGGCATCCCTGACTCTCCGCAGTACCCTCACGATCATTGATTGGAATTTTCTTGTCGCACTGGTTTGCAGATGCCCTTGCCGTAAGGGCGTGATAGCATCACTTTCCATCATGAGGGGTGGGGTGCGCGATGAGAACCTATAAGCTGTCAGAGGCCGCCACCCGCTTGAATGGGGGCAATTTCGGTGTCAACCGACGCCTGTTGTACCTGGCCGCCGGAGATGATCTCAGCAGCTCGGTCGGCCTGTTCTGGCACCTGTGCGACAGCTTTTATCTGGTTGATCCCTTTTACGGAAAGGGCATCAGCTACGCCTCCCTCGTCGAGCAGCTGACGTCCGGCTTCAATGACATGAAGACCCTCCGTCTGGAGATTGCAGGTGAAGAAACCGGATACTGGGAAGGAGCCTGTCCGGGACGCCGCTTCCATGTCCGCCTCAAGGGATCTCCGCCCCACACGCCAACCAAGCGGGTTTGCTTTGCGGCCTGTGGCACAACGGAATGGCTGCTCAGAACAGCAACGGGCTACAACGTGGTCCTGAACAAGGATTACGCCGGCATCACCGACAACTCCGATTCCGATTACCCCTATTCAGAAACCTGGGGCCTGCTGGACACCGGGGGAATTTTTGCTGAAACCATCGGCGTTAGCCGGGGAAGTGACGCTACCGGTTTTTGTCAGTACCGCTATCGTGGCTTTGATCCTCTGTTCAAGGTCTCTCGGGACACTGGCGCACAATTGGGGTTTAGCGGCGGCCTGACTCTTTTCCAAAAGGTGCGCCCCGGCAACAAAAGCACTTACGAAGGTATTGATGCCGAAATAGACAAAATTGAAAAGGAAATGAACGCCATATGCAGCCCGTTTGTGAACGGACTCGATGGCTTCAAGGACGAGGCCAGTGACTTTGACGCAGCATTACTTGAATATAGGAAATGGGGATCAAACTATGAAGCAGACCTCATTTCCCAGCACAGACTGAAGTACACACAACTCCTGAATGATATAAACACAAGAAATACAATAGGGATGAACAATGTCGCCACGACGGACTATTTTTTCAACTTTGTGAAATCAATCATAACAATCAAATACCCGAATCTGAGCGATGATTATATCAGGGCAATGATCAGCTCCCGAAATTTCTATTAGAGCAAATCCCGAGCAGATGGACACATCTGCGACGACGCATTTTCTTAGATAACAAGTCATGAGAGCATTTATCGTGATCCTTGGAGACCGAGAAATGCTCTAAAACATTGTGCGAAAAGTGGGAACCGAATTTCGCAACAACACTGCGGCAATACAAAAAGTTAGAGCCGCATGCCTGCGTCTGGTTACAGTACACGACAGTTTCTGAAAAAGAATGGGCTATCGCCCAAACCCATTCGGGACCTGAGGCCCCGAACCCCCATTTTTTTCTTTTATGATCAAAGGAATGGGGTCCGGGGCCTAAAGGCCCCGGCGAGGTGTGGAGCAGCGCTCCACGCCCTAACCCCACCCTTCCTCAGGCGAAACCGCGCTCCATCACCTTGGCCATCCGGCGGGCAAAGGCCACCGGGTCGAGCGGGCCTTCGCCTTCGATGATCCGCGCCTGATCGAGCAGCAGGTGAGCGGCATCGTCAAGGCTGCTGCCTTCACCGGCTTCGGCACGGGTGGCAAGGCCCTTGATCAGCGGGTGCGACGGGTTGATTTCCAGCACCCGCGCCGGGAAGCTGTCCGGCCCGCGCTTGTGCGCCTTCAGCAGACGCTCAAGGTGCAGCGACATTTCGCCGTCATTGGCCACCAGACAGCAGGGGGAGGAGGTCAGGCGGTCGGTGGTCCGCACATCCTTTACCGCCTCGCCCAGCGCCGCCTTCAGCGCCGCAATCAGGCTGTCGAGGGCCGAGGCCGGAGCTTCGTCCTTCTTTGCCTCATCCTCGGCCTTCTCTTCGCCCTTGATCTTCGACAGGTCGGCCACGCCCTGCCCGACCGACTTCAGCGGCGTCCCGTCATAGGACGGCACCGACGCCACCCAGAACTCGTCGATATCGTCGGTCAGCAGCAGGACTTCGACGCCCTTGGCCAGATAGCCTTCGACCTGCGGGCTGTTCTTCAGCGCGTCCACCGATTCGCCGGTGATGAAATAGATGGCGTCCTGACCGTCCTTCATTCGCGCCTTGTACTCGGCCAGCGACACCAGCCCATCGCCCTGCGTCGAGGCAAAGCGGCACAGTTTGGTGATGTCGTCACGGCGCTCATAGTCTTCGTGCAGACCTTCCTTCAGCACCGCCCCAAAGGTGGCCCAGAAGGTGGCGTATTCGTCCGCCGCGCCCTCGGCCTTTTTGGCGAGTTCGGACAGGATGCGCTTGGTCAGGCCGCTGCGGATTTTGGCCAGCATCGGGTTGTGCTGCAGCATCTCGCGCGAGACGTTCAGCGGCAGGTCCGGGCTATCCACCACCCCGCGCACAAAGCGCAGGTACGGCGGCAGCAAGCCTTCGCAATCCCCGCTGATGAACACCCGGTTGACGTACAGCTTCAACTGGTTCTTGCGTTCGGGGGTAAACAAGTCGAACGGCTTTTCGGTCGGCACGAACAGCAGGCCGGTGTATTCAATCGCCCCTTCGGCGCGGTAATGCAGGGTCAGCCACGGCGCATCAAAGGCATGGGCGATGTGGTGATAGAACTCGGTGTATTGCTCGTCGGTGATGTCTGACTTCGAGCGGGTCCACAGGGCCGAGGCGCTGTTCAGCGTCTCGTCTTCGGCACCCTCGGCTCCCTTCAGCACCACCGGCAGGGCGATATGGTCGGAATAGGTCTTGACCACCTGACGCAGGCGGAACGGCTCGAGGAACTCGCCCTCGTCGTCCTTCAGGTGCAGGGTGATCGAGGTGCCGCGCGCCACGTCCGCCACTTCGGTAACGGTGAACTCGCCCTTGCCGTCTGACACCCAGCGCCAGCCGTGTTCGTCGCCTGCCTTGCGGCTACGCACCTCAACGGTGCCCGCCACCATGTAGGCCGAATAGAAACCAACGCCGAACTGCCCGATCAGCGAGACATCCTTACGCTGGTCACCGGACAGGGCCTTGACGAACTCCGACGTGCCGGACCGCGCGATGGTGCCCAGATTGTTGATCAGGTCTTCGCGGTTCATCCCGACGCCGTTGTCGCGCACGGTCAGGGTGCGGGCGTCCTTGTCGATCACAAGCTCGATGCGCAGATCGGCATCCCCGGCCAGCAGGGCCGGTTCGGTCAGCGCGGCATAGCGCAGCTTGTCGCAGGCATCCGAGGCATTCGAGATCAGTTCGCGCAGGAAGATTTCCTTTTGCGAGTACAGCGAATGCACAACGATATCGAGGAGCTTTGCCACCTCTGCCTGGAATGAAAGCTTTTCCTCGGTCATGGGTCTGGAATCCTTCTGTTCTGACAGTGTCACAGATCGGGGGCAGATATGGACCGGCACGGCCTTTCCCGCAAGGGTTTCACGCAACAGACCTGCACGGAACCCCCGCACAGCCCCGGTTTCCATAGGGTTTTTCCAAACATCGGCCATGCAGCAAGAAAGACTTGCCGAACGGACGTAAGAGTGAGAAACTGTTTGTTATTCAAGGGTTGCCGGAAATCGGCAGCGTCCTTGAGTGCAGCCCGAGACCGGTTTTCCCGGTCGAAACTGCATCGTGCAAGGTGACCCGCGCACAGGGAGCCAGCGCCGAGGTCACTGTCCTTTAGCGACGGAGAAGTGTCCTGTTTGCGTCGCACTGATGTTCGCCAGAGGGGCCCGTTCCTACCGACCCGCTGGTATCGCCGGTCATCTCCAAACCGGCACCGTTCGCTCGGTTCGCCATCCTTGAAATGGCCTGAGCTTGTGACCACATAGAAGTCCTTGGGGCCATAGCCCGATTTTTTCAGGGCCCCGTGGGATATAATGTTGAGGGAGAGCGTTATGCAGGTTCCCGTGCAAGTCACCTTCCATGGTCTGGACCATTCTGCTGCTGTGGAAGAGCGCGTGCTCGAAAAGGTCGCCAAGCTGGAGCAGTTCTGCTCTGACATCATCAGCTGTCGCGTGACCGTTGAACTTCACCACAAGAACACTTCCAATGCGCACCGCAAGGGCGAGCCGTACCTGATCGGCGTCAGCGTCTCGGTCCCCGGCGATGAACTGATCGTCAAGCGCAGCCTGAAGGATGACGAACTCCACGAACATGAAGACGTTGGTGTGGCCCTGCGCGATGCGTTCCAGGCGATGGAACGGCAGGTCAAGGAATACGTCGAACGCCGTCGCGCAACGGTCTGATACCGTTGCGTCCCAGCCGGGACAGACGCCAGAGTCAATGAGACTCCATCAAAACCGCCGCTCCGCTCCCGGGGCGGCGGTTGACGTTTCAGCGCCATTCTTCGGGCGTACAGTACGCCCGGGAATAAAATGCCCCCGGGGTGAATTGATCGTTCCAGAAAGCTGACCATCGCGGTATGCTGACTCCGAACCCCTTTTGTGCGCTGCCACATCGCAGTTTTTACCAGAAAAAGTACCGGACTCCGGGCCATGCCGCCTCTGTTACGCCCTCGGGCGCTCCGTCATCGTCACTCTCGCCTGCCCGGCTTGTTCAACGGGCTCCTCCTCGGGGGAGCACTGCTGGCCCATGCCGCCTGCTCACCGCTGGATGATGACACAGAGTTCGACGCAAGCCTGATGGGTGCCCCCCCCACACACACTGTCGCCGCACTGGTACCGCCGCCGCCGCCAAAGCCGGTCATTCCGGCCAGCCTGTCGGCCAGCCAGACCAGCACTGCCGTCACAGTCCCCGTCCAGCCGTCAGCCAGCACCCCGCGTCCGACCTGGACCGTGGTCCCCCTGATCACGCCCGAGCATCAAGGCACCAGCGGAAACACCGAACTGGCGGTCAGCCAGACCACCGCCAGCACCACCGGCATTGCCCCGCAACGGGCGCTGCGTAGCGTCCCGGCGGCCTCGGAAAGCGCCCTGCCTGCGGTGCCATCGACCCTGCCGACCTCGCCCGAGGCTCAGGCCGCCCTGCTGACCCGTCCGCCGATCTCCCCCCCGATTGCACCGCTGACCCCGCCGACGGTCAGCAGCAAGGACCGGGACAAGGAATCGGCCCGTCGCTGCGTCGAGGCGGTCAACGCCGCCCGCACGGTCGTTGCCCGGCCCCTGGGCCTGCCGGTCGAGCAATTGAAGAATGCCGACTGGAAAGAAGAGGCCCTGCGCGCCACCGAGCTGGCACAGATTGCCTGCCGGGGAGAAACCGGCGAACAGGCAGCGCAATACTGGCGGGCCACCGCCTTTGTCCTGCATGGGCAATATGCCCGCGCAGCGCTCAACTATCGCCGGGTGATTGAGCTGCCCGGGTCTTATGCCAACTGGGGCTATGTGCAGGGGCTGGCGTCGATGCTCGACACCTGCGCCCGTGCCGACCGCGATGCGCTGGATGCCTGGACCCTCGGCGGCCTGCTGGAAGCCCGTGGCGCTGGCAGTGATGCCCGCCTGCTTTATCGCCGCTCGGTCGAAGCCCGTTGCCAGCCCTTGCGCACCTGGAGCAAGGCCCGCATGGCGCTGGTTGACGGTTAACGCCTGATACCTCCTTGTTTTGTTCCCCTGTTGCGGATTGTCATGTCCCTTTCCGAGTACAGCCAGATTACCGCCGTCCTTGGCCCGACCAACACCGGCAAAACCCATCTGGCGATTGAACGCATGCTGGGCTACGCCAGTGGCATGATCGGCTTTCCCCTGCGTCTGCTGGCTCGTGAAAACTATGACCGGATCGTGCGCCTGAAAGGCCCGGCCCATGTGGCGCTGATCACCGGCGAAGAACGCATCATCCCGCTGCATCCCCGCTGGTACGTCTGCACGGTCGAAGCGATGCCGTTGCAGCGGTCGGTGGAGTTCCTCGCCATCGACGAAATCCAGCTTGCCGCCGACCCCGACCGCGGCCATGTTTTCACCGACCGCCTGCTGCATGCCCGGGGCCGCTCCGAGACGATGTTCCTCGGGGCCGAGACCATCAAGCCGCTGATTCGCCAGTTGATCCCCGATGTGGAAATCATCACCCGCCCGCGCCTGTCGCAACTGACCTACAGCGGCCCGCGCAAGCTGACCCGCCTGCCCCGCCGGTCGGCGGTGGTAGCCTTTTCGGCGCAGGATGTTTATTCCATTGCCGAACTGATCCGCCGGACCCGTGGCGGTACGGCGGTGGTGCTCGGTGCGCTCAGCCCACGCACCCGCAATGCGCAGGTGGCGATGTTTCAGGCCGGGGAAGTCGAACATCTGGTCGCCACCGACGCCATCGGCATGGGCCTGAACATGGACATTGACCATGTGGCCTTTGCCGCCCTGCGCAAGTTCGATGGCCGCGCCCCCCGGGACCTGAGCGCCGCCGAAGTGGCCCAGATCGGTGGCCGCGCCGGGCGTCACCTGAACGACGGCACCTTTGGCACCACCGGCGATGTCGGCGGCATTGATGCCGACATCATCGAGCAGGTCGAAAGCCACCAGTTCCCGCCGTTGCAGGGGATTTTCTGGCGCAACCGTGACCTGCGCTTTACCTCGATCGAGGCTCTGCTTGGCTCGCTGGGCAAGGCTCCGCAAACCCCCGGCCTGATCCGCACCCGCCCGGCAGACGATCAACTGGTGCTCGAGGCACTGGCGCGCGAGCCGGATATTGCCCAGGCGGCCCGTGGTCTGGGGCAACTGAAACTGCTGTGGGAAGTCTGCCAGATTCCCGACTTCCGCAAGGTGCAGCCGGAAACCCATGCCCGCCTGCTGGGGCAGATTTTCCGCCACCTCGCCAGCCATGGCCGCCGCCTGCCGACCGACTGGCTCGCCGGGCATCTGGCCGGACTGGACCGCGCCGACGGCGACATGCACGCCCTGATGGATCGCATTGCCTCGATCCGCATCTGGACCTACGTCAGCCAGCGCGCCGACTGGATTCTGGATGCCGCCCACTGGCAGGAACGCACCCGCGCCATCGAAGACATGCTGTCCGATGCCCTGCATGATCGCCTGACCCAACGCTTTGTCGATGTCCGCACCAGCGTTCTGGCCAAAAGCCTGAAACAGGGCGGCCCGCTGCTGGCGGCGATTTCCGGCAACGACTCGGTCAGCGTCGAGGGGCAATACCTCGGGCGACTCGATGGACTGACGTTCGTTCCCGATGCCAGCGACAGCCATTCCGGCAACCGGGCGGTGCTGAATGCCGCCTCCAAGGCCTTGCGCGGCGAGATCAGCCGCCGGATTGGCATTCTGCGGCAGGACGGGCTGGATGCCTTTACGCTGGCCGATGATGGCGAAATCCTCTGGCGCGGCTCGGTGGTGGCCCGGCTGGTGCCCGGCCCGACTCCGTTGCGGCCCCAGATCGAGGTGCCCGCCGATGACCTGCTCGACAGCGACAACCGCACGCTGGTCCGCCGCCATCTGGAGGGCTGGCTGAAAGAACAGCTCGCCCGCACCCTCAAACCGTTGATCGAGCCATGGCCCGAACGCCTGAGCGGTCCGGCGCGGGGGATGCTGTACCAACTCGCCGAGGCCTTTGGTGCCCTGCCGGTAACGCAGGTCCACGCCCAGAGCAGTTCCCTCAGCAAGAGCGACCGCGACCTGTTGGCCCACCTCGGGGTGAAGATCGGGGCCGAAATGGTCTTTGCCCCCCGCCTGTACAAGCCCGCCGCACAGCACTTGTCCGGCATTTTGTGGTGCGTCGCCCGTGGCACGCCGGTGCCTGCCGTTCAGCCCAACGGGCGCGTTACCCTGCCTGCCGGAACGGTTCTGCCGCCGGAACTGGCCAAGGTGTGGGGATACCGGGCAATTGGCGACCGCTGGGTGCGGCTGGACGCGCTGGAAACGATCATCGCCGCCATCCGCCAGCGCAACCGCGACAAGGCCACCACCCTCGGAAACGCCGAGCTGGGTCAACTGCTGTCGCCGCTGGGATTGCCTGCGGCGATGGCTCCGGCGGTGTTCGCCACCCTCGGCTACCAACTGGACAAGGCCGATGACGGGACGTGGACCTATGCCCCCGCCGTGCGCCAGCGTACCGAGCGCCCCCGCCGTGGCCCACCCCCGCCGCCACGTCCCCCGGCCCCTGTGACCGAGGCCGAAACCCCGTTTGCCGTGTTGCGCAGCCTGATCCCGCCCCCGGCCCCGCCGCCCGCGCCAGCCCGCAAACGCCGCCGCCCCAAGAAAGCCAAGCCCGTGACTCAGGAGTCATGATGACCGAACAAGCCCCCGCCCGTCTGCGTCTGGACAAATGGCTGTGGTTCGCCCGCTTCGTCAAAAGCCGGACGCTGGCGCAAGAACTGTGTGAAAGCGGCCACGTCACCCTGAACGGCGCTTCGGTCCACAAGGCATCGACCACCGTCAAGGCCGGTGACACCCTGACGCTGGTGCTGGGACCATACAAGAGGTTCATTACGGTGGTGGAGCTGGGCAGCCGCCGGGGTCCGGCCCCCGAGGCCCAGTTGCTCTATCAGCAGACGCAGGATCCCGAACGCCTGATCGGCTTCCGGGGCGAATGGGAAGACCGCCCACAGGGCGAGGGCCGCCCGACCAAGAAGGACCGCCGCGCCATTGATCAGTTGAAGGGGTGGGAATAGTGGTTCAATGGAGGGAGGAAACAAGGTCGTGGAGCGTTGCTCCACACCTCGCCGGGGCCCTTGAGGCCTGTGCAACCGGAAACATGGGTAACACTTTGTCCGACAACATAGGTAACAGTTTTCTTGTTATGTTCCGGTCTGGCCCGATCGGGCCAGACCGGAACAGCAAACTTTTTTGCCACCCTGATCTATATAGGCCAAATCAAAACCCCTGAAGCGGATAACGGATCTGCCATCATCCATTGTTGCAATACCAACGTGCTCTCCATTGAATGCTTCTGACAGGTAAATAGCCTCTCCTCCAAAGTCTATGTATCCCTTCCTCTTTACCTTCAAGACAAGGTGGTCCACCGGGTAATCCCATGGCCGAATTATCTCCGGATAAGCGCGAGGTGATGGGCTGAACAGGTCTGCCGGATACTTGTCACCGATCCCTTGGTGCGGTCTTTCGGTGTTGTAAATCCGGCGCCACTGATCAAGCCGTTCCTGTTGCAAGGCCAGGGTATCCGCAGGGGGCTGCGCAGTATCTTCTGCCAGTGTCCGGTGCATCCGCTCGTGACGTCCGTTCTGTGTTGGACAACCCGGCGTGATGCGGTCTGGCCAAACGTCGAGTTTCAGTAACCAGACTGAAAACCGCGATAATCCACCCAGCCCGAAGTGATGCGCGAATGGAGCCCCATTATCTGTACGCAACGCCGTGGGTAGCCCGTACTGGCGAAAACAATCGATAAAGAGCGGACGGATATCCTCGTCCGTCAGTCGCGGCACCGCATGACAGACGAGGAGAAAACGACTGTAATTATCTGAAATGGTTAAGGGTTCACAACGCACTCCATCACCTGTGCGGAACCATCCCTTGAAGTCGGCGGACCAACTGTCATTGGCAGATACAGCCTCAATTATCGGGCCGGAAGAGGCTGGGGACGCCCGACGTCCCTGCCGTGGAGACGTCAAGTCATGCCGGGACAAAAAGTCTCCGACCGTACTGACTGCAGGCCATTGTCTCTCGGGATAATCACGCGCCAGCTTCGCCAGAATTTTCCGCGGACCCCACGTCCGGTGGCTGCTTTTCAGGGCGAGAATTTTCTCCGACTGCTCTTCATCAATCCGGCTTCCCACTGTCTTTGGAGCGCGACTACGCTCTTCCAAACCGGCTACCCCATCTGCGCGATAGCGCGAAAGCCATTTGTACCCAGTCTTGCGGCTGATCCCATAATGGGAACAGATCCTACTCATCGGCTCGGCTGCCCGCAGGCAGGCCGAGATAAAACACAGGCGATCATCCATCACGGTTTTCTCAGTAAAAGGCATCAGGCTGGTCCTCCCAGCCTGTGACTCTGTACTGTTACCCATGTCTCCGGACAGAGTGTTACCTATGTACCCGGTTTATACAGCCCCGGACCCCATTAATTTGATATTAAAAGAAAAAATGGGGGCCCGGGGGCATTGTCCCCCGGGCAGGTGTGGACGGCAGTCCACCATCCTCTTTCAACTGTCGTGTACCGTGGGCAGGCTTACACCGAATGGTTCACGCCAGCCTGAGCCTCGGCCGCCGGAGCGGGTTCGCGCTTCGGGCCACCGCGCGAGACGACCACCATTGCCGGGCGCAGCAGGCGTTCGGCGATCACATAGGCATCCTGGAACACCTGCACCACCGTCCCGGTCGGCACGTCGGTCTTTTCGACTTCCTGCACCGCCTGATGATAGTTCGGGTCAAACGGCTGGTTCAGGCTGTCCACCTTGCGCACGCCGTACTTGCCCAGCGCCGAGGCCAGTTCCTTTTCGGTCATTTCGATCCCGACCGCCAGCGTGTTGACCAGATCGGTCTTGCGGGCGTCGGGGGTGGCGGCCAGCAGGGCGCGGCCCAGATTGTCGGCCACCGACAGCAGTTCCTTGGCGAAGTTTGACACCGCGTACTTGCTGTTGTCTTCGATGCGCTTGTCGGCCATCCGCTTGGCGTTCTGACCATCGGCCAGCGCGCGCAGATAGTCTTCCTTCAGCTTGCGGACTTCGAGTTGCAGGGCGGCAATGCGCTCTTCCGGTGAGCCATCGCCAGCAGTCCCCGCCGCATCATCGGCGTCGGGACCATCGGCGAGGGTGTCCACGGGGATGTCCTCAGGGGTCGGCTGCTCGGTATTCTGGCTCATGGGGTTTCCTAACGTCTATCCAATCAGGCGCCCGATCACCTTGGCAGTATAATCCACCAGCGGAATGATACGGGCATAGTTAACGCGTGTCGGTCCGATCACACCGATCGCACCGACGATTTCCTCGCGGGAATTCTGATAGGGGGCAACGATCATCGAGCAGCCCGAGGTACTGAACAGCTCGTTTTCGGCCCCGATAAAAATCTGTACGCCTTCGGCACCGTGGACCAGATCCAGCAACCGCAAGGTCTGCTCGCGCGCCTCGAGGGCGGTGAACAGGCCGCGGATGCGCTCCAGATCCTCCAGTGCGTGGACGTCGTTCAACAGGTTGCTCTGGCCGCGCACGATCAGCGCGCCGTCGCTGCCGGTACCGGACCAGGTCGCCAGCCCGGCCTGCACCACCCGGCCGGTCAGTTCGTCCAGTTGGGCTTTCTTGCCGACCAGCTCGCCGGTGATCACCTCGCGGGCCTCATCGAGCGTCCGTCCGGCCAGCCGGGCCGACAGGTAGTTCGAGGCCTCGGACAGCGCCGACGGCGGCAAGCCCTGCGGCACCTCGATGATACGGTTTTCCACCAGACCATGCTCGGTGACCATCACCACCAGCGCCCGGCCCGGTCCCAGATTGACGAATTCGATATGCTTCAGCGCCGTTTCGGTCTTGGGAGCCAGCACCACCCCGGCGCAGTGCGACAGGCCGGACAGCATCGACGAGGCTTCGCCCAGCATCGACTCAAGACTTTTGCCCTGCGCCCGGCAACGCAAATCCACCTGCTCGCGTTCCTCGGGCAGCAAGGCCCCGACTTCCAGCAGGCCGGAGACAAACAGCCGCAAGCCCGCCTCGGTCGGCAGACGCCCGGCGGAGGTGTGCGGGGCATAGAGGAGACCGGCGTCTTCCAGATCGGCCAGCACATTGCGGATGGTGGCCGGTGACAGGCTGGTTGTCAGGCGACGCGACAGGGTCCGCGAGCCGATCGGCTCGCCGGTTTCCACATAGGCATCGACCACATGGCGAAAGATCTCGCGGGACCGCTCGTTCATTTCGCCGACCGTGGTCTGTGATCCGTCCTTTGCCCGCATCGACCGCCTGCTTTCCCACATCGCCAGCCCGGATCGTGTCTCCGGATGGCTTTTCCGACCGGCTCCGACAGCATCCTTTACTGCCGAAATGTAGGCACCCCCCGCGACAGCGTCAACAACACAAGCATGGCTGTGTCCCCCGGATCACCTCTTGCCCCGCGCGACAGAGGCGGATACCGTGCCGCACAGTCGTTTTCCCCCGATCCGGGGGCATTCGTGTCTTTGCCCATTTCTGCCCATTAAGGAGCCTGCCCATGCGTCCCTCTGGCCGCGCCGCCAACGAACTGCGTTCCGTCAGCCTGGAACTGGATGTCAACAAGCACGCCGAAGGCTCGTGTCTGGTGAAGTTCGGTGACACCCATGTCCTGTGCACCGCCAGCATTGACGAGCGCGTTCCGGGCTGGCTGCGCAATCAGGGCAAGGGCTGGGTGACCGCCGAATACGGCATGCTGCCGCGCGCCACCGGCTCGCGCACCGACCGCGAAGCCGCCAAGGGCAAGCAGACGGGCCGGACGCAGGAAATCCAGCGCCTGATCGGTCGTTCGCTGCGCTCGGTGACCGATCTGGTCGGGATGGGTGAACGGCAGATCAAGGTTGACTGCGACGTGTTGCAGGCCGATGGCGGCACCCGTACCGCCTCGATCACCGGGGCCTATGTCGCCCTCTATCGTGCGTTCCAGAAGCTGGTCAATCAGGGCCTGCTGCCTGCGGTGCCAATGACCGATTCCGTCGCCGCCGTGTCCTGCGGCCTGTACAAGGGCGAAGCGGTCCTTGACCTCGACTATGCCGAAGACTCGTCGGCGCAGGCCGATGCCAACTTTGTGCTGACCGGTCGCGGGCTGGTGATCGAAGTGCAGGGCACCGCCGAAGAGGCTCCCTTCACCCGCGCCCAGTTGAACGAGCTGCTCGATCTGGCCGAACAGGGTGTCTCGACCCTCAGTACCATTCAGCGGCAGGCTCTTGGGTTGGCCGAGCAACCGTCCCCTCTTTTTTGCTCAGGAGTCCCCGGCATGGCCCGTACCCTCGACCACGGCAGCACCCTGATCGTTGCCAGCCACAATCAGGGCAAGGTGCGTGAAATCCGCGACCTGCTGGCCCCGTTCGGCATCACCGTCCGTTCGGCAGGCGAACTGAACCTGCCCGAACCGGAAGAAACCGAAGACAGCTTTGCCGGGAACGCCGCGCTGAAGGCTCTGGCGGCGGCCAAGGCCGCCAACCTGCCCGCCCTGTCGGATGATTCCGGGATGGCGGTCACCGCCCTTGACGGCGCGCCGGGGATTTACTCGGCCCGCTGGGCTGGCCCGGGCAAGGATTTCCAGTTTGCCATGCAGACCGTGCAGGACAAGCTGGGCGATGCCAGCGACCGCAGCGGAGCGTTCATCTGCGCCCTCTGTCTGGCCTGGCCCGATGGCCACACCGAAATCTTTGAAGGCCGCGTTGACGGTACGCTGGTCTGGCCGCCGCGCGGGGATCAAGGGTTTGGCTATGACCCGATGTTCCAGCCCGAGGGCCATCAGCGCACCTTTGGCGAGATGCCCGCCGAAGACAAGCACGCCATCAGCCACCGCGCACGCGCCTTTGCCCTGCTGGTCGAGGCCTGCTTTTGACCTCGACCCATTCTCAGGGCCGGGAAGGCTTTGGCCTGTACATCCACTGGCCGTTTTGCCTGTCAAAATGCCCCTATTGTGATTTCAACAGCCACGCCGCCCGCCAGATCGATCAGGATCGCTGGCGGCGGGCGTTGATCACCGAGCTGGACCATGCCGCCGCCGAGGCCGGGCGCGAGGATCGTTTGCTGACCTCGATCTTTTTCGGCGGTGGCACGCCGTCGCTGATGGCCCCAGACACCACGGCGGCCCTGATCGAGCACGCCCGCAGCCTGTTCCGGTGCAGCAACGACCTGGAAATCACCCTCGAAGCCAACCCCAGCGCCGTTGACCGCGACCGCTTTGCCGCTTTTCGGCAGGCCGGGGTCAACCGCGTCTCGCTGGGGATTCAGTCGCTGCGTGAAGACTCGCTGCGCTTTCTGGAACGACACCACGACCGGCAGGAAGCCCTGACCGCCATCGAAACCGCCGCCAGCCTGTTTCCCCGTTATTCCTTTGATTTGATCTATGCCCGCCCCGGCCAGACGGTCGAGGAGTGGCGCAGCGAACTGGCCGAGGCCCTGACGCTGGCCGGGGATCACCTGTCGCTGTACCAGTTGACCATCGAACAAGGCACCCGCTTTTTCAACGATTATGCCAAAGGGGCGTTCATCCTGCCCGATGACGAGCAGGCGGTGGCCCTGTACGAGGTCACGCAACAGATGATGACCGCCGCCGGACGGCCGGCCTATGAGGTGTCCAACCACGCCCGCCCCGGCGAGGAATGCCGCCACAACCTGACCTACTGGCGCGGAGGTGACTATCTGGCGGTTGGCCCCGGAGCCCATGGCCGCCTGACCCTTGGCGACGGTGCCCAGCGCCACACGCTGGCCCTGCGCCGCCACCGTGCCCCCGAGATTTGGCTTAGTCAGGTTGAGGCAAATGGTCATGCCACCCGAGAAAAAACAATCCTGTCGGCGGCTGAACGGCGAGAAGAGCTGATTCTGATGGGCTTGCGCCTGTACGACGGTCTCGATCCGGCGCTGTTTGCCCGGCTGGGCGGGCAGTCGCTCGACAGCGCCCTCAGCGCCAGTGGTCTGGCGATGCTGCGCGACGAAGGGCTGATTGCCACCGACGGGCCATTGCGGGTCACGCCGCAAGGGATGCTGTGCCTGAATAGTGTTATCGCAGCCCTGCTGCCGTAGAGCCAAAAATCAGCGCGTTGGATTATTTTCCATAAGCCTGCAAAAAGCCGTCCAGCGTCGCCGCCATCGTAAACTGGCTTTCGGCACGCTGGCGGCAGGCGGCCCGGTGACGGGCAAAGGTTTCCGCATCCCAGTCGAGCACGGTCTGTAATGCCTGCGCCAGCGCCAGCTCATCGCGGCGCGGTACCGCCAGCCCGCACGGCCCGATCAGGGCAGCAGCATCACCGACATCGGTGGACACCGGCACACAGCCGCAAGCCATGCCCTCGGCCAGAACGTTGGGGAAGCCCTCGCCAAAGGCCGAGCTGGAGGCGATCACGTCGGCTGCCGCCAGCAGGCGCGGCACATCGGACCGCACCCCCAGCGCCAGCACGCGCGGATGCCGGGGCAGGTCTTCGGTTCCCTTGCCAACCAGCACCACCCGCCCGCTGGTCAGCCGATCGACAGCGGCCAGAAACAGCGCATGGTCCTTCATCGGATCGACGCGCGCCACATGGGCGATCACCCGTTCGCTTTCCGCCACCCCCCATTCGGCCCGCACCTCGGCGCGTGCCTGCGGATCGGGCCGGAAGCGGCCGGTATCAATGCCGTTCCACACCACTGCCTGCCGCCGGGGGCGATAGCCCAGCGCCAGATGGCTGTCCAGTCCGGCCTGCGAGTTGGCAATCACCCCGTCAGGACAGGCCGAAAAACGGGCCGACAGCGCCAGCACCCAGCGGAACACCCGACCATAGCGGCTGGGGTCCATGTCCGAACAGCGGATGCCCCAGAACTGGCGGGTGCGCTGGCGACGCCCGGACAGGACCAACGCCAGCGAGGCCAGCAGGTCGGCATGGTACATCCAGCCCTGAATGACGTCCGGCGTACTGCGGCGGATCAGGCTGGCCAGCCGGGCAATCGCCAGCGGCGACGGCACGCCCCGGCTCATCCCCAGATCACTGACCGGGATTCCTGCCGCCTCGATCCGCGCACGCACCGCCCCGGCGGGCAGCAGCGACACCACCTGATGCCGCACGCGCGGGTCAGGACGGCTCACCAGTGCCGCCAGCATCGTTTCGGCGCCACCGAACTCAAGATCGGTGATCACATGCAGGATCGACAGCGGGCGGGTCATGCGCGGGCGGCTCCGGCAATCACCGCCGCAATCCGTGCCGACGCATCGCCGGTGCCATAGTCGGCAATCTCGCCCCGGGGGGCATAATCGGGCTGGCTCCACAGGCGGTTCCAGCCCTGCTCGATGGTTTCCATCCATTCAGTTTCGCTGCGCAGGGTGACGCAGGGGCGACGATGGAAATAGGCTTCTTTTTGCAGCCCGCCGGAATCGGTCAGCACCGAGCACGCCCCGGCCACCAGCCAGGTCATGTCCAGATAGCCCAGCGGCTCGCACAGGGTCAGGCCATCAAAATCAAGCCCGAACCGGTCGACAGCCTGGCGGGTGCGCGGATGCAGTGGCAGCACCACCGGCATGTCCACCGCCAGCGTCTTCAGGTACTGCAACACCACCGTCAGCGCCTCGGGGGTATCGGTGTTTTCCGCCCGGTGGACGGTGGCAACGTGATAGCCGCCTTCACTCAGCCCCAACCGCTGGCGGATGGTCGAAACCGTCGCCGCCCGCGCCCGCGCATCCAGCGCCGCATCAAACATCACATCGCCCACATGGTGGACGCCGCGGGTAATGCCCTCGGCGGCCAGGTTGACCGTAGCCGAGCGGGTCGGTACGAACAGAAGTTCGCTCAGGTGATCGGTCATCACCCGGTTGATTTCTTCCAGTATCTGGCGATTGAACGACCGGACCCCGGCTTCGACATGGGCCACCGGGATATGCAGTTTGGCCGCGGCCAACGCCCCGGCCAGTGTCGAGTTGGCATCACCATAGACCAACATCCAGTCCGGCTTTTCGCTCAGCAGAACCGCCTCGATTCTTTCCAGCATCTGGCCGGTCATCGCCCCATGACTGCCACCAGAAATACCCAGACTGTAGGCGGGCTGAGGAATGCCCAGTTCATCAAAAAACACATCCCGCATACCAGGATCAAAATGCTGGCCGGTATGGATCATCACTTCCGAAATGCCCGCCGCCGCCAGTGCCCGACTGACCGCAGCGGCCTTAATGAACTGCGGGCGCGTGCCCACCACCGAGACAAGTTTCATTCCGTCACCGTTTTTCCGTTTTAGAGCCCGCACCGTCACGCCGAACAACCAGCCTGCCGGGCCGACGCGACTCTGGCCGACGCGACCGACGCCAGCAGCGTCGCATAGCGACCGGTAATGGCAGAAAGATCATAGTTCGGCAATGCGGCATATCCGCCCTGCCGCAAACCCTGCTGCTGCTCCGGGTTGGACAGCAGCAGGCTCAAGGCCGAGGCCAGCGCCGGACAGTCACCCTCAGGCAACAGCAGCCCGTTCTGCCCGGACACGATGACGTCGCGTGGACCATAGGGGCAGTCAAAGGACAGCACCGGCGCACCGCAAGCCATCGCCTCGACCAGCACATGCCCAAAGCCTTCCCAGCGCGACGACAGCACAAAGGCCGCAGCATGGGCCAGCCATGCCGCTGGCGAGCGCACAAACCCCGGCAGCAGCAGATCAACGCCAAGCGCCTGCGCCTGTGCGCTCAGGGCATCGCGCAGGCTGCCTTCGCCGAGGATCACCACCCGGGGCCGCTGGTCGGCGGGCAGCAGCGCCACCGCCTCGATCAACCGTTCAAAACCCTTTTGGCGATGCAGACGCCCCATCCCGACCACCACCGGCCGGGAGCTGTCTGCCCCCCATGGTGGCGGCGCTGCACGGGCGGCGTCGGCCTGTTGGCGCAAGCTGGTGGTATCCACCGGATTCGGGATCACCGTCACATGGTGCGGCGACAGGTGATAGCTGTGGATCATTTCCTGCCCCACGCCCGACGACAGCGCCACCAGATGATCGGCCCCACGATAGGCCCATCCGGCGATCCGGGTCAGCCAGCCGGGCAGATCGCCGCGCGCCTGATGGCTGTTGGTTTCCCGCACCACCAGCGCCGGACGGTGGCGCAAGCCCAGACAGGCCACCCGTGCCGCCACGTTGCCATCAATCAGGGTCGAGAACACCACGTCCGGCTGCCAGTCCCGTATCAGCCGCCGCAGGCGCAGCGGCGCTTGCCGGGATCGGAGCACGGCCAGATCAACCACTTCGGTATGGGGTTTCAGCCAGTCGCGCGCTCCGCCAGAGGCCCGCCCGACCGCCAGCTTGACCTGCCAGCCCAGAGTCGGCAGTTCATTGGCCAGATTGACCATCGTCCGTTCGGCACCCCCGCCCTCCAGCCCCGGCAGATAGCACAGAACCTTAGGCATTACCCTCGCCCCCCGGCGGCAGGATTGCATCCCGCCCGACACCGGCCAGTTCGCCCCGTCCCAAACGCTCGATCAGGTCCAGTTCCCAGTCAATCCGCTGCTGCCATGAGCCAAGGAAGCCGGACGCCGCCTGTCGCATCGCATCGCCCATCCGTTGCCGTTCTGCCGGATTGCGGTGCAGGTCGAGAATCGCCTCGGCCAGTGCCGCCACATCGCCGGCATGAGGAATGCGGCGAACAGCATCAGGCGGTATCAATTCATCTGTGGCCATATCAATCCCGCTGTCCGGCTGCGCCTGCGGGAAGATCATGCACTGCCCCAGCGTCATCGCCTCGAGATTGGCATTACTGAGGTTACCCAGCCGGTTCAGCGACGCATAAATATCCGAGCGACGACGGGCAGCGGCCACCTGGGCAAACGGCAGGCGTGAAATGAAGGTCACCGCATCGGCGGCCCCGGCTTCGGCAACCTGTTGCCGCAGGCGGTCTTCGAGGCTGCCAGTCCCGATCACCAGCGCGTGCAGGCCGTCCGGGGCCTGTTTCCACGCCTGCAAAAAGCCGTCAATAAAGGTGTCAACCCCCTTGGGCTGCTCCAGCTTGCCAACGCTCAGGACAACGGTCTTGTCCTTCGGCAAAGCCGCCAGCGCCGGATGCAGCTCGCTGTCGGCCAGCTCCGGCAGCGGATCAATGCCGTTCAACACCCGCACCCGCGGCACGTCAGGCCGCAGGGCATCGCGCAGCCAGCCTTCGACCCCGCTGCCATCCTGTGAGCAGACCACCAGCCCGAACGGCGCGCCATAGCACCAGCGCAGGGCTTTCAGCTTCCAGCGCGGCGAAGTCAGCGCCTCGCGCATCACCGAATGAATCCCCATCACCCGGAACAACACCTTTCCCGGCATCAGGCGTCCCAGCACCCCGGCAACCCAGACGTTGGCATGATCGAGATAGACCACATCAGGCCGCATTTTCCGTACTTGCCGAATCACCGCCCATGCCTGCCGCAGATCACGCAACGCGGTGCGCAGACGACCACACCATGCCGGAATGGCCGCCTTGCCCGCCTGTACCCGCACCGGCGTCGCCAGTCCGGCCAGGGTCAGCGTGACATCATCAGCACGGGTCCACGGCGAGGTTTCATCCCGTGCCGACAGCACAAAACTGACCCGGTGCGGACCACGATCCAGTGCTTCCATCATTTTGAAGATCGTCGGAACCCCGGTCGGTTCCCACCGCTGCGCCTGAACTGATGTTTCCAGCCCGCCGAACAAACGGACACTGTACAGAATGGAAAGGCTCATCGCCCTGCGGTCTCCTGCATGAGAATATTGTGCGAAAACAAGACAACAAAACAAAACCGACAACTGTCGGAGAGGATCACATCTATCGTGCAGTGAAGAGTCTCACGGCTTCAGCGGTTTTCCCTGCCAGTCGAGGCCATGCCGGGCGAGATAGCGCTCCTCCACCCACGAGACGGGATTGCGATAACCGCGACGATCCACCAGCACCCGCAGATAAGGCAGAAAAGCCATGTTCAACAGCACGTCCATCGGGTAGCCAAACACCTGCTTTTCGACCCGATGCCACGTCTGGCGTCCGAACGGCGCACAGGCCAGCTTGGCCAGCAGGCGCGGCCCGCGCAGCCAGCCCGGCACCACCGTGCGCGGCGGCGTACGATAGCCCTGCCAGACGCCGCCCCAGTCAAGCTCCCACAGAACCTCGCGGTACAACGCCTGCCCGACTTTCAGCGAGGCCGGAACACCTTCGTAGAAATCAATCAGCGGCTTTTCCCACAGCGGTAACCGCCAATCCAGTCCGAAAAAGTCATAAACCCGCTGGCCGGAAACCACATATTTAGCCTGCCGGTTTTCATATTCCGACACCTCATAGGCCCCATGCGGAGCCTCTGCCGGAATATCCGACAGACCAATATCACTCAAATGTGCCTGCAGGCGAACCTTGATCAACGCCATCAGGTCGGGCGTTTGCGCGCTTTGCCACAGGTCATAGTGTTTTTTGACCAGCGCAGCAAACACGCGGTCAAACCGTTCCGCCGCCGACAGGCCCGGCAAGGGAGCCGCCAGTGAGGACGGTATATGTCCACCGGTCAGATAATCACCCGACTGACCGTTGATCATCACGCAGTCCGCCGGTAACCAGCCCTGGTCCATCAGGTCACGGATAGCGAGGAAATCCTGTTCAAACGGTGCAGCGCTCAGACTGTCGCCGAAGGCCACATAATCATCATGCAGGGTCGAGGTCAGCGCCGCCCGCTGCCGGGACAGGGTGTAGGGAACAAAAGTCCAGCGATAGCCCAACCGCTCGGCAATCTGGCGGCTGGCAATTGCTTCGTAATTGCCCGGCTGACCATAGGCAAAGCAATGCACATCCTTCACGCCCGCCGCATGCAGGCCGCTGACAATCAGGCGGGAGTCCAGCCCGGCGCTCAGCGGCACCACAACCGGACGTCCGGCACAGCCCTGTGCCAGCGTCTGGAACAGCTGTTGAAGAACGTCTTTCAGCTCGTGGCGGGCACGCTCGGGCGTCAGATCGGACCGCACCAGCCAGGGCCGGTACTGGTGCCAGCGGTGAAAGTCCACCTGCCCCGGTCCCCGGACATGGCACAGTTCCCCCACTGCCAATCGACGGATCTCACGGTGCAGGGTAGCTGTGCCGGTACTGAAACCAGCCAGCGCCATCTCGCGCGCGGTGTCGGTATCAAGGGCCTGCAACAGCGGGGTATCGCTCACCTGCAACGGCCGGTCACTGATCCGGCCATCGGTCCCGATGAACAACGGAAAGCTGGCCACCCGGTCCACCGCCGCCCAGACTTCCCCTTGCCGTTCCGCCCGCAGACAGAAATGACCATCCAGCGTGGACAGAAAGGCCGCCAGTTGCCCCTGAACGATGGCCTCGCGGACCAGCCCGGCCAGCGCCGCTCCCTGATGCGTCCGGCCAGCGGCTATCCCATAACCCTTGACCGCCACCTGCCAGCCATCATCCCCCGCCGGGACAGAGGTCCAGCCTGTCGCCGCTGCCTGTCCGTCTGTCGTCGTCCAGCTGTGGTTCACCGTTGGTTATCCTTGTTCCGCCAGCAGATATTTCCGGGCAAAGGCCCCGCCATCATCCGGGGCCGTCTGCAACGCCGCCGCCACCTCGGCAAAGTCAACCTGCGGCCGGCCATCTTCATCCATCCGACTGGGAACAATCGCACAGCGGGCCGAAAAATCCTGCCAGACTTCCGGGTTCCAGTGGGCCAGATGATGATCAATGAACACCACCGGCTTTTCACTGCAAATCGCTTCCCACAGGGTTGATGTGGCCGGATAGTCGAGCACAAAGGCATCGGCCTGATCCATCACATCGCCAAAGCGCCCGCCGAGAAACTCGCCAGCTTGCGACCTTTTCAGCGGAACACCTCTGCGCAGTCCCTCCGGGTGCTGCTTGACCAGCACCTCGAGCCCCTGCCCGGCCAGACCATCCACCAGACGCCCCTGCCAGTCGGCATAGACCGGGTCCGGCAACAGGGGTTGAAGTGGATATTGCATTTCCCCGACAAACGCCGTGGTGACGTACATCACCCGTTTCGGCGGTTGCGCCCCCTGCCCCTTGCGGAACGGCCAACTGGCACGCGGCCCGCTGGTTGCGTCGATCCGCGGCATCGCGCCGTCAAGAGACCCTTCGCGAGAGATCCCCCGCGACAGAATCTCTGCCTTGGCCGGAGCATCAACGATAAAGCGATCACAGAACGCCAGTTCATTCACCTGAAACGGCATCAGATTGGCGTGGATATGACACCCCCCACCGTGGTCAAAACCGGTGACCGTCCCGCCCTCACGCTGGACCGCCAGACGCAGCAGGCGGGTCATCAGATTGCCGCCCGTCCCTGTCCACAGTTCGGCAGGAACATCACGCCATGCACGGGACAACGCCGCATCATAACGTGCCACTTCCGCCAGAAAAGCCGAACAGCTCTGGAGCATCACCTGTCGCAGAGGGGCAAGGTCGCCTCCCCCCAAAGCCTCCAGCACCGGCAGAACCCTCGCCGTCAACGCCTCGACCATTTCCGTCAGCCGCTTCTGCACCGACGCCGGTGCCTCGGGAAGATCTCCGGCACGGTGATGACGAAAGACCTGATCGGTCATCAGGTAGGTAAAGTGCCGCTGCCGGTCAGCCCGTGCCATGCCTTGCAGCATGGTATTATGGTTAAAGACCCCCGTCCGCTGTTCCCAGGGAAGCACGGGGCGACGATTGGTCATCAAACCATGGGCAGCAGAGCGCAACCAACTGTGCTTTTGTGGCATGGCGTTGCGCTGCATCCGGTTTTCGATCTCGCGGGAAAAGAAAGCACCATCCATGATGCCCCCTTCGCACAAGGTCCGCACAAGGCCGGGCCGCTGGAAACGGAATTTGATCCCAAGCGCCTCTGCCCTGCGCCACGTCAGCCACGTCATGCACAGGGTCAGAACCGTCACATCCAGAACAGGGGCGGCCAGCATGAATGCAGTCCGACTGGCCGTATCGGATTCCTGACCGGCGATAGCCACGACACCGGAAATGAGCGCCTTATTCAGGGCATGCGCATCCTCGACAGACGTCGGCCAGCGAATGGCGTCATCCGGCCATTGTTCGACCGCCGTAATGTCATAGGAACACAGCATCATTCACCGCGGGTCTTTTCGAACAGCCACCAGGTGGTATCGTCAAACGGCGAGTTGCCCAGCCAGAAAAAGCCGGTGTTCAGCGGCTTCAGATCAGGCCATTGCTCCTGATAGTAACGACCGAAATCGCGCTTGAACAGCAGCCCGGCCTCACCGCGATAGCTGATCTCTTCCGGCTGCTTGGCAAAGTACTCGTTGCACAGGACATAGCGCCGGGAAACGCGCACCACTTCACTCATGATCCGCGGCAGATCAGCCGGAGCGATGTGGATCAGCACCCCGGAGGTGAACACGAAATCAATCGAGTTGTCTTCGAACGGCAGTTCAAAGCCGCTGCAATTGTGCGCAGAGGTCAAACGATCCCCCAGCAGGGACGGCTGTTGCGCGAACGCATCGGCAAAGGGCTCCACCGCGTGCAGACTGGCATCGGTCAGACGGGCCCAGCAGGCCAGATTGCGACCGATGTTGGCACCGACTTCGAGAATCGATCCGGGGACTTCCGGAAAAGAACGCAGCACATTCCCCCACGCAGCCGTCCGCGGAGCCAGATCCGTATCATCGGTCACGCTGTTCCGCTGGAGGTATGCACGACCGAAGTCGCCGGTCCAGGCGTCAAGTTGCTTGGTATTCGTCACGGTGTGAGTCCATTCGCAAGAGAAAACAAGGGCGGCCCCGGTCACGGGTTCCGCCCCCGGTAAACTGGAATCCTGTGCTGCCTTAAGGGGCGGGGGCGCTACAGTCTGTGACCTGCACCCCATCCCCCACAGCAATGGCCCGCAGGGCCTGATGTCCGTCAATCAGTGGCAAATCATGCGGATGCGCCCCCGGGGTCCGCTTTCCCGGACGCAGGATGGCCAGATTGTCCCCCAACCGCAGCAGATCACCAGCGGCAATCGGGCGGATCGCCTGCACCCGCCGCCGGGCAAAGGCATAGAGTTCATCCTCGATCGGTTCCACTTTTTTGACCCCATCGCCCAGCATCGCCTCGATGGCGCGGATACCGTGGACAAGAGTTTGCAGTTCTTCCGGCAGGATCGAGTTGAAATGGTCCGGGCCCGGGCCGTTGCGGTCGAGCGTAAAGTGCTTTTCCAACACCTTGGCCCCCAGCGAAACGGCGGCGAAGGGGGCATGCAGCGGGTGCGGGCTGTGATCCGACAGGCCGGGCACGGCGGCGAACGTCTGCCCCAGAGCCGGAATCGCCCGCAGGTTCAGCGCTTCGTCCGGTGCCGGATAGCTGGCAGTGCATTGCAGAACCGACAGGTCCTTGCCGCCGGCATCGCGGAAGCATTCAACCGCCCATGCCACATCCTGCGGGATGGCCGCACCGGTGGACATGATCAGCGGCTTGCCGGTACGGGCAATGGCCTCGATCAGCGGATAGAAGGTGATCTCGTAGGAGGCCAGCTTGTGAATCGGCGTCAGGGGATCAACGATCGCAAAATCTTCGAGCGAGAAGCACGAAGACATGAACACCACCCCGCACGAGGTGGCAAAGTCGGCCAACCCCGGCACCATTTCCGGCGGCAGGACATTTTCCCGGATAATGTCGGCAATCGAACGCTTGATCCCGGCGGCAGACAGATAATCACTCTCACCGGGGTCGGGGACATAGAGGGTTTCTGGCCGGAAGGTCTGGAACTTCACCGCATCGCATCCGGCGGCAGCCGCCACTTCGATCATGCGGCGGGCCGCCGTGTCGTCGCTCCGGTCGCCCATCAGCCAGTTGCTGCCGATTTCCGCAATCACAAAGCACGGCGCATCCCCCCCGATCTGTCGCATGCCTTTTGGAGTCGGAATGGTAAAGGACGCCGGAACCGGCACCGAACATGCGTCATGGGACATCGGGCATTTCTTCCGCAACAGGGGAGCATAAAGACGCGATTGCATATACCACGGCCTCGGGACCGCGACAATCCATCCCGCCATACGCGCGGCTGGCCATAGCCTGACGATAGCCAGCATCGGACAGCAGACGGCGCATGGCCTGCAGAAGCTCGTCATCACTGGCCGACGACGGCAGCACGTCGGCAAATCCGGCCCGGGCAAGGCCCTGCCCCAGCATCAACTGGTTATCCACAAACGGGACCAGAACCTGCGCCACCCCAAGGCTGGCCCGTTCCAGCGCCGCCCCGGCGGGGGCCCCGAAAGCAATGTCATGCTCCGCCACCAGCCCGGCCATGTCAGGAACCTGCTCGCGCAGCACCAGACCCGGCAGGGACGACAGTTCCCGCACCACCTCGGCCCGGGCCTCGGTGGTCACCACTCCCAGAACCACCGTACCGCCAACCTGACGTAAAGCGGGATCGGAATTCAGTAACCGCAGAAAACGGGCCGTCAGGCCACCATCCTGCCCTCCACTACAACTGATCAGCAGCTTCTGTCCCTGCTTTGCACCACGGCGGCGCGTTGCAAAGGCCGACCCGATCAGGCAATGCACCGGAGCGCGCAAAACGGGCGCGCCATCCGATGGCAGACCAGCAACCTCCAGCCCCTCAAAGACCGTCGGCAACACCATCAGGTCACACAGAACCGGCTGCAAAGGGGGGTCAGTGACCACCACCAGACGCGCCGCTGTCTGGTCGCGGCAGCGCTGATACCACGGCAAATCCAGCGCATACAGGTCCGCAACGACCGCCGTCGCCCCGGCGGTCAAGGCCAGAAAGGTCGGGTCAGACCAATCCTGCATCATCTGCCGTTCATCATGCGCAGGCGGAACCATCGCCGCCTGCGCCCAGCGGGCCTGCAGAAACGGCGGGACGGTCCCATAGATCGCAACAGCCCACCCCGCAGCCACAAAGGCCTCGGCCAGTGCCAGCGAGCGCATCAGGTGCCCCAACCCGATATGATTGGCCCCCGATGTCCGGAACAAAACACGCCGTCCCGCCGCAGAGGCGGCGGCATGGCCGGAGACGATATCCTGTCGATAGGTCAGGTAGCCGTCTTTCAGCCCACAGGGAGTATAGTGCGCAGCCAGAAACAACCGCTGCGAGGCCGTATTGTCCGGTTTGACGACGGCATGCAGGACACTCACCCAGCCGCACGCCTGCTCACGGGCATGGGCCAGCAGGATTTGCCCCACTCCCTTGCCGCGCTGCGCCTGATCGACGGTAATGCTGACTTCGGCTTCCCAGCCCGCACGGTCCAGCCGTACCTGCCCCAGCGGCACACCCTGTGCGTCTTCGGCAATAAACAGGCGACATTCCGAAGAGGCCAGCCGGGAGGCAAACCACCGCTGATGGGTTTCCCAGGAAATCGGCGCCGTCGAGCGGGCCGTTTGCCGGACAGTCGGATCATTGGCCCAGCGAAACAGCAAGGCACAATCGTCCGCAGTCATTGGGCGGCAACGGATCTGTTCTGTGGCCATCGGATGCCCTCTCCTTTGTTGCTACTGACGGCCCCGCCGGTTGCCTAAGACTGCAGCTCGACCACTTTCTGATACCATGGCGTGGTGCGGATCAGTTCGTCGTGGGTGCCGACCCCCAGCAAGGCGCCGTTGTCCAACACCACCGTCAGGTCAGCGTGGCTGACCGTCGACAAGCGGTGCGCAATAATGACAATGGTCGTCCCGTGCTGCCTTTGCTGCCGTTCCAGCGCCTGCTGCACTGCCTGTTCGCTTTCCGCATCAAGCGCACTGGTCGGCTCGTCCAGCAGCAGGACCGGCACCCGCGCCAGCAAGGCGCGGGCCAGCGCGATACGCTGCCGTTGCCCGCCCGACAGGCGGGCTCCGCGTTCCCCCAACACCGTGTCATAGCCCTGCGGCAGACGCAGGATGAAATCTTCGGCAAAGGCATCACGGGCAGCCCGCTGAATGTCTTCCAGCGTCGCCTGTGGATTCCCGTAGCGCAGGTTTTCTTCCACCGTGCCATCAACGACCAGAATATCCTGCGACACCATCGCAATGTTGGCGCGCAGATCACCCAGCGGGATGTCACTGGCCAGGACATCATCGAAATGAATTGTGCCGTCATTAGGGATCTTCAACCGTGGCAGCAGGTCAATCAGGGTTGATTTCCCGGCTCCCGATGGCCCCAGCAAGGCAATGGTCCGCCCGGCAGGCAGAAACAGCGAAATGTTTTTCAGGGCCAAAACCGGCTGTTCATCACCATCAACGACCGGATAGGCGTAGGAAACATTGTCCAGCCGGATGCCGTTCCGTAGCGGACACGGGAAAGCAACATGACCATCCAGGTTTTCCTGCTGTGTCTCGGCGCGCTCGATCAGTTCGGAAATACGGTCAAGACTGGCCTGATAAGAGGCCATCTGCTGCAGGTTTGAGGACAACTCCTTCATCACCGGCATCAAACGGAACAAGATCAGGACGAAAACACCAACCTCGGACAACCCCATATTCAGGACACGGGAGGCGACGTACAGGATCAACAGCGCAACCACCACCCCAATGGGCTCAAGGCTTGCACCAACACGGCTGTTGTCACGAACCAGCGACGTCGAAAGGGTTTCCACTACCGTTGCTTTTTGCTGGAACAGGCTGGTTTCGGTATCCTGTGTTCCGGCCATTTTCATCAAACGCAGAAGGCGCACCCGCTCGACCACGAAACGACTGAGGCTGTCGTTGGCATCCGCCAGCTCGCTGCCAGCCCCCATCGAACGACGAAAGCCTTTTTTCGATGCGATACCCACAACGGACAGGATCATAAGTCCGCCCAGCGTTGCCTGCCAGGACAGGAACAGCATGAACATGACAAAGATGGCCAGTTTTGCCAGGCTGGTTACGACATTCAAAGCCGCCATCGCCAGCAAACCAGCCCGCTTTGCCTCTGTGGTCAGGGCGTTGATAAGGCTCCCTGAACGCTGTTGTTCAATGAAATGAATGTCTGTGGAAACGATAGACTCGAACAGCTGCGAGGACAGATAGGTGACAGCCCGGTTACTGAAACGCCCGCGCGAGACGTTCACCACATACGTAAAGACCTGGCGCAGAATAATCAGCAGTGCCACCGACACCATCAAGACTTCAAGTGTGGCCGGGACATGCAGACTGTCACTAATCCGAACAATATATTCAAAAATAACGGATTGCTGCGACAGGCTAACCAGATCCTGCCCTGTCCTCATCACTTCCAGAATCGGATAGACGAGAACAGCCCCCACCCCCTCGATCATCGATGCGATCAAGGTCATGAGGATCAAAAGAACCATCGAAAGCGGGCTGGCACCGGCAAAGGTGGGCAGAACCCCCAGAATGTACCCGGATTTCTTAGTACGCTTTGTCATGATACACCTGGACAGGAAAGGTCCGTCACATATGCGCCGGGCCCTTCACGATAGAAAGACGCCCCTTTTACAGACCATTTCCGCATTTCACGAAAACAGCTCACGAAAAGAGGATATGCTGCCGGTTTAAAGCCGCTATCTGCGGATGGGTTTGCAGAAACAGGACAATATCGGCGAAACGGAAATCCGGTTTATGCGGGTAGAGGCCCTCGTAAACAGCGCGGATCAGTTCCAGATCCTCGGGATAATCCAGTGTCAGGCGCAAAGACACATGGTCAGGATCAGCCGCAGTCACATTGATTTGCCGGAACCTTTCGGGCTGGCTCCAGATAAAGGGCATGACATGCTCGCGATGCATCGGGCTGACCGCTTCGGCGGCCGCCACATCCATCGCTCGCCGAGAGGCCACTTCGCAATCAAAACCATGCGGAAACGTCCGGGGATGACAGTTAGAGGCAAAATCTGTTCCTGGCGTTGCCAGGAATGCCTGCCAGATCAAAGACAGGACATCAGGATCAATCAAGGGGCAATCCCCGGTCAACCGCATCACCGCATCGAGATCATACTGATGAACGATATCAGTATACCGTGACAAGACGTCCTGTTCAGACCCACGAAACACATCAACCTGGGGCAGATCGGCGCACAGATCGGCAATGGCGTCGTCCTGAGGCAACGTACTGGTCGCCACGATAACCTGTTGAACTCCGGGGGTGCGCCAAATACGCTCAATCTGGCGGACCAAAGCCGGTCGCCCAGCCAGATCGGCCAACACCTTTCCCGGTAAACGGGTTGACCCCATCCGGGCTTGCACCACAACGGCCCACCGCAGGCCGTCGCGGTCAGGCTCCGTTGCTCCCTGCATCATACTCTCCTTCGCCAACACAGCATCGCTCAAACCTTCACCCACAGATGAAAGTCGGCCCTGGGGAAACCATCACGCCCCGAGCACACCCTTCAGGGTGGACACAACACGTTCAACATCCCCATCCTGCAACGCCGGATACAGCGGCAGGGACAGACAGCGGCGATAATAGGACTCTGCCCCCGGTATCGCCGGACCCGCAACAGCGCGCCCCTGCCAGTAGGGGTGCCAGGGAACCGGCATATAATGCACTTGCGAGCCGATCCCCTGCGCTGCCAATGCACGCATCACCGTGGCTCGATCTGTCCCCAGTCCGTCAAAATCAATCAGTGCCACAGCCAGATGCCACGCCGGTGTACTGCCTGCCACCCGCCCAAGAGGACGAACGCCCGGCACATCAGCCAGAAGATCCTGATACAAATCCACCAGATGCCGCCGACGCGCCACAAAGACGTCGAGCTTTTTCAGCTGACTGGTTCCCAAAGCACACTGAATGTCGGTGGCCCGGTAATTGTTTCCCTCGGCAACCATCTCATAGTACCAGGGGTTGACCTGACCATCGGGACCAAGGGCCAGATCTGGCCGCTGGAACAGGGCTGGGTCACGGGTCATGCCGTGGCTGCGCAGGATACGCATGGTCTGATCCAGATCAGGCATCCGCGCAGTGACCGCGCCACCCTCGCCCATCGCGATTGTTTTGACCGGATGAAAGGAAAAACAGGTGAGCGCAGCGTGGGCACCCGCCCCGACCAGATGCGTGACACCATCAGCATCCCGATACGACGTCCCCAGCGCATGACAGGCATCTTCGACCACCACCGCTCCGTAACGGCTGGCGACATCAGCCATACCCACCGGATCACCGGTTTGCCCGCTCAAATGCACTGGCGCCAGCAGTTTGACTTTTTTACCCGCCGCCTGTGCTGCCAACACGGCTGCTTCGGCATGGGCAGGCATCATCAGGCCGGTCTCAGGATCAACATCGGCAAAAACCACCTCTGCACCCAGATAATGGGCCGCATTCGCGGTTGCGAGGAATGTAATGGCGGGCACCACCACACAATCACCCTCCCCCACACCAATTGCAGCATAGGCCAGGTGCAGGGCAGACGTCCCGGTCGAACAGACCATTGCCGATGGCGCCTTGACATGGTCAGCCAGCGCATGTTCGAACGCACCGACAGCCGGGCCACCGGTTAACCAGTCTCCCCGCAAAACCTGTGTCACAGCAGCAATGTCATCATCGTCAATGGTTTGACGACCATAGGGCAAGAAAGGGGCAGGCGTGCTGGTCACGATCGACTCCGGACAGGAGGGCCCATTTCAGCCCACTCGGCAACCGCATCACGGCAGGAGCAGGCCCATCACCAACGGGCCGACAGCCGGCCACTGTAAAAGCCTGCTCATGGTTTGGCAACAGTCAGCCCCTGCAGCATGCAAGACAGCCTGAGAGGCAGCGACCAAAACCTGTTTCCTGTTACCACCATGGCAGACACTCAAGACTTCCGTCGCGATGACAAAAGACACCCCGCCCGAAGATTCTCCGGGCGGGGTGTTCCACATCAGACGCCAACGTCTTGCACTGAGTCTCAGGCGCGGGCCTTTTCCTCTGCCGCGACCGGAACTTCCAGCCGCGACAGCATTTCCTTCGGCACCACCTGCCAGAACTTGCCGACTTCACGCTCCCAGCCGGTCAGCAGGCTCTTGGCGAACGGCGACTGGGTTTCGGCCAGATGCTCTTCGACCAGCGCCTTCAGCATGTCTTCGTAGTAGGGAACTTCGATCCGCTGCCAGACGATCGACTCGCTGTTGGCACGCGATTCGAACAGCCCCTCGCCGTCATAGACAAAGGCCATCCCGCCGGTCATCCCGGCCCCGAAGTTCGCCCCGACGCTGCCGAGGATCACCACCGTACCGTTGGTCATGTATTCACAACCGTTGGAACCACAGCCTTCGATCACCACCTGCGCCCCGGAGTTGCGCACCGCGAAGCGTTCCCCCGCCTGACCGGCGGCAAACAGCTTGCCGCTGGTCGCCCCGTACAGGACGGTGTTGCCGATGATGGTATTCTCGTTCGACTTCAGCGGGCTGTTGACCGCCGGACGAACGACGATGGTGCCGCCCGACAGACCCTTGCCGACATAGTCGTTGGAGTCGCCGAACACTTCCAGCTTCAGACCCTGAACGGCAAACGCCCCCAGCGACTGACCGGCCGACCCGCGCAGGCGGATGGTGATGTGGCCCGGCTGCAGACCGGTCATGCCGTACTTCTTGACGATCATGTGCGACAGCTTGGTGCCGACGGCGCGGTGGGTGTTGCGCACGTTGTAGGCCAGCTGCATCTTTTCGCCGTCTTCCAGCGCCGGACGGGCGTCGAGGATCATCTGGGCGTCAAGGGTTTCGGCAACTTCGTTGCGGCCTTCGACCTTGTTGATGGTCGGCAGACCACCGGCATCGGCCTGCACCAGCAGCGAATTCATGTCAAGGTCGTCAAGGTGCGACGCCCCACGCGACACCTGCGACAGCAGGTCGGTGCGGCCAATCACCTGATCGAGCGAGCTGAAGCCCAGATCGGCAAGGATCTGACGGACTTCATCGGCCATGAAGGTGAACAGGTTGACCACCTTTTCCGGCGAGCCGGTGAACTTGGCGCGCAGGGCCGGGTCCTGGGTGCACACCCCGACCGGGCAGGTGTTGGAATGGCACTGGCGGACCATGATGCAGCCCATCGCCACCAGCGAGATGGTGCCAACGGCGAACTCTTCGGCGCCCAGCATGGCAGCGATCACCACGTCACGACCGGTCTTGATGCCACCGTCGGTGCGCAGCAGAACCTTGTGACGCAGACGGTTGAGGGTCAGCACCTGATGGACTTCCGACAGGCCCATTTCCCACGGCAGACCGGCGTACTTGATCGAGGTCTGCGGGCTGGCACCGGTGCCGCCAACGTGGCCGGAGACATGGATCACGTCGGCCTTGGCCTTGGCCACCCCGGCGGCAATCGTCCCGATACCCGAACGGGACACCAGCTTGACGATCACCCGCGCCTTGGGGTTGATCTGCTTCAGGTCATAGATCAGCTGGGCCAGATCTTCGATCGAATAGATGTCGTGGTGCGGCGGCGGCGAGATCAGCATCACCCCCGGCGTCGAGTGGCGCAGCTTGGCGATTTCGACCGTCACCTTGAAACCGGGCAACTGGCCACCTTCGCCGGGCTTGGCCCCCTGAGCGACCTTGATCTCGATTTCACGGCACTGGTTCAGGTATTCCGCCGTCACCCCAAAGCGGCCAGAGGCCACCTGCTTGATCGCCGAGTTGGCATTGTCGCCGTTCGGACGCGGACGGTAACGGCTGGGGTCTTCCCCGCCTTCGCCGCTGTCCGACTTGGCGCCGATGCGGTTCATGGCAATATTGAGGGTGCCATGGGCTTCGGTGGACAGGGCGCCGAGCGACATCGCCGGGGTGATGAAACGCTTGCGGATTTCGGTCACGCTTTCGACTTCATCCACCGAGATCGGATGGTCGGCGGGCTTGAAGTCCAGCAGGTCACGCAGGTTGATCGGCCGCATCTTGCGCAGGCCATCGGAATAGCGCTTGTACAGGTCGTAATTGTCGGTTTCCACCGCCTGCTGCAGGGTGTGGATCAGCGTACCATCGAACGAGTGCGGCTCGCCCGAGTGACGACGGAAGCGATAGAAGCCACCGACCGGCAGCACCGCCGACGGGCCGGTAAAGCCAACACCGTGCTGTTCCAGCACCTTTTTCTGGATACCGGCCATCCCCAGACCGGAAATGCGCGACGGCATGCCGGGGAAGAATTCGGCCACCAGCGAGCGCGACAGGCCGACGGCTTCGAAGTTCAGACCGCCACGGTAGGACGAGATCACCGAGATGCCCATCTTGGACATGATCTTGCGCAGGCCGTCGTCGATGGCCTTCTTGAAGTGCTTCAGGCCCTTGTCGAGCGGCAGATCCCCGAACAGGCCACGGGCATGGCGTTCCTTGATCGCTTCTTCGGCCAGATAGGCGTTGACGGTGGTGGCACCGACACCGATCAGCACCGCGAAGTAATGGGTATCGAGGCACTCGCCGGAACGGACGTTCAGGCTGGTGAAGGTGCGCAGCTGCTGCTGGATCAGGTGGGTATGCACCGCACCGGCGGCCAGGATCATCGGGATCGGCGCACGGGTGGCGGTGGTCTTTTCGTCGGTCAGGATGACGTGGGTGCAACCACCACGGATGGCGTCTTCGGCATCCCGCTGAATGGCGGTGATCGCATCGCGCAGGGCGTTTTCGCCACCATCAACCGGGAAGGTACAATCGACGATCGCCACCGTGTCCTTCATGTAGGCCCGCATGGCGCGGAACTCATGGGTCAGCAACACCGGGCTTTCCAGTTGCAGCAGGTCGCACTGGCTGGCGTCTTCGTCGAGGATGTTGCCGAGGTTGCCCAGACGGGTGTTCAGGCTCATCACGCGGGTTTCGCGCAACGGGTCAATCGGCGGGTTGGTCACCTGCGAGAAGTTCTGGCGGAAGAAGTGGTGCAGGCCACGATAGTTGCCCGACAACACCGCCAGCGGGGTATCGTCGCCCATCGAGCCGATGGCTTCCTTGCCGTCCTCGACCATCGGATGCAGGATCATTTCCATGTCTTCCATGGTCAGGCCATGGGCAGACTGGCGGCGGCGCAGGGTCGGCGTGTCGAGGTCCGATTCGCTGCTGCTCGGGGTGTTGTTGATCAGGCTGTCGAGATGGGTGATGCGGGCGGTCCACTTGGCGTAGTCGTGCTCGCCCGAGATGACGTTCTTCAGCTCGCTGTCGTGATAGAACTTGCCCGCCGACAGGTCGATGGCGATGCATTCACCCGGCCCGACGCGGCCCTTTTCGATCACTTCGGCTTCGTTCAGGCGCACCATGCCGGTTTCCGACCCGACCACCAGCAGGCCGTCCGAGGTCTTGGAATAGCGCAGCGGACGCAGGCCGTTGCGGTCCAGACCGGCGACAACCCAGCGCCCGTCGGTGGCGCACAGCGCCGCCGGACCGTCCCACGGTTCCATGATGCAGTTGCAGTAGCTGAAGAACTGGCGGTGTTCTTCCGGCATGTTGGAATTCGAGCTGATCGATTCCGGGATCAGCATCGCCTTGACCACCGGCGCGATACGGCCCGAGCGGGTCAGCAGTTCAAACACCGCATCCAGCGCCGCCGAGTCGGAGGAGAACGGCTGGATCACCGGCTTCAGGTCGGCGATACGGTCGCCGAACACTTCCGATGCCAGACGCGTTTCGTGCGCCTTCATCCAGTTGGCGTTGCCGTTCAGGGTGTTGATTTCGCCGTTGTGGGCAAGCGTGCGGAACGGCTGGGCCAGACGCCAGGTCGGGAAGGTGTTGGTCGAATAGCGCTGGTGATAGATGGCAAAGGCCGACACAAAGCGTTCGTCGCGCAGGTCGGGATAGAACACGTCGAGCTGTTCGGCGAGGAACATGCCCTTGTAGATCACCGAACGGCAGGACAGCGAGCAGATGTAGAATTCCATCAGGTTGGCGGCCAAAGCCCGCTTTTCCATCCGGCGACGCAGCACGTAGAGGTCGGTTTCAAACTGTTCGTCCGACACCCCCTTGGTGTTGGCGATCATGATCTGCTCGATCTCGGGGCGGGTGGCGTTGGCCTTTTCCCCGATCACGTCGATGTTCACCGGCACCTGACGCCAGCCATAAATGGTATAGCCGTAGTGCAGGATTTCCGACTCGACGATGGTGCGGCAATGTTCCTGCGCGTCCATGTCGTTCTTCGGCAGGAACACCATTCCGACGGCCAGACGGCCCCGGGCCAGCTCGTGGCCGGTGCGGCGAACGTGTTCCTTGAAGAATTCCTGCGGGATTTCAACGTGGATACCGGCGCCATCGCCGGTCTTGCCATCGGCATCGACCGCGCCACGGTGGAACAGCACCTTCAGGGCTTCGATCCCGGCTTCGACCACCTGACGGCGCGGCTTGCCGTCGATGGCGGCCACCAGACCGACGCCGCAGTTGGCGTGTTCTTCGGCCGGGTTGTAGAGGTGGGCGGCTTCGAGCCTGGCGGCATTGGCCTTCCACTCGGCCACAAACTGTTCGCCGGAAACGGACTGGATGTTGTTTTCGTTCGACATGTTTTTCAATCCCTGTTCGGCGTTATTCGGCGGCCTGAGCCACGGCTTTTTCATTCAGGTAGCGACCGATCGACGCGGCGGCATCACGGCCATCGCGGATCCCCCACACCACCAGCGACGCCCCGCGCACGATGTCTCCGGCGGCGAACACGCCGTCCAGCGAGGTCATCAGGGTGCGTGGATGGGTCTTCAGGGTGCCCCAGCGGGTGACGGTCAGGTCGGCTTCGCCGAACATCGCCGGCAGGTCTTCCGGCTCAAAGCCCAGCGCCTCGATCACCAGATCGGCCGGCAGGACAAACTGGCTGCCCGGAGTCGGTTCCGGCGACTGACGGCCCGAGGCATCGGCGATGCCCAGATGCATGCGGATGCAGCGCACACCCGACACAGCCTGATCGGTGCCTTCGTTCAGCAGCGCCTCGGGGGCGGCCAGCCAGACGAATTCCACACCTTCTTCCTCGGCGTTGGCCACTTCACGCTGCGAACCGGGCATGTTGTCGCGGTCGCGGCGATACAGGCACTTCACCGACTTCGCCCCCTGACGGATGGCGGTGCGCACGCAGTCCATCGCGGTATCGCCACCGCCGATCACCACCACGTCCTTGCCCGCCGCGTTCAGTTCGCCGCTGGTGTAGGCCTCGATGCTGTCACCAAGGCTGACCTTGTTGGAGGTGATCAGGTAATCCAGCGCCTTGTGCACGCCGGTCAGCCCCGCACCGGGGATGGTCAGCGCCCGGGCCTTGTACACGCCAGTGGCAATCAGGATCGAGTCGTGGCGGCTGCGCAGCTCGGCAAAGGTCACCGTCTTGCCGATGTCGGTGTTCGGGTGGAACACCACGCCGCTACGCTCCAGCAGGTCGACACGGCGGGCGATGACGTCCTTTTCCAGCTTGAAGCCGGGGATCCCGTACACCAGCAGGCCGCCCATGCGGTCATAGCGGTCATAAACATGGACCTGGAAGCCCTGCATGCGCAGTTGTTCCGCCGCCGCCAGACCAGCCGGACCCCCACCGATGATGCCGACGCTTTCGCTGCGCTCTTCGGTCGGGGCGATGGGCTGCACCCAGCCCTTTTCCCATGCGGTGTCGGTGATGTACTTCTCCACCGCGCCGATGGTCACCGAGCGGTGACGGCTTTGCTCCAGCACGCACGACCCTTCGCACAGACGGTCCTGCGGGCAGATGCGGCCGCAGACTTCCGGCATCGAGTTGGTCGATGACGACAGGGCATAGGCTTCTTCCAGACGGCCATTGGCGGTCAGCATCAGCCAGTCGGGGATGTGGTTCCCCAGCGGGCAGTGCACCGAGCAGAACGGGATGCCGCACTGTTCGCAACGTGACGCCTGATCAGTCGCGCGATCGTCCTGGAAGCCCCCGTAGATTTCATTGAAATCCTGTTTGCGAGTTTCAGCAGCCCGCTTGTCGGGGGATTGCTGCTCGATATGAGTAAACTGCAACATTTTGGACGACATCCGTCGGCCTCCTCAGGTGTTCCAGAGACGATACGACATTCTTGTGGCGGGCTCGTGCGCGGGCCTCGCTTACCTTCTCCTCTTACGCCTGGAATTGGCCTATTTCAAGGAAAAATCGGGAAATAGGTCAACTATGTTTACTATTTTCGAGACGTGATCACCTTTTTACGCCCACCCCCTCCCCCCACCCCCGACAAGGGAGGGAGGAAATAGTAAACAAATCATACCTATTTTGTAACTATGGCGCAAAACCATAAGAATGGTAAAAACAGTCCTCTACACCACGTCAGCTGCGGAGCGTCCGGTGCCTTTCCTGCAAATCTTTGTGCTTGCCCTGGTGCAAGGGATCACGGAATTCCTGCCCATCAGCTCGTCCGGCCATCTGGTGCTGGTGCCCGTCCTGACCCACTGGCCCGATCAGGGGCAGGACATGGACATCGCCGTTCACGTCGGTACCCTCGGGGCGGTGGTCCTGTACCTGTGGCGTGACATCTGGGCGATGCTGGTCGGCCTTGGCCGGTCGCTGCGCGGGCGCAAGGACCCCGGTGCCCGGCTGTTCTGGCAATTGATTGTCGGCACCATTCCGGTGGTGATCTGCGGCTTTGCCGCCAAAAAGCTGCTGGGTGAAGAGTTCTTCCGCTCGGTGACGATCATCGGCTGGTCGATGCTGCTGTGGGGGATCGTCCTGTGGCTGGCCGACGTGATGAGCCTGACCGTCAAGCGCATGGAACACATGCCGTGGTTTGATGCCATCGCCATCGGCGCATCGCAGGTGTTGGCCCTGCTGCCCGGCACCTCGCGCTCGGGCATCACCATGACTGCCGCCCGTGCCCTGGGTTATGAACGGTCGGATGCCGCCCGCTTCTCGATGCTGCTGTCCATCCCGACCATCGTCGGGGCCGGTGTACTGGCGGGCAAGGACATCTATGAAGCCGGTGATCCGGTGATGACCCAGACCGCCCTGATCGCCGTCGCCCTGTCCTTTGTCTCGGCGCTGATCACCATCACCATCCTGATGTCCTGGCTGAAACGGGCCAGCTTTACCCCGTTCGTGCTGTACCGGGTGGTGTTCGGTATTTTCCTGATTGCCCTCAGCTATGGCTGGGTACAGGTTTAACGAGCCTTAAAGGGTTCGCCCGCTACACTGGGGGGACAGGGTCTGCGCCCTGTCCTTCCGGTCGTTCGCATCCGGTCCGGCTCCACCAGCGTAGAAGGGTACCATGAGCGTTACATCCTACGTTTCTGCCAATGGTATGGAACCGATGCCGCTGTCAGCAATGACACCGGATGCCGGACCCCAGAAAGTGCCTGCCAACTCCCCGGCATCCGCTGCGGTTTCTGGTGCAGACGCCGCCAGCCCGAACGGCGAAGCCGTCACCAACAGCGAAGACGACGCGTTCTCGTTCTGGGATGTCCTGGACATGGTGAACCCGTTGCAGCACATCCCGATTGTCTCGACCATCTACCGCGAAATCACCGGCGACAGCATCAAGGATGTCTCGCGCGTGGTTGGCGGTGCCCTGCTGGGCGGACCGATCGGGGCAGCGGTGGCACTGGTCGATGTCGGGATCAATCAGACCACCGGCAAGCATATCGACGAACACATGCTGGCAATGGTCGACGGCGACGGCAGCACAGCATCCACCGCAACGGCGGCGATCAGCAGCGGCACCGACAACAGCGAATCGGCCTATAACATGATTCCCCCCGCAGGGACCGCGATACCGCGTGTCGGCAAGGGCCGCGTTGATGTCACCCTGCCTGCCGAACAGCAGTCCCAGGCCCCGCAGACCGGCGCGACCACCACCGCCGAAGCCACCTTTGGGCAAGCCCAGCCGCTCACAGTCCCCGCCGCAAAGCCGCTGACCGCCACCTCGCTGTCGCCGGAAAAGCACGCCGCCGCCCATGCCGTTCAGGGGCAAGAGCAACAGGCTGATGCCTCGCAGGCCCCCCCGCAAGGGCGGCGGTTTGCCCTGAACCGCACCCGCGACACCCGGACAGCCGACGTCAAGCATATCCGGGTCGAAAGCGAATATCCCACCATCAACAAGCCCGACCTGCGCCAATCGACACCGACCTCCTACCGCACGCCTGCCGCAGCCCCGAGCACCAGCGCAGCAACCGCCGCCTCCATGCCGTTGACGCTGGGCGGCGAAACCGCTGTCAACGCGGGGGCGGCACCCGATGCGGTCCCGATGGGCAACGCCACCCTGCCGATGGGTGTGCTGGCCCCGCAGGACGGTACCGTCCCGGCCGGATCATCCCAGCCATCGCCCGACGCCCTCTACAAGGCAATGCAGGCGCAGGGACTGGAGCCCAATCAGCACCCGTCCTTTGCCGGAACCGAAAAGACCACCGCTGCCCAGAAAGCCAGCGCCGACAAGACCGCCCGCGCCCAGCGCCGCAAGGCCATGTCAGCCGCCGACTCGGCGGAGATGGGCACCGCCATCATGCCCGCAGGCATGGGCGGGGGATCAACCCCGACCGCCAGCGCGGCGGCGGCCAGCTATAGCCAGACAGCGGCCACCACCCAGCCGGGGGTACAGACAACCGCCACGGCTCCGGCAACACCGGCTTCAACAACGTCTGCCGCGACTCCGACCCAGTTGCCCGGCTGGTATGATCAGGCGGTGCAGAAGGCCTATTCCAGCTATCAGAAAACCGGTGCCCTGACGGGGGGCAATGCCACCGTTGCCACCAACGCCCCCACGCCGATCAACACGGTTGAATAGGGCCTGCCCGCCGGATGCCGGATCAGCCGCACGACATTCTGGTGATCGCCACCAGCCCCGACGCCCGGCAGGGGGAGATCCGTCATCGTGGCAGAACCTTCCGCTGCGCTGTGGGAAAAGGGGGCCTGAAGCCCGCTGCTGACAAGCGTGAAGGCGATGGCGCCTCTCCCATCGGGCGCTACCCTTTGCGGCAAGTCTTTTACCGCCCCGATCACCAGCCGACTCCGCAAACCTGCCTGCCCGTCACCGCCATCACCCCGGCCATGGGCTGGTGCGATGATCCGGCAGACCCGGCATACAACCGACTGGTCACGCTTCCCCATGCTGCCAGCCATGAACGGCTGTGGCGTGATGATCACCTGTATGATCTGGTGCTGGTGTTGGGGCACAACGATGATCCACCCCAGCCCGGTCTGGGCAGTGCCATTTTCCTGCACGTCGCCCGCCCCGGCTATCTGCCGACCGAAGGCTGTGTGGCGCTGGCGGTGGAGGATGTCCGCAGCCTGTTGCAGCAGCTCGGCCCCGACGACCAGTTGGAAATCATGATCACTCCGGCCTGAGCGCCACAGGCGGCCACAGCCGATTATCTTCCAGCCTTCCCGCCCACGGTACCGCCGTCTTTACGGCTCACCCGCCAGATGGTTTGCCCGACATCATCGGACACCAGCAACGCCCCGTCTGCCGCCCACACCAACCCGACCGGACGCCCCCAGACGCGCGCCGCCCCGTCGGGGCTGTCCCCCAGCCGGAACCCGCTGACCAGCACCTGATAATCGCCGACCGGGGCACCATCGCGGAATGGCACCCGCACCACCATGTAGCCACGCGGAGCTTCGGCATTCCATGAGCCATGCAAGGCCACAATGGCATCCCCGCTGCGGTCAAACACCAGCCCCAGCGGAGCCGAATGACTGGCAAACAGCAGCGGAGGCACCACCGCCCGCGCGATCAGCGCCGCCACCTCCGGGGCCGGGCGGCGCACGGCAGGCAAATCCGGTTGCGGATGGGAGCCGGTATAGCTGTACGGCCAGCCAAAAAAGCTGCCCTCCTCCAGCCGGGCCAGATAATCCGGCACCAGCCCGTCGCCCAGCCCATCCCGCTCATTGACCACCGTCCACAAGTGCCCGGTTCCCGGCTGAAAGGCCAACCCGACCGGGTTGCGCAGCCCGCTGGCCCAGGTTCGCTGCTCCCGAGCCTCGCGCCCGTCCCCGGACAGGGTGAACGCCTGCACCGATGCCCGCGGCAAGGGGTCTTCGCTGATGTTGCTGCGCGAGCCAATGGCGACGTACAGGGTGCTCTGATCCGGCGAAACCGCCAGCGTCCGCGTCCAGTGACCATCGCCACTGCCCAGCGCCCCATCGGGGGTGACCTGATGCAGGGACACCGGCAGGGTTTCGACCGGATAGGGCGCGAACCACACCGCCCGCGTATCGGCGATGTAGACACCACCATGGGCAAAGGCCAGACCATGCGGACGCACCAGCCCTTCGGCCAGAACCTGCTGCTCCTCGGCCTCGCCGTCGTGGTTGCCATCCCGCAGAATGGTCACCCGCCCGGCAGCAGACTCACTGACCAGCACCGCCCCATCCGGGGCCACCGCCAGCCAGCGGGCATGCAGCAGGGCCGAGGCAAACAGGGAAACCTGCCAGCCATCGGCCACACGCGGCATCATGGCCGCTGTGCGGGCAATTTTTTCCGGGCTGTTGGCGATGCTGACACCGGCATAGGGTGACGGCACGGTGGCCGGATCGACCCGCAGCACCGTTCCCGGACGGAGATCCCCTGCCGCCCGGACAGGCAAGGCAAACCCCGCCAGAACCACGACCAAAGCAAGCACCGTCACACCATGGCGTCCCATCGGTCCGTCCTTTCGCTGCAAGCGGCCCCGTACCGAACCGCAGGCGATCAGCGGTGTATCATCGCCAACCAGCTGGCCAGATCCTGCTGCCGGATATCATCGCGCAGGATGTCATCATCAAGGCCCAGCGCCACCAGCAGATCAGCCCGTTCGCTGACCTGACATTCAATGGCCCGGCGGGAAAAGGCCGCCACCTGCCCCGAATCGGCAAACAGCCCCTCATCAATCAGGTCGTCCTGATGCAAGGTGGCATAGGAGGCCATCTCGCGCAGATCGAATTCCGGCAGATACTGCACCCCGCAAAAGGTGCTGCCCCCCGGCAGCGGAATTTCCACTGCCTGCACCCCGCCGGTCCGGTTGTAGGCCAGAATCAGCGACCCCAGCGGCAAGGCTTCAATCACATCGGCATGCAACGCAAAAGCGTCATAGGACTGGGTGCGTCCGGCGAACACCGGATGAGTCACCCCGCACTGGGTCAGCTGAATCTTGCGTGCCAGCGGGAATTCACGCCGTAACGGATTACGGGTGACTTCGCCGCCCAACGCGACCACCGCCAGATGCATCCCCCAGCCAGAGCCGAACACCGGCACCCCGGCCTGGGCACAGGCCCGCATCAGCGCCAGATGCTGGGCGATCAGGGGCGAATCCGGGCTTTCACACACGCTGAGATCAGTTCCTGTCCACAGGATACCGTTAAAGCTGTTCAGCGCCAACCCCGCAGGCAGCTCTTGCCCGTCCCCCGCCCGCAAAACGGTCAACACCGCCTGTGGACATAACCGGTCGAGGGTCTCCAGCAGAACCTGCGCGGCACCGCCTCCCCCAACGGCTTCCAGATGAGCCGTCCGGCGGGCGGTTCGCGGGGTACCGTCAATGACCAGCAGGGCAAGCTGTGGCATCAGAAGCCTCCGGTGATTTCCCTCAAGAGCATTTCTTGTCTCTGTTCTCAGCAGGATAAGCCGGAAGCCAGCGATGCATCAACCGCTGCCAGCGTTCGTTGCAACAGTCCGTCCCGGACCCCCAGCGCCGCCAGCTGGGCGACCGTCTGCGCCAGATAGTCCCGGCTGCTGCCCTGTTCCCCCCGCCCCTGACACAACAACGCCAGCCGCCGCTGGGCCGACAGGTGGCCGCCATACTGCGGATGCGCCGGGTCGGTGACATAGACATAGCTGTCAACCCGACGCCCGTCGGTCAACCGGATGGGGGCAAAGCGGGGCAGGTAGCAGCGCGATGGCAATTCACGCCCGTCGAGATACTCGGCCGCCGCCTGCCGTTCCCCGGCGGCGACGCGATAGGCAATCCCCTTGCACGATCCGCCCCGGTCCAGCCCCAGCACCAGCCCGGGAACCTCGGGCGTTCCGCGATACTGGATCGACAGGATGCACAGCGACCGGTGCCAGCCATGCAGCACTGCGGGTACCCGCTCGACAAAGGAAAAGCCGGGCCGCCACATCAGCGAACCGTAGGCAAAGACCCACAGGTCGCCCGGCTCATGGCGCGCCCGCCACTCGGCAACTGTCTGGTATTGATCAGGAACGCTCATCTTTTCACCCGGACCATCAGCGCAGAGCGGCATCATGACATTCTTTCGCCAGCCGTGGTAAGACAACAGAAGGATGACCGGGGACAGATTCGCAAGGAGCACGGCAGATGGCCAAGCCACCACCGAAAGCATCGGCAAGCCCGAAGGCGGCCGCAGGCAAAGGCAGCCCGCCGTCCTCGAAGGCGGCAGGGAAAGGCCGCCCGGACTCTGATGCCCTGCATGCTCCGCTGGAAATGAAGTCGCGTACCCATGAGGAAATGGCGCAGGACGCCAAACGGACATCCCGCGGCAAAGGACAAGGCAACGGTGCCAAAGAGGCCAAAGCCCACCTTGAACGACGCCAGAAAATGTCGCGGACCAAGCAACTGGCCGTATTGATGACCCTGCCGCTGATGGTGCTGGGGGTGCTGGGGATTTACACCGTCCTGTGGTTCAACGCCGCCCATACCGTTCGCAACATCGCCCACGAGGCACTGGCGGGCGAGTACAGCGACAAGGACTGGTCCCTCGGGGCCAAAACCGCCAGCGGAGAAGATGCCGAAGTCAGCATTTCCGGCTTCCCGTTGAAAATCATCGGTACCCTTCCCGGTGTGGCGATCAAGGCCCCCGAGCGCTGGGGCGGCTGGAGCCTGAGCAATGCCACCCTGCGGCTGGAAGGCAAAGCCTGGGGCCGCAACGAAGTCCGGATTCATCCACAGGGCAAAACCACCCTGACGCTGGCTTCGGGGCGCAGCTTTGACCTGACCGCCACCGACCTGTCGCTGTTGCTGGGACTCGGGCGGGGAGATACCGTCAACACCCTGACCCTCAGCGCCAAAGACCTGACCATCCAGCCACCATCAGGCGCTGCTCCGGCGGTCATCGCCTCGTTTGAACTGGTCGGCAGCGCCCTGCCCGTTTCGGGACAGGCCGATTCCCATACCCCGACCTATGAAGGCTCGCTGACCGTGCGCGATGCCAGCTTGCCACCGGATATGGCTCCGCCCATCGGCCCGTCGATCCGCTCGCTGGAAATTCAGGGCCGCCTGCTCGGGCTGCTGGGGAGTGGCCCGTCCCTGCGGGAAAAAATGAGCAAATGGCGCGATGACGGCGGCGTGGCCGAACTTGATCGCCTGTATCTGAACTGGTCGCCGCTGCAACTGGCCGCCACCGGCACCATCGCCCTTGATGACCACCTGCAGCCGGTCGGAGCCCTGTCCAGCCAGATGCAGGGCTACCTCGAAGCCGCTGACGGTTTGTACAAGGGCAAACTGATGCGCGCCCGCGACCTGACCCTCAGCCGGGTGGTGCTGAACAGCATGGCCGAAATGAAGGACGGCGTTCCGACCCTGACCACCCCGATGAGCGTCCAGAACGGCCAGCTGTTGCTGGGCCCGGTGACGGTGACCGAGCTGCCGACCCTGTCCTGGCCGCCATCCGCCGAAGGCCGCGAACTGCCCACATTGCGACCGAACTATCAGGTCGATCGCTGGGGAAATGTCTCACGACAGGATTAGGCGGGGTTCGGTGGCTTTTGCTATTGCCTAACGGTGCTGGCTGTCCCCATATTCGCCGCACCCTGCCGATTGTGCCGAACCAGAAAGTAAAGCCGTGTCCTCACACCCTGCCCCGTCCCATGCTGCCGCCATTGACGCCAACCAGCCGACTGCCGAAACCACCGCCTCGCCCGAAGCCCTGAGCGGTGAGAAAAAGCGGCTGTTCATCCGCACCTACGGCTGTCAGATGAACGTCTATGACTCCGGCCGGATGACCGACGTGCTGGCACCATTCGGCTATGCCCCGACCGATCAGCCCGAAGGCGCCGACATGGTGGTGATCAACACCTGCCATATCCGCGAAAAGGCGTCGGAAAAGGTGTTCTCGGAACTGGGCCGCCTGCGGGTGCTGAAAGAAGAGCGTCGCGCCGACGGCAAGGACATGATTCTGGCCGTCGCAGGCTGCGTCGCTCAGGCCGAAGGCGAATTCATCCTGCAGCGCGCCCCGTTCGTCGATATCGTGCTGGGGCCGCAGACCTATCACAAGCTGCCGGAAATGGTCGCCCGCGCCGAACGCGCTGCCGCCAGCAAGACTGGCCGCAAGACCGGCGTCGGCATTCTCGATACCGATTTCCCGCTGGAACCGAAATTCGACCACCTGCCCGAGCCGGTGGCCCATGGGTCTGCCGCCTTCCTGTCGGTGCAGGAAGGCTGCGACAAGTTCTGTACCTTCTGCGTCGTGCCCTATACCCGGGGGGCGGAATACTCCCGCCCGGTGGATGACGTGCTGAAGGAAGCCCGCCTGCTGGTCGGTCAAGGGGTGCGCGAACTGACCCTGCTGGGCCAGAACGTCAACGCCTACCACGGCACCAGCGCCGATGGCCGTGAGCTGGGGCTGGGCGATCTGTGCCGCGAGTTGGCCACCATCGATGGTCTGGAGCGGATTCGCTATACCACCTCGCATCCGCGCGACCTCGACGACGCCCTGATCAGTGCCCATGCCGAACTGCCGCAGTTGATGCCGTTCCTGCACCTGCCGGTCCAGTCCGGCTCGGACCGCATCCTGAAGGCAATGAATCGCGGCCATACCGCCGCCGACTACATCGCCAAAATCGAGCGGCTGCGGCAGGCCAACCCCGACCTCGCCCTGTCGTCGGATTTCATCGTCGGCTTCCCCGGTGAAACCGATGCCGACTTTGATGCCACCATGGCGCTGGTCCAGACGGTCGGCTTTGTGCAGGCCTATTCCTTCAAGTACAGCCCACGGCCGGGGACTCCGGCGGCGACGATGGAACAGCAGGTTCCCGAAAACGTCAAAAGCGCCCGCCTCAGCGCCCTGCAAGCCCTGTTGAGTGCGCAGCAGGACGCCTTTAACCAGTCGTGCATCGGCCGCGATCTGCGCGTGCTGCTCGACCGCACTGGCCGCCATGACGGCCAGATGGTTGGCCGCAGCCCGTTCATGCAGCCCGTCCACGTCACTGCCCCCGCCGAACTGTTCGGTCAGGTGGTCACCCTGCGGATCGTCGGGGCCACTGCCACCAGTCTGGCTGGCGAGCTTGTTTAACCCAAGGGAAACTACCCGATGCGTCTGACCCTGACCTTGACCGACAACTCTCTGGTGCCGTTGGTCTATGGTCCGCACAACAGCAATCTGGAACGCCTGGAGGGCAATCTGGGTGTCAGCCTGTCCACCCTCGGCAACACCATCACCATCGAAGGCGCCGAGCGCGCCATCACCGCCGCCCGGGCGGTGATCGAGGACCTGTATGAACAGGCCCGTCTGGGGAGCGACATTGATCTGGGGGCCGTTGATGCCTCGGTCCGCATGGTGCCGCGTGATCCGGCGGCAGCCGTCGGGACCGAAGGCGTCGAGGACCTGACGATTCGCACCCGCAAGCGGTCGGTGGTCCCCCGCACCCCGACCCAGGCCGATTACATTCGCGCCATGCGGGATAACGAACTGGTGTTCGGTCTGGGTCCGGCTGGCACCGGCAAGACCTATATGGCGGTGGCGATGGCGGTCAGCATGAAGCTGCGCGGACTGGTCGACCGCATCATCCTGTCCCGTCCGGCGGTCGAAGCCGGGGAACGTCTGGGCTTCCTGCCCGGCGACATGCGGGAAAAGGTCGATCCCTACCTGCGTCCGCTGTACGACGCCCTGCACGACATGCTGCCCGGTGACACGGTGGTCAAGGCGATGGAAAGCCAGGAAATCGAAGTCGCTCCGCTGGCCTTCATGCGGGGCCGCACCCTGTCGCGCGCCTTCATCATCCTTGACGAAGCCCAGAACACCTCGGCGATGCAGATGAAGATGTTCCTCACCCGTCTGGGCGAGAACTCGCGCATGGTGGTCACTGGCGACATGAGCCAGATCGACCTGCCCAGCGGCGTCAAGTCCGGCCTGCGCGATGCCCGCGAGGTTCTGGCCGGGACGCCGGGGATTCGCTTTGTCGAATTTTCGCGGGCCGACGTGCTGCGGCATGATCTGGTCGCCCGCATCGTCAACGCCTATGAAACCCGCGAAGCGCGCGAACAGTTGCAAAAAGCCGCCACCCCGGACGCTGGAACCCGAGAACATGCGCCACCCGCTGAGTGACTTTGCCATCCTGCCGGAAGACCCCCGCTGGAGCGCCGCCTTTGCCGATGGCGAAGCCGGGCTGATTGCCTGGTGCGAACGGGCGGTCGATGCCGCCATCACCGGGGCCGAAGAAACCGACGCGCCGCTGGAACTGTCGGTGGTGCTGACCGATGACGCCAGCGTGCAGACCCTGAACCGGGACTATCGCCACAAGGACGCCCCGACCAACGTGCTGTCCTTTGCCGCCCGCGAAATGGGACTCGAGTTGCCCGACGACATGCCGGACGACATGCCCGAGCCGGTCGGCGACGTGATCATCGCCTATGAGACCACCGCCCGCGAAGCGGTCGAAGGCGAAAAATCCCTGCCCGACCACCTCTGTCATCTGATCATCCATGGCGTCTTGCACCTGTTGGGCTATGATCATCAGGACGACGCTGATGCCGAAGAGATGGAAGCCCTGGAAGCCGACATTCTCGCCGGTCTCGGGATCGTCAACCCCTATGCCGACGAGGATTGATCCCCGCCGGTCCGTACTTGTTGCGACGAGACCAGCGTGCGTTGAACCTGTTCCCACGTTTCGCACAACGCTCTATGGGTAAACGATGAACGACGAGCCTTCGAGTAGACGGCCCCGGATTGAAGCCGGGGCAGAAGAGACACCTTCGCTGCTGAGCCTGCTCAAGCGCCTGCTGCCCGGGCGACGCAGCGATGACGCCGTGCGCGAAGCCATCGAAGAGTTGATGGAAGAGAGTGACGATGACACCTCGACCAGCTCGCACGAACGCATCCTGCTGGGCAACGTCCTGCGCCTGCGCGATGTGACCGCCTATGACGTGATGATCCCGCGCGCCGACATCGTCGCCGTCGAAGTCAGTACTCCCCTGCCCGATCTGGTCGGCCTGATCGCCAAAAGCGGCCATTCCCGCCTGCCGGTGTACCGCGACACCCTGGATGATGTGCTGGGAATGATTCACATCAAGGACCTGTTGCCGGTCCTGTCCGCCCCCGCAACACCGCCGTCACCATCGACGATGCGGTCACTGATGCGGCGGGTGATGTTCGTCAGTCCGGCGATCCGGGTTCTTGATCTTTTGCTCGACATGCGGCTGAAGCGCACCCATATGGCGCTGGTGGTGGACGAATATGGTGGCATCGACGGCCTGATCAGCATCGAAGACCTGATTGAGCAGATCGTGGGCGACATCGAAGACGAACACGAAACCGAAATCGAACCGGAAATGGTGCTGGGTGCGGACAATACCCTGATCGCCGATGCCCGCGTCCTGCTGGAAGACTTTGAAAACCGCTTTGGTGCCAGTTTCACCGAAGAGGAAAAAGACTATACCGACACCCTCGGCGGGTTGGTGTTCCGCATGATTGGCCGTGTCCCGATGCGGGGCGAACTGATCAGCCACCCGTCAGGCCTGGAATTCGAAGTGGTCGAGGCCGACCCCCGGCGAATCCGCCGACTGCGTGTCCGCAACCTGCCCGGAACTGGCACGGCAGACGACGACACCCCCGAACCGGCCCCGGCCGATGCCAAGGAGTAGGACCTATTCCGCCCGTTGATCTTTCCCCTGATGCATCATCCCATGCGTCGTCATCCATTCCCCTGTCACCCCCATGGGTGGCAGGGGTTGCCACATTCGGGCTGCGCCTTGGCACGCTGCGCACTTCGCTGCGTTTGCTGGTCGCCCTGATTGCCGGTGCAGTCAGTGTGCTGACCCTGCCGCCGGTCCATTGGGTTCCCCTGCTGGCGGTCACTCTGCCGTCCCTGTTGTGGCTGCTGGACGGAGTGCGCAGCAAAGCCGGCTCGTTCTGCTTGGGCTGGGCCTTCGGGACCGGCTTTTTTGCCGCCGGCCTGTACTGGGTCTCCAACGCCCTGCTGGTCGATGCCGCACAGTTCGGCTGGCTGGTTCCCTTTGCCATCACCGGTCTCGGTGTTGGGCTGGGGCTGTTCCATGGCCTGCTCCTGCTGCTGGTCCACCTCAGTGGAACACGGGGCCTGGGCCGGGTGGTTACCTTTGCCGCCCTGTGGACCCTGCTGGAAATCGTCCGCGGCTATGCCTTTACCGGCTTTCCGTGGAATCTTGCCGCCAGCATCTGGGCTGAATGGCCGACCATGCTGCAATCACTGGCATGGATCGGCTCCTATGGCCTGTCCCTGATCACCGTGCTGGCCTTCAGCCTGCCCGCGCTGATCAGCTGGCAGGGACGGCGCGGGGTTGCGACCAGTGTCGCCGGGCTGCTGGTGCTGGTCCTGCTGGGGATCATCGGCAGTCAGCGCTTGCCTGAACAGGCCGCGCCCATCGTTGATGGCGTGACCCTGCGGCTGGTTCAGCCCAACATTCCGCAAAGCGAGAAATGGCGCAACGACCTGCGGCAAGCCAATCTGCGCGACCATCTGGCGCTCAGTCTGGCCGAAGGCGACAAGCCGGTCACCCATGTGATCTGGAGTGAAACCGCCCTGCCCTATGCGCTGGACGGCAAGGATGATGCCGAACTGCGCACCGCCCTCGCCGACGCCCTGCGCGACGACGACAGCGCCAGCCCACGCGCCGATGGCCGCAAGGGGCCGATCCTGATCACCGGCACGGTGCGCAAGACCCCGGCGGGCGTCGAGCCGTTTCAGGTGTGGAACAGCATGGTGGCGCTGGATGACACCGGCACGGTCGTCGCGCAGTTCGACAAGGCCCATCTGGTGCCGTTTGGCGAATACATGCCGCTGAAGTCCATTCTGCCGCTGAAAAAGATCACTGCCGGACTGGTGGACTTTACCCCGGGCCCAGGCCCGGCAACCGAAGCCATGCCCGGTACCCCACCCGTGTCACCGCTGATCTGCTATGAAGCGATCTTCCCCGGTGCAGTGACCGCTGGCAGCGACAGCGCCACCCGTCCCGGCTGGTTGCTGAATCTGACCAATGACGGCTGGTATGGCCTGTCTGCCGGTCCCTATCAGCATTACGCCAGCACCCGTATGCGGGCCGTGGAAGAAGGCTTGCCGCTGGTCCGCGTCGCCAACACCGGCATTTCGGCGATTGTCGATCCGTGGGGCCGCGAAGTGGCCCGCCTTGATCTGGAAGCCAAGGGCTTTGTTGACGGCCCCCTGCCACAGGCATTGCCTGCGACCCTGTTTGCCCATTGGGGTAATGCCCTGCCGCTGAGTCTTGCGGTGATCGCCCTGATGGCCGGAGTGTTCGGCGGACGACGCCGGGCTTCCTGACCCTGTCTCCCTGTCAAAAAAAGAAAAGGGCGAGGCTTTCGACAAGAGAGCCTCGCCCTTTGTCTAGGCAACACTTACCCTAGGATGCAAAGATTACACGCTTAAAGACTATAAATATCAATATTTTCATGTAATACATGTGCCCATCGTATTAATACACATACATCCCTAGCATAGCTTCGTTGACGAAATAGCCTTGTCGGTATTACGGTTCCGCAAGTTTCTTTAGCACTAAAGAACTTATGATCAGACGTCACGTTTTACGATCACACGCGAAAATAAATTCCTCCAAAAAGGGGAAGAGGCAAAAGCGGAGACCCTATGCCATGACCGATTCAGAGGACATCGCCGTAATCGACTGCGATGAAGACGAAGATGAAGGCAGCAGCCTGAAGCGATCCCGCCGGGGTCGTCTGCCGTCGGGCAAGCCCAATCCCGTCGACGTGCATGTCGGTGGACGGGTCCGCCTGCGTCGCACCCTGCTGGGCCTGAGCCAGGAAAAGCTGGGGGAAGCCATCGGCCTGACCTTTCAACAGGTGCAGAAATATGAACGCGGTGCCAACCGCATCGGTGCATCGCGTCTTTATGATCTGTCCCGTGTACTCGAGGTTCCTGTCTCCTTCTTTTTTGAAGACATGGACCCGCAAACGGCCGCCCTGTCACCGCGCAACATGACGCCGGAAACCACCGAAATCAGCAACAGCGAGAATGACCCGATGTCCAAACGGGAAACGCTGGAGCTGGTGCGGACCTATTACCGCATTCCTGATCCAGTGGTCCGGCGGCGGATCTATGAGCTGGCCAAAGCGGTGGCCATTTCCTGCGAAGCCCTGGAACAGGCTCAGGACCCGGCAACGCTGCACGAACAGGCCAATTAAGCCTCCCGACCATGGCGATGACAGCCTGTCCCATTCGCCTGTCGCTGCCCGATACACCGTGAGTAAAGAGAGACAACAGGCCTGCACTCCGCTGGTACTGGCTTGCAACAGGGGGAGCCATCCGACTTGGCTTTCCCCTGATTTTCTTGCCATCGCCAGCGGTTTCCTTTAATGCATGAGGCACGTTTCAGAGCGCGACATGCTGTTGCCTGTTGCCCAATCCCTCTTGCACAGGAAACGGCACGCAAGAGGGCGTTGCAGATGGGGCAAAAGCCCCCTCAACCGGAGGATTTTCAGGTGTCCCTGAAGGATTATCTCTTTACCAGTGAATCTGTCTCGGAAGGCCACCCCGACAAGGTGTGTGACCGGATTTCCGATACCATTGTTGACCTGTTTCTGGCTGCCGACCCCTATGCCCGCGTGGCGGTCGAAACCCTGGCGACGACCAATTTTGTCGTGCTGGCCGGCGAAGTCCGTGGGCCGGATCACCTGACGCACGACCTGTTCAGGGAAAAGGCCCGCGAAGCCATCCGGGACATTGGCTATGAACAGCACGGGTTCCACTGGAAAGACTGCGAAATCATTTCGCACATCCACAGCCAGTCTGCCGACATCGCCGTCGGCGTTGACGCCGCCGGGGCCAAGGACGAAGGCGCTGGCGACCAGGGCATCATGTTCGGCTATGCCTGCAACGAAACCGAAGAGCTGATGCCGGCTCCGATCCAGTATTCGCACCGGATCCTGAAGTCGCTGGCCGACGCCCGTCATGGCGGCCAGAAGCTGCTCGGCCCCGACAGCAAGTCGCAGGTCACCCTGCGCTATGTCGATGGCAAGCCGGTCGGCGCCACCTCGATCGTGGTGTCCACCCAGCACGCCGCCGCCGCCTCGACCGAGGAAATCCGCGAGCTGGTGCGTCCGCACGTGATGGCTGCCCTGCCGGAAGGCTGGATGTGCCCGGAGGAAGCGTTCTACGTCAACCCGACCGGTCGTTTCGTGATCGGTGGCCCGGATGGTGACTGCGGCCTGACCGGTCGCAAGATCATCGTCGACACCTACGGCGGGGCTGCTCCGCATGGTGGCGGCGCCTTCTCGGGCAAGGATCCGACCAAGGTTGACCGCTCGGCCGCCTATGCCGCCCGCTATCTGGCCAAGAACGTGGTGGCCGCCGGTCTGGCAGAGAAGTGCGTGATCCAGCTGTCCTACGCCATTGGCGTTTCCAGGCCGCTGTCGGTCTACGTCAACACTTTTGAGACCGGCAAGGTCGAAGAAGCGAAGCTGTCGACCGTCCTGCAGGAGCTGATGAACCTCAGCCCGCGCGGGATCCGCGAGCACCTGCAGCTGAACAAGCCGATCTATGCCCGCACCGCCGCCTATGGTCACTTCGGCCGCACCCCCGAAGCCGATGGCGGCTTCTCGTGGGAACGCACCGATCTGGTCAGCGACCTGAAGAGCGCCTTCGGCGCCTGACGGATTCGCCTGGACGACAGACAGGGGCTTGGCTTGACAAACAGGCCAGGCCCCTTTCCTTATGGACCCCGTTTTCAACCGTAACAGAGCCCCCGCGTCAAAGATGGACCAGAAACCGGAAGATCGCCGTTTCTATGGACGCCGCCACGGCAAACGCCTGAAGCCCGGCCAGAAAAACCTGATGGAAACCCTGTACCCGACTTTGGCCCTGCCAATCATCGACCGGGGAGAGGCCGAGGCCGGTCCGCGCCCGGACCTGGCTGGTTCGATTGATCCGTGCAGCTTTTTCACCGACATGCCGCAGCCCCCGGATTCCCTGTGGCTGGAAATCGGCTTTGGCGGCGGGGAACATCTGGCCCATCAGGCACAGCACAATCCGGCCATCGGCTTTCTTGGCGCTGAACCGTTTATCAACGGCATCGGCAAGCTGCTGAGCAAGATTGACGAGCACGACCTGAAGAATGTCCGTCTGTATGGCGAGGACGTCCGCCCCCTGCTCGACCGACTGCCGGATGCCTGCTTTGACAAGATATTTCTGCTGTTTCCCGATCCGTGGCCGAAATCGCGCCACTGGCGGCGGCGGTTCGTCAACGACTGGAACCTCGACATGATCGGGCGGTTGCTGAAGGACGGCGGCGAATTCCGGGTGGCCTCGGACGACCCGACCTATCAGACCTGGACCATGCGGGTGGTCCCGGAGCATCCGCTGTTCCAATGGACGGCCCAGGGCCCCGATGACTGGCGCAACCGCTGGGCTGACGCCTGCCCGACCCGCTATGAACAAAAAGCCGTCCGTTGTGGCCGCACCCCGATGTATTTCAGCTTTGCCCGCAAACCCCGCAGCGCCTGATCATCGCAACGGCAACCGTGAGCATCGCCTTCCCCCTTCTGCCCACAGTTCAGGCAGGAGGGGGATTGTGTTTTAAGCACAACCGGCGTATATAGACGTCTATGACATTCTCTGGTGTGGCCCACAGGGGCGCAGGGGGTGGGCCAGTGGCCCACTTTTTTTGTTATTGGGGCCTGAATTACCGGCCCTGCCAACGACTCCCGCGCCAGGCCCACCCCTCTCTTGCGTTTCTTTGCCAATGGGATACCCCGATGGACCTGGTTGACCGGCTGATCAGCATCATTGAACCCACCATTGACGCGATGGGCTATGAGCTGGTGCGCGTGCAAATTCAAGGGAACCGTCGTCAGACCGTGCAGGTGATGGCCGACCGCAAGGACGGCGCCTCGATGACGGTGGACGACTGTTCTGATATCAGCCATGCCGTTTCGGCGGCACTGGACGTGGAAGATCCGATCGCAGGGGCGTATAATCTGGAAATCAGTTCGCCGGGGATCGATCGTCCGCTCACCCGCCTGAAGGATTTTGAAGCCTGGGCCGGGTTCGAGTGCAAGCTCGAAGCCAAGGGCCTGCAGGACGGACGCAAGCGGTACGCAGGCAAGTTGCTGGGCCTTGAAGGTTCGGACGTGCTGCTGCTGGTTGACGGCGAAACCTTCCGCGTCCCGTTCGACGCGGTGTCCAAAGCCAAACTGGTCCTGACCGACGAGCTGATCGCAGCTGTCACCCAGGGCGCAGACCTGACCGATCCGGACGGCGACGATGGCGACCTGGGCGAGCTGCCCGACGGCGACATCGAGCCGGACAACGACAACATCATTCAAGACTAAAGCTAGGGCTTAGACGATGGAACGAACTGTTGGCATGGCGCGGCCGGAACTTTTGCAGGTCGCCGACAGCGTGGCCCGCGACAAGAACATTGATCGCGAGGAAGTTTTCGCCGCCATGGAGCAGGCCATTCAAAAGGCTGGCCGCTCCAAGTATGGCCATGAACACGACATCCGCGCCCACATCGACCGCCGCAGCGGCGAAATCAAGCTGGCGCGTTACATCGAACTCGTCGAAACGGTCGAGGACGAGCACACCCAGATGACGGTCGCCCAGGCCCGCCGCAAAAAGCCCGATGGCAAGGTCGGCGACTTTGTGGTTGACCCGCTGCCGCCGATCGACTTTGGCCGCATCGCTGCCCAGACCGCCAAGCAGGTGATCGTGCAGAAGGTGCGTGACGCCGAGCGTGAACGCCAGTTCAACGAATACAAGGACCGGATTGGCGAAATCGTCAACGGTCTGGTCAAGCGTGTCGAATTCGGCAATGTGATTGTCGATATGGGCCGCGCCGAAGCCCTGTTGCGCCGTGACGAACTGATCCCGCGCGAGCATTTCAAAAACGGTGACCGCGTGCGCGCCTACATCATGGATGTGCGCAAGGAACAGCGTGGCCCGCAGATTTTCCTGTCGCGCTCTCACCCGGGCTTCATGGCCCAGCTGTTTGCCCAGGAAGTGCCGGAAATTTATGACGGCATCATCGAAATCAAGGCCGTCGCCCGTGATCCCGGCTCGCGTGCCAAGATCGCCGTGGTGTCCAACGACTCCGGCATCGACCCGGTCGGCGCCTGCGTCGGCATGCGCGGTTCGCGCGTGCAGGCGGTGGTTGCCGAGCTGCAGGGCGAAAAGATCGACATCATTCCCTGGACCGCCGACCCGGCGACCTTTGTGGTCAACGCGCTGGCTCCGGCCGAAGTGGCCAAGGTGGTTCTGGACGAAGATGCCGGCCGCATCGAAGTGGTCGTTCCCGACGACCAGCTGTCGCTGGCCATCGGCCGTCGTGGTCAGAACGTTCGTCTGGCCAGCCAGTTGTCTGGCTGGGATATCGACATCCTGACCGAAGAAGCCGAATCCGAACGCCGTCAGGAAGAGTTCCGGACCCGTTCAAACCTGTTCATCGAAGCGCTGGACATCGACGACGTGATCGCTCACCTGCTGGTGACCGAAGGCTTTACCACCGTCGAAGAAGTGGCCTACGTTCCGCTGGACGAACTGACCGAAATCGAAGGCTTTGATGGCGATGTCGCCACCGAGCTGCAGGCGCGCGCCCAGGGGTATCTGGCCGAACAGGCCCGGATCGCCGAACAGCGCTGCGACGAGCTGGGTGTTGATGCCGCCCTGCGCCAGATGGAAGGCCTGACCCCGCAGGTTCTGGTCGCTCTGGGCGAAGCCGGTGTGAAAACCCTGGATGATCTGGCCGACCTGTCGTCGGGCGAATTCCAGGATTACGTCGGGGCCGACGCCGTCAGCGAAGGCGAAGCCAATGCCATCATCATGGCGGCTCGCGTGCAGGCTGGCTGGTTCGAAGGCCTGGATGACAACGAGGAGAACGCCTGACTCCATGACATCACAGTCCCGGGTTCCCATCCCGCCTGACCTTGCCACAGCCCCTCCGCCACCCGATACACGGCGCAAGGGTCACCGCAAGGGAGAAAAAACGGCCCCCCGTCATGGGGCTGCCGACTCTGACAGTGATCCGACGCTCCGCCGCTGTATCGTCAGCGGCGAGAGCTTCCCGAAAGAGCGGATGATCCGCTTTGTTGCCACTCCCGATGGTTCGGTGGTGGCAGATCTGGACGGAAAACTGCCCGGGCGGGGTTTGTGGTTGAGTGCGCGCCGCGATATGGTAGAAACAGCCACGCGCAAGCGGGCATTCTCCCGCGCAGCCCGGCAAGCCTTGACGGCTCCGCCGGATCTGGCCGATCAGGTCGCGATGCAGTTGCGCAACCGTTGCCTTGATACCCTTGGCTTTGCCCGCCGCGCCGGTCTGGTGGTGGCAGGATTTGACAAGGTCAAGGCCGAAGCCAAGGCAGGACGGGTTGTCCTGCTGCTGGAAGCCGAGGACGGTGCCGAGGACGGACGGCGCAAATTGACTGCACTGGCCCCCAAAGCGCCAGTGGTTGACATGTTTTCGGGGGCCGAACTGGCCGCCATTCTTGGCCGTGACCACGTGGTGCATGTCGCCCTGGTCGCTGGTCCCCTGGCTCAGCGGCCCCTGGTCGCCCGGCTGGAACACCTTATCGATCGCCTGGTGGCCTATCTGGGCCAGGGTGATTGTGCGGAACACGTCCCCGCGCCAGCGCAGGGGCGGACGGAACCGACGGAACCGGCCCCGGCGCACGCCTGGTCCGAAGGGCCGTCCGAGCACACTGATTTTGACGCCTAAGGACGAACCGGTACGAATGTCGAACGATAACGAAAAGAAGCCTTTGTCGCTCTCGCGCGGAAAGCTGGAACTGACGAAAACGGTCGGGGCTGGCAAGGTCGAGCAGACCTTCCCCCATGGCCGTAAGAAGGAAGTCACCGTCGAGCGCCGCAAGAAGCGTTCGTTTACCCCGGGCGCTGAAGGTCCGTCAAACGACAAGCGCAAGGACGCGGCGACCGCCTCCCTGCCCACCATTGAGCTGCCCAATCACCCCTCGCTGGCCAAGCTGACCCCGGAAGAGCGTCAGCACCGCGTGCAGGTGTTGCAGCTGGCCCATCGCGCTGCCGAGGAAGAAGCCCGTAAAAAGGTTGAAGCTGAAAAGCGCGCAGTCGAAGCTGCCAAGCTCGCCGCCGAAGAAGCCGAAAAGGCTCGAATCGTCGCCGAGGAAGACGCTCGCCGCAAGGCGATCGAGGACGCCGCTGCCGCCAAGGCCGCCGAGGAAGCCGCCGCCAAGGCTGCGGTCGAACAGGCTGCGCAGGCTGCTGCTGCTCCCAGGCCCGCTCCGGCTGCTGCCGCCCAGGCTCCGCGCCCCGCTGCTCAGGCAGGTCGTGGCCCGGGTCAGGGTCAGGGCGCTGGTGGCCCCCGTCAAGGTGCTGGTGGTGGTCCGCGCTCGTCCAACAACCGCCCGGCGGTTCCGGCGCCCAAGGCGCTGAGCCGTGATCAGGGTGGTCGTGACCAAGGCAACCGGGCCGATCAGGCTCCGCGCGGTGACCTGGCTCCCAAGGAGCCGCCGGTCAAGGAAAACACCAAGGCCGTCAAGCCCGCCGATCCGGAACGCAAGTCCCGCCTGATCGACGACGAGGACGAACGCCGGAAGGGTCTGGGCGCGGCCGCCAAGGTTGCCGCCAAGGTCGCGCCGGTCAAGAAGGCCGTCGATGTCAAGCGTCGTGGCAAGCTCAGCGTCAGCTCGGTGATGGAGGATGATGAAGGCCGTCGTGGTCGTTCCGTCGCCGCCATGAAGCGTGCGGCGCAAAAAGAACGCCGCAAGATGCAGGCCCAGTTCCAGAGCCCGGAAAAGGTCGTCCGCGAAGTCATCATTCCGGACGCCATCACCGTGCAGGAACTGGCCAACCGTATGGCCGAACGCGCCCCGAACGTCATCAAGGCCCTGATGAAGATGGGCGTGATGGCGACCATCAACCAGGTGATTGATTCGGATACCGCCCAGCTGGTGGTCGAAGAATTCAACCACCAGGCCAAGCGCGTGTCGGAAAGCGACGTCGAAGTCGGTCTGGAAACCGGCCCGGACATCGAAGGCAGCCTGCGGTCGCGTGCCCCGGTTGTTACCGTCATGGGTCACGTTGACCACGGCAAGACCTCGCTGCTTGACGCCCTGCGTGAAACCGACGTGGTGTCGGGCGAAGCCGGTGGCATCACCCAGCATATCGGTGCCTATCAGGTCACCATGTCCACCGGTGCCAAGATCACCTTCATCGACACCCCGGGCCACGAGGCGTTCACCGCCATGCGTGCCCGCGGTGCCAAGGTGACCGACATCGTGATTCTGGTGGTGGCTGCCGATGACGGCATCATGCCGCAGACCATCGAAGCCATCCGCCACGCCAAGGCCGCCGAAGTGCCGATCGTGGTGGCGGTCAACAAGATGGACAAGCACGGTGCCGATCCGGAACGCGTGCGCACCGAACTGCTGAGCCACGAAATCGTGGTCGAGCAGCTGGGCGGCGACGTGCAGTGCATCGAAGTGTCGGCGAAAAAGCGCCTCAACCTCGACAAACTGGAAGAAGCCATTCTGTTGCAGGCCGAAATCCTGGAACTGAAGGCCAACCCGAACCGTCTGGCCGAAGGCACCATCGTCGAAGCCAAGATGGAAAAGGGCCGTGGCTCGGTGGCCACCGTGCTGGTCAAGCGCGGTACCCTGCGCGTCGGCGACATCTTTGTGGCTGGCGCCGAGTGGGGCCGTGTCCGCGCGATGATCGACGACCATGGCAACCGTGTCGAAGAAGCTGGTCCGTCAATGCCGGTCGAAATCCTCGGCCTGCAGGGTGTTCCGGCGGCTGGTGATGACCTGATCGTGGTCGAAGACGAACAGAAGGCACGCGAAGTGTCGAGCTATCGTCAGCGCAAGGACCGCGAAGCCCAGGCCGTCAAGTCGGCGCGCGGCACCATGGAACAGATGTTCGCCAAGATCCAGGCGGGCGAAGCCAAGGAACTGCCGGTCGTCATCAAGGGCGACGTGCAGGGTTCGATCGAAGCCCTCATCGGTACCCTGGAAAAGTGCGGTTCGGACGAAGTCAAGGTGCGCGTGCTGCACGGTGCCGTTGGCGCGATCAACGAATCCGACATCACCCTGGCCAAGGCATCCGAGGCTCTGGTGGTCGGCTTCAACGTCCGTGCCAACCCGCAGGCGCGCGAAATGGCCCGCCGCGACGGGGTGGACATCCGTTACTACTCGATCATCTACGATGTCGCCAACGACATGCGTGCGGCCCTGACCGGTATGCTTTCGCCGACCTATCAGGAAAAGTTCATCGGTTACGCCGAAATCCGCGAAGTGTTCAACATCACCAAGGTTGGCAAGGTCGCTGGGTGTCGTGTTACCGAAGGCATCATCAAGCGCGGCTGCAAGGTTCGCTTGCTGCGTGACAACGTGGTTGTCCACGAAGGCGATCTCGGCCAGCTCAAGCGCTTCAAGGACGACGTCAAGGAAGTCCGCGAAGGCTTTGAATGCGGGATGTCGTTTGCCAACTATGACAACATCCAGGTTGGCGACGTCTTCGAATGCTTTGAAATGGAAGAAATCGCCGCCCAGCTGTAAGGCTGACCAGGCACTTTTCCAGGCTGTTTCCCCGGCATCTCCCTTTTGGGTCGATGCCGGGGCTGGCTGCTACGGCGCCCGGTCGGTTTTCACCGCACGGGTGCCGTTTTCTTTTTACAGCCCGGCCCATCACGATTTTACAGGAAACAAGGAGCCCCCCTCATGTCTCGCGCTCCCAGCAAGGCCCCCTCGCAGCGCCAGCTGCGCGTTGCCGAAGAAATCCGCTACGCTCTGGCAATGACCATCGAGCGCGGTGATGTGCACGACGCCGTGCTGCAACAGCACCCGCTGACCATCACCCAGGTCCGGGTCAGCCCGGACCTGAAGAACGCCACCGCCTTTTTCACCCCGCTGGGTGGTGGCGAGGCGGCTCCGTTGCTTGACGCCCTGAAGCGGGCAACGCCGTTCCTGCGTCATGAACTGGCGCGCCGGGTCAACATGAAGTTCGTGCCACGGCTGTCGTTCCAGACCGATACCAGCTTTGACGAATACAGCCACATCGAGGAACTGCTGCATCGCCCCGAAGTCCTGCGCGACACCGGTGCCAGCCACACCCCGGGTAACGAAGACGATGATGATATCGACGATACAGATGATGCCACTGATGGCACCGACCGGCTGAAAGACTGAAACGATGGCACGTCGGCGCAAGGGAGAACCGGTCCATGGCTGGATTGCCATCGACAAACCGGTGGGAATGACCTCGACGCAGGTGGTGGCCAAGGTGCGATGGCTGTTCAACGCCCAGAAGGCTGGACACGGCGGCACGCTTGACCCGTTGGCCAGTGGCATCCTGCCAGTGGCGCTGGGAGAGGCGACCAAAACCGTTCCTTATGTGATGGACGGGCAAAAAGTCTATTCCTTTGCCATCGTCTGGGGGGAACAACGCACCACCGACGACGAAGAGGGCGAAGTCTGCGCCACTTCGGACCATCGCCCCTCGGTCGAAGCGATTGAGGCTGCCCTCCCGCAGTTCACCGGCACCATCTCGCAGGTGCCGCCGCGCTATTCGGCGATCAAGGTCGATGGTCAGCGTGCCTATGATCTGGCCCGCGATGGCGAAGAGGTTGATCTCGACGCCCGCCCGATCCGCATCGACGCCTTTGAGCTGGTCGAAGCCCTGCCGGACCGGGCGCGCTTCCGCGTGCTCAGCGGCAAGGGAGCCTATATGCGCTCGCTGGCCCGCGACCTCGCACAGGCGGTTGGAACGGTCGGTTACATCACCGAATTGCGCCGCCTGAGCTGTGGCCCGTTCACCGAAGCAACGGCGATTTCGCTGGATAAGCTGGGGGAAGTCGGGCATAGTGCAGCCCCGTTGGATCTTCTGTTACCGATCGCGACCGCGCTGGACGACATCCCGGCGCTGGCCGTTTCCGAAGCAGAAGCTCGTCGCCTCCATACCGGACAGACCCTGCCGTTAAACGCCGGGGTTGGCCGTGTTACGCGTTCCGATCTGACAGACGGCTGTCTGGTTTGCGTCGGAACCGCTGACAAACCGGTGGCGATCGCCCGTATCGAGGACGGATCCATCCGCCCGATTCGCGTATTGAACCTCTAAGACATGAACGGAGTTTCCGATGTCGATTACTGCTGAACGCAAGCAGGCCCTGATCACCGAATTCGCCACCCAGCCGGGTGACACCGGTTCGCCGGAAGTCCAGATCGCCATCATGAGCGAGCGGATCAAGAACCTGACCGAACACTTCAAGAGCCACAAGAAGGACAACCACTCCCGTCGTGGTCTCCTGATGATGGTCGGCCAGCGCCGTGCGATGCTCGACTACCTGAAGAAGAAGAACGTGAAGCGTTACGAGACGCTGATCGAACGTCTGGGCATCCGCAAGTAATTCGGACCCGTTTCGGACAGGGCGCCCTCCCCGGGCGTCCTCGTCTGTTTTAAGTACCTTTTTATAAGACACCTTCGCGATTTCGAAGGATGCCGCACAGGCTTCACCGCCTGCGGCTGCGACCGGGAACGGTTGCTTATTCGTTTGGTTATGAAAGAAAAGACTAAATCGGGGTCAACTGACCCGTTTGCATGGGGTACACGGTACCTCCTCTGCGGCGGCCTCCGGGTTGACCCACCTGAACTAAGGAAAAACGACGATATGTCCATGTTCACCGTGATCCGTAAGGAACTCCTGTGGGGCGGCCGCAAGCTGGTGCTGGAAACCGGCCAGATCGCCCGCCAGGCTGATGGTGCGGTTCTGGTCACCTACGGCGAAACCACCGTTCTGGTGACCGCCGTTGGCGCCAAGTCCGCCAAGCCCGGCCAGGACTTTTTCCCGCTGACCGTGAACTACCAGGAAAAGGCGTTCGCTGCGGGCAAGATCCCCGGCGGCTTTTTCAAGCGTGAAGGTCGTCCCTCGGAAAAGGAAACCCTGGTTTCCCGCCTGATCGACCGTCCGATCCGCCCGCTGTTCCACGAAGACTACAAGTGCGAAACCCAGGTGGTCGCCACTGTTCTGGCCCACGATCTGGAAAACGACCCCGACATCGCATCGATGATCGGCGCGTCGGCCGCGCTGACCCTGTCCGGCCTGCCGTTCCTCGGCCCCATCGGTGCTGCCCGCGTCGGCTTCAAGGATGGTGCCTACCTGCTGAACCCGACCTCCGCCGACATGGCTGACAGCGCCCTTGATCTGGTCGTTGCCGGTACCCGTGAAGGGGTGCTGATGGTCGAGTCCGAAGCCAAGGAACTGTCCGAAGAAATCATGCTGGGCGCGGTGACCTTTGGTCACGACCAGATGCAGGTGGTGATCGATGCGATCATCGATCTGGCCGAAGCTGCCGCCAAGGATCCGCGCGATCTGGCCGCCCCGTCGCCGGTCTATGCCGAGGTCAAGGCGAAGTTCGAAGCCGTCCGCGCCGACCTGTCCGCCGCCTACAAGATTGCCGCCAAGACCGCCCGTCACGAAGCCGTCAGCGCCGTCAAGGCCAAGGCGATGGAACTGATCGCGCCGGAACAGGCTCAGGTCGCCGGCGAAGTGTTCAAGGGGCTGGAAGCCGACGTGGTGCGTTCCACCATCCTCGACACCGGCATCCGCATCGATGGCCGCGACACCAAGACCGTCCGTCCGATCGAATCGGTGGTTGGCGTTCTGCAGCGTGCCCACGGCTCGGCCCTGTTCACCCGTGGCGAAACCCAGGCGCTGGTGGTCACCACCCTCGGCACCGGCCAGGACGAACAGATCATCGACGCGCTGGCGGGCGAATACCGCGAAACCTTCATGCTGCACTACAACTTCCCGCCGTACTCGGTCGGTGAAGCTGGCCGCATGGGCTCGCCGGGCCGTCGTGAAATCGGTCACGGCAAGCTGGCATGGCGCGCCGTCCACCCGCTGCTGCCGGGCAAGGACAAGTTCCCCTACACCATCCGCGTGGTGTCGGAAATCACCGAATCCAACGGTTCGTCGTCGATGGCAACCGTCTGCGGCACCTCGCTGGCGCTGATGGATGCCGGTGTGCCGCTGACCCGTCCGGTGGCTGGCATTGCCATGGGTCTGATCAAGGAAGGCGACCGTTTCGCCGTCCTGTCCGACATTCTGGGTGACGAAGATCATCTGGGTGACATGGACTTCAAGGTGGCCGGGACCGAAGCGGGCGTGACCTCGCTGCAGATGGACATCAAGATCACCTCCATCACCCGCGAAATCATGCGCATTGCGCTCGATCAGGCCCGCGACGGTCGCCTGCACATTCTGGGCGAAATGACCAAGGCTCTGGGCGCTGCCCGGACCGACGTGTCGGGCAATGCTCCGCGCATCACCACCTTCAAGATCGACTCCGGCAAGATCCGTGACGTGATCGGTTCGGGTGGCAAGGTGATCCGTGAAATCACCGAAACCACCGGCACCAAGATCGACATCGAAGACGACGGCACCATCAAGGTTGCCTCGACCGATGCCGACGCCGCCGCCAAGGCCGTGAACTGGATCAAGGGCATTGTTGCTGAACCGGAAATCGGCGTTGTCTATCAGGGCAAGGTCGTGAAGGTGATGGACTTCGGTGCCTTCGTGAACTTCCTCGGCAAGCGCGACGGTCTGGTCCACATCTCGGAAATGACCGAACAGCGCGGTTCCAAGCCGTCCGACTTCGTGACCATGGGCGACAACGTCTGGGTCAAGTGCGTCGGTTTCGACGACCGCGGCAAGGTCAAGCTGTCGATGAAGCAGGTTGACCAGGCCACTGGCGAACTGAAGACCAAGGAAGCCGACGCCTGATAAGGCCGAGGTTCCATCCTGACTGACATCGGCCTGACAGACCCCCGTACCGGGTCTGTCAGGCTTGATGCTATCAGGCGGCCTTTTTTCAGGACGTTTCTACTTCGCAATTCCCCCCACCAGCCCCCATCAGAGAGAAACAAGCGTGCCCATCGGACTTGCGACCCTGTATCCGTCACCGGTGATTGGTCACCGGGGCGCCTGTGCCCTGGCGCCGGAAAACACCTTGGCGTCGTTTCGTCAGGCAGCCCGCGACGGCGCGGCAATGGTCGAGTTCGATGCCAAGCTGACCGCCGACAACCGGGCAATCGTCTTTCATGACGATGATCTGGAACGGACCACCGATGGAACCGGGCCAGTGCAGGACATTACCTTCGAGGCCCTGAGCGGTCTGGACGCCGGCGGCTGGTTTTCCCCGGCCTTTCAGGGCGCGCAGGTCCCCAGTCTGGAAGAGGTCCTTGATTGCGCGCAAGATCATGATCTGGCGATCAATCTGGAACTGAAGCCCTGCCCGAACCGCGTCGAGGAAACGGCGCGGGTGGTGCTGGCAACAGCGGCCCTGCAATGGTCGGCCGATGACCGCCCGCCGCTGATCAGCAGCTTTTCCCGTGCCGCGCTGGCGGTCGCCCGTGATCTGGCGCCGTCCTGGCCGCGAGCGTTGCTGTGTGACAACCTGCCCGATGACTGGCGCGAACAGGCTGCCATCCTGCGCGTGCAGGCCCTGCATCTGGGAGACGTGGAATTGTCTCCGGCGACCATCGCCCAGGTGAAGAATCACGGATTGGCTGTTGCGGTCTGGACGGTGAATGACCCGGAACGGGTGCGGTTTTTGCTCGCCGCCGGGGCTGATGCGGTGTTCAGTGATGATCCGGGCGCGATCAGAAAGGCTCTCGGATAGCGGTATTGCAGGGCAAAACGGGGCTGATGCGATGCGGTAATTGCATTTGCCCTGTTGCAGAGGGTAGCCAAGGCTGTCTTCGCTGAATATATAGAGGACGCGGGGAGTCCTGTGCGTGGCTGGCAAGCGGCACGGGACAACAAACAAATGTCATGGTCCGCCCGCACGGCAAATGGCAGGGAACGGACCAGTGCCTGACGGTCAGGGATGTCCGACAGGTTTATGGCTAGAACAGCGGCGAACCACGGGTTCGCCTGACGGGTGACTTGGGAGAGAGCAGTGAAGGCGATTAAGCCGGTTATCATTTCCGGAAAAGAAGTGCTTCCCATTGTCGAAGGCGGCAAGGGCGTAGCGGTGTCAAACGGTCGAACCTGTGGCGCATTCGCTGCCGCCGGGGCCGTCGGGACGTTTTCCGGGGTTAACGCCGACGATTACGATGAAAACGGCCATCCCAAGCCGGTAATCTATGAAGGCCGCACCCGTCAGGAACGCCACCGTGAACTGATCGAGATGGGCATTCGCGGCGCCATCCGTCAGGCCCGGATCGCACACGACCTGTCGAACGGCGAAGGCCGCATCCACATGAACGTCCTGTGGGAAATGGGCGGTGCCGAAGAAATCATGGAAGGCGCGCTGGAAGGGGCCAGGGGCCTGATCCACGGCGTGACCTGCGGGGCTGGCATGCCCTATAAGGTGGCCGAAATCGCCGCCCGTCACAACGTGTACTATTACCCGATCATCTCCTCGGCCCGTGCCTTCCGCGCCTTGTGGAAGCGCAGCTTTCACAAGATCCCCCACCTGCTGGGCGGCGTGGTCTATGAAGACCCGTGGCTGGCTGGCGGTCACAACGGCCTGACCAACGTCGAAGACCCGCGTCAGCCGCAAGACCCGTTGCCGCGCGTGATCGAACTGCGCAAGACCATGCGGGAAATGGGCGTCGCTGAAGTTCCGGTATTCATGGCCGGTGGCGTGTGGTTCCTGCGTGAATGGGCTGAATGGCTGGATAATGCCGAGGTCGGCCCGATTGCCTTCCAGTATGGCAGCCGCCCGCTGCTGACGCAGGAAAGCCCGATCCCCGATGGCTGGAAGCAGCGCCTGCTGACCCTGAAGGCGGGCGACGTGCTGCTGCACCGCTTCAGCCCGACCGGCTTCTATTCCTCGGCGGTGCGCAACGACTTCCTGCGCACCCTCGAAGCCCGCTCCGAGCGTCAGGTAAGCTACAGCCGTGAGCCGAGCGATGTCCTGAGCGAAGCGATTGCCATCGGTGCCCGTGGTCGCGAAATTTTCGTCACCCCCGCCGATGCCATCCGCGTGCGCAGCTGGCTGGAGTCCGGTTACACTCAGGGCATCCGCACCCCCGACGGGACGATGGTCTTTACCACCCCCGACGAATCGACCGAAATCCTCAAGGACCAGCGCGATTGCATGGGCTGCCTGTCGTCCTGCGCCTTCTCCAACTGGTCGCAGAACGAAGCTGGCACCACCGGCCGTCTGGCCGACCCGCGCAGCTTCTGCATCCAGAAAACCCTGCAGTCGATCGCCCACGGCGGCAATGTCGAAAACGAGCTGATGTTTGCCGGTCACAATGCCTATCGTTTTGGTGAAGATCCGTTCTATGCCAACGGCTTCATCCCGACCGTCGGCCAGCTGGTCGAACGGATCATGCAGGGTGACTGATCGCCCGCAGGACCGGTAACGGCCCGCACGGACCGTCACTTTTCAGGCTGTACCATATTGCAGATGGTGCAGCCTGATCTTACTTTAAGGCAAGGTTCATCAACCGGAACGCTCTTCATTGCACGACTCCATGCGGTTCCTGTTCCCATCGGCCTTACTTTTCGGTAAAACTTGCAATTCGTCCAAAGCGTTTCCGGCAGAAACAAAACTGTTCCTGTCTGAAGAGGCGTTCTGACCTTATGAAACAAGGGCACCATCACGAGACGTGCCCTGACTGAAGGACCATGCTCCATGCAGATGATGCACCGGCCCTATACGAACATCCTGGAACGCCTGCGCAGTGTTGGCTTGCGTCCGACCCGCCAGCGCCTTGCCCTGGCCAAGCTGTTGTTCGAGGGAGGGGACCGTCACCTGTCAGCCGAGCAGTTGCACTCCGAAGCCCAGGCCCACAACATCCGGGTGTCGCTGGCCACCGTCTATAACGCCTTGCACCAGTTCACTGATGCCGGTCTGCTGCACGAGATCGTTGTCGATGCCGGGCGATCCTATTTCGATACCAACACCAGCACCCACCACCATTTCTTTTTTGAACGCTCGGGGCGTCTGGAAGACATTCCGGGGGATCAGATCGAACTGACCCGTTTGCCGCAGGCTCCGGCGGGCTACGACATTTCGCGGGTGGATGTCATTGTGCGGGTGAACGGTTAGAGCAGGCTGCCACCTGAGCCGCTCGGAGCCTGAGGCTCCGAACCCCCATTTTTTCTTTTATGATCAAAGGAATGGGGTCTGGGGCCTCAAGGCCCCAGCGAGGTGTGGAGCAGCGCTCCACGTCCTTGTTTCCCAACTGTCGTGTCCTGTGGCGTGACATTTAACCCACGCAAATCGAACAGAGCCAAAGCCGCCAGCGCAAACCCCCTCTGGCGGTTTTCCTGACCCCATAAATAACAAATTAATTAAGTTATATAAAAACAATTTACATTAATAAATGCGCAATGCTAGCATCACTCCATCGTTCCTCACGCTGGAGAGCTTTGCGATGTCCTCCCCCTCGCCTGTCCTGATTGTTCCCGGCCTTGGCGGCAGCGGGGCAGACCACTGGCAAGCCCACCTCGCTCGCGCGCTGAATGCCCGCTGGCTGGAGCAAACCGACTGGGATACCCCCTCGCCAGTCCAGTGGGAGCAAACTCTTGCCGCCGCTTTGTCCGGCAGCACCGAGCCCGTCACGCTGGTCGCCCACAGCCTCGGGTGCATTCTGTCGGTACGCTGGATACTCGCCCATCCCGAAGAGGCTCGCCGTCGGGTCAATGGCGTGCTGCTGGTGGCCCCTGCTGATGTGGACAGCCCCAGCCATACACCGTCCGTTGTCCACAGCTTTGCCCCCATTCCCTTGCACACCCTGCCGGTTCCCAGCGTGGTGGTTGCCAGCCAGACCGACCCTTATTGCAGCTTTGCCCGTGCCCGCCAGTTTGCCGGACAGTGGGGAAGCGACCTGATTGATTTGGGGGATGCGGGCCACATCAATGTCGCCGCAGGCTACGGTCCGTGGCCACTGGCCCAAACATTGTGCGAAACATGGCACACTACCAGACCTGCGTGCGTTAGATCTGACGCCACAGTACACGACAATTGTGAAACAAGGACGTGGAGCGCTGCTCCACACCTCGCTGGGGCCTTAAGGCCCCAGACCCCATTCCTTTGATCATAAAAGAAAAAATGGGGGTTCGGGGCCTCAGGCCCCGAGCAGTTCAGGCGGCAGCCTGCACTGGTTTCACTCACTGTCGTGTACCGTGATCTGACGCAGGCACGCTGGTCTAACCTTTTGTCGTGCCGCATTGTTGTTGCGAAAACCGGTTCCCACTTTTCGCACAATGCTCCGGCCTGTCGGAGTAAGATGATCACCCCCCGGCCCTGTTTGCGCGAGGCTTGCAATGACCACCGCCCCCACCGAGACACCCTTTCTGCTGCCCCTGGTGTTGCAGCATAATCCCGCCGTTGCCCGTGCCCTACGGGCGGTGGCGGCTGACGTGGATCAGGTGAGTGACTGGTGGGGGCTAAGTGGTGCGCTCGCCGGACATGTTGCCGATCTCGTGGCTTTTCCCGGCAACAAAAGCGAGCGCTTGATGCTGGCCGCAGTGCTGGTCAAGGCTGACTATGCGGATGCGGCCTGTCAGATATCGCCCGATTTCTGGCGGGCGTGGTCAGGGCTGGATCGCCGGAACAAGCGGCTGATTATGGCCCTGCTGGAGGAAGACTTAGCCTTGCTCGACCTTTGAACGCGGCTTGATGCTGTCAATGTCGCAACGGGCAATACCGATATCGGCCAGCATGTGGTCATCCATCGCATGCAGCACGCGCATCTCGCGGCCGTGGTCCAGGCCATCCACCAGACGATCAAACAGGGTGATCATGGTCCGGGACAGACGCTCGCTCCACCGGGTGCGCTTCGGATGACCAAGGATATTTGACACTTCACAAGCCTGATTTGTGGTCAGGGCCTTTGTCGAAAAATCCATTGCTGACATAGCATTAGCTCCATTTCCCTATCCGGGTTGTCGTTACAAGGGCATAATGCGCTGCAAAATCAGGCAATACAAACGAGGCTTTTTCATATAAAGACTTAGAGGAGCTAACCCTTCTCCGAGGTTGCCATGGTCCGCCGTCTTCCCCCACTCAACGCCCTGCGTGCCTTCGAGGCCGCCGCTCGTCTGGGCAGCTTTACCGCTGCTGCCGACGAACTGAATGTTACCCCGGCGGCGATCAGCCATCAGGTCAAGAGTCTGGAAGAGTATCTGAATGTCGAGCTGTTCGTGCGGCTGCCACGCGGGTTGTACCTGACCGATGACGGCAAGGCATATCTGCCGGACCTGACCGCGGGCTTTGACTCCCTCGCCCATGCCACCGACAGTCTGCATGGCAGCCGTCTGGATGGTTTGCTGGCCATCAGCGTTCCGCCCAGCTTTGCACAATGCTGGCTGATGTCCCGCCTGCCGGACTTCTGCAAACGCTATCCCCAGATTGATCTGCGCCTCGAATCCAATGCCGAGAACTCACATTTCATCAAGGATCAGATTGATGTCGGTATCCGGCACGGGCTGGGCCGCTATCCCGGCCTGCGGTCACGGCTGATCATGACCGAGGAAATTTATCCGGTCGCCAGTCCGGCCCTGCTGGCCGGGGCGCATCCTTTACGGACATGGAACGATCTGCGCTATCATACTTTGCTGCATGATTACGTCGCCAATGACCGTGAACGCTGGCTGACGTGGGAACCATGGCTGGATCTGAACGGCATCCACACCGTTGATGTCTCGCGCGGGCTGCAATTCAACAACTCGGCAATGATGGTCGATGCGGCTCTGGCCGGGATGGGAGTGATGCTGGGGCGCACTGCGCTGGTTGGTCAGCATGTGCGCGACGGTCGCCTGGTGGCCCTGTTCGACAGCCGCCGCACTGCTGATTTTTCCTATTACGCCGTCTGCCCCGAAGCCACCGCCGACAAGCCTCGCATCCGGGTATTTGTCGACTGGCTGGTGCAGACGGCGCAAAGCAACGGGTAATGGGAATGGATTATTCCGCCAGCGGCTTGGGGCGCGAGCCGAAAATCGCCGTCCCCACCCGCACATGGGTCGCCCCCAAAGCGATGGCCGTCTGATAGTCGCCGCTCATCCCCATCGACAGGACAGTCAGCCCGTTACGGCGGGCAATTTCCCGCAGCAGGGCAAAATGCGGTGCCGGGTTTTCGTCCACTGGCGGGATGCACATCAGCCCGATGATCGACAGGCCCAGCGCCCGGCACGAGGCAATGAAGGCATCGGCCTGTTGTGGGGCAATCCCGGCTTTTTGCTCTTCCAGCCCGGTGTTGATCTGCACCAGACAGGCCGGGTGCCGCCCCTGCCGGGTCATTTCCTCGGCCAGCGCCTGCGCGATTTTCGGGCGGTCAACGCTTTCGATCACATCGAACAGTGCCACCGCTTCGCGAGCCTTGTTCGACTGCAACGGGCCAATCAGATGCAGTTCCAGATCGGGGAAATCAGCACGCAGCGCAGGCCACTTGCCTTCGGCTTCCTGCACGCGGTTTTCCCCGAACACCCGCTGCCCGGCGTCCAGCGTCGGGCGGATGGTGTCGGCGTCGTGGGTCTTGCTGACGGCAACCAGTGTTACCGCCCCGACCGGACGCCCGGCATCGTCTTCGGCAGCAGCAATGGCAGCCTTGACCGCCAGAAGACCATTGACCTGTTCACAAGAAGCGTTCATCGACCTTACCCAATCCTGTACCTCGGGGCAAAAAAGTGATGCCGACCCTAGCAGACAGCGTCTCGAAGCTCAAATGCCAGCGTAACCGCCGCCGCTCGCCTGCGGTCGCCCTGCCCACAGGCTGGTTGATGACCGACGAGCGCCTTGCAAACCCTCTGGCCTGTCTGGCCCGGCTGCCGGTGGGGACCGGAGTGATCGTGCGGGCAAAAACCCCCGCAGCCCTGCGTACCCTGGCCCTCGCCTTGCGCCCACTGGCCCGACGCCGACGGCTGCCGCTGCTGATTGCGGGTGACTGGCGGCTGGCAGCCCGCCTGCGCGTCGATGGAGTCCACCTGCCCGAAGCCCAAGCCCGATATGGTGTGCTGGCTGGAGTGCGTCTGTGGCACAAGCAGGGACGCCAACGCCTGTTGACGGTGGCCTGCCATGACCGCGCCGGGCTGGCGCGCGCCAAGGCCCTGAACGCCAGCGCCTGCACCCTGTCGCCGTTGTTTGCCACCCGCAGTCATCCGGGCAGTCGGACATGGGGCATCACGCGCGCCAGTTTGCTGATTGGTGCGCAGGCGACGGTTCCGGTGATGGCTTTGGGGGGGATCAATCCGCTGTCGGCGCAGACCCTGAACGGGCGTGGTTTCAGCGGGCTTGCCGCTATTGACGGCTGGACCGGCTAACCGCAGCAGCCCCCGCACGGAAACGCGCCAGCCTCCCGCGCGGAAACGCGCCAGCCCCCCGCGCGGAAACGCGCCAGCCCCCCGCGCGGAAACGCGCCAGCCCCCCGCGCGGAACGCGCCAGCCATCGTGTTCCCGAAGCGGGGAGAGGGATAACTCAGGGACACGATGGCCGCGCACCACTGACACAGGAGAGGATGGCCCATACCATGACAAAGTTCGTTTAATATGTTTAGTACTGATTTTATCTATGATTAATATGGTTAGCATATCAATGAACCGGCGACCCAACCATGCCCCGTCTGTCTGTCGAACTCCGCCGCATCCGCTATTTTCTCGCGGTCGCTGAAACCCTGCACTTTGGCCGCGCCGCCGAACGGCTGGGTATGGCCCAGCCGCCGCTGAGCGAACAAATCCGCAAGCTGGAAGAAGAGCTGGAAGTCACCCTGTTTGTCCGCAACACCCGCACGGTTGCCCTGACCGACGCCGGAGCCATCTTTCTGGCCGGAGCCCGCCGGGCGATGGACGAAATGGAGCGCGCCGCCGTTGCCGCCCGGCAGGCTGAACGGGGGATTCGCGGCCATCTGGTGCTGGGCTTTGTCAGCTCGGCCAGTGTCACCGTTCTCCCCAAGGCACTGGGACGCCTGCGGACCAGCATGCCCGACCTTGAACTGGACCTGCGCCAGTACCGCCACTCGCGTGATGTCATCGAATCGCTGTTGCAGGGCGAAGTGGACATCGCCGTCACCCGCCCCAGCGGCAAGGCCAGCATCAGCGAACACATCCTGTTGCGCGACCGGGTGCTGGTGGCCTATCGCGAAGACCATCCTCTGGCCGCGCTGGACGAAATCACCCCCGATACCTTGCGGGAAGAGCTGTTCGTCCTGTTCCCGCCCTATCAGGGCAATGTGGTCAACTCCGTGATTGGCCGCATTTGTCAGGCCTCTGGCTTCACCCCTCGCCCGGCGCACTTCGTTGATGACGTCTATGCCATGCTGGGACTGGTGGCCGCCGGAACCGGCATCGCCCTATTACCAGAGTCGCTGGCCAAGCTGGCGGTCAGTGGGGTGGCCTATCGTCCGCTCAGTGGCAGCAATGAAACCATGGACCTGTGCGTGGCGTGGCGGCGGAACGAAACCGCCCATCGCCTGCTGTTGCACCATGCGGTCAACCAGATTCTGGAATCACAAGGACTGCCTCCCCCTCTGGCGCAGGCGTCGCTGACGCCCTAGGTATCCCGCACTGGGGCTTTTCCGCCGTTCCCCCCACACGGCTACCGGAATGACAGCATGCTGATCGAAAAACTGAACTGGCGCTATGCCGCCAAAAAGATGGACCCCGCCCGCCCGGTCGACGCCGACAAGGTCGAGCGCATTCTGGAAGCCATCCGGCTGGCCCCGACCTCCAGCGGCTTGCAGCCGTTCGAGGTGATCGTGATCACCAATCAGGCCCTGAAGGAAAAAATCCAGCCGATCGCCTACAATCAGGGGCAGGTTGTCGACGGCTCGCACCTGCTGGTGTTTGCCGCGTGGGATACCTATACCGCCGACCGCATCAACATGATGTTTGATCTGGTCAATGCCGAGCGCCAGAGCGTCAACGAAGGGTGGGAAAATTACCGCCAGATGCTGCTGTCGACCTATCCGCAGCGGGACGCGCAGGTCAATTTCGAGCACGCTGCCCGTCAGGCCTATATCGGTCTGGGGATGGCGCTCGCAGCCGCTGCCTTTGAAGGCGTCGATGCGACTCCGATGGAAGGCTTCGATGCTGCACAGCTCGATACCCTGCTGGACCTGCGTGCCCAGGGGCTGCGCTCGGTGGCAATCCTGCCGCTGGGGTATCGTGATACCGCTGGCGACTGGCTGGTCAACCTGAAAAAGGTCCGCCGCCCGCGTGCCGACTTCGTTCGTGAGATTTCCTGACCAAACCTGCCGTTGTCCTGCCTTTCCCGTCACTTCCTACAGTGACGGGGGGCAGGCATCCTGTTAAAAAGTGCCTCCCGTGAATTGAGCCTGCATTTGATCGTCCCCACATAGTACAGGACGCCGTGCCGCACTCCGCACCGGAGGCCCCAGATGGTCCAGCCCAGCTTTTCCCGCTCCCGCCTGATCCTGCGCCTTGGCCTGCTGGTCCTCACCAGCATGATTGGGTTCGGCTCCGCCCACGCCGAAACGGCGGCCTCCAGCGAAACCGGCATCCGTTTTGTGCAAATCGCCACCGGCCCCACCGCCGGAACCTACTTTCCGGTTGGCGGTCTGATCGCCAACGCCATTTCCAATCCCCCCGGCTCCCGCCCGTGCGAGCGGGGCGGCAGTTGTGGCGTCCCCGGTCTGATCGCTGTCGCCCAGTCCACCAACGGCAGCATGGCCAATCTGGCCTCTCTGGCCGCCGGAACGGTGGATCTGGGGATGAGTCAGGCCGATCTTGCCTATTGGGCCTACCATGGCACCGGAGTCTACAAAGGCAAGGAACCGCAAAGCAAACTGCGTGGTATTGCCATGCTGTATTCCGAAAGCATCCACCTGGTCGCCCGCAAGGATGCCCGGATCACCTCGGTTGCCGATCTGAAGGGCAAGCGGGTTTCGGTCGGCGAAGAAGGCTCGGGTACGCTGGTTGACGCCATGCTGGTTCTGGAAGCCTATGGCCTGCGCAAGACCGACATCAAGCCGGAATACACCCGCCCGAGCAGTGCCGCCGACGCCCTGATTCAGGGCAAGATTGATGCCTTTTTCTTCGTCGCCGGGGCCCCGGTGTCAGCGGTCACCGCCTTGACCAACGAAGGACTCGCCACACTGGTGCCCTTGAGTGGCCCGCCAGCGCATGCATTGGCCCAGCAATACCCGTTCCTGCTGGTCAGCACCATTCCGGCCGACACCTACGAGGGCGTCCCCGAAACGCCAACCCTGTCGGTCGGGGCGCTGCTGGTTTGTTCAGCCGATGCCCCCGATGAGCTGGTCTACGGCATCACCGCTGCCATTTTCCATCCCAACACCCGCCCGCTGTTTGCCAAAGGCCATCCGGCAGCAAACAAAATCGCACTCGAAACGGCCTCCACAGGATTGGGGATTCCCCTCCACGCCGGGGCCGCCCGTTATTATGATGGACAAAAGGGGGCTTCGGCCACCAACCCCACGCAATAGGATGTGACCTGATGCCCTGTCCCGCCGTGCTTGTCGATGCCGCTGCCCTGACGCCCGAGGCTGTCGAGGTCGCCTGTCCCGTCCGCCTGATCGCCAGCACCGATGACCGGGCATCCCTGCCGCCGTATGCCGTTGCCACCGGCTTCAAGGCCGCTGTGGGCAGCATCTGTCTTTTGCCAAGCCAGGACGGGACCGGCATTGCCGCTGTCCTGCTGGGGATCGGGGATGGCACGGACCCCTACACCAGCCCCTTTGCCGCAGGCGATCTGGCCCGCAAGCTGCCTGCCGGACTGTACCGGCTCGCCGACGACACCCCGCAGGAGCAGGCCGGACAGGCCGCGCTGGCGTGGATGCTGGGGGCCTATGCCTTTGACCGCTACAAGAGCAAAGCCAGCGACGACGCTCTGGCCTGCCTGCTCTGGCCCGCCGGAGTTGACCGTGTCGCGGTCGAAGCTCTGGCAGCCGCCTTCGCTCTGGTCCGCGATCTGGTCAACACACCAGCCGCCGATATGGGTCCGCAAGAGCTGGAAGACACCGCCCGCGCCCTTGCCGACCAGTACGGAGCCGGAATGACCTCCATCATCGGGGATGACCTGCTGCATGCAGGCTATCCGGCGATTCATGCTGTTGGTGCCTCGTCGCCCCGCGCTCCCCGCCTGCTTGATCTGCGCTGGGGGGATGCCGATGCCCCCAAAGTTACTCTGGTCGGCAAGGGCGTGGTCTTTGATACCGGCGGCCTTGACCTGAAGCCCGCCAGCGCCATGAAGCTGATGAAAAAGGACATGGGTGGAGCCGCCCATGCCTTGGGGGTCGCCTTGCTGGTGATGGCCCACAAACTGCCGATTCGCCTGCGCGTGCTGATCCCGGTGGCCGAAAATGCCGTTTCCGGCACCGCCATGCGCCCCGGTGATGTCCTGCAAACCCGCAAGGGCCTGACCATTGAGGTCAACAACACTGATGCCGAAGGGCGCCTGATTCTCGCCGACGCCCTCACCGAGGCCGACAGCGAGTCGCCCGAGGTTCTGATTGATTTTGCCACCCTGACCGGTGCCGCCCGCGTGGCACTGGGGACCGACCTGCCCGCCCTGTTCAGCAACAACGATGCGCTGGCTGCCGACCTGCTGGCCGCCAGCACCGACAGCGCCGATCCGCTGTGGCGTCTGCCGCTGTGGCCGGGCTATCGCAGTCAGGTCGAAAGCAAGGTTGCCGATCTGGACAATGCCCCGGAAGGCGGCATGGCCGGGGCCATCACCGCCGCCCTGTTCCTCGAGCGCTTTGTTTCGCCCGACACACCCTGGGCCCACCTCGATACCTATGCCTGGAACGGCAAACCCCGCCCCGGCCATCCGACTGGCGGCAATGCATTGGGGATGCGGGCGGTGTTTACCGCCCTTCACAGTCGTTTCGGTTGACGAACTATCCCCCATCCTCTTAACTGCTGGCAGAGGGGCAACGCTGCCCTTCTGCCAGCCGACCATTCCGGGATGAAGCGGAGACCCCATGAGCGTCAAGATCACTGCCGTCGAGGCCCTCGACCTATGGCGCGGCGCCATCGTCGAAAGCGTCCGCCGCGAAGCTCCCGACCTGTCCGCCCGCCAGATGGCGCTGCTGCTGACCGTCTACCTGACCTCTCCGCCCCATACCGTGCGCGGACTGGCAACCCTGCTGAATGTGTCCAAGCCCGCCATCACTCGGGCCGTTGACCGGCTATCAGAATATGGTCTGGTCAAGCGCAAGGCCGACGAACTGGACCGCCGCAGCGTTCTGATCCAGCGCACGGTCAAGGGCAGCGTCTTTCTGCGGGAATTCGGTGACATTGTGGTCCATGCCGCCGCCGATGTTGGCAGTGATAGCACAAAAAGCACCGGTGGAGCTGGTGCCGCTGCCTAGAACTGTGAGCCTTAGAGCGTTTTCACACTGAGCGAAAACGCTCTCCATTTTTCGTGCCGTATTTTCCGAGCCGTTGACCGGAGACGGTCAACTTGAAAATGCTCTAAATGTGACGCCACGGTACACGACAGTTGTGAAACAGGGTCATGGAGCGCTGTTCCAAACCTCGCTGGGGCCTTGAGGCCCCAGCCCCCATTGATTTGATATTGAAAGAAAAATGGGGGTTCGGGGCCTCAGGCCCCGAATGGGTTTGGGCGATAGTCCATTCTTTTCCACCAACTGTCGTGTACCGTGCCCTGACGCAGGCACGCTGGTCTAACCTTTTGATCTGTCCAGTAATTTTGCGCAAAACCGGTTCCCGTTCTTGCGCTCACTGCTCTCAAGCAAGTTCCGAGGCATTCCGCGCACCCTTGCGTATTGAAAAAGCCGCTTTCCAGCAGGAAGGCGGCTTTTTCAATACGCGCTTTCAGCTCCATGACGTGCACAGGACCGATATGAACGATATTTCGTTCATATCGGATAAAGCAGAGACCCACCCTTCACGCTTTTCCCGAAACACCCAGACATAACCACTGGTGGAAAATCATCTGATAGAATATTCACATCATTGAATTTACTAAAAATATTCCATTCTTACTCCGCAAATATGCCACACTCCCCTTCTATAACCGGTGGGGTCACAGTCGGACACAGGTCCGCCTTTCCGACCATTGTATCGCATGCTGCCTGTCAGCTATGCGCACCTTGGCGTGTACGATTCTCACGACAGGGATGGTTGAGGCTGCACGATTCTCAAGCCAAGCGTTTCCCGGATGCCATGCCAGCAGGCAAAGGTACCCCTTGCAGGTCACGCCGCAAGTGCTGCAGGGCCATTTTCAGGCCGATCGCCCGTTCATCCGGATCCTCATAGGCATCCGACAGGTCCGCATAGATTCTCGCCGCCAGTCGCCCCACATCACGGTCGGAAATCGCCGCTCCGACCTCTTTGTAAACCCGCCGGATTCCTTCAACGACTCGCCCCAGCAGGTCCTCATCCAGAACCACTGGCATGGTACTGACAGACGACGACCGCGGCATATCCTGCCCTGTGGCCAGCCAGTCGATGCTAACCCGTCCTGCACGGGCAATTGCGATCAACGTATCCAGAGTTGGACGGTTTCCGGACAGAATACTTTGCAGGGTGCTGGGTGCAACGCCTGCCCCCAAAGCAAAAGAGCGGACAGACTGTCCCCCAATGATGGCCCGTATCCGGGCTGACAGATCATCACTCATCGTACAGACCATTATAATCCACTGATAAACATCAAGAATGACAGGGTTTCCCAGCTTCCGCTTCCCAACGACAGGAACAACTGAAGCGATTAAAGATGCAGATATGCGACAAACTTTCGTTTTTCCGATTGACCGGTGAACGAAATTTCGTTAACTCTGCCTTTAGAGAACACACGCATAGCGATATGTGACGGAAGTACCCACTTTAAGGTACGGACACGAATTGTCACGACCTTGCGCCAACAGCATGACAACCCATTCTTTTACAAGAAGAATCCTTCCCATTTACGGGTAACCGATACGCACAAACCGCCTCCATCATGGTGAACGACTTTTAGTGTACCGGACGACCCCAGCCTAGCACGCGCAAAACGCGCTGCCATCATGAAAAACCCGCCTGGCTTCCTTTCCCCGGGATTCGCTGTTCCGGCCGGATAAGCCGTTCGTGCGCCCATTTCGCCATTCTCATCAGCCGCCAGAAAAGCATCGAGTCCATCCATGTCCATTGACCATCACACTCCGGCTTCCCGCCTGTCCCTCCGCCACCGTGGCGAACGGCCCCCCCGTCGGCCACAACGCCGCCCTCTGGCCCATCAACAACACCGCCCGACGCCGTTTCTCAGCGAGACCATCCGCATTGCGGTGATTGCCGAATTGCACCGTCTGCGCTGGAGTCCCACCCTGCCATCCGATGCCGTGGAAATCGGTCGATGATCAGTCTGAGCGACAATCTGGCGGCTTTTTCCGCCTTCCTCGCCGGCTATCAGGACAGCGGCATGGTCCTCGAAGCCCCTGCTCTGCGGGCCCTGCGAGATGAGTTTGACCGCTATGTCGAACAGGCACGCACCCTGGAAAGCCATTTGCCTTCTGCAATTCCCTTTGATCTGGAGACCCGTTGATGATCTCGCCTTCCTTGCCTGCCCTGCTGGCCGAACTGGCCGACGCCATCGGCCTGCCCGCCGCCCTTGCCATCGCCCATAACCGGGGGGGACAGATGGTTTATATTCCGCAACCGGATCATTTGCCGGACAGCCACTGGCTGGTTGAAACCGTCGGCATGGATGCAGCGCGCACCGTCGCCGCTCATCTGGGTGGCGGCTGTCACTTGATTCCTCTGGGACCGACCGGCACACGGGCCACCATCAAGACCGCGATTACCGACAGCCTTCAACGTGGTCTGTCCATTACGCAGATTGTTGCCGAAACGGGTGTTTCCCGGCGTACGGTCGAACGCCATCGGGCCACGCTCCGGCAAAAATAAGGTCTTTTTTTACACCCTGCGACAACTGTCGGTCTTATTATCAACAGCAATCTACCTCAAATTGCCCTCACCAACGACACCACAGCGCGAGGGCACAGCGTGATCCACTCTCTTGATCAGGCATTCAAAACCAGACTGAACAGCGCCAGCAGCGGTGGCTTGCTGGGCTACACCCTGGGGACCATCGCCTCGGTTCCAACTGTCCGTGGTCAACTGGCAGCCCTGGCCCAGACGCCTCCCTCTCTGCCCGGCTGCTGGCTCTGTATCAGTGATATCATCGCCCAGGAGGGGAGCCACAATGGCAAATGGCCACTGCGCGTGACCCTGTCAATCCTGTGTGCGGCCCCAACGCTCGACGATCAGGCCGACCAGCCAGGCAGCCTGACAATCGCACAGGATCTATTGGCCCTGTTGACCGATCAAAGTCTGGGGCTTGCCGGGGTCTTCACTCCGCTGACTCCGGTCAGTCTGTCCCCGGTGACCGTGACGCCTGCCAATGGCAGTGCGCTGTCGGTGTGGCTGCTGACCTTGACCACCCGCCTGATCCTGTCAGCGCACCCTGATGCCCTCAGCCCCGATTTGCCTGCCCTCAGCGCCCTGCCCGCCACCACCGGAGCCACCTCGGCAGCCCGGCTGGAGGCCGCGCTGACACAAGGCGCAATCATCACCGGTCCGAATACGGTTTCCCTGCAATGGGATACTGGAACGACCAGTGTGCCCTACACCGACACCCTGACGGTGTAGCCCTGTCCTCTTACGAGGTTTTCCATGTCTGAACTTCTGCTGATCAAACCGGCCCGTGCCGGTGAGATCGTCCGCGACCCGGTCGACGGTACGCCGTTGGCCGCAGCGGGCGACTACAAGCCGCGTCTGTCGTACTGGCTGCGCCGTCTGGCCGCTGGCGATGTGACCGATCTTTCTTCCCTTGCCGCTCAGGAGCCGCAGGAATGACCATTTCCTTTAATCAAATCAGTGCCTCTCTGCGTACGCCGGGGGTTTATGTCGAGTTCGACAACTCCAAGGCCGTGCAGGGTCTGGCGCTGGATGTGACCCGCCCGCTGATGCTGGGCCAGATGCTGACCTCGGGTTCGGCGACCGCGCTGGTGCCGGTGCGGGTGACCAGCGCCGCGCAGGCCGTCCGCCTGTTTGGCCGTGGGTCGATGCTGGCCCAGATGGTTGCCGCCTGGAAAACCGCCAACAGCGACAGCGATCTGTGGGTGATGCCGCTGGCTGACAACAGCGCCGGTCAGGCCGCCAGCGGGACCATCACCGTCAGCGGCACTCCGACCGCTGCCGGAACTCTCGCCCTCTACGTCGCTGGTCAGCGGGTGCAGGTGGCGATTGCGGCGGGCCAGAGCGCGGCCACCGTTGCGACCGCGATTGCGGCGGCGATCAATGCCGATGCCGACCTGATCGTGACCGCCAGCGCCACCACCACCGTCGTTACCCTGACCTGCCGCCACAAAGGTCAGGTGTTCAACGGTCTGGACCTGCGTCTGAACTACTATCCGGGCGAAAGCACCCCCAGCGGTCTGGGCATCGCCTTTACCACCGTCAACGGCGGCTCGGGCAACCCCGATCTGACCGATGCGCTGGCGGCGCTGGGGGACGTGCAGTACCACCACCTCTGCTCGCCCTACGCCGATGTTGCCAATCTGGTGCTGCTGGAAGACGAGTTCGGCAGCCGCTGGGACGGCATGCGCCAGATCGAAGGTCAGGTGTGGACCGCCACCGTCGGCAGCCACAGCAGCCTGTCGACGCTGGGCGCCAGCCGCAATTCCGAAGTCCTGTCGATCCTGGGCGTGCAGGGCTCGCCGACCCCGGTGTGGGTGATTGCCGCCATCTATACCGCGGTGGCGATCAAGGCGCTGGACAACGACCCGGCCCGCCCGCTGCAAACGCTGGTGCTGACCGGCATGCTGGCCCCGTCGGAATCGCTGCGCTTTACCCGCACCGAACGCAACCTGCTGCTGTTTGACGGCATCAGCACCTTTACCGTCGCCGCCGATGGCACCTGTGCCATCGAACGCGCCATCACCACCTATCAGGTCAACAGCTCGGGCCTGCCCGATCCGTCGTATCTCGACGTCGAAACGCTGGCCACCCTCGCCGTCCTGCGCCGCACCATGCGGTCGCGTCTGGCGCAGAAATTCCCCCGCCACAAGCTGGCCAACGATGGCACCAACTATGGCATCGGGCAGGCGATCGTCACCCCGTCGCTGTTGCGGGCGGAACTGATTGCGCTGGCCCGTGAATGGGAAACCCGTGGCTGGGTCGAAAACATCGACGACTTCAAGGACCAGCTGATCGTCGAACGCAACGCCGACGACGCCAACCGCGTCGATGCGGTGATCCCGCCGGACCTGATCAACCAGCTGCGCGTGTTCGCTGGTCAGGTGCAGTTCCGGGTGTGACCGGCCTGCCGTTCTCCTGTTTCTCTTTTCTGCTCTGAAAGGGGCTCTTCATGACCATGTATATTGGCCGCGCCAAAATCACCTTTGACGGCACCGAACTGGACTCGGCTCCGGGGGCCAAAATCACCCTGGGCGGCGTCAAGCGCACCCCGGTGACCACCATGTACAAGGTGGGCTACAGCGAGTCGCTGGTCCCCGCCACCATCGAATGCGAAATCGCGGTGTCGGATGCCACCCCGCTGGAAACCATCCGCCAGATTGCCGGTGCCACGGTGGTGTTCCGCACCGACATCGGCAAGTCGTGGATGGTGGCCAACGCCTTTGTCGAAGACCCGCTGGCGATCACCGCGAAGGAAGGCGGCAAAATGACCGTCAAGCTGACCGGCGACCCGGCCGAAGCCGTCTGATCAGGAGGCACCGACCATGAACGATGACAGCAGCCAGGCGATGTCCTCTGCCGATCCGTCCCTGTATGCGGTGTCTTTGGGGAGCCCCGTTCATCTGAACGGGGCCACCTATCACACCCTGCACCTGCGCCCGCCGACCGTCGGCGACCAGCTCGATGCCGTCAAGCCGGGCATGAGCAATGCCGAGGCCGAACTGGCCCTGATCACCCGGTTGACTGGCGTGCCGCTGGAGGTCATCCGCCAGCTGTTGCTGACCGATTACCACCGCCTGCAGGAGATTCTGCTGGGTTTTTTCTCCCGGACGCCGGGCACCTCCGCCGGGACGTGATCGCCTTCAGCCGAGGCACCGGCTGGTCCCTGTCCGAGATTCGCCGCCTGACCACCCACGACTACCTGCTGTGGGTGAAGGCCTTCAACGCCTTGTATAGCGAGGGTTCCTGATGAGCAGCAACCGCCCCTCCGGGGCCAATGATGGCGGCGAGTCGGCAGACTTTGCCTCGGTCATCACTGGCACGAAAAACTCCTTCTCACAATTGGCGGCCTCAGGTGCACGCCTGAATCGCGTATTGCAAGCTATCGAGCTGTCCATCACCGCATCCAAATTTTTCTACGAATTTGGAGCGCGCGGAATTCAAAGCCTGTCTCCAAGCTATGACATGGTCTTTGACCTCAAAATGGACAGTAGAGAGGCCCCGCACCTATACCGGAACCTGAACAATCTGGGAGACGCCAACGAAACAAACCTGCCCTGGAGTACTATAAGCGGTATCGGGCAAATCTTGGCCAATGACGATATCGACGAGATTCAACTACGGCAGGGGGTGAGGGGTGTCGGGCGAACGGAGCAGGCCACCCAAGTGCCCTACGAAACTGCCGCCCAAGCCGCCCGCAAAGCCCATGATGACCTGAAAGTGGCTTATAACGATATTGAGGAGGTACTAGGCGTACTGCATGATATGGGAGATCCGGACGATCTCGACTTTGAGCCCCTGCTGAACGCCATCCCCAACCTCAGCCAGTTGGCCGAGAATATCGGCATGAAAGACAAGCAAGGCCTGATCGATCTGGGGGCTGCCCTGAAAGAAGCCGGCACCCTGACCGATACCCCGGTCGCAGCCTCGACGATGGTGTCCGAAACACTGAAGAGCCTGAATTCAGCCACAACACAGGATGCCTTCAAGGCCGCAGGGATCGACCTGAAAGCCCGTCTGGCAGAGGGAAGGGCCCAAAATCTCTCGGAATTCACCGTTGCAGCTCAGGCGGTCCACGAAGTGGCCGGGGATGATCCAAAGAAACGGACCGCCCTGCTCAATTCCCCGCAGGCCGAAATGCTGCTCAGCAGGATCGGTGGCAAGGACAGCCGGCTTCAAGAGCTGCGGAGCCATAAGCCGGATGAACAAAACACCATCGGCGCCTTGTACAAGCGGCGCCGCGAGAACCCAAAAAGCAATGCTGATGCTGCAGAAAACGCCAGAAGCCGACTTGGGCGCGCAATTGATATGGGCTTCAAACCATTCACGGACAAAGTGAATCAAATTCAGGCTCCACTCTTGAATGACGTGGCACAGTTTGTCGAATCGATCGTCTTCAAGCCTGAAACCGGCCTGTCAGACCAGGATTTTCTCGACGCAAAAATGCGCAATAAAAATAATGCGCCAGTTTCTTTGCCAATACCACCACGCGAGAAAACGGGCACCTCGGCGCCACAGAACAAAAGCAAGGCACCAATTTCCCTGCCCATGCCCCCCCCTGCAACTGAGAAACCTCACGCGGCAGGCTCTCTCGCCCCGGGGGACGCCTACGACACCGCTCGTAGCAATGCAGCCACTCTTACCCCTGTTTCCGCGGAGACCAGCTCTCCCCCCGGCCCGCAAAGCCTCCTCGACCCCAATCGTCCCCTACTCGCCGACCCCGCGACCAAGGGCAAGGTCGATGTGTCGATCACCTTTGCCAATGCCCCGCCAGCGGCGATTTCCACCCGCTCGGATTCTCCGCAGGTGACGGTCAGCACCCAGATTTTCTCCGCCGCTCTCGGCCCGTCGATGAATGGACCTGTCTGAAATGACTTCATATTTCGACTCCCTGCGCGCCGCCAGCTTTCGTGGCGTCATGTTTGATGTCTCGACCCGCACCCTGAAGGGCGGTCGGCGCATCGTCCAGCACAGTTATCCCCAGCGCGATGCCGTCGGCAGCGAAGACATGGGCCGCGAAGCCCGCACCTTTACCGTCAAGGCCTTTCTGGTCGGGGCGGGCTGGATGCTGCGGCGCGATGCCCTGATCAAGGCATTCGAACAGGGCGGCCCCGGCGATTACATTGACCCGTGGGGGCGCAAACAGCGGGTGGTCCTGACCAGCTACTCCCTTGAAGAGAACATGGGACAAGGGGGGCATTGCACCTTTGACCTGTCGTTTGTCGAAGCCGCCGAACAGCACCGCCACACTGTCCTGACCGACACCGCCGGAGTCAGCACCAGCACCGCGACCACCGCCAGCACGGCCATCCTCAGTGACTTCTACGCCCTGTTTGACACCAGCAAGGCCAATGCCCTGGTGCAGGATGCACAGGCAACGCTGTTTGGCCTGTGCGACACCATCAACGGACTCAGTGCTGCATCGGGGGTCATCGCCGGGATCAACAGCCTGAAAGCCTCGGTCTATGGCCTGCTGGTTGCTCCGGCTGATCTGGCAAGCGCTGTGCTTGACCTGATTGGAACGCTGGGAAACAGCGTCGATATCGCCGACCGCTATCGCACGCTCGGACGATTGGCCGGTTTTCAGGCCCAGTCGGTTGGCTCGGCCTCGGTCGGCTGGGTGGCTCCGGCGACCAGCAGCCAGATTGCCGCCGCCCGCCAGAACGCCGCCACCGGCACAACCACCAACACCAGCGTCAGTGAAGCGGTGGCGGTCAACCGCGCCGCCCTGACCACACTGGTTCAGGATACGGTGCTGATCGAACAGGCCAAATGCTCTGCGGCGATGACGTTCGAGTCCTATGACGATGCCGTTGCCATTCGTGACGCCCTGATCAGCGGACTGGAAACCCGCATGAGCACCGCCGATGACGAGGTGTACCGCGCCTTTGACAGCCTGCGGACCGCCATCGTTGCCGATATCGCTGCCCGTGGCCTGTATCTGGAACGCCTGACCACCCTGACCCTGCCGACCTCGCTGCCCGCACTGGCGTTGGCATGGCGTCTGTATGGCGATGCCACCCGCGACGAAGAGCTGATTGCCCGCAACAGCCGTCTGATCTGCCATCCCGGCTTTGTCCCCGGTGGCGTTCCGCTGAAGGTGCTCAACCATGCCTGAGACCGCTGCCGACCTCGTGACCTTGCGCGTCAACAACACCCTGCATCGCGGTTGGAGCACCGTCGATATCACCCGTTCGCTCAGCACCATCAGCAACGCCTTTTCCCTCACCGTTGCCAACGACTGGGGATCGGACAGCCCGACCCTCAACAGCACCCTGCTGGCGCCGGGCGATATCTGTCAGGTGCTGATCAATGACCAGCCGGTGGTCACCGGCTATATCGACAGCGTCAAGCCGTCCTACGATGCCAAACAGCACCAGATCAGCGTCAGCGGACGCGACCGCACCGGCGATCTGGTCGATTGTTCGGCAGACGTTCAGGAATGGCATGATCATTCCCTCGACGATATCGTCCGCGCCCTGATTGCGCCGTTTTCCCACCCCGAGCTGGGGGAGATCGGGATCAGGGTTGTTCCCGAGGGTCGCCTTCTTCCACAGGTGGCCAAACATTCGGTGCATCCCGGCGATACGGTGTACAGCGTCATCGAACGTCTCAGCCGTCAAACCGGCTGTCTGGTCTGGTCTGACGGCACCGGAGGCCTGATCATCGGCAATCCGGAGACGACCGAGACCGCTGCCCCCCTGCAGCGGGGCGTCAACATCCTCAGTGCCAATGCCAGCAACAGCTGGAGCAAGCGCTACAGAAACATCGTCGTGCTCAGCGATACCCCAGGCAAAACCAGCGGACCGACAGGCACCCCCCCCTTTTCACTGAGCGATCCCGCCATCGGAGCCAGAGACCCGGAGATCACCCGCTATCGCCCCCTGCTGATGATTGCCGAAGCAAGCGTCAGGGACGATCTGCTGCAGAGACGGGCCGAATGGGAACGGCGACACAATGCCGGGCAAGGTCAATCCTATATCGTCACGGTGCAGGGCTGGTTGCAGGATGGCCAGCTGTGGACGCCGGGGCAAACCGTCTCCCTGAAAGACGCCTGGCTGGGGGCAGACGACAACTATCTGATTTCCACCGTCAACTTCAAACACGGGACCGGCGGTACCACCACCACCCTGACGGTGACCCCGGAAAGCGCCCTCGGCCCGGAACCCAACGACGGGTACTACAAAAAGAAACAGCAGGACTCATCAGAGCCCCCCACAAACACCAGCGCTGCCTCACAGAAAACCTGACACAAGGCCTTTTCCCATGCCCCATATCGCTCATCTGGCGCGCCGACTGGCGTTGCTGATCGGACGCGGCTGGCTGCGGCTGACCAATGACACCCCGGCCATCCAGCAAATTCAAGCCGAATTCTTTGCCGGAGAAGTCCACGACCAGATGGAACGGGTCCAGGACTACGGACTGACCTCGGTCGCCCATCCCGGCATGCAGGCCATCAGTGCCTTTGTCAATGGTGACCGCAGCAACAGCATCGTGCTGGCCGTTGCCGACACCCGCTATCGCCTGCGCGGCCTGCAAACCGGCGAAGTCGCCCTGTACGACGATCAGGGGCAGGTGGTCCACCTGACCCGCAGCGGCATCAGCATCAGCACCCCGCTGTCGGTGACGGTCAGCGCCGGTCAAAGCCTGCGCCTTGAAGCCGAAGACATCGCCCTGCATGGCCGGACCTCGCTGTCATGGGACGTGGATGGCTATGGCCGCCGCGTCACCAGCACCGGCGGCGGCAGTTACGAAGACAAGACCTGGCAGCAAGGGGCCGTCGTGTCGCCGCAAACCCTGCCGATCCGTCCCCCCGAAGGGCCATAAGGAGTGCCCCCATGGATATCTGCACCACCTTTTCACCAGAAACGCTGGAGTGCGACTGGGGACTGGACATCGACAGCGACAGCTCGGCTCCGGTCGATCTGACCAGCGACACCAGCCTGCGCACCGCCATCCTGCTGTCCCTGTTTACCGATCGCCGGGCCAATGGCGACGACAGCCTGCCCGACGACACCGACGACCGGCGGGGCTGGTGGGGCGACAGCCTGCCCCCTGCCACGGCGGCAACCGGCTGGCAAACCGGCTCGCGGTTGTGGCTGCTGTCCCGCGCCAAACAAACCGATGAAACCGCCCGGCGCGCCCGCGATTACGCCGAGGAAGCCCTTGTCTGGCTGACCGACAGCGGCGCGGCCGATGCGGTCACCGTTGAAACCGCCTGGCTTCCTGCCAGCACGACGAGTGCCCGCTCGGGCGTGTTGACCCTGAAGGTCACCGTCGACCGCCCGTCGGGGGTCCCCGCCACCTATGACCTGTTATGGAGTCTCGTGTAATGCCCTGGTCACGCCCATCCCTGAAAGAACTGGTCAGCAGCGCCGAAACCACCATCGCCACCGCGCTGGGCCTGACCGTCCGCCCGCAGGTTTCCAACTGGGGCATTCTGGCCCGCGTGGTCGCCGGGGCGACCCATGGCCTGTATGGCTATCTGGGCTGGCTCAGCCGCCAGCTGTTGCCCGATACCGCTGAAACGGCATGGCTGGAACGTCATGCCTCGATCTGGGGCCTGCAGCGCAGCGCCGCCAGCCGTGCCAGCGGCCAGCTGACCGTCACCGGCGCCAGCGGAGCCATTCTGCCGCAGGGCACCCTGTTCCGCCGCAGCGACGGGCAACGCTTTGCCACCACCGCCGACCTGACCATCCCGTCCAGCGGCACCGGCAGCGTTGCCATCACTGCCAGCACCGGCGGGACCAGTAGCAACAGCGACAGCGGCATCACCCTGACGCTGCTCACCTCACAATCCGGGATTGCCACCACCGCCACCATCAGCACCGGCGGCCTGAGTGGCGGGACCGATGCAGAGAGCGATGACTCGTTACGCTCCCGCCTGCTGACCCGCCTGCGCCGCCCACCGCAGGGCGGCTGCGCCGATGACTACCTTGCGTGGGCACGGGAAGTTGCCGGCGTCACCCGTGCCTGGGTCTATCCTGATTGGGCCGGAGCCGGCACCGTCGGCCTTGCCTTTGTCTGTGACGAACTGGCTGACCCGATCCCAACCGCCACCATGCGGGCCACCGTCAAGGAGTGGGTTGATGCCAAGCGGCCAGTGACCGCCCACCTCGAAGTCATTCCGCTGACCGCGCAACCGATCACTGTTGTTTTGTCCTCGCTGACCCCCAACACCAGCCTGGTCCGCACCGCCATTGAAACCAACCTGCGCGACCTGCTGGCCCGCGAGTCAGCCCCCGGAGCCACCGTGTTGATCTCGCACATCCGCGAGGCGATCAGTCAGGCCACCGGCGAAACCGATCACGTGCTGGTCTCCCCCATCGCCAACATCACCCTCGCCAGCACCGCCTTTCCGGTCTTTGGCGCCCTGACCGTCCAGTAACCCGCTGAACCCCGCTGAACATGGATCTTGTCCCATGGCCCCTTCTACCGAAGAGTCCGTTCCGGTAGTGCTGACCCCCGGCTGGGTCGCCTCTGCCGCCGACTACGCCAGTTCCCTTGCCGCCCTGTTCCCCCGTGGCCTTGCCTGGCCCCGCCACCCCGACAGCATTGTGGGGCAGGTGATCGGTGGACTGGCCCACTGTTTTTCCCGCAGCAATACCGACCTTGCCGCCTTGCTGGAAGAAGCCGACCCGCGCACCGCCATCGCCCTGCTGGACGACTGGGAACGGGTTCTGGACCTGCCCGACGGCTGTACTGGCGAGGGCGCCAGCACCATTCAGGGACGGCGCGCCGCCATTTTGTCCAAACTGCTGATGCAGGGGGGACAATCGCGTGCCGCGTTCCTCAAACTGGCCGAGACTCTCGGCTACCAGATCAGCATCGAGGAATTCCGTCCCTTCCGCGTCGGGTTCAGCCGGGCCGGTGATCCGCTGATTGGCATTGAGGGAGCGTATCTGTGGCGTGTCCGCATTTACGCCGTCCCCGTCCTGCGCTTTCAGGCCGGATCAAGCCAGACCGGAGACCCGCTGGCCGCCGGAACCGCCAGTGATCTGGAATGCCTGTTCCGCCGCCTGAAACCCGCCCACACCACCATCACTTTCCTCTATGAGGTCTGAGCATGTACTACATTGATACCACCGACGCCGTCACCGCCGCAGCCAAACCCACCCCGCCGACCGCGGGCAGCGAGAAGTTCTTTTCCGACACCCCCGGCTCGGCCACCGTCGTTCCGGCGTGGTTCCTCAACATGCTGCAGGAAGAGCTGGGCAATCTGGTCAGCGCCGCCAGTCTCAGCCACAGCAAAACCGACAACAGCCAGTTGCTGAAGGCGGTGCAGGCGCTGATCGCCAGCAAAACCACCGGGACCCTGCTGGCCAGCAAAAACCTGTCCGACGTCGCCAATGTCGCCACCGCCCGCAGCAATCTGGGGCTGGCAACGGTGGCCAGCAGCGGGTCGTACACCGACCTCAACAACAAGCCCGCTCTGGCCGCTGTGGCCACCAGTGGCTCTTATGCCGATCTCGCCAACAAGCCCGATCTGACGGCGCTGCCCGGCTATGCCAAGACCACCACCGGGGCAAAGATCGAAGCCTTTAACATCTATGGGGGGGATTTGAACGCCTGTAACGGCACTCCCGGTGTGGTGATCACGGAATGTACCACTGCCTGCACGCCACTCCCCGCCGAAATGGCAAATACCACCGGCGGTCTCCTCATCCAGTTCGCTGATAGTGGCGGCGATGATATCAGGATGCAACTTTTGATAAATGCCACTGGCACCACGATGTACCAGCGCATCAAGTGGGGGGGTGGGATATCTGGCACGTGGTCAGCCTGGCGTAACCTCTCCCAGACCACCTATGACATTCCCTTCCTCGCTGGCTGGGGGGCGGAGATGTCAGGCGAAGACCTGGCCATCCGCCAGTATGGCGGGGTGGTCATCGCGCGCGATGTGGCCATTGATCCGGCTGCCATCATCACCTGGTGCGAAGTTCCACCGACTGGTTCGGCGGTGATTTTTGATGTGCGGGTCAATGGGACGTCCATCTTCAGCACCCTACCGACCATCCCCGTCGGCAGCTCCAGCAACACGGCAGGTACCGGCACGTCCACCACTATCAGCCTGTCCCGTTTTGACCGGCTGACATTCCACGTCACTCAGGTTGGATCGACCGTCAAGGGGCAGAAGCTGTATGTCTGCGTCAAGGGGACCTGCTGATGCTGTATGCCTCGCAACACCAGATTGCCCCACAGGGACGCAAGCCGATGACCCTGTCGATCACCGCCTCGGGCCGTAACATCAACCTGCGCACGCTGGCTGATGCCGCTGGCTATAACGGCACCTCCCCCGCAGCGGTAACCGTCACGGTGGCCGCAGGGGTGATCATCGGATCGACCAGCACCAGTACCTATGCGCTCGATACCGGCACATGGCCGACCGGGACCACGTTGCGGCTGATCATCGGCAGCGGTGCCTATGTGGTCGGCAGAGGCGGGGATGGTGGATACCCTCCATTTACAACACCAGCATTGTCTGGTGGCCCAGCCCTTCGCTTACGTGTTGCTACGACGATCATCAATTTAGGAACTATTGGTGGTGGTGGCGGCGGTGGTGGCCTCACAATTGATGATGGCACCTCCCTGCCTGGAGACGAGATCGTCGGAGGTCGGTCCACGTTTCCATTTTCTGGGGGAGGAGCCGGGGATCTCCCCGGCAATTACGGTTATGGCGGAATCAATCCTCTGGGAACATTGACCACCGGTGGCAAAGGCTCGGTGGACATCTACAGCGTCTACCAGAAAACCGGTGGCAACGGCGGCGATCTCGGTATGCCAGGAACAGTTGGTGATATGCCAGGAGGCTCCGCCGGAGCCGCCATCACCGGTGGAGCCTATGCCACCTATGCCACGACTGGCACCATCCTTGGGAGCATCCTTTCATGACCTTGTACATCCACGTCACCGACGGCCAGCCCGTCGGCATCCCTGACTCTCGCCCGATCACCGTCACCCTCCCGGCCCGCCCGGCACTGCACCCCGATGGCACCCCGATGGAAGGTGTCACCCTGCCGGAAGCAGTGGTTGGCTGTGATCACTGGGACGATGACGCCCTGCGGGAGTACGGCTGGTATCCGGTCGCAGACGAAGAGATTCCGGAAACCCACAGCCTGACCGGCTATGCCGTCGATGGCCTGCTGGTCCGTGCGCAAACCGTACCGCGGCCGGACAGCGAACTCACCACCATTGCCGCTGATCGGCGGCGTGCCGAAGTGCTCGCCCGACTGATGGACCTTGATACCATCAGCACCCGCCCACTACGTGCCATCACTGCAGGCACTGCCACGCCTGAAGATCATGCCCGGCTGACGGCTCTCGAAACCGAAGCCAGCGCACTGCGTATCGAGCTGGCCTCCCTTTCCTCCCTCTCGTGATCCAGCGGACTCATCATGGCGGCGCGTGACCGGGGTGCTGGTGCGCCCTGTCACCGCCTGCCTCCACACCACCGTTATCTCCCCCCATGAGGTCTGAGCATGTACTATATCGATACCCCCGACGCCGTCAGCGCCTCGGCCAAACCCACCCCGCCGGACGCCGACAGCGAGAAGTTCTTTTCCGATGCCCCCGGCGTGGCCACCGCCGTTCCGGCGTGGTTCCTCAACATGCTGCAGGAAGAGCTGGGCAATGTGGTCAGCGGTGCCAACCTCAGCCACAGCAAAACCGACAACAGCCAGTTGCTGAAGGCGGTGCAGGCGCTGGTCGCCAGCAAAACCGATGGTGCCCTGCTGGCCAGCAAAAACCTGTCCGACGTCGCCAATATCGCCACCGCCCGCAGCAATCTGGGGCTGGCAACGGTGGCCAGCAGCGGGTCGTACAGCGACCTCAGCAACAAGCCCGCTCTGGCGACCGTGGCCACCAGCGGCTCCTACGCTGATCTCGGCAACAAGCCCGATCTGACGGAATACCTGTCAAGGGGGCAAATCGGCATCGCGGCACAGGTTGCCCCCGGTCAGGGAGGACCGAATGGGGCAGTTGTATCCCTTAACGGAACTGCCCTGTCTGGCTTCGGGGAAGTCACCGGATATGCAACTTACTCCAGTTTCGACGATAGGCCTCTCGTATGGGGCTGGTCTTATGTCATCGGCACAGGCAACTCGCCTCATGCCGGGTATCAAGGCGGCTACCGTCAGAGAGTCTCGATGGGATACGAGCATGGGGACTATGCCCTAGAGTGGTGTGTGCCACGGTACGGGACCGGTCCCGACGCCGACCCGACGGCAGTATACACCCGGCAGATGACGGCCAACGCCTGGGGCGATTGGACTAAAATCTCCGCAGGAAATGCCGACACGCTGGGCGGGTACAACGCCAGCCAGATCACCGGAGCTGTTAAAAAATACCTCGTTCTGGATCAGTACAATGGCAACATCATCCGGAACAGCCTGGGAATTTCATCGATCACGGATCACGCTGTCGGGCAATACACGGTAAGTTTCACCACGCCGTGGCCGAACGTCTATTATGTGCCTGCTAGTTGTACGCTTGGTGATACAGGCAACCCCGATTGTGTGGTTATCGAAGATGAGCCTGGCTTGACGTTCTGGTCGGATACAAAAATGCGTATGGCCCACAAGGTCTCGGGGACCGGCAATTATGTTGACGGCCGTCCTGACACCATCATCTTCGCCGGGATGTAACGATGCTCACCACCTCCCAGCGGATTGCCGCATGGCAGGGTACCCCGGTTCCCGGACAGTATGCCATCGCCTTTGAAGCCAACCTTGACGAGCCGGTGTCGGTGCTGATTCCCGACCCGTCGTGGCTGGCGATGGCTCTGGCCGGGGGGATTTTGCCTCCCCTCGACGCCTATGCCGGAGGGCTGGAGGCGGTTGACGCTGCCGCTCCCCTCGGCCCGATGACCGAAGAACAGGCGATGGAATACCTGCTGCAAAAGGACGTTCCCGCTCATGTCTGGGACGCCCCGGCAGGCAATCGCCGACGCTTTGCCATCACCCGTAAGGACATGTTGCCCACAAGCCGCCAATGGCGTGGGGCCTGGAAACTGAAGGACCTGAGCGATGACTGATACCGATCTCATCCAGTTACAAGACAGCCCGTCTGCCGACGCCAGCACTGCCGAAACCCCGGCAACCGTCTCCGTTGAGATGAACGGCAGCGTCATCGACAGCGAACACACCCAGTCCCTGCCCCGCACCTTCCGCGATGCCTGGGTGCTGGACGGTGACGCCGTGGTGATCGACATGGGGAGCGCCCGCGATATCCATCGGGCGGCTCTGCGGCAGGCCCGCCCTGCCCTGTTCCTGCCTCTCGACGACACCTTGCGCCGACTGGCGCGCAAGGACCTGCTTGACGGGCTGAGTGAAGACGAGCGGGCCGAAGCCCGCGCCGCCGAAGCCGCCTGTCAAGTCTTGCGCGATATCACCATCGACCCCCGGATCGAGGCTGCCGCATCGCCCGATGAGCTGGCAGCCCTGACCATCACCGCCCTGCTCGCCTGACCCGGCATCCGCAGGCTTACTTGGCGTAGATCGACTTGACCAGTTCGGTCAGGGTGACGCCGATGCGGTCGCCTTCGGTGATCACCACTTCGCCACGCGCCACCAGAATATCGTTGGCGTAGATTTCCACCGGGTCGTCGGTGCGCTGGTCCAGTTCGACCACCGCACCACGGCCCAGTTTCAGCAACTGGTTGACGCGCAGTTCGGACTTGCCCAGCACCACCGAGATTTCCACCGGTACGGTAAAGATGGCGTCCGAGGTCAGTTGCCGATTCCCGCCGATCGTATCGAGATCGGGATCATCCATCGAACGCGGGTTTTCATCGACCATTGGGCTGTCCTTGCGCAAACGGAGCCATCATTCCCCACGGCATACAATCGCCGGGGTTTCTCTGCAAGGGCGCATCATAGCGCGGGCAGAATGGCAATGAAAGCTCACAGCATCAGGGGGAAAGGCAAGAGCCCCCTTACCCCCTGACACTGTGGCTGGTGTTACTGCAGGCTGTCGATCTGGCCCTGCAGGTTCTGATAGGCCGGGCCATCCTTGGGCAGCGTTGACAGCAAGCGGGTCCATTTGGACTTCGCCAGCGCCTTGTCACCCTGAATCGCCGCCGCCAGACCGCCCAGATACAGCACGTCAGCACTGTCCGGAGCCAGAGCTTCGGCCTTGGCCACCACCGCAAAGAACTGCGGGTCGGGCTGGTCCTGACCGGTCTTTTCCGCCACATCAATCAGCGAGGTTGCCAGATTGAACAGCGGCTCGACCTCGGTCGGCTTCAGGGCTGCGGCCTTGCCATAGGCGTCCACCGCCCCTGCCGGGTCCTTCATCACCGTCAGCGAGCGGCCAAGCTGCATCCAGCCGTTATAGTCGTCCGGCTGGCTGGCCAGACGATCCTTCAGACGCTGAACCATACTGCCGATCATCTGCTTTTCATCACCGCTGAAACCTTCGCCCGGCTTGCGGTTGGCGTCGGCCTCGGCACGCATGGCAGACCCGGCATCGACCTCGGCGGTTGCCTTGCCGTCGATCAGGTCCAGCGGATGCACCGGCTTGACCGCCATCGGTGGCAGGTTTTCCTGCCGGGCCACCTGCCCCATGCGGGCGCGCAGCATCCCCATCCACGGCGCATCAGCCGGGCTGGAGGCCGACAGGTCGCGCCAGATGGCCAGCGCCGCACGGTTGTCCCCGTCCTGCACCCGCGCCAGCCCAAGGTAATAGCGCGAACGGGCATCATCGCGGCTCAGACGCAGGGCATTGACGAACGCCGCCCGCGCCTGCTCGCTGACCGCCCCGTCCGAGGCCAGCACCTGCGCCTCGCCAATCGAGGCCCACACGTCCGCCGCAACCGGCCCCAGCGCCACCGCCTTGTCAAACGCAATCAACGCCTGCGCCGATTCGCGCAGGGCGGCGCGGGCTTCGGCCAGCGCCAGCCAGCGCTTTTGATCCTGCGGGTTGGCGTCGGCAGCAGCGGCCAGGGTCTGCTCCTGCCGCTTCAGTTCGGCCATTTTGGCCTCGTCCAGCCCCATCCGCTTGGCCTGCTGGGCTTCAAAGGGAAAATCCGGCATACCCGGCGTTCCCAGCACGCCATACATCACCAGCGTTCCGACCGGCACCAGCACCGCCAGCAACGCCGCCAGTGCCCGCCGGGTTTTATGCCCCGGCAGGGGAGCCTGTCCAGCGGCCATCGCCCGCGCTTCGCTGTCGGCGGCCAGCATCCGGCGCTGGATTTCCACCCGTGCCGCCTCCGCCTGAGCCTCGGTCAGCAGCCCGCGATCCCGGTCGCGCTCCACTTCACCCAACTGGTCGCGGTACACCCGCAGGTCATAGTCTGCCCGAATCGCCGATGCCGCCGGACGGCGCAGTAACGGCCAAACCACAAACAGCCCGACCGTTGCCACAGCCAGCCCGACAAAGAACACGATTTGCACGGTCATCGGGCGTTATCCTCATCCCGCAGGAGCTTTTCCAGACGCTTTTTCTCCTCCGCCGACAGCGGAGCCACCACCGGCTCGCTGTCAGCCGTCGCGGTCGCCGGACGGCGGAAGAAACTCCAGCCGCCCCACAAGGCCAGCAGCAGGAACGCCAGCGGACCAAACCACAGAGCATAGGTTGACAGCTTGAACGGCGGCTTCAGCAGCACGTAATCGCCATAGCGGGCGACCACAAAATCCAGCACCTGCTGGTTGCTGTCGCCTTTTTGCACCCGGTCGCGCACGATCAGGCGCAGATCACGGGCCAGCTCGGCGTTCGATTCGTCGATGCTTTCGTTCTGACAGACCACACAGCGCAGCTCGCGCGAAACCTCGCGGGCGCGGGCCTCCAGCGCCGGGTCTTTCAACATTTCATCCGGCTGCACGGCCCACGCCGTGGCCGACAGGCCGACGGTCAGCACCGCCGCCAACAGACCTTGCCGCAGCCGGGGGCTCATTTGCGCAGTCCTTCAATGATCGGCTTCAGGGTATTGGCCCATACTTCGTCGGTCACCGGGCCGACGTGCTTGTAGCGGATCACCCCGGCCTTATCGACCACGAAGGTTTCCGGTGCGCCGGTCACCCCGAAATCCACCGCCACTTTCGAGTCCGGGTCCAGCCCGACCAGCGTATAGGGATTGCCGTTGCGGTCCAGCCAGCGCCGCCCGTCTGCCGGATTCTTTTCCCGCCAGTCGATGCCGTAAATCTTCACAAAGCCGGTATCGCGAATCTTGACCAGATAGGGATGCTCGGCCACGCAGGCCACGCACCACGAGCCAAAGATATTGACCAGACTGACATCGCCTTTCAGGTCGTCACTGGTCAGGCCGCGCGTATCCCCCGGCAACGGTTCCAGTGCAAAGGCCGGAACCGGACGATTGATCAGCACTGAGGGAATGTCACGCGGGTTGTTGTTCAGGCCCAGCACGAACGCCCCCACCAGCAGCAGGAACATCAACGCCGGAGCAATGAAAATCAGCTTTCTTACCATCAGAGCCTCAAGAGTACCGATCAGGTTCAGGCCTGTCGCCTTGTGCGAAAAGCGGGAACCGGTTTTCGCACAAGGCGACAGAACAAAAGGTCAGGCCGATGCAGGGGGAGCAGAAGACGCCCGCGCCCGTACCGGAGCCCCGACGCGGTGGCGGCGGTCGGTCAGCGAGACGAACCCACCCAGCCCCATCAGCAGCACGCCGTACCACAGGAACGGCACCAGCGGTTCAAAGTACAGGCGGGTCACCCAGCCCTTGCCATCCTTGGCCGGATCACCCACCACCGCGTACAGGTCGGCAATGCCGGTGGTGTGGATGGCGGCTTCGGTGGTCGGCATCGGTGGCTGGCGATAGGTGCGCTTTTCCGGTGTCAGCACCGAAATCAGCGCGCCATCCTTGCGCACCTCAAAGGTGCCTTGCAGGGCGCTGTAGTTCGGGCCATCGACCGACTTGACCCCGGTCAGGGTCAGTTGATAGCCCTGAATGGTCAGGGTCTGGCCGATCTCCTGCGTCTGCACCATCTCCTGCTTCCACGCCGACGAGGCCGTGACCCCGGCCACCACAAAGGCAACGCCGATGTGGGCCAGCGTCATCCCCCACGCCGCACGCGGCAGGTTGGCCGCCCGGCGCAGGCTTTCGCCCAGCGGTGCGCGGAACAGCTTGATGCGTCCGGCCCATTCGACCAGCGAACCGACGAACAGCCAGCCCGCCAGCCCCAGACCAAAGGCCGCCAGCAGCGAATCGACATCGCCGCCGTGCCAGGCCCACACCGCCAGCATCACCACCACCAGCGCGGCAGCGGCGGCCCACAGGCGGCTCAGGGCGCCGCGCAGGTCGCCACGCTTCCACGCCAGAAACGGACCACAGGCCATCGCCAGCAGCATCGGCACCATCAGCGGCACGAACACCCCGTTAAAGAACGGCGCGCCCACCGACACCTTGCCCAGATGGAACACATCGGCAAACATTGGGTACAGCGTGCCAAGCAGGATCGAGGCCGCGGCGGTGGTCATCAGCAGGTTGTTCAGCAGCAAAGCACCTTCACGCGAAATCGGCGCGAACAGGCCCCCGGCCTTCAGCGACGGAGCCCGCCAGGCGTACAGCATCAGCGAGCCGCCCACCGCCACCGACAGCAGCACCAGAATGAACAGGCCACGGGTCGGATCACTGGCAAAGGCGTGCACCGAAGTGATCACCCCGGAGCGGACGAGGAAAGTCCCCAGCAGGCTCATCGCAAAGGCGAGGATCGCCAGCAGGATGGTCCAGCTTTTCAGGCTGTCGCGCTTTTCCACCACGATTGCCGAATGCAGCAGGGCGGTCCCCACCAGCCACGGCATGAACGAGGCGTTTTCCACCGGGTCCCAGAACCACCAGCCGCCCCAGCCCAGTTCGTAATAGGCCCACCACGAGCCCAGACCGATGCCCAGCGTCAGGAAGGTCCACGCCGCCAGCGTCCACGGGCGCACCCAGCGGGCCCAGGCGGCATCCACCCGACCTTCGATCAGCGCGGCAATGGCAAAGGAAAAGGCCATCGAGAAGCCGACATAGCCGAGGTACAGCATCGGCGGATGGAACGCCAGACCGGGGTCCTGCAACATCGGGTTCAGGCCGCGACCGTTGGCCGGAATTTCCGGCAGGCGCAGGAACGGGTTGGAGGTGAACAGGATGAACAGCAGGAAGCCACTGGTGATCATCGCCTGCACCGACAGCGCCCGCGCCCGCAGTTGCGGCGGGATGTTGCCGCCAACCAGTGCCACCGCCAGACCAAACACCGTCAGAATGGTGATCCACAGCAGCAGCGAGCCTTCGTGGTTCCCCCACAGGCCGCTGACCTTGTACAGCATCGGCTTGTCGGAATGCGAATTCTGGAACACGTTGCTGACCGAAAAATCGGACACCACAAACGAATAGGTCAGGCAGCCAAAGGCCAGCCCAACCAGCAGAAACAGCCCCAAAGCCCCGGCGCGCGAGGCATTCATCATCACCACATCGCCCTTCTGCGCCCCCCACATCGGGATGATCGACTGGGCAAGGGCGACAAACAACGCCAGGATCAGGGCAAAGTGTCCGAGTTCGGCGACCATCAGGGTTCCTTACTTCGCGCTGGCCGGGGCGGTCATGCCCGCCGGATGGCCTTGTTCTTTCATACGTTCCGTCTCGGCGCCGGTCCATTTCCCGGACTTTTTCAGCGATTCGGCGACTTCGGGCGGCATGTAGTTCTCGTCGTGCTTGGCCAGCACCTCGACCGCCTTGAAGGTGCCGCTGCCATCGAGCGCGCCTTCGGCCACCACCCCTTGCCCCTCGCGGAACAGGTCGGGCAGGATGCCGGTAAAACTGACCGGCAGGCTGTTGTTGAGGTCGGTCACGTTAAAGCGGACCGTGGTCCCGTCCTTGTGTACCGAGCCCTCTTCGACCAACCCACCCAGACGGAACCGGCGACCCGGATCGACGTGCTTTTCCTGTACGTCCGATGGACTGTAGAAGAACACCAGATTGTCCTGAAAGGCGGTCAGGGTCAGCGCCGTTGCCGATCCCAGCAACAGCATCCCCAGCCCCACCAGCATCAGGCGGCGTTTTTTGCGCGTCATGGCCGCTCGGCTCCCGTATCCACCGTCGAAGGAGTAACAGCCTGATCCCCGACCGGGGCCGCACCCCGACGGGACCGGCGACCGCCACGGGCCTGCTGCAACAGATCAAGGGTCTTCTGGCTGCTGGCCGCCCCGCGCAGGGTCAGAACCAGCACCAGCACCAGCACCACCAGGGCGATGGCATAGGCGGGCCAGACATAGCCGCCATAGCCCCCCATTGTCAGAAAGTCGTTCATCGCCTCACCAGCTTTCCGTTATCCGTGCAGTTCCGCCATCCGCAGGGTGCGAATCTTCGCCTCGGCAATTTCCGTACGAATGCGAATTAATAGCACGACCACGTAATACCCCTTGAAGGCCAAGGCCATCAACAACAAAGGCACCAGCATCGACGCATCAATCGCCGGACCGCCCATCTTCACCACACTGGCCGGCTGGTGCAGGGTGTTCCACCAGTCAACCGAGAACTTGATGATCGGCACATTGACGAATCCCACCAGCGCCAGAACCGAGGCCGCCTTTTGCCCCCGGCGCGGATCGTCAAAGGCCGACTGCAACGCCATATAGCCCAAATAGAGGAACAACAGAATTAACATACTGGTGAGGCGGGCATCCCACACCCACCAGGTTCCCCACATCGGCTTGCCCCACAGCGACCCGGTCACCAGACAGATCAGGGTAAAGGCCGCCCCCACCGGCGCACTGGCTTTCCCGGCCAGATCGGCCAGCGGATGTTTCCAGATCAGCGCCACCGCACTGGCAATCGCCATCATGGTGTAGGCAAACATCCCCATCCAGGCGGCCGGCACATGGATGTACATGATGCGGACGGTTTCCCCCTGCTGATAATCGGCAGGAGACAGGACCAGGGCATAGGCCAGCCCGGCGACCAGTGAAATCACCGTCACCCCGACCGCCCACGGCAGCAGGATGGTCGCCAGTCTGAGAAAGCGGGCCGGATTGGCAAAGCGATGCATGGGAACTCCCAATCAAGCAGACAGCCTGAGGCAACGGGCGGAGCCATACCGCCCAATCGTGGCAAAATTCGGGGACTGTTTTAGCGCCGCTTTGCGCCGTGTGCTACCGTTCTCGCGGGTTAACTCTGGGCGAGCCATATCAGATTGTGCTGAATGGTTGCTGAAACCGGCAAAAACAAAACGGCAGAGCGCCATGCCCTGCCGTTTTGTCATCATCCACACCCCGCCAGCACGACGGGGACAGGCATGTTCAGTTTCAGGTGCCAGCCTCAGGCGTCGGCTTCCAGAACCGACTCCACCCATTCCACCATCTTGTTCTTCGGCAGGGCGCCGATCTTGGTGGCGGCGATCTGGCCGTTCATGAACACCATCAGGGTCGGAATCCCGCGCACACCGTATTTGGTGGGGATTTCCGGGTTTTCGTCGATGTTGACCTTGGCGACATCCAGGCGGTCAGCCAGCTCGGCGGCCAGTTCTTCCAGCGCCGGAGCGATCTGACGGCACGGGCCGCACCATTCGGCCCAGAAATCCACCAGCACCGGCTTTTCTGCCTTCAGCACATCCTGCTCAAAGGAGGCGTCAGTAACCTGTTTCATCGATTTGTCCTTTTATACGGCATCACCGGGCACTTGTGGCACAGCCATCGCGCCAGGCCTGCAAACACGGTGGTAAGAAGAAATCCGGCTGACCAAGGATGCTCGTGCCACCGCTGATCAATGGCTAGAGTCTAAGGAGGGGACGGAAGGTCGTCAAGGCGGGCAATACCCTTGAAAAGAATATGCTCATACTGTCAGGGGCTGCGCGGACCACAATTCAGCTCGCCCAGATCCCAGTCATAGCGCACCCAGTCGGTCACCTCGGCCACCTGATCATAAAGAACCCGCGCCGTCGCATTATCGGCCTTGGTCTGCCAGTACAGCCGCCGCCAGCCGAACTGGCGGCCACGGGCGGCACAGGCTTCCAGCAAGGCCCGGCCCACCCCCTGCCCACGGGCAGACGCGGCCACGAACAGGTCTTCCAGATAGCCGACCTGCTGGCGACTCCACGTTCCCGGATGGGTCACCACAATCGCAAAGCCGACCAGATCCCCGTCAACCACCGCCACCAGACAGTCCATCGGCCAGACATCGCTCAGACAGCGCCGCCAGGTGGCCTGCGTGACCTCGGTCGGAACGGCCGCCTCGTAGAACGCCAGATAGCCCTGCCACAGGCGATACCACGCCAGATAATCCCCCGCCGTCGCCATTCTGACCCGTACAAGGGGCCTGTTGCCCTGCGACTTGCCGGTTTCACTCATCCCGTTGTCCTCCCGAGTCACCACCCCCCAGGCGGTTGTTTTTCAGGCTAGCCTCCAGAACCGCGCGAGGCAATGGCATAACAAAGGGACCATCCGTCCAGACCAGAGCGCAGTCCACCCGCCGCCCGGGATAAATCCCCTGCAAGACCTGCCGGTAGAGGGCCAACTGGACGCAATAGGCTTCCGCGACGTCTTCAACGCGCCTCGGTGGCGGGCGATTGGTTTTGAAATCAACGATCAACACCGCTTCGTCGGTCACCACCAGCCGGTCAACCTGCCCCGACACCACATGGCCACCGACCACCCCGGTGATCGGCACTTCGGCCAGCGAGCCGGGACCAAACAGCGGGGCAATGTCCGGGTGATCGAGGACCGCCAGCGTCTCGCGGCACAGGGCGGCCTGTGCCGCAGGCGACAGCTCCCACACCGGACGGGCAAGGAAGGTTGCCGCCGCCGCCTGCCGGTGGAGCGGGGCCAGATCGGGCAGGCTCTGCAACAGGCGGTGAACCAGCGTCCCGCGCCGGAACCGCCGCTTGGCATCGCTGGCCGGGTTGTCTCCGTGATCCAGTGGCGAACGGGCGGGCGGGTCCGGCAGCTCCACCCGCGACGGGGCCAGCGGGCGCGGCGGCGACGGCTCGGCAGGCGGCGGTGCCGCCGTCCAGGCAGGCAACGGAGCCTCTTCCGCCGCCATTGCCAGCTCCCCGTGCGCGCTGATGCGGGGGGCAACCGTCTGCGCCGACTGCAGGCGCCAGATGGTGGCACTCTCGACGCCAAAGGCCGGACCTTCGCGGCTGAGGAACGGGTCATCGCAGGATTGGCCAATCGCCGCCATCCCGGCTTCGACCAGATCATACCAACAGCCCTCGGGGCGGCGGGTCTTGCCCTGCCAGCCACAGACCAACAGACGGTCTTCGGCACGGGTCAGCGCCACGTACAGCAGGCGATTGTATTCCTGCAGCTGGGCATCCTTCAGCCGTTCAATCTGCTGGTCGCTCAAGGGGTCACGCATTTCCTTGCGCGGTGGCCACAGCATCAGGCCGTGCTCGTCCTCCCACAACACACTGTCGAGCTTTGACGGCACCCCGCAGGTATCGGGCAGGATCACCACCGGCGCCTGCAAGCCTTTCGAGCCATGGACGGTCATCACCCGCACCTCGTCCCGACGTTCGGCCATGTCGCGCTTTTTCTGGCTGTCGTCATAGCGCGCCCAGTGCAAAAAGCCCTGCAACGACGGCGGGTTGCCCCGGTCATAGGTCAGGGTCAACTGCACGAATTCGTCAATCGCATCCAGCGCATCCGGGCCCAGCCGGGCCACCAGTTTTTCCCGCCCGCGCAATGGGCCCAACACCCGGGCATACAGCTCGTGCGGCGGCAGAAAGTCGGCCTGCCCCATCAGGTCGGCCAGCGTTTCATGGGCCGGACGGAACGGCCCCCCACCCTTTTCCGCCGCCGCCCGCAACGACCGCCACAGACTGACCCCGCGCGGACGCCCGGCGGCGATCTGCAACAACTGGTCTTCACTGAGGCCGATCAGCGGCCCTTTCAGCACACAGGCCAGCGTCAGATCATCATCGGGCAGCAACAGGGCCTCGCCCAGCGCCAACAGGTCCATCACCGCCATTTGCTCGGACAACACCATCCGGTCGGCCCCGGCCACTGGCACCTCGGCCTTTTTCAGCGCCCGCACCAGATCTTCGACAAAGCCGCCACGCCGCCGCACCAGCACCAGAATGTCACCGGCAGTCATCGGTCGATCCTGACTGAGCAACCGCTCGCCCGAGATCATCGCCTTGATGCGGGCGGCCAGCAGACGGGCCAGCCGCGCCTGCGCGGTGTCACCGCTGACCACCTCCACCGGTGGCTTCCACGGCTGACCATCCGCTGCCTTGGCGGTTTCCAGTACCGGCCACAGCTCGACCAACCCGGCCATCCCCTCGCGGGCGGCCAGATGATGCACTGGTTCATGCCGCTCGCGCACCCCGTGGCAGGCTTCGGTGGCGTTGAACACCTGATCGACCAGATCGAGCACCGCCGACACGCTGCGGAACGACACCCCCAGCGTCACATCGTGAAAGGTCTGCTCCGCCGCCGGAACGACCTCACGGTAGCGCGCCCGCATGGTGTCAAAGGCCGCCGGGTCGGCCCCCTGAAAGGAATAGATCGACTGCTTGCGGTCGCCGACGGCAAACACCGTGCGCACCGCCTCGTTGATCCGCCCTTCGCCGCTGAAAAACTCTTCGGTCAGACTGCGGATCACTCCCCACTGGTCGGGGCTGTTGTCCTGTGCTTCATCGACCATCACATGATCAATGCCACCGTCGAGCTTGTACAGCACCCACGCCGTCGCCTCGCTGCCCGACAGCAGGGCACGGGTGGTAAAGATCAGGTCGTCAAAGTCCATCAGCCCGCGCTGTTCCTTGGCCGCCTCATAGCCGGAGATCAACGCGTTGCCCAGCACCAGCAGCGCCGCACTGCACTCGGCCACCTGCGCCGCCTTGTACCGTCGTTCCCACAGCAGAACGGTATCGGTCAGCTGGTCGAGAACGGTCAGCACATCGGGATAGGTTTCCTTCACCGCCTTGCTGGGATACTTGCTCTGGCTGCGCGCCGCGCCGTCCTTGGTCAGAAAGGCCGCGCTCATCAGCTCCCACTGGCTGGCCTGATCGGGTGGTGACGAAGTGAACCAGCGGGCCAGACTTTCGGCAATCCCCTGATCGGTCTTGCCGCCGCTGGCCATCATGCGGGCAAAGGAGCGCAGTTCGTCGCCATCGAGCACCGCCACGGCCTTCAGCCGGATATCAGCGGCGGTCTCGCCCTCGGCCACCTCCAGAACGCGGTACAGCGCCGCCAGCGCCTCGTCCAGTCCTCCATGCCGCCGCAACAGACGGCGCAGCTTGCCCCGGTTGCCGGTCAGTTGCCCCATCAGGGCCGGAAAGTTCATCTCGTGGACCTGAGCCGTCACCACCGCCAGGGCTCTGGCCAGCGGGCTGTCACCGCCAGCCCGCACCGTTTGCAGCAGCCGTTCATAGGCCTGATCCATCAATTCGGCGGACGATCGTTCATCCAGAACCTCGAAATGCGGCGACACCCCGGCTTCCAGCGGGAACCGGCGCAGCAGGCTTTGACAGAAGGCATGGATCGTTTCGATCCGCATCCCCCCCGGCACATCCAGCAAACGGGCAAACAGCCGACGGGCCACCGTGCGCTGGGCGGCATCGGGGATACGGCCCAGATCACGCAACGCCTGATCCAGCGCCTCGTCGCTGATCACCGCCCAGTCGGACAGCTTGGCTGCCAGACGGGTGGACATTTCGGCGGCGGCGGCCTTGGTGAAGGTCAGGCACAGAATCCGTTCCGGCCCGGTGCCTTCCAGCAGCAGGTTCAGCACCCGGTCGGTCAACACCTTGGTCTTGCCGGTCCCGGCATTGGCCCCCACCCACACCGAGGCACGGGGATCGGCGGCCTGTCGCTGGCTATGGGTCGCCTGCGCAATGATCTCACTCATTCGCTCTCTCCTTCACCCGCCGACCATTCGCGCACCCGCGCCAGATGCAGATAGTCCGACCACTTCGGCGCCCGTTCAGGATGGGGCCGGGCGAGATAAGGAGTCTCGGGGGCATCAAAGGCGCGGATCAGTCCGCGCACCCCGTCCAGCGCCTCGGTCACCAGCTCACCCAGCGGTTTGTCTTTTGTTTTGACGCTGCGCGCCTCGCCGCCGTCGGTATTGCCCTTCAGGTGCCAGAATTGCAGGTCCGAAACGGGTCGTCCCGGAACACCGTCAAAGCCGCCACTCTGGGCAATCAGCGCCTCCAGCGGCAACTGCGGCGCAAACCCGGCCAGCACTTCCTTGTCCGATGGCGGCTGGCCGGTCTTGTAATCAAGGATCGCCAGCGTGCCATCCTGCAGCAGGTCGATACGGTCGGCGGTGGCGGTCAGCAGGAAGTCCCCCAGATCCAGCTTGCCACGGGCCTCAACATGGGTTTCGCGCACCAGCGGACGACGAGCGGTTTCTTCCTGCGCCACCCAGCGCGCCAGCCGCTCGAAACGTGGCCACCAGAAGGCCCACACCGCCGGGCGAGCGATGGTTTCGGCAAACACCTGTTCGCCACAGGCCAGCAGCGCCGCATAGGGGTCGGCGGGCAAAGCCTGTGGATAGCGGCGCTGGAACAGCTCCAGCGCCCGGTGTACCAGCGTGCCGTAATCCCCCGCTCCCGGGTCTTCGTCGAGCGCCTTCAACGCCCGCAATCCCAGAATGTACTGGGCATAGATCGCATAGGGGTCGCGCATCCAGGTCTCGATCCGCGTCACCGACAACTTGCGCGGACGCAGGGCCACCGGCGGACAGGGTGCCGGGCGCCGCCCCAGATCATAGCGGTCGGGCTGGTCCAGCCGACTGACCCACGACAGCCACGGTGCCCGACAGCCCAGCCTGGGCAGTCCGGCAGCGGTCAGCACCGTATCGAGCCGCAACAGCCAGCGCGACGGCACCGTCGGAGTCCCGTCGATCTTTTCCGCCCGCGTCAGCACCACCTGCGGCGCGCAGAACAGCGCGGCGAAATCATGGGCGGCATGGCCGACCCGTTGTTCCGGTTGCGGCAAGCCGAACTCGCCCCGCATCGGGCGGCTCATCCACGGGTCGATGGCCGTTTGCGGCGGCCAGACGTCTTCGTTCAGGCCGCCCAGAATCAGCAGGTCGGCATGGCGCAGGCGGGCTTCCATCGGCCCGAGAATGGCCAGACGCGGATGGTTGCCGAACTCCTGCCGCACGCCGGTGCCGGTCATCAGGCCATCGAGGACTGCCGGATAGCGCCCCGGAACGATGGTGTCCAGCACACTGGCGGTATCGCCCAGATCGCGCGCCCAGATCGCCGCCGTGTCCCCGGCATCTTCGGCCCACAGGCGCAACGGTCCCGGCATCGCCGCCGTCCCTGCCAGCGCCTCGGCCAGCCGCATGTGGGCTTCGAGCAGGTCGGCAAACGACGCTTCATCCTGTTCCATCAGCGTAACGAAGCCCTGACAGCACTGCTCCAGTGTGTCCAGCAGCATCGCCAGCCCGTCCAGATCGTCGCCGCCAACCGCTTCCGAGGCCAGCAGCGCCGTCCGCAGCCCGGCAATCCCCGGCCCCGGGCGGACCCCGCGCAGGACGGCCATTTCCAGTCGGCGGGCCGCATCGCGGAAGATCGCCGGTTCCAGCCCGGCCCCTGCCAGCGGATGTTTCAGCACCGACAGCAACGGCACCGGCGCAAAGCGTTCAGCCACCATCGTCGCCGTCAGCCGCAGAAAGGCTCCCGGCGGTGTTACCGCCAGCGGCCTGCCCGCCGAGTCATCAACGCGGATGTGCCAGCGGGCCAGTTCCGCCGACACCCGCCGCGCCAGATCGCGGTCAGGCGTCACCAGCGCCGCCGTCCGTTCGGCGGTTTGCAGGGTCTGGCGCATCAGCAGGGCAATCGCCAAAGCCTCTTGCCGCTGGTCGGGGCAGTCCAGCCGGGTGATCCCCGCTGTCGCCCGCTCGTCCAGCGGTGCAGCCGCCCCGGTCGACAAATCGCGCCAGCGGTGGGTGGTCTGGGCCGGTCGCATCGCTTCCGAAATCAGCCGCACCCGCGACGGGTCGGCCAGCGATGGATCATCCTCGCCGGTCTGCGGCCAGTCGGCCACCGCCTGCCGCTCGCAGCCGATCACCGCCAGCAGGGTCTTCAGGGCATATTGTGGATGACTGTCATCCAGCGCCTGCCACGAATCGTCGTCCATCTCGCGGTCCAGCCCCGGCAACACCACCATCCCGCCCGGCAGGCGGGCCACCACCGCCAGCACCTCGGCGGCGGCAGGCAGCGAGCCGGTGATCCCGGCGGCAATCACCCGCCCGTGGGGCGGCACCTGTTGCCACGCCACCGCCTGCGCCCGCAGCAGGCGATTACGCCGGTCGGCCGGGTCCAGACAGCCCTCGGCCTCCAGAAGGGTCGGCCAGACCTGCGCGACAATCGCCAGAAACTCGACAATCCGGGTCCAGTGCGCCGCATACCGATCCGGGGCCAGCGTCCCCAGCCGCCCCAGATCACAGTCGGCGGTCTGCACCTGATCAAGCAGGCGGGCCAGTTCATCGGCCAGCCGCAACGCCTGATCAGGGGTATAGGGCCGCCCGGTCTCGTCGCCCTTGGCCATCACCAACCGGCTGAGCAACAACCGCCGCCGCAGGGGCGGAATCGCCGGAGCCAGCGCCTCGACCGCGCCATCGGCAGACCCCAACCCCTGAAAGCCGTTGAACAGCATTTCGTCGTCGTCAAGGTCGCCCAGCGCCAGCAGGCGCGGCAGCATCAAGGGCCGACCACCCGACCGCCGGAGAAAGGCTTCGCGGACCGTGCGCTGGGTGCGCCGGTTGGGCAACAGCAAGGTAATACCGGCCAGATCGAGCGGATCACTGCCGCACTGTGCCAGCACCCCCGCAGCCAGGGTATCGCCAAAGGACAAACGGGGAGAGATGGTATAGAGCGACATCAGGCACCCTTTCGAATCAGCAACAGCCCTTACCGCCCGAGCCGGGCAATCTGGTCGGAGGTCGGGGCAATCCGGTCCGGCGTGCCGACGTGGAACCAGTGGCCATCATGGACCACCCCATAAAGCCGTCCCACCGCCAGCAGGCGGTCAAAGATCACGTTCAGCGACCAGGCCCCGGTCGGGGTATCAGCAAACAGTTCCGGTTTCAGAATTTGCACACCGGCATAAACATAAGGCGCCCGCCCCTGCCCGTCCCGCCGACCCACAATGCGGCCATCGGCCTGCCAGTGGAAATCCCCGGTGCCGTCGTAGCCATGGGCGGTTTCCAGCGGGTGGAGCAACAGCAGGGCATCCATCCGTTCCGGGTCCCATGCCGCCGCCAGCCGGGCCAGCGCCGTTTCCCCCGGCCCGTCGAGCCACAGGATATCGGCATTGGCCACCCAGAACGGCGCATCCCCCAACAGCGGCAGGGCATGACGGACGCCACCGCCGGTTTCCAGCAAGGCCGCCCGTTCATCGGAATAGCGCAGTTCGACCGCAGGCGGCAGCGGATGAGCCTGCATGTGCTGCTCCACCCGCTCGGCCAGATGATGCAGGTTGATCACCACCCGCGACACCCCCGCCGCCGTCACATGGGCCAGCACCCGGTCGAGCATGGTCATCCCGCCAACCTCGACCAGTGGCTTGGGGGTATGGTCGGTGATCGGGCGCATGCGCGTGCCCAACCCGGCGGCCAGCACCATCGCGCTGGTCAACGCGGCCCCGCTCATTGCGGCGACCGCTGACGAACCGCAGGCGGAACGTAGGCCTGCAACCACGCCTGCACCGGCGCACAGGCCGGATGCTGGCAGGCTGTTTCCAGCAGACGCCACACGCGCGGAATGTGCGGCAGATAGCCCGGCTTGCCATCCCGCTTGTACAAGCGGGCAAAAATGCCGATCACCTTGGCATGACGCTGGGCAGCCATCACCGCCCACGACGCGGCAAAGGTTTCTGCGTGCAGGTCGGGGCGGGCGACCAGAAAACGCGCGGTCATCGCCGCCACCAGTGCCGGGTCGATATCCCGGCGGGCGTCTTCCAGCAGGCTCATCAGGTCATAGGTCAGCGGACCTACCACCGCATCCTGAAAGTCAAGCAAACCACAGGCGGCCAGCCCCGCCCGTCCGGGCAACAGCAGCAGGTTGTCAACATGGTAATCGCGCAGCACCAGCGCACTCGGCACTCCGCGCGCCACCGGCAACAGGTCAAGCCAGATCCGATCCCACTCGGCGCGAGCCTCGGCAGACACGGCTGCCCCGACACTGGTCAGAAACCAGTCCGGCAGCAAACCGGTTTCGGTCAGCAGGCGCTGATCATCATAGGCCGGAACATCCGCCGGGACCGGCTGCTGCGACAGCTCGGCCAGAACGTCGGTGGCCAGCGCATACAACGACCACTCGTCATTGCCCTGCTGCAACAGGCGGGTATAGGTGCCGTCGCCCAGATCCTCCAGCAGAAGAAAGCCGTTGTCCTCATCAACCAACGCCACATGGGGGACGGAAAACCCCAGTGCCTCAAGATGGTTCGCCACCCGAACGAACGGCCGAACGTCTTCCTGCGGCGGCGGCGCATCCATGATCACCATCGTCGCGCCATCAGCCCGCCGCAGTCGCCAGTATTTCCGGAACGAGGCATCCCCGGCCAGTAACGACCGTTCGGCATCTCCCCAGCCTGCACGCTGTTGAAAGCCGGTCAGCAAGGTCTCACGCATCTGTCAGATCATCTTTCCTGCAGAATTTCATTTCGCTGCCGCCTGCGCTGCCGTAAAGGCCGCCGACAGGCGGGACAGCAGGTGCGGTTGCGCCTCGACATCGACCCGCCGCGAGGTCTCGCCGGTCTGGATCAGGGTCAGGTGAATCGCCCGCCGGGGCAACAGCCGCCCCAGCCGGTCGGGCCATTCGATCAGTGCCACCCCTTCTTCAAAGGCGTCTTCGATGTCCAGCTCATAGGCATCTTCGGGCTGTTCCAGCCGGTAAAGATCGTAATGCCAGATCGCCCAGCCCGGCGTGTCATAGACCTGCACCAGCGTAAAGGTCGGACTGGGGACTTCTTCTGCCGGATCACCGACCGCCGCCCGGATATAGGCCCGGCACAGGGCGGTCTTGCCAGTCCCCAAATCTCCTTGCAGAGCCAGAACATCCCCCGGCCGCAGCACATCGGCCAGCGCCACCCCCAGGCAGCCGGTCGCCGCCGGGGTCGCCAGTTCCAGCGACAGTCGTGAAGCAGACGATGTGCTATCGGTCATCATGTCCCCCTGTTGGCCCCGACATCTGTCGCAAGGGTAGGGGAAAGATCGTCGCGATGCCAGAGGCTTCCCGGCTCTCCTCCGAGGATCAACTTGATTCCCGGCGCGCCTCGCGCCACAGTCAGCCCTTCCAGATCCGCTCCCCCCACGGAGCACGGCAAGACCAGTTACAGGAAAGCGAGTCGCCCATGGTTGACCAGACCCTTCATCACACCGACGCCTGCGTTATCGGGGGCGGCCCCGTCGGCCTGTTCACCGTTTTCCAGTGCGGGATGGTGCGGATCAAATGTCATGTGGTGGACGTGCTGGATGCGCTCGGGGGCCAGTGCGCCGCCCTGTACCCGGAAAAGCCGATCTATGACATTCCGGCCCACCCCAGCATTCTGGCCGGTGACCTGATCGGCCAGCTGGAACAGCAGGCCGCCCCGTTCAATCCGGTCTATCACCTGAGCCAGCAGGTGGTCGGCCTGACCCGTCAGGACAATGGCCGCTGGCTGGTGGAAACCGACAAGGGCACGCAGATCGATTGCGCGGTGGTGATCATCGCCGCCGGTGCCGGAGCCTTTGGTCCCAACCGTCCGCCGCTGGACGGTCTGGCCCATTACGAAGGCAAATCGGTGTTCTATTTTGTGAAAAGCCGCGAAGCCTTCCGCGGCAAGCGGGTGGTGATTGCCGGTGGCGGGGACTCGGCGGTGGACTGGGCCGTTTCCCTGTCCGAAGTCGCCGCCAGCGTCGCGGTGATCCACCGCCGCCCGAAATTCCGCTGCGCCCCGGAAAGCGCCGCCCGTCTGCAGGACCTGGCCAGCCAGGGCAAGATCGATCTGGTGGTGCCCTATCAGTTGTCCGCCCTTGAGGGTGACACCGCCAGCGGCCAGTTGAACACCGTGCGCGTTGCCGACCTTGACGGCGGCCTGCGCGACCTGCCCGCCGACATCCTGCTGCCGTTCTTTGGGCTGGCCACCTCGCTGGGGCCGATCAGCAGCTGGGGTCTGGGGATGGACAAAAGCCACATCACCATTGATCAGGGCACCAGCGCCACCAACGTCGAAGGCATCTTTGCCGCTGGCGACGTCTGCACCTACCCCGGCAAGCTGAAGCTGATCCTGACCGGGTTCGCCGAAGCGGCACAGGCGGCGCATCATGCCTATCCGTTTGTGTACAAAGGCGAACACCTGCACTTTGAACACTCGACCAGCATCGGCGTTCCGGCGTAACCCTTTTGCACCGGGTGGAGACGTTTTTCTTCACCCGGTGCAAAAACAAAGGTGTTAAGACAAGGCCTTGTTGATCCCTGCGGTGATCGTTGCCATGTCAGCCCCTTTTGCCAGCCTGTCCATCCGCATCGCCTCCACCGCCGCCGAGCGCGAGGCAATCTATCGCTTTCGCTATGACATTTACGTGCGCGAAATGGGCAAGGTCCGTCTGGAACAGGCCGACCACGGGCGCGGCTGGCTGAAGGATGATGCCGACGATCAGGCCACCCTCTACGGGGCCTATGCCGAAGACGGCAGTGTGATCGGCACCCTGCAAGTGATCGGCGGAGAAACCGGCATACCCGATGCCTTTCGCCAGCTCCCCCACTTTGAACAGTTCCTCACCCTGCCCCCCTCAGCCCTGTCGTTCACCGGACGCCTGATGGTTGCCCCCGGACGGCGCGGCGGTCAGGCGATGACCGCGCTGGTCGGGCGGGCCTATCAGGACGGACTGGCCACCGGGCGGCATTTCAATTTCTGCGTCTGCTCGCCGGGGCTGGTTGATCTGTACGAGCACCTTGGCTATCGCCGCTTTACCGGCAATCTGGTCGATCCGGTGGTCGGCTATCAGGTGCCGCTGGTGCTGGCGGCCCGTGACCGCGAACACCTGTCCACCATTCAGTCGCCGCTGTGGCGGATTCTGCGCCACCTCCCCGGCGAGTCCGGGCCAAACGATGATGCCCGCCGCCTGCTGGACTGGCTGCATGCCAGTGTGCCGGTGACCTCGGTGGTGCGCGACTGGATCGAGCAGGAAGACGCCTTTTGGGTCTTTCTCGCCGACAAGGTCCGCCATGCCGCCAGCGGAACCGCCTCGATTCTGGCCGACCTCGGCGAGGACGAGCAAAAGCGCCTGCTGAAAGGCGGAACCCTGCTCGACTGTGCGCGCGGCGACCTGATCATCAAGGCCGGTGCCGTTGGGACCGAGGTGTTTGTGGTTCTATCCGGGCTGGTCGAAGTGCGCCTGGCCGGACAAAGCACTCCGCTGGCGGTGCTGGATAGCGGGCAGGTCTTTGGCGAGATTGCCTTTATCACCGACATCACCCGCACCGCCGATGTGGTGGCGCTAACCGATGCCCGCTTGCTGGTGGTCAGCCAGACAGCCCTGAAACGCCTGATGGCCACCGCCCCGGCCCTCGCCGCCAAGCTGATGTTCAACCTGTCACGGGTTCTGTGCGAGCGGCTGATTTCATCAAACCGGCGGATTACGGGATAACCCTATCGTTGACGTAACAAGTCCATCGCCGCATTCAACTGGCTCATCCGCTGATGGCTGCCATAGGGGCTGTCGGGATGGTGAACGGTGGCCAACAGCCGAAAGCGGGCACGCAGTTCGCGGCTGTCCGGGTCGGCGGTCGGGGGATAGCCAAACACAAACAGTGCCTCGCCTTCGGTCTGCACGCCGCTGGGCAGCGGATCAAAGGACAGCACCGACAAAACCGTTCGCAAGCGGTCCAATTCCTCGGTGTGGATAGCAATTTCACTGGTCAGCCGGGACACCTGCTCGGCCAGCTCCGGGTCCGGCTCGCAGCGGGCAGGTTCAGGCGGCGGTGGTGGAGGGGCAGCCGGAGGGGGGGCCATCGTCCCGCCCAGAACAATCCCGTTTTTGTCTCCGACCTGCAAAGACATCATTCCACCTGCGAGCGCAAGCGCCAGATTCAGAGACTTACGGATAAAAGAGCTGCTCATGCCGGATGGCAGGCGGACCTGAAGGCGAGGCTTGCGGCGCAGCACCTTGCCCATCGACGGCCCGGAGTGCAGGTTGACCATTTCACGGTCGTCGTCTGCGGGTTCGCCGGGATCGGGATACAGCTCGATCACCTCGGGCGGAACGACCAGCATCACCGAACGGGCCAGGTCCCCGGCATTCACCCGACGCTGTTCCGCCAACGCCAGCACCGCATCGCGGAAGGCCGATGAGCATGATAGCGTATAACTCTCTTTGACCTCAGCCACAACCAATCGATCTCCACACTCTGCACCGCCGCAGATCAGACACCAAACCCACCATGCCCGACAAGCGGGACAGAGGACCTACAGGGGTGAGCCGTCCCGGCGCGCCGCTCTTTTCCCGCCAATTCCACGGGAATAACGCTGCCAAAGACCCCTCCATAGACGGGGGTGTATCCCGGGGCAGCAAATTTTAGTGCGACATCGCAATGAAAATGGCTCGCAACGGCACTTTTCACCTACGATCGTAGATTTTCAAGTCCGAAGGACAGGCGGGTGAGGAAAACACCCGCCCAAAGATCACAAACAACATGAAGAAAAGAATATAGTGAATTGATATCCATTGGCTTTATTAGACCGGCATCGGCATCGGCGGGCGCGTCTGGAACATGGCCTCCATCGCCTCCCCCGGCAAGGGCCGCGACATCAGGAAGCCCTGAATCTGGTCACACCCCACACCATGCAGGAAATTCAGCTGATCCTGCGTTTCCACCCCTTCGGCCACCACCTTCAGGTCCAGCGCATTGGCCATCGCGATCATCGCACAGACAATAGCGGCATCGCCCGGATCGGTGGTCACTTCGTTCACAAACGAGCGGTCAATCTTCAGCTTGCCGATCGGAAACCGCTTGAGCACTGACAAAGAAGAATAGCCGGTGCCAAAATCATCAATCGCACAGGAAATGCCCCGTTCGGTCAGCAAGCGAACCACATTGATGGCGTTCTCCGGGTCGCTCATCGCCGAGCTTTCGGTCAATTCCAGCTCAAGATACTGCGGCGGCATATCAAAATCCCGCAACACCGTATCGACCATGGTCAGCAGTTGCCGGGAATTGTGGAACTGGCGGCCCGAGATGTTCACCGCCACCGGCACATGCGCCAACCCCAGATCCTGCCAGCGCTTGTTCCAACGGCAGGCATCCCGCAACACCTGTTCGCACATGGTGTCGATCAGGCCGAATTCTTCCGCCACGTCGATAAAGGCACCGGGGGGAATCAGGCCGTGTTCCGGGCTGATCCAGCGGACCAGCGCCTCCATCCCCACAATCCTGCCCGAGCGGGTTTCAATCTGCGGCTGGAAGTACGAAACAAATTCCTCATTTTCCAGCGCCCGCCGCAACCGATGCTGCATGGTCAGCGTCTGCTGGGCCTTTGCCCCCATCTCTTCGGTAAAGATCAGGAACGACGACGGGCCATTGCCTTTCTTTGCCTGCTGCATCGCCGTCTCGGAATGCATGATCAAGGCCTCGGCACTTTCGCCATCGCGCGGGAAAACCGCCGCCCCAACGGAGACCGTCAGGTCAAACTCCTCGTCTTCAACGGTCAACGGCTCAAGAAAACGCGCCTGAATCGTCCGAATGGCCTGCTCGATATCACTGGCCGAGGTCATCCCGGTCAGCATCAACAGGAACCGGTCGCCACTGGCCCGACACAACAGGTCGCCCACCTCAATGGTTTCCTGAATCCGGTGCGCCACCGCCAGCAGGACCTTATCCCCCATCGAATGGCCGAGCGTCGCATTGACGATCGAAAAGCGGTCAACCCCCAGCGACAGCACCACCACCCATGCGTCAATCTGGGTAGCAAAGCTGCGCGCCCGACCAAAGCGTTCCATGAACAGCGAGCGGTTGCCCAGCCCGGTCAGCGGATCGTAGTAGGCAAGGAAGGTCAGCTCTTCTTCGGCCCGTTTGCGGTCGGTCACATCCAGCGCCACGCCGTCCCAGATCAGGCTGCCATTGGCCCCCTTGCGGGGCCGCGACCACGACCGCAACCAGCGTTCTTCATTGCGGCGATTGACCAGCTTGATGTCAGCCTCCATCGGCTCCATCGTTTCGGCGGATCGCCGCATGGCATCAATGAAACCACTCCGGTCCGACAGGTCCATCAGGTCGGTAAACAACTCGCCATCACTGCGGATTTCTTCGGGCAGAACGCCCAGAATCTCGCGGCACCCTTCCGAGATGTAGCTGAACGAGATGTGCCCCTCGGCGGAAACCTCACGCTGAAAGACAATCCCCTGAATGTTGTCGGCGATATTCAGCAAACGCTGTTCGCTCTCGTGCAGGCGGGCCTCGGTTTCCTTGCGGGCGGTAATGTCGCGCACGATGGCAATGAACAGTCGCTTGCCCTCGGTCAGCACTTCGCTCAGCGACAGCTCCATCGGAAAGACATGGCCGTCCTTGCGTTGCCCCTGCAACTCGACCGGTCCATGCCCCAGCATGGCGCTTTCTCCGGTCTTCAGGTAATCATGAACAATTCCGCCTTCACCGGTATTGGCGAGGGCCGAGCCATCGGGGGTCAGGAACACCACGTCCTTACCCAGCAACTCATCGGCGGACCAGCCAAACACACGCTCAACGGCGGCATTGACCGACTCGATCCGGCCTTCGGCATCCATGGTGATGATGCCGTCCGCTGCATGATCCATGATCATCTGCAGACGATGTTCCGCCCGCATCCGGTCGCTGACATCAATCAGTACCGCGTCCCAAATGACATCGCCATTGGGCAGACGTTCAGGCTTCAGGGTGGCCGACAGCCAACGGACATCACCACTGCGGCTGATGGCTCGCCATTCTTCGGTATAGCCGGTCAGGGTACGGGCCGACTCGTGCAGGCGGGCCAGATAATCGCTGCGGTCCGCCCAGTGAATGCAATCCAGACAGCCGTCCTGGGTGATCCGCATCTCCTCTGGGGCATACCCCAGAATGTCGAGCGTTCCCGAAGAAAAGAACGGGTAGTAAATCACCCCGTCAGTCTGCAAGACCCGCTGCAGGATGATCCCCGGCAGATTCTGCGCCACCGATCCCAGACGCTCTTCGGCTTCGGTCCAGCCATCGGCCAGACTGCTGAGCAGATCTGCCGCACGCAGACTGACCACAAACAAGCGCTCGCCTTGATGGTTCAGTACAGCAATCGTACTGTCGAGGGTCACATGCCCGCCGTTGCCGCGTCGATAGGGGAGAAAGCGCCGCCCGCCGGTGTATAGATCAGGATTCCCCCCAACCAGCATGCACAACCCGGCTCCCGGCGGAGGTTGGAGTGTTTCGAGTCCCCGGCCAGCCAGATCCTCGGCCCGCACCTCCAGCAGGTCAGCCGCCGCCGCATTCAGCAGGAGAATCTGTCCCGCAGCATCACAGACAAACTGCGCGGCAGGAGACAGGGCGAACAGGGCCAACAGGCGATCACGCGACAAACGTTCAGAGGGCGAGGGCACACCAACAGACAACACCGGGGACGCAGGATCCTCGTCGGTCATCCGTCCACCCATGATCATCACCCACACTTGCTATTGGTTTGCGGTGCCGGACCACTGGCGTATGCCACCATGCGGCCCTGATTTCAGCCATTCTGTAACAGAATTCTGACGTTAGAGCATTGTGCGAAAAACGGGAACCGGTTTTCGCAAAAACAATGCGACACTACAAAATGTTATCGCCTGCCCTCAGGACAGGCAACAATCAAACGCAGATGCCGCAACAGTACACACGAAAACGCCAGCACCATCAGAGCAGTGCCAGCCAAAGACGTGTCTTTTTTTTCAGGAAGGGTGGTGCCGCAGAAGGGATTCGAACCCCCGACCCACGCATTACGAATGCGTTGCTCTACCGAACTGAGCTACTGCGGCACACTGACATGATCAGATACGACAGACCATGAACATCATCCCCTGCCGAAACAGGGAAGGCGGGCGGAAGATACGCAAGGCCAGCATCTTTGGCAAGAGCCTTTTTCAGCAAACACCCTGCTGCGCCACAAAAAGAAAGGGCCACCCGAGGGCGGCCCTTTCCCAGCAGTCCTGCCAAACTTTCCGTAAGGAAAGATTAGAAGGTCAGCGACAGACCGGTGGCAACCACCCAGCCGCTGTTTTCGTTGCTGTTCTTCTGAGCGGTGGTCGCACCAGCGGCCGTACCGTTTTCGAAGTCGACGTGAGCAACACCGGCGACCAGAGCAACGCCCGGGCCCATGGTGTATTCGCCAGCCAGTTCCCAAATCTTCATGGTGTCGTCAGAGACGTTCTTGGCAGCGTTTTCCATCGACGAGTCGAAGTAGGCCAGGCTCACGCCATAGGGGCCGGTCTTGTACTGCAGACCCACGTCCCAAGCGCGACCATTCATCTCGTCACGAGCGCCCAGACCGGCAAGCGTCAGACCGTTGCTGGCCTTGAGGTCCTGGCTAACGTCACGGTAGCCACCGCCGAAGGTGAAGCCAGCGTAGCCGACCTGACCACCCAACTGCCATTCTTCACGGCCGGCACCGTACACGCCACCAACAAGATTGGCATTTCCAGTGGTGTTCGGGCCAGCATCAGCCCACAGATAGCCACCCTGGGCAGCAATGGTCACGCCACTGACGGTACCGTTCCACATCAGGCCAGCGCCATAGGCTTCGTTCGAGCCATTGGCACCGCGCAGGCTGCTCGGCTGGTTCGGGTTGTCGTCACCGCCGAGAGCATCCGGCATATAGGTGGCGCCAAAGGTGAAGCCAGCGATCGCCGGGGAGATGTAGCTGATGGTTTCCGCATCGCCCCCGGTGTTGATGTAGGCGGAGTTCAGGGCGTTGTCGAAGCCAGCCGGACGCAGGACGTAGGCGCCATCCTGCAGGTCGCCTTCTTCCAGACCGCCGTTGAAGATACGGCCGCCGACGTTCGGGGCAGTCTTGGCAATGGCAGCCAGGGCGGTGTCGTCAGCACCGGCAACGATGCTACCGAAAGCACCCGACACGGTGATGTTGTATTCGTCAGCGCTGTCGATGGTGGTGTTGGCGTTCACCGAACGGCCACCGGCTTCGATTTCGTACTTCACGGACACGGTCAGGCCGTTGTCCAGAGTGGTCGAACCCTTGAAGTGGATTTCGTTGTCGCCCTTGACGTCAACGCCGGTCACTTCGCGACCGGTGGCCTTGGTGTAGTCGTCGTCCTGGGAGGCATAGCCAACCATGACGGCGCCATAACCACCAACAGACAACTTGATCGGGTCAGCGGCCTGAGCGGCGCCGGCGATCGAGGCAGCGGCCACGAGGGCCGAGGTGCCGATGAGAAGCTTCTTCATTCTCTCGAAATCCCTAATTTCACGTTAGACTGGAACGAGCCGTTCAGTACCGCCCGGGGCAAACAGAGCGTCCACAGAGCGTCACCACTGAAAGCCCGTCACATACGGTAGGCCCATAAGGCCATTTTCAAAGGCAAGGGTCAAGGCACCAGCGCCCTCCTTTGTGTCTATTCCCGCACAGTGTGGATTTTGTGCAACAACACCCTTCAGCCCCACGTCCAAAGGGCAAACGGGGCCCCACTTGGTTTTTGCTTAACGCTGCCCGGTCCCCCCTGCTATATAAAGAGCCGCATGTGCTCCACACAGCCATGCGGCACATTCTGCGCGACTCGGGGTTTTTGCACCCCGTCAGGCACAACAAAGGGTTCTCTTCCCATGGTGATGAAGACCACCGCCACTTCCCGCCGCCGGATCTGGGGCATGACGATGGCGTCATTGGCAACTGCCTTGCTGCTGGGAGGCTGCGGCCTCGATACGGACAGCCGTCCGATGCAAAAGCAGGGCGACGGCACCTGGTCCCGCGAAGATCCGACGCAACGCGACACGATCTTTGGCAAGGGCGGTCTGGAGCTGTTTGGCGGCAAGAAAAAAGACGAAGCCGCAGGCGGTGGCACCGGTATCGGGGTCAACCTGTACCTGTGGCGGGCGGCGCTCGATACTGTCGGCTTCATGCCGCTCAGTTCCGCCGATCCGTTTGGCGGGGTGATCATCACCGACTGGTATCAGCCCCAGAGCAGCCCCGGCGAGCGCTTCAAGGTCAACCTGTACATCCTCAGCCGCGAGCTGCGCGCCGATGCCCTCAAGGCGTCGGTGTTCCGTCAGGTGCGCGACCCGGCCACCGGTGGCTGGCTGGATGCCCAGGTCGATGCCTCGACCAACACCGAATTTGAAAATGCCGTCCTGACCCGCGCCCGCCAGATCCGCACCGCCGAAGCGTCCAAGGATCAATAAGGCCCGAGTCCCGACCGCCGACCGGACAGGCGCCCACCGGGCGCCGTCCCTGTTTCATTGCCGACCGCCGCACCCTGTTCCCGACGCCTGTGCGGCCGCTGTGTCCGATATTGTAGTCTTGTGGCGAAACCCCGGCGTCCCTGTTTCGCCCGATGTTCCAGGAGTAGCACGACGATGGCCCGCGAGGACCGCTATAACGTAAAGGAAACCGAACGCAAGTGGCAGGCGGCGTGGGAGTCGCGCCAGTGTTTCCAGGCCAGCGAAGATACCTCCCGGCCCAAGTACTATGTCCTTGAGATGTTCCCCTATCCGTCGGGCCGCATCCACATGGGCCACGTGCGGAACTATACGCTGGGCGACGTTGTTGCCCGCTTCAAACGCGCTCAGGGCTTCAACGTGCTGCATCCGATGGGCTGGGATGCCTTTGGCCTGCCGGCCGAAAACGCCGCCATCGAACGCGGGGCCCATCCCGGCCAGTGGACCTATTCCAACATCGACACCATGCGCGAACAGTTCAAGCCGATGGGCCTGTCCATCGACTGGAGTCGCGAAGTCGCCACCTGCCGCCCGGAATACTACCGCCACGAACAGAAAATGTTCCTGGACTTCCTGAAGCAGGGTCTGGCCTACCGCAAGGAAAGCTGGGTCAACTGGGACCCGGTGGACAACACCGTGCTGGCCAACGAACAGGTGATTGACGGGCGCGGCTGGCGCACAGGCGCGCTGGTCGAACGGCGCAAGCTGAGCCAGTGGTTCCTGAAAATTACCCACTACGCCGACGACCTGCTCGACGCCCTGACCGGCCTCGACCGCTGGCCGGAAAAGGTCCGCACCATGCAGACCAACTGGATCGGCAAGTCCGAAGGCGCCCGTGTGCAGTGGGCCATTGCCGGTCGGGATGGCGAGTCGATCGAGGTGTTCACCACCCGCCCCGACACCCTGTTCGGGGCCAGTTTTGTCGCCATTTCGGCCCACCACCCGCTGACCACCGAGCTGGCGGCCACCAACACCGCGCTGGCTGACTTCGTTGCCGAATGCGACCGCATGGGCACCTCGGAAGAAGCGATCGAGACGGCGGAAAAGAAGGGCTATGACACCGGCCTGCGCGTCATCCACCCGCTGGACCCGACCTGGACCGTGCCGGTGTATGTCGCCAACTTCGTGCTGATGGACTACGGTACCGGGGCGGTGTTCGGCTGCCCGGCCCACGACCAGCGCGACATGGACTTTGCCCGCAAGTATGGCCTGCCGGTCAAGGCCGTCGTCGCCCCCAAGGGTGCCGACGCCGACGCCTTTGCCCGCGACCTCGAATCAGCCACCGAAGCCTTCACCGATGACGGTGTAGCGATCAACTCCGGCGACTTCAACGGCCTGTCGGTCACCGACGCCAAGCGCGCCGCGATTGCCAAAGTCGAGTCGCTGGGCAAGGGCCAAGGCACCATCCAGTTCCGCCTGCGCGACTGGGGCGTGTCCCGCCAGCGTTATTGGGGCTGCCCGATTCCGGTGATTCACTGCGACGAGTGCGGCGTGGTGCCGGTCCCGGAAGACCAGTTGCCGGTCACCCTGCCCGAAGACGTCACCTTTGACGCCCCCGGCAACCCGCTGGCCCGCCACCCCAGTTGGCAGTTCGTCAAGTGCCCGTGCTGTGGCAAGGATGCCCGGCGCGAGACCGACACCTTTGACACCTTCTTTGAAAGCTCGTGGTACTTCAGCCGCTTCTGCGACCCGCGCAATGCCGACAGCGCCTATGACCGCAACAAGGTCGATTACTGGATGCCGGTTGACCAGTACATCGGCGGGGTCGAACATGCCGTCCTACACTTGCTGTACTCGCGCTTCTTCACCCGCGCCCTGCGCGATTGCGGCTACCTCAGCGCCTCGGAACCATTCGCCGGTCTGTTCACTCAGGGCATGATCTGCCACGAGACCTACAAGTCCGCCGAAGGCAAGTGGCTGGACCCGTCCGAAATCGACCGCCGCGATGATGGCTCGCTGGTCAAAATCGACGATGGCTCGACAGTCACCGTCGGCCGGTCGGAAAAAATGTCGAAGTCGAAGAAGAACGTGGTCGATCCCAACCACATCATCGACACCTACGGCGCCGATGCCGCCCGCCTGTTCATGCTGTCCGACTGTCCGCCCGACCGTGATATGGACTGGTCCGACGCCGGGATCGAAGGCGCATGGCGCTATCTGCACCGCCTGTGGCGCATGGCCGGGGATGTGGCCAGCGACGCCAACCCGGCAGACGTCCCGACCGATGGTGCGTCGGATGCAGGCAAGCTGGTTCGCCTGTGCCACAAAACCATTGCCGACGTCAGCGAAGACCTGGAACGCCTGCGCTTCAACAACGCCGTCGCCCGCATCCGCGAACTGACCAATGCGGTGCAGGCGCTGAAGCAAACCGACGCTGCCAGCCAGAACGCTTATCGTTTCGGTCTGGAAATGGTGATCCGCCTGCTGGCGCCGATGACCCCGCACCTGTCCGAAGAACTGTGGGCCGAGCTGCGCGGCGCTGATGCCCTGCTGGCAGAAACTGCCTGGCCGACCTTTGACCCGGCCCTGCTGGTGCAGGACACTGTCACGCTGGCAGTGCAGGTCAACGGCAAGCTGCGCGGGACGCTGGACATGCCGAAGTCTGCTCCGCAGGCCGAGGTGGAACAGGCGGCGCTGGCAATGGACAACGTCCAGACCCAGATCGCCGGGAAAACGATCCGCAAGGTCGTGGTCGTCCCGGGGAAAATCGTCAATGTGGTGGCCAATTAAACCGCGGCAGCCCCACCGGGCTGCCCTGTCCCGCCGCACCGTGCTGGTCGGGCTGACGACAACCGTCGTCGGCCTGCCGCTGGCTGCCTGTGGTTTCAAACCGATGTATGCCGGTGGCAAATCCTCGCCGGTCACCGCTCAGCTGGGGCAGGTCGAGGTCGCCCGCATCAATGATCGCAACGGTCAGGTTCTGCGCAATGCCCTGGAGCAACGACTGGAGCGCAGTCAGAATGCTGGCAAGAAAATCTACCTGCTGACCGTCAGTTTGCAGGAATCGATCGACGAAACCGGCCTGTCAAAAGACAGCTTTGCCACCCGCGCCGACATGATCATCAGCGTAAACTTTGCCCTGACCTATGGTAAGGCACAGTTGCTGGCGGGCATATCCGAAGGCGTGGTCTCCTACAACATCCTTGACCAGCAATACGCCACGGTGATTTCCGAAAAGGATGCCCGGACGCGCGCCATAGAACAGGTGGCCGACGACATCCAGCGGCGCCTGTCGGCCTATTTCTCACAGCACCCGTCGCCTCCTGCCAGCCCTGCCCCGCAATGAAAATCAGTGCTGACCGCGCCGATGCCTTCAGCAACCGCCCGGATGCCAAAGCCCGGGCGGTTCTGGTCTATGGTCCCGACGAAGGTCTGGTGCGCGAGCGGGCCCAACGCCTGATGCGAACGGTCGTCAGCGAGCTGAACGACCCCTTCCGGGTCGCCGACCTCGTCGGCAGTCAGGTCAAAAACGACCCGGCCCTGCTGATCGACGAAGCCGCCGCCCTGTCGATGACCGGTGGCCGACGAGTCGTCCGCCTGCGCGACGCCGATGACGGCCATACCAAAGCCGTGCAGGCTTTCCTCGAGTCGCCCCCCGGGGATGCACTGGTGGTGCTACAGGCCGGCGATCTGGCCGCCAAATCATCACTGCGCAAACTGTGCGAGTCGGCGCTGAACGCCGCCGCCATTGCCTGCTATATGGACGATGGTCAGGCGGTCGAACTGGTCATTCGCGACAGTCTGGGCAAGTTCGGCATCAGCATCGCCCCCGAAGCTCTCGACCTGATGGCCAGCCAGCTGGGCAGCGACCGTCAGGTAACGCGCGCCGAGGTCGAAAAGCTGATCACCTACATGGGGGGCCCGGATGCCAGGGGCCTGACCGTGACGCTGGACGACATTCAGGCCTGCGTCGGCGACCTGTCGGCCCTGTCGATGGATGACATGACGCTGGCGCTGGCCGACGGTGACGACAGCACCGCTCAGGCGATGCTGGACCGCTTCGTCGCCGAAGGACAATCGATGATCCCGCTGCTGCGCAGTGTGACCCGCCATTTTCTGCGCCTGCATCTGGTCAGCGGTGCTCTGGCCCATGGCAAGCCTGCAGAACAGGCGGTCGCCCTGCTGAAGCCGCCGCTGTTTTTCAAGACCAAACCGCGCTTCATGACCCAGGTCCGCCGCTGGCCAACCCAGCGGATTACGCAGGTTCTCGACCTGCTGCTGGATGCCGAGATGGATTGCAAAAGCACCGGCGCCCGCGAGCATGAAATCGTATCACGGGTATTTCTCCAGATTTCTCATGCCTCACGGGTAGCAAAGCCTACGCCTTCGGGACCATAAGCCCTTCCCCGCGATCACGTTTTACGCCGCCCTCTCGAGCATTGTGCGAAAAGTGGGAACCCGTTTTCGCAACAACAATGCGGCAATACAAAAAGTTAGATCAGCGTGCATGCGTCGTATCACAGTAGACGACAGTTTGGCAAGAAAGTGCAGGCTGCCGCCTGAACTGCTCGAGGCATGAGGCCCCGAACCCCCATTTTTTCTTTAAGAATCAAGTCAATGGGGTCTGGGGCCTCAAGGCGCCAGCGAGGTTTGGAGCAGCGCTCCATGAGCCTGTTTCACAACTGTCGTGTACTGTGGCGTCATATTTAGAACGTTTTCACACCGAGCGAAAACGCTCTTCCCTTTTAGTGCCGCATTTTCCGAGCCGCTGACCGTCGACGGTCAACTTGAAAATACTCTAACGCACGTTGATCTATGGCTTTTGGCCATAGGGATTTTGCGCCCTTTCCAGCATGAGGCGTTGTCTGGCATAACAATCTTGCATTTTATGCAAATTCGCAGAAAAACCATTCTAATTGCGAGGGTGTTGATGCAGGCCGCACACATTGGGAACAGTATCCTTGACGAAGGCCACGAGGCCCTCGCCCAGCAGGTCAATGCCCTGTGGGATTACTGGCGCCATACTGGTGATCGCCCCAGCCTGATCGCTGCCCTCAATGCCTTTATCGGCCAGCTCCGCCACCACTTCAGCCTGGAAGAAATCATCATTCGGGGGGCAGGCTTTCCCGCCACCGACCATCACAGCGAACGGCATCATACCCTGCTTGCCACCATCGCCGGGGTTCGCAATCAACTGGCAATTGACAGCACACTCCGGCTGTCCGAGGCGATGCAGGATCTCGAATCCCTGCTCTGTGACCATGAATTGATCGAAGACAGTGCCTATTGGCCCTATCTGCAACGGTTTGCCGACCATGCCGAAGCGATGCGCAACACCCGCAGCGGGCAGATTTTGCAATGGCATGAAACCTACCTGACCGGCAACATCCAGATCGACTCGCACCATCGTTCGCTGATGTACCATGCCGAACGGCTGAACCGGCTGGCAGGCCAACAGGCCCGGCACCAGTTCAGCCATGCCATGCACGAGTTCCGCGCTCTGGCTGCCCACCATTTCCGGGTCGAAGAAAGCGTGCTGGCGGAGCAGGATCAGGATATTGGTCAGACCCATCGGTTGGCCCATGTCGGGCTGATGCGCAGTCTGGATGCCATGATCCAGCGCGTCGAGCAGGGCAAGCTTGCACCACTGAGTTTCGCACGTGATTTTCTCAGCTTCTGGATGCTCAATCACATCACCGAAGGCGACATGAAGGACTTTCGCCGCCTGGCCCCGACGCTGGCAGCTCAAGCCCTGTAGTGCAGGCTGCCGCCTGGAACCGCTTGGGGCCTCAGGCCCCAAACCCCCATTTTCTCTTTCAATATCAAATTAATGGGGTCCGGGGCCTCCCAGTCCCGGCGAGGTTTGGAGCAGCGCTCCATGATCCTGTTTTTCTACTTTCGTGTACTGTGGCGTCCGGTTTAACGCACGCGGCTCCAAGCAATCCCTCCCTCAAACCGGGCCGGTCATCGGGGCAAACCCATCCTGCCCCCGCACCTTGCGCCAGCTTTCCAGCGCCCACGCCACATTCGGATAGGCCAGCTCGTTCCACGGAATTTCGTCCCAGCGGAACAGCGCCGTTTCGATGCTTTCCGGGCCTGCGCCGTGGTGACTGGTCATCATGCGGGCGCGATAGATCAGATGGACCTGACTGATCTCCGGCAAATTGTAAATCGCCAGCAGATGGTCGGTTTCGACCCGGGCGCGGGCTTCTTCCCACACCTCGCGCGCTGCCCCGGCATGGCTGGTCTCGTGCAGTTCCATATAGCCGGACGGCAGCCCCCAATAGCCCAGCTGCGGCTCGATCCCTCGCCGGATCATCAGGAACAGCGGCTCACCATCCGCATCATCCCAGGTACAAACCGCACCGACGATCACCTTGGGGTTTTCGTAATAGACGAAACCGCAATCGTCACAGACCTTGCGCAAACGATCATCGCCTTCCGGCATCCGCAAGGATACCGGACCACGCCCGCCGCATCCGCTCCGGGCGGCGGTATCGGGGGCAACAGCGGGTCCCTTTGGTGGCGTGAACTGCGTCATCAGGCGGCTCTCGTCGTCGCTCGAACGGTTTCAGGTTACTCCCAGTGTGGCGACCGCCGCCGCCAAGAGCAACAAAAACCCCGCCGGATGATCCGGCGGGGTTCCGATACACGTCCTGTTGGTGACGCTGAACGGATCAGCGACGGTCGCCAAAGAAGCGCAGCAGCATCAGGAACAGGTTGATGAAGTCCATGTACAGGGTCAGCGCACCCATCACCGCCTTTTTCGAGGCCATCTCCGCGCTGTCGGCTTCGTAGTACATTTCCTTGATCTTCTGGGTGTCATAGGCGGTCAGACCAGCGAAAATCAGCACACCGGCAGCAGAGATCACCCAGTGCATCATCGTGCTCTGCATGAAGATATTGACCACGCTGGCAATCAGCAGGCCGATCAGGCCCATGATCAGGAACGAGCCAAACCCGGTCAGATCACGCTTGGTGGTATAGCCGTACAGCGACAGACCGGCAAACGCACCCGCCGAGATGAAGAACACACGCGCAATCGAATCAGCGGTGTAGGTGTAGAAGATCGGCGCCAGACCGATACCGGCCAGGGTGGCATAGGCCCAGAACAGGCCCTGCGCGGTCGAGGCGCGCATGTGGTTGATGCGGAAGCTGAGGAAGAACACCATCCCGATGCTCAGCAGGATCGCGCCCCACGACAGCATCGACGGAGCATAGCCACCCTTGGGGGTCATAACGAAGAACAGACCACTGAGCGAGGTGTTCACAACCAGCCAGGAAATGATCCCGGTCAGGGCAACAGCCGATGCCATGTAGTTGTAAACGCGCAACATGTAGCTGCGCAGGCCCTGATCGACTTCATAGGCTGCCTCTGCCGAACGGGCCTGCATATAATCGCGGTCCTGAAAGGCCATCGTGATGTGTCCTCTGTGTTAAAGCATCGCTGACAAGGTCATCTCACCCCGGCGACGCACCATTCCGCCCCGCCGTGCCAGCCCGATGGCAGGCCACAGCGGAACCCTCATGCCCTCCAAGGTAGGGGCAGCTCTGACCCTGCGCAATGGAAACCCGACAGGGCGAGGGTAAATTTTGCACTTTTTTCATTTTTCACTTTGATTCACAGGATAAAAAGCAATTTAACTTTTTGTCATTCTTGTCGCAGCAACGGTGCCGCCTTGGCTGCCAGCGCCCGCCCGGTGGCCCACAGCCCGGCCAGTGCCACCAGCAGCACACAGACGGCCACCACCCCACCGGCGACTCCGGGCATCGCCAGCCAGTCCATCCGCATCACAAAGCGCAACACCGCCCACGCCGCCGTGCCACCGACCAGCACCGCCAACGCCCCGGTGGCCAGCCCGATCAGGGCATATTCCAGCAGATGGGCGCGCAGGATATCCCCCCGTGCGGCCCCCAGCACCTTCAGGATCACCGACTCGTAACTGCGCCGCCGCTGACCGGCGGCCAGCGCCCCGCCCAGCACCAGCGCCCCGGCGCACAGCGTCACCAGCGCGGTGGCCCGCACCGCCAACCCGGCCTGCTCCAGAATACCACTGACCGTCACCAGCGTTTGCCGGATACTCAGCGCCGAAGCATTGGGGGCGACCTCGGCCACCGCCCGTTGCAGGGCATCTTCAGCGGTTGGCGGCACGGCCACCGAGGCAATCCAGGTGGTCGGAGCCCCCTGCAACGCCCCCGGCGACAGGATCACCGCAAAGTTCATCGCCAGACTCGACCACTGGACTTCGCGCAGGCTGGTGATGGTGCCGGTGATCTCGCGCCCCAACACATTGACGGTCAGACTGTCGCCCAGCCCGACGTGCAGCCCCTTGGCCAGACTGGCGGCCAACGATACCTGTGGCGGTCCGGCATAGTCTGCCGCCCACCACTGACCAGCGGAAACCACCGCCCCGGCAGGCAATTCGGCGGCAGAGGTCAGCGCCCGGTCTCCGCGCACCGCCCACTGGACATCCGGCTCCACCGCCTCGACATCGACCGTTTGCCCCTTCAGGGCTGAAATACGGCCACGGACAATCCCGGCGTCATTAAGAATTTCGGCCTGCGGCGTCGCCCGCACCGCCTGTCGGAACCCGTCCAGTTGGTCCGGCTGCAGATCGATGAAGTAAAAGGCCGGTCCTTGTTTCGGTAACGTTTCGTTGATCTGGTGGCTGATGTTGGCCTCGATCAGCGCCACCGTCACCAGCACCGTCAACCCCAGCCCCAGCGACACCACCAGCGACGGGGTTTGTGTTCCACTGCGATGGAGGTTGGACAGCGCCAGTCGCACACCGGGCCGTCCCTGCACCACCGCAGGCAAGGCCATCAACCGGCGGGCCACCGCCATCAGGCCACTGGCCGCCAGCCGGAACAGCACCAAAGCCAGCACCGCCCCGACCACAAAGCCGATCGCCACAATCTTGCGGTCGGTGGTCAGCAGGGTCAGCCCCACCAACCCCAGACTGCCTGCGGCCAGCACCAGCCAGCCTGCCAGCCCGATCACCCGTCCAGCATCACTTTCACCTTCAGCGGTACGGAACAGGGCAGCGGCGGGAGTGGCCCGGCTGCGCAGCAACGGCCACAGCCCGAACACCAGCGCCGTCAACAGGCCAAAGCCAGCCGCCAGCGCCAGCGGAGCCGGATAGAGGCCGATCTCCAGCGGCATCGGCATCAATGGCTCCAGCAGCGGCCCGGCCACCCACGGCACGCCACCGCCCAGCACCACCCCGATCAACACCCCGGCCAGCGCCAGCAGGGCGATTTGCAGCAGATAAATCCACAACACCTGCGCCGACGACGCCCCCAGCGTTTTCAGGGTGGCAATGGTGGCGATGCGGCCTTGCAGATAGGCATGGATGGCGTTGGCCACCCCCAAGCCCCCCACCAGCAGGGCGGTCAAACCGACCAGCGTCAGGTACAGGGTGACGGTATCCATGAAGCGGGTGATGCCGGGCGAGGCATCATCGAGTTGGCGGATTTCCCATGCCGCATGCGGAAAGGCATCGTTCAGGCTGCGCACCAGTGCCGCAGGCGTACCGCTGGTCACCCGCACCGTCACCACCTCGCGCACCAGCGACCCCAGTTGCAGCAGGCCGGTATCGGCGAGCGCTGGCAGGGTGATCATCACCCGTGGACCCAACGCCAGCCGCGCCCCGCCCCGGCCCGGTTCGCTGGTCAGCAAGGCGGACAGGCGGAACGTTGCGTCCCCGATGTGAAAGCTGTCCCCCACCGCCAGCCCCAGACGACTGGCCAGCGCCGGTTCGATCACCGCCCCCCAACTGCTGCCGTCCGCCTGCCGCGCCAGCGCCGTTGCCAGCGGCTGACCCGTTGACAGGGTAACGGTGCCGAACAGCGGATAGCCCTGATCAACCGCCTTGACCTCGGCCAGCGCCTGCGCCCAGTCCGCAGACCCGACCGTCCCGCGCCGGGCCATCACCCGCAATTCCTGCGCTTCACTGATCTCGCCGTGCTGTTGCAGCATCGCCCGCTGGTCGGCATCAAGGGTGCGATAGGTCTGGCTGATCTCCAGATCGCCGCCCAGCAGAATCTGGGCATTGTTGGCAATACCGCCTTCCACCGCCATGCGGGTTGACCCCGCCGCCGCGATGGCAAACACCCCCAGCGCCAGACAGGCCATCAAGATCCGGAAAGACCGCACACCCCCGCGCAAATCACGCAGGGCCAACCGCACCACCACCGCCATCACCGTCTCCCGTCAGCCACGCCGGTGGCAGAGATAGCCACCGAACAGAAATCCGCCAAAGAATCGCTCGGCGGGGGTGAAACCGGCCTCGTCCAGCAGGCTGGCAAGACGTGTTTCGGAAACAAAATGAATGTCGCGGTCAACGTGAGCGACACCCTTGGCAATCTCTGCGTCGGGAATTCCCATCGTCCGCTGCCACGCGACCCACGCCGCCCGCAGATGGGCAAAGCGGGGAGTCTGCGGGTCTTCGTACATGTCGGCAAAAATGAACGGCGCCCCCGGTGGCAGACGATCGGCCACCGAGCGCAACAGCGCCAGTTTGCTGCCGTCATCGGGCAGAAAGTGCAGGACCAGCAGGCAGGTCGCGGCGACAAACGGCCCGGCGTCGGTCGGCACCGCATCCAGCGTGCAGGGAAAGAACTGCACCCGCTCAGCAACGCCCAACGCCTGCGCCCGCTCTTCGGCCACCGCCAGCATTCCGGCGGACGGATCGCAGGCGGCAAAGGACCAACCGACCTGCGCCGGAGCCAGCGCCGCCAGCTCGGCCCCGGTGCCGGTGCCGACCAGCAGAATCCGCCCCTGCCCCGCCGTCGCCTGCGCCAGCAGCGCGGCGGTCATGCTGTGCAGGGCCTCATACCCGGGGATCACCCGCCGGATGGTGTCGTCATAGCGTTTGGCACGGCTGGCATGGAAGGTTTGCGCGCCGTCGGCACCAGAAGTTTCAGCGGTCATCACCGGCATCCTTGCAAAACTGTCGATCTCAATGGGCTGTCAGCGCCCCGTCTTCCAGCCGCACCGCCCGGTCACACCGCCCGGCCAGAACCGGATCATGGGTGATCAGCAACAGCGTGCATCCCGTGGCTTCACGGCGGGAAAACAACAGATCCATAATATGCTCACCGGTGGAACGGTCCAGATTGCCGGTTGGCTCGTCGGCCAGCAGCACCGCCGGGTCGACGGCAAAGGCCCGCGCCAGCGCCACCCGCTGTTGCTCGCCCCCGGACAACTGGCTGGGCCGGTGCCCCAGCCGGTGGCCCAGCCCGACCGCGATCAATTCCCGCTCGGCCCGCTCAAAGGCATCGCGCCGACCGGCAAGTTCCAGCGGGATCGCCACATTTTCCAACGCACTCATTGTCGGAATCAGGTGGAAGGATTGAAAAACGATCCCCACATTATCACGACGGAAGCGGGCCAAGGCGTCTTCGGACAGGCCGTTCAGCGTCTGCCCGGCCACCGCCACCCGCCCCGCCGTCGCCTGCTCAAGACCGGCGGCAACCATCATCATCGTTGATTTGCCCGACCCCGAAGGACCGACCACCCCGACCGCTTCCCCCCGCCTTACCTGCAACGACAGGCCGCGCAAGATGGGCACCTGCCCGCCCGGCCCACCAAGGATCACCTGAACGTCTTGCAAATCAATGGCTAAAGCACCAGCATCATCCGGAGTCAAAGAGCGCACCATGCCGGGAACAACCGCTTCGTCAGGGGGGAGTAAAGACATGAGCCTCTCACAGGATTATCAGACTGCCGCACTGCATCACCAGCACGGACCGTGCTCGGGATATGGCAGTGCGTTTTCTCCCGTCAAGGCGGGGACACGCCGAAAGGGGGCTTTTTTTGCCGTTCTCCTGTCTGCCGGACTGCTGATGACCAGCCTGTTTACAACCGCGGCCCACGCCGAAACCACCATTCTCGCCCTCGGCGACAGCCTGACCGCGGGCTATAACCTGCCTGCCGCCAACGCCTTTCCGGTCCGCCTGCAACAGGCCCTGCACGACAAGGGGCACGCGGTCAAAGTCATCAACGGCGGCGTTTCGGGGGATACCACCACTGGTGGCCTTGCCCGGCTGGACTGGATGCTGGCCGAGCATCCACAGGTAGCACTGGTCGAGCTGGGCGCCAATGACGCCCTGCGCGGACTGGACCCGGCGCGGGCCGAAGCCAACCTTGACCAGATTCTGACCCGCCTGAAAAAAGACAACATCCGCATCCTGTTGATCGGCATGAAGGCTCCCCCCAACTTGGGACGCGACTATCAGACAGCCTTTGACGGCCTTTACCCCCGCCTTGCCGCCAAACATCAGGTGGCACTGTATCCCTTCTTCCTTGACGGCGTCGCCGCACAGGCCACCCTGTTGCAGACCGATGGCCTGCATCCGACTGCGCAGGGTGTTGATGAAATCGTCAAACGCATCCTGCCTGCCGTGGAGCCCCTGCTGCCCGCAGCGCCGTCCAGCACACAGGCAAAGCCATGAAACCGCGTTTCCGTTCCATGGCGGCCCAGGCGCACGACTGGCGCACCGCCGCCATGATCTGCGCCGAGGCCGTCGCCCCCGTCGATCATGCGGCGCTGGGGCTGGTCTATGTCACCGAAGCCGTCGCCGCCCATCTGCCCGAGGTGGTCTCGCTGCTGTCGGCCACCACCGGCGTTCGTCACTGGGCCGGAACGATTGGGGCCGGGGTCTGCGGAATCAACGAAGAGTTCTTTAGCGGTGCCGCCGTTTCCATCCTGATCCTGCCGCTGGAGGAAGACGACTGGACCTTCCTGCCCAGCCTGCGCCAACCCGAAGACGTCGCCGATGCCATCCCCGAAGACTGGATGCAGACCGCCCGCCCGCTGGTTGGTCTGGTCCACGGCGACCCGCGCAACGAAGCCATTCCCGGCATCATCGACCTGCTGCCCGAAGCCATTGACAGCTATCTGGTCGGCGGGCTGACCGTCCTGCCCGACAGCCTGTCCCACCTCGGCACCAAGGGACTGGGCAGCGTCGGCGGCCACATCGCCGGAACCCTGGTCCCTGATCACCACGGCGAACAGCCCGGTTTTGAAACGATCACCGGCGGTGGTCTGTCCGGGGTGCTGTTCGGTGCTGACGTGCCGGTGGTGGTCGGCCTGTCGCAAGGCTGCCAACCCATCGGCCCGCCGCACCTGATCACCAGCATGGATGATGACTGGGTCGAGGGACTGAACAACCGCACCGCCCTTGATGTTCTGCGGCAGGATTTGCAGGCCGCCAACCTGTTGAGCAAAAACCCGCGCCAGCAGGATGATGACGGCCTCGCCAGTCTGGCCGGAACAATCCATGCTGCCGTCCCGGTCAGCGGTTCGGACACCGCCGACTATCTGGTGCGCAGCCTGATGGCGATTGACATTCAGGACGGGCGGCTGGGGATTGCCGCCGATCTGGTCGAAGGCGAACGGCTGATGTTCGTGCGCCGCGACCCGGTCAGCGCCGAAGCCGACCTGCGGGCGATGGTCCACCGCCTGCTCGCCCGCTGCCCCGAGCCGCCGCGCGGGGCCCTGTACATCAGTTGCCTCGCCCGCGGTCCGCGCCTGTTCGGTCAGGACCGGCAGGAAATGGCGATCATCACCGAGGAACTCGGCACCGTCCCGCTGACCGGCTTTTTTGCCGGTGGCGAGATCAACCACAACCGCATCTACACCTTCACCGGGGTGCTGATGCTGTTCCTGTAGGGGAAAGGGCAAACATCAGGCCGTCATACAGGTACATCGGCACCACCGAGCCATGGTCCAGACCGGGGTGTTCGCGGTAGTCCACCGTCAGCCCCGGCAGGGCGGCCAGCAGCGTCCGCATCTCCTGCGCATTGCCCAACATGCGGTTGCCCTGCTTCCACGCCAGACGGCGGGCGGCATCGGGTTGCGCCTGCTCGGCGGCGGTCAGCCGCTCTTCGTCGCCGCCGGTGACAATCAACACCCGCCGCCCGGTGGTATCCGCCGTGCCGCTGGTCATAACGGCTTTGGCCTGTTGTAACAACGCCCCTTGGCCGAACCACACCGACGGGCTTCCTGCCACATAACTGTGGAAGGCCTCCGGGTGCGACAGCAGGGTGTGGAGGGTGAACAGCCCGCCGAACGAATGTCCCATCAACACATCCTGCTGCGGATTGACCGGCAGGCGGGAGGCCACCAGCGGCTTGACCTGCTGTTGCAGGAAATGCAGGAATTCATCGGCTCCACCGGTTTCCGACCATGGCTGGCCGTTGGGCCGCATCGGCAAGGTCTGCGGGTCCACGGACGGCGTCAGGTCCCGGGTCCGGCGGGTCAGGTCATAGGCGGCATCGGTCGGATAGGCGATCCCCACCACCACCGCAGGCCGCACGCCGGTTTTGCCCGCCGACTCCGACCGGCTGTTCATGATGTCGGTCACCATCCCGAAAACGCTGTTGGCATCCAGCAAATAGACCACCGGCCAACCGTCGGGCGGCGGCGGCGAGGCCGGGCGCCAGATCAGCAGGCGATAGGCCTCACCGGTTCTGGAATTGACCACCGGCAGGTCTTCACTGCGCGGAATGCTGACCGCTGCAGGAGCCGTAGCGCAGGCCGCCAGCATCGACATCAGCATTCCCAGCCCGATCCGGCGCATCCACTGCCTCGCCCGTTTCCCCATCATCCCGACCATCTTTCGCACATCCTTCCCTCACATGAGCGTTTTCACACCGAGCGAAAACGCTCTTCCCTTTTAGTGCCGCATTTTCCGAGCCGTTGACCGTCGACGGTCAACTTGAAAATGCTCATGGCAAATCCCGGACCGGTGCTGTCACCGATCCGGGAGTCCATAACCCTCTGCCCTTGATTTAGAATTTGGCTTCCAGACGCAGGGCGGCACTCAGCGGTTCACCGTAGAAGTTGAACACCGAGGTCCCGCCGACCCGTTCGTAATAGGTGGCGTCAAACAGGTTGTTGACGGTCAGGGTGGTTGAAATCGAGTCGGTCAGTTGATAACCGACCATCGCGTCAACCACCGCATAGCCGTCGGCATCAATGGAGGTACCGTTGGAAATCGAGCGGAAATCGCTGAACGCCTTGACCCCACCGCCGACGGTCAGCTTCGGCACCGCTTCGAGGTGGTGCTTGACCCAGGCCTGCACCATGTGACGCGGGGTGTAGGTGCTGAAGGTCGAGCCGTTCGAGGTGCCGTTCAGGTATTCCGACCGGCTGAGGGTATAGCCTGCCATCACCTCCCAGCCCGGCGCCACCGTCCCCGCCGCCTGCAGTTCCAGACCGCGCATCCGCACTTCTTCCGAAGCGACGTTGTTGCCGTTGCCATCGCTCATCGAGCGGTTCTTGTCGGTCAGCTCGAACAGTGCCGCCGCCACATCCAGCCCGTCGAGCACCGTTCCCTTGACGCCGATTTCATACTGGCCGCCGGTACGCGGATCGAGAATCTTGCCGGTGGCGTCGGTGACATCCTGCGGCTGGAAAATCTCGGTGTAGCTGGCATAGACCGATGCCTCGGGCAGCACGTCATAGACCGCCCCATAGTACGGAGTCAGCTTGCCGCCGATGACCTGGCTGCTGGTCTGCACTCCGGTCAGCATGTTGACCGCCTTGTCATTGTACCAGGTACCACGCGCACCGCCGATCAGGGTCAGGTCATCAACCGGCTTGACCCGCAGCTGGCCGTACAGGCCATATTGCTCGGAGTCGGTCTCGGTCTGCGTCGAATAGGTGACGCGCGGCATGCTGATGTCGGTGTTCCAGGCATAGACGTTGTTGCGGGTGGCAATGCTGCCGCGCCCCTGCAACAGGGTGCTGTCCACTTTCTGGTAATCGGCCCCGACCAGCACGTTGTGCTCCTGCCCGAACAGGACGAACGGACGGCTGACGTGAGCATCGACGGCCAGCGAGTCTTCTTCATAATCGCGCGCCAGCCACGCCATGCTGGTCACCGTGCCGCTGCTGTTGGCCGCCGTACCGGCATAGCCATAGAGGAAATCCACATCACGGTCGGAATAGCGCGCCGACAGCTTGGCATAGCCACCCGAGTCAAAGCGGTGCTCGATCTCGCCAATGTAATCAACCACCTGATTGCTGAAGTCGTTCCAGTCGGTGCCGGTGGTGGTCGAACGGTCCACATCCAGCAAGGTGCCGTTGGCCAGCGTCGGCAGGCCGTTGAACGGCTTCATGTCGCGCTGCAGGTTGCTGTAGCTGAGGGTGACAGTGGTCAGGTCAGTCAGGTCGCCTTGCAGCGACAGATAGCCAACGGTGGTATTGTTGTCGTTGTTGTCGATCCACGTCTGACCATCATCGCGCACCATCACTGCCCGGCCACGCAGCTTGCCATCGGGGGTCAGCGGTGTGGACACATCGCCTTCGACCCGCACCCCGCCCCAGCTGTCGCCGGTCACCGCCACCGAACCGCCCAACTCTTTGGTCGGCTGCTTCAGGCGCATGTTGATCGCCCCGGCAGGCTCACCGGCCCCGGCAAACAGGCCCGATGGCCCGCGCAGGATTTCCACATGGTCAACGATCGCCATGTCCGGCTGGGTGCCATAGATGCTCGACAGCGGGGCAGGCAGGCCGTTGAAATAGAGCGAATCGAACTCAAATCCACGGGAATAGAGGCTGGAGCGGCCATTGTCATTGCTGAGCACCACCACCCCCGGCGTCTTGCGCAGGGCGGTATCGAGCGACGACACATCACGGTCATCGAGATATTGCCGGGTCAGCACGGTGGTGGTCTGCGGCACTTCACGCGGGGTGCGGGCGTCCTTTTCCCCGACGCTGATCTGTGACGAGGTGTAGCTGGTGCTGTCTTCGGTCTCATAGCCCGAGCCAGTCACCCGCACGGTCGGCAGAACCACCCCCTGTGGATCGGTGTGTGGATCGGCCTGCGCCTCTGCCGTGTTGTCCTTGGCCTTGTCCGTCTGGCTGGTGTCGTCGGCCCACGCTGGCGTTGCCAGCATGATCGCCAAAACCAGAGCCGATGGTCCCCACAGCCGGTTATCCCGCCGCATACGCATGATCCCTCCGATCCGAAATCTGTGCCGCACCACAGGGTGTGCTTTGGGGGCTGTGTGATCCGGCGCTCCCCGGCGCAGGATATCCCCTTCTTTTGTGCGGCTTGTGCATGTGTGATAATGATTGTTAATATCATACGTGCAACAAAGACCTGCCTCCAGCCATCGCACCTTTGCAGAACGCTCAAAAGGCTTTGCCGTCCATTCATTTATCTCCCCCTCACCCCGGAGTTCCCTGCCCATGCCCCCCTGTCCCTCCGGCGCCGTCGCCTTTGCAACGATTGCGGAAAGCTCGGTCGCGGTCGGGCAGAACTTCCGGGTGGTGCGTCCCTCCCCCCTACCCGCCCCCGTGCCACCCGGCCCGGCCCTGCACGGCTCCTATGGGCTGCGACGTCTGCGGGACAGCATGGTGCTGCATGCTTCGGATGCGGTGGACCTGCACGATCTGGTCACCCAGGTCGAACGGGCCCCCGGTATGTCGGTGCAGGTCTTTCTGAACGGGACGGTCAACGCCTCGATGGGCGGGCGGCATCTGCTGGCCGACGCCCAGCACGGCGAGGTGGTTCCTCTGCCCCGGCCGCAGGTGGTGGTCAGCAGCCGCACCCAGACCGAGCTGTTTGAACGCCGCGCCCAACAGGGCGACCGCATCCGCAAGGTCAGCCTCAGCCTGTCGCCGCACTGGCTGGAAAGTTATGGCGATCTGTGGAAAACCGAGGCGCAGGACCTGTATCGCTTCAGCCGCCAGCACATGGCCCGGCGGAGCTGGACGCCCTCGGCGCAGGTGGTGGCGCTGGCTGAACGTCTGGTCCAGACCACCCACAGCAACGGCGCGCTGGCGGCGCTGTATCAGGAAAGTGCGGCTCTGGAATTGTTGGGACAGGTGTTCACCACCTTTACCGATCCCCCGGCCCCGCGCCCGGAGCCGCGCGACCAGCAGCGACTGCGCCGGATCGAGGAGTTCCTCGCCAGCACGGACAGCGCGCTGGTATCACTGGACGATCTGGCCGGTGCCGCTGGCACCAGCATCAGCACCGTGCAGCGGCTGTTTCAGACCACCTATGGCCTGAGCGCCTTTGAAGCCCTGCGCCGCCGGGCGCTGGAGCGCGCCCGCGCCGCCTTGCAGCAGGGCCTGAGCGTCAAGGAAGCCGCCTATCTGGCAGGCTATGGCAGCGCGGCCAATTTCTCGACCGCCTTCCGCAAGCATTTCGGCTGTTCACCGGGGCGATACGGCGACCCGTCAGCGAGCTGACACCACAGTACACGACAGTACCGTGGAGCGCTGCTCCACACCTCGCTGGGGCCAGTCGGCCCCAGACCCCATTTCTTTGATCATAAAAGAAAAATGGGGGTTCGGGGCCTCAGGCCCCGAGCAGTTTCAGGCGGCAGCCTGCACTGATTGAACCAACTGTCGTGTGCTGTGACCTGACGCAGGCACACCGGTCTAACCTTTTTATCTGTCGCAGTGATGATGCGCAAAACCGGCTCCGGTTTTTGCGCTCAGGGCTCCAATCCCCTCAGGACATTGGCCACGTTCTTGCCGACATCGGCCACCGCATAGCCGCCTTCCATCACCACCAGCGTCGGCAACCCCAGCAAGGCCAGGTGTTGCCCCATGGCGGCGAAATCCTCGGTTTGCAGGGCAAAGCCGCTAATCGGGTCGCCATACCAGGTGTCAACGCCAAGGGAGACCACCAGCGCCGTCGCTCCGTGGGCCTTGGTCGCGGCCAGCATCTGCTCCAGCGCCGGTTGATAGCCCTGCCAGTCAGTCCCGCGCGGCAGCGGCAGGTTCAGAGTGGCTCCAGCCCCGTCACCGGCACCGGTTTCATCGGCATAGCCACAGAAATAGGGGAAATCGGTCAGGGGCTCGGCGTGAATCGAGCCATAGAACACATCGCCCCGCTGCCAGAAAATATCCTGCGTACCGTTGCCATGGTGATAATCGACATCAAGGATGGCAACTTTGGCATGACCGGCTTGCCGCAGGGACTCGGCGGCCAGAGCGGCATTGTTGAAGAAGCAATAGCCGCCATAGTACCCCCGCCCGGCGTGGTGCCCCGGCGGACGACAGAGGGCAAAGGCCAGCGGGACACCCTCGGCCAGCAGGTCGGCCCCGGTCAGCGCCGTCTGGGCCGACCAGTAGGCCGCTTCCCAGGTGCCGCCGACAATCGGCGTTCCGACATCGAAACAATAGTGCCCCAGCCGGGCAAAGATGCTGTTTTGCGGCGTCATCGGACGACGCGCCATCCCCCCCGAGGCCGGAAAGGTAAACGGCAGGGCGCTGCCCTCGCGGCCACTGGCCCGCCAGTCGGCATAAGCGGTTTTCAGAAACGCCACAAAGTCAGCATCATGGCAGGCCAGCAACGGCTGCTCGCCATGGTCGCGTGGGGCCAGCGGTTCGGCAAAGCCCTGATCGCGCAGGGCGGCGGTGATGAAATCGGCCCGCTCGGGGCATTCGTGGCAGGGAACGATGCTGCCGCGATTGAGTTCCTCGCCCCCGGCATGCGAGCGCTGCAATGGGCTGAAAATCCAGGGAATCATGCGGATGCCGTCTCCAGCAGGCTGAGGGGGGCCACGTAGTCTTCGCCCAGGGCATGGGCCACGCCCTTGTGGGTGATCTTGCCGTGCAGCAGGTTCAGACCCGCACACAGATGGGGATTGCCGATCAGTGCGGCCTGCCAGCCATGGTCGGCCAGCTCCAGAATATAGGGCAAGGTGGCGTTGTTGAGGGCAAAGGTCGAGGTCCGCGCCACCGCGCCGGGCATGTTGGAAACGCAGTAATGCACCACGTCCTGCACCACAAAGGTCGGCGAGGCGTGGGTGGTCGGGTGGCTGGTTTCAAAGCATCCACCCTGATCAATCGCCACATCAACCAGCACCGAGCCGCGCCGCATGCCGCCAACCATTTCCGCGCTGACCAGTTTCGGCGCGACATCGCCGGGAACCAGCACCGCCCCGACCACCAGATCGGCATCCAGCACGGCGGATTCGATGTTTTCCATCGACGACGACAGGGTGTTCAGGCGCGAGCCAAAGAACATGTCGAGTTTGCGCAATCGCGCCACCGAGGCATCCAGCAGGGTGACCTGTGCCCCCAGTCCGATCGCCACCCGGGCGGCATTGGTGCCGACCACCCCGGCACCGAGGATCACCACCTTGGCCGCCGGAACACCGGGAACGCCGCCCAGCAGAATCCCGCGTCCGCCGATGGATTTTTCCAGACAGTGCGCCCCGGCCTGAATCGCCATCCGTCCGGCAACTTCGGACATCGGGGCCAACAGCGGCAGGCCACCGTGATCATCGGTCACCGTTTCATAAGCCATCGCCACGCACCCCGAGTCGCGCAACAGCCGGGCCTGACGGCGGTCCGCCGCCAGATGCAGGTAGGTGAACAGGATCTGCCCGTTGCGCAGCATCCGGCATTCGTCGGCCTGCGGTTCCTTGACCTTGACGATCATGTCGGCACGCGCAAAGACCTCTGCGGCGGTATCAACCACCTCGGCTCCGGCGGCGCGATAGGCCGCATCGTCGATTCCAGCCCCGCTGCCCGCTTCGCGCTCGACGATCACCGCGTGACCGTGGTGCACAAGCTCGCGCACGCCTCCTGCGGTTAACCCAACCCGGTATTCGTGGGTCTTGATTTCCCTCGGCACGCCGACCAGCATGGACTTCTCCGACTCTGTTGGTGCGATGGCGCCACGCTAACACGCCATCTCGCCCCCGACCAGTGCGGGCGTTAAGCACAACCGAGCACCCAGACCCAAGAGGAACGCATGGCTAAATCCTTGAGTGCCGACGATTACCGCCAGATGGCCGCCGAGCTGACGCCGCGCACGCAAGCCTTTATCGGTGGTCAGTTCGTGGATGCCGCGTCGGGCAAAACCTTTGCCACCGTCAACCCGGCGACCGGCACGGTGATTGCCGAAATTGCCGAGTGTAATGCCGAGGATGTCAACCGCGCCGTGGCGCTGGCACGGGCGGCGTTTGACGATGGCCGGTGGAGCCACCAGTCGCCGCGCAACCGCAAGCGGGTGCTGCTGAAGCTGGCCGAGCTGATGCGGCGCGATGCCCAGCATCTGGCCCTGCTGGAAACCCTCGACATGGGCAAGCCGATTGCCGAGGCGCTGGCGGTCGATGTCGGATCGTCGGCCAATTGCGTGCAGTGGTACGCCGAAGCGGTCGACAAGGTGTATGACGAAATCTCGCCGTCGGGTCCGCACGCGCTGGGGCTGATCACCCGCGACCCGATCGGGGTGGTGGCGTGCGTGGTCCCGTGGAACTTCCCGCTGCTGATGGCATCGTGGAAGATTGCCCCGGCGCTGGCCGCCGGGAACTCGGTGATCCTCAAGCCCGCCGAACAAAGCCCGCTGACCGCCCTGAAGCTGGCCGAACTGTGCGCCGAGGCCGGTCTGCCCGAAGGCGTCTTTCAGGTGCTGCCGGGCTTCGGCCCGACCACAGGCAAGGCGCTGGGCCTGCACATGGATGTCGATTGTCTGGCCTTTACCGGCTCGACCGAGGTCGGCAAGCTGTTCATGCAATACGGCGGGCAGTCGAACCTGAAACGGGTCTGGCTGGAATGCGGCGGCAAAAGCCCGAATGTGGTGCTGAGCGATGTCGCTGATCTCGACAAGGCGGCTTTCCACGCCGCGCTGGGCATTTTCTACAATCAGGGCGAGGTCTGTACCGCCGCATCCCGGCTGATCGTCGAAGACAGCATCCATGATGCCTTACTGGAAAAGGTGATCGCGCTGGGGCAGGCCATGCAGCCGGGCGATCCGCTGGACCCGGCGACCAAAATGGGTGCCATCGTCGATCAGCGCCAGATGCAACGGGTGCTGGGCTACATTGATCAGGGCGTCCGCGAGGGCGGTGTGCTGGCGCTGGGTGGACGACAAGCACGGGTGAACAGTGGCGGCTATTTCATCGAGCCGACCATTTTCAGCGGCATTTCCAACGACATGACCATCGCCCGCGAAGAAATCTTTGGGCCGGTGTTGTCGGTGATCCGGGTGAAGGACGCCGACGAGGCCATCCGGGTGGCCAATACCTGCGATTACGGGCTGGCCGCCTGTCTGTGGACCCGCGATGTCACCAAGGCTCATACCCTGTCGCGCAAGTTGCGGGCGGGCAGTGTGTGGGTCAACTGCTGGGATGGTGGCGACATGACCATGCCGTTTGGTGGCTTCAAACAGTCGGGCAATGGCCGCGACAAATCCCTGCATGCGCTGGACAAGTACACCGAGCTGAAGGCAACGTGGATTGATCTGACCTGACAAGGTCAAAAAGGGCATCCTCCCGTTCTGGGGAAGATGCCCTTTCCTGTCCCGGACAGCTTACTTCGTCACGTTGCAGGCCTTGTTGATCGCATCCAGCGCCTGACCAAAGCCACGCAGGGAATAGGTATCGTTGGTCTTGGTGCCCTTTTGCGACGTGCCGGTGATCACCATCGACGCCCCCTTGCGCATGCCGTCGGCAATCGCCTTGTCGGTGTCGGAATCATGCGCCCAGGCGCGCTCACCCTTGGTGAACAACTGCCATTCCTTTTTGCCGATGGCGATCGAGGTCTGGCTGTTGGCCTTGTAGGGATAGCCCGCCACGATCGACACCACATACAAGGCGTTCTTGTCCTTGGGGCGGTGGGTGATCAACGCATAAATGTTGCCACGCTGGGCATAGTCCCCGTCTGCTTTGGTCGGCTGGCTGGCAACGTAGCAAACCGGTTCGCCGCCTTCCTGCACCGTATAGGCGGTCCAGTCACCAAAGGCGCCGAGCACTTTCGGATCGGCAGCCTGGGCGGCAGAGGTGAAGCCGGCAGTGGCCAGCAGAGTCGCGAAAGCAAGGCTGGCAAAGCGTCTGCTGCCCAAGGTGCGCGAGAGAAGCGTCATGGTCCTGATCCCCGATGGTAGAAAACGGATTTGGCAAAAATCGCTTGCGACCAAAGGAACCCGCTGTGCCCGGCACGCACCGTCCCCCTGCCCGAGCCTTTTATATGGGGTAAAGCAGGGGGTGGTGCGAGTGAAAATCTGGCAAGACCTAGAACTTTTTCACTAACAGCCAGAGCCGTGAGCCTTAAATGTGACCCACATTACAGGACATGGCAGTAGAGTGGAGCGCTGCTCCACACCTCGCCGGGGCCTTGAGGCCCCAGACCCCATTTATTTGATAGTCCAAGAAAAAGAGCGGCTGGGGGGTCGCGGGTATCGTCCCACGTGGAGGCCCGCAACTCCCGTCATGAAAGCCCGTCAGCCGCCGCAATCAGAACGCGGGCCGAGGCCGCCAGCCCTTCGGCTTCGGCAGGGGACAACAGGGGAGTCAGGGTATCGCTGATCCCCTGCGCACCAATCACCCGTGGCAGCGACAGGGCAACCGGAGCCAGCGGAGTATCCTGACCGGGCAGCATCAACCCCGTTTCCAGACAGGACAGGGTCAGGATGGCGCTTTCGTCGTGGGCGACCGCCTGAACAATGCGGGCCAACCCTCCACCGATGCCGTACCACGTCGCCCCTTTGCCGTTGATGATGGTATAGGCGGCACGGCGGACGCCATGGTCAATGGTCGCCCGCACCTCGTCGGTCAGCGGGCAGCCACGCTGGGCAGCCATTTCTGCCACGGGCAGCGTACCCGCCATTGCCGACGACCAGCAGAGAATTTCAGAATCACCATGCTCGCCAAGGACATGGGCATGCACCGAGGTGGCGGAAATGCCCAGATGACTGGCCAGCAAGGCCCGGAAACGGGCGGTGTCGAGAATCGTCCCGCTGCCGAAACACCGCCCAGGCGGCAGTCCTGACAGGCGGCAGGCAATGGCGGTCATGATATCGACCGGGTTGGTCGCCACCACCAGAATCGCATCGGGGGCGGCAGCCTGCACCTGCGGGATGATCTCGGCAAAGACCGCCGCATTGCGCGACAGCAGCGCCAGCCGGGTCTCGCCCGGCTGCTGGTTGACCCCGGCGGTCAGGATCACCACTTTTGCCCCGTCAAGGTCGGCATAGCCGCCGCTGATCACCCGTGTCCCGTGGGCGAAGGGGGTGGCGTGCAGGATATCTTCGGCCTGCGCCTGCGCCAGTGCGGCATTCCGGTCCACCAGCACCACTTCGCTGGCAACCCCGCGCAGGGTGATGGCAAAGGCTGCGGCGCTGCCCACCATGCCTGCGCCAATAATTCCGACCTTCATGCCGTGCTCTCCTGTGGCTCCCGCCGTCAGGCCACCGGATCGAGCGGCGTGACCAGCGGGGCAAATTCGTCACAAACCGCCTGATAGATATCGCGCTTGAACGGCACGATATGGCGGGGAACGTCCGCCAGGGACATCCAGCGCCAAGCATCAAACTCGGGATGCTCGGTGGCAATGTTGATTTCGCTGTCCTCCCCCAAAAAGCGGACGAGGAACCATTTCTGCTTCTGGCCGCGATACTTGCCCTTCCACACCTTGCCGATCAGATGATCGGGCAGGTCATAGGCCAGCCAGTCGGCGGTTTCGGCGATGATTTCGGCGTTGTCGGTGCCGATTTCCTCTTTCATCTCGCGCAGGGCCGCCGCACGCGGCGCTTCGCCCTCGTCAATGCCACCCTGTGGCATCTGCCAGGCATCGAGATCGGTATCAATCCGGCGGGCAACAAAGATTTCCCCCTGCCGGTTCATCACCATCAGCCCGGCGCACGGGCGATAGGGCAGAGCATCCTTGTCGATCATTCTGGACCTGTCCTTTGTTTTAGCGTTCTTTCCCATCGATCCCTTACCCTTGCGAGCCACTGACCGCCGCCGAAACCGGGGCGAGGGAAATCCCCTTCGCACTCAGGCCGTTGGCCCAGTTGACCACCCGGTGGAACGACAGCGGATAGGTGTGCAGGACGGCCACCACCGTTCCCCGGCTTTTGGCGACATCGGTCAGATACTGCAACCGGCTGTCGATGGCATCGCGGAAGGGGCGGTCATCAATGGCAATCAAGGCCTCGGCCATCGGCAACGGCAGATCAACGTTGGCCGCCAGAGCATCCGACGGCGTGGAGCTGACATACAGCAGACCCCGGCTGCTCAGGGCCTCGAGAACCGGGCGCAGGCTTTGCGGCACGGCGGTAAACTTGCTGCCCATGCGGCTGATCACCCCGGTATAGCCATTCCCGCGCCCCAGCGCCGTTTCGAGCCGGGTGATGTTGTCACCGGCTGGCAGGCTGCTGAGCATGGCCAGCGGGCCGGGGTCCTGCGCCGGGAAGGTGTCCGGCTCCATCGGCAGGTCGAGCAGGACTTCATGACCAGCGGCACGGGCGGCGGCCATCTGCTCGGACAGCTTGGGGGCATAGGGGCTGAAGGCCAGCGTCACGTCAGCGGGCAGGCTGGTGATGGCGGCACTGGTCGCCTCGGGGTTCATCCCCAGACCGACCACCACCAGCGCCACCCGGGGGGTATTGGTCTGGGTGGTGAACGGGCGGGCATAGGCCTGCCAGGCGGCACGCCCGTCGGCGGCACGAACCGGCAGCATCCCGAGCGGGGACTGGCGCACCAGATCCTTGGCCGGGGCCGGGGTCAGGGCCGCCGCAGGCTGCGCAGGCTTGGGCAGGGCCTCGTAAGACGGAACCGGGTCCTTGCCATTCGGCTGGGTCGGTTGCCTGACCTCGGGCATTTTGGGCAACGGCGCCAGCGCGACCTGCATGTTGCCGCCAGACGCCGCCGCAGAGGCCGGGTCCGCGGTCGGCGGGGCGACAGGTGCGGCGGCAGGCGGCGGAGTGACCGCAGCCTGAGCTGGCACTTGCGCCGGGGGCTCTGGCGTTGCCGCCGCCGGGGCCGCAGGTGGCGTCTCCGGCGCGGCAGCGTCACCGCCGGTCAGCCAGGGGCGACGCGACGCCGACTTCTCGGTGGCGGCTTCGGCAGTCGCATCCGGCATGGCGGGCGGAGGGGGCAACGCCATCGAAATCTTGTCGCCGGACAAACCCTTGTCCGAAGTCATCCGGGATGCGGACGCGCCATCATCGGCAGCCGGAGTCCCCTGCCCCTGCGCGCCCCCCCCAATGGTACCCCCAACACTGCCCGAGGCTGCCGTCGAGGTCGCCGGGGACTTTTCACCCCCCAGCACCATCCACAGGCCACCCCCGACCACAGCAACCCCGGCCAGCCCGGCCGCAGCGATCATGGCGACCTTTTTCATCTTTTCTTTCCGGTCGGCGCTCATGGTCCCTGCAGCTCGATCATCGTCATCGACCCCTCCCAACGACGGCCCGCCAAATCCGTCTTCATCCCCCTCGTACCGTATCGAGTTCTTCATGGGGTCAGGCATTGCAAAGTTTGGCAGGCTCCCGTATTCCCGCTCGGGCTTGGGCGGCTGGGGAGACAGCTCGTCTTCCAGGTCGGGCTCCTCCTCCTCCGGCTCCTCTGGCGGGGGCGGAGGAGCGGCCACGACCGGCTCGGGCGCGGGCTTGGCTTTCGGGGTCGCGGGTTGGGGCTCCTCGCTGGCGACTTCTTCGGGCAAGGGGATGGCCGCCACTTCCGAGGCAATCAGGGCCATCAGTTCCGGGTTGTCGAACGGGTCAACGACCGGCCCGCTGTCCTTTTTGCCTTTCCGCAGAAAGGGCAAGGCGGCGGTCATCTTTTCCATCATGCGAGCCAGCGGAGGCGTCTTGCGTTTGTTTTTCGCCCGCTCCAGGCGTTCGGCTTCCATGGCAGGAATTTCCTCGGAGGCGCGGGCGAACGGATCATCGTCCAGTTCGCCCATCGCGTCTGCCGGGTCTTTCTTCTTGCCTTTCAGCAGGGATTTCAAAGAGAAAGCCACGCTCTGCCTCGCCTTGCTGTGCTCAGAGCAAAGGCCCGGCACGGGATGCCGGGACCTTTGCCTGTTGCGGAATCACCAAAGGACAGCCCCCGGTGAGGTCATCTTTCGCGCCGTGATGCAGACGGTTCGCACCAAGGCTGATCCCCTGCACGGCATCACACGACGCCGTGCAGGGGGGCCATAAAACGTACTCTACCTTAGAGCAGCGTGCGTTAAACCGGTTCCCACTTTTCGCACAATGCTCTAGCGCGCCATCGTATCGCGTTCGCGGTACAGCGCAACCCCACGCAGAATATCAAGGGCGCGTGCGAGCTGATAGTCTTTCAGCTTGCTCTCTTCAGGGTTGGCGGCTTCGACGCCATTTTCCGGCTCGTTGCCATCGGCCTGATCCTGCGGTGCCTTGTCATCCTTTTTCACGGTGTCGTTGGTCAGGGCATTGCGGTAATCCGCCTCGGCCCGACGGTGGGCCGGGTTGATTTCAGACACCGACAGCTGCTTGACCTCGATGTCCGGCTCGATCCCGACCGCCTGAATCGACCGGCCCGACGGCGTGTAATAGCGGGCGGTGGTCAGGCGCATCGCACCATGCGACGGCAACGGAATGATCGTCTGCACGCTGCCTTTCCCAAAGCTCTTGGTGCCGACGATGATCGCCCGCTTGTGGTCCTGCAGGGCGCCGGCGACGATTTCCGACGCCGAGGCCGACCCGTCGTTGATCAGCACCACCAGCGGCAGGCCGTTGGTCAGGTCACCGCTGTGGGCATTGAACCGCTGGGTATCTTCGGCATGACGCGAACGGGTCGAAACGATTTCGCCCGACTCGAGGAAGGCGTCAGACACCGCAATCGCCTGATCCAGCAGACCACCGGGGTTGTTGCGCAGGTCAAGCACAAAGCCCTTGACCTTGTCCTTGCCGATTTCTTTGGTCAGCTTGTCGATGGCATCCTTCATGCCATCGTAGGTCTTTTCGCTGAACGAGGTGATGCGGATGTAGCCGATATCGCCTTCGCGCTGCGAACGGGCCGACTTGATCTTGATGGTGTCGCGCACCAGCGAGACATCAAACGGCTCGGCACTCTTGCGGCTGACCGACAACTTGATCGAGGTGCCGACCTTGCCACGCATCATGTCAACGGCGTCTTGCAGGGTCATCCCCTGAACACTCTTGCCATCGAGATGGGTGATGTAATCGCCGGGCTTCAGGCCCGCGCGGAACGCCGGGGTATCGTCAATCGGCGACACGACTTTGACAAAGCCGTTCTCCATGCTGACTTCAATCCCCAGACCGCCAAACTCGCCACGGGTCTGGACCTGCATGTCCTTGTAGCTGTCGGCATTCAGATAGTTCGAATGCGGGTCCAGCGAGGTCAGCATGCCGTTGATGGCGGCCTCGATCAGCTGCTTGTCGGTGACTTCTTCGACATAATCCCGACGGACACGTTCAAAGACGCTGCCGAACAGGTCGAGCAGGCCATAGGTATTTTCCTCGTCCTTGGTCGCGGTTTCCGCGTGGGCGACAGGGGTGGAACTAAAATAGGCAACCCCGGTACCAACCGAGAGGGCCAGAACGGCGCAGGCCGCCAGGAGGGTTTTCCGCATCATCTTCGCCACAGTTAACCTTTGCGCGCAGTGAGCCAAGGGAGGGGGTTGATGGGCTGGCCATCCTGGCGCAGCTCCACATAAAGGCTGGGTCCGTCCGAGTCGTCCATCACACCGACCGGTTCGCCTGCCAGGATTCGTTGGCCAACGACCGCGTCGATCCGGTTCATCCCGGACAGCAGGGTATGATAGCCGCCGCTGTGTTCCATGATCAAGAGTTGCCCATACCCCCGGAAAGAGCCCGCAAAAGCGACCACACCGTCTGCGACGGCAACGACCTGGGCGCGCGGGCGTGTTTTAAGGACCAAACCTTTCTGAGTTGGGCCAGTCCCGTCGGTTTGTCCATAGTGAGAGGTAATTTGTCCACGGGCGGGCAAGGGCATCTGCCCACGGAGTTCTTCAAAACTCCGCAGTTTCTGGGATTTCCCATGCGCCGGGGCAGGCGACGTGACCACCGAGGCGGTCTGAAGCTCTGCCGCTGGTTCGCTGGCCCGTGGGGTTTCAGCCGGATCCGACGGCGGGGTCGGTTCGGCCTTGGGGGCTTCGGCCCTGGCCGGGTCCACTTTGACAGGGTCCGCTTTGGCAACCACGGGTTCCGGCGGTTTGGGGGCCGCAGGCTTGCTGGTCAGCAGGGCGGCCACCCGTCGGGCTTCCTCCTGCTGACGCTTGCGCTCTTCGTCTTCCCGCCGCTTGCGCTCGACCTCCAGCCGATCCAGCAGATCGCGCATCGACGATGCACTGGCCGCCAGATCCTCGGCCCGTTTGGTGGCGGCATCGCTGGCCTCAAGGGTCGATTTCTGCAGGGTCTGTTTGCGGGTCAGCAGGTCATTCAGACGGGTCTGCTGTTTGGTCAGCTTGGCCCCTTCGCGGGCAATGTCGCGGCGCTGAGAGGAAATCTGCTTGCGCAGGGCCAACAGCTCCTGCAACTGGCCGCGCAGGGTTCCGGCCATGTCGTGCAATTGCGGGACCGCCGAACGCAACAAAATGGCCGAACGAATGGCATCGGCGGCTGGCATCGGCTGCACCAACAGGGCTTCGGGCGGGCGCATGGCCTGCCGTTCGAGGGCCGTCAGCACCTCCAGCAACTGGGTATCGCGGCTGGACAGCTCGTTGCGCAGGGTCTTTTCCCGCTCGCTCAGGCCACTCAGGCGACCTTCCAGATCGGACAGGTTTTCTTCAGTGTCCTGGGCGGCTCCGGCGGCGCTGATCAGCTCCTGCTGCAAGCTGTCGATCTCTTGCGCCAGGGCCTCGGCCTTGGCTTGCAGGGCTTTTTGTTCCTGACGGCTTTCTTCCAGCTTTTTTTCCACCGCCTTCAGATCGCGTTCGGAAACAGCTTTGGACAGCCGTTCCATCTCCTCGTTGCTCATCGGGGCAGAGGCCGGAGCGGGGGCCGGTTTGGCCTCGGGTTTGGCCTCGGGTTTTGCCTCTGGCTTGGGGTCGGCCTTGTCTTCGCTTTTGATTTCTGGCTTGGCTTCCGGGGCCGGAGGCAGATCCGCCGGAGGCTTGGGCATCGGGCTCTGGACCGCCGACGGCGACGCCGCCCACAGCGGCGGGAAAGACAGCAGCAGCAGCGCCATCCCCAGCATCACCCCAGCGCCAACGGCCCGGCAGGACACGCCTTGCCGGGCCATCGTCTGCCAACCCCTCAGGCCAGCATCATGTCGCAGGTGGTCAGCCACCCGCCCGTGCCAGCAGCGACGCACCGGTCATTTCCGCCGGTTGCGGCAGGCCGACCAGCTCCAGCACCGTCGGGGCCAGATCGGCCAGACGTCCCGGATGGAGCGCCGTCACCGTCTGCGGGCCATTGACCAGCACCGCATAGACCTTGCCGACGGTGTGCTGGGTGTACGGTTCGCCGGTTTCCGGGTCTTTCATCAGCTCGGCGTTGCCATGGTCGGCGGTGACGATCATCACCCCGCCCGCCGCCTTCAGCGCCTGTTCCAGCCGCCCGAGCGAAGCATCAATGGTTTCCGCCGCCTTCATGGCGGCAGACATGATGCCGGTGTGGCCAACCATGTCACCGTTGGCAAAGTTGACAATGATCACGTCATAGGTGCCAGCCTCGATCGCCGCCACCAGCTTGTCGGTGACTTCGGGGGCCGACATTTCGGGTTGCAGGTCGTAGGTGGCAACCTTCGGGCTGGGGATCAGGATACGGTCTTCGCCGGGGAAAACCGTCTCTTCGCCACCGTTGAAGAAAAATGTTACGTGTGCGTATTTTTCCGTTTCGGCGATGCGCAACTGACGCAGACCGGCCTTCGACACCACTTCGCCCAGAATGCCGCTCAACTGCTCGGGGCCGAACAGCACGTCGAGAAAGCGGTTATGGTCGCGCGAATATTCGGTCAGAGACAGGGCCGCCGCAGCCTTGAACCGGCGGCTGCGCTCAAAGCCGTCAAAGCTGTCATCCAGCAGGGCCTGCGAGATTTCCCGCGCCCGGTCGGCGCGGAAGTTGGCAAACAGGATGCCGTCGCCATCGACCATCCCGGCATAGTCGCCAATCACCGTCGGCAGGACGAATTCATCGCTCTTGTCGGCAGCATAGCTGGCATCAATCGCCGCAATCGGGTTGGCGGCGGTCGGCCCGTTGGCGTCCAGCCCCTTGACCATCGCGTCATGGGCCAGCACCACCCGCTCCCAGCGCTTGTCGCGGTCCATGGCGTAATAGCGGCCCGAGACGGTGGCAATCGACAGCTTGGGAATGTCGCGGGTGTCCTTCAGGAACTCCTCGACAAAGCCCTTGGCACTCTTTGGCGGGGTGTCGCGGCCATCAAGGAAGGCATGGACCTTCACCGGAATGCCTTCGGCGGCCAGCACCGCCGCCAGCGCCGCCATGTGCTTTTGATGCGAGTGGACGCCGCCGGGGCTGAGCAGTCCCAGCAGATGCGCCGCGCCGCCGCTGGCCTTCAGGGCGTCAATGAAGCGGCGGAGCGCCGGTTCACGGGCCACCGAACCATCGGCGCAGGCAGCATCAATGCGGGGCAGGTCCTGCATCACCACCCGGCCCGCCCCGATGTTCATGTGACCGACCTCGGAATTGCCCATCTGGCCGTCCGGCAGGCCGACATCCAGACCAGAGGTCTCGATCAGCGACCACGGACAATCGTTCAGCAAACGGTCCCACACGGGGGTGTTCGCCTGGGCGATGGCGTTGTCTTGCGGGTCCGGGCGATAGCCCCACCCATCAAGAATACACAGGACAACCGGCTTGGCAGCACGCGAAACAGGGGCAGTGGTCATGGAAAAAGGCCTATGGGTTGGCGTGATACGAGTGTGCCTCACTATAGGCAATGCGGCAAAAAATGCGAGGGCCGATCCCCCGGCAGGTGGTGCTTTTCTTGCGGGATGCGAGTCCGACCCGGCGCACAGAGGCGGTGGGAGCAGGACAGCATAAAGTTCTTTTAATCGGGTATCATTTCGACGATTTGCCTGAGGACGGGGGGCAAGTCGTTTGATATAAAGCCCGCTCCTGCAACCCGCCAGAAAGAGATGCTGATCATGGATACCCTTCCTCCCTGCCCGCAGTGCGGCAGCGCCTATGCCTATCAGGATGGCCAGATGCTGATTTGCCCGGAATGCGCCCATGAATGGGACCCGGCCCAGACGCCTGCCGCCGCCGATGGCGCGCTGGTGGTCAAGGATGCCAACGGCAACCTGCTGGCCGACGGGGATACCGTCACCGTGCTGAAAGATCTGAAGGTCAAAGGCTCGTCGCAGGTGCTGAAGGCCGGGACCAAGGTCAAGGGCATCCGGCTGGTCGATAGTGACCACAACATCGACTGCAAGATTCCCGGTATCGGGGCGATGGGCCTGAAGTCGGAATTCGTCAAGAAGGCATAAGGCAGGCTATCGTACACGACAAAAAGAAAACAAGACCATGGAGCGCTGCTCCATACCTCGTTGGGGCCAGTCGGCCCCAAACCCCATTCCTTTGATCATAAAAGAAAAAATGGGGGTTCGAGGGCATTAGTCCCCGAGCAGCCCAGGCGGCAGCCTGCACCGATGCGACGGACTGTCGTATACTGTGAAAAACCCTGTCGAGGTGTGGAGCGCTGCTCCACGGAAAGACAAGGCCCGCCCCCTGTACAGGGAACGGGCCTTTTTCTTTGTCAACCGACCGCGTAACGAACGCTTACGCGCCGCGGTTTTCGATCAGGTCATCGACCACCGACGGATCGGCAAGGGTCGAGGTATCGCCCAGCGCGCCAAAGTCGTTTTCGGCGATCTTGCGCAGGATACGGCGCATGATCTTGCCCGAACGGGTCTTCGGCAGGCCCGGAGCCCACTGAATGACGTCCGGCGAGGCGATCGGACCGATTTCGGTACGGACCCAGCCCACCAGTTCCTTGCGCAGGGCGTCGGTCGGTTCTTCGCCCGCCACCAGAGTCACATAGGCATAGATGCCCTGGCCCTTGATGTCGTGCGGATAGCCCACCACCGCCGCTTCGGCGACCTTGGCATGAGCAACCAGCGCGGATTCGATTTCGGCGGTGCCCATGCGGTGACCGGACACGTTGATCACGTCATCGACGCGGCCAGTGATCCAGTAGTAGCCATCTTCATCGCGACGGCAGCCGTCACCGGTGAAGTAATAGCCCTTGTAGGTGGTGAAGTAGGTCTGCACAAAGCGTTCATGGTCGCCATAAACGGTGCGCATCTGGCCCGGCCAGCTGTCGGCAATGCACAGGTTGCCTTCGGTGGCACCGCTCAGTTCGTTGCCTTCGGCATCGACCAGCAGCGGCTGGACGCCAAAGAACGGACGGGTGGCCGAACCCGGCTTCAGGGCGGTCGCGCCCGGCAGCGGGGTGATCAGGATGCCGCCGGTTTCAGTCTGCCACCATGTGTCGACGATCGGGCACCGGCCTTCACCGACGACGTTGTAGTACCACATCCAGGCTTCCGGATTGATCGGCTCGCCGACCGACCCCAGAATGCGCAGGGACTTGCGGCTGGACTTCTTCACCGGCTCTTCGCCTTCGCGCATCAGCGAACGGATGGCGGTCGGGGCGGTGTAGAAGATGTTGACCTGATGCTTGTCGATCACGTCCCAGAAGCGCGAGACGCTCGGGTAGTTCGGGATGCCTTCGAACATCAGCGAGGTCGCACCGTTGGCCAGCGGGCCATAGACGATGTACGAGTGGCCGGTCACCCAACCCACGTCAGCGGTACACCAATAGATTTCGCCGTCCTTGTAATCAAAGACGTACTCATGGGTCATCGAGGCATAGACCAGATACCCGCCCGAGGTGTGCAGCACGCCCTTCGGGCTGCCGGTCGAACCGGAGGTGTAGAGAATGAACAGCGGGTCTTCGGCGTTCATTTCTTCCGGAGCGCACTCGGCAGGCTGGTTGGCGGTGACGTCGTGGTAATAGCTGTCACGGCCTTCGACCATCGGCACCGCACCGCCGGTACGGCGGACGACGATGACGTTTTTCACCGACGGGCAGTCTTCCAGCGCCTTGTCGGCGTTGGTCTTCAGCGGCACCTTGCGACCACCGCGCAGACCTTCGTCGGCGGTGATGACCATCACGCATTCCGAGTCCTTGATGCGGCTGCCCAGCGAGTCGGGCGAGAAGCCACCAAAGACGATCGAGTGCACCGCACCAATACGGGCGCAAGCCAGCATCGAGACGGCGGCTTCGGGGATCATCGGCAGATAGATGCAGACGCGATCACCCTTCTTCACGCCCATTTCGCGCATGGCATTGGCCATTTTGCAGACGCGTTCATAGAGGTCGCGGTAGGTGATCTTGGCGTCGTCGTTCGGGTCGTCGCCTTCCCAGATGATGGCGACCTGATCACCACGGGTGGCGAGGTGACGGTCCAGGCAGTTGGCCGCAACGTTCAGGCTGCCGTCATGGAACCACTTGATGTGCACATCATGCGGATCATAGGAGACGTCCTTGACCTGGGTATAGGGCTTGATCCAGTCCAGGCGCTTGCCGTGCTCACCCCAGAATGCGGTGGGGTCCTCGACGGACTGCTTGTACATCGCCTGATACTTGGCATCGTCCACGAGAGCGTTTTTGGCAGTCGCTTCGGGAACGGGAAAAACTTGGGCGTCCATAGACTGTCTCCTTAGATCATCCGCTGGCCTTGTTTTTACGGGGCGGGAAGGCGCACAGATGGGGCCTGTTGACGCAGATGTGTAACATCATTGCGCAAATGACCTCGTAACCTCCCCTTTTCGTCTCTTTTTGGACGATTCGGCGCAATATTAGATCAAAGCGTGTCCTGCTGTCACGGCTTCAGTTGTATAAAATGCAAAAACCGTATGGGTAGGATGCACTACCCGTATACGCGGGGCAAGCCCTGAAAAAGACCGCCCAAAGGGGTAGGGTACCAAAAACAGGGTGCATTGCCGGTTCGCAGACGCACCAAACCAACCCGGTCGCAAGGCATCAGCCGGGGAAAAGATCACCATTCACGGGAGGAAAGAGCCGGTATTTCAAAGAAGTAGAGCACCATTCGCCGGACAGGTCCAGCGTCCTGTGCTTACGGTTTGCCAGAGGGTGCCGCAGGGGCAGCCGGAGCTGGTGCGGGCGACGGGGCCGGACAAGTGTCCGTTGCAACGGCAGCCATCCAGCGGGCCAGTGTAGCACTGATCGCTTCGGCGCTATAGGGCACCGGAACTTCCTGGTCGCGGGGGAACTCGGGGATATCCTTGTGGGTCATCGACAGGACTGTCACCTCGGGCGGGGTGCGGGTCAGGTCGTAAAAAACCTCCAGACGCGGATAGGGATCACCGCCGGAAAAGTCATCCGCCCCAAAGGTGATGGCATAGCCCGGAGCATTGAACAGACTGCGGACCTGCCGAGCCGGTTTGCCGCGATAGCACAGGGTTTCATGGGCTAACGCCTGTTCGACAGCCCGGTTGGCCGGAGCAGGCAGCGTCGAGGGAGCAGGCATGGTCAGCCCCTGCACCGAGGCAATCACCGCCTTGGCCGGTGGCGGCGCTTCGCTTTCCGGCGGGCTTTCCTCGTCGGTCTTGATCTTGCGCGCCTTGGGGTCAACCTGGGCGGCCTTTTCAACCACCTGCTTTTCCGCCACCGGACCGACACGGGTCAGCGGCACAGACCGCTCGGCCTTCGCAGCATCGGGAGCAGAAGAGCTTCCTTTGGTCATGCCAGGCAAGTACACAATCGCTGCAATCACGGCGGAGATAACAACCACCGAGGCCAGACAGCCAATCATGCCTTTTGTATCATCATCCATCGGCGCGTTTTACTCTGTTTTATGCTGATACCGGGGAACCCTTGGATCAGAAGAACTATACCCGCCTTTGGTACGCTTGTCCTGCGGCTTTCAGGCATCGAGATTTATGATGCCGTTCTGCTCATGAATGGCAACAGACTCGAGAAAGCGCCCGAAACAGGGGCCGTGGGTGCATTCTCCGCTGACCGGGTTAAACAACGCCTTGTGCATCGCGCACATCAGCGCCGTCCGCTCAGGATTCCAGAACCCCTCCGGCTGCCAGTTCAGGGGAACGCGCAGATGGGGACACAGGTTGCGATAGGCGCGCACCTGTCCCTGATGGCGCAGAACAATCAGTGACTGCGGATCACCTGCACTACCGGGGAGGGGAATCTCTCTGGCAATCCCCTCGGGCAACTCAGCGGAGGGCAGCAGGGGATGCGGCATCGGTCAGACCTCCGGCAAGATCGAGGATGATCGCCCACGCCTCCGCATCAATCGGCACCACCGACAGGCGCGACTGACGCAGCAGGGCCAGATGGGCCAGACGCGGATCGGCCTTGATCTGTGCCAGCGTCACCGGGCGCACAAGGGCGGAGTCGGCCCGCATCCCGACCACCCCGAACCGGCCTGTCACATCCTCCGGGTCCGGACTCCACGGCGCGGTGACGGTCAGCACCCCAATCGCTGCCCGCTGGCTCTGGCTGTGGTAGAACAACGCCTGATCACCGATCACCATCGCCTTCATATAGCCGTTGGCCTGATGATTGCGCACGCCGTCCCACGGGGCGGTGCCCGCGCGGCAATGATCATCCCACGACCAGCATTCGGGTTCGGACTTGACCAGCCAGAAGGCCATGGTGACTCCTGTGGTATGCGGACGCACAGAGGCACCTTGCCTCTGTGCGTCCACAAAGACGTTACGCCGCTGGCAGAACCTTCTTGAACGGCTTGACGGTCGAGCTGGCAAACAGACCGGCCTTGGCATAGGGGTCTTCGGCGGCCCATGCCTGCGCGGCGGCAAGGTCGGGGAAATCGACCACCACCAGCGACCCAATCATCGTTTCGCCATCGTCAGACAGCAGCGGACCGGCCAGAAACAGCGAGTCGCCCAGTGCCTTGAGGAATTCGACGTGCGCCGGACGATTGTCCAGACGGATCTGCAAAGCGCCCGCGTTGTCGAGATTGTAAACTGCAAACAGTGCCATGGGAGTGTCTCTCTCTTTTCAAGAACGCCGGAGTCCCGGCAAACAGGTCATCACCGGCCTCGATCGCCAGTGATCAGTGTTCCAGTTCGACGCGGAACGGACGCGACAGCAGGGCGGCAACCACCTGTTCCACATCGGCCCCGCGATTGAGGATCGCATCGACCGCCTGACAGATCGGCATGTCAACGCCCAGTTGTTCCGCAAGAGCAACGACGGCAGCGGCAGTGAACACCCCTTCGGTGACGGCTTTGCGTCCGGCAAGAATCGCGCTCAGGCTTTTGCCTTCCCCCAGCGCAAAACCGAGCGAAAAATTGCGCGACTGCATCGAGGTCGCGGTCAGCAACAGGTCGCCCATCCCCGACAGACCCATGAACGTCCCCGGCAGCCCGCCCTTGGCGACGCCCAGACGGGTGATTTCAGCCAACCCACGGGTCAGCAGGGCGGCGCGGGCATTGTCCCCCATCGCCCGCCCTTCGAGCACACCACAGGCGATGGCCAGCACGTTTTTCACTGCGCCGCCAACCTCGGCCCCGATCAGGTCCGCCGACAGATAGGGGCGGAACGACCGGCTGCCAAGGGCACTCAGCAAAGACGTGCCAAGCGCCTGATCCTCGCAGGCCAGCGTCACCGCCGTCGGCAGCCCACGGGCGACTTCGGCGGCAAAGCTGGGACCGGACAAGGCCACCAGCGGCACCGTTGCCGGTAACGTTTCGGCAGCGACTTCGCTCATCAACTGGCCGCTGCCCTGCTCGATCCCCTTGGCACAGATCAACGCCGGAACACCGGGACGCCAGTGCGGGGCCAAAGTGGCACAGGTGGCCCGCAGGTGCTGGGCCGGAACCACCAGCAGCACCGCATCGGCAGCCGCCAGCACCGCCAGCGCATCGGTGGTCGCCCGCAGGGACGGGTCCAGCGGCAGGCCGGGGAGATAGTCGGGATTTTCATGCTGGCCGTTGATGGCGTCGGCGACGGCCTGTTCCCGCGCCCACAGGGTTGTCTGCCGTCCGGCCCGCGTTGCCGCCAGCGCCAGCGCCGTACCCCAGGCGCCTGCTCCGATTACCCCAATCCGTTGCACTGTCTGCTTTCTCCGCTCTCCCGCCCATCGCTGGCCGGGTGAAAATGATCATTCGCCGACATTGAGCAACAAGCCACGCCGCCGCGCAACCCGGAAGGTGTACAAAAACAGTCCACCCAACAGAGACAGATAGCCCAGATCGAGCACCAAGGCTGTCCACCACAGGCTCCAGTCAAAGGTGCCGGTGGTCAAAACGACGCGCATTCCCTCGAAAACGTGCGAGGACGGCAGCCACCAGGCGACGGTTTGCAGCCATCCGGGCAGGGTCGAGATGGGGTAATAAATTCCCGACAGCGGGGCGAGGGCAAAAATCAGCACCCACGCCAGACTCTCCGCCCCCAGCCCAAAGCGCAGGACCAGCGCCGAAACCCCCAGACCGACACTCCAGCCGGTGATCAGCAACAGCAGGAAAAAGCCGACCAGCGGCAGACCCATGGCGAAAATGTTGTAGTGGAACAACGGAATCGCCAACAGCGCCGCTGGCAACAGGCCAATGGTGGTGCGGATGGCGCTCATGGTGATCAGGGCGACGATGAATTCATAGGGGCGCAACGGGCTGACGAACAGGTGTCCGAGATTGCGCGCCCACATTTCTTCCATGAACGACAGCGACAGGCCGAGATTGGCGCGGAACAACACGTCCCACAGCAGCACGGCGGCCAGCAGCGCCCCGGCCGCCTGCACCAGCCATGATGACTGGGTGGTGAAGAACTGGCTGATGAAGCCCCACATCACCATCTGGACCGTCGGCCAATAGGCCATTTCCAGCAGCCGGATCGGGCTGGAGCGCATCACATACAGGTGCCGCAGACACACGGCCCCGACACGATGCCAGGCAAAACCGGACCAGCCGGGAACAAGACCTCTGCTCATTGGGCGGGTCCGCCTTTTTCCTGTCCACGGGCGATATCGAGAAAGACATCTTCCAGATTGGTGCGGCCATAGCGTTCGGTCAGCTCGGACACGCTGCCACGGTCAAAAATCCGCCCCTGCCGCATCATCAAAACCTGCGAGCACAGGCGTTCGACCTCGGCCATGTTGTGCGAGGCGAGGAACAGCGTGGCTCCCGTTTCCGCAGCGTAACGGCTGAGGTAGCCGCGAATCCAGTCGCCGCTGTCCGGGTCAAGGCTGGCCGTCGGTTCGTCGAGGATCAACAGGCGCGGGCGATTGATCAGCGCCTTGGCCAAAGCAACACGGGTTTTCTGTCCGGCAGACAGGCGGCTGGTCCGGCGGGTGACAAACGCGCCCAGCTCCAGATCCTCGACCATCTCGGCAATCCGCTCCGCCGGTCGGGGCAGGCCGTACAGGCGGGCGTAAATCGTCAGATTCTCGCGGACGGTCAGCCGTCCCGGCAAATCGACATAGGGGCTGGAAAAGTTCACCTGCGCCAGTGCCGCGTAACGGTCGGTGGCCATGTCGTGCCCGAGTAAAGCCACCTGCCCGGACGTCGGCAGCAGCAGGCCCAGCAACATGGCAATGGTGGTGGTCTTGCCCGCCCCGTTGCCCCCCAGCAGGGCGGTGATGCTTCCCTGTGGAACCTCAAAGCTCAGGCCATCAACCACCGGGGTCAGGCTGTAGATCTTGGTCAGATTGTGGACCCGGATTGCCGGGGGACACTCATCAGGCATCATTGCGCCATCACAACAAAAGATAGGGTTTGGTGATGCGGTCGATATAGCGGCCCTGGAACAGGCGAATTCCCTGCCCTTGACCGAACTGCACCGCTTTTTCATCGTCACAGCGGGCCAGAATGATCTTGCCCTGTCCGGTACGGGCCAGCACCGCACTGGCGGCATCGCCCTCGGCGCTGCGCAGGACGTTGGGCAAGTCGTCAGACCATGACAGCTTCATCAGGTCAACCCCCAGCCGGGTCGGATCAACAAACGGCAGGGTGCGCCAGTTCAGGCCATCAACGCACAAGCGATAACCGCGCTGGCGGACAAAATCACGGGCAAAGAAAAAGGCGTTGAGGTCAGCAAAGATGTCTTCGCTGCGCACCTCCAGCACCACCGTACCATGACTGCCGGGCGACAGGCTGTCATCAAAGCGCAGGAAGTCATCCGACAGGATGGTGCTGACATTCAGATTGATCGAAAACCCCTGATTGAGGGTCTTGTCATCGCGACGGGTCAGCATCGCCAGAACCCGGCGGTCCAGGGTCTGGGTCAGGTGCTGGAACAGCCAGGGATTCGAGGCCAGATCGACATGCGGCAACATCGTTTCGCGCAGGTCATTGATCGACACGAACACTTCGGTAAACACCGGGTCCGGGGCGGCCCGCCCGACCATCGCACAGACGGCCTGCCGGCGGATATGGCTGGAGAGGTCGGCCCCCATCAGGGCACTCTCAACGCGGGACAGCATGGCCGCCGTCAAGGGCGCTCCCCGCCGGATGGAACCGGGGTCGCTGTTCTGCCGCAAATGCCGTCGCGGGGTCCCCATGCTGGGGGCGCGGTGGCTTTGCACCAGTTGCTGGATGTCCTTCAGCAGCAGGCCATGGTCGTTGTCCAGGCGATACCAGGTGGCAAGAGAGTCGCTTTCAACGCCATGCGCCGCCGGTTGATCCATCAGCGGGTCATGGGCGAACAGGAACCGCACCTTGACCAGCGCCGCCCGCACGGAATCAGCCGAGGTGATCGAAAATGACACCACAAAGTCATTGTTGCGCAGCCAGTAAAAGCGGACCCCTTCGCGGGTGACCAGACCATTGAAGGTATGCTCGACCGCGTGCAGGGTGTGATCGGCCAGATTGTCCGGCTTCATCCGCGACAGGTGCCCGCGCACGACCCAGCGGCCTTTGGTATTGGCACTCAAGCGCTTGATATCGTGGAGCAGGCGCTTTTCATCGACCACCCCCTTGGGATGTTCGGGGGGGCCACTGCTGCGCCGGGCCGGGGTCAACGGGGGTGGCGTCTGCTTCTCGCTCATCATCGCCCCCGTGCTCACTGGGTCCGGCGCCGGGACGGCGCAGACAAAACCTGAACCTGATCCAGCCAGGGCATGTTGGGGCATTCGCTGCGGCGGCGCCCCATGACCGAGGTGCGCCGGATGATGCAATCCCGCAGGATGCACTGGCTGGATGAGGGACATTGCTGCATCGTAACCGTTCCCAGAATGGCATCCATATAGCGCCCTTGAAAGGCGGTCATGCCATTGGCCAGCCCCCAACTCATCGCCTGTTCGGATTCGCAGCGGGACAGAATAACCCGCTCGGCCCCCAGCCCGCTGACCAGATCGGCCAGACCTTCGCCCTTGCGGGGATGCTGGGGGGCCGCCAGATCGGCTGCCCACAGGATTTTCACAAAGTCCGGGTCAAGCAGCGACATGTCCATCGCCCCCAGCATCGCCGGACTCAGGCCATCGATCAGGATGCCATGGCCGTTATGGCGCAACAGGTCGCGGGTCGACTGATAGGCCGCCAGATTGGTGAAAATATCGATCACCTGCACTTCGGCGATCACTTTCTGCCCGGGCTTCAGGACATTCAGCAGGCCCCGGAACTCGCGGCTGTCGATGCTTTCCAGATTCAGGTTCAGGCTGATGGCAGCCGGACGGGCCAGCACCGGGGCCTGCGGCAAGACCGCCAGCAGGGCGGCGTCAAGGGTGCGGGAGAAATCCTGAAACAGCCAGCGATCGGCAAAGATATCCTTGCCGGGGGCGATGGAATCGCGCACCTCGGTGATGCCGACGGTGATTTCCTCGAACATGATTTCGGCGCTTTGCCTGGGCCGCAAGCGGATGCAGGGCTGGCGGCGCAGCATCGGACGAATGTTCAGGGCCAGCACCTTGTCGCGCAACTGATCGAGGTCACTGGGGCTGAGCGGTTCCGGCGGTGCCGGAGTTCCGAGACGCTGCTTGCGCAGGATTTCGGCGGCCTCCAGCAGGTTGCGCACCACCATTTCCAGCTCGGAAAAATCAACCTCATAGGCATACCACGTCACGAACGGGTCAATGCCATCATCAAAGTCGTCAAAGGTCAGGGGATCATTATCGAACAGCGAGCGGACCCGGTGGACGATGTTGTCCACCTGATTTTCCGGCATGTCCCGCCCGAGGACAAAGATGTCCCCGTTCGACAACAGAAAGACTTGCAGATTGTGGCTGATTTCCAGCGGGGCAAACAGGCGTGAGGCGATTTTCAGGCGGCTGCCGGGGCGATTGCTGGGCAACAGCTGGGACAAATGCAATTGCACCGCCGTCCGGCCCGCAGGGGTCCGTCCACCACGCTCGATGGTATCCAGCAACTCCCGTTCCGCACGGGTGGGGTCTCGTTCCTGCAACATCATGGCCCACGATATACTCACTGGGAATATCCAACCCTAAAAAGGCTATAAAGGAAAGGCTTCAGCGCCATTCAGGCTGAAATTTCACCAGCCGGACCCATTCTGTTCCAACTGCTTTCCGGCCGCGGCAAAGGTGACAACATCCCTTGGCGAACCAGAGTCGCTGGTGGTAGTGTACCGTCATCATGACAGAAACACACTCGCGCCTGGCGTCTGCCGTCCCCCTGTTCACCACCGCACAGGTCCTGTGTGTTGGTGATATCATGCTGGATCGTTTTGTCTATGGGGTGGTGGACCGCATCAGCCCCGAGGCTCCCATACCCGTGGTCCGCGTCACCCGTGAAACCGCCATGCTTGGCGGGTCGGGCAACGTGGTTCGCAATCTGGTCGGACTGGGGGCAAAGGTGCAATTCCTGTCGCTGGTCGGCGATGATGCTGCCGCCAGCGAAGTCGCCACCATGCTGGGGGCCTTGCCGAACGTGGTTCCGATGCTGGAAGTCGAGCAGGGACGGGCCACCTCGATCAAGACCCGCTACATCGCCGGATCGCAGCAGCTGCTGCGCGCCGATCAGGAAACCATCCGCCCGCTGACCGCCCACCACGAAGCCACCCTGATTGCCAACGCCGAAGCCATTCTCAGTGGCAGCACCGGCGCGGCCTGTACGGTGGTGATCCTGTCCGACTATGGCAAGGGTGTTCTGACCCCGCTGGTGATCCAGAAGATCATCGCTGCCGCCCGACAGGCTGGCGTGCCGGTGATCGTTGACCCCAAGGGGCGCGACTACAGCCTGTATGCAGGCGCAACGCTGGTCACCCCGAACCGGAAAGAGCTGACCGAGGCCAGCGATTTGCCAACCGGCAATGATGATGACGTGATTGCCGCCGCCCGGGTGATTATTGAGCGCTGTGGTATTGCCGGGGTGCTGGCAACGCGCAGTCAGGACGGCATGACGCTGGTGACCGGCGATGAGCTGTCCCCCGCCGGGCAAGTTCATCACCTGCCCGCCGAAGCGCGCGAAGTGTTTGACGTGTCAGGCGCCGGTGACACCGTTATTGCCACCATGGGGGCCGCGATGGCCGCCGGGCTGGATCTGGTGGATTCGGCCTATCTGGCCAATATCGCCGCCGGGATTGTGGTCGGCAAGGTGGGAACTGCAGCGGTTCATGCCGACGAGCTGGTGACCGCCCTGCATCATCAGGATCTGGATCAGGCTGAAACCAGGGTTTTGTCACTGGACCAGATGGCGGCACAGGTTGAACGCTGGAAAGCACAAGGCTTGCGGGTCGGTTTTACCAATGGCTGTTTTGACCTGTTGCATCCGGGGCACCTGTCCCTGTTGCGGCAGGCCCGTGCCGCCTGTGACCGGCTGGTGGTCGGGGTCAACGCCGATGCCTCGGTCCGCCGCCTGAAGGGGGAAACCCGGCCCGTGCAAAGCGAAGCCGCCCGCTCGGCGGTGCTGGCCTCGTTGATGATGGTTGATGGTGTACTGATCTTTGGCGAAGATACCCCGCTGGAGGTCATCACCCGGTTGCTGCCGGATGTGCTGGTCAAGGGGGCCGATTATACGGTAGAGACCGTGGTCGGTGCTGATCTGGTGATTGCCAACGGTGGACAGGTGGTTCTGGCCGTACTGGAACCGGGTCAGTCAACCACCAATACCATCCGCCGCATGACGGCAGAGACACTTTAACAGGGGGCACGGGGCGATGCGGCAGGCAGATGGGTGGATCAGGGGAAGCCTCGGCGCGATGGCGCTGGTCGGCATGGCGTTGACCCTCGCCGGGTGTGATGGCACCCGCCAGACAGTTTCCGGGCTGTCGTCCTGTGGCGGAGAGGCGATGCAGGGCTGGATCGGGCAACCGGCCGGACCGCTGGCCAGTCAGCTCCCCGGTGTACGGGTGCTCGACAGCGGCAGCCCGACCACCTATGACTTCCGCCCCGAACGCCTGAACGCCCACGTCAACAGCGACGGCGTGGTCACCGGCCTCAGCTGCGGCTAGCCCGGCGTGCGTTAGAGCATTTTCAAGTTGACCGTCTCCGGTCAACGGCTCGGAAAATGCGGCACGAAAAATGGCGAGCGTTTTCGCTCGGTGTGAAAACGCTCTAAGTCTGATGCCACAGTACACGACAGTTGGTGGGATCAGTGTGGGCTACCGCCCAAACCCGTTTGGTGGCGATGCCCCCAAGCCCCCATTTTTCTTTCACTATCAAGTCAATGGGGTCCGGGGCCTTAAGGCCCCGGCGAGGTTTGGAGCAGCGCTCCATGATCTTTTTGTTTTTTGTCGTGTCCTGTGGTCTGACTCAGGCACGCTGGTTTAACCTTTTGTTTTATTGCAATGATTTTGCACTCACTGCGTTAGGCCGGACCGGCGTCTTCGGCCCGCACCGGCGGGTTGGGACGGCGGATGTCCCAGCGCTTTTCGATCACCCGCAGTGCAAAGGTCAGCGCATAGATCAGGATCAGGTATAGCACGCCAGCGGCAAGAAACACTTCGACCGGCTTGTAGGTCTTGGCGACCAGCGCACGGGCGACACCGGTCAGGTCCATCAGGGTGATGGTCGAGGCCAGCGCCGAGCTTTTGATCATGAAGATGATTTCGTTGCCATAGGCAGGCAGGCCCATGCGGAAGGCACGCGGCCACAGGATGCGGCGGAAAATCTGCCACCGGCTCAGGCCCAGTGCGCGCCCGGCTTCGATTTCCCCCACCGGCACCGCCTGCATCGAGCCACGGAAAATTTCGGCGCTGTAGGCGCTGGTGTTGAGCGAGAAGGCGATGATGGCGCACCAATAGGCCTCGCGCAGGATCGGCCACAGCAGCTCATTCTCCCGCACCCACGCAAAACCGCTGAGGCCGTAATAGATCAGAAAAATCTGCACCAGCAGCGGCGTGCCACGGAAAAAGAAGATATAGCCACCCGACAACCAGCGCAGCAGCCGCGAGCGGGCGGTGCGGGCAACGGCCATCGGCAGGGCGATGCAAAAGCCGATGACACCCGACAGGGCAATCAGTTCCGCCGTCAGTCCGGCCCCGCTGAGCAGTTTGGGCAGGCTGCGCCAAATCAGATCAACCGAAAAGTCCATGGTCGTCTCCTGTATTTCCGGTCGTTTAGAGCGTTTTGCGTTCTCTCTCGATCGCTCAAAATGCTCTAATGTATTGTATTTTCAGCAAATGTGTCGTCGCAGATGAGCCCATCTGCTCGGGATTTGCCCTAAGCGCGGCGCACGCCACGGTTGGCGCGCTGTTCCAGACGGGCCAGAACGGCGGTGGTGATAGCGGTCAGGGTCAGGTACATCACCGCCGCGATGGCGTAAAAGGTAAAGGTGTCGCGGGTGGCCCCACGGGCGATATCGGCCTGACGCATCAGGTCGGACACCCCGATCATCGACACCAGCGCGGTATCTTTCAGCAACACCAGAAACAGGTTGCCAAGGCCGGGCAGGGCATAGCGCATCACCTGCGGCATCACCAGCCGCCAGAAGATTTTCCGCCGGGACAGGCCCAGTGCCAGACCGGCTTCGACATGGCCCTGCGGGATGGCCTGAATGGCCCCGCGAAAGACTTCGGTGGCATAGGCGCCAAAAGTGGTCGCCAGAGCCAGACTGCCCGCGATGAACGGCGGCACATCGACATAGGTTCCGCCGCCGATGGTGGCGGTCAGCACCGCAGCCCCGGCAAAGTAAACGATCAGCACCACCAGAAATTCCGGCAGGCCCCGGAACAGGGTGGTGTAGACCTCGGCCAGCCAGCGCAGGGCGGCGACCTCGGACAGCTTGGCGACGGCCCCGGCCAGCCCCAGCATCAGCCCGACAGCGCAGGCGGTGACGGCGACCTCGACCGTTACCAGGACTCCTTCGAGCAACAGGGGACCAAAACCGTGCAAATCCATGATCGGCTCCGCAAAAAACAAACCGGCAGAGCCTCGCCATCCGGTGGGGCCCTGCCTGTTCTGGCATGATATATCCGGGGCTTAGTAGATGCTGAACGGGAAATACTTGGCGTTCAGCTTGTCATAGGTGCCGTTCTTGCGAATGGCCTCCAGCGCAGCGTTCATCTTGTCGCGCAAGGCGGTGTCGTCCTTGCGCAGGGCAATGCCGATCTTGTCGTCGTCATAGACCGGCGAGCCCTTGAACTCAAAGCCCTTGCCCGCGTCGCTGTTCAGCCAGCCATAGGTGACATAGACGTCGTTGATCACCAGATCCAGACGGCCCGAAGCGAGGTCGAGGAAGGCTTCTTCCTGCGTGCCGTACAGCTTCACCTCGACGCCGGGCATGTGCTCTTCCATCCACGAGGCCGAGATGGTGGAGCGCTGGGCACCGATGGTCTTGCCCTTCAGGCCGTCCTTGGTCAGGGTGAAGTCCTTGCCCTTGGGGGCAACGAACTGCAGCTTGTTGGAATAGTAGGGGTTGGTGAAGGCCACCGCTTCCTTGCGTTCCGGGGTGATCGACATCGAGGCGATAATCGCATCGTATTTCTTGGCCAGCAGGCCCGGAATGATGCCGTCCCAATCCTGGGTGACGACTTCGCATTCCACCTTCATTTCGGCGCACAGGGCCAGACCGATATCCACGTCGAAGCCCTGCGGCTTGCCGGCGCTGTCGATGGTGTTGAACGGAGGGAAAGCGCCTTCGGTGGCCAGACGCACCTTTTCAGCGGCCTGAGCGGCGGTGCTCCCGGCAACGGCCGCCGAAACGGCAACGGCGGCGGCGAGGGTCAGGGCGGAGAGTTTGAAAGCTTTCACGGGAGCGGCTCCTGAGTTGCGTTAAAGGAAAATCGCCCCGGACAGAGGTCGGGGGCGACGCTGAAAAGCAGGATCAATGCAGATGGCTGGCCAGAAACTGGCGCAGGCGCGGCGAGGTCGGGTCCTTGAAAATCTGCTCGGGCGCCCCCTGCTCCTCGATCCGTCCCTGATGCAGGAACACGACCTGCGAGGACACGTCGCGGGCAAAGCCCATTTCGTGGGTGACGATCAGCATGGTGCGACCTTCTTCGGCCAGGCTGCGCATGACGCCCAGCACTTCGACCACCAGTTCCGGGTCCAGGGCCGAGGTCGGCTCATCAAACAGAATCACTTGCGGTTCCATCGCCAGCGCACGGGCAATCGCCGCCCGCTGCTGCTGGCCACCGGACATGTGCGAGGGGTATTCGTGGCGCTTGTGGGCGATGCCGACCTTGGCCAGCAGGCTTTCGGCCATCTCGGTGGCTTCGGCCCGGCTCAGGCCCTTGACCTGCATCGGTGCTTCGATGACGTTTTGCAGGATGGTCATGTGCGGCCACAGGTTAAAGCTCTGGAACACGAATCCCAGCTTTGCCCGCAGGCGCTGAAGCTGCCGTTCGTCGGTGACGGCAGCCCCCTTGCGACCGCTTTTGACCTGCACCGCCTCGCCGCTCAGGCGGACCGTGCCCCGGTCGGGGGTTTCCAGAAAGTTGATGCAGCGCAGAAAGGTGCTTTTGCCCGAGCCAGACGAGCCGATCAGAGAGATCACATCCCCGTCGCGGGCTGTCAGCGAGATTCCTTTCAGAACCTCCAGTCCGCCAAAGCTTTTGTGAATGTCTTCGACGTCGAGGGTGGCGGGGGTGCTGGCAGTCACTGAAACATCCCTGATCTGGCGTGGCGGCGAAAATGGCGAATACTGTCCTGTCAATCTGCCGTGCAACCTCCGAAAAGAGGGGGTTGGTGGCGTGATCACAGACGGATAATGTCAGCGCCATTACAAAGCAGTGTCAAGCGATAGAACATCGATCCCGCGTGAAAAGGAATCACCATGAACCCTGTTGTGTTGCCGGAGGCCCCGGCCGTGATTCATCTCGCCTCTGACACGATGGCCGCCTGCTGCCCGCAAATCGCGCAGGCGTTGTATCAGCAGTCCTTTTTGTTAACCGCCCCATCCTATGGTACCGACGCTGAAACAACGGCGGCACAGCAGGCGTTGCGGCAGGTGCTGGAGGCCCCGCAGGCAGAGATTTTCCCGCTGGTCAGCGGCACGGCGGCCAATGCGCTGGCCCTGTCGGCAATGACGCCACCGTGGGGCACGGTCTATTGCCATCAGGCGGCCCATGTGCTGGTCGATGAATGCGGCGCCGTTGAACAGTTGTCCGGTGGGGCGCGCCTACATCCCTTGCCGGGGGCAAATGGCAAGATTACCGCCGATGTGCTGGACATGCATCTGGTCACCGCAGCGGCGGGCAGCGTGCACCAGATGCCAGCGGCTGCCGTATCACTGACCCAGGCCACCGAATCGGGCACAGTGTACAGCGTGGGGGAAATCGCCGCACTGGCCGAGGTCTGCCATGATCACGGGCTGTTGCTGCACATGGATGGGGCGCGGTTTGCCAATGCGCTGGTGACACTGGGCTGTTCTGCTGCCGAAATGACCTGGAAGGCCGGGGTCGATGTCCTGAGCTTTGGGGCGAGCAAGAACGGAGCCTGGGCCGCCGAGGCGGTGGTGTTCTTTGATCCGGCTCTGGCCGGGGGCTTTGCCTATCGCCGCAAACGCAGCGGTCATCTGGTGGCCAAGGGGCGCTTTATCGGAGCACAACTACAGGCCTATCTGCAGGATGATCTGTGGCTGACCAACGCCCGCCATGCCAATGCGCTGGCGCAGTTGCTGGGGCAGGCCTTTGCCGACGCCGGAATGCCACCGGTCTGGCCGGTGCAGGCGAATGAGGTGTTCGTCATCCTGACCCCGGTGGTCGAAGCCTGCCTGCGCCGGATTGGCGTGGAGTGGGCCCCGTGGAGCAATGAAAGCGGGGACGGAGACATGGCGCGCTTTGTCACCAGCTGGGCGACCAGCGAGGCCGATATCCTGCTGATCGCCGAAACCCTGCACCGGTTGTCGCGGGAAGGTTAGAGCAAATGTGACGCCACAGGACACGACAGTCCGTGCAGGAGAATGGGCTACCGCCCATACCCGTTTGGTGGCGATGCCCCCAAACTCCCATTTTTTCTTTCAATATCAAATGAATGGGGTCTGGGGCCTTAAGGCCCCAGCGAGGTTTGGAGCAGTGCTCCATGATCCTGTTTTCTGTTTGTCGTGTACTGTGACCTGACGCAGGCTCACTACTTTAATCCACTGCCTGCCGCAATGCCGCCGCCGCCGCCCACGGGCACAGGGCCAGCGCCCCCAGCAACATTGCCCCCAGAATCAGCAACTGGGCGCGGAAGCCGAAGTCCATCACCGCCGCGTCCACGGCAGAAACCCCGAACACCAGCACCGGGATGTACAGCGGCAGGACCAGCAGCGACAGCAGCACACCGCCCCGCCGTGCCCCCAGCACCAGCGCCGCGCCCACCGCTCCGATCAGGCTGAGAGTCGGAGTCCCCAGCGCCATGGCGGCAACCAGCACGGCAAAACCATCGCCGTTCATGTGCAGCAGCACGGCCAGAACCGGGGCGGCCAGCAGGATCGGCAAGCCGGTGGTCAGCCAGTGGGCGACCACTTTCCCCAGCACCAGCACCGGCAGCGGGACGGGCGACAGGGTGAGCAGATCGAGCGAGCCATCTTCGTATTCCTGCTGAAACAACCGGTCGAGCGACAGCATGCAGGCCAGCAGGGCGGTGACCCACAAAATCCCGGCGGAGATGCGTTCCAGCACACCAGATTCCGGGCCAACTCCGAACGGAAACAGCACCACGCACAGCACGAAAAAGGTGACCACCATCAGGCTGTCCGATCCCTGACGCAGGGCCAGACGCAGGTCACGCCGAATCACTGTCCACAACGACCGCCCCATGGCTTACCCCTCCGTCCAGCCAAAGGCGCTGTCGTCATCATCGTTTTCGGCCAGCCCCTCGCGGTGGGGCGAAAAGTCTTCCATGTGGAAGGCTCGTGCTCCGGGGAGCACCACATCGGTGTGGGTTGACAGCGCAACGATGCCCCCGCGCGCCCGGTGGGCAGCAATCTGATCTTCGAGCACCGCAATCGAGGCCTTGTCCAGCGCGGTGGTCGGCTCGTCCAGCAGCCACACCTGCCCCGGGGCAGCGAACAGGCGGGCCAGATTGACCCGCCGTTTCTGACCGGCAGAGAGGAACCGGCCCGGCACGTCGGCCAGCCGTCCCATGTCAAACAATTCCAGAGCCTGATGGACTGCCGCCTCGACGTCCGCCACCTCGGGAGCCCACAGGCGGACCCAGAACGAGACATTTTCCGCCACCGTCAGCACTGGCTTGATGGCGTCGGCGTGACCAAGATAGCGCGTGCGCAGGCCGTGGGCTTCGCGGTCATCCTGCACCGGCTGGCCCTGCCACAGCAGGTGCCCGGCGGCCGGAGCCACCAAAGCGGCCATCACCCGCAAAAAGCTGGACTTTCCGGAACCGTTCCGCCCCAGCAACAACAGGGCATCGCCCGGTTGGCAGGCAAAATTCAGCCCACGAAACACCACACGATCACCACGGATGCACCCCAGTCCCTGCCCGGCAAACAACGGGGCAGAGGGCGACGGGGCAGAGGGGGGGGCTGCCGCCTCGACAGGCGGTTCTATCGGCTGAGTGCTCATGGCGCAGAGGTATAGCAGATAAAAAACTGCCCTGCCACCGCGCGGGACGGTCTGACAGGGCAGAAGGTAACCCCTGAGGGCGGGGGGAAGAGAGACTCTGGATCAACAGGGTCTGCAACCAGGATGGGCCTGATGCGGGAGGGAGGGAGCATCAAACCCGAAATCGTTCAGAGAGGTCGGCGACCAACACCCTGAGGGGGGCGGGGAGGTTGGGCGTTGGTCGCCTCGGCTGCGGTCGTCCCAAACCGCCTTGGGGAACGGGGATGGGGGCGGTTCGGGCGCGGACGACGGTCATGGGGAGTGCAGGGGGAACTGCGTTTCCGTCGCCGTCCATGAGATGTATTTAGCCGTCCGAATGTGGCGAGACTTTGATCAAACCTAGGTCATTTGGGGGCGGAATATCCGGTTTGACGGTCCAATTGCGGCAAAAATGCGCCTTTATGACAGGTTGTTCATCAAATCAGCCCCATCCGGTCGTTTTCCTGCGGGATGGCCCTGCCTGTGCGCTTGCCGTTCTCTTTTGTGACTGAACGGGTTAGTCTGGGGCAACATCACCTTCCCTGCCGCCGAAAGGCCCCGCCGATGTCCATCTACCTTCCGATCGCTGGCGTTACGGAAAATATCCTCGTCCTGCTGATGCTGGGGGGGAGTATCGGTTTCCTGTCCGGCCTGTTCGGGGTCGGTGGCGGGTTTTTGCTGACCCCGCTGCTGATCATGATGGGTGTTCCGGCGCCGGTGGCGGTTGGCTCGGGGGCCAATCAGGTGCTTGGAGCCAGCGTTTCGGGCATGCTCGCCCACTGGCGGCGCGGAACGGTCGATGTGCGGATGGGGGTGATCCTGCTGGTTGGTGGTCTGGTCGGCTCGACCGCCGGGGTTCACCTGTTCGCCTGGCTGAAGGCCCAGGGGCAGGTCGAGCTGGTGATCAATCTCAGTTATGTCCTGCTGCTGGGGGTGATCGGGGGTCTGATGCTGATCGAAAGCTCGCGTGCCCTGCTGAAACGGCGGGCACCGGTGGTTTCCCGCCACAAACTGCACAGCCACAGCCTGTTGCACCGTTTGCCGTTCAAGATGCGCTTTCCCCGCTCGCGCCTGTACATTTCGATCATTCCTCCGGCGCTGGTCGGCTTTGCCGTCGGGGCGCTGTCGGCGATCATGGGCGTTGGCGGTGGCTTCATCATGGTTCCGGCGATGATCTATCTGTTGAAAATGCCTGCCGAAGTGGTGGTGGGAACCAGCCTGTTCCAGATCGTGTTCGTCACCGCCAACGTCACCTTCATGCAGGCCAACACCAATCAGGCGGTGGATGTGATCCTGTCGGTGTTGCTGCTGATTGGCGGGGTGGTCGGGGCCCAGTGGGGGGCCACCCTTGGCCGCCGTCTGCGCGGGGACCAGATGCGGTTTTTGTTGGCGTTGCTGGTGCTGGGGATGGGGGTGAAGATCGTCTTTGACATTACCCTGACCCCGGCGGACCTCTATTCCATCAGCGCCGCCGCCCAGCACTGAGAAAAACCCTTGACCCGGCTCCAGTGGCACGGCACAACCGCCTGTGTACCGAGCCGGCATGAGTCTATGCGGAACGGCCTCGGCCTGTGGGGGCGTGGCGAAACTGGTATACGCAAGCGACTTAAAATCGCTCGACTTCGGTCGTACGGGTTCGAGTCCCGTCGCCCCCACCATCTTTCTTTCTGGCTTCTGGCTCCATGATCTCTCTTGATGCGCTGCCTGCGGGCGTTTACAGCGACCTTTCCGCGTCCCGTGCCGGTACCCCCGTGCGTCCCGGCATCGTGTTTGACCGCGATGGCGTGCTGATCGTCGAAGCCCATTACCTCAGCAACCCCGATGATGTCTGTCTGGAGCAGGGCAGCGCGGCGTTTCTGCGCCGGGTGCAGCAGGCAGGCTGGGGCTGTGGGGTGGCAACCAATCAGGCCGGGATTGCCCGTGGCTATTTTGACTGGGCCGCCTATCGGGCGGTGGCGGCCCGGCTGAACGAGATTCTGACCACCGAAGGCTGCCCGGTCGAGGCGACCATTGCCTGTGGTTACCACGCCAAATATGGCGAACAGCACCCCGACGGCGATTTCTGGCGCAAGCCCGGCCCCGGCATGGCCCTGTACCTGCTGCATCATCTGGCACTGGACCCGGCGCACAGCTGGCTGATCGGCGACAAGGCATCCGATCTGGGCAGCGCCAAGGCAGCCGGAATGCGCGGTGGCATCCACCTGTTGACCGGCCACGGACGGGATGCCGGCGAGCGCGAGGCGGCGCTGGCGCTGGCCGATGACCGCTTTACCGTACTTGCCGCTGACTCCCTGCTCGACTGCATGGCGCTGTTTGACCCGGAGCATGGCTTTCTTTCTGCCGGGGATATGGAGTAACCTCCCGCCCCGGTTTCCTGTACAGGCGATGGTGTTGTGTCTTCTCCCCGCTCCTCGGAACATACCCTGCGGCTGATGCTGACCGATGCCGGTCTGACCTTGCTGGCGCAACTGCTGTGTTTTGGCTCCTTTCTGGATATCAATGCCATCGGGTCCGGCAGTGGCGCGATGATCATCGGGGCGACGCTGGCCATCACCGCCCTGATGCCGTTGTCCGGGCTGGCCTTTGGCCTGTACAAGATCATCCTGCGCCACGTCAGCCTGTTCATGTTCATTGTTGCCGCGCTGGTGGTGATGATTCTGACCGCTGCGGTGGTGGTGGTCGATTCGCTGTTACCGTCGCTGATCATCCCGGCACGAATATATGCCGTCTTTGCCCTGCTGATGATCTGCGCCCTGTGCGGGCCCCGGCTGGGGATTGTGGCCCTCTATCAGCGGTCGCGGCCGATGTCGGCAGCCTGTCGGCGGCTGTTGATCTATGGCGCCGGGCAGGCCGGGCTGTCGCTGGCTATGTCGGTGCGGGCGTCGCTGAGCCATCAGGTGGTTGGGTTCCTTGACGATGACGCCGCCCTGCAGGGCCGCGAGCTGCTCGGGCTGCCGGTCCTGTCACCGCGCGATGCCGCCAGCAGCATACGGGAGCTGAATGCCCAGACGGTGGTGGTGGCCCTGCCCAGCGTTGGCCAGCAGCGTCGCCGCCAGATTCTGTCGCAGTTTTCGCACTATCCGGTGCAGCTGCGCACCCTGCCTGCCCTCGATGAATTGCTGGACCGCGACCACATCACCCTCAATCAGGTGCGCGACGTCGAACCGGAAGAGCTGTTGTGGCGCGACGTGGTGCCCCCGGGTGCTGATCTGCTGGGGCGCGACATTCGGGGCCGGTCGGTGCTGGTGACGGGCGGCGGCGGGTCGATTGGCAGCGAAATCTGTCGTCTGGTGCTGACTCTGCACGCCCGGCGGCTGGTGATTCTCGATCATTCCGAATTCGATATCTATACCATTGACCACGAAATTCACGAGAAACTGGCCCGTCACAAGCTGGCGGTCGAGGTGGTCAGCGTGCTGGGCGATGTGCGTGACCGTGCCCTGCTGGACGAGGTAATCCGCAACAACGGCATCGAGATCATTTTCCACGCCGCCGCCTACAAGCACGTTCCAATGGTCGAGCACAATCCGCTGTCCGGCCTGTCAACCAACGTGCTGGGGACATGGACCGTTGCCCGGGCCGCCCACGACCATGCGGTCGGCAAGATGGTGCTGATTTCCACCGACAAGGCGGTGCGCCCGACCAACGTGATGGGGGCCACCAAACGGATGGCCGAGCAGGTGTTGCAGGCGATGGCCGCCAACGGCAGCCCGACCTGCTTTACCATGGTCCGCTTTGGCAACGTTCTCGGGTCCAAGGGCTCGGTGGTGCCGCTGTTCCGCCAGCAAATTTCCTCGGGCGGGCCGATCACCCTGACCCATCGCGACATCACCCGCTATTTCATGACCATCCCCGAAGCGGTGCAACTGGTGTTGCAGGCGGGCGCGATGGCCGATCCCGGCGACCTGTTCGTGCTGGATATGGGCGAGCCAATCCGCATTTACGACCTTGCCGAACGAATGATCCGCCTCAGCGGTTACAGCGTGCGCAGCAGCGAAAACCCCAACGGTGATATTGCCATTGAAATTATCGGCCTGCGTCCCGGTGAAAAGTTGTATGAAGAGCTGTTGATCGGCGCCGATGTCACCGGCTCGGAACATCCGCTGATCATGCGCGCGCGTGAGAAATTTCTAACCTGGGATCAACTTTCAGGGCATATTCAGCACCTGCGCGCCCTTATCGAGCGCCGCGACACTCAAGGCGCCCTCACCTTGCTGCAAACGGCGGTTCCCGAATACCAGCCGGACACGGGGGGGCACACCTGCGGGTGATCGTCCCGTCAAACCAAGAGATTGCCTCAGTATGTCTTACGATCGCCTGCTTGTTCACATCGGCTTTGCTGTCTTTGTTTTTGTCTGTTCGTACCTGCTGACCTTTGTCATGCGGCAACGGTTCAAGATCATGGATGTGCCCAACCAGCGGTCTTCGCATAAAGTTGCGGTCCCCCGCTCGGGCGGGGTGGCAATCGTTCTGGCCTCGACGCTGGCGGTGATTATGTACCTGCTGCTGGGGACATCCTCGTTGTTGCCGCAGGAAAACCTGATTCACTTCGCCTTTGCCTATGGCATCGTGGTGGTGATGTCGCTGGTCGATGACATCAAACAGATTGGTGTGCTCGGCAAGCTGATCGCCCAGATCATGGCCGCCGCGCTGGTGGTCAGCGCCGGGTTCTGGGTCAAAACCCTCGACATTCCGTTCATGGGGACGGTGACTCTTGGCTGGTTCGGCATTGTCCTGACCGTATTCTGGGTGGTGGCGGTGACCAACGCCTTCAACTTCATGGACGGACTCGACGGACTCGCGGGCGGGCAGGCGGTGCTGACCCTGCTGGTGTTTGGCATCATCACCTTTTTCAACGGCTCGCACTTTGTGTTTGTCATCTCGTATTGCCTGATGGCTGCCTGCCTTGGCTTTCTGCTGCACAACCTGCACCCGGCCAAAATCTTCATGGGCGATACCGGCAGCCAGTTTCTGGGCTTTACCTTTGCCCTGCTGGGGGTGATTGCCAGCCAGTTCGATCAGGCCGAGACCACCATTATGGTGATGCCGATCCTGCTGTTCTCGTTCCTGTGGGATACCGCCTTTACCCTGATCCGCCGCAAACTGGCTGGTGATCCGATCACCGCCCACCGCACCCACCTGTACCAGTTGCTGAACCGGCTGGGGGTCGGGCATCGCGGTGTTGCCGGGCTGTATTACGCTTTTGCCATCCTGCAGGGGGGGCTTGCCCTGCTGACCATGGAACTGAAGGGGTTGATGTCCCTGATTTCCATTGCCATTTTGTGTGTCGTTTTCTCCCTCTACTCGCTGCTGATCACCCGCAAGGCCCGGGCAGCCGGTTTGATTTAAACCAGCTCCAATCTTGGAGCCCGGCGCGGTTCGGTGTACAAGCACCCAGCCGCACCGGGGCCGCTGCCCGGGTGGATGACGTTCGGCACTCTCCCCCTTGTCCGCCAGAGGCCCGCTCGCTGTGCAGTCACTTCTTCAAGGCTATCGCCCGTATCTGCTGCTGACCCTGCTGTGGGCGTTTGTCGCCCTGCCGGGCCTGACCTCAATGCCCGTCATGGACCGCGACGAAGCGCGTTTCGTGCAGGCCACCCGCCAGATGGCCGAAAGCAACGACTATGTGGTCGTGCGCTTTCAGGACGAACTGCGGGCGAAAAAGCCGGTCGGGATTTATTGGTTGCAATCGGCGATGGTCGATGCGTTCTCGCATCCGGCCAAAACCGACGCCTGGCCCTATCGCCTGCCGTCGGCGCTGGGGATGCTGATGGCGGTACTGATGACCTTCCGCCTTGGCTTGGTGCTGTTTGACCGCCGGATTGCCCTGCTGGCCGGGGGGCTGCTGGCCACCTCGCTGATGGCCGCCGTCGAGGCCCATCTGGCCAAGACTGATGGCGTTTTGCTGGGGCTGACTTCGGTGGTGATGGGCTGCTTTGGCCTGATCTATCTGGCGGGCAAGGGGGGGCCAAAGGCTCCGTCATGGGCAGCGCTGGCCCTGTGGCTGGCGCTGGGCTGTGCCTTGCTGGTCAAGGGGCCGGTCACGCTGATGATCCTGCTGCTGACCATGATCACGCTGGGCATCGCCGACCGGACGGTGGTGTTCCTGCACGGCCTGCGCCCGGTGATGGGCCTGTTGCTGTGCGGGGCGATTGTCGGCCCGTGGCTGGCCGCCGTCACCAGCGCCACCAAAGGGGCCTTTGTTCAGAAGGCGGTTGCCGAAGACCTGTTGCCCAAGCTTCTGGGGGCGCAGGAAAGCCACGGCGCGGCTCCCGGTTTTTATGTCGCCATCGTTCTGGTGACCCTGTTTCCCGCCAGCCTGTTCCTGTTTCCGGCGCTGGTGCGGGCCTGGCGGGAACGCTCGTTGCCCGGCATCCGCTATGCGCTGGCGTGGCTGGTGCCGAGCTGGATTGTTTTCGAGCTGCTGCCGACCAAGCTGCCGCATTACACCCTGCCGCTGTATCCGGCGCTGGCGCTGATCATTGCCACCTGCCTGTTCGCCGTCCGTGATGGCACCTATCAGCGACTGGCCGCCCTGCCTGCCATGCTGTGGTATGGCTTGTGGAGTCTGGTCGCACTGGCGCTGGCCGGTGGCTTTATCGCCCTGCCAATCCTTTATGGTGATGGCTGGTCACTGTGGTCCATCCCTGCCGCGGCGGGCGTTCTGCTGGCGCTGGGCTGGGGCTGGCTGAACCTGCTGCGCCACCGCTTCCTGAATGCGGCAGCGGCGGTGATGGCCGGGGCGGTGCTGACCTATGCCAGCACCTTTGGTGGCCTGATCAACACCCTGCAAGACCTGTGGGTCAGCGAACGGGTTGCCGCTCGCATCGAGGCGATGGCACCGGGTGCTGCTGTTGCCTCGGCTGGCTACCATGAACCGAGTCTGGTGTTCCTGCTGGGGACGCACACCCTGCTGACCGATGGCGAAGGGGCCGCCCACCTGCTGGCCGAAAAGCCGGGCAGCGCGGCAGTGGTCGAAGCCCACCAGCTTGACGGTTTCCGTGCTGGCATCACCACGGCAGGGCTTGCCCCGCGCCTGATCGAAGGCGAGGTGGTTCGCGGCTTTAACTATTCCCGTGGCAAGCCGGTCGAGATGCACCTGTTCACCCTGACGTCGCAGCCCTGAAGCAGTGTGCGAAAAGTGGGAGCCGGTTTTGCGCACAGTCACTGCGACAAATTAAAGAGCAGGAAGGATATCGAGCCATGAGTGACACTCCCTCACGCGGTCCGCTGGCAACTGTCTGCGATACTGTCCGCGCCGGGACTTTGCGCGCAGGCTGTGGCCTTGTTCGCTTCACCCGAAGCTCTCCACGACTGGCGACGCTGGCCTATGTCAGCCTGTTCTGCCTGCTGTCGGTCCTGTTCATTGACCGCCCGCTGGCTCTGGCCCTGAAAAATGACCTTGATCCGCACGTCTTCGGGTTTTTCAAAACCATTACCGACATCGGATTGGGCGGGCCGTGGTTCGTCCTGTTCCTGGCCCTGCTGGCGTTCTGTGCGGCAATGATGCACCTGTCCCACACCGTCGAAGGCCATGCCAAATGGCGCGCCCGGCTGGAACCGTGGTTCTATGCCCTGACGGTGATGATCGTGTCGGGCATTCTGGTCCAGTTGCTGAAATTCACTTTTGGCCGCTATCGTCCCAAGTTTCTGTTCTCTGACCAGATTTATGGCTTTGCGCTGTTTTCCGGCAACAACAGCTTTCCATCCGGTCACAGTCAGGGCATCTGGGCGGCAATGATGGCCCTGTGGTTCATTTTTCCCCGCTATCGCGTCGTGTGGGTCGCCATTGCGCTGCTGATCTCGCTGTCCCGCGTGTTCACCACCGTTCATTTCCTGTCTGACGTGGTGATGGGCAGCACGCTGGCGATCCTGTGCGCCCTGTGGGTCAAGACCCTGTTCGACAGCTCGGTTCAGCGTGGCTCGGTCGAGTGGAAATAAGCCGCTTTGACGGCAAACGATGGACGAAACGCCCTCGACAGGCTATGTATCTGCAACACTTCCAGACCGTGGTCTGATCACGGTCACAGCACATGAGAATGGGGTACCATGAGCACAGGCAGGTTTACCGGGGCAGGCACCGACTGGAGTGTCCTTGAAGGCAAGTCGGTTCTGGTTACTGGCGGCACCGGCTCGTTCGGGCGGAAATTCATTCGTGCCCTGCTGGACAACTGCACGCCGCGCCGGGTGGTGGTGTTCTCGCGCGATGAACTGAAGCAGTACGAGATGGACCGCGAGTTCCAGACCCATCCCGGCTATGGCCGCCTGCGCTTTTTCATCGGTGATGTGCGCGACCTTGACCGTCTGGTGATGGCCTTCCGCGACATTGACATCGTGGTTCATGCCGCCGCGCTGAAGCATGTGCCGATTGCCGAATACAACCCGTTTGAATGCATCCGCACCAACGTCATCGGGGCGGAAAACGTGGTCACCGCCTGCCTGCGCACCAATGTGCAAAAGGTGGTGGCGCTGTCCACCGACAAGGCCGCCAGCCCGCTGAACCTGTATGGCGCCAGCAAGCTGGCCTCGGACAAGATTTTCGTTGCTGGCAACAACATGGCCGGTGGCGACGGCCCGCGCTTTTGCGTGGTGCGCTATGGCAACGTGATCGGTTCGCGCGGCAGCGTGGTACCGCTGTTCCAGCAGATGATCCGCGATGGCGCCAAAGACCTGCCGATCACCGACGAGCGGATGACCCGGTTCTGGATCACCCTGCAACAGGGGGTGGCCTTTGTGGTGTCCAGCCTGCAGCAGATGGACGGCGGCGAGATTTTCATCCCCAAGATCCCCAGCATGCACATGGTCGATCTGGCGGCGGCGCTGGCCCCCGACCTGCCGCGCCGTATCGTCGGCATCCGTCCGGGCGAAAAGCTGCACGAAGTGATGATCACCGAAGACGACGCCCGCAACACGCTGGAACTGGCCGACCGCTATATCATCGAGCCGTCGCTGGCGTTCTGGAAGCGTGGCGGCGTGGCGGCCAATGCCACCCCGGTGGGCGATGATTTCTATTATGCCAGCAACAACAACCCGGATGTCCTCGACGCCAGCGGGCTGGCCGAGATGCTGCAAAGTGCCGGCCTGCTGTAAGCCCTGAAACGTCTGCACATGAAAAAACGCGCCGTCCGCTATCGGGGGGCGCGTTTTTTCATTGGGAGAGTCGGCCTGGAGCATTGTGTGCTCACTGTGGCGTCAGATTGCACAGGACACGACAGTTGGTGGAAAAGAATGGGCTATCGCCCACACCTCGTCGGGGCCTCAAGACCCCGACGAGGTGTGGAGCAGCGCTCCATGATCCTGTTGCTTTTTACCGTGTCCTGTGAGGCTTACGGCTCCTATTCCGCCACCATGCGGGCGCGGTGCTGCTGGCGGATCGGATGCTGGGGATAGACCCCCAGCACATGGACTTCGTGCGAGAAGAATTGCAGTTCTTCCAGCGCCAGCCGCACCGCCCGTTCTTCCGGGTGGCCTTCGACTTCGGCGTAGAACTGGGTGGCAACGAACAGGCCATCGACCATGTAGCTTTCCAGCTTGGTCATGTTGACGCCATTGGTGGCAAAGCCGCCCAGCGCCTTGTACAAGGCGGCGGGCACGTTGCGCACCTTGAACACAAAGCTGGTCACCACCGCTTCATCAACCGTCGGCACCACCGCCTGCCGAGCCATGATCACAAAGCGGGTGGTGTTGTGAGCGGCGTCCTCGACGTTGGCGCGCAACGACACCAGCCCATAGGTTTCCGCCGCCAGCCCCGAGGCAATGGCGGCAATGCTCTTGTCGCCACGGGCGGCGATTTCCTGCGCCGACCCGGCAGTATCGGCGGCCACCACGGCCTTGATGCCCAGCTCGCGGATCAGCTTGCGGCACTGGCCCAGCGCATGGACATGACTGCGCACTTCGCGGATATCGTCGATCGATGCCCCCGGCACCGCCAGCAGGTGATGATGAATCGGCTGGAAGTGCTCGCCGATGATGTGCAGGCCGGAATTCGGCAGCAGGTGGTGAATGTCCGCCACCCGTCCGGCGACCGAATTGTCGATCGGAATCATGCCATAGCGGGCCTGACCGTCACGCACGGCGGCAAAAGCCTCGTCAAACGATGCGCAGGGCAGAGCGGCCATGTCGGGAAACACGGCGCGGCAGGCCAGATGCGAATAGGCTCCGGGCACGCCCTGGAACGAGATCACGTCGTCCACCGGGGTGGAAGCATCGGCAACACGCAACGGAGAAGAGGCTTGGGTCATGGGAAGACGAACTTTCTTGCTTGGGCCGTGCTGTCTCAGGTCCGAGACAGCAAACGGCGGGCCTTTTCAAGATCGGCAGGAGTATCGACACCCAGTGGAACGGTGTCAACGCGGGCACAGTCAATCCGCATGCCGTTTTCCAGCGCGCGCAACTGTTCCAGCTTTTCACGCTGCTCCAGCGGCGACGGCGGCAGACTGACGAACCGCTCGAGAGCCGAGCGGCGATAGGCATACAGCCCGATGTGATGCCACAACGGGCCGTCGCCGGTGGGGGCGGTGGCGCGGGTAAAGTACAGGGCGCGTCCATGATCAGCCCCGCCCTGGGCGCTGAGGCCGGTCACCGCCTTTACTACGTTGGGATTGGTACGCTCTTCCGGGTCGGTGATCTCGGCCACCAGGGTGGCAATGTCCACCGACGGCTCGGCCAGCGGGGCCAGCGCGGCGGTGATCAGGTGCGGTTCCAACGTCGGCAGGTCGCCCTGCACGTTAATGATTACCTGATAGTCACCCTGCGGGTCAAAGCGCTGGATGGCCTGCCACACCCGATCCGAACCGGATGGCAAATCGACATCGGTCATCACCGCCTGTCCGCCAGCCGCAACCACCGCATCGAACACCTCTTGCTCGCAGCAGGCAACCAGCACCGGGCCAACGGCGGCTTCGGTGGCCCGCCGCCACACCTGTACGATCATCGGAGCCCCGGCAATATCGGCCAGCGGCTTGCCGGGCAGACGGGTAGAGGCCATGCGGGCCGGAATGACAACCAGAGAACGGGCAGCAGGAGACAGGCTCACGATGGGCTTTCCTTGCAACAGGGGCCGTACAGAAGGGGGCGAACTCTAGCAAGAATTCAGCGCGGGCAACAGCGGCAAGCAGAGTCTTACGCCCTGAGGTAATATGATGGCATAAAATTCAATCAAAATAACGGATCGCATCCCTGTTCTTCTGCGGTTTCCGCTATCAAAGGCGTATAGCCAATGGTATACGACGAAGCAGGGACGTCACGTCATCCACCAACAAAACCAGAGGAACGGCAATGCCGGTCGGACAGCAGGTGCCAGCAGATATGGCTGCCGGGCAGCCGGAGACTCTCCTGCGTGCCAGCAACACTCTGGCCTGCCGGACCAAGGAAGAAGAGCGTCGTATCATCTGCGCCGCGCTCGCCCATTGGGAAAGCTGCCGCCCGACACGGGATGACCTCCCCGACGCCGAGACGATCGACCTCTACCATCCCCTGCTCAAACCGCATTTTTACATCGTCCGCATCCATGACGTCATTGGCGACTCGCTGGTCGAGCATTGCGGTGGCGCCCTGACCGCCATCTGTGGTCGCACGGTGGTCGGCCAGCGGCTGTCAACCAGTCTGCCGCGTGGCATTGCCGCTGATCGTCTCGATTACCTTGATGCCGCTGCCCGTCTTGGCAAACCGATGGCCGAAAGTACCGCCTTTCAACGCGATGACGGGCAGGTGATCCTGTTCCGCGATGCCATCATGCCGCTGGCATCGCACAATGGATGTCGCTTACTGTTGGGGGCCATCAGTTTTCGCCTGGGGACAGAGAACGATCTGTAACCACTGGCACGGGCTGGCGGCATTCCCTTTATGTCACGGCACGCAGGCACCCATGACCCAGACTGTTCCCTCCCCGACCGTTCCAGCCGCCTTCGTTTCCCTCGCCCACCAACTGGCTGATGCTGCCGGAGCGGTGATCCGGCAGTATTTCCGCACGCCGGTGGCCATTGATGACAAGGCCGACGAAAGCCCGGTCACCATCGCCGACCGACAGGCCGAGCAGGTGATGCGCGATCTGGTGCAGGCGAACTTTCCCGACCACGGCATCATCGGGGAAGAACACGGCAGCCTGAACGGCGAGGCCGAATGGGTGTGGGTCTTTGATCCGATTGACGGCACCAAGGCCTTCATCACCGGCAAGCCGAGCTTTGGCACCCTGATTTGCCTGCTGCACCGGGGGACTCCGGTTCTGGGCGTACTGGACCAGCCGATCACCCGCGAACGCTGGATTGGTGTTGACGGACAGGGCACCACCCTCAACGGAGCGCCGCTGCGGGTGCGCGCCTGCGATGCGGTGGAAAAAGCCGCCCTCTACAGCACCGACCCGTCGATGTTCAAGGGCGACGCCTGGCCCGCCTATCAACGACTGGCCGAGACGGTCAAGCTGCGGCGCTTTGGCTCGGATTGCTATGCCTATGGCCTGCTGGCGGCGGGCTTCGTCGATCTGGTGTGCGAAGCCGACCTCAAGCTGTACGACTTTGCCGCCCTGATCCCGATCATCCGCGAAGCCGGGGGTCTGGTCACCGACTGGCAGGGACAGGCACCGGGGATTGGCTCGGACGGGCGCATTCTGGCCGCTGGCGATGCCCGCTGTCATGCGCAGGCCCTCGCCCGCCTGCAAGACGCGGGCTGATCAAGGCTGATGCTGCGGGGGGACACACTCCCCCCGCAGACGGCCTCAGGCGTGGCCCGGCGTATCCAGCAGCATCGCCGGGTCAATGCCCAGACGACGGATGGCCATGTCCCATTTGCGTTCCAGCGCCGGGCTGAACAACAGCTCGTCGTCCGCGTCCACGGTCAGCCAGGCATTTTCCAGAATCTCGCGATCCAGTTGCCCGGCCCCCCACCCGGCATAGCCCAGTGCCATCAGCGACTTCTGCGGCCCGTCACCACGAGCAATCGCCCGCAGAACATCGGTGGTGGCGGTCAGGGCAATCCGGCCATTGACCCGCATGGTGGACGACTGGCTATAGTCGCTGGAATGCAGGACAAAACCACGGGCAGCCTCGACCGGCCCACCGGCGTGGACGCGAATGTGGTCGCAGTCGGCCAGCGGCTCGATCGCCAGTTGCTCCAGAATGTCGGGAAAGGTCAACTGATGCAGGGCGCGGTTGACCACCAGCCCCATCGCGCCTTCCGACGAATGGGCACAGATATAGACGACAGTACGGGAAAAATTCTGATCCGCCATGCGCGGCATGGCAATCAGGCACTTTCCGGCCAAAGCGTCGGTTATGTCGATCATCTTAACCATAGTCATGATGTATTCTTTCCCGTCAATTGCTGCAAGCATCCTGCGCATCCTGTTTTCTGATCAGGGACCTGTTCGGCCTGTTCACCGCGGGCATCACGGAGCTGTGACCCCGATAGTTTCCGTGATGGATTGACGCCACCGGGCGGACCTGCTTCGGTGGGGACGATATCCATCGTCCTGTCGGGTCTTTTCGTAATGCACCTGCGTTTCTGCCTGCCGAGCCTGTTCAGCGCCTGCCTGCTGATCCTTGCCCTGTCGCTGCCGTCGGCGTGGGCAGCATCGGGCGAAGGCCCGTGGACCCGGACACCGCAAGCCGATGTGCGCCTGCTGGCCGGTCAGGAAACGCCGTCTGCCGATGGCCACCTGAGTGCCGGGCTGGAATTCCGGTTACAGGACGGCTGGAAGATTTACTGGCGCTCGCCGGGGGATGCCGGGTATCCGCCCGCCCTCGACTGGCAGGCATCGGACAATCTGGCCGCCTCGCCGGACATCAGTTGGCCCTATCCCCACCGCTTTGAAATTCTCGGCATCCAGACCCTTGGCTACAAGCAGCAGGTGATTTTCCCGCTGGCAGTCCGGGTGCAAGACCCCAGCCACCCGCTGACCCTGCGTCTTGCCGCCGACTACCTGATCTGTTCGACCATCTGCGTCCCCGGTCGTGCTGAAGTCACGCTGGACGTCCCCGCCCATCAAGGTTCTGTCACCCTGACCGACGCCGCCCATGCCATCGAAACCTTCCGCGCCCATGTGCCGCCAGCGGTGGCCGCTGGCGCTCCGCTGAGCGGCAACGGCCTGACCATCACCGACAGCGTGCTGGAAACCGGTGCCGATGGTACCCCCCGACTGGCGCTGGCGCTGACCGCCTCGCCGCCGCTGGGACCGGATGCCGACCTGTATGTCGAAGGTCAACCCGCCGGAGACCCGACCGCCACCCTGATTTCCGGCGTTCCATCCCTCACCCGGCTGGAGGACGGCCAGCGCGCCATCATCCGCGCCCCCCTGACTGCGCCGCTCCCCGCCAGCCTGACCATCACGGTCGGCGACGGTGCCCGCGGCCTCGAATGGACACGGGCCGTCCCCCCCACCGGGGCCTTGCCTGACCCCATCCCCACCGCTGAAACCGGCCTGTGGCTGAGCATGATCACCATCGCCCTGCTGGGGGGGCTGGTGCTGAACCTGATGCCCTGCGTCCTGCCGGTGCTGTCGCTGAAAGTGCTGGCCTTTGTCGGCCACCACCAGCAGGCGGGCCAGCCAACACCCCGCACAGCCTTTCTGGCCTCGGCAGCCGGGATCATCAGCGCCTTTCTGGTGCTGGCAGTCAGCCTGATGGCCCTGAAAAGCGCCGGAGCGGCCGTTGGCTGGGGCATTCAGTTCCAGAATCCGTGGTTTCTGGCTGGCATGGTGGTGCTGGTGCTGCTGTTTGCCGCCAACCTGTCCGGCCTGTTTGAAATCCGCCTGCCCGGCAGGATCAGCGATCTGGCCGGATCAGCGCACAGCACCCGCCTGTCCGGCCATTTCATGACCGGCCTGTTTGCCACCCTGCTGGCAACGCCCTGTTCGGCTCCGTTCCTCGGGACGGCGGTCGGCTTTGCCCTTGCCCGAGGTCCGCTGGACATTCTGGCGATTTTTGTCGCTCTGGGGCTGGGAATGGCCGCCCCGTACCTGCTGATTGCTGCCGTCCCCCGTCTGGCCGCGTGCCTGCCCCGCCCCGGTCGCTGGATGCTGACGGTCAAGAAAGTGCTGGCCTTTGCCTTGCTGGGAACGGCGGTCTGGCTGGGCAGCGTGTTGTGGAGCATCCTGACCCCGTCCGATGCCAGCGACAGCGGCGCGTCGCGCTTTGTCTGGCAGCCGTTCGACACTGCCGACATCGCCCGACAGGTGGCGACGGGCAAGGTGGTGTTTGTCGATGTGACCGCCGACTGGTGCATCACTTGCAAGGTCAACAAGGCGGCGGTGGTGGACCGCGATCCGGTGGCGACGGCGCTGGCCGCCCCGTCGGTGGTGGCGATGCGGGCCGACTGGACCCGCCCCAATCCGGCCATTTCCGCTTATCTGGCCTCCTTTGGCCGCTATGGCATCCCGTTCAACGTTGTCTATGGCCCCAAGGCTCCGCAGGGGATTGCCCTGCCGGAATTGTTGACATCTCAAGCGGTTGTGGATGCCCTGACCGCCGCAAGCCCATAAGCCTGCGAACAGAAGCTGTCCGACTGTTTCACGAGGATATTGCCCGCTGACAAGCGACATGCTACGGACATGCGAAAGCGTTCTTTAATGCGCCATGAAAAACCAGAGGCCGGGCGGCGATCCACCAGCCCCGGCCTGTCGCAGGATCACGAGGAAAACCCATGACCCTTCAGACCCAGATCAGCCCTTCGGCTCCGGCCGCCCACTCTGCTGACCGCATCAGCGATGCCGACCTGCGCCATGACTGGACCAAGGACGAAATTCTGGCGCTGTTCGACCTGCCGTTCATGGAGCTGGTGTTTCGTGCCGCTGCCGTCCACCGCGAGCATTTCGACCCGAACGTGATCCAGCGCTCTTCGCTGGTCAACATCAAGTCCGGCAAGTGCCCGGAAGACTGCAAGTACTGCTCGCAGTCGGCCCGCAACAAGGCCAAGCTGCGCGTCGAACCGCTGATGGAGGTCGAAGACGTGGTGGTCTGCGCCGAAAAGGCCAAGGCCAACGGCGCCACCCGCCTGTGCATGGGCGCGGCATGGCGTTCGCTGAAGGATCAGGACCTGCCCAAAATGGTGGCGATGATCAAAGCGGTGCGCGGCGTCGGCATGCAGACCTGCATGACGCTGGGCATGGTCACCCACGAACAGGCCGACGCCCTGCGCGAGGCCGGTCTTGACTACTATAACCACAACGTCGATACCTCGCGCGAGTATTACCCCGAGGTGATCACCTCGCGCACCTACGACGACCGCCTGAAGACTCTGGCCGCCGTGCGCGATGCCGGGATCAAGGTGTGTTCGGGCGGGATTGTCGGCATGGGTGAAAGCCGCGAAGACCGCGCCGGGATGCTGCACACCCTGGCCACCCTGCCGACCCACCCGGACAGCGTGCCGATCAACATGCTGGTGCCCATCGCCGGCACCCCGGCCTATGAGGCCGGTCAGGGTGCCCCCGGCGTTGACCCGCTGGAATTCGTCCGCACCATCGCCGTTGCCCGCCTGACCATGCCAGCCTCGATCGTCCGCCTGTCGGCGGGCCGTCATGCGATGGACGACTCGACCCAGGCGCTGGCGTTCCTCGCCGGGGCCAATTCGATGTTCTATGGCGAAGAGCTGCTGACCACCGAAAACAGCGCCATGAACCGCGACAACGCCCTGTTCGATCGGCTGGGCCTGCAAGGCATGGCCCCCAACGCCCGCGATTAGAGTATTGTGCCGACGTCAGATCACAGTACGCGACAGTCCTCGCAGCGGGATGGGCTACCGCCCATGCCTATTCGGGGGCCAATGCCCCCGATCCCCTATTTTTCTTTGAATATCAAATTAATGGAGTCTGAGGCCAGCAGGCCCCAGCGAGGCGTGGAGCAGTGCTCCACGTCCTTGTTCCCTAACTGCCGTACACTGTGGCGTCCGATTCAACGCACACCGCTCCAAGAAGCCAACACGGCTATGAGTCTGCCGTATCGGAAAACAAGATCGACATGTCTTCCCTGCCACTGACACGCCGAACCATACTCTCTTCGATCACCATGGCTGCTGCCGTACCCCTGTTGACGCCATCAAGTGCGATGAGCAGCCCCAACGGCATGGAAGCCCGGCTTAAAAAACTCGAAGCGCAAAGCGGTGGGCGGTTGGGTGTGGCCGTGCTGGATAGTGCGACCGGCCAAGTCACGGGAAACCACCTCGATGAACGCGTTGCCATGTGCAGCACAGTAAAAACACTCATTGTTGCCTATGTACTGGCCCGCGTCGATCGCCAAATGGAAACACTCGACAGGCGCATCGTTTTTACCGCCCATGATCTGGTCAGCCCATACAAGGCAACCCAGCCCCATGTCGGGCCTGAAGGCATGTCAATTGCTGCACTCTGCGAGGCCGCGATCACTGTCAGTGACAGTACAGCCGCCAACTTGTTGCTGACCAGCTTTGGTGGTCCAGTCGCTCTCACCTCCTATCTGCAGTCGCTCGGCGATGAGGTCACGCGATCCGATCGTTTCGAACTGGCATTGAATGTCGTAAAGCCGGGCGAAGCACATGATACGACAACGCCACGGGCCATGGTCGGGACATTGCATCGGCTCCTTTTAGACGACGCCCTTTTGGAAACATCACGAGCCAGACTGACCAACTGGATGATCGAAGCCAAAGATGCTGCCACGCGACGTTTGCGCGTCGGGCTGCCAGCAGGCTGGCGCATTGCAAACAAACCCGGTACGTGGGAGGGAATTTCAACCAACGATGTCGCCGTGATCTGGCCACCCAGCCGGGCCCCGATTGTCGTTGCAACCTATCTGGGCAACGCGCCGGGTTCTATTATCATGCAGGAAGGCATCTTGGCCGACGTCGCCAGAATCATCGCCGAAGAGGTGTAAACCCGGTGCGGAACAAGCATCTTGCTGCCGGTCCGGTTTCATCCCTGATAGGGCTTCAGGATCCGCATCTGCAACGGCGGTGCGGTCGGGCTGAAATACTGCACGCTGTGCCAGACAAAGCCGCGCTGGTCCCGCCAGAAGGTGTTCTCAAAGTCCCAGTCAAAGCGACGACAGCGACAGCGTTCGACCACCTTGTTCAGGGTTCGCACCTCGCCATAGGTATCGACGGTTTCCAGCCCCTGCTCTTCCCAGTCGCTTTCGACCACCAGCCCGTACAGCGAGCGGTAATGCAGGTCGATCTGGCGCAGGGTCTGCCCCCGGGCCGGGCTGCGTTGCAGGATGGGGTCATCCCCCCACGGCAATGTCTTCAGCAGGTCTTCGGGAAACCCGCTGGTCGCCATCACCCGTCCCTGCCGGGTGCTGAGGGTCACCTTGTCGGCGGTCAGCCAGTGCAGCGTCTCGCCCTCGACCGAGGCTAGAATGACCAGCGACTGCATGGAAATCCCCAGCTTGACGTCCATCGAGGCATAGGGAAGCTGACGGGCCTGTTGCGGGTCATAGGCCTGCCCGCTGTTGCCGGTAATGATTTCCGAAGCCCGGCCCAGCCGCTGCAGGTTATCACTCAGACATCCAGACAGCATCAGTCCGGACAAGGGTGCCAGAAAGGCACGCCGCGAGATCACCATCCCTGTTCCCCCCTCACACCCTTACCCGCCATTACCCTACAGAATGTCCAGAACCGATTCCGGCGGGCGACCAACGCGGGCCTTGCCATTGGCCACCACGATCGGGCGTTCAATCACCGCCGGATGGGCCACCATCGCCGCGATCAGCTGTTCGGTGGACACCGTCAGGTCCAACCCGGCCTCTTTGGCGTCCTTTTTGCGGACCAGATCCTGCGGAGCCATCCCCAGTTGGGCCAGAATGGCAGTCAGCTCGGCCACCGTCGGCGGAGTCTTCAGATACTCGATCACCGTCGGGTCCACACCCCGTTCGGTCAGCAGAGCCAGAGTCTCGCGGGATTTCGAGCAACGCGGGTTGTGGTAGATGGTCACAGACATGCGGATTCCTTGTTGCTGCGGATCAGACATTTCGCCGTTGCTGCGGATCAGACATTTCGCCCGGCAGCCTATACACAGTTCGCCTGCAGGGCTAGCATCACCTGTACGAGACGCGCTTGCCTCCCGGGCCAATCCGGTTATATCAGAGGCTTGAACGGTTCTACCGCACAGATATTTTCATTCACGTCCCCACGCCCATGATGACGGGAGTTTCTCCAGTGTCTTGTATCCTACGTCGCCTGATGACAGGGCTGTGGCTGGCCTTGTGGCTGGTCGGCGGCAGCCTCCTGCTGCCATCAGCCCCGGCGCATGCCGCCACCGCTGACGGGGCGCCCTCTGCCGAAGCCTTGCAGGATCTGGTTTCCACGCTCGACAATGATGCCAAACGCAAGGAATTCGTCGATACCCTGAAAACGGCGCTTGCAGCCCAGAAAGAACAGGAAAAGGCTCAGGCCAAAGACCTGACCCTGGCCTCGCAACTGGTCGGCGGACTGTCGGACAGCCTTGGCAAGGCGGGCAAGCAGCTCGCCTCTCTGGGCAGGCAGTTCGGCCAGATTCCCGCCGGTCTGGAGGTCCTCGAACGGCGTCTCGACACGCCGGAAGAATTCGAGGCTCTGGTGATGGGCGTTGGCAAGGCGCTGGCCGTGCTGGCGATCGGCACGCTGGTCCGGATGCTGGCGCAAGCCGCATTCAAGCCGTTCCTCCGCCGTCTGGAAGCCCGCATCTCCGAAGACGCCAAGTGGGAACGCTCGGCCCTGCTCAGCGTGCGGATGGTGGTGCTGATGGTGCCTCCGGTCCTGATGGCCATCGCTGCCTGGGTGGCCTTGCCGCTGGTCAATGCCTCGGGGGATGTCCGGTCCGGGATTGCCGGGTTTGTCGGGGCGATTGCCCTGCTGCGCGGGGTGATGGTGTTTACCGATACCCTGCTGCACCCCAGCGAAGCCCGCCTGCGCCCGGTCCCGCTGACCGATGAGACCGCCCAGTACCTGCTGATCTGGATTCGCCGTCTGGCATCCATTGCCATCCTTGGCTATTTCTCGATCTCGATTGCCGGTCTGCTGGGGCTGCCGCGCGATGCCGCCACCATGCTGCTGAAACTGCTGGCGCTGGTGCTGGCCACCATGGCGGTGATGTTCATCATGCAGAACCGTCAGGGGGTGGCCCGTGCCCTGCGCAAGGGCACCAGCAAGCCCCCCGCCGGTCGCACCCGTCGTCTGGCCAGCCAGCACATCCGCGAACGGCTGGCCGATGTCTGGCACGTTCTGGCCAGCCTGTACGTGATTGCCGCCTTTGTGGTGTGGGTGGCCGAAATCAAGGATGGCTTCCCCTATATGGTACGGGCAACCGTGCTGACCGTCGGGGTGCTGGTGGCGACCACCATCCTGTCGCATGTCCTGCAGGCCCTGCTCAATCGTGCCTTTGCCATTTCATCGGATACCGAAACCAAATTCCCCGGTCTGGAACAACGGGCCAACCGCTATCTGCCCGCACTGGAAACCGTCTTGCGGGCGGTGATCACTCTGGCCGCCCTGCTCGGGGTGTTGCAGGCCTGGGGGATCAATACCGTCGGCTGGCTGACCGAGGGCAGCGGCCAGCGGGTGGCCAGCGGGCTGATCACCATCGCCTTTACCCTGACGCTGGCGCTGGTGGTGTGGGAAGCCTTCTCGGCATGGATCGAACGCTATTTCAGCACCACCGATGAAGACGGCAACCTGCTGGAACGCTCGGCCCGCGCCCGCACCCTGCTGCCGCTGGCGCGCAACGTGCTGGTGGTGATTCTGGGCGCGATGGTCATTCTGACCTTCCTGTCGGAAATCGGCATCAACATTGCGCCGTTGCTCGCCGGTGCCGGGGTGGTCGGTCTGGCGGTCGGTTTCGGCTCGCAAAAGCTGGTGCAGGATGTGATCACCGGCGCCTTCATGCTGATCGAAGACAGTATCTCGGTTGGCGATGTGGTGCAGGCCGGAACCTATACCGGCACCGTCGAAAGCATGTCGATCCGCTCGCTGCGCCTGCGCGATGCATCGGGCAACATCCACACCCTGCCGTTTTCCACCGTCAACACCATCACCAACATGACCAAGGACTACAGCTTCTATGTCCTGAATGTCGGCGTTGGCTATCGCGAAGACACCGATCAGGTTTGTGTCGTGTTGAACGAAATTGCCCACGATCTGGCGCAGGACAGCGAATACAGCAACGACATCCTGACCGCGCTGGAAATCCAGGGTGTTGACCAGTTCGCTGCCAGTGCGGTGGTGATCCGGGCGCGCATCAAGACCAAACCCGGCAAGCAGTGGCGGGTGGGCCGCGAGTTCAATCGCCGCATGAAGAAGGCGTTTGATCATTACGGTATCGAAATTCCGTACAACGCCACCACCCTGTATTTCGGGGAAGACCGCAACGGTCAGGCGTCGCCGATGCGGATCCGTATGGAACGGGCCAGACAGGCAGCAACGGACATCCCCTCGAATGCCGAGCCGCCGGTGATTGACCACGACGGCCCGCCGATGATGGGACCGCCGTCACCTGACAGCCTGACGGCGCAATAAAAGGGTCATTCCGGCGTCACCGGAGGTTCACTGGACTTGCGGGTCCTGAGGGCGGATAGAGCAGGACGGCTCTATCCGCCCTTTCTTTCTGCACCGCCGGAGACTGCCCCCATGCCGCAGACCGCCGCCCTCGCTGTTCCCGCGCCTGCCTTTTCGCCGTCGTCTCCCTTGCCTTTGCAGTCGCGGATTGTACTGGTCAGTGATGCCTGGCATCCCCAGCGCAATGGCGTGGTGCGCGTTCTGGCCTCCCTGCAGGCCGAATTGCTGGCCGCAGGATATCAGGTCGAGGTGATCCACCCCGGCCTGTTCCCTACCTTGCCCTGCCCGACCTATCCAGAAATCCGCCTGGCCCTGCCATGGGGCAATGCGCTCGCCCGGCGGCTGGCCGAGGCCCGCCCGGACGCCATCCATATTGCCACCGAAGGCCCGTTGGGGGCGGCGACACGGCGCTGGTGCCTGAAGCACGGCCATCCGTTCACCACCGCCTACCACTCGAAATTTCCCGAATATATCCACACCCGCACCGGCCTGCCGCTGCCATGGCTGTATGCCGCCCTGCGGCGCTTCCACCGGCCATCCAGCGCGGTGCTGGCCCCGTCAGAAAATGTCTTTCGCGAACTGACCGAGCGGGGCTTTGACCGCGTCCGTCCATGGGCCCATGGTGTTGATACCAGTGTCTTTTATCCGGCAGACAAGGGGGCGTTCCACGCTGCCCTGAGCGAGCGCGGCATGACCGGCCGCCCGCTGTTCCTGTACGTCGGGCGGGTGACGGTGGAAAAGAACCTGAGCGCGTTTCTTGATCTCGACCTGCCCGGTGCCAGGGTGGTGGTCGGCGATGGCCCCCAGCGGGCGGCGCTGATCAAGGCCTATCCGCAGGTCCTGTTCCACATCGCCAACGGCGACGATGAACTGCGCGCCTGCTATAACGCGGCTGACGTGTTTGTCTTTCCATCGCGCACCGATACCTTTGGGCTGGTGATGCTGGAAGCGCTGGCCTGCGGCGTTCCCGTCGCGGCCTTTCCGGTAACCGGCCCGCAGGACGTGCTGCTGGATGGCGTCGGGACCATTGGCTGCCTTGACGAAGACCTGCGCGCCGCCGCCATCGCCGCCCTGTCGCTGTCGCCGCAGGCCTGCCGCCGCCATGCCGAACGTTTTTCCTGGCAGGAAGTCGCCCGCCAGTTCGTCACAGCCCTGCACCCGTTGCGGGTCTGACCGGCTGTCATCCTGGAACACGGTGCGAAAACCGGTTCCCATTTTTCGCCCAATACTCTATCCGTCTGGGCTCTAAAGCGTTTTCACACCGAGCGAAAACGCTCTTCCCTTTGAGTGACGCATTTTCCGAGCCGTTGACCGGAGACGGTCACCTTGAAAATGCTCTATCGGTCTGGCTGAACGGAGCGGTGGCGTGTACACCGCTCCGTTCGCTTTCCCCTGATCCCGGAGTCGCCCCGTGTCCTCTGCCGCGCTGCCGTCAGTCCTGCGGATTGCCAGCTGGAACGTCAATTCGGTCCGCCTGCGTCTGCCACACCTGGAACGCCTGATCCGGGCGCAGGACCCGGATGTGATCTGCCTGCAGGAAACCAAAGTGATCGACGTCCTGTTTCCCGCCGGGGTACTGGCCGACTGGGGCTATCCGTATCAGGCCCTGTCGGGGATGAAGAGCTATAACGGCGTGGCGATCCTGTCACGCTGGCCGCTTGAGGATGTGCAGCGGGTCAGCTGGTGCGGGCGCGACGATTGCCGCCACGTCTCGGCGCGCGTGGCCTTTGCAGGCAGCCCGCAAGGCTCGGTCGAGGTCCATTGCCTGTATGTCCCGGCGGGCGGCGATATACCGGACCCCGAGGTGAATCCGAAGTTTGCCCACAAACTGGCGTTCCTGCGCGAGGTTGAGCAATGGTTCCTTGCCTGCCGGGGTTATCATGACGCGATGGTGCTGACCGGGGATTTCAATGTCGCCCCGTTACCGAGCGATGTGTGGGATCACAAAAAGATGTCGCGGGTGATCACCCACACGCCGGTGGAAATCCTGCATCTGCAACGGCTGCAAGACTCGGTGCGCTGGATCGACAGCGCCCGCACCTTTGTCCCGCCGTCCGAACCGCTGTTCACCTGGTGGAGTTACCGCCAGCAAGGGGACGCCTGGCAAACCAGCAACCGGGGGCGGCGGCTGGATCATCTGTGGATCACCGAACCGCTGGCGGCGGCACAGGCAGGCTTCGAGGTGGTCCGCGATGCCCGGGGCTGGGAGCCTCCCAGCGATCATGCGCCGGTGGTGCTGACCCTGCGAACGCCCTGAATTACCGGGCCGGCTCGCGGGTCGGCTTGGCGCTGTGGGACTCGGCACCGCGCTGGGCCGGGGCCGGAGTCGGGCGAGGGGTGTTGGCCGAGGCCGTGCGCTGGGCGGCCTGTTGGGCGGCCATCGACAGCAGCAGGCTGGCCATTACTTTGGGCTGCAGGCCGCGCCAGATCATCATGATGCTTCTCCCCCATGTCGGGATGCCTGAAAACAGTGTCACAGGGCCTTGGTCGGGCTTTACCGGACACTTTGTAGGGCTATCCAATCATGGCCCGGATGATTCTGCAAATCATTTTCACTTGCGAAACACGGCAGCTTCGGTAGAGTGCTCTCCAGGGTATCGAAACTGCGACACAGACGCAAAATCAATTGCACCTGACCGCGTAGCTTCGTATAGTCCTAACAAGATTAGGGGTTCCCATTGTGTGGAGCGCGCAGCATGTACGTTTGTCTTTGCAATGCCCTGACTGATCGCCAGATCCGCGAAGCGCGGAATCGCGGGGCGCAGAACGTCTCTCACGTCTTCCGCTCCACCGGGACCAAGCCGGAATGCGGAAAATGCGTTCATTGCGTCCGTGATATCCTGCGAGAAAACCAGCAACTGAGTTCGCTGGAAAAGGCTTCGTAAGGTCTTCGAAGCCCCTCCCGCGCGATGTCCGTCCCGTTTATGCCGGCCCCCTTATGCCGGATCCACCGTCAGCACCGCCTTGCCGGTGATCTGGCGGTTTTTGAGGGCTATCAACGCCTCGGACGCCTGTTCCAGCGGGAACGTCTGTGATACCAGCGGCTTCAGCAATCCGGCCTTGTACCAGCTGATCAGTTCTTCAAAGCTGGCCTGAAAGCGCGCCGGAGCCAACGTCCGGTACGCCCCCCAATAGACCCCGATCACCGACAGGTTCTTGACCAACAGATGGTTGGCAGGAATTTGCGGCACCGTTCCGCCAGCAAAACCAATCACCAGCAGCCGCCCATCCGGGGCGGTGCAGCGCAGGCTGGCATCAAACAGCTCGCCGCCGACCGGATCATAAACCACATCAACGCCCCGGCCATCGATCAGCGCCCTGACCTGATCGCGCAGCGAGAAATCCGGGCTGGCGGTATCAAGACCAACATCGGCCCCGTGATCGAGGGCAATCTGCACCCGGTCAGCCCCGCGCGCGGTGGCGATCACCCGCGCTCCGGCAGCCTTGGCGCATTCGACGGCGGTCAGACCGACTCCACCGGCCGCGCCGTGAATCAGCACCGTCTCCCCCGCCTGCAGGCGGGCGCGGTCGATCAGGGCGAAATGGCTGGTGCCATAGGCAATCGGAAAGGCCGCTGCGGTGGCGAAATCCATGCTGGCCGGGATGGTGTGCAGGTGGCTGGCAGGCAGCACCACCTGATCGGCATAGCCGCTGTGGGCGATGGCGGCGAACACCCGTTGCCCGATGTGGAAATGGGTGACGTCAGGGGCGATTTCACTGACTTCGCCCGCGATTTCAAAGCCGGGAGCAAAGGGAAAGGCCGGTTTTTCCTGATACTTGCCCTGGATAATCAATCCGTCGGCAAAGTTCACCCCGACCGCCCGCACCGCGACGCGAACCTGTCCGGCGGTCAGCGCCACATCGGGCATCTCGCGCAGGGTCAGCTGCTCGGGTTGGCTCCAGTCGGTGATGAAATGTCCTTTCATGGGTCCTCCGGGGTGCTTGTTGGCTTGCGCATTGGTGGAAAATCCCGATGATGCAGCCAATTTTTCCCCTGCGACAGCAAAACATCCCTGTCCGGGCAACATCTCAAGGAGTCGAGTCCATGCGCGGCTATTTCGGCGTCGGAGTCGAACGGATCAGCAAGCCTTACAATGTCGGGAACCTGTTCCGTTCAGCCCATGCTTTCGGGGCCAGCTTTGTCTTTACCGTCGCCGCCAACTATCAACGGCTGGAAGGGGCCAAAATTGATACTTCGGACAGCCTGAATACCCTGCCGTTCTTCCAGTTCCCGACCCTGGACCAGATGATGCTGCCCAAGGGTTGCGCTTTGGTGGGAATCGAGCTGATGGACGATGCGATTGATCTGCCGAGCTTTCACCACCCGCTGAATGCCGCCTACATTCTGGGGCCGGAACGGTCGTCGCTGTCGCCGGAAACGGTGGCCCGCTGTGACCATATCATCAAGATTCCCACCCGCCTGTGCCTGAATGTCGGGATGGCCGGGGTGGTGGTGATGTATGACCGCGTGCTCAGCCGGGGCCGTTTTGCGCCACGCCCGATGCGACCGGGGGGGCCGCGCCCGGACGCACTGCCCAAGCCCGCCTTTGGCATCCCCGATGCCTTTGCCAAATTCCAGTCACCGACTCCGCTGGCCGAAGTCGAACTGGCAAAGGTCGGCAAAGACGGCGATTTGCTGGAAGAGTAAAAGGACGTGGAGCGCTGCTCCACGGTACTGTCATGTACTGTGGGCTCACAGCGCCAATGCTCACGCCTCCAGCGCGGTCAGGAACTGAAGGAAATGGTCACCCGGCGGCGAGTGGACTCCACGTCCCGATCCTTGCCTGACACCGTTTCCTTGCCGCTTTTCGGCCCCTTGGGGGTCGGCGGCGGGGTGCTGGGCAGCGACGGGTCTTCTTCGCCATAGACCATTTGCTTGATCCTGTCGGCGGGAATACCGGCTTCGACCATCATCGTATAGACCGCCGTCACCCGCTTTTGCGCCATCACGATATTGGCCGCCAGCGTTCCGGTGCTGTCGCTGTAGCCGCTGATGATCACTTCGCGCGGATTGCCCGCCTTGATCTGCTCGATGATCTTTTTCAGTTCCGCCCGACCCGCTTCGCTGATCTTCGACTGGTTGCGGTCAAAATAGATCGCGGTCGGCTCGCTCGGCGGGGTCAGTTCGGGGGTGGTCAGCAGGCTGCTCAGCGCCTCGTCAAACATGGTCTGGCAACTATGGCTTTTCGCCCCTTCCGGGTGCGGCGGATTGAGCGACGAGCGGGCCAGACAGTCATAGGCCACCTGCAACATCGCCGCATCAATCGGCTTGCGCTCGACCCGGCCCGGCGTCAGGGCGGCATCAACCCGCCCGCGCAATACTTTCAGCCCGTCGCTGGTCGGCTCTTCCATCGTCGGCACCGCCCCACCGGCTGCGGCCCGCGCCTTGCCCAGCATCAATTCGGAATCGGCCCAGTTCTGCTCTTCCTGCTTCCACTGGGCGACATCGGCATAGCCTTGCTGCAAAGCAAGCTGATAGGTGCCACCGTCGGCTTTCAGGTTGCGAACGGCAGAGATGTTGTAATCCCCGGAACACGCCGCCAGCGTGCTTCCCACCATGGCAACCAGCAACCCAACTCGACGGGAACGGGAGGCGAGGGACGGCATACAGTCAGGCTCCTTGTGGGCAGAAAGGATGGGGGTGTACGTCGCCAGCAGGGAACCACGAACCGCCCATCCCGCCAAGTGAAAAGACGGATTATTTTAACATCGTAATCATGGCAGGAAGAAGGCCGGAATACCCTTTTCGGGACGTCACCCCGTCCCTGAAAATAGCCGGAAAGACAAAAGGACTTTTCCTCTTGCGGCTGGCGGCTTATATGAAGACCCTGATGTCCCATATTCTGGCCGCGATGGCCCCCCGTCATGACGGGGCAATCTTCCCGAATGCTCCGCTCTGGCCGTTGGCCCCGGCGTGCTGGCATGGTCGGGACGAGCACGATAGAGCAACCATGACCGACCCTATTTTCAAGACCAGCGCCGAGGATGCGCCGCGCCGTTCCCTGGACTCCGAAGGCCGTCTGGACCTGATCGGACTGTCGCGCGAGGAAATGGCCGAAGCCTTTGCCGAGCTGGGCGAAAAATCCTTTCGCGTCAAGCAGGTCTGGCTGTGGCTGTACAATCGGGGTGTCACCACCATTGACGAAATGACCAACCTGTCCAAGCCGCTGCGCGACAGGATGCAGGAACGGTTCTTCATCTCGCGCCCGCAGGTGTCGCGCGAACAGACCTCGGTCGATTCGACCCGCAAGTGGTTGCTGCGCTTTGGCGACCGCAACGAAGCCGAAACCGTCTACATCCCCGACCCGGACGAAGAACGCGGCGCGGTGTGCATTTCGACTCAGGTCGGCTGTACCCTGACCTGCCGGTTCTGCCACACTGGCACGCAAAAGCTGGTGCGCAACCTGACGGCGGCGGAAATCGTCGGCCAGTTCCTGATCGCCCGCGATTCCTATGGCGAATGGCCGACCCCCAACGAGACCGGCCGCCTGCTGTCGAACGTGGTGGTGATGGGGATGGGTGAGCCGCTGTTCAACTATGACGCCACCGTCAATGCGCTGAAGATCCTCACCGATCCCGACGGCATTTCGCTGTCGAAACGACGAGTCACCCTGTCCACCTCGGGCGTGGTGCCGCGCATGTATGATCTGGGCCGCGATGTCGGGGTCAATCTGGCCATTTCGCTGCATGCCGCCACCGATGACGTGCGCAGCGAGATCATGCCGATCAACAAGAAGTGGCCGCTGAAGGAATTGATGCAGGCCTGCCGCGATTACCCCGGTGCCACCAACGCCCGCCGCATCACCTTTGAATACATCATGCTGAAGGGCGTCAACGACAGCGATGCCGACGCCCGCCAACTGGCGCGGATGGTCAAGGGCATTCCCTGCAAATTCAACCTGCTGCCGTTCAACCCGTGGCCCGGCTCGACGCTGGAATGCTCGGACTGGGCGCGCATCGAACGCTTCTCGGACGTGCTGGCCGGTCTGGGCTATTCCGCCCCGATCCGCACCCCGCGTGGCCGCGACATTCTGGCCGCCTGTGGCCAGTTGAAGTCCGACAGCCAGCGCGAACGCAAGGCCCGTGGCCTGGCCGCCGATGCCTCGCTGGTTGGTGTCCTGCCCGAAACCAGCGCTCCGGCGACTCCGGCAGCCTGACGATGGCCGTTCGCCTGCCGCCGTATCGTGGCGACTCCCGACGCGGTGAAATCGAACTGCTGGAAGAAGGCCCGATCTTTCAGAATGCCTATGTCGAGGTGTTCAACGACCGGGTCCGCTTCCCGGCTCCCGGTGGGGCGGCGGGCAACGACGGCACATCGTTTCGCTGGCGGTGGGCGGCGCCCTATGGGGTGGTCGCCCTGCCGCGCCTGCCCGACGGCAGCCTGCTGCTGATCGAGATTTTCCGCCATACCGAACGCGGCTGGCGGCTGGAAGCCCCCCGCGGCTTTGGCGCCAGCGACCAAAGCCCGGACGAGGCCGCCCGCCGGGAAGTGCTGGAAGAAACCGGTCACGCCGTGCTGACCCTGACGCCGGTACGCACCATCGGGGCCAGTGATTATCCGGTCCATCTGTTCATTGCCGACATCACCGCCGCACCGGTCAACAGCCAGACCGACGCAGACGAAGCCATCCGCGCCTGCCACCGCTTTGGCCGTGACCAGCGCCCGGCCCTGCTGGCCGACACGCGCATTCATGATGCCGAAACGCTGTTCCTGATCAGCGTGAGCGGATAAGTCCTTATCCCTCGCTCATCACCGATGCCACCACCGCCCCCAGCACCGCCACCGCATCCGCCGGAGCCAGCCGGACCAACAGGCCGCGCTGACCGCCGTTGATGTAGACCAGCGGGTGAGCCAGCGCGTCGCTTTCAACAACGGTCGGGACACGCTTTTTCTGCCCGAACGGGCTGATGCCGCCGACGTGGTAGCCGGTCAGCCGCTCGGCATCGGGTGGCTTCATCATCTGGGCTGACTTGCCGCCAAAGGCCGCCGCCAGCTTTTTCATGCTGACTTCGCCGTCCGATGGCACCACCACGCACACCGGATGCCCATCGACCTCGGCCATCAGGGTTTTCAGCACGATCTGCGGGTCGGCCTGCATCGCTTCGGCCGCCTGAAGGCCGACGCGCTCGCCCGCCGGGTTGTACTCATAGGGGTGCAGGGTGAAGGCAACCTTGGCTTTGCCAAGCACTTGTGTTCCACGGGTGGTTTTTGACATGTCGCGACAGCTTGATTACCGGATGACACAGGAAGTCAGGGCTTTGTAAGATGCGCCACCTTTGATGTTCCTGCAAGGATCGCTGCCGATGTTGCCTGTGTTGCCGCCCGCGCTGGATGCCGCCCTTCAGCAAGCCCTCGCCGCCCACCGCGCCGGACAGGGCGAGGCCGCCGAGGCCGTCTATCGGCAGGTGCTGGACGCCTGCCCGACCCATGCCGAAGCCCGCCACCTGCTGGCGGTCCGCCTGCTGCAAAGTGGTCGTGCCGCCGAGGCCGAGCAGGAAATCCGTCGGGCGATTGAGGATGGCAAGGGGGCCTTTGCCCGCCATTTCAACACCCTGGGCAACATTCTGGCTGCCACCGGCCAGCCGCAAAAGGCACTGGAGGCCTTTGGCCGGGCCGAGAAGGCCGACCCCAAACTGGCCGATGCGCCCTTTAACCGGGGAACGATCCTGCTCGGCCTCGACCGCCCGCAAGAGGCGATGCAGGCCTTTCAGAAAACCCTCGCCCTCGCCCCCGGCCATCTGGGGGCGCTGAACAATCTGGGCGGCGCACTGGTCAAGCAGGGCCGGATGGCCGACGCCATCGCCCTGTATCAGCGGGCACAGACGGCGGGTGTGCCACTGGCCGCCATCGGCCCGAATCTGGCCAATGCGCTGGAGCTGGCCAACCGGCTGGACGAGGCCCATGCCATCATCGACAGCCTGCTGGCCGCCTCGCCAGCGCCGCTGCCTGCCGCCCTGCTGGTGATCCGTGGTCGTCTGCGGCGGCGGCAGGGCGACCTGAGCGGGGCGCTGGCTGATCTGGACTCTGCCCTGTCTCAGCCACTCGGCGATCCCGACCGCATCGAAGCCCTGCACAACAAGGGGCTGACCCTCGACCAGCAGGGTGAAGCCAGCGCCGCCTTTGCCGCCTTTGCCGCCTGCAATGCGCTGGTGGCCGCCCAGCCCGCCACCCTGCGCCATGACGGCGCGGCCTATTTTGACAGCATCGAGCGCACCCGCCAGTGGTTCAACGCCGACCGGCTGGGCAAGATGGCGCGGCGGGCACAGACCATCGAAGCCGGGGAGAATGTGGTGTTCTTCGTCGGCTTCCCGCGCTCCGGCACCACGCTGATGGAACAGATTCTCGAAGCCCATCCGCGCCTTGTCACCACCATGGAATCCTCGCCGCTGGAAAACGTGCGGCAGAATCTGGGCCTCAGCTATCCCGAGGTGGTGGAACGCCTCGACGGCCCGGCCGGGCACCGCCTGCGGCAAGCGTTCTTTGCCGCCGCCGAAGCGGTCACCGGCCCGCTGGATGACCGCATTGTGGTCGACAAGCTGCCGCTGAACATCGTCAATCTGGGGTTGGCACAGGCGCTGTTCCCGCAGGCCAGGGTGCTGTTGGCCCTGCGCGACCCGCGCGACTGCGTGCTGAGCTGCTTCATGCAGAATTTCCGCCCCAACCCGGCGATGGTCAATTTCCTCGACCTGACCCAGACCGCCCGCACCTATCAGGCGGTAATGGGGCTGTGGCAGCATTTCCAGCAGCATCTGGTGCTGCCGATGCACAGCTATCGTTACGAAGACCTGATCGGCGACTTTAACGGCACCGTGCGCGGGGTGCTGGACTTCATCGGCGTCGAATGGGATGATGCAATTGAAAAATATCGGGAAAAGGCCAGTCGGCGCGATATCGTCACCCCCAGCTATCGTGATGTGACCGCCCCGCTGTTCACCCGCGCCATGGCCCGCTGGAAGCAGTACGAAGCCGATCTGGCACCGGTGTTGCCAACACTGGCCCCGTTTGTCTCCGCCTTTGGTTATCAGGATGCCGTGGAGTAACCGTTGATTACTGTTTCCGAAATGGAAACAGTCCAATCGCACCTTCGTGAATTGTCCTACCGGCGTGAACGGGTATCTTTAGCCCATCGAAACCGTTCACGCTCAGGACAAGGACACGCACCATGAGCCAGATTGACACTGCTTATCCCTCCGACGCTGCCCCGGCCATCCGCCCGCTGATCCCCGCCGTTGCCGGTTTTGAACGTCTGGTCGCCCCGATCGGTGAGCCGATGCTGCGCATCGCCGCTGGCTTGATGCTGATGCCGCACGGCGCGCAAAAGCTGTTCGGCTGGTTCGGTGGCTATGGCTTGCAGGGCACCGGCCAGTTCTTTGCCACCAAGCTGGGGCTGGAACCGGGTGTGCTGATGGCTGGCATGGCGGGCTCGGTGGAATTCTTTGGTGGCCTGCTGCTGGCCCTTGGCCTGCTGACCCGCCCGGCGGCGGTGGCCGTTGCCTTCATGATGCTGATCGCCATCAGCACCGCCCACTGGAGCGCCGGGTTCTTCAACACCAACGGTGGCTATGAATTCGCCCTGCTGTGGGGTCTGGTGGCAGTGTCGTTCGCCCTGCGTGGCGGCGGGCGCTTCTCGGTCGATGCACTGATTGGCCGCGAGATTTGATCCTGAGAATTTCAGGAAAAACGCCCGGACAGAAGGGGTCTTCTGTCCGGGCGTTTTTTTTATCGACTGAGCGCCAGAATCTGGCGGTTGGCAAATGACAGCCGTTCAGCCTGCAAGCGGATGATGTAGCCCATCAGCGCCTGCACCAGATGGGGATGATCAAGCTCCAGCCGGTGATAGGCGTCGGCGGTCAAGGCCCACAGCACACAGTCCTCCTCCGCCCGCAGTCCCGCCGAACGGGGAGCGTTGAGGAAGAAGCCCATTTCCCCCACCACCGACAGCCGGGCCATCGCGCGGACCCGCACCGACGGTTTGCCGGGGCTTTCCAGCAGAACCGACAGACGGCCATTCTCCACGAAGTGCATCGCATTGGTGGCGTCACCGCCATGGCACAGATAGGTTCCGGCGGGCAGGTGCAACCGCTCCAGATAGGCCAGCAACACCGAGCCACTGTCATCATCGCCCGGGATCGGCCCCAGACTGTCACTCAGCCAGTCAACAAATGGCCGCGACGCCGACACTCCTTGCCGGTAATAGGCCAGCAGGGCATTTTCCAGATCCTCCAGCGACGGATCAAGGGCTTCGTACAGGCTGACCCGCTGGTCAATCACCCGCGCAGCCCGCAACACGCCCAGTGCCGTCGGGGCGATGCCACTGATGCAAAGATGGCATTCGGCTTCGCGCAGCACGCTGGCAATCTTGGAGAACGATGCCGCTGCCGAGGAATCAATGCCGCTCACCTGATGGAAATCAAACACCAGCGCATGCGGCCGCTGCTCGGCCACCAGCGCCTTGACCATTTCATACAGGCGATGGGCCGAACCAAAGAAAATGAAGCTGCGCAGGACGATCACCTGCACCTTGTGGCCGTGGGCAGCCAGAACCGCCATGTCTTCGGGTGGGCGGATCAGGCTGGAGGGGTGCTCATGGACACCAAACCGCGCCCGCACCACGCTGACCCGGCTGAAATCGAGGGTAAAGATGACACAGCCCGCCAGAATCCCGGCGAACAGGGCCACCAGAAAGCCGAAGTGCGCCGCCAGCAGCACCAGCCCGACCACCACCAGCCAGTCAACAAAGCTCAGACGGCGGCGGGATTGTACCAGCCAGTCCCACAGCAGGCGCACCCCCAGCAACAGCAGCAGGCCCCCCAGCACAAAGCGCGGAATCACCCCCACCACCGCCGGGCCAACCGCCAGCACCAGCAGGCAGACCAGTCCGACCAGAATCCCCGACAGCCGTCCACGCCCCCCGGCGCCATAGTTCAACAGCGACCGGCTGACCGACAGATAGCCAACGAACCCACCCAGACAGGCCGACAGGATATTGGCCTGACCTTCGGCTTTCAGCTCACGATCAAGGTCGGCTTCGCGGCTCGTCGCCATTTCGATGCCGGTGGCATTCATCAGGATGCTGAGGCACGACACCACCACCACCGCCAGCACATCCCCGGCGATCTTCAGGCTGGCTCCGTGCCACTGGTCCCAACTGAGCAGGGACCACGGCGACGGGAAATCCGCCCCTTGCTGCTCCAGCGGCCCGAGGCCGGTCAGCCACAGGTTGCGCTCCGAGGATACCGCAAACAGCCAGCCGTCATGTTGGGCCTGTTCCGGTGACAGCCCGGCCAGCCACAGGATGCCATGGGTCACCACCGTCGCCGCCACCAGCGCCAGTGGCAGCACCGCCGGGCCGCGCACAAAGCGCGGGACGATCAGCAGAACAGCCGCCCACAGGACCGTCAGGCCAATCTGATAGGGGGCCAGACCGTCAAACAGGGTCGGCAATCCCGCCCACGACAGCGAATGGCCACTGACCATCCGCACGGCACCGGTCACGATCAACCAGCCGGTGGCGGCAAGGAAGCCTGCCATCACCGGATAGGGGAAATAGCGCACCAGCCGCCCGGCCCGTTGCCAGCCGAGCAGGAACAGCACCAGCCCGGTAACCAGCGACGATCCCATCAGGGCCGCCATCACCAGCGACAGACGGGCCATGTCGCTGGACAGGGTGGCCGCCAGAGGTGCCAGACCACTGACCATCGCCGCCAGAATGGCGGTGGCATTGCTGTCCGGTCCAGCGATACCAAAGGGGAACTGCCCGCGCCATGCCACCACCACCCCGGTCACCACTCCGGTCAGCAGGGAGGCACTGATGCCAAAGCCGAGAAACGGGCTGAACGGCCCGGAGAAAATCAGCGCCCCATATGAAAAGCAGTAGGCCAGCACCAGACTGGCGGTCAGCACAGCGGCGGCCACGTCCGCGGTCCACCCCCCGGCAACCCAGGCGGTCCCGGCCTCGTCGGTCATCGCCATGGCCCCATCGCTCCCCGGCACCCCGCGTGGGCCGAGGAACGACGGAGCCGGACGCACTTCGTCGTCTTCCAGCAGGTCGGCATCGGGGGCCACCAGTTCGGCCTCCTCGTCCTCAACCGGCCCGGCAGGCGTTTCAGGCGGCAGCGGCCCGGCGTCCGGGGCGGGCGCCTCCGGCTCTGGCTGCAGCGAGGGAGTTACGGCGTCAGGCTGTGGCTCGGCGGCCAGCGGTGCTTCGGAAACGGTCGGAGTATCCTGCGGATGTTCGTCGGGAGACTTGTCCTGCGCCATATGGCCTTACCTCTTTGTTCCACCGCTTCCTGCTGGCGTCCCCATGGCAGGAAAGACCTCTGTTCCAACCCCCAGACGCCGGATGGCGCGATCAAGCAGAGCACTGTACGCTTCGGTATCAGGCTCCAGTCGCGCATCCCGCAGTCCCCGCCCAACCGGACGCCCCGCCTCGTCAACCGCCGGCAGGGCGAGGAAGAGGCGTTCACCGGTTGCAGCATGCAATCCCGTTACTAGCCATAACGCACTGTGTGCGATCAATAAAGCGGCATCATCGGTTGCGTTGCGACGCAGAAGCACTTGCGCGGCCATTCCCAGCGCCGAACGACCGATCCGGCCCAGTCCGGTAGACGGCAGGACACCATGGGCGGTGGGCAGAATCACCGGCTGATCTCCGCCCCGTCGCAACGACAGACTGAGGCGGTTGCCCGCAACACTGTCGAGGTCAATGATGCGGCTGGCACGGCGGATGGTGTCGCGTCCGGTGCGGGTGCGATGTTGTTCCTTCCAGCGGGCGGCGCGGCTGTCCAGCCGGGCCAGCGCGGCCAGATCGGCGCGATCGAGCGGCACAAAGGCATCCCAGGCGGTGATGCCGATATCCCCCAGCGGCACCAGCCGGGCATCGGCCACCTCGGCAGCGACGGCGGCGGGGACTTCCTGTAACGGAATCACCATCGCCTGATCCCCCACCAGCAGCCGCAGGCGTTGTTCCAGCAGCCCGCCGGGACGGGAGAAGTTGCTTTCCTGAAAGACGTCGGCACAGGCAACACCCGCCGCAACACCGCCATAGGCCTGCAACAGGCTGCGCACCGCCGCAGGCGACAGCACGAACACCCGCCGCCGGGGCACGCCGGGCAAAGGCGGGATCTCGGCCCGCACCAGCGGACTGTCCAGACTGCCGCCGATCAGCAGCGAACACCAGTCCTGATGGTTGACCAGCCGGACGATGGCCTCGCTGCCGACCAGCGGCACCACATGGCGCAACACACTGACCACCGCTGCAAAGGCAGGCTGCCCGGCCCCCTCGGACGCCGGGGCCTGACGCTGGCACGAGCGGGCGATGGTGGAAATCACCTCGATCAGGATGTCAGGCGTCAGGCCGGACAAGCGGATGGCCTGATCATCGCCCAACGAGACAATCACCGCCGCATCTTCCGGCGCTCCCAACCCTTTCAAGGCCAACGGCGTCACATCCACCGAGGCGGGCAGACGGTCAACGGCCTCTCCCAGCTTGTCCAGCCAGCGGCGATCCCTGGCCGGGGCCGGAAGCGGGGCCGGAAGCTGGGCAAGCAACGCCGCCTGCTCGTCGGCCCGCAACGCCTCGCGCGCCTCCCGCAAGCGGCGGCTGAGCGACATCGGCACCGCTTCGCCCAGCGCGTTCCAGTCGGTGCTCAGCCAGTCTTCGACCGCTGTCGCCGCAATTCCACGGTGGGCAGCATAGTTCATCACCGTGGCATATTTGTTGATCTGGCTGTCCGACAGCCATTCCCAGCGCGGCGGGCCACCAGTGCCGTCCTCGACCTCTCGCCCGAACACCGCCTTGACCACCCGGATGAACGGATTGGTCGACCGGTCCTGCCGGGTCTGGCGGATACCCAGCACCTTGCACAGCGCCTCGAACGCCTCCGGCTCTTCCTGCACCAGCAGCCCGAAACGGTAGCAGTCCGCCACCGCCGAGCGGGCGCGGGCCTCGACCGCCGCCCGCGCCCGGCCCATTTCCTCCATCCAGGCGCGAAAGCTGGCGCGAGCCTGCTGGCGGGGCCGGTCGAGCAGGGTCAGGCTGCCGGTCAGGGTCTGCGTCACCCGCAGGGACGACGAAGGCGGCACTGTCATGGGGTTTTTCCTCCTGCCGGGGCCGGGGGAGGCATCGGCACTGCCGTAACCGGCTGATAGCCCTCGGCCCGCAAGGTCCGCGCCAGGCTATCGGCCTGCTGTGGCCGCATGTTGGGGATCGAAATGGTGAACCATTGTGTCTGGTCGCCGTCCAGCCAGACGGCCAGCGCACTGGCGGGGTACAGCTTTTGCAAGGTCTTCAGGGCTGCCGCTGCCCGCTCCTGCGAGGCATACAGCCCCACCTCGACCGACCACGGCACCGGCAAGGCTGCCTCCGGGCTGGCCAGCGGCTTGCCATCGGCCCCCAGCAAATCGGGCGGCGGCGGATCGGTGGGAACCGCCAGTGCCGGACCCGTGCCACGCGGACTGATCAACAGGGCCAACGGGCGGGCAGCTGGCAGAGGCGCGGCCTCTTTCGGTGTTTCCTTGGCGGGTGTTTCCTTCGCCGGTGCATCCTTCGCCGGGGCCGGGCTGGCATCGGTTTTTGCCGTGGGCGTGTCAGCCGGTTTGCTCCCGGTCGGGGCAGGCTCTCCGGGCTTGCTCTCTCCCGGTTTGGCATCCTCAGGCTTGCTGTCCACAGGTTTGCCATCAGCGACTTTGCCCCCTGCGGGGGGAGCCGTTTTGGCACCGGTCCCGGCGGCACGCAAATCCGCCGCTTCGTTCTGGATCGCCCGCTGGAACTGGGTTTGTGCGCTGTTTTCTGCAACGCGCATCAGGCGGGCAGCATCAAGGGCTTGCGGGCTGATCCAGAAGGTCACGCCCAGACCGGCCAGAATCAGCGTCGTCGCCGCTGCCCCGATCATCACCATTGCGCCCTTCATGGCCGCATCCCCTTGTCGCCCTGCCTGCTCACACCATCACCTGTACCTGTCCGGCAAAACTGATGCTGATCATTCCCCCCCAATTGCACAACAGTTTTGAATCATTGCTCAGGGTCGGCATGTTACCCAGCAGGATTGTCGGCACCCCAACGATCCACGGGGCCGCCGTCGCCGGAATGCACGGCATCGGCGTCAACACTCCCAGCGCCGCCGCCGTCGCCGCCGCCACCATCGGGTTGGCAAGACTCATACAGGTGCCAAAGGGCAGGATGTTGAGGAACGGCTTGTTGTCCATGATGTTGGCGGCAGGCGTCGGCGCCATCACCATGTTGGTCGGCAACACCGACAGAACCGACGGAGCAGCCCCGAACGGACAACTGCAAACGGCTCCGGCAACGGTTTGGCAGCCCATGGCGGCCTCCTTTCAGCGATGAGGGGGGAGGGAGCCGCATCAGGCCCCGGTCAGACGTTTCCACCACGGCGTTTCCTGCCCGGCGGCAGAGGGGACCGGAACAGGGGCCACCGGAGCAGGCTCGGTCCAATGGCTGGCCACCCCATGCCGGGCCAGCAGCCCGCCCTTGTCATCATAGGTTTCCAGCCCGACCAGTGCCCCGGCATTATAGGTGCGGATTTCCTGTGGCTTGCCGGTCGCAACGGCATAACGGACCGAGGGGCCGTGCAGGACACCATCATGGAAACTGCGCCGCGCAATCACCTTGCCATCCGGGGTGTAGTCCACCACCTGCCCCTCAAGGCGTCCGGCATGGAAGCCCTGATCACGGCTGCGATAGCCATCCGGGGTGAAGTACTGCGCCATCCCGTGCGGCTGCCCGCCCTGATGCGGAATGCGGGCGATCGGCTGGCCGGTTTCCGGGTCCAGCGAAATCATCTCGCCACTCAACTGGTCCTGATCATAGGCCATGCGGGTGACCGGACGACCGTTGCTGAACACCGTGCTCGGGCCTTGTTTGCGCCCGGCGGCATAGGTCAGGCTCATCACCAGCAGGCCCTGATCATAAAACAGCGCCTCGCCATGGGGCACGCCCCGGGCCATCGGCACCTGACTGAGCAGCAGGCCAGCGGCATCATAGGTAATACAGTCCCCGTGCAGCACGCCATTGTGGAACCACATCACCTGCCGGACCATCTGGTCGGGACCATAACTGGTGTGCTGGCCGTCAATCTGGCCGCCAACGCGGGTATAGGACGCCAGCAGCGCCCCGCTGTCCGGGTCATGGTCGGCCACCGGACCATCGGGCAGAGGCGCTGGCGGCACGGGGGGCAAAGCCTCGGGATCGCTCATTGTCCGTCTCCCTTATCCCATCTTGATCAGGCCACCCTTGATCATGGCCATACCACCACCATCAAAGGTTCCCATCGCACTACCCTTCATGGTCAACTGTGCCCCGGCCTTGCCGTCCAGATTGACCCCGCCGTCCAGCGTCAGGCCGACGCCTGCCTTGTGGGTGGCATTGACGCCGCCCTTGGTGTTGAGGTTCATCGCCGCTTCCAGCGTGGCATCGGTGCCGCCCTTGGCGGTGAAGGTGGTGCCGCTTTTCAGCTCCATCGCCGTTCCGGCCTCGATGTTGGTGGCGGTGGCCGACTTGGTGCTGATGGTCGAGCCGGTGGACTGAATGGTGATGCTTTTGGCCTTGATCACCAGATCGCCATCAATGGTCAGGGTGTAATTGCCGGAAACCTTGTGGGTAAAATCGGCCTTGTTGGTGTGGCTTTCATCACCGGTGATGGTTTCGGTCGATTTGCCCTCGATGGTCACCGTCTCGTCGGTCTTGATTTCCTTGGTCCGGCTGCCGGTTTCAATCTTCAGGGTCTCGTCACCCTTCTTGATGGTGGTGGTGCGGCTGCCTTCGTTGAGGGTCAGCAGGTCGTTGGCCTTGTCGATGGTGGTTTCGCGCTGGTTCTTGACCAGCACGTTCATGTCCTTCTGGGCCTGAAGGTACACTTCTTCGCTGTCTTTCTTGTCCTCGAAGCGCAGTTCGTTATAGCCCGCACTGCCCTTGGACGAATCCGACTTGATGGTCGATTTGGTCTGTTCGCCGGGCAGGGTATAGGGGACAGTCTGCTCGGCGTTGTACACGCTGCCGGTCACCAGTGGCCGGTCGGGGTTGCCTTCCAGAAAGCTGACCACCACTTCCTGCCCGATGCGCGGCAGGAACCACGCCCCCCAGCTTTTCCCCGCCCAGCCCTGCGCCACCCGCACCCAGCAGGACGAGTTTTCATCGCTGGTACCTTCCTGATCCCAGTGGAACTGCACCTTGATCCGGCCATAGCTGTCGGTCCAGATTTCTTCCCCCGACTTGCCGACCACCGTCGCCGTCTGCGTCCCGGCAATCAGCGGGCGCGGCACATGCGGCCACGGGCGGAACGGCGTATCCTTGGGGAAAGCCTGAAAGCTGTTTTCACAGCCGCGCTGGCTGATCTGGTGGCGGACCGACAGCAGGACCCATTCGGCATTCACATCATCGCGCGGATGGCCGCTGACGGTCATCGTCGCGCCGGGAACCAGTGCCGGAATGGTGGACTCGCCGGTGATGCGCAGGGCGGGCAGCTCGTAGGCTTCCATCCGCAGGGCAGCATAGCTCTCGCCGTCGGTTTTCTTGGCATACAGGCCCGGATAGTCATAGCGCCGCATGGTCGAGCCGCTGCCATCGACCTTGGCAAACAATTGTGTCGAAGGCGTTTCGAAATTGTAGTCGTCATAGGCCACCTTGCCGGTGGTGACGGCATGTTCCACCTGCAACGACGAAATCACGTCGCCGCGCTGGCGGGTCTGGCCCAGAAACGGCGTCTGGTACAGGGCGCTGTCCAGCCCGGCAGCGGCACTATGGGCCGAGGCATCATCGGCCAGCACCATGGTATGCTTGGAAGACTCATGCTCGAAAAAGAAAAAGATGCCTTCTTCGGCCATCAGGCGGCAGATGAAATCATAGGCGGTTTCGCGGTACTGCACGCAGTATTCACGCGGGGTGTAGCTTTTCTTCAGGCTCTTTTTCAGGTCGGTAAAGCCCAGATCGCTGCACACCGCCGAAATGATGTCGGGGACGGACTTGTTCTGGAAAATCCGGCAGTCGCTGCTCAGGGTCAGCATCCACGTCCACGGCACCAGTTCGGCCCAATAGAGGGTCACCCGGCCATCGGTCGGCCCCTGAATGAAGCGGGCCACCCGGCCATGAAAATAGCGCGACGTTCCCGACGGCGTTTGCAGGGTGACGCCCGCCGCTTTCCCGATCACCGACGAGGCATCCAGACTGCTCGACGAGGCTTCCATTTCCAGATGAAAGGAGTACAGCCCGAACATTTCCTCGTGACCGCTGAGCGAACGCAGGATCAACGCATCCTTCCCCAGCGGGGTCGATACCGAAAAGGTCAGGTTGTCCTGGGTGGCGGTCATGGGGCTCCCCCTGTGCTGTCATCAAGGGATCGTAACGCTATCGCAAAGGTCCCGTCGGCGGCCAGCGACACCCGCGCCGACACCAGATCGCGCCCGTCGGCCATCGCTTGCAGCACCGCCACCGACAGGTCAGGCAGCAGGGCCCCACTCAGCAGATGATCAATGGCGCGCGCACCGCTGTCGGTCGAGACACAGCGTTCGGCCATCGCCGCCACCACCGCCGGATCAATGTCCAGCGGCACCCCGTGGCTGGCCTGAAAGCGGTCGGCGATCTTTTTCAGCTTCAGGGTGACGATGGTGCGCACCCGCTGTTCGTCCAGCGGATAATAGGGCACCACCGTCAGACGCCCGAGCAGGGCAGCCTTGAAGTGGGCTAGCAGTTCGGGGTGAATCGCCTCGATCAGCAACGACGGCTCGGGGCGGCGATGCTGGGCGCACAGGTGGGTGATGGTATCGCTGCCCAGATTGCTGGTCAGCATGATCACCGTGTTCTTGAAATCAACCACCACCCCGTCGGTATCTTCGAGAGTGCCCTTGTCAAACACCTGATAGAACAGCTCGATCACGTCGGGATGGGCCTTTTCCACCTCGTCGAGCAGCACCACGCAATAGGGATTGCGCTTGACCGCCTCGGTCAGCACGCCGCCCTGACCAAAGCCGACATAGCCTGGCGGCGCACCCTTCAAGCGGCTGACCGAGTGGGCTTCCTGATATTCGCTCATGTTGATGGTGACAATCCGCCGCTCGCCGCCGTACAGCAGTTCGGCCATTGTCAGTGCCGTTTCGGTCTTCCCCACCCCCGACGGCCCGGCCAGCAGGAACACCCCGGTCGGTTTGCCCGGTTCGTCCAGTCCGGCGCGCGAAGTCTGAATCCGCTGGGCCACCGCTTCGAGGGCATGATCCTGTCCGACCACCCGCTCGGCCATCCGTTCGCGCAGTGACAACACCGCCTGAATTTCATCGGACACCATCCGCCCGACCGGAATGCCGGTCCAGGCCGACACCACCCCGGCGATGGCCGCCCCGTCAACGCTGGCCAGCACCAGCGGGGCCCCGGCCTGCAACACATCCAGCTCCAGCCGCAGCCCGGCCAGTTCGTCCTTGATCTGCGCCCGCTCGATCACCTCGCTGACCTGCCCGGCCCGCTGTTCCAGCGCGTGAATCTTGCGCACCGTCGCCAGTTCCTGCTGCCAGCGGCTTTCCAGTCGGGTGCGGTTTTCATCAATGGTCCGGCGGCGGCTTTCCAGCTCGTCGATCCGGCTGGCGTGCGGGCGGCCTTGCGCCTCTTCACGGTCGAGGATCGCCAGTTCGCGGTCGATGCTGGCCAGATCGTGGTTCAGCGCCTCGATATCGACCGGCGTGCCGTGCAGCCCCAGCGCCACCCGCGCACAGGCCGTATCGAGCACCGAAATCCCCTTGTCCGGCAACTGCCGCCCGACGATATAGCGCCCGGACAGGTGGACGGCATCGACCACCGCCTCGTCGAGAATGCACACCCCGTGGTGCTTTTCCAGCGTCGGCACCAGACCGCGCAGCATGCCAATCGCCGTTTCCTCGTCCGGCTCGGCCACCTTGACCACCTGAAAACGCCGCGCCAGCGCCGGGTCTTTTTCGATGGTCTTTTTGTATTCCGCCCAGGTGGTGGCCCCGATGGTGCGCAGTTCGCCACGGGCCATCGCCGGTTTCAGCAGGTTGGCGGCATCACCCACTCCCTGCTCGCCCCCGGCCCCCATCAGGGTGTGGGCTTCGTCGATGAACAGGATCACCGGCACCGGGCTGGCTTTCACCTCGGCAATCACCCCCTTCAGGCGGCTTTCAAATTCGCCCTTCAGGCTGGTTCCGGCCTGCAACAGCCCCAGATCGAGGCTGCGCACCACCACCCCCTTCAAGGCCGGAGGCACGTCGTCAGAGACGATTTTCTGCGCAAAGCCTTCGACCACCGCCGTCTTGCCCACCCCGGCCTCGCCGGTCAGGATCGGATTGTTCTGCCGCCGCCGCATCAGGATGTCGATCACCGCGCGGATTTCCCGTTCGCGTCCAAACACCGGGTCAATGCGACCGGCCCGCGCCTCGGCGGTGATGTCGAGGGTATAGGCATCCAGCGCCCCGCCCTTGCCTGCAGCCTCGGCGCTGGCAGCGGCTCCCGCCGCCGGGGCACTGCCAGCGCCCAGCGGAGATTCCGTACTGCCCGCCGTCACCGCCGCGATTTCCCCGCGCAGGCGGGCCGCCGTCACCGTCAGCAAGGTCGGCGCGCTGTCGAGCAGCAGCGAGCGCAGGGTGTCATGTTCCAGAAAGGCCAGCAGCACCGCCGACGAGCGCACCCGCGTTTCGCCCAGCGACAGCGACGCCCGCACCCAGGCTTCTTCCAGCAGTTTCGGCAGATGGGGCGAAAAGGCCGGGGTGCGGGTGGCCCCCTGCTTGAAACGGGCCACCGCCTGATCCAGCTGACCACGGATTTTGCTGCCATCGACGCCATAGGCGCGCAGGATCAACGCCAGATCGTTGTCGCTCTGGTCCAGCAGGGCCAACAGGAAGTGCTCCGGCTCGACATTGTAGTGTGTCCGCTGAACACACAGCTCGGCGGCACGTTCCAGGGCCTTTCGGCACGGAGGCCCCAGACGGGTTACCAGTTCCTTCAGGGTTTCCGCACTGCTCATCGGAAGCTCTCCACTGTCTGGGGCCGGGTTAGGGCGGCAGCAATTTCATCAACGGTCGGAACGGTCAGCACCACCTGGGTGTCATCGCTGCGCGGGGTGCGGGTGGACAGCCATGCACTGTAGCCCAGCCGTGGCCCCGAGGGAGCCGGGGCGGCCGACAGGCGCAGGCCGGGCAGGTCGGCCCGCCGCAAGACCAGCCGCAGCGACACATCGAGGTCACGGTCGAGATAAAAGCGGATCAGCGAGGCCACCCGCAGATGCTGCGCCCCACCGGGGAGCAGGCCGCGAAAGGCCGACAGGGACAGCGGCCCGACATCCAGCCGGATACCATCATCCTGTGCCCACACCCGCGTGCCCAGCACCACGCCTTGCCCCAGCCGGGCATTCTGGCCGCCAAAACCGCGCAGGTCGGCAAGGCGACTGTGGTCGCCCTTGGCCAGCGGCAACCAGCGCCCACGCAGGGCGTGCAGGCGGACCGGAGCCCCGATCATGTCTTCCAGAATTTGTACCAGCCCGGCCGCCGAGCGGGGACGGCTGGCAAACAGGGCGGCATAGCGCAACAGCAGACGGTCCGGGATTGCCAGGCGCCCGGCCAGCCCCGGCGTTCCCAGCCCCAACATCGCCAGCAGATAGCCGGTCATCCGCCCCTGATCGGGTGGCAGGTTGTCAAGACCGGGATAATGGCGCCGTTTGGCCCGGATCAGCACCGACACCAGCCGGTGGACAAACATGTCGAGGAACGCCTTCATCGCCCGGTCGCCTCGGGCCACCCGGTCACGCACCATTTCGGTGTAGGCGTGCGGCAGCGGGCCGTTCTGGCCGATCAGGTCCAGAAAGGTCACCACCAGTTGCGGCGGCAGGGCCGGATGCCGCTCATCGGCGGGGCGGGCAGGCTGCAGGGCAGCGATGGCACTGGCCGGAAAGCCCATCCCGCCAGCCCCGACAAAGCGCATCGCTTCACGGCGGGGGTCCGGGCTGCTGGCCAGCGGATCGGCCTCAGGCGCAAGGGCCTCCAGCAGACGGGCCGCCTGGAAGGGATCAAAGCGATAGGGCTCTTCTGCCAGAACGTCCTTTACAGGACGTCCAGAACGCCAGTGACGGCGGGCCATCGTTTCCAGTCCTCATCCCGTTGAAGCGAGCGCACGGTCAGTTGGGTAAAACTGTTGACCGAGGCATAAAGGGCAAAGAAATGCCGCAGCACCGCGCCAAACAGAAAGGCGCTGGAGCCGACATAGTTCCGTTCATCAAAGGTCAGGGTGATGGCATGCCCCGATACAAAGCCGCGCCAGGCTTCCTGCCCCATCCGGCTGACCGTCCGTTCCACCGCCATTTCCTTCAGGCCGTCGATCTGCTGGCGGAATCCCGGCTGACCGCTTTGCCCGTACAGCACCAGAATTTCCTTCAGCGCGGTCAGGCAGGCCGGATTATTGCCCAGCGACAGGTGATTCAGCGACAGGTGACTGACCAGCCGCCACAGCGTTTCCCCCGCCAACGGCGGCATCCGTTGCGGATTGGGCCGCCGCAACAGGGTGATCAGCGAGGCGGGCAAGGCATCTTCGACCTGCAACAACGTGCCGGGCGGCAGTTCTTCCGCCAGTCCGCGATTGGTACACAGGGTATGGGCGAACACCGTCTTGTCGGCGGGCAAACGCGGCGTGAAGTCGAGATCAAGGAAGCTGATCATCAGATCGGTTCCCGGCACATGCAGCCGCGACGACGGCACCCGCCGGGTGGCAAAGAAAGACCGCTCCTGCGTGGCTTCGCCGTGCTGGACCGAGAAATAGGGCGCGATCACACTGGCCTGTTCGCGCGGGTCCGCCGACGCCGAGACCTTCAGCACCGAATGAATCTCGGTGATCGATTCAAAACGGGCATCGGGAACCAGCAGGTATTCATGACGGGTATGATCCAGCCGCAGCGGCTCGCTGGTGCGTTCAAACAGGTTGACCACCGGGGTACAGCCCAGCTCCAGCGCCTGATCATCCAGCATCACCGTCTTGGGGGGCGCACTGCCCAGCAGGAACAGGATTTCGGATCGGGTACCCCGCAGCGCCCCGCGCAGCCCGGCGACATCAAGGAACAGGAATTTCTCGGGGCAGGCAAAGTATTCCTGCACCAGACGATAGCCGGGATGGGCCTGCGGCGGCGCAGGCAACACCGCCTCGCGCGGGCCAAAGCCGACCGGGCGGATGGCCTCTGGCCCCAGACGGGCGGATGGGCGCTCGGCACCTTCGGGCACCACCAGCACCCCGCGGGCCGCCGCCAGCAGTTCGTACAGGGGGGCTGCCGACAGCACATCTCCCGCCAGATGCAGGCGCAGCTCATCCAGCGGCAAGGCCTCCAGCGGCAGGCTTCCCCGCGTTTCCACCGGCACCACCAGCACGGCAGCAGCAGAGGCCCCGCTCAGGAACGGATAGGCGTCAACACTGGTCAGACGGGGCCGCCCCAGCCGCACCGGCCACAGGGTCACATCATAGGCGGTGCGAAAGCGGCAGGTCGCCCCCTGTGCCGTTTCGGCAAACAGCGACGTTCCACGGGCGATAAGATGGCCGTCCGTCAGCGCCCCTTGCGTCAGCTTGGGTTCAAAACGGGCGATGGCCACCGACGGGGCCGGGGCGGTCAGGTGCGGATAGAGCACATCCAGCAACGCCCCCGGAATCAACGGGAAATCGTTGTCGATGGTGGTCTGGATGCGGGCGGTCAGAAAGGCAAAGGCTTCGATCAGCCGTTCCACCTGTGGGTCGGCGCTGCCATCGGCCCCCAGATCCAGCCGGGCGGCGGCCTTGGGATAGGCCCGGGCAAACTCGCTCCCCAGGGTCCGCAGAGCCTGAAGCTCGCGCTGGTATGCCACCAGCAGGTCTTCGTTAAAGGCGCTCATCGGACCATACCTTTTATCTGTTCCCCACCCCGCGTGTCACACGATAGCAGCCTGATCATCGTGCGTTAAATCCGAAATCCAGACCAGCGTGCGTCAGATCTGACCACAGAACACGACAGTCCTCGCAGGGAGATGGGCCACCGCCCATACCTGTTCGGGGGCCAATGCCCCCGAACCCCCATTTTCTCTTTTATGATCAAAGAAATGGGGTCTGTCGCAGTAATTCAAACGGGTTATTCCCCACCGGCTGCCGGCCCGGCATCGGGCAGCGCCACCCGCACATGCACCGGCTCGCGCAGGGCCCCCGAGGCCAGAACACCTTCGATCACCGCCAGCCAGCGCGGCAGGCGGGTCGTTTCATCCCGTTCAACGGTGACCACCGGATTGAGCAGGCGCGGCTCAAAGGCCCGCAGCGCCGCTTCGGCTTCGCGGGCGAAACGGGCGTGGCCTTCCAGCCCATCGGCGGCATAGGTGGAAAAGTCGGGAATGCCGTAATCAATCACACTGCGCGGCCAGCGGCGCAGGGCCGCCGCCGCGATCGGGGCACGGGTATTGAACAGGCGGGAGATTTCCGCCTGCACCGATGCCATCAGCCCGTCAATCCCGAACGACCGGTACGGGCGGGCTTCGTGGGTGTGACCCGGCTGTTCATCCACCAGACGCTCAAGGAGCGGAACCGGCGCCCCCGGAAGGGAACGCCGGTCCACCGCCGCCGGAATACCGGAGATCGGCCCGTAGGTTGAACGCCGGGGCGGAGCTTGCTCCGCCATCGTCGTGTCCGACCCGCCGGGTTAAGACGACGACGCGCCCTTGGCCAGCATCAGGTCGTATTCGTAAGCGAGGTTGCCCTTCTGGACCGACTCGTCTTCCTGCGCCATGTACCACCACTTGATCTTCGAGTAGTTCAGGGTCAGGGTTTCGGTCGGCACGCCACCGCCGCCGCCAACCGACACCGACGAAATGATGGCGTTGGTCAGGGTGTATTCGATGTACTTCTTTGGTGCCTTGGTGGCTTCATCCATCTGGTAGATGGTGATGATCGCCGTGGGATGGTTCTTGCCGATGCAGCAGTTGTAGTTCAGCACCGGGCTGGCCTTGTCGAACAGCTTGGTCAGCACGAAATCCTGATGCTGCGGCTTGCCCGAGGTACGCTTGTTGTTCGACACGTCAAAGGTCAGCGGCTGCGACACGCCATGCGAATAGCTGAGGCACTGGATCTTGCCGACGTTGTCCTGCAACTGGCAGTCACCGACCACTTCCTTGCCCAGATCGAGAATGATGTAGTCCATCACGGAAACTCCTGAAGTTTGCCCGGGAAATACGAACCCCTGTTTTCCCGCAACGACAAACAAAACCATGGAAATGCGAGAGATACGCCCCGCCGTTCAGGGATCATTGAACGGCGGGGGCACCAAAGGAACGCCCAGGGAGCCGAACGCCTGATGATCAGGCGCTGCGGGTTGCACTCGGCGGCGGCAGCTCGGCCACCAGACGGATCGAGGCCGTCAGCTCTTCGAGCTGGAAGTGCGGGCGCAGGAAGACGGTGGCGTTGTACACACCCGGCTTGCCCGGAACTTCGGTGACGTCAATCCGCGCTTCGCGCAGCGGATAGGCCGCCTTGATCGACTGCTGGGCATTGTCGTCCAGCAACACGTAGTTGGTGATCCAGGTGTTGAGATAGCTCGACACGTTGCTGGCAGTCATGAAGCTGCCAATCTTGTCGCGCATGATCACCTTGAGGTAATGGGCAAAGCGCGACACGTTCAGCATGTAGGGCAGCATCGACGACAGACGGGCGTTGGCGTTGGCGCTGTCGAGGTTGTAGACCTTCGGCTTGTTGGTCGTCTGGCCGCCAAAGAAGGCCGCGTAATCGGTGCCCTTGCAGTGACACAGCGAAATGAAGCCGAGATCATTGATCTCTTTTTCACGCCGGTCGGTGACAGCGACTTCGGTCGGACACTTCAGCGCAATGTCACCGTCGTCGGTCGGGAAGGTGTGGGCCGGCAGGCCTTCGACCTTGCCACCGCCTTCGACGCCGCGAATGGCCGCCGTCCAGCCATAGAGGGCAAAGGCGTTGGTGATGCGCTGGGCCATCACCCACACCGGGTTGCCCCACAGATAGCGGCTGTGGTCGCGGCCATCGACGTCTTCGACGAAGTTCACGTCTTCGACCGGCACCGTTTCCGGGCCATAGGGCAGACGCACCAGCCAGCGCGGCAGGGTCAGCGCCACATACCGGCTGTCTTCGCTTTCCCGGAACGACCGCCACTTGACCAGTTCGGTGCTTTCAAAGATCTTCGACAGATCGCGCGGGTTCATCAGTTCCAGCCAGCTGTCCATGTCGAACATCTTGGGGCTGACCCCACCGATGAACGGAGCATGGGCGGCGGCGGCCACCTGCGACATCTTTTCGAGGAAGGCGACATCCTGCGGATGACGGCCAAATTCGAAATCGCCGATCAGGCAGCTGTAGGGATGGCCCCCAAAGGTGCCGTATTCTTCTTCGTACAGCTTTTTGAACAGCACCGACTGGTCGAATTCGACCGCCTTTTCCAGATCCTTTTGCAGCTCGGGACGCGACGCGTTGAGCACGCGGATCTTCAGGCGGGTCGAGGTTTCGCTGTTCATCACCAGATAGTGCATGCCGCGCCAGGTGGATTCCAGCTTCTGGAAATCCTGGTGGTGCATCACTTCGTTCAGCTGCGCCGAAATCAGGTCATCGATGGCGGCAATGCGATCATTGATCGCCTGCACCACGTCGTTGGCAACGGTCTGGCCTTCGGCCAGGATCTGGTCAACGAATTCGCTCAGCAGGTCCTTGGCATGGGCCTGCTGGCTGTCGTCGCGGGCCATGTGCCCTTCGACGAGGATGCGATCAAGGATCGGCAGCGTTTCGGTCGCCGTCGCAGTCCCGGCGGTCGGTTCGGTGTCGGCCATTACTGGTCCTCCTGTCGTGGGCAGCGCCGCCGGTTGCTATGGCGCGCTTCGCCCCCTGGTCAGTCTGGAAGATGGAGCGGATGACTTACGCTTCGGCGGGCGTTTCGTCGGCTTTGGCCAGGCTGCTCTTCAGCTCTTTCTGAGCGTCCGTGCTGGCAATCACCGAGCGCAGCAGCGCGTCGAGTTCGTCGTTGCCGTCCAGCTTGGCCAGCAGGTCGCGCAGACGCAGGCGGGCTTCAAACAGCTTGGCCAGCGCCGGAACCTGCTTCAGCACGTTGACCGGCTCGAAGTCTTCGATCGACTTGAAGCCCAGTTCGACGTTCAGCTGGCTGTCGTCATCAGCCAGACGGTTCGGGACGCGGAACGCCAGACGCGGCTTGGCAGCGTCCATCACATCATTGAAATTGTCGCGGTCGATTTCAACGAACTTGCGTTCTTTCAGCTTGGGCAGGGCCACAGCGGGCTTGGCCGACAGGTCCGCCATCACGCCGACGACGAAGGGCAGTTCCTTCTTTTCAATGGCGTCGCCGATTTCCACATCATAGGTGATCTGCACGCGGGGCGGGCGAACCCGGTCCAGCTTGTGCTGAATGCTCTCTGCCATATCTCCCTCCGTATCTGCGGCTGTGCATTCCGCAGTGTGAGACCGGACGCAAGGCGCCCTGATTGCTGTTTGTGTGTTCCCGGACCTGCCCGACCAGCGCTGCTTCAAGACAAACTCAAAACAGATATATCAGGCATTTATCAACTTATAGGAGTATACCCACTTTGTCGAACCGGCAACGGTGATACCATACTGTAGGGTGACAATACTCTATCGTCAAAGTAATTTTTAAGAAAAAACAAACAATAACAACACATTAAGAAATATATAACCACGCCATCGCCAAAACGAAAAGCGTTATTGGCGATTCTTTTAATATTGGAAACAGTTCTTTCTTGTCGGAAACAAAAGGCTTCCTTCTAAATCCCGCTACTCCTCGTGCAGGTCCAGCAACGACATCAGTCGCAACCGGTCCTGACTATCTTCCAGCAACTCTGCCAGTAATTCGGGCAGCGGCAGACTGCCCCAGCGAATTGCCCGACGCAGCAGGTAGGACACCGGGCTGTGCGGCTCGGTCCGGGCCAGAAAATCAGCCACCTCGGCCAGAGACTCGAACGCCTCGGCGCGCGACCGGATCGGCCCGCGCAGAACGGTTTCATCGACCATCGGGGCCGCCTCCTGTTGTTCTGTGGTCAGGGAACCGCCACTTTCCGGCTCGATATGGGCCTGCTCCCCGGCAGGGTCGGACTCCACCGGGTCAGGCTCCGGTTCAGGCTCGGGAGGCGTCAGACTGATCCCCCGCTGAGTCAGATCGCGGTCAATCTTGTCCACACTGCCCTGCAAAACGGTGCGCAACCGGGCAAATCCCGGCTGCTGGTTCAGCGGCAGATGCAGCCCCAGCACCGCCTCCAGATCCTGCAGGGCGATCAACGCGTCGTTGAGTCCCCGGTGACAGGCCAGCAAATGCTCTGCCGGTGTCTGGCGCAGTGCCTCCAGAATGTGGGCCAGCATCGGCACCCGCCGACCACCATCACGGGGCAGGGTGTCCTCGTCGTCCGTGTCCGGCGCTGCCGCATCAATGTCGGCGTGGGAAAACGACGGATCATCATCGGACAGCGACAACGGCAGGCGGGCCACGGTGCGCGCCAGCGACTCGTTCAGCCACGCCAGAGCATTGAGGCGGGCCTCGGGATCACCGTCATCATCCAGTTCCGGATGCAGGGTCGGCCACTGGCTCCGGCACAGTTCGACCAGCACCCGCAGCCCGCAGGCCAGTCCGCCAAAGCCATGCAGACGGGCCAGGGACTCGGTCAACCACAGCCCCAACTGCAAATCCTTGCTGCTGGTCTGCAACGCCTTCAGGGAGGCCTCTTTCACCGTCCGCCAATCGCCCGCCTTGACCGCCGTCTGCCAGATTCCCTGCGGCAGGTTGGGGTCTTCTTCGTGGCGGGCGGCGCGGATCAGGTCATAGGTGCCCTCATAGCGCAACGACTCGCCGCTGGGCCGCTCGCCCTCAAAGGGCATGGCCAGCGCCAGCGGATCAACGCCGGGATCACTGCCTTCGCCGGGACTGACCCGGTAGGCGAAACTGCGCAGTCGCAAGGTCGCCAACTGGCTCATCGCGGATATCCTCCTGTTGCAGGGACGGCAGCCAGCGATGACCCGCCATAGGGGTTGCCATAAGACGGGGCACCATAGGGCTGAACGCTGGCGCCTTGTTGCCGCCCCCCCCGTTCCGTCACCGGCGCCAGAACCGGGAAGTCCGGGACGATCAGCGTCTCGACCGGCGCCGCAGCCGGAGCCCCCGCCGGAGCCGGAGGCAGAACCGGTTGCAGGCCAAAGCGCAGGAATGCCGTCGTCCCCACCTGCCCGTTGGCCGCCGCATCCAGCGCACTGGTTGACATGCGTACCACCTGCTGGTTTTTGCTGTCGGCCTTTTCCGGCGTCACTGGCCGGGTCGGCACATGGAACATCACGATGTTCGGCTGCGGACGGCGGGCGGTATCAAACTGCCCCCGCTGCACCGACTGTTGCCGCAGCATCGTCACCAGCGACCACGGATCGGTATAGGAGAACACCGCCGTTGCCGGAGGCTCCACCGCAGGCCGGTTGTCGGCGGTGGCAAACGGCAGCGACGGGCTGTCCTTGGCCCAGCGCATCCGCACCGTCACCGGGTCGCCCCAGCGCCATTGCACCGGCGTTGACACCGACCCGGCCAAAGGCGCCAGCGGCGGGTCTTGCAGGGTTTGCGAGCCGACACTGACACTCCAGGTCAGGATCTGGTTGGCATTGACCTCAAAGGGACGATTGACGCGGAAGTCCACCGACAGGGTATAGGCCCCCGGTGGCTCACCGGGCTTGCTGGCCAGAATGGGGGTCATGAACGAGCGCACCGATGCCAGTTGCGCCAGAAACTGCTCGGCAGCGGCACGGGTGGCATAGGTCATGGTCCCGCGTGCCAGCTCCTGCTTGATGCCCGGCTCCAGCATGTCGTACTCGGCAAAGAAGCCCTTGACGTCTGCCGGGGTCGCCGCCCGCAGGCCGTTGCCATCCAGACTGTCGGCAAACGGATAGCGTCCGGCCAGCCGTTCATTGAACAAACGGGCCACCCGGGTATAGGACCCAGCCAGAATCCCCGTCCCACCGTTCAGTTCATCACAGCGCGCCCACACATCTTCCAGCAGGCGGTTCTTCTGGTTGAGGAAGTAATCATCCGACGCCTGCCCCGGTCCCAGCGCCGCCAGTTTGTCACCGCAGTCGGTCACCGTCAGCCCGGCCAGTGTAAAGCGGACAAAGCTTTCCAGCTGGACCAGTGTCGAACCGGGCCGACGCTGATAATAGGAATCCACTTCCTGAAACAGCCGCTGCCAGCGGCGGACCAGCGGACGCTGGGCCATGCCGCGCCCGTTGTCGGTGGTGGCGAGCACGGTCAGCGCCGGTTCGGCATAATCGACCGCCAACCGGTGCGCCCGTTCCCGCTGGAAGGCGAGATACTGTTGCAGGGCAACGTCATCGACCGCGTTGAACAGAACGCCGGTGAGGGGCCGCAGGCCATCCCACATCTGCACCGGACTGAGGGCGTTATAGAGGGTGTCATTGCTCAGCAGGCCATCCACCCGCCCCAGCAGGTCATAGGCTCCGACCCCGGCGGCTTCGGCCAGATCGTCGCGCTGTACCACACTGCCCAGCGTGTTGAAGGCGGTCATCAGCACTGCCAGCGACTCGTTGGCCTGCTTCAGGTTGTTGACGTCGGACGCCACCACGCTTTCGACCGGCCCGCGCCAGGTCTCGGATACCGGTTGCTGTTGAATGGCGTGAGCAATCAGCCACAGCAGGTTGCTGGTCAGGCGCTGTTCGATGACCGCCTGCACCCGTGGCCGCAGACTTTGGGGGAAACGTGGCATGGCATCGCCCATATAGGCGTCGTAGTCACGCCACATGCCGATTGCCCGCTTCAGGCGTTCCAGATCCCAGGTGATCCGCCCCTGTACCTGCGGAATGACCTCGGCAGGAACGGCGGTCATGAAGCTTTTGTCAAACAGGGTGCTGAGGGCCGACGACAAGGCCATCAACGGCTGCGATACCGTCATGGTTCCACTGTCCCCGACCACCAGCAACGGGCCGGTGAGCGGCGAGTCATAGGCCGCCAGTTTGCGCTGGAACCGCCGCAAGGTGCCCTCGACATCGGCCACCACCCGATCCCGCACCCGTGGCCCGAGGAAATGGTTCTCGCCCATCCGGGCCACCAGTGCGGTGATATCGCCTTCCCGGCGCAGCTGGCCATCGGCGACCAGCCCCCACCACGGTTCACTCAGCAGGCGGTTCAGGGTGTTGGTCCCCTGCCGCACCTGCCACAACAATGTTCCCTGCGGGTCTTCGCTGCCGGTTTGCAGCTTGTACAGGTCACCGGCCAGCGTGCGCAGGGCCTCGGCCAGCTCGCCCTGCTCGGTCAGATCGTTCAGCACCATCCAGACCAGCTGCGACAGCCGCTCGGCGGCGGCACCGTCGAAGCGGTCGATGGCAAAGCGCCGCCGCCCGGTCCGTTCCAGCGCCGAACGCAGCAGGTCGGGGTATTTGCTGAATTCCGGCGGCAGTTCAAACCCCATCAGGGTGCGCACCAGATTCGACAGCTCCGCCGGACCGTCCGAACCGCTGAGGTTGTTATAGCGTTTGACGTCACTGTCGAGGGCATCCAGCGCATCCATGAAGCGGATCAGGGTGCTGAGCGAGGCCGGACGACCGCCTTCGCCACTCTGCGCCCGCAGGCCGGTCAGCGGCCCCTTGATCAGCTCGTCGGCCCGCTGGTCCAGCCGCAATTCCATCGCATCCAGCACGATGTGTTCAAAGCCGAGCGCCAGAAAACCGGCAATGTCATCTCCGGCACTGCTGAACCACGAACTGGGGATGAACGGCGTCCCCAGCGTGCTGGTACGAATGGTGCCCAACGCATCCAGCAGGGCGCGCGCCGCCTCCAGCTTGATTTCGGCATTGACCGCCTTCTGGATGGCAACCTTGGGAGGTGACGCCGCGCCGTTTTCCAGCTCATCAACATCACCCGACATCGGCACCGCCCGGTTGCCCTGACTTTGCCGCATGTCATCGCGGACAGCGGTCAGCGCCTGTTGCAGCGAGCCCAGATTCTGGTCCAGCGACCACGTCGACCACGCCAGCCCGCCGCACAGCGCCAGTCCAGCCACGCCCGCCGCAATCTGCATCCGCTGAACTTCGCGCCGGTCGGTGCCAAAACCGCCTTCCAGCGGGCGGGCTACCGCCCGTTCGGCAAAGATTTTACGGCGGAACAGGTGGCGAACCAGAATCGGGCGGGGCACAGCCCCTTCGACCGAAGCAATGGTGGCCACGTCGTCGGTGGCTTCGCCCAGAATGCGGGCGGTGGCATTGGCGATCAGGCTGTCCCGTTCCCCCGGCAGCGAACCGACGAACCAGACCCCACGGAAAAAGAACGATTCATGGTAGGCCGTCGGCTGGAACACCATCGACAGCATCGCCTTTAACGGCTGACGCAGGCGGTCAAAGGCGGCGGGGAACAACACCATCCCCGATGCCTTGGGGCTGCCCACCGGCAGGTCGGCACTCAGCGACACCTGTCCGCGGAAAATATCCAGCGACAGGCTGTCGAACACTTCATCAATCCAGCTTTGCAGATAGGCTTCGTCCAGCGCATGCGGATTGGACCAGCCAAACATCTCGCTGCGCCGCTCGGGCGGCATGGCCGACCAATAGCTGGTAAAGCCGTGAATCAGGTCGCACTTGCTGACCACCACATAGACCGGCAGGCGCAGACCCAGCTCTTCCTGAGCCACCCGCAGACGGCGATGGAAATCACGGCCCCGCTCCAGCAAGGCCTCGCGGCTGAGGGCGGCGGCACCAATCAGGTCTTCGGCAGAAATGGTCAGGATCAGGCCATTCAGCGGCCGCCGGGCGCGCACCCGCCGCAGCCGACCCAGAAACCGCCGCCACGCACCATCATGCCCGGCAGCGCCAGCCTGACGGGTTCCCATCAGCAAGCTGCCGGGAACGTCGACCACCAGACCATCGTCAAACAGCCACCACGTCGGCTCGTTGATCGCCCCTGCCCCGCCGTCGATCCGGTCCGGCCCCAGGTCCACCGCTTCCATGATCGCCGTTTTTCCGGCGGCGGGGGAGCCGATCAGGGCATACCATGGCACGCGATAGCGGCGACCGCCGAGAATCTTCAGCACATCGCGCAAGCCCAGCCCGGCCCCGGCAGGGGAGACCGGTTCATCTTCCAGCGACAACACCGGCGGTTCGTCGGCGGTCAGAGGGGCAGCAGCCGGTTCCGCTGGCGGCGGAGGCGGAGGCGGCGCGGCCATTGACGGCGGTGGCGCACTTTGCGCGCTGCTTTTGGCAACCTTGTACACATACAGGGCCAGCAGGATCAGGATCAGAACCCCCAGCACCGCCAGCGCTACCCCGATCGTCGGCAGGTAGGGCGCCAGTTGTGCCAGAAGGGACGGCGCAGCGGTCTCGGCCATGATCGCTCAGCCCTCCCCGATAATGGCGCGGACCGGGCCGGTCAGCCAGACCCACAGCCCGTGCGAGATCAGCAAATAGCCCAGCACAAAGATCACCACTGCCCAGATCCACGGACGGATGGCGGGTAAAAACTGCTCGCGGCCTTCATCCAGAGTATGGGCATAGCTGCTGGCAAACACCGGTTCGGACGGCAGCACTGCGGGCAATCGCAAGCCAATGAAATCGCGCAGTCGCTGACGATAGGTTTCAAGAATCGCTTCGCCATCCCCCCGATAGCGGCCCTTGAAGCCCAACGTCAGGACCATCAGGTAGATCGAGGCCAGTTCGATGTGCAGCGGGTCACCACCATCAAGCAGGGCGTCAATCAGGCGGAACACCCGCTCGCCGGAAATCGAACTGCCAAACAGGCGGGTTTCCACCAGCGTATCCCGCCAGACCAGACGGCCTTCCCACTCGACTTCATGCAGGAATGTTTCATCGGCCAGCGCGGCCATCATGTACTTGGCATCGCGATAGATCGCCGCACCATAGGCTCCGCCCAGACGGGCGGCCTCGGCGGCCCCTTCTTCCAGCCGCTGGCAAATCTGGCGGACCATCCGTTCCACCAGATCGACCGGCTTGCCCGCTGGCAACGGCGAGGCCATCGCCGGAGAGGCGGCAGGCGGGATGATCAACGACGGCGGAATGGGCGACGCCGAAACGGAAGAGGGGGGAACCTGCTGCGGGTCAAGGGCCGCGTCGGCACTCAGGCCAGTGAAACTCACCCCCTGGTCGGCACGGGCTCCGGCGGCGCGGGCTTCGTCGACCAGCAGGCGGATTCCGGCGTAAAAGGCCCGGAACTGAAACACCAGAAACCCGGCTTTGCGCCCATCGGGCAAGGTGGTCAGCCCGGCCAGCGGCATCGCCTCGGGCAAGGGTTCGGCATCGGGCGGAACCAGACCGGGCCGCAACACCGGCGGCAGATGGGGCGAGGGCGTACCGCTCATGATCGCCTATCCTTCCTGCCGGAGCACCGATGGTTTGGTGGGGGCGGTACCATCGCCAATCGGGACGAACAGCACCACTTCAGCCGGGGCATGGTGGCCGCGCAAATCAGCCCGATTGATGATCACCAGCGGCTCTCCGGCCTGAATGAAGCCGGGGTCATAGATCAGGGCAAACAGCGTCTGCCCCCGCCCCGGCATCACGCCCAGAGCCTCGTCACGGTCAATCACCTGCCGCTCGGTCCCGCGAATGCGGCGTGCCCCGATCGACTGCACCTGACTGGCGGCACCAATAATGGCGTCTTCGATCCACTGGATGGCGTCGGTATCGGACTCCCCGGCCCGCCGCCGCACCCCGATCACCATCCGGCTGGACAGCCAGCTTTCGCGCAACGGCAGGCTGAACGAGCCCTCGTGCATGCGGAACGGAACCGCCATGCAGGTTTCGTGCACGCTGTCGACCATCCGCCGTCCGAAATCCAGCGCCCGGCCAAAGGTCGCCATCAGGTCATGGTGATCATAGGCGGGCAAAACCGGCGGCATCAGTTCCGGCGACAGCATCGCCAGCTTGCCAACCACGCCGCACAGCGCCACATAGAGGGTAAAGGGATGGGCCACCCCACTGCCCAGCAGGGCCTCGAACGGCGGCAGGTCCGACACCAGCGCCGCCACGATTCCGCGCGTTTCGCTGATCATGTGGTCGGCGGTCGCCGCCGTCGGTGCCCGCACACGATCAACCAGATAGGCAGCTTTTTCCCGCAGGCGCCGGGCCAGGGCCTGGCATTCCATGCCCAACAGCGACAGAGGCGACACCCCCAGCACCGGCGGCATGTAATCATCCAGCCCCAGGGCTTCCTCGCGCACCGTTACCCGTGCAATCGGCATCGCCACATAGGCAGGGGGCACGTCATCATCAAGGATCAGGCGCGGACGCGGACGCAGGCGGGGAATCAGAACCTCGCCCTCGCCGGTGTTCATGTCGGCCACCGGCCCGCCATCGACCGAGCTGTACCGCTCCAGTTCGCCCTTGGCGGCGGCGGTGGTCCGCTGGACCGGCACCGCCAGATAAACTGTCCGGGGGCGTTCGCGGATGGCGTCTTCATGGGGAGACAGATCAAGCGACAGGTCTTGCCCGTCCAGCGGATGGCTGACCAGCAGCCCGTCCGGCAGGATCGCTTCAAGGTCGCTGAGACGGAAGACTCCCCCCACCAGCATCGCCTGATCGACCTGCAACCGTCGTACGCCCCATGGATAGGGGGCGGTGGCAGCCACATGATACTGCAGCAACAGATCCTGCCGCAGGAAAGCCTGTTGAAAATGCTGGGGGGTCAGCAGCATGCCTTCATGCCACTGTACAGCCTCGGGCACCTTTGACGGCGGTTGGCTCATTGAAGGCTCCCCATCGCCTGGATGTCCATCCGCATCCTCCCCATGTCACGGGCGAGAGCCCGTATGTGTTTTAACAGGCCAGAGCCTGTCTGTGTTCCGGCTTCCCTGCCGCCCCGGCGTCAGAGTTACCCCTGTTGTCTTACGGACGAGCCAAGCCTTTCCGGCCAAATACCCGTCTCTTTTCCTTACCTTTGTTTGCGTTATACGCCCGTTCCCCCCGCGCCATGAAACGAAGCATCACAATCATGGCTCTTTGGAGACGTTTTTTTACTCTTTTCCCGTAACGACAAAGCCGTCCCGCTGTAATTGAACGACAACAGACGACAATTTCGTCACCCGCGCCCGGTGGTCGCCCGGCGTGCGATAATTGGCAAACACCAGAACGCCATAGGCCGAACCAGTGTCGGCCTGAATGTCCTGGGTCGGGACAACCTGCCCCGGCACAACCTGCCAGTTCCACGCCTTCCATCCTTTCGGATAGTCCAGTTCGAACTGTCGCCGCTTGCTGAACCAGTCGCGGGCCGGCATCGCCAGCAGGGTCTTGAGCAGGTCACTGTCATAAACCGCCACGATATCCAGCTCGATGGCAGAATCCTGATTGGCATCCGGGGCAATCTGTAATGTCACCCGGGCAGTTTCGGCGTGCTGCAGGCTGTCACTGCTGCAGGCGGTCATCCCCAGCATCGCCAACGCCATAACGGCTGCAGAGACGGTCAGGCGCTTTGTCATGGCAAACGGTCCTTCCACACCGGCATTTGCCCCACCAGAGGAACCCACGCCTGTTCCTGCGGCAGGACGGTCATGTATCCCCCGCCGCGGACTTGCTCCAGCAGGGGTTTCACCGCGCTGTTGCGGCCATCGGGCCCGAATCGAACCGAGCCGAACAGGGTTTCCATGTCGGTTTCCGCCAACGCCCGGCGCAAGGCTGTCCGGTCGAGCTTTCCGGCCCGCTCCAGCGCCTTGGCAATCACCACCAGCGATGCTGCCGCCTGCGCCGCCTGATAGGTCGGCTCGGCCCCAAACGCCACCTCGAACGACGACATGAACTGGGTCGAATGGCCCCAGTAGGGATCAGCATAATCCGCCAGCCCGTCCCACTGCACCGGACAGACGATATATTCGGCTGGCGTTCCCAGCTTCTCCAGCCCGGCGGCCCGGCAGCCACTGACCGCCAGCATGTCAATATTGATGCGTTTTTCCGCCAGACCCGTCACGAAGTTGCGGGTCATTTCGGCATCGTTGGCCGAAAAGATCAACACATTCGGGTGTTCCCGCTGCACCACCTCAAACAGGGACGACAAATCCGCCGAGCGGGACAGGACCTGAACGAAGGACGCCGGAATGCCGGTGCGCTGCAATTCACTTTCGGTCCACGCCCCGATGGCCCGCCCGAACAGGTCATCCTGATAGGCAACCCCGACCCTCATGGCATGCCCCGCCGCCATTCGGCGCGCCGCTGCCTCCAGCACCGGGGCGAAATAGCCGTTCGCCGCCGAGCCAATGCCGAACATCCATTGCTCGTCGCGCACACGGTGCAGGGTTGGAGCCGCCCCAACCGCATTCAGAACCGGCAGGCCAACCTTTTCCGCCTCGTCCCGCACCTCCAGCACCATGTCGCTGGAATAGGGGGCGATCACCGCCATGATATCCGGGTCCTTGGCCAGCGCCGCAGCCTGTTCACGGGCTTTTTCAACCGTCGAACGGTCATCGACGAACACCAGTTCGACCATCACCTTGCGATCATTCAGCGCAATCCCGCCACTGTCGTCAATCCGCTGGGCGGTCAGTTCCAGCGCCTGAGCCATTGGCCGCGAGGGCAAGGCCAGCCGCCCGGTGCGCGAGGTCACCACCCCGATCCGCACATAATTGTTGACCAGCACGCTGGAGGTCGGGGGCGCAGAGCGGGGGGCCGGAGCCGGTTGGGGCTTTTTGGCCCATGCCGGGGTCATCATCCCCACCCCGGATGCGGCCAGCACGGCTCCGGCCAGCACGGCTCTGGTCAGCGTCACCACGGCCCGTTTCCACCACGGCCTGCCGCAGTTTCCCCGGCTGTTTCCTGCCATCAGTCGCATGCCCGTATGCCCCAATCCCTACAGTACGCCGCGCCAGGGCATCCCGGCTGCGCGGTAACAGTGGCGGTTATTGATTGTGCAGCGTAGGTATTCTAGACTACATGTCGATCGATATCAAAACACTCTGCCATACAAGACATATGTAGGGTGCCATTCACCGTCCCGTTGTATCGCATGGCTTTTCAGACCACCAGAGACCTTGTGACGCCCGGGCGACCTTCGGGCCTGTTCCCTGCGCTCCACCGGGCCGCCGCCCCCCTGTCAGGAGTCCCCGTAATGACCGCCGCTGCCCAGGTTGCGTCCGGCACTCCCCCGCCACTGGTCACACCTGACAGGTCTGCGACTGAAACCGTTGCGGGTGCCCCGGAGGACCGGCAAGCCCCGTCTCCCCGGTCCTTGCCCCTGACCTCCACAACCGTCTCCATCATCGGGGGAGCGCTAGGGATTTCCGCGCTGGCGCTGTTTTCCGCCGGGGTATTGACCGGAGTGTTCCTGTCAGCCAGGGGAGCCCCGCTGGCCGCGTTGCGTGAACTGCGGGAGGCCACACCAATGGTTGCTTCTGCGCCGCAGAAAAGCGGGCCAACCCGCCCCACAGCCCCGGACACGACAACCGCCACCGCCACCGATCTCGCCGACGCCGAAATGGCGGCACTTCCGGCAGAAAAGCATGGCGGTGCAGACACAACTGCCCCGACAGGCCTGCTGGCAGCCCATGCCGCCCCGGTAGAAGACAACAGCCTCGAGTCGCTGCCCCGAAACCGGGCCTCTGGCCTGAGTCACGGCGGCTATACCTTGCAGGCTGGGGTGTTCGACACTGCCGCACAGGCCACTGACCGCCAACGGACCATCGCCTCGCTGGGGCTACCTGCCCGTCAAAGCCGGCAAACCCTCTCTGATGGCCGGGTGATCCATGTGGTGTCCGTCGGACAGTACCCGGACCCGGTGCAGGCAACCGCCAGCCGACAGGTCTTGGATCGGATCGGAATCGACGCTACAGTCGTCCCGACGGACTGACCCGCCCCCCCTTGCCAGCGGATGGCCATGCGCCCTTCCTTTAGTGACCTTGACCGCATCGACATCAAACGCTGCGAACAGGCGGACCCGACCGCCGTCGGGCGCAGCGGAACCAGCGTGAGCATGGGCAGCGCCGTTTCCCTCAGCCATGGCAGCCGGTTCCGCCAGATGTTGACACGCCCACGGCTGGAGGTCACCTGCGACCTTGCCGGGGACCCACGTGCCAGCACGGGTGCGAAAACAGGAACCGGGACCTGAAGGCCCCGGTTTCCACTTTTCGCACAATGCTTTTGGCAACACTTTAACGATGCATCGAACTGACCTGGCTGCTCAGCGAGTTCAGGGATGAGGACAACGAAGAAATCTGGCTGTTGGCCTGCGAAGCCCGTTCAGAGGCCTGAGACGCCTTGTCTGACGCCTGAGAGGCCTTGTCTGAGGCCTGAGAGGCGCGGTCCGCCGCCTGCGCGGCTTTGTCCGCAGCCTGTGATGCCTTGGACAAGGCATCGTTTGCCGTCCGGGCGACCGCCTGCAGGTCGCTTTGCGACACCCCGCTGCTGCTCCCGCTCGAAGACCGCGCCTGGGTGCTGAGGGAGCTCACTGACGATTCCAGCGACGAAACCTTGCTGCTGACCTGCGACACCTTGTCGGCAGCCTGTGCCGCCTTGTCTGCAGCCTGCGATGCCTTGTCAGAAGCCTGCGATGCTTTGGACATGGCTTCGGTTGCCGTGCGGGATACCGCCTGCAGGTCGCTTTGCGACACGCCCCCGCTGCTGCTTCCACTCGAAGAGCGCGCCTGAGTGCTGAGGGAGTTCACCGACGATTCCAGCGACGACATCTTGCTGCCGAGCTGCGCGATCTTGTCCAGCGCATCCGCGGCCTTTTTCGACGCCTGTTCGGCAGTCTGGGACACCGCCTGTAAATCGCGCTGCGTCACCAGCACTTGTGCAGACTGGATACCAGCTGTTTCCGACGGAATCCGACGCTCCATGTCCTGCATCTGAGACGTCATCTTGTCCAGCGTCCGCCGCAAGAGGGCGTTTTCCTGCTCCAGACTGTTCAGGCGCGACGTCACCTCGGGGGATGTTGCAGGCCCGCTGGTATTGACCGACGAGCTGACCGAACGATCAGCAGGCTGCCCCTGCAGCACACGGATTTGCGTATTGACGTCCCGCAGGCTGGACCGCCGCAGATCGTCCAGCGCCAACAGGGCCTGCGTCCAGTCGCCATTACTGCGGCTCATCGCTGCGGCGGCACGGTCGCAACGGGCCTTTGCCTCGGCAGCCGAAACATCGGCAATTGTTTCAACGTTTTTCGCGCACAGCGCAGCGTCGCCTCCGGCAGCTTCGGCTGCAGTGGCGAGGAAAACCGAACCCACGACCGCCAGAGCGGAAAGAACACCAGATCTCATCGTCGTTTTCACCATCGTTAAGGTTCATCCCTCTTCTGGAGATGGAACCGATGCAGACGATTATTCCTATACGGGAAAAATGGCGACAAGCAGATCCGTAAGGTGTTCTTTTCAAGGCAAGCTACCGCAGGTGAGGGATCACACAGAGCGAACGGCCACCACCATGTCCAGTTCGACCGGAGCCCCCCGTGGCAGCTCGGCAACACCCACCGATGTCCGGCTGTGCCGACCACGGTCCCCCAGCCGCTCGACAAGGCGATCAGAAGCCCCGTTCATCACCTGTGACTGTTGGGTAAACCCCGGAGCCGAAGCGACATAGCCAACAATGCGCAACACCTGCACGATGTTGTCGTCGCCACCAACGGTCTGACTGACGGCGGCCAGACACAGGTCGGCGCAGAACGCCGCTGCCTGCTGTGCGGTCTTCAGGTCAACCTCGGCCCCCACCTTGCCAACGCACAGCAGGTCTTCGCCCCGCCGAGGCAACTGGCCACTGACATAGGCGATACCGTCATGAACAATCACCGGCAGATAGTTCCCGCCCGGCCTGTTCAAGGGGTCGTTGTTCTGGTCGTGGGACATGGTGTCTTCTCCGACAAGGAAAGGATGCGACGCGGGAACATCTCCCGCATCGCAAGCCCGGTTCAGCGCAGGGTAAAAGTCAGCGGCGGCAATCCGGCGATTTCGGCATGCACCGTTTCACCGCGCTGCACCGCCCCCACGCCTTCCGGCGTGCCGGTAAAGATCACATCCCCGGCTGCCAGCGTCACCAGCCGCGACAGGGCGGCAATGATGTCAGCCACCGGCCAGATCATGTCAGCCGTCGAGCCATCCTGCCGCACCTCACCATTGACGCTGAGGGTAATGCGCGCCTGCTGTGGCACGGCATCGACGCCTGCCAGCGGCAACAACGGCCCCATCGGCCCCGAAGCATCAAAGCCCTTGGCCATATCCCACGGCCGCGCGGCCTTTTTGGCTTCGGCCTGCAGGTCGCGGCGGGTCAGGTCCACCCCGACCGCACAACCATAGACGTGATTCAGCGCGTCCTCGGGGGCGATATCGGCCCCACCGGATTTCAGGGCCACCACCAGCTCGACTTCATGATGCAGGTCCGCCGTTGCTGGCGGATAGGGCAAATCCCCAACCACCGGCGTCAAAACCGCATCGGCGGGCTTGGTGAAGAAAAATGGCGGTTCCCGGTCACTGTGGCCCATTTCGCGTGCATGGGCGGCGTAGTTGCGCCCCACACAGAACACCCGGCGCAGCGGGAACTGTGCCGAGGTCCCGACCACCGGCACGGCAGCAACGGGCGGCGGGGAAATCACGAAAGAGGACTCGGACATGATGGAGGCTTCCTGCAAAGTCATCGACAAGGCGGAAAGCATAAGGGATTTCCGCTGGCCGGACAGTGTCCGATGAATCACCTCCCCCAAAAGGGTAGGATGACACAGGCCAACAGGAAACCGGAAAACGAAAGAGCGCCCGGTCAGGGGGGACAACCGGGCGCTCTGCTCCGTTAGGACGGAGGGGAAGGATGGCAGGGGAACCACCTTCCGAGGACCAGCGCACCGGGGAAGCGCGCTGTTCTTGAGTCTTAGGTAGGCCTGCAAATCCGACGATACCAGTCAGATTGACGCATAGCTGACATGCAATTAACGCATATCAACAGCACCGCTTGTTTCTACCGTTCATTGAACAGCTTTTGCTTCGGAACATACTTGAAGCGGGCATCATCAAGGCTGAGGCCGGTCTTGACGTCGCGCAACATGACCGTCGTGGTGATACCCTGCGCATCGCGCATCCGCCACTGGCGCAGCTCGAACGGCTTTTGGTTGAATACCAGCGTCAGCGTTCCGGCTCCCGCATCGCCGCTCATGATCAGGTCCACTTCAGCACCGACACTATCCTGCCGAACCGCCGTCACCGTAATGTCGGGGTCACTGAAGCTGACCTTTTCCCGCAGCAGAATCCCGGCAGGCGTCGAGTCCAGACCAATATAGCTGGTCTGATCGAGTTCCTTGTCGATGTAGATCAGATGGGTACCGTTGGCGATCACCTGAATTTTGCTCGGCGGATCATAATCCAGCCGCATCCGTCCGGGGCGCTTGATCGCCACCACACCATCGGCAGACGCACCATTGTCGGAAACCTGCTGGAAACGGGCTTCGAGCGTGCTGACCGCCGACAACTGGGCTTCGGCTTTTTGCAACAGGCTGCGCTCTTGCTCACCCAAGGCAGCGGCCACCGTCGCCTGCGCCGGAGCCACACCAGCCCCCACCGCAGCCAGAACAATCCCCGCCCCCAGAACCAGCATGGTGCCATGGCGTTTCAGCGGTGCCAGCACCGCAGACAAGGCGGGGCGCCGATGGGGCACGGACGTGTAAACAGACATGAATCCTCGCAGGTTTTCTGGCAACAGGCCGTCAGGGATAGCCGGTGATGATGGTAAAAACAAGGCAGCAACGCCCCTTATTCCGCCGAAGCCGGCTTATCGGTTGCCGCCTCTGCCGGTGGCGTCTCCGGGGTCGGCAGCAGAACTTCGCGCTGACCGATGTAACTGGCCTTGGAAATCATCCCCTTTTGCTCCATGCGGGCGATCATCTCGGCGGCCTGATTATAGGGGATCTGCAACTTGCGCTGCACAAAGCTGGTTGAGGCCTTGCGTTCACGGGCCACCAGCAGCACCGCCTGCCGGAACAGCTCTTCATCACCCTTGTATTCGGGCTTGCTGCGATCATGTCCCTTGGCAGTGGCATCAATCACCGCCTTGGCGCGGCTGTCATCAAGCACGGCAGAGACATAATTCGGCTCGCCTTCCGCCTGCAGATGGGCAACCACCGTTTCAATTTCCCCCTGACTGACATAGGGGGCATGGACCCGCATCATCCGCCCGCCCTGTGCCAGATACAGCATGTCGCCCGGCCCCAGCAGATTTTCCGCACCGGCTTCGTTCAGGATGGTCCGGCTGTCGATCTTGGTTTCGACCTGAAAGGCAATGCGGGCCGGGAAATTGTTCGCCACACTGGGCGTAATCACCTCGGTCGAGGTTTCACTGGTGGACATGATCAGGTGCACCCCGCTGATGCGCGCCACCTGCATCAGGTGGGTGATCAGGTTTTCCATCGCCTTGCTGGCGATTTTCATCAGCGGTGCCATTTCATCGACCACCACCACCACCAGCGGCAGCGGCGTCATGTCCAGCGCCTGTTCTTCGTATTTCGGCTGGTTGGTTTCCGCATCAAAGCCAACCTGGACCGTGCGGGTCAGGGTCTGGCCCTTTTCCAGTGCATCGCGCAGACGGGCGTTATAGCTGGCAATGGTCCGCACCCCCAGACTGCTCATCACCCGGTTGCGGTTTTCGACCTCCTTCAACATCCACTTCAGCGCCACGATCGCCTGCCCGGTATCGCGGATCACCGGGGTCAACAGGTGTGGAATGTCGGTATAGATGTTGAAGCTGCTGCCCTTGGGATCAATCAGGATCAGGCGGCACTGGTCCGGGGTCTGCCGGTACAGCAACGAACAGATCATGGTGTTCATCGCCATGGTCTTGCCCATCCCCACCCCGCCCGCCAGCAGCAGGTGCGGCATGCGGGCCAGATCGGCAAACACCGGAGCGCCGTTGATGTCCCGTCCCAGCGCCAGCGTCAGCCCGTGATCATGGGCGCGGAAGTCATCTTCGGCCAGCAGCTCGCGGAAATTGATCCGTTCCCGCCGCCCGTTGGGAATTTCAATGCCGATGGTGGCATTGCCCGGCATCACCGCCACGCGGATCACCGACACCTCCATCAGACGGGCCACATCATCGGCCAGCCCCACCACGCGGGCGGCCTTGGTCCCCTGCGTCGGGCACAGTTCGTAATGGGTCACCACCGGGCCGGGGCGGACTTCGACGATCTGTCCGTTGACCCCGAATTCGGCCAGCACGCTTTCCAGCCTTCGGGCATTGCGTTCCAGCGTCTGTTCCTTGACCGGCGGAATGCTGCTTTCCAGCGGCAGGCGCAGCAATTCCAGCGACGGCAAGCGGAACCCGTCGTCCTCATCGGGCCGCAAGGCGATGGCCTGCTCTTCGGCCCGTTTGCGGGCCCGGCGACTGGGGGTGATGATCGCCCGGGCGATGATCGTCGGTTCGTCTTCCGGCTCTTCGACAAGGGCCGCCGCCGCAGCGGCCGCGGCGGCCTTCTGTTCGCGCCAGGCCGCTTCGGCGGGAGAAATCTCTTCCCCGGTGGCCGACACCAGAATCGGCTCGAGCACATCGGCCCGTTCCTCGGTCCGCCCGGCGGGGTAGCCCGGGATCAGCGGACGCTGGCCAATCACCTTTTCCAGCGAGGCATGGGCCACTTCGTTGGCGGCATCACGGATGCGCTGGGCACCGCTGCCCGCAGCCCGTCCCAGATCAGCCAGATTGTGCACCCCCTTGCGCGCCTCACGCCAGCGCAGCTCCATCGCCCCGGCGAGGAAGGGCAAGGCCAGCACGCCGCTCAGCCAGGCCACCAGCCAGGTCACATCCCGCCCCGCCCCGGCCTGTGCCGCTGCCGTCCGCAGGGAGGCCAACGCCAGCGTTCCCACAAATCCCCCGGCCCCGGCAGGCAGCGGCAAGACCTCGGCACCCACCCCGACCATCACCACCGGTGCAAAGGCGGTGGCCAGCAAAACCAGGCTGATCAGCAAGGACAGCAGCCGCAGCGGCAGCCAGGTAATCGGCAGCGCCGCCGCCTGTCGCAACCCCCAGGCCACCAGCAACAGGATCGGCGCAAAGCCCGCCAACCCAAAGGCCTGAATCAGCACATCCGCCGCATAGGCCCCCGGAACGCCCAGCGCATTGAGCACCGCCTGATGGGTGGCGGTGTTCAGCGACGGATCGGTCGGGGCATAGGTCAGCAGGGCGGTGGCCACCATCCCGGCAAAGATCACCACCGCCAGCCCCCACAGACGCCAGAACGTCCGCTGCAAACTTTCACGGACCTCACGCGGGAACAGCGGCGGACGCTTGGGCGCAGCCTTGGCCCGGGGGCGGTTGAAACCAGCCGGAGGGCGCTTGCGGTTTTTCCCCTGCGGACGGCGCCCCGGAGGCGGAGCACGCCGAGCACCGTCTGCCCCGACCGGGTTGCCCTGCCGCGAACCGGGCCGGAGATCGGGGCGCGGATCGGGGCGCGCTCGCGGTCCTGATGGGGCTCGCGAGGGCACGGATACGGGGGAAGGGTCCTCGACCCGCGCCGGATCGACCAGCGGCAAGGCAGGAGGACTCGCAAAGGAAGCAGGCGGGGAGAGGGGCGGAGGCAAGGACTGCCCGCCCTGCGCCTCAGCCGGGAACGGCGGCGGGGGAGCCGCAGCCGGGGGGGGCTCTGGCAGAGACACACTCTGCGGCACCGGCGAAGGCTCGGCATACAGGGGATCAATGAAGCCCGCCGGAGCGGAGGCTGGCGGACTGGGGGCTGGCGGCGGCTCTTCCGTTTCGACCGGCTCGGGCAACACATTCGGCGGCCCGGACCATAGCGGCCCACGGACCGTTTCCAGCGCCACCGGGGGAATGAAGGGCGTTACCGGCTCGGGGAGAACAGGCTCCGGGGGGGCCAGTTCGGGGGGAGCCTCCCACCGGGCCTCGGGCACAGGGGGGGCCTCGGGCTCGGCAGGCGGGGCGATACCCTGCGATGCCCAGACATCCGCAGGCGGCGACGGTTCAACGGCCCACCCCTGCAGGTCAGCGGGCAGAGCGCTGGCGGCCCCGCCGTCGCCCGGCCTGCCCTGGGGCGATGCCTGCGACGGTGTGCCGCCAAAGCTCGGCTCCCGGCGCTCGTCCTCGCGGCGCGGGCCCGCCCGCCGTTGCTGGCCATTGGCCAGAAAGCGCGACAGTCCCGTTTTTTTCCCGCCAAACAGCGCCATACCCTGCTCTTTTTTGAGAGTTTGTCTGGTGACAATGCTCCAGGCTGTGCCTTACAGCACCGAAACCATGCGCTGCAAAGCCTGCTGTGTTGTTTCCCGGTTCTGCACCAGCGCCACCCGAATGTAGGGAGCCCCCACATTGGACACCGCCCCGCTCACCGGATCAACCCGATCGCGCGCCAGATAGCGTCCGGGCAGCACTTTTACCCCGGCTTCGGCCCACAGGCGGCGGGTGGCGGCTTCGCCATCACCAACATTCAGCCACAGGAAAAAGCCACCGGCGGGCGGATGATAGCCGAAACGATCGCCAAAAATGGCCGACGCATCGCTGATCTTTTCCTGATACAGACGACGGTTGGCCACCGCATGCGCCTCGTCGCTCCACAGGGCGGCCGAGACCATTTGCAGCGGCAGCGGCATCCCGGCGGCGGCATAGGCGCGCAGGCGCTGGAAACGCTGGATAATCGCCGGGTCGCCAGCGACGAACCCCGACCGCATCCCCGGCACACTGGACCGTTTCGACAACGAATTGAATACCAGAACGTTGTCCAGCGAGCCGCCCAGCGCATGACAGGCTTCCAGCACCCCCGCCGGAGGTACTTCAGCGTAGATTTCGGAATAGCACTCGTCGGCCACCAGCACGAAATCATACTGCCGGGCCAGCCGCACCAGCGCCGTCCAGCGTTCCAGCGAGACCACCGCGCCTTGCGGGTTGGCCGGAGAGCAGACGATCACCATTGCCGCCCGCTCGAGGGTCTCCGGCGGCAGGGCCTCGATGTCGGGCAGAAAGCCGGTGTCCGGGCCAGCATCGACCAGCAGCGGCTCGGCCCCCTGCATCAGCACGCCGCCCAGATAGACCTGATAGAACGGGTTGGGCATCAGCACCAGCGGCGTCGCCCCGGCCTTGCGCTCGGGCACCACCGTCTGGGCGATCATGTACAGCGCCTCACGCGTGCCCGACGCAGGCAGGATGGCCTCGGGCGGCAGCATGCCCTGCGGCAGGCCATAGCGACGTTCCGCCCATCCGGCAATCGCGCCCTTCAGCTCGGGGGCTCCGGCAATCGGCGGATACTTGCCCCACCCGGCGCCACTGGTCGCCAGTACCTCGCCCACCAACGCCGGAACCGGGTGCTGGGGCTCGCCAATCGACATCATCAACGGAGCCGCTCCCGGCTCCAGCCCTTCCAGCAGGGCGGCCAGGCGTTGGAACGGATAATCGGTCAACAGGTCAAGGCGCGGATTGTGCATGGTCCCCCGCAGGTGAACGGTCTGGGTAGAAGACGGCCCGGTACAGTCTCAACGGACAAGCACCGGAAAAACCGACGCAGACTAACTGTCTGCAAAGCTGTCGTCTACTCTCCGCACGCACTCCGGCCAGCCGGAGGGGGCCAAAAGGATCATACCCCCATCGCAGAGTTCACCCGCGCCGGGCCTTGGCCCGCCGGTTGGCCAGAAAGATCCCGCCCAGAATCAGCGCCATCCCCAGCCCGTGATGCAGGGCAAAGGTTTCCCCCAGAAACACGATCGCCAGCAGGCTGCCGAACAGCGGGTTCAGGTGAATGAACAGACCGGCGGTGTTGGCCCCCAGCAGCTCGACCCCACGGTTAAAGCACAGATAGCTGAAAATCGACGGGAACACCGACACATAGCCCACCGCCATCCAGGTGTAGGGGTGCCCCCAGTCCATCGCCCGCCCGCTTCCCCAGGTTTCCCAGGCGGCAAAGGGGGCCAGCATCACCGTTCCGATCACAAACGTCAGGGCGACAAAGCCCAACGGATGAATCGCCGGGCGTTTTTGCAGAAACACCGAATAGACGGCATAGGCCGCCACCGCCGCCAGCACCCACAGGTCTCCGCGATTGAGATCAAGGGCCATCAGCCGTTCCGGGTGGCCCGCGGTGATGATCAGCAGCACCCCGGTCAGCGACACCAGCGTTCCGATGCCCTGGAAGGCGGAAATGCGCTGGCGGAAAATCACGAACGACAGCACCACGATCAGCACCGGGATCGCCGATTGCATCAGCAGGGAATTGATTGCCTGCGTGTATTGCAGGCCAATGTAGAGAAAGGTGTTGAAGGCCCCGATGCCACAGGCCGCCAGCACCGCCAGCCACGGCCAGCCGGATGCCGCCACCGCCCAGTCGCGTTTCAGGTGCGGCCAGGCAAAGGGCAGGATGATCAGCGACGCCCCGATCCAGCGGAAAAAGGCCATCCCCACCGGCGGCACCACCCCATGAACGGCCCGCCCGATGATCGCATTGCCCGCCCAGAACGAAACGGCCAGCACCAGCAACAGATAGGGGTTTCCCCACAGCCGTTGAAACAGGGATCGCGGAGCGGGGGATGTCATCACTGAACTCGCTTCATCAGGGCTATCAACGGCAAAGACAATACGGCCCGCTCCCCAAGGCGACAAGCAACCTTCAGGGACTCCCCAAATCTGGCGACTCTCCGGCCAGCAGCCAGTCGCGGCGCTGGTGGATCAGTTCACCGACCCAGTCCGCCACCGCCCGCACCCGTGGCAAACGGATCACCTGCTGATGGGCCACCAGCCACAGCTCGCGCTGCACCGGTACCGGTCGCGGGTCGCGCACCAGTCCCGCCACTCCGTCGCCCAGATAGCACGGCAGGGCCAGCCACCCCAACCCGCTGACCGCCGCCGCCACCAGACTGCCGAGGCTGTTCGAGCGCAACAGGATGTCTTCCGGCTGGTCTGCCGCCCATTGTGCTTCGGGCAGGCTGGCCCAGGCGGTGCTGTAGGTCAGCCAGCCGGGACAGGCAGATGCCGGGCGTCCCTGCGCCCGGTAGGCGGCATAGCCGATATCGGCCAGCTTGCGGGTGACCATTGCCGTTTCGGCCCCCTGCCCGCCCTCTGGCTCGGGGCGGGGACGGGCCAGCCGCAGGGCCAGATCGGCCTCGCGCCGTTGCAGGCTGAGGCGCTCGTGGCTGCCCAGCAGCTCGACCCGCACCCCCGGCACACGGGCGTAAAGCTGCGACAGGTGCGGGGCCAGCAGCACATCCACCACCCCTTCGGTGGCGGTCAGGCTGACCGGACCAGCCAGCAGGGCCTGTTCGTCCTGAATGGCGTGCTGACAGGCCAGCGCCTCGGCCTCCATGCGGGCGGCACGCTCCAGCGCAATCTGCCCCGCCGCCGTCGGCTGCAACCGTCCGCCCAGCCGCAGGAACAGCGGCGTTCCCAGCGCCTGCTCGGCGGTATCCAGATGGCGGGCGGCGGTGGTCTGGTTGACGCCCAGCACGCGGGCTGCCGCCGACAGGGTGCCGCCCCGCCCGATCGCCAGCACGGTGCGCAGATGCTGCCAGTCCATCGTTTTCTCCTGCCGCAGCGGGTCTGCATTTTTGCAGAACATGACTGCACACTTGCTGATTTTCGCAGAAGCGGTTGTGAGGCACAACAGGGGAAAGCAACTCCCCCGTCAAGCCCCCCCAGCGCGGAGACCTTCCATGACCAATTCTTTTGTTCCCCTGACCCTGTTGCAGATGGTCAAGGCCTCGCTGACCCCGCCACGGTGGGATCGCGCCACCCTGCTGATCATCGATGCCCAACGGGTCTATCTGGATGGTGTCATTCCGTTGACCGGCATGGACGAGGCGGTGGCCGAAGCGGCTGACGTGCTGGCGCAGGCACGCGCCGCCGGAGCGCCGGTGATCCACATCGTGCATCGCAGTGGGGGCGACAGTCCGTTCGCCCCCACCAACCCGCAGACCCGCATCATTGATGCCCTCGCCCCGCAGGGAGAGGAAGTGGTGGTGGAAAAGACCTTTGCCAACGGCTTTACCGAAACCACCCTCGCCGCCGAGCTGGCTCCGTGGCGGGCACGCGGACGGGACGAGCTGGTGGTGGTCGGCTTCATGACCCACAACTGCGTCAGTTCCACCGTGCGCGGGGCGCGTGATCTGGGCTATCGCTGCACGGTGGTCGCCTCGGCCTGTGCCACCCGCCCGCTGCCCGACCCGACCCGTCCGGGGGCGATCATCAGCGCCGAAGAGTTGCACCGGGCCAGTCTGGCCGGGTTGTTTGACACCCACGGCCCGGTGGTGGCCACCGCCGCCGATCTGCTGGCCGACCAGTGTTGAGGCACCCTCCTTACAGGTAAATCCCGCTCAGGAAGCGTTGCCCGGCAGCGATGGTTGCCGGTGAGATGCCGTGCCCAAGACCGGGGAAGGTTTGCACCTCGGCCCGCATGCCCTGCAAGGTCAGGGCATCGCAGGCCAACAGGCTTTCACGGGTCGGCATCACCGGATCGGCGTCGCCGTGCAGCAGCAACACCGGCGTTCCGCTGGCCGGGGTCAGTGGCAGCGGCGAAGCCAGGCGCCCGGAAAAGGCCAGCACCGCCCCCACCGCCCAGCGCCCCGAGGCCACCGCATCAAGGGCCATGATCGCCCCTTGCGAAAAACCGGCAAACACCACCCGGTCGAGGGCCGTTTCCAGCCCGTGGGCGGCGATGATCTGCCCGACCACCGCATCAAACGCCGCCCGCGCCGCCATCACCCGCTGCGGGCGGTTGCTGGTGGTGACGCCATCAATGCTGAACCACTGCCAGCGGCCAGCCCCACCAAAAGACGGCCCGCCAAAGGAGTCCGGGGCATCGGGCGAAGCGGTCCGGCTGCCCGGCAAGACGCTGGCCAGCGCCTCGCCAACCGGAGCCATGTCGGCACCATTGCTGCCGACGCCATGCAGGGTAAGGATCAGGGGAGCGCTCATTGCGGGAAACCTCGTGCGGGAAAGAATGAGGCTCTACCTTAGACCTCCCACCGCCCGCCGGAAGCCACCGGAGCGCGACAGCACTGTTTCCACAAGATCAACAATGCTCCGATCACCCCGCCGTGGTACCATCAGGCCCGTTTTTTCCCACACAGGCCGCTCCCGATGCTGTCCCTCGCCACCCTGATCGACTTTGACCTCTACCGCCTGTATCTGCTGGCCGTGCTGATCCTGATTCTGATCCCCGGACCGGACATGCTGTTGATTCTCAGCCGGGGCCTGTTTGAAGGCTGGAAAGCCGGCTGGATCGCCACTGCCGGAATCGGCGTCGGAGCGCTGGTGCATTCGGTGCTGGCTGCACTGGGCGTCTCGGCGCTGATTGCCGCCTCGCCGCACCTGTTCGGCGTGCTGCAGATTGTCGGGGCCTTTTACCTGCTGTGGGTCGGCAGCAAGTCATTGCAGGGCGCGTGGAAACTGTGGAAAGCGCAGGCCGGGGGTGCCGTGCCGCAGGTCGCCCGGCTGTCGCCGCGCAAAACTTTCCTGCACGGCATGATGACCAATCTGCTGAACGTCAAGATCATCCTGTTTTTTCTGGCTTTTGTGCCGCAATTCGTCAATCCGGCGCTGGGCCATGTCGGCGTGCAGAGCCTGATTCTCGGCCTGACCCTCGCCCTGTTCGGCTGCGGCTTTTTGCTGGTGATGGCGGTGATGGCCTCGGGCGTCGGTAAGGCCCTGATGGGCAGCACCCGCATCCGCGCCGCGCTGGATGGCATCGCCGGGGTGATCTTCATCGGCTTTGCCATCCGCCTGTTCCTGACCGAGCGCAAGTTCGCCTGACGTTATCCACAGGGCTGCAACCGCTTTTCCCCCAGCCGGATGGCCTGCGAGGCCACAAAGTTCAGCGCCAGATAAATCACCCCGGCGAGGATGAAAATCTCGAACACCGCAAAGCTCTGGGCGATGATTTTCCGGGCGACGCCAGTCAGTTCCATCATGGTGATGGTGCTGGCGAGCGAGCTGGCCTTGACCATCAGGATGATTTCGTTGCCATAGGTGGGCAGCATCTGGCGGAAGGCAATCGGCAGCACAATCCGCCGGAAGGCCAGCGTGCGCGACATGCCGCAGGCCCGCGCCGCTTCGACCTGCCCCGCGGGCACCGATTGCAGCGCGCCGCGCAGGATTTCACAGGTATAGGCTCCGGTGTTCAGGCTGAGGGCCAGAATCGCGCACCACAGCGGCTCGCGCAAAAAAGGCCACAGCACACTGGTGCGCACCGCGTCAAACTGCCCCAGCCCGTAATACAGCAGGAAAATCTGCACCAGCAGCGGCGTACCGCGAAAGGCAAACACATAAGTCTTGATCGTCCACACCAGCGGGCGATAGTCCGACAGCCGCAGTAACGCCGTCACAAAGGCAATCACGCCGCCACAGGCCAGAGCCGCAAACACCAGCGTCAGGGTCAGCGGCAGGGCGGCCAGCAGGCGCGGCAGGCTGTCCCACATCAGGGTCCAGTTCATGATCAGCGTCTCCCCGTTCCACGGTTGGCGTACCGCTCGGCCTGCTCGAACAGGATGGTCGAAGCCGAGGTCAGCAGCAGATACAGCAGGGCAGCGGTGGTGTAGAACACGAACGGTTGCCGCGACGCTCCCGCCGCCAGATGGGCGATACGCATGATTTCGGCCAGCGCGGTAACGGAAATCAGCGCGGTATCCTTCAGGGTCAACTGCCAGACATTGCCCAGCCCCGGCAGGGCGTGGCGCAGGGTCAGCGGCACCAGAATCCGCCGCAGGATCAACATCTTCGGCATACCGCAGGCGCGGGCGGCTTCGAGCTGGCCTTTCGGCACGGCACGCACCGCCGCCCGGATCACTTCGGTGGAATAGGCACCGGAAATCAGCCCGACTGCCACCACGCCGATGGTAAAGGCGTTCAGTTCCAGATAGCCGTCATAGCCAAACACCCGCGCCAGAGCCATCACCATCCCCGATCCGCCAAAGAACAGCAGATAGATCACCAGCAGCTCGGGAATCCCGCGCACGACGGTGGTGTAGGTTTCGGCCAGCCCGCGCAGCAGCAGGCGGTCGCCCAGTTTGGCAGCGGCGGCAAACGAGCCGATCAGCACCCCGAAGCCAAAGGCCGACACCGCCACCAGCAGGGTCATCAGTGTGCCGGACAGCAGTTGTGCCCCCCAGCCATTTGGTCCAAAAGAAAGCAGGTCCAGCATCACGGCCCCCAGAAAAAGACAACAGTCAGGAAGCAAGGACGTGGAGCGCTGCTCCACACCTCGCCGGGGCCTTGAGGCCCCGGACCCCATTCCTTTGGGTCCATCTGCTCGGGATTTGCTCTATTTCACCGACACGTCATAGCCAAAGTGCTGCAAGCTGAGCTTGCTGACTGTGCCGTCGGCGGTGGCCGCCGCCAGGGCGTCGTTGAATTTGGCTTTCAGGTCGGCATCGGCCTTGCGCAGACCGATTCCGAAGCCGTCGCCGAGCACACCCCGCACGAAATCCGGCCCGAACTGGACCATTTTGCCGCCCTGCGAGGCTCCCAGCGCCTCGATCACCGAGCGGTCGCCGAGGATGGCATCCACCCGCCCGGCCAGCAGGTCGATACTGGCGCTGTCGAGCTTGTCATAGGTGCGCACCGACACATCCGGCAGGTATTTGTCAACAAAGTTGGCCTGAATGGTCGAAGTCTGCACGCCGATGCTCTTGCCCTTCAGCGCCTTGACCAGCTCGGCCAGTGCCGCCTCGCCCGTCGCATCGGGAGCCGACAGGTTGACCCGCTTGCTGGCAAAGACCACCTGCCCCAGCGGCGAGTCCGCCAGCACACTGAACGCCGACGGTTCGGTGCCATAGGGACCGGCAAAATCCATCACCGCCTTGCGCTCGTCGGTGATCGACATCGCCGCCATGATCGCATCGTACTTGCCCTGTTGCAGGGCGGGGATCATGCCGTCCCAATCCTGCGCCACGATCTCGCAGTCGGCCTGCATCCGTTTGCACAGGCTTTGGGCCAGGTCGATTTCAAAGCCGATCAGCTTGCCCGACGGGTCCATGCCGTTCCACGGCGCATAGGCGCCTTCGGAGGCAATGCGGATTTTGCTCCAGTCCTTCGCCTCGGCGGGCTGCGACAGGGCAAGGCAGGGGAGCAAGGCGCCGAAAGCCAGCGCCAGCAGGGTATTGTTCATGGTTAAAGCCTCTGGGAAAAATGCCGCCGTTATGGCGTTGTCATGACGAGAAACTTATGATGACAGATGGCGCGACAGGAACTGGCGTACCCGCTCGGAGTCCGGGTTGGTCAGCACCTTGTCGGGGTGGCCCTGTTCTTCGATCCGGCCCTGATGGAGAAACACCACCTCGGAGGACACTTCGCGGGCAAAGGCCATTTCGTGCGTCACCAGCACCATGGTGTTGCCTTCTTCGGCCAACTGGCGGATCACCCGCAACACTTCGCCGACCAGTTCCGGGTCCAGCGCCGAGGTGGGTTCATCAAACAGCATCACTTTCGGCTGCATCGCCAGCGCCCGCGCGATGGCCGCCCGTTGTTGCTGGCCGCCGGACAGTTGCACCGGGTAACTGTCGGCCTTCGACAGAATGCCCACCTTGTCCAGCAACATCCGGGCGTGGTCGATGGCCTCGGCCTTGGGGACCCCCAGCACATGCACCGGTGCCTCGATGATGTTTTGCAGGATGGTCATGTGACTCCACAGGTTAAAGCTCTGGAACACCATCCCCAGCCGGGTGCGCAGCCGCTCCACCTGCTTGTGGTCGGCAGGCTCGGTGCGCCCGAGGCGGCCGGTTTTCAGGCCGATGGTCTCGCCACTGATGCGGATGGCGCCACTGTTGGGGATTTCCAGCAGGTTGATGCAGCGGAGCAAGGTGCTTTTCCCCGACCCCGACGAACCGATCAGGGTGATCACGTCACCTTCGCGGGCGGAGAGTGACACCCCTTTGATCACCTCCAGCGGGCCATAGGACTTGTGAATGTCCTCCAGCTCGACCGCCAGCGGGGCCGCCGGATTGGGCGGAGGATGGCGATGCACCGGCGATGCATCGGCCAGGGCGGAAATACAGTGATCGTCCATGCCGTCCCCTCGGTATCTGTCCGAAAAAGCAACCTGTGTTGCCAGCCGGTTCAGTATTCCGAAGGTCAGTGGCGGTCGATAGACGAGAATGTGATAGAAATGTCCGTCTTTCTGCCCAGAGTGGCAGGCGCCGTTGCGCAAATTGGCAAAAATTAGGCAGATTGCTGCACTGCCCAATAATCAGTCACCGCACTGCACCTACAGGCGCGCGCGCGTGCTGCGCGGGGTATTCAGCAAAAGGTTGGTTTCGCTGCTGGTGATGCCGGAAATCAGGCGAATCCGCCGCAAAATGGCATCCAGTTCAGGCAGACTGGTGGCAGACAGCTCGACAATCAGATCCCAGCGGCCATTGGTGGTGTGGATCTCCAGCACCTCGGGAAAGCCGCTCAGCGCCTTCACCACCCGGTCACTGGCATGGCCCTCGACCTCGATCAGCATGATGCCACGCACCGGAGCCTCCACCGTGTCGGCGCGCAGGATCACCGTGTAGCCAATGATGATCCCGGCCTTTTCCAGCCGTTCGATGCGGGCGCGGACGGTGGCCCGTGACACATCCAGATCAATGGCAATATCCGAGATGCTGCGGCGGCCATCATGGCGCAACAGGGTAATCAGCTTTTCGTCCAGAGCGTCCATCGAAATGGTCATTGCGGCCCCCTGTTGCCATTTTGAGAAGTCAGTCTGTGCAATTTATGAAGCAATGCTGACAGTTTTGTCAATTTGCCCTCTCCATTCTGCCGCCTGCTTGTGATGAACTTTCCTTATCACCAGCAAGGACACACCCGCCATGTCTGCCACGTCCTCTTCGCACAAACATTGCCGCCTGATTGGTGCGCCGATTCAGGATGGAACCGGTCGCCGGGGCTGTGAAATGGGGCCCAGCGCCTTTCGGGCCGCAGGCATCGCCGAAGCATTGCTTGGCCTTGGCCACCGCGTCACCGATCTGGGCAACGTCGCGCCGCTGACCGTCGAAACGGCGGTGCATCCCAATCCGGCGCTGAAGCATCTGCCACAGGTCGCCGGCTGGACCGCCGCACTGGCACAGGCCGCCTATGATGCCTCTGCCGATCCCGACGGCCTGCCGGTGTTCATGGGCGGCGACCACAGCATGGCCGCCGGAACCCTGACCGGGCTAGCCCGTCGCGCCGCCGAATCCGACCGCAAGCTGTTTGTCTTGTGGCTGGATGCCCATTCCGACTTTCATACCCTCGACACCACCGAAAGCGGCAACCTGCACGGCGTCCCGATGGCCTATGCCATCGGCAAGCCCGGTTTTGACGGCTATTTCCCCACCCCGCTGGCGACCGTCAACCCGCGCAACATCTGCATGATGGGCATCCGCAGCGTTGATCCTGCCGAGCGGGTGATGCCGGAGGACTCCGGGATCACCGTTCACGACATGCGCAAGATTGACGAATACGGCATCGCCCCGCTGCTGCGCGCCTTCCTGCAACGGGTCCACAAGGCCAACGGCCTGCTGCATGTCAGTCTGGATGTCGATTTCCTCGAACCCGGCATCGCGCCGGGGGTCGGGACCACCGTTCCCGGCGGTGCCACCTTCCGCGAGGCGCACCTGATCATGGAGATGCTGTACGAGACCGGTCTGGTTTCCAGCGTCGATCTGGCCGAACTGAATCCCTTCCTCGATGAACGCGGCCGCACCGCCACCCTGCTGGTCGATCTGCTGGCCAGCCTGATGGGCCGCCGCGTGCTCGATTACCCCACACGGAGCTTCGCATGATGATACCGAACCTGAACCTGGTGCCTTTCGTAAGCGTCGATCACATGATGAAGCTGGTTCTGCACATCGGCGTCGAACGCTTCCTGTCCGAACTGGCGGGCTATGTCGAAGACGATTTCCGCCGCTGGCCGGCCTTTGACAAGACCCCGCGCGTTGCCTCGCACAGCGCCGAAGGGGTGATCGAGCTGATGCCGACCAGTGATGGCGAAGTCTATGGCTTCAAGTACGTCAACGGCCACCCCAAAAACACCCGCGAAGGCCGCCAGACCGTTACCGCCTTTGGCGTGCTGTCCGATGTTGCCAACGGCTATCCGGTGCTGATGTCGGAAATGACCATCCTGACCGCCCTGCGCACGGCGGCAACGTCAGCGGTGGCGGCCAGGTATCTGGCCCCGCAGGGCGCCGACTGCATGGCGATCATCGGCAACGGCGCGCAGTCGGAATTCCAGGCGATGGCCTTCAAGGCCCTGCTCGGCATCCGCAAGCTGCGCCTGTTCGACATCGACCCGCAGGCAACGCAGAAGTGCATGAAGAACCTGCACGGGCTGGGCTTCGAGATCACCGCCTGCACCTCGACCGAACAGGCGGTCGAAGGCGCCCACATCATCACCACCGTCACCGCCGACAAGCAGTGCGCCACCATCCTGACCGACAACATGGTCGGCGCCGGGGTCCATATCAACGCCGTTGGCGGCGACTGTCCGGGCAAGACCGAGCTGCACCATGACATTCTGCTGCGCTCGGACATCTTTGTCGAATACCCGCCGCAGACCCGCATCGAAGGCGAAATCCAGCAGTTGCCCGCCGATCATCCGGTGATCGAACTGTGGGAAGTGATGACCGGACAGGTCAGCGGTCGCCGTGATCCGCGCCAGATCACCCTGTTCGACTCGGTCGGCTTTGCCATCGAAGACTTCTCGGCCCTGCGCTATGTGCGCGATCAGTTGCGCTCGGTCGGGCTGTACCAGAACCTCGACATGCTGGCCGACCCCGACGAGCCGCGCGACTTGTTCGGCATGATTCTGCGCGCACAGGCCGCCCAGACCCCGCCGGTGGCGGTCGGGGGCTGAACGTCCTCACAATTGGTCCTGTCTGGCCTGTTACCCCTTCAAACAGGCCAGATAGGGCGCCTTCAGGCCTTGCACCTGCGGCAGGGTCAGGGTGTAGGGCGGCGAGGCGCCGACCTTCTTCAGTGCGGTCAGCAGGCATTTTTCCGGGCTGCGCGGGCCAGCATCGGAATCATTCAGCACCTCGACATCGTCGATGCGCACCACATCCGGGGTGGGCGTGGCATCGTCGGACAGCGGCACCGCCAACCGGCCTTCAACTTCACCCAGACAGCAGGCAGCGCAGAACGGCAGGTCCTGGGCCTGCTGATCGCTCAGCCCCATCATCGCCCCGAGGTCGGTCGGCGTGATGGCCTGCGACACCCGCACGCCGCGCCCATCGACGGCCGCCGTCGAGATGCCGCCGTTGCAGCGGTCGCCGCCCACCGGGTAGACCTTGGCGCTCAGTTGCCCCTTGGCGTCGATTTTATAGCTGACCAGACTGCTGAAGGTGCCGGTGCCGCCGCCATTGGCCAGCGAGATAGCGAGCTTTTCCCCCGATGGCAGCGTCGCCACCGGCTGATAACTGAACCAGGTCGAAAAGCCTTCGGCCAGCCCGACCACCGACATCGAGCCGGGGCTGCCTTCGTTTTCTTCCACCGGAATATGGGCATAGGCGGCATTGCAGGTCTTCAGCGGCACCTGACGCTGTACCGGCGGCGGCTCGCCCATGCTGCCGCCCAGCGCATAGTCAAGGCACAACGGATGAACGAAATCGGCATCCTTGACATGCGGCGACTGCACTGGCGCAGGCACCGGCGGGGCCTTCAGGGCCGACAGGCGGGCATCGTACTGTTTGGACAGACAACCAGCCCACGCCCACAGCTCGGGGTCGGATGGCGCATCGCCGGTGGGACGAATGGCGCACGCCGTCAGGCGGCTTTTCAGCCATTCCCGCTGCTCGGTCAGCATCGCCTTGCTGCCATCGGGCGTTGCCGCCTTGCGGGCGGCGGAAAAGACCTCCGCCAGACGGGCGTCCTGATCGGCCAGCACCGCATCGTTACAAATCAGCAGCTCGACCGGCGCCTTGGCCTGATCACAGGCAAAGCTCGGCCCCTCGGCCCGCGCCGGGGAAGCCCCGACCATCGTTCCCCCGGTGATGATCGCTACACCGACCATCGCCCCCCATACACCAGCCCGCATCATCGTTTCCCCTTCCGGTCCCCGGTGGCAAAAGTCAGTCCTTGTCGCTGACCCCCGCCTGCGCAAAAGTCGCCATGCCAGCATGACAGGCGGCGGCGGCGCGGACAATCGGAACTGCGGTCACCGCCCCCGACGCCTCGCCCAGTCGCAGCCCCAAATCCAGCAGCGGCAGCTTGCCAAGCTGGGCAAACAGCAGGGCGTGGCCCGGCTCGCAGGATTTGTGCGACACCACGCAATGATCCAGCGCTCCGGGGCGGAACGCCTCCAGCGCCGCCGCCGCCGCCGTGCAGATGAAGCCATCGAGCACCACCACCATGCCCGCCAGCCGCGCCCCGATCACCGCCCCGGCAATCGCTGCCAGTTCACGCCCGCCCAGACGGCGCAGCATGTCCAGCGCATCGCGGGCCTCGGGCTTGTGCAGCGCCACCGCCTCGGCCACCACTTCGGCTTTTTTGCTCAGGGCCACCCCATGGACCCCGGTCCCCGGTCCGGTCCAGCCGGTGGCGGTGCCGCCAAACAGCGCGTGACAGATCGCCGCCGCACTGGTGCTGTTGCCGATCCCCATTTCCCCCAGACACAGCAGGTCAGCGCCCTGACGGGCCGCGTCGATCGCTGCCGCCACGCCGGTGGACAGCGCCGCCACCACCTCGGCTTCGCTCATCGCGGCCTGTTGCGTAAAGTCAGCGGTCGGCGTTTCCAGATCAAGCGACACCACCGCCAGCGTCACCCCGTTGGCCCGGCACAACTGGTTGATCGCCGCCCCGTCATGCTGGTAGTTGGCCACCATCTGCACGGTGACGGCAGCGGGATAGGCCGACACGCCGCGCGCCGCCACCCCGTGGTTCCCGGCAAAGACGATGCAATGCGGGGCGGCCACCGTTCCCGGATGCTTGTGCTGCCAGCTTGCCAGCCATGCCGCCAGGTCTTCCAGCCGCCCCAGCGAGCCGCGCGGCTTGGTCAACTGCGGTTCACGGGTTTCGGCTTGCCCACGGGCATCCAGATCCGGCCCCGGCAGGGTTGCCAACAGGCTGCGAACATCATCCAGCGACGAGAGAACAGGAACCGAAACGGTCGAGGCAGCAGTCACAGAGGCACCTATGGGCAAAGGACAGGGAATATTGTACCCCTGTTGTACACCTGCCATCCCCGGCAGCAACAGCCCGTTGGCGCGATGAACGGTATTTCATGATCGAGTCCTCACATACGTCACCCTCTGCTGGCTGGGCCGCCCGCCGACTGGCCGAGCTGCATCTGGCGGCTGTCTTTCTGACCCGCCTGCCCTTGCCGCACCTGCGCCCGCCGTTACCGGCCTTGTCGGCGGCGCTGTGGGCCTTTCCGCTGGTTGGGGCCGGGATCGGGCTGGCTGGCGGCGCAGTCTTGATGCTCGCCAGCGCAGTGGGCCTGCCGGGGCCTCTGGCCGCCGGGCTTGCCCTGCTGGCGACCGTCCTGCTGACCGGCGCGCTGCACGAAGACGGGCTGGCCGATATTGCCGACGGCTTTGGCGGTGGCGCCACCCGGGCGCGCAAGCTGGAAATCCTGCGCGACAGCCGGGTCGGCAGCTATGGGGTGGTGGCCCTGCTGCTGGTGGTCGGGCTGCGCTGGCAGGCGCTCGCCAGTCTGGCCGCAAATCCCCTGTCGGCAGCGCTGGTGCTGACCGCCGCCCATGCCCTCGCCCGTGCCAGTGTGCCGTGGGCGATGGTGCTGGGCCGCCCGGCCCGCAGCGACGGACTGGGGGCCGCCGCCGGGGAGGCCTCGCTGGTCATCGCCTTGATCACCCTGGCGGTCGGGATGGTGGTGGCCGTTGGGCTGGTGCCTGCTTTGGCGCTGCCGATGGCCGGTCTGATGCTGACGATCACTGCGGGCATCGGGTGGGTCGCCACTCGCCAGATTGGTGGCTATACCGGCGACGTGCTGGGCGCTATTGTCCTGCTGAGCGAAACTGCCGCCCTGATGGCAGCAACACGATAGGTTGGTCAGGAGACACCCCCGATGAGCGCCGTGATGGAACGCCGTACCGGTCAGACCCGCACCGGAGACCCGCAGACTCCAACGCGCTTTTGGTGGTTGCGCCATGGTCCGGTTCCCCGCGCCGCCGGGGGGGCGATCAGTGGCCGCGAAGACCTGGCCTGCGACCTGTCGAACACCGCCGCCCTTGACTGGCTGCGCCAGCGGGTTCCGGCAACAGCGGTGTTCATCGCCAGCCCGCTGATCCGGGCGGTCAGCACCGGCGAGGCGGTGATGGGCCGCAAGCCCGATGCCCTGTTCCCGTCACTGATGGAGCAGGATTTCGGCCGCTGGACCGGCAAGACCTGGCAAGAGGTCTCCGCCGAAGCCGACGCGCTGGGTTTTTGGGATGAGCCAGCCGATGCCGTGCCACCGAACGGCGAGAGCTTTTCGCAGCAATGCAGCCGGGTGGCGGCCTTTATCGAGCTGGCGCGTGAGCGCTGGGCCGGGCAGGACGTGCTGGTCGCCTGCCATGGCGGCACCATCCGGGCAGCGCTGGCCCATGCCCTCAGCGGGGCCTCGCGCCAGCCGGGGGTGACCACGCAGGTGATGTCCTTTGTGATCGACAACCTTTCCCTCACCCGCATTGATGCGTTACAAGAAGGGACAGCAATTTGCTCGGTTAATGAAAGGTATCAGCCCTGAGCCCGCTTCCGCGCCTCACTCTGGTGATCGGCGGTGCCCGATCCGGAAAATCCCGCCATGCCGAGGCGCTGGTCCGCAGCGCTGGCCGCGAGCGCGTCTATCTGGCAACGGCGCAGGTGTGGGACGAGGAAATGGCCGAGCGCGTCCGTCTGCACCGGGCCGACCGTCCGCAGGGCTGGCAGACCATCGAAGAACCTTATGCCATTGCCCCGCTGTTGGCGCGCGGCTTTGACGGCAAGCCGGTGCTGCTCGATTGCCTGACCCTGTGGCTGACCAACGTCCTGCTGGCCAGCGACGATCCCAGCCTGTCGGGGATGCCCTCGCCTGAACAGGCCTGTGAAACACTGCTGGCGACCCTTGCCACCTGCCCCGGCCCGCTGGTGCTGGTCAGCAACGAAGTCGGGCTTGGCATCGTGCCGGACAACGCCCTGTCGCGCCGGTTCCGTGATCTGGCCGGACGCCTGCACCAGAACGTTGCCGCACTGGCTGATCGCGTCGATCTGGTCACCGCCGGAATTCCCCTGTCCCTTAAGCCACAGCTTGCTTTAGCCCCGGTGGCTGAGTATCCCTAACCTCTCTCTGAACCTATCCATGGAAGCGCCCGATGAACAGTCTGCGTAAAATCCCGGCCACCGTGATCACCGGCTTTCTGGGCGCGGGCAAAACCACGCTGGTCCGCCATCTGATGGAACAGGCCAACGGCAAGCGGATTGCCCTGATCATCAACGAATTCGGTGATCTGGGGGTGGACCGTGAAATTCTCGCCGCCTGTGGCGTCGAAGGCTGCACCGAAGACACCATCATCGAGCTGGCCAATGGCTGCATCTGCTGCACCGTCGCCGATGAGTTCCTGCCGACGATGGACGCCCTGCTGAACCGGGCCGACCCGCCGGACCATATCGTAATCGAAACGTCGGGTCTGGCCCTACCCAAGCCGCTGGTGAAGGCCTTCCACTGGCCGGAAATCCGCCATCGCGTCACCGTTGACGGGGTGATTGCGGTGATTGATGCCAACGCCACCGCCGCCGGTCGTTTTGCCGATGACCCGGAGGCAGTGCAGGCGATGCGCGAGGCCGATGACTCGCTGGATCACGACAACCCGCTGGAAGAAGTGTTTACCGACCAGTTGCTGTGCGCCGACATGGTGGTGCTGAACAAGGCCGACCTGCTGGACGACGCCGGACTGGCGGCGCTGGAAACCGCGCTGAAAGCACAGGTGCGGCCCGGCGTGCATCTGGTGCCGACCGCCTATGGCAAGATCGACCCGGCGGTGCTGCTGGGGCTGGACAAGGCCGCCGAAGACGACCTCGACGCCCGCCCCAGCCACCACGATGGCGACGACGAGCACGATCATGAAGACTTCGAAACGTTTTTCATCGACCTCGGCCCGGTCGAAGACCTCGACGCCCTCGAGGCCCGTTTGCTGACTGCCATCAACGAACACGACATCCTGCGCATCAAGGGCTTCCTCGACGTGCCGGGCAAGGCCATGCGCCATCTGGTGCAGGCGGTCGGCCCACGGCTGGACCATTACTATGACCGCCCGTGGAAAGCCGACGAACAGCGGGCCTCGCGGCTGGTGGTGATCGGGCTGCACGGGCTGGACCGTGACGCCATCACCGCCCGCATCCGTGGGCTGGCTCCGGTGGCTGCTCTCTGATGCATCTGCTGGCCACCACTGCCGGAGCCATCGACGATGGCTCGCAGGCGCTCGATCTAGGGCAGACCCCCGGCGATGTGGTGGTCCTGTCAGCGGCAGAAAGCGAGCTGGCCTGTCTGGCCGCCGCCCATGCCCGCCTGCGGGCCTTGCCTGCCGATCAGACTCCGGCGGGAGGCTGGCCGTCGTTGCGGCTGGCCAGCCTGAACCTGCTCGGCCATAACCTGTCGGTGGACCTCTATGTGGACGCGGTGATCCGGCAGGCCCGGCTGGTGGTGGTGCGTCTGCTGGGCGGGCGCAGTTACTGGCCCTATGGCGTTGATGAAATCAGCGCCGCCTGCCGCAAACGCGGCATTCCGCTGGTACTTTTGCCGGGCGATGACCGCCCCGACGGCGACCTGTTGAGCAGCTCGACCGTTGACAGCGCCCGCTATCACCGCCTGTGGCATTACCTGATCCATGGCGGCGTCGATAACGCCGAACAGTTGCTGCGCCATGCCTGTGAGATGCTGGGCTGTACGCCGGTGCCGTCATGGCAGGAACCTACCCCGCTGGCGCCTGCCGGTCTGTGGGGCGCGGAACTGTCCTCGATCACCGACACTGGCACCGACACTGGCACCGACACCGGCAAACCGGTGGCGCTGGTGGTGTTCTACCGGGCGCTGGTGCAAGCCGCCAATACGGCCGTGGTCGAGGCCCTGTGTGACGCCCTGCGCGCCGAAGGACTGGCCCCGCTGGCGCTGTACGTCACCAGCCTGAAAGACCCGCTGGCCAGTGCGCTGGCCGAACAGGTGGTCGCCGATGCCCGCCCGGCGGTGATCCTGAACGCCACCGGCTTTGCCATCGGCAGCCCCAGCGACGGCGACCCGGCCCGCCAACCGCTGACCGCCACCGCCTGTCACGCCGGACCGTTTGCCGCCAGTGATGCGGTGGTGTTGCAGGTGGTGTTTGCCAGCGGCAGCGAAGCAGCATGGGACAGCGGGACCAACGGTCTGGGCGCGCGCGACATTGCGATGAACATTGCCCTGCCGGAAGTCGATGGCCGGGTGTTCAGCCGGGCGGTGTCGTTCAAGGCCGCCGCCACCCGCGATGCCGCCACCGAAATTGACTTGATCCACTATCAGCCGCGCCCCGACCGCATTGCCTTTACCGCCGCGCTGGCCGCCCGCTGGGCCAGGCTGCGCACCTCCGACCCCGCCCGCCGCCGGATCGGACTGGTGCTGTCGAATTATCCCAACCGCGATGGCCGGATGGGCAATGGCGTCGGCCTCGATACGCCTGCCGCCGCCGTTGACCTGCTGTCGGTGCTGGCCGGTGCCGGGTATGACCTTGGCACCACCGACCGGCCAGAGTCCGGCTCGGCGCTGATGGCCCTGCTGCGCGAAGGCGTCACCAATGACCTCGACGCCCGCAGCGGGCGACTGGTGCGCGAAAGCCTGCCGTTGCCGGACTATCTGGCCTTTTTCCGCACCCTCGACCCGACCGTGCAGCAGGCGGTCACCGACCGTTGGGGCACCCCGGAGCAAGACCCGCATTTCCAGCCGTCGGAGCTGTCCTGCGGCGGCTTTGCGCTGGCGATCCTGTGTTTTGGCCGGGTGGCGGTCGGGGTGCAGCCCGCCCGTGGCTACAACATTGACCCGGTCAGCAGCTACCACGACCCGGCGCTGGTGCCGCCGCACGGCTATTTTGCCTTTTATGCCTGGCTACGCGAGGCATTTCGGGCCGATGTGGTGATCCACCTCGGCAAGCACGGCACCCTTGAATGGCTGCCCGGCAAATCGCTGGCCCTGTCAGAACGCTGCTTCCCCGAAGCGGTGCTGGGGCCGATGCCGCACCTGTACCCGTTCATCGTCAACGACCCCGGCGAAGGCACTCAGGCCAAGCGACGGGCGCAGGCGGTGATCATCGACCACCTGACCCCGCCGCTGACGCGGGCGGAAAGCTATGGCCCGCTGCGCGATCTCGAACTGCTGGTCGATGAATACTATGAGGCCGCCGGCGTCGATCCCCGCCGCCTGAAGGTGCTGCGGCAACAAATCCTCGACCTGTCGCGCACGCTGGGGCTGGATCAGGATGTCGGCATCACCAGCGACGACAACGACGAACAGGCGCTGTCAAAGCTCGACAACCACCTGTGCGACCTGAAGGAACTGCAAATCCGCGACGGCCTGCACATTTTTGGCCGCTCGCCGGTCGGGCAGCAACGGCTGGACCTGCTGGTGGCGCTGGCCCGCGTGCCGGGCAGCCATGGCGTCAGCCTGCACCGGGCATTGGCCCGTGACCTCGATCTTGAGGCGTTTGACCCGCTGGACTGTGCCTATGGCGAGCCGTGGAACGGGGCGCGTCCCGCTGTGCTGGCAAGCCTGTCCGATGCGCCGTGGCGCTCGCAGGGCGATACCGTCGAGCGGCTGGAACTGCTGGCCAGTGCGCTGGTGGCCGGTGAGCAGCCGCCCCCCGGCCCGGCCAGCGCGCAGGCACTGGACTTTGTGCAGCAGCGCCTGATGCCCGCCGTTGATGCCTGTGGCGCCGCCGAACGGGCGGGCCTGCTGCGTGGACTCGACGGGCGCTTTGTGCCCCCCGGAGCCTCCGGTGCTCCCACCCGGGGCCGTCCCGACGTGCTGCCGACCGGGCGCAATTTCTATTCCGTCGATACCCGTGTGGTGCCGACTCCGGCGGCTTGGAGCCTCGGCTGGGCCTCGGCGCAGCGGTTGCTGGACCGCCATGCGCAGGACCATGGCGAATGGCCGACCACGCTGGCGCTGACCGCCTGGGGCACCTCGAACATGCGCACCGGCGGTGATGACATCGCGCAGGGACTGGCGCTGATGGGGGTAAAACCGACCTGGGATACCGCCTCGCGCCGGGTCACCGGCTTCGAGATTCTGCCCGCTGGCGTACTGGGACGCCCGCGCGTTGACGTCACCTTGCGCATTTCCGGCTTTTTCCGCGATGCCTTCCCGGCGTTGATCGACCTGTTCGACAGCGCCGCCCGTGCCGTTGCCGCCCTCGATGAACCGCCCGAGGTCAACCCGCTGGCCGCCCGCGTCCACAGCGAAACCGCCCGCCTGATGGCCGAAGGCCAGTCTGCTGCGGATGCCGCCACGCAGGCCGGGCACCGGGTATTCGGCTCGAAACCGGGAGCCTATGGCGCGGGCCTGCAAGCCCTGATCGACGAGCGCGGCTGGGACAGTGCCGACGATCTGGCACAGGCCTATCTCGGCTGGGGTGGCTATGCCTACGGTAAAGGCGGCGACGGCAAGGCCGCCCATGCCCTGTTCGGCCAGCGCCTGCAACAGGTGCAGGTGGTGGTGCAGAATCAGGATAACCGCGAACACGACCTGCTGGACTCCGACGACTATTACCAGTTTGAAGGCGGGATGACCGCCGCCGTGCGCAGCCTGTCCGGTCAACAGCCGGTGGTCTATCACAGTGACCATTCCCGCCCGGACGCGCCACGCATCCGCACCCTGACCGAAGAGATTGCCCGTGTGGTGCGCGGACGCGCCGCCAATCCGAAGTGGATCGAAGGTGTCATGCGCCACGGCTATAAGGGTGCCTTTGAAATGGCGGCGACGGTTGATTACCTGTTTGCCTTTCAGGCCACCGCCCGCTGCGTTGCAGATCACCATTTCGATGCCATATTTGACGCCTACCTTGGCGATGAAACGGTTCGCAGCTTTCTGGCCGAGCACAACCCGGCAGCCCTGCGGGAAATGGCCGACCGCTTTGCCGAAGCCATTGACCGCCGCCTGTGGTCACCCCGCCGCAATTCCACCCCCGGCCTGCTGGACGAGATAAGGATTTCCGCCCGTGACTGAGACACCCGACCAGCCCATCGTTGCCGATGTCGATGACAGCGAAAGCGAAGACGAGCGCCACAAACGCAAGATGGCGAAGAAAAAGGCCGCCCGCGACCGCATGATGGCGGCCAAAACCGCCGAAAAGGGCCTGATGATCGTCCACACCGGCGCTGGCAAAGGCAAATCGACTGCCGCCTTTGGCATGGGGTTGCGCTGCGTCGGTCACGGCTACAAGTTAGGGGTGGTGCAGTTCATCAAGGGGGCAATGGATACCGCCGAACGCGACATCCTGTCGCGCTTTGACAGCGTGACCTTCAAGGCGATGGGCGAAGGCTTCACCTGGGAAACCCAGGACCGCAACCGCGACATTGCCGCCGCCGAGCGCGCCTGGCAGGAAGCCCGCCTGATGTTGCAGGATCCCGAAACCCGCATGGTGATCCTCGACGAGCTGAATGTGGTGCTGCGTTATGGCTATCTTGATCTGGCGATGGTGCTGGACGATCTGGCCCACCGCCCGGCGGATCAGCATGTGGTGCTGACCGGCCGCAACGCCCCCGAGGCCGTCATCGAGGCGGCAGACATGGTTACCGAAATGACACTGGTCAAACACCCCTTCCGGTCTGGTATCAAGGCCCAGCCGGGGGTGGAATTTTAAATCATTGACCGTCCTTTTTCCTGTTTTGCATGACGCCTTCCGCCGTGGAGGCAAGAGAGGTCCGATGCGCTTTTTCACTCTGTTGACCGCTGCGGTGTCGCTGGTTCTGCTGACCACCGCACCCGCACGGGCGGATGAACGCTCCGACGCTTTGGCGACCGTCGCCAAGGCCACCTCGACCGTGCAGCACCTGCAAGCCGATGAGCACTTTCCCGAATACTGGCAGCCGTCGCTGGCGCGGGCGCGGGGGGTGCTGATCGTTCCCAGCTTTTACAAGGCCGGTTTCATTGTCGGCGGCGCCTATGGCAACGGCGTGCTGATGGTGCGCAACGACAGCGGGGTCTTTTCACCGCCGGCCTTTTACCGCATGACCGCGGGCAGCCTCGGCCTGCAGATCGGGGCCGAAGAGCGCGAGATCATGTACATGATCATGACCGACAAGGGTCTGCAGGCGATCATGGAAGACCGCTTCAAGGTCGGGGCCGGGGTCAATCTGGCGATTGTCACCTGGGGCGGCGGCGCCGAAGCCGCCACCACCAGCGCCGCCGGGGCGGATATTGTCGCCTTTTCCCATGCTGCCGGAGCCTATGGTGGCGGGGTGATCGAAGGGGCCGGGATCGAGCCGCGCCCGGACTGGAACCGGGCGCTCTATGGTGCCAATGCCAACAGCAAATCAATCGTCTTTGATCGCCGCTATACCCTTGAGGCCGCCAACGCGCTGATTGCCGCGCTGGATACGGCGTCGAACTTCCATCCGGCCAGCGGCACACCGGCTGCGCCGTCGTCGTCTTCCAACGGCTCGTACAACAGCACCCCCGCCAGCAACAGCAGCTCCTACAGCAGCAGCCAGCCGGTGAGTCAGAGCAGCAGCATGTCGGGGAGCAGCGCGTCGGGGAGCACTTCTGGCCGCTCGTCGATGGACGTGCAGGAACTCGACAGCCCCGGCACCACCGTCCAGAGCAGCAGCAGCAGTGTCAAAAGTTCTGGCGCGTCGTCGACCGGTTCGACGCCGGTCAAGCTGGTGCCGCAACAGGGCAGCACCCTGCAATAAAGTGTCCCCGCTGACAGAAAAATCCCGGACAGCCCGCTCTGTCCGGGATTTTTTTTTCGCCCGTTTTCGGCAAGACTACCTGCCGGATTGTCTTTGCAAAGGTTCCCGTCATGCCCCCAGCCTCGCCTGCTCCCCGCGCCCTGATGTTTCAGGGTACCGGCTCCGATGTCGGCAAAAGCCTGCTGGTCGCCGGGCTGGCACGGGCCTTTACCCGCCGGGGGCTGCGGGTCCGGCCGTTCAAGCCGCAGAACATGAGCAACAATGCCGCCGTGACCCCACCCTCGCCGGACTGTCCGCAGGGGGGCGAAATCGGCCGGGCGCAGGCATTGCAGGCGCGAGCCTGCGGGGTTCCCCCCAGTGTTTTGATGAACCCGATCCTGCTGAAACCGCAATCGGATGTTGGCAGTCAGGTGGTGGTGTGCGGCACGGTGCTGGGCAATGCCAAAGCCGCCGATTACCACCGGCTGAAGCCGTCGTTGCTGCCGCGTGTGCTGGACAGTTTCCACCGGCTGGCCAGTGAGGCCGATCTGGTGCTGGTCGAAGGTGCGGGGTCCGCCGCCGAAGTCAACCTGCGCGCTGCCGACATCGCCAACATGGGCTTTGCCGAAGCCGCCGACCTGCCGGTGATCCTGATCGGGGACATTGACCGTGGCGGGGTACTGGCGCAGGTGGTCGGGACCCACGTCCTGCTGCCCCCCGCCGAGCAGCAGCGGATCAAGGGCTTTGTGATCAACAAGTTTCGTGGTGACCCGGCCCTGTTTGCCGATGGCATGGCCCTGATGACCGAGCGCACCGGCTGGGCGGCCTGCGGCCTGCTGCCGTGGTTCCCCGATGCCGCCCGCCTGCCGCCGGAAGACGGCATGGCACTGGACAGTCTGCGCCCCTCCAGCGGCCCGCGGACCGACCGCCTGCGGGTGGTGGTGCCACGCCTGTCGCGCATTGCCAATTTTGACGACCTCGACCCCCTGCGCGCCGAGCCATCGGTCGAGGTCAGCGTCATTCCTGCCGGTCAGCCGTTGCCGCTGGATGCCGACGTGATCCTGTTGCCGGGATCAAAGGCCACCCGCGCCGATCTGGCGTTCCTGCGCTTGCAGGGGTGGGATATCGACCTGCTGGCCCACCATCGCCGGGGCGGCCGGATTGTCGGCCTGTGCGCGGGCTATCAGATGCTGGGGGAAACGGTCTTCGACCCCGACGGTCTGGAAGGCCGGGCGGGGGAAACTGCCGGACTGGGATTGCTGCCGCTATCCACCACCATCACCCGCCACAAGACCCTGACCGAGACCAGCGCCCACGACGAGCTGAGCGGCTGCCGGATTCAGGGCTACGAGATGCACATGGGCCAGACCATTGGCCCCGGCCTCGCCTCGCCGTGGCTGCGGCTGGATGGTCGCCCGGAAGGGTCGATCAGCCCCGACGGGCAGGTGATGGGCTGCTATATCCATGGGCTGTTCGCCAGCGATGCCTATCGGGCGCACCTGCTGGCGCAATGGGGCAGCCCCAGCACAGCCGCCTATGAGCAGGGCGTGGAGGCCGCGCTGGATGCGCTGGCCGATCATCTGGAGCGCCACATGGACCTGTCGGCCCTGCTGGCGCTGGCGACCCCGGTCAGCTAGAGCAGCGTGCGTTCAATCAGACGCAGGCACGCCGCTCTAACATTTTGTTTTGCCGCATTGTTGTTGCGAAAACCGGTTCCCACTTTTCGCACAATGCAGGTCTTTCCATGCCGCATTGTCTTTGCGAAAACCGGTTCCCACTTTTCGCACAATGCTCTAAGCCAACAACAACTGCACGATCCACAGCAGGGCGATCCAGGCGGCATTCAGCAGGCAGCCAACCACCATCAGCCAGACGGCGCGGCGGATGTCGCCTTCGTGGGCGTCCCGCCGCCCGTCGCCCAGCCATGGCTCGTTGACCAGACCTTCGCCGCTGTAGAGGCGCGGCCCGCACAGGGCCAGTCCCAGACCGCCGGCACAGGCGGCTTCGGGCCAGCCCGCATTCGGGCTGCGGTGCTTGCCAGCGTCCCGCAGCATGGTGCGCAGGGCCGACACCGGCGAGCCGTGGACCACAAACAGGCTGGCGATGCACAGCAACACCCCCCCCAAACGGGCCGGGAGCAAATTCAGCAGATCGTCAAAGCGCGCACTGGCCCAGCCAAAGGCCAGATAGTGCGGCTTTTTGTGGCCGATCATCGAGTCCAGCGTATTGACCGTCTTGTAGATCATGATCCCCGGCAACCCGGCCACCACATACCAGAACACCGGTGCCACGATGCCATCGGAAAAGTTCTCGGCACAGGATTCGATGGCGGCGCGCGACACCCCGGCCTGATCCAGTTGTTCCGGGTCGCGTCCGACGATCATCGACACCGCTCTGCGACCCCCGGCCAGCCCGTCCTGCGCCAGCCCCTCGGCCACCGCCTTGACGTGATCGTACAGGCTGCGCTGAGCCACCAGACTGACCAGCAACAGCAATTCCAGTACCCAGCCATAGGGCATGGTCATCGCCAGTTTCTGCACCAGCCAGCCAATCGCGCCGGTCAAGGCGCACAGGCTGAGCAGGACCATCACCCCGCGCACCTGCCGCTCACCGTGGCTGCGTTGCGGACGGTTGAGACGGCGGTCCAGAAAGGAAATCAGCCGCCCGATGGCCACCACCGGATGGGGGATCGCCCGGTACAGCCATGGCATCTCGCCCACCGCCACATCCAGCAGCAAGGCAAGGAACAGGATCAGGAACGGGTCATAGGCTGGCGTCGGCCAGATACCAAGGGGAAACATCGCCCACAGTTGCCTTCTTTGAAACGGCACGCTCAATTGCGCCGCATTACAAGACGCTTTATAGTCCGCCCCGCCTTTGTCCCCTGAGACAGGCTCAGGGTCGGACCCCGAAGGCAAGGACCAGGGTCCCGGACACAGGACCATATTTCGTTAACCCGCTCGAAGGCAAGGACCAAGCGACCGATGACCGAGACCTCCTCCCCCTGCGCGCCCTGCACCGACCCCGCTGAAAAGATCGGCGTGATGATCTGTGGCCATGGCTCCCGCGATGTCGCCGCCGTCGATGAGTTCAACCGGCTGGCTGTGCTGCTGCGCGAACGCCTGCCGCAATGGCCGGTCGAAAGCGGCTTTCTGGAATTTGCCCGCCCGATCATCCATCAGGGCCTCGACAAGCTGCGCGAAGCGGGCTGTACCCGCATTCTGGCCGTGCCGGGCATGCTGTTCGCCGCCGGTCACGTCAAGAACGACCTGCCGTGGGAAGTCAACGCCTATGCCGCCGCCCATCCGGAGCTGACCATTTCGTTCGGCAAGGAACTGGGCATCGATACCAAACTGTTGCAGGCCGCCCGCCAGCGGGTCGAAGAAGCCATTGCCGCCGCTGACCGCGACTTTGGGCCGGTTGACCGCGCCGACACCCTGTTGCTGGTGGTCGGGCGCGGCACCAACGATCCCGACGCCAATTCCAACGTCAACAAGGTCGCCCGCATGCTGTGGGAAGGCTGTGGCGTCGGCTGGACCGAAGTCGCCTATTCGGGTGTGACCGCGCCGCTGGTCGATGCCGGTCTGCGCCATTGCGTCAAGCTGGGCTACAAGCGGGTGGTGGTGTTCCCCTATTTCCTGTTCACCGGCATTCTGGTCCGCCGCATTTATGACTGGGTTGACGACGCCGCGGCCCTGTCGCCGGATATCCAGTTCGCCAAGGCTCCCTACCTCAATGATCACCCGCTGGTGATCGATAGCTTTGTCGAGCGGGTTCAGGGCATCCTGTCCGGCGATGTGGCGATGAACTGCCAGCTGTGCAAATACCGCGAGCAGGTGATCGGTTTTGAAAAGGATGTCGGGACCATTCAGGCCGGGCACCATCACCATGTGCGCGGTGCCGGGACCGATCATGATCATGGCCACGACCATGGACATCATCACCATCATGACCACGGGCATGACCACGGGCACCATCACCATGGGCATGATCATCACCACCATGATCACCATGATCATGATCACGACCACGATCATCACGGCCATGATCACCATCATCCGCAGTCCCACGACTGAACTTTTCCCCACGACAGGGGGCCATAACCGGCCCGCGACAAGGAGACAAACGGGTGAGCGGTGTTTCACGTGAAACAACGGCGGTGGGAAACACCGCCGCGCCGTGGCTGACGGTGGTTGGCATCGGGGATGATGGTGCGGCCAGCCTGACCGCGCCAGCCATTGCCATCATCCGCGCCGCCAGCATGGTGATCGGTGGGCAACGCAGCCTCGATCACCTACCCGCCGACTGTCCGGCGCAGCGGGTGGGCTGGACCACGCTGGATCAAACGCTGGATACCATCCTCGCCCGCCGTGGGCAGCCGACGGTGGTGCTGGCGACCGGCGATCCGATGTGGTTCGGGCTGGGGTCCACCCTGTCTCAGGCGTTGCAGCAGGCAGGCCATGATCCTCAGCGGGAGATGGCCGTCCTGCCAACCCCCGGCGCCTTTTCGCTGGCCGCCGCCCGTTTGTGCTGGCCGCTACAGGACTGTCTGTGCCTGACCGCCCACGGTCGGCCGGTTGCCGCCCTGCGCCTGCACTTTGCCCCCGGCCAACGCCTGTTGGTCCTGTCTCACGATGGGCAGACGGCGGCACAGGTGGCGGCAGAGCTGTGCGATTGTGGCTATGGCCCCTCGCAGATCACCGCCCTGTGGCATCTGGGGGGAATCAACGAAGGCCGGTTCAGCGCGCGCGCCGATCACTTTTCCGCCAATCCGGGATCTGAAGACCAGACCATCCCGGCGCTGAACACGCTGGCGATTGACTGCGTGCTGGCCGAGGGGGCCCGCCCGCTGTCGCGCACTCCCGGCCTGCCGGATGAAGCCTTTGAACACGACGGACAACTGACCAAACGCGAAGCCCGTGCCCTGACCCTGATGGCGCTGGCTCCGTGGCCGGGGGCGCACCTGTGGGATATCGGCGCTGGCTCCGGTTCCATTGCCATCGAATGGATGCGCGCCGCCCCGCGTACCACCGCGCTGGCGGTCGAGCGCGACCCGCTGCGACTGGCCCGGGTGGTCCGCAATGCGCAGGCGCTGGGGGTTCCTACCCTGCGCACCATGCTGGCCGATCTGCCTGCCGGGCTGCTGGCGCTGGATGACGAGCAGCCGCCGGATGTGATCTTTGTTGGCGGCGGCGTTTCGCGCCCCGGCCTGCTGGACAAGCTATGGAGCCGCCTGCCCGCTGGCGGCAGGCTGGTCACCAACGCGGTGACGCTGGAAGCCGAACAGGTGGTTTTGGACTTCCACCGCCGCCATGGTGGCGAACTGCGCCGTCTGGCGGTCAGCCGGACCCAGCCGGTCGGACGGTTGACCCGCTGGGATACCCTCGCCCCCCTGACCCAATTGTGTGCGGAGAAACCCTGATGGCAACCCTGTATGGCGTCGGTGTCGGGCCGGGTGATCCCGAGCTGCTGACCCTGAAAGCCGTCCGTATTTTATCCTCGGCGCAGGTGGTGGCCTATCCAGCCAACCCGCGCGGCGACAGTGTAGCGTTGAGCATTGCCGGGCATCACCTGCCCGCCACCGCCGAGCATATCGTGATGGCGATGGACTTTGTTCCCGATCGCCGGTCGGCCAACGCCGCCTATGACAGCGGCGCGGAACAGATCGCCGCCCGGCTGGCCGCTGGTCAGGATGTGGTGGTGCTGTGCGAAGGCGACCCGCTGCTGTTCGGCTCGTTTGCCTATCTGCTGCCACGGGTTCCCACCGCAACCCGCATCGAGGTGGTGCCCGGCGTGTCCTCGCTGACCACCTGCGCTGCGGCTGCTGTCCGCCCGCTGGCCCTGGGCAGCGAGCCGTTGTTGTGCCTGCCCGCCACCCTGCCTGCCGCCGATCTGGCGCGTGCCCTTGATGGGGTGGCAGCGGTGGCGGTGTTCAAGGTCGGTCGCCATCTGGCCACCGTCGCCGCCGCCTTGCAGCAGGCCGGGCTGGCCGAGGGGGCGGTGTGCGTGATTCGCGCCAGCCACCCGGACCAGCAGATTTTGCCCTTGCCCGAGGCCCTGCACCGGCCCGATGGTGTGCCCTATTTCTCGATGATCCTCGCCCGGCGGCCCTCGCCGTAACGTTCCCCTGCTGTTTCGGAAAGGCCTGCCTGTGTCTGCTCCCTCTTCCCTGATGTTGTCTTCCTCGCCGGTGGTGGTGGTTCTCAATCCGGTGGCCCTGCCAACCGCCCGCCGGGTGGTGGCCGCCCTGCCGTCGGCGGTTTTGCATGTGTTCGGCAGCCGGGTTCCAGCCTGCACCGATGCCGCCGAGGTTTTCGAGAATACCCTGCCTCATCTGCAGGCACTGTTTCAGGCCGGGCGGCCAATCATTGCGCTGTGCGCCAGCGGCATTGTCATCCGGGCACTGGCCCCGCTGTTGACCGACAAACAAAGCGAACCGCCGGTGCTGGCGGTGGCGGTTGACGGCTCGGTGGTGGTGCCGCTGCTCGGCGGCCATCACGGAGCCAACGCGCTGGCCCGGCAGGTGGCCGACGCCCTGCACGGGGTTGCCGCCATCACCACCGCAGGCGACAGCGTGCTGGGGGTGACGCTGGATCAGCCGCCCGCTGGCTGGACGCTGGCCAATCCGCAGGACACCGCCCCGCTGATGGCCCGCCTGCTGGCCGGTGAGCCGGTGCGGATTGACTGCGCCGACGGACTGGACCCGGCGCTGGCTGACTGGCTGCGCGCCGGATCATTGACCGAACAGGACAATGCCGCCCTGTGCCTGCGGATCACCGACCGGCAAGACAGCGGCTCTGCCGACACGCTGGTCTATCATCCGCCGGTGCTGGCGTTGGGGGTTGGCTGTGAACGCAACGCCCCGCTCAGTGACCTGTCGGCACTGGTGAGCCAGACGCTGGCGGCTGCCGGGCTGGCTCCGGCGGCGGTGGCGGCGGTGGTGTCGGTGTCGGTGAAGTCCAACGAAGCCGCCGTTCATGCGCTGGCCGAACAGATGGGCGTTCCGGCCCGCTTCTACAGCCCTGAACGGCTGGAAGAAGAAACCCCTCGCCTGCTGACCCCGTCGGAAGTGGTGTTCACCGAAGTCGGCTGTCACGGTGTGGCCGAAGGGGCCGCTCTGGCGGCGGTCGGGTCTGCTGGCGCGCTGGTGGTTCCCAAGGCCAAAAGCCGCCGTTCGACCTGCGCCATCGGCCGCTCGGCGGTGGCGATCGACGGGGCGGCCTGTGGCCGTCCGCGTGGTCGCCTGACCATCGTCGGCATCGGTCCGGGCAGCGATGGCTGGCGGACGCCTGCCGTGTCCACTGTCGTTGCCGGGTGCAGTGATCTGGTTGGCTATGGCCTGTATCTGGACCTGCTCGGCCCGCTGACCACCGGCAAGGTCCGCCATCAGACCGACCTTGGCAAGGAAGAAGAACGCGCCCGCAAGGCGCTGGATCTGGCCGCCGAAGGCCGAACGGTGGCGCTGGTCTGTTCCGGCGATGCCGGAATTTTTGCTCTGGCGACGCTGGTGTTTGAACTGCTGGACCACGAAGACCGCGCCGACTGGCGAATGGTCGAGGTCAGTGTCGAGCCGGGGGTATCAGCCATTCAGGCCGCCGCCGCCCGCGCCGGGGCTCCGATCGGGCACGACTTCTGCCTGCTGTCGCTGTCTGACCTGCTCACCCCGCGCGATGTGGTGCTGAAGCGGATTGCGGCAGCGGGCGAAGGCGACTTTGTGATCGGGTTCTACAATCCGGTCTCGCTGCGGCGGCGCGACCTGCTGGCCGAGGCACGCGACATCCTGTTGCAGCACCGCCCAGCCAGCACGCCGGTGATTCTGGCCCGCAATCTGGGCCGCGACGGTGAGAGCATCACCATCGTTGATCTGGCCGAGCTGACCCCCGACATGGCCGACATGCTGACGCTGGTGTTGGTCGGCAACTCGGAAAGCCGTCGCCTCAGCCATGATCGCCGCGACTGGGTCTATACCCCGCGCGGCTATGGCGACAAGTGGAAGCGGGGGTAAAAGCAGACAGGCCGCAGCCCTGACGCAATCCTTACCAAAAAACCATAGTGCTGCCTGAATTCTGCCCTATGCGGCGGGCATACTGTCAACACTGACCGGGACAACATCGCCCGGAACAGACCTGACCGGGGGCCAATGCCCCCACCCTTTCCGCCTGGAGCCGCCGATCATGAGCACCCGCCGCTTGTCCTCCCGCCGCCTGGCCGCCGCTGCGATTGGATCGCTGGTGGCCGGAGCCGTCCTGCTCAACAGCCTGTCAGCCTTTGCCCAGGGTCGCCCGGATGACCGGGGCGACAGCCACGGGCAGGAACAGGGGCAGATGCGACAGGACCATGGTCGCGGACCAGAACAGGGTAAGTCGCAGAACGGCCCGCAGGGAGGATCGCCGTTTGCCGACAACGAACGGTCGGCAATCAGCGGCTATTACGGCAAGCTGCCACCGGGTCAGGTGAAGCACGGCCGCATCCCGCCGGGCCATCAGGTGGTGCGCGGCGGCACCTTGCCGGTTGGCTATGGCGCGCCGCTGCCTCCGGGCCTGCAAAAGCGTCTGCCGCCACGTCCGGGCTATGAACGGGTGGTGGTGGGATCAGACGTCCTGCTGGTCGAAATCGCCTCACGCGTTATCGTCGATATCCTTACGGGTGCGGTGAAGTAACTTTTCCCCGCTTGTTCTGCCGGGCCGCAATGCCCATGTTCCACGATTGATGTTTCACGGCTCATCCACCTGATCTGAATGGCAGTGGATGGGCCGTTTTCCCATCTGCGAGGCCGCCATGTCCCATCGCGTTCTTTCTGCCCTGTTTGCCCTGTCACTGGTGGCAACGCTTCCTGTCGCAGCCCTGGCTGACGATGATGATCGGTATGATCGGTATGACCGCAATCGCCGCGATCAGCAATATGACGATCGGGATCGGGACCGGGATCGAGGCCAGTATCAGGACCGGGACAGGGGCCAGTATCAGGACCGGGATCGCTGGTCGCGGGAACGCTATGAGCATCAGGCCTCGCCCCCCCACTACGTTCCCGTGCCGGTTCCTGTTCCGGTGCCGGTCCCCGTTCCTGCCCCGCCCCCGCGCATGACTCTGACCGAGCGTATTTTCACCGCGCTGGAACAGGCCATCATCGGTGAGTATTTTTCCTATGGCGGCTCACGCTACGATTATCGCGACATGCCGCCGGACCGCATCCGCCGGGGAGATCGCCTGCCCTCACGCTATGTCGAAGACCTGCCTCCCGGCCTGACTGGACGCCTGCCAGTCCGCCCCGGCTTTGAGCGGGTGATCTATGGCCATGACATGCTGCTGGTCGATCAGCGCAGCCAGCGGGTGATCGACGTGATGCGCGATGTGGTGCCATAAGACGACAGCCATCGCACCTCACCTGCCAGACGCCGCCCGCTTTCGGGCGGCGTTTTCGTTTGCCGGGATTGTGCCCGGGCAGAGCGTTGGAATTACGCCAGAATTGTGAATCCCCCTTCTTGAAAAGACCCCACAAACTCCACAGCCTTGCCACAATCAGCCATCGTTTTGCCATCAGAGGTGGCGATACTCCTTTCTGTCAGCAGGGGACATCAACCTTCACCAACGAAGCCCCTCCTGCGATACCAGACAGCCAGATCCTGGCTCTGGGCCCCATCACGAGCCCCTTTCCAGCGGCTCACAGGACCAAGGTTCTTATGATGCGTACTGCGATGAAGTTTATTGCCCCCGCTCTGGTTGCCGGCCTGCTGTCCAGCGCCATGATGATGCCGGCTTCTGCGCAAACCACCAGCCCGACCGCCGCCCCGGTCAGCGGCGAGGTCAAGGAACCGGTCAAGGAGCAGGCCCCGACCAAGGAACACGGCAAGGAACAGGCCAAGGAACACGAAAAGGGTCACGAAAAGGACCACGGCAAAGAGCAGGGTAAGGAAGCCCCGAAGGACGCCGCCAAGGATGGCGCCAAGGCGCCGACCGCCCCCACGGACAAGGCCGCTCCGACCCCCACCACCCCGACCAAGACCCAGCAGTAACCCCCAGGATCGCATGGCGCGTAGCGCCTCTCCTGCCCCCCTCTTTCAAGGACATCAGTCATTATGCGCACGTCGCTCAAATTCCTCGCTCCCGCCCTGATCGCTGGCCTGATTTCCGGCGTCGCCCTGCAGGCTTCGGCCCAGACCTCCACCGCCACCACCCCGGCGACCACCACCGAAGCCACGACACCGGCCAAGGAACAGGCCCCGGCCAAGGAGCACGGCAAGGAACAGGCCAAGGAACAGGCCAAGGAACACGAAAAGGGTCACGAAAAGGACCACGGCAAAGAGCAGGGCAAGGAAGCCCCGAAGGACGCCCCCAAGGCGCCGACCGCCCCGACGGACAAGGCCGCTCCGGCCCCGACCACCCCGGCCAAGACGCAGCAGTAACTGTTGATGGCCCTGGACACCCCTCCCGCAAGGCACCTGCGGGAGGGGTGCCCGTTTTCAGGCCATCGACCGTATCAGGGTAGATCACTCCTGTTGCCGAAAAAGGATTTCTCCCATGGCTCTCCTGTCCCGTCATCTGCTGGCCGTTGCCGCTACCGGGGCCATGATTGGTCTGACAGCCCCGCAGGCCGCTCTGGCTGCTGACCTGCCCGGTGCTGCCGACATGGCCGCACAGCTGAAAAAGGCCAATGCCGAAAAAGCTGAAAAAGCCCGCAAGCAGGACGACCGTAACAAGGCCGCCGCCCGCAAGGCGGTCAAGGCCAAAAAAGAAGACAGTGACAGCAGCAGCAGCTCATCAAGCAGTTCGTCTTCAGATACGACCAGCGGGCCGGGCAATAATTAGTACTTTGTGCGTTTGCCTCTGACGGACAGTTCAGGCAAGGTGCGACCCTGTTGCCGTTTCCTCTGGCCTGCACGGGCCGGGCGGAGCCGGTATTGCGCCCCACAAGACAGGATTCGCCAGCCATGACCGTCTATTTCATCGGAGCCGGACCGGGAGCCCCCGATCTGATCACCGTTCGCGGCCTTCGCCTGATTGAACAGTGCCCGGTGTGTCTGTATGCCGGATCACTGGTTCCGGCTGAAATTGTCGCTGCGGCTCCGGCAACGGCGCAGGTGGTCGATACCGCCGCCCTTGATCTTGACCAGATCATCGACCTGATCACCGCCGCCCATGCCAAAGGGCAGGACGTGGCCCGCGTCCATTCCGGCGACCCGTCGATCTATGGTGCCATTGCCGAACAGATGCGCCGTCTTGACGCGCTGGGGATTGCCTATGATGTGGTCCCCGGTGTTCCGGCCTTTGCCGCCGCCGCCGCCGTCATCCAGCGCGAACTGACCCTGCCCGACATCAGCCAGACCATCATCCTGACCCGCACCGCCGTCCGTTCATCAGCCATGCCGGAAGGGCAGGACCTGACCACGCTGGGACAGGCGCGCGCCACCATGGCCATTCACCTGTCGATCAACAATCTGGCCAAGGTGGTCAAGGAACTGTCGCCCTTTTATGGCGAAGACTGCCCGGTGGTGGTGGTCTATCGCGCCACCTGGCCCGATCAGGCCATTTTGCGTGGCACACTGGGAACCATCCGCGAGCAGGTGAAAGCCAGCGGCATGACCCGCACCGCCCTGATCATGGTCGGGCAGGTGTTCGGCGACAGCGAATTCACCGATTCCAAACTATATGACGCCGCCCACAGCCACATCCTGCGCCCGGCCCGCGAGGCGTAACAGCCCGCTTTGGACAAAAAAAGACCCCCGGTCGGGGAGAGATCCGACCGGGGGTAAAGAGAGGGAGGAAAGAGACTGGATGTCACACCACATCCAGCCGGAGGAAACGCCGGATAACACACCAAATACAAAACACACAGCCAACCGACCTGTTGGCAAAACCGGAACGGCAGGCGTAAAGACCTCTGCCTTGCCAGACCCGAAAGGGGATACCGGCCCTACAAGGCTTCGATGCCAGTCTCGCCGGTGCGGATCCGCACCACCTCGGTGCAGTCGGTGACGAAAATCTTGCCATCGCCAATGCGCCCGGTCCGAGCCTGATTCTGGATGGTTGCCACCACCTGATCGACCTGATCATCGGTCACCACCACTTCCAGCTTCATCTTTGGCAGATAGCTGATCTCGTACTCGGCACCACGATACATTTCAGACTGCCCCTTTTGTCGGCCAAAGCCTTTGACTTCGGTGGCAGTCATGCCGTGCAGGCCCATCGCCACGAGCACTTCGCGGACTTCATCGAGCTTGAACGGTTTGATGACGGCAGTGATGAGTTTCATGATCGTTTTTCTGGCCAAAGCCTACCCTGTTCGACAAGACATCATTCAAAAGTCATGCCAACTCACCGGAAAGCAGGGAATGGCCCATTCGGGGGATACCCTGCGCCTCTCCGACGGATTGGCGTGGATACTTTTTATGCAATGACCCTTTTTTAATCATTTTGTACTCTTTCCAAAGAGATCCACGCCCCGCCGAAACGCTGGACAACCCCCTGTCACCGGTCCACAGTGCGGCGGTTTCTTTCCTTTGCCGCAGTGTTGCAGGAGACACGCCCATGTCCTCTTCCACTCCCCTTGCCTCCTCCGGGGCCACCCTGACCACCGACGTGCTGATCATCGGTGGCGGACTCGTTGGCGGAACACTGGGATGCGCCCTGGCTCAACATGGCATCGGTGCCGTGGTGGTGGACCGGGACAGCCAGGACCACCTGCTGGAAGACGACTATGATGGCCGCTCGTCGGCCATCGCCGGAGCCTGTCAGCGCATTTTGCAGGTGGTTGGCATCTGGGAACACATGAAACCCGATGTGCAGCCGATCCTCGATATTCGGGTCACCGACAGCGACAGCCCCTTTTACCTGCATTACGACCATCAGGATGTCGGTGAGGAAATGGGCTGGATGGCATCGAACCGCACCATCCGGCGCGGTATTTTTGCCCGATCTGCCGAGCTGCCCAACCTGACCATGCTGGCCCCGGTGTCGCTGGTCAGTCTGGAGCGGACGCAGGATGGCGTGACCGCCGTGCTGAGTGACGGGTCAACCGTGCGCGCTGCGCTGGTGGTGGCCGCCGATGGCCGCCGGTCGCAGGTGCGGCAGATGGCGGGCATTTCCATTACCACCCTGCCCTATCACCAGTCCGGCATCGTGATGACCGTCTGGCATGAAAAGGACCATCAGGGGATTGCCCATGAGCGCTTCCTTGCCTCGGGTCCGTTCGCCATCCTGCCGTTGCCGGGGGGCCATCATTCCTCGCTGGTGTGGACGGAAAAGGACAGCCTGATTGACTCCCTGCTGTCGCTGAGCCCGCAGGAGTTCCATGCCGAACTGATCAGCCGGTTCGGCTCGTTCCTCGGCGAGGTCAAGGTGGTCAGCAAGGTGTTTGCCTATCCGCTGACCCTGCAATTCGCCGACCGCTACATTGACCGCCGGCTGGCACTGGTTGGCGACGCCGCCCACGGGATGCACCCGGTCGCCGGACAGGGGATGAACTATGGCCTGCGCGACGTGGCGGCACTGGTCGAAGTGCTGGTGAACGCCAAGCGGCTGGGGGTGGATCTGGGCAGCACCGCCATCCTGACCGATTACCAGCGCTGGCGTCGCCCGGACAACATGCTGATGCTGGGGATGACCGACGGGATTGTCCGGCTGTTTTCCAATGACATCAAGCCGCTGCGACTGGCCCGCACGCTGGGGCTTGCCGCTGTCAACCGCCTGCCGAAACTGAAGGTCTTTTTCATGAAACATGCCATGGGGGACGTTGGCAAGCTGCCCCGTCTGATGCGGGGAGAATCCTGCTAGGGCTTCAGCCCGCAGCGGGCGACCGCCAATACCCCTGATGGGGGGCGGGATATCCGGGCTTTTGTCTGATCAGACGCGTTTCAGGGGGGGTAGTCCTTTTGGCTACCCCCTTTCTTGTTGCTCTGGGTGTGGTGCCTTTGATGACAAGAATCACTCATAAAGATTTTTATGGAATAATACTCTCATAGATTTTAGACGTTAGCCCCAAGACCTTTCCAGATAACAGCCGGATCATCGCTTCTGGTGTAGGGCCCCATTACGGCCAACATCTGTCGGCAGAAGAGATTTTCCTTATCCTGTTACGCAAAACGATTTCTTCTGCCAACACAAGCATGATCATGTATTCAGGCATGACAAGACAACATCCATAGGTTGTCGCCCTTCCCCGCCAGTCAACATGGAAAGATATTTCTTACATAATTTAACTCTCTTTACGGCATTGCCTTTCTCACCTCCTATACCGGGCATCACCATCATGAATGGTGATAGTACGGAGAAACACTTATGGGGAGGCAATCTTCATGTCCGAATCCTTTTTGGGCGAAATCTCATTGTTCGCCTTCGGCAAAAAGCCTGCGGAATGGACGCCTTGCGAAGGCCAGATCTTGCAGATCCAGTCCAATGCCGCCTTGTTCAGCTTGCTGACAACAACATACGGCGGCGATGGACGCACCACCTTCGCCCTGCCCGACCTGCGCGGGCGGGTGGTCGTTGGATACGGTGTAAACTCGTCAAACTCTTCCATCAAGCCCGGACAGATCATACCGATCGGAACCGCCGGGCAAGGTGGCAGCGAGAGCGTCACCCTGACCACGGCGCAGATGCCGCCGCATGTCCATTCGTTCAATGCCACCACCCTCAACCCGGCGGCATCCGGGGCGATTGCCGGAGCTATCCTGGGGACCTGTCAGCGCACCACAACCACCCCCACAGCAGCACCCAATCCGCCGAACTATTACGCTCCCGGTAGCGGCAGCATGACCTCACTGGCAGCAGCCTCCCTGTTGCCGACCGGCGGTGGTCAGGGCCATGAAAACCGCCAGCCCTATCTGGCCTTGCAGTATTGCATCTGCACACAAGGGATTTACCCCCCGCGCGAATGGTAATTGCACAGCCCTGCAAACGTCAGCTTTGACATCTGCGACTGCCAAGGAGAGACAAACGTGGACTCATTCATCGGCCAGATCCGGCTGTTTGCCGGAAATTATGCCCCTCAGGACTGGGCACTGTGCAATGGCGCCTCACTTGCCATCCAGGCCTATCCGGCTCTTTATTCCCTGATCGGCGTCACCTATGGCGGTGACGGCGTCACCAAATTCCAGTTGCCGAACCTGCAACTGGTGTTGCCCGTCGGCATCAACACGACAGCCACCACCACCACCAGCGCCTATCCCCTGGGGGCGACCGGCGGCACCTTTGCCGTAACCCTGACCGAGGCACAGTTGCCGCCGCATACCCACACCCTGAACGTGCTGACCACACCTGCAACCCAGACCGTTCCGCAGTCCGGCTCCATGCCTGCCGCCCTGCCGAATGGCTTTACCGGCTATGCCAAACCGGTCGCCGGCGGCACCCTGGTCGCCATGGCAACCACGGCACCCACCGCCGTCAGCGCAGTTGGAGGATCACAGCCGCACTACAATGGAATGCCGGTTATCAACATGAATTATATTATCTGTATTTCCGGCATCTACCCGAATTTATCGTAGCGCGTTTCAGGTAAGGACGCCTGCCTTCCCCCGACTGTGGCCGAAGAAGGGCGTGACAGCCTGTCGGACCAGACGCAGGAACCAGAGTCACACCATCACTCCCGGTCGAGCACGTAATTCATGGCAGGACCATAGGCGTCTGCCTCATTCTTTCAAGGAGACTTCCCATGAGTGACCCGTTTATTGGGGAAATCCGTCCATTTGCATTCAACTTCACGCCGCAGGGATGGCTTCCCTGTAATGGCAGCATCCAAAGCATCAACCAATATCAGGCCTTGTTCGCCATGCTTGGCTTCAGGTATGGCGGCGACAACAGAACAACCTTTGGCCTGCCCAACATGCAGGGCCGGGCGGTGGTCTCTCCCGCTAACGGCGGCCCTCTGCCCCCGAGCGCAACCGTCCTTTCCTCGGCAAACATGACACTGGGCAATGCCTGGGGGATCAACGAAGTTACCCTTTCCTGGAGCCAGATGCCCAGCCATTCCCACACCGCACAAGGCTATGGGCCAACAGTCGCGGTGACGCAGGTTGCAACGGCGGACAGCACCTGCTACCTCGGGCTCGTCCGGTCAGGGGCCAACACCTACGATATCTGGTCTTCCAACACCACTCCAACGGCCGAGATGAGCCAGTACAGTATCAGCGTTGCTGGCTCGGGGCAGGCCCACAACAACGTCCAGCCGTACTTGCCGCTCAATTTCTGCATTTGCTATGAGGGCATATTCATGCCGAATCCGAACTAACACAGTGCCCGAAACGGGGGAACCGGTTTTCGTGAAAACCGGTTTCCGCAAAAACCCTGCGACACACCTGAAACCTGAAGCCCGGGGGCACGGCTTACCGTTCAGGCTCACCGCTCCGGGTCTTGCCTGAAAAGAAGGGTCCGCCCGTGTCTTTTGAACAAGCATGTCTTTTGTACGGTGAAGGCAGGCTCGAGCCAGCCCGCACCCTTCTCGGCCAGATGGATGATGCTGGCGGCGCCGACGCGGCGGCCTTGACCCTGCTTGGCACCCTGCACCGGACGGCGGGGGCGCACCAGCAGGCGATCCAGACCCTGGAGCGGGCGGTCAGGCTGCGCCCGGACATGAATCACGCGCTGGTCGAACTGGCGCAGGCCCATCTGGCGAACGGGAACGAGATCCCGGCCATCGAGGTCCTGCGCGAGGTCAATCGCCGGGTTCCCGGCCATTCCAGCAACGCCCAACTGGCTGGATTGCTGCATGTGGCCGCCTCGGCCCTGATGAACGACGGCCACCTTGAAGGCGCCCGCACCCTGCTGGAAGAAGCCGCCGGGATCAATGCTGCCGTCTCTGGCATCCTGTGCGATCTGGCCGTCACCTATGAACGGTTGGGGCAATTCGTCGAAGCCCATAACACAATCAAGGTTGCCGCCGAACTGTATCCCGACGACCACATCACCCTGATCAACCTGTCGTCCATTGAAAGCACGATGGGCAATCAGGACAAGGCCGAGGCCGTCGCCCGGCACATCCTTGACAGCATTGACCCGCACAGCCCGGGGGGCTGGATCAATCTGGGCGTTGCCCTGCGTCTTCAGGGGCGTTTTGACGAGTCACGGCACGCCTTTGAAGAAGCGCTCCGTCATCAGCCAAACTCCGCCGTTCCCTATACCAATCTGGCCGCCATTGCCGGTTTGCACGGCGATTTTGACCGCAGTACGGCCCTGCATCAGCAAGCCTGCACCCTGTCACCCGGTAGTCAGGCGGGGATGATGACCTTTCTGCACGCCTGCGACGCCCTGCGCTCGGGCAACTGGGAACAGGGGTGGGAGCTGTACGAGGCCCGTTCCCGCTACCCGCGCAATAGCATCGTCTGGCATGGCATCGAACCGCTGCCCCGCTGGCCCGGTGGCGACCCGCGCGGCCTGCGAATTCTGCTGGAATGCGAACAGGGCCAGGGCGACAGCCTGCATTTCTTCCGCTATGCCCGCCAGCTGGCCGACCAGGGGGCAACCGTCGGACTGCTGGCCCCCCCGTCGCTGATCCGCCTGTTCCGGGTATCCGACCCGCGCCTGCAGGTCGAGGAACAGGGACTGCGGGCGGACCCCGCCTGCTGGGATTATGGTCTTCCCCTGTTATCCCTGCCGCACCGCTTTGGCATCCGGCCCGATGCCATTCAGGCGTTCCCCCCCTATCTTGCCCCGGCAGCGGAGGATACGGATGTCTGGGCATCCCGTCTGGCTGGTCTGCGTGGCCTGAAAGTCGGTCTGGTATGGGCGGGGGACCACCGGGCGCACGATCCGGTCGCCAGCAATACCGACCGCCGCCGCAGCATCGCGCTGGCCGCTCTGGCCCCGCTGGGTGGCCTGTCTGGCGTTGATTACGTCAACCTGCAACTGGGGCCACCGCGACTGCAATTGGCCGAGGCACCGTTTCCGATCCACGACTGGATGGACGAGGTGCGGGATTTCGCCGACACTGCCGCGCTGATCCGCCATCTGGATGTGGTGGTGACTGTTGATACCTCGGTTGCCCATCTGGCTGGCGGGCTGGATGTGCCGGTGCTGATGCTGTCACGGTTTGACAATTGCTGGCGCTGGCTGCACCGACGGGAAGACACACCGTGGTATCCCCGGATGCGCCTGTTCCATCAAGAAGAATGGGGACAGTGGGAAACACCGATCCACGCCCTGTATACCGCCCTTGGCGAACTGGCGCACACCCATGCCCGAGGCGGGAAAAACGCGTCAAGGTAAGGGTGGGGGGTCACTCGCTGCCGACCGGGCCACGGGTGACCTCCACCACACCCAATCCCTGCAAGTGGAGCAGGAACGCACCAGCATCGGTCGCAATGACGGCCCGCTCCCCGCCATAGAAGGACGTCAGGTCATCATAAAGGCTGCCAACCCGGATCGGATCGGCAAGCCGTGCCCAGATCTCGCGACTGGTGGCAGACAGGTTATAGTACATACCATTTTTGGCACTGAACAAAACGGTCTCGTCGTGCACATCAACAGAAAGAATGGTCTGATTTCTGGAAATCATGTCGGTTTCTTCAATCATGTCCCATTCCCTCCCGGAATACCTTGACTTGCCACTTTCTTATGGGTGACTCTTTTCACCTCGAAAGCAGGCCGAAAATTTATCCCATGTCTGAAATGCTTGTCCAGCAGAACACGGCGCATCCCCCGCTCCAGAACGGCCATGACTATACCCTGTTCGGATGGCGGGTCCACAGCGATGGGCAGTTCCCGGAGCTGGCAGCGTGGGATGGAGACCCCGGACACAGCCCCGACGTCCGCATTTGTCAAGGAGCAGCGGCCCCCCTTGAGGGTGCAGTCCACCGCTTTGGACCGCTGCTCGATTTCACCGACAGCACCTTCCGGTTCGTGGTCCCGGAGATTGCGACCTATCGGCTTGATGGTCAACGGGGCGAACCCTCAACGATCACCATCGCTCCGGCGGTCGGAATGACCATCGACAGCCCCGAGGTACGGTTGTTCTTTTTCGGGACCGTGCTGGCCGCCCTGTGCTATCGCCGGGGGCTGATCCCCCTGCATGCCAGCGCCATCGACATCAATGGACGGGCCTTGCTGCTGTCTGGCCCGTCCGGCCTTGGCAAATCGACACTGGCGGCCACGTTTTACCAGCATGGCTACCCCCTGTTGTCCGATGATCTGTGCGCGCTGGATGTTTCCATTCCCGGTTCCCCGACCATCCTGCCCTGTCTCGCCTATCTGAAGCTGTGGCAGGATGCCGCCCGGCATCTTGCCATCCCCACCGGGCCTCTGGAGCCGGTGCGGGAGGGGCAGAACAAGTTCAAGGTCCCCGTCCCGTCCGCCGCCAGACAGCGGATGGCACTGCGGCAGGTCGTCCTGTTGCGGAGGGTTGCGCAGCCGGATGACGGTGGGCTGTTTCCGCTGCGGGGCAGCACCGCCTTACGACAATATGACCTGTTCCACCGCCCCCGTCTGGGCATCGCCATGGGCTATCAAGCCGACATGTTGCTGGCACTGGCAGCAGTGGCACAGCACGTTCCCTTTGCCGAATTGCGCCGCCAGGATGACCTGTCCGCGCTGCCCGCTCTGGTCCGGCTCCTGCTGGCGCCGTGATTGGGCGCAAAACCGGTTCCCGCGTGTGCGCTCACGGCTCTGGCACCCGACAATACCATCACCCGGCAGAGATATCAGGACAGGGTCAATTGACAGGGCGGGATACAAAACTTAAGATTGTTCCCAAGGACTTTTCCTCTCCATGGGCATGACAGCAATGAACACTCAGACCGATTCCACACCGGCACCAGCCTCTTCGTCGCCCGCCCCCATTCCCACCTGGGTTCCGCCGCTGGACACCGTGACCGCCATGACGGTGACCGAATTCACCGCAGGCAACATCAGCGCGGGTGATGACGGCAGCGGAACCTATACGCTGTCCTGAGGTCTGCCCGCGGCTGGAACCAGCATAGAGAACCCCTCGCATGGGCCGTCTGGCACACGTTCTGGGATCGGTTGCCTTTGGGCATTCGGTCCTTGATCCACATCTGGGACAGCGATTGCTGGCGTCGTGTCTGGCCGTTGGTGGATATGGAGTCCACGACGATCACCTCTGTGCCCTGACCTTTCCCCAGCAGGCCGGACAGGCTTTTCCGCTATCGCTGTATCAGGATGAGCGCGGCAGCGTCACCCTGTTGACCGGCTGCCTGTTCGACTCGGCAGACGTTGCCCGCGGCCTGTCTGTTGCCACCGATACGCCCGATACCGTCCTGCTTGCCCACTGGATCACCCGACGCGGTGCGGAAACGCTGGGGAAACTGGCCGGAGACTTTGCGCTGGCGCACTGGTCCCCCGCCGATCAGCGGCTGGTGCTGGCCGTCGCTCCACTGGCTGGCAGGCTGCTGTACTGGCACCGGGATGGCACGGACTGCCACTTTGCCAACACCGTTGCCCTGCTGCACCGCATTCCCACCGTTCCCCGCACGCTGGACATGCTGGCGCTGACCACCCGCTTTGCTGGTCGGGTCGGCGATCTTGGTCGCAGTGTGTACCAGAATATCGGGCAGGTTCCCCCCGGTACCCTGCTGGACATCCGTGCCGATGGTCAGCGGCACGTGCCGCTGTGGCAACCAGAGAACAACCAGCGCATACGGCTGTCGTCCGATCAGGAGTACCTCGAGCAGGCCGACGCCCTGTTGCAGCAGGCCGTCACCCGCCGCCTGCGCCAAACCAGCAAACCGGCCTTTCTCGCCAGCGGCGGTCTCGACAGCACGGCGATGCTGACCGCTGCCTTGCGCCAGCAGCCGCCGGTGCCGGTCCACAGTTACACCGTCGTCCCGCCCCCCGGCCTGTCGGTGACCGCAGACCGGGGCTGGTATGCCGACGAACGCCCCAAAATCGCCGCGCTGGCGGCAGACTATCCGGCATTGCAGACAACCCTGTGCCACAGCAGCACCCCATCGGCCATTGAAACCGATCCCACCCTGTTGTTCCAGACCACCGGCCTGCCGTGCAGCAACGCCTGCCATCTGGGCTGGTTCTCTTCGGCCTATCAGGCGATGCAAAAACAGGGGCATGATGTCGCTCTGAATGCCGGTATGGGCAATTTCTCGCTCAGCTATGACGGTTTCTTGTGTTTTTACGATCTGGCCCGCGAGGGTCGCCCGCTGGCGGCGCTGCGCCTGTTGCGACAGGTCGCCCGCTATCAGGGAAAAGCCCTGCTGCCGTTTCTACGGGCCACCCTGATCAACCCGATGATTCCCAGGCCGCTGTTTTACCAATTGCGGCGGCTGCGCAACCGGCCTCCTCCCCTGACCGCCTTCAACCTGCTGCGCCAGTCGTGGATCGAGCAGGTCGGTGTCGAAGACTATCTTGACGCCCACGACGAAAGCCTGATCCGTGAACTGGGCACATCTTCACGCCAGCAGTGCCTGTATTTCCTCACTCAGCAGCGCGTCCTCAGCCTGCCCAGCAGCATGGCGCTGGAAATCACCTATGGCCTGCACCTGCGCGACGTGTTCGGTGATCGGGATTTGCTGGAATTCTGTCTGGCCATCCCGCGCGAGCACTACATCCTTGATGGTCGCCCCCGCAGCCTGATCCGTCGGCTGTTGCAAGACCATGCCCCGGACAGCATCGTCAACGAGTCTCTAGGGGGACAGCAGGCTGTCGAATGGCCTCACCGCCTGCAGCCGCAACGCGCTGCCTTTACCGATGCCCTTGACAGCTTTGCCGACAACCAGATGCTGTCCGAGATGCTGGACCTGCCGCGCCTGCGCCATCTGCTGGACCAGTGGCCCGAGGCCGACAAAATGCCCGCCAGCAACCGCCTGCTGTACGGCTTCACGGTGTCCAATGCCATCCAGATGGGCCGCTTTGTCCGCTGGGCCAGTGGCAGCAACCGCTAGACCATTGTACGTTCAATCTGACGCCACAGTACACCACAGTTGGTGGAGAATAGCGGACTACCGTCCGCACCTGCCCGGGGGACAAAGCCCCCGAACCCCCATTTTTTCTTTAAAAATCAAGTCAATGGGGTCTGGGGCCTTAGAGCGTTTTCACACCGAGCGGAAACGCTCTTCCCTTTTAGGGCCGCATTTTCCGAGCCGTTGACCGTCGACGGTCAACTTGAAAATGCTCTAAGGCCCCAGCGAGGCCTGGAGCAGCGCTCCATGATCTTTTTGTTTTTCGTCACGTCCTGTGGCGTGGTTTACCGGTCCTCATAGCCAAGGCGAGCCATAACCTCGCCATGCTGGTCTCGGATACGCCCGGCCTGCGCCGGGGTCAGCCTGTGCCGCCACCCCGCCACCGCCCCGCTGCCAAAGAAACGCTCACGCCCCGCATACTCGATAAAGCCCCGCTGCTGTTCCTGCTGGTGCAGGATTTCCAGCGACGTCGCCGCCACCGCTGCCACGATGCGGTCGTGATCGACCGGCAGATCAAACGCCCGCAAAATGCCCGCCATCACCTGCCGGGGCCGGGCGCGCAGGTCTTCATAGCGCACCAGATGAATCGGGAACGGGTCCGCTGCCAGCCAGCTACGGACGTTTTCACTCCAGCTCCCCCACAGATTGACCAGATACGTCGCCTGCTGATCATGGGACGTCGCCCGCTGCTGCCCCGCCGTTGCCATGACGGTAATCGCCTGATCCAGCGGACAGGAGAGAAAACGGGCCAAAGACAGGGCCACATCACGCGGGTCGCGGACCAGATAGACTCCCCCCAGACTGACATCGGCGGGGAGTGTCCACTGTCCGTCGGCCAGACGATGGCGCATATCATGGGTTTTCAGCATCACCGGATCGACATGGCGGTCCCGGATTGCCCGCATCACCTGTGGGCGCAACGCCAGAATTTCGGCTGGCAACAAGTCAGCGGTATCGATCCCCAGCACATCATCGGCAAAGGCCCGACTGTACATCAGGCCCGACGGGCTGATCCGGTTGATATCAACCGCCGCTCCGCCGTGCAGGTAACTGTCCAGCAACAGGCGGAGCCATGTGTTTCCCGAACGGGGATAGGAGGCAATCCAGTAGAGCCCTTGCATTTGCTCTGCCTCTCTCCCCGCAGGACTGTTTCACGCACGTCGTGAAACAGGATTATTTCCCGGCGCGAATCTGCGACAACAAGGCGTGCAGCTCGTCATCACTGGCCTTGGTATCGCCCAGCGAGGTCCCTTTCAGGCTGTCAGCCCAGACATCCGCCGATGCCTGTTCCACCGGTTGCTCTTCGGCTGCGGGCTGATCATCCCCGGCACCATTGTCTGCCGCCGGATCACCGCTGAAGGCCCCCATCCGGGCCAGAGCGGCCAGCGGATTGTCACCATCGACGGCGGCTCGCAGGGCACTCAGAACCGACTGGGCATCCACCACCGGAGCCTCAGCCTGTTCGGCATCATCTGCCTGCGGCGCGCTGTCGTCGATCATCTCGACGCTGTCCTGATCGAGCAGGGCGGCAACATCGAGATCGTCCTCATCGGACAACTCGTCGTCCAGCGGCGCCAGTCGTTCGGCGGCTTCCCGTTCGGTCTCGGCGGCCAGCTCGGCCTGCCAGGCATCGACGGATTCCTCCAGACTCTCCTCATCGCCCTCTTCGGTGGTCGGAGCGGTGCGGCCAAACGAGGCGGCAAAGGCGGCGTTGTCGGCTTCGAAGTCATCAAAGCCGCGCGCATCCGGCATCGGCGTCCCCGAGCGGTGGCGTTCCGACGGGTTGTTCAGGCGATAAAGAATGTCGTCCAGTTGGTCGAGGGTGTCGTAATGGATCACCACCTGACCGCCACGCCCAAGGAATTCGACCTCGACCTTCAGCCCCAGCACCCGCGCCAGATCGCGCTCCAATGCCAGCGTATCGGCATCCTTTTCGCGCTCGAACTTGGGCTTGCGCGCCTTGACCCCACCCTTGTCGGTGGCCAGCTTTTCCGTCTGGCGGACGTTCAGGCCCTTGGAGACCACCTGCTGGGCCAGCACCACCGGGTCTTCGGCATTCAGCAGGGCGCGGGCATGGCCTGCGGTCAGGCGGCCGTCGCGCATGTAATGCTTGACCTGCTCGGGCAAGGCCAGCAGGCGGATCATGTTGGCAACGTGCGAGCGGCTTTTGCCCAGCGCCTGCGCCAGATCGTCCTGGGTGCGCGAGAAGTCGTCGATCAGGCGGCGATAGCCTTCGGCTTCTTCCAGCGGCGACAGGTCACGCCGTTGCAGGTTTTCAATCAGGGCGACTTCAGCGGCTTCCTGATCAGTGAAGTCACGCACCAGTACCGGAACATCATGCTGCTGCGCCATCTGGGCCGCACGCCAGCGCCGTTCCCCGGCGATGATTTCGTAGCGGCTGGGGTCTTCCGGCAGCGGGCGCACCAGAATCGGCTGGATGATGCCCTTGGCCCGGATCGAGTCCGCCAGGTCCTGCAACGCATCCTGATCAAATTCGGTACGCGGCTGATAGCGGCCAGACTGCATGTGAGTGACCGGAATCTGGACCGTTCCCTTCAGGTCGATCACCACCGGCTCGTTGCTGCTGCTGGACGCCGCAGGTTGGGCCAGTGGCGTGTTCCCCAGCAATGCCGACAGGCCCCGTCCCAGACCACGCTTGCGTTTGTCTTCCATTATGCCTGTACCTCTCGATCACGCCGCAGAACTTCACCGGCCAGATGAACGTATGCCTGCGCGCCGGTGCTGCGGAAATCGTACAGCAGGACCGGCTTGCCATGGGACGGGGCTTCGGAAACGCGCACGTTGCGCGGGATCACCGTCTTGTAAACCTTGGCCCCGAAATAGGCGCGCACGTCATTCTCAACCATCGTCGACAGGTTGTTCCGCCGGTCGAACATGGTCAACACGATCCCCTGAATATCCAGACGCGGGTTTAAGGCACCCTTAACACGCTCGATGGTTTTGACCAGATGCGAGATGCCTTCCAGCGCAAAGAACTCGCATTGCAGCGGAACCACCACTTCATCTGCCGCCACCAGCGCGTTCAGGGTCAGCAAACCCAGCGCTGGCGGGCAGTCGATCAGGACGTAATCAAAGCGGTCGAGTCCTTCGGCCAGCGCCTGTTGCAAGCGGAACTCGCGGTTGCTCATCTCCACCAGTTCCAGCTCGGCCCCGGCCAGATCGACGCCAGAGGGCACCACCGACAGGTCGGGAACACTGGACGGACAAATGGCCTGCGCCAACTTCGCCTCGCCCATCAGGACTTCGTAGGTCGAAACGGTGCGCTGGCTCTGGTCGATCCCCAGACCGGTCGAGGCGTTCCCCTGCGGGTCCATATCGATCACCAGCACCTTCTTTTTGACCGCCGCCATGGCGGTGGCCAGATTGATGGCGGTGGTGGTCTTGCCGACGCCGCCCTTTTGGTTGGCGATGGCCAGAATCTTTGGCCCCTTGGCGTTACGCTGGGTCATGACGGCTTACCTCTTGGAGGTCAAACAGGGTAGCATCCGCATCACTGCGGCTCGGATGCCGTTGAGCAACAAACGACCAGCCTCGGCTGGCCTCGGCCAGTTCCTGTTCAGCCGTCTGGCCTTTCAGGAACAGGCAATGGGTGGCGGGCGTCAGGAACGGTTCGGCATAGTCCAGCAACTGGGCAATCGGGGCCAGCGCCCGCGCCGACACCACATCAACCGGAAACGGCGGGATGCTTTCGATGCGTTTGGCATGGACCTGTACCCGGTCAATCACCCCGGCCACACGGGCCGCTTCGCGCAGGAAGGCGCACTTGCGCTGATCGGATTCCGCCAGATGGACCATCGGCACGCCCATGATCGCCAGCACCAGTCCCGGAAAGCCGCCGCCCGAGCCGAGATCCAGCACCACCGAGGTCTGGGCGGGCAGCGTGTTGAACACCTGCGCCGAGTCCAGAAAATGCCGCCGCCACAGATCCGGCAGGGTCGACTTCCCCACCAGATTGATCCGCGCCTGCCATTTGCCCAGCAGGTCGGCATAGGCATGAAACCGGGTCAGTGTTTCATGTGAAACACCAGTAAGAGCCTGGAACTGTTCCGGCGAAAGGGGACTTGACACGCTGTTTCCTGTTTCACGTGAAACACAAAAGGGGGCTTCACAAAGCTATACTGTCCGAATTTATACAGTCTCGCAGCACCCCCGCCAAGGGTTGCCGGGAACACCGGCGATGAAACAGGCTGTCACAGGCACGAAAAAAGCGCGCTCTGTTGCCAGAGCGCGCTTTTTTATCGTTATCAGGTCCGGGGACAGCGATCAGGCCGCCGACTGTTTCTTTCGCACATGCCCCAGCAGAGCAGTCAACGCCGCCGGAGTCACCCCCGGAATGCGCGCTGCCGCCCCCAGAGTCGCCGGTCGGTGCTGGGTCAGCTTCAAGCGCATTTCCGACGACAGGCTGCCAACCTCGGCATAGTCGAGATCATCGGGGATCGCCAGTGTCTCGTCGCGGCGGAAGGCGGCCACATCAGCCAGTTGCCGCTGCAGATATCCGGCATAGCGGCCTTCGATCTCCAGTTGCTCGGCGACGTCATCGCGCAGCCCGGCGAAGGACTCCGGCCACAGGCGGCGCAGGGTGTCCCAGTTGACCTCCTGATAGCTGAACAGGGTAAAGGCCGATCGCCGCACCCCGTCCTGATTAATGGCGATGCCGTGCGCCGCCAGCTCGCGCGGGGTGGCGGTCAGGCCCTCCATCTCCGTGCGCGTTGCCACCAGCGCCGCCGCCTTGGCGGTATAGGCGGCGGCACGAACCGGACCCACACAGCCAATATCAATCCCCATCGCCGTCAGCCGCAGGTCGGCATTATCAGCCCGCAGCAGCAGGCGGTATTCAGCGCGGCTGGTAAACATCCGGTACGGTTCCTGCGTACCCAGCGTCACCAGATCGTCAATCATCACCCCGATATAGCCGTCGGCGCGATCCGGCACAAAGGTCCGCTCGCTGCCGCTGGCCTTCAGGGCGGCATTGATCCCGGCGATCAGACCTTGTGCCCCGGCCTCTTCATAGCCGGTGGTGCCATTGATCTGCCCGGCGAGGAACAGGCGGGCACCCTTGCGGGTCTCCAGCGTCGGCCGCAGTTCCCGCGGGTCAACGAAATCATATTCGATGGCATAGCCGGGGCGGATGATGTGCACCGTTTCCAGCCCCGGAATGGAGTGGATCAGCGCCTGTTGCACCTCGCGCGGCAGGCTGGTCGAGATACCGTTCGGATAGACGGTGTGATCGTCCAGCCCTTCCGGCTCGAGGAAAATCTGGTGGCGGTCACGCCCGGCAAAGCGCACCACCTTGTCTTCGATCGACGGGCAATAGCGCGGCCCGACGCTCTGGATCTGGCCGGAATACATCGGGGCGCGATGCAGGTTGGCCTGAATGATGGCGTGGGTTTCCGGGGTGGTCCAGGTGATGCCGCAGGCCACCTGCGGGGTGGTGATGCGGTCGGTCAGGAAGGAGAACGGCTTGGGCGGGGTGTCGCCCTCCTGCATCTCCAGCGTCTGCCAGGCGATGGTGCGGCCATCAAGGCGAGCCGGGGTGCCGGTCTTCAGGCGACCCAGCGCCAGCCCGATCTGCGCCAGACTGTCCGACAGGTGCAAGGCGGGGGCTTCGTCGATGCGGCCAGCGGGCCAGATCTCTTCGCCAAGGTGAATCAGGCCGTTGAGGAAGGTGCCGGTGGTCAGCACCACCGCCCCGGCCAGCAGGCGGCGACCGTCGTCGGTGATCACCCCCTGACAGGCATTGTCCTCGTCCAGAATCAACTGGACCGCCCCACCAGCCTGAATGGTCAGGTTGGCGGTTTCGGCCAGCAGCCGCTGCACCGCCTGCCGGTACAGCTTGCGGTCGGCCTGCGCGCGCGGGCCTTGCACGGCGGGCCCTTTGGACTGGTTCAGGACGCGAAACTGGATGCCGCCCTGATCAATGGCCCGCCCCATGATGCCGTCCAGCGCGTCGATTTCGCGCACCAGATGGCCTTTGGCGAGACCACCGATAGCCGGGTTGCAGGACATCTCGCCCACCGTTTCCGGCTTGTGGGTCAGCAGCAGGGTCTTCGCCCCCATGCGGGCCGCAGCAGCAGCGGCTTCGGTGCCAGCATGTCCGCCGCCAACGACGATGACATCCCAGGTTTCGTGGTCCATGGTCTTTTACTTTCCGATACAAAAATCGCGGAAGATCACATCCAGCAAATCTTCCACATCAACACGTCCGGTGATCCGCCCCAGCGCGCGGGTGGCCAGACGGAGGTCTTCGGCCATCAGCTCCAGCGCCGGAGCCTGCAACGAGCGGGACAGACAGTCGGCACAGTCCTCCAGCGCACTGCGATGGCGGGCGCGGGTCAGGGCCGGAGCACTCCCCTGCCCCTCAAGGCGGGTTTGCACTTCGGCAGTCAGGGCCGACAGGAAGGCATCCATCCCCTGCCCGCTGTGCACCGAAATGACCTGTGCCGGACGACCGGCAACGGTCGGGCAGGTCTGATGTTGATCAGCAGGCAGACAGTCTCCCTTGTTGATCACGACCACCGTCGAGTCGTCAACCAGATTGACCGTATGGGTATCCAGCGCGGGCCAGCTTGCACCATCAAAGACGGCAATCTTCAGGTCGGCCGTTTCGGCGCGCGCCCGCGCCCGGCGGATGCCCTCGGCCTCGATCGGGTCCGAGCCTTCGCGCAGGCCCGCCGTGTCGGCGAGGATCACCGGATAGCCACCAAGGTCCAGATGGACCTCGACCACATCGCGGGTGGTGCCCGCCGTTGCCGACACAATCGCAGCTTCGCGGCGGGCGAGGCTGTTGGTCAGGCTCGACTTGCCCGCATTGGGGGGACCGATCACCGCCACCGCCAAACCATCACGCAGCCGCTCGCCGCGGTGACCATCGGCCAGATGGCCGCGCATCGCCTGCAACAACGAGCGGATGCCAGCACGGGCACCTTCATCCACTTCGGCGGGCAGGTCTTCGTCGGGGAAATCAATGTAGGCTTCCAGATGGGCCAGCGAGCGGATCAGATCATGTCGCCAACCGTCGTACAGCCGGGCCAGAGCGCCATCCATCTGCCGCAGGGCCTGCCGCTGCTGGGCCAGCGTCTCGGCATCGACCAGATCGGCAATCGCCTCGGCCTGGGTCAGATCGAGTTTGCCGTTGTGAAACGCCCGCCGTGAAAACTCTCCGGCGTCCGCCGGGCGCACGTCGTCACAGGCACACAGTGCCGCCAGCAGGCTGTCGGTCACCGCCCGCCCGCCATGGCAATGCAGCTCCACCACATCTTCGCCAGTGAACGAAGCCGGGCCGGGGAACCACAGCACCAGCCCGTCATCGAGCAAGCCACCATCCTGCGGATGATAAAAACGCCGCCGCGCCGCATAGCGCGGCGCGGGGCAGGATTTGCCAGTGATCTTCTCCAGAGCCGCTGCCGCCCCGGCCCCGGACAGACGCAGGACCGCCACGCCACCGCGCCCGGCCGCACTGGCCAGGGCAACAATCGTATTCCGGCTGTACTGCATCATGGTCAATCCGGAATCCGGTCAATGATCTGCTGACGCTGGCGTTCCTTGCGATCAAGCATCAGTCGCTCGACCCGGCCACCGCCCTGCACATGCACCGCCAGAATTTCGTCGATGTCTGCCGGGGTGCGCACCGCGTACCACACGCCTTCGGGATAGATCACCATCACCGGACCCAGTTCACAGCGTTCAAGGCAGCCGGACTTTTGCAGGCGCACGCCCTTGGCCGGGGTCAGGCCCAGCGCCTTGGTGCGTTCCTTGATGTAGTCCATCAACTGCTCCGACCCACGGGCGGCACACGAGCCGCGTGAATGGTCGTCGGGGCGACGGTTGGTACACAAAAAGCCGTGCAGGGAGAAATAATGCTGTTGCGCCGTGTCCATTGCGGACTCCTGTTGTGCGTCATTGGGGGGAGCAGCGTCAGCCGTTCCAGACAAAGCCGCCATGATATACCGCAAAGCCACCGGCAATGCATCCGCCTGCACAGGACAGAGCGGCCATAACAGGCGCAACACCCCCCGTATCGCGGAGGAGCTTTTGTTTCACGTGGAACATCGCCACGGCCAGAGCCGCTATTTGCCCTGCCCGCCGCTGGCCGCCGATGCCCCTTTGGCAAACTGGGACCAGAAGAATTTCTGCATCTGCTCCAGCCCCTGCACCTGCGCGGGCAGCCAGGTCTTGAACAGGGTTTCCGGCTCCATCGCCTGCAGGTTGGCCATCATGCGATTCTGGATTTCCATCATCATCGCGTCCTGCATCGGCTTGACATCCGGCAGGCCCAGAAACGTGCGGGCTTCTTCGGGTGTGCAGTCAACATCAATACTGATCTTCATTCCCCGTTCCCTTTGCATCTTTTAGCAGAAACGCCTCTCTCGTCTTTACAGGGTACGGCAGCGCCCCGTCCGGTGCAATCAACACAATACCGCTCTCCCCTCTTGCGACCCCTTGCCATGGCGGGCACAGTGACCGACATAACCGTCTGCCTCTGGCCAAAGGACCATCCCATGCCGCAACTTTGCCTGCACAGCCCCGTCGGAGACCTGACCCTGACCGAAGAGGATGGCGCCCTGATCAGCGTCGATTGGGGATGGGGGATGCTCAGCGAAGAAACGCCGCTGCTGATCGAAGCCCGCGACCAGTTGAACGCCTATTTCGATGGCGACCTGAAGGCCTTTGATCTGCCACTGGCCCCGCCCGGCACCGCGTTCCGGCAAAAGGTGTGGGCCGCAATGCGGGACATTCCCTATGGCTCCACCCTCACCTATGGCGAGCTGGCGCAGCAGATCGGCACCTCGCCGCGCGCCATCGGTGGGGCTTGCGCCAACAATCCCATTCCGCTGATCATCCCCTGCCATCGCGTGCTGGGCCATGCCCATGGCGGCATGGGCCATTACAGCGGCCCGGAAGGGTTTGACGACCTCGATACCAAGCGCCAGTTGCTGCGGCTGGAACGCAGCGAATAAACCCCACTCCCCCGGATTCCATGGAGGTCCCGATGAGCACTGTTGTTCGTATTCACCAGACCGGAGGTCCCGAGGTGTTGCGGGTCGAACAGATCGACCCCGGCCTGCCCGGCCCCGGCGAGGTCCGCCTGCGCCACACCGCCATTGGCGTCAATTTCATTGATACCTATCTGCGCAGCGGCCTGTATTCGTTGCCGCACCTGCCGCACGGGCTGGGCTTTGCCGGGGCCGGAGTGGTCGAAGCGGTTGGCGAAGGAGTTACCGGCTTTGCGGTCGGGGATCGTGTCTGCTATGGCACCGGCCCGGCGGGCAGCTATGCCACCGAACGGGTGATGCCCGCCGCTGTCCTGATCAGGATGCCGGACACGCTGGCCGATGACATTGCCGCCGGGATGATGCTGCGCGGGATGACTGCCCAGTACCTGATCCGTCGCCTGTACCCGGTGCAGCCCGGCGATGTGGTGCTGTTCCATGCCGCCGCCGGTGGTGTCGGAGAGATTGCCTGCCAGTGGCTGAAGGCCCTGGGGGCCACTGTCATCGGCACTGTTGGCAGCGACGAAAAAGCCGAACTCGCCCGCCAGAGCGGCTGCCACCACACCATTGTCTACACCCGCGAAAACTTCAAGGAACGGGTGAAGGAGATCACCAACGGCGTCGGGGTGGCGGTTGTCTATGATGGCGTTGGCAAGGCGGTGTTCGAAGACAGCCTCGACTGCCTGCGCCTGCGCGGGATGATGTGCACCTATGGCAATGCCTCGGGGCCGGTGCCGCCGGTGTCGCCGATCACCCTGTCGCAAAAGGGCTCGCTGTTCCTGACCCGCCCGACGCTGGCACACTACACCAGCACCCGCGCCGAGCTGGAAGCCACCGCCAGCGAGCTGCTGGATGTTGTGGCCAACGGCACCGTCAAGGTCACCATCGGCCAGAGTTATCCGCTGACCGAGGCCAGCCGCTGTCATCAGGATCTGGAAGGGCGCAAGACTGTTGGCTCGACAGTCCTGCTGCCGTAATACTGTCGTGCCAAAACAAAGCCCGCTGTTTCACGTGAAACAGCGGGCTGTCTTTTTTACAATTCCTCACCGTTACTCACGATGCCGCCGCAGCAAAACATACAGCGCCCCATCACCGCCATCGGGGATTTGGGCATGGGAAAACGACAGGATCAAGGGCCGCAAGCGCGGATCATTCAGCCAGCGCGGCACCGCTCGCCGCAACACCCCTTCACCACGCGCTCCCTTGCCGGTGATCACCAGCACACAGCGCGCCTGATGGGCATGCTGGCCTTCGATGAAGTGATGCAGGGCAATATGCGCTTGCTCCTGCGTCATGCCGTGCAGGTCGATGCGTCCGTCAATGACCATCCTCCCCCGGCGGAACCGGTCTGCCGTGCGGCGATCCACCCCCGGCGAGGTGCCATGCTGCAATGGTAGATAGGCTGGCGTCTGGCTTTCGGGGCGAGCCTCTCCCCGCCCCTTGGCACCGACCACCAACGCCTGCAATGCCTCGGCCGATGCCAGAGCCGGAGCCGCCACCGGCTTGGCAACAACAGCAGGCACCACCGGACCCTCGGGCACAGGCAGAGGTGCCATTTCCTCCAGCGCGGCAATCATGTGTGCCCGCTGGTTGGCGTCCAACGGGGTGATGGTTTCCGCCACCCGCTGCCACAGGCTTTTTTCGTCGTCGCTGAGAACGCGCCCCCGGCGCTTACGCACCATCATTGACCACGATCACATGGACCTGGCGCGGTCCGTGTGCCCCCATCAGGATGGTCTGTTCGATATCGCCCGTCCGCGACGGACCGGTAATCAGGTTGACCGTGCGCGGCATGCTGTCCTGTGCCCGCAGGCGCGCCCAGACCGTTTCAAAGCCCCCGGCAACATCGACAGCCTGCACGCAGATGATGTGGATATCGGGCAGAAAATTCAGCGAGGTCGGCGCGTCGGGGCCAGAGGTCAGCACCAGCGATCCAGTTTCGGCCACGCCTCCCACCGCCGTCACCACCCCGATCAGGTCTTGCGGCAGTGCCACCCCCCGGCGCACGGTCAGCAAGCCATGGTCCTGCAGTGCAGCCAGACGCGGATCAAGCGAGGTGGTCAGCACCATCGGCAAATTCCGCTCTTTCAGAAACGACACCACCGCCTCGGGCACTGCCGCCCAGTTCGGAACTTCGGCCAGCGACGCCGCCGACGCCAGCACCATCTCCTTGAAGCGGGCCAGACAGCCCTTATCATCCTCGGCCCGTTGGGGCACGATCCCCACCGGGGTATCGTTCAGACGGGCCTGCACCGTTTGTTGCCGTTCACTCTCGCTGGGCGTTCCGGGCCGTCCCACACCGCTGGAACGACGGATACCCTCTAGAATGCTGTTGCGAGAAGTGCTCATGGCCAGTGCCTCGTGGTTGGGAGTCCCCCCTTTATAAGACGCTTCAGCGCTTGTCGCTATCCCGCCGGGAAAGAATTTCCCCCTCCAGCGGCTCGCCGGGGATGTACGGTGCCGGAGCGGGCGAGTCGTCCTGCGGGGCATCATGGGCAAAGACCGATGCCAGTTCCGGATCAATGCTGCCTGCTTCGGGGTTTGGCAAATGGCGAACAACAAAATGGCGCCAATGCCCGCCGGGGGCGGCAACCATCGTTTCCGGTCGCTCAATCAGCGACAGCCCCACCCCGCCGTACTCCCACAAAATCAGAAAGCTGCGCAGGTCGAGGATCAGCGCATGGATCGCTTTCTGGCGAAAGACCTGCTCCAGCCAGGGCCGCAGGACCATCACATAGACCAGTACGGCGACCACCATCGCTGCGGTCCCGATGATCATTCCCCCCGCCAGCAACAGGGTCAGAGACAGCAGCAGCAAGCCCAGCAGCGGCCCGACCGCCAACCACGGGTCAAAGATCGGGCTTTTCGGCGATTGCAGCTTGTCAAAATCGACGTAGACCGAAATCAGGTCACGCTGAAACGCCGCCTGCAGACGGGCATGAAGCTCGCGGTCACGGGGAGTTCTGCTGGTCATTGTCTTTCCGCCTTCGCCTTTCTGGCGATGTCGTTACAGGTCTGCGGTCTATCGCTCTTTGTTTGTTATATGAGCATTCGGACGATTGGCATAAAGATCCATAAAGGTGCGGCCATACTGAGGCGCGGCCATGGTGCGGCTATCCGTCCAGTCCTGAGCAAAGGGAATATGGTCAAACGAGCCACGACGCCCACCCCAGATGCGTAACGCCCACGCCCCCAGGCGGGTTGCCCAGCGGTACAGGCGCAGACGGCTGGCCAGCGCGGTATGCACCTTCAGCGCCCAGACGGCACGCGGCGGGGTCAGGTGGCGTTCAAATTCCTGCTCGCGCCAGGCCCGCAGCATGCGGGGAAGCGGAATTTTCATCGGGCACACGCTTTCGCACCGGCCACAGAGTGTCGAGGCGTTCGGCAGCGGGGCAGCGTTTTCGATCCCGATCAGCGCCGGGGTCAGCACCGACCCCATTGGGCCGGGATAGACCCAGCCATAGGCATGGCCGCCAATAGCCCCATAGACCGGGCAATGGTTCATGCAGGCCCCACAACGGATACAGCGCAGCATGTCCTGAAACTCGCTGCCCAGCATCTTGCTGCGCCCGTTGTCGAGCAGGATCACATGGTATTGCTCGGGGCCATCCAGATCATCCGCCCGCCGGGGACCGCTGGAGAAGGTGACATAGGTACTGGCTTCCTGCCCGGTGGCCGAGCGGGCCAGCAGGCGCAGCACCGTCGAGGCATCGTTCAGCGTCGGCACCACCTTTTCCAGCGAGGCCAGCACCACATGCACCTTCGGCAGCAACTGCGTCAGGTCGCCGTTGCCTTCGTTGGTGACGATCACCGAGGTACCGGTTTCGGCGATCAGCATGTTGGCCCCGGTGATCCCGACATCGGCGGCCAGAAACTTGTCGCGCAACTCCTCGCGCGCTTCGTCGAGCAGGCTGCGCGGCTCGCTCAGGTCGCGGTCGGCGGGGCGGTGGGTATGGGTGGCACGAAAGGCATCAGCCACCATCTCTTTGCGGACATGGATCGCCGGGGCAATGATGTGGCTGGGGGCTTCGTGGCGAAGCTGGATGATGTATTCCCCCAGATCGGTCTCAATCGGCTGCACCCCGTTCTTTTCGAGGTAATCGTTGAGGCCGATTTCTTCGGAGATCATCGACTTGCCCTTGGTGACGGTGCGCGCCCCCACCGACCGGCAAATGTCCAGCACCACCTGTTGCGCTTCGGCGGCGTTGGCGCACCAGTGCACCATGCCGCCCTGCTCGATGACCTTCTTTTCAAAGGCCTCCAGATACAGGTCCAGATGGGCCAGCACATGGTCCTTCAGCGCCTTGCCTTCTTCCCGCAGGTCTTCGAACTCCGGCAGGCGATCAATGGCGGCCAGTCGCTTGAAGCGAAAGCCGGTCTTCATCGTTTCCAGCGACACCCGCAGGTTATCATCGTTCACCGCATGGCGAACGTTGTCGTGAAACAAATGGCTGGTGGACTGCTGCATGGCTTATTCCCCCTCGCCGATGGCGGGTTGATCGCCCATGTTGGCCAGCACTTCGGCCACATGGCGCACCTTGATCGGGCTGCCCAGACGGCGCAGCCGCCCCTGCATGTTCAGCAGGCAGCCAACATCCCCGGCCAGCAAGGTATCGGCGCCGGTGGCAATGATGTCTTTCGCCTTGTCGGTGACCATCCGGCTGGAGATGTCACCGTACTTGACACAAAAGGTGCCGCCAAAGCCGCAGCATTCTTCCGGTGCCGACAGGTCGCGCACCTCCAGCCCGGCCACTCCGGCCAGCAAGGCCCGTGGCTGGGCCGCAACCCCCAGCTTGCGCTTGCCGGTGCAACTGTCGTGGTAGGCGGCAATGCCCTCCAGATGGGCCTGCACCTGCGTCCAGCCCAGCCGGTCAACCAGAAACGAGGTCAGTTCCCATGACTTTTCAGCGATTGCCGTGGCCCGCTGTTGCCATGCCGCATCATCGGAAAAGACCTGCGGCCAGTCCTTGACCATCCCGATACACGACCCCGACGGCGCCACCACATAGTCAACTTCAGCCTGTTCAAAGGCAGTGATCATCGCCCGGGCCAGCTTTTGCGCTCCGCGCCGGTCGCCGGAGTTCCATTGCGGCTGACCACAGCAGGTTTGCCCCTGCGGCACCACCACCTCACATCCGGCCTGCTCCAGCAACGCCACGGTGGCAAATCCCACCGCCGGGCGGAACATGTCGGCCAGACAGGTGATGAACAGGGCCACCCGGACCGGCGGACGGGGGGCGGAAATTTCAGACTGATCCATGGTCTTGTGCCACCTCTTGCCACAGGTGCCGTCCTGACCGGCATCCTGTGGACCATTGTTTCACGATAGAAGCCGACCGATTACGGACGGGCTGGCGGAGCCTCCTTGCGGTCCCGCGGCAACAGCAGATAATAACTCCCCGAGCTTTTCATCCGCCCGGCTTTTTCCAGGGCCGACTCGCCTGATCCCCAGAAAAAATCACCCCGGACCACCCCCTTGATCGCGCTGCCGACATCCTGCGCCACCATCAGCCGGGCCAACGGCAACATGTCAGGGTCAACACTCGACAGCCACAGCGGCACCCCCAGCGGCACATAGCGCGGGTCCACCGCCAGCGACCGGCCCGGCGTCAGCGGCACATCCAGCGCCCCCAAGGGCCCCAGCCCCTGCAGCTGACGGAAGAAGATATAACGGGGATTGCTGGCCAGAACCTCGGGAGCCTGATCCGGGTGGGTCTTCAGCCAGTCCCGAATGGCGGGCATCGACGCCTGCCCACTGCCAACCAGCCCACGATCGAGCATCGTCCGGCCAATACCAACGAACTTGTGGCCGTTGTTCCCGGCATAGCCGACCTGCACCACCCCGCCGTCGGGCAGCTCCAGAACCCCTGATCCCTGAATGTGCAGGATGTGGGCATCCACCGCATCGGCGGCCCATGCCACCACCGGCGCCCCACTGGCCGCCAGCGCACCGCCGTCAATCTGGGCCCGGGTCCAATAGGGCTCGATGGTCTTTTCGGTCAGGCGGCCAACCACCTTCACCCCGGCCATGTCCGAAAACAGCGCCCCCATATCGACGGTAATCAAGTCGGCAGGAGGCCCGTACAGCGGCACCTGATAGCCGGGCTGGCGGGTCAGCGAGCCTTTCAGCGTCGCCTCGTAATAGCCGGTAAAGGTGCCTTCGTATTTCGCCTGCCCGTCGGCCTCGACCATTCCGACGGCATAGGGCTGGAACGTTTCGCGCAACCAGCTGCGCAGGACGGTCTCTTCCTGACCGCTTTCCTGTCCGGGAGGCAGCAGGCGGTTCAGGCCGGCACACAACCGTTGCCAGTCGGCAACCGTACCGCCATAGGCCCCCGGCCCGACCCAGGCATCGGCGTCCGTGCGTTTGCCAAACGCCTCGCACGACCAGCGCAAGGCAGGCAGCGCCGCACTGGGGCGGTCGCCTCCCCAACCGGGCAGCGCATCAAAAGTGACCGGATGCAGACGCATCTCAGGGGCCAGCGGCGGCGGCCCGGCAGGCCTGGGCGGCGCAGGGGGCTTGTCCTGCTGATCACAGCCCACCAACGACAACGCCACCCCAAACAGGGCGGCGCTGCACAAACCGGTCCGCACACGGCGGCGAACAGAAACGGAGGTGTCCCTCACGATTACTCCTCGGGGGTAGTGGTCGTCACCAGACGCCAGTTCGGATCACGCGAGGCAATATCGCGGCTGAACGTCCAGGCGTCCACCAGTTGTTCAAAACGGCTCGGGTCACCTTCCAGAATGGCACCGCTGCGATCGCGCACCACGATCATCTGCTCGGTCACAAAACGAACGGTCAGGAACGCATTGCGACCATCCAGCCGGGCCGAGGTGATCGACGCCGCCCGCATGCCGATCAGCTCGGTTTCCAGCTTTTCGCCACGATCGGCAAAGCCCTTGATCGCTTCGGCAAACTGGCGATAGACCTCATCGGCCAGCAGGCTGCGCAGCATCTTGGTATCGCCCTGCACATAGGCGTTCAGGATCATTTCAAAGGCCGCCACCGACCCGGCGAGGAAGCGGTTTTCATCAAAGGCCGGATCAGCGGCCTTGATCGCCATCACCCCACCCATTGCTTCGGGGGCCACCAGCGGTTCGGTCGAACGGCGCAGGAACAGCGGCAATTCATCGGTGGACGAGCGGGCCGGGCGGGCCGCATCGTCCTGATCAGCCCGGCGGCGGGTGGCCAGGTCCACCACCACATCCTCATCCTGTGGGCGCTGCATCGGCGGCTTTTCGTTACCGGTCCGCCGTCCCAGCACCGACCGCAGGCGTAAAATCAGGAATCCCGCAACCAGGGCCAGGAAAATAATGTCGATGTAAGAAATACCTTGGCTCATGTCATCCCCAGCGGTCAGGCCCATTGGTCAGGCAGGTTATCGAATAGCACGTGGCACAGGGTGGCAGAAAAGACCGTGACACCTTATTTAAATGGGGTCCAGCCGATGGCTGGTCAACAAAAACCCGCCGTTCAAACAGGCTTTCGCAAGGTAAAGGGCAAGCATCGTGCCGATTTTGTCGTTATTGCTGGTGGTTGGCCTGCCTGCCGCTGAAATTTACACCTTTGTTGTCGTCGGCGAGCAGATCGGGGGGCTGGCAACCCTCGGGCTGGTGTTGCTGTCCACCGTTATCGGGGGCGCAATCATTCGCCTGCAGGGCCTGAGCCTGTTGCCGCAGGTGCAGCAGGCGATGGCTCGACATCAACCGCCCGCCGCTGCCCTGCTGAATGGCATGGCGGTGTTGCTGGCCGGTTTGCTGTTGATCATTCCCGGCTTTCTCACCGATGCGCTGGCGGTGCTGTTGCTGCTGCCCCCCTTGCGGCGCGGCCTGCTGATGCTGGGACTGGCGGCATTTGCCCGCCGCTGGACGGCATCGGCGTCGGCGGGGTCTTTCGGGCCGGGTGGTTTTGCGCACCCTCATCAGGACTTTCCGGGCGGCGGATTTGCTGGCCAAAGCAGAGCCGCCCCGGACATCGAAGGCGATTACCGCGATGTCACGCCCCATGCTCCCTCGGGGGCGGCCAGCAATGACAACCAGACCATCCTGCCGCCATCGGATAAAGGCCGGTAAGCTGGCATTTCGCCGCAAAGCGTGCTACAGCACATCAGCCATATGAGGGGCCATCGGGCAGGGCAAACCCTGCCGATGGACGCAGCAGGGAGCCACCCAATCATGACCGATGCCCAGCAAGACACCGCCAACGCCCAGCCGCTGGTGATTCTTGGCCAGTACATCAAGGACCTGTCGTTCGAAGCACCGGGCGCGCCGGAAATCTTCCTGAAGATGAAGGACGCCCCCGAAATTCCGATTTCGGTCGATGTCAACGCCCGCCATCTGGACGGCAATACCTTTGAAGTGGTGTTGCACTTCCAGGTCGAAGCCAAGATTGCCAACGAACCGGCGTTCCTGCTGGAGCTGGTCTATGGTGGTCTGGTGCAGATCAACCCGGCCGAGCCGGACCATGCCCAGCCGCTGCTGCTGATCGAAGCGCCGCGCACCATGTTCCCATTCGCCCGCAACCTGATCGCCGACATCACCCGTGACGGCGGCTTCCCGCCGCTGATGCTGCAGCCGATCGACTTTGTGCAGATGTTCCGCCAGCGCCTCGAAGCGGCGGCAGCGGCACAGGCAGCGGCAGAAGCCCCAGTGAACTAAAAAACACTGTTTCGGTGTTTCACGTGAAACAAAAACGGCGATACGGGGCCTTCCTGTATCGCCGTTTTTGTTGAGATCACCCTGTTTTTATTTGGGCTGCCGCCGATACTGTGGCCGTTTCGGGCGCACCCGCACCAACAGGTCATCCAGAGCGGCCACCGCATCAGGGTCAAGATCACGCAGGCATTCGGCCAACCGGTTGGCAAAGGCGGTGGCCTGCACCGACAGTCCGCTGGCATCCAGCGTGACCTTTGGCTTTGACAGCTCGGCCAGTCGTTTCAGGGCTTCGGCCTCGTCCCAGATCAAGCCGAAATAGCCGCACACCTCCAGCACCAACCCCGGCCCCGGCTGGCCGCGTTTGCCGTGTTCCAGCGCCGACAGATAGGCCGCCGAGACGTTCAGCGCCGCCGCCATCTCCTTTAATGTGATTCCGCGCTGGCGGCGCAAATCGCGCAACCGGGCTCCGAAAGGGGTCATTGCGTCCTGTTCCCTGCCTGTCGTGTGCTCTTTTTTTCACTATAGCGTATATTGCGCACGTTTTTTCGGCCCTTTTGCCGCTTTTGACCATCTGGCGGGTTCACTGTCCGCATGTGACCTGCTAAACAAAAGACCTCTTTTCAGACTATTTGTCCGCCCCCCGCTGTTCGAGGACCTCATGACGGTCGCCATCATCGACTACGGCTCTGGCAACCTGCGCTCCGCCGCCAAGGCGTTTGAACGGGCTGTGCGCGAAGCCAACGAGTCCCACACCATCGTCGTTACCAGTGATGCCGACGTCGTCCGCAAGGCCGACCGCATCGTCCTGCCCGGTGTCGGCGCCTTTGCCGACTGCAAGGCCGGCCTGAGCGCCGTCCCCGGCATGATCGAAGCTCTGGAACAGGCCGTCCATCATCAGGGTCGCCCGTTTCTGGGCATTTGCGTCGGCATGCAGTTGATGGCCGAACGCAGCCTGGAACACGGCAGCCATCAGGGGCTGGGCTGGATCGCCGGTGAGGTGGTGCCGCTGGACCCCGCCGACACGTCGCTGAAGATTCCGCACATGGGCTGGAACGAGCTGGACTTCGAGGCCGGGTGCCACCCGCTGCTGGCAGGCATTGCACCCAAATCGCACGCCTATTTCGTCCACAGCTACCACTTCACCGTTGCCAATCCGGCCGACCGTCTGGCCACCGTCGATTACGGCGGGCCGGTCACTGCCATGATCAGCCGGGACACCATGGTCGGCACCCAGTTCCACCCGGAAAAGAGTCAGGCTCTCGGGTTGGCCCTGCTGACCAATTTCCTGCGCTGGAAGCCCTGATCCCGTCCCGTGTCAGGTTGCTGTCATCCGTTCATTCCGCTCTTTCGTCGAAAGCCGTCGCCATGATCCTGTTTCCTGCCATTGACCTCAAAGATGGGGCCTGCGTCCGCCTGTACAAAGGCGAAATGGAAAAGGCCACCGTGTTCAACACCAGCCCCGCCGATCAGGCCGGGCAGTTCAAGGCAATGGGCTGTCCGTGGCTGCATGTGGTCGATCTGAACGGGGCCTTCGCCGGCAAGCCGGTCAATGCGCAGGCGGTCGAGGAAATCCTGGCGGTGATGGGCCCCGATGTGCCGGTTCAGCTGGGCGGCGGTATCCGTGACCATGCCACCATTGACCTGTGGCTGGACAAGGGTGTTCGCCGGGTGATCCTCGGCACCATCGCCGTGCGCGATCCGGCGCTGGTCAAGGAAGCCTGCCGCCGTCATCCGGGCCGGGTGGTGGTCGGAATCGACGCCCGCGACGGCATGGTCGCGGTCGAAGGCTGGGCCGAAACCTCGGAACTGTCGGCGCTCGATCTGGCCCTGAAGTTCGAAGATGCCGGTGTCGCCGCCATCGTTTACACGGACATTGACCGCGACGGCGCCCTGACCGGCTGCAACGTCGAGGCCACCGCCGCCCTCGCCGACCGCATTTCCACTCCGGTGATTGCCTCCGGCGGGGTGTCGTCGATCGACGACATCAAGGCGCTGAAGGCGGTCGAAAGCAGCGGGATCGAAGGGGTCATCTCGGGCCGGGCCATTTACGATGGCCGCCTTGATCTCGCCGAAGCCCTGGCCGTTCTCAACGGCTAACCCAAGGGATTAACGCCACCATGCTGAAGATGCGCATCATCCCCTGCCTCGACGTCAAGGATGGCCGGGTGGTCAAGGGGGTCAACTTCGTCGGTTTGCGCGACGCCGGGGACCCGGTCGAGCAGGCCCGCCTGTATGACGCCGCCGGGGCCGACGAGCTGTGTTTCCTCGACATCACCGCCAGCTCGGACAATCGGGCGACGCTTTATGATGTGGTCGCCCGCACCGCCGAAGAATGCTTCATGCCGCTGACCGTCGGTGGTGGCGTGCGCACCGTCGAAGATATCCGCAAGCTGTTGCTCGCCGGGGCCGACAAGGTGTCGATCAACACCGCCGCCGTCCACCGCCCGGAATTCGTCCGCGAAGCCGCCGAAAAGTTCGGCTCCCAGTGCATCGTGGTTGCCCTTGATGCCAAGGCCGTCGCTCCCGGCAAATTCGAGATCTTCACCCACGGGGGCCGCAATGCCACCGGGCTGGATGCGGTCGACTGGGCCAAGCGGATGGAAAGCTATGGCGCAGGCGAAATCCTGCTCACCTCGATGGACCGCGATGGTACCAAGCAGGGCTTTAACCTGCCGCTGACCCGCGCCGTCGCCGATGCCGTGCGCATTCCGGTGATTGCCTCCGGTGGCGTCGGTACTCTCGACCATCTGGCCGAAGGTGTGCTCGAAGGTCACGCCACCGCCGTACTGGCGGCGTCGATTTTCCACTTCGGCGAATACACCATCCGTGACGCCAAGGCCCACATGAAGGCCCGTGGCATCGCCGTGCGCGAAGACTAACCCCCGCATGGTCAAGATCAAACAGTTGATCAAGGAAGGACTCCTCCCGATGACCGAAGACCTGCACATCCTTGATGCCCTGGCAGCCACCATTGCCAGCCGCAAAGATGCCGACCCGGAAAGCAGCTATACCGCCAGGCTGTTCGCCAAGGGCCGCAAAAAGATCGCCCAGAAGGTCGGCGAGGAAGCCGTCGAAACCGCCATTGCCGCCGTGGCCGAAAAGCCCGCCAATGTGGTTTCCGAAAGTGCCGACCTGCTCTATCACCTGCTGGTCCTGTGGGCCGAGGTCGGGATTGCCCCGCAAGAGGTGTGGAGCGAGCTGGAACGCCGGGTTGGTGTTTCCGGGGTCGATGAAAAGAAAGCCCGCAAGAAGTAATCACAGGGGAAGCGCAGATGAGCTACGATTCCAACAACGTCTTTGCCAAAATCCTGCGCGGGGAGATCCCGTGCAAAAAGGTCTACGAAGACGACCATGTGCTGGCCTTTGACGACATTGCCCCGCAGGCTCCGGTCCACACGCTGGTGATCCCCAAGGGCCCCTATCGCTCGGTCAACGAAGTCGCCGCCAGTGCCAGCGAGGCCGAGCTGGCCGCCCTGCTGCGCGCCATAGGCACCGTTGCCAAGCTCAAGGGCTGCGATCAGTCCGGCTATCGTGTCATCACCAACATTGGCGATGATGGCCATCAGGAAGTCCCCCATCTCCACTTCCACATCATCGGCGGCGCCCCCACCGGCCCCATGCTCAGCAAACGCCCGGCATAAGAGGGGCGCAAATAGTCCCTGCGGGATGCGCTGCGCGCGGCCTTTTTTGGGGCCATTGGCCCCAAGCCCCAATAGAAAAGAAACAGGCCCCCTGCTTTAGCCGGGGGCCTGTTTCTTTTCTATCTGAAGGGGTGTGGGGTCCGTGACCCCACGAAAACCCGTGCGGAGCACCCCGTAAGGGCTACCCCTGCCCTCTTTATGCTGAGGGGGTGTCGCCAGCGAGCCAGAGGGATTTTTTGACTTTCTTTTCGAGGAAGGCGCGATGAGCGGCCTGCTCGGCGTCGGGGACGGCATGGGGACGCGGGGCGCGATAGGGACGGTCGATGTGAACACGCTCGTCGCCACTGGCGGCACCCTTGCCGACCAGTGCCAACCCGGGCTGACGACCGCCGCGCAGCTCGAGATAGACTTCGGCCAGCAACTCGGTATCGAGCAAGGCACCGTGGAATTCACGGTGCGAGTTGTCGATGCTGAACCGGCGACACAAGGCATCGAGACTGACCGGCGAGCCGGGGAACTTTTTACGCGCCATCGCCAGCGTATCAATGAACCGCTCGGGGGCATAGGGCGGCTTCCCGATCCAACCCAACTCGGCATTGATGAACCGCATGTCAAAGGCGGCATTATGGGCGATCATCGGGGCGTCACCAACAAACTCCAGCCACTCGTCAGCGATGTCGGCAAACAGCGGACAGTCGGCCACCCGCTCGTTGGTGATGCCATGAACGCGGGTGGCATCGGCGGGAATTTCGCGCTCGGGGTTGATGTATTTGTGGAAGGTCACACCGGTGGGCATGTGGTTGATCAGCTCCAGCGCGCCGATTTCCACCAGTCGGTGCCCTTCTGACGGCTCGAAGCCTGTCGTTTCGGTATCGAACACAATCTCGCGCATGGCAGTTACCCTCGTTTCAAGTGCGTCAACGCTCGTTTCACCGCCCGCCGGGTGACGGCCTTGCCCAACCCGGACGGAACGACCACATCAGCCCGCCGTCGCTTTTCGGCATCGGGGCACTGACGGGCGCGGATCTGGGCAAAGGTCTCGGCAGTCATGCCGGGGCGCGCCAGCACCCGCTGACGCTGGAGAAAATACGGAGCCGAAACGACCATCACCGCATCGCACTGCCGGTCTCCGCCTGTTTCATACAACAACGGCACATCCAGCGCCACCAGCCGACAGCGACGACGACGACAACGAGCCAGAAAAGCCGCCTTGTCGGCGCGAACCAGCGGGTGCAAGATCGCCTCCAGCCGCCGCAGGGCCGGGGTATTACCGAATACCTGCTGCCCCAGCGCCCGCCGGTCAATGCTGCCGTCGGCCCGTGAAACAGCGGGAAACGCTGCCGAGATCGCCGCCACCGCCTTGCCGCCCGCCGCCAGCAACCGGTGGACGGTGGCATCGGCATCATGGACGGGAATCCCGGCCTCCCGCAGCATGCGGGCGAGGGTGGACTTGCCCATCCCGATCGAGCCGGTCAGGCCGAGAATGATCATCGCCCGACAAAGCCCAGCATGTGGCTGCGCAGGGCCTCGTCAACGATCGGTTCGGAACCGAACCAGGCGGTGAAGCCGGGGCGGGCCTGATGCAGCAACATCCCCAACCCGTCAACGATGACATGACCGCGCTGTTTGGCCTGTTCCAGCAACGGGGTCAGCAACGGCACATACACAATGTCCGTCACCACCGCCGAGGGCGGCAAGGCTGCCAGCGACAGCTCCAGCGCGGGCTGGCCGTGCATGCCCTGGGTGGTGGTGTTCACCAGCAAGGCCGACCCGGCCAGCAGTGTTTCACGCTGCTCCCACTCCCCGACCTCGATCGGCTGGGCGGGGAAATGCCGAGCCAGATCCGCCGCCAGCGCCTCGGCACGGGCGCGGGTGCGGTTCAGCAGGCGGATGGCAGGAACGCCCGCCTCCAGCAGGGCACAGATCACCCCGCGCGCCGCTCCCCCAGCCCCCAGCACCACTGCCGGACCAGCGGCGGCGGTCCAGTCCGGCGCACCGCTGCGCAGGTTTTCGAGGAAGCCATAGCCATCGGTGTTATCGGCCGTGATGCTGCCATCGGCATTGACCACCAGCGTATTGGCCGCCCCCATCCGGCGGGCGCGGTCAGTGGCATGATCGGCGGCCTGCAAGGCGGCTTCCTTGTGCGGTACGGTGACGTTGGCCCCGCGCAGGCCCAGCTTGGGCAAGGCCCGGATGGCGTCGTGAATGTTTTCCGGTGCGACCGCCAACGGGATATAGGTGCCATCAATCCCGGCCCGTTCCAGCCAGAAGCCATGCAGGCGCGGGCTGAGGGAATGGCTGACCGGCCAGCCGATCACCGCCGCAACTTTGGCTTTTCCACTGAGGCTCATCGAGATGGTCCTTAAGACAGTTCACAACAAAAAATCGCGGAGCGCTGCTCCACACCTCGCTGGGGCCTTCAGGCCCCAGACCCCATTTCTTGAATGATCAAAGAAAAAAGGGGGGATTGGGGGCATTGGCCCCCAAACAGGTGCGGGCGGTAGCCCGCCTTTTCACTCCACCAGCACCCCGTGGGCACGCAGGAATCCCAGCAACGGCAGCAGGGGCAGGCCGAGGATGGTAAAGAAATTTCCGTCCATGCGAGAGAACAATTGCGCTCCCAGCCCTTCGAGGTGATAGCCGCCGACGGTTTCCAGCGCCGCCTCGCCCAGCTCGGCGAGATAGCGGTCCAGGAAAGCCTCGGTAAACGGGCGCACACTCATGCGGGCCTGATCCATGTGGTGCCACAGCCGTTGGCCGTCACGCACCACCACCGCGCAACTGATCAGGCGGTGGGTTTCCCCCCGTAACGACCACAAAATGGCGCGGGCATCCTCGAGCGAGGCTGCCTTGTCCAGCCAGCGTACCCCGCCCTGCCCGTCTGGAGCCTCCAGCATCTGGTCGGCCCCGACCACCAGCGCACCGGGATAGCGGCGGGACACCTGCATCGCCTTGATCTCGGCCAGCACCTCGGCCACATCGGCGGCACTGGCCCCTTCGGCCTGCAACGACTGTTTGACTTCGCTTTCATCGACGCGGGCGGGCTGAACCTCGACCGGCACCCCGGCCGAGCGCAACAGGCGGGCGCGGGCCGAGCTGCCCGAAGCCAGAACAACCAAAGGCACAGAGGACGTCACTGGGCATGCTCCTGTTGCTGACGCTGACGTTGATGGTCGGTATAGTATTGCAGGATGGTGGCGGCGGCTTCTTCAATCGACCGCCGTGAGACATCAATCACCGGATAGCCCAGTCTGGTGAACATCCGGCGCGCTTCCAGCACTTCATCCCGCACCAGTTCTTCATTGGCATAACTGCTGGCCGGGTCTTCGTTCATCATCCGCAAGCGGTTGCGGCGAATGTCGGACAGCGAGCGCGGTTCCCGGGTCAGCGCCACCTTCAGCGGCCCCCGTACCCGCAAGGCTTCCTCTGGCAACGGGATGCCGGAGACCACCGGAATGTTCATCGCCTTCAGGCCCCGGTTGGCCAGATACATGCAGGTCGGCGTTTTCGAGGTGCGTGAAACACCGAACACGATCACGTCAGCCTCGTCGATGCGGGCCAGGCTCTGGCCGTCGTCGTGCTCGATGGTGAAATTCATCGCGTCAATGCGGCGGAAGTATTCTGCATCCATCGAATGCTGCCGTCCCGGCCGACCATCTGCCTGGGCTTCCAGACGCGCCGACAGGGTGTTCAGCACCGGATCAAGCACCGGGATATGATCGACCTCCAGCTCGCGAAAGCCGGTTTCCAGAATGCCGCGAATTTCAGGGTCAATCACGGTATAAATCACCACCCCGCGATGGCTCTGGATGGCACTCAGCACCCGCCCGGCCTGCCCCGGAGTGCGGACCAGCCACCATTGATGGGTGGTCACGCTGCATCCGGCAAACTGCACCAGACAAGCGCGCGCAATGGCAGAAACCGTTTCCCCTGACGAGTCCGATACGAGGTGAAGATGGATGCTTTTATTGGGCATTGCCTGGTTCCTGCTCACAAGCGGTGCGGGGGATAACCGGTGCATGGCGGTGGACAACGTTTATGCCCCTGAAAAGACTCCTTTTCCATCCCCATTGCACTGGAAATGATGAGTCCGCTTATTCCCCTGTGAATCGCTGCCGATGGAAAAGCGGGGATATGCGGAGAACCCGCGAACCGGCATGGTTATCCCCGTTATCCACAGAGTTGTCCCGACAAACCGCGACTCCGCAAGAGTCCGCAAGACTCCCCGTACACGCAAAAAGATTCCCCCGGAGTCGTCCCCAATCCCGCAAACTGTTGATTTCTGACTCTGTTTTCTGTGGATGCCCTGTGGACAAGAGTCCATCCACAGGATTCACAGGCATCCACAAACCACTACAACCCTTTATAAAAAAAAAAAGACCGTGTAAGAGCACGACCTGTGCATATCCTGTCTTCGTTTTCACCGCCGACATAAGGAACGCTCCGTGACCCAAGCAGCCTCGACCAACAAGCCATTCCTTCGCGCTCTGGCGGGAGAAACAATGACCCCCCCGCCGTTCTGGCTGATGCGCCAGGCCGGACGCTATCTGCCGGAATACCGCGCTACCCGCGCTGCGGCAGGCAGCTTCCTTGACCTGTGCTATAATCCCGAACTGGCCTGTGAAGTGACCTTGCAGCCGCTACGGCGGTATCAAATGGATGCCGCCATCCTGTTCTCGGACATTCTGGTGATCCCGGATGCTTTGGGACGTTCGGTTGCTTTCAAGCAAGGCGAAGGGCCGGTGCTTGATCCGTTGAGCGGAGCCGCAGACGTTGAGGCCCTGTTGGTTTCCAATGTACGGAGCCATTTGAAGCCGGTTCTCGAAACCGTCAGCCGCATCAAGGCGTCCCTGCCGGAAAAAACCGCGCTGATCGGCTTCTGCGGTGCCCCATGGACCGTTGCCACCTACATGATCGAAGGCGGCTCTTCAAAGGATTACGCCAAGACCAAGGAATGGGCCTATGGCCGTCCGGCGGTGTTTCAGGCGCTGATCGATATCCTGGTTGAAGCCTCCAGCGATTATCTGATTGCCCAGATCGATGCCGGCGCCGAAGCGGTGCAGATTTTCGACAGTTGGGCAGGGGTGCTGCCGGAAGAAGAATTCCGCCGCTGGGTGATGGCACCGATCAAGGCAATGGTCGAACGGGTGAAGGCGGTCCATCCGACCGTGCCGGTAATCGGCTTCCCGCGCGGAGCCGGGCTGCTGTACGAAGATTTCGCCCGCGAAGTCGGCTGTGATGCGGTCAGTCTGGATACCACTGTTCCGCTGGACTGGGCGGCGCGGGTGATTCAGCCGCTGGTCACGGTTCAGGGCAATCTTGATCCGATTCATCTGGTCAGCGGTGGCGAAGCAATGGACCGCGCCATAGATCGTATTCTCAACACCCTGGGGCGTGGGCCGTTCGTGTTCAATCTGGGCCATGGCATCACCCCGGCCGCCCCGCCGGAACATGTTGCCCGTCTGGCCGAGCGTATCCGCGCGTTCCGCTAACGCTGTCCTGAAGACATCAAGGGGAACAAGGACGTGGAGCGCTGCTCCACACCTCGCTGGGGCCAGTCGGCCCCAGACCCCATTCCTTTGATATTGAAAAAAACAGACATTCCGGGTCTCCGCCCAACAGAGGATTTACAAGACCATGGGAAAACTCGCTGTCGTTCTGTTCAACCTGGGTGGCCCGGACCGCCCCGAAGCGGTTCAGCCGTTCCTGTTCAACCTGTTCAATGATCCAGCAATCATCGGTGCTCCGAATCCGATCCGCTGGGCGCTGGCAAAGTTCATTTCCAGTCGCCGGGCACCGGTCGCGCGGGAGATTTACGCCCATCTGGGGGGGAAGTCTCCATTGCTGGAGCAAACCCAATCGCAGGCGCAGGCTCTGGAACAGGTTTTGAAGACGGCAGGTAGCGATCAGGTGCGGGTGTTCATCGCCATGCGCTATTGGCATCCGATGACCGCCGAGACGGTGGCCGAGGTGAAGGCGTTTGCCCCCGATCGGGTGGTGTTGCTGCCGCTGTATCCGCAGTATTCGCGGACCACCAGCGGCTCGTCGCTGAAGTTGTGGGCCGAGGAAGCCAAACGACAGGGACTGACCTGCCCCAGCCAGAGTATTTGCTGCTGGCCGACGATGGACGGCTTTGTCAGCGCCATGGCGTCTTCGGTTAGCGAGGCGGTTCACCGGCTGGCCAGCCACGGCGAACCACGGGTATTGTTCTCCGCCCATGGTTTGCCGAAAAAGGTGATTGCCGGTGGTGATCCCTATCAGTGGCAGGTCGAACAGAGCGCGGCGGCAATCGTCGAAAAGATGGCTCTGCCGGGGCTGGACTGGCAAGTGTGCTACCAAAGCCGGGTTGGACCACTGGAATGGATCGGGCCTGCCACTGAGGCGGAAATCCACCGTGCCGGGGCCGATGGCGTGCCGCTGGTGGTGGTGCCGCTGGCCTTTGTCTCCGAACATTCGGAAACGCTGGTTGAACTGGATATCGAGTACGGCGCGCTGGCCACCGAAGCCGGTGTTCCGGCCTATGCGCGCGTTTCAACGGTCCAGAGCAGCCCGACCTTCATCGATGGTCTGGCCGGGCTGGTGCGACAAACCCTGAGCAACGGGGCGGCACTTCAGGCTGAACAGCAGCAAAGAGTGTGCCCGGGCCAGTTTGGCAATTGTCCCTGCAAGGCAGGATAACAGGAGTTCAGTGATGCTGTTCGAGACCTTTTCCACCCCTTACCTATGGGTCAAGTGGGTGCATATTGTATCCGTCATCACCTGGATGGCTGCGCTGTTTTACCTGCCTAGGTTGTATGTCTATCACGCGCAGCTTGACCTTGCGACCGACACCGGCAAGGCGCAATCAGAGCTGTTCAAAGTGATGGAGCGCCGCCTGTTGCGCGGGATCATGAACCCGTCGCTGTTCGCCGTTCTGATTTCCGGAGCCTTGATGGCACCGAACTGGATCAGCCATGGCTGGCTGCATGCCAAATTGCTGATGGTGCTGTTCATGCTGGGCTGCCACGGTGCCTATGCCCGCTGGCGGAAGGATTTCGAGGCCGACCGCAACCAGCGCAGCCACAAATTCTACCGCATTGCCAACGAGGTTCCGACCATCCTGTTATTGATCATTGCGGCAATGGTGGTGGTCAAGCCTTTCTGATTGTCCTGAACTGCTCGGGGCCTGAGGCCCCGAACCCCCATTTTCTCTTTAAAAATCAAGTCAATGGGGTCTGGGGCCTCAAGGCCCCGGCGAGGTTTGGAGCAGCGCTCCATGATCTTTTTGTTTTTTGTCGCGTACTGTGATCTGACGCAGGTGCGCTGGTCTAGCAAAAGGCTCCTGTTTCGGCAGGAGCCTTTTTTGCATCCCAGGCAGCAAAAAGCTGCCGTCTTTCATACGAATATATTGACAAGATGGCCGAGGACGCCTAACGCTAACATGCAGGTCCAAGTGCGGGGCAAAGGTTCCGTCTTGTGTCTGGTATCGCCTTTCCTTTTCCCGCCATGTCCCTGTCGTCTGCGATTGGTGTTTAAAAGCCCTGCCGGTCCGTTTGATCGCAGTCAGCACCCAGCAGCACGGGCATGGGCGGTTTCCCTTTTTTAATCATCAGGGGTGTTCGCACCAGTCGCGTACACGCCCCCTATGTTAATGGCAGACCAATATGCATCTTCAGGAGCTGAAGGCCAAAACCCCGGCCGAACTTTTGGCTTTTGCCGAAGAACTCGAGATCGAAAACGCCAGTTCCCTGCGCAAGCAGGACATGCTGTTTGCGATCCTCAAGGCTCTGGCAGAACAGGATACCGCCATTTACGGCGACGGGGTTCTGGAAGTCCTGCAGGATGGCTTCGGCTTTCTGCGCTCCCCCGACGCCAATTATCTGCCCGGCCCGGATGACATTTACGTCAGTCCCAGCCAGGTCCGCCGCTTTGGTCTGCGCACCGGCGATACAGTCGAAGGCCAGATCCGCTCGCCCAAGGACGGGGAACGCTATTTCGCCCTGCTGAAGGTCAATGCGATCAACTTCGAAGACCCGGACAAGGTTCGTCACCGGATCAACTTCGACAACCTGACCCCGCTGTATCCGCAGGAAAAGCTGCGGCTTGAAATCGACAATCCGACCCGCAAGGACATCACGCCGCGGGTGATTGAAATGGTGGCCCCGCTCGGCAAGGGGCAGCGCGGCCTGATCGTGGCGCCGCCGCGCACCGGTAAAACGGTGATGCTGCAGTCGATTGCCAGTTCGATCGAAGCCAACCACCCGGAAGCCTATCTGATCGTCCTGCTGATTGACGAACGCCCGGAAGAAGTCACCGACATGGCCCGCACCGTGAAGGGTGAAGTGGTGTCGTCAACCTTTGACGAACCGGCCAGCCGTCACGTCCAGGTCGCCGAAATGGTGATCGAAAAAGCCAAGCGCCTGGTCGAACACAAGCGCGACGTGATCATCCTGCTGGACTCGATCACCCGTCTGGCCCGCGCCTATAACACCGTGGTGCCGTCATCGGGCAAGGTGCTGACCGGTGGTGTGGACGCCAACGCCCTGCAAAAGCCCAAGCGTTTCTTTGGCGCGGCGCGCAACATCGAAGAAGGCGGCTCGCTGACCATCATCGCCACCGCGCTGATCGACACCGGGTCGCGCATGGACGAAGTGATCTTTGAAGAGTTCAAGGGCACCGGTAACTCGGAACTGATCCTTGACCGCAAGCTGGCCGACAAGCGCACCTTCCCGGCGATTGACATCACCAAGTCCGGGACCCGTAAGGAAGAGCTGTTGGTGCAGAAGCAAGACCTGTCGAAGATGTGGGTCCTGCGCCGTATCCTCGCCCCGATGGGGACGCAGGATGGCATGGACTTCCTGCTCGGCAAGCTGCGCGATACCAAGAACAACGCCGACTTCTTTGACATGATGAATAACTAGGAGCAGGGCCCAAACAAGGACGTGGAGCGCTGCTCCACACCTCGCCGGGGCCGTGAGGCCCCGGACCCCATTTTGTTAATCACCAGAGAAATAGGGGCTGGGGTCTTGACGGTTAGGTTAGATCAATACCGATCACCGCCAGCCGTATTTCATGGTTCATCCGTTTTTCAAGCTCACGGGCCTGCTGTTGCAGATGGGATATCAGTGCCGTGAAATCCAGCATGATTTCGCTTTGCTTGTTTTCCCACCTGCGGGCCTTGTTCATTGTGATCAGCAGACACCCTGCCCGACACCTGTCATGCTGCATGTACTGACCAACCAATTGGTTCTCAAGGGCCTGTTCAAGGTCTTTTAGAGAATATTCATTGTTGGCCAGCTTCATTTCGATAACGGCTTGGGCATCTGAATGACGGGACAACAGACGGATATCTGTTTTCTTGCCATTGACGACCTCAGCTTCCCGGTCAACATGGTAGAGGTTGTTTTCCCGCTCCTGTAGCCTTTTGGCGAACCAGACCTGCATGTCCTTTTCTTGGTTCATCGCTGCAAGGTGGAAACGTTCAGAAAGTTCGTGGGCGGCAATCTCGTGCTGAAGGTCGGCAAGTCGGTCGATCATCAAATCGAACATGCCGTTGCGATTGATGGCAATACCCTCACCCCATTTTTCCAGCTGTGCGACATTCTGGTCCTGATACGCCGGGCCTTCAGCCTCGCTGGCTGCTTTTTCACGGGCGAGTTGGTCGATACGATCCTTCAAATGGGCGAATAACGGGTCTGTCCGTAGTGTTTGCTTCACTGCCCATGCCGCTGGGCCTGTCCGGTTCAGCAAGGCAGTCAGCACGGCAGATCGACCGTGTTGGGCGTTTTCCCGCAGGGTTGACCTGTGAGCCCCTGTTCCTATCCACTCGACATCATCAGAAACACGTACTTCTTTATAGGCGATCTGAACCAGTGCCAGCAGCATCTCTGGTGTCATTTCTGGATTGGACAGGTCAAAACAAAGACGGCTGTTATCCCCGGGGGAGCAGGTGGAAAGCAACGTCTGGCACAAACGGGATCGCACTGTTGGATCGAGTGCTGCGAGATTGTTGGTCAATGTCTCGATGGCCACTTGAGGGGCTGTCTTCAACAGCAGAACAAGCCACAGTGGTGCGAACGGGGTATCAAGTCCTGCGCCGAGACGGCTTTGGGCCAAGGCGATCATGGCAGAGGGATCAGTGGTGTTGCTGATTACAAAATGAATCACTCGTTCGATATGGTGATAAAGGTGAGTCGTGTCGTGCTCGTCAGAAGCCTCAATGGATTTTGCGGACAGCCAATTCCACACGCGCGGAACAAAGAACTTTCGGACAGCTTCATCAGCGGACACAAGCGCCTCGAAAAAAGGTCTGGCGGTAAAACCTCTCACATCGTCAAGCTGAAGCGATAATTCTATGCCAAGTGTTGCATCAACTGCGTTTGGCCAGAAGGTGATCAGCTCATTGAGCCAGGCAGGAACCTCGCTCAATGCCACACAGGCCAGACGAGCAGCCCGTTCTGCGGTATCACGATCCAAAGAATGTACCCAATCAGGCTGTTCAGCCTCGGCATACACGCCAGCAAGTGCCAGAATCCATGAATTGCGCTGCTCCTCTGGCTGTTCACTGGGGAGCCGTGGGTCAATGGTGCGCCAATAGGCGCAAAAGGCTTGCCGGACTTTCTCGGCAATCTGCTCACTAAAATGCTCAGTGATTATCGATCGGTCCCAACGGTAGAACCAGACAGGCTCTTGGAGGATGCAGCCAGAAACCTGCACAAAATCCTGAATAATTTCCGGAGGGTTGTTCTTGGAAAAGTAGGCATCCGGATCATCCAGCAGCTCAGCCCGCCAAATCTCCCTCGAGGCGATTGCCTTCTCTTCTTCAGCCTCACGCGCAGCCTTTTCTTCATCCCACTTTGCTATTTCCATCGCATATCTGGTGTTGGACTGAGCTGGGACGAGCCATGGTTCCAGTTGATCGAGCCAATCAGGCTCCTCTTTCGCAGCCTCCCGGATTGCCTTTTCCCGTTCTTCGATTATCTGACCATCACGGCGGAGCATCCAACAGGCATGTTGGAATGCGGATGTACGGGTGTCATGGGCCAGTGTCGCATCGGCAATGATCTCGATCAGCCAGTCAAAATCATCGTGGCTCCGGGGATCGACTGTTGAGTCATAATGACCATTTTTCCTGGGACTGCCGTTATCAGACGCAGGGATATGGGTGGTGTAAAAGTCCACTTCGGCACAATACGCCGCTTTTCGCCAGCGTGAGGGGGCTTGACGGAAAAAGCTCTGCAGGGCCTCGACAGGCTGCTGATTGCCAAGCTTTTCATCTTGCAGGCGAACTGCAATCACGGCCGCAGACACAACATCCGCTGCTGGAGGCCGTGTTATATCGAGGTGTTGCTCGCACAGTACCGCCAGAGCCGCCGACAGGTGAGAAAACCGACTGGTAAAATATGGCCAGTCATCACTGGGCTCGATATGGGCCTCGATCATGCGGGCAAGGGATGTGCGGAGTGCCGTACTCTGCTCATCGCTAAGCCCGAGCGTAGGTATCAACTGTGGCAAAAACCTATCAAGATTACCTCCATCTTCCTCAGCAACAACAATTTGGCCCAGCAAGGTCGCGAATTGCTCACTCGACATGTGCCGGGGAAATACCATGCCGAGCACGCCTCTTTTGACCGATGATGGCCAGTGAGGGTCTGTCAGAAGGGAGCTGACCACAGGATCAAGTCCTCCCGGTTCGGTCATCTCTGTCAGCACGTTGAAGGCGGCAATACGGTCCGCTGGGGAAGCCGCAGAATCGGTTACCACCCCCAACGCGATATCTTGGCAGTCCTGCATCCGGCCTGCCAGAATCAGGGCAAGCAGCAGCTTACGGACATCCGGGCTGGTCTTGCCCTCCCACCAAAGCTGTCGGACGGTCGGAGACAAATCAGGCGACGCAAAGCGCAGGACTTGTGCAGTGGGGATATGGATGCCGCGCCATGTGTCTTTCTGGTATCGCTCTACGTATGCCGTCAGGATGCGTTGACGGGTACTGACCGGAAAGCGCTCGGGGTCGCCATCGTCCATCAGGGCCGCAGGGTCACGATGGAGCATTTCGTCCCGGACAGCATCGTTCGGGATTGACAGCCAGGTGGCAACGGCACGCATCGACGGGAAAACGAACTGTTGCCCATAGCAATCCCCGAACAGCAAACGGAAGAGTGCGGAGCGGTTTATCCTGTTGTTGCGGCAGAGCCACTCAAGCCGCTGTGCGGCCAGAAACTCCGATGCCGAGCGGTGATGGAAACGGACCCGGCCATAACTGGCCGGGCCAAACAGGGGGCGTTGCAGCAACTCTGCCTGCTCGTTTGCGGTCCAGTCGCCCAGGATGATCGTGGGGTCTATTGCCGCCTCTTGCTCAATGTCATCAAGCGAGAGATCAGAAAAGCGGATGGTCCGCTTGCGCGTTAAAATCTGGGCAAGGGCGAGCCGTTCGGCCCCTTCCCGTGCTCGTTCAGGGGATAGGGTGGTGTGTTTCTTGCGGTTGCCCGTTTCCCGCAATTTGTGGCGGATATCTTCTTCGATCTGCTCCGACCGGGTGCCAAGTCGCCCGTGTTCCCGCCAATAGGAACAAATTTCGATCAGTTCCTGTGGCCGTCGGGCGAAGTCCCAAACATGTTTCCGCTCGATTTCCTGCATCAGACCTACCGGGTCTGTCACGCCGCAGGTAGTAGCAAGGTGCTCAACGTGCTGTTGGCTTAACGGGGTAAGCTTGACAATCAAGACCCCGCCTTCTGGAACAGGAATTTTGCGTTTTTTCCTGGCTTCAACCTGTGCGTTGCGCGTTTCGCCGCTGATCAGACGCCTGAAGGATTGCTCTGGAGTGTCGATGATCTCCGGCTCGGAGCGGGGAGGATCAACATGCAATTCGCCTGCAACAGCATCAAAATCCAGCGTGATTGGTCTGCTGGTCACAATGATGCGGGCACGGTGCAGGTGTTCATGAATCTCGCAAGAAAATTTGCACAGCGCTTGCCGGAAATCACCGTGGGAGAGAAGAAGCTCGTCGGCAGAATCGAGAAAAAAGTACGCTTCCGGGTGTTTCCCGGCGAGCCAGTCCTGATACCGCCTCCTATGAGGCGGGTCGAGCAACATGCTTAACCCGGTGCTGGCAATCCCCTCCAGAGTCAGGAAAAAAGCGGCCTTTCCCTGCTCAAACAATCGCTTGGCTTGCTGTTGGCATTCATATGTCTTGCCCGCACCTGCTGCTGAAAGAATCAGGACTCTGCGGGCATCATCCAGCAGATGATCCCAGCCGAAGGTCTCTCCCAATCTTATTAAATAAATATCAGGATCGGTTGTCGCTTCGCATGTCAGGGTCTGAAAGGAGCGACTAAGGCTGGTATTTCCAGACTGTATTGGTGCTTTCGTCATTATCTCTCACAGGATACGACAGCAAGGGAACAGGAGTGGGGACCGCTCAAATCCTTCGGGGCCTCAGGCCCAGATCAAAAATGTCAAAGTCATGGGGTCCGGGGCCTCCAGGCCCCGGCGAGGTATGGAGCAGCGCTCCACGTCCTTGCTGCCCTACTGACTGGCCCACACCACCCGCGCCAGCCACCACAGCGCCCGCACATCCAGCTCCTCTTCCGGGGTATCGGCCACGCCCAGCGGACGGACAGTCAGGCGGGTGGCGGTCTGGCGCAGCAGCTCGCAGACGCGGACGCCGTTATCGCGCAGAGACAGTACCACCCGGTCGCCCCGCCGCAGGGGAAAGCCGCTGGCGAGATCGTGGGGGACCAGCAACAGGCGGTCGCCGTCGCGGTACACCGGGCTCAGGGCATCACCGACCACTTCCAGAGCATAGCTGCCGTCAGTGTCTGATGGCAGGGTGACCGCATCCCATTGCGGAGCGGCCCGGTCGGGGGTGCCGTGGGGGGTGAACACACCGGCTTTTTCCGCATGATCCAGCCGGATCAGCGGCAAGGTGCGGGGAGCCGTCCCCGCAGGATCATTGCTGTGGATCAGACCCGCCAGATCACTGAGCGAACTGTTGGTGACCATCAGGATTTTGGACAGGCTTTCGGTTGAGGGCCACCGAAGTTTGCCTTCACTGATGCGTTTGGATTTGTTGAAGGTGGTCGGGTCCAGTCCGGCGGCTTTGGCCAGGCCGGAAACGGAATAACCATGGCGGCGGGCCAGGGCGTCAATCGCCAGCCATAAGTCCGCATGGGTCAGCATTGCCCGACTCCCCCCCATTCCTGTCTCACCAGTGGCCCGCTGTTTCCCCCCATGCGGACCACTGGTGTTTTTCCGGTATCAGGCCGAGGCGGCCAGACGGCGGGTCAGCGCCTGCCCCATTTCATCGGCCTGACGAATGGCGTGGTTGGCCCGTTCGACCATCGACTGCAGCACTTCGATATAGCGCTTCATGGTGTCGGAAACGGTGCGGAACTCGCTTTCGTGACGACCGGCGGCGGCAGCTTCGATGGCGATGTTGGTGGCGATACCGTTCGACTGGTCGGCGACCTGCCGGATGCGACCGGCATGGCCACCCAGCTTGCGGGCATTGTCCATCATCTGCCCCAGCAGGGCGGTGGCGCTGGCCAGGGCTTCGGCTTCGTTGCGCTGTGATGACTCATAGCCGTCGTTGGCGGCGGTTTCGCGGATCTGGCGCAGGGCTTCGAGGTCTTTGGTGGTGCGGTCGGACAGGTCGTTGGTGGCGATCTTCAGCGCGCTCATTTCCTGTTCCAGACGGTTCAGCTGGGACACCAGCTGACGGGTGTACTGGGTCAGCGCGCGCACTGCCACCCCGGCAGTCCCGGCACGACCGGCGGCCAGTTCGGCGTTCAGCGACAGGATGCGCATGTCTTCGGCCAGCTGGTTCAACCCCTGAAAGGCCTGAAACGCGCCCATGCAGTGGGTGGACAGGGCTTTGGCGCCTTCATCAAGGGACAGGGCCCGGGCGCGGGTGCTGCTCGCGCCGGGGCGGGTAGCAGGGGCAGAACTCGGCAAAGAGGACATGACGCACGCTCCACGGTGAGATCAAAGGTTTCAATCAAAAAGGCACGACTGCGAACCGTGACCCCCGATCACCATTCGCATCATCCCGGTCACCCCGTCGCCCTGGCGGGCAACGTCCTGACTGGCACGATCAGCGCGTTAGGATAGCGGGGGTGCTTCGAGTGGCAAACCAAAAAAGTGCATCCCTACCCGCTTTTCCATACTCTTGTATGCGATGGTTCCGGGCCAACTGTGCCAAAGAGCACAGAAGGGTGCTTGAGAAAACAGATTGTCACTATTCATCAATAATCAAGACCCGGCGGAGACAGGAAAATTCCGCCCCCGCCAGTCCCGTGGCTCAGTCGTCCAGATGGGCCTTGGTATCTTCGATCACCGACAGCACGAACCGGCCAAAGGAATCAAGACGGGCCTTCAGTGGCCATTCCGGGGCCTGACGCAGGGCGTTGCCCATCGCCAGGATCAGCGCCGCCATCACTGCGTCCTGAATTTCCGGGTCGATGTCGGCCATCACGTCATCCAGCCCGGCGATCAGGTCCATCACCCGCTCGGCATCGGCCGGGGAACGGACAGGCACGGCCACCACTTCTTCGCCATCGTCGGTTTCAACGGTCAGGGCAACGGCGGCCACATCGGCATCATCGTCGGGGGTCACGGGAGTGTCGTCAGTGTTCATCAGAGGAATCGTCCAGTAAGAAGGCCGCATGCCGGCGGCAGGAAGGCCAGTAAATCACTGCTTTTGCGCCGGGTCCATCGCCATCTGACAGAGGGGGCATGACGCTTTTGTGCCTGTCAGGCTCTGGCGGAACAACAATTGTTTCGCAAGTGCGAAAAGAATGGGGAGAACGGCATTCCCCTCTGGGATTGTTCCCTTGTGTTGAGTAGGATAGCAGGCAAGAAACGGTAGCCGTCACCGGCCATTACCCAACGGGAGGGTTCGCCACCATGAGTCGCCCAGTGATCATCAGCTGCGCCATCACCGGTAGCCGGACCCGCAAGTCCGATCACCCGGGGATTCCGATCAGCCCGAGCGAGCAGATTGAAAGCATCCATGCCGCCTACGAGGCCGGAGCCAGCATGGTTCACCTGCACGCCCGTGACGACGACGGACGGCTGTGCAACAGCCCCGAACGTCTGGCGCCGGTGATCGAGGGAGTGCGCGCGCTGTGCCCGGAAGTCATCATCCAGATTTCGACCATGGGCCACCACGCGGACCCGAAGGTGCGCGGGGCGGCGCTGGCCCTGAAACCGGACATGGCGAGTCTGATTCCCGGCTCGGTGAACTATTTCGATACCATCCTCGACAACAGTCCGGCGATGATCGAGGGGCTGGCCGGACTGATGGAACAGTACGGTGTCAAGCCGGAGTTCGCCGTTTTCGATCTGGCGATGTTGTACAATGCCAAGGGGCTGGTCCATTCCGGGTTGGCACGGGAACCACTGCACATGCAGTTGCTGTTCGGTATTCCCGGTGCCCTGCCCGCCCTGCGGCATCTGCTTGATACGATGGTGGCCGAACTGCACGACCTGTGTCCGGAAGCCACCTGGACCGCAACCGGTGTCGGACGGCATCAGGAAACGGTGATGGACTGGGCGCTGTATCGCGGTGGTCACCTGCGCACCGGACTGGGCAACACCGTCCGCCTGTCGCCGAACATGCTGGCCGAGGATAATGCCGATCTGGTGCGCCGGGCTGCCGGCCACTGTGTGTCGGTTGGAGCCTTTGTTGCCAGCCCGGCCCAGGCGCGTGACATTCTGGGGCTGCCTGCCGTCCCGCCGCCGCCGTCGGTTCGCGTCAAGCCCAAAATCGGCTGACCGGATCAGGTCGTTTCCGGCCCTGTCATCGGCTGTCCATGCCGTTTGCGCATGGCCCGGCGTTAAAACTTCCTTTGGCTTCTTTCATCAGCGCCCGTAAACTGGAACCATCCCAATGCATGGGACAGGATACCGATAACGGGGGCCATGATGGGGCACTATGGGGCATACGAGAAAGTGACGCGCGGCATTCGCATCACCGTTCGTCCCGTCTATCTCGAAGAACAATCCGAACCGGCGTCACACCACTACGTCTGGGCCTATCAGGTGCGGATCGAGAACAAGGGTGATGAAACCGTTCAGCTGATTAACCGCTACTGGAAAATCACCGATGCCAACGGTGCCTTGCAGGAGGTGCGCGGTCCGGGAGTAGTCGGCGAACAGCCGGTGCTGGAACCGGGGGATTCCTATGAATATACCTCGGGGACGCCGCTGCAGACGCCGTCTGGCCTGATGCATGGCTGGTACGAAATGGAAAGCGATGCCGGTGAACGCTTTCAGGCTGAAGTCCCGATGTTTTCCCTCGACAGTCCCTATGAACGGCGAGCACTGAATTAACGCCGTCGTTGCGACAGGAAAACGTCTGCACCCGACAAGGGGGCCATTTTCCCCCTTTTTTCTTGTTGACTGTCGCCCTAGGTAATACAGCAGCCCTGTTGTCGGCCAGAGAGGGATTTTTCCTCGGTCTGGCAGCGGGCTGAAGTTGACAATGTACGTCGGCTACTACAGCCCAAGGGTCTGGCTGACGCTGACAGGAGATTTGATGTGACCGTTTCCTCTCCCTCTCCCCGCCCGACCGATACCCTTGCCCCGACCCGTGAGGACGCCGAAACGGCCGTGCGGACGCTGCTGCGCTGGGCCGGAGATGATCCGACCCGTGAAGGTCTGGTGGATACCCCGGCCCGGGTGGCGCGCGCCTTTGAGGAATGGTTTGCCGGTTATGGCTCGGACCCGGCCGAAGTGCTGCGCCGGACCTTTGAAGAGGTCGAAGGCTATGACGAAATGGTGGTGTTGAAAGACATCCCGTTTGAAAGCCACTGCGAGCACCATCTGGCCCCGATCATCGGCTATGCCCATGTGGCCTACATTCCCCGGCGGCGGGTGGTGGGGATCTCCAAGCTGGCGCGGGTGGTGGAAATCTATGCCAAGCGCTTGCAGATTCAGGAAAAGATGACCGCTCAGGTGGCCAACACCATTCAGGAGGTTCTGGACCCGCTGGGGGTGGCGGTGGTGATTTCCGGCCAGCATCAGTGTATGACCACCCGTGGCGTACACAAGCATGGCGTTTCGATGGTCACCAGCCGGATGCTGGGGGCGTTCCGTGATGACCCGTCCACCCGCCGGGAGTTCCTGGCGATGATCGGCAATCCGAAATAATGTCCCCCCGCCCGGCCCCCTCCCCCATGCCGGACGACAGTGAACAGGGCCTCGACCATTTGGGCCTGATCGCTGAAATGATGCAGGAGTTCACCGGCAGCGGGAACTTTGAACGGATGGTGCATCGGGGGCTGGCACGGGTCAGCCGTCATCTGGGGGCCGAGGGCTCGTCGCTGTTCCTGACCGAGCCCCGGCGCGGGATCACTGCGCCGGACCCCACGCCGGATATTGTCTGTTATGCCTGCCATGGGCCGGTGGATCACAGCGGCTTGCGGCTGGCGTGGGGGACCGGCCTGATTGGCCGCTGCATCGCCCGCCACCAGAGCCAGGCCGTTGACTATGTCCATGGCGACCCGCCCCCCACCGATGAACAGATCTGTCTGTTGCTGGGCGGCGATCCGGGGCTGACCCTGCGCTCGCTGCTGATTGCGCCGCTGACGCTCAATGGCGAGGCGCTGGGGGCGGTGGCGCTGGTCAACAAGGGTGATGGCGAGCCGTTCAGCGATGCCGATGAGCGCTTGCTGATTGCCCTGTCATCGGCGGCGGCGCTGGGGATCATCAATATCCGTCTGGCCCGGCAACTGGCAGAGCAGGAGCGTCTGCGCCACGAGCTGGAGCTGGCCGCCGACATTCAGCGCGGCCTGTTGCCTGCCGCCCGCGATGATACGTTCCCCCTGCACGGGCTGAATGTGCCGCTGTCGCAGGTGTCCGGCGATTTTTATGATGTGGTGGTGCTGCCCGATGGCCGTCTGTGGGGGACGGTGGCCGATGTGTCCGGCAAGGGGTTGAATGCCGCCCTGTTGATGGCAAAAACCTCATCGCTGTTTCGCTGTCTGGCCAAGGACAGCCCGACGCCGACCCCGGCGGCCCTGCTGGCGCGCATTTCGGAAGAGCTGTGCGAAACCGCCTCGCACGGGATGTTCGTCACCATGGCCTGTCTGCTGTACGACCCCCGCGACCAGTCGGTGGTGATCGCCAATGCCGGTCATGAACCACCACTGATCCATGATCCGGTGGGCAACAGCTTTACCCCGCTGACCGTTGGCGGGCCGCCACTGGGCATTTTGCCCGGCCTGTTTGATCCCCACGATGCACAGCAACCGGTTCAGCAACGGTTGACCCTCCCCCCTGGGGCGAGCCTGATTCTGCTGACCGATGGCCTGACCGAGGCGGCCAACAGCCGGGGGGCAATGCTGGGCGGTGATGGCCTGCGCCCGTTGCTGTCGGCAACGGCTCCCCTGCGCGGACAGGACCGTCTGCATGCCCTGTTTGACCTGATTGGCGAAGCCGGATGGAACCGGCGCGATGACATGACGGTGCTGACCCTGACGCCCTCGCCTGCGCCCTGCTGGCGGCTTGACCTGCCTGCCGTTCCGGCCAGCCTGACCATCCTGCGCCGTTTCATCCACGCCTGCGCCAGTGTGTTGCAGGCGCCGGTAGACTGGGCCGACGATCTGGTGCTGGCGGTGGACGAGGCCGCGCAGAACATCATCCGTCACGGCTATGGCGGTGGTGACGTTCAGCGGCCAGTGTGGGTCGAGGTTCTGCCGCAGGCGGCAACGACTGACGCCGCCGGAGCGGTGGTGGTGCGCCTGCACGATGATGCTCCGACCGTTTCGCCCGCCATCCTGACCCCGCGGGAGCGGGCCTCCTTGCGACCGGGGGGACTGGGATTGCATTTCATCACCGCCCTGACCGATGCCTGGGAGCTTGAACCTCCTCCCGTGCCACACGATGACCGGCCTCGGGCTGGCGTTCCGCACGGAAACTGTTTACGCTTGGTCAAGCAGCGTCCTGCCGCCTCGATGCGGGTGGCGGTGCAGGAGACGAAGAAGGACTGAACCATGGCAAGCGTTGAAATCCGGCATGACAGCGGTGTGGCCATCGTGGCCCTTGCCGGAGAAATTGACTTGCAGACCTCGCCGTCGGTGCGGGCCGCCATCCTTGAAACGCTGGCCCTGAAGCAGCCGATGGTGATTGATTTGACCGCCGTGCGCTATATCGACTCCTCTGGCGTTGCCAGTCTGGTCGAAGGCTTTCAGACCGCCCGCCGTCAGGGCAGCGCCTTCATTCTGGCCGGGGTATCGGCCAGCGCGATGCGGGTGTTCCAGCTTGCCCGGCTGGATCGGGTGTTTGCGCTGGCCGAAACGGTTCCGCAGGCGCTGACGCAGGCCAGACGGGGCGCGGCATGAGCGCACAGTCTTCAGCCCATTCCGCACCGCTGCGCTGGATTTCCCGCCTGGGGGAAGCCACCGTCCACGGTGTTACGGAACTCGGTTTTGCTTCGGTCCTGCTGGGGCAGTCGCTGTTCTGGCTGCTGCTGGGACGACAGCGCCGCCAGCCGGTGCGCCTGTCGGCGATGGCGGCCCAGGCGATGGAAATCGGCGTTCTGGCCTTGCCGATCGTCTCGGTGCTGGCCCTGACCATCGGGGCAATGCTGGCGATTCAGGGGATTTATACCTTGCGGATGTTCGGCGCCGAAAGCCGGGTGACGCTGGGGGTGGCGCTGTCGGTCACCCGCGAATTCTCGCCGCTGATCACCGGCATTCTGGTCGCTGGCCGCTCGGGGTCAGCGCTGGCCGCCCGGCTGGGGACAATGAAAATCAGTCAGGAAGTCGATGCCCTGACGGTGATGGGGATCAATCCGGTACGCTATCTGGTGGCCCCGGCGCTGGTGGCGACGGTGGTGATGTTGCCGCTGCTGACCCTGTGGGCCGATCTGGTTGCCCTGCTGGGGGCCGGGCTGTATGCCTCGGTCGAACTGGGGATCAGCCTGTCGGCCTTTGCGCAGGATACCCTCGCCGCGCTGCATCCCAACGACCTGCTGCATGGATTGGGCAAGGCCCTGCTGTTTGCCGTGCTGATCGTGATGGTCGGGGTGGTCAACGGGGCGATGGTGACCGGCGGTGCCGAAGGCGTCGGGCGGATGACCACCCGGTCGGTGGTGCACGGCATTGCGGCGATTGTCATCACCGACATGCTGTTCGCTTTTGTGCTGACCCGTTAGGAACCCTCCATGAGCACAGAGAGCGTCATTGCGGTCGAATCCCTGGTCACCCATTACGGCAGCCGCCAAATCCTGAAGAACGTTTCCCTCGAAGTCCGCGCCGGGGAAATTCTGGTGATCATGGGCGGATCGGGGTCGGGGAAATCGACCCTGCTCAACCATTTGCTCGGGCTGCTGCGGCCAACCTCGGGGAATGTTCACATTCTGGGGCAGGACATCAACACCATCCCCGATATCGAACTGACCCTGCTGCGGCAAAAGATCGGCGTTGCCTTTCAGGGCGGGGCGCTGTTTTCGTCGCTGTCGGTGCTGGAAAATATCCTGCTGCCACTGCGCGAACACACCCGGCTGGACCGGATGACGATGGAAATCATGGCCCGCCTGAAAATGGAAGTGGTCAATCTGGCTGGCTTTGATGCCCTGATGCCAGCCGAATTGTCCGGCGGGATGATCAAGCGGGCGGCTTTGGCCCGCGCCATCGTGATGGACCCGCGCATCCTGTTTTGTGACGAACCGTCTGCCGGGCTGGACCCGGTGGTTGCCGCCCAGATTGATGACCTGATCCTTGATTTGCGCGATGCGATGGCAATGAGTGTGGTGGTGGTCACCCACGAGCTGGACAGCGCGTTCAAGATTGCCGACCGCATCTGTGTGCTGGATCAGGGGGAAATTCTGGCGATTGGCAGTGTGCCGGAAATTCGCGCCCACCCCAATGAACGCATCCAGAATTTGCTGAACCGCCGGGTCAAACCGGTGGACCTTGACCCGGAAGAATACTTGCGCCGTCTGACCGGCGGACGGCTGTAAGGAGCCTGAACACCATGACATTTCTCGACATGACGCTTTTTGCCAATGGGGGCCGGATATGACCGACAGCCGTATCAATTACACCGTTGTCGGCAGCTTTGTGCTGGTGATGCTGGTGGTGCTGGTTGGCATTCTGGCGGCGATGGTGGGCCGGGCCGGGTCAACGGACAGCTATTACACTGTCTATAGCAATGTTGGTGGCCTGAAGTTCGGCACGCAGGTGTTGTACGAAGGCTATCCGATTGGTCAGATTGAAGAGATCGTCCCGCAGCGCAGCGGTGCCAGCACCCGGTTCAAGGTGGTGATGTCGGTGAAGGAAGGCTGGGCGATCCCCAGGGACAGTCTGGCCCGCATTGCGGCATCGGGGCTGTTGTCGGCGGTGACCATCAACATTACCGGCGGCACACAGGACGAGATGATTACCCCCGGCGGTGAAATTCCGGGCAAGAGCGGTGGCAACATCTTTGCGGTGATGTCGGACGTGGCAGGCGAGGTCACCGAGCTGACCCGTGGCGGCATCAAGCCGTTGCTCGACACGCTGAACCAGATGGCGGGGAATGCCAACAGTCTGGCCACCAGCGACATTCCGGCGATTGCCGCCAACCTGCGCAAGGTGTCCGAGGCTCTGGCCGAGCGGGCACCGGAAATTACCGCCAACGTTGCCAGCATGACCGGCAAGCTGAACGAGGAAGTCCTCAGCAGCCAGAACGTTGCCAGCCTGCAGCGGGTGATGGATAACGCCGACAAGGCGACCGGGCAACTAAGCCAGATCGCCGGTAATCTGGGAACGATGAGCACCGAAGTGCAAAAGCTGGTTGAGCAGCTCGATACGATGGTCAGCGAGAACCGCAGCGATATCCGTGGGGCGGTGAAGGACATGCGCTATTCGCTGGATGCAATCTCGCGCAACATCGACAGCATCACCTACAACATGGACTCCACCACCCGCAACATGGCTGAATTCAGCCGGTCGGTGCGGCAAAATCCGGGGCTGTTGCTGGGCGGCAAGCCGCAGCGTGACGAGGAGAAGCGGTGATGAAACGGGCTATAATGGCGAACAACACCGGGCTTGCCGTGCTGGCGGCGGTGGGCATGGCGGTTCTGGTCGGTGGCTGTAGTCAGGAGCCGGTTCCCAAGGACGCCTTTTACCGGCTGGAGGTGGCCTCCCCGGCCTCGCCCCTGACGGCAAAGGCGCGGTTTGATGGAGCGGTGGAAATCCGTCCGTTTGCCGCCGATGGTTTGCTCAGTCAGCGGGCGATCGTGTTCAGCCAGCAGAGCGGACCGTCTCCGACAGACAGCCCGCTGGAGCAATACAGCTATCACTTCTGGGCGGAAGCCCCGCCGCAGGCCCTGCAAATGAGCTTGACCAGCAGCCTGCGCAACAGCGGTATTTTCCAGACCGTGGTAACGCCGGAATTGCGGGTGATGGTTGATTATGAAATTCAGGGGCGGCTGATCCATTTTGACCACCTGCGGACCGCCACATCTGCGGCGATGGACGTCGAGCTGGAGCTGGGCCTGACCCAGCGCAAGGGCTTACGCCTGATACATCTCAAGACGTACCACGTTCGTCAGGACGCCCGGGACAGCAGCGTTCAGGCCGCCGCCGAGGCGGCCCGCGATGCTTTGCGACAGATTTTTGGACAGTTTGAAAGCGATCTGTTGCAGGTCGACTCGTTGGCTTCAGCAGAACAGAGTGGACGCAGCAAGACAAATCGCTAGGGATTTGATCTCTGGTGAGACATTTTTTACTGTGATGTTAAAGGCATAAACGAACAGCGTTTATGCCTTTAATGCTTTATGGAGTCAGAATTTATTTTTTGTGGTTGGCCATGAATACTACCCTGCCGGGCGGAATTTGTAGGGGCATGCAACGGTGGCGTCTTTTCACAATGGAAAATACGTCCTATAAAAAAACTCAACCATACGTTCTCGTATGGCCAGTGGTGGTATCAGCCTCTGGTGCCATTGTGTTCCTGCCCTCCCAAGACGAGTTACGCCCATGGTTGCCGCACCCGCACCGCTGATCCCATCCACCGCTGCGACCCGCCTGCCGGACGGGGCTGCCCTTGCGGGCGTCAACGGGCCGGTTATCGACGGTATGCAGGCATCCCCGACCGTACCGTCGGCCTCGGTGCTGCAGTATGGCACCTATGACCGGGTCGGGAACGATCTGGTGATCCACGGCCCAGCCGGTGAACAGGTGGTGGTGGAAAATTATTTCCATGGTCATACCCCTGCAACCCTGCATGCTCCCGGTGGCTTTGAACTGGCGGGCAAGACTGTCATGGCCCTGGCTGGAGAGCATGCGCCGGTACAGGTGGCCGATGCCGGGGGCAACCAGCAACTGGCACAGGCCGCCAGTCCGATCGGGACTGCTGACAAGCTGAACGGTACGGTGACGGTGACCCGGGTTGACGGATCGGTGGTCACGCTGCAGGCCGGGGATGTGGTCTATCAGGGTGATGTCTTGCAGACTGCCGATGGCTCCAGCATTGGTCTGGTGATGGCCGATGGCACGGAATTGTCGCTGGGCAGCAAGGGCCGCATTGTCCTTGACGAGATGGTCTATGATGCCGGGAACGGTACAGGCCACAGTTCGGTCAGTCTGGTCTCCGGGGTCTTTTCATTCGTCTCCGGGCAGATTGCCAAATCATCCCCTGATGGCATGCAGATCAAGACGCCGGTTGCCACCATCGGCATTCGCGGGACATCCGGCACCATCCAGTTGGGCGATCTGGCGCTGGACAATGACAGCCAGATCCGGGTGATCCTGATCCCCGACCCGAACGGGACGGTGGGCGAAATCCAGATTACCACCATGGACGGTCGCACCAGCACCCTTAACACCGCCTTCAATGGCCTGAACATCGGCCAGAGCACCCTGCAAAGCTTCACCATGACCGTCCACGACTTTGTGGGCCAGTACGGTTCGGTGATCCAGAACCTGCGGTCGGATTTCTCGTCATCGCTGGGGCCGATCAACAATACCGCCCCGGAACAGAACAACGCGCCGCAAAACAACACGCCGGCACCGGGGGAAAACAAGGGCAGCGATGCGTCCGGAACGGAGAAGGACAGCTCTCAGCAGGCATCGTCTTCCTCTGGTGCCGACAGCAACCAGAATGCTCAGGACAGCAGCAGCGCCCCGATCAAGGTGGTGCTGACCGACACCATTGTCACCAAAACCACCACCAGCGCCTTTTCCACCACCACTGACAATGATACCCAGACCGCTGGCGATTCATCCGGCAGTTCGACCGGCAGCAGCAGCACCGGGCAGAGCGGTTCGACCGGCACATCGACCGGCAATGTCTTCAACAATAACGACAATTCTCTGAACAGCTCCACCAGCAGCGGCAGCGGCACGTCGGGTGGCTCGACCGGTTCGGGGTCTTCCGGTGGAGACTCGAGCAGCGTCAGCTACAACGGCAGCGTGATTGACCCGCATGTGTCGGGGGCAACTGTGTTCATCGACTATGACGGTGACGGCATTCTGGACAGCAACGAGCCCAATACCGTTACCGCCAGCGATGGCTCCTACAGCCTGACCGACAGTCTGGGTATTGGGGGACAGGTGGTTTCGATTGGTGGGGTCGATACGGTGACCGGCCTGAGTATCGGCACCTTGACCGCTCCCAGCGGGTCCAGCACGGTCACGCCACTGACCACCCTGATGCAGAACCTGATCAGCAGCGGCGCTGCCTCGTCGGCCAGTCAGGCGCAAAGTCTGGTCGCCAGTGCTTTGGGGCTGAATCTGTCCAGCATCAACCTGACCAATTATGACCCGGTCACCCAGTTGAGCGGCAGCAGCGCCACTCAGGCATCGCTGATCCTCAGCACCGGGGTGATGGTGCAGAACGTGGTGGCGATGATCACCGCCACGCTGGTCGGTGCCGGAGCCAGCGAAAGCAGTGCTCTGGAGGCGGCCTTTACCGCGTTGGCGACGGCGATGGACGGGGCCAGTGGCCGGTCGTTCCTGCAAGATGCCTCGGCGATCTCTTCCATCATCAGCGATGCCGCCAGCGACAGCAGTCTGAGTGGAACCATCGATGCCAGCAAGGTTGCTGCGGCCCAGACTGCGGTGGCCCAGACGATCAGTTCGCTGTCTGCGGCGATGGAAACCATCATTTCTTCCGGTGGCAGTGCAACAGCGTTGCTGGAGGATCTGAGCGCAGCAGCCCGGGTAGCCCAGCGTGATGCTCAGGCTGATATTGCGGCTGCCGTTGCCGACGGGACGGCGGAGACTCTGAGCAATACTTACTCATCGTCCTCGATTGCCTCCCTGATTGCCCAGGCCAGGGAAGAAGAGGTTTCCACCAGCGGGCCGATTGAAGGCACCAGTGGTAACGACAGCCTGACCGGCACCAGCGGGGCCGATGACATTCAGGGCAATGACGGCAACGACTGGCTGTCTGGCGGTGCAGGCAATGACCGTCTGTATGGCGGCAACGGCAATGACACCCTGCTGGGTGGGAGCGGGAATGATCTTCTGAACGGTGGCAGCGGCATTGATACCGCTGATTATGGTGGCAGTAGCGCCGCCTTGACGGTCAATCTCGCCACCGGCAGTGCCACCAGCAGCGAGGTTGGAACAGATACCCTGTCATCCATCGAAGTGGTGATCGGCGGCAGCGGCAATGACAGCTTTACCGGTGGCAGCGGGGCGGAAACGTTCTTTGGCGGTGCGGGCGACGACACCTTTATCGCTTCGGCAGGCGACGATGTGCTGAATGGCGGTGACGGCACCGACACGCTGGACTTCGGCGGGGTAAGTGCGGCGGTCACAGTCAATCTCGCCAGCGGGACGGCCAGCAGCACCGCCACCGGCAGCGACAGCCTGTCATCAATTGAGGTGGTGATCGGCGGCAGCGGCAATGACAGCTTTATCGGTGGCAGCGGGGCGGAAACGTTCTTTGGCGGCGCGGGCAACGACACTTTCATCGCCTCGGCAGGCGATGATGTGCTGAATGGCGGTGACGGCACCGACACGCTGGACTTCAGTGCGGTGAGTGCGGCGGTCACCGTTAACCTTGCCAGCGGCACGGCCAGCAGCACCGCCACCGGCAGCGACAGCCTGTCATCAATTGAGGTGGTGATCGGCGGCAGCGGCAACGACAGCTTTACCGGTGGCAGCGGGGCGGAAACGTTCTTTGGCGGCGCGGGCGACGACACCTTTATCGCTTCGGCAGGTGACGACGTGCTGAATGGCGGTGACGGCACCGACACGCTGGACTTCAGCGGAGTGAGTGCGGCGGTGACAGTCAACCTTGCCACCAGCACGGCCAGCAGCACTGCCACCGGCAGCGACAGCCTGTCGTCGATTGAGGTGGTGATCGGCGGCAGCGGCAACGACAGCTTTACCGGTGGCAGCGGGGCGGAAACGTTCTTTGGCGGCGCGGGTGACGACACCTTTATTGCGTCGGCAGGTGACGACGTGCTGAACGGCGGTGACGGCACCGACACGCTGGACCTCAGTGCGGTGAGTGCGGCGGTGATAGTCAACCTTGCCAGCGGCACGGCCAGCAGTACTGCCACTGGCAGCGACAGCCTGTCGTCGATTGAAGTGGTGATTGGCGGCAGCGGCAACGACAGCTTTACTGGCGGCAGCGGCGCAGAAACCTTTTTTGGCGGAGCGGGTGACGACACCTTTATCGCCTCGGCCGGCGATGATGTGCTGAATGGCGGTGACGGCACCGACACCGTGGATTACGGCAACACCAAAGTGGCCCTGACTGTCAACCTTGCAAATGGTACCGCCAGCAGCAGCGAAAGTGGCAGCGACAGCCTGTCGTCGATTGAAAAGGTAATTGGCGGCAGCGGCAACGACAGCCTGACTGGCAGCAGCGGTGCAGACACCCTGCTTGGAGGGGACGGCTCCGACACCCTGATCGGCAATGGTGGTGCTGATGTTCTGTCAGGGGGCAGCGGTAACGATACCCTGACCTACACTGGCAGTGAAGTGAGCCTTGATGGTGGCGATGGCTCGGACCGTTTGCTGTTGAATGCAGGCAGTTCGGTGGCGTTGGGCAGTCTGGTCGGGGTGGTCAGCACCATCGAGATCATTGATCTCGGGAACCACGAAACAACCCTGACCGTTACGGCGGATGATGTCTCGTCACTGATTGGCGGTAGTGACTGGTTCATTGTTGATGGTGGCAGCAGTGATGTTCTGGCCCTGTCCGGTGAATGGTTGAGTGGCGATATCATCACCGTTGATGGTGTTACCTACGACAGCTATGTGCAGGATGGCACGCTGATTCTGGTCGGGCAGGAACTTACGGTCGAACAGATCATTCCCGCCGTTGGTGAAGTCCTGAATGTCGAAGGCAGTTCCGTGCTGGCCGGAACCTATATCCATCTGGGGATTGGCTCGGACGGCTATCTGGGGGTTGGCAGTGGCGTGGTCAGTGAAACCGGCTGGGAAACCGCCAGTGGAGGCCTGAGTATGGCTGTCGACACTGATGGTTTTGATCAGGGTGATGCATCGGCAACCGGGGATTATTTCCTGCCGGGAACGCCGGTCGAAGGCTATTCCATCGGCTATGTCACCACCAGCGGCACAACGGTTCTGTCGGCGCACTACGCATCCTCTGCCGCAGTGAACGGCAGCACCTCGGCTGAAATTGATGGCACCGATCTGGTGGCAACCACCACGGCGACCAGCAGCGACGGTGCCCTGTCGATCAGTCAGGTTATCACTCTGGGCAGCGATGCCACCTATTATACGACAACGGTGACCCTGACCAATCTGACCGAAAGCACGATGAGCTCGATCCGCTACATGCGGAACGCTGATCCCGACATGGATTTCGACCTCCATCGGACCTATCTGTCGGTGAACGATGTTCTGGCCAATCCGTCGGAGTCCGGTGTTGCCGCCGTTCAGGCCAGTGGTCCGGTCAGCGGTGACCATGTGCTGTATTTCAGTGACAGCAGCAGCGCCCGGGCGTCGGCAAACGGGTTTGAAAATACCAATCCCTATGCCGACAATGTTTATGGCTCACCGAGCGATCCGAACGGGAGCAGCGATGACATTGGCATCAATATGGTGATCGACGGCGGGACGCTGGCTCCGGGGGCAAGCGTGACCGTCAGCTATGTCACCTCGCTGAATGTGGCGACCAACGGGCATGATTTCCTGGTCGGAACCTCGGCGGCCAATGTGCTGGATGGCGGCAACGGCAATGACATCCTGTGGGGGCTGGGAGGCGCTGACACCTTGCTGGGGGGGAATGGCAGCGATACCCTGATTGGCGGGCTGGGCAATGACCTGCTGACCGGGGGCAATGGTCCTGACACCTTCCTGTTTACCGCCGGGGTGGGCGACACGACGGCGGCCCGTATTGCGTCGCTGGGGACGGATGTCATCAGCGATTTTACCCACGGTGTGGACTCGCTGGTGCTGGATGGCGAGACCTTTAACCTCGGTGAAGCCTTTGCCTATCTGGAACAGGGGAGCAGCCTCAGCGATGCGGCGGTGTCGTTTGGAACGGGCAGTGGTGTGATTGTTGTTGGCTCGGACAGCGGAGAGGGTGGGGTAGAGCTGTGGTTCACCACCGACAGCTCGGCGGCAACCACCAGCAACAGCTATCAGATTGCCACCCTGCAACAGGCTGACCTGTCAACGGTCAGTCAGAGCGACATTCATGTCGGTTAGGTGTTTAGAGCGTTTTCACACCGAGCGAAAACGCGCTCCGTTTTTCGTGCCGCATTTTCAAGTTGACTGGAGACGGTCAACTTGAAAATGCTTTAGTCCCCAAGTGAACGTTCGGGGCCTGAGGCTCCGGGCAGGTGCGGACGGCAGTCCGTAAGCTGGCTTGCGCAGCAAACCGGGTTACGGGCATAGTGGCGCTGGATGGCTTCCGGCCACGGACCAGAGCCACCGCCACTTTCTACTGATGGCCCTAGAGCATTTTCCGTTCTCTCTGGAGCACGTCAAATACTCTAGTGTCTTGTATTTTAAGCAAATACGTTGTCGCAGATGGACCCATCTGCTCTGGATTTGCTCTAGAGGCTGCCCTGTGAACCGTCTTGCCTTCCTTTGCCTGCTCCTGATCATGGGAAGCGTTGCACGCGCTGCCCTTGCTGGCCCGTGTCTTGACAGTGCCCGTCGGGCGGAACAGGCCTTTGGGGTTCCCGATCTGATGTTGCAATCGATCGTCATGCAGGAGAGCGGTGACCAGCAATGGGCGCTGAATGCCGATGGTCAGGCCATTTATCCCGTTGATGAAATCGATGCCAAACAAAAATTGAGGCTTAACCTGCGGCGGGCTGACAATGTTGATATCGGGTGTGGCCAGATTTCGATGAAATATCACTCGAAATACTTCAGCATCCGGCCTGATATGGCGCTCGATCCCTGGATAAATATGGTTTATGCCTCTAAAATCCTGCTCGATAACTACCAACAATACAAATCCTGGACCAAGGCTGTCGCACACTATCATTCCGGTGACGAGCAGCGGCAACAGGAATATCTGTGTCTGATCATGCAACGCATGGCTCGTTTGAAGGGACAGAGTTATCGCTGTTCTGGTCGCTGATTTGCTGCTGCCATGCGATTTTTCTTTACCTGTCCGGGCTGGGCTGGCAGATACCTTGGAGCGAATTCTGCAATTCGATGGCGGGTCTTTGGACAAAAGGGACTGGAAAACGGTGATGGTCAGACTGAAAACATTTGCCGCGCTTGCCCTTGCTCTTCTGTGTGGTGTTTCAGGTACCGCTTTCGCACAGCAGAGACCCGATGACCTGCTTCTCCAGTTTCAGCAGCGCCTGCAGCAAGGTGATGCGAACGAGGATGATGGCGGTAGCGGCCAGAATCCCGTCCAGGACCAGACAGGTGGACGCGGTACAACCCTGACCCCGCAGCAGGACCTGTTCAGCCCGGCCAGCCCGATTGAACTTGCCTATCGCAAGCGGTTCCAGGAGTTTGACCAGACACCGTCTGTCCGCCTGCCAAGTGACATGGAGCAGGAACAGAGCCTGAAACAGCTGCAGAAAAGCGGCAAGTGGTCGTTTAACCTGAAGCAGATCGGTTATGACGTCCTGCAGGTTCCAGCGGGAGCCCCGGCTCCACGCCTGTTGGGAGGGGTCAGTGACAGCTATATTCTCGGGATTGGCGACCAGCTGTCGATTACCCTGCGCGGTCAAACCAACTCTACCCGCCAGTTGTACGTCGGTCGTGATGGACAGGTGATTTTGCCGAACCTGCCACCGGTCGTCGCCGCTGGTCGGTCCTTTGCTGATTTCCGCAGCGATCTGGAAGCTCAAGTGGCCTCCTCCCTGCTGGAAACGCAGGTTTTTGTCACTCTGGGCTCGGTGCGTCAGCTATCCATTCTGGTTGGCGGTGAAGTCAGCAACCCCGGTATGGTGACGGTCAGCAGCCTGTCTTCGGTGATTGATGCCCTGGCGGCGGCCAAAGGGATCAACAAGACCGGCACACTGCGCGCCGTGCAGTTGATCCGGGATGGCCAGACCCATACCCTTGACCTGTATCCGGTCCTGCTGGGGATCGGGAAACCGGAAGACATGGCTCTGCGCGAAGGTGACCGTATCGTGGTCCCCCCCGTTGGCCCGACTGTCGCCGTCTTCGCTGCTGTCAGCCGTCCGGGGATTTATGAAATAAAGGGCGGCTCGCTGCCGGTTCAAGAGGCTCTGCGGTTTGCCGGTGGCGCGCTGTCGGCGGATGGTCAGCGGTTTGTCCGCATCAGCCTCGGCCCTGATGGGCGTGGCGGTGTCAGTGAAACGACGTCGGCCAAAGGGACCCTGAAGCGTGGTGACATGCTGGGCGTCATCACCCGCTCTGGCGGCACCCGGGGAGCCATCTATCTGAGCGGGCATGTCACCAGTCAGGGGTGGATCTCGCTGTCTGCATCGCCCAGCCTGCGGGCTTTGCTGGCTGATCGCAGCCTGTTGCGGAATGAACCCTATTTGCCGTTCGTGGTGGTCAAGCGCCAGAACGCGGCCACCATGGCCACCGAGTACAAGGGTGTTGATGGAGCCCATCTGCAGCGGGGAGGGGAAGATTTCCCCCTGCAGGATCAGGACCAGGTCATCATTCTGTCGCAAAACGAAATTCGCTATCTGAATTCCTATGACGTGAGCCAGGTTCTGGCCGGTTCTGACCCGGCTTATGGCTTTAGTGCGTCTGATTGGGCAAACGAGCGTAACAAGGAAAAGGAGCTGGGGCAGGCTCAGACGCAGACCGGTCGGGCCAATGGTAATGCTCAGGCAGCGTCTGGTCAGCAAGACGGCCCGTCGCTGCAACAGGATCCGACGGCATCACTGGATGACAGGCGAGTGCGTAAAGCCCTGAAAACCTGTGAGGGTTTGCGGTTCCTTGCCAATGAGATTGCCGAGAAGGGCACCTTGACGATTGATCTGGGGCCTCAGGAGGCGTCTCCTCCCAGAAACGTGCAACCCTGTCCGGATATTTATGACAAATACCCGGCGCTATTGTCCTTTGTGCTCCATCATGCCATGTCGGTCAGTGGCGCAATCTATCGCCCGGGGCGTTACCCGGTCAGCGATGAGGGATTCCTGGCTGACATTCTGGCTGCTGCTGGTGGTGCGACCGGAAAGGCAGACCCGGATGGCGTGGAAGTTACCCAGTTGCGCGATGCCGTTGCCATGCGGCAGAAGATCCCCCTGGCTCTGGCGCAGAGTGATTTCCTGATCGGTCCATCGGCATCGGTGGTCGTGGCCGAGCGCTTTACCAATATTGATGGTGGCCTGGTGACGCTGGGTGGTGAAGTCCGCCATCCGGGTCGTTATGCCCTGTTGCGGGGCGAACGGTTGTCGCAGCTGTTGTCCCGGGCCGGTGGCCTGACCGATGAAGCCTATGTGTTGGGGGCGGTGTTCCGGCGCGACAGCATCAAGGCTGAAGAACAAAGCAGTTATGAGGCGCTGGCCCATGAAATCGAGATGGCCATTCCGACCATGCTGCAACAGCAGGCGGCGTTCTCGGAAAAGAGCAACGATGGCCAGACATCCATGATGGCCCTGCAACAGCTGGTGCGGTCGTTGCGGTCGGCCAAGGCGGCGGGACGCATGGTCATTGATGCTGATCCGGCCGCGCTGCAGAGCAACCCGGAATCCGATGTGGTCCTGCAGGCTGGCGATGCCCTGTATGTCCCCAAACGCCCGAGCCACGTCATGATCAGTGGTGAAGTGATGCACCCCGGGGCCCAGCGCTTTGAGTCCGGGCTGGCGGCCGAGGAATACATCCAGCGGGCCGGAGGCCTGCGGGATTCTGCCGATGAATCGCACGCGTTCATCATTCTGCCTAATGGGTCGGCGCAACCGCTGTCCACCAGCTCGTGGAATTATCGGGAAACCTTTCTGCCCCCGGGCAGCACCATCGTTGTGCCGCGAGACCTGAATCCGGCCCTGTTCTGGAGCTTTACCCGCGATGCTTTGGGTATCTTCAGCAACATGGCCATTTCGGCAGCGGCGCTGGCCTCGATCAACGATTAACGGAGACCGCACGGCGATCCGGATAGCAAGCATGGTCCGTCTCAGGGCAACCCTTTTCCTGTCATGCGCGGTCAGTGCCCTTCTTGCCTCACTGCAGGGAGGGTACGCCCGGGCTGAAGACGTTGGACGGGGTGCCTTCTCCCCCTCCCTGAACGACTACGGAACGACCGGCTTGCTCCAGATGCCTAACGGGCGGATGGGGCGGGATGGTGATTTCTCGCTCGGTTTTTCGACCAGCAGTCCCTATACGCGCTTTTTCCTGACGTCGCAGATTCTCCCCTGGCTGCAGGGAACATTCCGCTATACCGACATCAGTTATGCCTCCTACGGGATTGTTGATACACAATCCTACAAGGACAAATCCGTTGATGTGAAAATCCGGTTGTTACAGGAGGGGCCATCAACCCCCGAAGTCTCGCTTGGGTTCCGCGACGTTGGCGGGACCGGGGTTTTCTCCAGTGAATACCTGGCTGCCAGCCGCCGCTATTACGGCTTTGATTTCACCGGCGGGATCAGCTGGGGGAACATGGGGTCCCGTGGACACCTGCCCAATCCCTTTGGTGTGATCAGTGATCGAATGAAGGTCCGTCCTGATGGTACGGCGGCGGGCAACGTTTCAACCGGCACGCTGTCCACATCGTTCTTTCAGGGTGAAAACATTGGCCTGTTTGGAGGGGTTGAATGGCAAACCCCCGTCGATGGCCTGCGCCTGAAAGTCGAATACGACAGCAACAACTATCAAAATGAGTTTCAGGGCAAGGCCCTGAAAGTGACCAGCCCGATCAATGCAGCGATCGGCTATCGCGTGCTGCCCTGGCTGGACCTGTCCCTGGGATACGAACGCGGCAATACCGTCATGTTCCGTGGGGCGATGGTCAGTAATTTCAATGAAGACATGGGAGTGCCCAAGCTGGATGAAAAGGCACCCCTGCCGGTGACCGGTGCCCAGAAAGCGGCCCCTCCGACGTTGCCGAATCAGGACATGCTGAATACCAGTGTGGTGGGCGCATCAGTGGATACGCTGTTTGACACCATGCAACAGCATGGGGTGGTGGCGCAGTCCGTTGACCTGTCATCGCCGGTGATGACCATTCACCTGGACAAAACCTCTTCGACCAGAGCCGAAGACCTGGCGGCTGTCGGTTTGACAGTGGCCCAGATGCCGACGGTCAGCGGCATTGAAAAGGTTGTTTTCCGGGCCAGCGATGGCTCGACGCTCAGCACGATGGATGCCAACCGCTTGCTGCAGCAACAGGCTTCGCTGGGAGGGACTGCCCCGGTCCCCGAGCCGTCTGCTGCTGATACCGATGTGGCCGGGCGCCTGTTCAAGGCGCTGGACTATTACGGCTTTACCGGTCGGCGGGTGGCGATCAAGGGCAACCGGATCACGGTGGTTTACAGTCAGGGGAAATTCAGCAAGCTGCCGAGTGCTTTTGGGCGTGTTGCCCGGGCGGTTGCCCTTACGACGCCCCCCTCGGTCAGTGAGTTTGACCTGATCGAAGAAAATGCCGGTATTCCGGTTGGCCGTGTGGTGTTTCAGCGTGATGATGTCATCGCGGCGGCAACCTCGCAGAAAAGTATTGATGAGCTGTGGCTCAACAGCGAGACGCCATCCCCCGAGGTTCCTCAGGATCTGGCCTGGAATGACAACAAGGATATTTATCCGGCGGTGTCGTGGGGGCTGAGTCCGAATCTGCGGCAAAATATCGGTGGGCCAAACAATTTCTACATGTACCAGCTGTATGCCAATGCGACAGCCGACGTGCATTTGACCCACAATCTGTCGGTTTCCGGCTCGGTGGGGGGGAACATCTATAACAATTATGCCGACTTTACCTATGATGCCCCCAGTAATTTGCCGCGTGTGCGGACCGACCTGCGCAGCTATCTGATCTCCAGCGATGTCTGGCTGGATTCCCTGCATGCCGATTACATCACCCAGCTGGCGCCCGACTGGTATGGTCGGGGATCGGTCGGGATCTTTGAACTGATGTATGCCGGTGTTGATGGTGAAGTGCTGTATCGCCCGGTCGGAAAACGCTGGGCTGTTGGTCTGGATGTCAACCATGTCTGGCAGCGTGACTTTAATGGCGGTTTTGGCCTGAAAGATTATGACGTCACCACCGGGCATCTCACCTGGTACCATCAGTTGCCGTTCGACAACATGACAGCAGCCCTTAGTCTTGGCCGGTATCTGGCCAAAGACGTCGGGGCAACCCTGGCGATCGGACGCCGCTTTGATAATGGGATCACCCTTGGGGCCTGGGCAACCAAGACGGACATCTCGGCAGAAACCTTTGGTGAAGGCTCCTTTGACAAGGGTTTTTATGTCACCATTCCGTTCGGTTTGTTCTCGACGGAAAACACCAAAAACCGGGGAACATTCTCGTTCCGTCCGCTGACGCGTGACGGTGGGGCTCGCGTTGCGCTGCCGATTGAACTTTATGCGGTGACCGGTCCGGGGGATGCCAGTACCGATGGGTGGCAGGACAGCATGAAGTAGGCTTGCCGAGCAGTGTCAGAGGACGCCGCGTTACTGTCGTGTACTGTGATCTGACACAAGGTTTTCCTGACCTGGGAGTATCTCTGAGTATAATTTCATTATACGTCAGGAAAAAAGATGACGTGAAAGGCATTCCTTTGGGATTGGGATGCCATATATTCCTGACGATTATCTCCTGTGTTGAGGATGATTATCTTATTCAATTTGTTTCATTTTTGTTTAATCAGAAATATTTATGGTAATTTTCTGTTGCGTCATTATGTGTATCTGCCATAGAGTAGGGGTCTTTTACCCGAAACGCTTTATAGCCAGAGCGGCCGTGTTGCGTTTTCCGCTTCTGGTGCAAACAGACAAGACAGGGGTTAAAAAGAGCCCCGATTAGGAAAGGCAGAGACGTATGAGTGTCGGCAGATTCACGGGAATGGGTACCGATTGGTCGGTTCTGGAAGGCAAATCGGTTCTGGTTACTGGCGGCACCGGCTCGTTCGGGCGGAAATTCATTCGTGCCCTGCTGGACAACTGCACGCCGCGCCGGGTGGTGGTGTTCTCGCGCGATGAACTGAAGCAGTACGAGATGGACCGCGAGTTCCAGACCCATCCCGGCTATGGCCGCCTGCGCTTTTTCATCGGTGATGTGCGCGACCTTGACCGTCTGGTGATGGCCTTCCGCGACATTGACATCGTGGTTCACGCCGCCGCGCTGAAGCATGTGCCGATTGCCGAATACAACCCGTTTGAATGCATCCGCACCAACGTCATCGGGGCGGAAAACGTGGTCACCGCCTGCCTGCGCACCAATGTGCAAAAGGTGGTGGCGCTGTCCACCGACAAGGCCGCCAGCCCGCTGAACCTGTATGGCGCCAGCAAGCTGGCCTCGGACAAGATTTTCGTTGCCGGCAACAACATGGCCGGTGGCGACGGCCCGCGCTTTTGCGTGGTGCGCTATGGCAACGTGATCGGTTCGCGTGGCAGCGTGGTGCCGCTGTTCCAGCAGATGATCCGCGATGGCGCCAAAGACCTGCCGATCACCGACGAGCGGATGACCCGGTTCTGGATCACCCTGCAACAGGGGGTGGCCTTTGTGGTGTCCAGCCTGCAGCAGATGGACGGCGGCGAGATTTTCATCCCCAAGATCCCCAGCATGCACATGGTCGATCTGGCGGCAGCACTGGCCCCCGATCTGCCGCGCCGTATCGTCGGCATCCGTCCGGGCGAAAAGCTGCACGAAGTGATGATCACCGAAGACGACGCCCGCAATACGCTGGAGCTGGCCGACCGCTATATCATCGAGCCGTCGCTGGCGTTCTGGAAGCGTGGCGGCGTGGCGGCCAATGCCACGCCGGTTGGTGATAATTTCCATTATGCCAGTAACAACAACCCGGACGTCCTGGACGCCAACGGGCTGGCCGAGATGCTGCGGGACGCAGGTTTGCTCGAGACGGAGAGCTGTGGAGCCGGTCATGCTGCATACTGAAGCTCCTGGCCCGGTTCTGATCACCGGAGCGGGCGGAGCTCTGGGGCATTATTTCCGCTTGGCATGGGCCACAGATGGTCTGGCGGGGCGGCACATTGTCCCTCTGGTTCGTCCGGGCTCGAAGGTGGACGTCTGGCACCATGAGGATGGGGACTGTCTTGCGCCGTTCGAGGCCGTTGACCTGGCCAATGCTGCGCAAACCGATGCCCTGATTGCGCACTGGAAACCGGCGGTGGTGATCCACTGCGCGGCGCTGGCCAATGTGGATACCTGCGAGGACGATCGCGCGGCGGCCTTTCGTGACAATGTGGCAGCAACCCGGTCGCTGGTCGATGCGCTGGCCCGGCATGCTCCGTCCTGTCACCTGATCCATGTCTCTACCGATCAGGTTTACCGCGATGGTGGGGGACAAGGGGGCGACGTGGGGCCGGTCAACCTGTACGGCTGGACCAAGCTGTGGAGCGAGGATATTGCCCGTCAGCATGCCATTACAACGGTACTTCGCCTGAATTACGTCGGTAGGGGGACGCCGAGTCGCCCGGGGCTGGTCAGCTGGCTGGTCAACAGTCTGGAAGTCGGTAAATCCATCACCCTGTTTCAGGATGTCCTGTTCAATCCGTGCCATGGATCGCTGGTGCCGGTGCTGGCCCGGAAATTTGTGACCTCGGGACTCTGTGGTGTGTTCAATGTGGGGTCCAGTGGGGGCGGGCTGTCGAAAGCCGAGTTCCTGCTGCAACTGGCGCAGCGCCTGCACTTGCCAACGGAAACGGCCCATCTTGGCCGTCTGAGTGATGTTGCCCTGAAAGCGCCGCGCCCACTGGACATGCGGATGGATGTTTCTGCAACGGCGACTGCCCTGGGCGTTCCTTTGCCATCCATTGCCAGCACCCTCGACGAGCTGGTTGCCGAATGGCAGGAAGTGGAAAACGTCTGATGTCTGTTGATGAGCGGATTCTGGTTGTTGCAGCCCACCCGGATGACGAGGTTCTGGGATGCGGGGGAACATTGGCCAGGTACCGCGCCCTTGGGTGGCCTGTTCGGGTGGTCTTTTTGGCCGAAGGGGTGACGGCCCGCTATCAGCCGGAGCAGTTTTCCCTGCCCGAAGTGGTGGAAAAATCTGCGCGTCGCAATGCCAATGCCCTGAAGGCGCTGGCATTGCTTGGCGTCGATGCCGATCAGGTTTTCCTGGCCAAGCGCCCCTGTTGCCGACTGGATCAGGTTCCGTTGCTGGACCTGACCAAACAGATTGAAGCCCATATCCGCGATTTCCGCCCGACCCGCCTGTTTACCCATTCGGCAGATGATCCGAATGTTGATCATGGGGTCACGCACCGGGCGATGCTGCCAGCGGTTCGCCCGTTGCCGGGACAGAGCCTGCGCGCAATTTTTGCCTTTGAAGTCTTGTCGAGCACCGAATGGAACCCGCTGAAGCCCTTTGCGCCGACGGTGTTCACCGATATTTCGCAGACCATGGAGCTGAAGGTCGCGGCGATGGCCGCCTATGAAGACGAGATGCATCCGCCCCCGCATCCGCGCTCTCCCGAGGTTTTGCGGGCTCTGGGGCATTTCCGTGGGGCACAGGCGGGTATGACCTATGCCGAAGGCTTCGCCCTGATCCGGGGCCTGAACCTGTGAAGGCCTGGCCATCGCTTCTTGTCCGCTGTGATGCTGGCGGGGATCATGGGCTGGGGCACCTGATGCGCTGCCTTGCGCTGGCGGAAGCCCTGCGGGCTGTCGGTGGCCCGGTCGCACAGTTTCGCATGCAGGCGCCTGACGCCATTGTGCAGCGGGTTCGTGATGCCGGGTTTTCCGTGCAGGGGAGCACGCGGCAGGCTGGTCAGGACAGTGACGACCTTGTGCTCTGGTGCCAGCAGAACAGGGCCGGTGGTCCGCCGTGGGTGGTGCTCGATGGCAAGTATGTCGACCCTGCCCTGCTGTCCCCATTGGCCGAGGCCAGTCGCCTGATCTGTTACGATGACGCACCATACCGCGATTTTCCAGCGGCGGTGATCATCAACGCCCAGCCGTGGACTTCGGCAACCGATTACCCGCTGCGGGCAGGCCGTCTGGTGCTGGCGGGCGGACAGTACAACTCGATCCATCCGGGCTATTTTGCCGCTGCCGACAGACCGGACCGCCCAGCCATCCTGATCACGCTGGGCGGCGAAGACCCGGCCAACGATACGGCGTGGATCGCTCGCACGCTGGCCGATGAATTGAGCCGTTTTCCAGTGTTGGCGGTGATCGGCCCGGCTCACCCGGACCGGACGGCGGCCTGTGCAGCGCTGACCCGTTTTTTGCCCCGGAGTGAAATCATCCATGCCCCGCCGTCACTGATCCCGATGGCCGAGCGGTCTTTTCTGGCCCTGTCCGCCGGGGGAACCAGTTGCTATGAGTTGCAGGCCGCCGGGATTGCCGTGGCCGCCATTGCGGTGGAAGAGCATCAGGTGCCTTTTGTTGCGGCACTGGAACGACTGGGCGGTGTGGTTCCTCTGGCCGGTCCGGCCCCGGCCACTGGCGACCGCCCGGCAGCCGGGCCGCGTGCCATCCTGCACCGCCTGTTGCATGACCGGGAGTGGCGAGACGAGCGCATCGCCCGTGGCAGGGCCTTGTTCCCGGCCCCCGGAGGCCAAAATCTGGCCCAATCCCTGATGGAGCACCTGTGCTGATGTCTGTTTCTGCCGACCGTCTGATTCTGGGAACCGCTCAGCTGGGGCTGTCCTATGGCATCGCCAACCAGAACGGCAAGCCTGACCGGTCCGAGGCGATTGCTCTGGTCCATACCGCTCTGGCTGCTGGGGTGCGGGTGCTGGATACCGCCCGCTGCTATGGCGATTCCGAAGAGGTTCTGCACGATGCCTTGCAGGCGGCTCCGGGGGATCTTGCGCAGCAGGCAACGGTGATCACCAAGGTCAACACGCCTGAACCAGAGGAGGCCGCCGCCCTGAGCGATGCGGCTTTGGCGGACCTGGCCCGGGACGGCGTCCGGGCATCCTGTCAGGTGCTGGGCGTCGAGACGCTGCCGGTGGTGCTGATCCGTGAAGCCTGGCCCCTGCGCCGTCCGAACGGATTCTGGCAGGCGTTGCTGGAAATGCGGGAACAGGGTCTGATTGGAACCTTGGGGCTGTCGGCTCAGGCCGCCGAAGAGGCCGATCTGGCCGCTGCCTGCCCCGATATCGGCCATCTGCAAATCCCCTTTAACCTGCTGGATTATCGCTGGCGGGACGGGGGGGCGCTGGATCGTCTGGCCTCTCGACCAGACATCACCCTGCATGTGCGCTCGGTCTTTTTGCAGGGCTTGCTGTTGGGAGGGGATCGCGTGTTATGGCCTGCTGTTGCCAACGGCTGCGGTCCGGCGGTTCAGGCGGCCTTGCTGCGGGCCAAAGACGAATTGGGGCGGGCGTCGCTGGCTGATCTGTGCCTTGCGTATGTGCTTGGCTATCCGCAGGTTGCCGGGGTGGTTCTGGGCATGGAAACCAGTGCCCAGCTCGGCGATAATCTGGCTCTGCTGGCCCGGCCTCCGTTAACCGTTGACCAGCGCAAGGCCGTTGATGCGATGGTGCCCCGGGTTCCCGAGGCGCTGTTGAATCCCGGTCAGTGGTAAACGGACCGCATCGTTGATCGCATCCACAGTATAAAAACGAGGACACCCATGGTCGCACAGATGAAGATTGGTTCGCGCCTGATCGGGGACGGACACCCGGTTTTCGTGATGGCAGAGGCCGGAGCCAACCACAATGGCGACCTGGGGCTGGCGAAGCAGCTGGTGGATGTGGCCAAAGCGGCGGGCGCTGACTGCGTCAAGTTCCAGACCTTCACCGCCGCCGAGTTCTGTGCCGACCGCACCAAGACCTTCACCTATTTCAGTCAGGGCCAGCAGGTCACGGAAAGCGAATACGAGATGTTCCGCCGGCTGGAGTTCACCCGTGAGGAATGGGTGGAGTTGATGGCCTATTGCGACCAGCAGCAGATCATGTTCCTGACCACCGTGCAGGACCCGGTGAATCTGGAAATGATGCAGGACCTGGGGTTGCTGGCGATCAAGGTCGGATCGGATGATTTCGACCATTTGCCCAATCTGCGCACCTTTGCCGACACTGGTCTGCCGCTGATCATCTCCAAGGGGATGGCCGATGCGGACGAAGTGGACAAGGTGGTCAATGACCTGAAGCCCCGTTGTTCCAGTCTGGGGGTTCTGCACTGCGTTTCCCTCTATCCGTCAGACCCTGAGCACCTGAATCTGGCGCAAATCCCGGCGTTGCGGGCACGCCATCCCGAGGTGGTGTGGGGATTTTCCGATCACAGCCGCTCGACGGTGGCCCCGGCGCTGGCGGTGGCTTTGGGGGCGCGGATCATTGAAAAGCACATCACCCTCAGTCATGACCTGCCCGGCCCGGATCACTGGTTCTCGATGGACCCGGCTGAACTGACGGAAATGGTGGCCCATATCCGCTTTGCCGAGGCCGCACAGGGCAGCGGGTTGATCATCCCCAATGCCGCCGAAGAACGCAGCCGGACCATCATGCGCCGCCGCATCATCGCCCGCCATGACCTGCCCGCCGGAACCGTGCTGGACGAGCAGGCAGTGACCTTCAAGCGTGCGGAACAGGGCCTGTATGTCGGGGACTGGGACTCCGTGCAGGGCCACCGCCTGCGCACGGCCAAAGCCGCCGCCGAGGGCATTTGTGCTGACGACCTTGAGCCTGCAGGTGTCTGATGATCGTTTCCATTCATCAGCCTGCTTACCTGCCCTGGCTGGGGTATTTCGACAAAATTCTCAAGTCGGACCTGTTTTTGTATCTTGATACCGTCCAGTTCCAGAAGGGCAGTTTCCAGAACCGCAACAAGATCCGCACCAAGGATGGCTGGATCTGGCAGACAGTGCCAGTCCAGACCAAGGGCAAGCACTATGAGCAGACCATTGCCGAGGTAGACATCAACCCGGTGTTGCCGTGGCAGGCCAAGCACTGGGCCGCGATCAGTCAGAATTATCGCAAGGCGCCGTGTGCTGCCGACTGGCTGCCACGGCTCGAACCGTTCTATCACACCCCCTATCAGCGCCTGAGCGATCTGTGTTGGGACATGATGGATGTTTTTAATCAGGCCCTTGGGATCACCACCCCGATCCGCAAAACGTCTGACATGCCGCCGGTTGACGGGGCCAAAAGTGACCTGATCCTGAATCTGTGCCGCGCGGTCGGAGCGACAACCTATCTGTCTGGCTCGCAAGGGCGGGGATATCTGAACGAAGCCTCGTTCGCCGAGGCTGGAATTGCGGTTGTCTATCAGGACTACCAGCATCCTGCCTATCAACAAGCCTACCCGGGTTTTGAGCCCTATATGGGGGTTATTGACCTGTTGATGAATGAACCCAACCCAGTTAACCTGCTGGAAGGATAGTCAGCTGGTTTTCAACCGATTGTGATGACTTCCAGCGTGGGGAACCAGCGGAAAGTCCCCATCTGCGGCAAGGCGATACCAGCGGCGATTTCGCCGATCGGTCTCTGTTTGCCGATTTCCCGCTGGATGTGCTGGATCACGTCATCAGCCAGATTTGTCAGACCAGTGCCTGAACGGCAGGGCTGGTGGAATGTTGTGGCCCGGAAAAAGGCAGCCTTCTGAAGCTTTTTCTCGGGTGGGAAACAGCCCCCCTTCTCTTTTTACAAGAGCGGGGGGAGTGCGAAAGGCCAAGGTGATCTCTGGCATGGTCTGTGCCAGGCAGGCATCAGGAGACGGTGCCGGTTCTTACATCTGTGATCAACTTGATGTACAAAGACCCCTGACCTTAACACGCAAACGCAGGGCTGCCCTGATTGCCCGAAATTTGCTTTTGGCGTGAGATATGGCCGTGCCGCGCATTACCATCCCTTATGGTTTGAAAACAACCTATCTCCAGCGGATGCTGGCTGGCTTCCTGCTGGCGGCGACAATTTATCTTTATGATATTGCGGTCCCTCTACCCGGTTCATCGGTCCTTGCGATTCATCTTCCGCTCATTGTCGCTCTCTTCTTTCTTGTCGGAATGAAAAGGAAAAATGTTTTCTTTTTAATAAATATTTCTATTTTTTTGCTTGTATTCAATTTAATACAGAGTGTGTTTTACTCAATACCATCATCGCCACTTAGAATGTATTCTGGTTTATTTTTGTTCATTACGCTGATGGTCTGTACGGCTCGGCTATGGGATATTTCAAAAGACCATGGGCACCAACAGCTGTTTCTGTTTTGTCGATGGTTCTTTCGGCTTCATCTGGCTATTCAGATCTGCGGGACGGTTCTGGTGTTAGTGACAGGCCAGATTGCCCAAGGCGCTTATATCCCCGGGCTCCCCAGAACCTTCGGTTTTGCCGGAGAATCGTCTCACGTGGGGATGATCCTCGCCCCCCTGATCTTTTTGTCCGTCGCCTATCCGAGTATTTTTTCCAAATATGTTGGGGGAAAGATATCGCATGTCCTGCTATTCATCTCGGTTTTTTTCCTTGCCGCATCAGCAACTGGTGTTGCTATTTATGGCTTGGCCTTCCTGTGCCGCCTTTTCGTTCGTAGAAGTATTCTTCCCCTTCTTTTCGGAATGCCAATTGTTATTGTAATGGTCTTCATGATCCCTCAAATTTACGACCGTATCACAGGTGTTATAACGCTGGATCTCGATACTGTTTCACGTGGAGACAATCTTTCCGTTCTTGTCTTTGCAAAAGGAGCGGAAATGGCCATTTCTGCATTGGAATATTATCCATTCGGGGTCGGGATGCTGAATTTTCAGGCACTTTTACCATACAGTCTCGTGGCAAAGCTTGGTCCTCCCCTTGATACGCTGAATAATTTTGATGGTTCGTCCTTGTTGTTTAAAGGGGTTGGGGAGTTCGGGTATGCATTCCTTCTGCTGTACCTGCTGTCCTTGTGGAAGTTTTTCCGGTCCATCGCGATCGAACGCACACCCAGCCTGGATATGATCCTGCAAAACGGATTTATTTTTTCTTTCCTGATTGCGGCACTCCGTGGAGCAAGCTATTTCACAGGACCAGCAATGGTTGGTTTGTCTTTGATGCTTTACACCGTTTTCACCCGTTCTCCTGCAAGTCAGCACACAAGCCGTTCCATGCTTGGCAACCCCTGATCTGCACTGTTTGCCCTGCTGGCTTTTTGATGTGTCGCAGTGTTCCCGCGAAAACCGGTTCCCACTTTTCGCACAATGCTCTAAAGGATCGCCCCCATGGATCACGTTACCTACGTCAAAAACCTGTTCCGTCGCTCCATTGAGGCCAAGCAAAAGGCAATGGAAACCATCCCCGATGATGTCGTGGCCATGGCGTTGACCTGTGCCAACAGCCTTAAAAGCGGTGGGAAGATACTCTTTTGCGGGAACGGAGGGTCTGCTGCAGACGCCCAGCATCTGGCCGCCGAGCTTCTGATTCGTCTGCGGTCCGAAGTTGATCGGGCAGGCCTGCCTGCGCTCGCGCTGGCCATGGATAGCTCGTCAATGACAGCATGTGGCAACGATTATAGCTATACCGTGTTTTATGAGCGGATGGTTCTGGCTTTGGGCAAGCCTGGCGATGTGCTGATCGGTCTGACCACATCGGGGAAATCAGAAAACATCATTCTGGCCCTGAAGGCCGCCCGCACCATGGGCATTACCACCTTGGGCTTTTTGGGAGGGGACGGCGGTCCAGCCCGCGAGCATTGCGACCAGACCTTGATTGCCCCGACGTCCGAAACTGGTCGTGTGCAGGAAATTCACATTACTGCCGGCCATGCGATGATGGAATTGATTGAGGAAATACTTATTGAAAGTAAATACATAGAGAAAATATAAATAGTCTAATCTTATTTATCATTAAAAATAAGGTGAAGCGAAATTATATGTTCTTTTGGAAATGTCATCAATCAGTGGGAAGAAAAAGATGAAATATGAAAGATACACCGGTCCTGAAAGAGATGTTATATCAGATACTAATAACATGGATATGCTGAGGTTTTTCCTGGCATTTTCAGTTATGATGGTTCACATGAATAGATTGATCGGAGATCAATCCCTGTCAATTTTTGAGACATTTTTCAATTCCGGAATTGCTGTCGATACTTTTTTCATTCTCAGCGGGTTCTTGATCATCCGCAGCTATGAATCGTCTTCAAATCTGCGTTCTTACATAGGAAAGCGTATTCGCCGTATTTACCCCGGTTATGGCACAGTGATTTTTCTATCATTCCTGGTGGGGATTCTGATTTCGGATCTTTCCTTTTCCGAATACCTGTCATCTGGATCGTTAAAATATCTTTTGCACAATTTGTCGTTTATGAATTTCCTGACGCCCTCTCTTCCGGGTGTTTTCAGTCATAATACCGAGACGGCAATTAATGGAGCCCTGTGGACCATCAAGGTGGAGGTTATGTTCTATCTGAGCGTTGCACTGATCGTGTGGGCTATCCGGCGGTACGGGGCTCTGAAGGTCATTATCACTCTTTATATTTTATCTGTTACGTATCGCCTTGGATTAGAACACCTTGGAAAGCTGACACTGTCAAAGCAATTGCCCGGAAATTTATCTTATTTTATGTCTGGTGCCTTGATTTATTATTATTTTGATATCTTCAAAAAAATCAGATTATATACTCTTCTTCCTGCTATTGCCTTGTTCTTAATATTCAAGCAAGGTGATGTCGGGATAGTCATTCAACCATTGGCCATAGCCCTGGTTGCCCTGGCTTTTGTCTTTGTGGTTTATCTGGGCAATTTTGGTCGCTATGGGGATTTTTCCTATGGTATCTATATCTGGCATTTCCCGGTTATTCAGGCTTTGATCTGGGCAGGGGTTTTCAACAACCGCCTTGTTGGAAGCGTGTCAACGGTCACGCTCACTCTCGTGCTGGCAATCATCTCGTGGCACTGCATTGAAAAGCCATTCTTGAGGAAAAACAGCCACTATCGAGCAGTAGAAAAATAAAAAAGAAGCAATATACGACAGTGAGAAGAAAAAATGCGGGGTTCTGCTCCACATCTTCCCGGGGGCCTTGATGCCCCGGGCAGGAACGGGCGGTAGTCCGCTATCCTCCTTCAACTGTCGTATACTGTGGCTTTGCATCACAGGGCGGGCCAGTTTGAGAAAACACAAAAAAAGTGGGGCCAACATGACCCCACAAGCAGATGCTCCGTGATCGTGTCAGGGGGCTGCCCATACGGGTGCCCCCCCTTTGCGGACTACTCGCGGCGGCTCATGGTCCGCAGCAAGTCCAGGACGTGCTTGCGCATGTCGAGATTGGGCAGCTTCCAATAGCAACGAACCAGCTCGAGAGTCTCGGAGCGGGACATTTCGTCCATCTCGTAGGCTGGCATCGGCCGGTCAGACAGTTCGATGCCGGCTTCTTCCGGCAGGTGCTGGGTCGGGCGCTGCGAGGTGACATCGCCGCTGATGTCTTCAAAGAAGAACGAGATATCAACGCCCAGAACACGGGCAATATCGTAAAGGCGGGATGCGGAAACACGGTTTGAACCGCGTTCATACTTCTGAATTTGCTGGAAGGTCACACCAACGGCTGCCGCCAGCTGTTCCTGGCTCATCCCCAACAGGGTCCGACGCAGGCGCAAGCGCTTCCCGACGTGCACATCAACGGGGTCCGGGCCATATTCCTTCGCGGTAATGGGCTGGCGCCGGCGGGGCTTGCTTGTTTCGTTATCTGTCACGTTATCACCGTTACCGAGAAACGGCCTCATCGGGCAGTCCAAAACCACTGATGAGAGCCAATGGGGTTCTGTATCGCAACCATACCGATGTGGGCGGTTGTACACCACTAGAAACCTAGAACGCAATCGCACCATGAGTGCGGAGTTCGTAGTCTATACTTTATATTGGTTGAGTTTTTGGGAAAAACCCGTGGCATCACCCATTTTATGTGGATGCCAACAGTCCCGAATAGACGGTTTCCGTCATGGCATCCATTGCCCGTACCGGGGTGGGCTGTTACATAAGACTGCAAGCTCCCAAGTTCTCATAGGATCGTTGTGCCATGCGGCAAGCCACTGTTGAACGAAATACCCATGAAACCCAAATTTCCGTCTCGCTCAATCTGGACGGGACTGGTGTTTACGATGTTTCGACCGGAATCGGTTTTCTGGATCACATGCTGGAACAGTTGTCGCGACATTCCCTGATTGATCTGACGGTGCGCGCCAAGGGTGACATCCATATTGATTTTCACCATACGACCGAAGACAGTGGCATTGCCATCGGTCAGGCGGTGGCGCAGGCGCTGGGGGATCGCAAGGGGATTACCCGCTATGGTTCAGCCCTGATCCCGATGGACGAAACGCTGACGCAGGTTGCATTGGACCTGTCGAACCGCCCCTACCTGATCTGGAGGGTGGATTTCCGCCGCGACAAGATCGGCGAGATGGATACCGAGCTGTTCAAGGAATGGTTCCAGGCGTTCGCGCAGGCGGCCGGGATCACCTTGCATGTGCAAAACCTGTACGGCGAAAACAGCCACCACATCATCGAAAGCACCTTCAAGGCGCTGGCCCGCGCCCTGCGGCAGGCGGTCGAGATCGACCCGCGCAAGGCCGATGCCGTTCCATCGACCAAAGGGGTGCTTGGCGGCTCGCTGTAAAAGAAACGGGGGACCTGATGGACCCCCGTTTCTTTTATCGCTGCAGCCCTTTGGCGGCCAGCTCGTCCAGATAGCCCTGCCACAGGCTGTCGTGGTTCAGCCCCATCTGATAGAGAGCCTGCCACGTATACAGGCCGCTGTCATGGCGATCATCAAAGATGATCTTCAGGGCATAGTTTCCGACTTCTTCGGCCCCGACAAAGCCGACGTTGCGTTTACCGGGGACAGTCACCTTTTGATCGGGGCTGTGGCCTTGCACTTCGGCCGACGGGCTCAGCACGCGCAGGAACTCGGCGCTGAACACAAAATGTGCGCCATCGTCAAAATCGATGGTCAGCGTCCGGGTGGTGCGGTCAAGGGTGATGTCGCTGGGCCAGACAGTGACGCCCATCACGCACCTTCGCCATCAAGCTGGCGGGCGGCGTCAATCAGCATGATCGGGATACCGTCGCGGATGGGGTAGGCCAGCCCGGCTTGCGGCGAGATCAGCTCTTGCGCCTGCGGATCATAGGTCAGCGGGCCTTTTGACAGCGGGCAGACCAGAATTTCGAGCAGTTTGGGATCAACGGTACGCGGAGCTTCGGACATTACGGGGTTCCTTGGAATGGTGGGCACACGGCCCGGAGCATGGTCATGCCCTATTGCCGCGACTGCGGTTCGTTGCCGCTGGCATAGTGGGCCATATCAAGCAGGGTCTGTAGCAGGTCCGCACGATCCTGCAAGGTTTCAGCCTCCAGGATGGCCTGCTTTTCCTGCACGTCGAACGGGCAGATCATCGCCAGTGTGGTGATCAGGTCCGGGTCCTTCAGGTCTTCGAGAATGCGCAGGTTCATCGGCAGCTCACGCTGCTGAACGAAGCCGCTCATGCTGAGAAGCAGACGTTTGCGGTCCAGCTTCACGGCTGGCGGCGGCGCAAGGTCGTCGGCAAAGGCCCCCCATTGCGGCGAGATGACGCGATAGCCGCGCTGCCCTGGCACTTCGCCGGTGACCCGAAAGCGGATCAGGCCGGTCAGGGTGATCAGCAGGCGGCCATCATTGCTTTCGGTGAACGAGGAAATCCGCCCGGCACAGCCGACCTCACAGAGGGGCAGTCTGTCCTCGCCGGGAGACTGCTGCGCGCGCAACGGCTGGATCATGCCAATCAACCGGCCCGCTCCCAGCGCATCTTCAACCATGTTGAGATAGCGTGGCTCGAAAATGTTCAGCGGCAGCTTGCCCCACGGCAACAGCAGGGCCCCGGGGAGGGGAAAGACCGGCAGCGTCCGGGGCAAGGCATCAAAGCGGGGATGAAACGGGCCGGGCAAAACCATGGCGCCACCTGTGGGGCTGGGACAACAGGGACAGGGGGGGGAACCCTCCCTGCACGATGAATCAGGCCAGCCACACTGCCGACAGTTTGCGGCGGGCAGCCTTGGTGATCGGGTCTGCATGTCCCATGGCTTCAAACAGCTTCAGCAGCTGCTTGCGGGCTTCTTCTTCGTTCCAGCTACGGTCGCGGCGGATGCTGGCCAGCAGGATGTCACAGGCTTCTTCCTTGCGACCGGCAGCATAGTAAGCCAGCGCCAGATCAATGTAGGCCTGATGGTCATCGGGATTGGCGGCAACCTTGGCTTCCAGCGGGGCGCAGTCGTCGGCACCCTGTGCCAGCAGCGCCAGTTCGGTGCTGATCGCCTGAATCCCGGCATGCTTTTGCAGCGCGTCCGGCAGCGAGGCAATCACCTGAGCGGCCTCGTCGTTCAGGCCGCGCGCCAGATAGCAGCGCAGCATCCCGGCAATGGCCCCGGCATGGGCCGGGTCCTGGCCCAGAATCTGCTGATAGATCTGGGTGGCGGTGTCAACGTCGCCTTCGGCCAGGAACGCGCGGGCCTGCTCCAGCGCTTCGTCCAGCACGTTGGCCCCGCCGCCGACCAGCGTATCAATGAACCGCTTCAGCTGACTTTCCTGCTGTGCCCCCTGAAAGGCATCGACGGGGCGGCCACCCTTGAAGGCGTAAACGGTCGGGACGGTCTGAATCTGGAACTGGGCCGCGATCTGTTGTTCTTCGTCAACATTGACCTTCACCATCCGCACCTTGCCGCCGGACTGGCGCACCAGTTTTTCCAGCATCGGTCCCAGCGTTTTGCACGGACCGCACCACGGTGCCCAGAAATCAACGATCACCGGCACCTGTTGCGAGGCCACCACCACGTCCTCCATGAAGGTTTCGATGGTGGTATCCTTGATCAGATCTGCACCGCCGGGCGCAGCGTTCACCGGAATCGCGGACTCGTCCAGAATGAAGGCCATGAAAATATCGTCCTTTTGCTCGCCTGATCCGGCAGCCAACAGCCTGCCACAGGCTTCAGATAAGGGGGGCCCCCCGCTTCCGGCAAGGCCCTGAAGATGGATCTATTGAACCCCACTCTGCCAGAGGAGGCAAAGGGGCAAACTCGCCCGATGCTGAAAAAATGAATTATTTTCGCAAAAACTTCTTGCCAGCATTCTCCGGGCCGTCTATATACCCGCCACCGGCAAACGACGCCGCATCAAATCTCTGGAATGATGCAGTGATCGTTGGTCGGAACGCTGTGCGGGCGTAGCTCAGGGGTAGAGCACAACCTTGCCAAGGTTGGGGTCGAGGGTTCGAATCCCTTCGCCCGCTCCATCTTCAGGTCACCCACTTGAAGAGACGACATGATGATCATCCGGGCAACCGGAACGCTGTGCGGGCGTAGCTCAGGGGTAGAGCACAACCTTGCCAAGGTTGGGGTCGAGGGTTCGAATCCCTTCGCCCGCTCCATCAAAAAAGCCGCGAAGCTCACGCTTCGGCGGCTTTTTTGACATTCTGGGTCTTGTTGATACAAAACCCGTTTCCGGCGTTTGCGCTCGCTGTTTTGACAGGAAAGTCCGCCCATGCAGGTTTCAACTGTGGTGATCCTGACGGATTCCGTCCGCAATACCGGCGGGGCCGCCAAAGTTGCCCTCAGCAGCGCGGCAGGGCTGGTCCAAGCCGGGCTGCGGGTGATTTTTGTTGGTGGCGATGATGGTGCTGTGGACCCCGGGCTGGCTGCCAGCGGGGCAGACGTCGTCTCCCTTGGGCAGCCCTCGATTTCTGATCCCGCCCAACGGCGGAAAGCCTTTCTGACCGGCCTGTGGAACCGGGATGCTGCCCACCGGCTGCGCGGCGTTCTGGCTCCCCTCGACCCGGCAACCACCGTTGTTCATCTGCATAGCTGGTCAAAGTCCCTGTCAACGTCGGTTATCCCGGTCATTCGCCAAGGGTGCTTTCCGCTGGTTCTGACGCTGCACGATTACTTTACGGTCTGCCCCAATGGCAGCTTCTATGACCACAAGGCTCGCCATGCCTGCCATCGCACGCCTCTGAGTGCCGAATGCGTGTTGCGCAATTGCGACGCCCGCCATGCGGTTCACAAGGTCTGGCGGGTGGCCCGGCAGGCTATCCAGCGGGGGCCGGGGCAGTTTCCGGCGGCGGTGGATGCCTTTATTGCCGTTTCGGATTTCAGCCAGCGTATCCTGCAGCCCTTTCTGCCCGCAGACACCCCGATTCACCGGGTTGATAATCCGGTCGATTGCTTCCAGTCACCCTCTGCCAGTCCGGCGCAGGGCAAGGGAGTTTTGTACATCGGCCGCCTGTCACCGGAAAAAGGACCGGGTCTGCTGGCTGCAGCGGCTGTCGAGGCGGGTGTGCAGGTGACCTTTGCCGGGGCTGGTGAGCAGCAGGACGAGTTGCAGGCCCGCTATCCTCAGCATATTTTCACTGGCTGGCTGTCGTTTGCCGAAATCCTGCCACTGATTGAACAGACCCGGGCGCTGATTTTGCCATCCCTTTGGTACGAAACACTGGGCCTGACGGTTCTGGAAAGCGCTGCCCGTGGCGTGCCGGCGGTGGTGGCCGACACCTGTGCTGCCAGTGACGTGGTGGTGCCGGGGGAGACGGGCCTGTTTTTCACCGGTGGCGATCAGGCATCGTTGTCTGCCGTCCTGCGCTGCCTGTCCGATGATACGCTGGTTGCGCGGCTGGGCCTGGGGGCATATCAGCGCTTTTGGCAGGCCCCTCCGCTGCTGGAGCGGCACTGTGCCGGTTTGCTGCATGTTTACCAGACGCTTGCCTCCCGTGTCTGATTGGTCACAGGGGACAGGCAAAAGAAGATTATTGTTTGCGTTACAGTAACGGTGCCCTGATATATTTCTCCTTGATTATGGTATGACAGGGGCAACGCGTCATGCAGGGCAGGTGCTTTGGGCGCGTACACGGGTTCCAGAAGGGGGTTCATGAAGGACTATGAGCAAGGTTGCACTCATTACCGGCGTCACCGGACAGGACGGCAGCTATCTGGCCGAGTTGTTGCTCGAAAAGGGCTATATCGTCCACGGTATCAAGCGGCGGTCATCGTCCTTTAATACCGAACGTGTTGATCATCTGTATGTGGACAAGCACGAATGTGATCCGCGGTTCTTTCTGCATTACGGCGATCTGACCGATGCGACCAACCTGATTCGCCTGATTCAGGAAACCCAGCCGGACGAAATTTATAACCTCGGTGCCCAGAGCCACGTACAGGTGAGCTTTGAAACCCCCGAATACACCGCCAATGGTGATGGTCTGGGGACTCTGCGCCTGCTGGAAGCCATCCGCATTCTGGGGAAAACCGACAGCTGTCGTTTCTATCAGGCGTCCACCTCCGAGCTGTACGGCAAGGTGCAGGAAACGCCGCAAAAGGAAACCACGCCGTTCTACCCGCGCAGCCCCTATGCGGCAGCCAAACTGTATGCCTACTGGATCACGGTCAACTACCGCGAAGCCTATGGCATGTTTGCCACCAACGGTATCCTGTTCAACCACGAGAGCCCCCGCCGCGGCGAGACCTTTGTCACCCGCAAGATCACCCGTGCGGTTGCTGCAATCGAACATGGCCTGCAAAAGCGCCTGTATCTGGGCAATCTGGATGCCAAGCGCGATTGGGGCCACGCCCGCGATTATGTCGAAGGCATGTGGCGTATCCTGCAGCACGATGTGGCCGAAGACTGGGTGCTGGCCACCGGTGAAACCCGCACCGTCCGCGACTTCGTCGAGCTGTCGTTTGCCGCTGTCGATCGTTCGCTCGTCTGGGAAGGCACCGGCGTGGAGGAAGTGGGCAAGGACGCAAAGACCGGTGAAATTCTGGTCAGCATCGATTCTCGCTATTTCCGCCCGACGGAAGTCGAGCTGTTGCTGGGCGACCCGACCAAGGCGGCGACCCGGCTGGGATGGAAGGCCACCACCACTCTGGAAGAGATGGTGCGGGAAATGGTCGCCTCGGACCTGCAGTTGATGGAAAAGCAAAAGAACCGGCGCGATATTGAAGGTTAACCTGGAGCCGTGAGCGCAATAGTGGGAATCGGTTTTGCGCAAAATCACTGCGACAGATAAAAAGGTTAGACCAGCGTGCCTGCGTCAGGTTTACCAGCACGCTGGTCTAGAGCATTTTCAAGTTGACCGTCGACGGTCAACGGCTCGGAAAATGCGGCACTAAAAGGAAAGAGCGTTTTCGCTCGGTGTGAAAACACTCTAGTCTGTGAAGAGTGGGGCACAGTCCACAACGAAAGTGTAGATCGGCAGTGGCAAACAGAGGGACATCATGAAAGGGATTATTCTCGCCGGGGGATCAGGCACGCGCCTTTATCCGCTAACCCTTTCCATCAGTAAACAGTTGCTGCCGATTTACAATAAACCCATGATCTATTACCCGTTGGCCACCTTGATGCTGGCAGGAATCCGGGAAATCCTGCTGATCAGCACGCCAACGGATTTGCCGGCATTCGAACGGCTGCTGGGCGATGGTACAAAATGGGGTATTTCGATTGAATACGCCGTGCAGCCCAGCCCCGACGGATTGGCACAGGCATTTCTGATCGGCCGGGAGTTCATTGGGCAGGGCAGCTGTGCTCTGGTACTGGGGGACAACATTTTCTATGGCCACGGCCTGACCGACAGGGTTCGGGGGGCAGCGGCCCGGCCAAGCGGGGCGACAGTGTTTGGCTATCATGTCACCGACCCCGAACGATACGGGGTTGTTGCCTTTGATGCCGACGGTATCGCGACGTCGATTGAAGAAAAGCCGCTGGTCCCGAAATCATCCTGGGCTGTTACCGGGTTGTACTTCTATGACAATCAGGTGGTTGATATTGCTGCCTCCATCCGCCCGTCGGCCCGAGGGGAACTGGAGATCACCGACGTCAACAATCACTATCTGCAGCATGGCTCCCTGCGCGTCGAGCGACTGGGACGTGGCTTTGCGTGGTTTGATACCGGAACCCATGACAGCCTGCTGGAAGCCAGTTCCTTCGTGCAGAGCCTGGAGCGCCGTCAGGGCTATCATATCTGCGTTCCCGAGGAAATTGCCTTCTTCAATGGCTGGATTACGGCAGAGCAGCTTTATAAACAAGGCGAAGCCCTGGCAAAAAATGGCTATGGGCGGTATTTGATGCAGCTTGCCAAGGACGGGTTCTGATATGCTTCCCAAAGAAAAGAAGCCATCCTTGCTGATGGATACATTTTCATTTCATTCTTTCCTGAATTCAGGGTTCTTCTACTGCTGGAGCCTTGCCGACCAATACGATATTACCGTGCTGGTCGAGCAGGGGTATGAAACCTCTCCTGCCTTGCTCACGCTGCACGCCACCGGCAAAATTGCCCGTATCGAAGTCATGCCATCATGGAACCACCGTCTGGCCTTGTTTGGCTGGTTGGGGCAGAGGCTTCCCCGTCTGGTTGCCGAACTGCAGCCTTCTGTGGTGTTGATCAATAACTGGCATAGCTTTCATCAGAAAATTCTGTCCCGCCTTGTGCGGAAACTGTGTCCGCAGACACCGATTGTTGTGTGTCTGAGCGTGCACCACCCGGTAACGGATTGTATCATCACCGACCTCCATCTGGTGCATGCGCGGAAAAAATCGTGGCGCAAGCGGTGGCCCTGGCTACCGGGGGCGCTGTCTGACCTGTTCCATGACGTTTGGGGATGGTGGGTTAGTCTGCGTGATTTCACCCTGCTCCCCACATTGTTTGCTGGTGGTCCTGTGCGCCAGAGCCATTGCCCGTGGCGTGGTCGGCTTTTGCATAAGGACGTGGGTCAGCTTTATGACGCAATTGTCTGCTATTCCCCTGTCGAACGGCAGAACTATGCCATGGAAGCTCCTGATCTCGATCAGGTTCATTTGATCCGCCACCCGATGAGTGAAGCTGCAACCCAGGCGTTGTTTGCAGCCGAGGAAAGGGGCAACCGTATCGCGGCGTTACCGTCATCCTGTCTGGATTACGAGAATGGTCAAAGCCATGATCAGCAGGTGGACCATCTGGTAACCGTGTGGAGCCGCGCGTTGGAGATCATCCAGAAAAAAAGCCACCAGCCGGAAATATGGTGGAAACTACATCCCTCGTTTGTGGATGATCCGGTCATGCTGGACGTGACCCGCAAACTGGCTGACCGCTTGCCCGGCTTTCAATCGATGACCGGGAAAATGACTGCCGAACAGATGATTGTGCAAAGCTCGATTGTGGTCGGAGATGTATCCTCGGTTTTACTGTGGTCCATGCGCCTGGGCCAGCGCCTGACCATCAGCCTGGATCTCTTTGACATGCCGGGTGGGGATGAAATGTCGTACTATCCCGGAATCAAGGTGATCCGTTCATGGGATGAGTTGCAGGATCTGGATGATGCCGTCCTTGTCGATCACGGAGGGCAGGACACGGCCTATCCCACGATAGGGGAATTCCTGTCGGGATTCCGGCGAGAGGGTCTGGCAGCCTAGACCAGCGTGCGTTAAATGTGACGCCACAGTACACGACAGTTGGTGGAGAATGGCGGATTGCCGTCCGCACCTGCCCGGGGGACAAAGCCCCCAGCGAGGTGTGGAGCAGCGCTCCACGTCCTTGTTCCCTAACTGTCGTGTCCTGTGACGTGACGCTGGCACGTTGGTCTAACCTTTTGATCTGTCGCAGTAATTTTGCACAAAACCGGCTCCCACTTTTGCGCTCACGGCTCTAATAGGCTCCGTCCTGCTTCAGCACTGCCGGAATGGTTTTCATGATAATGACCAGATCATACCACAGCGACCAGTTCTTGATGTACCACTCATCATAATAGGCCCGGTCCATGAACGACGTGTTGCTGCGACCGCTGATCTGCCAGATTCCGGTGATCCCCGGACGAACGCGACAGTAATGCAGATAGGCATGCCCATAGGTTTCAATTTCGCGTTCCAACAGAGGCCGGGGACCGACCAGACTCATCTCTCCCTTCAGGACATTGATGATCTGGGGTAGCTCGTCCAGGCTGGTGGCGCGCAGGAAATGACCGACTTTGGTAACGCGCGGATCATTCCTGATCTTGAAATTATTCTTTTGGTACTCGTCCCACAAGGCAGGATTTTCGTCTTTCCAGCGGGCAAGAGCGGCCTCGGCATCAACACGCATACTGCGGAACTTGATGCAGCGAAACGTCTTGCCCTTATACCCCATCCGTTCCTGATAAAAAAATAGCGGTCCTCCATCCTCGGCCCTGATCCTGATCGCCAGAAAGGCCAGCAGGGGCAGGAACACCAGACAGGCAATCAGTGCCAGAATCAGGTCTACGCCGCGCTTGAGAACACGTTTTACCGGGCGGGCCAGCGAGTTGCGGGTGTGCAGGATGACGGCTTCGCGACCGAAAACATGGCTGACCTCCATCCCCATCAACGGTAGCCCCCGCAACGGAGGGGCGACATCGATCTGGTAGCCATGCGCAGATAAAAGATCAATAACGCGGAAATAGGACGGATCACCGACGTCGTCGGGGGCAACAACAACATGATGACCAAAAAACGGGGAATGCTCTGACTGGACGTCAATCTTCGGGTTCATCGGATCTTGCAACCCCAGACGTAACACCGGTACGGCTGGCGGCAAATCGGCAGACAGCGGGTGTTGTTCTGACAGGTTCACAAACCCGCGGACGTCGTAGCCCAGCACTTTCTCATGCGTCAGGGTGAAATAGGCTTCCACGGCATTATCGCCGCTGCCCACGATCAGGGTGGGGACATCCCAAAAGCCGATGGCCCGCAACCCGCGTTTGGCGAACGACCGGCCAAGCGGAATCCCGGCAGCCAGAAAGAACCATGGCGCGATACGGGAGAACGCATGATGGATGTCACCGGAAAAATCAAAAACCGCCAGATCCAGCAGCCCAAGGATTCCCAGTCCGGCCAGAATTTCGCGGGCGTCATCCCAGAACAACCGGCGGCGGGAATAATGTCCATAGAAGTAGGACATGCCACCGAACATGCAGAAAAGAATGGTGAACCAGTGAAGCCCCCCCAGAGAGGCCCCTCCGGCGATTCCTGGTTGAACTGACCGGGCCAACAGGGGTATCGCGCTGTCGGCCGGAGAGCGCAGCAAGCCATAGGCGGCACAAAACAACGCGGCATCAGACATCAGCAACGATGTTTTGCAAATCCGCCGTTTGACTTTATGCATATGCGTGATTTTCAGCACGGACAGCATGGTATTCCCCGCATGTCACTAGAGCAGTGAGCCTTCAACATGAATGATGCTCACAGCTCCAAGTTTCTGTTTTGCCACATTGTTTTTGCGAAAACCGGTTCCTGCTTTTCGCACAATGCTCTATCCCCCATGGAGTCATGGCCCCTTCCCCGGGGCCACCGCCATGATATCCGAGGAACAAACACAGGCTGCCGCCTGTATCACCTCCCCGATCTCCCATTTTTAAAAATCACATCAATGGCGTTCGGGGCTTCAAGGCCCCGGTGAGGTGTGGAGCAGCGCTCCACGTCCCTGTTCTCTTACTGTCGTGTCCGGTGGCATCACATGTAACGCACACTGGTCCAGAGCTGTGAGCCTTGAATGTGAATCGTGCTCACAACTCTAGTCTTTTGTATTGCCGCATTGTTTTTGCGAAAACCGGTTCCCGCTTTTCGCACAATGCTCTAAATGCATCAAACAGCCTGCACGCTGTCAATGGTGCATGGCAAGAATACCCCGTCAGACGCCGGACTGCGACCCTTTGACCCATGCCCCGCTGTCAGACGGGCCGACGGGCCCGCAACGCCTGACTGAGCGTCCCGTCATCAAGGTAATCCAGTTCCCCCCCGACCGGCACCCCATGGGCCAGTCCGGATACCCGCAGGGAATGATCCGGGGTTTCGGCGGCTTTTAAACGGTCGGCGATGTAATGTGCCGTTGTCTGGCCTTCGATGGTGGCAGGCAGGGCCAGAATGATTTCCTGCACCACTGGCTGCCCCGCCCGTTCCAGCAGACGGGGCAGGTGGAGGTCTTCCGGGCCGATCCCGTCCAGAGCCGACAGCAGCCCCCCCAGCACATGATAGCGGCCGGAAAAGGCCCGTGTCCGTTCCAGCGCCCACAGGTCATCGACGTCTTCGACCACGCAGATCACCCCGTCATCCCGGCGCGGATCGGCGCACAGGCTGCACGGAGAGGCGGTATCAAAATTACCACACTGAGGACAGGGCCGGACGCGCTCAGCCACCTGAGCCAGCGCCGCTGCCAGCGGTTCGAGAGCACTTTCCCGCCGCTTGATCAGGTACAAGGCAGCCCGCCGCGCTGACCGGGGTCCCAGCCCCGGCAGGCGCGCCAGCATTTGCATCAGATGCTCTATCTCCGGCCCGGCCATGCTGGTCCCTGGATCAGAACGGCAGCTTCATGCCCGGAGGCAGCGGCAGGCCAGCGGTGATCTTGCCCATTTCATCCTGCATCATGGTCTCGGCCTTGACCTTGGCGTCATTGTGGGCGGCCACGATCAGGTCTTCCAGCACTTCGATTTCGTTGGGATCGATCAGGCTGGGGTCGATTTTCAGCTTGCGCAGCTCACCCTTGCCGTTCAGCGTCACCGACACCAGACCGGCCCCGGCTTTGCCTTCGACTTCGGTTTCGCCCATTTTGGCCTGCATCTGCTGCATTTTGGCCTGCATTTCCTGGGCTTTCTTCATCATGCTGCCGAGGTTTTTCATCGGTCGTGCTCTCCGTAGAACAACGTTGGGAACAAACGAGGGTGGCTGCTTATTCCATCGAATGGAAGCCAAAATCAAGCAACAGATCGGGATCGCCCGCATCCGGGCCATCTTCGGGGTCATAGGTCTCCGGCGGTGCCGGCGGCAAAGCCTCGAACAGCGGCTTTTCTTCGAGGTCGCGCACCAGACCGATTGACGCCTTGGGGAAGGCTTCGAGAATTTTTTGCACCAACGGATTGGCCCGCGCCCCGGTCATCGTCTGCTCAAACAGCGTCGCCTCACCGGCCTGCTCTGAACCGCTAATGGTCCACGGGCGCCCGGTCCACTGGCTGAGCAGCTTGCTGACCTGCAGGGTAAAGTCACGCGGAATTTTTGGCGTCAGACGCAGGTCTATCCGGCAGGCGCGGCCATCATAGCGCACCAGATGGACATCCCGTTCCAGATGGACCTGCAAAACCGCTTCGCGTTTCTGGCGGAACAGGGCCACCACCCGGTCAAACGAGGCCGGAACCGGCAGCACGTCGCCCCCGCCGTCGGGTGCAGGCTGGGGGGCAGGCCGGGCTGGTGGCGGTGGCGGGGCCACAGACCGCTCCACCGGTGGCGGGGCCAGGTCGGCAGGAGGCAGTTCTTCGGTTGCCCAGGGTGGCACCTCGTGCGCAGGCGCTGGTGCGGACACAGGAGGTACGGGCGCAGGAGGCACGGACGGAACCGGCGGACGAACCGGGACCGGAGCGGGAGGCTCAACGGGGGCCGGAACAGGCGCAGGGGAGGAGGTGGGGACCGTCGGGCTGGCAGGCGAAGGGCTCGGACGGTTAGGGGCGCCCCCCGCCAGAGGAGGGTTTCCCGCTGGCCCGCCTGCCGCCTGCAGTTTGGCCAGTGCCTCGACCGGACTGGGCAGGTCCGCCGCATAGGACAGGCGGATCAGGCACATTTCGGTGGCTTGCAGGGTCGAAGAGGCACTGCGCGCCTCGCTGATCCCCTTCAACAGCATTTGCCAGGTGCGGGTCAGCACCGGCACCGCCAGCCGACCGGCCATGTCCTTGCCGCGCACCCGTTCAGTTTCAGCGGCCATCGGATCATCGGCACTGGCGGGCGTCACCTTCAGGCGGGTCAGCCAGTGGGTTAGTTCCAGCATGTCGTTCAACACCACCACCGGGTCGGCCCCGGCGGCGTACTGGTCGTTCAACAGGGTCAGGGCGGTCTGGATGTCGCCGCGCATCACCGCGTCAAACAGGTCAAACACCACCGCCCGGTCGGCCAGCCCCAGCATGTCGCGGACCTGCTGTTCGGTGACCATGCCGTCACCACCCGCTCCGGCCCCGGCCTGCGCAATCGCCTGATCGAGCAGCGACAAGCCGTCGCGCACCGAGCCATCAGCGGCCCGTGCCACCAGCCGCAGCGCGCCGTCTTCGATCCGGGCCTGTTCGGCGGCGGCAATGCGGGTAAAGTGGTCGGCCAGCGTTTCCGCCGTCACCCGCCGCAGGTCAAACCGTTGACAGCGCGACAGCACCGTCACCGGAACCTTGCGGATTTCGGTGGTGGCAAAGATGAACTTGACGTGTTCCGGCGGTTCTTCCAGCGTCTTCAGCAGGGCGTTGAACGCCCCGGTCGACAGCATGTGAACTTCGTCGATGATGTAAATCTTGTAGCGGGCCGAGGTCGGGCGATAGCGCACGCCCTCGATCAGCTCGCGAATGTCGCCTACGCCGGTCCGGCTGGCGGCATCCATTTCAAACACGTCCACATGACGGTCTTCGGCGATCGCCCGGCAATGCTCGCACTGACCGCACGGTTCGACGGTCGGGCCGCCGGTGCCGTCCAGACCGATACAGTTCAGGCAGCGGGCAATAATGCGGGCAGTGGTGGTCTTGCCAACCCCGCGGACACCGGTCAGCACATAGGCCTGCGCCAGACGTCCCGTGCGAATGGCATTCGACAGGGTGCGTACAAGGGCCTGTTGGCCGATCAGGGTGGAAAAATCTGCGGGGCGATATTTGCGCGCCAGCACGCGATAGGCGGCCTCGCTGGTAGCGACGGAAGATGGTTCGGTCTGGTCGCTCATCACCACGGCAAATGCCAAAAAACAGGGGAACCGGTTGGCAGAAAGGTGGAAGGCCGGACATGACCCGGATCTTACTCGTTACGGCTGCTCCCTTCCGGGCCTGACCGGGTTGGCGAGGGCTCCGTCCACGCCGACCTTCCGGGGGCAGTATATCGACCATAAACGCGCCGATGGCAAGAGGGAGTTGTGCAAACCGTAACAATAAGACGGCAGAAAGACACATGACGAACGGCTGCACCCGTGTCATGGTTGCCCGATGATGTCCGATGCGTCTTTTGCCCGCCAACCGGGGCGACCTGCTTTTACGGTCGAGGCCCTGGACCGTAGCGCCACCATGCGCAAATCCCCCGACCGCCTGCTGGCAGCCTGGGCTGATCCGCGCAGCCGGTTTCTTGTCTGCTGGCGTGACCAGCATCTGATGACCCCGGACCGCCAGACTGTCCAGACGGTCGAGGTCCGCCATCCGCTGGTCAGTGACACCGAGCCGCTGTTTCTCGGGCTGCTGGACGGCGTACCACATTTTGCGGTGCAACTGCGCAGCGGTGACGAGCCGCCGCCGGTGGCCGGAGGCGTATGGGACAGCCTGCGCACCGTCGGCCTGCTGGCTCCGGCAGACATCGCCGGGGTCGCTGCCATGGCTCAGGGCCTGTTCCACTGGCACCTGCGCCACCGCTTTTGCGGCCTGTGCGGCGCACCGACCAGCCACGAAGAAGGAGGCCACCTGCGCCGGTGCAGCAATCCGGCCTGCGCCGCCCCCCATTTCCCGCGCACCGATCCCGCCGTGATCATGCTGGTCAGCGACGGTCCCGACCGTATCCTGCTCGGTCGGCAAGCCGCCTGGGCCCCCGGCATGATGTCCACCCTGGCCGGATTCGTCGAACCGGGCGAAACGCTGGAACAGGCCGTCGCCCGCGAGGTGCTGGAAGAGGTTGGCTTGCAGGTGCGCAACGTCCGCTATTTTGCCAGCCAGCCGTGGCCGTTCCCCGCCTCGCTGATGCTGGGCTTTATCGCCGAGGCCGCCTCTACCGAGATCCGCGTCGATCAGGACGAACTGGAAAGCGCCCGCTGGTTTACCCGTGATGAATTGCGCAGTTTCCGCGACAGCCCGCAGGCCGAAGGTGATGGCTATGCCTTCCCCAGCCCGATCTCGATTTCCCGCGCGTTGATCAATCACTGGCTGGCCTCAGCCGGCTGAAAATAGCCCCGGCAGAAAAAAGTCACCGGTATCGCTTTCACCCGGTTGCTTTTTTCTGCCGGGGCTGTATATAGTGCCCTTCCCTTGCTGACCACGGCAAGGTCGATATGGCGATGCACCCGTAGCTCAGCTGGATAGAGTACTGCCCTCCGAAGGCAGGGGTCACAGGTTCGAATCCTGTCGGGTGCACCAATTTTCCCGGAAAATCAAACAGTTATGGCGACGCGCTGTTAGGCGTGGTCGGACGATTGTGCCGTCTTTTGCGCCCGTTCTGGGCGCTCTTCGTACGAGTCCCATACAGAGCTGTTTGTCTGCCCAGAGCAGTGAGCGTAAAAGTGGTTCCGGTTTTGCGCAAAATCAATGCGACAAAACAAAAGGTTAGACCAGCATGCGTTAAATCTGACAGGGGCGACGGCTCCTGCACACCGGCGTTGCAATGCGCCAATATGGTGGTTGTCAAGACACACCATTGAAGAAGGCCGTCCATGACCGAGGTTAGCACGAGAGGCCTGCGCTTCGGCCCATTACTGGGCGCGGACGCTGGCCAGGCTGGGACATGACGTGCGGCTGATCTCTCCGGCGCAGGCCAAGCCCTACGTGAAGCGCGGCCGGAAGAACGATGCGGCCGATGCCGCCGCTATCGCTGAAGCTGTCACCCGTCCGCACATGCAGTTCGTGCCGGTCAAGAGTGAGGAGACGCAGGCGATCCTGATGCTCCATCGCACCCGACGCCTGCTGATCACCCAGCGCACGATGCTCGGCAATGCGCTACGGGCACATTTTGCCGAATACGGCATCATCGAACCGCAGGGACAGGATGGGCTTGGCGCGATTGGTGGCATGCGCACTGGCTGCGCATGTCCGTGACACCGACACCAAGATTGATGCCTTGGATCACGAGATATTGAGATGGCACCGTAACAGCGCCGATAGCCAACGGCTGGCCTCTATTCCCGGTATCGACCCGCTGATAGCCATCGCCATCGCCGCCACCATGGGCGATCCCTCACGCTTCAAGACAGGTCGGGATTTTGCGGCCTGGCTGGGGTTGGTGCCGTCACAGAATTCCACCGGCGGCAAAACCGTACTGGGACCGATCACCAAGGCGGGAGACCGCTATCTGCGATCGCTCCTGGTGGTCGGCGCTACCTCTAGCCTGTGGCGGCGGCGCGCCGAAAAAGGCACATGGCTGGCGGCGTTGATAGCGCGCGGCAAATTTCTGTTGCTCTGGCCAACAAGATGGCACGGATCGCTTGGGCCATCTGCGCCAAGGGTGGCACCTACAAAGAACCGGCATCAGCCGCCGCCTGAAAAACGGGAAGAGCCAATCAAAATAATGGGGTCCGGGGCCTCAAGGCCTCGGCGAGGTGTGGAGCAGTGCTCCACGTCCCTGCTGTCCTACTGTCGTGTACTGTCATCTGACAGGCTTCGCAGATTTTCTTCTGCGGCCGTCCGGGCTGTTCCCAGCAGCAAGGCAATCTCGTGATAGCCGAGTTTCCCCACGTCCTTTTCAAAGCGCAAGGCAACAGTCCGGAGCGCCTCGAGGACTTTAACCCGTTCGTCTACAGGTGAAAGGGGGAGATCTTTTTTTTCGCTCATGGAGCCAGTCCCCCAGCAAAAGCACCGGAAAACATGGGAGGATACAGCACGGAAACAAACCTCCGGCAAGAGATGAACCCTCGCGGGCTAGAGCATTGTGCGAAAAGCGGGGAGCGGTTTCGCAACAACAATGCGGCAAGACAAAAGGTTAGAGCTGTGAGCATGATCCACATTTAAGACTCACAGCTCTAACGTGCTGACACTCTAGCAAAAGCAGTCCCGGTTCTGCAAACCATAAAAGTGTTTGTTGCGTTTGTTCTATATATGGTTGCAATGTTTCTTTATGGAAACGATCTTGGAAATATGTGTGTATCATACGGACAGGCCATCAAAAAAGCCACAGACCATTGGCCTGTGGCTTTTCTGTAAGGGCCCTCTCCCGGGTCCGCTCAGCGGATAGCCGGGAGAGACCAGACAGGTAACGGAGTGACCGTTATTCCTTGTCCTTCTGGGCCTGCTTCAGCGCGGCGCCGAGGATGTCGCCCAGCGAAGCACCCGAGTCGGTCGAACCGTACTCGGCCATCGCCTGCTTTTCTTCGTCGATTTCACGCGCCTTGATCGACAGGCTCAGCTTGCGGGTCTTCGGGTCGATCTGGGTGATCTTGGCGTCGATCTTTTCGCCAACGGCGAAACGCTCGGCGCGCTGATCGCCACGATCACGCGACAGGTCAGACTTGCGGATGAAGCCGGTGGCACCATCAACTTCGACTTCGACGCCGTTTTCCTGAACCAGGGTGATGGTGCAGGTAACGATCGAACCCTTGCGCAGGCCCGAAGTGGCCTGTTCGAACGGATCTTCACCCAGCTGCTTGATGCCCAGCGAGATGCGTTCCTTCTCGACGTCGACGTCCAGAACCTTGGCCTTGACGACATCGCCACGGCTGTATTCCTTGACGGCTTCTTCGCCAGCCACACCCCAGGCGAGGTCGGACAGGTGAACCATGCCGTCGATTTCGCCGTGCAGGCCGATGAACAGACCGAATTCGGTGATGTTCTTGATTTCGCCTTCGACGATGGTGCCCGGCGGGAACTTGTCCGAGAAATCGTCCCACGGATTGCCCATGCACTGCTTCAGGCCCAGGCTGATGCGGCGCTTTTCCGGATCCACGTCCAGGACCATGACTTCCACTTCCTGCGAGGTGGAAACGATCTTGCCCGGGTGGATGTTCTTCTTGGTCCACGACATTTCGGAAACGTGCACCAGACCTTCAACGCCCGGCTCCAGCTCCACAAAGGCGCCGTAGTCGGTGATGTTGGTCACGCGGCCAGCGAACTTGGTGCCAACCGGGTACTTGGCGGCGACGCCTTCCCACGGATCAGCTTCAAGCTGCTTCATGCCGAGCGAGATGCGCTGGGTTTCCGGGTTGAAGCGGATCACCTGCACCTTGACGGTCTGACCGATGGTCAGGGCTTCGGACGGGTGGTTGACGCGCTTCCACGAGATGTCGGTGACGTGCAGCAGGCCATCGACGCCGCCCAGGTCCACGAAGGCACCGTAATCGGTGATGTTCTTGACCACGCCGTCGAGGACCATGCCTTCCTTCAGGCCGGCCATCAGCTTGGCGCGTTCTTCGGCGCGGCTTTCTTCCAGCACGGCGCGACGCGACACAACGATGTTCCCGCGGGCGCGGTCCATCTTCAGGATCTGGAAGGTCTGCGGCTGGCCCATCAGCGGGGTGATGTCACGCACCGGACGGATATCAACCTGCGAGCCGGGCAGGAACGCCACAGCGCCGTTCAGATCGACGGTGAAGCCACCCTTCACACGGCCGAAGATCACGCCTTCGACGCGAGCGCCTTCGTTGGAAGCCTTTTCCAGGTCGTTCCAGGCTTCTTCGCGGCGAGCCTTGTCGCGGGACAGGACGATCTGACCATCACGGTCTTCGTAGCGTTCAACGAACACTTCGACTTCGTCGCCAACGCGCAGTTCGGCTTCGTCACCGGTGCGGGCGAATTCCTTGATGTTCACGCGGCCTTCGGACTTCAGGCCCACGTCAACCAGAGCGAAGTCGCCGTCGACGGCAACGATGGTGCCACGCAGCACCTGACCTTCAAGGCCGGATTCGGCGGAGAGGGATTCTTCGAGGAGGGCCTCAAAGCTTTCAAAAGCGGCATCAGCCATGGGAATACAGATCCTTTCGAGTGTCATTTTTCAGGCCGGCCGGTTGTATCCGGCGGTCTTTTGGCACGCAGCCCCCAATGGGCCCGCCTGCCGGCATATCTTCGGCAAAAACAAAAAAACCTCGCCGAACCAGCCTTTAAGGCTGGTCGACAGGGCCATGTTTTCAGCCGCGTTCCCCGATATGGGCCAGAACTGCTGCAAACGCAGCATCGGCATCCAGCGCCGAGGTGTCGAGCACCAGGGCATCGTCTGCCGGACGCAACGGCGCAACAGCGCGCGCCTGATCGCGTTCATCCCGGTCCTTCATATCCTGAAGAACGACGGACTCTATAACCGTTTCGCCCCGTTCCCGCAACTCCTTCACGCGACGGCGGGCACGTTCCTCGACCGAGGCGGTGACGAACAGTTTCACCCGGGCGTCGGGGCAAACCACCGTCCCGATATCGCGTCCGTCGAGCACCGCCCCACGGGCATCGCCCGGCGGGGTGCTGGCAAAGGCGCGCTGAAAATCAAGAAGGGCTTGCCGAACAGCGGGTTGGGCGGCAACCAGCGAGGCCGCCTTGCCACCGTCTTCCGAGCGCAGCAGCGGGTCTTGCTGCAAAACCGACAGGCTGTCGGGGGTCAGGGCCTGCGCCGCCGCTGCCGCCGCTGCCGGGTCGGCGGGGTCCTGCCCGGCTTTCAGCACCGACACCCCGACCGCCCGGTAAATCGAGCCGGTGTCGAGGTAGGCGAGTCCCAGCTCGTTCGCCAGACGGCGGGCCAGCGTGCCCTTGCCAGCCGCCGCCGGGCCATCGATGGCAATCACCAGCAGATCATGCGCCATGAATATCGGCTCCCAGCTCAATCATCATGTCGGCAAAGCCGGGGAAGCTGGTGGCAATCGCCGAGGCATCATCAATGCCGACCGCTTCGGCGGTGGTCATCCCCAGCACCAGATAGCTCATCCCGATGCGATGATCGAGGTTGACCGGGATCATCGCTCCGCCGCGCGGCGGCTGGCCGGTGCCGCGCACCACCAGCGTATCGTTTTCGGCCACGTCGGTGTCTGCGCCGCAGGCCTTCAGGCCATCGGCCATCGCTGCCAGACGGTCGCTTTCCTTCACCCGCAGTTCGGCCAGACCGACCATGCGGGTTTCCCCGCTGGCGCAGGCCGCTGCCACCGACAGGATCGGGTATTCGTCGATCATGCTGGGGGCGCGTTCGGGCGGCACCGTTACCCCCTTGAGGGCGCTGTAGCGGACTTCGAGGTCGGCCACCGGCTCGCCGGCTTCTTCGCGCTCGTTGACCAGTTTGAGATCGGCACCCATTTCCAGCAGGGTGGTGAACAGGCCGGTGCGCAGCGGGTTCATCCCGACATTGCGCACCACGATGTGCGAACCGGGAACGATCAGCGCCGCCACCACCGGGAACGCTGCCGAGGACGGGTCGCCCGGTACCTTGACGGCGCGACCGGTCAGCTCCGGCTGACCAACCAGGGTGATCACCCGCGCCCCGTCATCGCGCACACTGACCGTCAGGTCGGCACCAAAGGCGCGCAGCATCAGTTCGCTGTGGTCACGGGTGGCTTCCGGCTCGATGACCGTGGTGATGCCCGGAGTGTTCAGACCGGCCAGCAGCACCGCGCTTTTCACCTGTGCCGAGGCCACCGGCAATTCGTAGGTCTGCGGCACCGGCGTTGCCGTCCCGGTCACCGCCAGCGGCAGGCGACCGCCCGAGCGGCCGGTGAAGGTTGCGCCGAAATGCGACAGCGGCACCGTTACCCGCGCCATCGGACGCTTGCGCAGCGAGGCGTCACCGGTCAGCACGCTGGTGAACGGATGAGTGGCCAGCAGGCCCATCAGCAGGCGGGCACCGGTCCCGGAGTTGCCCATGTCCAGCACGTCGTCGGGTTCGCACAGGCCGCCGACACCGCGCCCTTGCAGACGCCACGACCCTTCGCCCAGCCGCTCGACCGTCGCCCCCAGTTGCCGCATCGCCTGGGCGGTGCGCAAAACGTCTTCGCCTTCCAGCAGGCCCTCGACGGTGGTTTCCCCCAACGCCAGCGCCCCGAACATCAGCGCCCGGTGCGAAATCGACTTGTCGCCCGGCACGGTCAAGGTGCCTTTCAGGGCACCACGCGGACGGGACAATAACGGCTGGGGAGCTTCGCTGCTGCTCATGACCTGTTCCATTTCCTGGCTGTTCTGCCCCGGACCAGACGGCCAGAGCAGATATCGCATCCATTCCGACGGGTTTGGTACCATAGGGCTGTCGCCCGGCATAGGGGCCGCTTTCGACAGGCGGTTGCATTTTTGCTTTTGACAGGGACCGCATAAAGTGGCAAATGCGCTTTTCGTACCTGACAAACATGCTGGAGGACTCGGGTGGTCAATCCGCAACTTGGCACCAAGCGTACCTGCACCACCTGTGGCGCACGCTTTTACGACCTGAACAAGACCCCGATCGTTTGCCCGAAATGTGGCGCGGAAAACGAAAAGGACGTGGTGAAGCTCAAGCGCGGCGGCAAGGGTTCGCGCAGCGATGCCGCCAAAAAGGCCGTGGTCGCTCGTCCTGTCGTTGAAGACGAGGATGAGGTCGATGAAACCTTGCTCACCGACGATGACGGTGACGAGGGCGATCTGATGGAAGACACCTCGGATCTGGGCGAAGACGATGACGATATGGCCGAAGTGATCGACCATATTGAATCCGGCGACGACGACGAATAAGTCGTTCCTGCCGGTTGCCCATGCCGACAGACACCGCCGCCGGGCCATGCCGGGTGGCGGTGTTTTTTTATCGTCTTCCCCCCATCCACCAGCCCTGACACAAAAAAATCACTGACCCTGTTTTTTTTGCTTGCCAGCCCCGGCCAGAGCCACTATGGTCCCGCTCCACCGAACGAGGTTACCCAAACAGCGGACGGTGCAGACGGAAAAGTCGGCTCTGCCGGAACATCAGTCTGAATTCTGAAAATAACGTGACTTATTGGGGCCATAGCTCAGCTGGGAGAGCGCTACAATGGCATTGTAGAGGTCAGCGGTTCGATCCCGCTTGGCTCCACCAAGTCAGGTTGTTTCAGGTGCAGGTTACCATACTACCGGCATTCGCCGGGTCCCTTGGGGCCATAGCTCAGCTGGGAGAGCGCTACAATGGCATTGTAGAGGTCAGCGGTTCGATCCCGCTTGGCTCCACCAATCAAAACCCTCCGCCTAAAGCGGGGGGTTTTGTCGTTTCCGGGATTTCATTTAATCTTTGTTTCCCCATGTCGTCTTTGAATCCCAAAAGAATGGGGTCCGGGGCCTGAAGGCCCCGGCGAGGTGTGGAGCAGCGCTCCATGATCCTGTTTCACAACTGTCGTGTACTGTGGCGCCAGCGTTAACGCACGCTGGTCTAATCCTTGTCTTTCAGCATCGACACCGACGCCACAATCAGCACCAGGGATGCCAGAATAATCAGCGTCCCGATCGCATTGATCTCGGGCGTGATGCCTCGGCGCAGGGTCGAGTAAATGTACATCGGCAGCGTGTTGTCGCGCCCGGTCAGGAAATAGGTCACCGGAATCTCGTCAAAGGACAAGGTGAACGAGAGCAGGGCACTGCCAATGATCGCCGAGCGGATACCGGGCAAGGTCACCTTGAAAAAAGTCTCGATCGGTCCGGCACCCAAATCTTGCGAGGCTTCTTCCAGACGGCGGTTAAAGCGCGACAGCCGGGTCAGAACCTGTGACACCACAATTCCCAGCAAAGCCGTTGAGTGGCCGATGATGATCGCCCCCAGCCCCAGCGGAATGCCAAGCTGGCGATAAAAGTTCAGCATGGCAATCCCGGTGACGATCCCCGGCAGCGACAGCGGCAACAGGATCGTCCGGCGAAACAGGCCCAGCCCCGGCAGGCGATAGCGGTCAATCACCAGAGCCGCCGGAACACCGATCACCACCGTCAGCACCGTCGCGCAGCTTGCCACGATCAGGCTGTTCCCCAGTGCGGTCAGCATCGCCTCGTTGGCCAGTACCTTGCGGTACCAGTCAAAGGTGAATTCGGCCAGCGGCAGGCTCATCACCGCGTTCGAGTTGAAGCTGAACACCACCAGCACCACGATCGGCAGATACAGGTAAACCATCGTCCCGCCAACCACGCCCAGCAACCCGCGTTGCCACCAATACAGCTTGTGCATGGTCTTGCTCCTTAATCGAGGTCGATCTTGCCATAGCGTTCAGAACGCTCGGAAATGGTGATGATGGTCAGCACAAGCAGCAGGATCACCGTCGATAACGCCGAACCCAGTGGCCAGTTCAGCGCGGCGCCGAACTGTGTTTGTACGGTGTTGGCGACCAGCATGCCGTCGGGTCCACCAACGAGGGACGGCGCCACAAAATCCCCGAATGCCAGACAAAAGGTCAGTGTTGCCCCGGCGACCACGCCGCCCCACGACAGCGGCAGCACCACCCGCAGGAAAGTCCAGAACGGGCCTTCGCCCAGGTCGTGCGAGGCTTCAATCAGGCGCGGCGGAATTTTTTCCAGCGCGGTGTAAATCGGCATCACCATGAACGGGATGAAGATGTAGGTCAGGGTGATGATCATTGCCGTCTGGTTATAGAGGAACAGTCCTGACGGCTGGTCGATGATCCCCGTCCACATCAGGAACGAGTTCAGGACACCGCCGGTTCCCAGAATGATCTTCCACACATAGGCACGCAGCAGATACGACACCCACAGCGGCACGATCACCACCATGTACAAAAAGTTCCGGACCTTGGCGGTACGCACGATAAAGATCAGGAAGTAGGCCAGTGGATAGCCCAGCGCCAACGCGAATACCGACACCAGTGCCGCGATTTTGCCGGTGCGCAGCAGGACTTCGAGGTACTGCGGATCGGCAAAGACCTGCCGGAAATTGCCAAACTGAAAATCGGGAACGAACAGCGGAAACTTGCGGGTCCAGAAACTGACCGCCAGCATCACCGCATAAGGGATCAGCAGGAATAGAGAGGTCCAGACCAGCGGCACACCAAAGACACCGGCAAAGCCTAACCAGTAGCGCTTTTGACGTGGGGTCATTGTTGGTCCTCCGCAAAGACCAAAGCATCGGCGGCGGTCATGGCAAAGCGGGCCACCTCGCCCATCGGCGGCAGGCTATCGACCATGGCGATGCTGTCCCGGCGCAGGTCGATGGCAAGGTCTTGATAGCGACCGCCGATCTTGGCATCCAGTCGCACGTCATAGCCGTGGAAGTGGCGGTTCATCACCCGCGCCTCAAAGACGCTGAGGGACTCCTTGCTTTCGCCGTCCGTCACCCGCTGGACACGCTCGGGGCGCAGCGAGATCACCGCCGCATCGCCCACCGCCAACCCGCGTGCGCTGTCGGCCAGCCGACCGCGCAGGACCGCTCCGTCCAGATCAACCTCGGCAAAGCCATCACCCAGCGCCGAGACCTTGCCGTGCAGCAAGTTCGAGGCCCCGATGAAATCCGCCACATAGGCCGAAGCCGGGCGGTCGTACAAATCTTCGGGGGTGCCGATCTGGGCAATTTTGCCGTCGTGCATCACCACGATGCGATCAGACATCACCAGCGCTTCTTTCTGGTCGTGGGTGACCATCAGAAAGGTGATCCCCAGTTGCTGATGGAGCTGTTTCAGCTCGACCTGCATCTTTTCGCGCAGCTTGACGTCCAGCGCTGACAACGGTTCGTCCAGCAACAGCACGCGCGGCTGGCAGGCCAACGCCCGCGCCATTGCCACCCGCTGACGCTGGCCCCCCGACAGTTGCCCCGGCCGGTTGTCGGCCTTGCCGAGCAGACCCACCATTCCCAGGGCGCTTTTTACCCGCTCGGCGACCAGTGCCTGTCCCAGCTTGCGTTTGCCGGTACGCAGGCCATAGGCCACGTTGTCCAGCACCGATAAATGCGGAAACAGCGCGTAGTCCTGAAAAACCGTGTTGATCGGGCGACGGTAGGGAGGGCTGTCGGTGATGTCCTGGCCATCCAGCGAGATTCGCCCCCGGGTCGGTTCTTCAAAGCCAGCCAGCATCCGCAAGGTGGTGGTCTTGCCGCAGCCCGAAGGCCCCAGCAGCGTCACGAACTCGCCTTCGAGGATGCCAAGGTTGATCCCGTCCACGGCCTTGAAGCCGCCGGTATAGATTTTGCTCACGTTTTCCAGTTGGATAATGGTCTTCATCACAGCCTGCCTCCCGACCAGCACAATATCTGCGGAGCCGCTCTGCCCCACACAGAGCGGCCCTGAGTGTCTGCCTATCCCTTTCGGACTACATCGCCGCCTTGACCGCGTTCCAGGTTTCCAGATAGGCGTCCAGGCGCTTGGGCATCTGCCACATCACCAGACTGTCGACATAGCCGGGGTCGTCGAGATGGCGGCTCCTGGCTTCCTCGGCGGGCAGGCAGGTCTTGGCTGACACCGGGTTGGTCGGGAAGTAATCGGTCGAGCCGACGATGCCGCACTGGCCCTTGGCCGACAGCATGTAGTTGATGAACTGATACGAGCAGTCAGTGTTCGGAGAGCCCTTCACCAGCATCATCGAGTCCATCCAGCCTTCGGATTTTTCCGCAGGATCGACTTCAGCGACGGTGAACGGCTTGCCCCCCTTGCGGATTTCCTTGGCAATCAGGCCGGTCCAGGCGTTGGAGACCCACACTTCGTCGTTCAGGAACAACTGGGCCAGTTCGCCTGCGGTGCTCCAGTACTTGCGGACCAGCGGCTTTTGCTCGATCAGCCGGGCCTTGATGGTCGCAAGCTGCGTGTCATCCAGATCATAGATGTTGTCATAGCCCAACATCCGCGCCGCCCAGTAAATGGCGCTCTTGTCATCCCACAGCGAGATACGGCCCTTGTACTCCGGGTTCCACAGCACCTTGATGCTGTTCGGCTGGGTGACTTTGTCCGTCCGGTACAACACCGACACCGACCCCCAGATCAACGGCACCGCCCACACCTCGCCGTTCACCGTCACGTCCGGGTTGCTGCGGAATTTGGCGTGGACTTGTCCGAACTCGGGGACTTTTTTCAGGTCGATCGAGTCCACAAAGCCGGCCAGCCGCATTTGCCCGATTGTATCAATCGACGGCACGATGATGTCGTAAACACCCGATCCCGCCGCCAGCTTGGGCGCGAAGTCGTCGTTGCTGCCGACGTAGGTGGCCGAGACCTTACAGCTGCTTTTGGTTTCAAAGTCCTTGATAAAGCTGGGGTCGGCATAACCTTCCCAGGTCAGGATGTTCAGCTCGCCAGCAAAGGCGGCGCTGGTCGAGGACACCCCAATTGCCAGGGCGAGAGTGGTGGAAACAGCCATAGAAACTGATCGGGTGATTTTGGAAGGGACACGGCTTTGCATCTCGGCGCTCCTTATGCGGCCCATCTGAGGGCAAAAGGCAAAAAAAGGGGGGAGAGGCGGTCAACGCCCACGGCGTGCTGTCCGCAAACAGAACGGGCGGCTTTTTCGTCAAAGCCGCCCGCGATAGCCTTAGCCAAAATTCATCATGATGTGACGGACGACCGTGTAGTCCTCCAGGCCGTACATCGACATGTCCTTGCCATGGCCGGACATCTTCATGCCGCCATGGGGCATTTCACAGACCAGCGGCATGTGCTGGTTGACCCACACGCAGCCGTATTGCAGCCGGGCAGAGACCTTGAGCGCCGTCTTGACGTTGCTGGTCCACACCGACGACGACAACCCGTAATCGCTGTCGTTCGCCCAGCCGATCACCTGATCGGTATCGTCAAAGCGGGTGATCGAGACCACCGGACCAAAGACCTCGCGCTGGACGATTTCGTCGGTCTGCAAGGCTCCGGCAACGATGGTCGGCTCGAAGTAAAAGCCATCGCCGGAGCGCTTTTTGCCGCCGGTGACGATCTCGACATGCGGCAGGGCTTCGGCCCGGGCGACAAAGCTTTCCACCCGGTCGCGCTGGCGGTCGCTGATCAGCGGGCCCAGCTCGGTGGTGGCGGCATCCGGGGCCCCCATGTCCAGCGACGACACCGCCCCCTGCAAGGCGGCGACCAGCTTGTCGTAAATCTTGCTGTGGGCATAGATGCGGCAGGCTGCCGTACAGTCCTGACCCGCGTTGTAGAAGCTGGCGATGCGCAGACCGGCAACCACTTCGTCGAGGTCGGCATCATCAAAAACGATCACCGGGGCCTTGCCGCCCAGTTCCAGATGCGTGCGCTTGAGGGTTTTATGCGAGGCCAGCAGGATTTTCTGCCCGGTGGTGGTGTCGCCGGTCAACGACACCATGCGGATTTTCGGGTGGCTGGCAATCACCGACCCGACGCTTTCGCCCCGGCCCGGGACGATGTTGACAACACCTGCCGGGAAAATATCGGCGAGGATTCTGGCCAGCTTCAGGGTGGTCAGCGGGGTTTGTTCCGACGGTTTCATCACCACGGTATTGCCCGCTGCCAGAGCCGGAGCAATCTTCCACGCCGCCATCATCAGCGGGTAGTTCCACGGCGCGATCGAGCCGACCACCCCCAGCGGATCACGGCGGATCATGCTGGTGTGATTGCTCATGTATTCGCCGGTCGCGCTGCCACCCATGCAGCGGGCGGCACCGGCAAAGAAGCGGAACACGTCGGCGATCACCGGAATTTCGTCTTCGAGCATCCGTTGGAACGGCTTGCCGCAATTCAGGGATTCCAGCCGGGCGAAGTCTTCGCCGTGGGCTTCGATCTGGGCGGCCACTGCCAGCAACATCGCCGAACGTTGGGAGGGCGTTGTTTGGGACCAGGACCAAAAGGCCCGGTCGGCCGCTCCGATCGCCGCCTGCAGCTGTTCGGCCGAGGTTTCACCGACCGTGGTAATAACCGCTCCGGTCGCCGGGTTAAGGATCGTTTCGGCAGGACCATCCCCGGCAACAAGCTGGCCATCAATGAGGATGCTGGTATCCATACACGTCACTCCTGTTGTTGTGGGCGTTTTCACGCCGAGCGAAAACGCTCTGGACTTTTCATGCCGCATTTTCCGCACCGGTGACTGTCAGCGGTCACCTTGAAAATGCTTTGGCCCGTGCACGGGGTAACACAACGGTAACGACGACCAGCAAGCCATGTGAAATATAAAATATTCCCCGTTTGCTATCGGAAAAACCGATTGCAGAACACCTCATTTATGGGGATGGCACCCCCTTCCAAGGGCATTTTTAGCCCATGAACCGGTTCTTTCCCGGTCGCTGTTCGCGGGCCAGATCAAGGAAGATGCGTGCCGGTTCCCCCAGCGGCGAGCCCTTGCGCCAGGCAATTCCGACATCGAGCGTTGCGGTCAGATCGTGTACTGCGCGCGCCTCCAGACGATCCCCTTCCAGCGACCATGGCCGATACAGCAGGTCGGGTAAAATGGCGATCCCGGCACCGGTTGCCACCAGACTGCGCGCGGCTTCCACCGATGAGGTTTTCAGCTCCAGCGTTGGCCGCAGGTTGGCCTGCCGCCACCAGCGTTGCGACGTCTCGGCCATTTCGTCGATGGTGAGCTGAATGAGCGGCTCGCCTGCCAGATCGCGGATTCCGATGGTTTCGTTTTTCAGCAACGGGTGATCGGGCGACAGCCACAGCCGATTGGGAGAGCGCACCAGTGCTTCGTAGCCCAGCGCCTGCTGGTTGCCCAGATTCGAGATCAGCATCAAGGCAATATGAAGCTCGCCATTGACCAGCAGATGCTCGATGTGGCTGCGCTCTTCCTCGAACACGCGCACGGTAATGTTGGAAAACACCTTGCGAAAACGCGCCAGCAGGTCCGCCAGCATGTAGCCCGACACCAGACTGGTCACCCCTAGATTCAGCACGCCGTTGATCGCCTCCGGGCGGTTGTTCAGCGCCCGTCCGGCGTCAGCTACCGAGGTCATGATCCGCCGTGCATGACGGACGAAAACATGGCCTTGATAGGTGAGGGTGACGCCCTTTGAGTGACGCTCGAACAGTTTGGCGCCGGTCTGGTCTTCGAGGACCTTGAGGCTTTCCGTAATGGCCGACTGGGAAATTCCCAGTGACGCGGCAGCCCCGGAAACAGAGCTTGTTTCGGCGATGGCGAGGAAGTACGAGATTTGGCGGAGTGTGATATTCACCGGCGGCCTCTCTGTATCGGTTTTGCCGCCTCCCCCATGGTCAAAACAGGATGTCAAGGGGGAACGGATCTCTTTTCTAATCTATGAAAGGGGTCATGCAAGCGATAGACCAAAGTGATCACATATGGCAGGCCATCGGTTTTCATGATTGCACTGTGCCCCAAAAGGTCGACTGCCCAGAAAACAGGTTGCGCCAGCGAGCAGATGCCCACGAAATACGCACACAGCCAATCGGCACCGATGGCTCATTTTGGGGGAGGAAAGGGAAGTATCGTGCTCGGGAATCTCAGCGACCTCGATTTGCGCCACTTGCGGGTCTTTCTGGCCGTCGTCGATGCGGGTGGACTGGCGATGGCCCAGCACACCCTGAACGTCAGTCCCTCGACCATCAGCATTCAACTGGCCAATCTGGAAGGCCGGTTGGGCTTTCGCCTGTGCGAGCGCGGACGCAGCGGCTTCCGCCTGACCCCCAAAGGCGCCCGCTTTACCGAACTGGCCCGCATCCTGATGGCCGCCATTGATGACTTTGGCCAGCAAGCGCGCAACATGGACCGTACGCTGGTCGGGACGTTGCGCATCGGTACCATCGGGCATTTGCCATTCAGCGAAAACATCCGCATCAGTCAGGCCATCGCCCGCTTTCGCCAGCGGGACGAAGCCGTCCGGCTGGAGCTGGTGATCCGCTCGCCGCGCATTCTGGAAGAGCAATTGCTGGCCGGAGATCTGGATGTGGCGATTGGCTATTTCTGGAACCGGATGCCAACCCTGCAGTTCACCCCGCTGTTCATCGAACATCAGGTCGCCTACTGCGGTGCCGCCCACCCGCTGTTTTCGCAGGCCGGAAGCGTTACACAGGATCAAGCCAATCAGCATTCCTGGGCCTGGCGCACCTATCCGCTGCCAGAATCCAGAATGGAAGCCCCGGCCCTGATTTCCGCCTCGGCGGACAACATGGAGGCGTTGGCGATCCTCGTTCTGTCCGGCCAGCATCTGGGGTTCATGCCACAACACTTTGCCTTGCCCTATCAAAAGCAAGGCTTGCTTGCGCCGCTGAATCCACAACGCCTGCAATACGACGTGACCTTTCATGTCGTCACCCGCCAGCAGCGCCGCCTGAACGATATCACCCGCGCCTTCCTTGCCGATCTGGCGGCAGTCCATCTGGATCAGAATCCGGGATAACATCGCCGACAGCGATACATTGATCGGCATCAAACTGAACATACGCTTGTTGTTATTTTTCCTGCATAACGGCCATGGTCTGCTGTTGATGGTTGGTTCGTTACCGTCAGGAGGTTGCCATGTCGGATCCCGCCAAGCTGTCGGCTCTGCGGCAGAAATACGCCCATGCCAAGGGCAGTGATGTTTTCGATCCGGAGTTCCGGGCGATTGCCGAAGCCCAGTTCCCCGAAGGCGACCGCCGTCTGCAACCCTATGCCGGTATCCCGACCTTTCTTGACCTGCCCTATGCCCCGGATGCCGCTGGCCGGGATGATTTCGGCGGGCTGGATGTCGCCGTGGTTGGCGTGCCGATGGATCTGGGGGTGACCAACCGCTCGGGCGCGCGCTTTGGCCCGCGGGCGGTGCGCTCCATCGAGCGGGTTGGTCCCTACAATCACGTCCTGCGCCGGATGCCGTCCCAGCATTGCAAAGCGGCAGACATCGGTGACGTGCCGTTCCGCAGCCGCTATAGCCTCGACCAGTCGCATCAGGACATTCAGGCGTTTTACCATCGCCTGATCGCCGCCAACGTCATTCCGCTGTCGGTCGGTGGCGATCATTCGATCACCTATTCGATCCTGAAAGCGGTCGGTGCCCGGCAGCCGGTGGGGATGGTGCATTTCGATGCCCATTGCGATACCGCTGGCGACTATGAAGGTGCCAAATTCCACCACGGCGGCCCGTTCCGCCATGCCGTTCTGGACGGTGTGCTGGACCCCGAGCGCTGCGTGCAGATCGGCATCCGCGGATCAGCCGAATATTTGTGGGAGTTTTCCCGCGAGTCCGGCATGACGGTGATCCATGGTGAAGAGGTCCCCAAGCTGGGTACCGCCGCCATCCTCGACACCGTGCGGCGGGTGGTGGGCGATGGGCCGGTCTATGTCACCTTTGATGTTGATTGCCTTGACCCGGCCTTTGCCCCCGGCACTGGCACCCCGGAAATTGGTGGCCTGACCACCCGCGAAGCCCTTGAGCTGCTGCGTGGTCTCGATGGCCTGACCATTGTCGGCGGTGATGTGGTTGAGGTGGCTCCGCAATACGACCCGACCACCAACACTGCCCATGCGGCGGCGCAGGTGCTGTTTGAACTGTTTACGCTGGTCAGCGGGCGCTTTGCCGCTGCCGCGTCTTCCCGCTAACTTCCAATCCGACAGGTGTGCCATGAAGACGACGTTTTTGTTCGCAGCCGCCCTCTGTGCCGCTGTTGCCGGTGCTGTCCAGCCGTCCCTTGCCCGTGACCTGACTGTTGTCGGTTTTGGCGGATCGGGGCAGGACGCCATGCGGGAAGCTTTCTTCAAGCCCTTTAGCGCCGCTAGCGGCCTGCCGATTTCCGAAGAAAGCTGGGATGGCGGTGTCGGCGTCCTGCGCGCCAAGGTCGAAGGCGGCCATGCGGCGTGGGATGTGGTCCAGATGGACTCCTCCGAACTGGCTATTGGCTGCGAAGAGGGGCTGTATGAAACCCTCGACTTTGACAGGATCGGCGGCAAGGCGGCCTATCTGCCGTTTGCCACCAGCCCGTGCGGCGTTGGCGTGCTGGTCTATGACTATGTGTTGGCCTATGACGGCGACAAGCTGAAGGACGGCCCGAAGAGCTGGGCTGATTTCTTTGACACCAAAAAATTCCCCGGCAAGCGCGCCCTGCGACAGGGTCCGCAGACCAATCTGGAAATCGCCCTGCTGGCCGATGGCGTGCCGCTGTCTGACGTTTACGCCCAACTAGCCACCGAAGAGGGCGTTGCCCGTGCCCTGCGCAAGCTGGACACCATCAAGAACGACCTGGTGTTCTGGAAAGCCGGAGCCCAGCCGCCGCAGTTGCTGGCGTCGGGGGAAGTGGTGATGACCTCGTCCTACAACGGGCGCATTTCCGCCGCCAACAGCAAGGACCATCGCAATTTCAAACTGCTGTGGAATCAGGCGATTTACGTGCTGGACAGCTGGGCGATCCTGAAGGGCAGCCCGAACATCGACAAGGCCTATCAGTTCCTGAACTTCGTCGGCAAACCCGAAGTACAAAAAGAACTGCCGAAGCACATCAGCTATGGCATCACCTCGGCCAGAAGCAGCTCGTTGCTGGATGCCGACCTGTTGGCCAGCCTGCCCAGCGCGCCGCAGAATCTGGCGATTGCCCTGCCCTACAACACCGATTTCTGGCTGGAACACACCGACCGCCTGACCGAACGGTTCAACAACTGGGCGGCCAAGTAACAACCGTTCTTGCCATCATCCCGGATCAGCCCGAGGCAAACGCTTTCGGGCTGATCCCCATTTCCTGCCGGAACATGTAGATAAAGGCTGACGGCGAGGCATAGCCCAGATCAAGGGCAATGCGGGTGATGCTGCGGCCTTCGCCCAGCCACTCCAGCGCGCGGAACAGCCGCAGCCGCTGCCGCCAGCGGCGGAGGGAAATGCCCACCTCCTGTTCGAAACGGCGGGTGATGGTCCGTGCCGACAGGCCAATCTGTCGCCCCCAGACCTCGACCGGGCGCGGGTCATCCGGGGCCTGATACAGCGCCTCGCACATCTGCCGCAGCGGACGGCTGTGCGGCCAGGGCAGCGCAAAGTCCTGCTGCTGCAATCGTTGAAGCTGATCCAGAATCACCGCATCCAGCCGGTCAAAGAAAGGCTCGGGTTCGGGGCGGCTCTGGCTTTGGACCAGCTCGACGATCAATTCCCGCAATAACGGTGAAACGGCAAACACCATCGGGCGGGTTGGCAAGCCATCTGCCACCTGATCGGCAACATACAGGTTGCGAAAGGCGGCATCCTGCAAGGCACCGGTACTGTGCATCATGCCGGTTGGAACCCAGATCGCCTGTTCCGGGGTGATCACATGCCACACCGTATCCACCTCCACCAGCAGGGTGCCAGAGGTGGCATAGACGAACTGGTTCCATGGGTGCTGATGCAACGGAAAGACATGGTGACGCGGCAAGGTCTGGGATCGCAGGGACAGCGGGCGCGGCAAATGGTCGAGGGCCGGAACCGCAACGATGGTCCAGGAAGAATTCAGGGGCATGGCTCTCTCACGGACTGACGGCCACTTTTGTCGTTTCATCGCTATAAATAGTCATCCTGTCGACAGTCGGCAAGCGACCGCGCTGTTAGACTGATCCCAACAAACAAGATGATGTTGGGAGGTTCCGTCATGTCATCCCCCGATGCCGCCGCATCACGCTGGCGGGTTATTCTGGCCGGTATCGCCGCACTGGTGCTCAGTGTCGGGCTGGCCCGCTTTGCCTATACCCCGATGCTGCCGATCATGCGCGCAGACGCTGGCCTGAGTGCAATGGCGGGTGGCTGGCTGGCAACTGTCAATTATGGCGGTTACATGCTGGGGGCGCTGATTGCGGCCTCAGTCGGCAACCTGAGCCACAAATATCACCTCTATCGCCTGTGGCTGGTGGCCGCCGTTCTGACCACCGGGGCGATGGGGTTGACGCATGACCCGGTGATCTGGGCCGTGCTGCGCTTTGTTGCCGGGCTGTCGAGCACCGCCGGGCTGCTGCTGGCCTCGGGGCTGGTGCTGAACTGGCTGCTCCGGCACGGTTTCCGCCCACAACTGGGGCTGCACTTCACCGGGCTGGGGCTGGGGGTGGCCATTTCCGGCCTGGCCGTCGAGGCCATGAGCCGGGGAGTGTCGTGGGATCAGCAATGGCTGCTGCTGGGGGGGCTTGGTCTAGTGTTCTTTCTGCCCGCCTGGCTGTGGATGCCCGCCCCGGCCAGTGTCCATCAGCAAACCCTGCTCACCGCCCCGCGCCATCCCGGGCAACGCTGGATGCTGTGGCTGATTGCGGCCTATTTCTGCGCTGGCTTTGGCTATGTGATCAGCGCCACCTTCATTGTGGCCATCGTTGAAAAGCTGCCGGTGCTGGCCGGGCAGGGAACCTGGGTGTGGGTGATCGTCGGCCTTGCCGCCCTGCCATCAAGCTTTCTGTGGGATGCTGCCGCCCATCGCTGGGGCCACGCCCGGGCGCTGTTGCTGGCCTATGCCACCCAGATCGTCTCGATCCTGTTGCCCGCCCTCAATGATGGCGCAGTCCTGAACATTCTGAGCGCCGTTCTTTATGGCGGAACCTTTGTCGGCATCGTCAGCCTGACACTGGCTTTGATCGGGCGTTATTTTCCCCTCAACCCGGCCAAGGCGATGGCCCGCCTGACCCTCAGTTACGGGGTCGCGCAGGTGCTGGCCCCGGCCATTGCCGGATACATCGCCCGCGAAAGCGGCAGCTATCGCGGCAGCCTGCTGATTGCGGCGGCCGCGATGATGGTGGGCATGGCCTGTCTGGTCGCAACCCAAGTGCAGGAACGCCGGGTTACGGCGAGCGAGGGAGCATGATCTGTTAGAGCGTTGTGCGAAAAGTGGGAACCGATTTTCGCAAAAACAATGCGACAGAACAGAAGGTTAGACCAGCGTGCCTGCGTCAGGTCACAGTACACGACACAAAGAAAACAGGACCGTGGAGCGCTGCTCCACACCTCGCCGGGGCCTTCAGGCCCCGGACCCCATTGACTTGATATTGAAAGAAAAAATGGGGGTCCGGGGGCATTGACCCCGGGCAGGTGCGGACGGCAGTCCGCCGTCCTTCCTCAACTGTCGTGTACTGTGGTGTTCCACCTTTCTGACGCGACCCTGATTACCCGGCAGCGGGTCTGGAAATCAGGATCTTGTCGATCCGGCGCCCGTCCATATCCAGCACTTCAAACCGCCAGCCATCCCACAGGAAATGCTCGCCAGCGGTCGGAATGCTGCGGGATTTTGACAGGATGAACCCGGCGACGGTGCTGTACTCGCCGCCGTCGCTGAGCAGGGCGCGGCAACCGGTCTTGTCGGCGGCTTCGTCCACCGCCACATCGCCGTCAATCAGCCACGAGCCATCCTCGCGCTGAATGATCGCCCCGTCATAATCCTCGCCGTGTTCGGACAGGCTGCCGACAATGGTCGACAGGATATCGGCTGCGGTCACGATGCCTTCGACGCTGCCGTATTCATCAACCACCAGCGCCATGTGGATCGGGGACCGCTTGAGAAGTTCCAGCACGAACAGCGCCGGCGCATTGTCGTGGACCACATCCAGCGGCTTGACCCGCGCGGCAATGTCAAGCGGCTGACCGTCCAGAAAACTGTTCAGCAGGTCTTTGGACTGAATCACCCCGACCACCTCGTTCGGGTCGCCCTGACAGACCGGAAAGCGCGAATGCGGACATTCCCGCATCCGCTGGATCATTTTCTCTGTCGACCACGCCAGATCAATCCACACCACGTCACTGCGCGGGGTCATGATGGCGCGGATACGGCGATCCCCAAAGCGCATTACTCCGGCCAAAAGCTCTTTTTCCTGCGGCTCGAACACCCCGCTTTCGGTGCCTTCGGCAATCATCGCCTTGACCTCTTCTTCGGTTACCGTCTGCTCGGCGGACTTCTTCACCCCCAACAGCTTCAAGGCCAGGTGACTGGAATGCTCCAGCACCCACACCACGGGCGCTGCCAGCCGGGCAATGAAGGCCATCGGACGGGCCACCATCGCCGCCACCCCTTCCGGGTTGGACAGGGCAATATGCTTGGGCACCAGTTCACCGACAATCAACGACGCATAGGTAATCGCCCCGACCACCACCGCCATGCTGAGGATGGGGGCTGCCCCGGCCAGAGACGGCAGGGTCTGTGCGATCCACAGGCTGAATTTATCGGTCAGCGTGGCCCCGGAATAGGCTCCGGCCAGAATGCCGACCAGCGTGATGCCGATCTGTACCGAAGACAGGAAGCGGGCCGGATTTTCCGCCAGCACCAAAGCCGTTTGCGCCCCCTTGCTGCCTTCTGCCGCCCGTGCCGCCAGTCTGGCCCTTCGGGACGAAACGATGGCCAGTTCGGACATGGCGAACCAGCCGTTCAACACGACCAGCACCACAATGACCGCAATCTCGAACAGGAAGGACATAATGAGGGGAGGGCTCCAGAAGTTAAAGCAAGCGCCATCGCGCCCTGCCGGTCACAGGGACGGCAGAAACGGGATGGCAGAAAGGGAGGGCCAGAACAGGGATGACAGGGAAACGTGACGGCGACAAACAACACCAGCCGGTCGGACCATGCCGACAGCTTTGAAACGAGCCCACAAACGGTGAACGGGCAGAGTTGGCGATCCGCCGGGGATGGTCTGGTGGAGGCTCGGGGTCCGATGCGTCGTCGTCAGGCACAAAGGGCTCTGCTGGCAGGAAGAGGATGCCTCTCACTGTAAACAAAAAAAAACTGCGAGGGAAACACGGATTCATGATGTTTTCCGGCTCGTCACCCTGCTGGGGTTTGCTGTCCACTGTTCCAGCCGCGCGGGCCGTGCTATGGACTGCCCTGCAAAACCTTCAACCCACCGCATGCGGAGTATCTCCGATGTCCGTTGGCCGGTCCGTTGCCACGCAGATCCTGTTTGGCGGGCTTACCCAGCTTCTGGTGAGCCTCCGAGGCCTGATCATCATGCCGATCATCGTCAAGACTGCCGGTGAATCGGTCTTTGGCAGCTATGTCCTGCTGTCATCGATTGTGGTGTTTGCCGGCGGCATCTCGGCGTTTGGCACCGATTACACCTATCGCCGCAGTCTGCCCGCGACGGACGGTGCCCGTCAACGCCGTGACCTGATGATGCCGGCACTGGCTTTTCGGCTGGTCTCCGTTTCGGTGCTGGCCGCGTTGCTCTATGCTGGTGGGCCAGCGCTGTTTGGCCTGATGGGAGAAAGCATGCCCTTTTCTCCCGCGTATCTGGTCCTGTGGCTGTTTGGCCTGATGGTCCATGACTATGCGACCACGTATTATCGCTACACCAACCGCTTTGGCATCTATAACCTGCTGACCATTGGCCAGATTTATGTCCACATCGGGGCTGCCGTTGCGCTGGTGTTCTGGGGGCAGGGGCTTGACCTCGACATGCTGTTGTTGTTGCAAGGCGGCTCCCTGCTGGCGTTGTCCTTTCCGACGCTTGTGTTTGGCGTGTTCCGTGAAACCGGTCTGTGCATCCCGCGTTTTGACTGGCCGCAGTTCCGGGCCGATGCCCGGCTTGGGCTGCCGTTGACCGGTGAGTTCATTGTCGATTTTCTGGTTGCGTTTGGCGACCGCTATCTGGTCGGCCTGTTCCTCAGCATGGCCGCTGTTGGGCAATACCAGTCATCCTATGCTCTGGCCGGGCTGCTGGCGTTTTTCCCCAAAATGCTGGCAACCGTCCTGCCGCCGCCCCTGTGTCGCCTGTGGGATGAGGGGAAACACCACGAGGTCGAAGAGCTTGTTTCCCAGTCCTTGCGGCTGTTTCTGGTGCTCGCCATTCCCTTTGTCGTGGGCGCCCTGATGGCCGGGCCATCGGTGGTGGCCCTGTTGACCACCCCGGCAATGGCCCTGGCCGGGCGCTGGGCCGTGGCCCTGATTTCTGCTGGCATGCTGTTTTACGGGATGGTCATCCTGCTGTCAGGCGTCGCCTTTGTGACGCGCCAGACATCGGTCATCCTGACCGCCAACGTGATTGCGGTGATTGGCAATCTGGGCCTGAATGCGGCACTGCTGCCATTTTATCCCGATGTTACCGTCCCGGCGGCGGTTTCAGTGGTGGCCTATGGATTGTCTTTTTCATACGCCCTGTACAAAATACGCCCACGCCTGCGGATTGCCTTTCGCTGGCCAAGCCTGCTGCGATCCCTGCTGGCGGCCGGGGTGATGGGGGGCGGGCTGTTTGCGTTCGGCTACGCGCCGGGCGCCCTTGGGCCGACGCAGGTTGGGCTGGTGGGCTTGCATATCAGTGCGGCCATCGTGCTGTATTTTGGTGTTTTCCTGCTGATTGGCGGGCTGTCTGCCGCCGACCGTCAGGCGCTGATCGGCTTGATCCGTCAGAAATCCAGATCAGCGTAATGCCGGGGAGGCAGAACACCGGGCACCTGATCCTGCAGCAAGGTCCGGAAGCAGGGACGGGATTTCAGCCGCACGTACCATTCCTTCGCCAGCGGATGCTGATCCCACGGGACATCGCCCATGTAGTCAATCAGCGAGATGTGGGCGGCAGCGGCAAAGTCGGCCAGCGTCAACTGGTTCCCGGCCAGCCATTTGCGGCGGTCGGTCAACCAGGCAATGTAGTCGAGGTGAATGTTGACATTGGCGCGCCCGGCCCGGATGGAGCGGGAATCCGGCGCACTGCCGCCAATCATCCGCTTCATCAGCTTTTCACTGACCAGAGGATAGGTGACCTCGGCATTGAATTTCAGATCGAACCATGCGACCAGCCGCCGCACTTCGGCCCGCTGTCCGGGGTTGCCCGGAATCAGGGATGGGGTGCTGTTGACATCTTCAAGGTATTCACAGATGGCGTTCCCGTCTGAAATGACCTGACCGTCCTCATCGACCAGCACCGGCACGGTTCCGGCCGGATTGAGGGCCAGAAAGTTTTCGTCCCGAACCCAGTCTTCCTGTATTTGTTCGTGAACAATCAGACGTTTTTCGTGCAGGGCCAAGCGGACCCTGCGGGCGACGGGCGACAGCCAATGATGATACAAAATCCGCATGACAGATATAAAAGCCCATTGCAGTGGCTGCGCAACCTCAGGATAGTTCCGTTTGGTCGCGTTCAGCCCGATTCCGTCTGAGCCCCGGCAGGGCGGGGAAGAGTGGTGATACAGGAGAGCTTGCCTGATGGAAAGCCGTAAGGAAATACCGCAAATCACACCAACGGACAGTCATCGCCGGATTGTTCGACGGTTGGTGCGGTCAGAGCGCAGCGCCAGCCTCGCCACCACCCTGTCGCGGGGCAATCAGGCCATTCCCTATGCGTCGGTGGTCACCTATGCCACCGATGAACGGGCCGCCCCGATCCTGTTGCTGTCATCGCTGGCTGATCACACGCAGGCCCTGAGGGATGATCCACGAGCCTGCCTGCTGGTCAGTCAGGTTCATGGGCTGCCCAATCCGCAGACCGGCCCGCGGGTCAGCCTGTTGGGGACCATGCAGAAGGTTGAGCGTGACGACCCCCGCCATCCGGCATTGCAGAGCCACTTCCTCGGCCGCCATCCGGCTGCCAGCCAGTATATCGGGTTTGGCGACTTTGCCCTGTGGCAGATGGAGGTCACCGAAGCCCATTACGTGGGTGGCTTTGCCCGCGCTGTCTGGCTGGGCAATGACTGGCTGTCTGTGGCCGAATGCGCCAGCACCATCGCCGATGGTGGTATGGAGGTGTTGCAGGGCTTTGATCAGGATCAGCAGAGCGCCATTGCCTATGCTCTGGTGATGACCTCGGGGCTGGACCTGTCGGTTGAAGACAGTCGCTGGCAGGTGGTGGCGATCGATTGTGACGGGGTGTTGCTGCGGGATGGCGAGGGCGGTGCTGCCGTTCCGGTCTGGTTGCCTTTTGCCGAAAGTGTGAGCAGCCGCCAAGAGTTGGCTGAATGTTTGGGCAGCCTGGCCCAACAAGGGCAGCGGATCGCTGTGGAGCAAGCCCTGAACAGGACATGAAATCGTTCTTTTTCAAGGCGTCCTCTTTTATTGCAGCGCACACACAGTATTGCCGGGCAGGATGGATTACTGAACATACGTTCTAATTTACTCTTTTGCGCCGCAATAAAAATGCTTCATCTGCGCAAAAAGCGCACTCTGTGCGTTGATGCAGTGCAATAATTACAAATTGGCCCAGCCAACCACGAACAAGCGGTTGCGAGAGGGGCAGACAGCCTATATTTTCCCCCGTGGGAGAGACCGGTTCTCGCCCTGAGCCACCCGGCCCAGGCCGGAATCGTCCATTCTTTGCCTGGGGTGCCGACGCACCACAGGCTGACGACGCGACGCAGGAGTCCATTTGGTGACGCAGTGGGGTTTATGCCGCCAGCCGACCCACCGACCGGCCAGTGCCATGGCCGTGCCAGGAAGGGTGTTGCTGTGCCGCCAACCCACGCTGTTGCCATCTCCTGAATTCCTCATAGCCGCCACGTTCGTTGATTCCATCGCCGTTTTTCACACCGACTGACCGAGGAATCGGCGCCCATGGCCTGCACGGAGGGGATACCAGGCAGGTCATCCCATGGCGCCGAAACGTCCATTGGAGAACCACTGATGACCGCAGCCCCTACCAAGAACGCCAAGCTTCTGGCCTGGGTCGACGAGATCGCCAAGCTCTGCAAGCCCGCCAGCATTCACTGGTGCGATGGCTCGCAGGAAGAATACGACCGTCTGTGCCAGGAGATGGTGGACGCGGGGACCTTTATCCGTCTGAACGCCGAAAAGCGCGCCAACAGCTATCTGTGCCGCTCGGACCCGTCGGACGTGGCGCGCGTCGAAGACCGCACCTTCATCTGCTCTGAAAAAGAAGAAGATGCCGGCCCGACCAACAACTGGATGGCTCCCGCTGAAATGCGCACCATCCTGACCGGCCTGTACGATGGCTGCATGGCGGGCCGCACCATGTATGTGGTGCCGTTCTCGATGGGGCCGCTGGGGTCCAAAATCGCCCATATCGGCGTTGAAATCTCTGACAGCCCCTATGTCGCCGTCAACATGCGCATCATGACCCGTATGGGTCAGGCTGTGCTGGACGTGCTGGGCGATGGCGAGTTCGTCCCCTGCGTCCATTCGGTCGGCAAGCCGCTGGCCGCTGGCGAAAAGGATGTCGCCTGGCCGTGCAGCGACACCAAGTACATCACCCACTTCCCGGAAACCCGTGAAATCTGGTCCTATGGCTCGGGTTACGGCGGGAACGCCCTGCTGGGCAAGAAGTGCTTCGCCCTGCGTATCGCCTCGGTGATGGCGCGCGACGAAGGCTGGCTGGCCGAACACATGCTGATCCTCGGCGTGAAGTCCCCCGAAGGCGAAAAGACCTATGTCGGTGCCGCCTTCCCGTCGGCCTGCGGCAAGACCAACTTTGCCATGCTGATCCCGCCCAAGGGCTTTGACGGCTGGGAAATCACCACCATCGGTGACGACATCGCGTGGATCAAGCCGGACGAAAACGGCATCCTGCATGCCATCAACCCGGAATACGGCCTGTTCGGTGTTGCCCCCGGCACCAATGTCAAGTCGAACCCGAACGCCATTGCCTCGCTGAACGCCAACTGCATCTTCACCAACGTCGCGCTGACCGACGATGGCGACGTGTGGTGGGAAGGCCTGACCGACGAAGCCCCGGCGCACCTGATCGACTGGAAGGGCAACGACTGGACCCCGGCTTCGGGGACCGCCGCCGCTCACCCGAACTCGCGCTTTACCGCTCCGGCCTCGCAGGTTCCGTCGATCGACCCGGAATGGGAAAACCCGAAGGGCGTGCCGATTTCGGCCTTCATCTTCGGCGGTCGCGTGTCCAAGAACTTCCCGCTGGTGTTCCAGGCCTATAACTGGAGCCATGGCGTCTACCTCGCCGCCACCATGGGTTCGGAAGCCACCGCCGCTGCCGTCAATCAGGCCGCCATGCGCCGCGACCCGATGGCCATGCTGCCGTTCTGCGGCTACAACATGGGCGACTACTGGAGCCACTGGCTGGATCTGGGCCGCAAGCTCCCCGAGCCGCCGCGCGTGTTCCGCGTCAACTGGTTCCGCAAGGACGAAAACGGCAAGTTCGTCTGGCCGGGCTTTGGTGACAACATGCGCGCCCTGAAGTGGATCGTTGATCGCTGCAAGGGTCGTGCCCATGCCGTCGAAAGCCCGATTGGCTGGATGCCGAACTACTCTGACCTGCACTGGTCGGGCCTTGATTTCCCGAAGGAAAAGTTCGACGAAATCATGAAGGTCTACAAGGACGCGGCAATGGCCGAAGCCGAAGACCAGACCAACCTGTTCGGCAAGTTCGGCGACAAGCTGCCGAAGGAGCTGGAGCTGCACCGCCTGATGCTGATCGCTCGTCTGGAGCGGACTGCCGATGTGTGGGAACTGATCGAACGCGGCAACGCTGCCTGATCGCGGCACGAAAAACGGAGAGCGTTTTTGCTCAGTGTGAAAACGCTCTCCGGAAACGGTACAGGCTGTCAATGAAAGGGGCGCTGCCAGTCATGGCAGCGCCCCTTTCATTGTTTCCTGACCGTCGTGTCCTGTGATTTTGCGCAAAACCGGTGCCTGCTTTTCGCGCCCCACGTTATTGGGCGAGGGCTTCCAGCGACTGCAGCGCCATGGAAACGGATTTACTGTCCAGTGCCCCATTGCCATAGCTCATGTGCGATGCAGTTTCCGCCAGACTGTCAAAGATGTCGCGGAACTGGTCGGTAATGTCATCCCGAATGTCGAAATCCTCGGTGCCATACCATGCCTCGACATAGGCACTGCCGATTTCGGTCAGGGCCGCCCAGTGATGGGCCTGTGACACATCGCGATAGCTCTGGGACAAATCAAAATTGTCGGCAAACAGGGCGTTGATCTGCTCGGCGTGGGGGGTGCTGTCATCATCGACCACCACATTGCCCAGCTCATCGACCATCAGGGGCACCGGTGTTTCCGGGTCTGCCCCCAGGCCGGTCAGCGCCTGTTGCAGGTCAGAGGCCAGTTGCGCCGTTTTGTCCTGCGTTTGCTGCAAGAACACGCCATGATTGACCCGCCCGGTCAGCGGATCAAATTCGCGGCCATAGAGCTGCTGCATGAACACCGACGGGTCGAGCGGCAGGTTGAGCCCCAAACCGGGAACGCCGCGCAGAACCTCGGGAATGGCCTCTTCCTCGACCGTCTGTCCGGCCAGAAGTCCGGCAAAATCCCAGTCTTCCTGATCCCTTGAGCGAACACGGGAGGTTTTCGACGTTCTGCGCGCGCGGGCAGCCGGTCGAACCGCGGACACCATCGCATTGCTATTCTGGAAATCGAGGCTCATAGCGTCGCTGGTCTCCGTTCTTGCCCTGACTTCTCCAGGGGCACTCCCATTCCGGGACCCCCGGTTCCGGGACTCCGCCGGTCAGTTTAAGGCCGGGAAGTTAAAAACTTCCTAGAATCACCCTGCTTTCTCAAGCGATCGTCAGTATGCCGGAAAAGCCGCGCCCTGACCACTGGATGGGGGGAATTTTCACCGTTTCCTGCGGTTTTCCCCTTGTCCGCCCGCTGTGCGGTTGGGTACTGTTCCAGCCGCACCGGGAACAGGATTTTCCGCGTGAAACAGGTCGGGCTGGCGACGCATCCTGTTGCAAGCCGGAAAAACGGTCCTTATATCTGGCACCGTTCAAGCCGTTTCCGTGGTGCTTGTGACCTCTGCCTGTGCGGCCTGTCGGCTGAAGGCATGATGGTCACCCCGGACGAGCGAGTAGTGAACGACAACCCCAGGGGAAGACCGGGGGCGCCTGCGTGGGCCACGGACTTCTGCCGCAACAAAAGGTGAGTATGATGAGTAAGGTCATTGGTATCGACCTCGGGACGACCAACTCCTGCATCGCCATCATGGATGGCAAGGACCCCCGTGTTGTGGAAAACGCCGAAGGCGCCCGCACCACCCCGTCGATGGTCGCGTTCAGCGACTCCGGGGAGCGTCTGGTGGGCCAGCCGGCCAAGCGTCAGGCCGTGACCAACCCGGAAAACACCCTGTTCGCCATCAAGCGCCTGATCGGCCGTCGTTTCTCTGACGCTGCCGTCAAAAAGGATCAGGGTCTGGTTCCCTACAAGATTATCGAAGGCGAAAACGGCGATGCCTGGGTGAACGCCCGTGGCGAAAAGTACGCCCCCAGCCAGGTGTCGGCCTTCATTCTGATGAAGATGAAGGAAACCGCCGAAGCCTTCCTCGGTGAGACCGTCACCGATGCGGTGATCACCGTTCCGGCGTACTTTAATGACAGCCAGCGTCAGGCGACCAAGGATGCCGGCAAGATCGCCGGTCTGAACGTCCTGCGCATCATCAACGAGCCGACGGCCGCCGCTCTGGCCTATGGCATGGACAAGAAGAACTCGGGTATCATCGCGGTCTATGACCTTGGCGGCGGTACCTTTGACGTGTCGATTCTCGAAATCGGCGACGGCGTGTTCGAAGTGAAGTCCACCAACGGCGACACCTTCCTCGGTGGTGAAGACTTTGATGCCCGCATCATCGAATATCTTGCCGACGAGTTCAAAAAGGAACAGGGCATCGACCTGCGTGCCGACCGTCTGGCCCTGCAGCGCCTGAAGGAAGCCGCCGAAAAGGCCAAGATCGAGCTGTCCAGCTCGAAGGAAACCGACGTCAACCTGCCGTTCATCACCGCTGACCAGACCGGTCCGAAGCACCTGAACGTCAAGATGACCCGCGCCAAGCTGGAATCGCTGGTCGAAGACCTGATCCAGCGCACCATCGAACCCTGCCGCAAGGCGCTGGCCGATGCCGGTGTCAAGCAGAGCGACATCGACGAAGTGATCCTGGTCGGTGGCATGACCCGCATGCCGAAGGTCAAGGAAGTGGTGAAGCAGTTCTTCAACCGCGACCCGCACCAGGGCGTGAACCCCGACGAAGTGGTGGCACTGGGTGCGGCCATTCAGGGCGGCGTGCTGAAGGGCGACGTCAAGGACGTGCTGCTGCTCGACGTGACCCCGCTGTCGCTGGGGATTGAAACCCTGGGCGGCGTGTTCACCCGCCTGATCGACCGCAACACCACCATCCCGACCCGCAAGTCGCAGACCTTCTCGACCGCCGACGACAACCAGACCGCCGTCACCATCCGCGTGTTCCAGGGGGAACGCGAAATGGCTGCCGACAACAAGTCGCTCGGCCAGTTCGACCTGATGGGCATTCCTCCGGCTCCGCGCGGCGTGCCGCAGATCGAAGTCACCTTTGACATCGACGCCAACGGCATCGTCAACGTGTCGGCCAAGGACAAGGCCACCGGCAAGGAACAGACCATCCGCATTCAGGCCTCGGGCGGCCTCAGCGACGGCGACATCGACCGGATGGTCAAGGAAGCCGAAGCCAACGCCAGCGCCGACAAGTCGCGTCGTGAAGCGGTCGAAGCCCGCAACCACGCCGATGGCCTGCTGCACCAGACCGAAAAGACCCTCAAGGAACACGGCGACAAGGTGTCTGCCGACGTCAAGGGCCAGATCGAGTCCGACATGCAGGCCCTGAAGGACGTGCTGGACAGCGGCGATGCCGCGCTGATCAAGTCGAAGACCGATGCCCTGATGCAGTCGTCGATGAAGCTCGGTGAAGCAATGTACCAGGCCAACGACGCCGACGGCGCTGCCGCTGGTGCCTCGGCTGGCGCTTCGACCGCCGATGACGGTGTGGTCGATGCCGACTTCGAAGAAGTCGACGACAAGAAGGGTGGCCGTTAAGCCGCTAATGTCGGCAGGCCAGAGGAGCGCGGGGCCGGATAACCGGCCTCGCCTTTTGGTCAGTCACGAACAAAGCCGTCCCCAGCGTGTTGTTCCTTTTGGCCGGAGCTGTCCTGACAGCTTTTCCAGCGGGGCGCATCGGTTGGGGATGGCTTCTTTTTGCGGACCGGAACCATGAGCAGCAAGCAGGACTATTACGACGTTCTGGGCGTTTCGAAAGGAGCGACCAAGGACGATCTGAAAAAGGCATATCGCACACTGGCGATGAAGTACCACCCGGACCGCAATCCGGGGGACAAGGAAGCCGAAAGCAAGTTCAAGGAAATCAACGAAGCCTATGAAATCCTGAAGGACGACGACAAGCGCGCCGCATACGACCGCTTTGGACACGACGCCTTCAACGGTGGCATGGGTGGCGGCGGTGCCGGTCGGGGTGGCTTTGACTTTGGCGGCGGCTTTGCCGACATCTTTGACCAGATGTTCGGGGACTTCATGGGCGGCCGGGGTGGCGGTGGCGCTGGTGGTTCGGCGAACATGCGTGGTTCGGACCTGCGCTATAATCTGGGCATTACCCTCGAAGAAGCCTTCCTCGGCAAAACCGCCACCATCACCATCCCCACCACCGCCTCGTGCGACAGCTGCCACGGCAGCGGCGCGAAGGACGGCAGTGCGCCGACGGTTTGCGGAACCTGTCATGGCAGTGGCCGGGTGCGGGCGCAGCAGGGCTTTTTCACCATCGAACGCACCTGCCCGACCTGTCAGGGTCAGGGGCGGGTGATCAAGGACCCCTGCGGGGCCTGTTCGGGCACCGGACGGACCCAAAAGGAAAAGACCCTCGAAGTCCGCATTCCGGCGGGCGTCGAAGAAGGCACCCGTATCCGCCTGTCCGGCGAGGGCGAAGCCGGTCTGCGCGGAGCGCCAGCGGGCGACCTGTACATTTTCCTGTCGATCAAGCCGCACCGGATTTTCCAGCGCGATGGTGCCAATATTCAGTTCAAGGTGCCGATCCCGATGGTCACCGCCGCTCTGGGTGGGGTCATCGAAGTGCCGTGCATTGATGGTAGCCGCACCAAGGTGACCATCCCGCCGGGAACCCAGTCAGGCAACCAGTTCCGTCTGCGCGAAAAGGGCATGAGCGTCCTGCGGTCGCAGGCACGCGGGGACATGTACATCACGGCGATGGTGGAAACCCCGGTCAACCTGACCAAAGAACAGGAAGACCTGCTGCGGCAGTTTGAAGCCGCTGGTTCGTCATCCGAAAAGGAACAAAGCCCTGAGAGCAGCGGCTTTTTCCGTCGGGTGAAGGATTTCTGGGACGATCTGACCGACTAGAGCATTGTGCGAAAAGTGGGAACCGGTTTTCGCATAAACAATGCGACAGAACAAAAGCTTAGAGCCGTGTACACGACAGCGGGGAAACAAGAGTGGGCTGCCGCCCACACCTCGCCGGGGCCTCAAGGCCCCGGCGAGGTGTGGAGCAGCGCTCCACGCCCTTGCTTCCCTCGTCAAGAAAACTGGCGGATGGTCTTGTACAGGATTTCAGCCTGCTTTTCCGCATCATCCCAGTTCCAGTAATTGGTCTTGAACTGGAAGATCTTCGGCTGCACCAGCTCGGCATTCGGGCACAGGCCCGGCGCAAAGTTCTGGTAGGTGCCGGTGTAGGCCGGATGAGTGACCGGGCAGCCGTTGGCAAACATCGGCTCCAGATAGCTCAGCTTCCACGCCGCATAGACGCCATCCCCGCCATTGGCCAGGAAGGCATCGCGGAACTGGTGCCAGCTGACGCCGGTGTGCTCCAGCTTGGCGACAAAGGTCCAGTAGCTGTTGGTGCAATCCGCCGGAGTCTTTTGCGGGACGAACCAGTCGCATCCCTTGACCGCTTCCAGGAACAGGTGGCCGACGTCAATGCGGCGCTGCACCAGTTCGTCGATCCGCTCGAGCTGGGCCAGAGCCACCGCTGCGCACAGTTCGGCCATCCGGTAGTTGAAACCGACCGACACATGGCGGGAATAGTTCGGGTCCTGAATGTCGTTCTTGGTGATCTTGCCCTTGCGCGACCCGACACCGGCATAGCCGAGGCTGTTGAAGCGACGCACGTTGTTGGCAAGGGTTTCGTCATTGGTGACGATCATCCCGCCTTCGCCTGCGGTCAGGTGCTTCGAGCTCTGGAAGCTGAAGCTCGACATGTGCCCCATGGTGCCGATCTGGCGACCCTTGTAGGTGTTGGTGATCGCTTCGGCGTCGTCTTCGATCACCACCAGATTGTGTTCCTTGGCGATCTGCATGATCGCATCCATGTCCGGCGACAGGCCGTACAGGGCCACCGGAATGATCGCCTTGGTGCGTTCGGTGACGCGTTCGCGGATGCTGGCCGGGTCAATCTGGAAGGTATCCGGGTCCACGTCGGCAAATACCGGCACGGCATGGGCCTGCAACACCACAAAGGTGGTCGAGGACATGGTGAGCGGCGGCACGATCACTTCGTCGCCCGGACCGACGCCCGCGGCTTCCAGCGCGGCGTGCATGGTGGCGGTGCCATTCATGAACGAGATGGCAAATTCCATCCCCAGACGCTCGGCGAACGACTTTTCGAGGCGGGTGCAGAACTCGGACCCCTTCGAGGTCTCAAAGCCATAGTCCAGACACTGGGTGACATAGCGGTGTTCCAGGGCCGAGACGCGCTCGATGACACGCTTTTCAGGAGCAGGATAGGAAAACATCGGTCATTCACCTGTTTCGGTACGATAAAGGGCGGAACGCGCAACCTCGGAATTCAGGGCTGCGATTTCAGGTTTTTGCTCCAGCAGCGCCAGCACCTTGTCCATGCCGGGCATCGGATCATCAGGAAATTCAGCAAAGACGGCCTGGAAGAACGCCATGTCTTCGGCGGTATCAAGGGTCCAGCGGCAGGCTGACAGATCGGGGGTGCCATGCACGCTGTGACAGCGGAACCGTTCCGGGTGGCGATAGAGATAAGGTGTTGCGTGCTCACGCTCATAGGCATCGTCAGAAGCATCATCCGCGGCCAGCAGGGCCGGGATGGCGACTACTTCGGTGTCCTGACCTTCGGGGAGCCACGGCGGCTGGTTGTTGCACACATAATCCCAGCGGCCCGGCTCGGCGAGGAAGGCGGCAATGGTGGCGTCCATCACCACCGGGTCCTTCAGCGGATCGTCAGCGGTCAGGCGCACCACCGCGCCCGTTTCCCATTCGTCCTGCGGGATCAGGGTGCGGGTGGCCTGCGCATAACGGTTCAGGACATCATGTTCCGAGCCGCGATAGACCAGAACCCCTGCCGCATGCAGCGCCTGTTCCAGCACATCATCGGCGGCGGCGGTAGAGGTGGCGACAATCACCCGGTCAATGAGGCGGGCGGCTTTGGCCCGATCCACCAGATGCATCACCACCGCTTTGCCTGCCAGATCCATTAGCGTCTTGCCCGGAAGCCGGGTGGAGCCCATGCGAGCCTGAATGATTGCCGTCACGGTCACAGTGTTTTGCCCCTGTCTGTGCGTCTTATAGATACAGAATTTCAGAACGTTACTCTTCCCGCAGGGGGCCTTCAACAAGAACCGCAGCACTTTGTGAACCGCAGCAACATGGCCCGGTTTTTCCATGAGCGTTTTCACACTGAGCGAAACGCTCTCCGTTTTTAGAGCCATCAGCGCAAAAGTGGTTCCGGTTTTGGGCGACCCTGTGTGGTCGGGGGCGGGAAGCCCGCTGCGTGGAAGAGCAGCAAAGGGGTGCACGAGCTTATCCCCCCTGATAAAACCAGCGAGTCGCAGCGGTCTTCCCACTTTCGTCCCATTCTTTTGAACATACTTATCCACAGATTTTGTGGAAAACTTTCAAGGCCGTTGATTGCCCGGAACACAGGGAGGGATTCCCTACTGAATTCATATCAATGTGTTGATTATAGAGTATTTAATTCTTCCATCAGAACTCGGCTCCAAAGCCTGACCAGCACGGAGGGATTCCTCCGGGCGACTCGGAGACTCAAGGTGCGGAAAAGTTATCCACAGCAAGAGTCGCGAGTCGCCCACAAACTTCCCAGAGGCTGCAGCCCCCCTTTGTGCACAAGGTTATCCACAGAATGACCTGCGACCATCAGGCATTCTCATAAACGCAGCCTGCTCTCCTGACGGATGAGCCGCGACACCGTGAATGATCGGCAAATTCTCCACGCCATTGGGGCTTTGGCCGGGTAAACGTCGCTGGACGGAGCGCTCTGCGCGGGACATACTGCGCCCCTCCCGGAATGCCTCGCGGGACCGGCGCAACCAAAGCCAGAGTGGGACGGATGATAGAGCATATCGAGCATGGCGGCGAACTGTTGGCCCTCATCATCAGGGCATCCTACGCCAAGCCAGGCATTTCCTTTTTTACCGATCCGGCGCTGTCACAACAGATTGCCTACATGCAGCACCCGGACGGCAAAATCATCGAACCGCATGTGCATAATCCGGTCCCGCGCGAAGTCCATCTGACGCAGGAGGTGCTGGTCCTGCGCAAAGGGAAAATGCGGGTTGATTTTTATGACGGCGCCCAGAGCTATCTTTACAGTCGAACCCTGGAAGCCGGTGATGTCATCCTGCTGGTGACCGGTGGCCACGGGTTCGAGGTGCTTGAAGAAATCGAAATGTTCGAAATCAAGCAAGGGCCGTATGCCGGCGACGCTGACAAGACCCGTTTTCGCGGTATCTCTGCCGATCAGGTGAAAGAATGACCTCTGCCCTTGCTGTTCCTGCCGTTTTTGATCCTGCGCTGTCGCTGGACGCCGTTGGCCCCATCCCGGTGAACGAGCCACTGCTGGACGGAAACGAGCGGGCCTATCTGCTCGACTGTATCGATACCGGCTGGATTTCATCCGAAGGTCCGTTCGTCGAACGATTCGAAGCCGCGATGGCCGCAAAGGTCAACCGGCGATATGGCGTCGGTGTCGCCAATGGCTCGGCGGCCCTCGACATTGCGGTGGCGGCCTTGCGGCTGGGCCCCGGCGATGAGGTTATCCTGCCGTCGTTCACCATCATCTCGTGCGCTGCTGCCATTGTGCGCGCCGGGGCTACGCCGGTGGTGGTCGATTGCGATCCGCTGACCCTGAACAGCACCGCAGACCATTACGCAGCGGCGATTACCCCGCGCACCAAAGCCTTGATGGTGGTCCATATCTATGGCCTGCCGGTGGACATGGACCCGATTCTGGCGCTGGCCGAACGCCACGGGCTGGCGGTGATCGAAGACGCTGCCGAAATGCACGGCCAGACCTACAAGGGTCGCCCGTGCGGCAGCTTTGGCCACCTCAGCACCTTCAGCTTTTACCCGAACAAACTGGTGACCTCGGGCGAAGGCGGAATGGTGATGACCGATGATCCCGAGCTGGCCGAACGCTGCCGCAGCCTGCGCAACCTGTGCTTCAACAATCGCCAGCGGTTCATTCACGATGAAATCGGCTGGAATTACCGCCTGACCAACATGCAGGCCGCCCTTGGGCTGGCGCAGGTGGAAAAGCTGGAACAGACCGTCGCCCGCAAGCGGGAGATTGGCCGGGTCTATACCGACCTGCTGGCCGACCTGCCCGGTGTGCAGATTCCGCTGACCGGCACCAACTATGCCGAGGGTCTGTACTGGGTCTTTTCGCTGATCCTTGATGACAGCATGGAGATGGACGCCAAGGCGGCGATGGCGGTTCTGGCCGACCACAAGATCGGTACCCGTCCGTTCTTCTGGCCGATGAACGAACAGCCGGTGTTCCGCAAGATGGGCCTGTTCGAGGGCGTCTCCTGCCCGGTGGCCGAGCGGATCGCCCGTCGGGGGTTCTACGTTCCCTCGGGCGTCGGGGTGACTGAAATCCAGATGCGACGGGTGGCGGCTGTGGTGCGGCAGGTCCTGAAATGAGCGGCACTTTTTCCCGCGAATACGTGGCAGTCTATGACCTGCTGTACGGCAGCAAGGACTATACCGCCGAAGCGGCCTTTGTCCTCGACCGCTTGCAGGCGGCCAGCCCGGCACCGTTGCGGACGGTGCTTGATATCGGCTGTGGCACCGGGCGGCACGCCCACCTGATGGCCGGGCACGGCGTCCGCGTGCAGGGCGTTGACCTGTCCGACAAGATGGTGGCGCTGGCCCGCGAGCGGGGGCAGGACCTGCCCACCGCGTCGGCGGTTGCCTTTTCGCAAGGGGATGTGCGGACCTTCGCGCTGTCGCAAACGTTCGATGCCGCAGCGGCCCTGTTCCATGTGTTCAGCTACCTGACCGCCACCGAGGGTCTGGAGGCCGGAATGGCCCGTGTCCGCCACCACCTGCCCACAGGGGCACCGTTCCTGTTTGATTACTGGTACGCAGAGGCCATCCGGCGCGATGGCGTCGAGCGTCGGGAGCGGGAAGCCGAAAACGATGCCTGGCGCGTCCATCGCCTGACCGAGCCGGTGTGGGAAAAAGACAACGATCTGGTGCGGGTCAATTTCCATGTGACGGCGACCGAGAAAAGCTCGGGGACCGTCCACCGCTGGCACGAAGAACATCCGATGCGCTATTTCGACCCGGATTTCCTCGAACACCACCTTGCCCGCCACGGCTTCAAGGTGGTCGAGCACGGCGAATGGCTGACCGGCGGCCCGCCGCAGGCGGGGGCGCTGGGGGCCTATCTGGTGGCTGTTGCCGTCTGATTTTTCCTTTTCCGTCCCTGCGTTTCCATCGGGCAGGGACGGTGCCTGTCGGCCATCACATAAAGGACCGGGATACCATGCGGATTGCTGTTTTTGTGGAAAACGCCCTCGGTTCGGGAGGGGCATTTCAGCAAACCCTGTCGATGGTCCGCGCCCTGCAATCCCTGCCTGACCACAGCGCGGTGGTGCTGACCCCGGTGGCGGAAAACATTGCCCGGCTGCAGGAACGGGGGATCGAGGCCCATCTGTACGCCGATGGCCCGTGGACCCGCTTTACCGATACGCTGGGCGGACTGATGCCGCGCAGCGCACAACTGGTGCGGCTTGGACGGCGTCTGGGCCTGAAACAGCTCGGCCAGAGCCTCGATCTGCGTCTTGAGGCCCTGAAGATTGACATTGCCTTCTTCAATGCCCGCTCGGCCACGCCGCTGCGGCTGGCGCGGCATCCGTATGTGTTCACCGTGTGGGACCTGTGCCATCGGGATCACCCGGAATTCCCGGAAGTGTTTGAAAACCGCGAATTTGAACGGCGGGAACAGGTTCTGAAGGCTGTTCTGCCCAAGGCGATTGCGGTGATCGCCGATTCCGGGATCGGGGCCGACAAGATTGCCGGTTGGTACGGCGTTGACCGCCCGCGGGTTCACGTCATTCCCTTTCTGCCGTCTGCTGGTGTCCGCCAGTACGCCGCCGGGGAACGGACCTCATCGCCGCAGGCGGTGCGCGAGAAATACGGCCTGCCCGCAGATTATGTGTTCTATCCGGCCCAGATGTGGGCGCACAAAAACCATGTCTACCTGTTCGAGGCGCTGGCCGAGCTGAAAGCCCGCCACGGCATCCGCCTCGCGGCGGCCTTAAGTGGTGGCGACAAGGGCAACAAGGCCTATCTGCAGGACTATGCCCGCCAGCTTGGCATCGCCGATCAGGTGTTCTTTCTGGGCTTTGTCGATGACGGGGAAATTCCGGCGCTCTATGACGGGGCGCGGGCGCTGGTGATGCCGAGCTATTTCGGCCCGACCAACCTGCCGCCGATCGAAGCCGCCCTGCTGGGCTGCCCGGTGATCTATGCCGATCAGCCGACTTTCCGCGCCCAGATGGGGGAGGCAGCGCTGTACTGTGACCTGAACGATCCGCTCAGTCTGGCCGGGCACCTGCACACGCTGCTGGACGATCCGGCCTGCGCAGAGCGCCTCAAGGCCGCCGGTCATGCCCTGACCGCGCCGCTGACCGAACAGCTTTATACGCAAAAGCTGGCGACCATTTTCGATGCCTACGCCCTCAAGCGGCGCCGCTGGCAGGCCTGAGAGGGACCATGATGTCATCCTTGCCAAACTTCATTTGTGTCGGCGCCCCCAAAACCGGCACCACCGCACTGCACGAGGACATGACCGCCCATCCGGACGTTTTTGTAACGCCGGTCAAGGAGACGCATTTCTTCCGTCTGGCCTTTGATGGCCTGCCGTGGAATGGTCCGGGCACGCCGCCGCCGATGGAGATTGACAGCCTCGACAAGTACAAGGCGCTGTTTGCCGGGGTCCGTGGTGAACAGGCGATTGGCGAGATTTGTCCGTCCTATTTCGCCGACCCCCGCACCCCCGGCCATATCCATGCTACCCTCGGCACGGTGAAGATCATCATCATGCTGCGCGACCCGGCAGCGCGGGCGTTCTCGCAGTTCCTGCACGCCCGCCTGATTGGCTGCGAGCCGGAGCCATCCTTCCTGAAGGCCATTGCGCTGGAGCCGGAGCGGGAGGCCGCCCAGTGGGGAGAATTCTGGTCCTATCTGGGCCAAAGCCATTATGCTCCGGTGCTGGAACGCTATTTTGCCACCTTTGGGCGGGACAACGTGCTGGTGATCCGCCATGACCACTATCTGCGCGACCGCGAAAACAGTCTGCGCGAGGTCTATCAGTTCGTTGGCGTCGATCCCGACTTTGCCCGCCAGCAACTGGCCCCCAAGCGCACCGTCAACATTTCGGGGGTGCCGTCCAATCCGCTGGCGGCCTTTGCCTTTCGCCACATCGAGCAAATGGCCAAAATCGGCCGCGTTCTGGCCCCCACCGGGCTGCGCCGGAAAATCAGGGCGATTCTTGACCGCTCGCTGACCAAAGCCACCCTGACGGCGGAAGAGCGAGAGTCGATCATCACCCGCCTGTCCGATGACCTCGCCCGCGTCGAAGAGCTGACAGGCTGGGATCTTCGCGACTGGAAAGCGACCACCCGATGAGCGCCCCAACAGCCAGCCCCCCTCTTGTCTCGATCATCACCTCGACCTTTAACGCCGGAAAGTATCTGGGCGACCTGATTGCCTCGATGCGGGCGCAGGATCGCGACGGTATCGAATGGATCATCGTCGATGGCGGATCACAAGACGATACCATCGCGCTGGCGCAGGCGGCGCAGGATGTGGTCTCGGTGCTGATCAGCGAGCCGGATCGCGGGATTTATGACGCCTGGAATAAGGGTGTTGCCGTAGCCAGAGGCGACTGGATTGCCTTCATGGGGGCGGACGACTATTACCTGCCGGGGGCTTTGGCCCGCTGCCGTCAGGCGGCGCAGGCGGCGGCCCCGGAGATCACCATGATCGTCGGGACCATCCATTGGGTCAACGAAGACGACAGCCGGATCGTGCGCACCATCGCCGAGCCATGGGACTGGCAGAAAATGCAGCGGTGGATGAACATTGGCCATCCGGGCACCCTGCACCACCGCCGCCTGTTTGAGCAGCACGGTGCCTTTGACATCGCGTTCCGCAGCGCGGCGGACTATGACTTCCTCCTGCGGGTCGGTCCGCAGGTGCGGGCATCCTTCATCGCCACTCCGCTGGCCCGGGTGCGGATCGGCGGGGCCAGCCAGCAGACCCAGGCCCTGCGCGAAGCCCAACAGGCCCGCCAGCGCAATCTGCACCTGTCCCGTTTACAGGTCGGCTGGGCCTATTGGGTCGCCCGCGTCAAAATGATCATTCGGGGCAGGATTGAAGCCCTGAAGGGGTGATGAACAGGGACGTGGAGCACTGCTACCACCGGCCAGCGGCCCGGCGGCGGTCTTCCTCGTCGAACAGGGCGGTCAGCTGCTTCAGCACCGTTCCCCCCAGTTCTTCGGCGTCCATGATGGTGACCGCCCGCCGGTAATAGCGGGTGACATCGTGGCCGATGCCAATCGCCAGCAGGTCAACCGGGCTGCGGGTTTCGATCCATTCGATCACCGCCCGCAGATGGCTTTCCAGATAGTTGCCGGTATTGACCGACAGGGTGCTGTCATCGACCGGCGCGCCGTCGGAAATCACCATCAGGATGCGGCGCTGTTCGGTGCGGGAAATCAGACGCTCATGCGCCCACAGCAGGGCTTCGCCGTCGATGTTTTCCTTCAGGATGCCTTCCTTCAGCATCAGGCCGAGGTTCTTGCGCACCCGCCGCCACGGCATGTCGGCGGCCTTGTAGATGATGTGGCGCAGGTCGTTCAGGCGGCCGGGGTTTTCCGGCTTGCCTTCCCGCATCCAGTCTTCGCGCGACTTGCCGCCCTTCCACTGGCTGGTGGTAAAGCCGAGGATTTCCACCTTCACCCCACAGCGTTCCAGCGTGCGGGCCAGAATGTCGGCGCTCATGGCGGCGACGGTGATCGGACGGCCGCGCATCGAGCCGGAATTGTCGATCAGCAGCGTTACCACCGTATCGCGGAAGGTGGTGTCCTTTTCCTGCTTGTAGGACAGCGACAGCGCCGGATTGGCAACGATGCGGGCCAGACGGGCGGCATCAAGGATGCCTTCTTCAAGGTCAAAGTCCCACGAGCGCATCTGCTTGGCCATCAGGCGGCGTTGCAGGCGGTTGGCCAGCCGGGTGACCACCCCTTGCAGGTGCGACAACTGCTGATCGAGCTGAAAGCGCAGGCGGGCCAGTTCTTCCGGGTCGCACAGGTCGGCGGCGTCGCGGATCTGGTCATGGGCGCGGGTATAGGCGTGATAGACCGACTGGGCGGTGCTGTTGTGGCCCATCGCCGGAGCCTGGGCGGTGCTGTCGCCCGCCGGTTCCTCGCTGGACGCACCGGGGGCGGCCATCTGGCTTTCCTGCTCGCCGGACTGCTTGGCGCCGTCGCTGTCACTGGCCCCGCTGGTGCTTTCCTGCTGCTCGCCGCCGCTGTCGCTGCCGCCCTGACTGTCGTCTGGTTCTTGCTCGTCCTGCTCGCCGTCCTGCTGCTGGCTCTGGTCGCTGGCCTGATCGTCGTCGCTTTGCTCGTCCTGCTGCTGTTCGGGCAGGTCGTCCAGTTCAATGTCCAGATCGGCAATCAACTGGCGCAGAACGTCGGCAAAGGCGCTTTGGTCGTCCAGCCGTTCAGCCAGCCGGTCGATGAACGGCGCACAGCGGGAAATCAGCGGGGCGCACAAATCCAGCAGGTGCTGTTCGGTCGCCCCGGCGGGGAATCCGCCAAAACGCTGGTGTGCCGCCAGCCGCAGGATTTCCTGCATCGGCACGGTGGCGGCATCACTGACCTGATCATAGCCTTCCGAGCGCAGACGGAATTCGACCGCTTCGGCGATGTTCTTGCCGACGCCAGCCATCCGTCGCGCCCCCAGCCCTTCGACGCGGGCCTGTTCGAGGGCGTTATAGACCTCGCGCGCTTCCGGGCTGTTGGGCAGGCGGCGCAGGTGAACCCGCTGGCTGTGGTGACGCAGGCGCAGGGCCAGCGCGTCACCGGTGCCGCGCATGCGGGCCAGATGCTCCGGCTCGGGCCGGGTCGGCGGCAGCGGCAGGCGGACCTGATTGCCGACAATCGCCCCGCCTTGGGCGTTGGGCATCGGGCTATAACCGACCAGCATGTCGGCCCGCCCGGCAATCGCCCGCACCGAGGCACCATTGGCCCGCTTGAACGCCTCCATCGGAACTTCGCCACCAACCAGACGCGACACCGCCTCGCGCGCCGCCGCACCGGGATGCGGGGCGGGCAGATGGTGGGCCGGGCCGCGTTTCATGCCGATATCCGACCGACCGCCGACATGGCTGACCCGCGCCCCTCCAGCCGGAGCCCCCGACACCGGGCGGGCCACGCCAGAGGGCGTGCCGCTGGCCGTCGGCGGCAGCGGAGAGGACGATGAAGACTTGGGATCAGCCATGGACTGCTTCCTGAGCAAGACGACAGACAGGACGGACAAACGGCCCGGAACAGGGGGAGGAGATGCCGCTTACGGCATCACCGCCCGCAGTGCCGATTCCGGCAGCTCGGTCCCCATGCAGCGCTGATAATACTCGGCCACGATCGGGCGTTCGGTTTCATCGCACTTGTTGAGGAAGCTGACGCGGAAGGCATAGGACAAATCGCCCCCGAAAATGGTGGAATTTTCCGCCCAGGTGATCACAGACCGCGGGCTCATCACCGTCGAGATATCCCCGGCAATGAATCCGGCGCGGGTCAGGTCGGCCACCTGCACCATCGCCGACAGGGTCTTGCGACCGGCTTCGCTGTTGAACTCGGGCCGCTTGCGGGCGACGATATCGACTTCGGCGTCGTGCTCGAGGTAGTTGAGGGTGGTGACGATGTTCCAGCGGTCCATCTGGCCCTGGTTGATCTGTTGCGTGCCGTGATACAGGCCGGTGGTGTCACCCAGACCAATGGTGTTGGCGGTGGCAAACAGGCGGAATGCCTTGTGCGGGCGGATCACCTTGTTCTGGTCGAGCAGGGTCAGCTTGCCTTCGACTTCCAGCACGCGCTGAATGACGAACATCACGTCCGGGCGACCGGCATCGTATTCGTCGAACACCATCGCGCAGGGGCGCTGCAGGGCCCACGGCAGGATGCCTTCGCGGAATTCGGTCACCTGCTGACCCTCGCGCAGGACGATGGCATCCTTGCCGATCAGGTCGATACGGCTGACATGGCTGTCGAGGTTGACGCGGATGCACGGCCAGTTCAGGCGTGAGGCGACCTGTTCGACGTGGGTCGATTTTCCGGTACCGTGATAGCCCTGGATCATCACCCGGCGGTTAAAGGCAAAGCCCGCCAGAATGGCCAGTGTGGTGTCGCGGTCAAAGCGATAGGTGGGATCGGCCTCTGGCACATGATCCGAGCTTTCGCTGAAGGCCGGAACCTGCATGTCCGAGTCAATTCCAAAGACATCGCGGACAGAGACGGTGACGTCGGGCATATCCAGGGAGTGTTCGCCGGCAACCATAAGATCGTCTTCCTTTTTCTTCCCGTTACAGCACGGGGCAACAGGGATGAGGCATGTCCGAGCGGGAAAAATTCCCCTGCGGGTCAGGCAAAAGCTGTTTTCCTCGACAGACTCTAGGCAGAGAGGCGGTATTTCCTCAAGTGTTTACCGCTTTCAGCAGAATTTTGTAGGCTTCGTTGATGTCTTTCAGCCGCTCTTCGGCCAGCGGGTCGCCGTGATTGACATCGGGATGGTTTTTCTTCACCAGCAACAGGTAACGCGCCCGCAGGGTTTCACGGGTAAACGGTGGCTCGATATCGAGGATGCGCAGGGCCTTTTCCTCGATGGTTTCGCCCCCGGAACGGCGCTGGCGGGCCTGCTGCCGGGCCTGCCGTTCGGCGTCATCGCGGCGGCGGCGGCGGTCTGCCTCGGCCTGGCGGCGGTCACGGTCGAAAATGCCCAGATCATCGCGCACATGCTCGTTCCATGCCTGACTGCCCGGCCCCTGAGCACCCAGCGCCCCCAGCTTCCACGTCGGGCGCTGCCAGCAGCTATCCTTGCGGATTTCCTCTTCCAGCTGTTCCTGCGACATGCCTTCGTAGAAATTCCACTTCTGGTTATGCTCGCGGATGTGCTCCAGACACAGCCACTTGTAGTCGGCAAGGCGGCGGTCGGTGGGGGCGCGATACTCGCCGGGCTGGTCGCAGCCGGGGGACGCGCAGGCGTGGCGGGGGGCCTCCTGTGCCTGCCGCTTTTTGCTGGCAATGCCGAAGGGATCAAAGGCCGAAGACGGTGGTGAACGACGGTAAGCCATGACGGAAACTATGGGGGCGGCACACCGCAAAGGCAATCGCGGCATTGGGGGACGAAGATTTATGGGGTAGCCAGCAAAGCCCGGCGTGAGGCACCTTACCGTCTCTGCCTTTCCGTTTCCAGCCGTGAGACTGTCCATGAGCCCCTCTGAAACCTATTATCAGCGTATCGAACGCAAACTTACGGCGGCACTGGCCCCGCTGTCGTTGACGATTGTCGATGACTCGCACCGCCATGCCGGTCATGCCGACCGCATCGCCGCCCTGAAGGATGCCGGTAATCCGACCCATGGCCATGCCCCGACCGACGGGTTGGGGGAAACCCATTTCACCGTCACCATCGTCTCCGACCACTTTGCCGGGCAATCGCGCGTGGCCCGGCAGCGGATGGTCTATGACCTGTTGCAGGACGAGCTGCGCGAGCGCATCCACGCGCTGGCGCTGAAGACGCTGACCGGCGAAGAAGCCAACGCCGCCCGATAAAACGGTTTCCCCGGCTTTCTGGTACCGTCCCCACTGTTGGCCGACCCTGTAACCTGTATTGATTTCACCGGGCGGATATCGCACAGTCGCAGCGCTTTTTTATGTCTTGCCCCTGCGGGATATCCGCCGATACCTCCGGGGCTCAAAGCCCCCCGTTCACGGGGCCATCGGTGACGGAGACAGCCCCAGTGCCCAGCCATCAATTCCACCCGACCATCCTGCGTGAATACGACATCCGTGGCATCATCGGTGAAACGCTGTCCGCCGCCGATGCCTATGCCATTGGCCGCGCGCTGGGGACGGTCTGCCGCACCAATGGCGGCACAACGGCCTGCGTCGGACGCGATGGACGCCTGTCCAGCCCGGAGCTGGAAGCCGCCACCGTACGCGGGCTGGCCGATTGCGGGCTGGCGGTGACGCGGGTCGGGCTGGGGCCAACCCCGATGCTGTATTATGCCCAAAAGGCCCGACAGGCCGACGTGGCGGTGATGATCACCGGCTCGCACAATCCGCCGTCCCATAACGGCTTCAAAATGATGATGGCGGGCAAGCCGTTCTTTGGCCCGGCCATCGCCAACCTTGGGACGGTTGCTGCCGCCGGAGCCTTTGCCGAGGGACAGGGCACCGTCGAGGACCAACCGATGCTGGTCGCCTATGTCGAACGCCTGTTACAGGACTGGGACGGCGGCGACCGTCCGCTGACCGTGGTGTGGGACGCTGGGAACGGGGCGGCAGGCGAGGCAATGAGCCTGCTGGTGGACAAACTGCCCGGCCGCCATGTGCTGTTGTACGCCGATATCGACGGGATGTTCCCCAACCACCACCCCGACCCGACCGACCCGCATACACTGGAAGACCTGATTGCCCGCGTCCGGCAGGAAAACGCCGACCTTGGCATTGCCTTTGATGGCGATGGCGACCGCATCGGCATCGTTGACAGCAGCGGGCGGATTCTGTGGGGTGACCAGATCCTGCAAATTCTGGCCGAGGATGTGCTGCGCGCCCATCCCGGCGCCACCATCATTGCCGACGTCAAGGCCAGTCAGGGGCTGTTTGACGAAGTCGCCCGCATGGGCGGCACTCCGCTGATGTGGAAAACCGGTCATTCTCTGGTCAAAACGAAAATGGCTGAAACCGGTGCGCCGCTGGCCGGGGAAATGTCGGGCCATATCTTTTTTGCCGACAAATACTATGGCTTTGATGATGCGCTGTATGCTGCCGTCCGCTTCCTCGGCATCGTCGCCCGCATGACCGAACCGCTGACCCAGCGGGCCGCGCGCATGCCCCGGATGATCAACACCCCGGAATTGCGCTTTGACTGCCCGGATGAAAAGAAGTTCGCGGTGGTCGAAGCCGTGCGCGCGGTCGTCAAGGCGCAGGCCGCCGATCTGTCGGAAGTCGATGGCGTGCGGGTACGCACCGCCGATGGCTGGTGGCTGCTGCGGGCGTCGAACACCCAGGCGGTTCTGGTCGCCCGCGCCGAAGCCGACAGCGCCGGGCATCTGGCCGAGACCTGCGCCGCGCTGGAAGCGGTGGTCGGACAGGCGTTGCACAGTGCGGGCCTTCCCGTGCCCGCGGCCCTGATCCCCGCCGCCCTGCTGGAGATTCACGCATGAGCACGGTGTTCGACCTGAGTGGCAAACGGGTTTTCGTTGCCGGGCATCGCGGGATGGTGGGCAGCGCCATCGTCCGCCGACTGGCCAGCGAAGGCTGCACCGTCCTGACCGCCAGCCGGTCCGAACTGGACCTGACCAACCAGCAGGCGGTCCATGACTGGATGGCCGCACAGGCCCCCGAGGTGGTGATTGTCGCCGCCGCCAAGGTCGGCGGCATCAATGCCAACAACACCCTGCCGGTTGATTTCCTCTATGACAACCTGATGATCGAGGCCAACCTGATCCATGCGGCCCATCGGTGTTCGGTGCAAAAGCTGCTGTTTCTCGGCTCGTCGTGCATTTATCCCCGTCTTGCTCCGCAGCCAATCCCCGAAGAGGCCCTGCTGACCGGCCCGCTGGAGCCGACCAACGAATGGTACGCGGTGGCCAAAATCGCCGGGATCAAGCTGTGTCAGGCCTATCGCCGTCAGTATGGTCGTGATTTCATTTCGGCCATGCCCACCAACCTCTATGGTCCGGGGGATAATTTTCACCCCCTGCACAGCCATGTCCCGGCAGCCCTGATGCGGCGGTTCCACGAAGCCAGGCATACCGGCGCTGAACAGGTCGAGGTCTGGGGCACCGGAACGCCACTGCGTGAATTCCTGCATGTCGATGACATGGCCGACGCCTGTGTCTTCCTGCTGAAATCCTATTCCGACGAACAGCACGTCAATGTTGGTAGCGGAGCCGAGCTGACCATTGCCGCCTTTGCCCAGGCGGTGAAAGAGGCGGTCGGCTATCAGGGCAAGCTGGTGTTCGATCACAGCAAGCCCGATGGCTCCCCGCGCAAGCTGATGAGCTCTGCCCGTCTGCATGGGTTGGGCTGGCGGCACAAGATTGCCTTGCCTGACGGATTGGCGCAGGCCTACCGCTGGTTCCTCGACAACGCTGCCGAGGCCAGACTGTAAAAGCCCCCCCCACCGCCGTTCCCCGTAACGCGAAAGAATGGTTGCGATGACCCATCCGCATATTCACCCGGTGATCCTGTCTGGTGGTGTTGGCAGCCGCCTGTGGCCGATGTCGCGCGCCCTGTACCCCAAGCAGTTGCTGCCGCTGGCCGAGCAGGAACCGATGCTGACCGCAACCGTCCGCCGGACCTGCGGGCCAGAGTTCGCCGCCCCCATTCTGGTGTGCAACGAAGCCCACCGCTTCATCATTGCCGAGCAGTTGCGCCTGCAAGGGGTGAAGGGGGCGTCAATCATTCTGGAGCCGATCGGACGCAACACCGCTCCGGCGGTGGCGGTGGCGGCGCTGGCGGTGCTGGCAAAGGACCCCGACGGCCTGATGCTGGTGATGCCGTCCGACCATGTGATCGGCAAGCTTGAGGCTTTTCATCAGGCGATCGGGCTGGCGGCACAGGCGGCAGCAGGCGGCAAGCTGGTAACCTTTGGCATTACCCCCACCGCGCCGGAAACCGGCTATGGCTACATCCGCGCGGGTGAAGCCTCGGCGCAGTGGCCGGGGGTTCACGCGGTGGAGCGGTTCGTTGAAAAGCCGGACCGGAAAACCGCCGAGGGCTTCCTTGCCGATGGCGGCTATTCGTGGAATGCCGGGATTTTCCTGTTCTCGGCCAAGGAGCTGTTGCAGGAACTGACCGCTTTGGCTCCGGAGATTGTCACCGCCGTACAGGCAGCGTGGACCGGCAGTGCCGAAGACCTCGATTTCCACCGCCTCGACAAGCAGGCTTTTGCGGCGGCTCCGTCGCTGTCAGTGGATGTTGCGGTAATGGAACGAACCCAAAAGGCGGCGGTGGTGCCGGTGGACATGGCATGGAATGATGTCGGTGCCTGGCCCGCCCTGTGGGAGATTTCCGAGAAAGACCCGCACGGCAACGTGTTGCTCGGCGATGTGATGGCCGTTGATGTCAAGGGCTCGTATGTTCGTTCGGAACGGGGGCCGCTGACGGCGGTGGTTGGTCTGGATGATGTGGTGGTGGTCGCCACCGATGATGCCATTCTGGTCACCTCGAAAGATCGGGCGCAGGGCGTCAAGGCGGTGGTCGAGGCCCTGGAAGCGCAGGGTCGGCATGAACATCTGTCCCACACCACCGTTTACCGCCCGTGGGGCAGCTACCGCACCGTTGATCTCGGCGACCGCTATCAGGTGAAGCAGATCATGGTCCATCCGGGGCATACGCTGAGCCTGCAATACCATTTCCACCGGGCCGAACACTGGATCGTGGTGGAGGGAACCGCCCGCGTCACCTGTGGCGAAAAGGTCTTCCTGCTGCAGGAAAACGAGTCCACCTATATCTCCGCCGGGACCATCCACCGGCTGGAAAACCCCGGCTGTGTCCCCTTGCGCCTGATCGAAGTGCAATCGGGCAGCTATCTGGGCGAGGATGATATCGTCCGGCTGGAAGATACCTACGGTCGCTGCTGACATTCGCCTGAGCCGAACAGCCCCCTGCGGTGCCATGCCATCGCAGGGGGCTGTTTTTATGGGCCATTTCATGATCTTCTGCTGATCCTGTTTTTTGCCCGCAACAGAGAGTGCCGGATGTCCCCCTCGCAGATTCCCCTGAAGGTTCGCCGCGTCCCGATTGATACCCATTCCGAAAACGTTGCGTTCCTGCGGCGGGACTGCCCGCTGTATCAGGCGGAAGGGTTGCGGGCGCTGACCAAGATCGAGGTCAGCGGGCGGCGGCGGCATCTGTTGGCGACGCTGAACCTGATCGAAGAACCGGCGGCTGAGGCCAGTTGCCCGGCGCTGATCGGCGCCAACGAACTGGGGCTGTCCACCGAAGCCTTTGACCGTCTGGGACTGGAGGAAGGCTGCGACGTCACCATCGAGCCTGCCCCGCCGCCGCGCAGCCTGTCGGCAGTGCGCCAAAAGATCAATGGTGCGGTGCTGACGGCACAGGATTACCAGTCGATTGTCGAAGACATTTCCAACCACCGCTATTCGCGGATGGAGCTGGCCGCCTTTCTGGTCGCTGCCGCTGCCTTTATGACCACCGAAGAAGTGCTGGCGCTGACCAAAGCGATGGTGGCAGTCGGCACCCGGCTGGACTGGCAGCGCGAGGTGGTGGTTGACAAGCATTGTATCGGCGGTATTCCCGGCAACCGCACCACCATGGTGGTGGTACCGATCATTGCCGCCCACGGTTTGGCGATGCCGAAAACCAGTTCGCGCGCCATCACCTCGCCCGCCGGGACTGCCGACACGATGGAGGTTCTGTGCAACGTCAACCTCGACATGGCGGCGATGCGGCGGCTGATCCACAGCGAAAGCGGTTTTCTGGTGTGGGGGGGGCATATGAAGATGGCCCCTGCCGACGACATCATGATCTCGGTCGAACGGCCTCTGGGGATTGATACGCAAGAGCAGATGGTGGCCTCGATCCTGTCGAAAAAGGTCGCCGCTGGCTCCACCCATCTGCTGATCGACATTCCGATGGGACCGCAGGCAAAGGTCAAAAGCCAGGTCGAGGCGGTGCGTCTGCGCAAAATGTTCGAATATGTCGGCACGGCGCTGGGGTTGACGCTGGATATCGTCATTACCGATGGTCACCAGCCAATCGGGCGCGGCATCGGCCCGGTGCTGGAAGCCCGCGACGTGATGCAGGTGCTGCGGCAGGAGCCGGACCGGCCGCTGGACCTGGAAGAAAAATCGATCATGCTGGCCGGGCGGATTCTCGACTTTGATCCGGCAGTTCCCGGCGGTCAGGGACAGGCCTTGGCGCGCGAAATCCTGCGCGATGGCCGGGCACTGGCCAAGATGGAGGCGATCATTGCCGCGCAAGGGGCCGCGCCCGAACCGTGCCAGCTCGGCAGCCTGACCCGCGACATTTACGCCCCCGCTGACGGGACGGTGGTGGTGATCGACTGCGCCCAGATGAACCACATTGCCCGTCTGGCAGGCTGCCCGATGGACAAGGGTGCCGGGATTGACCTGTTCACCCGCGTTGGGCAGGTGGTGCGCAAGGGCGATCTGCTTTACCGTATCCATGCCTGCCGCTCGGCGGATTTCGGGTTCGCCTCGCAGGCAGCAGACGAAAACATCGGCATCGGTCTGGGCTGAGGGGGCTGGGCCGAGCGGGGCGCGTCATCATCAGGGCCGCTCGCCCAGGGCTGCCTTGGCGGCGTTCCATTCCTTCAGCATCACCCTGGCACCCCGGCTGTTGTTGGTCCGTACATGCTCGCGGTAACGCTGGTCATAGTAGCCGTTGACCCCGATTTTGCGGGCGTCCCGGTCCCAGGCGATGCGGGCGCAGTCCAGCTTTACGCTACAGGCCTTGCTGCAGCATTCGGCATCAGAGACGGGGGCTCCGCAGATTTTACAGGTCATGGCACAGGCTCCGGCAGGTGGGGCAGACAACAAAAAAACCGTTGGGCTCTGGCGCCGGACGGGCACGTCAGGATACAGGCAATTTTGGTCGCTATGGGGACTTTTCCTATGGTATCTACATCTGGCGTTTCCCGGTCCTTCAGGCTTTGACCCAGGCAGGAGGGTTTCGACAACTGCCACGTTGGACGTCTGTCGCCGGTCACGATCACTCTCGCCCTGGCAATTGTGTCATGGCACTGTTTCCAAAAGCCATTCCTGAGGAACACCAGCCATTATCGGGCAGTGGAAAAAAGCAGAAAAGAAAGGCAGCGCAATGAGTCCCGATGATGTTACACGTATCGAAGACGATGAGTTATCATTCTTTGATCTCATCTGCATTGCGTTCCGGCGGAAACGTACTTTCATTATTTCGATTTCAGTCTGCTTTGTGATGGCCTTCATTGCCCTCAGGTTTAACAGTCCCGAGTACACAGCCCGACTGATGATCCGCCCCCTGGCGGCAGAGGACAGCCTGTCGGCAACGCAGGGATTGTCACTGAGCGGTGGACTGTTGGGGCAAACGACGGATGAAAATATCGCCCTCTACATCGGCACGATGTCTTCTGTTGAAATGATGCAGCGGGCAATCAGTCAGCGCGGTCTGGCTCAGCTGGTGCAGCCCAATCTGTGGGATGCGCAGAAAAAGGAATGGATTCCGCCTTCCGGTTTGCTGGCTGCCGTTCGTTCGGGCCTGAACAGCCTTGTCGGCCGGTCCTGGACCCGTAATCCGGCAGACCCGGCAATTGTCGGGGGGCTTGTCAGCAAGATGATCACGGTCGATCGGGCAGACAACAAGTTGACCCCGAATATCTATGCAGTGGTGGTCAAGGCAAAAAGTCCGGATATGGCCTTGAATGTCCTGACCATTCTGCATGAAGAGACGATTTCCGTGATTCGGGAAAACAAGATTCGCAATGCGCAGGCATTGTTGAACGGGCTGCGCAAGCGGTATACAGAATCGACGGAAATTGCCTATCGTTCTGCCTTTCTTGAGCAAATCATGCGGCAGGAAAAACGCCTGTTGATGTTACAGGACCCGCAATATCCGATTATTGATCTGGTTGACCCGCCTTCTTTTGCATCTGCACCGCAGGTCATTCCGATTGCAATCGGTCTTGCCGCTGGTCTGATGGCAGGCTTTTTCATCGCCTTCATTCTGAATATTCTGCTGTACCTGTTTAAAGGGCGCAAGACGGCTGGCATCTGACCCGCCTGGAGCCGTGAGCGCAACAGTGGGAACCAACCACGACAGCTTGTGAACAAAGACGTGGAGCGCTGCTCCACACCTCGCCGGGGCCAGTCGGCCCCAGACCCCATTGATTTGATATTAAAAGAAAAAATGGGGGTTCGGGGCCTCAGGCCCCGAGCGGTTTCAGGCGGCAGCCTGCACTTTCTTGTCAACTGTCGTGTCCTGTGGTGTGAAACATGCTCACAGTTCCAACCTTTTGATCTGTCGCATTGTTTTTGCGAGAACCGGTTCCCGCTTTTCGCACGGTACGTTAATCCTCATCCTCTTGCCCCCGTTCGATCACCGCCAGCAACAGGCGGGTGGCGGTGCGGTCCTGCGGGTCGAGGTCAGCCACTTTGCGCAGGGCCTCCAGCCCGTCGTCATGGGCACCTTGTCGGAACAGCACGTAGCCATAAGCCTTCAGGGCATACAGAAAGAACCGTGGCTCGGCCTCGATATCGTCAAGCGGCACATCAAATGCCGCATCCGCTGGTGTGACCAGCCGCCAGTCGGCAGGCAGGTTCAGCTGCCGGGCGGCGTCCTCGACGCACAACAGGGCATAGGGGGCAGCCCGGCGTAAATCCTGCCGATAAAAGAAATACTTGTAATGTCCCAGCTTGACCGCCCGATGGTCCGCTGCCAGCCGCCATGCTTCGGCCAGCCATGCTTCGGCTTGCGGCGGGTCATGCCAGTGGGCCGCGGCCAGATGCAGGGCCTTTTCCGCTGCGCGGGGCAGATCGCCGCCATAGTAAATACGGTCAGTCCAGTCGCTGGAAACATCAGAGGTCACGGTACGGTTTCTCCGCCTGGGCAGCACGCGCAAAAGCGGTTGCGGTTTTGCGCATAACCACTGCGATGCAAAGCCATTGATGAAGGGCGGGGAGCAAGGGTACGGTACGTGAACCGCGCCAGAGTGCCAACCTGCTTTTGCGGGAGGGTATAAATTGCGGGTGGGAGTTAGTCGCAATTTCAGCTAACCATCTCCCAACCAAGGCGCCCGACCGGTCCTCTCAGGGCTGACGGGCACTGCCGCTCGCAGAACACCCTTGGTTCGTGCCATTTGTCCGGTCCTTCCGGACGCATCAAGGATCACACTCACATGCCCCCTAAAGCCAATCCGAAAAAGCTCAACCAGCTGCAGGCCAAGACCCTGACCATCCTGCAGGTTCTGGGGTCCAGCGACTCGTCGTGCCAGCGCGAACCGGAAACCGGGCGTCCGTTCATCACCAATTTTCCCGATGCCCACGGCCATCATTTCCATGTCGGTCCCTATGTGGTGTCCGGCGCCGATGCCACCGGCCTGCGCAACGAAGCCGTCTGGGTTGCCTTGCAGCGCAAGGGTCTGGCCGAAAGCCGTCACCCGTTCGGGATCGTGCTGACCGAAGAAGGGCTGAGCTATGACACCGGCCTGAAGTCCGTCGTCCTGCACGGCTCGGACCACTAACATGGAGCCGGTCGATCTTTCCCGCAGACCGGATGCCGATCGGCCGGCCCCGTCTTCCCGCAGGACCCCGTCTTCCCGCAGGGCAGCGATGGCGTGGTGCCTGTTCGACTGGGCGAATTCTCCGTTCGCCACCATCATCACCACCTTTATCTTTGCCACCTACTTCACCAAGGCGGTTGCCAGCGATCCGGCCACCGGCACCAGTCAATGGGGGTGGGCGGTGGCCACCGCCGGGCTGATCATTGCGGTTCTGGCTCCCTTGCTGGGGGCTTGTGTCGATCGGTTGGGACAACGCAAACCGTGGCTGGCGGGCCTGTCGGGATTGTGTATCGTCGCCACCGCCATGCTGTGGTTCACCACCCCTGATCCATCCTCGGTGGGTTGGGCGCTGGGCTGGTTGGTGCTGGCCACGGTCGGCTATGAACTGGGGCTGATTTTTTATAACGCGATGCTGACCGACGTGGCCTCTCCGCAGCGGTTGGGGCGGCTCTCGGGCTGGGCGTGGGGGCTGGGCTATCTGGGCGGTCTGACCGCGCTGGTGATTGCCCTGTTTGTGCTGATCAAGGCCGACACACCCCCCTTCGGGCTGGACAAAAGCTTACAGGAACCGGTCCGCGCGACGGTTCTGTTGACCGCCGCCTGGTTTACCGTCTTTGCCATACCGCTGTTTCTGTGGGTGCCCGATGTGCCCCGGCGGGAGTCCGTCCGGCAGGCCTGTCGCCATGCTGTGGCAGACCTGAAACACCTGTGGCGCGTCCTGCGCGCTCACCCGACCGTTTTGCGCTTTCTGTTGGCCCAGATGCTTTATACCGATGGTCTTAACACCCTGTTTGCCTTTGGCGGCATTTATGCGGCGGGCACTTTCGGGATGAGCTTTGACCAGATTATCCTGCTCGGCATTCTGCTGAACGTTTCGGCTGGGGCCGGGGCCTTTCTGTTTGGCTGGTGCGATGACACCGTTTTGGTGCCCGCCGGACCATCACCATCGCCCTGCTGGCCATCCTGCTGCTGGGCGGAACGCTGCTGGTGATCACGTCGCAGGCGATGTTCTGGGGGGTGGCCGTGTTGCTGGGGGTGTTCTTTGGCCCGGCACAATCCGCCAGCCGCAGCCTGATGGCCCGATTGGCCCCTGCCGAAGCGCGTAACGAAATGTTCGGGTTGTTTGCCCTGTCTGGCAAAGTCACCGCCTTTGCCGGGCCGATGGTTCTGGCATGGGCGACGGCGGCCACCGGCAGTCAGCGGGTCGGGATGGCGAGCATCCTGTTTTTCCTGCTGACGGGCCTGTTCCTGTTGCGGCGGGTTCCTGTCCGGTAACGCTGTGCTCTGGCGCAACCTGTTCAGAGCATTTTCAAGGTGACCGTCTACGGTCAACAGCCCGGAAAATGCGGCACTGAAAACGCTCTAAGTCACAGCTCTGGTCCTATGACCCTTGGGTACCGTATAAACGAATTTGTCGCTGTCGAGCTATCTGCCATAAAAAGATCAGAATATTCAGGACCCCGCCCGAGATGATGCCAGCGATTGCGCTCAATGGCAGGGCGGAAACTGGCTCGAGCGAAGATTTTACCGAGATAATGATGGGCTTGATGGTCATTGATATGATTGGTGTTTCTTCATAGGACAGGATCATTGCCCGTTGTTCGTGGTGTATGATCTCGTCAAGGACTTCCCTCTTCGTAATGACATTGACCTGCTCCTCGTATCCCGCCTTCATCATGCGAACGATATTCAGGGCGTTTTGTAACCGTGACTGGCGCATTTCATCGATGGTTGCCTGGTGCAGCACCTCGAGCACGCGCACCGCAACGGCGGCATCCTCATGGGCAAAAGTGATGTTGAGGAGACGGCCGTAACCGCGGATCAATGTCAGGGATTTTCGGATCTTGTCTGCCATGAACAGGTGATTTTCAGGGCCATTCGGGGGCAGGTTTCTCCCGATCAGCCTGTTCAGAAAATTCCGGATTGACGGCAGGACGCCGTCTGACTGTATCCAGCGTTCCTGGTGCGAATCCCACAGTGCCGGATACAGGATTCGGGACAGGCCATAGTGATCAATTGCCCGGTCAAAAACCCGCTGGGAGGTGAAGGTCTGGTAATACACCATCATGTCATCATTCAGACTGTATGATGGCCGTTTGATGGTGAGACCAATCTTGCTTTCCTGCAGGAAACGATCCTCTGGTCCGAGGGTGTCAATCGTGAATTGTGCGGTAAAGACTGGCGGGTTTCCTCGCATGTATACGATCGAGAGAGCCATAAAGACGATCATGGTAACAATGATCGTTTTCTTTCCACGGGTCATCAGTCTGAGTAATGACAGGTTCAAAGGTGTATCATCCCGTGTCGTCATGTCCGCCATTACGCTTCCTGCTTTTGCGCTCACTGCTCCAGACGTGAACCCACAGTACACGACAGTTGGATTCAAAGAGCGTGCTACCGCCCGAACCCGTTTGGGGCTTGAGGCCCCAAGCCCCCATTTTGTTTTGCCGCATTGTGCGTCGTTGCCCGGCGCAGAGTATCTGATTCAGCGTGAAACAAACAGCCTCGACGGTCAGGTGTCGGACAGCCTGTTACAGCAGTCTGCGCCTGCGTCTCGTCGTCAGGTCGCGGTGCGTGCTCCACGCTTTGCGGGCCATTCCAATTTCTGCCAGCAGGCGTTGACGATCCTTTGGCAGGGTTCCCGCCAGCGGCACGGTGTTGGAAACATGATTGGAACGGAAAATGATCGGGCGCTGGGGGTGAAGCCTGTCGATCAGCAGTTCCAGCTCCTCCAGCATCCCCTGATCGCTGCGCGGCAAAAAAACACCCCGCTCAACGCGCTGAAAGCGGGTGATAAAATCGTCAATCCGCTCTTCCTCCAGATGGAGTTGCAGGGTCGAGACATAGGTCGGGGCACAGGCGCTCAAAACCTCGGCGGTGCCCCGGATGTGGCGCTCCCAGTCATTTTCTCCTGACAGTCCCAGAATCACCGTCGCCGAGACCTTGATCCCGGCATCCCGCGCCTTGATCACCGCCGTCACGATGCCGTCGGGGGAAGCCCCTTTGGTGATCCGGCGCAGGGTAACGGCATCACCGCTTTCGATCCCGACGTACACCAGGGATAGTCCTGCCTGCCGCAGGGCGGTCAGCTCTTCGGGGGTCTTTTGCAACAGGTTGGCCGGAGTGGCATAGGCCGAAATCCGGCTCACGCCGGGAAACAGCCGCCGGGCAATGGCGCACAGGGCCAGCAAATGATCGGTTGGCAACGCAAAGGCATCGCCATCGGCGAGAAAAATTCGCCGGGCCTCGGGCCACAGGCGGGCGAGGGTCGTCAGATCGGCCTCTGCTTCGGCGAGGGAGCGGGCGCGGAACTCCTTGCTGCGATACATCGAGCAAAAGGAGCAGCGGTTAAAGCTGCAGCCGATCGTCACTTGCCAGATCAGGTTGTCCCCTTCTGACGGTGGCCGGAACAAGGGCATGTCATACAGCCGGTCGAACATGACCTGTTTTCCTTTTTTTGAGCGCACACTGTTGTCATGACAGATGTTGTCATGACACAGGGGGCAGCATGTCATCCTGACGCCGCAAGGTGACATGGAAACGGCTGCCTCTGCCTTCTTCGCCGTCGACCCAGATCGAGCCGCCATGGCGTTCGGCGATCTTGCGGCAGATGGCCAGGCCAATCCCGTTCCCCTGCGAGTCTTCGCGGGATTGCAAACGCTGGAAAATCAGGAAAATCCGGTCCCGGAAGGCTTCCCCGATCCCCAGACCATTGTCCTCGACGACCAGGTGCCACAAACCGCCCTCAAAACGGCACTGAATCATCACCACCGGCGGACGGTCTGGATGACGGTATTTCAGGGCGTTCCCGATCAGGTTCTGAAACAGGCGGATCAACTGTGCGCCGTCCCCCAGAACGGTGGGTAACGGGTCGCGGATGATGATCGAGGCCTGCGTTTCCTTGATCGACAGGTCAAGGTTGGCCAGCGCCGTTTCAATCACCGGGCTGAGGTCCGTTGGCCCCAGTTCCCGGCCCTGTGTCCCGATCCGCGACAGTTGCAGCAAGTCAAGGATCAGGCTTTGCATGCGGTGTGATCCCTCGATTGCATAGCCGATGAACACCTGCGCATCTTCGTCAAGCTGGTCGGTGTAGCGCCGCTTCAGCAAGGACAGGTAACTCGACACAATGCGCAATGGCTCCTGCAAATCGTGGGAGGCGACATAGGCGAACTGTTCCAGCTCGTGATTCGAGGCATTCAGGCGGTCAATGGTGGCCGACAGCCGTCCTTCGGCCTGCCTGCGGGCGGTCACGTCCAGTGCAATGCCGATGGCACCGTCTTCATGGTCCAGCAACAGATCACTTTCGGTACCGTTTCCGCTCAGGGGAAGGCCATGCTTGATATAAGGGCTTTCCGGGCGAGCCGGATCAAACACCAGCAAGTGTTCCAGCCACACCGTCTTGTGGGCAAAACGGCTTTGGCCTTCAAAACGAACCGTCTGCCCCTCCAGCGCCTGCTGAACCTGCGGGGCAAAGCCGGGGAACAGGTCGTCATAGCGGCGGCCAATCAGGGCGTCCCGCGTCAGCTTCAACTGCTCCAGCCCGGCCCCCAGCGCATCGGTCAGCACGCCAGAGCGGTTGATGCGATAAAGGACCACTGGCAGGGCCAGCAAACCCTCGACCAGCTTCTGGATTTCATTCAACCGCTGATCCAGCCGTTTTTGCTCACTGACATCGGTTTCGACGGCGATGAAGTGGCTGATGTCTCCGTCATCACCCCGCACACCCGAAATGGCGGCGATCATCCAGCGCAGATGGCCATCTTTGGTGCGGTTCAGCAGTTCCCCACTCCAGACCTTTCCTTTGGTGATGGTATCCCACAGCTCGCGATAGACGGCCTCCTGCATCAGGCCGCTTTTGATCAGCCGGGGTGTTTCGCCCACAACGTCAGTCCGGCTATAGCCCAGCATCTCGGTAAAGGCCTGATTGACGTATTCGATGCGTCCCTGAGCCGAGGTGATCAGGACCGCCGTTGGTCCCTGCTCCAGTGCCTGCGACAGCACCCGGACCTGTTCCTGCAACCGGCCGCGCCCGATCACCTGCCAGATCAGCCCCCCCATCATCGCCAGCACAACCAGCAGCAACACCGGCACGGAGACCAGCACCACCCGTTGATCATCATACCAGCCATTCAGCAGGGCATGTTCACTGCGGCCAACCACCACCACCAGTGGATAGCGGGATGATACCTGCCAGTGCAGGTCACCAAACTGTGCAGACAATGGCAGGATATCGGCCAGCCGACCGCTTTCGGCCCGCTCAATGGCGCCACTCAACACCGCCGGAACCTGCTTCGGGATTTCGATCGGCAGAGCCGCAGAAGCCCGTACGGCCAGGATCGGTCCATCATAGCGGGCCAGAATCACTTCCTCGGCAATGCCGCCCCGATCCTGCGCCACCACCGCGTCAAAGCTGTCCTGCACAAACCCCGGATTGATCGCCGCGACCGCATAGAATGTTTCCTGCTGACCGCTTGCCATGGTCACCTGGAACGGGTAGGCCACCGGGATCACTGACACCCCGACCGGGGCCACCCCGGCCTGTCCAAGAAAGCGCCCGGCGACCGACAGGCCGATTTGCAGGTTGCCCGCCAGAGCCCGCGGCGCCTGATCTCCCAGTCCCAGGGCTGCCAGATCAATCTGCCCGCCGACGGCCGCCGACGGCGCACTGTCAAACAGGACGACCCCCTGTTGATCAAGAATCATGATTTGCCGCACATGCGGGGCAAAGCGCATCATGTCCTGCGCCATCCCGGCAACGACGTCACCCCGAACGACCTCGGCATGCAAGGCCGGATGGCCGCCCAGATCGGCCAGCCGGTAGGACAGGGATGCCAGCAGTACGTCAATCGACTCGACCGAGCGGGTCATGCCCTTTTCCACCAGCTCGGCGGAGGACGCCAGCGTGCGGGCGCTGGCCGACCGGCTTTGCTGCAGGGCGGTCCACAGCCCGACCCCTGCCGTTCCCAGAATCATGGAAACAACCACCCCGGCAATGACAATCATGGAAAAAACAAAGCGCCGGGACAGGGAGCGCTCGTTCAGGCGGGGGGTCACGGCGGTATCCGACCTTTTTTGTTGTCAAGCTTCAGGAACGCGGGTTCACGACCGGGGTTGAGTGCGATCTGGTGTTACTTGACCATACCTTGTGGGGAATGATCCATCGGAACTTAGGATAACGACCTCCCGCCGAAGCGCAATTCAGATTTATTCATGTCTATGGCAAAAAAGACCTCCTTCGGGTATGGTCAAGGAGCTTTTTGTCCAGACCAACAGGATTTCTGCCATGCGCCTTCCCCTGCTTCGTTCTGTCGGCCTGCTGGCCGTCGTTCTGGCCGCCTCCGTTGGTATTGACAGTGCGGGAGCCAGGGCTGCCTCCCATCTGGACAGCATTCAGAAGAGCGGGCGCCTGCGGGTCTGCATCTGGCCGGCCTACTTTGGTATTACCTATCGCAATCCCCGCAATGGTCAGCTGGAAGGCATCGATATCGACCTTGCCCACCAACTGGCCAGTGACCTGAAGGTGTCGGCCGAGTTTGTTGACAGTTCGTTTGCCGATCTGGTGAAAAACCTGACCACCGACGCCTGCGACATCGCCATGCACGCCGTCGGAGTCCGTCCGGACCGGGCCGAGCACATGGATTTCAGCGCCCCCTATCTGGTCAGCGGTATCTATGCCGTTGCGCCCCGGACTCATGCCTCGATCAGGACCTGGGCGGATATCGACCAGCCCGGCCATGTGGTGGTGGTCCAGAAAGGCACCTACATGGAGCCGGTGATGCGGGAAACGCTGAAAAAGGCCCAGGTGGCGGTGGTTGAGGATTTCAAGCAGCGGGAGCAGGAGGTCGAAAGTGGCCGTGCTGACGTGTTCATGACCGATTACCCCTATGGTCAGCGCATGGCGACCCAAACGCCGTGGGCGACTCTGCTGGCTCCGCCGACTCCGCTGGCTCCGACGCCCTATGCCTACGCCGTCCCCAAGGGGGATAGTGTCTGGCTGGCGCGGGTCAATCAGTTTGTCAGCGATATCAAGCGGGATGGTCGCCTGACCACCTATGCCGAAAAGAACGGTCTGGCCCCGATCATCGCCCCCTGAGCCTTGTCAGGGAAAGATGCGGACAGGATGAAAAAGCGGTCAGCGACACGGTTTTTCATCTTCTGTCGCGGTCGCCATTTTGTTGCGTATGCAACAATCGCAACAGTTAGCCTGTCCAACTGTGGCAGCATGATCCACTGCTTCCCCTGATCGCCCGCTGGTTCCGGTTGCGACCAGGATCGTTCCAGCGGACTGTCGTTTCCGGTTGGACCGCAAAGGCCCGGCCAACCCAGCAGCCGGGCCTTGGTGTCTCATCGGCGCGCTTCAGAATGCCCTAAAATGCCGCACGGCCTGTGAGCGGATGCCCGCTCAGCTCGCTGATCAGGTGCGCAGAAAGAACCAGAACAGCCAGCAAAGCGAATGCAAGCAGCCAGCGCCAGGGGACCACCCACAAGCGGCCCGGCTGGTAAGGCGCACGCTCCTTGATGACGGCCAGAATCACCACTGTCAGGGCGATCCCCAAACCGATCATGGTCTGTGAACGATCCATTATTTACCCTCTTCTGTTTCCAAAAAAGAAATTCCAGGAAGTACTTGAATATAAACGGCAAAAAGATCAATTCTTTTGGGCAGGCAAACTTGGGTCAGGGCAGAGGAATGCTGCTCTGCAACACCCGATCCCTGTTTGTGCCCAAGGACTGATCTGCAGACGGGCCTCCCCCTTCCCCCCCAAACCGCCTGTCTGCACCAAGGAGAGTTATGATGGCCAAGAAGGCGGCAGCGACCAAACAGGATTTGATTGAACGGGTTGCCAGGATGGCCCGTGATCGCAACAAGGGCGCGCCGGGACACGATAACGCTCCGGCTCCCGGTGTGGTGGCCGAGGCTTTTGCCCGTCAGTATTACCGTGATGTTCCGCCCGATGACGTTGACGGGCGCGACCCGGATCAACTGTACGGCGCGGTGGCGTCGCTGCTGGCCTTTGCCCGCCAGCGTCAGCCGGGGGCGCCGAAAATCCGGGTCTTTACCCCCCGCATCGAGCAGCACGGCTGGCAGAGTGACCACACGGTGGTCGAAATCATCAATGACGACATGCCGTTTCTGGTTGATTCCGTTACTGCCGCGCTGTCGATGCAGGATGCCCAGATCCTGATGGTGATCCATCCGGTGATGCACATCCGCCGTGATGCGACCGGCGAGCTGTTCGACCTGCTGGAACCCGATGCCGACCTGCGCGGCGAGGTGCTGGACGGCATGGTGACGGAATCGGTGATGCACATCGAAATCACCGAGATTTCTGACCCGGCCCGCTTGCAGGCCATTCACCGTGACCTGGAAGGCGTCCTGTCCGAAAACCGGGCGGCGGTCGAGGACTGGGAACTGGTGCGCGGGAAAGTGGCGCAAGCCCTGGACGACATTGCCGCAACCGAGGCCGGTCTGGCCGTCGAAGATGCCGGTGAAGTCCACGAATTCCTCAGCTGGCTGCTCGACAACCACTTCACCCTGCTGGGCTATCGCAACCATGTGTTCGATCACCACAGCACCCCGGATGGTGCCGATGGTGCCGGAGGACAGTGGACGGTCAGCGTCAGCGATGGTCTGGGCATCCTGCGCGATGAAAGCCAGCTGGTGTTTGACGAGCTGCGCAACCTGTCCGGCCTGCCGGCCGATGTGACCGCCTTTCTGAACCGTCCGACCTTCCTGCTGATCACCAAGGCCAACCGCCGGGCACGGGTCCATCGGGCAGTGCATATGGATGTGATCGGGATCAAGCGTTTTGATGCCGAAGGCCGGGTGATCGGCCTGCACATGCTGGTCGGCTTGTTCACCTCCAACGTTTACACCAACAGCGCCAGCTTTGTGCCGGTCCTGCGCCGCAAGATCGAGCGCGTTCTGGCCCGCACCGGCACCCGCCCGTTCAGCCATGACGGCAAGGCGCTGCTGAACATTCTGGAAAACCTGCCGCGCGACGAGCTGTTCCAGGCCAGCGATGAAAAGCTGCAGGAGATGGCGGTCAGCATCCTGCACCTGCAGGAACGCCAGCGGACGGCGGTGCTGGTCCGGCAGGACGAGTTTGAACGCTTTGTTTCCTGTCTGGTCTATGTGCCGCGCGACCGTTATGACACCGCGCTGCGGCTGGCGATCAAGGGCATTCTGGAAAACGTCTTCCACGGCGGCCTTGACGCCTATTACACCCAGGTGGCCGACAGCCCGCTGGCCCGTCTGCATTTCATCATCCGCACCCAGCCCGGTCGCCTGCCGGCCTATGACGTGACGGCGATCGAAGCCCGCATCCAGCTGGCCGCCCGCGCCTGGTCCGACCACCTGGCCGACGCCATTCTGGCCGCCAAGGGCGAAGAGCAGGGCACCCGCCTGATCCGCCGCTATGGCGATGCCTTCCCGACCTTCTACGAGGAACAGACCTCGGCACAAGGGGCGGTGTTTGACATCGACCGCATGGAAGAGGCGCTGGAACAGGCCAATGCCGGCAACAGCCATCCGCTGGCGATGAACCTCTATCGTCCGCTGGAAGCCGACGACGATGCGGTCCACTTCAAGATTTATCACCCCGACAGCGCTGTCCCGCTGAGCGAAATCCTGCCGATGCTGGAAAACATGGGTTTCAAGGTGATCGGCGAAGTGCCGTTTGAAGCCTCGCTGGGGGCGGAAAAGGGCCATCCGGCCCGTACCGTCTGGCTGCATGACTTTGACATGCGCGCCGCTGACATCGACCGGGTGGACATTGTCACCACCCGTGCGGCCTTCCAGGAAGCCTTTGCCCGCGTGTGGAACGGCGAGGCAGAAAACGACGGCTTTAACCGTCTGGTGGTCGCCGCCGGTCTGTCATGGCGGGACGTGGTGGTGCTGCGCGCCTATGCCAAGTACCTTCGGCAGGCCACCTTTACCTTCAGTCAGGCCAGCATCGAAGCGGCACTGGCAGCCCATCCCGACATTGCCCGCACACTGATCCGCCTGTTCCATGCCCGCTTTGACCCGCATGGTGCCGGTGGCGATGCCGCGGTGTTCCGTCAGCGGATCGTTGATGCGCTGGAACAGGTCTCCAGCCCGGACGAAGACCGCATCCTGCGGCGCTTCCTGAACCTGATCGACTGCACCCTGCGCACCAACTTTTACCAGAAGGACGCCGAAGGGCAACCGAAGGGCTATCTGTCGTTCAAGATCGACAGCCGCAATGTCGAAGGCTTGCCCCTGCCGCGTCCGATGGTCGAAGTGTGGGTCTATAGCCCGCGCGTCGAAGCCATCCATCTGCGTGGCGGCAAGGTCGCCCGTGGCGGTATCCGCTGGTCCGACCGCCGTGAAGACTTCCGTACCGAGATCCTCGGCCTGATCAAGGCCCAGATGGTCAAGAATGCGGTGATCGTGCCGGTTGGCTCGAAGGGCGGCTTTGTGGTCAAGCGGCCCCCGACCGAGGGCGGGCGTGATGCGTTCATGGCCGAAGGCATCGAATGCTACAAGACGCTGATGCGCGGCCTGCTCGACATCACCGACAATCTGGTCAGCGGGCAGGTGGTGCCGCCGGTCGATGTGGTGCGTCTGGACGAAGACGACCCGTATCTGGTGGTGGCTGCCGACAAGGGCACCGCGACCTTCTCGGACATCGCCAACGGCATCTCGCTGGATTACGGCTTCTGGCTGGGCGATGCCTTTGCCTCGGGCGGCAGTCAGGGCTATGACCACAAGGCGATGGGCATCACCGCCCGGGGCGGCTGGGAAGCGGTGAAGCGCCATTTCCGTGAAATGGGCCGCAACACCCAGGCCGAAGACTTTACGGTGATCGGCATTGGCGACATGTCCGGCGACGTGTTCGGCAACGGCATGCTGCTCAGCCCGCACATCCGCCTGATCGGGGCCTTTAACCACATGCACATCTTTGTGGACCCCAACCCGACCGATCCGGCGGCGACGCTGGCCGAACGTCAGCGCATGTTTGCCCTGCCACGTTCGAGCTGGGCCGACTATGACCGCGCGCTGATCTCCGAAGGCGGCGGCGTGTTCGAGCGCAGCGCCAAGAAAATCCCGCTCAGCCCGCAGATCAAGGCCGCCTTTGGCCTGACGGTGGACGAGATTGCCCCCAACGACCTGATTCTGGCGATGCTGAAAGCCGAAGTCGATTTGCTGTGGTTTGGCGGCATCGGCACCTACATCAAGGCCGCCAGCGAAGCCGACTCGCAGGTGGGCGACCGCGCCAACGATGCCATCCGCATCAATGGCCGCGATGTCCGCGCCAAGGTGATCGGCGAAGGGGCCAATCTGGGGGTGACCCAGCGGGGCCGTATCGAATACGCCCGTCAGGGGGCTGGTGGTCGCGGGGGCCGGATCAACACCGACGCCATCGACAATTCGGCCGGTGTGGACTGCTCTGACCATGAAGTGAACATCAAGATCCTGCTGAACGGCATCGTCGCCGAAGGCGACATGACCCTGAAGCAGCGCAACAGCCTGCTGGTGGACATGACCGAAGAGGTCGGCCTGCAGGTTCTGCGCGACAATTATCTGCAAACGCAGGCCATCAGCCTGATGCAGAGTCAGGGCGTTGACCTGCTGGACCATCAGGCCCGCCTGATGCGGATGCTGGAAAAGTCGGGTCGCCTGAACCGCGCCATCGAGTTCCTGCCCGATGACGAGGAACTGGCCAACCGGCAAAAGGCCAAGCAGGGCCTGACCCGGCCCGAACTGGCGGTGCTGATCGCCTATTCCAAGATGTGGCTGTTTGACGAAATCGTGCAGAGCGATTTGCCCGATGATCCGATGATGGTCGAGGATCTGGTCAGCTACTTCCCGGCGCCGTTGCAGCAGCGGTTCCGCGAGCAGATCGGCGCACACAAGCTGCGGCGTGAAATCATCGCAACGCATGCCACCAACAGCATGATCAACCGGGTCGGCGGAACCTTTGTCACCCAGATCATCGAAAAGACCGGCATGCCGCCCGCCGACATTGCCCGCGCCTATCTGGTAGCCCGCGATGCCTTTGGGGTGCGTGATGTCTGGCAGGGGATCGAGCAGCTCGACAACGAGGTGTCGGCGGAACTGCAACAGGAAATGTTGCAGGAAACCAACCGGCTGCTGGAACGGGCTACCCTGTGGGTGTTGCGCCATGCTGCCCGTCCGATTGATATGGGCCGTCTGATTGCCGACGTTGGCGAAGGGCGCATTGCCCTCAGCCAGTGCCTGCATGAGGTCTGCCCGTCCGATCTGGCCGCCGCCATCGAAGCGCGGGCCACCCGCTATGGTCAGGCCAACGTCCCGTCCCGTCTGGCCAGTCAGGTCGCCGAAATGATTGTGCTGGCGTCAGCACCGGATGTGGTGCGACTGGCACAGGATCAGGCGGTGCCAGTGGCAACCGCCGCCCGCTACTTCTTCCTGGTGGGGTCTCGCTTCCTGCTGGGTTGGCTGCGTGGCTGTGCCGAAGGGGTGGCCAAGCATGGCAGCCACTGGGAGAAGCTGGCGATTGCGGCGGTCATTGACGAGCTGTATGCCGATCAGCGGGCGATGACTGCCGCTGTGCTGCAACAGGCCGGAGGCAGCCTGCACGACCCGCTGGCCGCCATCGAATCCTGGGCCGATATCCGCCGACCGGCGGTGGAACGGGCCGAGCAACTGATTGGGGAACTGCGGGCCGCCGTCGCTGTCGATCTGGCGATGCTGACCGTGGCCAGCCGCCAGTTCGGTACCCTGAAGGGGCATTAAAGCATTGTGCGAAAAGTGGGAACCGGCACGGTACACGACAGTTTGAAAACAAGAGCGGGCTGCCGCCCGGACCGGCTCGGGGCCTGAGGCCCCGAACCCCCATTTTTCTTTTATGATCAAAGGAATGGGGTCTGGGGCCGACTGGCCCCAGCGAGGTGTGGAGCAGCGCTCCACATCCTTAGAGCGTTTTCACACCGAGCGAAAACGCTCTCCCTTTTTAGGGCCGCATTTTCCGAGCCGTTGACCGGAGACGGTCAACTTGAAAATGCTCTAAGGACTTGTTATCCAGGCAAATACGTCGTCGCAGATGTGTCCATCTGCTCGGGATTTGCTCTAATGCGCCTCGGCCCAGGTGTCGGCCACGCCGGTTTCCACCACCAGCGGCACTGACAACGAGGCCGCACCTTCCATCACCTGCCGCACCAGCGCGGCAGTGGCGTCGGCCTCGGCTTCGGGGACTTCCAGCACCAGTTCATCGTGGACCTGCAACAGCAGCCGGGCCTGAAGGCCCGCTGCCTGCAAGGCGGCGGGCAGGGCAATCATCGCCCGCTTGATGATGTCAGCGGCCCCGCCCTGAATTGGCGCATTGATTGCCGACCGTTCGGCAAAGCCGCGCAGGGTGGGGTTCTTTTCCCCGATTCCCGGCGTAAAGCACTTGCGGCCAAACAGGGTGCGCACAAAGCCGTTCTTGCGTGCCTCGTCCTTGGTCCGCTCCATATAGGCGAGGATTTCCGGGAAGCGGGCAAAGTAGGCATCAATGAACGCCTGTGCCTCGCCACGGGAAATCCCCAGTTGCCGCGCCAGCCCAAAGGCCGAAATGCCATAGATGATCCCGAAGTTGATCGCCTTGGCCCGGCGGCGGATCATCGGGTCCATGCCGTCCATCGGCACCCCGAACACCTGACTGGCGGTCAGGGCGTGGATGTCCTGATCCTCGGCAAAGGCCGTGCGCAGGGCCGGAATGTCGGCCACATGGGCCATCAGGCGCAGTTCGATCTGTGAATAGTCGGCGGCGAGGATTTTATAGCCCGGCTCGGCGACGAAGGCGGCGCGGATTTTGCGGCCTTCCTCGGTGCGGATCGGGATGTTTTGCAGGTTGGGGTCCGACGACGACAGCCGTCCAGTCGAGGTGATGGTCAGGGCAAAGCTGGTGTGGACCCGCTGCTGCTCGTCCATCGCCGCAATCAGGGCGTCGGTGTAGGTGCTTTTCAGCTTCTGGATCGAACGCCAGTCCAGCACGCGGGCGGGCAGGTCGTGGCCTGCGGCGGCCAACTCTTCCAGCACTTCGGCGTTGGTGGAATAGGTGCCGGTCTTGCCCTTTTTGCCGCCCTTCAGGCCCATTTTCTCAAACAGGATCTCGGCCAGTTGCTTGGGTGAGCCAACGTTGAATTCTTCCCCGGCCAGCGCGTGAATCTGCTTTTCCAGCTCGACCATCCGGCCAGCAAAATCGTTCGACAGTTCTTTCAGATACAGGGCGTTGATCTTGATCCCCTGCTGCTCCATCGCAAACAGCAGCGGCACCAGTGGCCGGTCGAGCGTCTCGTGGACCGCGACCATTCGTTCGCTCAGCAGGCGCTCGCGCAGCAGCAGGTACAGGCGCAGGGTGATGTCGGCGTCCTCGGCGGCATAGGCCAGCGCCTTGTCGAGCGGTACCTTGTCAAAGGTGATCATCGACCGCCCGGAGCCACAGACCTCACTGAAGGGAATGGTGGTGTGCGACAGGTGCAGTTTGGCCAGTTCATCCATGCCGTGACCGTGCAGGGAGCCATCCAGCACGTAGGACAGCACCATGCTGTCATCGACCGGGGCAACGACAGGCACCGTCGTTCCATGCAGGCGATAGGCCCGCCGCAGGATGTGCAGGTCGTATTTCAGGTTATGGCCGACCTTCAGCACGCCGGGGTTTTCCAGCAGCGGGCGCAGGATTTCCAGCGCCTCGGCCAGCGGAATCTGGCGCGGTGGTGCCCCGCCGCCACTCAGCAGATCGCCTGCGCCGTCCGGGTTGACGTGGGCCAGCGGGACATAGCACGCCTTGCCCGGCGTCAGGGCCAGTGACACCCCGACCAGATCGGCTTTCTGGGTATCCAGACCGGTGGTTTCGGTATCAATCGCCACCATCGTTTGCGCCTGCGCCACCCACCAGCGCAGACGGTCGGCATCCTGCACCAGTTCATAGGCAACGTCGCTCGGTGCTGCACTGGCGGCAGCCTGCGGCGTGCTGGCCTGTGCGGCGGCCCGACCCTGCACCTGTGCCAGCAGGCGGCGGAATTCCATCCGCTCAAGGAAGGCAGACAGGTCATCAACCACCGGCACGGTCTTGGTGAACTGCTCGATGGTTTCGGCCAGCGGCACGGTGTCGCACAACGTCACCAACCGCTTGGACACCCGCGCCAGTTCGGCATTGTCCAGCAGGGTCTGGCGGCGCTTGGGCTGCTTGATGGTTCCGGCCTGTTCCAGTAGGGCTTCCAGCGTGCCGAACTCGCCGATCAACTGGGCGGCGGTCTTGATGCCGATCCCCGGCACCCCCGGCACGTTGTCGGCGGCATCGCCACACAGGGCCTGCACGTCCACCACCTGCTCGGGCGGGACGCCGAACTTCTCGATCACTTCGGCGCGGGTGATCGCCTTGTTCTTCATCGCATCCCACAGGCTGATGCGGTCATCGACCAGCTGCATCAGGTCCTTGTCGGAAGAGACCACCGTCACCATGAACCCCTGCGCCGCCGCTTGGCGGGCATAGGTGGCAATGATGTCGTCGGCCTCGTAGCCTTCCATCTCGATGCACGGCACGTTCAGTGCCCGCACCGCCTCGCGGATCAGCGGAAACTGCGGCACCAAGTCTTCGGGGGCAGGGGGGCGATGGGCCTTGTAGTCCGGGTAAAAGTCGTTGCGGAATGACTTGCGGGCGGCATCAAGGATCACCGCCACATGGCTGGCGTCGGTATCCTCGATCAGCTTCATCATCATCGAGGTGAAGCCGGAAACGGCGTTGGTCGGCGTCCCGTCGCGGGTGGTCAGCGGTGGCAGCGCATGATAGGCGCGAAAGATGAATCCCGAGCCATCCACCAAGAACAGGTGCTTCATACCGTTTCCCAATCAGCAGGGTAAAAAAACAGAAGAACAGCAGGCTACCGCCCGTACCCTTTCGAGGGCCAATGCTCCCGTTTTTTCTTTGATAATCGAATTAATGGGGTCTGGGGCCAAGACCTGTGAGCTGTAAAGCTTACAGGTCTTTCTCTTTGAAGTGTCGTATTGTTTTTGCGAAAACCGGTTCCCACTTTTCGCACAATACTCCGAAGGCCCCAGCGAGGTGTGGAGCCGCGCTCCACGATCCTGTGCCCCCGTGCCTTAGTGGGCGGCGCTGATCTTCGCACCCGGCTTCAGCACGAAATGCCTGGAGCAGTACGGGCAGACCACGCCGTCTTCGGCATCGACGTGCAGGTAAACCTTGGGGTGGCCCAGGGCGGGGGTTCCGCCATCACAGGAAACTTCCAGAGCTTCGACTTCGATGACTTCCTGCACCGGGGTAGTGGCGGCCTGCGACATTTGTTCCTATCTCCCAACAGACGACAGCCGGGGGCTGCCTGTAGTGTCCTGACCGGGTCCGGCATTGACCCATTCAGAGGCGGATGATACCCGGATACGTCCGGTAATCAACGCCTGACATCAGGGCATGGATACTGGATGGTGTCTTTCCCGCCCCGGCGTTTCCTTTTTAGACGATGGACCCCCCTGATGACCGCTTCCGCTCCTGCCTTTCCCGCCGATGCCATCCGCATTCGCGGCCTGTCGAAAACCTATGCCTCCCGCAATGGCCAGCCGCCGAAGCAGGCGCTGAAGGGTGTGGACCTGACCATTCCGCGCGGCAGCTTTTTCGGCCTGCTGGGGCCGAACGGGGCGGGGAAGTCCACCCTGATCAACATCATGGCCGGGCTGGTGAAGAAGACCGCCGGGCAGGTGGAAATCTGGGACCGTGATCTGGACCGCGACGAGCGGGGCGCGCGACTGGCAATCGGCATCGTGCCGCAGGAGCTGAACCTCGACCCGTTCTTTACCCCGCGAGAGCTGCTGGAAGTGCAGGCCGGGTTGTATGGCGTGCCGCGTTCCGAGCGCCGCACCGACGAAATTCTGGCCACCGTTGGTCTCAGCGACAAGGCCGACGCCTATGCCCGTACCCTGTCCGGCGGGATGCGGCGGCGGTTGCTGGTGGCCAAGGCAATGGTCCATTTTCCGCCCATTCTGGTGCTCGACGAGCCGACCGCCGGGGTGGATATCGAGCTGCGCCAGCAGTTGTGGACCCAGATCCGGGCGATGAATGAACGCGGCACCACCATCCTGCTGACCACCCATTATCTGGAAGAAGCGCAGGAGCTGTGCGACCAGATCGCCATCATCAACCACGGTAGCGTGGTGGCCTGCGAACCGACCGAAGCCTTGATCGGGCGGCTGGATTCCAAGACCCTGACGGTGATGCTGACCGAGCCGTTGGGCGACATTCCGCCTGCCCTGCAAGCCTTTGGGGCGGAAAAGGCCCGCCGTGGCAACGGGCTGGTGTTGCGCTATCGCCCGTCGGAAACGGCCATTGCCGAGATTCTGGCCGCCATAAGCGCTGCGGGCCTGACCATTGCCGACCTGACCACCGACGAAGCCGACCTTGAGGACATCTTCCTGCAACTGACCCGTAGCACCGCCGCCTAGAGCATTGTGCGAAAAGTGGGAACCGGTTTTCGCAACAACAATGCGGCATGAAAAACCCGGCATTGTGCGAAAAGTGGGAACCGGTTTTCGCAACAACAATGCGGCATGAAAAACCCGGCATTGTGCGAAAAGTGGGAACCGGTTTTCGCAACAACAATGCGGCAATACAAAAGACTAGACCAGCGTGCCTGCATCAGATTTAACGCACGCTGGTCCAGGCTGGTGCTATAACCCTGCCATTAGAGCAAATACGTCGTCGCAGATGTGTCCATCTGCTCGGGATTTGCTCTGGTTACCTTTTGGAAACCGTTCCGGTTCTGGTCAGGACACCACGGCGATGATTCTCTATCGATTGATATGTGCGGAAAAGCACACCTTTGATCAATGGTTCGACAACATGGCGGACTATGATCTCAAACGGGACCAGCAGGCGATTGTCTGCCCCGAGTGCGGTGATACCCACATCAGCAAGGCGCTGATGGCCCCCAGCCTGACCGGCTCGGGCGGGACTGTCGGGCGCAGCGAACCGGCCCATGCCTGCGGTGCCGAACCCGGTGCGGGCTGCGGTGGTTGCCCGGCGATGATGGGGTAATCAACGGGGTGTGGGGTGTGGAGTCATGCTCCACACCCCACACCCCGTTGATACCCTGATCACCCGTTCAGGCGACGGCACACGGCGTCGTAGGTCTCGACCTTGCTGATTGCCCCCAGCGTGGTCAGTGTCGGAGCCGAGGCGAAAATGCGCTGGGCTGCGCTCACCACACCATCGGCGGTGACGCCTTCGATGCTCTCAACCAGTTCTTCGGCGGTAATCGACCGCTGGTAGGACATGATGTGCCGGGCTGCCTGCTCGCAGCGGTTCGAGGTGCTTTCCATCCCCATCAGGATACCGGCCTTCAACTGGGCGCGGGCGCGGGCCAGTTCGTCTTCGGTCAGGCCGTCGGTCACCTTGCGGATTTCATCGCACATCACCGGGATCATCTCGGCCACGTCGTCTTCGCCGGTCCCGGCGTAGATGGTGAACAGGCCGCCGTCGGTATAGGCGCTGGCGTAGGAATAGATCGAATAGACCAACCCGCGCTTTTCCCGCACTTCCTGGAACAGGCGCGACGACATGCCGCCACCCAGCAGGGTGGACAGCACCGCCGCCGAATAGAACAGCGGGTCTTCGTAGGCGATACCGTCAAAGCCGAGAACCAGATGCACCTGTTCCAGATCGCGGTCCTGCCGGAAGTCGCCGCCCTTGTAGGCCGCTGCCGTCGGCTTTTGCGCCGGAGCCGTCCGCAAGGCGGTGAACTGGCGTTCGACCTGACGCACGAAGTCGTCGTGGTCGATGTTGCCCGCCGCCGTCAGCACCATCGAGCCGGTGGTATAGCGGCTCTGCATGTAGTCTTTCAGCACATCCGAGCTGATCGAGCGCACGATGTCGGGACGCCCCAGAACCGGCTGACCCAGCGCCTGATCGGGATAGGCGGTGTTCTGGAAGTAGTCGAAGATGATGTCATCGGGGGTATCATCCGCCTGATGAATCTCCTGAATCACCACCGACTGCTCACGTTGCAGCTCTTCGGGGTCGAAGGCCGAATGCTGCAGGATGTCAGCAATGATATCGACCGCCAGCGCGGCATCATTCTTCAGCACCTTGGCGTAATAGGCGGTGTGCTCGCGCGAGGTGTAGGCGTTCAGATGACCGCCGACGTTTTCGATTTCCTCGGCGATTTTCTGCGCCGACCGCCGTTCGGTACCCTTGAAGGCCATGTGTTCCAGCAGGTGGGAAATCCCGTTGACCTCGGGCGTTTCATGGCGGGTACCAACATCGACCCACGCCCCCAGCGACACGGTTTCCACCGTGCGCATGGTATCGGTCAGGACGATCAGGCCGTTGTCGAGACGGGTTTCAGCGACACTCATCGGGCAGCAACCTTTTCACGCACAAAGGCTTCCAGTCCGGCCACATCATTGGGCAGGACGGTAAAACGTTCCGGACGGTCGAACAGGTCGGCCATGCGGGGTGGCAGGGCCGGGTGGACGCCGCTGGCATCCTTGACCGCCGCCGGGAATTTGGCCGGGTGGGCTGTCGCAAGCGCCACCACCGGCACCGCCGGGTCCAGATCGCCGCGTACCGCCGCATCGACACCAATCGCCGAATGGGGGTCCAGCAGCTCGCCACAGCCCTGATACCACTGACCAATCACTGTTTTGGTCTGTTCATCGGACAGGCGCACGCCCCGGAACAGACGGCGGGCATCGGCCAGCGGCGTTCCTTCCAGCGCATAGGTGCCGCTTTGACGGAAGCGGTTCATCAGGCTTTCGACCTGTTCGCCATCGCGTCCGACCAGATCGAACAGCAGTCGTTCAAAGTTCGACGACACCTGAATGTCCATGCTGGGGCTGATGGTCGGATGGACGCCTTCCATGGTCATCGAGCCGGTTTCAAAGAAGCGGGTCAGGATGTCATTGCTGTTCGAGCCGATCACGAAGCGTTCGATCGGCAGGCCCATCTTCATCGCCACATAGCCGGCAAAGACGTTGCCGAAGTTGCCGGTCGGCACCGAGAACGCCACCGGGCGATCCGGCGCACCCAGCCGCAGGGCGGCCCAGAAATAATAGACCACCTGCGCCATGATGCGGGCCCAGTTGATCGAATTGACCGCTGACAGGTTGAATTCGTCGCGGAAGGCGGTGTGGTTGAACATCGCCTTCACCGCGTCCTGACAATCGTCAAAGGTGCCATCAACGGCAACACAATGAACGTTGGCCGACGGCACGGTGGTCATCTGCCGCCGCTGGACGTCGGACACCCGGCCATTGGGGAACAGGATGAAAATGTCGATGGCGTCGCGGTCGCGGCAGGCTTCGATGGCCGCCGAGCCGGTATCGCCCGAGGTTGCCCCGACGATGGTCACCCGCTCGCCGCGCTTGGTCAGGACGTGATCAAACATCCGGCCGAGGAACTGCAGGGCGTAGTCCTTGAAAGCCAGCGTCGGGCCATGGAACAACTCCATCAGCCACAGGTTGCCGTCGAGCTGCTTCAGCGGGGCGACCGCCTTGTGACCGAACACCCCATAGGTCTCGCGCACGATCCGCTTCAGGTCGGCTTCGGCGATCGTGTCTTCCACGAACGGAGCCATCACCCGCACAGCAAGATCTGCATAGGACAGCCCGCGCAGGGCTGCAATTTCACTGCGGGAAAACGACGGCCAGCTTTCGGGCACATACAGGCCACCATCCCGGGCCAACCCTGCCAGCAACACATCATCAAAGCCCAGAACCGGGGCTTTCCCCCGCGTGGAAACGTACTTCACCGACCGCACTCCAAACGTTCATGCCTTACAGCGCATAACGAGCGAACCGGCGATGTTATAGGGTATGGTGCCGTCGGGCAATCTCCGAGGCGGGGGCAGGGGGCAAAAGGGGGAAAAAAGCGATACCTCCGCTTTTCGTAATCTTTTAGACTGATGGGTGTAGGGCAGGGCGACAACAGGGGGGAGTTGAGAGGATGACTGTGGGGGTCCAGGATCCGTACCGCCTGCTGGGCGTTCTGCGGACGGCTGACGAACGGACAATCCGCTCGGCCTATCGCCAGAAGGTCAAGGATTGCCATCCCGACCTTCACCCCGGCGACCGGCAGGCCGAAGAACGCTTCAAGGCGCTGTCTGTTGCCTATGCCATCCTGAACGATGCCGACAAGCGCCGCCGCTATGACCGGGGGGAGCTGGGGCCGGATGGCACCGCACGGGCCCGCCAGTCCTCTGCCGCCAGCAGCGGCCCGGACTTTGGCGGCATGCGCGGCCACAACAAGCCCTTTCGCGATCCCTATCTGGATGAATCCTTTGACGAAGCGGATGATCCGGCGATCTGGCAGAGCCGGACACAAGGGGCGTCGCCCCACAGCCGGGATGATTTTGCGCCGCCGCCACCGCCCGCTGACGACGACCTGACCGACCTGTTCCGCGAGATTTTTCAGGACGGAGCCTCTCGGCCTCAGGCCGGGCGTGGCAGTGGCGGCAATGGCCTGCGCGGGCGCGATGTGCGCTATACCCTAACCCTCAGCTTTGCCGAGGCGTGTTATGGCACCCGCAAGCGCTTGCCGCTGAACACCGGACGGGATGTGACGGTCCCCATTCCTCCGGCCAGCGAAAACGGTCAGGTGATCCGCCTCAGTGGTCAGGGCCAGCACGGGGCGACAGCGGCGCTGGCCGGGGATTTGCTGGTCGAGTTGCAGGTTCAGCCGCACCCGTTCTTTACCCGCAAGGGACTGGACCTGCATGCCCTGCTGTCGCTCAATCTGGCCGAAGCCCTGCGCGGGGGCCGCATCACCATGACCGGGCTGCGCGGGCAACTGGCGGTGATGGTTCCCGCCGGGATCGGTAACGGGCAGGTGCTGCGGGTCAGCAAGCTGGGACTGCGGGCCGGAGAAATGACCGGCGACCTGTACCTGACCATTGCCGTCGTCCTGCCGCCCAATGCCGACGACGCCTTGACCGGCTTTGTCTCCGACTGGATCGACCGCAATCCCTATCACCTGCCTGGCCGTTGATCTGATCGGGTGCCTTGATCTGTTGGCATCCGTGCCCCATCTTGGCGGAACACAAGCAGTATCCATAAAAAACGGGGGCCCTTGTGATCCCTGTTCAAGCGCGGTGATTTTTGATGTCTGATTCGCAAAACATCCCGACCTGGCACGGCACGACCATTCTGTCGGTGCGCAAGAACGGCAAGGTGGTGGTCGCTGGTGACGGTCAGGTGACGCTGGGCCACACGGTGGTGAAGTCCAATGCCCGCAAGGTGCGCCCGCTGGGCGATGGTTCGGTGCTGGCCGGGTTTGCCGGGGCAACAGCGGATGCCTTTACCCTGTTCGAGCGTCTGGAAGCCAAGCTGGAAAAGCATCCCGGCCAACTGACCCGCGCCTGCGTCGAGCTGGCCAAGGACTGGCGCACTGACCGTTACCTGCGCCGTCTGGAAGCGATGATGGCGGTGGTTGACCGCGATGTTTCGCTGATCCTGTCCGGCACCGGCGACGTGCTGGAACCCGAAGACGGCATCATCGGCATCGGCTCCGGCGGTTCCTATGCCCTGGCGGCGGCCCGCGCCCTGATCGACATGCCCGATATTGACGCCGAAGCGATTGTCCGCAAGTCGATGGCGGTGGCCGCCGACATCTGCATTTACACCAACCATAATGTTGTGCTGGAGAGCCTGTAATCATGTCGTCGTTCAGCCCGCGCGAAATTGTTTCCGAGCTTGACCGGCACATTGTCGGCCAGAACGAGGCCAAACGGGCGGTGGCCATCGCCCTGCGCAACCGCTGGCGGCGGCAGCAGCTGCCGGAGGGGCTGCGGGAAGAGGTGCTGCCGAAAAACATCCTGATGATCGGCCCGACCGGTGTCGGCAAAACCGAAATCGCCCGCCGACTGGCCCGGCTGGCGCAGGCGCCGTTCATCAAGGTCGAAGCGACCAAGTTCACCGAAGTCGGCTATGTCGGCCGTGACGTGGACAGCATCATCCGCGACCTGCTGGAAACGGCGATCACCGAAACCCGCGACCGCATGCGCAAGAATGTCGAAGTGCGCGCTGAAGCCAACGCCGAAGCCCGCGTACTGGATGCTCTGGTGGGGGAAAACGCCAGCGAAGGCACCCGCCAGACCTTCCGCAAAAAGCTGCGCGAAGGCCAGCTCGACGACAAGGAAATCGAGCTGAACGTGCAGGACACCAGCGGCATGACCATCCCGTCGATGGACATTCCCGGCATGCCGGGGGCGCAGATGGGGATGCTGAATCTGGGCGACATTTTCGGCAAGGCGCTGGGCAACCGCACCAAACCGCGCAAGATGACGGTGGCCGAGAGCTATCAGGTTCTGCTGCGCGAAGAAGCCGACAAGCTGCTGGACGAAGACGCGGTGGTCAAGGATGCCATCCGGTCAGTGCAGGAAGATGGCATTGTTTTCCTTGACGAAATCGACAAGATCGCCGCCCGGCAGGAAGCGCGGGGTGGCGACGTTTCGCGCGAGGGCGTCCAGCGTGACCTGTTGCCGCTGATCGAAGGCACCACCGTCAATACCAAGCACGGCCCGGTGAAAACCGATCACATCCTGTTTATCGCTTCCGGGGCGTTCCACCTCGCCAAGCCGTCGGACCTGCTGCCCGAATTGCAGGGCCGTCTGCCGATCCGGGTCGAGTTGCAGCCGCTGCGCAAGGAAGACTTCCGCCGCATCCTGATCGAGCCGGAAGCCAGCCTGCTGGTGCAGTACAAGGCGCTGCTGGCGACCGAAAAGGTGACGCTCGAGTTCACCGACGAGGCCATCGACGCGCTGGCCGATCTGGCCGCCGACATCAACCGCAGTGTTGAAAACATTGGGGCGCGCCGTCTGCACACCGTGCTGGAGCGCTTGCTGGAAGAGATTTCCTTCAGCGCCACCGACCGGGGTGGCGAGACGATCACCATCACCGCCGATATGGTGCGCGAGCGTGTTGGTGCGCTGGCGGTGAAGGGCGACCTGTCGCGCTTCATCCTGTAAAAAAGAGACGGCCCCAACCGACCCGAACAGCATCACCGCGCCCGGCTGCCCTGTGAACCATCAGAACAGGCTGCGGAAACGGGTGATGCTGTAGGGTGCCGGATCGACCACCGGCGGGCGACCGTCGATCAGGTCCGCCATCAGCAGCGCCGAAGTGGCCGAACAGGTCAGTCCCAGATGGCCGTGCCCGGTCGCATAGAACACACCCTGATGTTTTGCTGACCGGCTGAGCAGCGGAATGGTATCCGGGAAGGCCGGTCGGTGCCCCATCCACTCGCTGGCCTCGGCGCAGGCCAGTCGGGGCAGGGCCCGCTGCGCGTGGCGGACCAGCACTTTGGCCCGCCGGTAATCGGGCGGCTTGTCGAGGCCCGCCATCTCCACCGTTCCTCCCACCCGGATACCGCCTGCGGTCGGGGTGACCATGAAGGCATGGGCGGGCCAGATCAGCGAATGATGCAACGCGATGTCCGGGGCCATGATCTGGGTGTGATAGCCGCGCTCGGTTTCCAGTGGGATCGGTTCGGATAACAGGCGGGCCAGTTCGCCGGTATGCGCCCCGGCACACAGAACAGTCGCCGACACCGCCAGCGAACGCCCATCGGCCAGACGGATGGCATTCACCCCGCCTTCCTGATGGTCAAATCCGACCACCCGGCCAGTGATCATCGTACAGCGCCCGCTGGCCTGTGCCTGTTCGGCCAGTGCCACCACCAGCCGGTACGGGTCGCGTACTGACCGGTTGTCCGGCAACAGCACCGCCCGCGCCAGAGTCGGCGACAGGGCCGGTTCCAGCTCCACGGCTTCGGGCCCACGAAGGGGCTGAAAGGGCAGGCCCTGATCCTGCAACAGGGCGATATGGTCGGCATCCCGGCGGTATTCGTCATCGCTGGCATACAGGCACAGACAGCCGGTGGAACTCAGGTGGTCGTCCAGTCCGGCCCGGGCCAGCATCTGTTGCATGTCCCCCAACGCCCGCCGCGCCAGAACGGCCCCGGCATCGGCCAGCGCCCGCACCCTGCCGGGCAGGCTGGCCAGCAGGAACCGCCACGCCCAGGGGATCATGCGCGGCAGGTATGCCGGGTCAAGGCGAACCGGTCCTTCCGGGTCCAGCAGCCATCCGGGCATCTGTGCCCAGATGGCCGGACGCGAACCGGGGAGAAATTCGGTGACGGCAATGCTGGCCATATTGCCGAACGAGGCCCCTTTGCCGGGTTCCTCTCGTTCCACCAGAACCACCGCATGACCTCGGCGGGTCAATTCACAGGCGATCGCCGTACCGATGATACCGGCACCGATCACCGCAACAGGGAGCGTCTTTACAGCAGACATGGTGAAACTTCCCGATCAGGACAAGGGACGGAAACAGTGGCAATCCCGTCGGTGTCCTGCCAGCGACTTTTCCTCAAGACATCAGTCGTTCCTGGAATAGAGTGCTGCGCCAGAAAGATGATTTAGAGCGTTTTCATACTGAGCGAAAACGCTCTCGTCCGGCTTTCAGCAGTCCGACAGACATGCTCGCATCAGAAAGACGCCCGTGATATTGTCCGACCGCTTTTTGAGAACAAGGATTTGATCCCGTGGCAGCCAATTTTCAGAAACTGCAGGCCGCATCCCGTGCTTTCTGGCATTCCTTGCGCCGTTCCCTGCGCGATCACCCACACCTGCTGACCTCGCCGTCACAGCCACGGATTGATGATACTTTTCTGGTCGAATTCCCCAAAAGCGGCATTACCTGGCTGACGTTCCTGATTGCTTCGGTCAATTTGCAGAAAAGCGGTGTGGACCGAAAGCCGACCTTCTTTGCGATCAATGATACGGTACCCGACATTCACAGCTCGCGGCATCTGCCACCGCCGCTGCCGTTTCCGGGGCACCGCATGATCAAAAGCCATGCGCCTTATAATCCATTGTATAACAAGGTTATTTATCTGGTCCGCGACCCCCGTGACGTGATGGCCTCGTACCATGCCTTTGCCAGTAAACTGGGCTGGTATCATGGCTCGCTGGGCGAGATGATCCGGGACCGGGAGTTCGGGATCGAGGCCTGGTGCGCCCACGCGCAAAGCTGGCTGACGCAGACCCGCCCCAGCGTGTCGTTCAGCGTTGTGCGCTATGAAGACCTGCTGGCCGATCCGGCAGCGGTCCTGCGGCATGTTTACGAGCTGCTTGGCTTTGCGATTGAAGAGGATGTCATTCAAAAAGCAGTGCAGGCGGGCTCCTTTTCCGTCATGAAGGAAAATGAAGCCTTCTGTGCCGAAAAGAACCTGACCTTGCCCAAAGATTTTACCTTTGTCCGCAAGGGAGGCAGTTCGCACAAGGACGCGATGACCACCGAACACACCGACTACATCAACCGGGTGGCCGGGGACACGATGAAGGTGTTTGGCTACACCGTATAGAGCAGTGAGCGCAAAAGTGGGAACCGGTTTTGCGCATCATCACTGCGGCACATGAAATAGAGCAGTGAGCGCAAAAATGGGAACCGGTTTTCGCACACTGGTCTCGCCTGTTTATCGGACCTTGCGGATTCCGGGGCGCTGAAACAGCGGCAGGCCATAGCGTTTGGCAAACAGCTTCAGGCTTTTCAGGTGCATGGAATGGGCGGGGGTCCAGCGCAGGCTGCCACTGCTCTGGCGACGGTGGTCGTGGATAAAGCGAACCGCTGGCAGCAACTGGACCCGATACCCGTGCCGGTGAACGCGGGCGCACAGGTCTACGTCATCCATATAGAGGAAATAGGACTCGTCCATCGCGCCGGCCTGTTCGAACACATTCCGCCGCACGATCAAGCCGGTTCCCATCACCCAATCCACATCAAAGGGGGCTGTTCTGGGATGGTCCATCAGCAAGTGGCTGCGGTTGAGCCGGTTGAACGGGAAAAGGCGTTTCAGAGGTGACCTGCGAACCGCCACATCCAGTGCCGAATAAAATGTCCGCGCCGAATATTGCAAAGACCCGTCAGGATTGATCAGCTCTGCCCCCACCAGTCCGACATCCGGATGCGCGTCCAGATAGGTCAGTGCGATGTGTAAATTGGCGGTTTCAGGGACGCAATCGGGATTCAGTACCAGAATGTAAGGCGCCGTCCCGGCGCGTGCGCCGATGTTCACCCCGGACCCAAATCCGCCATTGGTCGGTGACAGGATCAGGTCAACTTCGGGCGGCAAGGTCTCTTTCAGACGCTGCCCCGATCCATCGGGCGACAGATTGTCGACCACGTGAATATTTTGTGGCCGGACTTGCCCTTGTTCCAGCAAACGGGTGACGCACTTCATCGTATCGTCGTAGGTTTTGTAATGTACAATGACAATATCGACGAGCGCCGAGTTGATCATACTGGCCGCCTTGTTCGTATCATCACACATGCAACACCCTGACATTCAAGCGTTTTCCCAATGGGGGCTCACTCTACCACGCAGCGAGCAGGGAGGCCAGTGCCGAGCATGTCGCAGCCGCAGGGGGACCGCGTCATGATGTGATGCGGGCACGGTATGCTAATGACATGAAAATAAACATGATTTCTATGGAGTTCGGGTTTTTCCCCCGTACGGTTCCCCCAAGTACCCCTATGGAGTCTCAGACTGATAAATACATGGTGGCCGCAAATGGACAGGAAAAAAATCCTTTACGCATCGACAGATCGTCTTCTGCCGTAAAATAATGCCCTGATATCAGCCTTTATGGTCGGCCATGATTTCACGACTCTGGATGAAATATACTTCTGCAAGCCGGAAGCCTGATGCAGTTTGCCCCATTATTTTCGCCTCTCCTGCGTGGTGCCGCATATGCTTTTTTTTGTGTGTTGCTAAAATAGCACAGGCTGGCATCCCTGCTCCATCAATGGGTGCCTGACTTGGTGTCGGAGTGGAATCGTGTTGTATCCCATATGGATAAGGTCTTTTGTGTTGGGCTGTGGTGTCGCCCTTATCCCTTTCCAGCACCGGCTGCAGTGCGGGATATGCACGGCATTGCTTCGGGAAAAGAACGCGTAACGCGGTTGTTTTACTGGCGCAAATCGGGCATATATGGTCTGCAAATCCCTTTACTGACAGGTGGTGACATGTCTGTGAAAAAACTCGTTCTCGCTTCTGTTATGGCTGCCAGCATGGCGCTGGCTCCGGCTCTGGTTCATGCGCAGGCCGCTGGTGGTGCTGCTGGTGCTGGTACGACCGGTAGCGGCGCTGGCGCGGGCGCTGGTGCCGGTGCGGGCGCTGGTGCCGGTGCCGGTGCGGGCGCTGGTGCCGCTGCTGGCGCCGGTGCTGCCGGTGCTGCTGCTGGTGGCATTGGTATTGGTGCCGCCGCTGCTGCTGCTGGTGTTGCCGCTGCCGCTGCCGTTGGCGTTGCCGTCGCTGCCAGCAGCGACAACAACAACAACACGACCTCTGGGACCACTGGTACCTCGGGTACCTCCGGAACCAACTAAGCTACCCTGCACCGCCTGTGCTTTTCTGGTCCGTCCAGGGAAAGCTGCCGAAGGTGCCCCTCTGTGGGGCACCTTCCCGGTGTCTCGATCGTTGAAGCCCTTGACGTGGCTTCATTTGGGTGAGGCTGAAATCAACGCCTGTAAGCGGGCGATCATTTCAGGCGCATCCCACTCGGTTTTTCCAAACAGACGGGCGACTTCACGCCCTTCGGCATCCAGCACCATCGACACCGGCAGGCCCGGTGTTTGCAAGGTCTGGCTGATCGTTGACTGCGGGTCCAGATAGGCCGTCAGGTGTGTAAGCCTGTTGGTTGCCAACCACGGAACAACCACCCCTGCCCCGCCCTTATCCTGACTGATGGCCACCACGGCAAAACGCTCGCCTCCCAGCTTGCTTTGCAAGCGGTCAAGCGACGGCATTTCCTTCACGCACGGCGGGCACCATGTGGCCCACAGGTTCAGCAGCACCACCTTGCCGCGAAACGATGACAGTTTCAGCGGTCGGTTGTCACCATCGCTAAAGGCCAGATCGGGCATTTGACACGGAGGTTTGGTCTCGATCAGGCGGTTGATGGTGGTCGGCAATAACGGCGTCGTTGCCAGCGAGCACGCCTGTTCCGGCGTCTGCGCATGGGCCTCCCCTCCCATAAGACTTGCAACCGCCGCTACAATAGTGACAATCGCCAGCATCCCTTTGCCCCACCGTTGGGGTGTGTTTCCGGCCTGATGCCTGTGTGCAAGGGTCGGGCGGTTGTGTCCTTCAGCATCGAGATCAGCGTCCATGAGCAACTCCTCGTCCTCCTCAACCAGTCAGATTTGGGGCGGCCGCTTCAAGAGCGGGCCGTCGGCGGTGATGGAGGCGATTAATGCTTCCATTGGCTTTGACAAGCGCCTGTACCGTCAGGATATCGCCGGATCGCGCGCCCATTGCAAGATGCTGGCGAAGGTTGGCGTGATCACCGAAGCTGATCGGGACGCCATTCTGGACGGTCTGGCGCAGGTCGAGCAGGAAATTGACGCTGGCACCTTCGAGTTCTCCAGTGCCCTCGAAGACATTCACATGAACGTCGAAACCCGCCTGAAGGCACTGATCGGCGAACCGGCGGGGCGTCTGCACACAGCCCGGTCGCGCAACGATCAGGTGGCGACCGATTTCCGCCTGTGGGTGCGCGAGGCCTGTGACCGGGTGCAGGGGCAGTTGCAGGCGTTGCAGAACGCCATGATTACGCAGGCGGAACAGCATTACGCCACCGTCATGCCGGGCTTTACCCACCTGCAGGCCGCCCAGCCGGTGACCTTTGGCCATCACATGCTGGCCTATGTCGAAATGTTTGGCCGCGACCGCAGCCGCTTTGCCGATGCCCGCGCTCGCATGAATGAATGCCCGCTGGGCTCGGCGGCGCTGGCTGGCACCGGCTATCCGATTGACCGCGAGATGACCGCCCGCGAGCTGGGCTTTGACCGCCCGACCTACAATTCACTCGACTCGGTGTCGGACCGCGACTTTGCGCTGGAATACATGGCCGCAGCGGCCATTACCGCGACTCACCTGTCGCGTCTGGCCGAAGAGCTGGTGATCTGGACCTCGGCGCAATTCCGCTTTGTCCGCCTGCCGGATGAGCTGTCGACCGGCTCGTCGATCATGCCGCAAAAGCGCAATCCGGACGCCGCCGAACTGGTGCGTGCCAAGGCCGGGCGGGTGATCGGTGATTTGAACGCCCTGTTGATCGTTATGAAAGGGCTGCCGCTGGCCTATTCCAAGGACATGCAGGAAGACAAGGAACCGGTTTTCGAAGTCTCGGACACCCTCGACCTGTGCATTACCGCTGCTGCCGGGATGATTGCCGACCTGACGGTCAACGTCGCCCGCCTGCGCGATCAGGCCGGGGTGGGCTATACCACGGCGACCGATCTGGCTGACTGGTGCGTGCGCAAGCTGAACGTGCCGTTCCGCCGGGCGCATGAAATCGCCGGGGAGCTGGTGAAGATGGCCGAAGATCGCGGCGTGGGTCTGGAAGACCTGTCGCTGGCCGATCTGCAAAGCATCGAAGCCGGGATTACCGAAGACGCCCTTGCCTGCCTGACGGTGGAATATTCGGTGGCCGCCCGTGCCAGTTATGGCGGCACGGCGCCGGATAACGTCAAGGCGCAGGCGGCTCTGGCCCGTCAGCGTTTTGTCGATAGCGAAGGAAACGGTTGATGAAAGCGGGCGTGCAGTTGGCACTCACGCTGCTGGTGGTGCTGGCACTGGCTGCACCGCTGGCGGCCTGCGGGAAAAAGAGCAGGCTTGAAGCCCCCGAGGGATCAACCTATCCCCGCGATTATCCGACTCAATGACCCCTTTCCGGGGCGCAAGACTGCGTCCCGGTTGCCCCCCTCTGGCAGCCCCGCGGGCTGTCGCGCTTTGCAAAGGTTTTTGGGACCATGCATCATTTTCACTATCGTAACGGTCGCCTGTACGCCGAAGACGTGGCGATTGACGATATCGTGCAGGCCGTTGGCTCGCCGGTTTACATCTATTCGACGGCTACCCTGACCCGCCACTTCCAGGTCTTTGCCGACTCGCTGAAAGAGTTTGGCGGGCTGGTCTGCTTTGCGGTGAAGTCGAATGGCAACACCGCCGTCATCCGCACGCTGGCCCGTCTGGGGGCTGGTGCCGATGTCGTTTCAGGGGGCGAACTGATGGTTGCCCGCGCCGCAGGCGTCCCGGCTGAGCGGATCATCTTTTCCGGTGTCGGCAAAACCCGGGCGGAAATGGAACTGGCGCTCGACGAAGGCATCCACCAGATCAACGTCGAAAGCGTGCCGGAACTCGATTTGCTGAACGAGGTGGCGCTGGCCCGTGGCGTCAAGGCTCCGGTGGCGCTGCGTGTCAATCCTGACGTCGGTGCGGGTGGTCATGCCAAGATCACCACCGGCAAAAAGGAAAACAAGTTCGGCATCGACTGGACGGCGGCTCCGGCGGCCTATCGTCATGCCTGTTCCCTGCCGGGTCTGGACGTCAAGGGCGTTGCCGTTCATATCGGCAGCCAGATTGCCGACCTGCAGCCGTTTGAGGATGCCTTCCTGCGCGTGCGCGATCTGGTGCTGATGCTGCGTGCCGATGGCATTTCGCTCAGCCGGATCGATCTGGGCGGTGGTCTGGGTGTTCCCTATGAAGACGGCAACGACATCCCGCCGCCGCCGGAATACGCCGCCATCGTGCGGTCGACGCTGGGCGATCTGGGGTGCAGCATCAGCGCCGAGCCGGGCCGCCTGATCGCGGGCAATGCCGGGCTGCTGGTCTCGGAAGTGATGTTCATCAAGGAAGGCTCGACCCGCACCTTTGCGATCGTCGATGCGGCGATGAACGATCTGGTTCGTCCGGCGATGTACGAAGCTTTCCACGGCATCATTCCGGTTGCCGAACCGGTCCCCGGCGAAGCCACCATTGACTATGATGTGGTTGGTCCGGTGTGCGAGACCGGCGACACCTTTGCCAAGCAGCGTCCGCTGCCGCCGCTGAAGGCCGGGGACCTGATCGCCTTCAAGACCGCCGGGGCCTATGGTGCCACCATGTCCAGCCAGTACAACGCCCGTCCGCTGGTGCCGGAAGTGCTGGTGGATGGAAACCGCTTTGCGGTGGTGCGTCGCCGTCCTACCTTCGAGGAAATGCGCGCTCTGGAGCAGGTGCCGGAGTGGCTGGCGTAAAGTAAAGCCTCGAGTAAAGCCGTGCGGCACGACAGGCGGCGATCAGCAGGGTGAGATCAGCTCATCAGGGGAGGGAGTTCATGGGTCATCCTACACCGGTACCTCCGTCCCTGCCTGACTGGCCTGCCCTGTTGGGGCCAGAGGAAGGCCGTCGGCTGTTGCGCCGGCTGGCCCTGTGCCGACTGGCGTTATGGGCTGAACGGCTGACTGCCGCGCTGTGGTCCAGCCTGACGCTTGCCGGGCTGGTATTGGCGCTGTTCCTCAGTGATGGCCTGCGCCTGTTGCCCGGCTGGCTGCACGCGGTGGTTCTGCTGGCTGTGGTCATAGCCCTTGGTCTGCTGCTTGTTGGTGGTCTGCGGCGTTTACGGCGGCCCACCCCTGACGAGGTGCTGGCCTTTGCCGAGGGCACCACGCCGCATCAGCCGCTGACCGCCCTGCGCGATTCCCCGCTGACACCGTTAACGGCCGATCCGCTGACCGCCGCTCTGTGGCAACTGCATCAACAACGGATGCTGGCTGCCGTGCGGGCCCTGCCGCTCCGCTGGCCGCGCCCGGTGCTGCCCGAACACGACCCGTGGGGCCTGCGGGTGCTGCCGGCTTTGGCGCTGGTGGTGGTGGCCCCGCTGGCGCTGGACGATCCGCTTACCCGACTGGCGCGCGCCTTTCAACCGACCCTGAGCTGGGGCAGCGCTACCGAACCGGCAACGGCAACCGTTTGGCTGACGCCCCCGGCCTATACCGGCTTGCCGCCGGTCCAGCGCAGCACCCGCACACCGGCTGAGGCGCCCGTGCGTGTCCCCGAGGGTAGCCACCTGCTGGTGTTGGTGCAGGGGGCTGAGCATCCGGTGGTGCGGATCGACTCCGTGCCGACCGATATTCCTCCGGTCAGTGAAGGCACCGGCAGCCACCGCCTCGACCTGCTGCTGACCAGTGAGAGCAGCGGTGAAATCCGGCTGGAGATTCGCGATGGCAGGCACACCATTGCCTCCTGGCCGCTGGAGATTACCAAGGACCGTCCGCCACAGATTGTGCTGGTTGATGATCAGCAGGGGCCGCCCCCCAATGGGCCGGGCGGTGTCCTGCAGGAACCCTATCTGGCGCTGGATGATTATGGCCTGACCAGTGTCACTGCCGAAGTCACCGGCCCGGATGGCCGCACCCGCCAGCTTTCCCTGCCGGTGCCCACCGCCCGGCGCGAGGCGGGCAAACCGCTGCGCTATCAGGGACAGGCGCGGCTGGATCTGGCCAGTGATCCGCTGGCCGGGCAAGACGTTGACCTGCGTCTGCTGGTGCAGGATGCCGCCGGGTCGGTCAGCGCCACCGCCACCGTGCGGCGGACCATCCCGGAACGGGTATTCCATAATCCGCTGGCCCGCGAGGTCGCCGAATGGCGGCGCCGCTTGCTGGCCGACTATGCGGCAATTCACCTGCAAGCCGCCGAGGGGCTGTATCAGATCGGCCAGAATCCGGCCATCCGTGATTTCGCCAGTCTGCTGGGGTTACGGGTTGCGGCCTCGGCGCTGTCTGCCCCGGACAGTGGGCGACTGGAGGCCCGTGACGCCAGCCTGCTGTGGGCCATTGCCCTGCGGCTGGAAGACGGTGACCGGGCCGATGCCGAGCAGGCGCTGGCGGCGGCAGAAAAGGCGCTGGATGACGCGATTGCCGCCAATGCCGACCCGCAAACGATTGCCGAGCGGGTCGATGCGTTGCGGCAGGCGGTTCAGGACTACATGCAGGCGGTGCTGTCGTCTTCGTCGGCGGCCTACATGATGCATCAGGGCGAAGCCGTCGATCTGGAGGCGCTGGGCAGTGACAGCCCGCAGATGGACCTTGATGCGATGCTGCAACAGTTGCGCGCCCTTGAAGAAGCCGGGGCCCGCGAGGCGGCCGATGCCTTGCGGGAAAAGATCCGCCAGTCCTTGCAAGCCTTGCGCTCGGCTCAGGCCCCTGATCCGGCGGCGTTGAAGGCAATGGCCGAGACCATGCAGCAACTGACGGCGCTGGCCCGGCAACAGCAAGAGCTGCTCGACAGCACATTCTCCAAAAGCACCAGCGATCCTTCTGACGATGCGGCCAGCGAGATGCAGGCCCACCAGACTGCCTTGCGCGACAAACTGCTGGACACGATGGCCAAGGTGGCAGGCCAGGCCGGTGGGGCGGCTCCTCCCTCGCTGGGGCAGGCGGAACAGGCGATGCAGCAGGCGGGCAAGGCGCTGGGGCAGGGACAATGGTCCAAAGCCACCGACTGGCAAGGCAAGGCTCTCGAGGCCCTGCAACAGGGCCGCCAACAGGCGCAGCAACAGATGTTGCAGGCGATGGGCGGCGGCAAGGGGATGATGGTCCTGCCCGGCGGTGGGCGCAAACGGGCAGGGGGCAATGGCCCGTTGCAAAACGGCCCGGCTGTCGACGACGGGACGGTCAAGGTGCCTGCGACCGGCGACGTGTCCCGTGGGCGGGAAATCCTGCTGGAACTGCGCCGCCGGGCCAATGATCTGTCCCGGCCACAGGACGAGCGGGATTATATCCACCGGCTGTTACAGCAGTTCTAGAGCAAATCCCGAGCAGATGGACACATCTGTGACGACGTATTTGCTTAAATAACAAGTCATTAGAGCATTTCTCGTGATCCTTGGAGACCGAGAAATGCTCTAGACCAGCGTGCGTTAAATGTGACGCCACAGTACACGACAGTTGGGAAACAAGGACGTGGAGCGCTGCTCCACACCTCGCCGGGGCCAGTCGGCCCCAGACCCCATTTCTTTGATTATAAAAGAAAAATGGGGGTTCGGGGCCTCAGGCCCCGAGCAGGTCCGGGCGGCAGCCCGCTCTTGTTTTCAAACTGTCGTGTACTGTGGTCACATTCACGCACGCTGCTCTATGCCGGAAAGGCCATCAGGAACGCCATCAGCTCGGCCAGCCGGTCGCGGTCGGCCCGGTACAGCAGGTGGCGACCCTGACGACGGCTGACGATCAGACCGGCGATGCGCAGGTCTTTCAGGTGAAAGGACAGGGTCGAGGACGGGATACCGAGTTCGGTCGCCAGTTCTCCGGCAGGGAGTTCCCCATGACGCAGCAGGGTGCGAAAGATATCCAGCCGGGCCTGATGGGCCAGCGCCGACAGGGTGGTGGTGGCAGCAGGGGTATCCATTGAAACGATCATTCCAGAATAATCGAAGATAGCACGGTACCAAACGCCATCTTCGGCAGGTCGTCAATCGTCCTTTGGCAATAACACCGTCAGGCCGTCAGGCAGGGAGCGCATTTCATAATGCAGCTCGGCCAGCATGGTTTCACTGATCGCATCCCGTTGTTGCGGGCCGCCCAGCAGGGCGATCACCGGGCCAAAGGTGGCCATCGCCCGGCGGGCCAGACGCAACACCCGCAACGAGCTGAGCAGCGGCCCGACCACCACCAGATGGATCGCCTGGATATCGCTTCGTTCAACCAGCAGGTCGAGGCAATCGGCAGGCGTTTCGCCGCCGCTGAGGACCAGCACCTGCCCCTTGGGGCCGACGGCCTTGGCCAGAGCGGTTTTCCATTCACTGCCCAAGGCACCGACGCGCACCGCCACGCCCCCCAACGGCAGCAGGGTGGGCAGATCCTGTTCGGGAGGATAATGGGCGGGTGCGGGACGGTTCATGATCATGCTCTCAGGTCAGGGATGATCTGGTTCAACTGTCCGGTGTTTCCACCGCTTTGTCCAGCGCGTTTGCGGGGGGCGTTTCTGCACCGGTGTAAAAGGCAGGCCATTCCCGCTGCACCACCTCGCCATCGCTGCGCAGGGCATAGCAACTGTCGAGAATCCCCGGCTTGTGGTCGGCGGCCTGCTCGCGGCGCTTTTTCTCGCGGGCGGGGAAAATGGTCTGGAAAGCGGTGGTGGCGATGGGGCGCAACAGCTCGCGCAGGTGGGTGCAGCCCGCCGCGCCGTCAAACAGCGAGCGGATGGCACGGTCAAAACCCTTGCCAATCTGCAGGCCCTTCAGGCGGTCATAGGCCGGGGCAATGTCCGGGCACTGGCGAAACGGGCCGTGTTCGGTCACCGCCTGTGCATCGACGATGGTCAGATCGTCGTCACAGGTGACCCGCAGCCACATGCCATGCAACGGCTCGCCGGGCTCGATCCGGCCGCGGTCATGGTTGGCAAAGCCATAGGTCTTGGTATCGACCATCCGGGCTTCGATATCCCACAGCCCGTCGTCGCGCTGATAGCCATAACACTCGATCGAGCGACGATGCAGCAGGCGACGCGGCGCGCCGGAGTCAACGGGAGAAAGGGTCTCGGTCATGGTCAGCCTTGCAGACAAAAAGAGAGCTTCTGCCTGCAAGGCTAAGACAAGGGCGTTTACGATGTCACGCGCACACTGTAGGTCAGGGTGGTTGACCCAGCGGCGGGCAGGGCAATCGACCACTCGGCGCGGCTGGCATCCGGGCTCTGATGGGCAGCACTTTCAGCCGTGATCGACCAATCCCCCGGCAGCGAGTCGATCACCTTGACCGTGACCGGAGTGTTTTGCGCATTGCGCAGGACGATCTTGTAGGCCGCTTCATAGGTGTTGTCGGAGACCTTGCGGAAACTGGTCTGGCTGCGGGTGACACCGATGTCAAAGGCTTCGCCCAGCGCCAGCCGCACCGCTCCCTTGTCCGAGGTCGAGGCGATACTGTCTTCGCCAAGGAAGCGGGCCGCCCCGCTGCTGTCGGCACCATAGACCCGCGCCGTCCCGGCAGGCAGGGGGGCCGACAGGCCTTCGTTGCGGAACGACAGGATTTGCGCCGGGTGGCTTTCTTCCCCGGAGCGTGAACCATAGCTGGAGCCACGGATTTCATAGAGGACTTCGGCGGGCAGCGAGGTGGTTTGCAGCAGGGCGAACTGGCGGGTTTCACCGTCGGCCAGCGTCACCTTGCCCGGCAGGGTGTACAGGTGATAGCCGCCCAGGCTTTCCCGCTGCGGGGTGCTGTCCTGCGGTGCCGGAGCCGCTGCCCCGACCCGTTCGGCCTTCATCATCATCGGGGCGGGCATCGGGACCGGCTCGGCCCGATTGACCTGCCCGGCAATCAACGCCACTTTGGCTTGCGACCATGCCGCGCCGCTGCCGTTGGTCAGGGTGGCCCAGGTGGTCAGGGCCACCGACTTGCCGCCGGGGGCGAGGGTCAGCACATGGTCGGCATGCCAGCTCAGCCCGCCACTGAGATAGCGCAGCACCACATCCTGCTCGCCATCGGGCATGCCCTGCACCACCGCGCTCAGGCGGGGGGTGACGGCCAGACCGGCGGGAATGCCGGAAAATTCCGGCTGGCCGGGCAGGCCACTGATCACTGTACCATTGTTGTCCAGCAACACATCCGGCTGGGCGCGCAGCAGGCGCATGGTCTGACGTTGCGGGGCTCCGGTGGGGGAGGTCTGAACCACGGTGATGGTCTGCCCGACATTGGCGCGCAGCAACTGCTGCAGGTCCAGCGGCGGCTGATAGCTTTGTTCGCGCACCACCGCACCCTTGGGAACGCTGACCTGCACCGAGGTTGGAAGCAGGTCCTGTGCCACGCCATCAAAGGCCAGTGTCCCGCTTCCACCGGCAAGGCTCATCCGGCGGTGGTCTTCGACCAGGGTCAGGCCATTCTGGTAAACGGTCAGTGCCACATCGGGCGAGCTGGCCGTTTCGGCATGGGCCAGCACCGGCAGGATCGAGGCCGCCGAGGCCAGCAGGGTAACGGCAAGAGACGGGCGCGCTTTCATCGGAGTCCTCATGAGTCAGAGGGAAGGAGAAGGGGGAGTGGTCGGTCGAACGCAAAGCATGCTATAGCAGCGGTCGACACCCTTCTGTTTGCACTGAAAACCGGGGGTGTGTTCATCCGCATTCAATTCAGCATGGTATGACGGCAGGACTATGGCGATCGATAGTCTTTTTGGTGTTTTTATTCTGGTTGGTGGTCTGGGCCTTGCCGGCGGCGCGGTGTTCCTGTTCCTGCGCAGCAACCAGCCACGCCGTTCGGATGGCGAGATGGTTGAACCGGGGTTCGGGCCGGGCTTTGGGCGGGGTCCGTCCCGTGGCGAACCTGCTTTTGAGGGGGGCGGAGACCAGACCTCGCTGGCCTATCGCCTGAGCCAGTCGCAGGCCGAGCTGGCCGGGCGTCTGGCGCACATGGCCGAGGTGCAGGCCGCCCATCAGGCCCAGCTTGCCGAGCAGTTGCAGGCGCAGGAACGCCATGTGACCCGCGTGCTGGAAGAACGCCTGGCCGACGTCATTCAGCGTGTTGGCGAAGGCTTGCTGGTCAGCAGCGAAAAGGCCGCCGCCCAGATGCATGACCTGCGCGAACGGCTGGCGGTGATCGACGCCGCCCAGCGCACCATCACCGACCTGTCGAGCCAGATCGTCAGCCTGCAGGACATCCTGTCCAACAAGCAGGCGCGTGGGGCCTTTGGCGAGGTGCAGTTGCAGGATCTGGTGCAGGACATCCTGCCACCATCGGCCTACAGCTTTCAGGCGGTGCTGTCGAACGGGCGGCGGGCCGACTGTCTGCTGGTGTTGCCCAATCCGCCGGGGGTGATCGCGGTTGATTCCAAATTTCCGCTGGAAAGCTATTACGCCCTGCGCGATGCCACCGACGACGCCAGCCGCCAGAGTGCCGCCAAGGGATTGGCCAGCGATGTGCTGAAGCACGTCAAGGATATTGCCGACCGCTATATCGTTCCCGGCGAAACGGCGGACTCGGCGCTGATGTTCCTGCCGTCCGAAGCGGTCTATGCCGAGTTGCACGCCCATTTCCCCGATGTGGTGGCCAAAAGCCACCGGGCGAAGGTGTGGATCGTCAGCCCGACCACCCTGATGGCGACCCTGAACACCGTCCGGGCCATCCTGAAGGACGCCCGCATGCAGCAGCAGGCAACAGTCATCCAGCAGGAAGTCCTGCGCCTGCTGGAAGACGTGCGGCGGCTGGATGGCCGGGTCGGCAAGCTGGCCAGCCATTTTTCACAGGTGCAGGAAGACGTCCGCCAAATCCAGATGAGCACCGACAAGGTGCTGCGGCGGGCCGACAGCATCGAGCAGGTTCAGGTCGGTGAGGTGGACCAGCCAGAGGAGCACCCCGGTGAGTTACCAGCCAACCCGGTGTGATCGGGTGCGCTGACCGCTGGCAGGTCCGGCGTTATTGTCCCTTTGGACAGGGACGATCGGCCATGCTGGGGTCGCACAGGCCAAAGTGCTTGAGGGTTTCAATCGCCACGTCCGACGCTGGGCCGGTGATCGGCGAGGTCTTTTGAGCATCGAAGCGGGCGGTTCGCCAGGTGCGCTGGGCGACGTACAGGGCCTTGTTGCCCTGCACCAGCCGGAAGAACGAGGTTTCGCCGGTGCCTGCCTGTGCCTGATTGCCACAGGCCATGATCCAGAATGCCGAGGGATAGCCGTTGGAAACACCGGTCTGCATCTGGCCGATGCGGACCGTTTCGCAGCTTTTCCGGTAGCTGGTGCTGTAGCGTTCGTAAAAGCTCTGGGCGGGCAGGGCGGTCATGCCCTGGAACACCTGAATCGACAGCATGTCCGTCCACTGGGTGGCATTCTGTTCCTGCGGGACATAGGCAACGATGTCGGCACCTTGCTGGCGGGTGCGGACCACTTCTTTCCAGCCATCGGGAATGCGCAGGAAAAACTGCTCGCCCTGCGGCGGGGCGACGCCGGTGGGCTGCTGCTGGGCTTCGGCGGCGGAGACACCGCTCAGCAGTCCCAACGCCAGCCCGATGGTTTGCAGGCCACGGCGAATCCGGTTTCTGGCAGGGGAGGTGAGGGGTGCGCGCACGGGAAGGCTCCTTGGAAGAACCCGGAGGACGACTCCGGGGAAAAAGTCCGCAGGCAGAGGCGCGGTAGATTGCCATTCTGCCAAGAGTGCCGCTACTATGCCGCAAATCCTGCGCTGGGGAAATGACCAGCTCTTTTGATTGCCCCCTTGATGTGACATCGGAAAGCCCCACCAATGCAGAAAGTCCTGCTCTGGTCCTATTATCTCTGTGCGGTCTGTGGTCTGGCAGGCAGTGTCTGGCTGGGCATGGCCTTTTACACGGCGATGCAGGCGACCCCCGAGACCTCTGCGGAACAGGCGATGGTGATTGCCGTGGTGGTGGGGGTGATCAGTCTGGTGGTGACGGTGGCCATGCCGCTGATTGCCGCCGGACAGGTGAAATACCGTCGGGGCATGCTGTTTCCGATGATCTATGCGATCCTGATTTTCGCCCTGATCCCGGTGGGTCCGCTGGTGGGGATCACGCAGGTGGTGCTGGCGTGGAAGCTACATCGGCCAGTGTAGGGGGCCAGTGTAGGGGGGGGGCCTGTGTGGGCTTCAGGCGCTCAGCAGGGTGGGTCTGCCGGTCTGCCCCGGCGAGATGATTGACACCGAGGCCAGCTTGTTGGGCGAGATTTTGGCTTCCTTTTTCATCACCGCGATGACTTCTGAAATGTCGTCGATGCTCCCCGGGGCATGGCCGCGCGGGATATGGACCAGTGCGGCGCTGGCGGCCAGCAGCGGCATGTGGCGCTGGTTGCCGTCGCGGTCCTTGGCGACGATGTAGCCGCGGGCACGGGACTCGGCGTCATAAAAGCTTTCGACCTCCTGCCGGAACCGCTCGATGACATGGCGGATCAGGGCCTGCGCGTCGTCAAATTCGACATCGCGGAAGGCGGCAAAATAATCGTCGCCGCCGACATGGCCGATAAAACAGCTATCGCGCGGCAAATCCTTGTTCAGGATGTCGGCAAACAGGGTGATGGCCCGATCACCCTGCCGGAAGCCGTAGGTGTCGTTGAACGGCTTGAAGTTGTCGAAGTCGATATAGGCGATGACATAGGACGCCGAGCGGTCGGCCATCGCGCCGCCGAGAAACTCGTTGATCATCGCATTGCCGGGCAGTTTGGTCAGCGGGTTCTGATCGCGCGCCATCGCCAGATTTTTCTCGTTGAGAATGCGCAGCAACGAACGGGCGGACAGAAAGCCCTGATACTGGCCATCCTGCACGATCAGCAGGCCCTCGGAGTCTTCGTCAGCAGAGAAAATTTCGAGGATTTTTTCCGCCGGGGTGTTGATGTCGGCCACCGGGCAGCGGACCAGAAAGCTGCTGAGCTGACGGCCATAGCCCTTGTTGGTCAGCAATTCCCGGCCAAAAGGCGAATAGGCATAGGATTTCAGGTCGCTTTCGCGCAGCAGGCCGAGCGGCTCCTGCCGGTCATTGATCACCGGGAAAAAGCTGACCGCCTGTTCGTGACGGACCCGTTCAAACACCGCGCCCAGATCGCTGTTCACATCAATCGGGATGATGTAATCGACTTCCTGCTGGATCAGCTTTTGATCGGAGCGGCCTCCCCGGCGGTCTTGTGCGTTCAGCCGGTCAATCACCCCGCAGGAGCAGGCGGTGCTGGGGGGCTGAAGCTGCGGAGCCGCCAGCAGGTAGCCCTGAATCAGGTCACAGCCGATATCCTTGCACAACAGGTATTCCCGTTCGTTCTCGACGCCTTCGGCGATCACCTGCACCCCCAGCAGATGGGCGAGGTTGACCATGTGGCGGAGAAAGACTTTCTTGCGAGTGTCCCGGCGCAGGTCGGCGATGAAAAAACGGTCGATCTTGATGTAATCGGGCTGGGCGAAATACAGCAACGGGAAACCGGCCGAGCCAGTACCGAAATCATCAATCGCCAGTCTTCCGACCGCCTGCCGCAGGATGTCGAGCCCCTGGGTCATCCGCTCGGACAGGGTGCCCGGCAGGTGTTCGGAAATCTCCAGCACCAGCGCGGTTGGTTGCAGGTCCTGCCGGCTGCGGATGGCCGACAGCAATTCGGCCAGATAGGCGGCATCATGCAGGCTGCGGCCATCAATGTTCAGGAACAGGCGCAGGTCCTGATAATCGGCATGCTGCTGAAAGGCGATCATGGCCTTTTCGTGCAGGGCGGCTTCGACTTCGACCAGACAGCCGCTTTTGTAGGCGTCTTCGAGGACGGCCTGAATCGAGCCATACCCCAGCCGGTCATAACCGCGCATCAGCGCCTCAAGGCCGATGCAGCGGGCCGAATGGATGCTGGCAATCGGCTGAAAGGCGATCTCTAGCTGGTCCATGATTGCCAGCCAGCGCGGCGGCAACGGCACCACCGAACGGTGGCGGGCAAAAACCGGCTGATACACCTGCGGGCGATGGTCGTTGTCCGGCAGGTCGAGGCAGGCATCCTGTTCGCGGGCAGCAAGTTCCTTGAGAAGAACGGCTTTGGTTGAATAGTCCCTGCTCGCAGGCATCGCGGGCCCCTTTGCTTGGTCGTAAAGAACCCCGGCACAGCCGGAGAGGGACGGATTGCGCCCCGTATATTGTCGCACTGTCGCGGGAAAAAGCGGCGGGCGCTTTTCAGCCGATGTGCGAGCGACCGGGGTCGATTAAAAAGAACGGGAGGGGAAGGTCAAGCACGCCCACCGGGCGACATAAAAAATTCACATCGCCCGATGGTGCGCTTTGGCCGTTGGCTCTTGACCAAAAAGGGGAATTCTATTGGCGTGCCAATGACAAGACCGCCTTCACCACCGCCTCGGCACCATCGGCAATCTGGCTGATGGTGGCATCGAGCATGTAGCAGGGGGTGGTTGCGATCTTGTTGGCGGCATCAATCACCACTTCCCCGTGGGTGGTGGCGCTATGGGTGCCCCCCATGGCGGCAATGGCCTCGGCGGTGCCACTGTCGCTGCCGATGGTGACAGTGACCGATTTCAGGACACGGGTGATCAGGGCCGGAGCAATGCACAGGGCGCCGATCGGCTTGCCAGCGGCATGGGTGGTGCGGATGGCCTGTTCAATGTCGGGATTGACGGTGCAGTCCGGGCCGTCAAAGGCAAACGAGCACAGGTTCTTGGCCGCCCCAAAGCCGCCGGGGAAAACGATGGCATCAAAGTCGGCGGCCTGATAGTCGCCGAGCGGGGCAATCCTGCCACGGGCAATGCGCGCAGACTCGACCAGCACGTTACGGCTGGCCCCATCGTCCGGCTGACCGGTCAGATGGTTGATGACGTGATGCTGGGCCACATCCGGGGCAAAGCACTGCACCGTTGCCCCCTGTCGCGACAGGGCCAGCAGGGTCAGGACGGCTTCATGGATTTCCGCCCCGTCATACACGCCACAGCCAGACAGGACGACCGCCACTTTGGGGGCGGCTTGCGAAGCAGACATCAGGAGTCCTCCGTAAGGTTTCTGAGTGGTCCCCCAAAGTGCGCTCTTTTCATGCTGGCGCAAAGGGGGTAGGGAGTCTTGTCCGGCTTGTTCTGCATCAGAGAGGTTCACCATGTCCACTCCCGCTGCCCGTGCCTATCAGGCCCTGAGTGATCGTTTCCGCCGCCTGAGCGCCCTGGAAGACGCGATGGGGATGCTGTCGTGGGACCGGTCGGTGATGATGCCTGCCGGTGGGGCTGCGTCGCGCGCCGAAACGTCGGCGGCGCTGGCCACCCTGCACCATGATTTGCTGGTTGATGGCCATGTCGGGGACTGGCTGGATGAGGCAGCGGAAGGGGCGGCAGGGCTGACCGCGTGGCAGGCGGCCAACCTGCGCGAAATGAAGCGGTCCTACATTCACTCTACTGCCCTGTCCGGCGAGCTGGTCGAGGCGGTGTCGCTGGCGGCCTCGGAGTGCGAGCATGTCTGGCGGACGGCGCGGGCGGAGTCGAACTTTGCGCTGGTGCAGCCAACGCTGACCCACCTGCTGGGGCTGGTGCGCGAGGTGGCGCAGGCCAAGGCGCAGGCGCTGGGCGTGTCGGCCTATGATGCCCTGCTGGACGAATACGAACCCGATGGCCGCTCGGCAGACATTGACGTGCTGTTCAGCGAGCTGGAAGCCTTTCTGCCGTCGTTCCTGCCGCAGGTTCTCGCGGCGCAAGGGGCCGAGCCTCCGGCACCGCAGGGACCGTTCCCGGTGGCGACGCAAGAGGCCCTGTGCCGCCGCCTGATGCAGACGCTGGGGTTTGATTTTGACCATGGCCGTCTTGATGTCTCGACCCATCCGTTTTGCGGTGGCACGCCGCAGGATGTGCGCATCACCACCCGCTACCGCGACGACGACTACAGCGGCTCGATGATGGGCGTGCTGCATGAAACCGGCCATGGCCTGTATGAACGCGGACTGCCGACCGAGTGGGCCGGGCAGCCGGTCGGCCGGGCACGCGGGATGAGCATCCATGAAAGCCAGTCGTTGCTGATGGAAATGCAGGCTTGCCGGTCGCGGGAATTTGTCACCTATACCGCTCCGCTGTTGCGGGAGGCGTTTGGTGGCAGTGGCCCGGCATGGGAAACCGACGCCCTGTACAAGCGGGCGATTCGGGTCGAGCGGGGGTTTATCCGCGTCGATGCCGATGAAGTCACCTATCCGTTGCACGTCATTTTGCGCTATCGGCTGGAAAAGGCCCTGATCGAAGGCCGGATGGAAGCCGCCGATCTGCCGGATGCGTGGAACGCGCTGTTCCAGTCGCTGGTCGGGGTGCCGGTGCCGGAAGATCGCGTGGGCTGTTTGCAGGACATCCACTGGTATGATGGCGCGTGGGGCTATTTCCCCACCTATACGCTGGGGGCGCTGACCGCTGCCCAGCTGTTTGCCGCTGCCGTGGCTGCCGATCCGCAGATTCCCGCCGGTCTGGAGCGGGGCGACTTTGCGCCGTTGCTGGCATGGTTGCGTCCGAATATCCACGCGCGGGCGTCGTCGCTGTCAACCCGTGACCTGTTGATTGCCGCCACCGGCAAGCCGTTGTCAACCGAGGCGTTCAAGGCTCACCTCCAGCGGCGCTATGCGGTGTAAGGGGGGCTTACGCGCCCCTGACAAAGTAACATCTGAGACAAATCGTCTCATGGGCTGAGTTTGTTAACGAATTATAGGTGGGATGGCAGAATACTGCCGGACAGGGAACTGTATATGATCGGCACACGGTGAGGTGGGCCGAGGGGATTGGCTGTCTAACAGGCCAATGGGCGGGCTGTGTCGTGCCCGGCTCCAGCAGTTGGGGAGGATACCGCGCATGTCAGGCCGCTCCTTGAAGGCCAGCAGGGTCAAAGTGATGATGACGGCCGGGGCCTTCTCCGGTGTCTTGTTGCTGTCTGGCGCGCTGATCGGGCTTCCCGCCTCCTCTGTTTGGGCCGGAGCGGCTCCGGCTGAAAGTGCGGATGGCTCCTTTGATGCTGGCCTGAAGGCCTGGCAGAACGGTGATTACGCCCTGGCGGCGCGGGAATGGCAAAAAGCCGCCGAAGCCGGGCAAAAAATGGCGGAAAGCGGTAAAGGTGCCCCCGAACCGGGCCAGATCGCGGCAATGCGCAATCTGGCGCATCTGTACCGCTGGGGGCGGGGCGTGCCGCGCGACCCGGAAAAGGCCCGCGAGTGGTACGAACGGGCGGCCAATCTGGGCTTTGACCGGGCGCAGTACAATCTGGCCGTGATGTACATGGGCGACTCCGGCATTCCTGCCGACTATCCCAAGGCTGCTGAATGGTTCCAGAAAGCGGCTTCGCTGGGCAGCCTGCCGGCGATGGTGGAACTGGCGCGGTTGCTGGAAAAGGGTCAGGGCGTGCCGCGTGACCCGGAACGGGCGCTGCGCTTGCTGGAAAACGCCGCCGAGGCCGGGCACGAGGGCGCGCGCGCCGAACTGAAGCGGATGCGCGAAGCGCAATCCGACAGTCTGGAGGCGGGGGCTACGGCCTCGGTGGTGGTGAACCCGTCCGCCGTCGATGAGCCGGTGGCGACCAGTCCGGCAAAAGCCGAAAGTCCGGCGCCGGTGGAAAAGACGTCCGAGCAAAAAAGTGAAGAGGCCCGCAAGGCGCTGGCCGAGAAGATAGCGGCCCAGAAAGCCGCAGCGGAAGCGGCGGCGGCAGAAAAACGTCAGGCCTTTGTAAAGGCGACGGCCGAAAAAGCTGCGGCGGACAAGGCTGCTGCTGAGAAAGCTGCCGCCGAGAAGGTCGCTGCGGAGAAGGCTGCGGCTGAGAAAGCTGCTGCCGAGAAGGTCGCTGCGGAGAAGGCTGCGGCTGAAAAGATTGCCGCCGAGAAAGTCGCTGCGGAGAAGGCTGCTGCTGAGAAAGCTGCTGCCGAGAAAGTCGCTGCGGAGAAGGCTGCTGCTGAGAAGGTCGCTGCGGAGAAGGCTGCGGCTGAGAAAGTTGCTGCCGAGAAGGTCGCTGCGGAGAAGGCTGCGGCTGAAAAGGCTGCCGCCGAGAAAGTCGCTGCGGAGAAGGCTGCGGCTGAAAAGGCTGCCGCCGAGAAAGTCGCTGCGGAGAAGGTTGCGGCTGAGAAAGCTGCTGCCGAGAAAGTCGCTGCGGAGAAGGCTGCGGCTGAGAAAGCTGCTGCCGAGAAGGTCGCTGCGGAGAAGGCTGCGGCTGAGAAAGCTGCTGCCGAGAAAGCCGCTGCGGAGAAGGTTGCGGCTGAAAAGGCTGCCGCCGAGAAGGTCGCTGCGGAGAAGGCTGCGGCTGAGAAAGCTGCTGCCGAGAAGGTCGCTGCGGAGAAGGCTGCGGCTGAGAAAGCTGCTGCCGAGAAGGTCGCTGCGGAGAAGGCTGCTGCTGAGAAAGCTGCCGCCGAGAAGGTCGCTGCGGAGAAGGCTGCGGCTGAGAAAGCTGCCGCCGGGAAGGTCGCTGCGGAGAAGGCTGCGGCTGAGAAAGCTGCCGCCGAGAAGATCGCTGCGGAGAAGGCTGCTGCTGAAAAGGCTGCCGCCGAGAAGATCGCTGCGGAGAAGGCAGCGGCTGAAAAGGCTGCTGCCGAGAAGATCGCTGCGGAGAAGGCAGCGGCTGAAAAGGCTGCCGCCGAGAAGATCGCTGCGGAGAAGGCCGCGGCTGAAAAGGCTGCCGCCGAGAAGATCGCTGCGGAGAAGGCAGCGGCTGAAAAGGCTGCCGCCGAGAAGATCGCTGCGGAGAAGGCAGCGGCTGAAAAGGCTGCCGCCGAGAAGATCGCTGCGGAGAAGGCTGCGGTTGAGAAGGCTGCCGCCGAGAAAGTCGCTGCGGAGAAGGCTGCGGCTGAGAAACTCGCCGCTCAGAAAGCCCCGACTCCATCGGGCAAGGCTCCGACCGTCAAGGCGATTGAGGTTGCCCCGCAGGCGGTGGATGGCTTTATGGCCCACCTCGGCCAGTTCCGCTCAAAAGCCGAGGCGGAACGGGCCTGGATGGCTTTACAGGGGAAAGTCCCGGCGCTGGCACAGGCTCAGGCGATCGTGATCAAGGGCTTTACGCCGGATCAGGGCTATTCCTACATGCTGTATGCGCAGACCACAGACAATGCCGCGCTGGTGTCACTGTGCAATGCGGTGACCGCCCAGAAGGGTGCCTGTGAAATTCATCGCTTTTACCGTTAGGCTCTGGATATGACCGACCCGACCGACCGCAGCATTTATCCCCATTGGGCACAGGATCATGTCCGCTTTCAGGATCTGGATCGGCTGGGGCATGTCAACAACATCGCCTTTTGCGTCTATTCCGAAACCGGGCGGGTGAAATTTGCCGAAGACCTGTGCCCCGGCTCGACCGATGGCAGCGGGATCGGCTGGACCATCGTCCGGCTGGAGGTTGATTTCCGCCAGCAAGGCCATTATCCGGCCACCGTCGATATCGGCACCGCGATTACCCGGCTGGGAACCAGCTCGGTGACGTTGGTGCAGGGGATCTTTCTGGGGGATCGCTGCATTGGCACCACCTCGAGCGTGGTGGTATGGACCGATGTGCAGGCGGGCAAGGCATTACCGCTGCCCGACGACATCCGGGCAGCGGCGCAAGGCTTTATGGCGCGTCCGTAGGGGCCGTCGGGCGATGGCACAGCGCCCGCCACAGCCCCCAGGTGACAGCGACCACCAGCAGACCGGCATAGACCACGTCTGACAGGAAATGGCCGCCCTGCAGGATGCGGACCCAGCCGACCGTCGCGCCGAACAGCAGGGCGACGGCAATGGCTTTGCCGCGCCACGGCGGCGGAACCAGAAAGGCGAAGGCGATCACCCAGAACCCCATCGCGGCATGCCCCGAGACAAAGGAGCAGTTGCTGGCGCATTGATCGGTGATCATGAATGGTGGGGTGAAATGGGCTTCGCCGCCAAACTGGCTGATCTGGCTGGGGCGGGCGCGGTGCCAATGGGCCTTGAACAGCTCGTTGGTCAGGATACCCGGCCCGATCACCAGACTGGACAGGATGTAAAAGGCAATCCGCCCGTCAATGCCCCAAAACGTCTGCTTCAGCAGCTTTCCAGCCAGATACAGCACCTGCACGAACAGGGCCGCGCCAATGACGATCGCGGGCAGACCTTTGCGGACGAATTCGGCCAGCGGATGGCTGCCCCAGCGCCAGCCGGCGGCACTGTCCCAGTACCAGCTGGAAACGGTCAGATCGATGCCGGGGAAGGTGACGAATATCAGCATCGATCCCAGCAGCCACGCCATCCAGTGACGACGGAGCGACGCGCCCCAGGCGGCGAGCAGGCTATCAATCATGGTGCTGGTATCCCTTGAACCCTTTGGCCCGGTAAACGTGCAGTGTCAGGGTATAGGTTGGGTGAATCGGTTTGCGGAACACCGCCAACGGCTCGACGGATTCAAAGAACGTGCTGAAAACCGGCGGCGGCGGGTCGCGCACCACCAGCAGGAAGTCCTTGCCTTCCCGTCCGTTCATGGTGGTGGTCAGCTCGTAATGGTTCATCACATGGCCGTCGGGATTGAAAATCACCGCATCCCAGCCCTGTGGCCGGGCATAGTACAGCATCGACGCCAGAACCTTGCGGTCCAGATACAGCAAGGTGGCGTCGGGGTTGGCGGCTTTGACCTCGCGCAGCCATTCCCCGGCATCATCCCAGCCACGCACCCGCTTTTGCAGGTCATAGCGGGCGGGGTTGGTGACGCCGACCGTGCGGGCAATGCTTTCCAGATCATAGAGGACGACGCTGGCCACAACGTGCAGGATCACCGAGGCTTTCAGCAGGTGCTGCCATGGCTTGCCGCTCTGGAGCAGCCAGCACACCACCAGCGGCGTGGCGGCGACATAGGCGGTGGCCGCCCAGTTGGCGTTGGCCCGCGACAGGAACGCCTGCACGGTGATCAGGGCCAGCGGCGGCAGGGTCAGCGCCAGCAGCAGTTTCCGCCCCGATGCCACCCGGCGGGCGTCATCGACCGCCAGAGCCGGTTGCAGACGCAGGGCAGAGCGCAAGCGCCACAGCACCAGAACCAGCAGGGTGGCAAACAGGAACGGCCCGAACACACCGAACTGGCTGCCGATGAATTCGGCCAGATGACCAAGGCTGTATTGCGGCCCCTGATCGAGATTGGCGTTTTCGCTGGTGTGGTGATAGCTGGCAAAGCCGTGGGCGCGATTCCACAGCCAGTTGGGGAAATAGATCGCTCCGGCCAGCACCGCCATGATTGCCGGACCGCTCCAGGCGCGCAGATGGCGCATCTTCTGGCGCAGGTCGGCATCCCACAGGTGATGAATGGCGCCACCGATCAAAAAGAACAGCATGGCGTATTTGGACATCAAGCCCAGACCGACCCACAGCCCGAGCACCGCCCACCAGCCGGGGCGGTTCGACCCGACGGCTTGCCCATAGGCGGCCAGCGCCAGCGCCCAGAACATCAGCAGATAGGCGTCTGTTGAAACGATCATCGCCGACACCGCCACGCCGGGCATGGTGATCCAGATGATCGCCGACCACAGGGCCACCTGCGGCGCCAGTGTGCGCGGGGCGACCTGCCGACCGACCATGAACAGGCTGAGGGCGGTGATTACATGGGACAGTGGGGCACTGAGCCGGACCCATGGCTCGGCATCGCTGCCACCCAGCGCGGTGGTCAGCCAGATCATCCAGGCGACCATCGGCGGCTTGGAGAAATAGCCCCAGTCGGGTTGCTGTGCCCACCCCCAGTACTGGGCTTCGTCGAACGACAGGTTGATCGGCGCGCCGAACAGCTCCATCAGCCGCCAGACGGTGATGACGACACAGGCCAGCACCGCAAGGCGCCAGGCAGCCGAAAGGGTCAGGGGAGGGGGAGACTGTTCAGCCATCTTCCATATGCAACAAGGTTGCGGTGCCCAGCAGCACCGTGATCAGGGTCGGACTCCACACCGCCAGCCACAGGGGCAGGGTGGCGCTGAGGCCGAGGGCGAAGGTCAGGCGGGTAAAGAAGTACAGCAGGAAACCGGCGCTGACACCCCCGACCACCCGGCGGAATCCACCGCCGCCGCGCTGGTTGGGACTGACCGAAAAGACGGCGGCCATCAGCACCATCGCGCACAGCTGGAAGGGGGTGGTGATCAGGCTGTGCCAGTACATGCGGTGTTGTTGGGTGGAAAAGCCGGCAGCATCGAAAAAGGCGATGAATTGCGGCAGTTCCCAAAAGCTGAGGGTTTCCGGGCTGGCAAAGTTTTCCTGCACCCGGCCCAGCGTCAGGCTGGTGGACAGCGTCAGGGTGTCTTCGTGCCGTCCGGCCTTGCCTGCTTCCATCACCCAGGCGTCATGCAGGACGAACTGGCCGTTTTCCAGCCGTCCGATGGCGGCATCAATCCGGCGGACAAAGCGTTCCGAGGGGCCGAGATAGATGAACGACAGCATCCGCATGTTCAGGATCATCTCTTCCTGCCGGACGTTGGCGGCATGGACCACCACCTGTCCCCCGGCCAGTTCGTGGCCGGCCGGGATCGACTCGCGCAGCCACAGGCCTTCCTTTGACAGGTCGAACGAACCCTGATGGTTCAGGATCAACTTGTCTTCCATCCGCTCGTAACTCTTATAGAGCGTGGCCGAGATCGGATTGACCACCCCGACATCCAGCGCCCCGATGGTACCGACCACCAGCATGGCCGGGCCCAGAATCTGCCACACGGACACCCCAACCGAGCGCATCACCACCAGTTCATGGTTCCGGGTCAGCCGCCACATGGCCACCATGCCGCCAATCAGCACCGCAAACGGCAGAACCGTATGGACCATGTTTGGCAGTTTCAGCAGCGACATGCCGAGCAAAATCCACAGGGTTGCCCCCGGACGATCGGCCGCCCGCCGGATCAGCTCGACAAAGTCCAGCAGCAGGATCAACCCCATGATCACCAGCAATGTCGCCAGCAGCGCCATCAGGAAATGGCGCCCGATATAGACCGACAATGTGGGATAAATGCGAAACACGGATCATCCTGTGGGCTGATGCAGGGGTGGTTCGGGGGTGGTGCAGGCGTTGGGCGACGTTATATGAGGTTAGCCCCCCGGCTCAAGGACTTCTCGCCCGCTTGAATGTGAAATACCTTTCAGGGACTGTATCCCGGAACACAGATAAGGATGAAACGACCATGGTACAACTGACCCGCATCTACACCCGCGGCGGAGACAAGGGCCAGACCTCGTTGGGCAGTGGCAAACGGGTCGCCAAGAACGACCTGCGCGTCGAATCCTATGGCACGGTGGATGAGGCCAATGCGGTGATCGGGATTGCCCGCCTGTACACGACGACCCTGCCGGTGGCCGATGCGATGCTGACCCGCATCCAGAATGACCTGTTCGATCTGGGGGCCGATCTGTGCATGCCCGAGGGCGGCCATTACGAAGAGCACGCCTTGCGGATTGTCGCCACCCAGGTCGAGCGGCTGGAGCAGGAAATTGATGCGATGAATGCCGCTCTGGCCCCGCTGAAGTCGTTCATCCTGCCGGGCGGGACGCCTGCGGCCGCACATTTGCACCATGCCCGCACGGTGGTCCGCCGCGCCGAGCGCCTGATTGCCGAGCTGGCCGAGCGCGAGCCGGTCAATGGGCAGGCACTGATGTATGCCAACCGGCTGTCTGATCATTTGTTCGTGATGGCGCGCGACCTGAATGCCCAGGCTGGCGGGGATGTCCTGTGGACGCCGGGGGCCCACCGCTGAAGCGACGCCTGCCGGGGCAGGAAGGACGCTCGTTCATTTCTGCCGGGCGGGAGATCGTTGTTACAGAACGATCATTGGCGTCTGATTGACTTCACCGCCTGCGCCCTTTAGTGTGCAGTGCAGTAGGGGACAGCATTTCAGCGGCTGTCCGGGGATGGAAGGCCATCCAGCGCAGGCAGCCTGCCATGCTGTCGGCTCCCCCGATGTCCGCTGATCTCAGGTCAGTAACACCAGATACAGAGTACGTTTCGCTCCGTCGGTACCCGCCGCCCGCCGTATTCGGCCAGATGGTTAAAGCGCACAATAAGCTTGACGGGATCCGACCCTGCCGGACTGTTCCGTGCCCGGCAGTCACCGTGTCACTCGTTGCACTCTTTCATTCCAGGGGAACCCCTCATGATCCAGAATATTGGCATTGTCGGTGCGGGCCAGATGGGCAACGGCATCGCCCACGTGGCGGCGCTGGCCGGATACGACATCACGCTGGTCGACATCAACGAAGCAGCCCTTGCCAAAGCCCTGAAGACCATTGAAAAGAACCTCGTCCGTCAGGTGTCGAAGGGCAAGGTGAGCGAAGACGACATGCGGGCGGCCATGGGGCGCATTGCCACCAGCACCGAGATGGTCTTCCCCGATGCCGATCTGGTGATTGAGGCCGCGACCGAAAACGAATCCGTCAAGCGCGAGATTTTCGCCAGGGTTTGCCAGAACCTGAAGCCGGAAGCGATCCTGTGCACCAACACCTCGTCGATCTCGGTCACCCGTCTGGGGGCTTCGACCGATCGTCCGGGCAAGTTCATGGGCATGCACTTCATGAACCCGGTGCCGGTGATGCAGCTGGTCGAGCTGATCCGTGGCATTGCCACCGAAGAAGACACCTTCCGTCAGGTGCGCGAGCTGGCCGAACGGATGGGCAAGACCGCCGTCGCCGCCGAAGATTTCCCGGCGTTCATCGTCAACCGCATCCTGCTGCCGATGATCAACGAAGCCGTCTACACCCTGTATGAAGGTGTCGGCTCGGTCAGCGCCATTGATACCGCCATGAAGCTGGGGGCCAACCACCCGATGGGCCCGCTGGAACTGGCGGACTTCATCGGTCTGGACACCTGTCTGGCGATCATGCACGTCCTGCACGACGGTCTGGCCGACACCAAGTATCGCCCCTGCCCGCTGCTGGTGAAGTACGTCGAGGCCGGCTGGCTGGGTCGCAAGACCGGCAAGGGCTTTTATGACTACAGCGGCGACAAGCCGATGCCGACCCGCTGATTTATCGGGATGTTCTGGTAAGGAAACGGGGCCGATGGGGAATACCTCACCGGCCCTGTTTCCTTATGCCTGTTGGTCTTCAGGATAGCGGGCGTTCAAAAAGAACAGCCCCTGCGCCGGAGCCGTTTGCCCGGCCGCCGAGCGGTTGCAGGCGGCCAGCGCCGCGGCCAGCCGGTCGCGGTCCCACTTGCCCTCGCCGACCAGAACCAGCGTGCCGACCATGTTGCGCACCTGATGATGCAGGAACGAGCGGGCACGGACGTAGACCTCCAGCATCTCGCCCTGTCGGCGGATACGCAGCTCGTCGAGGGTTTTCACCGGGCTTTGTGCCTGACATTCCGACGCCCGGAAGCTGCTGAAGTCATGCTTGCCGACCAGACACCGCGCCGCCTCGTCCATCGCTTCGGCATTCAGCGGCTTGGCATACCACCACACTTTCCCTGCCTGCAGGGCCGCCGGAGCCCGCCGGTTCAGGATGCGGTAAACGTAGGAGCGTTCGATGCAGGAAAAGCGGGCGTGAAAGTCGTCATCGACCACCTGTGCATCCAGAACGACCACCGGATCGGGGCGCAACAGGGCGTTCAGGGCGTCCCGAACCTTGTCGGCGCGGTCGCCCCGGGCAAGATCGACATGGACGACCATGCCCAGCCCGTGGACTCCGGCGTCGGTGCGGCCTGCGGCATGAAAGGTGACGGTTTCACCGCAATAACGCAGGGCCGCCTGTTCCAGACAGCCTTGCACCGACATGCCGTTGGCCTGCCGTTGCCAGCCGACAAAGGGGGTGCCGTCAAATTCGATGGTGAGTCTATAGCGTGCCATGGCGATGGTGTATCCTGCGTTGCCGGTCGCTGCAAGGGAAAGGCATGGGATGGCGCCGCTGGAATCCCCCCCTGCCAAATGGCCGGTTCCCCGCAAAGGCCATCGTTTTTACCGGAAGCTGTGATACAGTCCGGTCTTTCCTTATAGCGGTGTATGAGGGACGGTGGTGGAACGGCACCTGAGGTCGATAGCAGATCGCGAAGAGCTTGAACAGATCGAAGACAGCGACATGGATTCGCTGTTTGTTCTGCCGTTATCGATCATTCCGCTCAAGACGCCATCGTTGGGGCGGGCCCGCCTGATCAAGAACCAGCGCCTGCAAGGGGTGGTGGAGTTCTTTTCCGACCTGCACAGCGGATCAGGACAGGTGGAGGTTACGCAGCTTCCCAGCGCGATGGGGTGGGACATTGACCACGAAATTCCTGACGATCTGCTGATTCTGCGTCGCCTGGCACCGATGCCGAGCTATGACGTTTATTCCCTGCGCATTCTGTTGCGTGAGTCTGGTGTATCGGTTCACGACAGTACGGTCCTGCGGCTGAGTGACGCCAAAAACCGCGAGCTGTCCGGCTACATGAAGACCTTTACCGGCCCCTTGCTGCAGCAGATCTATGGCTCGGAAGGGATCGACATCAAGGATTTCAGTGACATCGTGGCGCTGTTCCGCGACCCGGACCCTAAGGCCGCCCGTCAGAAGCTGAAGATCATGGCGCAAAAGCTGGAAATCGACGTGATGGAGATTCCGGCTTTTCTCGAAGACTATGGCGATATCTTTTTGTCGCTCAGCTATTATCGCCAGTGTCTGGACCGCTTGCAGCCACACCTTGATAACTATCTCAGCTCGATGGACATCCTGCGGAAAAACTGGCAGGTCAAAACCGATTACACCCTGATGCGGACCTGCGATTCCATTGAACGGGTGTTGCGGGCCCTGTCGCAGGCCATTATCGCCCGTTTCGAGAACTTTGACCGTCAGACGCAGGAAATGTGGAGCTCGATTTCGGCCCAGCGTTTCCGGCAGGTCAAAATGATGATCGCCAGCTATCACACCACCATCGGCGGGATTCTGTGCGCCCTGACGGTCAAGATGAACGCCTGGGCCAAACATTTTCCCAAGCACAGTGTTGGCGGACCGTTGCGGCGGGGTGAATTCATCATGTCCGAGATGAAGCAGGGGATTGCCGAAATGCGCCGCCTGGAAAAGGCAACACCGGACCATTTATTCCAGTAAATGCAAAGGAAAGGGCTTCGCTGGTTCTCCCCCTGCGGGAGTCTTCCTATACCTTCGTGCAAAAAAGAATGCCCCGAACAGCAGTCCGTATTCGAAAATATGGCAAGCTATGGTAAACCTGATCCTGGAATGCAGAGGGGTTGGCCCCGTGGAGAATGGAACGCAGCAATGACCATCCAATGGGATGACAACATGAGCGTCGGCGTGCCGGTGCTTGATGAAGACCACAAAGTCCTGATCCGCCTGATCAATGACTACACCGATGCCATGGAAAATGACGAAGGTCTGATGGTGACCGACTCAATTTTTGCGGCGTTGGGCGATTATGTGCACTATCACTTCACCCGTGAAGAAAAGATCATGGAGCTTGCTCAGTACAATGATCTGGAGCAGCACAAGAAGTCGCACCGGGCTTTGGAAGAGCACTTCATGGAGCTGCGCGACAGCTATGTCCTGATGCCCGGCCCGTCAGCCGAACGGAAGGTCAAGGAATTCCTCGAAAACTGGCTGCGCTCCCATATCCTGAAGGTTGATATGGAATACAAGCCGGTGTGTTCCAAACTGGTGGCCGAAGGCAGAATCCCCGCCGAGTAAGGGGCAGCTGCCGTGACTGACGGAGCCGCAGGAGGGTCCGTCAGTCAGGGACTATCAGACGAAAAAGCGCCGGAGCACCGCTGTTCAGCAGGTTGGCTCCCAGATGCAGGGCATAGCCCCACAGCAGTATGCCGCCCCAGCGCACCGCCACAGCCGCAATCAGGCCGTAGGCAAAGGTGGTCAGGGCAAAGCTGGCGATCACGATTCCCGAGAGATGGTTGCCCCACAGCCAGCCCGGTAGATGGATGGCGGCGAACAGGGCGGCTTGCAGGATTGCCCCACGGGAAAACCCCCACAAAGCAGTGAAGCGGTTCAGGAAATAGCCTCGGAACAGGGTTTCCTCGATCACCGCAACCGCAGCCATTTGCGCCAGAAGAGCCGCCATCGGCCAGACCGGGGCCGCCCCGTCATGGGCGAACGGACGATAAAGGTCCAGCAGGTCGCCCGTGGGGGCGGTTGGGCTGCGCCAGAGCAGCACCAGCCAATAGCCGAAACAGGCCGCCATGGCCCGCAGCCGATGAGGTCGGGTCTGGGGTGTCGGGTAAAGGGCCTGCCGCCAGCCAAACGGAGACTCCACCGTTGCCGCCCATGCCAGCGGCAGCACGGCGAGAATGATCCAGCGCAAGGCAAGGTCAGCTCCCGCCCGGGTGATCGGGGGCCATGATGCTTCCCACGGGCTCAGTCCGACGACCCGCACGCTCCATCCCACCATGATCAGGGCCGCCAGAATCAATGGGGCCCAGCGAGAGGAGGGAGCCGCGTGGGACACTGTCGTTACACCGTCGGGGGAAGCAGGGGGCGGGCGTGGGCAACAATGAAGTCCGCAACCGCCGAAATATCGTTCAGGGCCAGCAGGGGGCGGTCAGAGGACTGTTCCGGTGGAGCATCGCAGGCGATGCCGACAATGTGCGGGTCCTGCGGCGCCAGTAACGGCTTGCCAACACTGGGGCGATGGACCTCCAGCTTGGGGTGGGCATAGGTTTTAAAGCCTTCGATCAGCAGCAGATCGACCGGAGTCAAACGGGCGACCAGATCGTGCAGCGGGATCTCTTCGTCAGGATCGGGGAAGTCGTGCATCAGGGCAAAGCGCTTGCCGGTCACCAGCATCACCTCGTGGGCTCCGGCGCGGCGGTGCTCATAGCTGTCTTTGCCCGGGGTGTCGATTTCCACCTTGTGATGGGCATGCTTGATTGTGGAAACCCGCAGGCCGCGCCGCCGGAATTCTCCCAGCAATGACAGAATCAGGGTGGTTTTTCCGCTGCCACTCCAACCCGCAATCCCCAAAACGTTCATCAAGGCTTTCCTATCCGGGCCGCCAGAAGGGTGGCGGCGTCTTTGAAATTCAGCAAATCCATGTCCAGGTCAAGCCGGGGCAGAATCTCTGGATAGGTGATAGCAAGGAATGGGCGGCAGTGGGTATAGAGATCGACCGAGGCAAAATCGCGATCATCAAGGGCCCGCAACAGCTTCTGCACACTCTCTGCCCCGTCTGGCAACGGCGGCAGGGGCGGAGGTGGTGGTGGAGGCGGCAGGATGCTGGCCAGCGCCAGGGTCAGGGTCTCGGCGTCGTGCAGGGCGTTTTCCAGATCATACAGGGCATCAAGATCAACGGTGGAGTTGCGCCGCAGCGAGCGCACGATGTCTTGGGTGATGCGATGGACGTCAATCAGCCCGATATGGCCCGCCGCACCACACAGGGCATGGGCCACCGCCAGAGCCTGGTGGGGGGCATTCTGGTGCAGGGCAACAACGATGCTTTCGGGGGCGGTGACGTTGCTTTCCAGCAGATGCTGTAAAAGGGACAGATACAGGCGTTCATCGCCATCCAGCCGCTCCAGCGCAGGCTGGGCGTCAAGGATGGCCTGAAAGGGGGCATAGACAGCCAGGCGGTCGGCGGACAGCGGAAACGGCATCGGGCACCTCGCGCGATGAGGGCTTTGGAGCAAACACCGCTCCAAGGGAAACGGGTCAGGAGGCTTGCGTAGCGGAGACTGGAAAGTTTTCGATTACCAGCTGATTCCGCCCGGCATGCTTGGCGCGATACAACAAGGTGTCGGCGTGGCGCAGGACATCATCCGGAGTCAAACCGTGGTGAGGGACAACGCAACTGACCCCCAGACTGACCGAAACGGTTGTTCCGCAAGACGAGGTCTGGTGGGGGATGGCCAGATCCCGCACGGCTTGACACAGGGCAGAGGCCAGTTGTCCGGCCCCGTCGATGGTGGTGGAGGGTAGCAGGCAGACAAATTCTTCGCCGCCATAGCGGGCGACCAGATCACTGCTGCGCTGCGTCTGTTCTTCAAAGGCGCGGGCAATGGCCCGCAGGCAGTCATCGCCATCCTGATGACCATAGGTATCGTTATAGGCCTTGAAGTGATCAACATCGGCCAGCACCAGAGCCAAAGGATCAGCACTGCGCATGGCGCGGCGCCATTCGTTCTTCAGGGTTCGGTCAAAACAACGACGGTTGGCCACGCCGGTCAGGCCATCAATCATCGCAATCCGCTCCAGCAGGTCGCGTTGATGCTTGAGTTCCAGATGATTGCGAACGCGGGCACGGACGATCGGCGGGTTGAACGGCTTGCTGATATAGTCGATGGCACCGATATCCAGCCCGGCAGCTTCGTCTTCGGCTTCGTCGCGGGCGGTGACGAAGATCACCGGGATCCCGTTCAGCTCAGGATCGGCCTTCAGGATACGGCAGACATCCAGCCCACTGATATCCGGCAGCATGACATCCAGCAGAATGAGGTCAGGACTTCGGCTGCGGGCAATGTCCAGTGCGTCCTGTCCGGTCGAGGCGACCAGAATGGTATGGGCCCCCTGAAGGGTCTGGGCCAGAGAACGGAGCGTTGCCGGCTGATCATCAATGATCAGGATTGTCGCGGGCTTGGTCTGCATGAAGGATCACACCCTGGCTGTCTTTCTACTCAGGATCATAGGGCTTTTCAGCCTTTGGTGGCAGGCGTGAGTCAGGGGAGTAAACAACGAGCAACAAACGGTCGTCAGAAAAATGTGAACTTTTTTGAAAAAGGGAGTTGACGGTTAGCGGCTGGGGGGATAGAACCTGCTCCACCGACGACGACGCGACGGCAACGACGCTGAAAACGCCGGGAAGTTCAACGGGTTAGCCGATTGTGAGAATGGTCTGGCGGACACGGTGAGCGGTTTCGGAACGAGGACGTGAGGCGCTGTAGCGCGGATCTGAAAAGTGACGAAGCGATGAAAAAAACCGGTTGACATGCTGCTGATGCAGCGGTAGAAACCGACCTCCCGCTGACGGGGAGCTTCGAGAGAGGCAAACGGTCAAGAAATTCAGGGCCTTCGGGGTCCGCCAGAAATGGTTCGCTGTTTGACATCGTGAAGAGACGGAAGGGATGCGTGGGCGGTTGCTCGATCAGTTGAGCAGTTGTCGCACACATCCTTAAGCCAAG
>NZ_FTOA01000013.1 GCF_900156605.1 Insolitispirillum peregrinum | reverse complement strand
GAGCAGCGGTTCTGCCCGGCGGGTGTTTACGAATACGTCAGCGTGGAACAGAACGACCCCGACGGGCCAAAGCGGTTGCAGATCAATTCCCAGAATTGCATCCACTGCAAGACCTGTGACATCAAGGACCCGACCCAGAACATCAACTGGGTGGTACCGCAAGGCGGCGAGGGGCCGAACTACCCCAATATGTAAGGGTGTCCTGCCGGGTTCTGGCAACAGGACCCGGCAGAAACCGGTCTCTCTTGCGCTTTTGGCCCTCGCACCTGACATCAGCAGGGCCGGAGGAAAGCGACCGCCAGAATAGAGTCCGGACGTTTAAGTCTCTGGCTGTCTGTCCCGAAAGGGATTAGCCTTGTTGATCAAACTGTAAACGGATAGCAGCATCGTGAACTCTGGTACTGTACGCTCCGGCCTGATGAACCGGTCCCGGTTGCACCTTACGACGGCGTGCGCGCTGTTGCTGTCTGTGTTGCCCGCCGCCTGTGGGGGGGAAACCATCGCGGCTGGTGGCGCATCCGCCGTTCAGCAGGCCGAGGCCCCGACAGCCGGGGCTGCTCCGGCCCCGGCTCCTGAAGCCCTGCGGCGGAGTGGCTCGTTCGGCTTTGGCAAATATCTGGCGGCCAGCGTGGCGCAGAACCAGTCCGATACCGCAGCAGCGGCAGCCTATTACTTTGCCGCGCTCGAAGCCGATCCGACCAACGTCGGCCTGGCCCGGCGGGCCTATTTCTATCTGCTGGCCGAAGGCCAGATCAAACCGGCGGTGGCGCTGGCCGAACGGGTGGTCGAACTGGCAGGCGACAACGGCATTGCGCCGCTGGTGCTGGCCGCTGGCGACAGCCTGAAAAAAGACTATGACCGCGCCTATCATCGTCTGGATGGTGCCGAAGAGCAGGGCATCAACGGCGTGGTGGTGCCGATGATGCGGGCGTGGGCGCTGGCCGGGCAAAAGAAATGGGACGAGGCGCAGGCGGCCCTTGAGCCGATGAACAAGCGCCGCGAGTTGCAACAACTGTATCATTTCCATTCGGCGATGATTGCCGATCTCGCCGGGCGCGACGAGCAGGCATGGGCGCACTATCAGGCGACGCTGGACGGCACCGAAATGCTGTCGCTGCGGCCGGTGCAAATGGCGTTGAACTTCCTCGCCCGGCAGGGACGCAGCGATGATCTGGTGGCGCTGAAGGACCGTTATCTGCGGCAAAACCCGAATTCGTTGCTGGCAAAATCGCTGTTCCCCGACACAAAAGCCAAACCAGCCCGGCTGGTGACCTCGGCTGAAGAGGGGATGGCCGAAGCCCTGTACGGCACGGCATCGTCGTTGCTGCAAAACAGCGCCTATGACAGTGCGCTGGTGTTCTGTCGCCTGTCCGAAGCCCTCCATCCCGGCTTTCCATTCGCCGGGATGATGGTTGGCGACATTCTGGACGAGCTGGAACGCTTCCCCGAAGCGGCGGCGGCCTATCAGAAAGTGCCGTCGTCCAGCCCGCTGTATCTGGTGATCCGCCTGCGGCTGGCCACCACGCTGGAACGCGACAAAAAGGTTGATGCCGCCGGCAAGGTGCTGGCCGATCTGGTCAAGGCCTATCCGCAACAGCCTGAACCGCTGATGGCGCAGGGCGACCTGCTGCGGCGGCAGGAAAAGTGGGGTGAGGCGGAAAAGCTGTACCAAAAGGCGCTGGGCCTGCTGTCGAGCACCGACAACCGACTGTGGTCGCTGCATTATTCCATCGGGATCACCCAGGAACGCAGCAAGCAGTGGGACAAGGCCGAGGCGTCGCTGAAGACATCGCTGGAGCTGAATCCGAACCAGCCGCAGGTGCTGAACTATCTGGGCTATTCCTGGATTGATCGCGGCATCAATGTCGAACAGGGCAAGGCCCTGATCGAAAAGGCCGTCGAGCAGCGTCCAACCGATGGTTACATCATCGACAGTCTGGGCTGGGCTTACTTCCTGACCGGCGATTATGCGCGCGCGGTCGAGGAACTGGAGCGGGCGATCGAGTTTACCCCGGCGGACCCGACGATCAACGACCATCTGGGGGATGCCTACTGGCGGGTGGGCCGGACCAACGAGGCGCGTTTCCAGTGGCAGCGGGCCCTGGGTCTGGAGCCGGAACCGGAGCAGGAAAAGACCCTGCGCGAAAAGCTCGACAAGGGGTTGTAACGGATCGCCTGTCGGGAGGTGAATGAGGACCCTGCCTGTCAGGCAGTGGGGGATGGAGGGCCAGCAGATGGAGCAGACCTTGACACGCCCGGCTTCGGGCGCAACGCAGCAGGACAAGGGCGGTTCAAGCGCCACCTTTGTGGATGGAACGGTGCGGGTGGCCGCCCCGGCCAAAGTCAACCTGACCCTGCATGTCACCGGACGCCGCGATGATGGCTATCACCTGTTGCACAGCCTGGTGGTGTTTGCCGGGCTGTTCGACCGGGTGATTCTGGAACCGGCTGACCGCCTGAGTCTGGAGGTGGTGGGGCCGAATGCCTCGGCACTGGCCGGTGTTCCCACTGATGACAATATCGTCCTGCGGGCGGCATGGGCGTTGGCCGCCGCCACCGGGTCACGCAAAGGGGCCCGGATCACCCTGCACAAGATGTTGCCGGTGGCCGCCGGAATCGGCGGCGGCAGTACCGATGCCGCTGCCGCCCTGCATGGGTTGATGCGGCTGTGGGATGTGCGTCTGCCAACTGACCGCCTGCTACAACTGGCCGGGGGTCTGGGCGCGGATGTGCCGGTGTGCCTGCGCGGTCGCCCGACAGAAATGAGTGGCGTCGGTGAAATCCTGCGCGAGCCGCCGCCGCTGCCAGCGGCGTGGCTGTTGCTGGTCAATCCGGGGGTACCGCTGTCGACTCCGCAGGTGTTCAAGGCGCGTAGCGGTGATTTTGGCAAGGACATGCCGCTGTCCGAGGCGCCGCGGGATGCGGCGGCGCTGGCCTCGGCGCTGGCCGTACGGCGCAATGACCTGACGGCGGCAGCCATTTCTCTGGTGCCGGAGATCGGGCGGGTGCTGGCCACCATGGCAGCCTTGCCGGGGTGCCTGCTATCGCGCATGTCGGGCAGTGGGGCAACCTGCTGGGGTCTGTTCACCACCGAGTATGAATGCCGGGCGGCGGCGCGGGCCTTGCGGCTGGAAAGTCCGGGCTGGTGGATGGAGCCTGCACCGTTGCTGGGGGCCTTTGATCCCTTTGAACTGGCCGAGGGACAGCCATTCATTCGCTGATAGACGGATAAAATGTTCGTGCAAGAGGGGATTTTCAAAAAGAGAATCCCCTCTTTTATTTTCATATTCAATGGGTTGGTGGCGTGATTGTTTCGTGTGAAATGTTTTGAAATGTTGGCGACATGTGTATGAAAAAAATGTGGGTTAATGTTCCTTTAACGACAAATGGGACGCCGGAAATCAATCGGACATGTCCCGAGTTAGAGAGAAGCCATCATGACCCACATCTCCTCCCGCACTGATTTTTCTGCTTCCCATCAGAGCCAGGGGGATGTGTCCCCGGCGACGTGTGTTGCTCTGGCCCGGGAAGCTCTGGCTCATGCGCGGGCCTTTCGCGAAAGCGTTCGGGCCTTTGAACAGATCGATATGGACAAGATCATGAAGGGCCTGCAGACCATGCGTGCTATCAGTCGGGGTCAGGTTTGCGATGCTCCGTAAGGGAGGGGGCTTGCGGGGAACAGGCTATCCTCTTCCCGATGGCACCCCGCCGTGTTCCGGCTTTTTTTAAGACTTTTTTTACGTTCTGAAACATTTTGAAATCTGAGCGACATTCGATTGCAACGCACAAGAGTCATCCTGTGTTCAGAGAGACGGATCGAAAGGGCGCACCGCCCGACGAACCGCAGACACAAGGGGACAACCGCCATGACCAAGATGCAGCACTCCGCCCAAGGCTTCTCCGGTACCCAGACCATGCAGGCTGACTGCGTTGCTCTGGCCCGTCAGGCTCGTGCCCACGCCACGGCTTTCCGCAGCAGCGTGCAGGCGTTCGACAACATCAACATTTCCGGCATCTTTGGCGAACTGCGCGCGATGCGCCAGGCTGTCACCTACACTTCCTGAGACACTGTTCTCTCCGTTTCTCTGTCGTCTGCGGATGATGAAGGGCACCCCGGGTTATGCCGGGGTGCCCTTTGTGTTTCAGCCATCACGGTCGTTCCGTTTTCTTCACGTCTTACCGGCAGGTCAGGGTCAGCATTCCCGACTGGTCATCCGGGGAGACGAAATCCCGGATCACCTCGATTTTTTTATAGGTCTTGTCGGCGACTTTCTGGTTGACCACGCTGGTGACCCGCTGCAACAGCTTTGTGTCGTCGTAATAGACGTCAGGCTGCAGGGGGGATTTGTTGAAATCCACCATCAGGGCATCGGCAGCATGGGGAGCCGCGATACAGCCTTCATAGCGGGTGGTATCGCCCGGCCACAGGCGGACCACCAGCCCCATATAGCCATTGTTGCCCGCACGGTTGACCACTGGCACCCACAGGGTTTCCAGCTGGATGTAATCTCCGGGGACTTCCTCGACCTTGCTGCGGGGCTTGGATGCCTTTTCAGCGGCATGGGCCGGAGTCGTTGCCATCGGGCTGACCGCCAGCGGAAAGGCAAGCAGTGCTGCGGTTAACAGCGGTGTGGCCCATTGACCAATGGCCTGAAATTCCGATGCCATGCCTGCCCTCCCGGAGTCGTGGGTGAAATGTGGTTACTCTGCCGCTGATCCAGCGCTTTGCTCGGCGACCCACTGATCATACGCTTCCAGGCACTGAGTGCCATAGATCAACGACGGGCCGCCCCCCATATAAAGGGCGATTCCAACGGTTTCCATCAGTTCTTCGCGGGTGACGCCCAGCCGCAGGGCGGCTTTGGTGTGAAAGGCGATGCAGCCGTCACAGCGGGCGGCAATCGAAATGGCAACGGCCAGCAGTTCCTTGGTCTTGGCATCCAGCGCACCGCCTTTGGTGGCGGCGGCGGCTAGGGCGCTGAACGCCTGCATGGTATCGCCGATGCCACCGCGCAGCGGTTTCATGCCAGCGCTGAGGGTGTCGGCAATGGTGATCCAGTCCTTGTGCATGGCGGTCTCCTGCTCGTTCGAATGCGGGACCGGCCTGCACGCTGTCGGGTCAGCCGGTCCCGGAGGGGGAAGGGGTGGAATCTTTATATCGTATTTCTCTAAAGAACGCTTTCAGCAAATCCCTGCATTGCGTTTCCGCAATCCCGCCATAAACATCGGGTTGGTGGTGGATGGTCGGCTGGTGATACAGACGCGGCCCATGGTCAACGCCGCCGCCTTTGGGGTCATAGGCGCCAAAATACAGCCGCCGAATGCGGAAAAAGCTGATGGCGGTGGCACACAGGGCGCAGGGTTCGAGGGTGACATACAGATCACAGTCCCCGAGTCGGCTCTGTCCGGTGCGGGCGGCGGCGGTGCGCAGGGCCAGCAGTTCGGCATGGGCGGTGGGGTCGCCCAGTTCTTCGACCCGGTTGCCACTGGCGGCCAGCACCTCGCCATCCTGTGCGCGCACCACCACTGCCCCGACCGGGACTTCGCCGCGTGTGGCGGCGGCCTGCGCTTCCTGCAGGGCCAGCGCCATGGCGGGAAAGGCAGGAACCAGCAGGGAGGGCGGCTGAGCGGAGGGAGGCATCGGGATATCCTGTCTGGAACAGAGACTCGTGTTATACTCTGGCTGCCTGTGGCTTGCGAACGGATGCTGCCGCATGACTCTGCTCTTGTGCTAATCTCGGGCTGCGTCCATCTTGGGGCACTTTTTCGCCGGGCTCAGGGACCGTTGCCATGGTTCCACCTGCTGAACAGACGACAGGCATCATGAAACGACCAGTTATCGGTATTCCCCTCGACAGTGAAGAGGGGGGTGGCTATTCCAAATTTCCCTGGTACGCCCTGCGGAAAAACTATATCGAGTCGGTGGTGGCGGCAGGCGGACTGCCTGTGCTGCTGCCGCACCATCCCGAGCTGATCGACGATTACGTTGCCGGTCTGGATGGTCTGTTGGTCCCCGGTGGGGCGTTTGATGTTGACCCGGCGCTGTTCGGGGCATCCAGCCGCCACGAAACGGTGGTGCTGAAGGAAGGCCGCACGGCCTTTGAGATCGGCATCACCCGCCGGATGTTGCAGCTGGACCGGCCCGTGCTGGGCATTTGTGGCGGTCAGCAACTGTTGAACGTGATTCTGGGCGGGACGCTGATTCAGCACATCCCCGACGAGATCAGCCAGCCGCTGGCCCACGAACAGCCCAATCCGCGCACCGAGCCGGGGCATATGGTCGAGGTGCTGGCCGACAGCCTGCTGCACCGGATCACCGGCGAGGACTCGTTCCCGGTCAATTCCGCCCATCATCAGGCGGCGGCGGCGGTCGGTCCGGGGGTACTGGTGTCTGCCCGTGCCCCTGACGGGGTGATCGAAGCGATCGAACAGCCTGATGCGGCCTTTTGTCTGGGGGTGCAATGGCACCCGGAGTACCATATCAGCGCCGCTGATACCAAAATCTTTGACGCCTTTTTACAAGCCTGTGGGGCCAAATGAACGACGAAACCGAGCATCTTGACGACGACGAAACCGTGACCGACGCAACGGGGGAGCGAATCGCCAAAGTGCTGGCCCGCGCCGGGCTTGGATCGCGGCGCGATGCGGAAAAAATGATTGCCGACCGGCGGGTGTCGGTCAATGGCCGGGTGCTGGTTTCGCCGGCAGTCAACGTGCTGCCGTCCGACGTGGTGGCGGTGGATGGCGAGGCGTTGCGGGCGGCGCAGGAAACCCGCGTCTGGCGCTATCACAAGCCCGCCGGTCTGGTGACCACCCACAAGGACCCGCAGGGCCGGACGACGGTGTTTGCCGTTCTGCCGCGTGACCTGCCGCATGTGGTCAGCGTCGGGCGTCTTGACCTCAATTCCGAAGGCCTGTTGTTGCTGACCAACGACGGCTCGCTGGCCGGGATGCTCGAACACCCGTCAACCGGTTGGCCGCGTCGCTACCGGGTGCGCATGCATGGCCGGGTGGACATGGACAAGCTGGCGACGCTGGCCGATGGCGTCGAGGTGGACGGGATTCAGTACGGCCCGATTCAGGTGACCTTTGAACGGCAGCAAGGGATGAATGCCTGGCTGCAGGTGACACTACACGAAGGCAAGAACCGCGAAATCCGCCGGGTGATGGAACATCTGGGCTATACGGTGAACCGTCTGATTCGCGTTGCCTATGGTCCGTTTGTCATTGGCCGTCTGCAAAAAGGCCAGGTCGAGGAAGTCCCGTTCAAGGTGCTGCGCGAAGCGCTGGCCGGTATGGGCGAGGCCGTTCCGCCCGCCCTGCGAATGGACAAGATCGACAGCTCGAAGTGGGCCAAGGCCAAGCCGAAGCCGGTGCGTCCGGGCTACAAGAAATTCCAGCGGCAGGATGACGAGCCGCAGGGGCCGCAGGGTGCCAATCGCCTGCAGGGCAACCGTCGTGATGGTGATCGTCCGCAGGGTGATCGCCCCTATGGCGCGGGTCGCCCGCAAGGGGACCGCCGGGACGGAGACCGTCCGCGGGGAGACCGTCCCTATGGTGCCGGTCGTCCGCAAGGTGACCGTCAGGAGGGTGATCGTCCGCGGGGGGATCGTCCCTATGGCGCGGGTCGCCCACAGGGTGACCGCCGGGACGGAGACCGCCCGCGGGGTGATCGTCCCTATGGTGCTGGTCGCCCGCAGGGTGACCGTCAGGAAGGGGATCGTCCGCGGGGAGATCGTCCCCATGGTGCCGGTCGTCCGCAGGGTGAAGGCCGTGATGGGGACCGCCCGCGGGGTGATCGTCCCTATGGTGCTGGTCGCCCGCAGGGTGACCGTCAGGAAGGGGATCGTCCGCGGGGAGATCGTCCCCATGGTGCCGGTCGTCCGCAGGGTGAGCGCCGTGATGGGGACCGCCCGCGGGGTGATCGTCCCTATGGTGCTGGTCGCCCGCAGGGTGACCGTCAGGAAGGGGATCGTCCGCGGGGAGATCGTCCCCATGGTGCCGGTCGTCCGCAGGGTGAGCGCCGTGATGGGGACCGCCCGCGGGGGGATCGTCCCTATGGTGCTGGTCGCCCGCAGGGTGACCGTCAGGAGGGTGACCGTCCGCGGGGGGATCGCCCCTATGGTGCCGGTCGTCCACACGGTGACCGTCGCGACGGCAACCGTCCGCAGGGAGGTCGTCCCTCGGGATCGCGGCCGTCCGGGTCGCGTCCGGCCGGTGGTTCTGGCCCCCGTGGCCCGCGTAAGGGAGATCGTTGATCATGCGGATTGTTGGCGGAGACTTTCGGGGCAAGCCGCTGGTGGCCCCCGAAGGCCGTGACAGCGTGCGCCCTACCTCGGACCGGGCGCGCGAGAGCGTGTTTAATGTGCTGATGCACAACCACTTTGGCAGCCTTGATGGTGTGCGGGTGCTGGACGTGTTCGCCGGAACCGGGGCGCTGGGACTGGAAGCCCTGTCGCGCGGAGCCGCCCATGTGGTGTTTTTCGAGCGTGGCGGCCCGGCGGTGGCGGCCCTGAAGGCCAACATTGCGGCGCTGAAGGTCGAACGACGGACGACGCTGGTGTTTGGCGATGCCACCACGCCACCGCTGGCGGGCAGGGGCTCGGCGGGCGAGCTGGTGTTCCTTGATCCGCCTTACGAGGCCGGGGTGCTGGTTCCGACGCTGGACGCGCTGGCCCGGCGGGGCTGGCTGGCCGATGGGGCGGTGGTGGTGTGTGAACAGCACTTTGCCACCGACCTTGAACCGCCTGCCGGTTTTGAGGTGCTGGACGAACGCCGCTATGGCAAGGCCAAGGTGACCTTCCTGTCGTTCCATGCGGTGCCACCGGTTGCTTGACCTTTGCTGGTGATCCGCTTATCTCAGCAAAACAGTCTTCTATTTTTCGATAAAGGTTCCTCCGATGGCCCTGTTGCCGATCATCGTTGCTCCCGACCCGCGCCTGAAGGTCAAGGCAACCCCCGTTGAAACCGTCGATGCCGAGGTGCGGACCCTGCTCGACGACATGCTGGAAACCATGTATGCCGCCCCGGGCGTTGGTCTGGCGGCACCGCAGATTGGGGTTACCCGGCGCGTGATTGTGGTGGATGCGGCAGATCGCAACGAGCCGCCGGCTCCGCTCAAGCTGGTCAACCCGGAGGTCATCTGGGCATCCGATGACCTCAGCAGCTATGAAGAAGGCTGCCTGTCGGTGCCGGACCATTACGATGACGTGGTGCGTCCGGCGCGGGTGCGGGTGCGCTATCTGGACGAAACCGGCACCAGCAAGGAACTCGACGCCGATGGTTTGCTGGCGGTGGTGCTGCAGCACGAGATTGATCACCTGAACGGCACGCTGTTCGTTGATCACCTGTCGTCGCTGAAGCGCAACATGATCCTGCGCAAGCTGACCAAGGGCAAAAAGAACGGGGACTACGAAGAAAAAGCCCCCAAGCCGCGTTCGGCGTAAGGGACGACCGTCAGGGAAGGGGGCAGACTGATGCGCGTTGTTTTCATGGGGACACCCGACTTTGCCGCCTGTGCGCTGGATGCGGTGGTATCGGCAGGGCATCAGGTGGTGGCGGTGTACAGCCAGCCGCCCCGCCCGGCCGGGCGGGGACAAAAAGAGCGCCCGTCGCCGGTGCAGGCCCGCGCCGAAGCGCTGGGGCTGGAGGTCCGCACCCCCACCAGTCTGCGGACCGTCGAAGCGCAACAGGACTTTGCCGCCTTGCAGGCCGATATTGCGGTGGTGGCGGCCTATGGCTTGATTCTGCCACAGGCGATTCTGGATGCACCGCGTCTGGGCTGCATCAACATTCACGGGTCGTTGCTGCCGCGCTGGCGCGGGGCGGCCCCGATCCAGCGGGCGATCATGGCCGGGGATGCCGAAAGCGGCATTACCATCATGCAGATGGAAGCCGGGCTGGATACCGGTCCGATGCTGACGCGGGAAAGCCTGCCGATCACCCCCACCACCACCGCTGCCAGCCTGCACGACCAGCTGGCCGAAATGGGGGCGCGGATGGTGGTCGAGGCCCTGGACGGTCTGGCCGCCGGACGGCTGACCGCCACCCCGCAACCGGCTGAGGGGGTGACCTACGCCGCCAAGATCGACAAGGCCGAAGCCCATATTGACTGGTCGCGCCCGGCCAGTGACGTTGCCCGCCACATCAACGGCCTGTCACCCTTCCCCGGCGCGTGGTGCGAGGTGAATGGCGAGCGGGTCAAGATCCTGCTGGCCGAACAGGTCGCCGGGCACAGCACCGCTGCTGCCGGGACGCTGGTGGACGAGCGGTTGCTGATCGCCTGTGGTGATGGCGGGGCTGTGCGCCTGCTGCGCCTGCAACGGTCGGGCAAGGCCCCGCTGGAGGCCGAAGCCTTGCTGCGCGGCTGGTCGCTGCCTGCCGGAACGGTTCTGGCGTAACGCGGCAAGGGTCGCGTCAGACCAGCGTGCGTTAAATATGACGCAGGCACGCTGGTCTGACCTTTTGTATTGCCGCATTGTTTTTGCGAAAACCGGTTTCCACTTTTCGCACAATGCTCCAGACCGTCATTGTCCGGGACTTGCTATTCGCCCTCTGCGATCCCGGCCAGCGGAGCACGCTGAATGGTCGCCCGCTGCTGGTCGATTTTGGTCAGCAGGCCGGTGCGGTGGAAATCGGCGATCAGGCGGCTGGCGGTTTCCTTGGTGATGCCCAGAATGGCGCCGACATCGTCGCGGGACGGGATGGTGATCCGGCCTTGATCGTCCCCGCTCAGGTCGTGCAGATCGACCAGAAAACGGGCCACCCGCTGGCGTCCGGCCCCCAGCGAATACTGCGCCAGCCAGCCATCGGCCTGTTGCAGCGCCTGATGCCAGTGGCGAATCATCTGGGTGGACAGCCACGGCTGATGCGCCATCACCTGCCGCACCACCTCGAGGGGAACCTTGCAAACCTCGGTGTCGGCCAGCGCAATGGCGGTATGGTCGCACGGGCTGTCGAGCAGACGCTCCAGCCCCAGCAAATCCGACCGGCGGGCCAGTCGGACGATGCGGTACGAGCCATCGCTGAGATAGGTCTCCAGCTTGATCAGGCCCGAGCGCAGAATGAAAATCGTCCCCGGCTGGTCGCCGCTGCGATAGAGGGTTTCTCCGGCGGGGATGGTTTCTTCGGGGACTTTCCAGGCGATGGCATCCAGTTCGTCGTAGGTCAGGTTGACGAACAGGGCGTTCTGGCGAACGGTGCAGGCCCGACAGCGGGCGGCGCGGCGGCAGCCCTCCGGGGTCAGGGCCGGGTCTTCGGATGCGACCGGGGACAGAACCCGGTAGGCGTGGGCTGCTCTCATCGGCATGGGCCTCCGCTGGAATTCCTTTATGTATGGCGTGGTCGGGGGGGCAAATGCAAGAGAAGGCGCTCGGCCAGTACGGGATTGGTGGCGGGATCAGGGGCAGCAATGGTGAATGGCTGGACTCCGGGCCGGAATGCGGGTATAAGCCCCGTCACCGGCACAGGGCCGGGATGCGTCGCCTCGGGATACTGGATGCCCGGGGGGTCCGCCAGTCCGCGAAGATACGCGCACTGGCGCGATATTCGTTTGTCCGCTGTTCTGTTGTTTTGCTTGGCGAAGCGATGAAATGGTGGTATGGACGACAGCGTTCCCGATCCTGACAGGATTCTCCGCCCGATACCCGGGCAGGCTGCAATAAGGTTTGCGTATGTTTGATGGTCTTTCATCCCGGCTGTCGTCGGTCTTTGACAAACTCACGCGCCGTGGCGCGCTGAGCGAGGCTGACGTCAGCGAGGCCATGCGCGAAATCCGCATTGCCCTGCTGGAAGCCGACGTGGCGTTGCCGGTGGTGAAGGACTTTGTTGCCAAGGTCAAGGAGCGCGCCATTGGTCAGGATGTCATCAAGTCGGTGACGCCGGGCCAGATGGTGGTCAAGATCGTCCATGATGCCCTGGTGGAAATGCTGGGCGGTGACGATCAGGAAAGCGCCCTCAATCTGGCAGTGGTGCCGCCCGCGCCGATCCTGATGGTCGGTCTGCAGGGGTCGGGCAAGACCACCACCTCGGGCAAGATTGCCCGCCTGCTGACCACCCGCGACCGCAAGAAAGTGCTGCTGGCCTCGCTCGACGTTTACCGTCCGGCAGCCCAGCACCAGCTGGCGGTGCTGGGGCAACAGCTGGGTGTGGACAGCCTGCCGATCATTGCTGGCCAGATGCCGGTCGACATTGCCCGCCGGGCGATGGACGAAGGCCGCAAGGGCGGCTATGACGTGGTGATCCTCGACACCGCTGGCCGTCTGCACATTGATCAGGAACTGATGGCCGAAGTGGCCGCCGTCCGTGACGTGGTTACCCCGTCGGAAACCCTGCTGGTGACCGATGCGATGATCGGTCAGGACGCGGTGACGCTGGCGCGCGAATTCAACGAAAAGATCGGGATCACCGGCATTGTGCTGACCCGTATCGATGGTGACGCCCGTGGTGGTGCCGCCCTGTCGATGCGTGCGGTCACCGGTCGCCCGATCAAGTTGCTGGGGGTGGGCGAAAAGCTTGACGCCCTGGAAAGCTTCCACCCCGACCGTATCGCTGGCCGCATCCTCGGCATGGGCGACGTGGTCAGTCTGGTCGAAAAGGCCGCCCAGCACATCCAGCAGGAAGACGCCGAGAAAATGGCGGCGAAGATGCTGGAGGGGCGCTTTGATCTGGAAGACATGCTGTCGCAGTTCCAGCAGATCAAGCGGATGGGGGACATCAAGGGTCTGCTGGGGATGATGCCCGGCATTGCCAAGATGAAAAAGCAGATTTCCGAAGCCAACATTGACGACAAGGTCATTGGCCGTCAGGAAGCGATCATTCTGTCGATGACCAAAAAGGAACGACAGAATCCCGACCTGATCAAGGCCAGCCGCAAGCGGCGCATTGCCGCCGGGGCCGGGGTCGATGTGGCTGCCGTCAACAAGCTGCTGAAGCAACATCAGCAGATGGCTGACGTGATGAAGCAGATGAAAAAGATGGGCGGCAAAAAAGGCCTGCTTGGCGGGCTGGGCAAGCTGTTCGGTGGCGGCATGCCGTCGCCGGAAGAGCTGGGTGCCGGTGGCATGCCCGATCTTTCGATGTTGCAAAAGGGTGGCGGTCTGCCGCCCGGTATGCCGTCCCTGGGGCGGCCTGGCCTTCCGGGTGGCTTGCCGCCGGATGTGCTGAAGGCCCTGGGGAAAAGGGGGCCGAAGCAGCGGTAAACTCCCGTCAGGGACCACCGCTTGATGGCAGATCCTCCCGCCTGGTGCGCCATTGGGGTGTACAGGCAAACACCGTTCAAAATACTCTCGAAGACCTAAGGAAAAACACATGTCCCTCCGTATCCGTCTTGCCCGTGGCGGCGCCAAGAAGCGTCCGTTCTACCGCGTTGTTGTTGCCGATGCCCGTTCGCCGCGCGATGGCCGCTTTGTGGAAAAGCTGGGCACCTACAACCCGCTGCTGGGCAATGACAACGACCTGCGTCTGGTGCTGAAGGGCGAACGCGTCCAGTACTGGCTGGGCGTTGGCGCCCAGCCGAGCGATCGCGTTGCCAAGCTGCTGGCCAACGCCGGCCTGATGGCTGCTCCGGCCATTCCGGCGCAGACCAAGAAGAACCAGCCGCGCGCCAAGGCCCAGGAGCGTCTGCGTGAAGCTGCCGAGCGCGCCAAGGCTGCCGCCGAAGCCGCTGCTGCCGAAGCCGAAGCCGCGTCTGCTGAATAATCGTGAGCTCCGGTTCCATGGTTGACAGTCTGTCCGCATCCCCCGCACACGGGGAACCGCCGAACGGGGATCAGGACCGCGTATGCGTGGGCGTCATTGTTGGCGCCCACGGCATCCGTGGTCAGGTGCGAATCAAGAGCTTCACCGAGGAGCCGGAGCTGCTCGATGCCTACGGCCCGTTGCAGGACGAGGCCGGAAAGACCCGTTACGAGGTCTTTGTGGCCGGGCGTGCCAAGGGGGTGATCATTTGCACCATCCGTGGTGTGACCGACCGCACCGGGGCGGAAAAGCTGAAGGGTCTGCGCCTGTATCTGGATCGCGCCCTGCTGCCTGCCCTTGAGGATGACGAATTTTATCATTCAGACCTGATCGGCCTGACCGCCCGCTTCCCGGACGGGACGGTGGTGGGTCGGGTGTCGGCGCTGTATGATTTTGGCGCTGGCGACGTGATGGAACTGCACGGCCTGACCGGTGGCGTGGCGGTGATCCCGTTCACCCGCGTTGCCGTGCCGGTGATCGACCTGAAGGCCGGGGAAGTGGTGGTTGAGCCGTTGCCCGGTGCGCTGGAAGGTCCGGTGATGCCGGGGGCAACTGGTGCCCGCAAACGTTCGGCCCCCAAGGGTGGCCCGCGCCGCGAGTCGGTTGCCCGCGACGATGCTGCTGCCCCCGAGCCCGTCGACGCCGGGAAAGAGGAGTGGCCGGACGAGGATTGGCACTGATGACCGACACGCCCGAGTCGGATCAGGGCACGTCCTCTGCGGTTGAGGGGGGCGATGCCCCCGCGCCTGCTCCGCTGAAAATCAATATCCTGACCCTGTTCCCCGAGACCTTTCCCGGTCCACTGGGAACATCGCTGGCAGGAAAAGCGTTGTCAGAGGGCAAATGGTCGCTGGAAACAGTGGACATCCGTACCTTTGCGCGCGATAAACACCGCACCGTTGATGACAGCCCCTTCGGGGGTGGCGCTGGCATGGTCATGCGCCCCGATGTTGTTGACGCTGCCATTGATGCGGTCTGGCCGCGCCGTGGGCCTCTGATTTACCTTACCCCGCGCGGGAAAGTGCTGGATCAGGCCATGGTGCGTCGCTATGCCGCCGAGCCAGAGTTGACGCTGCTGTGTGGACGCTATGAGGGCGTTGATCAGCGCGTGCTGGATGCCTGGGATATCGAGGAAGTCAGCATTGGCGACTTCATCCTGTCCGGGGGCGAGATGGCAACGTTGGTGCTGCTGGATGCGGTCATCCGCTTGCTGCCCGGTGTGATGGGTAACAGCGAGTCGGGTGAAGATGAAAGTTTCGAGCGGGGCTTGCTTGAGTACCCGCTGTATACGCGCCCAGCCGACTGGCAGGGTCGCGTGGTCCCGGAAGTTCTGCTTTCGGGACATCATGCCAAAGTCGCCGCATGGCGACGGCAGCAGGCCGAGGAGATCACCCGGCAAAGGCGCCCTGACCTTTGGTCAGGCTACGCCGCCCTCAAAAAAAACGACTTCAACAAGGGTTAAGTCAAGATGAACATTATTCAGCAGCTCGAACAAGAGCAGATTGCCGCCCTGACCGCCAACAAGCAGATCCCCGTGTTCACCCCGGGCGATACCGTCCGCGTGCAGGTGAAGGTGGTCGAAGGCCAGCGTGAGCGTCTGCAGGCCTATGAAGGCGTGGTGATCGCCCGCAAGAACGCCGGTCTGAACAGCTCGTTCACCGTCCGCAAGATCTCGTTCGGCGAAGGTGTGGAACGCGTGTTCCCGCTGTACTCCCCGAACGTCGAGCGCATCGAGCTGGTGCGTCGCGGTAAGGTCCGTCGTGCGAAGCTGTACTACCTGCGTGGTCGTCGTGGTCGCGCTGCCCGTATCGTCGAAGATACCGCAGCGAACATCAAGGCCCGCGCCGCTGCTGCTGCTGCCGCTGCTGGCGAATAAGGTTCCGAGCGAGGGGGCGGCGTGGTCGATACTGATCCGCCGCCCTTTGGCTGCCTGACCCGCTGTTTTGCATTTGTGACCTGTCTGGACGCACCGAGGGCTATGACCAGCGGTGCGTCGTGTTGCGAATAAAGGGTAGTCTGGATTTAGTCGAAACTAAGTCGCAATAACCGCTACCCGTTCGCCCTGACCCTTGAAAGGGAGAGTTCGGCACATGGCCAAAGCCCGTACCCTGTTCGATAAGATCTGGGATAGCCATCTGGTGGACGTGCAGGATGATGGCACCTGCCTGATTTACATCGACCGCCACATGGTCCACGAAGTGACCAGCCCGCAGGCCTTTGAAGGTCTGGCGATGTCTGGCCGCAAGGTTGCCCACCCCGAGCGCACCCTGGCCGTTGCCGACCATAACGTGCCGACGACAGATCGCTCCAAGGGCATTGCCAACGAAGAAAGCCGCATTCAGGTCGAAGCACTGGAACGCAACACCAAGGCGTTCGGCGTGCCGTACTTTGCGATGGACGACATCCGTCAGGGCGTGGTGCACATCGTCGGCCCGGAACAGGGCTTTACCCTGCCGGGCATGACCATCGTGTGCGGCGACAGCCACACTGCCACCCATGGCGCCTTTGGCTCGCTGGCCTTTGGCATCGGCACCTCGGAAGTCGAACACGTTCTGGCCACCCAGACGCTGGTGCAGGCTCCGGCCAAGAACATGCTGGTGCGCGTTGATGGCGAACTGGGCGTTGGCGTGACCGCCAAGGATCTGGTGCTGCACATTTGCGGCGTGCTGGGCACTGCTGGCGGCACCGGTTACGTGATCGAGTACGCCGGTGAAGCTGTGCGCAAGCTGTCGATGGAAGGCCGCATGACGGTCTGCAACATGACCATCGAAGCCGGTGCCCGCGCTGGCCTGATCGCGCCGGACGAAGTGACCTTTGCCTACTGTCAGGGCCGCCCGATGGCTCCGAAGGGTGCCGCGTGGGAAGCTGCCGTTTCCTACTGGAAGACCCTGCACACCGACGAAGGCGCGCACTTTGATGAAGTGATCGTCATCAATGCGGCCGACATCGAACCGACCGTCACCTGGGGCACCAGCCCGGAAGACACCATCGGCATTTCCGGTGTGGTTCCCAGCCCGGCCAATGCCCGTGATGCTGCCAAGGCCAAGGCCACCGAGCGGTCGCTGGAATACATGGGTCTGACCGCTGGCACCCCGATGGAAGAGGTTGCCATCGACGTGGTGTTCATCGGTTCGTGCACCAATGGCCGCATCGAAGACCTGCGGGCTGCCGCTGCCGTCGCCAAGGGCCGCAAGGTGGCTGCTGGCGTGCAGGCGCTGGTGGTGCCGGGGTCGGGTCTGGTCAAGGAACAGGCGGAAGAAGAAGGTCTGGATCAGGTCTTCATCGAGGCCGGTTTTGAATGGCGTGAACCGGGCTGCTCGATGTGTCTGGCGATGAATGCAGACCAGTTGACCCCGGGTCAGCGGTCGGCCTCGACCTCGAACCGCAACTTCGAAGGTCGTCAGGGCCGTGGTGGTCGTACCCATCTGGTCAGCCCGGCGATGGCCGCGGCGGCTGCCATCACCGGCAAGCTGACCGACGTCCGCAAGCTGATGGCCTGATCGTCTGGAGCCGTGAGCGCAAAAGCGGGAACCGGTTTTGCGCTCGCTGCGACAAACCAAACGGTTGGACCAGCGTGCCTGCGTCAGATTCACCGCACGCTGGTCTGGCCTCCCCTGACGTTTTGGTGTGAACAAGGAAAACCGTTCGATGGCCCAGAGTGCCGCTGCCGTGTTGCTGTTGATTAACCCGGCTCATACTGCTGGTCAGGATCTGGCCTCGGATATCGTTCTGCCCGCCGATTTGTTGGAACCGCTGTGTCATGCGGTCAACGACGACGGGACGCTGTACCATCTCGAAGACCTGTTCGGCATGCCCGAAGAGTTCGAAGAGTTCGAAGAGTGTGACGAGGACGAAGAGATGTTCCTCAGCGCCGACGATATCGAAGATGACATGTCGGCCTATGATCAGGTGTGGGTGTGGCGCAAGCCGCGCCTGCGCAAGGGCTGATCGGGCCTCGGCGGTTTCAGGCTGTGGGTGTTGGCCGCTGCCTCGCGGTGGCGGCCAGCATCCGGGCCTCTTGTTCCTTCAGCACATACATCGCCGCAGGTGGTTGCACCTGCTCGGGAATGCGCAAGGCGTGACGGGGCCGACCTCTGGCCGTCATGCCGTGCACCAAGGATAAAGACCGATGGAAAAATTCACCAAACTGACTGGCGTTGCTGCTCCGCTGCCGATGATCAACGTCGATACCGACATGATCATTCCCAAGCAGTTCCTGAAGACCATCAAGCGCACCGGACTGGGCAAGAACCTGTTCGACGAAATGCGCTATGACGCTGACGGCAATGAAATTGCCGACTTCATGCTGAACAAGCCGGCCTATCGTCAGGCGTCGATTCTGGTAGCGGGCGAAAACTTCGGCTGCGGCTCGTCGCGTGAACATGCGCCGTGGGCGCTGCTGGACTTTGGCATCCGTTGCGTGATCGCTCCCAGCTTTGCCGACATTTTCTATAACAACTGCTTCAAGAACGGCATCCTGCCGATCAAGTTGCCGCCGGCTGATGTGGAAAAGCTGCTGGACGATGCCCAGCGTGGTTCCAACGCGGTGGTGACCGTGGATCTGGAAAATCAGGTGATCACCGGCCCCGATGGCGGTTCGATCAGCTTTGACGTTGACCAGTTCCGCAAGCATTGCCTGCTGAACGGTCTGGACGATATCGGGCTGACCCTGCAAAAGGCCGACAAGATCAAGGCGTTTGAAGACGCTTTGGCTCCGTGGGCGGTGCCGGTTGGCAATATCGCTGGCTAGAGCAGTGAGCGCAAAAGTGGTTCCGGTTTTGCGCGCCATCACTGCGACAGAACAAAAGGTTAGAGCAGCGTGCCTGCGTACGATTAAACGCACGCTGCTCTAAGATCTGTTGGCGGAAGAATGCTGGAAACGGCGCAGAGGCTTGTCCTCTGCGCCGTTTTCTTTTGGGGATGGGGGTGCTGTAAGGCAAGCCTTAACAGATCGGTTGCTAGACTGCGCGGCGAAGGCTTTCATTTTTCTGGTTCTTTCAGGATCAGACCGACGCCGGGGCAGAACGCCCGCAACCCATGGCATGACGGAGCGCGACAATGGTGCTGACGGAACAACAGGTGATGGTCACCGGCGGAGCCGGTTTTATTGGCTCGCATCTGTGTGAACGATTGATCGAACGCGGCGAAGACGTGCTGTGTGTGGATAACTTTTTCACCGGCAGCCGCAGCAATGTCCGTCCGCTGCTGATCAACCCGCGTTTTGAAATGCTGCGCCACGACGTCACCATTCCGCTGTACGTCGAGGTTGACCGCATTTTCAACCTCGCCTGTCCGGCCAGCCCGGTGCATTACCAGTTTGACCCGGTGCAGACCACCAAGACCAGCGTCCACGGGGCGATCAACATGCTGGGGCTGGCCAAGCGGACCAAGGCCCGCATCCTGCAAGCCTCGACTTCGGAAGTCTACGGCGACCCGGTGGTTCATCCGCAGGTCGAAAGCTACTGGGGCAACGTCAATCCGATCGGTCTGCGTGCCTGCTATGACGAAGGCAAGCGCTGCGCTGAAACGCTGTTTTTCGATTACCACCGCCAGCACGGGGTGGAAATCAAGGTGGCACGCATCTTCAACACCTATGGCCCGCGCATGCATCCGCAGGATGGCCGGGTGGTGTCGAACTTCATCATGCAGGCCCTGCGCGGCGAAGACATCACCATCTATGGCGATGGCCAGCAAACCCGCTCGTTCTGCTATGTCGATGATCTGGTCGAGGCGCTGATCCGCCTGATGGATACCCCCGCCGGGATCACCGGTCCGATGAACCTTGGCAATCCCGGCGAGTTTTCAATGCTGGAACTGGCCGAGCAAGTGATTCGCCTGACTGGCTCCCGCTCGCAGATTATCCACATGCCGCTACCGGCCGATGACCCGAAGCAGCGCCGTCCGGATATTTCCTATGCCAAGAGCACCATCGACTGGCAGCCGACCGTGCCGCTGGAAGAGGGCCTGAAGCGGACCATTGCCTACTTCCGTGGCTTGCTGGAAAGCGGTCAGGCGTAAGGCGCAGGTGGCTTTGTGCGTCCTGCGATCAGGCTTGCTTTCGGCACTGCCGTTTCCGGCAGGGTGATCAGCAGGGTTTCCTGCGGAGTCGCCTGCACGTCCAGCGGGGGCAACCATGCAACCGCCTGCAAGTACCGGCTGAGGCGAAGGGCCTGTTTCAGCACCCATGCCGAAACAGGCACATCGACCTCGGCGGTACCGCGCAAAAAGACGGTTTCGCCGTCGGTGCGGGCGACCAGATGGGCATGGCGGACGCGGCTGGCGATAAAATGCAGCGACATGTTCAGGAATGAGGCCGGTCCGGTGTAGCTGACGCGGCTTAGCCACAGGTCAAGCTGCATGTCCGGGGCAGAGTTTAGCAGAAACAGCTTCAGGCCATCACGGTGGACTGTTGCGGATAAGGCTCGTAGCGTGCGCAAGGTCTCGGGCAGTGAGTCTTGCAAGGTCGGGCATTGCAGCAGCGCTTCGGCGTCGGCATCAACGGAAAACGTTGCCGCTTCAAGGTGCGGGTGCAGCGTGCCCTGCGCCAGAGCGGCCAGTGTGTGCTCTCCGATGCCAACACGCAGCCGGGGAAAGGCCAGCGTGAACAGGAAGGCTGCTTTGCCCGCCGTGCGCTGATCAATTGCCAGCACGCCTTGTCGCAAATCAACCTCTGCCCCGACCGGACGCCAGCGGGTCCAGAAGGGCTGCGGCTGTTGGCTGGTATGGGTGGTGAGGTGGGCAACGGCCCGCAGGCTGCCCTGACTGTTGGGCGTGTTGAGCACCGTCAGGCAGACAGAGCTGTTTTTATCCACAGGCAGCGGAAAGGGTCGACGACGCGATGGTCGCAAGGGATGCCGCAGGATTTGCCAAAACCGCCAGAAAGCGGAGGCCCGTTGAAACAGGGGGTGGTCAACCAGCTTTGACGGTTGGGAATTCTGGGGAGCAGGGAGCGGTGTCGTGTCCGGCGGCATAAAGAGTCCGTAAACAGAAAAGAGGCGCGACGTTATACCCCCAGCGCGTCCCGCATGCTTTTGGGCGAAACCCCGCTCCAGCGTTTGACCGCACGGGAAAAGGCACTGAGTTCACTATAGCCTAACAGAATGGCGATGTCGGTCAGGGGAATATGTCGCTGGGCCAGATACAGCCGGGCCAGATCCTGCCGCACTTGCTCGACGGCTTCGGAAAAGGACACACCGTGGTCGGCAAGGCGGCGTTGCAGGGTCCAGCGCGGGATTTCGAGCGCGTCGGCGATGGCGTCGATGTGGGGATAGCCTTCGCTGAGCTGGCTGCGGATTTCGCCTTTCACCCGGTCCAGAAACGACGGCCCGCCCTTGCTGCCCGCCAGCCGGACCAGCTCGGCGCGCAGGGTGCTCCAGCGGTCAAGGTTGCCGTCTTTCATCCGCCGTTCCAGATCGGGGGCGCGGAACACCAGCGCATTGCACGGCTGGCCAAAGTGCGCCGGGGCTCCAAAGGCCCGCTCGTGTTCCTGCGGGGCTTCGGGGGTGGCGTGCTCGAAATGGACTTCGTCGGGGGTCCACTGTGCGCCCAGCGCCCGCCGCAGAACGTTGACGAACATCCCCATGGTCAGTTCGGCATCCTGTCGGCGCTGGACGATGCGACCATCGAGAATGCGGTATTCCAGCCGCAACAGCCCGCAGTCGCGGCCCAGCCGGGTGTGGGTGGCCTGTTGGTGAAAGGGAAACAGCCCGGCCAGCGTTTCCAGTGCGGCCCCCAGAGTCGGGGCGCTGAGGGTGGCCTCGCCGATCAGGCCGAGCATTTCCGGCTGGAATTGCTGACCGAACCACAGACCGAAATTGTCGTGGCGGGTCTCCTGCGCGGCCAGCTCCATCATCGTGCAATAGGCCCCGAGGTCGAGCGCCAGTCTGGGATTGCTGATATCGTGCTCGGCAACCCCCGCCCGGCCCAAAACCGAGGCACAATCGCCCCCCATGGTGCCGAGAAAAGAGGCAAAGCCATTCGCGGCAGAGGCCAGAACCTTGCGGCCTGCGCTGGTTTCAGGGACGGAGACGGACATGCGGCGTTCTCCTGCGGGGGCAAAGGGCAAGTGTACGGGGCATTCGGGGGGATCAGAAAGACCCATCCTTTTGATCAAGCATCACCACGCGGTCGGCATCCCTGTTTTCATGCAGAAAACGGGCCATCCTCCGCACCATCGTTGCGGCAATCAGCAGGTGAAACGGCAGCACCAGCATCAAATAGCTCCAGCCGAGTCGGTTATGCGGCTTGACCAGCGAGCCGACTTCCAGATCGGTTCCCGTTGTCGAGGGGATCACGTGCAGCGACAGGCGGAAATCAAGGTGCCGGTCATTCTGGCCAATGATCACTTCGTGGGGGGTGATGGCCAGCAGGCGGAACACGCCGATCTCCTGCCCGACCTCGAACGGGGTGGTGAGGAACAAGGGTGGATTGTCACTCTTCAGGCCAAGGCGGCGGGTCATCGCGTTGCGCAGCCGCATCAACGCCGCTGCCCAGCCCGGAAACGAAGCGAAAAAGGCCCGGATCAGCATTTGCGACGAGGGCAGATGATCGCCGATCCCGGCCCGAAAAGCGTCGTGATACGGGTAACTTTCCGCTTCGGCGGAGAGCAGGGAGGCGGATGGAAACTGGCTCATGGCGATGATACCCCTGATCGCTGCAATACAGAGAACGCCGGAGTGCCTGAGCACTCCGGCGCACGCGCATGATGTGAAGGCAATCGCGCTTTAGTCAACCAGCGTCCGGGCTTCGGCCTGGGCAATGTCCAGCGTGCCATGCTCAAGGTTGGCAGCGTGCACGTCGCCGCTACGCAGGTGGGCGGTGGCAAAGTAGATGCCAAAGCCGATGGCAAACAGCACCAGGAACAGGCCGAACACCAGCAGGTTGTAATAAACCATCGTCCCCAGAGCCAGAATGGCCAGCACCAGCGACAGGGCAGGGAAGAACGGATAGAACGGCGCCTTGTAGGGGCGGTCCATCTCCGGGGCATCCTTGCGCAGCTTGAACAGCGCAGCCATCGACATGATGTACATCACGATGGCACCGAACACCGACATGGTGACGATGTTGGCGGTCAGGCTGAGGCCGCCAAAGCTGAGCAGTTCATCCGAGAAAATGGCGGCGATACCGATCACACCGCCCAGCAGGATGGCCCAGTGCGGGGTCTTGCGGGTCGGGTGCAGGGTGGCGAGCACCGGCGGCAGGAAGCCAGCGCGGGCCAGAGCGAACAACTGGCGTGAATAGCCCATGATGATGCCGTGGAACGAGGCGATCAGGCCGAACAGGCCGATCCACACCAGCATGTGCAGCCAGCTGCTGTTTTCACCGACGACGGCCTTCATCGCCTGCGGCAGCGGGTCGTTGATGTTGGCCAGTGCTTTCCAGTCGCCAACGCCACCGGCAAACACCATGGTGCCAAAGGCCAGAAACACCAGCGTCAGGATGCCGGCGATATAGGCGATGGGGACGGTCTTTTTCGGGTTCTTGGTTTCTTCGGCGGCCATCGCCGCGCCTTCGATGGCGAGGAAGAACCAGATGGCGAACGGAATGGCTGCCAGAATGCCGCCGACCGAGCCGAGGGTGAAGGTCGATTCCCCCGACCAGCCACCGGTGGCAAAGTTGCTCCAGCTAAAGCCCGGCGCAACCACGCCCATGAACACCAGCAGCTCGACAATCGCCAGTACGGTGACGAACAGTTCAAAGGTGGCGGCGATGGTCACGCCGACGATGTTCAGACCCATGAACACGATATAGGCCCCGACGGCGGCCATTTTCGGGTCCAGTGCCGGGAACTGCACGTTCAGGTACGAGCCGATGGCCAGCGCGATGGCGGGTGGGGCAAAGATGAATTCGATCAGGGTGGCAAAACCGGCCACAAAGCCGCCAACCGGGCCAAAGGCTTTCAGGCTGTAGGCAAACGGCCCACCGGCATGGGGAATGGCGGTGGTCAGTTCGGTAAAGCTGAAGATGAAGGTGGTGTACATGGCGGCGATCAGCAGGGCGGTCACCAGAAAGCCCAGGGTCCCCGCCTGCGCCCAGCCATAGCTCCAGCCGAAATACTCGCCAGAGATCACCAGCCCGACCGCGATACCCCACAGATGGAGGCCGCTCAGGCTTTTCTTGAGTTCGGGTTTGGTCTGTTCGGACATGGGCGGATGCCTCCTGTCTTGTCCGGTTGAATCCAGAGGCCTTCTTGGAGCTCTCAGGGGTGGCGCGTGGCGGCGCGCCGGCTTTTTTATGATTGCGCCTGGTGTTCTGATGGCCCCGGCACGGCAGGGGAGCCGCCCGGGGAGGCCAACAGCGCCCGTTCATCGGGCTTGAGATCCACCCCGGTCATCGCCAGCCGCTGGCCTTCCCGCGCCAGCCAGGCCAGCAAGGCGGCCGCATGGTCGGCCGACAGGCCGTCCGGGTGGATGTTGGAAATACAGTTGCGCTCGGAATCGCGCCGCCCGACCAGCGGGTGCCAGGTCAGGTAAATGCCCAGACTCTCGGCCACCGACAGGCCGGGGCGCTCGCCGATCAGGATCGCCACCATGCGGGCGTTCAGGCTCTGGCCGACCTCGTCGCCCAAAGCGACGCGGGCCTGCGTGGCAAACACCGGCGGCGCAATGCGCCAGTCGGACAGCGCCGCCCGGCAGGCCAGCAGGGTGGCAACGCCGTTTTGCATCACCGCCGTTGCCGACAGGCCATCGGCCAGCACAAAGGCCAGATCATAGGGAGTCTCGTCATCGCGGGCGGTCAGGGCCGTGCCGACACTGGCCGCATCCAGCCGCCGACCCCAGTCGGGGCGGCGCAGATAATCCGGGCGGTTGGTGGCGCGCGACTGCACCCGCAGCGGGGTTTGGTCCCAGCCGCCCTGATGCAGGCCGGTGGCGATGGTGTCCCAGTCAACGGCGGCATGGACGGCATCGCGGGCGCGGGCGTGGGCCAGCTGGAAATCGAGCAGGGCATCGGTCGGCAGGCCATCACCGGCACGGCCAAGGCCGATACGGGCGCGAGTCGAAGGCCGCAGACGGGCAAAGGGGTCGCGCTGGCTGTCGATATCGACCACGGCAGAACTCCGGCTGGGGCTGGCGGAAAAGGGGGAACGGGTCATCGGCTTCAGCCCTCCAGCAGACGGCGCACCGGTGCCGACGACGGCGACAGCGGCACCACCCGGCCATCGGCATCGGTCATCCCCATCCGGCGCAGCCAGGCTTCGAACTCGGGGGCGGGCGGGCGGTGGTGCTGGTGGCGCAGGCTGACGATGTCGTGAAAGGCCAGACTCTGGTAGTTCAGCATCACGTCATCGGCACCGGGGACGGCAATCAGGAAATTGACCCCGGCGACGGTCAGCAGGTTCATCAGGACATCCATGTCGTCCTGATCGGCTTCGGCGTGGTTGGTGTAGCAGACGTCCACCCCCATCGGCAGCCCCAGCAGCTTGCCGCAGAAGTGGTCTTCCAGACCGGCGCGGATGATCTGCTTGGCGTCGAACAGGTATTCCGGGCCGATGAAGCCGACCACCGTGTTGACCAGCAGAGGCCGGAAGGCGCGGGCGACGGCATAGGCGCGGACTTCCATCGTTTGCTGATCGACATCGTGATGGGCATCCGCCGACAGGGCCGCGCCCTGACCGGTTTCAAAATACATCACGTTGTCGCCGACGGTGCCGCGCTTCAGGTCAAGGGCGGCGCTGTGGGCTTCGGCCAGCAGGGCGAGGTCGATGCCAAAGCCCTTGTTGGCGGCCTGCGATCCGGCCACCGACTGGAACACCAGATCCAGCGGCGCCCCGCGCTCCATCGCCCGCAACGAGGTGGTGACGTGGGTCAGCACGCACGACTGGGTTGGAATGTCGAACCGCTGGCGCACCGCATCCAGCATTTCCAGCAAGGTGGTGCAGGCCGGAACACTGTCGGTGGCCGGGTTGATGCCGATCACCGCATCACCGATGCCATACAGCAAGCCATCGAGAGTCGAGGCGGCGATGCCCGCCGGGTCGTCGGTCGGGTGGTTGGGTTGCAGGCGCGAAGCCAGCCGTCCGGGCAGGCCGAGGGTGGAGCGGAAGGCGGTCACCACCTGACACTTGCCTGCCACCGAAATCAGGTCCTGATTGCGCATCAGCTTGGAAACCGCCGCCACCATTTCCGGCGTCAGGCCGGGAGCGAGGGCACGCAGGGTGGCGGGGGTGGCGTCATAGGACAGCAGCCAGTTGCGGAACTCGCCGACGGTCATCGCCGCCACCGGGGCGAAGGCGGCGGCATCGTGGCTGTCAATGATCAGGCGGGTGACTTCGTCCTGTTCATAGGGGATCAGCAGATCGTCAAGAAAGGTGCGCAGCGGCAGGTCGGCCAGCACCCGGCGGGCGGCCACCCGCCGTTCATCACTGTTGGCTGCCAGCCCGGCCAGTTCATCCCCCGACCGGCGCGGCGAGGCGCAGGCCATCACCGCTTTCAGGTCGGCGAAGGTATGGCGTTCGGTTCCCAGTCGGGCTGAATAGGCCATGGCGCGGCGTCCTTATGTGACTGCAAGGGACTGTGTGACTGCGTCGAAAGTCGGATGGAGGAAAGCACCCTCGCTGGACTATGACAGTAGGCAGGCAAAAGCCGTTTGACATTTGAGCACAGAAATTAGACAGCCTTCGCATATGCACACTATTTGTGCATTCGCAAAAGAGTCCGGCATTTTCCTCCCCGAAAGACGAGGGAGGCATGCACTCGGACATTGCCGGGACTGCCACACGCTCGTAATATCCGCGCCACCTTTTGATCCATGCATTTCAGCAGGGGAATCCCACTCATGAGCAAAAAGATCCTCATCCTGGCCGGTGACGGCATCGGCCCCGAAGTGATGACCGAAGTCAAACGCATCATTTCGTGGATGAACGCCCGGGGCCTGACCGACTTCGCCGTCTCCGAAGGTCTGGTGGGGGGCTCGGCCTATGACGTGCACGGCGTGCCGCTGGCCGACGAAACGATGGCCGAAGCGATGGATGCCGATGCCGTTCTGCTGGGTGCCGTCGGTGGCCCGAAGTGGGACAGCCTCGATTTCTCGGTGAAGCCGGAACGCGGCCTGCTGCGTCTGCGCAAGGAAATGGAACTGTTCGCCAACCTGCGCCCGGCGCTGGTGTTCGATGCCCTGGCCGAAGCGTCGTCGCTGAAGCTCGACATCGTCAAGGGCCTGGACATCATGATCGTCCGCGAACTGACCGGTGGCGTGTACTTCGGCCAGCCGCGCGGCATCACCACGCTGGAAAACGGCGAGCGTCAGGGCCTGAATACGCAGGTCTACACCACCTCGGAAATCGTCCGCATCGCCGAAGTGGCCTTTGACCTCGCCTACAAGCGTGGCAAAAAGGTCCACAGCGTCGAAAAGGCCAACGTGATGGAATCGGGCCTGCTGTGGCGCGAAGAAGTCCAGAAGCTGCGCGATGCCAAGTATGGCGATATCGCCCTCGAGCACATGTATGCCGACAACTGTGCCATGCAGCTGGTCCGCAATCCCAAGCAGTTTGACGTGATCGTCACCGACAACCTGTTCGGCGACCTGCTGTCTGATTGCGCCGCCATGCTGACCGGTTCGCTGGGCATGCTGCCGTCAGCCTCGATCGGTGCCGACATCGGCGGCGGCAAGCGCCGGGCGATGTACGAGCCGGTCCATGGCTCGGCCCCGGACATCGCCGGTCAGGGCAAGGCCAACCCGCTGGCCTGCATCCTGTCCTACTCGATGATGCTGCGCTATTCGTTCGGCATGCTCGACGTGGCCGACATGCTGGACAACGCCGTGCAGGACGTGCTGAACCAGGGCATCCGTACCGGCGACATCATGCAGGCAGGTGCGACGCTGGTTGGCACCTCGGGTATGGGCGACGCCCTGCTGAAGGCGCTGGAAGCCCGCGCGTAAGGTGTTTTAGACGTTTGAATGACAAAAGCCGTCGCCCGGTCGGGTGGCGGCTTTTGTTTGTCTGCCGTTTGGGGGCATGTCGAAGTTTCCTTTGACATTCCCCCTGCCGAGGCATACACCTTCAACCCTATACGGGCCAGCGACAGCGCGCAGAGGGGTGACCCCTCGTCCTTTTTGCCCGGTTCCCCCTATCAGATCCCGTGGCCGCGCGCTCGACGGGTGCAGTTGGTACCGACAAGTCCGTTCTGAAAGAGCAGAACGGGGCGCGGGCCACGTTTTTTTTTATTGAAAGAGACTTCATGACGTCTTTCCATGACCTCGGCTTGGCCGAGCCGCTCGTTCAGGCGCTCGATGCCGAGGGCTACCAGCAGCCGACCCCGATCCAGGCTGGCGCGATTCCCCCCCTGATGAACGGCAAGGACGTGCTGGGTATCGCCCAGACCGGGACCGGCAAGACGGCAGCCTTTGCGCTGCCGCTGCTGCACCACTTGCAGGCGGTCAAGCAGGGTGCGCGGGCGCGCAGCTGCCGGGTGCTGGTGCTGACCCCGACCCGTGAACTGGCCGTACAGGTGGCAGACAGCTTTGCCGCCTATGGTCGCCAGTTGCGCTTCAAGCGGGCGGTGATTTTTGGTGGCGTCGGGCAGAACCCGCAGGTGTATGCCATGTCGCGCGGGGTGGATGTGCTGGTGGCAACGCCGGGCCGTCTGCTCGACCTGATCAATCAGGGCCATGTGCGTCTGGATACCGTTGAGCGTTTCGTGCTCGACGAAGCCGACCGCATGCTGGCGATGGGCTTCATTCAGGACGTGCGCAAGATCGTCAGCCACCTGCCGGCGAAGCGGCAGACGGTGATGTTCTCGGCCACCATGCCCGACCAGATCGCCTCGCTGGCCCAGTCGATCCTGCATAACCCGCAGCGGGTGGAAGTGACCCCGGAATCGACCACTGCCGAGCGCATCAACCAGTCGGTGCTGTTCGTCAACCGCGCTGACAAGCGGGCGGTGCTGGAACACCTGCTGGCCGTCAACGGCATCGAGCGGGCGCTGATCTTCACCCGTACCAAGCACGGCGCCAACCGTCTGGCCGAACAGCTGGACAAGGAAGGCGTTTCCGCTGCTGCCATCCATGGCAACAAGAGCCAGGGGGCCCGTCAGCAGGCGCTGAACGCCTTCCGTGAAGGCAAGCTGCGGGCGCTGGTCGCCACCGACATTGCCGCTCGTGGCATTGACGTCGAGGGTCTGACCCACGTCATCAACTACGAACTGCCGAACGAGCCGGAAAGCTACGTCCACCGCATTGGCCGCACCGCGCGTGCTGGTGCCGACGGCACCGCCATCTCCCTGTGCGAACTGGAAGAAGTGGCCTACCTGCGCGACATCGAAAAGTCGATCCGTCAGCAGGTGCCGGTGGTGGGCGACCATCCGTGGCATTGCGAACAGACCTGTGACCTGCACCAGTCCAAGCGTCCGGCCCCGCGTCCGAAGCGCGGTGGTGCGACCGGGGGCCGGGGTGGCTTTGGTCGTGATCAGGGCGAAGAGCGTCAGGACAGCGGTCGGGGCTTCCGTGGTGAACGGGGCGGCGAACGGGGTGGCGAGCGCGGCGGTGACCGTTCGGGTCAGGGCCGGGGCTTCCGGGGTGGCTTCAAGGGCCGTCCGGTGGCTGCCAATGGCGAAGAAGGCCGGCCGTTCGTCGAACGGGGTGATCGGCCCCGTCGCCCGCAGGGCGACCGCCCTTATAGTGACCGCCCGCAGGGCGACCGCCCCTATAGTGATCGTCCGCAGGGCGAGCGCCCGAATGGTGACCGTTTCCAGGCGGATCGTTCGCAGGGCGACCGGCCCCATGGTGACCGTCCGCGCCATGACCGCGCGCAGGGTGAGCGTTTCCAGGCTGATCGCCCGCGTGCCGACCGTCCGCAGGGCGAGCGCAAGCACAGCCGTCAGGATGGTCCGCGGGCGGATGCCCGTCACGGTGACCGTCCGGCCGCCAATTCCAACCGCAAGCCGCGCTCCAACCAAAAGGACAGCATCGGCAAGGGCGGTGGCTGGGGTGGCCAGCGTCGCCGGGCTGCCGAGGGCTAATCCTCTCGGATGAATGAAAAAAGGGCGTCTTCCGTGTGGAAGGCGCCCTTTTTTGTATCGGTGGCCTGAGGGCCGGTTTACCGGGCCTGTATCCGGTTGCGAACCCGCATGATCGCTTCGCCCAGTTCATTGCGTCCCTGATCCCGGCACAGACCCCAAAAGGTATCGCCAAAGACGTTGCGGTTGATGATGGGCCGGTCGCCAGTGGCGATCAGGCGCCGCCGCAGGGCGGGGATGGCGAATTTGGCGTCGAGCAAATCTTCCATCACTGCCACCCGGCACTGTTCCCAGTCCGGGCGCAGCGGCACATGCAGGCCGCGCATCTTGGCCTCGTCCGGGCCGCAATCGCGGATCAGGGCGCGGGCGCGGTGATCGCTGGTCTTGGCGGCCTGAAAGGCATTTTCGACAGTCATGTACAGCTCGCCCTCATAGTCGATCGGGGCTGGCGAGAAGTTGGACAGCCAGTAAAATTCGGCGGTGAACTCGTCGATTGGCAGGTCGTGTTGTCCATCATACATGCTGTCTGCAGTCCTTTCGGTTCTACCGGGTCGGTTATGTCGGACCGACGCGCGCCAGCAGTTCATCAAGCGTGCGCGTCATGCGTTCCAGGTCTTCCGGCTCGGACAGCCGGTGGTCGCCACGTTTGATGAAGGTACACAGAACATCATCGCTGACCAGCTGGCGGGCCAGGGTCAGCGAGCGTTCCCAAGGCACCGAGTCGTCCTGTTGTCCATGCAGGATACGCACCGGGCCGTGATAGGGAATCGGGCTGTGCAGCAGGGAATTGGCGTGTCCGTCATCGAACAGGGCTTTGGTCAGCGGGTAAGGGTCACAGGAATAATCGCTGTTAAAATAGCAAATTCCGTCCCGTTGCAGGGCTTCCCACTGTTCAGGGCTGATCTGCGAACGTGTCAGGTCATCGGTAAAATCCGGTGCCGGAGCAATGCCCAACAGGCCGACGACCTTTTCCGGGCGGGCCAGGGCGGCCAGCAACATCACCCAACCACCCATCGACGAGCCAATCAGGACTTGCGGGCCATCGCACAGGCTGTCTAAAACAGCGACGGTGTCTTCGGCCCAGCGTCCGATGGTTCCGTCGATGAATTGCCCCGAACTCTGACCATGGCCCAACTGGTCAAAGCGGAGAAACGGGCGATTGTGTTGGTGGCACCACTGTTCAACGTACAGGGCCTTGCCACCGTTCATGTCTGACTTCAGGCCATGCAGGAAAACCACCCCGACTCCGTCGCCGGGGCTCTGGTGATAGGCAATGGACGAACCGTCAGGCCGTGATAGTATCCGGGGCCGGTTTTCGGCGAGAGTATCGGGTGTCATTTGGCTATTCGACCGCTCTGCTGATTTGAAAGAATAATGATTGTGAACCCGTATCTTAACACCGAAGCATCGTCCGTCCCAACCCCTGCCCCCACCGATGCCGGCGGGCAGCCACCGACCATTTTGCAGGTGCTGCCCCGGCTTGAAACCGGTGGCGTTGAGCGTGGCACCATCGAGATCGCCCAAGCCCTGGTTCAGGCCGGATGGCGGGCGGTGGTGGCCAGTGAGGGCGGGCGGATGGTGCGGGAGCTTGACCGTATCGGTGCCGAGCACGTGACGATGCCGCTGGCGACCAAAAACCCGCTGAAAATCCGCCGCAATGGCGATGCCCTGGCGCGACTGGTCAGGGAACGGGGCGTCTCGTTGATTCATGCCCGCTCGCGCGCTCCGGCATGGAGTGCACTGCAGGCGGCCCGAACCACGGGAGTCCCTTTTGTCACGACGTTCCACGGCACCTATAATTTAGGGCCGTTTGCAATCAAGCGCCGCTATAACGCGGTGATGACCGAAGGCGACCGGGTGATCGCCATTTCCGAATTCATCCGTGGGCACATGATCAGCACCTATGGTGTGGATGACAACAAGATCCGGGTGATCCACCGGGGGGTGGACTTCAGCCGCTTTGACCCCGACAAGGTCAGCGCCGAACGGATGATCCAGTTGTCACAGCGCTGGCGGCTGGCCGATGACGAGCCGGTGATCATGCTGCCCGGACGGCTGACCCGCTGGAAGGGACAACTGCTGCTGATCGAGGCCCTGAAGCGCCTGAAAGACCTGCGGTTCCGCTGTGTACTGGTTGGGTCTGATCAGGGGCGGACGGCCTATCGGCAGGAAGTGGACGACGCCATTGAGGCCGCCGGTCTGCGGGACCGGGTGCAGGTGGCCGACGATTGCCACGACATGCCCGCGGCCTACATGCTGGCCGATGTGGTGGTTTGCGCCTCGACTGACCCCGAAGCCTTTGGCCGCGTTCCGGCGGAAGCGCAGGCGATGGGGCGGCCGGTGGTGGCGCCGGACCATGGTGGCTCGCCGGAAATCGTCCAGCATCACCAGACCGGCTGGCTGTTCGGGGCGATGCATCCCGGCTCGCTGGCGACCATGCTGCGCGAAGCCCTGACCCTGACCCCGCAGCAGCGCGAGGCGCTGGCCCAGCGGGAAATGGCCCATGTCCGGCGGCATTTTTCCACCGAGGCGATGTGTGCGAAAACCCTTGATGTGTATCGTGAAGTCCTGACCCGATGAGTGACCCGGCGCGCATTCTGGTGATCAAGCTGTCGGCGCTGGGCGATTTCGTGCAGGCGTTCGGGCCGTTTGCCGCCATTCGGGCGGCTCACCCGCAGGCGAGGATCACCTTGTTGACCACCCGCCTGTTTGCCGATCTGGCGCGCCGCAGCCCGTGGTTTGACGAGGTGTGGATCGACGAGCGGCCCAAATTGTGGCAGGTCGGCAAGATGCGGGCCTTGCGGCGGCTGTTGCGCAGCGGTCAGTTCGAGCGGGTCTATGACCTGCAAACCTCGGATCGTTCTTCCGGCTATCTGCGCTTGCTGGGCGGGCCAAAGGCGGTGGAGTGGTCGGGGATTGCCCGTGGCTGTTCCCATCCGCACCGCAATCCGCAGCGGGACGGGATGCACACCATCGAGCGTCAGGCCGAGCAGTTGCGCGATGCGGGCATCGAGCCGCTCAGCCGACCCGATCTGTCGTGGCTGGATGCCGAGATCACGGCCTTTGCCCTGTCTGAGCCCTTTGCTTTGCTGGTCCCCGGTGGGGCACCCCACCGCCCGGACAAGCGCTGGCCAGCGGCGGGCTATGCCGAACTGGCGGTATTGCTGGCCGCGCAAGGGGTGACGCCGGTGGTGGTCGGGACAGCCAGTGAACAGGACGCCGCCGATGCGGTGCAGGCGGCCTGTCCGCAGGCGGTGTCCCTGATCGGGAAAACCGGCATTGCCGATCTGGCGGCATTGGCCCGGCGGGCGCAGGTGGCGATTGGCAATGATACCGGGCCGATGCATCTGGCGGCGGGCTGTGGCTGCCGCTGTGTGGTGCTGTACTCCCAGGCGTCCGACCCGGCGCTGTGCGGCCAGCGTGGTGAGCAGGTGCAGTTCCTGCGGGTGGCCTCGCTGGCAACCGACCTGACCCCGGCGCAGGTAATGGCTGCGGTGGCGTCATGACGGCCTTGCGCGCCTGATGGCAGGACAAATTCTGGCCTTTTGGGCGCATGGATGCTATAAACAGACGGATCAAGAGTATTTTTCTTGATCCGTCTGTTGTTTCTGGTCAGGACGAGTTCCGTGGTCTCTGGTTCGTTATCCATCGGTTGTGTGATGATCCGCGTTGCTTTGGCGACGGCGGTGACACGAACTATGGGCACGGAGTGCTGATCCTCGGCTTGAGCCTTTGCTCGCCGCTGGCGGTGCTCCGCTGCATGTGACGTTCCCTTTCATGAGTCAGGCGGGACCCGCCGAACTGCTTGCAACATCGCCCGGGCGCGCTATCGTGCGCCATCGGGTGTCAGGAAAAGAGATTATAACAATGGTTGCCATTACCCTGCCGGACGGCAGCGTTCGCCACTACGAAGGCCCGGTTACCGGCGCGTCGGTGGCTGCGGATATTGCCCCCAGCCTTGCCAAGGCGGCGTTGGCGGTGTTCGTCAACGGTGACATGTGGGATCTGGGCCGGACAATTGACAGCGACGCTGCGCTGTCGGTGGTGACGGTCAAGGACGACGCGGCGCTGGAGCTGATCCGCCACGACGCCGCCCATGTGATGGCCGAAGCGGTACAGGAGTTGTATCCGGGCACGCAGGTGACCATCGGTCCGGCGATTGAAAACGGCTTTTATTACGACTTTGCGCGCGACACGCCCTTTTCGACCGAAGATCTGGAACAGATCGAAGCGAAGATGCGCGAAATCGTTGACCGCAACGAACAGATCATCCGCGAAGAATGGGACCGCGACGCCGCCATCGCCCATTTCCTCGAGATCGGTGAAAAGTACAAGGCCGAGCTGATCGAAGCGATCCCGGCCGGGCAGACCATCACCGTCTACCGCCAGGGCAAGTGGAAAGACCTGTGCCGTGGGCCGCACCTGCCGTCCACCGGCAAGATGGGCAAGCATTTCAAGCTGATGAAGGTCGCCGGAGCCTATTGGCGCGGTGATTCGCGCAACGAGATGCTGCAGCGTATCTATGGCACCGCCTGGGCGACCGAAAAGCAGCTGAAGGACTACCTCCACATGCTGGAGGAAGCCGAAAAGCGCGACCATCGCAAGCTGGGCCGCGAAATGGGCCTGTTCCACCTGCAGGACGTGGCGCAAGGCGCGGTGTTCTGGCACCCGAAAGGCTGGCGTCTGTACCGGGCGCTGCAGACCTACATGCGCAACCGGCTGGATGCGGCGGGCTATGTGGAAGTGAATACGCCGCAGATGGTCGATCGTGTGCTGTGGGAGCATTCGGGCCACTGGGAAAAGTTCCGCGAAGGGATGTTCATCAGCGAGGCGGAAGAAAAAACCCTCGCCATCAAGCCGATGAACTGCCCGTGCCACGTGCAGATCTTCAATCAGGGCATCAAGTCCTATCGTGACCTGCCGCTGCGCATGGCCGAGTTCGGCGCCTGTCACCGCAACGAGCCGTCGGGCAGTCTGCACGGCCTGATGCGCGTGCGGGCCTTTACCCAGGACGATGCGCACATCTTCTGTACCGAAGACCAGATCATCACCGAAACCAAGGCCTTCTGTGACCTGCTGCAAAGCGTCTACAAGGACCTTGGCTTTACCGAAGTCCGGGTGAAGTTCTCCGACCGGCCGGAAAAGCGCGCCGGGACCGATGCCACCTGGGACAAGGCCGAAGCCGCCCTGAAGGACGCCACCGACGCCGCCGGTCTGGCCTGGACCCTGAACCCCGGCGAAGGGGCTTTCTATGGCCCGAAGCTGGAATTCGTTCTGCGCGATGCCATTGGGCGTGACTGGCAGTGCGGGACGCTGCAGGTGGACTTTGTGCTGCCCGAGCGTCTGGATGCCGAATACGTCGGCGAAGACGGCAACCGTCACCGTCCGGTGATGCTGCACCGGGCGATCCTCGGGTCGTTCGAACGCTTCATCGGCATGCTGATCGAAAACTACGCCGGAAAGTTCCCGCTGTGGTTGGCCCCGACCCAGGTGGTGGTGGCCACGATCACCAGCGACGGCAACGAGTACGCCGAAGAGGTTGCCGCAGCGATGCGGGCGCGCGGCCTGAAGGTCGAGGTTGATACCCGCAACGAAAAGATCAATTACAAGGTCCGTGAGCACTCGCTGGCCAAGGTGCCGGTGATTGCCGTGGTCGGCAAGCGCGAAGCGGAAGAAAAAACCGTTGCCCTGCGCCGTCTGGGCAGCGAAAAGGCCCAAGAAATCCTTGCGCTGGGAACGGCGCTGGATACACTCCAAGCAGAAGCCGCCATGCCGGGGTGCTAACCCCGCCGGCGACTTGATACCGGTTCTGCTCCGGGACGGGCTTTGCCCGTTTCCGGGGACAGCGCCACAAAGGATAAGAGTCCACTGCCGCCGCTCGGTGGTGCGGGAAGCAATCAGGTCTTTGACCTGTCCCGCCATCATCATCCCGAGGGCTGTGTCACCGCCGAAAGAGAGGGGTTTCCCTGGGGGTCGGTCCGGTGCTCAGCCTGAGCCTTCGGGGTGGGCTTTTGAGCATAACTCTGGCTAAGGGAGATTTTTACATAGCTAGACCGCCGATGACGGCGCCGCCGTCCAAAGATGGACCGCGCGTCAACGATGCCATCAAGTCCCAGACCGTCCGCCTGATCGATGCCGAAGGGGAACAGGTCGGGGTCGTCCATATCCGTGAAGCCATTGAAATGGCCGAGTCGGCCGGGCTTGACCTGGTGGAAATCTCGCCGAACGCCGAACCTCCGGTGTGCAAGATTCTCGACTTTGGCAAGTTCAAGTACGAGTCGCAGAAACGGAAGGCCGAGCAAAAGAAAAAGCAGAAGGTCATCGAAATCAAAGAGATCAAGCTGCGGCCGAATATTGACGACAACGACTACGAAGTGAAGATGCGCTCCCTGCGCCGCTTCATCGAAGAAGGCAACAAGGTCAAGGTCACTCTGCGCTTCCGTGGTCGCGAACTTGCGCACCAGGAGTTGGGCATGGATGTGCTCAACCGTGTGCGTGAAGATTTCGCTGATATTACCAAGGTCGAGCAGTTCCCCAAGATGGAGGGACGTCAGATGACCATGGTGATGTCTCCGAAATAAACTGCCGGAACCATCTGGTTCCGTTAGGACTTGCGATGGCGGTGATGTCCCCGGTCCCGGGGGTGGATCCGTGTCTTCGGCGGGCCGGGAGTTTTCCGGCCCGTTTTTGTTTTTGTGCATCACCCGTGCTCTGCCGCGCAGGTTTTAAATTGCGCGAAACGTGTGTTCGACCGACACTATCCATACCTTCGGTATGGGTATCAGATCGTGCCACCATCGTCTTCCTCCCCCTCTCAGCCTCCAGTCGATGCGGCGCTGGTGGCGGCCATTCACCACCTCGACGTTGTTGCCCATGAACAGGAACTGGCGGTGAATCGCATTCTGGGGCTGGTCGAGCTGCTGCTGGCCTCGGCCCCGGACCGGGTCACGCACGCCCGTCTGGAAGGTATCCTCGAAGCCTGTGCCTTTCAGGATCTGGCCGGGCAGCGGTTGACCAAAGTCGGGCGTCTGCTGCGCTATCTGCGCGAGAAAGCCAGTCCGGGCGATGAACTGTCGGCGCATGTCCCGCCCACCAGCGACGGGCTGACGCAGGAGCAGGTGGACCTGCTGCTGCGGGGCAGGCGGTTGCCACGGTAAGACGGTCGTCGGGTCAGGCCTGTCCGCCATTCTCCTGATCCGGGGTGAAAAAGCAAAAGCCGTTCCGGCCCGCGGCTTTGGCGCGATACAGGGCCTGATCTGCGGCAACGAGCAGGGCTTCGGCTGACCGGCCATGGTCTGGAAAGCAGGCAATGCCGATGCTCAGGCCGATGTGGGCCTGCGTGCCGCCGCAGGGGATCGGGGCGGCGATGGTGGCCACCAGTCGGGCGGCCAGGTCGCTGGCGTGCAGACGGTCGGCGACCAGCAGGGCGGTGAATTCGTCGCCACCCAGGCGGGCGATGCAGTCGGTGGGGCGCAGGATGGCGCGCAAGCGGTGGGCGACCTCGCGCAGGACGCTGTCGCCGCTTTGATGGCCGAGCGTGTCGTTGACCTGCTTGAACCGGTCGAGGTCCATATAAAAGACCATCACCTCTGCCCCGTGTCCGGTGGCAAGCGTGTCCTGCAACTGTTGCCGGAACAGGCTGCGGTTGGGCAGACCGGTCAATGGATCGTGGGAGGCCAGTTGCGTGAGGTGGGCTTCAACCCTTTTCCGGTGGTCGACTCCACGGACGGACGAGACATAGCCATTGGGCAAACCGCTGTGGCGGTCATGGGTCAGGCGGACAAAGGCTTCCAGCCATACCCATGAGCCGTTCTTGTGGCGCTGGCGCTGTTCGCTGATACCGACCTCAAGGGTACCATTCCGCACCTTCTGCATCAGGGCGGCAAAGGCCGGAACATCGTCAGGGTGGGTGAGGGTAATGGCGCGCTGGCCGATCAACTCATCCGGCTCATATCCCAGCAAGGTGCGCACCGACGGTGAAATGTACAGGCGCACGCCATCAAGCGTTCCGCGGACGATCGTATCGGTCGAGGTCTCCGTCAGCAGGCGGAATTCGGCTTCCTGTTCTTCGGCATCCCTGGCGGCCGTGTGCAGGCGCAAGCACTGATCGGCAATGGCACCGCAATCATCCAGCCTCTGTCGCAGGCTGGCGGTGATCGGCTGGGGGTGGCTGTCGATGACCGTCACCCGCCCTGCTCCGTCCGGCCCGATCGGCAGGCTGGCATAAAAACGTACCCAGGGGGGGAGCCCGAGGTCAGGGTGGGCGTGGGCATCATTCAGCAACAGGGTGGGCTGGCTCCCGGCGGGCAGTCGGAGATCCTGCCAGGGGGGCGGAGTCTGCTCTGGCGCGGTGTCGTGCCAGATGCATGGCGTCCCCCATTCGTTGGTGGGGTCCAGATGGATCACCACCAAAGCGACGTTCAGCACGGCGCGGATCGTGCGGCACAAGGCATCAAAGCGCAAGGTCGCGAAAGGCTGTTCACCTTGCTGCGGATCGGAGGTTGCCGGAAAAGAACAGCCGCTGCCCATTGTACCCCGTCTGTGGTGATGGCGGCTCTGCCAGAAAGCGAGCCGGAAAATGTAGAGGTTGCATGACAGGAAGTATCGGGGGCCTGCGGCTGTTTTTCCACAGGAAGATCACCCCCATTCTGCGGGAGGTGAAAGCCCTGCCAATGCCACCATCAATGCCGCCATCCCTGCCATTGTCCCCTTGCGGTCAACGCCCGGCGGGGGTAGGGTGCGGCAGTTTTCTGTTCCCCATCCATGGCACTCGCAAGGGGTAATCCCATGTCTATTCTTGCTCAACGCCTGTCCGCGATTAAGCCCTCTCCGACCATTGCGGTCACCCAGAAGGCTGCTGAACTGAAGGCCGCTGGCCGTGACGTGATCGGTCTGGGCGCTGGTGAACCGGATTTCGACACTCCCGACCACATCAAGGCGGCTGCCAAGGCGGCTCTGGACCGGGGCGAAACCAAGTACACTGCGGTTGCGGGGACTCTGACCCTGCGCAAGGCGATCTGCGCAAAGTTCAAGCGGGAAAACGACCTGGACTATACCCCCGATCAGGTGACGGTCGGCTGCGGTGGCAAGCAGGTGATCTATAACGCCATCATGGCGACCGTTGACGCTGGCGACGAAGTGATCATCCCGGCCCCGTACTGGGTGTCATACCCCGACATCACCCTGCTGGCTGGTGGCGTGCCGGTGTTCGTCGAATGCACCGAAGCCAACAACTTCAAGCTGACTGCCGAGCAGCTGGACGCCGCGATCACCCCGAAGACCAAGTGGCTGGTGCTGAACAGCCCGTCGAACCCGACCGGTGCGGCCTATTCGGCGGCGGACCTCAAGGCTCTGGCCGATGTGCTGCTGAAGCACCCGCATGTCTGGATCATGACCGATGACATGTATGAACATCTGGTCTACGACGACTTCAAGTTCGCCACCATCGCCCAGGTAGAACCGAAGCTGTACGACCGCACCCTGACCATGAACGGTGTGTCGAAGTCGTTCGCCATGACCGGCTGGCGCGTCGGCTATGCCGCTGGCCCGCTGCCGGTGATCAAGGCGATCAACGTCATCCAGTCGCAGTCGTCGACCCACACCGCGTCGGTGTCGCAGGCCGCCGCCGCTGCCGCCCTGTCCGAGCCGATGGACTTCTTCCCGGCGTGGCGCAAGGCGTTCCAGGAGCGTCGTGATCTGGTGGTCAAGATGCTGAACGAAGCCGAAGGTCTGAGCTGCCTGACCCCCGAAGGCGCGTTCTATGTCTATCCGTCCTGCGCGGGCGCGATCGGCAAGACCACCGCTGACGGCAAGACCATCGAAAGCGACAGCGATTTCGCCACCTACCTGCTGGAAGCCGAAGGCGTGGCGGTGGTGCAGGGCGCGGCCTTTGGCCTGTCGCCGTACTTCCGCATCTCCTATGCCACCTCGGCGGACGTCCTGACCGAAGCCTGCACCCGCATTCAGCGTTTCTGTGCATCGCTGAAGTAAGGGACTCCGTTTGCTTCCCGGTGAAGCAGACTGAGGGTTAACAAAAGAACGGCCCCTGCCTGTTGGCGGGGGCCGTTTTGTTTGACCGACAGCGGGGGAACAGGTTACTCCGCCGCGACCGGCTCGCCGACATCGGGCAGACTGGCCACCTGATCGGCATTCATCTGAACCACGATGGCATCGGACCCGGCAGAAACGCGGCTGACATCAATCTCGGCGTTCTTTTCGCCAAAGCCGTAAAAGCCGCCATGGCCGATATTCAGCACGCGGGCGCGGCCATCGACCATCACCACATCACGGACGGTGCCGACTTCCTGTCCATCCTGACTGAACACCGGCTTGCCAATCACACTGCCATCAAGTGAGGGTGCGGGCGGCGGTGCCTGCAGCGAGATTTCAGGGGCATCGTCATCGTTCATGCCCTGAGCGAAAGCCGGACTGAGGGAGCCGAGGCCAATGACGCAGGCCAGGGCAACCGTGCGCGGGGCAAACGGCAGGATCGTGCGGCGGGGGGAGCGGTGAAAGACCATGATCAGACTCTCCTGTGGTGGATGTCGTGCTTCGCGGTAGCTGTTTCCAACGGACGTTTACCGGGAAACCGCACTGGCTTGCTGGTCGCCGGGCGAAGCAAGAATGATCGCATCAGGGGTGATGCTGATACGCTGGGCGTCAACCCACCACGACAGCGGCGCGGCAGTGCTGACATCGTCGGCGGTGATCTGAACCGCCTGAACCCGGAACTGCGTGGACCTGGGGTCCATGCGAACGTCGCTGACGTGACCGACCAGAATGCCGTGGGTGGTGCGGACCGGCAGGTCCTCGATTTCTTCCGGCAGGTCGGTGGCATTCAGGCTGTTGAGCGGGACGCCGTGCTGAACCGGTGCGGCGGGCTGGGCCGAGACGACAACGGTAAACGGCTGGGCCGCCAGAACGACGGCAAGAACAGTGCTGTAGCCAAGATGCTTCAGGAATGGTGGTGCCGAGGACAGCATCGGACCCTCCTTTTCTGCAACCTCGTGATAAGAAATATCCTACCGGCGCGATAGGGCAATTCCGGGGCAGAATAAGGTCATTCCATGACCATTTCGCGGTCATCCTGAGGAGAAAGAACCATCCGTGGCGAAATCCGTGGGGTGATTGTCATTGTCGCCAGCAGATGATCTTGCGATCCTGCTGCCGACAGCACGAGGTGGCAAGGCGAGGGCTGAGGATGATCACGGAACGCACAATCGTCTTTGTTCTGTATGCGCAGGCAGTGATTCTGGATCTGGCCGGGCCGATGCAGGCCTTTACCATCGCCAACGAAGAACTGGCCCGGCGAGGGCAGCCAGCCCATTACCGCCTGTTGACCGCAGGAATGCAGGACGGCGCCGTCACCACCTCGGCAGGGCTGCGGGTGCTGGTGGATTATGCTTTTGATGACCCGGCGCTGGCCGATGGCTGCGATACGGTGCTGGTGGTCGGTGGTCCGGGGATTGATCAGGCGGTGCTGACGGCAGGATTCCTTGACTGGTTGCGGCAGCAGGAACGCCGGGTACCGCGCTTGGGGTCAGTGTGCAGCGGAGCCTTTGCCCTCGCCGAAGCCGGTGTGCTTGATGGCCGTCCAGCAACGACGCACTGGTCACGGGCCAGCGAGCTTGCCAGCCGCTATCCGGCGATCCGGGTGCAGAGTGACCGCCTGCACACTTATGGTCACGGTGCCGAGGATGATGCTCATGTCTTTACCTCGGCGGGCATCACCGCCGGTATTGATCTGGCACTGGCGCTGATCGAAGACGACTTGGGGCCGTCGATGGCGCTGGCGGTGGCGCGGCGGCTGGTGATGTTCCTGCGTCGTCCCGGCGGACAGGCGCAGTGTTCGGCCTTTCTGGCCCCGGACCTTGAACGGGCTCCTCGATTGGCCGGGTTGCTGGAATGGTTGCCGTCGGTGCTGGGGCAATCCCTGACGCTGGAACAGATGGCGGAACAGGCCGGGATGACCCCGCGCACCTTCTCGCGGGTGTTTGCCCAGCAGGTGGGCGAGTCGCCGGGGCGCTATCTTGAACGGCTGCGGGTCGAGGCGGCACGCCAGATGGTCCAGAGCGGGACCAGCTCGCTGGCGATGGTGGCCCGCTGTTGCGGCTTTGGCCACCCGGAGACCCTGCGGCGGGCGTTCCACCGTCATCTTGGGGTCAGTCCACAGGACTATGCCGCCCGCTTCGGGTTGTCCCGCGCGGGCTAGAGCAGTGAGCATGAGTCACATCACAGTACACAAAAGATTATGGAGCGCTGCTCCACACCTCGCCGGGGCCTTGAGGCCCCGGACCCCATTGATTTGATTTTTAAAGAAAAATGGGGGTTTGGGGGCATCGCCACCAAATGGGTTCGGGCGGTAGCCCGCACTGATTCCGCCAACTGTCGTGTGCCGTGGAGTCACATCCAGGGCTCACGGCTCTAGCCTTCTGTCTTCTTTTCATCTTCGGGCGAGGATATCGCGATGTCGTTTCTCACGTCACCGCCGCTGCTGCGGCTTGCGGTGGCGCAGGCTCTCTATTGGTCCTGCTCCATTGTTGGAATCACCCTGACGCTGGTGGTCGGGCGGCAGTTGGCCCCGGCGGTCTGGCTGGCGTCGTTACCGCTGGCGCTGCTGGTGCTGACCTATATGGTGTTGGCCCCCACTCTGGCGCGGCAGATGGCGCAGCACGGGCGGCGGGCGGTGTTCATCGCCGGGGCGGCCAGTGGAGTGATGGGCGGGCTGAGCTATGCCGCCGGGGTGCAGATGTCGAGCTTTGCGCTGTTCTGTCTCGGATCGATGTTCCTTGGTGTGTATCAGGGAACGGCGATGAGTTATCGCTATGCCGCGCTGGAGTCGGCTCCGCCCGAAGGCAAGGGGCGGGCGGCCTCGCTGGTGCTGGCCGGGGGCATTGCGGCGGCGGTGGTCGGGCCGGTGCTGGCCTCGCTCAGTCGGGAAATTCTGCCAGTGCCGTTTATCGGGGCCTATCTGATGCTGTCGGTGTTGGCTGTGGCGGCGATGGTGGTGCTGGCCGGTTTGCCGCGTGGAGTCGCCCAGCCCCGGCCCGATGTCTCGCTGGCGATGATGAGGGTGTTGCTGCAACGGCCCGCCATCCGGGCGGCGGTGCTGGCGACGGCCTGTGGTCACGGGATGATGATTCTGGTGATGAATGCCACCCCGGTCTCAATGGTGGTCTGTGGTCACTCCACCGGCGAAGCCTCGTGGGTGGTACAGGGCCATGTTCTTGGTATGTTTCTTCCGGCGCTGGTCAGTGGCTGGCTGGTGGACCGGCTGGGGTCGCAAAAGATTCTGCTGCTGGGAGCGGTGTTGTTGTTGGTCAGTGGCGGAGTCGCCCTGATCAATGGCTCGCTGGAGGCCTTTGCGGTCAGTTCGCTGCTGCTGGGGGCGGGGTGGAACGTGATGCTGGTGGCCGGGACGACCTTGCTCGGGCGGGGGCATGATTCGCAGGAACGCCCGGCGGCGCAGGGACTGATGGAGCTGACCTCCAGCGCCTCGGCGGCGGTCGCCTCGCTGGCTGCCGCAGTGGCGGTGGCCGGAGGCGGCTGGAGCTGGCTGAATGGCGGCATGATGGCGCTGGTGGCCGTGGTGGCGGTCATCCTGCTGATGGCGGCCCCGCGTCTGGTGGCCCCTGCTCCTGCCGAATCTTAGGGCAGGGAGGGCTGCTCCACACCTCGTCGGGGCCTTAGAGCAGCGTGCGTTAAATCGGACGCCACAGTACACGACAGCAGGGAAACAAAAGTGGGCTACCGCCCATGCTCGTTTGGGTGCGATGCCTCCAAACCCCCATTTTTTCTTTCAATATCAAATTAATGGGGCCTGGGGCCTCCAGGCCCCAGCGAGGTGTGGAGCAGCGCTCCACGTCCTTGTTTTCCTACTGTCGTGTACTGTGACCGGACGCAGGCACGCTGCTCTAACTTTTTGTTTTGTCGCATTATTTTTGCGAAAATCGATTCCCACTTTTCGCACAATGCTCTTGCATTCCAGCAAATACGTCGTCGCAGGCGTATCCATCTGCTTGGGATCTGCTTTAAAGCATCGCGTGGCGGACAATCTTGCGCATGATGGTTGGCAAGGCCTGTTCGCCCAGCGACTCCGGGCTGACCCAGCGGCTGGCGGGTGGTTCGCCGCCCCGGGCGATTCCGGTCACCACTGTCATTTCAAGATGAAAGTGGGTGAAGGTGTGGCGCACCGTGCCGCGGACCGGGTGCCAGCTACAGGATAGCGGGGCGTGTTTGCTGGCCTCGTCCAGTGTCCATGCTCCGCCTTCGCTGCTGTCGCGCCATGGAGTCGAGGGGACTTCCAGCATTCCGCCCAGTAGACCGTGCGGAGGCCGCTTGCGCAGCAGGATCGAGCCATCCCAGCGGGCAATCCAGAACGCCAGCCCGTGGCGGGTCGGCTTTTCGGCCTTGGGGGTGCGGGCGGGCAGGTCGGCGGCAATGCCCTGCAGGCGGCCCTGACAGTCGCGCACCCACGGGCACAGGCCACAGGCCGGGTTGCGCGGGGTGCACAGGGTGGCCCCCAGGTCCATCAACGCCTGAGAATAGTCTCCGCACCGTTCCTGCGGTGCCAACTGCGCCGCCCGCTGCTTCAGGCGGGGTTTGACGCCGGGCAGGGGGGCTTGTTCGGCAAACAGCCGGGCCATTACCCGTTCGACATTGCCATCAACCACCACCGTTGCCCGGCCAAAGGCAATCGAGGCAATGGCGGCAGCGGTGTAATCGCCGATGCCGGGCAGGCTGCGCAGGCCGTCTTCGGTGTCGGGAAAGCGCCCGCCCAGAACGCTGGCCACATGCTGGGCGCATTTCAGCAGGTTGCGGGCACGGGCGTAGTAGCCTAGCCCGGCCCAGGCAGCCATCACCTCTTCGGAGTCTGCGGCGGCAAGGTCCAGCACGGTTGGCCAGCGGTCGAGAAACTTGCGGAAATAGGGGATGACGGCGGCAACGGTGGTTTGTTGCAGCATCACTTCCGACAGCCAGACATGGTAAGGGTCGGCGTAGACTCCGGGCGGTGAACGCCACGGCAGGCGGCGGGCTTCGGCGTCGTACCATGCGAGCAAGGTGCGGCTGAGACGATCTGCTTCCATCGGTTTTTCGACCCGGTATAAACTGAGCTGGTATCAAGGCCGAGGTGCGGCAAAAACACAAGCCCTCTCATGCCACAGGAGCAGCCCGGATGTCACAGCAGGAACGTCGCCCCAGTAACGGCCTGAAAGCGGTTGGTGCGGTCACCGACAAACTAACCCGTCCGCTATTGGGCAAGCGCGGTCTGGCCGAAGGTGATCTGGTGCGCCATTGGGCGGCGATTGTCGGGCCGACACTGGCGGCTTTGTCGCAGCCGGAAAGTGTGCGCTTTCCCCGCGACAAGCGCGACAATGGTGAATTGACCATCCGGGTGGGCAGCGGCCCGGCGGCGACCATGCTGCAACACGAAGCCCCCCGGATCATCGAGCGGGTGAATCGCTTTTATAATTATGCGGCTCTCAGCCGGATGAAGATCATTCAGGCCCCGCTGCCGCCCCGCCGGGCCAACAAGGGGCCGGAGATGCGGCTCCTGTCCTCGGCGGAAGAGCAGGATTTGCAGGCGACGGTGGCCGGAATTGCCGACCCCGACCTGAAAGAGGCCCTGCTGTCGTTGGGGCGGTCGATGCGCGGGCGGCAAAAGAAAGAGACGTAAAAAAACCGGGGCAGAATGTGTCTGCCCCGGTTTTCTTATTCGACGTTTTCCTGTTCGTCCTGCGAGTCGCTGTTCTGACTGAGCGCCAGATTGTTGCGGCTGCTGACCGGCAGGGCGGCGTAGGTGTCTTCCATCTTTTTGCGCGAGGCGAGGAAGTTTTTCAGATCCTTGCCGGCCAGCGTCCGGCCAGAGGGGAAGCGGACACCGATCGGGTTAACCTGAGAGCCACCCTTCAGGATTTCATAGTGCAGGTGGGGGCCGGTGGCGCGGCCAGTGCTGCCGACATAGCCGATCACATCGCCCTGACGGACGCGCATGCCGGGCTTCAGGCCCTTGGCAACGGCATTCATGTGGCCATAGGCAGTGGCGTAGTCGCTGGTATGGCGCAGGCGGACATAGTTGCCATAGCTGCTGAACGGCCCGGCCACTTCGACCGTGGCGTCACCGGCGGCATAGATCGGGGTGCCGGTGGGGGCGGCAAAGTCGACGCCCTTGTGCATTTTGGAATAGCCCAGCACCGGGTGGGTGCGCATACCGAACCCGGACGACAGGCGGGCGCCGTTGATCGGGGTGCGCAGCAGGGCCTTGCGAACGTTCTGGCCCTTTTCGTTGTAGTAATCAACCGAGCCATCGGCGTCTTCAAAGCGATAGAGGGCAAACACCTTGCCGGACAGGGTCAGTGAGGCAAATTGCAGGTAGGCATCGCCCACCGGCTGGCCATCCGGCGTTGCCTTTTGCTTGAACAGGATCTGGAAGCTGTCGCCGTCCTGAATGTCGCGCTGGAAGTCGACGTCATAGGAAAAGATCTTGATCAGCTCTTGCAGCGCATCCAGCGGAACGCCCTGACGGGTGGCGGCGAGGAACAGGCTGGAGTGAATCTTGCCTTCAAAGCGGAAGGTCTGTTCCGACAGCTTGGCCTTTAGCTCGTTGGCCGAAAAACCGCCCTCGTTTTCCTTGGCGGTATAAACGGTGCGCACCGGATCGGCTTCGAGCGAGAATCCATAGAACTCGCGGTCCTGCGGGCCGGACAGGAAGGTCAGGGTGATTTCGTCGCCTGGCCGCAGGTCACGCGGGTTATAGACCTGCTTCATGGCAGCGATCGAGTCGTGGGCTTCCTGGGAATTGACCCCGGCCTCGACCAGCATGCCCAGCAGGGTATCGCCGCGCTGAACCTTGATGGTTTCCTGATGAAGGCCCGGAATCTGCTCGGTGGGGCCGAGGGAGGCAAGCTGCACGCCGTTGGCTGGTTGCCGTGGCACGGCCGATGGACGGCTGGCGCTGCGCGGGCTGGTGATGACGGCATTATCCGCCGTTGCCGGGACCGATGCAAAAGAGGACGGAGTATGAACCGCCGAGGCTGACAGCTCCATCGAGTCCATCGCCTGCTGCGCCAGGCTCTCTTCGGGGCCGGACGGCATCAAGGCAGTCAACAGGGCTACGGATGCCGCACCGGCCAGCATGCCCAAGCCAGCGAACAGAAGCGGTTTCTTGTATCCCATGTATGGACTGCTCCCCCTTGCGAAGACAAGCACCAAAAGCCTCCCGCAGCATCATCGGGGTAACGATGACGGCGAGTGATCCCTACAAAAACGTGCGATGGACGGAGGATGAAAGACATATTGCTTTAAGTCAACCATCCATTCGTCTGTAATTTCTATCAAAATCAAGACGAATTGCTCCGTTCTGCCCGTTTCTGAAACAGTCTGGAACAGATCGTATCATGACGGACAAGGCGTTATTCGGCAGGAATGCGGCAAAAATATGGGCCAGTCATGGGGGTTGAACGATTTAATGGAATGGCTCCGGGGTGGTTCAGTCCCTCGCGCGCGATATCCCTATGGCAGTTAACTGTTGCAGAGAAAAAACGGTTCGATGACACTTTTTTTGAAAAAGGGAGTTGACGGTTAGCGGCTGGGGGGATAGAACCTGCTCCACCGACGACGACGCGACGGCAACGACGCTGAAAACGCCGGGA
>NZ_FTOA01000003.1 GCF_900156605.1 Insolitispirillum peregrinum | reverse complement strand
CCGTCGGTGTCGGTCAACTGGATGGTCGGATTCAGCGCCACCGAGGTGTCTTCGTCGCTGGCCGAGGTCAGCCCACCGAGGTTCACACTGTCGGCAACGGCAACCACATCAACCACCATGTGGACGGTGGTGCTGTTGGTATCGCGGTCGGTTTCCAGCGATGTTCCAACATCAACGTCCGTGACAGTTGCGGTGATATCGAATTCGATGTTGGCGTCGCTGTTGAGGTGGCTGCTGGAATCCCAACGGACTTCCAGGTCATCGAGCATCCCGGTGATGGTATAAGACCCATCGGCGTTCGGGGTCAGGATGGTGCCGGTGCTGGCTTGCCGCAGGATGGCGCCATCCGACAGGTTGGTCAGGGTGACGGTCATGCTTTCGCTGCCATCAGCCGCATTGACGCTCGCCGACAGGGTCAGCGGCGACCAGCTGTCTTCGGTGGCAACCGACGTCCCGTCGACGGACGGGGCAACCACACCGACATCAACGTTGATGGTTGCCGGCCCCGAAACAGCCACGTCACCGTTCATGCTTTCAGTGGTTGCCGAATAGACCTGAAGCTGGAAATCAGCTGAGTCATTGGTCGCGGGCAACACCTGCAGGCCGCTCACATCGCTGCTGGACAGAACCCAGGTGCCTGCCGGGAAGGTGGTGCCATCTTCCAGCGTCACGGCGCTGGTCAGCATCGTCCCGTGGTTCAGGGTGGCACCATCCGGCACGCCGGTGATGTAGACGCTCAGGCTTTCCGACCCGTCGGTGTCGACCAGGCCGGTCTCGACATTCAACGAAATCCACGAATTTTCCGTCCCGGCGCTGTCCTGCGCAGACAGGGTTGCAGTGTCGGCAACCGCTTCGACATGGATGGACAACGACTGCGTAATCGAACTGGTCGAGCCACCAATTTCGGTTGATGTTGCAGTGACGGTAAAGGTCAGATCACCACTGTAGTTGTCAGGACGAACCAGATACAGGTCCTTCACTTCAGCAGCGGTAAAGGTCCAGCTTCCGTCAGTATTGAGAGTTCCGACCGGATCGCCGTTTCCGTCCACAAAGCTGAAATCACCGGGCACGTCACGCATGACGACGCTGAGGGTTTCCGAACCCCCATCTGTATCGTTCAATCCGGCGGTGATGGTCAGCTTCAGCGGCTCGTCCTCGACACCCGAGGCGAGCGGAGTGAGCAATGAAGGTGCCTGGGCAACCGGGTCGTTGTCTTCGGGAGCGGCGGTGGTCGTTTCAACGGGGGTGGAGGTATCCGTCGTGACATCTGCCACAGCAGCGGCAACAGCCCCGGTGTCGGCGACCACATCATCGGCAGGCAGGGCCACGGTGGGCAGGACAGTGGCTTCGGGCAGGGAGATCGCAGTGTCGATGGTCGGCGGAGCAGCCTCATCTGCCACCTCAAGCGGCGGAGCCGGAGCAACCGAGGTCACCACCGGCGGAGCCGAAAAGTCAGCCGCCACCCCGTTGTCGGCCTCGCTGGGGGTATAGCTGTCCTGGGCGACGTCGACGCTATCGCCCTCTGCCGCCCCTTGCGGGACCCCGGCGGCCAGGATGCTTTCAAAAGTGTCACGCCGTCCGGTCTGGATGTTGGCGTTGTTCATCAGGTCATCGCCATTGTCCCCGTCGGACAGGCTCTGCTCTTCGGCGTCTTCGAGGGCGCTGTTCCCTTTGCCATGGAGATGGAATGCGTCGAGCTCGCTGACGCCGCTTTCTGCATCCACCCCATTGCTGTCGGTGGAGGAGGTCTGCGCGGCGTTCAGTTCAGTTTCGTCAGCCATTGGTCGTCTCCATCCCGTCCCCAAGGTGCCAGTGGCACCGGTCAGTCCCCAAAGTGAAAAGCGTACTGTGCAGGGTGGTTGCCGTCCGTCACCAAAGTCTGGCAACCATCCTGCAGTGTCGGTGCGCGGGCCTAGCGTTCGTGGAACGCGTGGGCCAGCGACACGTAAATCGGTTTCAACAGATACTGCAGCAACGTCTTGTCGCCGGTGATCACGTCCGCCTGGACGGTCATCCCCGGCAGCAGGCGGTTGTCCTGGGATTCCACCCACGGACGATCGAGTGCAATGATCGCCTTGTAATAGGGCTGGCCATCCTTTTCATCGACGAAGGTGGTTGCCGACAAGGCGGTGACCACCCCGTGAACAGCGCCATAGCGCACAAAGTCATAGGTGGTTACCTTGATCGATGCCTGTTGTCCTTCATGGACGTGACCACGATCACGGGTGCTGATGCGCGCCTCGACCAGCAATTCGTCATCGACCGGCACGATGTCCATCAGCACACCGCCCGCCGGAACAACTCCCCCGATGGTCTTGACCTGCAGGTTCTGCACAAAGCCGCGCACCGGCGAGTCAATGGTCAGCCGCTTGGCACGATCATCAGCGCGGATCAGGCTTTCTTCCACCTGTGCCAGTTCGGCAGTTACCGTCCCCAGTTCGTTCAGGGCATCCTGCCGCTGGGTGGAATCCAGATCCTTCAGGCGGTGATCCAGCTCGCTGATCGCTTCGCGGGCGGTCCGTTCCTGTCCTTCCAGACGATGCAGTTCGCTTTCGACGGCGGCCAGTGACCGTTTTGCATCGTAATAGGCAACCTTGCTGGAATGGCCCGCCTCGAACAGGGTCTTGCGCATCTGGACTTCTTCGCTCAACAGCGAAATCTGACGTCTGGTAGCGTCCTGCTGATCTTTTGCCGAGCGGATTTCCTCGGTCTTTTGCGCGATTTCGCCCTTGATCACTTCGATCTGGGTCTTCCAGCGATCAAGATTGGCGATGTTGATCGCCGACTGGTCGGTGATCAGGTGGACAAAGCGCGGCTCGACAAAGCTGAAATCCGGGGCGCGACCGGTGGCAAAGGCGCGCAGTCGCTCGGCACGCAGTTGCAGGCCAGCCCGGCGGGCCTTGATTTGCTCGACGTCGGCAGCGGCCTGGGCCGGGTCCAGTCGGACCAACGGCTGACCGGCTTCGACCATCTGGCGTTCCTGCACCAAAATCTGACTGACGATCCCGCCTTCCAGATGCTGGACGGTATGGACCGAGGACTTCGGGACGATCGAGCCGGACGCCGAGGCAATTTCCTGAATGTGTGTGAAGCTGGACCAGACGATGAAGGCTGCAACCAGACCGGTGACGATATAGACCACCATCCGGGCCAGGTGGGACACCCCCATTTCCTCAAGCAAAACAGACTGTGCGAGGTACCGGAGCTGCCGCCCGCCTCGTTCAATCACCTGCGGGGCAGACCCCGTGCCATTGGAATGTTCTAATTGCATTGCCTGCTGTTCCTACTTTCAGGGGGGAGTGTACCCCGGTCGCAGATACCCTGCCAACCTGTCCTATAGTTCTAAGTACCGCCTTAATGGCGATGGATATCAGTAAAACGAAACGGATAAGATGTTTCTGGTTAGAAAACACCGGGAGGCAGCCGTTCCAGAACCTGCTGGGCCGGACCAACCATGCGGACCTGACCTTGCTGCATCACAATAACCCGATCGCATTGTTTCAAATGGCTGGGGCGGTGGGTCACCAGAAATACAGTACTATTACCGCGCATACGTTCGAGAACTTTCATGAATTGCTGGTCGCCAACAAAATCCAGTCCGTTGGCCGGTTCGTCAAACAGGGTGACCGGCGCCCGTTTCAGATAGGCACGGGCCAGCGACAGGCGTTGCATCATGTGCGAGGGAATGGCCTGGGTTTTCCCATCCCCGACGCGGGTCCAGAAGCCCTTGGGCAGGGCCTTGATATCCTCGAGAACCCCGGCCTCGGAACAGGCCCATTCCAGCTCTTCATCCGACGCTGCCGGACTGGCCAGCCGCAGGTTCTGGGCGATGGTGCCAAAGAACACTTCGCACTGCTGCGGGACATAGGCAATCGAGCGGCGCATTTCGATCGGGTCAATCTGGCGGATATCCACCCCGTCCAGACGAACGCTGCCCGCCTGCGGACGGTACAGCCCCAGCACCAGTTTCAGGATGGTTGACTTGCCCGAGCCGTTGGGACCAACGATCCCGATGATTTCACCCGGTTCGATTTGCAGGTTGATACCGATCACCGCCGGATCAGCTTCGGCAATATAGCGCATCGAGGTATTGCTGAAGGTCACCCGCCCCTGAATTTGCTGGATCGGACGCGGTCGTTCGCCATCGGCCCGTTCCGGGCGCACCGCCAGCAGGCGGTCGATCTGGTTGGCACTGTCGCGCACGCGCTCCATCTGGGTCAGGGCGGTAAAGCCTGCCTGCAAGGGGCGCATGATCCACCACACCAGCGTCATCGATGACACCAGCCCCCCCACGGTCAGGTCACCCGCCAGCACGCGATGAACCCCCCAGCCCAGAGTGGCGAGGCCGGTGCAGACGATCAGGGCCTGCGAGGTGACCTGCGAGACGGTGCTGATGCTGGCGCTGGCATAACCCTTGATCGACGCCGCTGCCGTCAGTTCACGGTAGCGGGTCCGCCAGACGTCTTCGGCCCCGGTATCGCGGATATCCCGCAGCTTGGAGATCGACTCGACCAGAAACTGCTGGCGGCGGGACCCGGCACGCGAGGCTTCGGCCACATACCGCCGCATGGTCGGGCGCAAACCAAAGACCAGCGCAATGAACAGAACCATGCCGACCAGCGGAACAAACACCAGCGGCCCGGCCATCGCCGCCATGGCAAACAGGAACAGCACGGTAAAGGGAATTTCAAAGGCAACAGTGGCCATCGGTCCGGTAAAGAACTCGCGGATGACCTCAAAGTCCTTCAGCCGGGCGACCTGCGCACTGATATTGGCCAGTTCGGTATAGGCCGGAGGCAGAAACAGGATGCGCTGCAGCACCGCCCGTCCCAGAATGTGGTCCAGACGCGCGCCAAAGTGGGCAATCATGCGGGCGCGCACCGCCTTCAGGGCAATATCACCCAGAATGGCAATCGAAATGCCACCCAGCAGGAACCACAGCATGGTCTGCGAGCCGGTCCCGATCACCTTGTCATAAACCGAGGAGATGAACACCGGCGTGGCCAGCACCAGCAGGTTGATGGCCAGACTGGTCCCCAGCGCCCGCAGGATCAGCGGACGGAACCGGCCAATCACATGCCAGACGTAACTGCCACGGCCAATGGCATCCTGTTCCCGTTCCCAGTCAGGAGCATTGTTGAACACAAACGCCCGGCCATTGATCGACGGCTGGTCCAGTTGCTGATAGTTGCGGGTTTCCCCGTCATAGACGTTGATCGCCGCGCCATCACGACTGACCACCACCATCGCCGGACCATCGTCGGGCAGGAACAGGCAGGGTGCCAGCCGGGGGTCCATACCGCGCAGGTTCAGCGGCAGGGAACGACTGGAATAGCCCAGATTGGCCATCACGTTCAACAGGTCGGTCAGGTCCAGCTTGTCGGCAAAGTGCGGCATTGCCTCCATCAGGTGGCGAGGGTCACCATCCCAGCTCAGTTCTTTCAGCAACGGCAGCAGACAGGCGGCAAGGTCGGTCAGCGCCTTGAAGCTGCCGAGCGAGCCGCTCACCACCTGTTCCGGGCGCAGCTCGTTCGAGCTGCTGCGGGTCGCCCAGCTGATTTCCGTTGCGGTGGCTTCCTGCAGGGCGTTGATCATGGCTGGCTCCCTCCGCTGGCCGGGGTCGGGGTGGATGGGGGGACGACAGAAGGACCGGTCACGGCGGCAGGCTTGTCCGGCGGGCCCCGGCGGGCACCAACCAGACCTGGGTCTTCGCGCTGAACCAGCGTCGTGCCACTGATGTCAAAGCGGCGGTCCGCCAGTTTCAGCAACGACGGGCGCAGGGTGATCAGGACCAGCGTGGAATGCCCCTTCAGGCCCTCCAGATATTGCCGCAGGCGTTCGTCGCCGGGGCCGTCAATGGCGGTGTTGGCTTCGTCGAACAAGATGATGCGCGGGCGATAGGTCAGCGCGCGGGTGATGGCGATTCGCTGGCGAATACCACGCGGCATCGCATCGGCGGCACCATCGGCAATCGGCGTATCAAAGCCCTGCGGCAAGGTCGCCACCACGTCATCCAGCCCGATGGCATGGGCGACCTCCATCGCGGCATTGCGCAGCTCCGGGCGGAACATGGTCAGATTTTCAATGATGCTGCCACGGAACAGCGACACCTGATGCGGCAGATAGGCGATACCGCCGCGCTTCAGGTCGTTCTGGCTATAGGCGGTGATCGGCTGGTGATCGAGCAGGACGGTGCCGTCGGTGGGGGCCAGAACGCCGCGCATCAATCCCAGCAGAGTCGATTTGCCACAGCCGTTGGTGCCGGTGATCCCGATACATTCCCCGGCGGCAATATCGATCGAAACATCGTGGAACACGTCCGGCAGATCGCTGTCATAGCGGAACGAGACGTTTTGCAGGGTGATCGCACCGCGCAGGTTGGCGGTCGGGAACGGCTTGGCGGGGACTTCGGGGGCTTCCAGCGCAAACAGCTCTTCCGCGCGGGCCTGATGCAGACGGATCGATTGCAGGCGGGTCCACATGCTGATCGCCCGCTGCACCGGCTGCAAGGCCCGGCCAGACAGCAGGGTACAGGCAGCCAGCCCCCCGACGGTCAGATCGCCATGAATGACCACCAGCGCGCCAAAGGAAGCCACGGCAATGGTGGTGCCCTGTGAAAACAGGGTCGACAGGGTCAACGCCCAGGTGTTGCGGTGAACAACGACATGGTCGGCATTGGCGACGGCTTCCTGCAGGCGGGTATAGCGTTGCAGCATCTGGCTTTCCATTGCCATCGACTTGATGGTGTGGATGCCGCCCAGCGCCTCGATCACAAAGTTCAGCCGACGATCACGGACGACGTTGTAATCGGCAACGGCGTTCTTCAGCTTCTCGCCATCAAAGTACATCACCACGGCAAAGGCACCGAGCAGGATCAGTGGTACCAGCACCAGCCACCCGGCCAGCAGGCCGATGATGGCAAGGAACAGCAGGACGAACGGCAGGTCAAGGAAGACCCCCAACCCCTGCTCGGCGTAGAAATCCTTCAGGGCACCAATCGCCGACATGCGTTCCAGCTGCTCGCCGGTCCCGGTCGCTTCGACCTTGTGGATCGGGGCGGTCAGCAGGCGGTCAAATGCCGCACAACTGGCCAGATGTTCAAAGCGGGCCCCCATCCAGCTGGTGGTGGTGCTGCGCGCCAGTCGCAAAACGTTTTCCATCACCATGGCGATGACCACGCCGAGGATCAGCACGGCGAGGGTTCCCACCGAGCTGGCCGGAATGATGCGGTCATAGACCTGCAACAGGGCCAGCGGCAAGGCCAGCCCCAGAATGTTCATGGTGATGGTGGCCGTTGCCAGGGTCGGCACGGCACTTCGACTGTCAGCGTACGGGGCGAGAGCGGATTTCACACCGGTATTCCCTTTGATTTTCTGCGCCGGTCTTATCCTTGCGCATACGGCACGGTCCCAGACATTTTCAAGGTGACTGTTGACGGTCAACGGCCCGGAAAATGCGGCACTAAAAGCGTAGAGTGTTTTCAATCGTCGAGAAAACACCCCAGAAGATGGTCGAATCAGGCAAACCCTGTTTCACGGAAACGAGCGCCTCTATTGCACGGCAGCAGAGCATCCCCGAACGCAAGGGCAGGCTGTGTCCTTGCAGGAAGACGCCCTGTTGCTGGAACGCACGCACGCCCCCCGATCAGGACCATACGGTCAGGATGGGGGGGGCTGAAGTCAGGAGGGGCAGACAGACGGGGCCCCCTCCACTCATATCAAGAAGCGTGCCGTTTTCATATTGCCATGACCTCACTGTATATACCATGGTCCATTTTCTTCAAAGAATGTCGTAGCCCACTGTAAAAGAAACAAAAATCAAGTTTCACATGTCTTGCTGGACACGCTGGTTGTCTGCCCTGGTATACCAACGACACAGAGCTGTATGAAGGGTTACGATAACTTGACATGAGTAAGAACGATTGTTCTTTTGATAGGGGATTGTTCCTCAAGGCAGAACGCCTGATTGCGTCATCCAGGGCATCCCTTGGATAGCGGTAGAGGATAATCATGAATGTCACGAAAAAAGACGAAAGTCGTAGAGGACCGGATCATGGTGCCGCCACCGTCTGATGCAAAAACAGCACCCAAGTCCCGAGTCTGCCCGAGCATTGTTTCTGCGAAAAGCGGGAAGCGGTGTTCGCACAAACAATTTCGAGCTGACCGTCTGCGGTCAACCACAGGACACGATAGTTGGTGGGATCAGTGCGGGCTACCGCCCGAACCCGTTTGGTGGCGATGCCCCCAAACCCCCATTTTTCTTTAAAAATCAAATCAATGGGGTCCGGGGCCTCAAGGCCCCGGCGAGGTGTGGAGCAGCGCTCCACGATCCTGCTTTGCCGCAGTGATTTTGCGCAAAACCGGTTCCCGCTTTTGGGCTCACTCCTCTAGAGCAAATCCCGAGCAGATGGGTCCATCTGCGACGACGTATTTGCTGAAAATACAAGACGCTAGAGCATTTGAAGTGATCCAGAGAGAACGGAAAATGCTCTAAAGCCAGCGCTTGCGCTTGAAATACAGATACGGCAGCACCGCAGACACCAGCATCAGGAACAGGGCCCACGGATAGCCCAGCCGCCATTCCAGTTCCGGCATCACCTGAAAGTTCATGCCGTAAATACTGGCGACCAGCGTCGGCGGCAGGAAGATCACCGCCACCACCGAGAAAATCTTGATGATGGCGTTCTGTTCGATGCTGATCATCCCCAGCGTCGCATCCTGCAGGAAGGTGATCTTTCCGGCCAGAAAGTTGGCGTGATCAATCAGCGACTGCACGTCGCGCCACATCACTTTCACCTGCGTCCGGGCATCCTTGGCGACCCCCTTGGTGGACTGCACCGGGATCCCCTGACTGAGAAAAGCCAGCAGGCGACCAATCGACATCAGACTGTCCGAGGCCCGGCTGGACACGTTGCCGGTCTGGCCGACATGACGCAGGATTTCCTGAAAGTCGCGGATGTTTTCCCCGGTTTCCCGCGAATGCTCGAACACCTCGCGCGACAGGCTGTCCACATCGCTGGTCACCCGTTCCAGAATATCGGCGGCCCGGTCGATCACCGCTTCCAGCAGCCCGAGCAGGATTTGATCGGCCCGCCGCAGCGACGATTGCCGCAAGGCACGCAGGGCAAAGGCGCGGAACGGCTTGGGTTCGGCGTGGCGGACCGTTACCAGCCGGTCACCGGCCAGAATGAAGGTCACCGCCGTTGTTTCGGGATGATCGCTTTCTGACTGCGACAGGACGGTCGCGGTCAGGAACATGCCACCGTCTTCCTGATACAGACGGCTGGACACTTCGATTTCCTGCATTTCTTCACGGGTCGGCAGCTCCAGCCCGCACACTTCTTCGACCCGCATGACCTCGGCCTGCTGGGGATTGAGCAGGTCAATCCACACCGCTTCGTGCGGGACCGGTTCGCCGGGAACCGGCGCAAACGTAATCAGTCCCGTGGGGCCAGGAATGTAAACGGTCAGCATCGCGGTCTCCTTTCCGGCACCCACATCAAAAGTCATCCGGCCAGACATCCGCCGGTTCAGAGCGAACCGGGCCAGTCCCAAGCCTGTGTGATGACGGTATTTCTGCCCGGGAACGCCTGTCGCGGCCCGGGAACGCCTGTCGCGGCATTGTCCCGACGCACTCTATAGCCTGTTCTCTAGCAGAAAGCCAAACCTGACGATCATGAAATCACCGTTATCCGGGGTCTGTCAGAAAAGTTTTTTAATTGAGCCTGCCCCAAAGAGTGGGCTATCACACTGGGCAAAGCCCGACAGGATCGTTGTGCCTTTTTGTTCGGTCCTGCCGCCATCCCCCGTCCTCAGGAGACCACCATGAGCCTGCCCGAGATTTCCGTCACCACCCTTAATGAATGGCTGGAAAAAGACGACGTTCTGCTGATCGACGTCCGTGAACAGGCCGAATGGGATCAGGCCCGCCTGCCGCAAGCCCTGTTGCTGCCGCTGTCATCCTTTGACCCGCTCGCCATCCCCGACGCCAACGGCAAGCCAACGGTGATCATGTGCCGTTCCGGCCGTCGGTCCGCCGATGCCACACAGGTGGCGATGATGACCGGCCGCACCCCGGTTTACAACCTGACCGGCGGTATTCTGGCATGGCAGGCCGCCGGGCTGCCGATGATCGGCCAGGCGACCTGAACATCCTGATCCGGAGGGGATTTCGTCCCCTTCGGGCGGAAAGGTGCCTGTCCGCGACAGGAAACCTTGACGGGCAGCCCTTCGCCCCATAAACCGAAAGACAGACCTGTCGTTACAGATCGGCTTTAGCGGAAGGAGGGTTTCCCATGCGCTTGATTGGCAAGGCCGTCACCATCTTGTTTGCGGTGATCGGCCTGATCGCTGTCCTGATCGCCGGCGCCGGCTGGGGAATCCTGCACACCCTGGGGTCGTTTGGCGGTGCCGAAGCCGTCTACAAGGAAAGTGACCGCTTTGTGCTGGCGCTGGACCTTGATGCCCCGATGCCCGAACGCGACGACGAGCCATGGCGCGCGGTGTTCGGTACCCCGACCACCACCCTGCAACGGGCCATCACCGCCATTGACAGCGCCGCAGCCGACCCACGGGTGGTCGGTTTGCAGGCCACGCTGTCGGACTCTCCGCTGTCGATGGCCGAAGTGCAGGAACTGCGCGATGCCATCGGGCGGTTCCACGCCAGCGGCAAGCCGACGCAGGTTTTTTCTCCGACCATCGGCGAAGCAGGCGGCGGCACCCACAGCTATTATCTGGCAACGGCCTTTGATGACATCTGGCTTCAGCCGTCAGGCGATCTGGGCCTGTCCGGCTTTGGCATCGAAGTTCCCTTTGTACACAATGCCTTGAAAGAACTGGGCATTTCCACCGAACTGGTCCGCCGCTGGGAATACAAGAATGCGATGGACAGCGCCGCCCGCGACAGCATGAGCGAGCCGCACCGCATCAGCCTGCTGCGCCTGCTGGAAAGCTGGCGGGATCAGGTGGTCGACGGCGTTGCCAAACACACCGGCCTCGACAAGGAAAAGGTCGGCAACCTGCTGGACGGCGCGCCACTGTCTGCCCGCGATGCCCTGTCGCACAAGCTGATCGACCACATCGGCTATGCTGATCAGGCTGACGACGCCATCCAGACCCAGACCAGCGCCGAAGAGCGGATGAGCCTCGACGAATACCTCGGCGTGGTCGATGCCCGACAGAAAGAACAGCAGGCCGCACGGGCCAAAATGCCCCATATCGCACTGATTCAGGTGACCGGCTTGATTGCCCGTGGCGAAGTGATGCCCGGTGATGGCCAGAACAGCGATGATGTGGCGCAGGCCATCCACGATGCGGCCAATGATCCCGACGTGCGGGCCATTGTCCTGCGGATCAGCAGCCCCGGTGGCTCGTACGTCGCCTCGGACACCATCTGGCGCGAACTGATGCTGGCGCGCGAAGCCGAGATTCCGGTGATCGTGTCGATGGGCGACATGGCGGCCTCGGGCGGCTATTTCGTTGCCCTGCCCGCCTCCAAAGTGGTGGCGCAACCGGCCACCATTACCGGCTCGATCGGCGTTTATGCCTTCAAGCCGGTGCTGCAGGAGATGTGGAGCAAACTGAATGTGACGTGGGAAACGGTGGCGCTGGGGGATTACGCCACCATGTGGAGCCCGCACCATGGCTTTAGCGATGTCCAGCGCAGCCAGTTTGAAAAGGGTGTCGACAACGCCTATCGTGACTTCACCGAAAAGGTCGGAGCCTCGCGCCACCTGTCGCCCGAGATCGTCGACAAGGTGGCCCGTGGCCGCATCTGGACCGGCAGCGATGCCCTGAACGTCGGACTGGTCGATACACTGGGCGGACAATACGAAGCCATCCGGCTGGCCAAGCAGGAAATCGGCCTTGACCCGGATGCCCCGATCAACCTGCGCCCGTTCCCCGAGGAACAGGACGGCCTGACCGCGCTGCTCGACAGCCTGAACCTGAAGCAACTGGCCTCGGCTGCTGCTACCTTCAGCCGCTTGTCGGCCAGCCTGCAGCCGCTGAACGAGGTGATGGGCCATGCGCGGGTGGCCAGTCAGGGCCCGGCCCTGCTGGGGCCGCCGCTGTCGCACAAGGCTCCGTAAGAAACGGTGCCGTCAAAAGAAAGCCCCGGTGTGGATAGCTTTTCCACACCGGGGCTTTCTTGTCTTTACGCTTTACCCAGAACCGCTTTGGACAACGGCAGACTGCGCACCCGATGCCCGGTCAGCGCCGCCAGAGCGTTGACCACCGCGGGCGGTACCCCCGGCAGGCCCGGTTCGCCAATCCCGCCCATCGGCGCACCGCTTTCCACGATCCGCACCTTCACCTCGGGCATCCGGTCCGGCGGCAGGATCGGATAGAGGTCATAGTTGCGGGCCTGCGGCATGCCATCGACATAGACCACCTGTTCCAGCAAGGTCGCCGACAGGCCCAGCGCCACCGCCGAGCGCACCTGCGCCTCGATCACCGCCGGGTTGACGATGCTGCCGGGATCAATCGCCACCCACACCGTATGGACCACCACCACGCCATCCTTCAGCGAGACTTCGGCCATCGTTGCCACTTCACTGCCGAACGGCGAGGCCATCGCCACCCCGCGCGCGCGCTGGCTGCCATCGTCGGCGGTATAGGGACCGCGCCGCCAGCCCCCGGCCAGTTCAGCCACCGCTTCCAGCAGGGTGCGATGGCGCGGGCTGTTCTTCAGCAGCTCGCGCCGCAGTTCATAGGGGTCGTGCTTCCCGGCATCGGCCATTTCGTCAAAGAAGCATTCGTAAAAGAAGTCATTCATCGAATGACCGACCGAACGCCAGAAGCCGATCACCGCCGGGTCATCAACATGGATGTGACCAACCCGCCGATGGGGAATGTCATAAACCTTTCCGGCGATGCCTTCGACCGCCGTGCTGTCAACCTTGTCCGGCTTGCGACCGAACCAGCGCCCGGCAGGGCCTTCACCGACCGCCACCCCATGCAGGGCGACGGGCCGACCGTGGGCATCGAGACCAGCGCGGAAACGAGCCACCCCCATCGGGCGCACGGCATCGCGCAGGAACTCTTCTTCGCGGCTCCACAGCACCTTCACCGGACGCCCCACCGCCTTGGCCAGCAAAATCGCCTGCGGGAACGGACTGGCCGAGGCATAGAGGAAGTGCCGCCCAAAGAATCCCCCCAGCATCGGGGAATGGATGATCACCTTCTCCGGGGGTACCCCGGCAACCTTGGCGGCGGCGCCCTGAAACATCTCGGGGGCCTGATTGGGCAGCCACAGCTCCACCGTGCCATCGGCATTCCAGCGGGCCAGCGACGACGGAGGTTCCATCTGACCATGGGCCAGATGCGGCGCATCATAAACCGCCTCGACGATCTTTTTGGCCTGCTTCAGCCCCTTGGTGACATTGCCCTGTTCTTCAAAAGCCAGATCCGGGCCGGGGGCCTGCTTCAGTCTGGTGCGGTGGGCTTCGGAGGAGAAGGTGGCCGGCATCGCCTGCGGCGTTCCGGCAGCCGGTTCGTTCCAACTCACCTGCAACGTCTCGACCGCTCGCCGTGCCCGCCACCAGCTATCGGCCACCACCGCCACCGCACCCGGCAAACGATGGACCGAATGGACGCCCGGCATTGCCTTGACCTCGGCCTCATTGGCCAGTGCCCCCGGCTCGCCGCCCAGACGCGGGCTGTGCTGAACGGCGGCATACAGCATGTCCTCGACCACCTGATCGATCGCATAGCGCACCTTGCCGGTCGATTTGTCCAGCACATCCAGCCGGGCCACCGGCTTGCCGATCCAGCGGAAATCCTCCCTGGAGCGCAAGGCCACCTTTTCCGGCAGCGGCAGGGCTGCCGCCGCCGTTGCCAGCTCGCCATAGGGGATCACCCTGCCACTGGCCGGATGGATCACCTGCCCCGGCTCGGTCTTCAGGTCGGCGACCGGCACCTGTAACCGCTCGGCGGCCACCTGCAACAGCATCTGCCGGGCCGAGGCCCCCAGAGTGCGCATCGCCTGATAGCTCATCCGCACCGACATGCTGCCGCCGGTAAAGCGCATGCCGCCGATCAGCAGGTAATCGGCACCGGGCGGCGCGACCTCGACGGTAAAGCGGGCCGGGTCGATATCGAGTTCTTCGCCGACGATTTGCGCCATGGCGGTAAAGATACCCTGCCCACCTTCGACAAAGGCGCTGTGGAACAGAACCGTGCTGTCCGGGCGGATTTCCAGAAAGGCCTGCACCCGCGTTCCCGGCGTCACCGCCGCCGGAGACGCCGCAGCGGCAGCCATCGCCCGGCGGGGTGCCAGTGGCACGGCCACGGCCAGCACCAGCGCACTCAGCGAGGTCCCCAGAAAGCCACGCCGGGAGACATTCAGCACCGGGCCTGCATCGTTGCCCGCAGGGAGCGGAGAAATGTCGTTCATGGTGTCCTCCTTACGCCCCGGCAACCTGCCGGACGGCGGCCTTGATCGCGGTATAGCTGCCACAGCGGCACAGGTTGCCCATCGCCGCCACCACTTCGTCATCGGTCGGATGCGGGGTCTGTTTCAGCAGGGCAGTGGCCGCCATCACCTGACCGGACTGGCAATAGCCACACTGCGGCACCTGCTGCTCCACCCACGCTTCGACCACCTTCTGACCAATCGGGTCGTCCTGCACCGCTTCGATGGTGGTCACCGCCTTGCCCTGCACGCTGTCAACCGGCGTCGAGCACGAGCGGGTGGCCTCGCCGTCGATCAGCACCGTGCAGGCCCCACACAGCGCCTGACCGCAGCCGTATTTGGTGCCGGTCATCCCCAGCGTATCGCGCAACACCCACAACAGCGGGGTATCCGGTTCGACATCAACCTGATGTGTCACCCCGTTGATGGTTATGTCCATGGTTGCCTCCCAGGTGCATCAAACAAAAAGAAAGAAGGTGCTGTAAGTGTGTCTGTTACAGACATGATCCCTGTATCGAGAGCAAATCGGCAGGCGTATCGATATCCCGCACCTGCGCGGGATCACAGTCCACCCACACGGCCTGCGCCAGCAACGCCCGTGCCCCGCCTTCGCCCTGTGGCGGCAGTGTACGCACCGCAGCCAGCGGCAGGATCGCTGGCGGACCGCGATAGTCCCCGGCCCGCGACGCCACCACCTGACCGGTGGCCTCCCGGTTTGCCGCCAGCAAGGCCAGAATGTGCGCACTGGTGATCAGCGGCATGTCGGCCAGACACAGCAAGGCCCGCTCTGCGCCCTGCACCGCCTGCGCCGCCAGATGCAGCGACCCCAGCATGCCGCGCTCGGGCTGGTCATTGCGCACCAGCGTAAAGCCAGCATCGGCAAAGGCCCGACACCACGCCGGTTCCCCCCGATGGATCAACACCCGCTGATGCCATCGCAAGGGGTCGAGCGTTGCCAGCACATGATGAACAACCGCCCGCCCGGCCAGCGGCACCGCCAGCTTGTCCGGCCCGCCAAAACGCTGCCCGGCTCCGGCGGCCAGCACAATCAGTGCCAGCGACGACGCTCCGGTCGGATCAGCGCTCATGCCCCCCTCGCGGTCGGTTCGGCCAGAATTTCGGCCAGCACCGACACCGCCAGCGCCCGCGCGGTGCGGGTCGGGCCGAACAGGCCAATCGGCGCATGCAGGCGCGCCAGGTGCTCGGGCGGATAGCCTTCAGCGCGCAGCCGGTGCAGACGGCGGTCATGGGTGCGGCGGCTGCCCAGACAACCGATATAAAAGGCCGGGCTGGCCAACGCGGCACGCAGGATTGGCTCTTCCACCTCCAGATCATGGTGCAGCATCACCACCGCCGCATTCTGCCCGGCCTGATCACGCACCGCCTCGGCGGTGGCCGCGATCACCTCCAGCCCCGCCGCCTGCGCCAGAGCGGTCAGCATTTCGCCCTCAAGGCCACGGGCCGACAGAAACAGGCGCGGATCTGGCTGGTAGCGGGCAATGAACCTGTCGGCCTGCCAGCCGGTCGATTGCTCGCCAGAGGCCAGCTCCAGCCGTTGATCCGGCGGGGAATACGACAGCGCCGCAGGCAGCCCAGCCGCCAAAGCCGACCGCACCCGTCCGATCACCGCCCCATTGCGCAGGACATGGACCGCCAGCACGATGCCACCACCACAGGGCAACACGATATCCAGATAGGGCGAGCCTTGCCCAAAGCGGCACTGCCGGTCTGTGCCGTCCTCCAGAGCCTCCAGCCCCTCACGGGCAACGGCGGCCTCAACGCAGCCACCGGAGACAAAGCCGCAATACAGCCCATCCTCACGCACGATCATCGGAGCCCCCAATGCGCGCGCCGCGCCGCCGATGATCTCCACCAGCAGGACCAGCGCGCAACGGTACCCCGCGCTCTGCCAGTCGTGCAGCAGGTCGAAAATCTCGCTCGGGCGGTCTGTCATTCTGAAAGGCCGTAGCATGAACAGCAGGGGACTCCGCAACACGACACACAGAAACAAGGACGGCAACACTAGCACCCGCCCGATGCCGCGATTAGGGCATCAGCTCTGTATGTGGCTATGAGGAGGATTCATGAATAGGGCACGGATCAAAAAAACAACGGGCAACCGATGTGCCCGGTCGCCCGTTAGAGCAAATCCCGAGCAGATGGAACATCTGCGACGACGTATTTGCTTAGATAACAATACAGTAGAGCGTTTGACCCAATTCAGGGAAAACGGAAAACGCTCTAGAGCAGCGTGCGTTAAATCTGAAGCAGGCACGCTGCTCTAACTTTTTGTTTTGCCGCATTGTTGTTGCGAAAACCGGTTCCCACTTTTCGCACAATGCTCTAGTGTCAGCCTTGCTTGCGGCCGTAAATCAGGAACTCGATGTTGCCTTCCGGTCCCTTGATCGGGCTTTCGGTCAGTCCTTCGACCGACCAGCCGGGCAGCGAGGCCAGCCAGTCGCTGATGGTCTGACAGACCTCGGCGTGCAGTTCGGGATCACGCACCACGCCGCCCTTGCCGACCCGCTCCTTGCCGACCTCGAACTGTGGCTTGATCAGCGCAATCAGCCCGCCGCCGGACCTGACCAGCTCCAGCGGGCGTTCCAGCACCGTGCGCAGGCCGATAAAGCTGGCATCACAGACCACCAGATCAATCGGCTGGGGAATGGTCGTGGCATCGAGATGGCGGGCATTGGTCCGTTCCAGCACCACCACCCGGGGATCAACCCGCAGCTTGTGCGCCAACTGACCATAGCCGACATCAACGGCGTAGACACTGGCCGCGCCACGGGTCAGCAGCACATCGGTAAAGCCACCGGTCGAAGCGCCAACGTCCAGACAGGTCCAGCCGGTCGGATCGACGGCAAAATGGTCCAGCCCCTTGACCAGCTTCAGCCCGCCGCGCGACACCCACGGGTGATCCTGCCCCTTCAGCGTCACCGGCTTGTCGGTGCTGACCTTGGTGCCCGGCTTGTCGATCTTCTGCTCGGCAACCAGCACCAGACCGGCCATGATCAGCGCCTGCGCCCGCGTCTTGCTTTCAGCCAGTCCGCGATCGACCAGAATCTGGTCCAGCCGTTCCTTGCGCGGCGCGCTGTCCTTTGGTCCGCTGGCCATTTATTGCCCCAGCCCCAACAGGCGCACCACCTTTTCCACCATATGGGCGGCAGTCAGGCCGCCTTCGGCCAACTGGTTGGCCGGGGTGTCGTGTTCGATGAAATGATCCGGCAGGGTCATCGTACGCACCTTTAAGCCGCCATCCAGATGACCGGCTTCGCTCAGCCAGCCCATCACCAGCGCCCCGAAACCACCGCTTGAGCCTTCCTCGATGGTGATCAGAGCCTCGTGCGAGGTCGCCAGCCGGTCGAACAACGCGGTATCCAGCGGCTTGGCAAAGCGGGCATCAACCACCGTCGCGCTCAGGCCATAGCGGGTTTCCAGCTCTTCGGCGGCCTGCAGGCAGGTCTGCACCATCGTGCCCAGCCCGACCAGCGCCACCCGCTGACCGTCGCGCAGCACCACGCCCTTGCCGATCGGCAGAACCTCACCGGCATCGGGCAGGGTGACGCCGACGCCTTCGCCACGCGGATAGCGGATGGCAATCGGGCCGCTGTCGTGGGCGGCGGCGGTCGCCACCGCGTGCATCAACTCGGCTTCATCCGATGGGGCCATGATCACCAGATTGGGCAGGCAGCTCAGATAGGCGAGGTCAAAGGTGCCGTGGTGGGTCGCCCCGTCGGCCCCGACCAGCCCGGCGCGGTCAATGGCAAAGCGCACCGGCAGGTTTTGCAGCACCACGTCATGGACCACCTGATCATAGCCGCGTTGCAGGAAGGTCGAATAGATGGCGCAGAACGGCTTGTAACCCTCACAAGCCAGACCGGCAGCAAAGGTCACCGCATGCTGTTCGGCAATGCCGACATCAAAGGTCCGTTCGGGGAATTTTTCACCGAACTTGTCAAGCCCGGTGCCCCCCGGCATCGCCGCCGACAGGGCCACGATGCGGTCATCCTTTTCGGCTTCGGCCATCAACGCCCTGGCAAACACCGAAGTATAGCTGGGGGCGTTCGGCGTGCCCTTGTGCTGGGCACCGGTCACCACGTTGAACTTGCTGACCCCGTGATACTTGTCGGCGGCGGCTTCGGCAGGCGGATAGCCCTTGCCCTTTTGCGTCACCACATGAATCAGCACCGGGCCATTGCCCATGTCGCGGACGTTTTTCAGCACCGGCACCAGATGCTCCAGCCGGTGGCCATCAATCGGGCCGACATAGTAAAAGCCCATTTCCTCGAACAGGGTGCCGCCGGTCATCAGCCCACGGGCATATTCCTCCGCCCGCTTGGCCGCACGGGTGAACGGCGCGGGCAACTGCGAGGCAATGTCCTTGGCGATATGGCGGAACGAGACATAGCTTTTCGACGACAACAGGCGCGACAGATAGGAACTCATCGCCCCCACCGGTGGGGCAATCGACATGTCGTTGTCGTTCAGGATCACGATCAGGCGGCTGTCGGCGGCGCCAGCGTTGTTCATCGCCTCATAGGCCATCCCGGCGCTCATCGCGCCATCGCCGATCACCGCAATGACATTGTTCTTGCGCCCGGCCAGATCACGCCCGACCGCCATCCCCAGCCCGGCAGAAATCGAGGTCGAGGAATGCCCGGCCCCGAACGGGTCATAGGGGCTTTCGCTGCGGTTGGTAAAGCCCGACAGCCCGCCGCCCTGCCGCAGGGTGCGGATGCGGTCGCGGCGACCGGTCAGGATTTTGTGCGGATAGCACTGATGGCCCACGTCCCAGATCAGGCGGTCATCGGGGGTATCAAACACCGCATGCAGGGCGACAGTCAGTTCGACCACCCCCAGCCCGGCCCCCAGATGGCCGCCGGTGGTCGAGACGGCATCAATCATCTCGGCGCGCACCTCGTCGGCCAGCCGGACCAGTTCCTCCAGTCTCAGCGACTTGAGATCCTTTGGCGAAGAGATGCCATCGAGCAAAGGGGTAACGGGTCTAGCGGACACGGTAACAGTACTCCGAGCGAGAAAAATGGGTCCTGCCGTCCCTGACCGAACGACAGCAACCGGTCACAGCGCCACCGGATCAGCTCCGGCGGTCCAACACATAGGCAGCAACATCGCGCAGCAGGTCGGCTTCGGCATCAAACGGCTTCAGGTGCTGGACGGCCTGATCGGCCAGCAGGCGCGCCTGATCCCGCGCCCTCTCCAGCCCCAGCAGCGAGACAAAGGTGATCTTGCCCGCCGCCTGATCCTTGCCGATGGTCTTGCCCATCTCGTCGGCAGAGCCTTCGACGTCCAACAGGTCGTCAACAATCTGGAAGCACAGCCCGAGATCATGGGCATAGGCCTGCAACGCCTGCCGAAGCTGCGCCGGAGCCTTGCCCAGCGTGGCCCCGGCCATGCAGGAAAAGGCGATCATCCGACCGGTCTTCATCTGGTGCATGCGGGTGATCGCCGCCACATCCAGACCGGCGCGCACCGCCTCGTCCCGTTCAGCCAGCATGTCCACCATCTGCCCGCCAACCATGCCATGCGGACCGGCGGCCTGCGCCAGATCGAGCACCAGTTGACTGCGCACCGCCGGGTCGCTGTGGGTGGCCGGGTGGGCCAGCACTTCAAAGGCGCGGGTCAACAGGCCGTCACCGGCCAGAATGGCGGTCGCCTCGTCAAACTGCTTGTGGCAGGTCGGCTTGCCCCGCCGCAGGTCGTCGTTGTCCATCGCCGGCAGGTCGTCATGGACCAGCGAATAGCAATGGATCATCTCGACCGCCGCCGCCGCCCGCAGGGCGCTGGACGGGGCAACGTGAAACATTTCAGCGGTGGTCAGCACCAGAAACGGCCGCAGACGCTTGCCGCCATTCATCGTCGAATAGCGCATGGCATCGAACAGGCGGCTTTCGGTTTCAGCGACCTCGGGCAACAGATGCTGCAACATTTCAGCGACACCGGCGGACTTGTCCGTCAAGGCGGCTTTCAAGGCTTCGCTCATCCCTGGCATGTCTCACCTTTTCTGCTGAAAATCATGGAAAGGACCGTGAGAGGGGCCGCCTCAGGCCACGTCCAGCGGCTGCACGCCCTGGGCCTGGCCATCGGGTGACAGGGTAATGCGTTCGATTTTGGCCCTGGCTTCGGCCAGGCGGCGCTCGCAATGGGCCTTGAGTTGCGAACCACGGGCATAGGCATCGACGGCATCGTCCAGCCGGACCTGCCCGCCTTCGAGATGGCGCACGATGGTTTCCAGCTCGCGCAGAGCGTCTTCAAAGCTCAGGGCGGCGATATCGGGCGCGATGGGTGTCTCAGCCATGGTTCCTCCTGCAAGAAGGGCGGACCTTAACGCAACCCCCTCCCCCTGACAAGGTGGCTCCGGCGGGACATCCACACAAGATGCCCCCCGACAGATCCACGTCAAATGCCCGTCAGATCCCCATCAGACGACGAACATGCGCCGCCACCGACGCCGACAGGGCCACCACGTCATAACCACCCTCCAGCACCGACACCAACCGCCCCTGACAGCACTCCTCGGCCACCTTCAGCAATTCATCGGTGGCCCACACGAAATCGGCGACATTAAAGCGCAAATGGGCCATCGGATCGCGGGCATGGGCATCGAACCCGGCGGAAATGAACAGGATGTCGGGCTTGAAGGCGCGCAGGGCGGGCAGAACGTCGTTTTCCATCGCCTCGCGGAACAGGTCACCCTTGGCCCCGGCGGGCAACGGGCAGTTGACGATGTTGTTGTGGGCACCGGTTTCTTCGCGCAGCCCGGTATAGGGAAAGGTGCCCTCCTGATGGGTCGAGCAATACATTGCATCCGGGTCATCCCAGAAAATATGCTGGGTGCCGTTGCCATGATGCACATCAAAATCCATCACCGCCACCCGCTGAAGCCCATGGACTTCCCGCGCATGGTAGGCGGCCACCGCCACGTTGTTGAAAAAACAGAACCCCATCGCCTGCGACCGTTCAGCATGGTGCCCCGGCGGACGCCCGGCGACAAAGGCGTTGCGCACTTCCCCTCTGGCCACTGCATCGACGGCGGCACAGGCCCCCCCGGCCGAGCGCAGGGCGGCCTCGCCGGTATAAGGCGACATATAGGTGTCGCCATCAATCGAGTGATGGCCGTCATGCGGCACCTTGGCGAGAATGTCTTCGATATACGACAGCGGATGGACGCGCAACAGCTGGGCATGGGTGGCGTGCGGAGCCTCGTCACGATGCAGCAACATGAAATCCTCGGCTTCCAGCAGCCGCAGAATCCCCCGCAAGCGGTCGGGATGCTCCGGGTGGAATTCACCCGGATCGTGTTCGATGCAATCGTGATGCGTCACCAACAGCGTGGACATGACCCCTGACACCTTTTTTTATGACCCTCGCGGCAGCCGCAGACCAGTCGATTCGGAGGCGTTCCCCCCCTTGCATCGACCACGGCACATCCTGCAACAGACTATACTGATACACCCAAAACGGGCAGGCAAAGAGAAATAATTATACATTATTGAGGGGAAATACGAAACAAAGAAGCGTTTCAAATGCAACAAAAGAAGCTTCGATACCAAAACCACCCTTTTTGACGGGCAGGACCTCCCCCCTGCCGCGCCGCCGCCCTCCCCAAAAAATGTGAGAACGCGCACTGGGGATTGTAGCGAAAGTGAGGTGAAATCGTTTTCTTTCATACAAAAAAGAATGACACGCAAATGCAACTGTCTGGTGAGCTTTCCACGAATATACCAACACATATTTCAAATATAAATACTCATTTATATATAATATACCCATAAAAATCACCAACTGTAGTATTCACAAGTTAACTTTAACCCATGGATTTACACAGATCACAAAAATTGCTACATTTATGCACTACAATTCCAGTCATCAGTAATAGCAACCTAAAGACCCGATAGAAATTATCAGGTGTCTTCCAACATTTTAGCTGGAAATAGTTTCAAACATTCCCTAAATAAAGACTCAACCGTTCACCCCACCATCGACCAGCTTCAGGAGGGTTCGAGGCCCGGTGGCCAAGAGGGCGAACAGCAAAAAAATGCACCCGCTCTGGATCGTGAAAAACTGGACAAACAGGCGAGATGACCCTGGACCTCGAACATTTGCAAGATAACGCCCGCCGGGCCAGCACTTTGCTGAAAGCGATGAGCAACGAGCATCGCCTTCTGATTCTGTGCCAGCTTTCAAAAACGGAAAAATCCGTCGGCGAGCTTGAACGTCTGATCGGACTGAGCCAGTCGGCCCTGTCCCAGCACCTGGCCCGCCTGCGCCGTGATGGCCTGGTCAAGACCCGCCGCAGTGCGCAGACGATCTTCTACAGCCTGAAGGGCGAAGAAGCGAACACCGTGATCAGCACGCTGTATGGCCTGTACTGTGCCCCCGAGGTGCAGGACAACGCTCCGCAGGCGGTGAACTGCTGATCGGCACCGGTCGCATCCGTTGTACAAAAAGAAAATCCCGGGCAGGTGCCTCACCTTGCCCGGGATTTTTTTAGAGCATTGTGCGAAAAGTGGGCACCGGTTTTCGCAACAACAATGCGGCAAAACAAAAAGCTGGATCAGCGTGCCTGCCTCTGGTTTAACGCACGCTGCTCTCGTCTTGATCGTCATCCTTCCGGCGCGATGGCCGGGATGACCACCACGCCCACAGCCCGCACAGCCCGACCAGCCAGCCAACGCCACCAAGGGCATCATGCAGGCGGACAGTATTTTCATAGGCATCAAGCTGTTCGCGCAGCGGGGCAATCTGGCGTTCCATCACCCGCTCGACCACATCGGCCAAAGCCTGGGCATCAACCGTCCCGCTGGCAGCCCCGCTGGCCGCTGGCGTTACTGGCACCGCCCCGTCCCCGACCTGAAAGGCCAGCGCGAATTCGGCGCGGTGACCATCAATACTGGCTTGCAGGCGATAGCGCCCCGGCTGGACCAGTGGCAGACGGAATTCGCCGTTCTCACTGGTGGTGGTGCGGGCGACTTCCTGCCCGTCAGAACCGTTGTCCGGTACACTCAGCAGCAGCACCGGCACCGACCGCGCCCGCTCGCCGCCAGAGAAATAGCCATAGCCAACGGCTTCATGCCCCTGCACGGTGGCAAACAGCTTGAACTTGTGCGCCCACGCCGATTGCGGTGCCAGCACCGCCACCAGCACCAGAAGAAATGCAGACCAGCGCCATCCCTTATCCATGCGCCACCGCCATCACATCGGGACGAACCCGGGTCAGAAATACCGCCACGGCGGCGGTCACCAGCGCTTCGATCACCGCCACCGGCAGATGCGCCAGCACCAGCGCCTGCGCCATCGTCGCCAGCCCTTCCCCCGACAGGGCGAGGATGGCGGCACAGACCAGCGCCGACAGCATCACCGTCAGCCCCCCGGCCAACGCACCAACCGCCAGCGGGGACCGGCTCACCCAGCGCCGGGCGACCTCGCCCACCAGCACCGCCGGCAAGGCGAGGATCACCGCATTGACTCCCAAAACGGTCAGCCCGCCAAAGCCAAAGAACACCGCCTGCAACAGCAACGCGACCAGCAAGGCCGGAAAGGCCGCTGTCCCCAGCACCATCCCGGCCAGACCGCCAAGGATCAGGTGAACACTCGATGGCCCCAGCGGCACATGGATCAGCGAGGCGACAAAGAATACGCTGCTGACCATCGCTGCCTGCGGCAGGCGGTCCGGCGTCAGCCGCCGCAACCCCAGCGCCACGCCAGCCACGGCCACCGCCGAACATCCCACCACCACCGGCACCGGCACCAGCCCATCAACCAGATGCATGTCGCCCCCTGTTTCCCGTTTCCTTGACCAGACCAGCGTGCGTTCAATCTGACGCCACAGTACACGACAGTTTGAAAACAAGAGCGGGCTGCCGCCCGGACCTGCCCGGGGCCTGAGGCCCCGAACCCCCATTTTTTCTTTAAAAATCAAGTCAATGGAGTCTGGGGCCTTAAGGCCCCAGCGAGGTTTGGAGCAGCGCTCCATGATCTTTTTGTTTTTTGTCGTGTCCTGTGACCTGACGCAGGCACATTGGTCTAACTTTTTGTTCTGTCGCATTGTTTATGCGAAAACCGGTTCCCACTTTTCGCACAATGCTCTAACTGTTTGCATTGCCGCCCCTCACGGGGCCGGAGTCATGTCCTGCACGTTGACCCACAGCAGGCCGCCAACTTCCACCGGCACCATTGCACCGGTCGGGGCTTTCATTGGCGCGTCACCCTCGACCAGCGCCGCCATCCCCCACCATCCCGCACGCGGCAGGGCAATGGTGAACACGCCGCGCTCATCGGCCTTGACCACTTGCGTCACGAACGGGTCTTCCGGGATGGTGATCCGCCCCTGCCCCCGGTATTCGATTTCGATTTCGGCATGGGGGACCGGCTTGCCCTGTGACAGCACCCGCCCCTGAAACACCATCCCGGTCCACAGACCATAGGGACGGGTCAGCGGCTGGATTTCCACCGGCAGACCGATCAGGTCATCCCAGCCCTGTTCTTCACCCAGCGCATTCACCACCACCTTGGAATGGTGGACGATCATCTTGCCTTCAGCAGGTTCCCAATAGGGCGCCGGAGACAGAAAGAACTGATAGTCGCCCGGTCCCGGCACGGTGTAATCCAGCTGATAGGCGGTTTTGCCATCCTGCGGCTGACGCACCAGCGTGGAGGTCAGGTCGGTAATCTTGCCTCCGGCGAACACCCCTGCCCGCTGCGGCGGCCCCATCTCCATCACCGGGCCACCTTCCATCGGATGGGTAAAGACCATCGACAGGCGCTCGGCCAGCCCGCTGCGCTCGCTCAGCAGCGGCAGCGTCGGCAGGATTTCCTGAAAATGTGCCGATGCCGACAGCGGAGCCAGCGCCCCTGCCATCATCCCGGCCAACACCAGAGCTTTCACCGCCTTGTTCATCCTGTCCCCCATGGTTTTTGTCGCCCGCTGCACAGGCAAAAATTATGCGACTTTCTGGATCAGCGTGCGTTAAACATGACGCAGGCACCCTGATCCAGCCTTTTGTAGTGCCGCATTGTTGTTGCGAAAACCGGTTCCCACTTTTCGCACAATGCTCTGAAAGATACCCCGCCCCGATGCGCAACCGGGACTTCCGCCTGTCCACACAAAAAGATTATGCGACACGCTTATACAATCCTTGCCGCCAGCACGAACTGGCATCGGATGGTTTTGACCAAAAAACCGTGTCCCGACAAGCAAAAAATGCCCGGTCTCCTGCAAAGGCAGGAGAGACATCTTGCGCTGCATTGCAGCATTTTCAGGAAGATGGGAGAGGCGGGCGTCCCTGGGATTGTCGGGGGGATGACAGGACGCCCGCCCAGATGCCTGCCGGGGGCGGCCAGGCCGGGTGCGCAGCCAGGAGCATTTTCACACTGAGCGGAAATGCTTACGGCTGCGGTCTGCTGGCGGGGCCCTGCCTCTCCATCGGACAGGGCAACCGCAAAACCAAGGCCACCTTGCCAGCGCCCCCCAGCCCCTACAGTGATCCCTGTCACAGCACAGACCAATTTCATGGATATTTAGAACTATTCTCTGCGGCGGGCCGATAGCCTTCCTCCAGCAGCACCTGCCGCACCTTGGGGCGGGTCAGCATCAGGGCAAAATGATCACGACAAGCCGGAGGCATCGGCAAGTGCAGGCGGTCGGCCCAGAATTCCAGATAAAACAGCGCCGCATCGGCAACGCAGAACTGGCCGAACAGATAGCCTCCATCCGATCCCTGCAACCGCTTGCCCATCAGGGTCAGCCCCTGCGCCACGATTGCCTTGCCCTGCCCTTCGATCACCGGCAGGTCCTCGTCCCGAATCAGATAGCGTTCGGGCACAAACAGGCGGGTAAAGCCCTGTTGGTGGATGGTGCCGACACAGTGACTCAAAACCTCCAGCACTTCGGCCTGCCGGTCGGCTCCGTCGGGCAACAGCCGCCCGCGCGGATAGGCCAGCGCCAGCCACCAGGCAATGGCGATGAATTCACTCAGCACGCTGCCGTCTTCGCGCACCAGCACCGGAATGCTGCCTTTGGGGTTGAGGGCGAGAAAGGCCGGTTTGGTGTGGTCTCCGGCGGGCATGTTGACAATCTGGACCTGAAACAGCACATCCAGTTCTTCGAGCAGAATGTGAATCCCGGTCGAACACGAGCCAGGGGCCATATAAAACGTCATCATTGCGCAGAATCCTCCATTGGCGTTCGTCCCTGCCATGGACAAAGCAAGATCAGCGCCAGTTGGCGGAATGCTGCCTTTTCAGGGCGTTGGCTGCCGCCCCGGCTCCGCCCCCGTGTTGACTCTGCGACAGACTGTCGGCTGTGGTCGGCATTTTTGCTGCAACACCCCCTTGTCGAACAGGACATGGTCTGTTTAGATACCCGCTCGTTTGCGAATAATTATCACTTTCGTATCACTCCTGTCGGGTATTGCCAGCGTGACTACCAGTGGAACTGTCCTGACGGTCTACATGGCCCATCGCGGCGCCTTGCTAAGCTATGCCAGCAGCATTGTCGGTGACCGCTCGTCAGCCGAAGACGTGGTGCAGGAAGCCTATCTGCGCTTCAGTTCGGTGGCCGACGCCCGCCCCCTTGACGAGCCGGTCGGCTATCTGTACCGCATCGTGCGCAATCTGGCGCTCGACTGCCGCCGCCGCACCACCCGTGAGGAAAGCGTGGTCGAACATCCCGGAGATGCCCCGCTGCTGGCTGCCGCCGACAGCACACCCTCCCCCGAAGCCACCCTGCTGGCCCGCGATGACATCCAGCGCCTGATGGCGGCGATGGCCGAATTGCCGGAACGCACACGGCTGGCACTGGAAATGCGGCGCTTTGGCGATTACAAACTACGAGAGATTGCCGATCATCTGGGGGTGTCGGTGTCTTTGGTTCACGAGATAATCGCCGATGGTCTGGCCCATTGCCGCCGTCGGATGCAGGGGTAGGCGCAGGCCACGATGAGCGCAACGGAACAGGACACCCATCAGCAGGACGGCGACGCCCTTGGACACGAGGCGGCGCACTGGCTGCTGGCCCTTGAGGACGACCCCGACAACAGCGCCCTGCACGCGACCATTGCCGCCTGGCGGGCGCGCTCTGCCGCCCATGAACAGGCATGGCAGGAAACCTGCGCCACCTATGGCCTGATGGCCCACCTGCCTGCCACGACCGAGGCCCAATGGCCGCCGCGCAGCGCCACCATTCATGTGCTGCCAACCCGACAGGCATGGCGCGGGATGGGTTGGCGGGTCGCCGCCAGCGTTGCCGTACTGGCCTTTGGCAGCCTGACCTGGCAATCATGGCCAATGCTGACCGCCGATTACCTCAACAGCGGCCATCAGCCAAACGTCGTCACACTGGAAGACGGCAGCCGCCTGCATCTGGCCCCCGACAGCGCCGTGCAGGTTGACTATCAGCCCCATCAGCGAACGATCACCCTGCAACGGGGCGAAGCCTTCGTCGAGGTCACCCCCAATCCCCAACGCCCGTTAAGTGTTTCCAGCGGTCCGTTACAGGTCACCGCCATCGGAACGGCCTTTGCCGTGCGGGCGCAGGATTCGTTCAGTGCCGCTCAGGTCAGCGTGCGCAGCGGTACGGTGCAGATTTCCTGCCATGGACGGCAAGACGATGCCCTCCAGGCTTCGGCGGGGAGTCTGATTGATGCCGATTGCCAGCAATCTCCCCGCGCCTTCGCCACCCGGCAACAGCCACCCGAGCAGGTCGCCGCCTGGACCCACGGGCAACTGGTGGTCAATGACCGTCCGGTGCGCGAGGTCATCGCCCAACTGGAGCCCTATCTGCCCGGCACCCTGCTGGTCAACGCCGACTTTGCCCCGACCCAGCGGGTGACCGGCGTCTATACCCTTGATGCGCCGCAAGAGGCTTTGCAGGCGGTGGTCAGCGTCCACGGCGGCGAGGTCAAAGGCTTGGCACCGTGGCTGACGGTGATCGAAGACAAGAAATAATTCCGTAAAACCAATACATTGTAAAAAATTCACCCTGCCGGTGAATTTTTTTCCGAAAAGCCGCCTTCGGCTGACGTTGCTTCAACAAGAGGTGAAACTGCGTCGCATTCCGAAAAGAGCGCAGCCCTCTTCTGCACAGAAGCAACGGAGAAGACCTGTGACTCTTGGGGGACTGACCACTTCCACCGCCCGGCCAGCGCGCCCTGTTCGCGCCTCGACCCTGTTTGCCCGCTGCTCGGGATGGGCACTGATCACCAGCCTGCTGCTGGCCGCCCCGGCGGCGCTGGCCCAAACCGCCACCAGCGGCACCACCACCACCCGCGCCTTCAGCATTCCCGCCCAACCGCTGGCACAGGCGGTGATGCAGTTCGGCCAGCAGGCGGGCATGCAGATTTCCGCCGATGCCGCCTTGCTGACCGGCAAACGCTCCTCTGGCGTCTCGGGCAGCCTGTCGCCGGAACAGGCGTTGCTGCGCCTGCTGGACAGCACCGGCGTCGGCTATCGTCTGGTCAATGGCTCGACCGCCGTCCTCTATGCCTTGCCCGCTGATCAAAGCTCGCAAGCCCTGCAACTGGCGCCGGTGGTGGTCAGTGCCGCCGGAGCGCAAGGGATGGGCACCGTCGGTGAACCACCCGTCGCTTATGCCGGCAAGCAGGTGGCACGCGGTGGCCGCCTGGGCTCGCTGGGCAACAGCGACATGATGGACAACGCCTTTAGCGTCACCAGCTTTACCGAAGACCTGATGACCAACCAGCAGGCGGAAACCATCAGCGACGTGCTGGCCAATGATCCGGCGGTGCGCACCAGCTATGGCTATGGCAATTTCTCCGAGCAGTTCGTCATTCGCGGCTTTCCGCTGAACGCCGACGACATTTCCGTCGATGGCCTGTATGGCCTGTCCCCCCGCCAGATCGTCGGTACCGAGCTGTACGAACGAGTGGAAGTCCTGCGCGGTGCCAATGCCTTCCTCAACGGGGTGTCGCCCAGCGGCTCGGGGATCGGCGGCGGCGTCAATCTGGTACCAAAGCGGGCCGGGAATACTCCGCTGACCCGCCTGACCACCACCTATGGCATGGACAGCCGCGTCGGGGCCCATCTGGATGTCGGTCGTCGCTTTGGTGATCAGCAGGAATGGGGCGCGCGGGCCAATCTGGTGATGCGCGACGGCAATACCGCCATTGATGACGAACGGCGCTCGACCCAGATCATCGCACTGGGGCTGGACCGGCAGGGCGAAGATACCCGCGTCTCACTGGACCTCAACCGCCAGAACATCCGCATTGATCAGGGCCGCCCGGTGGTCTACCTGAACGGCTCGCAGGTTCCCAAGGCTCCCGATGCCAGCAGCAACTATGCGCAAGGCTGGACCTTTTCGGAGATGACCGATACCACCGCCCAGATGCGGATCGAACACGACCTGACCGACGCGCTGATGGCCTATGCCGCCTTTGGTGGTCGCATGATGCGCGAAGATGGTTCCTATTCGTCGCCGACCGTCAACAGCAACGGCGTCGGCACCATGCGCCGGATGGATGTCCCGCGTGAAGACACCACCCTGACCGGACAGGCCGGTCTGCGCGCCAAGGCCACCACCGGCGCGGTCGGGCACCAGATCGACCTCGGGGCGTCGTCGCTCGATACCACCAACCGCAATTCCTATGAAATGTCCGGCACGGTGGTCGCCAACCTCTATGCGCCGATTGACGTTGCCACCCCGCGCACCACACTGGTCGGTGGCGACCAGACCAATCTGCCCAAGGTCAGCCAGAGCCACATGCGCAGCCTGTTTGCCTCTGACACCCTGGCGTTTCTGGATGACCGCGTGCTGCTGACCGCCGGTCTGCGCCAGCAGATGATCCACGTCGAAGGCTATAGCCGCACCACCGGCGAGCGCACCTCGAACTACAGCGATGACGCGATGACTCCGGTGGTCGGGCTGGTGGTCAAGCCGACCGACCGCCTGTCGCTGTACGCCAACCGCATCGAAGGTCTGGCCCCCGGCCCGACCGCGCCGTCAACGGCAGCCAACTCCGGCGAGATGTTCGAGCCGTACAAGTCGGTGCAGTACGAAGTCGGTGCCAAGCTCGATTACGGCAGCATCGGCGGCTCGGTGGCGGTGTTCCAGACCACCCAGCCGACCGGCGTCACCGACCCGACCACCCGCGTCTATTCGGTTGATGGCGAGCAGCGCAACCGGGGCATCGAGCTGATGGCCTTTGGCGAGCCGCTTGAGGGAGTCCGCCTGCTGGGCGGTGTCACCCTGCTGCAAACCCGCCTCAGCGGGACGGCGGGCGGGATCAATGATGGCAATGATGCCGTCGGCGTGCCGAATTATCAGGCCAATCTGGGCGCCGAATGGGACCCGGAGTTCCTGCCCAACGTCACCCTGTTCGCCCGCGTCCTGCACACCGGCAGCCAGTATGTCGATGCCGCCAACACCCTGAAAGTCCCCGACTGGTCACGGCTGGATGTCGGCGGTCGCTATACCACCGAGATCAATTCCCTGCCGGTGGCCTTTCGCGCCAACATCGAAAACCTGACTGACGAGTCCTATTGGGCCTCGGCCAACGGCGGTTATCTGACGCTGGGCAATCCCTTGACCGCCAAGCTGTCGGTGGCGGTGGATTTTTAAGGCTATGGAGTACTGCCCCACACCTGTAGCTCCCCGTGCCTACTTCACCGCCGCATTGCCACCATCGGCAAACAGGGCTGCGCCAGTCACAAAGCTGGCCAGCGGACTGGCGAGGAACAGGGCGGCCGAGGCCAGTTCCTCGGGCCGGGCGATCCGCTTCATGGCGTGCAGCCCGGCGGCCCAGTCCTTTTGCGCCTGATCACCGGCCATTTCGGTATCGACGCCTCCCGGCAGCAGGGCGTTGGCGCGGATGCCCTGCGCGGCATAATCGGCGGTAATGCCCTTCACCAATCCAGCCAAACCGGCCTTGGCCGTGCCATAGGCGGCCATGCCGGGAAGGCCGACACTGGTACCGACAAAGCTGGAGGTGAACACCAGTGCCCCACCACCGCGCGCCAGCATCGCCGGAATCTGGCTGCGCGCTCCCAGCCAGGCGGCGGTCAGATTGACCGACAGGGTGTTCTGCCAGTCGTCCAGCGTGATCTCTGCCAGCGGTTTGACCGCCCCGACCACTCCGGCGTTGTTGATCGCCACATCCAGCCCCCCGAACTGCTCGACGGCCCCGGCAACAATCCGCTGATGAGTCGCCGGGTCGGTGACATCCCCGATCACCAGATGGACGCGGCCCCCGTGGCGGCGGATGTCGTCGGCCACCACCTCCAGCCGGTCCTGTCGGCGGGCATTCAGCACAACGGCGGCCCCCTGTTCGGCAAACATCCGCGCAATCGCCCGGCCAATGCCGGACGAAGCCCCTGTCACAACCGCAACCTTGTTTTCCAGTAGTCTCATGGTTCCAACGCCTTTCTGTTTCAGCCCGGAGCTGTGAGCCTTAAGTGTGGCTCAGGCTCACAGCTTCGGGTTTCTGCTTTGCCGCATTGTTGATGCGAAAACCGGTTCCCACTTTTCGCACAATGCTCTGATCACCTGCCCACAGCATCGGACAGCGCAACCGCCCCGCCACTCCGTTTCTTGCGCTCAAATCCTGTTATTTTGAGCGCAAGAAACGGGGTTCTTCCGGCTACAGTGGCTGTCAAACTGTGTCCTGATCAGCAGGGAGGACAACCATGGAGCACGACACAACCGCAGAAGACCAACGCCGTTGGGATGCGGTCCTGCGACGGGATGCTTCGGCAGAGGGGCAGTTTGTCTATGGCGTTACCTCGACCGGGGTCTATTGTCGGCCCGGCTGTCCGGCCCGGCACCCCAAGCGACAGAACGTGGTGTTCTTCCCCGACAGCCACAGCGCCGAGCAACAGGGCTTTCGCGCCTGCCTGCGCTGCCATCCCCGACAGGCGTCGCCGACAGACAAGACCCTTGCCGCCATCCAGCAGGCCTGCCGCCTGATCGAGCAGGCCGAACAGCCATTGACCCTGCACGCTCTGGCGCAGGCGGTCGGCATCAGCGCGTATCATTTTCAGCGGCATTTCAAGGCCGTCACCGGCCTGACCCCCAAAGCCTACGCCGAGGCCCATCGCTCGCGCACCGTTCGTGCCGCGTTAAACGATCCTGCAACGACGGTGACGCAGGCCCTCTATGAGGCCGGATATTCGTCGGGCAGCCGGTTCTATGAGCAGGCCAACGGAATTTTGGGCATGACGCCCACCGCCTACAAGAACGGTGGAGCCGACACCGAGATTCGTTTTGCGCTGGGGGAGTGCTCGCTGGGGGCCATTCTGGTGGCCTGTAGCGCGAAAGGCGTCTGCGCCATTCTGTTGGGTGATGATCCCGAACGGTTGCTGCGCGACTTGCAGGACCATTTCCCCCGTGCCCACCTGCTCGGCGGCGAGGCGGAGTTTGAGCAACTGGTGGCGCAGGTTGTCGGCTATATCGAAACCCCGGTGTTGGGGCTGGCCTTGCCGCTGGACATTCAAGGGACCGCGTTTCAACAGCGGGTCTGGCAGGCCCTGCGCGAGATTCCCGCCGGTCAGACGGTCAGCTACAGCGAGATTGCCAACCGCATTGGCGCTCCACGGGCGGTGCGGGCGGTCGGTACCGCCTGTGGAGCCAACCGGATTGCCGTTGCCATCCCCTGTCACCGGGTGGTCAGGACCGACGGCTCCCTGTCCGGCTATCGCTGGGGGATCGAACGCAAACGGGCGTTGCTGGAGCGGGAAAAAGGGTAGCCTGCGGCATGGCATTTCACCGTGCCGCAGGCTTGCTGTTTACGGCGTCGGCTGCATCGCTGCCGGAATGTCGGCAAAGCTGCTGACAACCGGCACTCCGACCGGAACCGCCAGCGGTGCGCCACCATCGCGCTGCACCGCCACCACCTGCACCCCGGCATGATGGGCGGCAGCGACTTCGGCGGGGTTGTCGGTCAGGAACAGCACTTCGTCGGGCTGATAGCCGGTGATGGCGCAAATGGTCTGATAGGATCCCGGATCGGTCTTCGCCCCGGTCAGGGTGTCGAAATGGTCCTGAAACAGGCCGCGCAGATCGCCTTCGACGGTGTGGCCAAAGAACAGGTGCTGCGCCTCGACCGAGCCGGAGGAATAAACATAGATCGGCACCCCGGCAGCGTCCCACGCCCGCAACGCCGCCAGCGCATCGGGGTAAATGTCGGCCTTCAGCGCCCCGCTCTCATAGCCATCGCGCCAGATCAGCCCTTGCAGGGCCTTCAGCGGCGGCACCTTGCGGTCGTCGTCGGCCCACTGGTTCAGCACCGCTGCCAGCGCATCCGGCCCACTGCTTGCGGGCAGTTCGGCGATCTGGCGCACCTCGGCGATCAGCCCCGATACCACCGGCTCGGCCTGATGGGCATGCAGGAAAGCCGCCATCCGCTGTTTGGCATAGGGAAACAGCACGTCACGCACAAAGGTGATCGAGCTGGTGGTGCCCTCGATATCGGTCAGCACCACATGCAGGGAGCCTGTCGTCATTCCGCCGCCGCCACATCACCAAGGTTAAAGCGCAGGGCGATGGCATCGCCGGTAAAATTCGCCACCCAGCCGTCGGGATTGGTGAACAGCCGCAAGGCGGTAAAGGTCGGGGTCGCCCCCATGTCGAACCAGTGCATCGCCCCGGCCGGAACGCTGATCAGATCCCCGGCGGTGACATCAACCTGCACCACCTCGTCGGCCAGATGCAGGTAGAACGTGCCGCCCCCGGCGATCATCAGACGGCATTCGTCTTCGGCGTGGATGTGCTCGGCGAGGAACCCGGCGCGGGCCTTGGTGATGTTGGGGGTGGCGGGCGTCACCTTCACCACGTCACAGGACTGATAGCCGAACTGGGCCTTCAGGCTGTCGATGGTGGTCGCCATCGCCTGCAACAGTTCGGGCGGGTCGATGCTGTCGGCATTGGCGGGCAGCGGGTGCTGTTCAAAACGCACGCCATAGCCTGCCAGTGCCGAGGCCATCCGTGCCCCGTCGGCGGTATCAAGGGTTGGCGTCGCCGCGCAGTCGGCGGACGCCGGATAGACGATCAGTCGGCTCATCAGCGCCGCTCCTCTTCCAGAACACAATCCATCAGGAATTCCAGCGCCACCAGATGGCGACGGGCCTCGGCCAGCGACTTGCCCCAGGTATAGAGGCCATGCCCGGCCAGCAGGAAGCCATGGGCCGCCGCCTGATAGCCGCCAGTTTCCGTAACATGCACAGCCAGAGCCGGAATATCCTGCGAGTTGGCATAGATCGGCAAATCCAGCGCGCCCTCGTGGGTGGTCACACCGGCGATGCCCTTTTGCAGCTCGTAGCCCTGAAAGGTCACCTTGCCCGCTGCCGCAAAACGGCGGGACAGCAGGGTCGCGGTGGGGGAATGGGTGTGCAGCACCGCGCCAACGGCAGGCAGGGCGCGATAGGCGGCCAGATGCAGGTCGGTTTCTGCCGAGGTGCCCGGCGTGGTCGGGTTGTCGAGGTCCACCAGCAGGATGTCGGCCGGGACCAGCTCACCCTTGTCAACGCCGGAGCGGGTGATGGCAATCGCCCCCGAGGCGGTGCGCATCGACAGGTTGCCAGCGGTGGCGGGCACCCAGCCGCGTTCCGACACCCACAGCCCGATCTCCACCAGCCCCTGCGCCGCCGTTTCGGCATCGGGCCAGGGCGAGGGAATGCTTGCGATCTTGCCGCTGTGCGAAGGGGACTGGCTCACCGTGTGCGTCTCCGGGAAAAGTCTGCTGTTTCATCAAATCAGGGCGCTTTTCAGCCCCCTGCACAATCCATCAGCCATAGGAATGGGTCAACAGCCACGGCAAGTCAACGTCTGCCCGGCTTTTGCCGCCCTGCACACACGAAAAAAAGCGGGAAGGGAGCGTGATCATCGCCCTTCCCGCTGAAAAGTGTCACGACAAGAGGTGTTACAGCATGTCAGGCGGCCTGCATCACCCGCGGATAATCGGTGTAACCGGCAGCACCGCCTCCAAAGTAAGTGGTACGGTCGGCGGCGGAATTCAATGCCACCCCGTCACGCAGACGCTCGGCGAGATCAGGGGTGCTGATGTAGGGACGGCCAAAGCCGACCATGTCCACCAGCCCACTGCCCAGCGCCGCCCGGGCGCTGTCGCCGTCATAGCCGCCGCAGACGATCACCGTCCCGCCATAGACCTTGCGCAGATCGGCCCGGAATGCCTCGGGGGCCAGACCGCGCGCGCCGACCATCGACTCTTCGTTCAGGTGGATGAAGCTCACCCCCACCTCGGCCAGCACCGTCGCCGCTGCCAAAAACGTTTCATGCGGGCTGTCATCGCTGATGCCGTTAACGTTCAGGAACGGCGACAGGCGAATTCCGACCCGCCCGGCCCCGATGGCATCGGCACAGGCCTGCGCCACTTCGGCAACAAAGCGGGTGCGGTTGCTCAGCGAACCACCATACCCATCGATGCGCTGGTTGGACCTCGAGCGCAGGAACTGGTCAATCAGATAGCCATTGGCCCCATGCAGCTCGACGCCATCAAAGCCCGCCGCCACCGCATTGCGCGCGGCTTGGGCATAATCGGCAATGGTCTGGCGGATTTCACCTTCATCCAGCGCCCGTGGCAGTGGAACGGCTTCCATTCGGGGGCCGTGCTGATCATTGATGAACACCATGCCGCCTTCGGCCAGCAGCGGCGACGGTGCCACCGGTTGCAGGCCATTGACCGCCGGATGGCTCATCCGCCCGACGTGCCACAACTGGGCAAAAATCCGCCCGCCCGCCTGATGCACCGCATCGGTCACCAGTCGCCAGCCAGCAATCTGTTCCGCCGTATGCAGGCCCGGCGTCCAGGCATAGCCCTGCCCTTGCGGCGAAATCTGCGTTCCTTCGCTGATGATCAGGCCACTGCCTGCCCGCTGGGCATAGTATTCAGCATTCAGCGCCGTCGGCACATTGCCCGGCTGCTGGCTGCGCGAGCGGGTCATCGGGGCCATCACCACCCGGTTTTTCAGCATCGTTTCCCCCAGCGCCAGCGGCTGGAACAACAGGTCATCAGAGGCGAAAGACATTCACGATCTCCTGAGGCAAACACGATTTACGGGGCATTCCCCTTGCCGACCATCATGCTCTGTCCATAGATGGTGGAGAATGCCGCCTTTCCTGAATTCACTCTTTTCCGAAACCGAACAATGGACCTGACCCTCAGCGATATCCGCCTGATCCGCAAGATTGCCGAGCGCGGACGGATGGCCGACGTGGCACGCGAGCTGAGGCTGTCTCCGGCCTCGGTCAGCGCCCGCCTGAAGGCCGCCGAGGACAGCCTCGGCGCGCCGCTGTTCCTGCGCACCACCCGTTCGCTCAGCCTGACCGAGGAAGGCCGCCGCTTTCTGGCCGCCAGTGACGGGCTGGTCAATGCGTGGGAGGGACTGGGCAAGGCGGTGCGCGGCCAGCAGGACGAGATGGCCGGGCCGATCCGCATCACCGCCTCCTATGACATCGGGGCCAGCCATATTGCCCCGGTCCTGCAAGCCTTTCAGGCCGACTTTCCCGGCGTGGTGCTGGACCTGCATCTGGATGATGCGGTGGTTGATGTGGTGGGTGGGGGATTTGATATCGCCATCCGCTCCGGGGCCTTGCCGGACAGCCGCCTGAAAGTCCGCCATCTGGCGCGGGGGCGGCGGCTGGTGGTGGCCTCGCCCGCCTATCTGGTCACCGCAGGCACCCCGCGCACCCCGTGGGATCTGGCGGAGCATCGCTGCATCGTGCGCCGGGCTGGCGGCGTGGTGGTTGATGACTGGTATTTTGAACAGGATGGCCGCACCGTCGCCGTCCGCGTTCCGTTATCGCTAATCACCAATGACGGTGCCCAGACCCGCCGCTGGGCACTGGCCGGGGCGGGCATCGCCCTGAAATCATGGCTGGACGTTGCCGAAGACCTGCAGGCAGGGCGTCTGGTCAGCCTGTTGCCGGACTGGATGCTGCCCGCCATGCCGCTGCATCTGGTGTCGCCGCCCCGCTCCCCCGAGCCTCGACGCGTTACCGTGCTGAAAGAGCGACTGATTGCGCACTTTCAAACGTTAAACAGCTTTTCCTACCCTGCCACCGGGATATCTCCATGACCTCTGACAAACTGACTGTCCTGTACCTGTTTGATCCGCTGTGCGGCTGGTGCTATGGCTCGCTGCCAAAACTGCACCGGCTGGCAGCCCAGCCGGTGGTGCAGATTTCCTTTCTGCCGACCGGCCTGTTCTGTGGCGAGGGCGCGCGCCCGATGACCCCGGCCTTTGCCCGCTTTGCCTGGCAGAACGACCTGCGCGTTCAGGTCGCAACCGGCCAGCCGTTCAGCGACGCCTATCAGAGCGGCGTGCTGGCCGACGGAACCACCCCGTTTGACTCCATGCCGCTGGTGCTGGCCCTGCTGGCCGTCCGCCAGACCACCCCCGCCGACGAGCTGAAGGCCCTGACCGCCCTGCAACAGGCCCGCTATGTCGCAGGCCGCGCCAACACCACCCTGCCCGCGGTCGAAGCGATCCTCGCCGGGCACGGCTTTGCCGCCGCCGTTGACCTGCTGCGCGATGACCTGCCCGGCCTGCTGAAACAGGCCCGGCGCAGCATCGAGGAAGGCGATGCGATGATGGACAGCCTGCGCGCCCGTGGCGTCCCCACCTTCGCCATTCTGGAGCGCGGCCAGCCCAAGCTGATCGACGTTGATACCTTGCTGGAGCGGCTGGAGCGGTGAGGAACGGCGCCTGAGGGATATGAAAAAGGCCCCGGACTGTCGGGGCCTTTTTTCTTGCCTCACACCGCCTGAGCCTCACACCGCCTGAGAATGGCGGCGTTCGCCCACCTTCAGGTACTGGTCAAAGCGGGCAGCAACAGCACGAACCAGTGCCCGGCCATCGTCGGTGATGGTCAGGCGGAAGCCATCCCGCACCACCACCCCGTCGGCTTCCAGATCGCTCAGGCTGTCCACTTCGGCGGCGAAATGGTCGTCGCTGCGGCCATGCTGGCGGGCGATGGCCGCCACATCGACCTCCAGATCGCACATCAGGCGCTCGATCACCTCGCGGCGCAGGCGGTCTTCGTCCGAGATGGCAATGCCGCGTTTGGTCGGCAGCTCACCGGCTTCGACCATCCGTTTCCAGGCGTGCAGTTCGCCTTCGTTGGCGACATAGCCCTGCGGCAGCGAGCCAATGCCCGAGGCCCCCATGCCGATCAGCACAGGCGCGTCGTCGGTGGTGTAGCCCTGAAAATTGCGGTGCATGCGCTTTTCGGCCAGCGCCAGCGCCAGTTCGTCATCGGGGGCGGCAAAGTGGTCCAGCCCGACCGAGACATAACCATGGGCCTGCAAGCGTTCCTGTGCCGCTTCGTACTGCCGCCAGCGTTCTTCCGGGCCGGGCAGAGCCGATTCCGGGATCAGGGTCTGGTGCTTGCGCATCCACGGCACATGAGCATAGCCAAACAGCGAAATCCGGCGCGGCGACAGGGTCAGCGTCTGGTCAATGGTCGCCAGCACACTGTCGGTCGTCTGGTACGGCAGGCCGTAGATCAGGTCCATGTTGACCTCGGAAATCCCGTGCGTGCGCAGCCAGCCGATCACCTCGGCCACTTGTTCATAGGGCTGGATGCGGTTGATCGCCTTTTGCACCACCGGATTGAAATCCTGCACCCCGACGCTGGCGCGGTTCACCCCGGCGGCGGCCATGGCGCGGACATAGGCTTCGTCAGCGGTGCGCGGGTCCAGCTCGACGGCGATCTCTGCCCCGTCCAGCACGCCGAAACGATCCTTCAGGCGGGCAATCAGGCGGCTGAAATCATCGGCGGACAGGATGGTCGGGCTGCCACCGCCGAAATGAATGTGCTTGGCCCCCATCCGCCCCGGCAGCCGCGAGGCCACCAGATCGATTTCCTTTTCCAGCACCGCCAGATAGTCGGCAATCGGCTCGTAGCGCTTGCTGATTTTGGTATGGCAGCCACAGAACCAGCACATCTCGTCGCAATAGGCGATATGAACGTACAGGGACAACGGTGTCGCCGTATCCAGCCCGCCCAGCCACTGGCCGTACACCCCGCCATCCACCGCCGCCGAGAAATGCGGCGCAGTCGGATAGCTGGTATAGCGCGGCAGGCGCAGATCGTACTTGTTGACCAGATCAAGTCTCATAACGGCGACATCCCTAGAGCATTGTGCGAAAAGTGGGGACCGGTTTTCGCAACAACAATGCGGCACTACAAAAGGTTAGACCGGTGTGCCTGCGTCAGGTTTAACGCACGCTGGTCCAACAACCAACCTTACCCCTTTTGCACCCCACTCCCACTGTATGGTGATGCGCTTTGGCGGCACAAACTACCCGCCTTGGGGACAGGATGCAATTCACATCCGCCGGACTTCCCCATCCGGGGAGCAGCCCCCATATCTTCCCCTGTACACGAAACACTTTCCTCCGCGACAGGCTCGGCATAGGGTAGCGTCTGAGTCGCCCGATTCCAAATCGTTACGTGCCGCATCGTTGATGTGAAAACCGGTATCCACTTTTCGCCCGATGCTAAACCTTTAAATGTCGCATCGTTGATGCGAAAACCGGTATCCACTTTTCGCCCGATGCTTATGGAGGTCCCATGCCCCGTTTTGCCGCCAACCTGTCCTTGCTGTTCACCGAAGTTCCGTTCCTTGACCGCTTCGCAGCAGCGGCAGCCTGTGGCTTCAAGGGCTGTGAAATCCAGTTCCCCTATCTGGCCGACGCCAACGACGTCGGCGACAAGGCGGCGATGGCCGGGCTGAAGGTCGCGATGTTCAACGCCCCGCCGGGTGACTGGGCCAAGGGCGAGCGTGGTCTGGCCGCCGTTCCGGGCCGTCAGGACGAATTCCGCGAAAGCCTCGACCTCGCCATTCACTACGCCGACTTCCTCGACTGCGACCAGATTCACATCATGGCCGGCGTGGTGCCGGAAGAGCAGTGGGAAGAGGCCTTTGACGTCTATCTGGAAAACCTCGCCTATGCCTGCGACGAGCTGGCGGGCGAAAAGCTGAAAGTCTGCATCGAGCCGATCAACCCCGGCGACATGCCCGGTTATTTCCTGACCCGCCCCGATGACGCCCTGACCGTGCTGGACCAGCTGGAACGCAAGAACCTGTTCATCCTGTACGACCTGTATCACGCCCAGATCACCCAGGGCGGGATCACCGACTTCCTCGAAGGCAACCTCGACCGCATCGCCCACATTCAGGTGGCAGGCGTCCCCGGTCGTAACGAGCCGGATGCGCTGTCGGAACTGAACTACCCCTATATTTACAATCTGCTCGATGCTTCGGGCTACAAGGGCTGGGTTGGTTGCGAGTACAAGCCGCGCGGCAAGACGGAAACCGGCCTGAAATGGGCGCGGGAGTGGCTGGAGAAATAATGATGCGGGTGGTGTTTTTCGGCGCGGGTCTGGCCGTCATGGCCGGGGTTCTCGCCCTGTCCCCGACAGCCCGCGCCGATATGGCGGCGCAGGCCGCCCCCCTGATTGCCGGAAATGCCCTGCTGGCTGCACCGGTCAAGGCGTTCGGCGTGGCCCGTCTGACCGAGGGTCTGAACGGCACCCAGATCTATTTCTCCGAAGCCTTGCCCAGCGGCCCGAAAGAAGGACAACTGCTGCTGATTGCCAGTGATGGCTCCAGCAGCCATTATCCGGTGGTGATCGGGGCCCGCCAAAAGACCACCCCGGCAGATGCCCCACTGATCAACGGCAAACCGGGTATTGCCTATCGCCTGATCCCGCAGCCAGCGCTGCAGGCCATTCCGCCGCAAACCTGGACCGACAAGGTGGCCCTGATCCACGTTGCCACCCAACCGGCAGGCGGTACCGGGGCCTCGACCGGTTCGGCACCTGCCGACCAGACGACCCCGTCCTATACCATCTGCCGCCGCCAGAGCGACAAGACCGAGGTCCATGTCGAGGACAGCCCGCCGTGGGTGGCGGTCCTGCCCGCAGTCAGCAGCGACAAGGCGCTGAAGACCTGCCCGTAAACGAACACAACAACAACGCCGCCGTGAGGTGATCCCCACGGCGGCGTTGTTGTTGTTGATAGCCGGTGAACCTCAGCCAGCGCGGATCTGGGCCAGGAAGGTGCTCATTTCACTGCTCAGGCGGTGGGCTTCGGACTGCACCTGCTCGGCGGCACTCAGCACCTGCAACGAAGCCCCGCCGGTCTGTTCCACCGCATCGCTGACCGCCAGAATGTTTTCCGACACATCCTGCGTCCCCTGAGCAGCCTGATGGACGTTGTGGGTGATTTCCTTGGTCGCCGCCCCCTGCTGTTCAACCGCCGAGGCAATGGTGCTGGAAATGGCATCAATGCGGGCAATGGTGGCGCTGATACCATTGATGGCCTGCACCGCCCCTTGCGTTGCACCCTGCACCGCACTGATCTGGGTGGCGATTTCCTCGGTGGCGCGGGCAGTCTGGTTGGCCAGCGCCTTGACTTCGTTGGCCACCACGGCAAAACCTTTGCCAGCCTCCCCGGCACGGGCGGCTTCGATGGTGGCGTTCAGGGCCAGCAGGTTGGTCTGGTTGGCAACGTCGGAAATCAGCGCCACCACTTCGCCAATCCGCTGGGCGCTGTCGGCCAGACCACGCACCATCGCATCGGTGCGCTCGGTTTCTTCCACCGCCGCATGGACGATCGACGACGATTCCTTCACCTGACGGCCAATTTCATGAATCGACGCCGCCAGTTCTTCGGCTGCCGCCGCCACCGTCTGCACGTTGGCCGAGGCTTCTTCCGACGCCGAGGCCACCCGTTCGGCCCGGCGCTGGGCTGAGGCAGCACTGTCGGTCATCTGCTGGGCCAGCGTCTGCATCACCTGCGACGACTGGCTGACCATTTCGACGATGTGACCGACATTGGTCTGGAAATCGTCGGCCATGCCATCCATCAGGGAGCGGCGCTCCTGCTCGGCCTTGGCCGCCATTACGCGCTGCTGTTCTTCCAGGCGGCGGTTGGCTTCAGCATGTTCCTTGAACACTTCCAGTGCCTGCGCCATCTGCCCCAGTTCGTCGCCACGATCCCGGGCGGGCACATCCACATCCAGACGGCCATCAGCCAGTTCCTGCATCGCCCCGGCCATCGCCAGCACCGGACGGGACAGGCTGCGCCCGATCAGCACCGCGAACAGCGCCCCCAGCAGCAGGCCAATACCACCAGCGGCCATGATCACATGCTCGCTGAACTTCATCTGGTGTTCCATCGAGGCTTCGATTTCACCGCGCTCGGTGTCGGAAATGGCAGTCAGCTTGTCAAACGACTCAGCCAGATGGCTGACCTGCTTCATCATCGAGTCATCGGCCAGCGTCCGCAGTTCCTGCAGCAGACCAGCCGAGCGGTCAAAGGCACGGCCATAGCTCTTGTAGGCAGCCTGCACCTTTTCCAGCAGTTCACGCGCCTTGGTGGCGTTTTCCTGATCACCCATCCGCTCCAGCGACGTTCCGACCAGCTTCAGCGGCCATTCCAGTTCCTTCAGCTGCTTGCGGGTCTGTTCGGCCAGTTCGGGCTTGTAGCGGCCCAGATACATGTACGACGACAGCCGGGCCTGCAGGGCGGACTCGCGGGCGTTGCGGGCATAGGTCACGCCATAGGCGTTGCCCATGCTGCCCAGTTCACTCGACAACTGGCTGAGCAGCCACACCAGATTGTCGCCTTCGGTCGACAGGGTTTTGTCGGAAACGGTTTCAAACTGCATGCGCAGAATGGTCATCGACGAGAAATCACCCGCATAATTCTTCATCGCGCCGGACAGCTCTTTCAACAGCGGATAGGCTTCCGAGGTTTCCGGCACGGCTTTCAGGCCGTTGTCGATGGCAGTGATCAGGCCCATGCTTTTGTCGGCAATGGCCTGCGCCTTTTCCTGCGAACCGTCAAGGCTGTAGCGGTTGACCAGCGAGTCCATCGCCAGGAATTCCTGCTTCAGCTTGCCGACCGACAACGAGGCATCGGACTGGTCCCGGAACTGCTGCACCGACGACCGCACAACCTGCGAGCTGTAAATGGCACCGCCCGAAATGGCAGCCAGCAGCACCAGCACGGCGGCAAACCCCAGCGTAATACGCTGACCGATCGACAGGCTTAGTCCCTTGGCAGGAGAAGAGACAGGCGTAACCCGCGTCTGAGGAGCGCTCTCATAAGTTTCCATTGAAATCGTGTCACTCATCAGAACTCTCCGCCTTGCTCGATCTTTATGCAACAGCCGCGACTGACCGCTCATTCAGCATTAGACCGGATTCCACCCCCTATATTCAAAAATAAAAAAGTGTAACCCCCCATAAATTGACAGTTTCGGGAACATTTGCCCTGCATTTTATGCAAAGAACAACATATTCACCTTAAATATTTCAGGATAAGTAGGGTTTCCGCGCGAAGGCTTTCTGAAGCACCCCCTAATGATTTCAATATTTCTTCTTTAAAAACAAATAGTTACAATACAACCATCCTTTCGCAACAGCGTGCTGACAAAACCAGTCATTGTGCAATGCCACAAGTTTTTCCAGCAGCAGGTCAGAACACCCGCCTCCTTACCGGGCGATGCTTTTGTCTGAACAAGCCCGATAAATGCACATAGGTATAATGGTCCCCCTGCCAAAAAGGCCATCCACCCTTGCCGTTTGTCATAAAATTATCCTGTCCCAAGGGATTGCAAAGAGCAGCCAGACTGAAAATATCTGCCAAAGCGCCATCAACAAAACAATACCAATCGGATAAACAGATCAATAAGACAAATAAAGTCAGTTGGACCGATTAAAAATCCAGGCGTCTAATGGGTTTCATCACCGCCAAACGGGAGGCACCAGGACGATGGACGACTCAAAGAAACTGACCACAGCGGCAGGCTGTCCGGTCGCACACAACCAGAATGTGATGACAGCCGGCCCCCGGGGTCCGATGCTGCTGCAAGATGTCTGGTTTCTGGAAAAGCTGGCCCATTTTGACCGCGAAGTTATCCCCGAACGGCGGATGCACGCCAAGGGATCGGGGGCCTATGGCACCTTTACCGTCACCCACGACATCACCCGCTATACTCGCGCCAAACTTTTCTCCGAAGTCGGCAAGACAACCGAGCTGTTTGCCCGCTTTACCACCGTTGCCGGTGAGCGCGGTGCTGCCGACGCCGAACGCGACATTCGCGGGTTCGCGCTGAAGTTTTATACCGAGGAAGGCAACTGGGACATGGTCGGCAACAATACGCCGGTGTTCTTTTTGCGCGACCCGCTGAAATTTCCTGACCTCAACCACGCGGTCAAACGCGACCCGCGCACCAACCTGCGCAGCGCAAAAAACAACTGGGACTTCTGGACCTCGCTGCCCGAAGCCCTGCATCAGGTGACCATCGTGATGAGCGACCGGGGCATTCCGGCCACCTATCGCCACATGCACGGATTCGGCAGCCATACTTTCAGCTTTCTCAACGCCGCCAACGAACGGTTCTGGGTCAAATTCCACTTCAAGTCCCAGCAGGGCATCAAAAACCTGAGCGATGCCGAAGCCGAAGCGGTGATTGGCAAGGATCGCGAAAGCCACCAGCGCGACCTGTACGACAGCATCGAAAAGGGCGACTTCCCGCGCTGGACGCTGCACATCCAGATCATGCCCGAGGCCGAAGCGTCAAAGGTTCCCTACAACCCCTTTGATCTGACCAAAATCTGGCCGCACAAGGATTACCCGCTGATCGAGGTCGGCGTGCTGGAACTGAACCGCAACCCGGCGAATTTCTTTGCCGAGGTCGAGCAGGCGGCGTTCAACCCGGCCAACATCGTTCCCGGCATCGGGTTCTCGCCGGACAAGATGCTGCAAGGGCGGTTGTTTTCCTATGGCGATGCCCAGCGCTATCGTCTGGGGGTCAACCTGCACCAGATTCCGGTCAATGCTCCCCGCTGCCCGGTCCACAGCTATCACCGCGACGGTACGATGCGGATCGACGGCAATTATGGCAGCACGCTGGGCTATGAACCGAATGATCAGGGCCAATGGGCCGAACAGCCGGACTTCTCGGAGCCGCCGCTCACTATCGAAGGAGCCGCCGACCACTGGAACCACCGCGAGGATGACGATTACTTCTCGCAGCCCGGCGACCTGTTCCGCCTGATGACGCCCGAACAGCAGCAAACCCTGTTCGACAATACTGCCCGCTCGATTGGCGAGGTTCCGCGTCACATCCAGCTGCGCCACATCCGCCACTGCCTGCAGGCCGATCCGGCCTATGGCAAGGGAATTGCCGATGCCCTGGGCATTCCGCTGAGCGAGGTGGAGGGGTAAGGACCATGGTCGGGGGGGAGGCAGGCTAGAGCAAATCCCGAGCAGATGGACACATCTGCGACGACGTATTTGCTTGGATAACAAGTCATTAGAGCATTTATCGTGATCCTTGGAGACCGAGAAATGCTCTAACGCCTGCGTTTGGGGGCGCGTGCCCCCAAGTCCCCCCTCTTTTTTTTTATTTTTTAGAGCATTGTGCGAAAAGTAGGAACCGGTTTTCGCAAAAACAATGCGGCACGACAAAAGGTTGGACCAGCGTGCCTGCGTCAGATCACAGGACACGACACAAAACAAAAAGATCATGGAGCGCCGCTCCAAACCTCGCCGGGGCCTTTAGGCCCCGGACCCCATTGATTTGATATTTAAAGAAAAAATAGGGGCTTGGGGGCATCGCACCCAAACGGGTATGGGCGGTAGCCCATTCTTCTGCACGGACTGTCGTGTACTGTCGCGTCAGATTTAACGCACGCAGGTCTAAATATCCAGATCGCCCGCGAACTGGGCGTTTTGCTGGATGAACTGGAAGCGCAATTCCGGCTTGCGGCCCATCAACTGCTCGACCAGCGAGGCGGTTGCCAGCGCGATTTCGCGGTCTTCTTCGGTCTTTTTGCCCGGCAACACCACCCGCAACAGGGTGCGGCTGGCCGGGTTCATGGTGGTTTCCTTCAACTGCGACGGCGGCATTTCGCCCAGACCCTTGAAGCGGCTGATATCGACCTTTTTGCCCTTGAACTCTTTCTTCAGCAGCGCGTCCTTGTGGGCATCGTCGCGGGCATAGATGCTTTTGGTGCCGGTTGACAGGCGATAAAGCGGCGGCATGGCCAGATACAGGTGACCGTCTTCGATCAGGCGCGGCATTTCACGGTAAAAGAAAGTCATCAGCAGGCTGGCAATGTGGGCGCCGTCAACGTCGGCGTCGGTCATGATGATGACCTTTTCATAACGCAGCTTGTCGGCTTCGTAATGGTCGCGGATGCCGCAGCCCAGCGCCTCGACCAGATCGGTCAGTTCCTGATTGGCGCGCAGCTTGTCCAGCGAGGCCGAGGCGACGTTGAGGATTTTGCCGCGCAGGGGCAGCACCGCCTGAATTTCGCGGTTGCGGGCCTGTTTGGCCGAGCCACCAGCGGAATCACCCTCGACCAGAAACAGTTCAGTGCCGGTGGCAATCGAGCGCGAGCAGTCGGCCAGCTTGCCCGGCAGACGCAGACGCTTGGTGGCGGTCTTGCGCGACATCTCCTTGCTCTGCTTTTTGCGCAGACGCTCGTCCATCCGCTCCAGCGCATGGGTCAGCAACTGGTTCGCCACGTCCGGCGCGGCGGTCAGCCAGTGGTCGAAATGGTCGCGCAGGGCTTGCTCGACCAGCCGGGTTGCTTCGGCCGAGGCCAGCCGTTCCTTGGTCTGGCCCTGAAACTGCGGCTCGCGGATGAACAGCGACAGCATCACACAGGCGCCGCCCATCACGTCTTCGGCGGTCAGGTCGCCACCCTTTTTGACCTTCGCCAGATCGGCAAACGACCGCAACCCTTTGGTCAGGGCATTGCGCAGACCGTTTTCGTGCGTGCCGCCCTCGGGGGTGGGGATGGTGTTGACGTAGGAGGAAAAGAACGCCTCCTGATCCTCGGGCCAGCACACCGCCCATTCCACCGATCCCATGTCATCGGCCAGCGTCCCCTGACCGGCATAAATGCCGGTGACGGTCGGGCGGCCTTTGAGGGCGCTTTCCAGAAAGTCCTGCACGCCGTTGGGGAAGTGCAATTCCTCTTTGGCCGGAACGGCGTCGCTGTCACTCAGCAACAGCGGGTCACAGGACCAGCGAATCCGCACGCCCCGGAACAGGTAGGCCTTCGAGCGCGCCATGCGGTACAGGGTGGCAGGCTTGAAGCGGGCGCGCGGGCCGAAAATCTCCGGGTCGGCCTTGAAGCGGACGGTGGTCCCGCGCCGGTTGGGCACCGGACCGACCAGTTCCAACGCCGTCTGCGGCAGGCCACGGGAATAGCGTTGCCGCCACAGTTGCTTGTCGCGGGCGACCTCGATAACGGTTTCTTCCGACAGGGCGTTAACCACGCTGATCCCCACCCCGTGCAGACCGCCCGAGACCTTATAGGCATCGCCACCGAACTTGCCGCCCGAGTGCAGGGTGGTCAAAATGACCTCCAGCGCCGACTTGCCGGGGTATTTCGGGTGCGGATCAACCGGAATGCCGCGCCCGTTGTCGCGTACGGTGACCGCGCCATCGGCAGCCAGTTCCAGATCAATGAACGACGCATGCCCGGCGACGGCCTCGTCCATCGCGTTGTCGAGCACTTCGGCCACCAGATGGTGCAGGGCCTTGTCATCGGTCCCGCCGATGTACATCCCCGGCCGCTTGCGGACAGGCTCCAGACCTTCGAGAACCTCGATATCCTTGGCGGTGTAGTCGGTGTTCTTGGGAGACAGGTTTTGGAACAGGTCAGACATGGCACCCTACGGACTTGTACGTGGCGGTAAAGAAAAGCAACGAACCGGGAACAGAAACGCAGTTAGGACTACACCAAAGCAGCCGCAAAAGGAAAGCAGAACCCGCTGGGTCTGCCCGCCGCCCCCGATTACGGGGTTTGCAGTTGCTGGCCGGGTAGCCTATCTCTCTCGGCAGGAAAAGGACAGAGCCGGAGTAGCAGGAATGAGCGAGACAGTACACCCCCTATCGGGCTCCACCCCGGCGGGACCAACGGGCGAGGTCAGCATCCGTACCATCGCCATGCCCGCCGACACCAATCCGTCGGGCGACGTGTTTGGCGGCTGGCTGATGAGCCAGATGGATCTGGCGGGCGGCACCTTCGCGCGCTATTGCGCGGGCGGACGGGTGGCAACGGTGGCGGTTGACGGCTTTACCTTTCACAAGCCGGTGTTCGTCGGCGATGAGCTGACCTGCTATTGCCACGAAGTCCGCCGGGGCCGGACCTCGCTGGCGATTGCGGTCGAAGCCTGGGTACGACGGATGGACAGCGACGTGCATGAAAAAGTCACCGAAGGGCTGTTCACCTTTGTCGCCATTGACGACAACCGCCACAAGCGGGTGATCGGGACCGGAGCCTGAGGATGGGCGGACAGGTGATCCTGATGATTGCCACCTCGCTGGACGGCTACATTGCCGATTCCGCTGGCGGGGTGGCATGGCTGGAGCCATTTGACAGCGAAGAGGTCGGGATGGCCGCCTTTCTGGCGGTGGTCGATGTGGTGGTACTGGGACGGCGCACCTATGACCAGCTGCGGGCGATGGATGAACCGTGGCCTTACGCTGGCAAGCGGGTCGAGGTGCTGACCCGCCGCCCGCTGGACGACAGCCCGCCGCCCGGCGTCCGCGCCACCGGTGACGTACAGGCAACGGTGCGACAGGCCCGGCAGGCGGGGCGAACGGTGTGGATCTGCGGCGGACGTTCGGTCATCGCGCCGCTGCTGGCCGCCGGGCTGATTGATGAGGTCGAGCTGTATACCGTTCCGGTGATCCTCGGTCGAGGCATCCCGCTGTGGGAACCGGGCGCACAGCGTTACCGCTGGAACCTGCTGTCGGTCGAAGGCTTCCGCAACGGTTTGGTCCGCAGTTGCTACCAACCGCGTAACGAGGAGCAAACGGGGTTCTGTTGATCATCCCCCACACGAGCCGCAGGCCGCCGGGGAGGTATTGACCACCAGCTCTTCGTACAGATCAGCCCAAACACGATGACCATCGGGGTTCAGGTGACCATAGCCCAGCGCCGCCCCGAACCCGTGCAGGGCGGATTCCTGCGCCCGGGTGATCCCCCGCGACAGCAGCCACTGGTCGAGGTCGGCCATTTGAATATCACGCGTGGCAAACAGGTCACGCAGCGCAGCGCTGGCCGACCGCCAGAGGGATGCCTCCTGCGCTGCCTCATCAGGGTTCAGACAGCCACCGGACAGCCCGCGCACCACCACCACCACCTTCAGCCCGTGATTGACCATCTGCTGGCGGACATCATCCAGCCACGCCTGCAACCGCTGCTCCGGCAGGCTGAGGGGGGTGGCAGCCTGCCGGATATGACCGGCTGCCGTTGCCAGCGCCTGCCGCGGGTTGGCCTGACAGGCGTCCGGGGTGGCAGTGCCCGCCGGTTTGGAGGCCGCTTTCGGCAGTTCCGCCAGCAGGCCAACGTTCTTGCGCTGATTCAGCACCAGCGCCAGACGGCTGTGATCCATCACCTGATAAATCGCCTCGCCCAACGGGCCAGAGCGCATCTGATAGCCCCGACTGGCGAGAAACGGGCGGTTCGGCCCGATCTGGCCGTCGCCGTTGCGGTCATAGCCGACAAATTCACCGGTTCCGGCCATTTCAGGCGCCAGAAAATCACTGTATGAAATGCTGAAAATTACCACGTCACCGGGACGCGGCGACAGGACCGCCTGCCGGGTCAGCGACAAAAAGCGCCACAACTGCACCGGCGGCGTTGCCCCCGACAGTCCGAAATTCAGCACCCGGTCGGCCTGTGCGCGCCGCTGCAAAGCCTGTTCGCTCAGGCGGACAAAGGTCTCGCCGTCGGTCACCTGCAGGGCCTCGACCATCGAATCCCCCAGCGCGTAGACCTGCCGCCCGACGCCTGCCGGGCCGTTCAGGGGCGGATTGCGCAAGCCTTCGGCATTGATGCTGACCGGTGCGCGGTTTTCGGTGATCCACAGACCGTGGGCACCGGGCCGCAGGCGGTAGCCGACCAGCGGATCGGGAGCATAGAGATTCGCTTGCGCTACCGGCAACACCTTCCAGGCGGGCGGCAGCTCGGTCAGGCGCAGCACCCCTTCAAACAGCAGGCAGGCCAGCACCAGACCGGCCAGCAGGCCCCCTGCCCCCCGCACCACCCGCCCGAGGAACGTCAGTCGGCACCGGCTGTGAACAGTCTTCATGATCGGCCCCTGTCTGACGGCATCAGAAACGGAAATAGATGAACGGCGTGGTGGAAATCTTTGGCAGCAGCACCATCCACAGACACAGCCCCAACAACAGCCCCCAGACCAGCGGGTGATCCCGCCGCATCAGGCGATGAACGGTGCGCAGACTGAGCAGGCGGCGTTCCAGCCAGTGCAGCCCCATCAATGCCGCACAGCCTGCCAGCATCCACAGACGATCACCCGGGCTGTCCCCCAGCCGCATCGTCCCCTCGCCACCGCCGCCGAACAGGGTGGCAATGAACTGCACCGCACTGTGGATGTCCGCCGCCCGGAACAGGACGAACAGCACCACCACCGCCAGCATCACCAGCGCCCAGTCAAGGCCGGGAACTTTCTGCAAAACGTGGCGGAACGGTCGCCACAAAAAGATCACGCCCCCCCAGCACAGGCCCCACAGGATGAAGGTCCAGTTGGCCCCGTGCCACAGACCGGCCAGCCCCATCACCGCGATCAGCACCAGCGCATTGCGCAGCGCTCCGCCACGATTGCCACCGAGGGGAATATAAAGATAATCCCGAATCCACGATGACAGGGTGATATGCCAGCGCCGCCAGAATTCCTGCGGCGAGCGGCTGAGAAACGGCTGGCGGAAGTTGATCGGCAGGCGAATGCCCATCAGGGCCGCCATCCCGACCGCCATGTCGGAATAGCCGGAAAAATCGAAGTAAATCTGAAAGCTGAATGCCCAGGCGATCACCCAGCCGGTAAAGCTGTCGGCGACGCCTTCGGCGAAACCGGCATCGACCCACGGGGCGATGGCATCGGCGAGCAGCACTTTCTTGATCAGCCCGAGGGTGATCAGGCCCAGCCCGAAACTGATGGCAATGCGGGGTTTGGGAGCCTTGCGCCCCCACCACGACAGGCGGTGGATTTGCGGTGCCAACTGGCTGGCGCGCACGATCGGCCCGGCGATCAATTGCGGGAAATAGAGGGAAAACAGCAGGAACGATGGCAACGAGGTGATCCGCGCCACCGTCCCCCGATAGACATCCACCTGATAGGCAATGATCTGGAAGATGTAGAACGAAATCCCCAGCGGGATGACGATATCCATGCCAAAGACGTTCTGGCTCAGGCTGCCGCCGGTCAGCAGCGAGCGATATTTAAAGAACGCCAGCGTCGCCACGTTGGTGGCAATGATCAGGATCAGCCGCAGCTTGCGGTTTCCGACCCGCTCTGGCGCCACCTTGTCAGGAGTCACAAAGCGCGACAGCCAGAAGTTGGCGATCTTGACCGCCAGCACCAATCCCAGATCAAACCAGCCGGCAACGGCATAAAAGGCCAGACTGGCCGCCAGCGCCAGCACACGCGGCATCGGCAGCAGGCGGTACAGGACCAGAAAGCCCCCAAAGCACAGCATAAAAATCAGGCTGTCAAAGCTCATCAGGCTCCCCGTCCCAGCGATTGTGTCGGCTTTCCTGCCGGGGAGAACGGAACCTGTCAAGGGGCCAGAATCAAACGGCCTGCCCGTGCCGGGCTTTTACCCCCTCAGCACCCGCCGCTCAGGGTGCATCCATCGCCACGCAGACGGCCTCCGACCTGCGGGGTATACAGGTGATCCATGATTTGCCCCAACAGCCGCCGGTCGGCCAGTTCATCCCCGCTTCCCAACGGAGCAGCCCCCGGACGCAGGCGGATTTCGGACAATCGCTCGGCATTAAAGCACAGCGCGGCCTGCACCTCGTGACTGGCCGGATCCTGCTTGCTGGCAGGCACAGTGCCATCCCCGGCCCCCGCCAGCTCGCACGCCGCCGCGCCGTCAAAGGCATCGCTGGTGCCAAACACCAGCACCACCCGATAGCGCGGATCGCTGGCCTGGGCCGGAACACTGGTAAATCCGGCCACCGGCGCCGCCCCGACCGGCACGCTGGCCCGTGCGGCGAGCTGAGCCGCCGCATCAGCCGGAGCGTTGTGGACCTCGATCAGGGCCGTTTTGCCGGAAAAGCCGGAATTCCATGCCGCGATCACCGGCTGCTGTCCAAAAGCGACAGGCCGGTACAGAACCGAAGAGTCCGTACAGCCCGCCACGGCGATGGCGGACAGACCGGCGATAATCCCGGCAATGATCCCGCCGGTGGTACCGGCAGTGGTCAGCACATGTTTCATGTCAGGCGTCTCACAAAAGGCCTCTAATTTCCTGTACCATAGCATATTTGGCCATCCGGTGGCCGTTACACTTTTTTCAGGGTGATCTTGATGACCTATGGCCGGTGTTTTCAGTAGCATGGGCAGGCTTGCTTCGTTAGGGTAGGCCCCGACATCATCCCGCAAACATCCTGACAAGAACCATGGAGTGCCATGCCCACGGGTGCTGACATCCGCCGCTTCACCAGTCCCGTCTGTTGTCCGCAACCGGCGTGGGGAGGCGTGTAGGATGCAGGCCTACCTGTTGTTGCAACTCCGGCTCTGGCTGATGCGGCTTGATGCCTCCGTGCTGTTCCTGCTGGACTCCCTGCTCGCCCTGTGGCTGTCCCTGCATCGCCGCCTGCATCGCCGCCCGTTGCGCTCGCCGGTGGCACTGATCGTCCGTCTGGGCGACCTGTCCGACGTCCTGCTGTGGCTACCTGCCGGTCAACGCCTGATCCCGTCCTTGCGGCAAAAGGGCTATCGTGTCCTGCTGGTGGTTCCGGCCGGGGTCGAACCGTTGCTGCAAGACATCGGTGACGAAGCCGAAATCATCCCGGTTGACGGTATCGCATGGCGGCACTCCTGGCGCTATCGCTGGGCCTTTGCCGGGAAACTGGCCGACATCCGCGCCGATCTGGCTCTGGAAACCAGCTATTCCCGCACCTTGTTGGGCGGTGACAGCATGGTACGGTTCAGCGCGGCAAAAAAGCGCATCGGCTGGGTTGGCGATGGGCGCAAAACCACCCGCACCGGCCACCGGCTGGGACGGCGGGTCTATACCACCCTGCTGCCCAATCCGCCGAAAGACCCGCTGCCGGAAACGGAAAGCCAGGAACGCCTGCTGGCGCAACTGGGTGTGACCCTTGATCCGGCGGGGCCGTCGCCCTTTCCGTCGGAGATGCTGCAACCATCGGCAGACATGGGCCTGCCGGATCGCTATGTCATTCTGGCCCCCGGTGCCGCCAGTCCGCTGCAACGGTGGCCGGCAAGCAGCTTTGCCACCGTGGTCGATGCCATTCACAAGCATTACGCCCTGCCGGTGCTGGTGTGCGGCGGTCAGGACGACGCCCCCCATGCGGCGATGATCATGGCCCTCAGCACCTCGGCCATTACCGCCGACCTGTGCGGCAAGATTTCGCTGGCCGACCTGCCGGCACTGGTCGCCCGCGCCGATCTGGTGATCGGCAACGAAGGCCCGCTGATCCATCTGGCGGCGATGGTCGCCACCCCCAGCCTGTGCCTGACCAGCGGCACGTTCTGGGGTCGCACCCTGCCCTATGGTCGCAGCCGCCTGCTGCCCGGCCGCATCGCCCCGATCCCGGTCACCCATCCGATGGACTGTTACGACTGCGCCGGGCGCTGCATTTACACCCTGACGGCAGACGAACCGGCCCCGTGTGTCAGTGCGATCACCGCCGCGCAGGTGATCGGCGCCCTGGCCGATTTCCTGCCCCAGCGAACGGCCTGAGCCTGCGGGCATCAAGACCACCTGCAATCCTGCGCAAAAATGTCACCAACAGGGGAGCGACAAACGCCCCCGCGCCCTCTATATTGAGGGAAAGCATGGTGTTTTGCGTGGTTACCCTGATGGATGACCAGACGGCATTCCGTGGGGCAGCCCCCAGCACAGGACGTCGAGCCATGAGCGGGTTTCACGGTTTGCCTTGTCTGCGAGCACAGTCCTGGCATCCCCTGAGCACAGCGGGGGGCCTCCCCCTCATCGCCGGTCCGCGATGGCTTCGTTCCAGCATTTTTGCCCAGCCTGTCCAAGCGCCTTCCCCATGGGGAGGCGTTTTGCGTTTTGCCCCCTTCCCCGTGTCGGGACCATTCTGCTGCGGTCCCGGTATAGCCTGAGGAGACGTGTCATGGCCAAACGATCTTTTCGTCCGTCCACTGCCGCCAGCAACGGCCCCCGCCTGCGTGCGGTGATCCCCGACGGCCCGGCATGGGACCCCCTGCACGGGCAACAGCCTGACCAGCAGCCCGAACGGCGCGAGCAGTCCTATACCCGCACCATTCGCCCGCACAGCCCCAATCAGGCGGCCCTGATCAGCGCCATCGACACCACCAACGTCGTGCTGGCGCTGGGACCGGCCGGGACCGGCAAAACCTATATCGCCATCGCCAAGGCGGTCGAAGCACTGGAAAGCGGCTCGATCGGGCGGATCGTCCTCTCCCGCCCGGCAATCGAAGCCGGGGAAAGCCTCGGCTTCCTGCCCGGCGCGCTGGAAGACAAGCTCGCCCCCTACCTGCGACCGCTGTATGACGCGCTCAGCGACCGGCTGGGCAACCGCCGCCTGCGCGCCCTGCTGGCCGATGGCAGCATCGAGATTGCTCCGGTGGCCTATATGCGCGGGCGCACCCTCAACAATGCCTTTGTGGTGATCGACGAGGCGCAGAACTGCACCTATGGACAGTTGAAAATGCTGCTGACCCGACTGGGCTGGCATTCCACCATGGTGCTGACCGGCGACCCCGACCAGAGCGACCTGCTGCCGGGGGTGTCCGGGCTGGCCGATGTGGCAACCCGGCTGGAACAACTCGATGATATCGCGGTGATTCGCCTGCAGGACGCCGATATCGTGCGCCACCCGCTGGTGGCCGCCATGCTGACCGTCGTCTGATCCCCCCGCATTCCCGCCCCTGCCTCCTTACACAAGGGGATCAGGGGCGGGATATCAGCTTCCCATTGACAATTTCCCTTCGCTGCTGCAAACAACGGATATGAACAATATTCTTTCGTGATCACGGGACACAAAGACATAATCTGTCTGCATGTCCAGTGATAGCGGCAACGGAGTTACCCGCACCATGACCACCAAGCCGTCCAAAAAGTTCTTTGAGCCGCTGGCTATCGGCGCTCCGCTCCCGAACCGCGAAGTGCCGGTGGCGCTGGAACGCATGGTCCACTTCTTCCCGCCCCACCTCGAAAAGATCCGCGCCAAGCTGCCGGAAATGATCCCGCAGGTGGACGTTCTGCTGGGCAATCTGGAAGACGCCATCCCCGCCGATGCCAAGGAAGCCGCCCGCAAGGGTTTCATTGCCGCCGCCAAGGCCAACGACTTTGGCTCGACCGGCCTGTGGACCCGGGTGAACTGCCTGAACTCGCCGTGGTTCCTCGACGACATGACCGAAATCGTCGGTGAAGTCGGCGACAAGCTGGACGTGGTGATGCTGCCCAAGGTCGAAGGCCCGTGGGACATCCATTACCTTGACCAGCTGCTGGCCCAGCTGGAAGCCCGTCACGGGATCAAAAAGCCGATCCAGATTCACGCCATTCTGGAAACCGCGCTGGGCGTTGCCAACGTCGAAGCCATCGCCGCCGCCAGCCCGCGCATGCACGGCATGAGCCTCGGCCCGGCGGACCTCGCCGCCTCGCGCGGGATGAAGACCACCCGCGTCGGCGGCGGTCACCCGTCCTATGGCGTGCTGGAAGACAGCCGCGCCGACGGCGGTGCCCGCACCCTGTTCCAGCAGGACCTGTGGCATTACACCGTCGCCAAGATGGTGGACGCCTGTCAGGCCCATGGCCTGAAAGCCTTCTACGGCCCGTTTGGCGATTTCTCGGATGATGCCGCCTGCGAAGCCCAGTTCCGCAATGCCTTCCTGCTGGGCTGTGTCGGGGCGTGGTCGCTGCACCCCAAGCAGATCGACATTGCCAAAAAGGTGTTCAGCCCCGACGTCGCCGAAGTCCTGTTTGCCAAGCGCATTCTGGACGCCATGCCCGACGGCACCGGCGCTGTGATGATCGACGGCAAGATGCAGGATGACGCCACCTGGAAACAGGCCAAGGTGATCGTTGACCTCGCCCGCCGGGTGGCGGCGCGGGATGCGGCGCTGGCCGAGGCTTATGGCCTGTAACGAGGCATTCTGATCCTTGCACGGACAAACGGAGTGACTGGCAACGGTCACTCCGTTTTTTTTACCCTCATATCGGGAGGAGGCTACGAACATCTTGCATATGATATGCCTAAAGTCATAATACTGACCGCCTGAAATCAGGGAAACCGGATAGGGCGTACCTCTAACGACCACTGCAGAGATAAGGGTGCAGGACACCGGCAGGTCTTGATCTTTTGCGATCGAGGTTGTACCTGATGAGGCCGGTTGTGGGCCTGTCGGCGGTACGAAACGAGCGGACGGGACTGCCAGCACCCTTTTACCATCGGAAAGTTTAATCGGTTTACGCCTTTTGGACTATCCAAAAGGATGTATCCACTGTGGAGCAAACCATTCCCTGTCATGCGGGATCATCAGGGGACGGTATCGGAAGATTTGGGTGAAGGACGGGGGATGATCGGGATTTTCAGGCGCTCGCTGCGCTCGTTTACCATTGGGCAATTCACGCTTGGCCTGTCGGGAATCATTGTCCTGTTCTCGGCGCTGACCGTATTGCTGCTATCGACCTTTGTCGAACAGCGGGCGATATCGGAACTGGCGCAGAAAGACGCCCGCCAAACCTCGGAACTGGTGTTCCAGTCGCTGTATTCCGCCATGCGGAAAGGCTGGGACAAGCAGGAAATCCACGACATCATCCAGCGTCTGAACGAAACACTGCCCAACGCCAAAATCCGGGTGTTCCGGGGAGATCCGGTGGTGGCCCAGTTCGGAGAAATCAACGGCGAACGGGCAATTCGGGATCAGGACGACCTGCTGCGTCAGGCGCTTGGTCAGGGCAAGGAAGTCCTGCAACAAAGCCAGGACAGCCTGCGCTATCTGTATCCCCTGCTGGTCAGGGAAGAATGTCAGGCCTGCCATCAGGCAGAGATCGGGGCGGTCAACGGGGTGGTGGACATCACCTTTCCGATCCAGAACCTGAAAGTCTCGCTCGCCTTTGTGATCCGCTCGGTGATCGCCTATTTTGCCATCATCCTGACCATCATCTGCTGTGCGGTCTATTTCAAGTTACGGTTCTTTGTCGCCTTTCCGATCCGCCGTTTTGTCGGACTGATTGACGAGATCATCCAGCACACCGACCTGACCCGCCGTCTGGATCAAAAGCCCAGCCATCTGTCGGAAATCCAGAAGCTCTCGGACCATTTCAACTGCCTGCTGAGTACCATTCAGGACTATCAGGACCGTCTGCGCACCTATTCCGACCATGACCCGCTGACCGGAACCTATAACCGGCGGAAATTCGAAGATTTCCTGAAACTGGAAGTCGATCGCAGCCGGCGCCATGGCCACGCCTTTTCGCTGATCATGATTGATGTCGACAACTTCAAGCACATCAACGACACCTATGGGCATCCGGTCGGTGATCTGGCACTGAAGGAACTGGCTTCGGTCCTGCGCCACCGCCTGCGGCGCACCGATGTGCTGGCCCGTCTGGGCGGGGATGAATTCGCCATCCTGCTGCCCGACACCCCGCAACCACAGGGGGAAAGCACCGCCGAAGCCCTGCGGCGGGCGATCAGCGAGACGGTCGTTCGCCTGCCGGTCGGCAAGACACGGGTACAGGCCAGCTTCGGGATGGTCTCGTTCCCCGACAATGGCGAAGATGTGGAAAAGCTGACCATTGCCATGGACGTGGCGATGTACAAGGCCAAACGTCTGGGCAAAAACCTTGTCGCCACCCTCGATGCCTCGGAAGAAGGCCTGATGATGGAGGTGTTCAACCGGGGCCAGCAGGTGCAGCGCGCCCTGATCGAAGACCGGGTGATCCCCTTCTTTCAGCCGATCAGCCTGCCCGACAGCGGCAAACCCTATGCCTACGAAGTCCTCGCCCGCATCCGGGATGAAGACGCCATCCTGCCCGCCGCGGCCTTTATCGAAACCGCCGAAGAGCTGGGCCTGGACCGGGCAATCGACGAAACCGTGTTCCGCAAGGGGCTGGCCGAAGCCGCCCGCGTCGGCCTGACCGGGGTCAAGCTGTTCTTCAACCTGTCCGCCCGCACCATCGGCGACACCGCATGGATGCGCGCCTTGCCGCAGGTGATCCGTGACGCCGGTCTACAGCCGTCACAGGTGGTGCTGGAACTGACCGAGCGCGAGGCTCTGCCGAACTTTGACAAGCTGATCGAGCTGATGGGCGACCTGCGCGCCACCGGACTGGCGTTTGCGCTGGATGATTTCGGTTCGGGCTTTTCGTCGTTCCTGTACCTGAAGTACCTCAGCGTCGATTACGTCAAGATCGAGGGCAGCTTTGTCCGCCACATGACCACCGACCACCGCGACCGCATCATGGTCGAGCACATCCACAGCATGGCGCGCCAATTCGGCCTGAAAACCATCGCCGAGTTCGTCGAAGACGAAGAAACCAACCGCCTGTTGCAGGAGATGGGCGTCGATCTCGGCCAAGGCTATCACTATGGCCGCCCGCGAGAGACGTTGAGTTAGCAGAGAGAACTGGTTTCCGTAGAAACAGTGTTTAGTCCCGGCATTTGATGGGTCGGATCAATTCTGAAGCATTCAGGCTCAGGAGTCCAGATTTTGCAGATGTATTCGTATGGCGTAAGCCCTTTGAGCGTCTTCAAGCACCTGCCAAAATTGTATGCGCCGATGAAGTCTCCGAGATGTTCCTCAAACTTGTGATGGCTGTCGTAGTGGTAGCGCTTGACGGTGGCTTCCTTGATGGTGCGGTTCATTCGCTCCACCTGCCCGTTGGCCTGAGGTGTCCAGCCCGACAATCGTGATCATCAATAGCCAAAGCGTCAAGGGCATGAAAAAAGGGGGGGGATCGATCTGTCCGGCTACGACGCAGGAAAAAAGGTCAAAGGCAAGAAGCGGCATATCGTCGTCGATACGCTTGGTATGTTTCTGGAGGCCCACATCCAGCCCGCCGACATCCAAGACCACGACGGTGCGCTGTCGGTGTTGAAGGAGGCTCGCCGCTTATTTCCGTTCATCGAACGGGTCTTCGCCGATGGCGGCGGTGCGGGAACTGGGGGCTTGTCATCTGGAAATCGTCATGCATTCCGACACAACCAAGGGCTTCAAGGTTCTGCAAAAGCGCTGGATCATTGAGCGTACCTTCGGTTGGCTGGGGCATTGTCGTCGTCTCGCCAAAGACTTTGAGAACCTGTCCAAGATGTCGCTGGCCTTCCTGCGTTTGGCTCTTGGCTCTTGGCTCTGATCCGCCTCATGCTACGCAGGATCGCAAGGAACAGAAAGTAATAGGGAACTTTGCGGACAGACTCTAAGCAGGAGGCAGCGCTTTGGTGAAGTGCTCAAGCTCCTGAGGGGTCAACCTAATCACTAATGTATTGACCCTTCATTATTTTCTTGGCGCATTCCAATTGACTCATTGCGATTCCCATGCATTTTATCATATCATTTTTTCTCTGTTCATAACCAGAAGAATGAAGAATTAAATCAATTTTTATAATTTCCCTTATTGCATCTACTATTTTTCTATTACACTCCGGAATTAATAAAGATTTCTCAACAAGAATAGCAAAATTCATATCTACAACTCTACGAATATATGACTGCGCCCTTTCCGCCGGCTCGTTACGACCATTTATATTCTGGATAAAAGGCATAAAAAGTTCAATAGACTGATAAAGTATTTCTATCTGACCACAAACAAGATGAGCACTCCTTATTTCATGTTCTCTTTTATCAGAATTCCTTACTTCGTTGCTTTTTTTCCAAAGAGAGCGGGCTTGCGTGTGTTGGAATATGCCAACGCCAACAGCTATAAAAGCAGCAAGAGCAGCACCTATGCCACCAATCCATTGGGCAAGGTCCGTATTACGAAGGGTGCTACAGGCCTCAATGGTCAAGCTAAATGTGGCCCCCCCAATAAGGCCCACAATCGCACCAAAAGCTCCGCCTATTACTGTGGGAATATGTACATCTGCGAAGAAGTTGTTTTTTTTCGTTGAAGGTTGACTGGTCATTTGAGCACTCTATCGCGGTTTACCGGAGCAGTAGAATTCATTAAATACACTCATAAGTCGATGAATTTCTGGTAATCCTCCCCTTTTTAATAGGGTGCCGCAGTAGAGTTATCCGGCCATGTTCAGTTTCATAACAGGCGTGATACCACCGATCCTCATGTTGGGGCGGTCATTGTTATAAGTCCATAGCCATTGCGTTGCCTGATGCTGTGCCTCTTTGATGCTTGCAATGATGCATTGGTCCAGCCATTCGTGCCGGACGGTCCGGTTGTATCGCTCTACGTAGGCGTTCTGCTGAGGCTGTCCCAGCTGAATGTGCTGGATTTTGATCCCTTGCCTTCCCGCCCATTCCTTCAGCTTTTCGCTGATGTACTCCGGGCCGTTATCAACCCGGATCATCCGGGGCTTGCCGCGCCATTCGATGATGCGGTTCAAGCTGTGGATAACTCGTTCTGCAGGGAGTGAAAAATCGACCTCAATTCCCAGCCCTTCACAGTTGAAGTCGTCCAGAACGTTCAGTAATCGGAACGCTCTGCCATCTCCCAGGCGATCAGCCATGAAGTCCATCGACCACGTCACGTTGGGGGCATCTGGAACGGCCAAGGCATCAGGCTTGTCCCGCTTCAAACGCTTGCGGGGTTTGATCCGCAGATTCAGTTCAAGCTGGCAATAAACCCTGTAAACCCTTTTGTGATTCCAGCGATAGCCCTTCACGTTGCGTAAATGCAAGAAGCACAGGCCAAATCCCCACGTTTTGCGTACGTCCGTCAGTCCTGTCAGCAGATCGGCGATCACCTCATTCTCATCCTTGAGCTTCGGGCGATACCGATAACAGGTTTCGCTGACGTCAAAAGTCCGGCAAGCCAGCGCAATGCTGACGTTCCGTTGCTTTACTGCCGTTTCTGCCATCTCCCGACGTTGAGATGGCCCGCCTACTTTTTCCGAGGGCTTCCTTCAGCAAATCGTTTTGCATACTCAAATCCGCATACATCTACTTCAGGCGACGGTTTTATTCTTCCATCGCCTTCATTTGGCTGATCATTGCCGCATCCATGCCGCCATATTTGGCTCGCCATTTATAAAAAGATGCGCTGCTCATCCCATGCTCACGGCAAAGCTCAGCAATCAGTATGCCGCCTTCTGCCTGCCGCAGGATCGCGATGATCTGGGTTTCTGTATATCGGCTTGATTTCATGTGAATTCCCCTCGTCCGATAGCCCGAGAAAATTCTACTCTAGCATCCACTTAATTTCAGGGGGGGGGGATTACCATTGGCGCAGCCCCCCTGGAACGGCTGTGCACAGCCGATATAGCCGACGACGACAATAAGCTACGCCAATTTTTGCTCGAACGCAGCGTATTCCCGGTAATTCTCAACAATCTGATGCGGAAACGTTGGCACCTCTTTAATACCAACGCTTACCAGCAGCATAATCTCATTGAGCGCATGCTCTGTCAGCTCAAGAATATTCGCTGCATCGCTACCCACTGCGACAAACTCACTGCTAACTTCGCCGCGGCTGTTGCACTCGCAGACATCGTTATCTGTTGGGTCAGATCGTGTCTCGAGCCTAGTGTCCAGCCAGCAACGTGTCCTTCAGCGCCTTGACGTTGGAGCGGAACATCGCCTCATAGGTCGCGGCGGGGCCATCGGCAGCAGACAGGGCATCGGCGTACAGCGTGCCGCCAACCACCCCCTTGGCGTCCTTGGCCAGTTGCTTGACCAGACGCGGATCGCTCATGTTTTCAAGAAACACCGCGCGGACCTTTTCGGCCTTCATCTGCTTGACCAGCCGGGCGACATCCTTCGGCGTCGGTTCAGCTTCGGTGCTGAGACCCATCGGGGCAAGGAATTCAACGCCATAGGCGGCACCGAAATAGCCAAAGGCATCATGGCTGGTGATCAGTTTGCGCTGCGCTGCCGGAATGCTGGCCAGCTCGCTGCGCACCCAGCCATCAAGGGTTTCCAGACGCGCACGGTAGCTTTCGGCACGGGCGGCAATCGCACTGGCCTCTGCCGGACGGGCCGCTTCCAGCGCCTTGGCGATGGTCGCCACGTACATCTGGCCGTTCTTCAGGTCCTGCCAGGCGTGCGGGTCGGTGTTGCCGTGGTGGTGATGGTCCTCATGCTTCGCATGATCGTCATGTTTGGCGTGATCGTCATGTTTGGCGTGATCGTCATCCTCATCGGCCATCTCCCGCGGCGTCACCCCGTGCGAGGCGGTGACCACCGCAGCCTTGGTGCCCGAGGCCGACAACAGACGCTCGCTCCACGGCTCAAAGCCCAGCCCGTTGAGGATCACCATTTCGGCCCCGGCAACCGCCTGGGCGTCGGACGGCGTCGGCTGGTAAACGTGGGCATCACCATCTGGCCCGACCAGTGTGGTAACGCTGACCGCATCGCCACCGATTTCACGCACCATGTCGCCGAGGATGGAAAAGCTGGCCACCACCTTCAGCGGTTCGGCAAAGGCGGGCAGCGATCCCAGCATCACCGTCGCCGCCACCGCCGCGACAGAGAGTTTCTTCAACATACTTCAAGCCTCCAGATGAGAGCGGGGCAGCAGGCGGGGCAAAACGCCCCCCACCGGCCCGACCAGCAGCGATATCAGGTAAAAGACCCCCGCCATCAGCACGATGGCCGGGCCGGATGGCAGGTTCCAGGCAAAGGACAGCACCAGACCGCCATAGCCGGACAAAAAGGCGATCACCATCGCCACGGCGATCAGTCCCGGCACCTGCCGGGCCCACAGGCGAGCGGTGGCAGCGGGCAACATCATCATCCCGACCGCCATCAACGTTCCCAGCGCCTGAAAACCGGCGACCAGATTCAGCACCACCAGCGCCAGAAACAGCAGATGGATCACCCCACCGCCACCGCCCTGCGCCCGCAAAAAACCGGGATCAAAGCATTCCACCACCAGCGGGCGGTACATCAGCGCAAAGACACAAACGGTCAGGCTGGAAATCCCGGCCACCAGCAGCAAGGCGGTATCGTCCACCGCCAGAATGGTGCCGAACAGCACATGCATCAGATCGACCGTGCTGCCGTGCAGGGTGACAATCAGCACCCCCAGCGCCAGCGAGATCAGATAAAAGGCGGCAAAGCTGGCGTCTTCGCGCAGCCGGGTCATCCGCGCCACCAGCCCGGCGAGCAGGGCCACCAGCAGCCCGGCGACAAAGCCGCCAAGGCTCATCGCCGGTAGCGACAGGCCGCCAAGCAAAAAGCCGATCGCCGCACCGGGCAGGATGGCATGGCTCATCGCATCGCCGACCAGACTCATCCGGCGCAACACCAGAAACACCCCCACCGGGCCACAGCCAATCGCCAGCGCCAGACAGGCCACCAGCGCCCGCCGCATGAAGGCATAGTCGCCAAACGATCCGACAGCGGCATCCTGAAGCGTGGTCCACAGCTCGCCGCTCATCCTGCCACCTCGTCGGCCAGCGGTGGGCGGACACACAAGGATGCCGTCTCGCTCCACGCCTCCCCCATCGCCCGCGCCCGCAGCAAGGCCTCGCGGGTCAGTGTCTCGGCGGTGGCACCCCAGCCGATCACTTCCCGCGCCAGCAACAGGGTGCGGGGGAAATACTGCCGCACCTGCTCCAGATCATGCAGAACGGCAATCACCGTCCGCCCTTCACCGTGCCAGCGCTGCACCAGTGCCAGCAGGTCGGCGGTGGTGCGTGCATCCAGCGCATTGAACGGTTCATCGAGCAAAATCACCGGGCTGTCCTGCAACAACACCCGGGCAAACAGAACGCGCTGGCGCTGGCCCACACTCAAGGCAGCCAGCGGACGCCGCTCAAACCCCGCCAGCCCGACAGCCGCCAGCGCGTCTTCGGCCTGCTGGCGCATGGTCCGGGTGGCGGCCCGGAACATGCCGATGGTCTGCCAGTGTCCCAGCAGCACCACATCCAGCACCGAAATCGGAAAATCATGTTCAATCTCGGCCTGCTGCGGCAGATAGGCCAGCGCCGACGATGCCCAGGCACCGCAGTCAATCCGCCCGCCCAGCACCGGCAACAGCCCCTTGATACCTTTCAGCAGGGTGCTTTTCCCCGCCCCGTTGGGGCCGACAATCGCCGTCAACGACCCGGCCTCAAAGGTCCCCGAGACATGGTGCACCGCCGGGTGGCGGTCATAGCCCAGCGTCAGGTCGGTCAGGCGCAGGCCGGGAAAAGCGCTGCTCATGGAGCCGCCTCCCACCAGTCGAGCGCCCAGCCAACGGCCAGCCACAGCGGCACACACAGCACCAGCGCCAGCAGCAACCGCTGCGCGGCGCTCCACAACAAAAAAGGGGTCACGGGGGAATGGGGGGAAGCGGGCATCATCATCACATCAGCGATTACGAATGTTATGTTATAACATCCATTCAGAGCGGACGTTATAACATAACAATACCTGCCTCTGGCAATCCCCCTTTTGCGCCAGAGTCTCGCTTAGAGCATTTTCAAGTTGATTGTTTACGGTCAACGGCTCGGAAAATGCGGCACGAAAAACGGAGAGCGCTTTCGCTCAGTGTGAAAACGCTCTAAGCGCAATCTTCCCGCAACCCGCCCTGATACTCCACGCTGTATCCGGCCCCTTCCCGCTGGATGTGCGCGAAACCGGCCTCCCCAAGGTGCATACCGGCAACCAGCAGCCTCTCGGCACTGACAAAATCCAGCAGCGTTTTCCGTGTCGCAGCGGCCAGACCTTGATCCTGATCGAAGGCAATCGATACTGCCGGACGCGGGATCTGGATGTGCGGGAAGTGGACCACATCCCCCCAGACCAACAGGCCCTCGCCACCATCATCAAGGCGATAGCCCATGTGCCCGGCGGTATGTCCGGGTAGCGGAACCGCCGTCAGGCCGGGCAGGACGTCACCACCATCAAACCAGCGTAAACGGTCGCGATAGCCATCGAACGCCCGCCGGGCCAGCAGGAAATTGCCGTGTGCCCGCTCGGGGGCGCGACTCAGGTTGCCGTCATCCTGCCAGAACGCCAGTTCCTGCTGGTGAACGATCAACTCGGCCTGCGGGAACACGGCGTTCCCCCCGGCATCCAGCACTCCGCCGATGTGATCCGGGTGAGCATGGGTCAGCACCACGGCGTCAATGTCGCCCGGCTGAACCCCGGCCAGAGCCAGATGCGTGACAAGCTGGCCTCCCCACTGCTTGAAACCACCGGCCCCGGCATCAATCAGGATCGTCTGCCCCCTGCCGCGCAGCAGATAGGCGTTGATATGGATGGCGGTATGGTCGGTGATCCCGGCCTTGTCCTGCATCTGCCTGGCATCCAGAGGGTCGATATCGGTGAGAATTTCGAACCCGGCATGCAGATAGCCATCGCTGATGGCGGTAATGGTTAAATCTCCAACCTGCTGGCTGGGAAACGGAGCAACGGACATGATCTTTCCTTCCGGCCTCACTGCGGGGTTAGTGGTGCGGTGATCGGTAGATAGACAGACACCCCGTCCGGGAGCTGCGTGCTCTCCGGCAGGGCTGCCCGTTCCCCCTTCGCCAGCCAGCGAAATCCCGGGCCGGTTGCCAGAGCAACAGCCCGCAGCGCCGCAGGCACCAGCCCCAATGCACGAAACGGTTCGGGGCCGATGGTGCTGGATGCCAGATAGTCACCATCCGCAATGGCGGGCGCGCGCTCGAGACCGCTGTACAGGCCCCGGTGCCAGTCGGTGATACAGGGCTGCCAGCGCGCAAAATTCCCGCCGCCCTTTTGGCGGTACTCGTCTCCGCTCAGCACCTCAGGGCCATCAATCGAATGCAGGGCGAGATAGACCGGGCAGCCCCGGCTCAGGGCCCGGAACCGCTGGGAGGTATGAAAACCACGCACCGACAACAGTGCAGGCAGCTTGTCCAGGCTGTAAAAATCGTTCCACTCGGCTTCGCTATCGGCGTCAGTAAAGGTGCATTCCACCGCATAGATCATCGTCTAACCCCTGTCTGTTATTGATCTTTAATCATGATAGACAGGGGTTTTCCGGCTATATATCGACATCTGATCATGCTTCAGTGATCTTTGCTCAAGATCATGCCCGCCAAGGAAGCCGCTGATGCGCCGCAAAATCCCCAGTCCCTCCGCCCTGCTGGCCTTCGAGGCCGCAGCCCGCCACGGCACCTTTGCCCGCGCTGCCGACGAACTGGCCCTGACCGAAGGCGCCATCAGCCGCCAGATCGGGCGACTGGAGGCGTTCCTTGGGGTGATGCTGTTTGAACGGGTCGGCAATCGGGTCCGGTTGCTGCCCAATGGGGCGCGTTATGCCGTGCAGGTTCGCGAGACCCTCGACCGGCTGGAGCGGGACAGCCAGTACCTGATGGGCCAGCCCAGCGACGGTGCCAGCCTCGACATTGCCACCCTGCCGACCTTTGCCAGCCGCTGGCTGATTCCCCGGCTGGCACGGTTTCATGCCCGGCATCCCAAGATCACCGTGCATCTTGCCGAGCGGATGGAGCCGTTTGTGCTGGCGGGGAGTGGCTTTGATGCGGCAATCCATTTCGAGCACCCCGCCTGGACCGGAATGCGCACCCATCGACTGCTGCATGAAACACTGGTGCCGGTGTGCCACCCGGCGCTGGTCGAACGGGGTGGATCACTGGATGAGCTGCCCCGCCTGCACCGTCGCCAGAACCCGGACGCCTGGCAGGACTATGCGCAGGAAAGCGGCATCGTGTTGAGCAATCCGGCGACCGGAGCGCGTTACGATCTCCATTCCATGCAAATCGCGGCAGCACTGGCGGGGCTGGGTGTTGCGCTGGTCCCCCGCCTGTACATCGAGTCCGAGCTGGCCGAGGGTCATCTGGTCGCGCCATGGCCTGCGGGCACGTCGATCGCCAAGACCTTTTGCCTCGTCCTGCCCGAGCCAATCCGCCTGAGTGACGGGCCGATCCAGATATTTGCCGACTGGCTGATCAGCGAAGCCCGTTCAGCCAGCCCATCACCCGACCTTACCGCGTCACCACGCAGCTAACCCCCTCGGGCAAACCACCCAGCCGCATCGGGCCGTCGGCCTGTTCGCCGAACACCTCGGGGAAGGTCGCCAGCAGGGCACTGTCCACCTCTTCCATCGTCACATGCAGGCCCAGATCCCACAGGCTGGTGACGCCATGCTGGCTGATGCCGCACGGCACGATGCCCTGAAAGTGGCTGAGGTCCGGTTCAACGTTCAGCGAAAAGCCGTGGAAGGTCACCCAGCGCCGCACCCGCACGCCGATGGCGGCAATCTTGTCTTCCCGCCCCATGCCACGGGCAACCCAGATGCCGACCCGGTCGCTGCGGCGCTCACCCTTGACGTTGAAGCGGTCCAGCGCCTTGATCAGCCACTCTTCCAGCGCATGAACATAACAGCGGATATCCGGCGTGCGCCGTTTGAGGTCCAGCATCAGATAGCCAACCCGCTGGCCCGGCCCGTGATAGGTATATTGCCCGCCCCGCCCGGCGTCATAGACCGGGAAGCGTTCCGGGGCCAACAGGTCTTCACTGCGGGCGCTGGTGCCTGCGGTGTACAGGGGGGGATGTTCCAGCAGCCAGACCAGTTCATCGGCCTGCTGGTCGCGGATCTGCAACACCCGCTGTTCCATCCCGGCCAGCGAAACGGGATAGTCGATCAGCGCGTCACTGATCCGCCATTGCGGGGCCGGCCACTGCGGAGTTGAGAACACCATCATTTTCCTCTTGATCACCAACCCCCAGAGTGCTAAGACACCGCTCCCCGGAAGGCAAGGGGGCCGATAAAAAAATATATTGGCCTTTCTGAAAATTCGGGCTTGGCATTCGGCAAATCTTCGGTTAGAAGAAGCGCCAGCCGAAAAATGGTAACGTTTTTAATTTCATGCGGTCGTGGCGGAATTGGTAGACGCGCAGCGTTGAGGTCGCTGTCCGGTAACACGGGTGGAAGTTCGAGTCTTCTCGACCGCACCAAATTAAAAATGAAGCCGATGTGAAAAAGGTTCGCTGGTCAAACAGCGGACCTTTTTTGTTGCTCTCATACAAAGCAGCGTGCTGTTGCCCTGACAGGAGGTCCCCCATGACCGACTCCTTCAGCCAAAAGCCCATTCGTAAGGAAATCCCCGCCAGCGTGCCGGGAGACGAAGGCTTCGATCTGAACCCCGACTTCATCGACGAAATCCTGACCGCCCTTGACGAACAGCAGACAGAGCATGTGCTGGAGCAGGTGATCGGGCTGCATTACGCCGATGCCGCCGTTCTGATTGAACGGCTGCCATCCGAACAGCGCAACCATCTGCTCAAAATCCTGCAACCGTCGTTCAATCCCGAGATTCTCCCCGAGCTGGATGCCGCCATCCGCGAGGAAGTGCTGGAGCTGTTCGGCTATGCCGACTTTGCCGCGCTGGTGGCGGTGCTCGATTCCGACGATGCGGTCTATCTGATAGACATGCTCGACAGCGAAGAACGCGACAAGGTGATGGCCCGCCTGCCCGCCGAAGAACGGCAGGTGATCGAACAGGCGCTGGCCTTCCCCGACTATTCCGCCGGGCGCATCATGCAGCGCGAACTGGTGGCCGTTCCCGGATACTGGACCGTCGGCGAGGCGGTGGACTATCTGCGCACCGCCGCCAACATGCCCGATGACTTCCACGCCCTGTTCGTGGTCGATCCGCGCCACCGCCCGCTGGGAACGGTACGCCTGTCGGCCTTGCTGAAGGTCCGCCGCACGGTGCTGTTGCGCGACCTCATGAGCACCGAAATGAAGGTGATCCCCACCGCCATGGATCAGGAAGACATCGCCCTGCTGTTCCGCCAGCGCGACCTGCTGGCGGCTCCGGTGGTCGATGCTTCGGGCCGTCTGGTCGGCTGCATCACCGTCGATGACGTGGTGGACGTGATCGACGAAGAAGCCGAAGATGACATGCTGCGTCTGGCCGGTCTGTCGGAAACCAGCCTCTATTCGGCGGCGATGGATACCGCCAGAAGCCGCTTTACCTGGCTGGTGGTCAATCTGGGAACCGCCGTGCTGGCCTCGCTGGTGATCGGCATGTTTGAAGCCACCATCGAGAAAATCGTTGCCCTCGCCGTCCTGATGCCGATTGTCGCCTCGATGGGGGGCAATGCCGGAACCCAGACCCTGACCGTGGCCGTGCGCGGGTTGGCGATGAAGGATCTGGTGCCGGAAAATGCCCGCCGGGTGCTGTGGAAAGAGGTGCTGGTCGGCCTGCTGAATGGGCTGGCCTTTGCGGTGATGGTCGGACTGGTGGCCTGGCTGTGGTTTGACGATGGTCGCCTGGGGGTGGTGATTGCCGCCGCAATGGTGATCAATATGGTCTGTGCCGGACTGTTCGGAATTGCCATTCCGTTGGTGCTGGAACGGTTCAAGGTTGACCCGGCGGTGTCCTCGACGGTGTTCCTGACCACCGTTACCGATGTGGTCGGCTTTTTCTCGTTCCTCGGGCTGGCTTCGCTGTTCCTGCTGTAAACACAGAAGAAACGATACTCTGGACATCACTTTCCGTTTACGTAAACTGGAGCAAGGGAAACTCATCCAGAGCGGTACGCTCTCAAACAATCATAATGGAAACGGCGATGAACGGCGAACAGACCTATGGCATTTCAGACCTGGCGCACGAATTCGGCATTACCGCCCGTGCGATACGGTTTTACGAGGACAAGGGCCTGATTGCGCCGGTGCGTGACGGCCAGCGGCGCATCTTTTCGCCGCGCGACCGGGTTCGCCTGAAGCTGATCCTGCGTGGCAAGCGGCTGGGATTTTCCCTGCGCGAGATTCAGGAAATCCTTGATCTGTACGATGCAGAACCGGGCGAAGCCGGGCAGTTGGCCCATCTGCTGGCCAAGTTCGGCGAGCGACGCGAAAGCCTGATCCGCCAGCGCGAGGACATCGACCTGACGTTACAGGAAATCGACCGCCTCGAAGACCAGTGCCGCGACCTGCTGACCACCGGCGACGACTAGAGCATTTTCAAGTTGACCGTCTCCGGTCAACGGCTCGGAAAATGCGGCCCTAAAAGGGAAGAGCGTTTTCGCTCGGTGTGAAAACGCTCTAAACAGCATGGCAACAGGGGGCGGGACACAATGCCCCGCCCCCCCCGTCATCTCACCGTTTATGCTGCCCGCACATCACGCAGGAAGGCCGTCACGATGCTCTTCAGGTGATCGGCCTCGGCGGACAGCGATGCTGCCGACCCCAGTACCTGCTGTGATGCCGCGCCGGTCATCGCCGCCGCATCACTCACCCCGCTGATGCTGGCCGACACCAGCGACGTTCCTTCGGCAGCCTGCTGAACATTGTTGGCGATTTCCGCCGTTGCCGCTGACTGCTGTTCGACGGCGGCGGCAATCGCCCCGGAAATGCTGCTGATTTCGGCAATCCGCTGCACAATCTGGGCAATGGCTCCGACCACGTTCTGGGTCTGGCTTTGCACCTGCCCGATCTGGTTGCCGATTTCTTCGGTGGCCTTGGCGGTCTGGTTGGCGAGGTTCTTGACCTCGTTGGCCACCACCGAGAATCCCTTTCCAGCATCCCCGGCCCGCGCCGCCTCGATGGTGGCATTCAGGGCCAGCAGGTTGGTCTGGTTGGCGATGTCACTGATCAGGCTGACCACATCGCCAATGCGGGCAGCGGTTTCCGACAAGTGTTGCACTGTCTGGTTGGTCCGCCCTGCGTCAGCCGAGGCATGGTTGGCGATCAGGCTGGCTTCGTTGACCTGACGGGCGATCTCACGGATGGATGCCGACAGTTCTTCCGCCGCCGAGGCAACCGTCTGCACCGCACTGGCCGCTTCTTCGGTGGCGGCAGCGACGGTGGTGGCCTGCTGGTTGCTTTGCTCGGCTCCGCTGGCCATGGTGGTGGCGGTGGCCTCCAGCTCCACGCTGGCGTCGCTGACAATCCCCAGCACCCCGCTGACCGTGGTATCAAAGGTCTGCGTCAGGTCGGCAATCAGGCGGGCCCGCTGTTCCCGTTGGGCCACCTCTTCCTTTTCCCGCTGTTCCTGCGCCCGACGTTCGATGAGTGCCGTTTTGAACACCTCAACCGTCCGCGCCATATCGCCAATTTCGTCCTGCCGCTCCTGCGACGGGATATCAACCGACAGGTCGCGTTTGGCCAGCCGTTGCATCACCTGCGTCAGGGCATCCAGCGGCCTGACAATATAGTGGCTGGCAATCCACAGCGACAGCACCACACCCGCCAGCAAGCCAACACCGACCACCACCAGCGAGGTGGTGATGATCCGGTCAGTCTGGTCGGTCAAAAAACCTGACACCCGGTCGGTTCCACTCTCGATGGCTTCCCGAACCGTACGCTGATGGGTGGTCAGCGCGGCCAGCGCAGGGTCACAGGACCCCTGCAACGATGCCAGCAGCGCCGCCGGAGACGAGGCGGCAAGGGCCGAACGGCAGGCGGCAAAGACCCCTTGTGCATCAATGGCCACCTCGTCAACCCGCGAGGCAAAATCAGGTGTCTGGGCCTTGATGGCGTCCAGATGCTGGAAATACCCCGCCTGTGCCTGATCAAGCTGCTGCCGCAACTCGTTTCTTTTGGCCTCGCCGTTTTCCACGGCCAACACATAGGCCGTCGTGCGATAGGACAGCAGCGCCTGATTGGCCCGCACACTGCTCAGCGCCGATTTGGCTTCATGGTCAAGCATCTGGCTATAGGCTGTATCAATCGAGCGCATGGACACGGTTGCATAGATGCCCCCGCCGATGGTGATCAAACCCATCACCACGACCACCAGAATGATTTTGAATTTGATATTCAGGTTTTTCATGTCCGCTTTCCGCTCTTTCACCAGCGGGCTTTCCGATCGGGCCGGATCGGGAGCCTTTCCGGGATGGTAGAGGTTCACACCGTTTCGAGCAGACGGAGAGAATTCAGCCTGCCCTTGGTGGTACGCTTCCCTGACAAAAATGGATCACTTTCATCAACAAAAAAGATCACCTGCCAAGGATATCCTCTACAGAGATAAGGAAAAATTCTTTTTCTGGAAGGGCTTAATGATGTTTAATTCTGCCGGTGTGCTTGTGAAAAAGTCTAAACCTTTATATAACCATCAAATTACAATGGTATCTTGTCATCAGATTTCATGGAGTGCTGCTCCACACCTCGCCGGAGCCTTGAGGCCCCGGACCCCATTGATTTGATAGCCCAGGAAAAAATGGGGGCTCGAGGCATCAGGCGGTTCCAGGCGGCAGCCTGCACTTTCTTGCCAACTGTCGTGTACGGTGGTCACGCTTAAGGATAAAATTCATAATATATTGATATATCAAAGTTATTTTGTGTAAACCAGTGCCGCAAGGCGATCCTCGGCTGGACACGAACTGACGGGGGAGGCCCACACCAGCCTCCCCCGCCCGTCACACAGATGCCTATGCCGCCCGCACATCGCGCAGGAAGGCCGTCACGATGGTCTTCAGGTGATCGGCTTCGGCAGACAGCGACGCCGCCGACCCCAGAACCTGCTGTGATGCCACACCAGTCATCGCCGCCGCATCGCTGACACCGCTGATGCTGGCCGACACCAGTGTCGTTCCTTCAGCGGCCTGCTGAACATTGCTGGCGATTTCCGCCGTTGCTGCCGACTGCTGTTCGACGGCAGCGGCAATCGCCCCGGAAATGCTGCTGATTTCAGTGATGCGTCGCACAATCTGGGCAATGGCCCCGACCACGTTCTGGGTCTGGGTTTGCACCTGCCCGATCTGGCTGCCGATTTCTTCGGTGGCCTTCGCGGTCTGGCTGGCGAGGTTTTTCACCTCGTTGGCCACCACCGAAAATCCCTTGCCAGCATCCCCGGCCCGCGCCGCCTCGATGGTCGCATTCAGCGCCAGCAGGTTGGTCTGGTTGGCGATGTCACTGATCAGACTGACCACATCACCAATGCGTGCTGCCGTCCCCGCCAGTTCCTGCACCGTCCGGTTGGTGCGCTCTGCATCCTCGGATGCATGACCGGCAGCCAGACTGGCCTCGCTGACCTGACGGCCAATCTCGCGGATTGATGCCGTCAACTCTTCGGCGGCGGCGGCAACCGTTTGCACTGCACTGGCCGCGGCTTCGGTAGCGGTCGCCGCGGTGGCGGCCTGCCGATTGCTCTGCTCGGCCCCGTTGGCCATGGAGGCAGCGGTTGCCTCCAGCTCGGTGCTGGCACTGCTGACCACCTCCAGAACACCGGTGACCGTCGCATCAAAGGTTTGCGTCAGATTGGCAATCACCCGACTGCGCTGTTCCCGCTGGGCCACATCGGCCTTTTCCCGCTGTTCCTGCGCCATCTGCTCGATGATCGCAGCCTTGAAAACCTCGACCGTCTGCGCCATGTCACCGATTTCGTCGGTCTGCCCCCGCGACGGAACGTCAACCGACACGTCGCGCGAGGACAACCGCTGCATGACCAGCGTCAAGGCATGCATGGGACCGACGATATAGCGGCTCGAAATCCACAGCGACACCCCCACACCGCACAGCAGCCCGACAGCAACCACCCCCACGATTGTGATGATGATCTGGTTGGTCTGCGCGGTCAAAGAGTCAGACAGCCGAGTACTGTCAGCATTGACCAGATCACGGAGGATCTCCTGCTTGCCGAGCACGCTGTCGATACCGGGATCACACGTCTCACGCAACGAGGTGCCGATCGCGTCAGCAGATGCGGCGGACAAGGCGGTCTGACAGCCCGCAAAAACCCGCTGGGCTTCCAGAGCGATCTCGTCAACCCGTACACCATAGGCAGGGGTCAGCGTCTTGACCGTCCCCAGATGGGTAAAATAAGCCTCCTTGACCTTCCCGAGCCGTGACTGCAGCTCCGCCTTCCGGGCACCATCGGTTTCCAGTGCCAGTGCATAGGTGTTGGCACGATAGTCCATCAGGTAGCGATTGGCCCGCACGCTGCTGACCATCGATTGCGCTTCATGATCAAACATCATGCTGTACGAGTCATCAATCGAGCGCATCGAGACGGAGGCATAGATCACGCCGCCAATGGTGACCAGCCCCATCAGCATGACGACCAGAATGATTTTAAACTTGATTTTCAGATTGTTCATGTTTTCCGCCCAAGACCAGCATCGAGAACATTTCCTGATCCGCCGCATGGTTCGTTACCACGGGTACGCCCGCGAGTCAGAACATGCACGGTCTCAAGATGGCACGACCAGCCATCCCACTACTAACGTTGTTTTCCTCAAGAAAATCAACGCACCGCCGCCCAAGAATGACTTTGTTTGATGAGAATTTTATTCACTCACACACAATATGCACATATATTCCAACAATAATCAATACCACGCCCCAATTAATTCCACATGCAGGTGGGTAAAACAGGGGGATTCACTCCAAAAAATATTCATAAAAAAATACAGACTATTCATACCATTCAATCTCGATGGTTAAGTTAGTTTAACATCCCGACTCAACAGGTTGTTCATCCTGCCAAAAGGGCCTATCCCTGAGGAAACAGACAAACATCCCCATACCTGATATCCGATAAGGAGAATCGGTCGTGTCGCACCGCTTACGCCGCCTGTGGCAGCATCCGCGCTACTCCATGCAGGTCTGGCTGCATCGCCTGCTATTCTGGGCAGGCGCGGTGATGGTCGCCGTCGCGGCGGTCAGCTTTGAATGGCTGAGTTCCCATGGCAGCGCCCTGTTCAAGCTGGCCCTGTCGTGGAGCCCCCTGCTGGCGCTGATCATCACCCCCGCAGGGTTTGTGCTGGTGCTGTGGCTGACACGCCGCGTCTTCCCCGGCGCACAGGGCAGCGGCATTCCCCAGACCATCGCGGCGACCAAGCTGGCCCACGCCGAAGACCGCAATGCCGTACTGTCGCTGCGGATTGCCGTCGGTAAAGTGGTGCTGACCACCATTGGCCTGTGCGCCGGAGCCTCCATCGGGCGCGAAGGCCCGACAGTGCAGGTGGGGGCGGCCATCATGCACACGCTGGGCCGCTGGGTACGCATTCCAATTCAGGGGATCGAGCGCACGCTGATTCTGGCCGGAGGCGCTGCCGGAGTGGCGGCGGCCTTCAACACCCCGCTGGCCGGAGTGGTGTTTGCCATCGAAGAACTGTCGCGCTCGTTCGAGGAACGCACCAGCGGTACGGTGCTGACCACGGTGATCATCGCCGGGATCACCGCCATCGCCCTGATGGGCAACTACACCTATTTCGGTCACACCAGCGCCACCCTCGAGCTGGCGACGGCGTGGAAACCGGTGCTGATCTGCGGCATTGGCGGCGGAGTGATCGGCGGGGCCTTTACCCGTGTGCTGCTGGCCTTTGCCCGTGGATTGCCGGGGCTGATGGGCGGAGCGATCAAGACCCACCCTTACGCCTTTGCCGGTTTGTGTGGGCTGGGGGTGGCCCTGCTGGGGCTGATTTCCGGCAACAGCATCTATGGCACCGGCTATGAGGAAGCCCGCAGCATCCTCGAAGGCACCAGCACCTTGCCCGGTGGCTTTGGGGTGCTGAAAATGCTGGCCTCGGCCCTGTCTTATATCAGCGGTATTCCCGGTGGCATCTTTGCCCCGTCGCTGTCGATCGGGGCCGGTCTGGGCGGCAGCCTGGCCCCCTATCTGCCCGCTGTCCCGCTGGGAGCACTGGCCATTCTGGGGATGGTCGGCTATTTCACCGGCGTGGTGCAGGCCCCGATTACCGCGGTGGTGATCGTGATGGAAATGACCGATGGTCAGGCCCTGACCCTGCCGTTGCTGGCCACTGCCATGCTGGCCTTTGGGGCATCACGGCTGGTGAATACCCAGCCGATGTACCGCACACTTGCCCAGTCGTTTCTTGGGGCCCAGTCGGCTCCTGCACCGGAAGAGAAAACACCCGGGCAAAAGTAAACTTCTCCCGATCTGGCCCGGAAACAAACCGGACCAGACCGGGGCGGTAATTACTCTACCGAAGGCGTCCAGCGCAACACCGGCCGCCGGGCGGCGGCGGTTTCGTCCAGACGGCGGCGCGGGGTCAGGCGCGGCGCCTGCTGGAAGGCTTCGGCATCCCCGGCTTTGGCCCGCTCGGCCAGCCCCAGCACCGCCTCGATGAAGGCATCGAGCGATTCCCGTGATTCCGTCTCGGTCGGCTCCATCAGCAAGGCGCCATGGACCACCAGCGGGAAGTACATGGTCATCGGATGGAATCCCTCGTCGATCATCGCCTTGGCGAAGTCGAGGGTGGTAACGCCGGTATCCTTCAGAAAGCGGTCATCAAACAGCGCCTCGTGCATCACCGGCCCGTCAAAGGACGGCGACAAGGCGGCGGACAGGCGGGCCAGCAGGTAATTGGCATTCAGCACCGCATCGCCCGAAGCCTGAAACAGACCATCGCGGCCCATCGCCATCATGTAGGACAGGGCACGCACGAACACCCCGAACTGGCCATGATAGCCCTTCATGCGGCCAAACGGCTGTTGTCCGCTGGCCGTGGCCTCCAGCACCTGCTCGACCAGATGGAACGACCCATCGGCCTGTTCGACCACATAGGGCACCGGCGCATAGGGAGCCAGCGCCGCCGACAGAACGGTCGGCCCCGACCCCGGACCACCACCGCCATGGGGGGTCGAGAAGGTCTTGTGCAGATTGATGTGCATCGCATCAACCCCCAGATCGGCAACCCGCACCCGCCCGACGATGGCGTTGTAATTGGCTCCGTCCATATAGACATAGGCCCCGGCATCGTGGACCGCCTGCGAGATTTCGATGATGTCGCGTTCAAACAGGCCACAGGTGTTCGGGTTGGTGACCATGAACGCCGCCACATCCGGCCCCAGCCGGGCTTTCAGCGCCGCCATGTCCACCCGGCCATCGGCGGTGGCCGGGATGCTTTCGACCTCGAAACCGACCAGCGCCGCCGTCGCCGGGTTGGTACCGTGGGCACTTTCCGGGCACAGGACCTTGGTCCGCGTCTCGCCGCGAGCCTCCAGCGCCGCCCGGATCGCCATCACCCCGCACAGCTCGCCATGGGCCCCGGCCGCCGGCGACAAGGCCACCGCTGGCATCCCGGTGAGGGTCTTCAGCCAGTGCGCCAACTGGTGCATCAGCTTCAGCGCCCCCTGCACGGTGCTCTCCGGCTGGAACGGGTGGATGTCGGCCAGCCCCGGCAGGCGGGCCATCTTTTCGTTCAGGCGCGGGTTGTGCTTCATGGTACACGACCCCAGCGGATAAAAGCCGGTGTCAATGCCGTAATTCTTTTGCGACAGGCGGGTGTAGTGGCGGACCACCTGCGGCTCGGACAATCCCGGCAGGCCAATGGCCCCGCGCCGACGCAGGCCGCCCAGCCGGTCGAGGTACGGTTCAACGGCGGGCAGATCGACGGCGGTGCGGCCCGGCTGATCCTGTTCAAAAATCAGCTTTTCTTCGACCTGCAAACCACGGTTGCCGGTCAGTGTTGTCACAGACGTGCTCATGCCAGGATCTCCGTCAGGGCCGCCACCAGAGCCGCCACCTGTTCATCGCTGTTCATCTCGGTCACCGTCACCAGCAGAACCTCGGCCAGTTCGGGATAGGTCGGGAAGAAGCGCGAGGCCGGAACGCCGCCCAGAATGCCACGGGCGGCCAGCGCCTCGACCACCTGCTCGGCGGGCTTGGGCAGGCTGAGGGCAAATTCGTTGAAGAAGGTTTGCGACAGCACCCGCACGCCCTTGACCTTGCCCAGCGCATCGGCGGCGGCACAGGCGCGGGCATGGTTCAATTCAGCCAGCCCGGTAAAGCCCGCCTCGCCCAGCAAGGTCATGTGGATGGTGAAGGCCAGCGCGATCAGCCCCGAGTTGGTGCAGATGTTGGAGGTGGCCTTTTCCCGCCGGATATGCTGTTCGCGGGTGGACAGGGTCAGCACCCAGCCGCGCCGCCCGTCGACATCCACCGTTTCGCCACACAGGCGGCCCGGCATCTGGCGCACATACTTGCTGCGGGTGGCAAACAGGCCAACCCCCGGCCCGCCAAAGCCCGGCGGGGTGGCGAGGCTCTGGCCTTCGGCGACCACGATATCGGCCCCCATCTCCCCCGGCGAGGTCACCAGCCCCAACGACAGTGGCTCGGTGGTGGCGACCACCAGCAGGGCACCATATTCATGGGCGGCCTCGGCCAGCGTGGTGTAATCCTTCAGCGACCCAAAGAAGCCCGGCGTCTGCACGATCACGCAGGCCAGATCATCGTCCAGCCGCCCCAACAGGTCTTCCAGACCGAACACGTCGGGCGACAGGACCTCGACCTCGCAGTCGGTATAGCGCAGGAAGGTGGAGGTGGTTTCGGCAAAGTGCGGATGCACACTGCCCGAGACCAGCACCTTTTTGCGTTTGGTGACGCGACAGGCCATGGCGGCGGCTTCGGCGCAGGCGGTGGCACCGTCGTACATCGAGGCGTTGGCCACCTCCATGCCGGTGATCATCGCCACTTGCGTCTGGAATTCAAACAGCGCCTGCAAGGTGCCCTGACTGACTTCCGGCTGATAGGGGGTATAAGCGGTGAGGAACTCGCCGCGCTGGATCAGATAATCCAGAGACGCCGGGGTGTGGTGGCGATAGGCTCCGGCCCCCAGAAAGCTGGGCGCGGTGGCCGCACTCAGGTTCTGCCCGGCCAGTGCCGACAAGGCCTGTTCGATTTCCCATTCGCCCTGATGGTCAGGCAGATCAAAGGCTGCCGCCGGGTCTTGAATACGGGCCGAGGCCGGAAGATCCCGGAACAGATCTTCAACAGTCTCCACGCCGATGGCAGCCAGCATCGCCCGCCGGTCGTCGGCGGTCAGTGGCAGATAGCGCATGTCAGAAACTCCCGAAAAAGAGTGCCGATCAGCCGGCGGCGGCGATCAGGGCCTCATAGGCGGTTTTGTCCATCAGCCCGGACAGCTCGCCGATGTCGCTGAGGGTCATGCGAAAAAACCAGCCGTCACCTTCGGGGGCCTCGTTGACCAGCGCCGGGTTATCAACCAGCGCCTGATTGCCTTCGATCACCGTGCCCGACACCGGAGCATAAACGTCGCTGGCGGCCTTGACCGATTCCACCACTGCGGCTTCCTTGCCCTTGCTGACGGACTTGCCATCGTCGGGGACTTCGACGAACACCACGTCGCCCAATTGCCCGGCGGCATAGGCGGTAATGCCAACGGTGGCAACATCACCGTCAACGGCAATCCATTCATGGTCTTCGGTGTAATACAGAGTGGTCATGGCGGGGCGTCCCTGCTGCAAATGGCGGAAAAAGAAAGAAAAGAAGATCAGCCGCGGTGATAGCGCTGCTCGACGAACGGCAGGCTGACCACCCGGGCTTCCAGCGCCTTGCCACGCACGATCAGGCGCAGCGGCGTTCCCGGCCGGGCAAAGGCGGTTTCGACATAGCCCATCGCAATCGGCGCGTTCAGGGTCGGGGCAAAGCCGCCACTGGTCACTTCGCCAATCCGGCGGCCTTCAGTGTCCTGAATTTCGGTGTGCGCCCGCGCCGGAGCGCGGCCATCAAGGGCGATGCCCACCCGCAGGCGGCTGGTGCCCTGCTCCAGCTCGGCCAGAATGCGCCCGGCACCGGGAAAGCCGCCGTCGTTGCGGCGGCGCTTGCCGATGGCAAAGGTCAGCGCCGCTTCGACCGGGCTGGTGGTGGTGTCAATGTCCGAGCCATACAGCGGCAAGCCAGCCTCCAGACGCAGGGAATCGCGCGCCCCCAAACCGCAGGGCTTGACCTCGGGGTGGTCGAGGAACAAGCGGGCCAGATGGTCGGCCTGATCGGCAGGCACCGAGATTTCAAAGCCGTCTTCGCCGGTATAGCCCGAGCGGGTGACAAAGCAGGGAATGCCCGCCACATCCAGCGGCCCGGCCTGCATGAACACCATCGCCGCACTGGCGGGGGCAAAGTGCGCCATCACCGCCGCCGCCGTCGGCCCCTGCAGGGCCAGCAGGGCGCGGTCGGCCAGCACATCCAGTGTCACCCGGTCGCCGATACCCTGTTGCAGACGGGCAAAATCGGCCTCCTTGCAGGCAGCATTGACCACCACGAACCAGCGGTCCGGCCCGACGTGGGTGATCATCAGGTCGTCCAGAATACCGCCCTGATCATTGGTGAAAACGGTATAGCGGGTGCGCCCGGCCTTCAGCTCGCGGTACGAGGCCGGAACCAGCGTTTCCAGCGCCCCGGCGACATCGGCGCCGGTGATCCACGCCTGCCCCATGTGCGAGACATCGAACAGGGCGGCATGGTTTCGGCACCAGCCGTGCTCGGCCAGAATGCCGGTGGGATACTGCACCGGCATGGCATAGCCAGCGAACGGCACCATGCGCGCGCCCAGCTCGCGGTGCAGGGCATCCAGCGGGGTGGTCAGCAACGGGGCATCGGCGGGAAGGTCGCTCATCAGGGGAGACTCCGACAGCGGGCACCAAACGGCACCCTAATGGGGGCAACACCCCGCTGTCCGAAAGCGGACCAGCAGGTGGTGAATGCCTCCCTCTGTCTCCCAACCTGAAAGATTCATCGCAAACGGGGATATCCCCGTTCAGACTTACTTCTTCGGTGAGACCACGCCTGCCGGGCAGGTGCGATCTGCTTTCCAGAGGTCCGTCCTTCTGCGGTCCTGTTTGCCTGAGAGTTTCCGGAGGCGGTTGCTCCTTCGGCGTCGGGCCTGCCGGGGCGGCCCGATCTCTCCCGCAGAGATCTAACGGATGGCGGGCAGTGTGGCGCGTTATGCACCATTCGTCAACGACGCTTTACAGGGTGCCGCACTTTCAGGCAGTCCCCGACAAACAAACGCCGCCGCCGACAGGATCATCGGCGACGGCGCTCACAACACAATCGGCAGACAGGACTCAGCGGTTCAGTTTGCGATTGAACTCAAGCTGCTTGTTGTCGAGCTGGAAGCCGATATAGACCGGGGTATCGCTGCTCTTTTTGTCGGTTCCCAGCGGAATGCGGATGCGGACTTCCTCGTCACGCACGTTGACGGTGGTCAGGTTGCCGTCGTTGAACTTGAACGGCACCGACAGCACCTGCTTGCCCGCAGGCGACGGATAGAATTCCGGTACAGCGACGAAATACTGGAACTGCCCGTCCAGCCCCTTCAGGGCCGGGCCACGGGTGATTTCAAACAGCACCTTCATCTTGACATCGATGGTGCGGGTTTTCGGGTCCCAGCCGCAATCACCGTTAAAGGCCAGAATCTGGCCTTCGAACTGAATGTCGGTGATGTCCTGCCCGGCACCGGGGGTAAAGGATGTCAGCTTGGCAGTATCACGGTCGATGCGGATTTCCGGGCAGGCCATCTCTTCGGCCTTTTTGCCCATCATCCCGCAGGATGCCAGCCCCACCGCCAGCGATGCGACCGCCAGCCCCTGAACAAGACGGCCAAACACAGACTTCATCAGGCAAACTCCCATCAACGACCGCCACCGGCATACGAGCGGCATGGGGGAGAAGTAGCGCCTTTTCCGCTTTGGGGCAAGCTGGCGTCAGCGCATCCGTCCTGTAACAGCAGCATCGGTTGCCCTTTGATGCGTTTGTTGCTATGTCAAAGGCTCCGTCTTTAAAGGCTTAGGCATGAGCGAGAAACCTGCCCTGACTATTGCGCTGGCGTGGCCGCGCGGCTTCTGCGCTGGCGTTGATCGCGCCATCCAGATCGTGGAAAAGGCGCTGGAGACCTTTGGGGCTCCGGTCTACGTCCGGCACGAAATCGTCCACAACAAATTTGTCGTCGACAGTCTGCGCGATCAGGGCGCGGTGTTCGTCGATGATCTGGCCGATTGCCCCGATGACCGCCCGGTGGTGTTTTCCGCCCATGGTGTGCCGAAAAGCGTGCCTGCCGCCGCCGAGGCGCGGCAGATGATCTATCTTGATGCCACCTGTCCACTGGTGTCAAAGGTCCACATCGAGGCCGACCGCCACACCGCCGCCGGGGATCAGGTGATCCTGATCGGCCACGCCAACCACCCCGAGGTGATCGGCACCATGGGGCAGGTTCCCGATGGCTCGATGCTGCTGGTGGAAACCATCGAACAGGCCGAAACCGTCCAGCCCGCTGATCCCGACCATATCGCCTATGTCACCCAGACCACCCTGTCGGTCGATGACACCGCCCAGATTGTCGAGGTTCTGCGCCGCCGCTTTCCGGCCCTGAAGGGGCCGAAAAAGGAAGACATCTGCTATGCCACCACCAACCGGCAGGCAGCGGTCAAGGCACTGGCACCGGAATGCGACGCGCTGATGGTGATCGGTGCCCCCAATTCCTCCAACTCCAAGCGGCTGGTCGAGGTCGCCCACCGCGCGGGCTGTGAGCGGGCGGTGCTGGTGCAGCGCGCCAGCGATATTGACTGGTCGCTGCTCGATGGCGTGCAGACGCTGGGCATCACCGCCGGAGCCTCGGCCCCCGAGGTGCTGGTCGAAGAAGTGATTGCCGCCGCCCGCCTGCGCTACGAGCTGACGCTGAAGGATGTGCGCGTCACCGAAGAAACCATTTCGTTCAAGCTGCCCGCCACCCTCGCCGGCTCCTGACGCCACAGCCTGCCCCCGAAAGGAACCACGGCGATGGCCGTTTATACCGAAATTGATGATCAAACCCTGTCCGCCTTCATCGCCGATTATGATATCGGCGAGCTGGTCAGCTACAAGGGCATTGCCGAAGGGGTGGAAAACTCCAATTACCTGCTGGTGACCTCGCAGGGCCCCTATATCCTGACCCTGTACGAAAAGCGGGTGAACCCGGCTGACCTGCCGTTCTTTCTCGGCCTGATGAACCATCTGGCGGGCAACGGTCTGGCCTGCCCGACCCCGGTTGCCGCCCGCGATGGCGAAGCCCTGCGCGAGCTGTGTGGCCGTCCGGCGGCGATTGTCACCTTCCTGCGCGGGATGTGGCCGCGCAGGATTCAGGCCCACCACTGCGCCCAGTTGGGAACGGCACTGGCCCGGATGCATCTGGCGGGCGAAGGCTTCACCCTGACCCGCCGCAATGCCCTGAGCGTCGATGGCTGGCGTCCGCTGTTCGAGGCCGCCCGCCCGCGTGCCGACGAGGTGATGCCCGGACTGGCGGACGAAATCGCCCGCGAACTCGACCTGCTGGAAGCCCGCTGGCCGACCGACCTGCCGCACGGGGTGATCCACGCCGACGCCTTTCCGGACAACGTGTTTTACCTGAACGACCAGTTTTCCGGCCTGATCGACTTTTACTTCGCCTGCAACGACCTGTTGGCCTACGACGTGGCGGTGTGCCTGAACGCCTGGTGCTTTGAGGCCGACCGCAGTTTCAACGCCACCAAGGCCCGCCTGCTGCTGGCAAGTTACCGCAAGGTCCGCCCGTTCGAGGACGCCGAGCTGAACGCCCTGCCGCTGTTGTGCCGGGGGTCGGCGATGCGCTTCCTGCTGACCCGGCTGTATGACTGGCTGAACACCCCGGCGGGGGCGTTCGTCAAGCCGAAGGACCCGATGGAATACCTGCACAAGCTGCGCTTCCATGCCGCCGTCAGCGGTCCCGGCGCGTACGGGCTGGAGTGATGAGCAGCCCCCCAACCCCCGATATCGTCGAGCTGTACACCGACGGTGCCTGTTCCGGCAACCCCGGCCCCGGTGGCTGGGGGGTGGTCCTGCGCTGGCGCGGCCATGAAAAGGACCTGTTCGGCGGCGAGCCGGACACCACCAACAACCGGATGGAACTGCGGGCGGTGATTGGCGGCCTGCTGGCGCTGAACCGCGCCTGTGTTGTCCACATCTACACCGACAGCCAGTACGTCAAGAACGGCATGACCGCGTGGATTTTCGGCTGGAAGAAAAACGGCTGGAAAACCGCCGACAAAAAGCCGGTCAAGAACGCCGATCTGTGGCAGGAGCTGGATGCGCTGTGCCGCAATCACACCGTCGAATGGCACTGGGTCAAGGGCCACGCCGGACACCCGGAAAACGAACGCGCCGATGCTCTGGCCCGTCAGGGGGTCGACAGCATCCGCTCGGCCTGATCCCTGCCATTCCACCGCTTTCCAGATTTCTTCATCCCGGACTTCTTCATCAAGGACTTAGGTCATCGTGACATCCGCCCCCCAGACCAGCCCCTCTCAGGACAGCCGTTCCAGCGGCCCGCTGGTGCGCCGCCTGTTCCGCGAGACCCTGCGCCCCTATCTGTGGACCATCGTCATCGCCCTGCTGTGCATGGCGCTGGCTGCCGGGGCGCAAGGCTTTACCGCCTGGCTGATGGAACCGGTGGTCGACTGGGTGTTTTCGCAAAAGGAACAGGCCCTGCTGTGGCCGGTGGCAGCATTGGTGCTGGGAACCTTCGCAGTCAAGGGCATGGCCGAATATGCCCAGTCGGTGATGATGTCGCGCGTTGGCCTCAGCATCGTCTCTGACTTGCAGCAACGGCTGTTTGACCACCTGCTGGGGCTGGATGCGGCGTTTTTCAGCCGGGTCAGCTCGGGCAATCTGGTGTCGCGCTTTCTGGTTGACGTCAACCAGATGCGCAACGGCGTCTCCAACGCCATCACCGGCATCGGCAAGGATACCCTCAGCGTCGTCGCCCTGATCGGGGTGATGTTCTATCAGGACTGGATGCTGGCGGCAGTCAGCTTTTTCGTCTTCCCGATAGCGATCTACCCGATTGTCCGGCTGGGGCGGCGGATGCGCAAGGTGACGGTCAACAGTCAGGAGCAGATGGGGGCCTTCAACACCATTCTGGAACAGTCGTTTCAGGGCATCCGGCTGGTCAAGTCCTATGGTCTGGAACAGTATGAACAGGCCAAGGTCGATAAACTGACCAAAGAAATCTATGACCTGACCCTGAAAGGGGCGATCACCCGTGCCGCCTCCAGCCCGATCATGGAAACCCTTGGTGGCGTTGCGGTGACGGTGGTGATTGTCTATGGCGGCTATCGGGTGATCGAAGGCACCACCACCACCGGCGCCTTTTTCAGCTTCATCACCGCCCTGATGATGGCCTATCAGCCGATGAAGAACCTCGCCCGCCTGAATGCCTCGTTGCAGGAAGGTCTGGCCGGCGCCCAGCGCCTGTTCGAGCTGATCGACACCAAGGCCGAAATCACCGATGCCCCCGAGGCGGTGCCGTTGGTCCCCAAGGGTGGCCATGTGCGCTTCGAGGCGGTTGATTTCACCTATGAAGCCGACAAGAGCGCCCTCAGCGGCCTGACGCTCGACATCCCCGCCGGGGCCACTGTGGCGCTGGTCGGCCCGTCCGGGGCGGGCAAGTCAACGATCATGAACATGATCCCGCGCTTTTACGATGCCACCGGCGGTCAGGTGCTGATTGACGGGCAGGACGTGCGCGGGGTGACGCTGGCCTCGTTGCGCTCGGCCATTTCGCTGGTCAGTCAGGAAGTCACCCTGTTCGACGACAGCGTGCGCACCAACATTGCCTTTGGCTGTCTGGACGCCAGCGACGAACAGATCGAGCAGGCCGCCCGCATGGCCGCCGCCCACGAGTTCATTTCAGAGCTGCCCGAGGGCTATGATACGCTGGTCGGCCAGCGCGGCCTGAAACTGTCCGGCGGTCAGCGCCAGCGGCTGGCGATTGCGCGGGCGATGCTGAAGAACGCCCCGATCCTGCTGCTGGACGAAGCCACCAGCGCCCTTGATACCGAGTCCGAGCGGCAGGTGCAGGCGGCGCTGGAGCAGTTGATGCAGGGCCGCACCACGCTGGTGATCGCCCACCGCCTGTCAACGGTGGTCGGGGCCGACCTGATCCATGTGATCGACGCTGGCCGGGTGATCGAAAGCGGCACCCACGGCGAGCTGTTGGCCCTTGGCGGGGCCTATGCCCACCTGTACGCCTTGCAGTTTGCCGCCGAAGAAGCCATTGCCGTCAACACCGCTGCCCGGCAGGCAGCAGGGGCGGCGTCCTGAGCGGAGAGAGTGGATGGGTGTGCTGAAACGGATCCTGAAGTCAGACGCTGTTCGCAACGCCGCCTGCTGGCTGGGGGCGCAGTACGTCCGTCTGGTGTGGGCGACCGGCCGCTGGACCATCGACGGTGACAGCCTGCCGCGTCAGATGTGGGCCGAAGACAAGCCGTTCATTCTGGCCTTCTGGCATGGTCATCTGCTGATGATGCCCAAATGCTGGAACCTCGCCAAACCGATGCACATGCTGATTTCCCAGCACCGGGACGGCCAGATCATCGCGCAGGTGATCGGCCATTTCGGACTGGGGACGGCGGCGGGCAGCTCGACCCGGGGCGGCTCGGCGGCACTGCGGCAAATGCTGAAGGCCCTGAAGGCCGGGGAATACGTCGGCATCACCCCCGACGGCCCGCGCGGTCCCCGCATGCGGGCCACGGCGGGGATCGTCAACATCGCCCGCATGAGCGGCGTGCCGATCCTGCCCTGTGCCTATTCCACCCGCCACCGCAAGCAACTGGGAAGCTGGGACCGCTTTCAGGTTGCCCTGCCCTTTTCCCGTGGCCTGATCCGCTGGGGGGCACCGATCAGCGTTGCCAGGGATGCCGACGAGGCCGCCCTTGAACAGGCCCGCCAGCAGGTTGAACAGGCAATGATCGCGCTGGCCCAAGGCGTCGAGCGCGACATGGGCCACCCGCCGACCGAACCGGCCCCGCCCGGCCCGCCGCCGGAAAAGCGCAGCAAGACGGGGACCACGCGATGATCCGCCGCCTGTATGCCGCCCTGACCACCCTCGCCGGTCCGGCCCTGCATCTGTACCTGCGCCGCCGCCTGAAACGCGGCAAGGAACATCCGACCCGCTTCGGCGAGCGGCTGGGCCGTGCGGGCCGCCTGCGGCCAGAGGGCAAGCTGCTGTGGATGCACGGAGCCTCGGTGGGGGAATGCCTGTCGGTGCTGCCGCTGATCGACCTGCTGCTGGCCCGCTATCCCGACTGGACGGTGATGGTCACCAGCGGCACCGTCACCTCGGCAGAGCTGATGATGCAACGCCTGCCGCCGCGCGCCTTTCACCAGTTCGTACCAGTGGACCGCCTGCCGTGGGTCCGCCGCTTTCTCGACCACTGGCGACCGGATGCGGTGGTCTGGCTGGAAAGCGAGTTCTGGCCCAACCTGATCCATGAAACCCGTCGCCGCGCCATTCCGATGGCGCTGGTCAATGGCCGGGTATCGGACTCCTCGCTGCGCTCGTGGCAACGGCTGCCCGCCTTCATCGGCGGCATGCTGGGTGCCTTTCAGGTGGTGCTGGGGCAGACCGATCAGGATGCCGCCCGACTGTCGCTGCTGGGGGCGGCCTCGGCCCGCTGTGTCGGCAACCTGAAATCAGCCGCCGCGCCCTTGCCGGCCGATGACGAAGCCCTGAAAGCCTTGCGGCAGATCATCGGTGCGCGGCCCTGCTGGCTGGCGTCCTCCACCCATCCCGGCGAAGAAATCGCCGTCTGGCAGGTTCACCGCCAGCTTCAGGACACCCTGCCCGACCTGCTGACCATCATCGTCCCGCGCCACCCGCAACGCGGCCCTGAAATCGCCACCGACCTGGCCGCTGCCGGGGCGGAGGTTTCCCTGCGCTCCACCGGTGGCACTCCCACGGCGGCGACCTCGGTCTATATCGCTGACACACTGGGGGAACTGGGGCTGTTTTACCGTTTGTGCCCGGTGGTGTTCGTCGGCAAGTCGCTGCCGGACCTGCCCCATGCGGGCGGCGGGCAAAACCCGCTGGAACCGGCCCGGCTGGGCTGTTCGGTGGTGTTCGGGCCATCGATGGGCAACTTTGCCCTGCTGGCCGACCAGATGACCCTCAGCGGTGCCGCCCGGCAGGTTGCCGACCCGTCGGCACTGGCCGAAACCATTGGCTGGCTGCTGCGCGATGAGCGGGCACGGGCGGTGATGGCCGACGCCGGGCAAGCCCTCGCCAGTGCCGAAGCTGCCGTTACCGAACGGGTTGTCGCCGCCCTCGCCCCGCTGCTGGCAGGAGAAAGCCGGTGAAGACCCCTGCCTTCTGGTCGAAGGACGGCCCGCTGCCGCGCCTGCTGGAACCACTGGCCGGGCTGTACAGTCTGGCTGGCTGGTGGCGCATGCGGCGCACGCCTGCCGCCCCGCCCTGCCCGCTGATCTGTGTTGGCAACGTGGTCGCCGGAGGCGCGGGCAAGACCCCGGTGGCGCTCGACCTGCTGGCCCGGCTGACCGCCTCGGGCCTGTCGGCCCATGCCCTGCTGCGCGGCTATGGCGGATCAGAACGCGGACCGCTGGCGGTGCAGCCCGCGCAGCACAGCTTTGAGCAGGTGGGCGACGAAGCCCTGTTGCTGGCAACGCAGGCCCCAACCTGGGTCGCCCGTGATCGCCGTGCCGGAGCCGCCGCCGCTGCTGCTGCCGGGGCCAGGGTGGTGGTGATGGACGATGGCTTTCAGAACCCGGCGCTGCGCCCCTCCCTGAGCCTGCTGGTGATCGACGGCGCCACCGGTCTGGGCAATGGCCGGGTGATGCCATCCGGCCCGTTGCGCGAACCGCTGGCCCGCGCCCTCGCCCGCCTGCAGCAGAATGGCGGCGCGGTGGTGATGCTGGGCGATGACCAGACCGGCCTGTGCCGCCGTCTGCCCGCCGGTCTGCCGGTGCTGTTCGGCGACCTGCGCCCCGATCCACAGGCGGTCGCCCGCTTGCAGGGGCGGCGGGTGGTGGCCTTTGCCGGGATCGGTCGTCCGGCCAAATTCTTTGCCTCGTTGCGGGCGCTGGGGGCGCAGGTGGTCGCCAGCCATCCCTTTGCCGACCATTACCCCTATGAGCCTGCCGACATCCAGCCGATTCTGGACGAAGCCTTTGCCCTGCAGGCCATTCCGGTCACCACCGCCAAGGATGCGGTGCGGCTGGGGGTTGATCAGCGCCAGCAGGTCGATATTCTGCCGATCAGCGTTCAGTGGCGCGATCTGGCAGCCTTGAAAGCGGTTCTTGCGCCGGTGCTGGCCGTGCCGGACCGGCTGCGCATCCGCCATCAGGAGGAACAGTGAAACAAACCGTGCCTTTTTCCAAACGTGTGGCCTGGCGTCTGCAATACTGGGCCGCGCTGGCCCTGATGGCGCTGCTACGGCGGTTGTCGGTCGATGCGGCCTCGGGCTTTTGTGGCTGGTTGCTGCGACAGGTCGGCCCGCGCCTGCGTGCCCACAGGATCGCCCGCCGCAATTTGACCCGCACCTTCCCCGACATGTCCGCCGATCGGGTCGAGCAGACCCTGACCGGCATGTGGGACAATCTGGGGCGGATCATCGGCGAGCTGCCGCACGCCGAAACCATCTGTGACCCGGCGCAGAACCGTCTGGAAGTGGTCAATGCCGCCGGAGCGATTGCCTTCCGCGACAGTGGCAAGGCCGGGCTGATGTTTGGCGGTCACATCGCCAACTGGGAACTGACCGGTGCCATCCTGCACAGCCTGTTCCAGTTGACCGTCCACCCGATCTACCGCGCCCCAAACAATCCGCTGATGCTGAACCTGTTCATTCAGACCCGCCAGGCCCAGGGCCGCGAGGCGATCCCCAAGGGCCGCGACGGCGCCAAGCGGTCGCTGGAACTGCTGAAAAGCGGCCAGCATCTGGGGCTGTTGATCGACCAGAAAATGAACGACGGCATCGAGCTGCCGTTCTTTGGCCGACCGGCGATGACCGCCCCGGCGCTGGCCAGCTTTGCGCTGAAGTTCGGCATCGAACCGCGCCTGTGCCATCTGGTGCGCCTGAACGGCGCCCGGTTCCGGGTGGTGTTCAGTGATCCTCTGCCATTACCGAACACCGGCAACCGCAGTGCAGACATCGAATCGCTGATGCTGGCCGCCAACCGGCAGCTTGAGGACTGCATCCGTGCCCACCCGGAGCAATGGCTGTGGGCCCATCGCCGCTGGAAAGAGTAGTGCGGCCTCCCCTTGATGATGCCGCCTGTCTGCTCTACCTAACAGGGACAGGCACTTTCGCCCCTTTCCGCCGTTTCATGACGAGTGACAGGCCATGAATTACGCACGCACCGCCCTTTTGCTGGCCGTCATGACCGCGCTGTTCCTGATCGTCGGCTATTTTATCGGGGGAACAACCGGCGTCGCCATCGCCTTTGTGGTGGCGTTGGGGATGAACGTCTTCTCCTACTGGAATTCGGACAAGATGGTTCTGTCGATGTACGGAGCCCGTCAGGTCGATGAAAGCACTGCCCCGGCCTTTTATGGCATCGTCCGCCAGCTGGCCCAGCGCGCCGACATGCCGATGCCGCGGGTGTACATCATTGATACCCCGCAACCGAACGCCTTTGCCACCGGTCGCAACCCGGACAATGCCGCCGTTGCCGCCACCACCGGTCTGCTGCGCATCCTCAGCCACGAAGAAATCGCCGGGGTGATGGCCCACGAACTGGCCCACGTCCGCAACCGCGACACCCTGATCATGACCATCACCGCCACCATCGCCGGGGCAATCGGGATGCTGGCCAACTTTGCCTTTTTCTTTACCCCGTCGCACAACAGCGACGAACAGGGCAACGGCGGCAATCCGCTGGGCTTCGTCGGCGGTCTGTTGATGATGATCCTCGCCCCGCTGGCCGCTTCGCTGGTGCAGATGTGCATTTCGCGCAGCCGCGAATACGAAGCCGACCGCATCGGCGGCATCATTTGTGGCAATCCGTTATCGCTGGCCTCGGCCCTGCAAAAGCTGGAAACCGCCGCCCATCAGGTGGACAATATGGCTGCCGAGAGAAATCCGGCCACCGCCCACCTGTTCATTGTCAATCCACTGCATGCCCGCCGAGGTGACAACCTGTTTTCGACCCACCCGAACACGGAAAACCGCGTCGCCGCCCTGCGCGCTCTGGCCGCCGAAATGGGGGCCAGCACCACCCGTGGGCCGTGGGGCAATTACGTCTAGAACAGCGTGCGTTAAGCCGGACGCCACAGTACACGACAGTTGGTGGAGAATGGCGGACTGCCGTCCGCACCTGTCCGGGGGACAAAGCCCCCGGACCCCCATCTTTTCTTTCAATATCAAAGCAATGGAGCCTGGGGCCCGACGGCCCCAGCGAGGTGTGGAGCAGCGCTCCACGTCCTTGTTTCCTTACTGTCGTGTACTGTGTCCCACTTTTCACACAATGCTCTAGAAGCGTTTTCACACCGAGCGAAAACGCTCTTCCCTTTTAGGGCCGCATTTTCCGAGCCGTTGACCGGAGACGGTCAACTTGAAAATGCTCCAAGCGGTTTTGATCCTCCTCGTTTTCGGCGATGCCATTTTGTCCTAGACAGCGGGGAAGTGCCTTTTTATCTTCAGGCGCACCCCGCCTGGAAACACTGACCCACCATCCGTCGGTCCCGGCTCACCACACGAATACAGCGAGGACAGTCAGTGACCGATACCGGCACGCCAGCGCAACCCTTCCATGTGGCGATCATCATGGACGGAAACGGGCGTTGGGCCAAGGCCCGCGGATTGCCGCGTGTGGCCGGGCACAAGCGCGGGGTGGAATCCGTCCGCAAGATCATCAAGGCCGCCCCCGATCTGGGTGTTACCCATCTGACGCTGTATGGCTTTTCCACCGAAAACTGGCGACGCCCGGAACAGGAAGTCTCGGCCCTGATGGGGCTGTTGCGCCTGTACCTGCGCAACGAAGCCCAGAAGATGCACCGCGACAACGTGCGCGTTTCCTTCATCGGTCAGGCCGAGCAGATGTCGCAGGACATTCAGGACCTGATGCGCGACGTCACCGCCCTGACCGCCAACAATACCGGCCTTAACCTGACCATTGCCCTCAGCTATGGAGGACGGTGGGAACTGACCGAAGCCACCCGCGCCATTGCCCGCAAGGTCGCCAGCGGTGAATGCCAGCCCGACGATATCGACGAAGCGATGATCAATGCCTCGTTGATGACCCACGCCCTCCCCGACCCTGACCTGCTGATTCGCACCAGCGGCGAACAACGGGTCAGCAATTTCCTGCTGTGGCAGTGCGCCTACGCCGAGTTTCTGTTCGTTGACACCCTGTGGCCCGACTTTGACGGCGAGGTGCTGGCCGACTGCATCGCCCGCTTTGGCCTGCGCGACCGTCGATTCGGGGCCGTTTCCTCACTGGTCTAGGGCCGCCTCGTCCCATGGTCCCGTTTGCACCCCGGCAGCCCGTTCTGTCCGGGGTTTTCGTGCAAGGCAGGCAGGTATGGGGGCGATATCCACTTTTCTGCATCCTGCTCTAAATACCGTTGCAGTTTTGGAAAACCCGCGCCATAATCCCGCGCACAAACTGTACAAATACAAAAAATTACCATCGGAGCCAGTGTAAAATATGATCAGCAGCACGGCACTTACCCACCTTCAGCGGTTGGAAGCGGAAAGCATCCATATCTTCCGCGAAGTTGCGGCGCAGTTCCGCAACCCGGTAATGCTCTATTCGATCGGGAAAGACAGCTCGGTGCTGATGCATCTGGCAATGAAGGCGTTTTACCCGTCCAAGCCGCCGTTCCCGTTCCTGCACGTTGATACCACCTGGAAATTCCGCGAGATGATCAGCTTTCGTGATCAGCGCGCCAGGGAGCTGGGGATTGACCTGCTGGTCCATATCAACCCCGAGGGCGTCGAAATGGGCGTAGGCCCGTTCTCGCACGGTTCGGCGGTCCACACCGATGTGATGAAGACCCAGGCGCTGAAGCAGGCCCTTGATCAGTACGGCTTTGATGCGGCCTTTGGGGGCGCTCGCCGTGACGAGGAAAAGAGCCGCGCCAAGGAACGCATCTTCTCGTTCCGCACCTCGACCCACCGCTGGGACCCGAAAAACCAGCGCCCCGAGCTGTGGAACATGTACAACGGCCGTATCCACAAGGGGGAAAGCATCCGTGTGTTCCCGCTGTCCAACTGGACCGAACTGGATATCTGGCAGTACATCTATCTGGAAAAGATCCCCGTTCCGTCGCTGTACTTTGCCGCCAAACGTCCGGTGGTCAACCGTGACGGAACCCTGATCATGGTCGATGACCAGCGCATGCCGTTGCTGCCCGGTGAAACCCCGGAAGAAAAGATGGTGCGCTTCCGCACCCTTGGTTGCTATCCGCTGACCGGGGCGATTGAATCGAACGCCACCACCCTGACCGAAATCATTCAGGAAATGCTGCTGGCCCGCACGTCGGAACGTCAGGGTCGGGTGATCGACCACGATCAAGCCGCATCAATGGAATTGAAGAAGCAGGAAGGTTATTTCTGATGTCTGTGGAAACCACTCTGATTGCTGACGACATTGAAGGCTACCTGCGTCAGCACGAAGTCAAGGACCTGCTCCGTTTCATCACCTGCGGCAGCGTTGACGACGGCAAATCGACCCTGATCGGGCGCCTGTTGTACGATTCAAAGATGCTGTTCGAAGACCAGCTTGCCTCGCTCAGCAAGGAAAGCAAGGTGTTCGGCACCACCGGCGGCGACCTTGATCTGGCCCTGCTGGTGGACGGTCTGCAGGCGGAACGCGAACAGGGCATCACCATTGATGTCGCCTACCGCTTCTTTACCACCGACCGCCGCAAGTTCATCGTTGCCGACACTCCGGGTCACGAGCAGTACACCCGCAACATGGCCACCGGCGCGTCGACCGCCGACCTCGCCGTGCTGCTGGTCGATGCCCGCTATGGCGTGCAGACCCAGACCCGCCGCCACAGCTATATCGTGTCGCTGCTGGGCATCCGCACGGTGGTGGTGGCGATCAACAAGATGGATCTGGTCGGCTATAGCCAGCAGGCTTTTGACGCCATCGTCGCCGAATACCAGACCTTCGCCGCCCAACTGGGCTTCGAGCAGATCGCCTGCATCCCGATGTCGGCGCTGAAGGGCGAGAACGTCACCGCCGCCAGTGACGCCATGCCATGGTACACCGGCCCGGCCCTGCTGCCGTTCCTGGAAACGGTGCAGGTGGACAAGGACGTCAGCAACCGGCCATTCCGCCTGCCGGTGCAGTGGGTCAACCGTCCGAACCTCGATTTCCGCGGCTATGCCGGGACCATTGCCGCTGGCACCGTCAAGCCGGGTGACAGCATCACCGTTCTGCCGTCCGGGCGGTCGTCCACCGTCACCCGCGTGGTGACCATGGATGGCGACCTGCCGCAGGGTGTCGCCGGTCAGGCCGTCACCCTGACCCTTGCCGACGAGATCGACATTTCGCGCGGCGACGTGCTGGTGTCCAGCGAGGCCCCGGCCAGCGTATCCGATCAGGTCGCCGCCCATCTGGTGTGGATGTCCGATACCGCCCTGCTGCCCGGTCGCCAGTACCTGCTGCGCGTCGGAACGGCGCAGGTGGCGGCCTCGGTCAGCGAAATCAAGCACAAGATCAACGTCAACACGCTGGAACACCAGGCGGCCAAAAAGCTGGAACTGAACGAAGTCGGCTATTGCAATCTGGCGCTGGATCATGCCGTGGCCTTTGATCCGTACAAGGAGTGCCGCGACACCGGTTCGTTCATCCTGATCGACCGCTTTACCAACGCCACCGTCGGCGCCGGGATGATCGACTTCGGCCTGCGCCGGGCATCGAACATCCACTGGCAAAAGCTGGAAATCGGCAAGCAGGCGCGCGCCACCCTCAAGGGGCAAAAACCGTGCGTGCTGTGGTTCACCGGTCTGTCGGGCGCGGGCAAATCGACCGTTGCCAATCTGGTGGAAAAGAAGCTGCACGCCCTGGGCCACCACACCACCACCCTTGACGGCGACAACGTCCGCCATGGTCTGAACAAGGATCTGGGCTTCACCGCCGAAGACCGAGTCGAAAACATCCGCCGCGTTGGAGAAGTGTCGAAACTGATGGTCGAGGCCGGTCTGATCGTGCTGGTGTCGTTCATCTCGCCGTTCCGCAGCGAACGCCGGATGGCCCGCGAGATGGTCGAAGCCGAAGAATTCCTCGAAGTGTTCGTTGATACGCCTCTGGAAATCTGCGAACAGCGCGACCCCAAGGGTCTGTATGCCAAGGCCCGTCGCGGTGAGATCAAGAACTTCACCGGCATTGACAGCCCCTATGAAGCCCCGGAAGCAGCAGAAATCCATCTGCAGCCGACCGCCGAGGTCAGCGCCGAAGAAATGGCCGACCAGGTCGTTGCCCGGATGCGCGAACGCGGCCTGATTTAACGATCCCTGCATGCTTTACATCCGCCGCCCGTCCTGTGACGGGCGGCGGTTTTTTATGTATTTACAGTAAGTTCGACACATTCAGAGAGATGACGGGCCGAAAGACGTCATCCATTGGAACGAGGAGATAGTCTCCCCCACCAAAGCCCTAACCGCGACGATAAATTAATACTGTTTATTTATCTTCAGCTCTGGTCGTAAGAAGAATACGGACGAAAAAAATGGTCCTTTTACCCATCTGGACAATCAATCCATGTTTGGTGATACTTTCAATATGCATGAGAAGCATGCTGGAAATCGTCAGAAGGCAAGGAGGATGCCATGAGCGTGGCAGTCCCAGCGTCCCAGTCCGTTGGGCCGGACGGGCTCTATATCGCACAGGCAACCGTCAAGGTTGATGCGCCCAAGATTGCTGCCCCCGAAGAAAGTGGTCGCCAACCGGATTCCCGTGAACAGAACCACGATCAACCCCAGGATCACCTGTCACAGCAGCTGCAAGTCCTGGCTCGGCGAGCGGAGCAGATGAACAAGCGGCAGCAAGAGCTGCAGCAAAAGCAGGATCAGCAACAGTCTGGTTCGTCCAACCATCCTTCTTCCGACACATCACAACGGGCTTCGACGGTCGCCGTGCAGGGAAGCAGTCGCCCTGCCGCCACCCGCGTCACCCTGTCCGATGAAGCGGCCGGGCCGGATCAGGTCATCGACAGTACCGCCACCCCCGTCGGTCAGGACAAGGGTTCTGCCAACGACGACCCGATTGTCGCCGCCATGGAACGGGCACAGAGGTTCCGCGACAACCAGCCCGGTCCGGCAGAGATCTATGGTCTGCCCGATGCCTTGCAGCGTTATGACAGCAATGGCGATGGCCGCATCGACCAGATCGAACTGCAGCAGGTGGTCCGCGCCAAGGATCAAAGCAGCAGTTATTCCGGCCTTGGCCGCGTCGAACCCTCAACACCGGAAGAGCAAAAGGCACAGGCCGAGATCGAGCAGCCAAAAAAACTGTATGCCAACGAAGCCCCGCCGCTGCCCCCCCTGCCGGGACAGGATAACGCCAGCGAACAGACCACCGCCGAACAGGATGCCGGACAGGAAGTCCTGCTGCCCGGGGAACAGCGCGTGCTGGATCAGCAATCCGGTATCCCCCGCCGCCTGTATGAACCGGTCGAAGATCCTCCGGCAAAGCAGGTTGCCGGGACCTATCAGCAAATCGCCAATGGCCCGCCGGACCATACCTCGATTGTAACCTGACGCCTGGGCGGGAAACGGTTTGCACACCCAACATGCGGCAAACCAGTGCGGCTGCCGTGACAGGCCGTTGCCCGCCAGCCATGATACAGCTTCCGCAGGGCAGGATGATCGGACGGGTCTCCTGCCCTGTTCTTTAAAAGTCATGAGCGTGGTCGTGGTCAGCATGGACAGGTCCAGCGTGACAATTCCCTCACACTTTGTGCGAAAAGATGGAAATAGAGTCTTTCATGCGCCATCATGCCCGCCGCCTGATGGCCACGGGCTGTTGTGCATGGTCGTTTTGAGTAACAAGGATTGTTCCTGATGGCTTGCGTTTGCGATGGCTCGCCCGCGATAAAGTGGTTTTCCCTGCCCCGCCATTGGGTTGTCGTTCCGGCATTTTCAGCCCCGATCATCGCCTATCTTGCGCCGCTCGGGCTATGGGCACCATTGCTTGCCATGCTGTTGCTGGTCAGTTGGGACCTGACCCGCGATCAGGATTTACGCCGCAGCATGCGCAATACCTCCCTGCCGCTGGCCGGGCTTCTGGCTTTGGCACTCCCGCTGCTGGGCCTTGCCACGGCTCCATGGTCGCTGCTCCCCGGTTTTACCGCCCAGCGCAGTCTGGCTGTGCTGATCCAGATGGTCAGCCTGCTGCTGTTGCTGCGCTGGCAAAGCACCTGGCCGCAACGCTGGCGCTGGACCATGGTCCTGACCGCCGGCCTCAGTGCCACCGGCATTGCCACCCTGACCTATCTGGATTTTAGCCTTGGTTCCCCGATAGCCCGCCTGCTGCATGGTGATGCCCATTACATCATCGAGGGCGGATCGCTGTCCCGTGGGGCGGCTTTGCACGGTTTTCTGGTCCTGCCCTCCAGCTATGCCGCCCTGTGCCTGTGGCGCAGCAAACGCGGATGGCTGCTGGCTGCAACCCTGCTCATCCTCAATATTGCCTTGCTGGCACGGAACGCGAACGATACCGCCTATTTTGCCCTGCTGATTGGTGGCATTTTATGGCTGCTGGTTGGTATCCTGCCGCAGATCCGCTGGGTGGTGCCAATTCTGGCTGCCACCCTGATCCTGGCCATGCCGCTGCTGGTTGCCCCCTTGCAACAGGCGACCTATTGCACGCTGATCCACAAGGCCCCATCACTGGCCCATCGTTTGGGGATCTGGAATACCGTTGCCCCCCTGATTGCCGAACATCCACTATTCGGATGGGGACTTGATAATGCCCGCGCGGCTCCCGGTGGCAAAGTTTCACTGGAATTGCGGGCCTGTGACGCCAACGGCCAGCCGACGGGAAAGATTGAAGTCATCGGGGAAAGCATTCCTCTACACCCGCATAACGGTGCCCTTGACCTGTGGTTCTGTCTGGGAGCCGCCGGGGCCATCAGCGCAGCCGGAGCCGTTGCCCTGGCCCTGACCCATCGCCTGCGACAGCTCCGCGGCCAACGCTGGCCGAGCGCCATCACCGTTGCCGTCAGCGCCCAACTGGGATTGACCGCCCTGATCAGCTATGGCCTGTGGCAAGCGTGGTTCATCTCGGCCCTCAGCTTTAGCTGTATGAGCATTGCGGCAATTACCGAGCCCTCTCCGGTCGGGGAAACGCGGCGCTAATCCCTGCACAGGACACGACAGTTGGTGGGATCCGTGCGGGCTACCGCCCGCACCCGTTTGGGAGCGATGCCCCCAAACCCCCATTTTCTTTAGAAATCAAGTCAATGGGGTCCGGGGCCTCAAGGCCCCGGCGAGGTGTGGAGCAGCGCTCCACGTTACTGTCGTGTACTGTGATCTGACGCAGGCAGGCTGATCTAACCTTTTGTTCCGTCGCATTGTTTTTGCGAAAACCGGTTCCCACTTTTCGCACAATGCTCTAGACAGCCTCGGCGTTTTCCCACGAGACTTTTTTGCGATAAATGGTCGACGGGCTGATTTCCAGCAACGCCGCAGCCTTGGGGATATTCCCGCTGCACAACGAAATCGCCCGTTCGATGGTTTCCTTTTCCACCTGCCACAACGGGCGAATGGTGGTGTCATCGCTGACTATCCCACGGCCCCCATCGGTGGCAGGGGCGGCAACCGGAACGCCCCCGGCCAGCATGGCGCCAGCCTTTGGACTGAAGGTATTGAGCGGCGGCGGCAGCATCGCCAGCGTCAGTTCGTCACCATCATGCAACACCACCGCGTTGCGCAGGCAGTTTTCCAGTTGGCGCACGTTCCCCGGCCACGGATAGGCCGAGATCACCACTTCGGCATCCTTGGCGAAGTGGGAGAAGCTCTTTTCTTCTTCCTTGACCATCCGCCCCAACAGGGTGCGGGCGATTTCCAGTGCATCCCCTGGCCGCTCGCGCAGCGGCGGCAACTGGATCGGGATCACATGCAGGCGATAATACAGGTCTTCGCGGAAGCGACCTTCCTCGACCTCGACCAGTGGATCACGGTTGGTAGCGCACACCACCCGGATATCAACCTTTTCCGGCCCGTCGCCACCGACCTTCTGCACCGTTCCGGTCTGCAGGAAGCGCAGCAGCTTGCTTTGCAGGTTGATGTCCATTTCACAGATTTCGTCAAGGAACAGCGTCCCGCCATGCGCCCGCGAGGCTGCACCGTCACGGGTGCCGGTGGCACCGGTAAAAGCGCCTTTGACATGGCCGAACAGCTCGCTTTCCATCAGGTCCTGCGGAATGGCGGCACAGTTGACCGCCACGAACGGCCCCTTGGCGCGCGGGCTGGCCCGGTGGATGGCTTCGGCGCACAATTCCTTGCCGGTGCCGCTTTCGCCGGTGATGAACACCGTTGCCTTCGACGGAGCAGCGGCTTCGATGGTGCGATAAACCCCGCGCATGATCGGCGAGCCACCGGTAAAGCCAAAGAAGCCGACCGCCCCGGTGGTCACCCCCAGCTCCTGCGTCAGTTGCTGAACCTGACGACTGAGACGCTGGTTTTCCAGAATGTTGCGCACGGTAACCAGCAGCCGTTCGGCGGTGAACGGCTTGACCAGAAAGTCATTGGCCCCGGCCTGCATGGCCTCGACCGCCATGTTCACCGACCCGTGCGAGGTGACAATGATCACGCTGGACGGGATGCCATCGGCCCGCAGGCGGCGCAGGACATCCAGCCCGTTCATGTCCGGCAGGCGGACATCCAGCACCACCAGATCGGGAAGAAACGATGCCACCACCGACAAGGCTTCGGCACCAGCCGACGCCACGCGCAGGTCAAATCCATCCAGATCCATGGCATAGCGTTCTGCCTGAATCGGGTCATCTTCGACGATCAACACGCGTGCTGTTGTCATGGGACCATACTCGATAAAGCTGCAACGCTCTTAAGGTTTAAGGGACAATCTCATATGGGGCAAGCCCCTGACGAGGGGAAATACGCGGAAAACGCGTTTTACCCCGCGATGAATTCAGCCTGACGATACCCTTGCGCAAACAACAGCGCGGTCTGGTCACCATGATCAACGCGGAACCGGGCGGCTTCGCGCACCAGCGGCTTGGCGTGATAGGCCACGCCCAGTCCTGCCGCCTGCAGCATCGCCAGATCGTTGGCCCCGTCGCCCACCGCCAGCGTACGGGTCAGTGGCAGACGCAATTTTCCCGCTTCCTCGACCAGCGTCTTCACCTTGGCTTCCCGACCAAGAATCGGCTCTCCGACCGTGCCGACCAGCACGCCGTTTTCCACATGCAGGGTGTTGGCCCGGTGATCATGAAAGCCCAGCCAGGCCGCCACCCGCCCGGTAAAGGCGGTAAAGCCCCCCGACACCAGCAGGCAGGTCGCCCCGTTGGCGCGCATGGTCTGCACCAACGCCTTGGCCCCCGGCATATAGACGATGTCGGCAAAGGTCTCGTCCAGCGCACTGGCCGCCAGACCTTTCAGCATTCCGACCCGCTCGCGCAGGGCGCTTTCAAAATCCAGCTCGCCGCGCATCGCCCGCTCGGTGATCGCCGCAATCCTGTCCTTCAGCCCGGCATGGGCGGCAAGGTCGTCCAGTGTCTCGCTGGTGACCATCGTCGAGTCCATGTCGGCCACCATCAACATCTTGCGCCGGTCGCCGGTGTTGGGCTGAACAAACACGTCCACGGGCTGGTCGGCCAGCACCTGCCGCACCACGGCCTCGGCCACATCGGCCAGACAGCCCTCAAAGGCGATATCACAGGCGATACCGTCGGCCAGCCAGTCGGTGGGCGACAGGCTGGCATGAGCGTCCTTCAGCGCCGACCGCACCACGGCCACCGTCCCGGCAGGCAAGCCCTGTTCGGCCGGAGCCACCAGCGTTAAAACCGTATCGTTCGACTGGACCATCGGAAGCACTCTCCGGACAGGGGCAACGGGAAGAAAACAGGCCTTTCCTATAGGCGTCCACAGGCTGGCCTGCAAGGCGAATTCGTCCGGTCCGGCACGGGAAAACCACCTGCGCGGAAGGCTCTGTACGGGGAAAGGCGGTTGGCGATAAACTGCATGATCCTGTTATCCTTCAGCGGAGCGCCCCGCCCCCATGTCCACGCCCCTGCCTCCCCCGATCATCGTCGTTGCCGGACCGACCGCCAGCGGCAAATCGGCCCTTGCCCTTGACGTGGCGCGCGAGTTTGGCGGGTGCGTGATCAATGCCGACAGCATGCAGATTTACAGCGAGCTGCACGTCCTGACCGCCCGCCCGTCGGCGCAGGACATGGCCCAGGCCCCTCACCGGCTGTATGGCATCCTCAGCGCGCACGATGTCTGCTCGGCAGAACGCTGGGCCAGACTGGCCGCTGCCGAGATTGCCGACTGCCGTGCCCATGGCCTGATCCCGGTGGTCACCGGCGGCACCGGCCTGTATCTGCGCGCCCTGATCGACGGCCTGTCGCCGATGCCCGCGATCCCCGACGATGTGCGCCTGCGCACCCGTGCCCTGCTGGCCGAGGTTGGCAACGAGCGTTTCCATGCCCTGCTGGCCGAACGGGACCCGGCGATTGCCTCCCATCTGAATGTCGGGGACAGCCAGCGGCTGGCGCGGGCCTTTGAAGTGTTCGAGGCGTCGGGGCAGTCGATCCTGTACTGGCAGGCCCGGCCAGCCAACCGGGTGGTTGAAGGCAGCTTTCTGACCATCGTCATCGAGCCACCGCGCCCGCTGCTGTACGAGGGCATCGAGCGGCGGTTTGACGTGATGATGAGCTGCGGTGCGCTGGCCGAAGTCCGTGGCCTGCTGGCCACCCGTCCGCCCGCCGATGCCCCCTTGATGAAAGCCCTCGGAGTCCCCGAACTGGCGGCGCATTTGCGGGGAGACATCAGCCTCGACGAAGCCGTTACAAAAGCGAAACAAATGACACGAAATTTCGCGAAGCGACAGGGCACATGGTTCAGAGGACAGATTATTTCAAATAAATTAGTAGATACGCAATATTCAGAAAGTTTGCGTCATGAAATCTTTGCACTTGTTCGTCAGTTTTTGTTGACCACGGCGCATTAACGCTCTAGGTTGCCACTCTTCCCACAGTGCACGGCACCCGCCTGCCCGCACTGGGAACCCACTTCCCCCGCCGTTCCGGCTGGCACCGGACGGCCCACTGTGTCGTTTTGATAAAAAAAGGTAAGGATCATGGCCCAGGAACCTATGTTGGGAGCAAAGATCGTCCTCAAGGCTCTGGTTGATCAGGGCGTGGACGTAATCTTCGGCTATCCTGGCGGTGCCGTCCTCCCCATCTACGACGAACTGTTCCAGCAGAACCACATCAAGCATGTGCTGGTTCGCCACGAACAGGCCGCCGTGCATGCGGCAGAAGGCTACGCCCGGTCAACTGGCAAGGTGGGCGTGGTTCTTGTAACCTCTGGCCCGGGTGCCACCAACGCCGTTACCGGCCTGACCGACGCGATGCTGGATTCCGTTCCGGTGGTCTGCCTGACCGGTCAGGTCCCGACCCATCTGATCGGCACCGACGGTTTCCAGGAAGCCGACACCACCGGCATCACCCGCCAGTGCACCAAGCACAACTATCTGGTCAAGTCGCCCAATGATCTGGCGCGCGTGATGCACGAGGCATTCTATGTCGCCTCGACCGGTCGTCCCGGCCCGGTGGTCATTGACCTGCCCAAGGACGTGCTGATGACCAAGGGCGAATACATGCCGCCCACCCGCATCAAGCACAAGTCCTACAAGCCGCAGGTCAAGGGCGACCTGAAGCGGATCGAAGAGGCCGTTGCCCTGCTGGCCAACGCCAAAAAGCCGATCATCTATGCCGGTGGTGGCGTGGTCAACTCCGGCCCGGCCGCCTGCCAGTTGCTGACCAACTTCGCCCGCATGAGCGGCTTCCCGGTGACCCTGACCCTGATGGGTCTGGGGGCCTATCCGGGCAACGACAAGCAGTTCCTCGGCATGCTGGGGATGCACGGCACCTATGAAGCCAACATGGCGATGCACGATTGCGACGTCATGCTGTGCATCGGCGCACGCTTTGATGACCGCGTGACCGGCCTGCTGTCGGCGTTCTCGCCGAATTCCAAAAAGATCCACATCGACATTGATCCGTCGTCGATCAACAAGAACGTGGCGGTCGACGTGGCGGTTGTCGGTGACGTCGCCCACGTCATCGAAGACATGACCAAGGTGTGGAAGTCGGCCCAGATCCGCCCCGATCAGGACGCACTGGCCGCCTGGTGGGCACAGATCACCGAATGGCGGGCCGTCGAGTGCCTGAAGTTCGTGCAGGACGGCGACGTGATCAAGCCGCAATACGCCATTCAGCGTCTGTACGAGCTGACCAAGGACCGCGAGACCTACATCACCACCGAAGTCGGCCAGCACCAGATGTGGGCTGCCCAGCACTACCGCTTTGACAAGCCGAACCACTGGATGACCTCGGGCGGTCTGGGAACCATGGGCTATGGCTTCCCGTCGGCGGTCGGCGTGCAGATGGCCCATCCCGATGCGCTGGTGGTCGATATTTCGGGCGAAGCCAGCTTCATGATGAACATGCAGGAGCTGGCCACCGCCGTGCAGTACCGCCTGCCGGTCAAGATCTTCATCCTCAACAACCGGTACATGGGGATGGTCCGCCAGTGGCAGGAACTGCTGCATGGCAGCCGCTATTCGGAAAGCTATTCCGAGGCGCTGCCGGACTTCGTCAAGCTGGCCGAAGCCTTTGGTGCCGTCGGGATGCGGGTCGAAAAAGCCGATCAGCTGGATGATGCCATCCGCGCCGCCATCGCCACCAACGGCCCGGTGCTGATGGACATCTGCGTGTCGCAGACCGAAAACTGCTATCCGATGATCCCGTCGGGCAAGCCGCATAACGAAATGCTGCTCGGCCCGGTGGCAGACGGCGAGCAGGCGATCGACGCCGAAGGCCAGATTCTGGTGTAAGCCGCCGCCCGCCGGCAGCCTTCACCTTACCGATAATCCCAGGCCCGCCCATGGTGGCGGGCCGCCATGGGGAGGCCCCCTTGCGGGGGACGCAGACACGATGACAACCGACATCAACACCCACACCATTTCGGTTCTGGTTGACAACGAATCGGGCGTTCTGGCCCGCGTGATCGGCCTGTTTTCCGGCCGTGGCTATAACATCGAAAGCCTGACCGTTGCCGAAGTCGACCCGGCTGAAAAGCTGTCGCGCATTACGCTGGTGACCTCGGGCACCCCGATGGTGATCGAACAGATCAAGGCCCAGCTGGGCCGTCTGGTGCCGGTGCGCCGCGTGCATGACCTGACCGTCGAAGGCCCGCATGTCAGCCGCGAGCTGGCACTGGTCAAGGTGGTCGGCACCGGCGAAAAGCGCGTCGAAGCCCTGCGGATTGCTGACATTTTCCGCGCCAATGTGGTCGATAGCAGCAACGAATCGTTCGTTTTTGAAATCGTCGGCAAGACCGACAAACTGAACGCCTTTATCAACCTGATGGAGCCGCTGGGGCTGGTTGATGTGGCGCGCACCGGGGCGGCGGCGATTGCCCGTGGCTCGGAGTCCATCTGAGGTTTATCCCTCTCCCACTTTCCGTGACCTGACCGAAATTCTCTGGTCAGAAACCCGGAATGGAGGCTAGTCTGCCCGCCATCTGGTCATCCCTCTGGCACGGCGGGCAGGCAAGCCCCTTCCCACCTGACTGAACATAAGGAACAAGTGAAATGCGCGTTTACTACGACCGCGACGCCGATGTGAACCTGATTAAAGGCAAGAAGGTCGCCGTGGTGGGCTATGGCTCGCAAGGCCACGCCCATGTGCTGAACCTGCGCGACTCTGGCGTTGCGGAAGTCTGCGTCGCCCTGCGCGCCGGCTCGTCCACCCGCAAGAAGGCCGAAGGCGAAGGCCTGCTGGTCAAGACCCCGGCCGAAGCCGCGGCCTGGGCCGACGTGGTGATGATCCTCACCCCCGACGAACTGCAGGCTGACCTGTACTACGCCGATCTGCACGACAACATGAAGCAGGGCGCCGCCCTGGCCTTCGCCCATGGCCTGAACGTGCACTTCAGCCTGATCGAGCCGCGCAAGGACCTGGACGTGTTCATGGTTGCCCCCAAGGGCCCGGGCCACACCGTCCGTTCCGAATACAAGCGTGGCGGCGGCGTGCCCTGCCTGGTGGCCGTGGCGCAGGATGCCTCGGGCAACGCCAAGGAAATCGCCCTGTCCTACGCCTCTGCCATTGGCGGCGGTCGTTCGGGCATCATCGAAACCAACTTCCGTGAAGAGTGCGAAACCGACCTGTTCGGCGAACAGGCCGTGCTGTGCGGTGGTCTGACCGAGCTGATCAAGGCCGGTTTCGAAACCCTGGTCGAAGCCGGTTATGCTCCGGAAATGGCCTACTTCGAATGCCTGCACGAAGTGAAGCTGATCGTCGACCTGATGTACGAAGGCGGCATGGCCAACATGCGCTATTCGATCTCCAACACCGCGGAATACGGCGACTATGTCACCGGCCCGCGTGTTGTGACCTCGGAAACCAAGGCCGAAATGAAGCGCGTTCTGGATGATATCCAGTCCGGCCGTTTCGTCCGCGACTGGATGCTGGAATGCAAGGCCGGTCAGCCGTCCTTCAAGGCCACCCGTCGTCGCAACGCCGAGCACCCGATCGAAGAAGTCGGTGCCCGTCTGCGCGCCATGATGCCGTGGATTGCCGCCAACAAGCTGGTGGACAAGGAAAAGAACTAACACAAACCGCGTGCCGGGGATGACAAAACTCTCTGGCGCGCTGATGTGTGCTGGTCTTGACCAAAGAAAAAGCCGTGAGCCTTCCCGCTCACGGCTTTTTCTTTGACTATCAAATTAATGGGGTCCGGGGCCTCCCGGCCCCGGCGAGGTATGGAGCAGCGCTCCATGACCCTGTTTTCTGTGTGTCGTGTCCTGCGGAGGCTTACAGTGCCTCGCCGTCGCGTTCACCGGTGCGGATGCGAACCGCGCCCTGTAAATCAAACACAAAGATCTTGCCGTCACCGATCTGGTCGGTGCGGGCGGTGGCGGTGATGGTTTCGACCACCTGATCAACGATGCTGTCATCAACAGCAATCTCGATCTTCACTTTCGGCAGGAAGCTGACCAGATACTCGGCCCCACGATAGATTTCCTTCTGGCCCTTTTGGCGGCCAAATCCCTTGACCTCGGACACCGTTAATCCCTGCACTCCCAGCGGGGTCAGGGCTTCACGCACGGCATCGAGTTTGAATGGCTTGATCACGGCGACGATATATTTCATCGGTGACGTCTCCTACCCCATGTTTGGTGTGCCTGAGCAGGGTCTGTCATCGCAGGACACCGACACCCGCCCGAAAGGCACTGTATCGCAACAGCATAACAGCTTTGTAATCTGCGCACTGTGAATAAAAGTGTGTCAAAAGCCTTATGGCTTGTCGGCCTGCGCGCAATCGCCCCGGCACTTTTGCAACTCGGGGAATGACATCGGCGGCAGGGCCACCTTGTCACGGGTCAGACCAGCGCGCAGCAAACGCTCCAGACTTTCCGGGCTGGCGGCAGGTGGCGTGCCATCGCTCAAGGCCGCCACCAGCGTTTGCAGGCCCTTTTGCAAGGTGGCCGGACGAACCTGCGACTGATTCGGGATCAGCTTGTAACTGGCGACCGCCTCGGCAAGCGGGGCAATGCCGACGGTGGCCGTTTCACTGGCCCGGTCCTGATAGCTGACGCGGGCACTGGTCACCCCGACCACCAGAAACTGCCCGTTTTGATAAGCAATCAGCGGCGACCCGGAACTGCCATGGACCACTTGACAATCATTCAGCAACATTGCCCCCTGATGCATCTCGCGGGTGATCCGGCAGGGGCTTTGCAGGCTGAGGGCATGGGCACGGTCTTCGCGGTAAGCCACCAGAAACAGCGGCGGTGCCGCTGCGGGCGTTTCCGTCTGGGCTTTTTTCAACGTCGCGGCCAGATCCAGTCCCAGGCCCAGCCAGCCAACATCATTGCCGATCGAGCGGTCCAGTTCGACCAACGCCCAGTCATTGGGCACCGACGCCCCATCAGGAGCCTTGTTTTCTTTGGTCAGAGGAGACAGATAGCGCACACCCTGCCCATGGGCGATAAAGCTGGATCGCTGATAGCCCGCAACGAAATGGATATCATTGGCGGGCCGCCACGTCTTGCGCTTGGCGTCCCACAGGCAGTGCCCGGCGGTCAGGATCACCCGTGCGCTGATCAGCGTTGCCGAGCAAAAAATCTGCCCGGCCGCCTGCAACCGGCCCACCGCCGAAAAGGGATAATAGGTGGCATCGACCACCAGCCGGGGCCGCATGTCCGCCGGTTTTCCAGCTGTTGCCTTTGCAGGATCAGCAGCATCACTGTTGCCCGCCGTCCCCAGCAAGGCAACCAGCATCAGAGCCAGAACGCCCCCGGCACGCCTGCCCCTCTGCCTGTATTGCCCCATCTCTATCCCCGCTGGCTTGGCACCAAAGTCCATGAGCCATCATTCTGCAGGCAGACCGTCCCCTGCACAACCCGCTGGCGATCGCCGTCGGGGATTGTCTTGTGGAAGGTTCGGCAATCCCCCGGTTTGGCAGGCGTTGCCACCACCACCGGCCTGTTGGCCGAACCGCCCCCGAACAGCGCCAGCACGCCAACCGCCACCACTCCGGCCAGGGCTCCCAACAGAATGGGAACACCCCGCGTGCGCAGGAACGAGACAGAAAAGACAGCAGATCGCATCATATCCTCAGGACGCCCTCAACCGCATGACCGCTTGCAAGCCAATCGGCGAGAAAATCTTGTATCCCGGATGCAGGGCCTCAAGCTTTTGTTGTAGATCGGGCGGCACGTGCTGTTCGTACTCGCAGCTCAGATCGCCGGTAAAGGGAGAGGCTGCGAAATAGCGGGCATAGTCTTCGACGAACAAGCGATTGATCAACGACGAATGATACATGTAGTAGACAATCTGACCGGCGGTCTGGCTGTCGGTTTGCTGCAACAGCCATGCATATAATTGGGGTGGTCGCATCCGCAAATGGATCCACGGAGGCAAGGAGTCGTTTTTGAACGAAAACACCTGCCCGCTTGAATCCGTGATCTCGGGCAAATGATGCCCCCGGAACGAGGACCAAATCGGAGCAAAAAAACTGAATAACCGCCCGTCGGGGGTCAAGGCCGCCGCCATTTTTTCGAGGGCCAGGCCGAATTTGTGGATGTGTTCAAAGGCAGCAACAGAGAACACCACATCGAACGCACCATACAGCGCGGGCGGCAAGTCTTCGATCGAACCGAGCACGACCGCATAGTCACCCAAGGCTGCCGGGTCCTGCACATCGCTCAACGCTCCCCAGGCTCTGGCCTTGCCCCCCGGAACACCGGCATTGAATACCTGATAGTATTCTTCCTGCTCGATACAGACCCACTGGCTGACACCATAGTAGTCCTTGACCAGCTCGCGCGGCAGGCTGCCGCCAACTTCCAGCACCCGCTTGCCGGACAAACCCACTTTGGCCTGTGCCTGTTCACAGGCATCCAACTGGTATGACAGATTGTATGCTGTCCCATAATATGACAAAGGCTTCGCAGACTGGTCCGGCATGATTCCCCCCTGTTTACGGCATCCTGCGCGTTATTGCGCGCGTGGAGCTTCCCCAACCCACGGCATCACCGGCACCGAAGAAATCGAATTCTTTGGCGAGCCGTCAACCAGCTTGTCAGAGTAGACCAGATAAACCAGCACGTTGCGCTTGTCGTCATAAAACCGCACAACCTGCATTTTCTTGAACAGGATCGACCGGCGTTCGCTGAACACCGTCTCGCCATCGCGCTTTTTCAGCCCTTTGGGCAGGCTGATCGGGCCGACCTGTCGGCAGGCGATCGAGGCATCAGAGGTATCCTCGGCCAGCCCCAGCGCCCCCGAAATGCCGCCGGTGCGCGAACTGGCCACATGGCAGGCCACACCGGGGATCAGCGGATCATCAAAACCATCAATAACGATCTTGTGGTTTGGCCCCAACAGCTTGAACACCGTATCGACCGAGCCGATTTCATCGGCCAGCGCCACGCTGGCGGGGGCCATGCCCACCGCCAGCAGCGCCCCGACCATCAACGTCCGCCAGCGCCGTCCGGCAAAGAGTCCGCTCATCAATTCCCTCCCAGCGTTTTACCGCAGCCCTGGAATGTCTTGCCGCCCATCAGAACCGTCACCGAAGCCTCGAAGGTTTCCCCGCTGGTTTCATCCTGACACGGGCGCTTGGACAACAACACAGTCAACATTTCATTATGCCCGCGCAGGTTCCACACCGCCTTGTCGCCGTCGGCCTCGGGGCGGCCCCACGGGAACATCGTCCGTCCCCCGGTGGCTTCGGAAGTGAACACCACCCCGCTGTCCTGCCCCATTTCAAGGAACCATTCCGGGCCATGACCAACGGCCCGGAAACTGACCCCGGCCAGACGGGCCAGTTCCCACGGCCCCGGCCCCTTGGCGCCGGTGCATTGACGATCCGGCGTTCCCGGCAGGGACAGCACCGCCTGATTGCCCTTGGTAATCAACCCGGCTTCGCCGATGTCCAGCTGTTTGGTGTACCGTACCGCATCCTCACCGTTGCCGGTCTGCGACAGCAGCACCGACCGACCGGGCAGGAACACCCGCACCTGAGCCGGTTCGAAGCGGGCGGTAAAGCGGGTGCCATCACCACAGGCATAGACCCAGGCCACCTCTTCGCCCTGCGGGCTGGCAACCGGAGTAGACGCCGTAGAGGTCGAGGTCGGCCTGGAGCCGGTCATCACACAGCCAGACAGGCCGACAGCCATCACGGCGGCGGACACCAGGGACATCACAACAGAAGAAAAGCGAATCGTCATCACAAGGGATCTCACCGACTCAGGGCTTGAATAGCCTCGTCGATGCCTTCCAGGGTCAGGGGGTACATGCGGTTTTCCATGATCTCGCGGACCATGGCGAGGGAATGGGTATAGGACCAGGTGCGCTTGTCAACCGGGTTCAGCCAAACGGCGTGCGGCCACACGGTGAGCATTCGTTCCAACCATAGTTTTCCTGGCTCCTCGTTCCAGTGCTCGACCGAGCCACCGGGGTAGGTCAGTTCATAGGGACTCATCGACGCATCGCCGACGAAGATCAATTTGTAGTCTGCCGGGTAGGTTCGCAAGACGTCTTGCATTCCAATGCGGTCAGAAAATCGCCGACCGTTATCCCGCCAGACCGACTCATACACACAATTGTGAAAATAGAAATATTCCAGATGCTTGAACTCGGACCGGCAAGCTGAAAACAGCTCTTCGCACATCTGGATGTGGTCATCCATCGACCCGCCGACATCCAGAAATAACAAAACCTTCACCGTGTTGTGCCGCTCGGGCCTCAGTTGCAGGTCCAGTAACCCGCCCTGTCGCGCCGTTTCCCGGATGGTGCCATCCAGATCCAGTTCGGTGTCCGCCCCTTGCCGGGCAAAGCGGCGCAGGCGACGCAAGGCCACCTTCAACGAGCGTGTCCCCAGCTCGACCTGATCATCCAGATCGCGGAACTCGCGCTTGTCCCACACCTTCACCGCCCGCCGGTGGCGGGACTGGTGCTGGCCGATACGGATGCCCTCGGGGTTATAGCCATAGGCCCCGAACGGCGAGGTGCCAGCGGTACCAATCCACTTGTTTCCACCCTGATGGCGGTCCTTTTGCTCTTCCAGACGCTTTTTCAGCGTCTCCATCAGGGCATCCCAGCCGCCCAGGCTGGCAATTTGCGCCTTTTCCTCATCGGTCAGGAACTTTTCGGCCAGTTTGCGCAGCCATTCTTCGGGGATATCGGCCTTTTCCGCCAGATCATCGGCTGCCAGACTGCTGACGCCCTCGAAAACCCGGGCAAACACCCGGTCGAACTTGTCGAGGTTGCGCTCGTCCTTCACCAGCGTTGCCCGCGCCAGATAATAGAAATCTTCGACGCGATAACTGGCACAGCCCGCCTGGACTGCCTCCAGCAACACCAGATATTCATTCAGGCTGACCGGCACCGACGCCGCCTTGAGCTGGTAAAACAGGGAGGTAAACATCTGGATATCCTCACCGGCAAAAGCCTGAGCCTCGGGGAACCCACGTCCCCACCTGACCACAGGCGGCATTTTCATGGTTAACGCGGAGCTGTGGGCCTTGAACGTGACTCCACGGTACACGACAAACAGAAAGCAGGATCATGGAGCGCTGCTCCACACCTCGCCGGGGCCTTTAGGCCCCGGACCCCATGAATTTGATTTTTAAAGAAAAATGGGGGATCGGGGGCATTGGCCCCCGAACGGGCTCGGGCGGTAGCCCGCACTGATCCCGCCAACTGTCGTGTCCTGTGCCCACTTTTGCGCTCGCCGCTCCAAGTTTCTGTTCTACCGCATTGTTTTTGCGAAAGCCGGTTCCCACTTTTCGCACAATGCTCTATCACCACCACCACACGCTTTGCACAACGGAGTTCCCATGTCCGAGTCCCCCTATGCCGAAGCCCAACGCCTGCTGAGCGGTGCCGGAACCTGGCATGAGTTTCGCGCCAGTCTGACCGAACGCGCGCTGGATTTGCAACTGGGCGCCGCCGATCTGGATGACCTGCGCATGCAATGGCTGACCCGGCAGGCCAGCCATCTGACCGACAACGAGCTGGTCCGTGAACTGAAATTCTGGTCCGACGGCGGCAGCTATGACCAGCATCTGGATGGTTATAAAGCAATCAATCCCGGCACCCTGCTGGATCAGGCCGAACAGCGCGGCTGGTTTGTCCGCCGCCTTGCCAGTGGGGCGGTGGTCAATGCCCCCGATGGCAAACCGTTGATGCTGAAAGGTCTGGACGTGATCAACCCCGCTCCCGACGGGCCATGAAGGCCATTCGTTCCAGCGTGTGAACATCCTGCTCGTTCTTCAGCAACGCCCCGTGCAGGGGTGGCAGCATCGTTTTGACATCCTTGGCCCGCAACGCCTGCGGGTCGAGGTCATCGGCCACCAGCAAGCGAATCCAGTCCAGCAGCTCGCTGGTGGACGGCTTTTTCTTCAGGCCGTTGACATCGCGCAGTTGATAGAACAGCGACAACGCCTCTTGAATCAGCGCCGCCTTGATCCCCGGATAATGCACCGCGATGATCTGTTCCATCGTTGCCACATCGGGGAAGCGGATATAGTGGAAAAAGCAGCGGCGCAAAAAGGCGTCCGGCAGTTCCTTTTCATTGTTCGAGGTGATGATCACCACCGGCCTCTCGACGGCGGCAATGGTCTGCCCGGTTTCATGGACATAAAATTCCATCCGGTCCAGCTCTTGCAGCAGGTCGTTGGGGAATTCGATATCCGCCTTGTCGATCTCGTCGATCAACAGCACCGCCCGCCCGCGCTCAAAGGCCTCCCACAGCTTGCCGGGGCGAATGTAATTGGCGATGTCGTTCACCTTCGGGTCGCCAAGCTGGGAATCGCGCAGGCGGGATACCGCATCGTATTCATACAGGCCATGCTGGGCCTTGGTGGTCGATTTGACGTGCCAGGAAATCAGCGGCACCCCCAACGACTGCGCCACTTCGCGCGCCAGCACCGTCTTGCCGGTCCCCGGCTCGCCCTTGATCAACAGCGGCCGCCGCAGGGTGATCGCCGCATTGACCGCCACCATCAGGTCTTCCGTGGCAACATAGGACTCGGTACTGGAAAATTTCATGTCCTGCGGGGCCATCGCCGCGCCTCCCTGTGGTAAAGACGGTTATCTCCGCTATAGGCCCGCCTGCGCCAACAATCAAGGCTGTCGCCACGTCAGCTTTGCTTGCCCTGAACGGAAAAGCAGGGAACACTGCACCGTCCCTGCCGTTATCTCCTGCCGTATCTGTGGATCTGCCATGCTGTCCTTGCGCCGCCTTGCCTCTGTCGCTGCCCTCGCCCTCTCCTGTGCCGTCGTTCAGCCGACAGCCAGCCGCGCTGCCGATGCACCTGCCCTGCCCTCGGTATGGCTGGCCGACCTGACCTGGCTGGAACTGCGCACCGCCATGCAACAGGGCGTCGATACCGTGCTGTTGCCGTTGGGCGGCATTGAGGCCCGCGGCTCGCATCTGGTGCTGGGGGCCAACAACCGCGTGCTGACCACCATTGCCACCGCGGCGGCCAAAAAGGACCAGTGGACCCTGATCGCGCCGGTGGTGCCTTTTGCACCGGAAATCAGCGACGACAGTCTGGGGACGCTGCGCTGGCCGGGGACCCTGCACATGTCACCGGACAGCATCGGCTCGCTGGTGGCCGAAGTCACCGCCAGCCTGAAGGTCCACGGCATCCATCATCTGATCCTGCTGACCAACCAGCCCGCCGCCGCCGATGCCCTGCGCGACACCGCCCGCGCCCTGAACAAGAGCTGGGCGGTCGAAGGGGTGGTGGTCGGTCTGGCCGACGTCAGCCCCGACAGCGATTTTGAGAAGGAGCTGTTGGCAAAATTCCGCCTGACGCCGGAGCAGAACGGCGACCACGGCGGCCTGATCGAAACCGCCGAGATGCTGGCCTGCTGTTCCGATGGCGTGCGCCAAAGCACCCTGCCCCGCACCCCCGGCGCGGTCGAAGCCTCGGGCGCCAGTGGCCGCCCCGATCTGGCAACCTCGGAGATTGGCCGCGCCAGTCTGGAGCACAAGATCACCAGCGTGCTGGCCACCATCGCCGAAGTCCGCAGCGTTGCTGCCGAAATCAAGGCAGATCAGGCGCAGGAAGACAGCGCGCCAGCGGCGCAGTAGTGCCGTGAGTGCCCTTGCAACCTACCTCCTCGCTGCCGGGGCTGAAATTGCTGGATGCTTTGCCTTCTGGGCGTGGCTGCGGCTGGGCAAGTCTCCGCTCTGGCTGTTGCCGGGGGTGATCAGTCTGGTGTTGTTTGCCTGGCTGCTGACCCGCGTCGAGGCCGACTTTGCCGGACGGGCCTATGCGGCCTATGGCGGCATCTACATCCTGTCATCGCTGGCATGGATGGCGCTGGTCGAAGGCGTCCGTCCCGACCGCTGGGACCTGATCGGTGGTGCGCTGTGCCTGAGCGGTGCCCTGATCATCCTGCTGGCTCCCCGTGGCGGAGCCTAACAGGAATAAAGGTGGCGGAGCCTAACAGGAATAAAGGTGGCGGAGCCTGACAGGAACAAAGGTGGCGGGAGCTGACAAAGGCAAAAAAAAGCCCCGGTTCCTGTGAAGGACCGGGGCTGAGGATTCCGTTCAGGGAGGAACGGGAGAGACAAACGCACACACAAAACAGACGGCTGCCAGAGGCGGGGGACACCAGAAAAGGGAGCCACCGGACAGCGGCTCAACCTCCCTCCGGAAGCCGGAACAGATTACTTGCCGAAGTTTTCGAACACGGCCTTGTAACGGGCCTGGATCGGCTCGGCAGCGGACTTGGCAATCACGGTGCCCATTTCGCCCAGCTTGGTGGCTTCGGCAACGAAACCGTCCCAGCTGTCCTTGGCCAGCTTCTGCTGAAGCTGGGCGACTTCGGCGGCGGTCTTGCAACCCGAAATCGCCTTGGCGTTTTCCAGCGCGCCTTCCAGCGACTTGCTGGTGTAGCCGAACACTTCCTTGGTCACTTCTTCGATGCCGGTGGCCAGCTTGGTGCCATACAGCACGGCGGCGTCAACGTTGGCTTTGTTGAAGGACAGGACATCATCATAATTCTTGAACATGGACGTGGCTCCTCTCTTGGGCTGCTGTCGGGGAGCGGCTATCAAGGTTTCTGCGGCGCCACTCCTATGCTGCGTTGCAACATAAGCTTAAGATAGCGCCTGTGCGGTACATGTCAATGCTCTTTTTTGTGCGCTGCACCATTTTCATTGGACTGCCATGAATCGTGGACATAAAAAAAACGCCGACGGACCTTTCGGTACCGTCGGCGTTTCCGCATCACACAGCAGGCAGCTTACCCGCGTGCGGCCAGCACAGCCTCGATTGCGGCCAGGGCTTCGGCAGCCTTGTCGCCATCCGGGCCACCGGCCTGAGCCATGTCCGGACGGCCACCGCCGCCCTTGCCGCCGACCACCGCCGAGCCAGCACGCACCAGCTCGACCGCCGACAGGCTGGCGGTCAGGTCGTCAGTGACAGCCACCACCAGACTGGCCTTGCCATCATCAACGGCAATCAGTGCCACCACGCCCGATCCGACCTGTTTCTTGATCTCGTCGGCCATGCCCTTCAGTTCCTTGGCCGGAACGCCGTCCAGCACCCGACCGGAGAAGGCCACGCCACCCACTGTCTTGCTGCCGCTGTCAGAGCCGGCAGCACCGGTTCCTGCCAGCGCCAGTTTCTTGCGGGTTTCGGCCAGTTCGCGTTCCAGACGGCGCTTTTCGTCCTGCAAGGCCAGCACACGGCCCGGCAGGTCGGCAGCGGTGGTCTTCAGCACATCGGCGGCCTGGATGAGCAGGGCATCGCGCTGCACGGTGTAGGACAGAGCTGCCCCGCCGGTCACCGCTTCGATACGACGCACGCCCGATCCAACCGCACTTTCGGCGATCACCTTGACAAAGCCGATATCGCCGGTCCGGCGGACGTGGGTGCCGCCGCACAGTTCGATCGAATGGCCGCCCATCGACACCACGCGCACTTCGTCGCCGTACTTTTCGCCGAACAGGGCCATCGCACCGGCCTTGATCGCCGACTCCGGGTCCATCAGGCGGGTGGAGACATCGGCGTTGGCGCGCACGGCGGCATTGACCACCGTTTCGACATCGGCGATTTCCTCGGCGGACAGGGCCTTGGGGTGCGAGATGTCAAAGCGCAGGCGTTCGGCATCGACCAGCGAGCCTTTCTGGGTGACGTGATCGCCCAGACGCTGACGCAGGGCGGCATGCAGCAGGTGAGTGGCCGAGTGGTTGGCCCGCACCGCCGAACGATAGGCCCCATCAACCTCAAGGAACACCGCCGACCCGACATGGATCGAGCCGCTTTCCACCGTCCCCAGATGGATCACCAGATCACCCAGCTTTTTCTGGGTATCGCTGATCACCACCCGGCCCTTGCCTTCGCCGACATGGATCACGCCATGGTCGCCGGTCTGACCACCCGACTCGCCATAGAACGGAGTCTGGTTGCAGATCACCGCCACCGTCTGACCGGCAGAGGCCTGATCGACCGCCTTGCCATCAACCACCAGCGCGGTCACCTGACCTTCGGCGGTTTCGGTGGCATAGCCGAGGAACTCGCTGGCCCCGACCTTTTCGTGCAGTTCAAACCACACGGTTTCGGTGGCGGCTTCGCCCGACCCGGCCCACGACTTGCGGGCTTCGGCACGGGCCTTTTCCATCGAGACGTTAAAGCCATCGACGTCAACCTTGTAGCCTTCACCGCGCAGGGCGTCCTGCGTCAGATCGAGCGGGAAGCCATAGGTGTCGTACAGCTTGAACGCCACCTCACCGGCCAGCGTGCCGCCGGTGGCCAGACGGCCCTTTTCGTCTTCCAGCAGCCGCAGGCCACGGACCAGCATCTGGTTGAACCGGGTTTCTTCCAGCTTCAGGGTCTCGGTGATCAGCGCCTGGGCGCGTTCCAGTTCCGGGAACGCCTGCCCCATGTTGCGCACCAGCGCCGCCACCAGCTTGTACAGCACCGGTTCCTGCGCGCCCATCATGTGGGCGTGGCGCATGGCGCGGCGCATGATACGGCGCAGCACATAGCCCCGGCCTTCGTTCGACGGCAGCACGCCGTCGGCGATCAGGAAGCACGACGAGCGCAGATGGTCGGCGATCACCCGATGGCTGACCTTGTGCACCCCGTCCGGATCGGTGCCCGCCGCTTCGGCGGTCGCCACGATCAGGTTGCGCATCAGGTCGATGTCATAGTTGTCGTGCTGGCCCTGCAGCACCGCCGCCAGACGTTCCAGCCCCATGCCGGTGTCGATCGACGGCTTGGGCAGGGCGATGCGGTTGTCCGGTGCCAGCTGTTCATACTGCATGAACACCAGGTTCCAGATTTCGATGAAGCGGTCACCGTCCTGATCCGGGCTGCCCGGCGGGCCACCGGGGATCTTGTCGCCGTGGTCAAAGAAGATTTCCGAGCACGGACCGCACGGGCCGGTATCGCCCATCGACCAGAAGTTGTCGCTGGTCGGGATGCGGATGATGCGATCATCGGACAGACCGGCAATCTTGCGCCACAGGCCAGCGGCGTCCTCGTCCGAGCTGTGGACGGTGACCAGCAGTTTTTCCTGCGGCAGGCCGAATTCGCGGGTGATCAGGTTCCACGCCAGCTCGATGGCATTTTCCTTGAAATAGTCGCCAAAGGAAAAGTTCCCCAGCATTTCAAAGAAAGTGTGGTGGCGGGCGGTATAGCCAACGTTATCAAGGTCGTTGTGCTTGCCACCGGCGCGCACGCACTTTTGCGACGTGGCGGCGCGGCTGTAGGGGCGCGTCTCCTGTCCGGTAAAGACGTTCTTGAACTGCACCATACCGGCGTTGGTGAACATCAGCGTCGGATCGTTGCGCGGCACCAGCGGGCTGGAGGAGATCACTTCGTGACCATTGCGGGCGAAGTAATTCAGGAAGGTGCTGCGAATATCGTTTGTCGTCTTCATGGCCAGGATCATTCCCAGGTCGCTTAACAGGCGCCATTCCCTGCCCCATACCTGACCCGGCAGCGGCGGGAAACGCTACGAAGCTGACTTTCTACCTGTCCTATGGGGTTGCTGTCCAGCAAGCAGCAGCATTTTTCCACGCAAAGACGCACATTACCGGCTTTTTTCCCCGGCAGGGCAGACGCATGCCGGGCGGGCCCGGCTTTTTTCCCCGGCAAGTAGGGGGGTTAGGAAATAATAGCACTGATGGCACATATCAAATTGCATGGCCGGATCGGCGCAAACGGCCACTGATCTGCGGGGCATGAACGCGGTATACTGTCCGCAAGGCCGGGATTGGCACACAGAAAACCGCATCGAATTATTGCCATATCTTGCCCGTGGTTGCCCGTTGCGGAAAAAATGAAGCCCCGGTCATTGCCGGGGCTTCGTGTTTGTGGGAAGTGGGAACCACCACCAGTGATCTTTCGGGACAGGCGGCGGCTCTCCGTCATCGTCCCACACATAACCACGGCAAGCCTCCTGCCGGTCTTCTGCTTTCAGCCTGTGGTGTTCTGCTGCGAAGAACTGGTTGAACTGTACCGGGTGATCCATCATCCACTGATCCCACACGGTCAAGACGGCGACCTGATCGACAGTCAGTCGGTCCCTGATCAGTTCCAGCGCCGTCCGAGCAGGCAACAGGAGGTCGCCGTCATAGTCATAGCCGTTTTCGCGCCCATCCCTGATTGGGTCGAACCAATCCATCAGGCCCAACAGCCACGTCACATCATCGACTTCAACCATTTCATGATCCCCCGTCCGCTTTGGACCTGCACCGACACATCATCAATCTTGTTCAACAAGGTACTGCGCTTGTGCATTGTTTCGATTTGCTGCCCCGCCACATCCACCACCACCATCCGGTTTGATGGGCCTTTCCGGCCTTGGTAGGGTTCAACGAACACAGCCTTCAAACGACCGCCGCGCACTGATAAATACACATCGCGTTTCCCCCGGCGGATCATATTCACAGCGGCTGCGCTGTAGGCTTCCAGGCTGCCCCAGCTATCGCCATGCTTTTTGTAGTGCCCCTTCATCTGCTGAGGGCTACGCCACTTCGCCTGAGCCAGCCTTTCGACCAGATCGGCCATATCTTTCCGAGGTAGCTTCTCCCGGTTTTCGACGGCCTCTTTCCACCGGTCAACATCGGATGTGGGGGCAAAGTACATCACGGTAATCGTCCGGCAGCGGTGATGGTAGGGCGGTGCGCCGGTCCCGGCGGGCAGGGCTGAGGTAGGCTTGTCTGCAAGTCCTCCGCCGTCACCGTGCATGGTCCAGCTTTCCTTGGCAGCCACCATGTTCCCCCGTTTGATGGCCCCCAGATAGGCGTCTGCCTGATCTTCCAGCCGTGTGACTGCGATAACCCGCCCGTGCATCGCCTTACACACGTCAGAGGTCTTGGCGTCCATGTGGGCGCGAACCTTGACGTATTCGACACCTGCCCGGCTGTACGCCTTGGTGCGTCCCAGTTCGCGGGTCTTGGTGGCGACGTGGTCGGCCAGCGTGTCCCAGTAGTGTGCCGATTTATCAGAGAGGGTTCCGAAATCGGCAGCGATCCGGCGAGCCAGATCATCACGGGTCATCCCCTTGTCAAAGTACTCGGACAGGATGCGGTCAAATGACTGGTGGGTATGGGCGTCCCAGTGCCGTCCAACCCAATACAGGTTTCCCTCCGTCAGGATCGACAGGGCGTCGCGGTCAGGCTTGCCGAAGGCGATATCAACCCCGGCCCCCTGCGCCACCTCCTGCTGGCCTGCGCGGTACAGCACATCAGACAGGTCTATCACGGTGGGGCGCATTGCAGACCGCAGGGCATCGGCACCGACATGGCGTTCTATGCCCTGCATAAGCGCATCGCGGGCGGCATTGTCAAATGCGCCCGCGTCCATCTCCCGTATCTGATCAAGGGCTTCTGTCAATGCCGCCCTGGTGGCCTCCCTGAAACTGCGGGTCAAGGCATCCTTCAGGGCTTGTATTGTTTCTTCAAGGAGGCTATCCGCCTTCAGTATCGCCGAGCGATAGTTCAGCTTGCAGATTGCCCGTCTTAGATCGTCGTGGCCCATAGCGCCGCACCTTGTATCCAACAATTGTTTCTTGCGTGACAAAGGCATGGTCACATGCCTCGCACCGTCGGTATCGGTAACTGGTTGCACCATCACGGCGGTAGACCGTGGTCCTGCCACCGCAGACAGGGCATGCCATGCTGTCGCTCAGGTCTGCCATCTCTCTAATCCCGTTATGCAATCCGACGCCTGCCGCACTGTCAGCCAGCGGGGATGATCGACATGTGCAGTCCGTCGGACAAACGCCAGCATGGCCGGATCGGCCAGCACGTCGCCGTCAGCTCCCCAGCCCTTGGCGCGACCAAGGGCCGACAGCTTGGCAAGCTGCGCCCTGGTCGCCGTGCTGGTGTTGGTACGGGGGACCATCCCGGACAGTGTGCGGGCGACGGTGCCAATCTGCGCATCGGTCATGGCCCGCAAGCTGTCTGAGCCATGGCGAGCCAGCAGCGCCCGCCATGCAGTGTCATCATCCAACCCGGTGATCTTGCGACGCAGGGCATGTATCTGTCGCATGGCTTTGGCCCGGTCCATGGTCATTGCCCCAACGATGCGCGCCAACCCTGCACATAGGCAGTCAGTTCACGGCCCAGTTCTTCCAGATCACGCGCGCTGTCCAGGCGTTCTTGCGGAGTGAACACACCGTCTTCAAGCCGAGCCGTCAGACTGTCCAGCCGCCGGGCCAGCGCCCGGAGTGCGGTGTACGGATTGGTCTGGTGATGGTCGGTATTGTCATCCGTAGGTTTGGCTTCAAAGCCGACCAGCTTCAGGGTCGGATTGAGCAGGTCGAGGCCAAACTGTTCGACGAGATGTAGCCACTGCCCGAGGGTCGGGGGTTGCCCCCGACCCGTCTCCTTCAACGCCTTCAGGCGAGCCTCTCCGATCCCGGCAACACTTTGCAGCATGTCCGGGGCAATCTGCCCGGCCCGCTTGCCGACCTTGGCGCGCAGGATCGGGCGCAGGATATCGGCGGCAGCGTCGCCCAGATCGGGGGTAAAATCCATTTTATCGGCCATGTTTTACGCCTCCGGGGTCGTGGTGTAGTGGGTCGCAGAGGCAACCGGGACTTTGGCAAGATCAAGGGGGATGGCATGGTAGGCACCGGCATCATCACGGCGGTAGACGCGGATATAGGACGCGCGGTCATAGACGCGGATGCTGTTGCGGATGGCAGCCATGGCATCCACCCACTTCGGGTGCTGAATATCCCAGCGCAGCAGGGACAGCACGTCTCCGACCTTGGCGGATCGATCTTCCCCCATACGGAAGACACTGCTGATCAGGGTCCGCAATTCATCACCGGCCCCGGTGGTAACGCTGTCGAGATACTCGCCGATCAAGGCGCGAGCAACCTCAAGGTCCGGGCCAAATTCGATCCGGTCAGCGTGGGCCATTTCGACCTTGTAAGACCCATCAAAGGTATACAGGGTCATATTGCCCTTTTTGCCGCCACGCTTCGCCTGATAGTTTTCGCGCAGAACATCGCGCAAGGTCAGCACTTCGGTGAACGCATGAGCCTTGTATTCGGCAAGGGTAAGGCTGAGTTTTTCCGCTTGTTCAGCCAGAGCCTGAACAAGCTGGTCTTCAAGAAGTTCCTGCGGACGAATGTTTTTCGTGGCAATTTTGTTGCCGTCACGGTCGATACGGTACATTTCCTCAGTCATTTTCATTACCTTTCCGATGGAAATATTTACAGGCAGCGGTATGGGCGGGAATTCGATCCTTGTGACGTGGGGAGCCACACTTCAAAGCCTTCAGAAGTTCAGCGGCTTTCAGGCATTTGCCGATGCCGACCACTGATGTTTTGCCAAAATGCTCGCACTCACCGCATGAGGCACCCACAGGGCCAGTGTTGGGGAAGTGGGCCATGAGCCCGTCGGGCATTTTGCTGGGCAGGGTCTTGCCATTGACGGTCATGTCACAGTCATGCAATCGCATCATCCGTCTCCCTCACATCCCGACCCGCAGGCCAGGCACGCGCGGCGGCAGTGGATCAGACAGGCCCGCCGGGATTGGTGTGCGGCGTTCAAGGCAGATGGCCTGTTCGCGCATGGCGACCAGATGGGAGTAGAGCAGCCGGACGGATCGGGCTTCCAGCGTCATGCCGCAGGAACGACCGGGTTCAAGCAACGTCTGTAACCTCAGCAATTGCTCTGACAAGGAGAGGTTCATCACATGGCCCCTTCCTTCTTGGCGGCGGTCAGGACAGACAGGGTCACCGACTCCAGCTTGTTGGCGGCCATGATCCGCTTGATGCCATCGACCAGTTCCAGCGCCTCGCGCCACCATCCGCCGGTCAGGGCGTGAAAGGCTTTGGACAGGTCCGGCCCGAGGTCGCCAAAGGCCGGAACCAGCACGGTTGCCGCCAGTTCGCGCGGGTCCATCGGGCTGATGTCCAGACGCTTGCTGCCGATGCGCCCGGTAAGCTGTTTGGTCAGCACGGCAGTTGCCTGCGCTGACAACACCTTGTTGACCAGCGGAGTGCCCATCAGGATGGCGGCGGTGCCCAGTTCGTCGCAGAAATAGCGAACCCGTTCCAATTGCTGGATGCGCAGGTGGTTGGCCTCATCAACGATGATCAGCCGACCGGGCAGAATTTGGCGGCTGAAGGCCATCATGTCATAGCTGGTGCCCCCCGGCAGGGTGGCCCCAGAGGCTTCGAGGATGTCGCGGGTCAACTGCGCCTTGCTGATGCCTTCGAAACAGCAGACCCGGATGCCCGAGAATCGTTCTGCCAGCAGCTTGCTCAGGGCGGTCTTGCCGCTGCCCGGTTCGCCTACAATCTGGCCGATGCGACGGTCAGAAGATGCAATGACAGTCTCGGCCAGACGCAGGGCCTTCTTGACGTTTTTGGTTTCAATGATATCCAAGGGTTGCACTCCGTGTGTGTGGGGGCGTTTCAGGGAACAACTGGCGTGCGTCACCACGACAGCCCTGAAGCGTCCTCGGTTTCGATATCGGCAAACTGGCTGTATTCAACGGCAGCGGCCTTGACCGTTGCCCGTTCCGCCCGCTGGTCGGCCAGCGCACGGGATGCTGAGGCCATCGCTTCAGCTTCGGGGGACAGGGACACTGCCACATCCCCCGGTATCTGCGGGACGCCACCGGCCTGCGCGGCAACCGCCTGCACGTGCCGTCCCATCTCTGCCACCAGATCAAGGCGGCAGGTGTTCCGCCGCTTTTCGGCAATGGCACGGTGCAGCACCTTTGCCCGGCGGGCTTGTTCCTTGGCCCCGGCCCCATCCAGATAGTCATAGGTCTGTTCCGGCTGGGCAGCGCAGATCAAGCCTGTGTTATCAAGGATGTAGGCGACGTCCGGCGCATGTGGGGCGACGCGCACCCGCACGCTCTGGCCGGTCATCGTCAACAGGTCGTCGGCGTACCAGGTGATCCCGTTGCAGGAAACGCGGCCCTTGCGCACCACCCGGCGTTCCTCTTCGGCAAAAGCCATCAGCAGGGTATCGGCGTCAATCCGCACCGCCTGCCAGCCGTCGGCGATGGCTGCACGCAAGGCGGCATCAGGGCTTTTACCGTCAAGGAACCCGCCCTGCGGCTTGCAATGGTAGAACTCCAACGCAGTATCCAGCGCTTCATGAAACGCTTCGTACCCACCGCTGAACGCCTTGGGCGGACGGCCCACATGTTCCTTTTTCGCCTTGGTCCGATCGCCACCGATATAGCCCGGCATGGCCGGGAAAATGGTGTTGGTCAGGACACTGAACAGCCCCTCAATCGGCTTGGCCGGGGCGTTGTAGGGGCGGGCACGCTTGACCGCCGCGATAGCGCGGGTGCGCAGGTCACGGACCCCGCTCTCATGCTCCACCATCCGCACATCAATACGGCCATGACAGGCGGCGGACAGGTCGGCAAAGGTCTGCATCATGCTGTCCCACGTGTATTCGGACCCGTTGTCCAGATACAGGGTGCGCGGCAGGCCCCATGCCTCCACCATCGCGGCAAAGCTCATGCCGACATGCCAGCGCTTCACGCCTTCGCCACGCTCAAGGAAGATCAGCGATGCGTAAACGCGGTTGGTCGCAATGTCGTGCCACGCGATGATTTTGGGGTAGACGTCGGTTCCATCCGGGCGTTCAACAACAATATCAAGGTGATGCACGTCACCGATCACCAGATGCATCGGCGCATAGGCATCGCGGTTGCGTGCAACACGGGGCAGGTAGTGGTCAAAGAATGCCTTGGCATCCCGCTTCTGGATGGCAAGGATTTCGTAGTCCCGCCACGTTTCCACCATCCGGCGGTTGACCGCACAGGCGTCCGGGGTCGGTTGCGGCCAGCCCGCCTTGTGGGCCAGCGCCTGAAGCTGGGTGCTCGCCAGCAGGGAGATATTGCGCCAGCCCGCCGTGCCCTCGCTCCACAGCGAGCGGATATACAGTTCCAGCGCCGCGCTGATCGCGGCAAGGTCGGCAGGCCCCAGCCCGGCGGCACGGGCGGCATCGTCAAAGGCACGGCTGACCACCACCCGCTTGATCCCCCTGGTGCCCTTGGGGGCGTTGTTCAGTGCCCCGACGCCGCCGGTCTGATAGCGGTTGATCCAGTCGTACAGGGTACGCAGCCCGACACGCCTGGTCTTGCCGTCCGGGGTCAGCTTCAGGCCAGCCCCGGCCATCAGGGCGCGACGGCGGGCAGCAGAGCCTTCCGGGTGGCGCAGGGCGTCACTGATCAGCGACAGCCGCCACAGCGCCAGAGCAGAGGCAGGCAGGGCCGACACGTCGCCAGTAATCACCGCCCCGCCCGGCACGCTGGCCGGGGCCTGTGTCGCCCGCCAGCGTTCGTACAGGTCGGGCGGCAGGGTGGTGGCATCCACGCGATAGCTGATACCGCCCCGGCCACCCCGTCCGGCAACGGTGTCAATCGTCAGGGCATAGCCGCGATAGGTACCCGCCTGCAGGGCAAGACGGGCGGCGCGATCAGTGATGCCCGCAAGGCTGGCGAACTGGTCAGCCGTCAGCCACGCACTTCCGCAATCAGGGGCGGAAGTCGGAACCTTTTTTGGAGAAACCGGCACCGGCAGGGTAATGACATTATCACCGTGTGGAGAGGTTCCGACTTCATGGGCGCTGGTTCCGCAAACTTCACCGCAAGTCGGAACCTGTTTTTCGGGAAGTCGGAACCCTTGCGGAAGGGAAGTCGGAACCTCCGCCTGCTGATCCACGGCTTGCCGAACGGGCAGGGAAACCACGTCCCCGCCCTTGAAGTCGGAACCTTCTGTGCCTTCGCCTGTCAGGGCGATAACTTCCGCAATCTGAGGGTTCCGACTTCCGGCGGTCAGGCGATCAACCGACGCCTGATTGACCAGCCATGACCCTCCAGTTGCCGAGCGGCTTTTCTCGAACCGAACATCCAGAGAAACCCCTTTGTATGGCTTCCCTTCCGCTCCGGCCCGGCGCAGCACCTTTCGCGCCATCTCGGATGAAATCCCGAGAGTGGCGGCGAACTGATCGGCGGTGAGATAGACAGGGGCAGTCATCAGGAATGGACCTTCTGAAAGAACGGGATGGTCAGAGGGTGAGGAGCTTGGTCCGCAGCTGATGGGCCGCATTTTCCAGGCGCGTGTACTGGGCATAGTGTTTGTTCGCCTCGGTGTGGGCGGTATCCCACTCGAGCTGTTTCTTCGTTGCAGTTTCGAGCGCAGCCGGGGAGCCTTCAGAGCGGAATGCGGCCCATGCCTGCTGTAACGGTTGTGCAGCATCGCGACTGCGTTTGGATGCGCAGACATACGCATCGAACGCTGCGGTGGCCTTCCTCTCGAGGGTATTGATACGGACCTCTAGCAAATGCGTCGGTCTGAAGAAGGGGATGTTGCGCTGGATCAGCGCAATCAGTTCAGCCTTTGAAAGGTCTTGCAGGTCAATGTCGGACATCATCACCCCCGAAGAATGGCCTGTCCTTTTCCTTGTCGTAGGCACGGATAGCGACCAGGGCAATCCCGGCGATATGGCACAGCTTCTGCCGATACAGACCCCAATCAGGGGCATCACCGTCCGTAATAGCCCATAATTCATCCGAGACATCGCAAAGGGCTGCCATGAAATCGATTGAGAGGAGGGGGTTTTTCCGGTTCAGCAAGATGATCTCCAGGGCGGCTCCCAACACTTCAGTGAGGATGCCACCCATGCCCTCTGTAACCACGGAAGCGCAGGCGACCTGCTTTTCTTCGCCGTGTATTGTAATGTCGGCGGTAATGGTGACTTGTTGGGTCTGGTCACTCATCATTCGCACTCCTGACCGCATCCCCTTCCATGGCGTATTCCAGCATCGCTATCGCCATGTGTTCGGACAGATCCACCGCCTGATCCTTCAAGGCGGCAAGGGCGCTTTCACAGGTCAGGGTATCCGCAACCCCATAGAACAGTCGGCGATCCCCACTCGTCATTACGTGAGAGGCAAACCGCAGGGCTTCCGCCCGTGTTGGTTGAGGCTTGCTGCGGACAAAACCCCGCGCACAGTCTTGAGAGCTATTCATTCCGTGTTCCTTTCAAGCGGACAGGCTGCGGATGTAGCTGACGAGTTGCGGACTGGCAGCGGCGATTGCGGCAATCCGGTCATTGGAGAGGGTGGTTTCGAGGACCAGCCGGTTGATCAGGTTCACCGTCCGGGAGGAGTCACTTGCGACCGCCTTGCAGGCAGCCAGTTCATCCTTCAGGGCCATGTGCTGTTCCAGCAGGGCGGCATAGCGGGCCGGATCAATCCCGGTCGGGGCCGGAGTGATGGCGGCGGGGGGTGTCATTACTGCTGACACCCTGGCTTGCCCCTGATAGCTGCCGGTGCGGCGGATCGTGGGGAGGACTTCCGAAGTCACCCATTTGCGGAACCGATAAGGCAGGGAGCCGGGGGTCATCGCTGCATCACACCGCATCATGATGGTGTACAGACCGGCTTCTGAAATCATCCACGCACAGGGACCCGTCTTTTCCACCCCGGTGTCAAATGTGGGGTTACCCCTCTCAAGAGTGCTGAGGGGAATGCGCCGCTTCTCATCCGCATCCAGTTTTCGTACGTGCTGCTCGTATCCCCCCTTGTGTGAGGACAACTGGATGGCCTTGCACACATCGGCCAGCACAAACCACGGTTGGTCATCGTTCATCACATGACGGATGGGGTGGTTCTCAAAATTGAAGGGAGTGAGGGCGTTCATTTGTAACCTCGCTGTCTTGGGGTAAGGGGTGGCTCTGCAACGGTTACGCCTGCGGCAGTGGCCAAACGGGCACGAAGCGCCCTCGCTTTCGGGCCGTTCCGTTTGCCAAGAAGGGCGTATGTCGCGTTCATTCGGCACACACCGTTTAATCGGCACCAAAGGGAGAAACTTGAGCCTTCTTGAATTAGGCCTCCCCTCACAAGGCTGAAGAGTGCTTGGGATGGTGATGCGACTTTCATAGTTGGGTAGTTCCTGATAGTCTGCTTTATGAGGACATGATTGCCCTCATTTTGAGGACTGTCAAGGAATTTTCTTCATTTTGAGGACAGGAGGTTTCTGTGAAGCCATCTCCAACAATTGATGTTGAAGCCGTCTTAACCAGAATAAAGGATGCACTAAAAATACAGACTGATACTCAGCTAGGTGAGTATTTTGAGGTATCGAAAAAGACTATCTCTTCTTGGAAGTCTAGAAACTCGATGCCAATTGAATTCATGCTAATGGCATGCGTAGCTACTGGAAAAAAAATTGACTACTTCATATTTGGGGAGTCGATTGTTCGGGAGCCTACTGAATTTAAATTGTTCGATATTGACATTATGGCTGCGGTGGGAATTCATATCGCAACAGCATTGCTCAGTGAATATGCACCGGAAGAGTTAGCTTTTATGGAGGAAGAAAAACTAGATCAGATAGGAATGTCTACTGGTCTTCAGATTATGTTCTTGATGGGAGAATTTGATAGGGAAAAGAAACTACTTCTGGACTCAGGAAAAATAAATCGAGAAAATTATATTGAATATATTAAGAAAAATCACAGATATGACCTGCCATATTTTGCAAAGGCTCTGTCTAATAAAGAGAAGTTGTGACCGATAACATCAAAGGGCCGATGCATCGTCATCGGCCCTTTGTTTTTGCCGGATGGCATCCCTGACAATCATCAGGGAATTGCGGGTGCGGCGGACCGTTTCGGGGTCCGCCGACCGCAGGAGACGGGCCGCCAGCCGGAGCATGTCCACCTGCCCGGCGGGGACGCGGCACTGTACCTGCCGGTCCTGTGCTGTGCGCAGGCGCTTTCGATAGGCCCGGACACGCTCCGTGCTGGTGCCCATTTTCAGCGCACCGCCAGCAGGGGGCGGCCGCACAGCGGGGCGGCGGCGTTGGCGATGCCAACCGCATCCATCATGCGGGTATCTGCTGCCTGCACCTGATTCCACAGGCGGTTTGCCTGATCGCGGTCCAGACTGCGGGCAAGCGCCATGCCGCCGCCGGAGGTCAGGGTCAGCAGGCGGGTCAGGTCGTTGAGGGCAAGGGTGCGGTCATGGGCTGCCTGCCGGGCGGTTTCTGCCGCTTCGCTGTAAACGCCCAGGGCGTGATAGTCGATGGTCATGATCAGTCCTTTTTGCTCGAGCTATCGGGGGTAAACGCCGCGACGGCGGAGGCGACAGCCGCGCCACCGGTGGCGATGGCGGCAGCCTGATCGGGGGTCAGGCCGACCCCGGCAGCGGTTGCCAGACCGATCACGCCCAGCCAGGTGGAGCGTTCCTTCAGTCGGTCGAGGGCGAAGGCGAGGATGAGTTTCAGCATGGTGTGGACTCCGAACGATGATGGCGGGTGCCGTGTGACCCGGTGCGCGCCCCCACCCGCCAGCGGGGCGCGGCGGGAGGAGGGTTAGCGCAAGCCCGAGGTCAGTAGGGCTTGCAGACGCAACACCCGGCCAATCCAGCCGACGCCATAGCGGTCAAAATTTGCCGTGCCGGTGTAGCGCTTGATCCGCCAGGCGAGATAGCGGTTCAGTTTGTCCGGCCCGGCGGCGGTGACGGCGGCCAGCGTTTTGGGGCCGATGATGGTATCGGCCTTCAGACCCAGCGCGGTTTGCAGCAGGAACGCCGCCGCCCCGCTGCCCTGATTGACGGCGGTATCGAACACTGCCACCGCCCACGGCGCGGGCATCTGGTCGCACTTGCAGGCATCCCAGTAGTCGCGGCGATAGATTTCCGCCGCCTGATCGCGGGTCAATCCGGCGATGTCCACCCCCGGATAGGCCCGGCGACTGATGCCAAAATTGGTTTCGCCCCCACCATCGCGGGGATCGTTGACGTAGCCGCCTTCCTCGGACAGGACGAAGGCAAGGGCATGGTCGAATGCCGATCCCTGTTCCTGCCCGTTTTGCGGGGGCGTGGAGTCGCTGGTGGTGTCGGGGGTATCGGGGGCAGCGGAACCCTCGACATGCGACTCCACAGCCCCCGTAGCGGGCGTGGCGGGGGTTTGCTCGCCGGGGGTGGTCGGGGCTTTGGTGGTTTTGCTCATTGGTCAGCCTTTCTCAACCTTTCTTGACGTGAAGGGAGCGCAGGGATTGCAGGGCATCGGCCAACATCTGCGTTGCCTGCGGGCCGATGTGGGGGGTAAGGAAATCCAGCGGTTCGCCGTTCATCTCGGCGATGGCATCGCGCAGCCAGGGGCGACCGGTGCGGGCGGGCTGGAACACCGACTTCACCGGGTGGTCTGCGCCGCCCCAGAACAGACCTTTGGCGGTTTTCGGGCGGATGATCAGGGCCGGGCGGCCATCGTGGACGGCGCGGGCATAGGGCATGTTCGACCCCACCTCTGCGCCAAACGACCCCGAGGGCTGGACCACATGCGACTTGCGCAGGTCGCCGCGGTCGAACGGCACCCGGCCCTGACGGGTGGCAATCTCGCGGACCCGTTCGGCCAGCAGCAGCGAGACCCGTTGCAGGTTGATCCCGGCCATTACCAGCACTCCACCGTCAGGCTGCCGCCCCGTTGCCCGCCGATGGCACCGGGGGCCATGCCGTCAAGGGCCAGCGCCAGCGACCAGAAGGCATCGGCATGCCCGTCTGCCGTGTGGTCGGCGTCATATCGGATGGTGTTTGCCCCGGCGATCTTCTTGACGGCGTGCATTTGGGCCAGCAAGCCGGGATCAGGCGGCAACAACACCTGCCGCCGCTCCACCAGCCGGGCAAGGTTGGTGGCGATTTTCGCTTTGTACTGCTGGGTAATGGTCCGCCGCACGGCGATATCCGGCATTTCCGCCTGAAGCTGTTCGCCCAGCATCCAGCCGATGCCGGTGCCATCAATGTTCAGGCGTTCCAGTCCGGGATGCTTCGCGCAGGCATCCAGCACCAGCGCCCGCTGATCATCGAAGCGCACGCCCTTCCAGTCGGCCCAGTCCACCAACGGGAACAGGGGACCGCGTGCGCCCTCCACCTCGCCGACGATAGACAGCCACGTGCGGTCATTGGTGCGGCCAAGGTCAAGCCCGCCCCAGCGGCCCGGTGTATCGGCGTAAGCGTCGGCGGGAGTGGTGCAGGCTTGCAGATCGGCCCACGACAGCAGGGCGGTACCATCCTCGGCCCACTGCAATTCGTACATCATGGCCCAGGAATCTGCGTCAAACAGGCTGCGCAGGTCTTCAATGCCGCCGGGCAATGGCATGCCGTCGGCTATGGCGTCATGAATGCTGATCCGCAGGCGGGTGAACTGGTCGTACTTGCCTTCATGGTTGGTCGCCATGCGCCAGAACAGGGAGCCGGGAAGGAACGGTGTAGACAGCACTTCCAGCGTACCGCCCACGGCGGTAATGGATGGCACCAGCGCTTCCCACACCCGCTTCTGGTTCATCACCCATGCGAATTCGTCAAACACCACGTCGCCGGGGTCGCCCTGAATGGTCCGGAAATTGGGGGGAAGGGCGTAGATGCTGGTGCCCCCGATCCGTACATGGTCGGCTTTGTCGTCATCCAGCAGGATGCCCAACTTGCCGCAATGGTGGCGGACGTAGTTCAGGAACTTGCTGGCCTGCCGCTGACTGGCAGAAACCACCAACTGTTGCCGCCCGGCCATCGCCCGCAGCACCACTTTCAGGGCAACCACATAGCTGAACCCGATCTGTCGGGACTTCAGACAGAGAAGAAACCGTGAAGGATCAATCAGATACTTCAATTGGTACTTATACAGCCCGTAATCCGGGGACGTTGCCAGTGCCAGCAGGTCCGCACTGACAGCATGGCGGACGGTCGGCACCGGTCTGGGCTTGGGGGCGACCCGGCGCAGGCGATCCAGCGATTTGGTCAGCATGGCGATTTTCTGGGCGTCGGCCTGCGTCGGGTTGGCCTTGCGGGCCAGCCGGTTGATCTGCGCCTCCAGGTATCCGGGGGTCTGCTGCCGGGCGCGCAGGGCATCGCCCCAGTTTCCGGCCTTGATCCAGTTGCGCACGGTGCGCGGGGACACATCCAGCTTGTGACGGGACAGCAGGACGGCGGCAATCTCGCTGCTGTCCAGTCCGTCCAGATACATGGCGTGCGCCTCGGCGCGCACCCATTCCGGGCTGCCCTTGCGGCCCCGGCTCATGACCGGGTGCCCAGAAAGGATTTCAGCAGTTCGGCGGTGGCCTCCTGCGTGTCGCTGGCCTGATCGGCCCTGCCGTCGCCATCCACATCCGGCGGCGGCAGGATGGCGAACTGGCGGTGGTCAATGCCTGCTTCCTGCAACACCGGACGCAGTTGCCCGGCCACCGACCGGCGCACCGGCAGGCAGGTAAAGCGCTCGAAGGCAATCATCTGTGCCGACTGTTCACCTTGTCCGCCAATCCCCAGGGCTTTGGCAATCCCGACCAGCCGCGACGGCACGCCGTGGGCAATCGGGATATCGTCACGGGCAAATTCCAGCAGCTTCAGGAAATCGCCGTCCTTCTCCGGGCGCGGGATGTTGACATCAACCGAGACTTCCTTGTTGTCGAAGTTCAGCAACAAAGTCTTCCGGGAATTGTACAGACCCTTGTAATTGTCGCTGAAGAACTCCTGAGCCTGTTTCTTCTGGTTGTCGGTCAGAATTGCCCCGGCAACAGTCAGGATTGAATCGGGCAGGCCGTTGTTGTCAAAGAAGCGCTGATTGTATTCTGTCGCGGCATTTGCCAGTGCCATCATCGGACCAGAGGAAATCCATTGCGGCAGCGCGTAATGACCGCGCACCGGATCAGGGGCGCGCAGGTGCAATACCTCGTCGGCGGCCAGCAGGATGGTTTCCGGCGTCCCGCTGCCGCTGTCGATCACCTGCACATATGACCCATCGCGCCGCCGGGAGACCGACCACGCAGGCAACGTGCGCAGGGCGACCAGCCGTTGCCGGTAACGGATACGCTGGATAAAGGCATTACCGTAGGTGCGCAGGTCCACCCCCGCCGTCACCAGCAAATCAATCGCCCCGGCCTCGCACAGGTCATCAAAGCGCGGACTGTTGACGCCATAGCCAAACGCGGCTTCGGCCACGCGGTGGCAACAGGTCGCATGCACGGTTGATGACAGGTACATCCGGGCCAGTGCCAGCGGGTCAACCGGCCATGTGATGGCATCACCAATCCCGACCGCCGCCGGAGACAACAGCCGGGCAAATGGATTGGTACCGCCGTTGATACTCTTGATCACGATGGCGTCGTTCATGGTGTTTTGGTCGCCTCATCGGGGTGCATGAGGCTAACGGTAAATATAGATAAAATAATATCAACGGCATGTATTCCGAATATGGAATGCCCATTCCAATACTGGAATACAGTCAAGTGAAATTAATTTCGATGATTGCTATTACTATGGGGTCAACGACGCAATGAAGCATCGTTGTAGATGCGGTAATACACCAGATGCCCGAAATCAAAGACCTTGAAGTGCAGTTCATCTCTCTGGTAAGGCGCCCGGCAAACGGCAAAGAGATCGTGCTGAAGGCCGCAGGACCGTGCCGGGAACTGCGGATCATCAAGTCGGACGATGAACGGCAAATGGTCTACGGCATCGTGTATGCCCCCGACGATCCGGACGCGCATGAAGACTGGGCCTCTGCCGATACCATCCGTAAAGCGGCCTACAGCTTCATGCGCGCCGGGTCTGCCCCGAATGTGGACAAGGAACACAGTTTCAGCCCGCTGCCCGGTGCCTACGTCGCCGAAAGCTGGCTGATCCGCAAGAATGACCCGTTGTTCCCGGATGAAGCCGAAGGCGCGTGGGCGGTCGGTATCCGGGTCGAAAGCCCGGAAGACTGGGCGGCGGTCAAATCCGGCGAGGTTGCCGGGCTGTCGCTGGCCGGTATCGGGCGGATGGCTGACCCCGGACCCCCTCCCCAAAGCTGGCTGTCAAAGGCCCTGAGCAAACTGAAGAAGGACACCCACCCCACCATGACCGAAGACGATATCAAGGCCATTGCCAAAGCGGCAGCCGAAGCCGCTGTGGCAGCGCAGGCCGCGCAGGTGCCTGCCACCCCGGCGGCGGGGACGGACGGCGCTGCCCCGGCCACAGCTCCAGCTCCAGCCCCAGCCCCGGCCCCGGCTGCCCCCACCGAAGCCACGGCAACCGCTGACCTGAAGAAGCAGGTTGATGCCCTGACCGGGGATGTGCGGGAACTGACCAAGGCGCTGGCGCTGTCGGTCGCCAAGGGGGCAGGAAGCGGCGGGATTGCCGCGCCGCCGTCCAACGCTGGTGCGGGGGTGGCGTAATCATGTCGTGGGAACTGCTGTGCAAGTCGAATACCGAACTGGCGGCGCTTCAGACCCGGTTCGGCGCGACCGCCCCGCTGGTCGCCTTTGCCAAGGGGCTGGTCGGGCCGGAAGTCCTGACCGTCTCGGGGACGCTGACGCCGGAGGTGGCGAATGCGTGGATTGATCTGGTGGTCGAACATGACTTCCTGAAGTTGGTTACCGTCCATCGCATGGCGAGGCTGAAGAGCGAAGTGCCGGTGCTGGACATGGGGCGCCGATCCTTGCGCCGGGTGCCGCAGGGCAGTGAACCGGCGGCGGACGACAGTGCGGACGTCAACCAGTTCGGTTGCACGCTGGAAGCAGAGGATGCACAGCTTTTCCTTGATCTTTCGCGTGATTTCCTGCGGGACAACCAGAACAACCCGAACCTGCCGACGCTGGTTGAAGGCATGCTGTCGCGCCTGTACGGGGCCGAATTGCTGGATCTGGCCTTCAACGGGCTGGGCAGCACCGCGCCTGCCGGACCGGACCAGAAATTCCTGTCGCTCAACAAGGGGTGGCTCCTCCTGCTGAAGGAAGCCGCCCAGGCTGGAAAGGCTCCGGCCCTTGCCACCATTGACCCGGCAACGACCGGCTATGTGAAGGCGCTGGAAACGGTGTTTACCAGGCTGCCTGCCAAGTATCTGGCAACGGCGGTGGCGGTCATGTCTGACACCGATGCCCTGAAGTATGGGGTGCAGGTGGCTGGCACCCCGAACGGCAGCTACACCGCCGTCCCTGCCGGGGCATTCGTCGGCAAACCGATCGTGGCGGTGCCCTACATGCCGTCCGGTTCCATCATGGTGACCCCGCTGGAAAATCTGGTGCTGGGCATCAATCAGGAAATGGAGCGCACCCGCGAGTACCACGCCCGCAAGCGCTGTCTGCAATATACCTTTGATGGCTCCTTCGACTTTGAAATCCGGGTGAAGGAGGCTGCGGCCCTTGGGGTAGCAGCATGATCACCCCCGCCGACCTGAAGCGGGCGTACACCTTGCATCCGTCAGTGCCTGACGACATGCTGGCCGTCCACATTGCGGCGGCTGACCTGTCGGTGCGCACGGATGTGGGGGTGGATGGGGCCGGGGCGGTGATTGCCGCTGCCGCCCTGTCCGGTGCCGCCGCAGACATGGTGTGCGAACAATGGGATCAGGCGGTCTGCCAGCGCGCCTGTGCGCTGGTGCTGCCCCACCTGAACCTGATCAGCGGCAAGCAGGGGCGCTCTGCCGGGCTGCGATCCATGCAGCAGTCGGACGGACCGGACTATCTGACGCCGCAACAGGTGGCGGCTCTGGTCAGCACCCTGAACGACAGTGCCGCCCGGCTGGTGGCCGATATTCAATCCCGCTTGCCGGGCAACCGGTCCAGCGTTGCGGCCTCTGGCCTGTTCATGGCTGCAATCTAGAGCAAATCCCGAGCAGATGGAACATCTGCGACGACGTATTTGCTGAAATAACAAAATGTTAGAGCGTTTGACCCAATTCAGGGAAAACGGAAAACGCTCTGAGGGCAAACAGTATGAGCGACGACATCAACACCCGCCTCGGGCGGCTGGAAGCCACAACTGAACGGGTTGCCGACGCCCTTGAACGCCTGACCCGGCTGGAAGAGCAGCGGGCCAGTGATCGGGACAGCCTGCGCGATCTGCACAAGCGGCTGGCCGTGATCGAGCACACGGTACGCGAGGCCGCCCCGGTGTCCGCCGGTATCCGCAAAATCCTGTGGGCACTGGTGGCGGCTGTCGTGTCGGCGGCGGTGGCGGCCATTGCCGTCAAGGTGCAGGGATAGGGCGATGCATGACCCCGTCACCGCTGCGATCCAGATTGCGGCCCTGGCCCGTCTGGATACCGTCGCCCCGGCCTTGATCGAGGCGTACCACGGTCAGCAGGCCGTGGGGGTGTGGGCGGAGCGCCTGACCTACGGCAACGGCCTGACCTGTCGCCACCGGGTGCCCGGCTGGCGGGCACATCACGCCATCACCGGCACGGTGATCATCGAGATTCTACCGGCGGAGATGGTGGCCGAAACGACAGCCGCCATCGGGCAGTGGGAACGGTCGATCATCGGCAGCCGCCTGAAGGTTGCGGTGCCCGATGGGCCAACGGCCACCGCTCCGGCGGGGGTGCTGACCTTGCAGGCCCGCCATGATGCGATCAGTGACCGGGGGGTGATCGTGCTGCAATACGTCTTCGGGTTCGAGGGCGGGGTGTTCGTGCCCGATGCGATGGCAGAGATAGAGGTGGATGGCTTTGGCACTGTGCCGTTGCCGGTGCCAGGTGCGGAGGATGTGCCCCATGGATAACGGATTTGTGCTGGCGGAACTGGCCCGCGCCCTGCGGCTGGTGGTGCTGCGCGGGGTGGTTGGCGACCACAGTCCGCAGGCGGTGCGGGTCGAAATTGCCCCCGGTGTGCAGACAGACTGGCTGCCGTGGCTGCGGTGGGCCGGGTTTGCCGCCACCCACCGCGTCCCGTCAATCGGCGAAGCGGTGCTGCTGGTCGCCCCGGAAGGCAACCTGCAACAGGGCGTGGTGGTGGGCGGCCTGTCCACCGGCCTGAACCCGGTGGTGGGGGATAGCGTTGATGTGACCGTTGCCCGCTGGGCAGACGGCACCGAGGCCCGCTATGACGCCCGCAGCAAAACCCTGTCGGTCCATTCCGAAGGCGATCTGCACCTGTCAGCGGTCGGCAAGATCACGCTGGAGGCACAGGACATCACCCTGCGGACCGGCGAAGAGGGTCGCTATCTGCTCGATCATCACGGCATGGCAACCCTGCTGCGCCATGTCGCAGGGCAACAGTTTGAAACGGAAACATGGGTGTCCGGCTCGGTGGTGACCGGCCTGCCGGATCATGGCTACCACCCGCCGGAAGTCGAGGGCTGATCATGGCCGGGATGGATGCCAGTACCGGCCTGTTGCTGGGCGGTGTGGCACACATCCGGCAGTCAGTGACCGATATCCTGATGACCCCGTTGGGGTCGCTGCTGTGGCGGCCAGACTACGGGTCATTGATCCCCGGTGCGCTAGACCGCCCGATGACCCCGGACTTTGTCAGTTGGGTGGCCCACGAAGCGGCCATCCGCCTGCGCCGCTGGGAAGATCGCTGGACCCTGCGCCGGTCGGTGCCGCTGGTCAGTCGGCAAGGTCAGTTGGTGCTGACACTGGAAGGCACCCTGACCGACACCGGCCAGCTTTATGTGTTTGATGTACAGGTGAAAGCATGAGCATCGCCCGCGTGTTGCCGGGACCGACCCCGGACATTATCGCGCCGCTGTCTGTCGAGCAGGCTTATGCGGACGCACTGGCCCACCTGCTGGCTGACAACCCCGACCTGTTCGATGCGGGGCGGGAAAGCGACCCTCTCCACAAGCTGTTGATGGTCGGGGCATGGCATTACCAAATGGCTGTTGCCCGGATGAACGATGCCGTGCGGGCGGTGATGCCGCATCTGGCCCATGCGGCGGATCTGGATGCCATTGCCTTGCGTGCCGCCGTGGCCCGGCAGGTGCTGGACCCCGGCGATGCCACCGCTGTCCCGCCGCGCGCCCCGGTCTACGAAAGCGACAACCGTCTGTTGCAGCGCTATTACGGGGCATGGGACCGGCTGGGTCAGTCCGGCAGTGATGGCCTGTACCGGGCGTTGGCACTCGAAGTGCCGGGCGTGCGGGATGTGTGGATTGACAGCCCGGAGCCGTGCGAGATCGTTGTCACCGTGCTGGGGTGGGATGGCGTGCCGGATGCCGCCACCCTGGACGCGGTGCAGGCCATCACCACCGACCGCGACCGCCGCACCCATGGCGACCGGGTCAGCGTGCAGGCTGCAACCGTGGTTGATGTGCCGGTTACGGCCCGGCTGGTGTTGGCCCCCAATGCCGATGCCGCTACCGCCTGTGCGGCTGCCGGGCAACGCCTGAGCGCCTATACCGCGTGGGTTGAGATTCCCGGCCTGACCCCGCTGGGGCGGCGCTGGACTGCCGGGGCGCTGGTCGGGGCCTGCATCGTTGATGGCGTGCTGGATGCCACGGTCACGCCAGAGGCAGTAGCCTGCCCACCGGGGACGGCCCTGCGGGCGGTGTCGATCACCGCCCTGCCGGATGATGTCTGATGGAGGCCGCCGTCCCGTCACTGTTGCCCGCCACTGCCACAGCGGAAATGCAGGCGGTGGAACAGGCGATGGCCGCACCACTGGCGGGATTGCCGGTGGAAACCCTGACCGATCTGTGGAACCCGGATCGCTGCCCGGCGTGGTTCCTGCCGCATTTGGCGCAGGCGGTACGGGTGGTGCTGTGGCGCAGTGACTGGCCGGAGGCCACCAGACGCCGGATGATTGCCGATAGCTGGCAGATCAATGCCCTGCGCGGCAAGGTCAGCGGCATTGAACTGGCCCTGTCCGCCATCGGTTGGCCGGGGCAGGTGATCGAGTGGCACGAGCAGCAGCCAGAAGGACGGCGGGGCACGTTTGCCGTCCGGCTGGGGGCCGTTGTGGATGGGTTCGCGGCGGACCATCTGGCGGACCTGCATGCGGTGATCCGCCTGACCAAGCGCCACAGCCAGCATCTGGACGCCCTGACCCTGACCGATCAGGCGGAGAGTGCTGCCCTGCATGTCGGCATCACCGGTTGCATGGTGTACCGCCTGATCACCTCCCCCGCCCTGTTCCTGACCGCCCCGGCCACCCCGGCCCGCCCCGATCTGACGGTGGGGGTTGCCACCGTATCCCGTATTGTTTTGTGAGGATGTACCATGGCTGAACCCTATGGCTGGCGTATGACCCCTGATGGTCTGGCCCTGATTGCTGCCGCCCTGTCCAGCAACGCCCCGATCGGCATTGCGACCATCGTGCTGGGCGATGGCGGTGGCACCACCCCACCGGTCACCGCCACCGGCATTGTGCATGAGGTCTGGCGCGGGCCGGTATCGGCCCTGCGGCGGTCGCCCGACAACCGGCTGGTGGTCGAAATCCAGACCATCGTGCCGGTGTCTGCCGGGCCGTTTGTGATCCGCGAAGCGGCCATCCTCGCCAGTGATGGCACGGTCATCGCCCTGTGCCGCCGTCAGGACCTGTACAAGGGCGGCCCCAGCGAAACCCACGCCATTGATGTGCTGGCCCAGATCGTCGTTTCCGAAGCCGCCGTGGTGGAAATGGCGGTCGATACCGGTACCTATGCCACCCTGCGCACGGTGCAGGTCGCTGTTGATGAGGGCATCACGGCCCATGCAGCCAGCCGCAACCATCCGACGGGGACCGAGACTGCCCAAGGGATGGTCCGCTTTGCGACGAAGGCCGAAACCGTCGCCGGCACGCAGACCACTGCCGCCGTTACTCCGGCAGGCGTCAAGGCGGTGGTCGATGCTCTGGTTGATGGTGCCCCCGACGCGCTCAACACCCTGCGCGAACTGGCGCAGGCGGTGGCCAATGACCAGTCTTTCGCCAGCAGCATGCTTGCTGCGCTGGCCGCCAAGGCTCCGCTGGCGTCACCTGCCTTCACTGGTACCCCTACCGTCCCCACGGCGGCGGCTGGAACCGCCACAAGTCAGGCTGCTTCAACAGCTTTTGTCGGCAACGCCTTGGCGGCCTTTTCCGGCTTTGCCAAGACCACCACCGGGGCAAAGCTGGAGGCTTTTAATATGTATGGTGGGGACCTGAACGTCATCAATAGCACCCCCGGCGTGGTGATCACAGAGTGCAGCCCCACCTGCACCAACACGCCCGCCGGTATGGCAGGCACCGCTGGCATCCTGATCCAGTTTGCCGATGGTGGCGGCGATGATGTCCGATTGCAAATCGTCATCGATCAGACCGGTACCTCGCTGTACCAAAGGAGCAAATGGGGAGGGGGCATCCCCGGCATCTGGAGACCGTGGAGCATCCTGTGGTCATCGGCCAATGATGGCTCTGGGTCGGGTCTGGATGCCGACCTAATCGATGGCCTGCACGCCAGCGAGATCACCGGAGCCACCAAAAAATACCTCGTTCTGGACCAGTACAACGGCAACATCATTCGCAATAGTCTGGGTGTTTCGTCGATCATTGACCACGCTGTCGGGCAATACACGGTGAGCTTCGCCACCCCGTGGCCGTATACATACTATGTACCGGCAACGTGTAACGTCGGTAATACCGGCCCCGCGGACGCACCAGAGTGCGTCGTTATTGAGGATCGTCCCGATTATATGCTTTGGACGACCCTGCAAATCCGGATGGCGCACAGACCATCCGGAGAGGATTACTACGTGGATGGCCGTCCTGATACCATCATCTTTGCCGGGATGTAACGATGACCACATCTCAACGCATCGCCGCATGGCGGGGTACTCCGGTATCTGGACAGTATGCCATCGCCTTTGAAGCCAACCTTGACGAGCCGGTGTCGGTGCTGATTCCCGACCCGTCGTGGCTGGCGATGGCTCTGGCCGGAGGGATTCTGCCCCCCCTTGATGCCTATGCCGGAGGGCTGGAGGCGGTTGACGCTGCCGCTCCCCTCGGCCCGATGACCGAGGAGCAGGCAATGGAATACCTGCTGCAAAAGGACGTTCCCGCTCATGTCTGGGACGCCCCGGCAGGCAATCGCCGACGCTTTGCCATCACCCGTAAGGACATGTTGCCCAAAAGCCGCCAATGGCGTGGGGCCTGGAAACTGAAGGACCTGAGCGATGACTGATACCGATCTCATCCAGTTACAAGACAGCCCGTCTGCCGACGCCAGCACTGCCGAAACCCCGGCAACCGTCTCCGTTGAGATGAACGGCAGCGTCATCGACAGCGAGCACACCCAGGCTCTGGAGCGGACTTTCCGCGATGCCTGGGTGCTGGACGGTGACGCCGTGGTGATCGACATGGACAGCGCCCGCGATATCCATCGGGCGGCTCTGCGGCAGGCACGCCCTGCCTTGTTTCAGCCCCACGATGACACCCTGCGCCGACTGGCCCGCAAGGGCCTGCTCGACAGGCTGAGTGAAGACGAGCGGGCCGAAGCCCGCGCCGCCGAAGCCGCCTGTCAGGTTTTGCGCGACATCACCGCCGATCCCCGGATCGAGGCTGCAGCATCGCCCGATGAGCTGGCAGCCCTGACCATCGATATCCTGGCCGATTTAATTCAAGGAGCGTGAAGCATGGTTACCATTCCTCAGACCTTTAACCATGGCGTCCGGCGGGTTGATGACCCCAGCGGGGCACGCCCGGTGCGGGCCGTCAACGTGTCGGTGATCGGCCTGGTCGGGACGGCCCCCGATGCCGACGCCACCCTGTTCCCGTTGAATACTCCGGTTGCCATTGAGGCCGATGAAACCCTGTCGGCAGCGTTGGGGGAGACCGGCACCCTGCCGCTGGCAATGGATGCCATCTACAGTCTTGCCCTGTGCGCGGTGGTGGTTATCCGGGTGGCCGAAGGCACCACCGACGACGAGACCGAAAACAACATCATCGGCAAGGTGTTGCCCGACGGCACCCGCACCGGCCTGCAAGCCATGCTGTCGGCCCGCAGCATCACCGGTGGACTGGCCCCGCGTGCGCTGGGTGCGCCGGGGTTCAGCGACCGGCTGGCCGTTGGTCAGGCCCTGTTGACGCTGGCCGACCGGCTGGCGGGCTGGGTGTTCCTTGATGCCCCCGACACCACCAACGCCGCCGCCAAAACCCATGCCGCGTCGTTCGCCTCTGCCCGCGTGTACAACCCGGTGTTTGGCCGTCCGCTGGTGCGGGACCGCGCCGGGGCCAAGGTCTACAGCTACGGCTCGGCCTTTGCCTTGGGGGCGCTGATCAAGCGTCACTTTGAACAGAACATCGCCTGGTCCCCGTCGAACACGCCGCTGTCGATCCTGGGCCTGTCGCAGCACATTGACTATGTGCCCGGTCGCCCGTGCGAAGCCAACAGCCTGAACGAAGCCCACGTTGGCACCATCATCAACGATGAAGGGGTCTGGCGGCTGTGGGGCAACCATTCGTGCAGCGATGACGAAAACCGCCGCTTCATCACCACCCAGGTGATTGATGACTTCATTGGCGACAGCCTGTTGCGGGCCTACAAGACCCGCGTTGACCAGCCGATCACCCCGACCTTCTTTGATGACCTGATCGAAACCGGCAACCAGTTCCTGTCCGACATGATCCGTCAGGGGGTGATCCTGGGCGGGGAGTGCTGGGTTGACGGTGATCTGAACAGTTGGAGCAACCTGCGAAAAGGACAGGCAATCCTGCGCTACAAGTGGGTCGATCCGGTGCCTGCGGAAGACATCGTTGTTGTGTCGCAGATTGACCCGACCCTCTACACCGCCATCTTCAGCCAGTAAGGGGCCTGTACCATGAGTGAGACCATGTTCAACGCCTATCGCCACGACTGTGCGGGCTACACCGTCAGCATCGACGGCGGCATGCAGGTCGGTGTCGTGTCCAGCTTCAAGCATCCGCCCCTTGAGATGGCGGGTGAATGGGCTGCCGGGGCGGGAGTGTCGGCCAAGCAGTTCCGGCGGTTTTTCACGTTGGGGGAACTGAAGGCGGAAATGACCTTCAGCGACTTCAACCGCCGCATGGCTGCGGTGTATGGCCTGACCAACCGCAGCCTGATCATCCGGGCTGCGATGGTGGACCAGACCGACGCCACCACCAGCGTCAAGGTCACCCTGCGCGGATCGGTCAACAAGCTCGACCGCGGCGAGTGGAAGCAGGGGGAGAAGACCGAAGAGAAATATGAAATCGCCCTCAGCTATTACCGCCTTGAGGCCAACGGCGAGACGCTCGACGAAGTGGACCCGGAACGCGGTGTGCTGATCATCGGCGGGAACGACCTGCGCAAATCCATCAACAAGGCCCTTGGGCTGGCCTGATCCTGACGACCTGATCCTGACGAAAGGACATGAACCATGACTGATACCCAGACTATCCCCGGCGTTGACTGGCTGAGCGACGGCAACGCCCGCATCACCCTGCGCCACGCCCTGACCGTTGAAGGCAAGGCCACCAGCACCCTGATCATGCGCTGCCCCAGCCTGTTGGACATCGAGGCGATGGACGCCCTGAGCGGGTCCGACATGGCGCGCGAAAAGGCCACGGTGTCCGGCTGGTGCGGCATCACCACCGACGAACTGAGCGGCATCAAGTGGCCGGACTACAAGCGCCTGCAACAGGTTTATGTCGCCTACTGTGCTGGTACGGCGGGAAATTTTACCGTGACTGCCGCCGCCTGATCCTGTGGCTGGCCCGGCATTACCATCAGTCCATCGTCGAGCTTGAACGGATGCCGCTGGCCCGCCTGCTGGCCTGGTACCGCGAGGCCGTCCACATCCTGCGGGAGGAACACAGATCATGAAACTGGCCGTTGCCGTCGAGATCGGTGCCGCTGTCACCAGCGCTTTCCGGGCCGGGATGACCACCGCCCAGACCTCGGCGGCGCGGCTGGACCAAACGGTCAGCGACCTACAGGCGCGGGCGGCGACGGTCGAGGGATGGCGCAAGGCAAAGGCCGCCGTCAGTGATACCAAAGCCGCCTATGATGCGGCACGCGCCAAGGCGGCAGCATTGACGGCGCAGGTTGCCGCCAGCGCCGCCCCCTTGCAGGCAGCCACAGCAGCCAGCACACAGGCCAAAGCCGCCGTCATCGACAGCAAAACCGCCTATGAAGCGGCCCGCGTCAAGGCCGAGGCACTGGAAAAGCAGCTTGCCGCCACCACTCGCCCGACCAAAAAGCTTGCCGCCGCCAGTGAAGAGGCACGGGCGGCGATGGCGCAGGCGAAGGCCACCTATGAAGCGGCCCGCGTCAAGGCCGATCAGCTTGGCAAGGAATTGACGGCGGCAGCGGCCAATACCAAACAGTTGACCGCCGCCAGCGAGGCGGCAAAGGCGGCGGTTGGCCGCACGGCGGCAGGCTATCGCGCCAATCTTGAGCACTTGCGGTCGATGTCCGACGCCGCCAAAGCGGCAAAGATCGACCTGAAGGCGGTGGGGGAAGAGGCAACCAGGACCGCCGACCAACTGGCTCGCGCCACCGCTGCCCGGTCTGCCCTGCACTCCGCCACCGAACGCCGGACGGCCCGCCGCGAAAGCCTGTCGGCCATGGGGGGCGAGATCGTATCCGCCGGGGCATCGGCCATGTCGTTTGCCGCACCGATCATGCAGGCGGCGGACTATCAGGAGCGGGTGGTGCGGTTTGGCAATACCGCCCAGATGGCTGCCGACGACCTGACCAAGGTGCGCGACCGGATTGAAGAGGTCAGCCGCCAGACCGGGCAATCGCAGAACAATCTGTTGGAGGGGCTGGAAATTCTGGTTGGGCGGGGTATGGACCCGACGGCGGCGCTGGAGTCTCTGGGGTCCATCGGCAAGGGTGCCACCGCCACCAAAGCCGCCATGGAAGACATGGCCGGGGTGGCCTTCGCCCTGCAAACCTCGCTGGGCATCAAGCCCACCGGGTTGGCCCAGTCCCTCGACAGTCTGGCGCAGTCGGGCAAGTCCGGCGGCTTTGAACTGGACAAGATGGCGAAATTCCTGCCGTCGCTGAGCGCGCAAGCCCAGTTGCTGGGCATGCAGGGGGCCGGGGCGGTGGCGTCGCTGGGGGCATCGCTGCAAATCGCCTTCAAGGGCACTGGTGATGCAGACGCGGCAGCCAACAACATGAAAAACTTCCTGTCAAAAATCACCAGCGAAGATGCGGTCAAGAACTTTGCGGACATGGGCATCAATCTGGAACAGGAATTGACGGCGGCAATGGCATCGGGGGAAGACCCGATCCTGTTCATGATCCAGCGCATCAATGACCTGACCGGCGGCGATGCCTTCAAGCTGTCAAAGCTGTTCGGCGATCAGCAGGTGAAGGAGTTCATCTTGCCGATGATGCAGAACTTTGAAGAGTTCAAGAAGATCAAGGATGATGCCCTGAGTTCATCCGGGGTGATTGATAAGGATTTTGAAAAGGTCAGTGGACTTTTCAACTACCAACTGTCCCGGATGCAGAATGCTGTTACCGGCTTTAGTCAAAGATCTGGCGGCAGTATGCTGGACACCCTCGGTCATATCGCCGGAGGTGTTGCATCGGTTATCAACACGGTTGCTGATCTGTCGGCCCAGTTCCCCGGCCTGACTTCTGTGGTGATGTACGGTGCGGCGGCTCTGGTCACGTACAAGGTCGGCTCGCTGGCAGTACGGCTGGCAATCAATGGCATCCGTGCACCGTTGGACGATGCCGCCGTGATGTTTGCCCGTGTGCGTGCCGCAACCGCTTCCGGTGCCGTCAGCAGCAACCGCTTTGCCGGGGCGCTGGCCGGGGTGCGGCGGGCCGGGTCCGGGGGGCTGGGGGGTATGCTGGGACAGGTGACCCGCCTGCGCTCTGCCATGCTGGCGGTGCCGACCCGGTCATTTGCCGCCGGCCTGCGCACGCTGGGCGCGGCGGGAGCACTGGGGGCGGCGGGTGTCTCTGGCGTTGGTCGTGCCTCCATGGGGATGGGGCGGGGGCTGATGTTCGTGGCCGGTGCCCCGGTGCGGGCGGTCATCATGGGCCTGCGGATGGTCGGTGTTGCCAGCCTGACCAACCCGATTACCGCACTTCCGGCCATTCTCGGGTTTGTGGCGTCGGCGGTTATCGAAAACTGGGACGCAATCAGCGCATACCTGATGCCAAAGATTGCCGAGGCCAAAAAATACATCCAGTGGGCCGCCAATCTGGTTGGCATTGACATGGGGAGCGACGACACCGCCACGGCTGACGCCGGGGCAACCGGGGAAAAGCCAAAGGTTGATACGGGTGTCCTCCGGCAGGGGCTGGACGGTGCAATGGCGGACATGGCCGTTGATGGTGATGCCGGTGCGGATATCGATGTGCCAGCGGGCGGCGATATGGCGGCGGATGGGCCTGCCTATGCCGGTGGCGGTGGTGGTGGTGCGACCATCACCAATCACAACCGCTATGACATCACCATCACTGCCGGGCCGGGCGTAGACCCCGAAGTCATCGCGCAGATGGTGATGGACAGGATCAGCCGGGCGCAGGGGGGACGTGCCTCCCCCAGCGCGGGCGGTGCTTTGTACGATGGAGTGTGAGCATGTCAGCGACAATGCAGATGCGTCTGGGGCCGGATGTGGTCTTTGACCTGCCGACCCTGCAATATGACGCCTTCAAGGAAAGCATGGAGGCCCGCATTGCCACCATTGACACGCTGGGCGGAGTGCCAACCCAGCAGCACTATGGCTGGCAGCGCACCATTGACCTGTCGGGGGTGCGCTTCCCGCTGGATCAGGGGGGCGTCACGCCTCTGGATGGATTGCGGGCGATGATCCGCAGTGGTGCTGCCGTGCTGATGACCGACAGCGCCGGGCACGTTTGGGGCGAATGGGTGGTCAAGTCATTGTCGGTAGACAGCAGCCAGTTCGTGGCAGGCAATGCGCCTGCCCGGCAGGCGTGGTCCCTGTCTCTGGTCTGTGATCGGGAGTAAGGCAGATGCGGACATATGCTGTGGATCAGGACGGTATCCGGCTGGATCGGGTGGTGCTGGATGCCTATGGCACGCTGGCCGGTGCCTATGAGGCGGTGATTGAGGCAAATCCCGGACTGGCCGGGCGGATACAGGCGCTGATGGCGGGGGATGTGGTCAACCTGCCCAGCCTGCCGAACCCGGTGCAGGGAGCGGCGCTGCCTCAGCGCCTGTTTGACTGATGCGCAAGCCGTCGTATCAGGTGCATGTCAGCGGCAACGATGTGTCGGCGGTGCTGGCGGACGGTCTGGTGTCCATCACCGTGACCGACGAACGGGGCATGGTGTCCGATGAAGTCTCTATTGTGTTTACCGACGTGCGCACCCGCTACGCCTTGCCTCGCAGGGGGCAACTGGTGCAGGTGGCGCTGGGGTATGACGGGGCCAATGTCGAGTGTGGTACCTATCAGATTACCAAGGTGTCAGTCACCGGCAAGCCGCGCCAGATCACCATCACTGCCCGCGCCGCACCGGTTGGCAGCAAGCTGGTCGAGCGCCGCAGCACCTCATGGGATGATGGCCTGACGATGGCCGATATCGGCACAGCGATTGCCATCCGGCACGGCTTGACCCCGGCAATGCACCCGGAGATGGCTGCCATCGTGCCGGGCTACATCAACCAGCATGAAGAAAGCGACATGAACCTGCTGACCCGGCTGTCAGCACTGCATGGAGCAACCGCCAAGGCGCAGGATCAACGGTTGATCATCGCCCCCAAAGGCCGGGAAACCACCATCTCCGGGGCCGCTCAGGTTCCGGCAACGCTGACCCCGGCGGATTGCGATGACTGGACTCTGGACATTGAAGACCGTGATCAGGTGGTCGCCGCCCGCTCATCATGGCTCGATCCGGCCACCGGCAAGAAAACCGAAGTGACGGTCGGCGACCAGGCTCCAGGCGCACGGGCAGACGTGGTGCCCGGCACCAAGGCAACAGAGGCCGAAGCCTTGTCTGCCGCCCGTGCCCGCCTCGAAGCATCCGCACGCAACCACCTGCGGGCCAGCCTGTCCGGCCCCGGTCAACCCGGCATCCGCGCAGAAGGAAAGGTTGTCTTGTCCGGGTTCCCCGACGCTGAAATGAACGGGACATGGAAGGTGGAGAAAGCAACCCACACCCTCAGCGGATCATTCAAAACCTCACTGGATTTGACACCGCCGAACCCGCTTTGATGCAATCTCGTATGTGCCACGTAAAACGGCCCGCCTCACCTATTGCGAAGCGGGCCGTTGCGGTTTTTAATGCGCCGGGTGCGAAAAATTTTGCGCCTGTCTAGATCGGGGTGTTCCTGACCGGCTCCGACACCTCGTCGAACGCCCTGTTCTGCTCGCTGCAGGCCACCACCGCCCAGCAGATTGGCGTGCATGACACCCTGCTGGTCGCCGCCAACACCACCGGCGGCGTCACCGGCAAGATGATCAGCCCGCAGTCAATCGCCGTTGCCTGCGCTGCCGTCGGTCTGGTCGGGCAGGAATCCAACCTGTTCCGCTTCACCGTCAAGCACAGCCTGTTCTTTGTGACCATCATCGGTGTGATCACCCTGATCCAGGCCTACCTGACCCCGTGGATGATCCCCTGATCTGTTAGACCAGCGTGCGTTGAAACGGACACAGGCACGCTGGTCTAACCTTTTTGTTCTGTCGCATTGTTTTTGCGAAAACCGGTTTCCACTTTTCGCACAATGCTCTAGCTGTGAGGGAAGACCATGATCTTCCCCTGCATCACAAGACCCCTGTAGCGTTTCCTTTCCGGCTGGTTCGTTCCCCTGGGCCGGAAAGTCGAGGCCCCCACCGTTGCACGGAACGGTGGGGGCTTTTTTTTATGCTCCGGACTGTGATCGGAGTGGAGCAGCACTCCATAATCCTGCACAACAGCAGGATAGCAAGGACGTGGAGCGCTGCTCCACACCTCGCTGGGGCCAGTCGGCCCCAGACCCCATTCCTTTGATCATAAAAGAAAAAATGGGGCTTGGGGCCTCAGGCCCCAAACGGGCCCGGGCGGTAGCCCGCTGTTGTTTCCCAACTGTCGTGGACTGTGGCGTCATGCTTAAAGCACGCTGGTCTAACGACCCGAAACACTTACCGCCGGATGGTGAAATCAATCGGCACCGTTACCTTCAACGTGCTGCCATGCATCGTTTCCGGCGGCGGCGGCGGCAGCGGCGAGGCCCGTTGCAGGAGGTCGAGGACTTCTTCGTTCAGCGACTCATAGGGGCTGGCGCTGACCAGTTGCGTGCTCAACACTTCACCCTGTGCATTGAGGATGAACGACACCACCACCCGCGCTTCCTGCCGACGGGCCTGCGCGGTGCGGGGATAGCGTTTCTTGCGTTCCAGAATCCCCTGAATGGTCGATTGCCACGAGGCGGCGGCCTGCTGGGCCATCGCGCTGGGGGCCGAGGGAGCGGTTACCGCCGGTGTCACCGGTGCCGGGGGCGCGGGCGGAGCATCGGGCGGCGTGTCCATCACCGGCTCGGTAACCGGTTGCGGTTGCGGCGGCGTTTTGACCTTCGGCGGTTCTTTCTTCGGCTCGGTCTTTTTCTTCACCGGCTTGGGCGGCGGCAAGGCCACTTCGGGCGCGGGCAGCGGCGGAGTCTCGATTTTGGGCAGCGGCAGCGGTTCCGGCTCCGGCTCGGGAATGGCTTCCGGCGGCGGCGGAGGGGGCGGCGGCGGCGCCACCAGCGGCGCCATGTCGATCATGATCGGTACCTCCGCAGCCGGTGGCGGTGGCGGCGGGGTCGCCTGCCACGGCAACAGCACGGCAGCGGCCACCGCACCATGCAGGGCCACTGCCGAAACGGCACCCACCAGCCAGCGGGCATGGCGCGGGCGATAGGTCGGCAGACCGGTACTGTCCAGCGTCAGCCGGGGCAGCGGAAAGCTGCCGACCGCCCCGGTCATCGGGTCCCCCCTGATACCGGAGCCGCCGCAGGGGCAGCCGGGTCTTGCGGCAGGGTTTCCAACCCGACCAGCGCCACTTTCAGATACCCGGCAGTGCGCAGGGAATCCATCACCTCCATCAGCGTGCCGTAATCAATGGTCTTGTCAGCCCGCAGGAAAATACGCTGATCGGTTTTCCCGTCGGTGGCCACCCGCAGGGCATCGGCAAGGGCTTCTTTACTGATCGGATCATCGCCCAGCGACAGGCTCTTGTCCGCCTGCACCGACAGATAGACCGGCTTGTCGGGCGGCGGCGTCGGGGTCGCCGAGCTGGCGGGCAGCTCCACCGGCACCTGCACGGTTGCCAGCGGCGCCGCCACCATGAAGATGATCAACAGCACCAGCATCACGTCAATGAACGGCGTGACGTTGATGTCGTGGGATTCCTGCAGCTCGTCGCCACCACTGTCGAGATGTGCAGCCATCGCTTTTACTCCGCTGCGGCCCGCAGGGGCAGAGCCTGCCGGTCGAGGTCACGACTGACCAGACGCAGCACTTCGGCAGACACGTCGGACAGCAACGCCCGATAGCCGCCCATGCTGCGGGAAAAGGCGTTGTAAATCAGCACCGCCGGAATGGCCGCCACCAGCCCCAGCGCCGTTGCCAGCAGGGCCTCGGCAATCCCCGGCGCCACCACCGCCAGATTGGTGGTCTGGGCCTGGGAAATGCCGATAAAGGAATTCATGATCCCCCACACGGTGCCGAACAGACCGATGAATGGCGAGGTCGAGCCGATGCTGGCCAGAATGCCGGTGCCCTTGATCAGCCGGTGGTTGGCGCGGGCTTCCAGCCGGTGCAGGCGCGAGGCCACCCGCTCCTTCAGCCCTTCGCCGGGCACCCCTGCCGACAGGCGGGCTTCGAGGATCGCCACATCAATCGGGCCGCTTTCGACCTTTTTCGCCCCGTGCACCGCCTGTCCGGCATCGGCCAGCGAGCGACAATCCTGCAACAGGTCGATCAGCCCGCGGATGCGGCCGCGTGCGCTGCGCAGCTCGAACACCTTGACCAGAAACACGGTCCAGGTGGCCAGCGACGCCAGAGCAAGCCCGATCATCACCGATTTGACCACCACGTCGGCAGCCATGAACATCGACCAGGGCGAAAGGTCATGGGGCAGGACAGGAGCCGGAGCCGACGACGGTGCAATCTCTTGAGCAAAAGCAGACAGAGGCAGGGTCGCAGCCAACAGCAATCCTGACGCCAAGGAGGTGTATGTCCAGCAACGGCGCATTGGTAAATTCCCCTAAACAGCGGCATGAGTGTGCGTGGCGCAGAAGATTTTTTTTAGCACGTTTCGACCCTGCTGCAATCAATAATGCTTCTTAATAGCAAGTTATTCACCGCAATGCAGCATCAGGATGGGCCGGCAAAATGCCTCCCCCTTCAGATAGACGCCAAGCCATGCAAAAAATTCAGAGGTTTTTTCCCGCCATCCTCCCCTACAAAGGACGGGTTCCCCCCCCCCCCCCCCACATCGTGCCGTCCCTGTGTCCAGACATCGCCCCGGAGCCTGCCTGCATGTCGCATCCTTCCCTGCCCCATCCCCTGACCCGAACGCGCTGGGGCCTGATCATTCTTGCATCGCTGGCCATTTTCGGCCCGCTGTCGATTGACCTGTACCTGCCTGCCCTGCCGCAGATTGGCCGTGATCTGGGCGTTGATGCCGGGATGATGCAATGGACCCTCAGCGGCTTTTTGCTGGGGTTTTGTATCGGCATGCTGATCTATGGCCCGGTGTCCGATGCCATCGGTCGCCGCCCGGTGATCCTGTTCGGGATTGCCCTGTTCATTGCCGCTTCGCTGGCCTGCGCCTTTGCCCGCTCGATTGAACTGCTGATTGCCCTGCGCTTTTTGCAGGCGTTCGGCGGCGGGGCGGCCGCCGTGCTGGGGCGAGCTATTGTGCGCGACGTCTATCCGCGCGACGCCGCCGCCCGCATCCTGTCTCTGGTGGCGCTGGTCACCGCCATCACCCCGATGATGGCGCCACTGGTCGGCGGGCAATTGCTGTATTTCTGGGACTGGACCGCCGTATTCTGGCTGCTGGCCGTCTATGGGGTGATCGCCTTTGCCATCACCTGGTTCGCCATTCCCGAACCACATCCGCCCGAACGCCGGTCCGGCCTGCGCCTGAGTGCCGCGATGGCCGTTTACGGTCGTCTGCTGACCGACCGCGCCGCATGGGGCTGTGTGCTGTGCGCTGGCGGCACCTTTGCCGCCATGTTCGCCTATATCGCCGGAACACCGTTTGTCTATATCGAGCACTTTCAGGTGTCGCCGCAGCTTTACGGCTTTTTATTCGGCATCAACATCCTGTCGCAAATGCTGTTCACCGTCGCCAACAGCCGTCTGGTCAGCCGCTGGCCGCTGACCACCCTGTCGTTGCGGGCGGCGCTGATTGCCTTTGCCAGCAGTATCCCCTTGCTGCTGGCCGGGGTGTTCGGTGTGGGGGGCCTGTGGGCGATTGTCCTGCCGTTGCTGCCGATCATTGGCGTTACGGCCATGCAGTCATCGAACATGACCGCCCGCATCATGGCGCTGTACCCGAACAATGTCGGCGCCGCCGCCGCCGCCCTGACCTCGGCCTGCTTTGGCTGCGGCGCGGTGTCGAGCTTTCTGGTCAGCCTGTTGAACGACGGCACCCCGACCGCGATGGTGGTGGTGGTCTGCCTGTGCTGTGCCATTGCCGTGCTCGGCCTGACCCCGGTCTTTCGCCGCACTAGCGAGCAGCTGTAACGCCCTTGGAGCATTGTGCGAAAAGTGGGAACCGGTTTTCGCAACAACAATGCGACAGAACAAAAGGTTAGAGCAGCGTGCCTGCGTCCTCTTCAACGCACGCTGCTCTAAAAAAAAGACGCTGGTGGTTTTGCAACCACCAGCGTTAGAGGAACTGACGATCAAGGGGAGACCGTCAGGAGGGGTTCGGAATGTGCGTCGCAGTCTGCGACAGACCGCGACGCAAAAGGAGACTCGAGAAAGACAAATACGCCTTAATAGGTGTAGAACATCTTCTGGATGGCCTTGGTGTCGCTGGTCTTGGTCAGGGCCAGCATCAGCAGGATGCGGGCTTTCTGCGGGTTCAGGGTGTCGCTGGCCACGAAGTCCAGTTCGTCATCGTTGGCTTCGCCGTTGCGGGCCAGAATGCCGTTGCCAACGCGCGAGCTGCGCACGATCACCACGCCGTCCTTGCGGGCATCAATCAGGCCCGGCTTCATGGCGTTCGACAGGCTGCCATCGCCCACACCAGCGTGGATGATGCCCTTGGCACCGGCCTTCACGAAGGCATCCAGCGCAATGCGGTTGTTGTTGGCATAGCCATAAACGATGTCAACCTGCGGCAGGCTGTCGAGCTTGCTGACGTCGAACTCGCTTTCGGTGGTGTGCTTGCGCACCGGCTGGCGGTAGAAGTGCGGCAGGCCACCCTGCATGTAGCCCAGCATGCCCAGTTCCGGGGTGCGGAAGGTGTCAGCGGTCGAGGTGTTGGTCTTGGTGACGTCACGGCCTGCGTTGATCTGGTCGTTCAGCGCAACCAGCACGCCCTTGCCGACCGCATCCTTGCTGCCCGCCAAGCTGACAGCGTTATAGAGGTTGATCGGGCCGTCGGCGCTGATGGCGGTCGCCGGACGCATGGCGCCGACGATCACCACCGGCTTGGCGCTGTGAACGGTCAGATCGAGGAAATAGGCGGTTTCTTCGATGGTATCGGTGCCGTGGGTGATGACGATGCCATCGACATCCGGCTTGGCCAGCAGTTCGTTAACCCGCTTCGACAGCTTCAGCCAATGGTCATTGGTCATGTTTTCGCTGGCGATCTGGAACACCTGCTCGCCCTTGACGTTGGCGACCTTCTTCAGTTCCGGCACCGCTTCGATCAGCTGCTCAACACCAATCTTGGCAGCGGTATAGCCGACGGTGGTGGTGCTGGTGGCACCGGTCCCGGCAATGGTGCCACCGGTGGCCAGGATCATCACGTTCGGAAGTTTTTCATCGGCAAAGCTGGGGGACGAGGCCAGCAGCCCAACAGAGCAGGCGGCAGCGAACAGCGGCGTGGTCAGCCAACGGGCGGAAATAAACGACATGCAACTTCCTCTCAGAACGAAGCGTTTGATGAAACCCGGCCCGACAGAGCGGGAGGGATGCATGTCTATCAGCAAAACGCATGCCAGATATTCATCTTACACATAACGCGAGGAAATCCGCCATTTTCTGCTTACTTTTTAGCCTCAGACCATAAAATGACATTCGGAAAACCGGATATTTGAGCGTCTTTTCATCCGGTTTTCCGAACAAAATCCGACGCTCCTTATATGAAAAGACCCCGGCTCCAACGGAAACCGGGGTCTTTTTATCGCAGTGCAGCAGTGCGGCTTGCGGGCACCCCGCTTATTGTGCCGCAGACGAGGGCCCCAGATACTTGAACCAGTCCGCCGTCGCATCGGCAATGCTGTCGGTGGTCCATACCGGGGCATCCCGCCAGGCATCAATGTGCTGCATCATGATCGCCACTCCTTGCTCAAAGGATACCTGCGGCGTCCAGCCCAGTTCGCTGACAATGCGGCGGGTATCGGCCATGGTGCAATCGGGTTCGCCCGGACGCTTGGGGATGTAAACCACCTCGGGCGGATTGAGCAGCTCGACCAGCCGGTTGACGCTGACCGGCGCGCCGGTGCCGACGTTATACACCCGCCCCGGTGTGCCCTTGTCGGCAGCGGTCAAAAAGGCCCGCACCACATCGGTGACAAAGGTAAAGTCGCGGGTCTGGGTACCGTCGCCGACCACCGTCAACGGCTTGCCTGCCAGCAATTGTGCCAGAAACACCCCGAACACCGCGCCATAGGTCCCCGAGGTGCGCGCCCGAGGGCCATAGACGTTGAACAGGCGCAGGCTGCACACCGGCATGCCGTACAATTGCGCCCAGTGCAGGACCAGTTGCTCGCCGAGGTATTTGGTCAGCGCATAGGGATAGCGGGTATCAATCGGCTGGGTTTCCGGCGTCGGCCAGCTTTCCGGAATGCCGTAGCAGGACGACGAGGCGGTATAGAGGAATTTCTTCACCTCTGCCGCACGGGCCGCTTCCAGCACCGCAAAGGTGCCATCGACGTTGGCGCGGAAATACTGCTCGGCGTTCTGGATCGACGGCACAATGTCGGCCATCGCCGCCATGTGGAACACCCGCTCGGCCCCGGCAATCAGCTCCATCATCGCCGGTTTGTCGGCAACATCGGCCCGGTGAAAGGTGACCGCCGGGTTGTCCTTGTGCTGCGCCAGATTGGACAGCTTGCCCACCGCCAGATTGTCAATCACCCGCACCTGACGGCCGCTGTGTACCAGCGCATCCACGATATGGCTGCCGATGAACCCGGCCCCACCTGTGACAACATCCACTCCGGACCGCATGGTCTGTGCTCCCGTTCTACCACGCGGGGCGCATGTGGCACCCCGCCAGACTGTTGTAATACTTCACAGGACACGACAGTTGGAAAACAAGAGCGGGCTACCGCCCGAACCCGTTTGGGTGCGATGCCCCCAAACCCCCATTCTTTCTTTCACTATCAAAGGAATGGGGTCCGGGGCCTCAAGGCCCCGGCGAGGTTTGGAGCAGCGCTCCATGATCCTGTTTTCTGTTTGTCGTGTCCTGTCATAACACTTAACCCGCCGCCGCCAGGATCGACCGGGTGATGCCGTCCGGGTCCAGCCCGGCCAGCTCCAGCAACTGCTCCTGCGAGCCATAGGCGGTCGGGAAGGCATCGGGCAGCGACAGGCGCAGCACCGGCCCCACCGGCATCAACGGCCCCGCCGTCGGCGCATGCAGCGTTTCCAGCACTGCCGAATGCAGGCCACCATGCGGGCAATGCTCTTCGACCGTCACCAGCAGGTCAGAGCCTGCCGCCAGATCGCGGATGGCCTGTTCGTCCAGCGGCTTCAGCGTTGCCAGATGCAGCACCGCCACATCCAGCCCCTGCCCGGTCAGCGCGGCAACGGTTTGCAGGCAGCGATGGGTCATCACCCCGGTGGAGATGATCCCCACCCGCCGCCGGGCGTCGGACGTCCCGGCAAAGGCTTTCTTCAGCGATGCCTTGCCGATGGCAAAGGTCTCGTCAGCGCCAAAGATCACCGGATCACCGCCCTTGCCCAGCCGGATGTACACCGGCCCCGGCACGCTGGCGGTGGCCTTGACCGCCGCAATCATCTCTTTGGCGTCCGACGGGGCCAGAATGGTGATGTTGGGCAAGGCCCGCAGGATACCGATGTCTTCCAGCGCCAGATGGGTCGAGCCGAGGGGAGCATAAACCACCCCGCCGCCGTTGGCGATCAGCCGCACCGGCAGGTTCTGCAGGCACAGGTCCACCGCAATCTGTTCAAAACAGCGGCGGGTCAGAAAGGTGGCAATGGTGTTGACGAACGGGACCAGCCCTTCCATCGCCATCCCCGCCGCCATGCCGACCAGATTCTGCTCGGCAATGCCTTCCATGAAAAAGCGCTCCGGCAGGGTCTCTTTCATCCCGGCCAGCGTTCCGGCCCCCAGATCAGAGCCGATGAACACCACCCGCTCGTCCTGTTGAGCCAGCAGATAGGCCGTATTCAGTGCTGCCTTGCGCATTATTCCGCCTCCAGAGCAGCATACAGGGCCTGGATTTCATCCGGGTTGAGCCGCGACTTGTGGTGCCATTCGGGGGAAAACTCCGCCCACGGAATGCCTTTGCCCTTCACCGTGTGACAGATCAGCGCCAGCGGCTTGCCGTTGCGCGGGGCGGTCAGGGCGGCGGTCATCGCCTCGACATCGTGGCCGTTGATTTGCACCGTTTCAAAGCCAAACGCCTGCCACTTGTCGGCCAGCGGCTCCAGTGGCTGCACGTCATCGGTCAGGCCATAGGATTGCAGCTTGTTGTAATCGACCACCGCCACCAGCCGTTCCAGCCGGTGCTTGCCGATCGCCATCGCCGCTTCCCACACCGAGCCTTCGTTGATCTCGCCGTCGCCCATCACCACGAACACCGAATGGCTTTGTCCGCGCAGGCGGGCGGCCAGCGCCATCCCCAGACCAATCGACAGGCCATGGCCCAGTGCGCCGGTCGAAGCCTCGACCCCCGGCAGCTTGCCACGTTCGGGGTGGCCGCCCAGCCGGGAGTCCCGGCGGCAAAAGGTCTCGATTTCCGCATCGGGGAAATAACCGTGGTCGGCCAACAGGGCGTACAGGGCCAGACAGCCATGGCCCTTGGACAGGATGATCCGGTCCCGCTCCGGCCAGTCGGGGTTTTTCGGGTCATGACGGGCAACGTGGTCATACAGGCTGCGCATGATTTCAATCAGCGACATCGACGGACCGATATGCCCACGCTCGCCACCGTCGAGGGCGCGGATCACCAGACGGCGCAAGGCCCGGCTGCGCTGGTCCAGCGGCTGGGCCAGACTGGCCTCGGCCCAGCGGTTGGCCATCGACGGAGTGGAAAGACGGGGCGGCGGCAGGGCGGTGCTCATCCGGCTGGCTCCCAGGCAGAGATCAAGGATTGCGCCGTCTCCAGTTGCTGAAGGCGGCGTGTTTCAAGGGCCTCGGGCGATTGACCCAAAGCTCCGGCAAACTGCCTGCGGGAAACATCCCGCGGCAAGAACTCGTTCAGGGCAATCAACGCCCAGCGCAGGGCAAACAGCGGCCCCAGATCGGCCAGCCGGGCGGGGAAGTCCTCGTCCCGCTGGCGGTAAAACTCCAGACAGCCATGCAGCCATGCCGACCGCTCGGCGGCGGACAGGGCATGGCCCGGATGCAGGGCGGTTTCCGCCACCAGCTTCACCGGATCATCCCAGCCAAAGTATTCAAAATCAAGGAACACCAGCCGCCCATCCGGGTGGCGCAAGGCATTGTGCAGCCCGAAATCAGCCGGAGACAGGGTTTGCAGCGCACGCGGCAAAGGCTGGTCTGTGGTCAGGCGTGGTTGCAGCCGACGGCAGGCATCCTGTACCGCCGGGTCCATCTGGTCATGCAAAAAGGCCTGCAACGCCGGATGCGCCACCGGACGCAATCGCTCCAGCCGCTGCTGCACCTGTGCCAGCACGCTGGCCGCATCGCTACAGGCCTCGGCCGCAGCCCCCAGCGCCTGCGCCTGTGGCTGGCCGTGCGACACCTGCCACAGCGTCTGCACAAAGGCCAGCATCGCCGCAACATCCCCGGAACGGCGGTCGGTCAAAGCCGGGACGCCCTCCATCCGTTCGAGCAGGCAACAGCGCTCGCCACTGCCCAGCAGGCGCGGCGTCGCCCCGGCCAGCGCCGGGACCGTCTGGCAGAACTCCAGCGCCGCCCGCTCGGCTTCAAACGAGTCCGTTTGGCGTTCGGGGCGATGAGGATAGACCTTCAGCAACACCTCGCCAGTGGGACCGGAAAACGGCAGCAAGCGGTTGTTGCGGCCACCACCCACCGGTGTGGACCAACTCAGGGGTTTACCGCAGACCTCGTGCAAACGGGCCAGCGGCAGAGTGCCAAACACGGTATCGGTCACCTGCTCCCAGCGGGCGCAGCGCACCGCCGCCCGCTGACTGACCGGGGCCGGACCGGGAGCGAAATGCACCGCCAACACCTCAGGCGGAAAGGCCGGGTCATCCAGCACCGTCGCCAGATCATCGACGAACACCGTGCAGCCCAGCGCCCGAATCAGGGCAATCTTGTCGGCCCGCGTGTCGGTAAAATGTACCTGTTCCCGCTCGACCAGCCCGCACAGATCAGGCTGGGCGGCCAGCCAGCGACGGGCGGCATCGCGCAGGTTGGGACCATCGGGGCTGATGTGGGTATGGCGGCTTTTGTGGCTGATGATCACCAGCGGAATTCCGGCCGCCTGCGCCGCCTGCACAAAGGCAGCGGCTCCGGCAAACAGTGGGGCCTCGTCGATCACCTCGCCGTAGACTCGCGTTTGCAGGTGTTGCCAATCAATGTCGCCCTGACCATGGGCCTGAATGTGCGCCCGCACCGCTGCCTTGCCCGCCGTCACCCCAGCCGGAAACAGCCCCATCCTGACCGCCTCGGTGCAGAACAAGGTCTCGTAATCAATCAGGGTGTTGTCCAGGTCAAGGCCGATCAGCGGCGGCGGGGTCATCCGCATTGCCGGGGGCTACATCAGCCGGGCATTGCCGGGGGCTCCGACCTGCTCGTAAAATCCGGGAGTCCAGCGCTGATCCTGTTGCAACCGTTCAAACATGGCGGTGGTCTCGGCGATCAGGCGATCCGGCGTGTCATAGGACAGAATGATCTTTTCGTACTCATGGGCCCCCGGTCGCGGGTGACTGAGCGGGAAGCCCTGGAACAGGGCATCAACCGGGCGACCGGCAGACAGATGGTGCATGTAGTTGAACACCATGAACCGCCCGTCCCTCAGGCACATGGTGACTTCCGACGGGCCACCGACGGTCATCAGGTTAAAGGTCGCCTGATCATAGAACGCCGCCCGCAACGACAGTTGCACCACCGCTTCGTTGCACAGCACCACGTTCGGCCCGGTCAGCGGCGCAGGCTCGTACAGGGCGTTGAAATCCGGCAGCAGGATGAAACAGATCGGCGCATCGGCAAAGTGATCGACCAGCGCCTGCCAGGCGGCCACGTTGGAATTGCGCTCGCTGTCCTTGCCCCAGTCGCGCAGCGTAACGGTCACCGGAATACGCGGGTAGCAGTGGGCCAGCATCCACTTGCGCGCCAGATAGATCATTTCGTTCGGCGGCTGCAACACATAGGGCTGCCGCCCGTCGCGTGCCCATTGCGAGGCTGGCAGCAGCATGTGGCTGGCCGCCCGGTCAAGCACATTCAATTCATGCGGCAGGGTGACGTCGTAATAGCCGGGATGGAGCTGGTAACTGTCGCCACAGGCGGCAAGAAACGCCTGCAACTGCTGGCGATTGTTGAAATGAAAGGTCGAGCCGAGGCTGGGCAGCAGGCGGGCGGCCTCGAAAAGCAGGTTGCACATGCGGTGGCGAAAGCTTTCGCTGGTGACATAGGCATGGCGGTCCGGGCTGGGGTCTTGCTGGTGCGCCATGATACACAGGTCGATAGCCTCCAGCCCCAACGCCTGTCGCCGGCCCTCGGCACCGCAGAGGAAGCCGAGAAAGTCAAAGGAAAACGGCATGTCGGCGGTATCATAGATCGCCAGCAGCCGCTTGCCGGGGGCATCGGCCAGTTGCCGTTCGACCTTGGCCTGTAACGCCTCGCGGTGGTGGGCTTGCCCCCAACGGTTGTTCTGGCCGATAAACAGCTTCAACGGCACCTGTCGGGCCGGGCTGTCTGGTGCCCGTTCAGCGGCATACCCATCATCGACCTCGATGACCTCAGGCGACACCTCCACCGGCCACGTCAGTGTGCGCTCTCCATCACGATAAACAATGGACACGCTGGTTTGCGTGGTCGGACAGGGGAACGGCGAAACAATCGCCGTCCAGCCCGGCGTCGGAGACATCGGGATGCCCGCCTTCCGTTTGTCTTCGACCAGCTGCGGGCGCAGCTCGTTCACCCGACAGGAGGCAATCCCGGCACCATCAATGACAATCCCCAGTGTTACCGGTTCGAGATCAGCAACCCCGGTAACATTTCCCGACAACACCAGCGTTTGCGTGTGCGGCACGTAGGCCAGCAATTCACAGCCGATCTGCAACCCGGTCGGCTCCGGCGGTTCACGATCTGCCAGATCATCGGTAGATAGGACGATCCGGTCCCACGGCGCACCCTGCAGCATGAAATCAATCACCAGGTCCTGCCCGGACGGCAGGGCCCGGGACGAAAGGGCAATCGTGAAACCAACCTTGCGGTCCGGGTCACCCGCCAGAGCCGCCGCAAAGCGGTGCGGCTGATGCGACAGGCTGCGATAAAGCACCTCCTGCCCCACAGGCAGCGACAGCCGGATCTCCAGCTGATCATGATCAGCCACCGCAATCCCGGACAACAAAATCACACCATCATTACTGGTGATGGTTTCAATTTCGACAAGCTGCCCGTTCTGACCACACGCCATTAGTTCATTATTCCTGTCAGTTGGAAAGAAGAGCCGGAGCCGCAAGATGATGCGCTGTGTCGCGAACCCGCGGATGATACCCCGGCTCCAACAGGCAATCAAAGGTCAAATCCGACCGCTTGATGTAACGGCACCGCCCGCATTCAATGCACACTGCCGTTGTGCCCTCGTCGCCCGCCAGCGCCTTGTGCAGCAGATCGGGATCGGCAATCAGCGCCTGCGCCATCCCGATCAGTGCCACCGGCTGGGCAGCGAGAATTTCCTCGCCCTGCAACAGGGTGCGCACCCCGCCTTGCGCCACCACCGGCCGCGACGTCAACCCGGCCAGATATCCGGCCCAGCGCCAGTAATCACCGCGTCGCATCGCCGGGTATTTCAGACGCGCCGTTTCATAAATCCCCGCCGACACCACGTAATAGGCTCCGCCGTCGCCACCACTGGCCTGCTCGATCACTCCCACCACCGCCTTCATGTCCGCAGGCAGCAAGCCACCGGCGATGAAATCACAGGCCGACAACCGCGCTCCCACCCGGCGGAAACAGCCGGGAGAGCGGGTTTCGGCCTTGTCGCGGATGGCGCACAGAAAGCGCAGGCGATTGTCCGGCGAGCCGCCATAATGATCCTGCCGACGGTTGAAAAAGGGCGACAGGAACTGGTGGATCAGATAGCCGTGAGCAATATGCAGTTCGACAAAATCAAAGCCCAGCGCCAACGCCCTGACGATGGCCTCGGCGAACTCGTCCTCGATGCGGGCGATCGCTGACAGGCTCAGTTCTTCGGCCAGAATGCCGATGTCCGGGCAGGTATAGGGTGACGGCCCGACCACCGGCTGACCGGAATGGGCGGTGTTGCCCTGCGCCCCGACATGGAACACCTGCAACGACACCAGCGCTCCGCAGGCTTTCACCGCGCTGGCCAACTGCCGCAGCCCGTCATCCAGCGCGGGCGGGCCGATTTTCAGCCCGTGTTCGGTCGAGCCGCCTTCCGGTGATACCGAGGTTGCGCCAATGGTCACCAGCCCGGCGCCGGAGCGGGCCATACTGGTGTAAAAATGGAGGATTTCATCATTCACCGCCCCGCTGGGGTCGGCCAGATTGACCGAGACCGGCGAGCAGACCAGCCGGTTGCGCAGCGGCCCGGCGACGGTTGCCAGCGGGCGGGTGATCCGGTGATAACTCATCCCTGCCCCCCGGTTCCCAGCACATTGACCGCCGACATCCAGGTTTGCAGTTGCAGGGTTTCCGGCTGTTCACCGGGGTCAAGGAAGGCCAGCAGGGCCTGCATGTCCTGATCCAGTTGCCCGATCAGCGGCGCAATCTCGTCCTCGGCAACGAACGGATGGGTCGGGTCGGCCAGCAAGGCGGTAAAGGCCGTGACATAGCGCTGTGACAGCGCCGCTTCCCGCGCCCGCAGCGCCTGCTGGAACCGGTCGAAACGCTCGCCCGCCCGCTGGCGATAGGACTGGTGCGCCGGGTTCAGCAGACGGCTTTCAAGGTTGATGGCGTCATACATCCGGTTGTTCAGCCGGGCATAGACCCCGCTGGCCCGTTTCAGCTCATCGAAACGCTCGGCCAGCACCGCCACAGCCGGATCGGCAGAGCGATAGGGCACCCAGCCGACGTGGGCATCATCCTCATCAGCCAGCCCGCGCTCAATCAACTGGTCGTGCATCCGGCTGCCCCAGAACACCAGCACCCGGTTGGTCAGGTTGAGGAAGTCCCAGCCGCGCCCGATCGCCCCCAGAAAGGCAATTTTCTCGTGCAGCATGGCCATGGTGGTGGTCGGGCCGAACATCATGTAGCCCAGGATGGTGGCAAACTGGCCATTCTGTTCCAGCCGCCTGACCGACGCCTGCGCGGTTTCACGGTCGGCAATCTTGTGAAAGAAGGCCAGTTCCTCGTTGCTGCCGGACTCAATGCCGATCACCAGAACATCAACCCCGGCGGACTTCAACAGGACAAGGTCGTCATCGCTCAGCTTTTGCACCGTTTCGGCGCGCAGGTGCATCTTGATCGACACCTGAACCTGTTGCTTGACCAGCATCCGGCAGAACAGCCGCAGATCGTCAATCCCGCGCCGCCCGGGGTCTTCAAAGCTGCTGTCCATCAGGTTGATGAAGAAATAGCCCGCCTGAGACAGCGCGTTGATGTGCTGGACAAAACCGCTGATCCCGGCTCCGTCCCATGGCCGCTCGCCTGCCGCCACCCGGTTGGCCTGGCTCTCGATGCAATAGGTACACGGCGCCAGACAGCCCCGTCCACGCTGGACCCGGATGCCACGTTTTTGTTCGGCTGCCGAGCGGGACAGTGACGGCGGACGCGGCAGGCTGTCCATGGTGAAATAGGCTCCACGCGGCGCGGATTCTGCGGACGAGTGACGATGAAGAACCAGCCCGCTCGGTTGCCCCAGCACTAGCGACAGCAGGCTGTGTTCGGCAAAACCAATCAGCACTGCGTCCACCGTCGCCACCTGATCGAGCAGCTTTTGCGCAATCACCGGCGCACGCGGCCCGCCTATCAGCTTTTCGTGCTGATGCTGGTCCGAGGTATGCACCACCAGCGTTGCGTGCGGGAAAGCGCTGCGCAGGACCTGACACAACTCCCCCAGCAGCGGCCACAGGGCAATCATCGGGTTCAGCACCACCCATTGCGGCGGCGTATCGCTCGCGTCGGGGCTGCGGGTGATTTGCCACTCCTGCCCGTCGCTGCCGTGAGCAATGGCGTGATCAACCCGGCAGCCCGCCGCCTGACAGGACGCCATCAACTGGCGCTGACCGACCGGCTGTTCAATCCGTTCAAAACGGTTGGCTTGCAGCACCGGGTAGACGAACAGCAGCGTCTGGGCCGCCAGATGGTCGCGCTCGGCCCCGCTCAGGCCATCGAGAAAGGCCGTGAAGTCCAGATAGGTGATGGTGGCTTGGGCAGACAGGCTCATGGTACAGCCTCCTGTGCCAGACATGACAGGATACGGGGGATGATGGCGGACAGGTCATGGCGCGGCATGCAGCCGTCCATGGACAGGTCTCCGCTCGGGGACCACGAACAGCGCGGCGCGTTGCAGGGCCGCTGCGGGCAGTGGTCCACAGGCGACAGCAGGTGGCACAGCGGGTCGTCCAGCGCCTCGTCGTACAGCGTTGGCCCGGCCAGAATCACGGTTGGACGGCGGTACAGCAAACCGAGGTGACAGCCCAGCCCGACACAGGACACCATCACCCGCGCCGACGCGCACCATGCCATGTACCCGGCCAGTCCATCATCCTGTTCAGGCTGACGGGTCACCCGCAGACCACGTTGCGTCAACGCCTGTTCCAGCGCATCCCACAGCGCGGGCGGTAGGGTCTTGAGCTGCCAGTCCGCCGGAACCCGCCAGTTCAGTGCCACGTCAAACCCGGGCAACGGAACCGCCGCCGGTGGCACGGCGGGCAGCAAGACTGTCTCTGTAAGGCCCAAGGCGGCCAGCAGAGCCTGTGGCAAGGATTGGGTGCGCTGTTTCAGGGTTTCCCCGGCGGGCAACAGCGCCTCCAGCGTCAGCACCCGCCCTGTGATCCCCGGTGGCAGAGGAGCAAGGCTGAGATACAAAACCTGGCGGGGCAGTCCGTCGGCAGCCTCCTCAACGGGGGCGACCGTGAACGCCTCCCCCCACGGGGCACACAGCGGCATCCGCTCCGGCGGCACAAAGCAACGCACCGGCGAGGCTGCCGAGGCCACTCCAGCCCGCACCAGCAGGTCGAGGGCGCGGATCACGTCGCCCAGCGGCAGGTCGGCTCCGATCAGGCAGGCGAGTGGCTGGTTCATCCACCCTCCTCAAGCCGGGCGGCTTCGCTCATCAGCAACGGTAGCCAGTCGGCATAGGGGGTCAACGCCACCGGGGCCAGATCACGCACCAGCCGCGCCGGATCAAGACGGACATTGCGCGGATAGGGAGAAAGGATGTTCGGATTGTCGCGGTCGATGCCCTCGCCAACCCAGCGGATTTCGGGCGGAGTATCCATGCCCGCCAGCAGCATGGCAACATAGTCCCCCAACCGGATCGGCGGCAGGGCGACGTTATAGGCATCGGCCAGCCCGGTCCGGCCCTGCTCGACAAACCGCCGCAGCAGCCCGCAAACCACCCGCCCCATGTCCCCCGCCCACACCTGTTGATAGCTGTGGTCGGGCGTACCGCGCAGATACAGCGGTCGTCCGGCCCGTGCCGCCTGCCACAGGGCGCGCGGGATCAGCGACGACTTGCCGGAAAAGTCATCCTCGCCCGCCACGTTGTGCAGGCGCAGGATCAGCGAGGGCAGCGTCTTGCTGTGACTGAGGATGTCTTCGCACTGGCGCTTGTTCTGACCATAGACGATTTCACCATCGCCATAGATCGCTTCCATCCCCTCGGCGTGGACACTGCGCTCCCATTGCTCTTCACGCAAGGAAACGCCACTGAGGGTGGCGTTGAGGTAGCTCATCACCGTCGAGGTGAACAGCAGCAGGTCACAGGCGCCAGCGAACACCGTTTCCATCATCCGCGCACCATCGGGATGGTACAGGATGTTGTCCACCACCATCCGCGGGCGATAGCGGTCGCGGATGTCGGCCAGCAGCGCCGCATCATTGCGGTCGCCGTGCAGGCAAATCAGGTTGGGGTGCTGCGGCGGATGGTCCTGATCGCGCAGCCCGCGCGTCAGCCGCACCACCCGTGCCCCGCTGGCCAACAGCTCGGAGAGGATGGTCCGCCCGAAAAAGCGGCTGCCACCCAGCAGCAGAATCGTTGTGCCGTCGAGGAAAAGAGAGGGGCTGCCCATCGCCTGCATTCCTTGGATTCCCCGTTACACCGCAAAGATCGGGATGAAAATCTGCCGTGGCCGCAGATCGCGCAGGCGGTTCATGATCGGGCGCACCCCGTCCAGCGCCAGAATCACCACCCCGGCCTCGGCCAGATCGACCGAACCGGGGGCAGCAATCGGCACCGCCGGGCGCGGATAGCTGAGGCCGTGGCGGTCGGCGCTATCGTCCAGAATAGCGGTCAGGCAGGACAGGTCCGAGGCCAGATGATAGGCCACCGACGGCACCATCTGCCCGGCACCATAGCCATACAGCGGGCCGTCAAAGTCGTTCAGCACATCCATGAAATCAGCCATCCGCCGCTGAAAGGCGCCGAAACGCTGCGCCACCTGTGCGGTGGTGAACGCCGGAACCAGCTGCGGGCGCGGCTGGGCGATCCCGGCAGGCAGGGGCGCGCCACCGGGCTTGCGGGCGACGATCAGCAGGCTGCCGCCCCAGTTGTGGCGGTCATAGGCATGGGTGACGTACTCGGCGCCGATGGCCTCGAAAAAGGCCAGGAAGCTCGACAGGCCAAAGTAATGGACGTGCTGGTGGAACACCTGATCAAAGCGCCCCTTGCGGACCATCGCGTCACTGTCGGGGACTTCGATCACCAGCAGGGCACCGGGAGCGGCACTGTCCAGCAGACGGGCAAACTGCTGCTGCGGAAAGGTGATGTGCTCCAGATTGTGGGTCGAGAAGATGACATCCGGGGCCGCTGGCAGGTCGGCAGCGAAATCGACGTTTTCGATAAAGTTGCCGATGATGCTCAGCCCGTCCGGCAGATCGGCAGGCAGCGGCGTATCCAGCCACACCGGATCAATCCCCACCGCCTGCTTCGCCCGGCTGGCCGCCACCCGCAGCATGGTCAGGTCGTTGCAGCCGATTTCCAGCAGGCAGCCGGCCTTGCGTCCGTCCAGCAGGCGGTCCAGCCAGTTCATCAGAAAGGCACTGGCCCCGCTGGTGGCATGGCAGTTGGCCGAGCGGTTGGCATAGCCCTGACCGTACAGCCGCGAGGGCGGCACGCGGGTCACCAGTTGCATGTGACCGCAGGCGGGGCAGAGGTCCACCGCCTGATCGAACAGGTCATCGTCGCGGGCCGGGGTGCCATGCGGGACGAAAATGCCGGTCAGCGGAAAGGCCGGCAAATCGAACGCCCGTTGCAGGCCGCTGGCGCCACAGGCGCCGCAAGGGTGGGAAGAGGCGACAGTCATCGTGCTAACTCCTGCAAGGCGGTTCGGTCGGTGGCAATCCAGTCATCCAGAGCATCCTCCCACCGACGCAGCGGCGGGCGGCGCAGCGACACCATCGCCGTGCGCAGCGGCTTGGGGGCCAGCGCCGGGAAGTCGGCGTCCTTGCCCGCGCCGATCTCCTGCGACAACCCCAACCGGTCACGCAGGCGGCAAATCAGTCCGTGGTAGCTGGTCTGCCCGGCATTGCACAGGTGATACAGCCCCGGCGTCCCCTGCCCGAGCGTCTCCAGCAAGGCTCCGGCGGCATCAAGGGCATAGGTCGGGCTGTCGATCTTGTCGGCGGCGACCGTCGGGCTTTTGCCCTGCAACAGCATCACCGCCATCTTGTCAACAAAGCCCAGCGCCTGATTGCGCCGACGGCCAAACAGGGTCGGAAAGCGCACCACATAGCCCCGAGGATGCAGGGCCAGCGTCATCTGCTCCCCGGCCAGCTTGGACGCAGCATAGGCCGAAGTCGCCCGTGGCGGGCTGGTTTCGTCATAGGGCTGGTCGGAACAGCCATCAAACACCGCATGGCTGCTGGTAAAGACAAACGCCGACCCGACATCGCGCGAGGCGGTCAGCAGCCAGTGGGTCTTGACCGCGTGCATCAGGAACGCCGTCTCCGGGTGTTGTTCGCACGGATTGATGCCCACCAGTGCGGTGCAGTCAACCACCACATTGGCGCGCGTGTCGCGCACGCAATCCTGAAGCTGGCGCTGGTTGGTCACATCGACCTGTTCCCGCCCGGGGGCGGTCAGACGAACCCCGGCCTGCGCGCACACATCATCCAGGGCTGTGCCAACACAGCCCGTTCCACCAAAAAGCAAAATATGCATTGCCGGTCCTTTGGCAAACGCCTACGAGGCAGCGATCAGACAAAATTCCTGTGCGGCGGTGTCTGGGCGATGCCCCACAGGAAATTATTGATATAATGCTGTCTGCAGTTGCTTTCACAATCGTGATTGACGTTCACCCGGCGGATTTTTTCCTGTACCTGCCAATAGCGTTCGCTTTCGACGATCTCGCGGAACGACTGCTCGACCACGTTGCCCATCAGGAACTCGTCGGCACGGTTATCGAACCAGTGCCCACAGGGGAACACCCGCCCGTCGCCACTGACCCCCAGAATGAACTGGGTGCCATAGCAGACATCATAGTCTTTCCAGCCGGCATTATTCAGCTTTTGCCATTTGATCGACACGGTGTAGCTGTCGGTCGAATAACTTTCGGCTTCGCGCAGGGTCGATTCCATCGAACGGTATTCGCTCTGCGGTGCATCCAGCCGCCCGTCATAGGTATCCGAACAGGCCTTGACCACCAGATAGTCAACGCCCAGCTCACGGCCCAGCCTGGCCAACGGGACAATGTCGTCCACGTTGTCGCGGGTGACCACCATTTGCAGGCCGATGGTGCACTGATGACCATGGCTCTGCTTGCGGGCCACCATTGCTTCGACGTTTTTCAGCACGCGGTGGAACTGGGGAACGTTGTGGATGCGCTGGAACGACTCTTCAGTCGCCGCCGAGATGTTGATCCGGCACCAGGTCAGCCCGGTCAGCAGCGAATCCAGACGGTCGTGGTCGATGCGGATGCCGTTGGTGGCCAGCGACAGGTCAAGGTCGATCTCGCGGCCATAGTCCAGCAGGTCATAGAGGTCGGGATGGAGGGTGTTTTCGCCCTCGCCGATCAGGGCAATCGAGCGGACACCAACCTCTTTCGCCTCGCGGAAGGTGCGCATTACAGCTTCGCGCGGCATGTTGGTTTTGCCCTTGCGGTCCGTCCCATAGCCCGAACGGCCCTGAATCACGCCATAACAATAGTTGCAGGCCATGTTGCAGCCGGACGAAATCCCCATATCCAGATGCAGCGGCGCAATGCGCTCGCCCTTCTGCCAGGCCGACACCCGGTCAAGGTGCCACATCAGCTTGTGGCCATCCATGTTGAACTTGTCGTGTACCCCGGTTGACACCGGCCCGTCCGGGCGGTCGGCAGTGAACGAAACCACGTTCGAGCCTGCGGGATTGAGGGCTTGCAAGGTCTGTTCAACCTGCGCCCGCACACCATCAAAGCGGCGACGCTGATCCACCGGTACATCCAGTACCAGCGTGATTGTCGTCCCACGGACCGACAGATGTTTCACCAGGTCACGCGCAAAGCTCTCTCCCGCCACCGGGGGGAGGTCAGTTAGCGCCCGCTCGATTTGCTCTTTTCTGAGCAGCATGTCCGACATAGGTTTCTCCAGTCGCTGCGGAAGGGGGGACACCCACGCCAATCATACCGTCAGAGTGTTATTAAAACGTATACAACTTAAAAGAGTAATAGTAGAAATGAATGTAAACAAACAACCTCAAGCAGTCAAAAGCGCAGACACAGTGACTGCAGGCGGCCCAAAAAGCCACACTGGTACAGGCGAGAGCATTGTGCGAAAAGTGGGAACCGGTTTTCGCAAAAACAATGCGGCACACCAAAAGGTTAGACCAGCATGCCTGCGTCAGATTTAACGCACGCCGGTCGAGTGAAAAACATATGTGCCATGTCGGTATTTTCGTGGTACCCGCCGAAGGTACCCGCTTGCCATCAGGGGCAAGGATGGTAGCGGAGGAGGGACTCGAACCCCCGACACGCGGATTATGATTCCGCTGCTCTAACCAGCTGAGCTACTCCGCCACACGGCGCTGAGAGCAGTGAGCGCAAAAGTGGTTCCGGTTTTGCGTGTTATCACTGCGACATGCCTAAAGCCCAGACCAGCGCGCTTGCGTCATATTTAACGCGCGCTGCTCTGGGTGTGGGGTGATACAAAAGTTTACGGTGGGGGTCAAGGGCTTTTTCGGCAAGGGGCGCAGGGTGATCGGCGGGGAGTCCTTGACAGCGGCGGGGAAAGGGCCGACCTTTTTAGGGTGCAGTGCAACATAAGGATTTCCTCCATGTCGCCGCTCCTTTCCGATGAGGCCCCGCCCCCGCCGCGCTGGCGGCGCTGGCTGGGCAAACTCTTCGGTCCTCGCCCGTCGGCACCCCCACCGCTCGCCGTGCTGCTGCCTCCGCCCGAGGCAGCCTTGCCACCGACTGCGCCTGTGCTGCTTCCTCTTCCACCGGTCGCGTTTGTGCCGCCCGCCGTCGAGGCTCCCGCGCCGTCTCCGCCCACTCGTCCGGCACGGCCTGCCCGGCCTCGCCCCCAAACCCGCCCCCAGCCGCGACCGCAGCCCCGTCCCCGCAACCCCGCACCGCTGCGGCAGCAGGAAGATCTGCCGCTGGCCCTCGCCCTGCAAGGCGGCGGTGCTCACGGGGCTTTTACCTGGGGGGTGCTTGATCGCCTGCTGGAAGACCCGGCCCTGCGCTTTGACTCACTGTCAGGCACCTCCGCCGGGGCAATGAATGCGGTGATCGTCGCCTATGGGCTGATTGACGGCGGGCGGCCACAGGCCCGCGCCCTGCTGGCGGCTTTCTGGCAAAAGATCGCGCAGGCCGGGGCCTTGACGCCCTTTCGGCGCAGCTGGATTGATCGGCTGGACGGCGGCTGGAGCCTCGACAATTCGCCGTGGCTGGCGCTGATGGATGTCGCCCGCCAGTTCGTGTCCCCCTATCAGACCAACCCGTTGGGGCTGAACCCGCTGCGGGAAACGCTCCTGTCACTGGTGGACTTTGATGCCCTGCGTCAGCAGGATCAGATCAAGCTCCACATTGCCGCCACCAATGTGCATACCGGCACCGCCAGCGTCTTTTCCACCCCGGAGATTGACGTTCAGCACGTGATGGCCTCGGCGTGCCTGCCGTTCCTGTTTCAGGCGGTGGAGATTGATGGCATCCCGCACTGGGACGGCGGCTATGTCAGCAACCCGCCGCTCTCGCCCCTGATCCGGCACAGCAATACCCGTGACCTGCTGCTGGTGCCGATCAACCCGCCCCGGCGTGACGGCACGCCGCGCACCGCCCGCGACATCTTTAACCGGCTGAACGAGATCACCTTTAACGCCAGCCTGCAGCATGAACTGCACAGCCTGCAACAGATCAACAGCCTGATTGACGGCGGTCTGCTGAAAGAAGGCCCCTATCGCCGGATGCGGCTGCACCGCATTGATGCCGATGCCGAGTTCCATCAGCTCTCGGCCTCGTCGAAGATCAACACCGAGTGGGAGTTTCTCTGTTACCTGCACGATCTGGGCTATCAGAGCGCCGAGGGCTGGCTGGCCGCCCACCGGGCCGATCTCGGTCGGCAGGACAGCTTGCAGGCCGCCCGTCTGGCATAACCAAATGCGAAAGGGCCGCTCTGGATATCCAGAGCGGCCCTTTGCAAAACCGGGGATCAACCCGCGACTTAACGCGAGTAGAATTCGACCACCAGGTTCGGTTCCATCTGAACCGGGTACGGCACGTCGGCCAGCTTCGGGATACGCACAAAGCGGCCCTTCAGCTCCTTGTGATCGACTTCGATGTAATCGGGCACATCGCGTTCGTTCAGCGACACGGCTTCCAGAACGATCGCCAGCTGCTTCGAACGCTCACGGACGGAGACTTCGTCGCCTTCCTTGACGATGTAGGAAGCAATGTTGACGCGCTTGCCGTTCACCAGCACGTGGCCGTGGTTGATGAACTGACGCGAGGCGAACACGGTCGGCACCAGCTTCATGCGGTACAGGACGGCGTCCAGACGACGCTCCAGCAGGCCGATCAGGTTCTCGGAGGTGTCACCCTTGCAACGAGACGCTTCATCGAAGTACTTGCGGAACTGCTTTTCCGAGATGTTGCCGTAGTAGCCCTTCAGCTTCTGCTTGGCGCGGAGCTGGGTGCCGAAATCGGACGGCTTCTTGCGGCGCTGACCATGCTGGCCCGGACCATATTCACGCTTGTTGATCGGGGACTTGGCACGGCCCCACAGGTTGACGCCCAAACGGCGGTCAATTTTGTACTTCGCTGCAATGCGCTTCGACATAGGAGTAACCCTTATCTGTCTGTTGTTTGTGTCCCGATAGTCCGGCCCCTTCTGCCGGGCAGAAAGGCGGCGGGGTCGAGGTCGCACTCTGGCACCCCTACCCACATTCTCGGAAATGAGAGGGCGCACTATAGCCGGGAAACGCGGGTTGTCAACCGCAACGAACAGGCCCATTGTTCGGGTTTCACTGATATTGCCAACGAGCCTGCCATGTCCGCTGCCTCCTTGCCGATCCTCGCCGCCCAGCCCGCCCTGCATCTGGCCGGATTGCCCCATGACGGCCCGCTGGAGGCGCTGTGCGACGAAACCTTGCCGCGCGTCACCACCTTTGCCGCCCTGCAAGGACTGTGGCGTCCGTCGCTGACCGCCAGCGACAGCGGCAAAGTGGTGGTGGTCCGTGATGAGAGCGGCGCCCTGTTCTGCGGCATTGCCGTCCGCGATGGTGTTACCGTCAATCCTCCCCTGTCGGCCCTGTCGCTGCCAGCGCAGGACGGGATCACCCAGCAGGGCAACGGCCCGTGGCAGGCGGCCAGCGCCACCCTCGCCCGTATGAGGATCGCCGCGTCGCACCCCTTGCAACCCGGCTGGCGGTGTACCTTTCACACCAATCCCCGCTCGACCCCACCGGAAGAGTGGCTGTATGAGCTGTGCATCCCGGTCGCCCTGTAATCCCCCGCTAAGGCTCCTCCCCCATGGATCTGCACTTCGGAACCCTTGGCCTGTACGTGCTGAGCGTCATCACCATGATCGCCATTCCCGGCCCGGTCGCCATCCTGACCACCGGTGCCGGGCTGGCTGGCGGTCCATGGCAGGCATTGCGAACCATTTTCGGCACCAACATCGCCTCACTGGTGCTGATTCTGGCCTCGGCACTGGTCATCAAGGGGCTTTTTGCCATCAACGAAACGGCCTTCAGCCTGCTGAAGCTGGCCGGAGCCTGCTATATCGGGATGACCGGCTGGGGTATCCTGCGCTCGGCACGGACCGAAAACGGGATGGTGTTTGCCCCGCGCGTCGGAGGCTTCACCAAGGGGTTCGTGATGGCGATTTCCAACCCCAAGGACATCATCTTTTTCGCGTCGTTCTTTCCGCAGTTTCTCGGCGTCACTCCGAATACCAACCACAGTCTGGCCATCCTGACCGGTGCATGGGTACTGCTGGATTTCGCCACCCTGATGCTGATCTATCTGGTGATCAGCAAGGCCCTCAAGCCGTCGGCCCATCAAACCATGCTGAGAATTTCCGGTATTCTGCTGCTGTTGATTGCTGCAGGCGGCATGACTTTTGCCGGTCTGGATTTGTCCCGCCTGCTGATACCATAAGCCTGCACCTGACAAAAAAGCGTCACGCACAGTATTAAGACGTGCTAATATCTTGCGCTTTTTCACCTGACAGGCAGGGACACACCGCGCATGACATCGCTGCCCATCGAGGCCGTGCAACGGCGGGTTCTGCTGTTTGCCCTGCTGTCCCTGTTGCTGACCGGTCTGCTGGTATCCGTGGCAGGGTTCTTGCCGCTGGCAAGCGCCCTGCAAGACAATGCCCGCCAGTCCCTGCACCACCTGCACACCCTGCACAGCGCCAGCATCCGCCACTATAAGGACTCGCTGCACGACCTCAGCCGTCAGGTCAGCAGCCGGTCGGCCATCCGGCAGGCCCTGCTGGACCATCAGCAAGGCCGCAGCAGCCTTGCCGAGTTGCGGGCCTTTACCACTCCGCGTCTGCAGGATGCCCTCAGTTCCAGTTCCAGCCTGCTCGCTCTGGTCCGCCTGACGGCACAAGGGGATATCGTCAGTGTTCTGGGCGATACCCCAACCATCTCCGCCGATCTGGCTCCGGCCCACATCCTGCCGATCGGGCAGGCGATGACTCAAACAACCCTGTTGATGCCATTGTACGGCAATGGACCGATGAATTTTCTGTCCATTTCCCGCATTCTGGCCCCAACCGGCGATGTCATCGGCTATGACCTGCTGGTTTTTGACAGCCGCCCGCTGGCAGCCCTGTTGCATCAGGATGATGCCAGCACACTGGGCCTGAGCATGTATCTGGCCATCCCGGCCCATGACGGCGGCCAGCGCTGGTTCCAGGTAGACCAGCACCTGTTGCAGCCGCTCGATTCCCTGCCCTTTCCCGCCCCATCCTCCAGCGTCTGGGTCGAAAGCAGCCTTGACCAGCAGACTCTGGCCAGTGGCCCGGTGGCGCCGCGTCTTGATGATCAGGGGTGGCAGATGGTGATTGCTGCCGACAATCACATTCTGTACGGCGACCTGACCCAATCCCTGACCCGGGTGGCCCTGGCGATGGTCGCCATTCTGCTGGTCGGCGGCGTGTTGCTGGTCCTTTTACTGCGCCCGCTGCACGGCCATCTGGTCATCCATACCCGTGATCTGGAAGACAAGGTCCAGTCACTGGAGGCACTGAAGCACGAGCTGGAACAGGAACGAGGTCGCCTGCACGCCTCGAATCAGGACCTCGAACAGTTTGCCTATGCCGCCTCGCACGATCTGCAACAGCCGTTGCGGATGATCGCCGGCTTTATTGACCTGCTGCGGCGGCGCTACCGCGCCCTCTTGCCAACCGACGGGCAGGAGTTCCTCGATTTTGCCGTCGATGGCGCCACCCGCATGCAGCACATGATTGCCGACCTGCTGGAATATTCCCGCGTGGGCCGACTGGAACAGGCCATGCGCCCGACAGCGTTACGCGACAGCGTGCAGGCGGCCTGCGATAACCTGTCCCTGCGCATTGCCGAAAGCCGGGCGGATATTACCGTTCAGGACCTGCCCACCGTGGTGGTTGAAAACAGCCAGATGGTACGGGTATTCCAGAACCTGATTGATAACGCCATCAAATACGGGCCGGTGGACAAGCCCGCCAAAATCACCATCAGCGGCCATCACGAACAGGATCACTGGGTGATCAGCGTCGCCGACAATGGCATCGGCATCGAACCGGCCATGCAGAAGAACGCCTTTCGCCTGTTCCAGCGCCTGCACACCAACAGCACCGCCGAAGGCACCGGGATGGGTCTGGCGATGTGCGCCAAAATCATTACCCACCACGGCGGCACGATCCGGCTGGACAGCACGCCCGACGTCGGGACGACGATTTCTTTTACCCTGCCGGACAACACCACCATGCCGCCAGAGCCAACGCCGTCCCTCAACGCCTGCAAAGGGCCTCAGTCTTCCTGAACCCGGCCATCGAGAATTTCGACGGTATAGCCGGCGGCCCGCAAGGCGGCGATCAGTTCGCGCAGGCGGCGGGCATCCATCGTTTCCACCGCGACCTCCAGACTGGTTTCCTTGGCAGGCAGGGTGCTGAACACCCGCTGGTGGGCCACATCAACAATGTTGCCGCCTGCCTTGGCAATCAGCGCCGTAATGCGCGCCAAAGCCCCCGGCTGATCGGGAATGCGGACCTGCAGGCGGGCCAGACGTCCCCCGCGCACCAGATCCCGCAGGATCACACTGGCCAGCAAGCGCTGGTCAATGTTGCCGCCCGACAGCACCAGTCCGACCGAACGACCGGCAAACCGCTGCGGATCACTCAGAACCGCCGCCAGAGCCGCCGCCCCGGCACCTTCGACCACCGTCTTTTCAATCGACAGCAGGGTGACGATCGCCCGCTCCAGATGGTCTTCGTCCACCAGCACGATGTCATCAACCCGCTGGCGGACCACCTCGCGCGTCAGCTTGCCCGCCTGCTTGACCGCGATGCCTTCGGCAATGGTCGCGCCGCCGACCATCAGCGCATCATCATCCCCACGCAGGGCGCAGGGCATCGACGGATACAGGGCCGTCTGGACTCCGATCACTTCGGTCTGCGGCGACAGGGCCTTGATGGCCGTTGCCATGCCGGAAATCAGCCCGCCACCGCCAATCGGCACCACCACCACATCCAGCGGCCACGGAGTGTCTTCCAGCATCTCCAGCGCCGCCGTCCCCTGCCCGGCGATCACCAGAGGATCGTCATAGGGATGGACAAAGGTCAGCCCCTGTTCTGCCCCCACCGCCAGCGCATGGGCAAAGGATTCCGCCAGACTGTCACCTTCCAGCAGGACGGTGGCCCCGAAATGCTCGGTGTGCTCGACCTTCACGAACGGCGTGCCGCGCGGCATCACGATGGTTGCCGGAATCCCCAGCCGCTGGGCATGATACGCCACCCCTTGCGCATGGTTCCCGGCGCTCATGGCGATCACCCCGGCCTTTTGCGCCTCGGGCGGCAGGCACAGCAGACGGTTGAGCGCCCCGCGTTCCTTGAACGAGGCGGTAAATTGCAGGTTCTCGAACTTCAGGGCGACCCGCGCACCGACCAGTTGTCCCAGCGTCACCGATTCGACCGTCGGTGAGCGGGAAATGGCCCCCTTGATCCGCTCGGCCGCAGCGGTGACGTCTTCCAGGGTCGGCAAGGGCGGGATGGTCGCAACACTCATGATTTCTTTCACCTTACGGTCATGCGGCGTCAGGACGCGGCGGCAGGCAGCGGGGACGTTGTGCAGGAGCAGACACAGCTCCTTTTGTACCATTCGACAGGCTTTATCCTCTGTGGCATTGTGGGTATTCGCGGGAGACAGTTTCCTTTGCACAATGCCCCATCACAGAGGGCAAAAGGGGACGAGCCTGCCACAGGGAGCACACCTGAACAAACGAAGATAACACCATGGGAAGCCTGGGGAGGGCAACGTCCATGTACTTCACGAGCTGGGACGCGGAACGGATCGCCGCCTGGAAATCCCGGATTGCGGGCAAGACCGCAACCAAAGAGGGATTACGCGCCGAAATCTTCCACTATTTTGCCCGCCAGGGCCACCACGACCCCGATAGGGTCTTACACTGCTGGTCCGACATCGCCACCACCCAGGATTCGCTCGGTCGCTGGATGGCGTGGCTGGAAACACCCGGAACAGCCTCCTGACCCTCCCGTTTCCGGATTCCCGCCCCCCGTCCATCCGCCGGGGGACGGGGATGCCGTATCCGGGGACAGGGAGGCCCGGATACAGCCCTACCCTCCCTCCCTGACGTGAAAAGCGTCAGCATCAGCCATCCATCATGCTGGCACGCGGTGTGGCAGGCATGAGGAGTCCTGCCGCTTTTCCCGGACTACACCCTCGACCACCTCAAGGGGAAAGGGCTCATGCGGCATGCCTCCGCAGCCTTTCCCCTCTTTTTTCCGCCAGAATCATGACAGACCGCCTCTTTCGTCCAATCGACATTGGCAGTACCATGCGGTCATGACCCAACCGACCTCGACACCCCTTGCCAATACGCCCGCTCGCCCGACCGTCCTGTGGTTGCAGGCGGGCAGTTGCGGCGGCTGTTCGATGGCCGCACTGGGGGCCGAAGACAAGGGGCTGGCGGCCATTCTCGACGATTTCGGCCTCGACCTGTTGTGGCATCCCGGCCTGTCCGAAAGCACCGGCGACACCTGCCTCGCCCTGCTCGATGCCATCCTTGCCAGACGCCAGCCGCTCGACATCCTGTGTATTGAAGGCGCCCTGATGATGGGCCACGACGGCAGCGGCGCCATCCACCGCTTTGCCGGTCTGGGCCTGCCGGTCATTGAGCTGGCGCGCCAGTTGAGCGCGGTCGCCCGCCATGTGGTCGCCATCGGCTCCTGCGCCGCCTTTGGCGGCATTCCCGCCGCCAACAGTGCCAGCACCGGGGCGACGGGCCTGCACTATCACGGCAGTCACCGGGGAGCTGGCCTGCTGCCGTCATCGTGGCATGACCCGTCCGGCCTGCCGGTGATCAATGTCGTCGGCTGCGCCCCGCATCCGGGCTGGATCAGCGAAACCCTGGCCTCGCTGGCGTTGGGTGATCTGGGTCGGCAGGATCTGGATGATTTTGGCCGCCCGCGCTTTTTTGCCGACCATCTGGCCCATCATGGCTGTGGTCGCAATGAATTCTACGAGTTCAAGGCCAGTGCGCAGGCCATCCATCAACGCGGCTGCCTGATGGAAAACCTCGGCTGCAAGGCAACGCAGGCGGTCGGGGATTGCTCCTTGCGCCAGTGGAACGGCGGCGGATCATGCACCAATGCCGGAACCCCCTGCATCGCCTGCACCATGCCCGGCTTTGAAGACCCCGTTGCCCCGTTTCAGGAAACCGCCAAAGTCGCCGGCATTCCGGTTGGCCTGCCGGTGGACATGCCCAAGGCGTGGTTTCTGGCGCTGGCGGCGCTGTCAAAGTCGGCCACCCCGGAACGGGTTCGCCAGAATGCCACCAGCCACCACATCACCATCCCTCCGGCCCGTCCCCCGGCCCGTCGGCATGAAGACTGAGGCGCAACAACCATGAGCACACGTCTGGTGATCGGCCCCTTCAACCGGGTTGAAGGGGATCTTGAGGTTCGCCTGACTCTTGACAACCAGCAGGTCAGCCGGGCCGAAGTGGTCTCCCCCCTCTATCGCGGCTTTGAACAGATCCTGCTGGGCCGGGCACCGCTCGATGCCCTGACCATTGCCCCGCGCGTCTGCGGCATCTGTTCGGTTTCACAGTCCATCGCCGCTGCCGCCGCCCTGCGACAGGCCGCCGACATTACCCCGCCTGCCAATGGCATCCACGCCCTGAACCTGTTACAGGCGGCGGAAAACCTTGCCGACCACCTGACCCACAGCTTTGTGTTTTTCCTCCCTGACTTCGCTCAGGACTTTTACCGCTCCCATCGCTGGCACGACTTTGCCGTTGCCGCCTACAAGGCCAATCAGGGGCGCCGCAGTGCCGCCATGATCCGCCTGCGCGCCCGTATTCTGCACCTGATCGGCCAACTGGCAGGCAAATGGCCGCACTCGCTGGCCATTCAGCCGGGCGGCACCACCAGCACCGCCGACACTGGCAGCAAGGTCCGCCTGCTGTCGATCCTCAGCGATGTTCGGCGCGGGCTGGAAGAGCAGGTCTTTTCTGCCCCGCTGGAACAGATTCAGGCCCTGTCCACCCCGGATGCCCTGGCGGCCTATCAAGCCGCCGATGCCCCCGAAAGCTGCGACTTCCGCTTTTTCCTGCACCTCTGCACCGCGCTGAACCTGTCAGGGTTGGGGGCCTGCACCGCTCCGCCCTTATCCTTCGGGGCCTACGCCGACCCGGATGGAACCCGCCTGTTTCCCGCCGGGCAAGGCTTTCCGCCGACCTCGATCGCCCTGTTCTCGCTGACCGAAGATCTGGGGTCGAGCTGGATGGATGGCCCCCCGCAGCCGCCATGGGAAAGCCACAACCGCCCCAATCCACACAAGGACAACGCCTATAGCTGGAGCAAAGCTCCCCGGCTGGCAGGCAAGCCCCATCAGACTGGCGCGTGGGCACGGCAGGTCATCGCCGGGCATCCGTTGCTGCGGGCGCAAGGATGGAGCCAAGGGTCCAGCGTCGCCAGCCGGGTGATGGCCCGCTTTCTGGAAATGGCCGCACTGATTCCGGCCATGGAACAATGGGCGCGTGCCATCCGCCCGCATCAGGCCTTTTACACCGATGCTCCCCTCCCCTCTGATGCGGTTGGCATCGGCCTGACCGAAGCCGCCCGTGGTGCCCTCGGGCACTGGCTGGCCATCCGGCAAAACCGCCTGACCCAATACCAGATCATCGCCCCCACCACCTGGAACTTTTCCCCCCGCGATCAGGCGGGCGTCCCCGGTCCGCTGGAACAGGCCCTGCACGGGCTGGCGCTGCCCGCAGACGTCACCCCCTCCCGCGCGCTGGCGGTCCAGCACATCGTGCGCAGCTTTGATCCCTGCATGGCTTGCACGGTCCATTAGAGCATCCTAAAGTTGACCGTCTACGGTCAATCACTCGGAAAATGCGGCACGAGCAGGGTGCGTTAAATCGGACGTCACAGGACATGACGATTCTGGCTGAAAGATGGGCTACCGCCCATACCCGTTTGGGTGCGATGCCCCCAAACCCCCATTTTTTTCTTTCAATATCAAATCAATGGGGTCCGGGGCCTCAAGGCCCCGGCGAGGTGTGGAGCAGCGCTCCATGACCTTGCTTTTTAGTTTGCCGCATTGTTTTTGCGAAAACCGGTTCCCACTTTTCGCACAATGCTCTAGAGTGCCCGTCCGCCAGATGGCCGGATGGTCGCTTTGCCCCGTACGGGGTCGAGAGGAAAGTCCGGGCTCCACGGAAACACGGTGCCGGATAACGTCCGGCGGGGGCGACCCTAGGGAAAGTGCCACAGAAAGCAAACCGCCAGGCCTGCGGGACTGGTAAGGGTGAAAGGGTGCGGTAAGAGCGCACCGCGACCTTGGCAACAAGGGCGGCACGGTAAACCCCACCGGGAGCAAAACCAAATAGGGACGGCACGCTTTCGCAAGAAAGCAGGCAGGTTTTCGGGCTGCCGTCCGGGTCGGTTGCTAGAGGCGTTCGGTAACGGGCGTCCCAGATGAATGACCATCCAGCGTCCATTTACGGATGGATGCGGACAGAACCCGGCTTACAGGCCATCTGGCGGCTTGTTCCTCCCAACCATTCGTTAGCATATGCACCCTTGCGGCTGTTACGCCACACGACATAGGCCATTTGGCCTATTTTTTATGTGTAAGAGCAGAGACAACAGCCCTTTTCATTAAATGACCAAGCTCAGAAACCACTTTAACTCACAAGATATCAAAAGAAAATAATGCACGTTTTATTCAAAAAACACCCATTAATTCTAAATTATACACACAATATATTATATATTTCCTAAAATAATCATAGAATATATATTATTCCGCAGTATAAAATGAAATATAGACAGAAAAAACAAATACCAATAAAAAACTTATTACTTTTTAAGCGTCCCCACCCCTCAGAACACTACCCACGCGATACTTTCCCCGAAAAAACACACCCACAGAAATCCATCTCCCCAGCACCGATCCCCCCACACCCCATAGAGCGCAGCTTGACATTTCCGGCATTCCCAAAGGGATATTCGCCATCACACAAGCAATTTCCCCCCTGACTATGACAGCCATCACATGCCGAGATAATTACCATAAATCAAAGGCTTATAATGTGCCCCTTTTTCATATACCCCCTGTTTCATCAACATATCCATCGCGCGATTCCCCTCTGCTTTTCCAAATGCGCAACACAGGAATCGCTCACCATTTCCCGATAGAATCGGCCCCGCCCCTCTGGGGGTTAGCACACGAAAAGAGACGAAAAAAGACAATCACTCTCTTGCCAGAAAAATGAACAAAAGAAGAACAAACTTAAGGTAAAATCTTGCGTCTTACCGTAAAATTCATCAAAATCAATTCAGTAATATCAAAAACCTCATCTATTGCAAAAACAGGAGCATTTTCTTGTCAATGCGGGACTTTCCCAAGTAATTCCGCAGAGGTGTCATTGACACCCATCTGTTCCCATGCGATACCATGTTTTCCCATCAAGGACCGTTGCGCGCGCCCGAAAGGCACTAGGGCGCGCAGAGACCAGACCAGGAGAAAAATCACCGGTTGGTTGCACCACGGGACAAGACGGGACCCCATCCGGGGACAGGTGCAGCGCGGCACCCTGCCATCAGGGTGCCAACGGAACGGAAGGCCGGAAAGCGATGCCGCTTTTCCTAGGCAACCATAACAACAAGGTCGACCGGAAAGGGCGCGTGTCCGTTCCGGCGTCGTTCCGCAAGCATCTGTCCTCCGATGATGGCTGTGGCTTTGTCGCGATCCCGTCGTTTCCCGACCCGGATCAACCCGACGATCCTCCCTATCTGGAAGGAATGGGCTATGGCCAGCTCCACGCCATGCAGGAGGCCGTCGCCGCCAGCTATGGCATCTATAGTGAAGAGTACCAGTCGTTTACCGAGCTGACGTTCGGCATGGCCAACGAACTCGCCTGTGATGCTGACGGGCGCGTCGTTCTCCCCCAGGCCCTGCTGGACCACGCTGACATCAGCGATAGCGCCGTGTTCTGGGGGCTGGGGAGCAAATTCCTGATCCTGTCCCCCCGGAATCACCAGAAAAAGCTTGCTGCTACCTTGCGCCGCACCGGCGGTCGCAAACCGAATGTGCTGGTCCGCCCCACCCTGTCCAAAACCGGAGACCAGCCATGACCCACCAGCCCTCCTACAGTCATATCCCGGTGATGCTGACGGAATCCGTCGCCGCCCTGATTCCGCCGTCAGCCCCCGATGGCGACGGGCTGGTGATCGTCGATGGTACCTTTGGTGGCGGCGGCTATACCCGCGCCCTGTTGCAGGCCATGCCGAAAGTGCAAATCATCGGCATTGACCGCGACCCGCAGGCCATTCCCCGCGCCGAAGCCGTGAAGGCCGACTTCCCCGACCGCTTCCGCTTTATTGCCGGACGCTTTGGCGACCTCGACCGTCTGCTGGCCGAACATGATGTCCCGTTCGTTGACGGCGTGGTGCTGGATGTCGGCGTTTCGTCGTTCCAGATCGATCAGGCCGACCGCGGGTTTTCGTTCATGCGCCAGGGGCCGCTGGACATGCGGATGGAACTGGCTGGACGCAGCGCCGCCGACGTGGTCAACGAAACCGAAGAAACCGAGCTGGCCAACATCATCTATCAGTATGGCGATGAACGGCAGTCACGGCGCATTGCCCGCGCCATCTGTGCCGACCGCCAGAGCGTTGGCCCCTTTACCACCACCGCTGATCTGGCCAACCTGATCCGCCGGGTGGTGCGCAAAAGCCCCAAAGACCTGATTGATCCGGCCACCCGCACCTTTCAGGCCCTGCGCATTTACGTCAACGACGAAATCGGTGAACTGCAACGCTGTCTCGAGGCGGCGGAACGGGTTCTGCGCCCGGGTGGCCGTCTGGTCGTTGTCAGCTTCCATTCCCTCGAAGACCGGGAAGTGAAGGCCTTCCTCAAGGATCGCGCCGACGACCGCAGCGGCGGTTCGCGCCTGCTGCCCGGAGAAGTGGCCGGTCCGGCCCCCACCTTTGCCCTGCTGACCCGCAAGGCCGTTGCCGCCAGCACCGACGAGGCCCGCCACAACCCGCGCGCCCGCTCGGCGAAACTGCGGGCTGCCGAGCGGCTTGAGACGCCTCCGCGTGATGGCAAGGAGGCATAATGGTTCGAGGCATGACCATTCTGTGGGCCGTTCTGGCCCTGCTCGCCGGAATCAGTCTGTTCCTGCTGAAGCATGACGTGCAGACCAAGGAAGACCAGCTGGCGCGCCTCAATCGCAAGATCAAGGCCGACCAGACGGCGATCCACGTCCTGCAGGCAGAATGGACGTTCCTCAACAATCCCGACCGCCTGCGCGATCTGGCCGCCCGTCATTTGCCTGACCTGCGCCCGATGACCTCTGATCAGGTGCTGCCGATGGATGCCATCCCGATGCGCGGCAGCGCGTCACCGGGCCGCACGGTGCTCAGTCAGAGCAGCCGGGCACCGGCGTCCTTGCCCGCCCCGGAATACGTCAGCGCAAGGCCGCAACGATGATTGGTTTCCGCTTTTCCAAGAAAGAGCGGTTCCTTTATCCCGGTCAGGAACTCCGCCCGCACACCCGCGGTCGCCGCAAGGCCCCCGATGTGATGGTCGACGAGCCGACCCGCCTCGCGCTGGAGGTCGGCCGTACCCGCATGATGGTCGCCGCCAGCCTGTTTGCCATGGTTTATCTGGCCATCGGCATTCGCCTGTTTGACCTGATGGTGCTGAAAAGCACCGACCGTCGCCCCCCGGTCAGCCAGTCGGCAACGGTGCCGCTGGATACCAAGCGGGCCGAGATCGTTGACCGTAACGGGCTGGTGCTGGCCACCAACCTGCCGACAGTCAACCTGTACGCTGATTCCACCAAAATCCTGAACGCCGAAGAGGCAACAACCAAGCTGTTGGCCCTGATGCCCGACCTGAACCGGGAAGAGGTGCTGAGCAAGCTGATGTCAGGACGGCGGTTCATTTACCTTGAACGCAATCTCAGTCCCCGCTTGCAGGCGGCGATCAATGCGCAGGGTATCCCCGGCATCTATTTCGAGGACAGCGAACGGCGGATCTATCCGCACGGCCACATGGTATCGCATGTGCTGGGGGCAACCGACCCGGACAACGGCGGCATCGCCGGGATTGAACGATCGTTTGATCAACGGCTGAAGGATGACCAGCAACCGTTGCGCCTGTCCCTTGACCTGCGGGTGCAGGCGGTGGTGCGCGATACCCTGCTGGCCGCCATCACCGACTTTCAGGCGGTCGGCGGCGTTGGTCTGGTGATGGATGCCAACAATGGCCAGGTGATAGCGCTGGTGTCGCTACCCGACTATGATCCGGCTGAATTCGGCAATTCCCCGGCGGACTCCCAGTTCAACCGCGCCACACTGGGCGTTTACGAAATGGGCTCGAGCTTCAAGCTGCTGAACACCGCCATGGCGCTGGATTCCGGCCAGATCCGGGTGGCCGACATGTTCGACACCTCGCGCCCGCTGAAGATTTCGCGCTTTACCATCAGCGATGACCACCCGATCCCCCGCCCGCAAAACGTGGCTGAAATTCTGGTGCATTCGTCGAACATTGGTTCGGCCCGCATGGCGATGGCGCTGGGCAGCGAACACCAGCGCGAGTTTCTCGGCCGGATGGGCATGCTGAGTCCCCCGCCGATCGAGTTGCCGGAAATCAGTCCGCCGCTGATCCCGGCGCAATGGCGTGAAATCGCCATGATGACCATTTCGTACGGCCACGGCATTGCTGTCACCTCGGTCAATCTGGCAACGGCGGTGTCGGCGCTGGTCAATGGCGGCAGGCTGTACAAACCGACCCTGCTGCTCGATACCCCGCAGGACCCCAAACAGGTGATCACCCCGCAAACCTCGATGCTGATGCGCTATCTGATGCGGCTGGTGGTCAGCGAAGGCACCGGGAAAAAGGCCGATGTCCCCGGCTATCTGATCGGTGGCAAGACCGGTTCGGCGGAAAAAGTGTCGCAGCATGGCGGCTATGACACCCATAACCTGCGCACCACCTTTGCCGCCGCCTTTCCGCTGGATGACCCGCGCTATGTGGTGCTGACCGTGCTCGACGAGCCCAAGGGCCTGAAGAGCACCTATGGCTTTGCCACCGCAGGCTGGAACGCCGCCCCGACCACCGGCAAGATCATCTCGCAGATCGCTCCGTTGCTGGGGGTGTTCCCCCGTCTGGATGCGATGCAGCCCTATGCCCCCTTGAATAATGTCGATCTGAAGAATATCACCCAATCCATTGCCTTTATCACTGGGGGAGCCCGTGCGCCTGCTCGCTGACCTGATTGCCCCGTTCGTCGCCTCCGGCGAGCTTCGTGTGCTGCACGGCTCGCCCGAGGCCACGACCATCACCGGGATGACCGCCGACAGCCGCGCCGTTCAGCGCGGCTTTCTGTTCATCGCCATCCCCGGCACCAAAAGCGATGGCCGCAGCTTTGTTCCTGCCGCCCTGAGCGCCGGAGCAACCGCCCTGCTGGTGCCCGACGATGATCAGCCGCTGGACTGCGCCTGCCCCGAAGACGTGGTTGTCCTTGCCACTCCGTCGGTCCGGCTGGCCCTGTCGCGGCTGGCGGCGGCTTTTTTCCCCGCCCAGCCTGCGACCATCACCGCCGTCACCGGCACCAATGGCAAGACCTCGACCGCCTGCTTTACCCGCGCCCTGTGGGAGCATCTGGGACACAGCGCGGGCAGCCTTGGCACGCTGGGGCTGGCCTCGCGCGCGCTCAGCATCGGCGGCAGCCACACCACGCCGGACCCGGTGCACCTGCACGGCATCCTCAGCGACGTTGCCGCGGCCGGTGTGACGCATCTGTGCATGGAAGCCTCCAGCCACGGTCTGGACCAGTTCCGACTGGATGGCGTGCGGCTGACCGCTGCCGCCTTTACCAACCTGACCCGCGACCATCTGGATTACCACCTGACACTGGACGCCTATCTGGCCGCCAAGACCCGCCTGTTTACCGAAGTCCTGCCAGTCGGCGGCAGCGCTGTCCTCAACGCCGACATCCCCGAGTTCGCCGCCCTGAAGGCCGCCACCGAAGCCGCCGGGCGGCGGGTGATCGGCTATGGCACGCAGGCAGAGGAAATCCGCCTGCTGGAGCGCACCCCGACCCCGCACGGGCAGCAGTTGCACCTGCGGGTGTTCGGCAGCGATTACCGCCTGACCCTGCCGCTGGCCGGAGCCTTTCAGGCTGCCAACGCGCTGGCCGCTCTGGGGCTGGTGATTGCCAGCGGCGCGCCGGTGGCCGCTGCGGTGGCGGCGCTGGAGCATCTGCCCGGCGTCCCCGGTCGGCTGGAACAGGTGGGCAGCCACAACGGCGCCAGCGTGTTTGTTGACTACGCCCACACCCCCGACGCGCTGGAGGTGGTGCTGACCGCCCTGCGCCCCCACGCCCGCAACCGGCTGGTGGTGGTGTTCGGCTGCGGCGGTGACCGCGACCGTGGCAAACGGCCGGTGATGGGAGAGATTGCCGCCCGTTTGGCAGACGAGGTGATCGTCACCGATGACAATCCGCGCAGTGAAGTCCCCTCGGCCATCCGCGCCGAGGTGATGGCCGGATGCCCCTTTGCCCGCGAAATCGGCGACCGCCATCAGGCGATTGCCACCGCCGTTGCCGATCTGCAGCCCGGCGACGTGCTGCTGATCGCCGGTAAGGGCCATGAAAGCGGCCAGACCGTCGCCGGAGTGGTGACGCCGTTCGATGACCGCATCGAAGCCCGCAAGGCGATCATCGCCCTGTCACCGCTATGGACGGCCAGCGAGATTGCCGCCGCTACCAACGGCCAGTGTGCGGGCGAGTTCGTCTGCCATGGCGTGTCGATTGACAGCCGGACGGTGGCCGCTGGCGACCTGTTCATTGCCATTGCCGGTCCAAGCCACGACGGCCATGACTGGGTGGCCGCTGCGCTGGCCGCCGGAGCCGCCGGGGCGGTGGTTCACCGTCCGATTGACGGGGTGGACCCGGCCCGGCTGGTGCTGGTGACCGACACTTTTACCGCCTTGCAGGACCTAGGCCGTGCTGGCCGCGACCGCTTTGGCGGGCGGGTGGTCGGGGTGACCGGCAGCGTCGGCAAGACCTCGACCAAGGAAATGCTGGCCCGCGTGCTGTCGGCCATCGCCCCCACCCATGCGGCGGTCGGCAGTTTCAACAATCACTGGGGCGTTCCGTTGACCCTCGCCCGCCTGCCGCGCCAGATGGCCTATGCGGTGATCGAGATGGGGATGAACCACCCCGACGAAATCCGCCCGCTGACCACCATCGCCCGCCCGCATGTGGCGGTGATCACCACCATTGCCTCGGCCCACATCGAGCATCTCGGCTCGCTGGAGGCCATCGCCGAGGCCAAGGCCGAGATTTTCGACGGGGTCTGCCAGCCCGGCGGGGTGGTGGTTCTGCCCACCGATGCCCCCTGTGCCGACCGGCTGGTCGAGCGTGCCGGTCAGCATCAATTGATCATCCGTCGCTTTGGCTGTGCGGACAATGCCGATATCCGCCTTGGCGATGCCACAATTTGTCATGACCATACCGCCGTTTTGGCCTTGATTGACGGTCGTGAGGTGCATTATTCCATTGGCGCAGCCGGGCGCCACTGGGCGATGAACAGTCTGGCGGTGCTGGCTGCCGTTCAGGCCGTGTGCGCCCCGGCGCTCTCTTTTTCGGACATTTTCCCCACCGTGGCCCAATCCCTTGCCGGGATGCAGCCGCCGAAAGGCCGTGGGCAACGCCATACCGTCCCGCTGGCGGCAGGCGGCGCTCCGCTGGTGGTGATCGACGAAGCCTATAACGCCAACCCGGACTCACTGGCCGCCGCGCTGGCCGCCTTGGGGGCCTCGGGGGGGGCATCGGGGGGGACCTCGCAAGGGACGACACAGGGACGGCGGATTGTGGTGGTCGGCGACATGCTGGAACTGGGCCCCGCTGGCCCGGCCCTGCATGCCGGGATGGCGCCCGCCGTTCTGGCCGCCGGGGCCGATCTGGTGTTTACCGCCGGGCCACTGTCTGAACAATTGTTCAACGCAGTGCCCGCCGCCGTACGCGGGCAGCATGCCGCCACCAGTGCCGATCTGGCACCGCTGGTGGCCGCCGCCGTCCGGCCCGGCGATGTGGTGATGGTCAAGGGCTCGGCTGGCAGCCGGATGGGGCTGGTGGTCGCCGCCCTGCTGGCTTTGGCAGCATAAGGCAGGCGTCATGCCTGTTCCGGTCCGGCGGTCCCCGTACCGCAGGGCCACCCGTTTCAACGCAGACAGCCGCCGTCAGGTCAACGGCGGCTAACAGGGATTTCCGGTTCGATGCTTTATTACCTGTCACAACTCTCCGGCGACGTCAGTGTGCTGAACGTGTTCCGCTATCTGACCTTTCGCAGTGGCGGGGCCGCTCTGACGGCGTTGCTGGTGGCGTTCATCTTTGGGCCGGGGATCATCCGCTGGCTGAAGAAAAAACAGCGTGAAGGCCAGCCGATCCGCGAAGATGGTCCGGAATCCCATCTGCTGACCAAAAAAGGCACCCCCACCATGGGCGGGATGATGATCCTGCTGGCAATCGGGACTGCCACCTTGCTGTGGGCCGACCTCGACAACCCCTACGTCTGGGCGGTGCTGCTGGTCACGCTGGGCTATGGCGGGCTGGGGATGATCGACGATCTGAAAAAGGTCACCAAGCGCAACACCAAGGGCGTTTCCGGCAAGGCCAAGCTGCTGGTGCAGTTCGGTATCGCCGGGCTGGCTACCTACTGGATCGTCATTGCCACCGACCCGTCGATTGACACCGGCCTGACCGTGCCGTTTTTCAAGAACATCATGTGGAACCTCGGCTGGTTCTACATCCCGTTCGGCGCGGTGGTGATGGTGGGGGCGTCGAACGCCGTCAACCTGACCGATGGCCTTGACGGGCTGGCCACCGTGCCGGTGATGATCGCCGCCGCCGTCTATGGCCTGATCTCCTATCTGGTCGGCAACGCCGTCTATTCCAGCTATCTGGGCATTCACTATGTGCCGGGCAGCGGCGAACTGTCGATCCTGTGCGCCGCCATCATCGGGGCCGGGCTTGGCTTCCTGTGGTTCAATGCTCCGCCGGCGATGGTGTTCATGGGTGATACCGGCTCGCTGGCGCTGGGCGGTGCCCTGGGGGCCATTTCGGTGATCACCAAGCATGAAATCGTGCTGGTGATCGTCGGCGGCCTGTTCGTGCTGGAAACCCTGTCGGTGATCATTCAGGTCACCAGCTTCAAGCTGACCGGCAAACGGGTGTTCCGCATGGCACCGATCCACCATCACTTCGAGAAAAAAGGCTGGCATGAGAGTACAGTGGTGATCCGGTTCTGGATCATTGCCACCATTCTGGCCATCATTGGCCTGTCAACGCTGAAACTTCGCTAGCGTCCGCCTGCGGCACCCCCGCAGACAGACGCCATACCTTTTGTTTTTGTTTGTCGTTGCGGGACAGGCGGTTTCCCCGTTTCCCGAACGAACTTCAAGGCGGGCCCCATCATGATTCCCACCCTCCGTTACGCCCTTCGCAAACTGGCCATTGTCGGCCTTGGAAAATCGGGCCTCAGCGCCGCGCGTGCGCTCAGCGCCGACGGAGCGAAAGTTCTGGTGTGGGATGACAACCCCGACGCCCGGCAAAAGGCCGCCGAGGCCGGATACACCGTGGTCGAGCCGAACGAAAACAGCTGGAGCGATGTTGACCGGGTGATCTGGAGCCCCGGCATCCCCCACACCCACCCCAAAGCGCACCCGCTGGCCCAACTGGCCGCCCGTCTGGGCAAGCCGATGGTGTGCGATGTGGATTTGCTGTGCGATGCCAACACGCAACCGTTCTATGTCGGCATCACCGGCACCAATGGCAAATCAACCACCACCGCCCTGATCACCCACATCCTGAAAAGCGCCGGTCAACAGGCCGAAGCCGCTGGCAACATCGGCATTCCGGCCCTGGACAGCCCGACGCTGGGGATGACCGGAACCTATGTGCTGGAACTGTCGTCGTACCAGCTGGAGCTGGTGCCGTCGCTGCGACTGGATGTGGCGGTGTGGACCAACATCACCCCCGATCATCTGGACCGTCACGGCGGCATGGACGGCTATGTCACCGCCAAGCGGCGCCTGTTCCAGAACCAGAAGTATCCCTCCCATGCGGTGATCGGGGTCGATGACGATTACAGCGCCCGCATCTGTGCCGAGCTGATCCGGCAGGGCGGGTCGCAGGTCATTCCGGTATCGGTCACCCGTGCGGTGGAGAATGGCGTCTATGTCAAGGACGGCATGCTGATTGATGCCACCGGCCGCCGCCCGCAGGAAATCTGCGACCTGCGCGAAATGAAGACCCTGCCCGGGGCGCACAACTGGCAGAACGCCGCGCTGGCCTATGCTGCCAGCCGCTGCCGGGGTGTTTCGCTACCGCGCATCCTCGACGCCCTGCGCAGCTTCCCCGGCCTGCCGCACCGCCAGCAACTGGTGGCGGTGATCGAGGATGTTGCCTTCATCAACGACAGCAAGGCCACCAACGCCGATGCGGCATCCAAGGCGCTGGGCTGCTACACCGATGTTCTGTGGATCGCAGGCGGCAAGGCCAAGGAAGGCGGCATTGCCTCGCTGGCCCCGCTGTTCCCGCGCATCAAGCATGCCTTCCTGATCGGGGAATCCGCCAATGACTTCGCAGCAGTCCTGAAGGCCGCCAATGTGCCCTGCACCATCAGCGGCACGCTGGAAAACGCCGTCGAACAGGCCGACGAAATGGCCGACCACGGTGACACCGTCCTGCTGTCGCCGGCCTGCGCCAGCTTTGACCAGTTCCGCAGCTTTGAACATCGCGGCGAGGTGTTCATGGACATCGTACACGAGCTGGAAGAAGACGACGACGGCGAAGACGGTTCCGCGGCCTGACCTCTGCCCGGACGGTACTTGCCCGCGCAGGAGGGACCATGAGCAACCTGACCTTTGCCCGCACCGACACCAGCATCCTTGGGCGCTGGTGGTGGACGGTTGACCGCTGGCTGCTGGCAACGGTCTTTTTGCTGGTGATCGTCGGCATGATCCTGCTGATGGCTGCCGGGCCTGCCGCTGCCGACCGCATCCATGCCGACCCGTTCATGTTTGTGCGCAAGCAGTTCTTCACCATGCCGTTTGCCCTCGCCCTGATGCTGGGGGTGTCGATGCTGTCGCCGCTGGCCGTCCGCAAGGTCGGCCTGATCGGCTTTGCCATCACCTTGCTTCTGCTGGTGGTGGCTCCGGCACTGGGGTCGGAAATCAAGGGCTCGACCCGCTGGCTGTACATCGGCGGCGTCTCCATCCAGCCGTCGGAATTTGCCAAACCCTGCTTTGCGGTGGTCAGTGGCTGGGTGTTTTCCGCCCGCCATACCTCGCCGGGGTTCCCTGGTTACCGCATCGCCGTGGTGCTGTGGTTGACGCTGGTCGGCCTGCTGATCATCCAGCCCGACCTGGGGCAGAGCATGCTGGTCACCGCCATGTGGGCCGCCCAGTTTTTTCTGGCCGGGCTGCACCTGTTCTGGGTCGCCCTGCTGGTTGCCATCACCCTGTGCGGGGCTGTCGGGGCCTATTTCATCCTGCCGCACGTGCAAAAGCGCGTGGACAGCTTTCTGAACCCGGAAGGGGCCGATACCTACCAGATCCAGAAAGCCATGCAGGCATTCCGCGATGGCGGCCTGTTCGGACGCGGCCCCGGCGAAGGCACGGTCAAGGCTGCCCTGCCCGACAGCCACACCGATTTCATCTTTGCCGTCGCGGGCGAGGAGTTCGGCATGCTGGTCTGCCTGCTGGTGGTCGGCCTGTTTGCCTTTCTGGTCATTCGCGGCATGTCGCGGGTGATGGAGGAAAACAACCTGTTCGTGATCATTGCGACCGGCGGCCTGCTGGTGCAGTTTGGTACGCAGGCGATGGTCAACATGGCGTCGAGCCTGCACCTGATGCCGACCAAGGGAATGACCCTGCCGTTCATCAGCTATGGTGGCTCGTCGATCATGGGGCTGGGCCTTGGCATGGGCTTTATTTTGGCACTGACGCGCAAACGATGGTCGTCAGCGATTGGGGAGACGTCATAAATGGCCACCAGCACCGCAGCCCCGAACACGGCGAAGCCGCTGATTGTGCTGACCGCCGGTGGCACTGGTGGCCACGTCTTCCCGGCGGAAAGCCTGGCTGCCGAGCTGCAAGCCCGTGGCTACCGGCTGGCGTTCATCACCGATGCGCGCGGCAAGGGCTATAGCGGCGTGCTGGGCAGTCTCGACACCCACCATGTGACCGCCGCCCAGATGCTCGGGCGCGGCCTGCTGGGCAAGATTGCCGGAGCACTGCGCCTGCTGCGCGGAACCATCGAGGCCCGTGCCATCCTGCGCCGCCTGTCACCGGCGGTGGTGGTCGGCTTTGGCGGCTATGCCTCGGTGCCTGCGGTGGCCGCTGCCGGGCAACTGGCAATTCCGACCCTGCTGCACGAACAGAACGCGGTGCTGGGTCGTGCCAACCGCCTGTTCTCGGCCAAAGCTACCCGCATCGCCACCAGCTTTGATCAGGTGCGCTTTCTGCCTGCCGCCACCACCGATGCTCCGCAGCAGGTGATCAAGACCGGCATGCCGGTACGCGCTGCCATCCGGGCGGCAGCCGAGACCCCGTATCCATCGCTCGACGCTGATGCCCCGCTCGAGATCCTGATTCTGGGTGGCAGTCAGGGGGCGCGTGTCCTCAGTGACGTGCTGCCCGCCGCCTTCAAGGCCCTGCCCGCCGCCCTGCAAGCCCGTCTGCGCATCAGCCAGCAGGCCCGCCCGGAAGACCTGGAGCGGGTGCGGGCCAGCTATGCCGACAGTGGCCTGAGCGTCGATGTACAATCGTTCTTTGATGACGTTCCGGCCCGGCTGGCCCGTGCGGCGCTGGTGATTGGCCGGGCGGGCTCGTCGACGGTGGCCGAATGCGCGGTGATTGGCCGTCCAGCGCTGTTCGTCCCGCTGCCGTCCGCCGCCGACGATCACCAGACCGCCAACGCCCAGGCGATGGAAGCCAGTGGCGGCGCGTGGATGATCCCGCAAAGCCGGTTCAGTGCGGAAACGGTTGCAGACCAGCTGGCCGGTTTGTTAAGCCAACCGGCAACGCTGGAGGCTGCTGCGGCCGCCGCCAAAGCCTTTGCCCTTCCCGATGCGGCATCCCGCCTTGCCGATGCCGTCGAGACCCTTTTGCGTCAGGAGACACGCCCGTGAGGACCATTCCGCTCGATATCGGCACCATCCACTTTGTGGGGATCGGCGGCATTGGCATGTCCGGCATCGCCGAGATTCTCCATTCGATGGGCTATGCGGTGCAGGGATCGGACGTGTCCGACAGCGCCAACGTCAACCGCCTGCGCGCGCAGGGGATCACCGTCCACATCGGCCACAGCGCCGACAATCTGGGCGATGCCAAGGTGGTGGTGGTGTCGTCGGCCATCCACAGCGGCAACCCGGAAGTCGATGAAGCCCGCGCCCGCCTGATCCCGGTGGTCCGCCGGGCCGAAATGCTGGCCGAGCTGGTGCGCCTGAAGTGGGCGGTGGCCGTTGGGGGCACCCATGGCAAGACCACCACCACCTCGCTGGTCGCCGCCCTGCTGACCGCCGCCGACATGGACCCGATGGTGATCAACGGCGGCATCATCAACGCCTATGGCACCAATGCCCGTCTGGGACAGGGTGACTGGATGGTGGTCGAGGCCGACGAGTCCGACGGCACCTTCATGAAGCTGCCGGCCACCGCCTGCATCGTCACCAACATCGACCCCGAGCACATGGAATTTTACGGCTCGTTCGACAAGGTGCGCGACGCCTTTCAGACCTTTGTGCAGAACATCCCGTTTTATGGCTTTGCCTGCCTGTGCATCGACCACCCGGAAGTGCAGAATCTGGTCGCCCGCGTCACCGACCGCCGGATCGTCACCTACGGATTCAACCCGCAAGCCGAAGTGCGGGCGGTCAATGTCGAGATCGGGGTTGATGGCGCCCGCTTCGACGTTGAAATTCAGGGCCGCTATGGCGAGGAAAGCCGGGTGATTGCCAACATCGTCCTGCCGATGTTTGGCGAACACAACGTCCAGAACGCGCTGGCCACCATTGCCGTTGCCACCCGCCTGAAGCTGTCCGACGAGGTGATCCGCACCGCGCTGGCGGGCTTCTCGGGGGTCAAGCGGCGCTTTACCAAAACCGGCGAAGTCGATGGCATCACCGTCATTGATGACTATGGTCATCACCCGGTGGAAATCGCCGCCGTGCTGCGAGCGGCCCGTCATGCCAGCAAGGGCCGGGTGGTGGCGGTGGTTCAGCCGCACCGCTACAGCCGTCTGCACGACCTGTTTGAAAGCTTCTGCACCTGCTTCAACGATGCCGACCATGTGGTGGTGGCCGATGTTTATGCTGCCGGTGAAGCGCCGATCGAGGGCATCAACCGCGATGCGCTGATTGATGGCCTGCGCCGCCACGGGCACCGTTCGGTGACTGCCCTGTCCTCGCCCGCCGAGCTGGCGGCGGTGGTCAATGGTCTGGCTGAACCGGGCGATCTGGTGGTCTGTCTGGGGGCGGGAAACATCACCGCCTGGGCCAATGGCCTGCCGGAACAACTGTCCGCCTTGCGCCTGCCGGTGGGAGCCTGAGCATGACCACCCCCGCCATCAGCCCGCTGCAGGACCGCCTGCCCGCCGTGCGCGGGCGGTTGAGCATCGGCTATGATCTGGCCAAGGTGACCTGGTTTCAGGTTGGCGGTCCGGCAGAAGTGCTGTTCAAGCCCGCCGACGCCGACGATCTGGCGCAGTTTCTGGCCGGATGCCCGACCGATGTGCCGGTGACGGTGATCGGTGTCGGGTCGAACCTGCTGGTGCGGGATGGTGGCATCGCCGGGGTGGTGGTGCGCATGGGGCGGGGCTTTACCGACATCATCGTCAATCCCGACCATACGGTCAGCGTCGGAGCGGCCGCTCTGGACCTGAACGTGGCACAGGTTGCCGCCGATGCCGCCCTCGGCGGTCTGGAATTCCTCAGCGGCATTCCCGGCACCATCGGCGGTGCCCTGCGGATGAATGCCGGAGCCTATGGCCGCGAACTGTGCGACGTGCTGGTGTCGGCCACCGTCGTTGACCGGCAGGGGCAGGTTCACCAGTTGACCCCGGACCAGATGGACCTCAGCTATCGCCACTGCGGTCTGCCCGATGACTGGATTTTCACCGGAGCCGTCCTGCGGGCGGCCCCCGGCGATGCCAGCGCCATCAACGCCCGCATGGCCGACATCAAGGCCGCCCGTGAAGACAGCCAGCCGGTCCGCGCCCGCACCGGCGGATCAACCTTTGCCAACCCCGACGGCTGCCGCGCCTGGGAAGTGATTGATGCCGCCGGATGCCGGGGGCTGACCATCGGTGGCGCGCAGGTTTCGGAAAAGCACTGCAATTTCCTGCTCAATACCGGCTCGGCCACTGCCGCCGATCTGGAAACCCTGGGGGAGGAAGTCCGTCGCCGGGTTCTGGCCCACAGCGGCATCACCCTGCGGTGGGAAATCCGCCGCATCGGCACCCCCCTGACCTCCCCGTCCTCCAGCAAAGAGCAAACTCCATGACCGCCGCCTCGTTCAGCACCGTCAGCGCCTCTGCCCCGCACAACGAGGCCGCCAAAGCTCTGGTCGCCGACGCCAAGGCTCACCGCCGCCGCCGCAAGGTTGCGGTCCTGCTGGGCGGGCTGTCTGCCGAGCGGGAAGTCTCGCTCAATTCCGGTGCCAACGCCGTGCAGGCGCTGGAACAGGCAGGCTATGCCGTCAAGGCCATCGACGTGTCGCGCGACATCCCGACGCTGGTCCGTGACCTGCAGAAAATCGGCCCCGATGCGGTGTTTAACGCCCTGCATGGCCGCTATGGCGAAGACGGCTGCATGCAGGGCATCCTGAACATTCTGGGCCTTCCCTACACCCACTCCGGCCTGTTGGCCTCGGGGCTGGCGATGGACAAGCCGTCAGCCCGCCGCCTGTTTGCCGAACACGGCCTGCGGGTGGCCGAGGGCAAGGTGGTGACGCGGGAAGAAATCATGGTCGCCGACCCGATGCGCCGCCCCTATGTGGTCAAGCCGCTGAACGAAGGGTCTTCCGTCGGCGTTGCCATCGTGCGCGAAAGCGACAACGCCCGCTATTTCGCCAACAGCGAATGGCCCTATGGCGATCAGGTGCTGGTGGAATCCTACATCCCGGGCCGTGAATTCACCGTGGCAGTGATGGACGGGCATGCGCTGGGGGTGACGGAAATCCACACCGACCGCACGTTCTATGATTACGACGCCAAGTATGCCGCCGGAGGCTCGGTCCATACCCTGCCAGCGCAGATTGACCCCGAGCTGTATACCGCCTGTCAGCGCGTCGCCATTCAGGCCCACCAGACGCTGGGATGCCGGGGCATCAGCCGGGCCGATCTGCGTTTTGACGGCAAGGACATCTATCTTCTGGAAGTGAACACCCAGCCGGGCATGACCCGCACCTCGCTGGTGCCGGAACAGGCCGACCTGGCGGGTATCCCGTTCCCTGACCTGTGCACCTGGCTGGTGGAGACGGCGGAATGCGATACCTAGGAGACCGTCTGACCGACATCATCCACCATGCCTTCAGTCCCGCCCTGCTGCGGGACAAGGCCCCGTTGATTCTGGCCGCCATCGCGGTCGGCTCCATCGGGTCGCTGGTGACGGCGGTCGCACGCTCTCCCGAGGCAATGGCCAAGGTTGACCCGCTGTGGCAAACCCTGCATCAGCGGGTCATCGACTACAGCGCGCAAGCCGGTCTGCTGTTGTTTGACATCACCGTCAGTGGCCGCCATTACACCCAGAGCGAAGACGTCCTTGAGGCGGTCAGGATCACCCAGGGCCAGCCGATGCTGGCGATGGACCCCGAAGCCATCCGCCAGCGGCTGGAAAGCCTGCCGTGGATCAAGCACGCCTCGGTCGAACGACTGTTTCCACACGAAATTCGCGTGACCCTGATCGAACGCACCCCGATTGCCCTGTGGCAATCTCCCAATGGAAGCTATCATCTGGTTGACCCTGACGGGGTGGTGATCGAAGGCGGCTATTCGCGCTTTTCCCACCTGCCGGTGGTGGTCGGCGATGGAGCCCCCGAGGCCGCCAGCGACCTGCTGGCGATGCTGAACACCCAGCCGGAACTGGCCCCGCGCATCAAGGCTGCGGTCCGCTTTGGGGCCCGCCGCTGGGACCTGTGGATTGACGGCTTTGATCCTGATGGCGTGCAGGTCCGTTTGCCGGAGTTGCAGGCCGAAGAGTCGCTCGCCCGCCTTGCACAGCTGGAGCGGGAGCAGCATATCCTGGGGCGGGATGTTTCGGTGATTGATCTGCGGCTGGAGGACCGGCTGATTGTGCGCAAGATCACTGACCCGACACCTGAAAACACCGATGAAGGCAGCCCCGGGAAAAACACTGTGCCCGGCAAGGACAAAAGCCAGGCCAGACCTATTGATCCAGCCAGGCCCAAAACAAATGACCCCAAGGCAAACGATCCGGGAAAGAGCACGGAAAAGGATGCCCGGCAACCACAACCATCCCCAGCCAAAAGCCCGGCAACAGGAAATCCCGACGCGAAAAACGGAATTCACTTGCGTGGCCCTGCTCAAGATGCATAACACCTGTTGCTTAATTTTTTCCAAAGCGCCACAACTCGTTCCCTGATACCTTTTCCTCATCCTTTCACCCGTTTGTCTACAAGGAGACTTTATCGGTGGCTCGGGGCAACCGCAAAAACGAACCCATCGCCGCGCTGGATGTCGGGACCACCAAGGTGGCCTGTTTCATCGCCAAGCTCGACGACGATGAGGTTCTGCGCGTGATGGGGGTCGGCCATAACCGCTCCCGTGGCGTGCGCGGGGGCCAGGTGGTCGATATGGCCGCCTTGCAGGCATCGATTGCCGAAGCGGTCGACAACGCCGAAAAGATGGCCGACATGCGGATCGAGGGTGTGATCGTCAACGTTTCCGGCCCGTCACTGCTGTCGCGCAACATGGAAGCCGAAGTGGCGATTCCCCACAATCACCCGGTCCGCATCCCCGATGTCCGCCGGGTGCTGGATCAAGGGCGCCAGTTGCACGGCCATGCCTCGCACGGCTCGCAGCGGGGGGCGTCGTCAGGCAGCAACCATAACCATGGCTCCGACACCGAAATCGTACATTGCCTCCCAACCAGCTATACCATTGATGGTGGCGATGGTATTGTTGATCCCCGGGGCATGTTCGGTGAACGGCTGGGGGTCCGCTTGCACATGGTTTCGGCCGCCCTGGGGCCATTGCGCAATCTGGCAACCGTGATTGAACGCTGCCACCTTGATATCTCGGATCGCGTTGCGACTCCGTATGCGTCGGCGCTGGCCTGTACCGTCGATGACGAAAAAGAGATGGGGGTGACCGTCATTGACATGGGGGGCGGCACCACATCGGTATCAAATTTCGTCGAAGGTCACCCGGTTTATGCCGATAGTATCGCTATTGGTGGCCAACATGTGACAAACGACATAGCCAAAGGGCTATCGACTCCGGTTATATCTGCCGAGCGTCTGAAAACAGTCTGGGGCAGTGTCCTGCCCAGCTCCAAGGACGCCAACGAATTGCTCCGCGTCCATCTGGTAGGAGAAGACGAAGAGGAAACGGGAGGCCACGAAGTTCCACGATCGGAACTGGTTCGCATCATCCGCCCGCGACTGGAAGAAACCTTCGAGCTGGTCCGCGCCCGTCTGACCGAGGCGCGCATGCTCCACACCACCGGCCGCCGCGTGGTGTTGACCGGGGGAGCCAGTCAGCTGCAGGGCGTGCGCGAAATGGCCGAACTGATCCTCGACAAACAGGTTCGTCTGGGGCGCCCCCGGCGAATCAAGGGGTTACCCGAGGCGGTCAGCGGACCCGCCTTTGCCACCTGCGCCGGGCTGTTGCGCTATGCCACGCAGGATCACGTTGTCACCGGGCTTACCCAGCGCGATGGGGAAGCCGAAGAGGATACAGAACGCCCGAATGGGGCATTTGCCCGGGTTGGCGTCTGGTTAAAGGAGCTTTTGGGATGAATAGCCCGTTCAACGAACAGCTCCATGGGAAAGAAGAAGTCTTGCAGCAAACGCAACAATACAATGATATGCTGACAGACCACTACGGCGAGGCCGCTTATAATGACGATCACAAGATCGCAGTGGCCGCGCAGGATACAGAAGACAGTTACATGCAGCAAACGCGGTCCAACGAATTCGATCAATCGGAGGCACACGAAATGATCAACCTGAATGTCCCGCAGCCTGACGAGCCGCAACTCAAGCCCTGCATCACCGTGATCGGGGTTGGCGGCGCAGGCGGCAATGCCGTCAACAACATGATTGCCGACAACCTGCAAGGCGTCGATTTCGTCGTCGCCAACACCGATGCGCAGGCCCTGTCCTTTGCCCGTACCGATCGCCGCATCCAGCTGGGGGCCACCACCACCCAGGGTCTGGGGGCCGGTGCCAAGCCCGACGTCGGGCGTGCGGCTGCCGAAGAATCGGTCGAATCGATTGCCGAACAGATCCAGGGCGCCAACATGGTGTTCATCACCGCCGGTATGGGCGGTGGCACCGGAACCGGCGCAGCCCCGATCATCGCCCGCACCGCGCGCGAAATGGGCATCCTGACCGTTGGCGTGGTGACCAAGCCGTTCCAGTTCGAAGGTGCCCACCGCATGCGGTTGGCCGAAGCCGGGATAGAGGAACTGTCGCAGTTCGTCGATACCCTGATCATCATCCCGAACCAGAACCTGTTCCGCGTCGCCAACGAAAAGACCACCTTTGCCGATGCCTTCCGCATGGCTGACAACGTTCTGAATGCTGGCGTGCGGTCGATCACCGACCTGATGATCATGCCCGGCCTGATCAACCTCGACTTTGCCGACGTGCGCACCGTGATGTCCGACATGGGTCGGGCGATGATGGGTACCGGCGAAGCCGATGGCGAACGTCGTGCGCTGGAAGCTGCCGAAGCCGCCATTGCCAACCCGCTGCTGGAAGATACCTGCATGAAGGGGGCCAAGGGCGTTCTGATCAACATCACCGGCGGCCCGGACATCACCCTGTTCGAAGTCGACGAAGCGGCCAACCGCATCCGCGACGAAGTGGAAGGCGAAGCCCACATCATTTTCGGGTCGTGCTTCGATCCCGACATGCAGGGCAAGATGCGCGTTTCCGTGGTTGCCACCGGCATCACCGCCGGGGCTGCCGTTGCGGCCCGCCCGACCACCTCCAGTGGCGTCATGGGCCACGATCCGATGCAGCAGATGGCCCGTCCGGTGCAGCAGCCGATCACCGCGCCCCGTCCGAATCAACCGCCGATCGCCGCCCCGCGCCCGGCTTATGCCCCCCAGGGGCCGGCAGTTCAGCAACGCCCTAATCCGGCTGCTGGCCATCAGCAGCCGGTCCACCAGCAGCCCATCAGCCAACCCGGCGTTCAGCAATCCCTGCCGCAGCAGGCCCCGGCCCAGCCGGTAGCCCCGGCTCCGCAGCAGGCCACCGGCCACCATTACGTGCCGCAGGTTCCGGCGCAGACCTATGCCCCGCAACAGGCAGCCTACCCGGCCCAGTCGCCGATGCAGGCCCCGACCCAGTCGGCCCCGATGCAGCCGCCCATGCAGCGCCCGCAGCAAGGCTATGACATGCCTGACCCGCGCAAGGCCTCGGATGCCTTCATCCCGGCGGCTCCGGTTGGTCGTACCGATGGCGGAATGGCGGCCGGTGTTGCCACCGCCGCAGCCCCGCTGCTGGACATGCCGAGCCGCCCGAATGCCTTTGCCCAGCAGACTCCGGCCCGTCCGGAACCGCGTCCGGCGATGGCTGCCGAACAGCGGACCCCGATCACCAATACGGCCCGTCCGGAACCCCGGCAGGCTGGTGGTTTCCTGAAAGGTCTTGCTGCCAAGCTGTCTCCGTCTCGTGAGCATCACGATGCCTATGACGAACAACCGGCCCCTGTCGCGCCGCCGATGCCCTCTGCCGACCCCGGCAGCCTGAGCGTCAATCCGGCAGACCGCCCGGTTGCCCAGTCCCGCCAGGACGAAGACGCGCTGGAAATCCCGGCGTTCCTCCGTCGCCAGGCAAACTGATCAGACCTGTCTGGTCTGTGGAAACGGGGTGCCTACCGTTTTCCACAGACTGGCAGGCTGCTCTGTGCGGCTGAGGTCTTGCTGCCCTCAGCGGCACAGTCAGGGAGAGATGGCCTTGTGACGGTACATCCGTATGGACAGTCACAAAGCCGCGATTCCGTGTTACGTACCCTGTTACCACCTTTGCGGGGTGTCATCCTTTGGGGTGACACCCTCTTTTTTTCCTGTTTTGCCTGCTTCCAGAAAAGCCGACACCTTATTGCAAACAGTGACGTTTCAGACCTGCCAACCCCGTAACAATCAGTAACAATCATTGATTTGGCCCCTGCCCCGTTCCTTGCTACCACTGTAGCTGTGGAAAGGCAGACAGCATCTGTCCTCCGCTTAGGCTGAAAAGCAGCCGTTCGCAAAGACTTTGGATAGGCAGAGGTCGGATCATGGTGTATCACAGCCCCGTTTCTTCCCTGACGGACAGTGCATCCAGCGCCGATGTCCTGCCCCTGTCCTTCGCGGCCTCCCCGGTCAGCCAGCCCAGCAAAGTGATGATGCGCAAGACCCTTAAAAACCCCATTTCCTGCTCCGGGATCGGCCTGCACTGCGGGCAAAAGGTTTCGATGACCCTGAACCCGGCCAGTGCGGGAACCGGCGTGGTGTTTCGGCGGACTGATCCTGCCGGACAGGGTGCGGTGATCCCCGCCGACTGGTCGCGGGCGCGCATTTCCCAGTTGTGCACCACCCTTGCCGACGAGGCGACCGGCGCAACGGTCGGGACGGTCGAACACCTGCTGGCCGCGCTGGCCGCGATGGGGATCGACGACATCCTGATCGACATCAACGGCCCGGAAGTCCCGGCGATGGACGGTTCTTCGGCTCCGTTCGTGTTCCTGATCGAATGTGCCGGTACCGTGACCCTTGACGCCCCGCGTCAGGCATGGAAAGTGCTGAAGCCGGTGGTGGTCGAGCACAACGGCAGCCGCGCCTCGCTGATCCCCGGCAAGGGTCTGGTGGTTGATTTTGAAATCGACTTTGCCGCCGAAGCCATTGGACGTCAGTCCTGCACCATCGTCGTCACCCCGGCCAGCTTCAAGGACAGTGTGATGCGTGCCCGGACCTTTGGTCTGGTCGATGACCTGCCGAAGATGCGGGCTCTGGGCCTGGGGCTGGGGGGATCGCTGGACAATGCGGTGGTGGTCAACGGCGCTGAAATCCTCAACGAAGGCGGCCTGCGCTACCCCGACGAATTCGTCCGTCACAAGGCTCTGGATGCCATCGGCGACCTGTCGCTGGCGGGCCTGCCGATCATCGGTCACTACAGCGGATACAAGTCGAGCCATGCCCTGAACGGGGCTCTGGTGCAGGCGCTGCTGAATGACCCCACGGCGGTTGCCCGCATCGACCTGACCGAAGATGATGCCACCGCCGGTCATCAGTTCGCCGAGCTGCTGCGGGTTTCCGCCTGAGCAGGCGAGCGTCCCCGCTTACGACGATATACTTCTTTCCAGCGACAAAACCGCTTCCCGACTGTCCCGGGAAGCGGTTTTTCGTTGCGAAACAAGGGCCGGATAGGGGACAGTGAAGAAGGAAGAATGAGGTAAGCCAATGGTTATAAGGTGTTCCGACTTCATACTTCTGTACTGTGGCCCATCAAGCCGGGCTCGGATACTGTTAGATAAACGCCGTTTGGCAGGGTATACCCCCCCTGCTGGCATCTTTGGTCCAGGACGCCAACAGATCGAAGGCATCCAAAGATCCAGAGCCCACAAGGTCCGGGCGGAAAGGCCGGTTGCCTGCTGAAGTCGGCATCCAGGGTTCGCTCAATGCTCTGGACCGGTGTGCGTTACATGTGACGCAGGCACACTGGTCTGACTCTTTGGTTTGTCGCAGTGGTTGTGCGCAAAACCGGAACCACTTTTGCGCTCACTGCTCCAGGAGGGGGTGTAAGCGATGACTGCGCAGCAGGCCACACTGCAAGCCGCCGACCGGCAGGCATTGTTTGTGGTTCAGTCGATTCATGACGTCGCCAAGTCCGTTGATCGCCGCCGCGATCAATATCGGCATAGTTCCGATGAGGACGAGCGCCGAATTCTGCGCAATCACATCATGGGGGATCTGGAACGGCTGTCCAATCTGGTGACATTGCTGGAATCCATTCCCGAACACGAGCTGCACCCTTCGACTTTCAGGTCGTTGCAGGACTGCCTCGGGCACCTGCGCGGGCGGGTTTCGGCCATTGGGGCCAACATGACCCTCGACAAAATCCGTGAATTGCGCTCCCAGGCCGAATTTTCCGCTGGCCGCCGGGAACATCCGGTGGGAAAGTCGTTCCTGCTGAAAGAAAGTTTTTTGCGCTATGTTAACCAGTTGCGCAGTCTGGTCAGCGGCCTGACGCCGGAAAATGCCGAAGACCTGATGACGTCGGCGATCAGTATCAACAACCTGATCGAAAATGACCTGCAACGGGCACCGCTGGATTCCTTTTTCAACGATCCTCCGCTGACCCCCATCGACCTCGGCCAACTGACCTTTCCTCCGCTCGCCGATGATTTGCCACACAACGCCCTCTTTTAGGGTGGGGTTGTGCGCCGTTTTGCCTTATACCAAATCCCCGATATGGTATCGGCAGGCAGAGGCACAGAATGCGCATCCTTTATGCCACTCACGGTCATAGCAGCTACATCCCCCCCCTTCCCTTGTCAGCCGAACAGGTAATCATCGGGCCGAATTACCCCGATGCCGACACCCCGGACGGGCGCCCGCTGTCGCGCCGGACCGGACAGGAATTTGACATGCGCCTGGTGCTGCGCACCTTGCCGGCCGATTTTGTCCCCGACCTGTTTGTGGCGCTGGTCGATGCATGGTTTGGCTCCGTGCCCCGCCATGTGGACAGCCTGCCCTGTCCGACGGTCTTGCTGATTGCCGATACCCACCACGGGGCAGCCCCGGTTACCGATCTGCTGCGTTATGCCCGTGAAGAGCGCTACCACCGTCTGTCGGTCACCCACGACCCCCATCATCTGCACTGGTTTGCCAAGGCCGGCCTGGAACCGGTTGCCTGCCACCTGAACCTGAATGTGCGTGACTTCGGGGTTCCCTTTGCCGAGCAGCGGCAGCCGCACATCGTCTTTGTCGGCCAGACCAGCTCCCAGCACAGCCGCCGGGGCCGGTTGTTGCAGCTGCTGATCGAGCAGGGATTACCGGTCAGCGCCGGAGCCGATGCCACCCACAACGCGGCCAAACGCTATGCCAAAGCCCAGCTGACCTTTAATTGCAGCCTGAACGGCGACCTGAACATGCGGGTGTTCGAAGCCCTGTCTGCCGGTGCCTGCCTGCTGACCGACCGGCTGGCACTGGCCAGCGGGCTGGATCAGCACTTTACCGATGGCCAGCACCTGATTACCTATGACGATGATCAGGATTTGCTCGACAAGGCACGCTATTACCTTGCCCGCCCGGATGACTGCCTTGCCATCGCCCGCGCCGGGCATGAACGCTATCAAAGCCTGTTTTCGGAATCCCGCCGTCGCCAGACATTTCTGGACTATGCGCTGGGAGACGCTCAACAGGCGCAGCAGTGCGCACAGGCTGCCCAGCAGCATGACCCGCGCAGCAATGAACGCTGCGACCCCGACACGCTGGAATTCCGCGCGGCGACCTATCAGACCATTCAGGAACTACAACGGCTCGAGTTGATCCGCGAGGTAACGTTCAGCGAACGCATCCCGCAACAGCAGCGCGCTGACTTTAGCGACCTTAACACGGTCCGGCTGTCGACCAACGCCAGTGATCCATCCCGCACCGCCCTGATTGCCACCGTTGCCGACCTGACCGAGATGGCCGCCAGCCGGACGCCCTGCCCTGCGCGGTTTCTGGTCCTTGCCAACGCCACCATGGACAGCCTGATCCCGCTCGGCATGGCGATGATGAGCCTTCGACTTCAGGATGCCAACCCGACCATCCAGCGTGATCCGTCCAGGCCCGGCTGGCGGGGTCGGGGCGGCTGGCTGTTTACCGCACCGGTTGCGGTTGATGCGGGGTAACACAGGCGGATGGCGCATCACGGTCCTCCCTGGCTGTGGACGCTGCCCGACGCCCTGCGTCCGGTAACGGCAGACACCCTGTGGCAACAGGTTGACCACCTGCTGACGGCCCTCCATCTGCAAAGCCGGATTGCGCCGTTTGTGGCCGAAAGCACTCTGGCCGGACCATACAGCAGCCTGCGGGGCACCATTGCCCTGCGCTGGCTGCCGCTGTTTGTCGCCACGGCCAGCACCATCGCCCTGCTGCTCTGTCTGTGGCGGCTGCTGGGGCTTCCGGCCATCGGCGGTGCGGCGCTGGTCTTCGCAGCCCTGGGGCTGGCCGTTGTCCTGTACCAGCACGTCCACCGTTCACTGCGCATTCACGCCACGCCGCAGGGCGTCACCCTGCACTGGCGAACCGCTTTTCTGTGCGGCAGGCAGCTTGACTGCCCGCTGGATGACTATCTGGGGATCGCCCGCTGGAGCGGCTCGGTCCAGCGGCACCTGCCGCTTTACAGCTGGACGCACCGCTGGTGGATGGTGGTGCTGGTCCATCGCCATGACCCGTCGCTCAGCGTTCCGCTGGCCGTCGCCCGCCAGTCCGCCGGGCTGCCGCATGTTCAGCATCAGGCCGCCGACCTGCTCGGGTTGCCGGTTTTGCTCGAACGCCCCGGCGGCCAGAGCTGGCAGCGGCAGCCCGCGCACACCGCCGAACTTGGTCTTCTGCAATCCCTCGGGCTGTCCCTGCCGCTGGCCCCGGTGCAACACCGCTTTCCCGCGATCCCCCTTCGCTCGGGATGGGGGGACATCCGGGATCGCTGGCTGATCCTGCTGTTCGCCTTGCCGGTCGGGGCCTTTTGGGGCGGCCCCCTCGGGCTGCTGGTGGCGGCTCTGCTGCCGATGACAGTCTGGGCACTGCATTGGCGTTACTGGCACAAACAGGATGGCTGGACCTGCGATGGTCAAACCCTCACCCTGACCATCGGCTCACTGCTGTGGCGGGACAAAACGGTTGCCATCCCGCTGGAACATATTCTGGCCATCCGTCCCGTCCCCGGCGTCATCCATCCGCCCACGGTCGAAATCGAAACCGCACGGCAAATCTGGTCCCTGCGCACCGGCACGGCCTCGCGCGGTGAGATCCAGAAAGCCATTGCCGACCTGATCACTCCGACAAAAGTCGTATGGCAACAACCGTCCCTTGCCTGATATCCCCCGGTACCGCATTGTGCGAAACGTGGGCTCCGGTTTTCGCAAGGACAATGCAGCAAAACCAGATCCTGAGGCTCGCAATAAACGGCCCGAAACAACAAAAGCCGGATAGCACAGAAACAGGGAGAGTACGTCGTGCCTCACGCTACGGAGGGTATCCGCACGGCCTTGTCGCTGTCCGATGATGCCGAGCAGATTGCAGCCGACCTGTACGCCAGCCTGTTTCAGGAAGACCTGCGGGTGGTCATCCTGTTCAGCCGGGCCGATATCGACCTGCCCCGGCTGGCCGATGCCCTGACCCGCCTGTTTGGCCCCTCGGTCCCGATCATCGGCTGCACCACCGCCGGGGAAATCACCACTGCGGGCTATCTGAGCGGCGCGGTGACCGGCGTCAGTCTGGGCGGGCCGAATTTTGTGGTGTCCGCGGTCCCGATCGGCGAACTGAAATCCTTTACCGTCAACCGTGGGCAGGATGTGGTCCGCCGGGCGGTTCAGGATATCGCCCGGCAAGACCCGGCCCTGAGCCGTCAGCGGATGTTTGCCTTCACCCTGATTGATGGCCTGTGTGGCTGCGAAGAAGCGGTGGTCAGCTCGTTGCATGCCGCGCTGGGGGAAATCCCGCTGTTTGGCGGCTCGGCGGGGGATAATTTGCGGTTCCAGCAAACGCACGTCTTGTATGAGGGAACCTTTCATCACGATCTGGGGCTGATGGTCCTGATCGCAACCCGGCTGCCATTCCGGGTGTTCAAGACCGAGCATTTCATTGCCGGAGAGCAGAAAATGGTAGTGACCGATGCCGATCCCATTTCGCGGGTGGTGCGGGAAATCAATGCCGAACCGGCGGCGCAGGAATATGCCCGCGCCATCGGCATGGACGGCATTCCGCTGACGCCGATGGTATTTGCCACCCACCCGGTGGTGGTGCGGGTCGGCGGGCAGAACTTTGTCCGCTCGATTCAAAAGGTCAACAGCGACGAAAGCCTGACCTTTTTCTGCGCCATTGACGAGGGCATCGTGCTGACCGTCGCCAAGGGAGTCGATCTGGCGGAGAACCTCGAGCAACTGTTCACCCGATTGCGCCGCGACATTGGTGCGCCCCGGCTGATTCTGGGCTTTGACTGCATTTTCCGCTCGCTGGAAATGAACGAAAACGGCCTGAAGCCACTGATCAGCAAAATGATGCAGGACAACCATGTAATCGGCTTTGCCACCTATGGCGAGCAGTACCACGCCATGCATGTCAACCAGACCTTTACCGGCGTCGCCATCGGCGATGCCTCCCACCTTGCCCGCCCTACCTGCGCTGAGGAGCCGGCATGATCTCCCCCGCCCCGTCCTCCCCTCCGCTGCCGGAAACCGCCGACCAGACCATCGCCCGGCTGGAGCGGGAAAATGCCAAGCTGCGCAAGATCAACAAGGTTCTGATGAACCGGGTCGAACGCAGCATGGATTTTCAGGGCAACGCCTTTTCCCTGTTCCAGACCGCCATCGTGCTGGAAAGCAAGGTCCGTGAGCGCACCGGAGAACTGCAACAGGCGCTGGCCGATCTGGAGGCCACCAACCACGCCCTGCATCTGGCCAAGGAAGAAGAAGAACAGGCCAAAAAGCTGCTCAGTGAAGCCATTGAAAGCATCAACGAAGGCTTTGTGCTGTGCGATGCCCACGACCGGCTGGCCCTGACCAACAGCAAATACCGCGAGCTGCTGCCCGGCATGGAACAATGGATGGTTCCCGGCACACCGTTCGTCGAACTGGTTCGGCGGGCGATGCGGGCCGGGATCATTGCCGACCCCGACAACGGGCCGGAAAGCTGGTTGCAGCGGCGGATGGCCAGCCACAGCCTGCCCGGCGAGCCGTTCGTTATCCAGTTCCGCAACGGCCAGTGGGTGCAGGTCAGCGAACGCCGCACCCGTGATGGCGGCATCGTCAGCCTGTACACCGACATCACCGAAATCAAGCTGAGCGAACGGCGGCGGCGGGAACGCGAGCTGGCGCAAAAGTCCATCCTGCTGCAAGCCACCCTCGACAACCTGTCGCAAGGGGTGGCGGTGTTTGATTCCACCAACCGGCTGGTGACCTGGAACCAGCCGTTCCTGCACATGCTGGGGGTGCCGGGCACTCTGGCCTGGGCTGGAACATCGCTGCGGCAATTCCTGATTCTGGCCGCCATGCAGGCCCAGTTCCGGGTGGACTCCCTTGGCACACTGCGGTTGCAGGATGATGACCACCGCCCGCTGGGGGCTCCGGCCTGTCTGGAATATACCACCGGCGATGGCCGCATTCTGGAAATCCGCCGCAACCACATGCCGGATGGTGGCTTCATCACCACCTACACCGACATCACCGAGCGCAAACAGTCCGAAGAAGCCCTGCGCGACAGCGAACGGCGGATGCGCCTTGTAACCGACGCCATTCCGGCGCTGATCGCCTACGTTGACAAGGAGTGCATCTATCGTTTCACCAACCGGGTGTACGAGGAATGGTTCCGTCGTCCGCTGGACGAAATCAACGGCCGCCCGATGCGCGACGTGCTGGGAGCCGAGCTGTACGACCTGCGGGCCAACTATGTCGAGCTGGCGCTGGCCGGGGAAGGCTCGGTGTTCGAGATGACCATGCCAATGGGACAGGCGGGCGTGCAGTATGCGCTGGCCACCTATGTCCCCCACATTGCCGCCGACGGCAGCGTGCCGGGCTTTTTCGCCCTGATCCAGGACATCACCGAGCGACGCAAGGCCGACGAGCAACTGCGCGAGGCCAAGGAAAGCCTTGAACGACGGGTCGAAGAACGCACCGCCGAACTGAGCACCGCCAACCTCGAACTGGCCGCCGCCAAGGGCGAGGCAGACCTCGCCAACGTCTCGAAAACCCGCTTCCTTGCCGCCGCCAGCCACGACCTGTTGCAACCGCTGAACGCAGCCCGGGTGTTCATTGCCGCCCTGTCCGAACGTCGTCTGGCCCCGCGCAATGCCAGTCTGGTGAAAAGCTCGCTGGCGGCGCTGGACTCGGTGGATGAACTGCTGACCGCCCTGCTCGATATCTCGAAGCTCGATGCGGGCGTGCTGACCGTCGAAGAAAAGGACTTCGGGCTGGCCAGCCTGATGGACTCGATGATCAATGAACATCTGATGCTGGCCCGCAGCCGAGGGCTTGATTTGCGCTCGGTTCCCTGCTCGTTGACCGTTCACAGTGACCCGCGCCTGCTGGCCCGCATCCTGCGCAATTTCATCAGCAACGCCCTGCGCTACACCCAGAGCGGGCGGATTGTCGTTGGCTGCCGCCGTCTGGGCAATACCGTCATGCTGGGCGTCTGGGACACCGGCCACGGCATCGCCGAAGACAAGCTTGACGAGATTTTCGAGGAATTTCGCCGCCTCAATACCCCGTCAGACCGGGCGGAAAAGGGCATGGGGCTGGGGCTGGCGATCGTCAAGCGCATCGCCCGCATGCTCGGCCATCCGCTGGTGGTGAAATCAACCCCCGGCAAGGGCAGCCTGTTCGGGATCGTCCTTCCCACCACCCACGCCACCCCCCTGCCGCCACCGCCGCCGGTGCCAGCCTGTGGGCAAAATGCTTCGTTGCAGGGCGCACGCATTCTGGTGGTCGAAAACGAAATCGCCATTCAGGACGCCATGCGCGCCCTGCTGGAAGGCTGGGGCTGTACGGTCCTCGCCGCCCTGTGCGAAGCCGATGCGGTGGCGGTCGTCCGCCTGCACGGAACCCCCGATGCCATTCTGGCCGACTATCATCTGGATGATGATGCCGTCGGGCTGGATGCCATTGTCGCCGTCCAGCAGGCGTGCGACCACCCTATCCCGGCGGTGGTGATCACCGCCAATCACTCGCCTGATTTGCTGGCAGAAATCCGCGAGGTCGGCTATCACTTGCTGAACAAGCCGCTTCGTCCGGCTCGCCTGCGCAGCCTGCTGGCGCACATGCTGGGACAAAGGGGCGGCACGGATTGAGCAAAAGGCGGAACGGTGCGTCTTCTTCATACCTCCGACTGGCATCTGGGTCAGGACTTCCACGGCTTCCCGCGTGAGGCAGAGCATGCCGCCTTTCTCGACTGGCTGGCCGACACACTGGTCAGTCAGCAGGTCGATGCCCTGATCGTCGCCGGTGACATCTACGACAGCCAGAACCCGCCGATCAGCGCCCAGCGCCAACTGTACCAGTTCATCGCCACCGTCCGGCAGCGGCTGCCCCGGCTGGATATCGTGCTGATCGGCGGCAACCATGACTCTGCCGGTCGTCTGGAAGCCCCCGGCCCGCTACTGGATGCCTTTGGGGTGCGAGTGGTCGGCAGCCTGCGCCGCACCGCCGACGGGCAACTGGATGCCGATGCGGTGGCGGTGCCGCTGCATAATGCCGATGGCACCGTCCGGGCGTGGTGCGCCGCTGTCCCGTTCCTGCGACAAGCCGATTTGCCGCCCTGCCCGCCGCCACAGGACGACAGCGACGACAGCCCCGATCCGCTGATCTGGGGCGTGCGACAGGTCTATGCCGACCTGTGCGCCGCCGTTGCCGCCCGCTGCACCGCCGATCAGGCGTTGATTGCCACCGGCCATTGCTACATGACCGGCAGCGAGCTGTCGGAGCTGTCCGAACGGCGCATTCTGGGCGGCAATCAGCACGCCCTGCCGGTCGATATTTTCCCGTCCTCGGTCAGCTATGCCGCCCTCGGCCATCTGCACAAGGCCCAGCGGGTCGGCGGCCGAGAGACGGTGCGCTATTCCGGCTCGCCGTTTCCGCTGTCGGTCAGCGAGCGGGCCTATCGTCATCAGGTGGTGCTGGTTGACCTGCACGGCCCGCAGAATGTCACCATCACCCCCCTGCCGGTTCCGCGTCCGGTTGACATCCTGCGCATCCCGGCCCAAGGCACCGCCCCGGTGGAACAGGTGATTGCCGCCATCCGTGCCCTGCCCCATGACAAGGAGCAAACCCCCGTCCTGCCGCGCGGCCTGTGGCCCTATCTGCATCTGGCGGTCAGCGCCAGCGGCCCGCAACCCGGCCTGCGCCGCGACGTCGAAGAGGCCCTCAGCGGCAAGGCGGTCCGGCTGGCGCGCATCGACAAGGTCGGCGAAGCCTCCGATACCGCCATCACTCCCGACAGCCTGCCCGATCTCGAACAGGTTCACCCGGAAGAGGTTTTTGCCCAGCGCTATCGCCAGAAATTTCAGAACGATCCTCCCACCGCCTATCTGGAGGCATTCCGCAGCATTCTGGAACAGGTTGAGCACGGCGGAGAGCCCGCATGAAAATCCTTGCCCTGCGCATTCGCAACCTGACCAGTCTGGCGGGGGAAATCAGCATCGACTTCGAGGCCGAGCCGCTGGCCCACGCCGGTCTGTTTGCCATCACCGGCCCGACCGGGGCCGGGAAAAGCACCCTGCTTGATGCCCTCTGTCTGGCGCTGTATGACGAGATGCCGCGCCTGCCGTCGGGGGCGGATGTCCGTTCGGCACTGCGCCATGGCACCGGCGAAGGCTTTGCCGAAGTCGAGTTCCGCGGGCGGGACGGCGGTCGCTATTGCGCCAGCTGGAAGGTTCGGCGGGCCAGAAACAAGCCGAACGGCGCGTTACAAGCACAAGAACTCTCGCTCACCGACCTGTCCAGCGGCACCGTCATTGCTGGCCGCAAGCGGGAAACCCTGCACGCCATTCAGGACAAGGTTGGACTTGATTATCAGCAGTTCCGCCGCTCGGTCCTGCTGGCACAAAACGACTTTGACGCCTTTTTGCGCGCCAAGCCGGACGAGCGCGCCAGCCTGCTGGAGCTGATGACCGGCACCCGCATCTATGGGGAAATTTCCAAAGCCACCTTTGAGCGCAACAAGGAAGAAGACATTCGCCTGACCACCCTGCGCGCCGAACTGGACCGCATCAACGCGCTGGATGATGACAGCCGGGCTGCGGTGGAGCAGGAGCTGGAGCAGCACAGCGGGCAGCTTCAGCAGTTGAGTGAAGCGGTCGAAGGGTTGCAGCGGGAAAGCCAGTGGTATCAGACCGCCCGCGATCTGGCCGAGCGGTTGCAGCAGGCCGAACAGGCACTGGTCACGGTCCAGCAACAGCAGCAGCTCGGCCAGCCGGAACGCGACCGCATCGCCGCCTGTCATCGCGCCTTGCCGCTGATCCCGCAGGTGCAGGAGGTCGAGCGCCGTCAGGCCGACAGCCGCCGCCTGCAGGATGACATCACCACCACCCGCACCGCCCACCAGCAGGCCGAACAGGCCCGCCAACAGGCGGAAACGGCATGGCAGCAGGCCCGCGAGCAGGCCAGCACCGCCACCGAATCCTTGCGGCTGGCCCAGCCGGTGCTGGAGCAGGCCAGTGTGCTGGACAGCCGCCTGAGTGATAGCCGCCACCGTCTGCAGCAGGCCATGCAGGCCGCCGCCGCCAGTGCCAGCGTGCTGATGCAACGCCACGAAGACCGGCAGGCGGTGCTGGCCCGGCGGGCTGAATGCGCCGATGATCTGGCCCGCCAGCGTGACTGGCTGGACCGGCACCACGGCCACCGTCTGCTGGCCGAACAGGCCGACCGCTGGCTGGACGAGCTGACCCGCTACAGCGCCGCCCATGACCAGCATCAGAAAGCGGAACAGGCCGAGGCCGAAGCCCTCAGCCGCTTGCACCAGCAGCAGCAGGAGCAAGCGGCCAGTGCAGACCGCCTGCAGGCTGCCGAAACCGCCGTGCGCGAGGAACAGCAGGCGGTCCAGCGGCTGGAACACCAGTTGGCCAGCCTCAACCGCCCGCAACTGGAACGGCAACGGGAGCATCTGGAGCAAACCACCCGCCTGCTGGATCAGCTCGCGGCACTGTTGGCGGCGACGGCGGCGCGGGCAGAGCAGGATGACAAATTGGCCCGGCGCGAACAGGCCCACACCGCCGAGGGTCACGCTGCCCGCCAGCAGGAACAGGACTGCACACAGACCCTTGGCAGGCTGGTCAGCCAGCTCCAGACCGCCGAACAGACCCTCCGCCGCGCCGAAGCCGCCGCCAGCGAGCAGGCCGACATCCTGCGCCAGCACCTGCACCCCGGCGAGCCGTGCCCGGTCTGCGGCGCCCGCGAGCACGCCACCGAGCAGATTCAGGCCGCCCTGCTGCCGGTGCTGGCCCCCCTGCGCGAACAGGTCGCCCACCAGCGCCAACAGCAGCAAGAGCTGATCCAGCAACAGGCCAGCGCCCGCGCCGCCCATGTCGCCGCCGATCAGCAATTGGCGGTGGTGCAGGCCGACCGGCGTGCCCTGCGCCACGAGCAGGAACAGGCCTCGGCCCAATGGCTTGAGCTGCGGCAACAGGCGGCCCCCCTGCTGCCCGCGCCGTTGCCCGCCGCGCTGTCACCGTCCTGTGATCTGTCCGCACCACAGCAGGCCAGCCAACAGGCACGGAGCGCGCTGGAGGCTGACTGGCAAAGCCTGCTGCGCTACGAAGCTGATCTACAGGCCAGCCGCCAGCGCCTGAGCACGCTTCAGGGGCATGAGCATGAGGTGCGACAGCAGCATGCCGGGATCGGACAGACGGTGATCAGCCTGCAGGCTGCGCTTGAGGCCAGCCGCCAGAACCGCCAGCAGACGGCAGAGGTCATGGCGGCCAGCCAGCAGAAACTGGCCGCCCCCTGCGCCGTCCTGCCCGGTTGGGACGATGATCTTGCCGCCCCGCAACGACTGGCCGAGCGCATCCGGCAGATCGCCGGGCAATGGCACAGTACCGTCACCGCGCGGGATACCGCCATCGAGACGCTGGCAGCACTGGATTTGTCCTGCGAACGGGCCGAGGGCGACCACAAGGCCGCACAGGCCAGCGACGCCCAGCAGCGCCAGCGGGTGGAGCAGGAACAGCAAGCCCTCCATGCCCTGCAGCAGGAACGCGCGCCGCTGTTCGAGGGCCGTCCGACCAGCGAGGTCCGGCAGGCTATGGAAGGTGCTCAGGCCAGCAGTCAGCAGCGGATGGAACAGGCACAACAAACCCTGTCTGACAGCCGGGATGCGCTGGCCGCCCTGTCTGCCCGCCTCAGCACACTGGAAACCGCCTGCCAGCAGGCCGCCGCCGATCTGACCCATGCCACCGAACAGTGCGACCGGTTGCTGAACGCCGCCGCCCTGACGCTGGCCGACATTGAGGCCGCCCACAGCGCCCGCGACAGCGGCTGGCTGGCTGCCGCCGAACAGCGGCAGCAAGACCTGCGCGATCAGGAAACCCGCACCCGCACGCTCCACGATGAACGACTGCGCGAACAGGCCGCCCATCTGGCAAGCGGCGCGCCGACGATCAGCGCCGAAGAGTTGCAGGTCTTGCTGCCCCAGCGGCAAAGCGAACGCGATCAGGCCCAAAACCAGCTTGGCCTGCTGCGCCAACGGCTGGCCGATGATGACCGCAACCGCGCCGCCAGCGCCGAAATCCGCCAGCGGATCGGTGAACAGCAACAGTGCGCCGACCTGTGGAAGGCCATGGCCGATCTGATCGGCTCGGCGGATGGCAAGAAGTTCCGCATGTTTGCCCAAGGGCTGACGCTCGACCGGCTGTTGCTGCTCGCCAACCACCATCTGGCCGACCTGACCCCGCGCTATCTGTTGCAGCGGGCCAGTGGCGACGGGCTGGATCTGGACGTGATCGACCGCGACATGGCCGACGACGTGCGCGCCGTCGCCAACCTGTCCGGCGGAGAGCGGTTTCTGGTGTCGCTGGCGCTGGCCTTGGGATTGGCCAGCATGACCGGCGCTCACAGCCTGACCGAAAGCCTGTTCATTGATGAAGGGTTCGGGGCGCTGGATGCCGAAAGTCTGGACATTGCCATCGCCGCCCTTGAAACCCTGCAAGCCTCGGGCCGCAAGGTCGGGATCATTTCGCACGTTCAGGCAATGATCGACCGCATCGGGGTGCAGGTGCGCATCAGCAAGCAGGGCGGAGGCCGCAGCATGGTCGAGGTGCAGAGGGCATAACCACCGCTCTCCTCACTTCTGTGCAGGGCGCGTATTTTGCTTGCCAAGCCGTTTTCCAGTCGCTATAAAGCGCCCCACGACAGCGGGAACGCTTCTCCCGAAAGCCTCCCACCAAAAGCTGTTGTGCCTGTGACGGAGTGTAGCTCAGCCTGGTAGAGCACCGTCTTCGGGAGGCGGGGGCCGGAGGTTCGAATCCTCTCACTCCGACCACTCAAAAACGCCCCGCGTTCTTCGGAACCGGGGCGTTTTTTGTTGTCGTTTTTCACGACAATTGGCAAGGTCAGTGCGGGCTACCGCCCGAGCCCGTTCGGGGGCCAATGCCCCCGATCCCCCATTTTTCTTTAAAAATCAAAGTAACGGGGTCCGGGGCCTCAAGGGCCCCGGCGAGGTGTGGAGCAGCGCTCCATGATCCCGGTTTCTGTTTGTCGTGTCCTGCATCCTTCTCGCAGTAATGCCCTCCACCTTACGATGCCCGCACCCGCGACACAAAGCTGCTCACTTCCTGTTGCAGGATGGCGGCATTTTGTGCCAGTTCCTGCGAAGCGGCCACCACCTGTTCCGAAGCGGCACCAGCCTCTCCGGCGGCCTGACTGACGCCTTGAATGTTGCTTGACACTTCGCCGGTCCCAGCCGCCGCCTGCTCGACGTTGCGGGCGATTTCCCGCGTGGCGGCGTTCTGCTGCTCCACCGCCGTGGCAATCGACGAGGCCACCTGATTGATGTCCTCGATGATACCGACGATTTCATCAATCGCCGCCACCGCGTGCTGGGTTTCCGACTGTACGCTGGCAATCTGGCGCGAAATTTCCTCGGTCGCCCGGCCCGTCTGGCTGGCGAGGTTTTTCACCTCATTGGCCACCACGGCAAAGCCCTTGCCCGCATCACCGGCCCGCGCCGCCTCGATGGTGGCATTCAGCGCCAGCAGGTTGGTTTGCTCGGCAATGTCGGTGATCATGTTGACCACTTCGCCAATCTGCGAGGCGCTGGTGGACAGCCCCTTCATCACCTCGTGGGTGGTGGCTGCCTTTTCCGCCGCCCGGCTGGTGATTTCACTGGAATGCTGCACCTGCCGACCAATTTCACTGATCGAGCTGGACAGTTCCTCGGCGGCCGAGGCCACCGTCTGGACGTTGGCACTGGCCTGTTCCGAGGCCACGCTCACCGCCTCGGACTGACGCTCGGTTTCTTCGGCAATCGCGGCCATCGTCTGGGCGGTGGCCTGCAGTTCGGTTGCCGCCGAGCTGACCGTTTCCACCACATGCCCGACACTGCTTTGGAACGAATCTGCCAACTGGTTCATCAGGCGGCGCTTTTCCTCGGCGGCACGCTCTTCGGCCAGATGCTGTTCGGCTTCCATCTGGCGCACCCGCTGGGCGTTTTCCTTGAACACCTCCACCGCCTGCGCCATCTCGCCAACTTCATCCTTGAAATCCAGCGCCGGAACATCGGTCTCCAGATCCCCGCCGGCCAGACTGCCCATCGCCCGCGCCATCCGGTGAATCGGGTCGGTGATGCCAAAGGCAATCACCCCGGCCATCGAGACCCCGAGCACCAGAGCGGCAATCCCCAGCATCAGGCTGTCGGACTGGTTACCCTCAATCAAGCGCGTTGCCGACACCCGTTCTTCCTGCATCCGGTCCTGGGCGACCTTCAGGGCTTCGACCGACACATCACTAAAAACCTTGGCCTGCTGCGGCATGTCGATCATCGACAGTTTGTGCAAGTCCTGTCCGCGCTGGGCAAAGGTCTTGAACGCGGTCATGTAACGATCCATCTGGCCGCTGACATCCTGCATTGCGGACAGGGATGCGCCGTTCAGCAGGGTCACCAGCGCCGCATGCCGCTCCTTGAAGACGCCATACAACCGCTCGACTTCAGCGGCCTGTTCGGCCTTCGGGGTATTGGCATAGCGATAGACGTTCAGGCGCAGGCTGAGCAGGGCCTCCTGCAGCGCCCCTGCCCGTGCCGCCACATCCATTGTGCCGTTGCTCAGGGACTGCCCCAACAGGGTGCCGATGGCGGTGGCGGCCTGCATCCCCGGCCCGACCATGTCCTGATCGAACAGCCGTTCCTTGTCTGCCCGCAGCTGTTCCAGGCTATCAAAGTTGCGCATGTAATCGGCCAGAATGCCTTGCAGGCGGCGATAGCGTTCCTTGCGGGACTCCGCACGGGTGCTTTGCAGCAGACTGTCCAGGTCACGGGTCAACTGGTCCCGCGTGGCCCGTACCGCCGTAGCGGTGGCCGGATCGCCACTATAAAGATAGCTGAGGGCAAGGCGCCGCATTTGCCCGACATTGGCATCCACCTGACCAATCAGAACCGCATTTCCGGCAACCCGGTTATAGTTCTCCAGCGACGCAACCGAAGCACTTCCCGAGCGATACGACAGAGCAACTTCTATCGCCAACAGCAGCAGCACCACCGTGAATCCCACGCCAATGCGGATGCCGATTTTAAAACGCGCCATAAACTGGATCATCGTCGTTGCCTTCCCATGGATAGGGATGCGCGGTCCATTATCCCGCAAGCCCGAACAGGGCCTCTCCCCACATCATCCCTGTATTATTTTACCGCCAGCCTGTCGCCAGTGCGGCCCTGCCCCGCTCCAGAGCAGAGGCCGCAAACAAAAGCGACAGAGCAAAAACCACATTCTCTGCGTGAAAATACAACTGATGGCCGAGCAAAGAAACACAAAACTAAGAACGACTAATTCCAAGGACTTAAGCCTCAGCCACACCCCTAATATTAGGATAAGACAAATGATTGAATATATGTGAATATTTAAACAGCAACGACATCTTGTTACACTTCTCATTTTACACAATTCATCCATAAAATATTTGTCAACTTACCAATCAGAATACAATAAATAGTTAAATAATTACGCATAAATTGGCACAAGAAGATATATTCCAAAAATACAATCAATAACTTTCAATTAATACACGAACAATAAGAGGAAATACTAACGTTATCGACAAACAAAAATAACCCCATCCTCACCGAAGATAGGGAAATGGCTGCGACAACCTCGCATCCATCAATAAAATCTTGTTGGGGAACTACTGCATCGGGTTTCAGGAATGCGCCTTGCACGCCGTCCTGTCGATATCCTTGACGGGCGGCAAAAGGCTCTCGCCCGCCGCCGTCCTGCCGCTTATTTTTTCTTTCGCATGCCCAGCATTGCAATCAACAGGTACAGCGGCATGACAGCGGTGCGCAGCCAGTTGGTCATGTCACTGTGGACATTGAACATTTCCAGCAGCAGCTCGATTCCCTCCAGCAAAGCCCCCAGAATCAGCAAGGGCAGTAAAAAGCGGATGAAAATATCGCGCAGGCCGGAAAGGACCGAACGGGCGGTAAAGCGGGACGCGGAAGCGGTCATGGCGGGACTCGGAACTGGGGATTACAGGAAACAAGGTACCCTCTGCCCGGAATCCCTCCTAATGAACTGGGCATTAAACCTGTGTAAAGTTTATGATGAAACCAGTCCCGGAAAGAATGTCGATCAAGGAGCAGACTGATGGTGATCGAGCGCGCCCGTTCGTGTTGCGTGATTGTTGATGTTCAGGAAAAGCTGTGCCCGGTGATGGATGACCCGCGCGAGGTGATCTATAACTCCAGCCGCCTGCTGCGCGGCGCGGCCCATCTGGAGGTGCCGGTGATCGTTACCGAGCAATATTCCAAAGGTATCGGCCCGACGATGGCCGATCTGCGCCCCTATTACGACACCACCGCCACCATCGAAAAAATCACCTTCTCCTGCACGGGCGAGCCGGTGTTCACTGATCGCCTGAAACAATTGGACCGCCCACAGGTGGTGGTGGCAGGAATCGAGGCCCATGTCTGCGTGCAGCAAACCTGCCTTGGCCTGCAGGCAGCGGGATATCAGGTGTTTGTGGTCGAAGACGCCTGTTCGTCGCGGCGACGCAAAGACAAGGACCTGGCACTGGCCCGCATGGCGCAGAACGGCATTGATGTGGTCAGCACGGAAATGGTGCTGTTCGAGTGGTTGGGTCGAGGCGATGATCCGCAGTTCCGCACTGTTCTCAACCAGTTGATCAAGTGATCCTCCCTTTTCTCTCTGGAGTCTTTCCCGATGAGCCTGCCCACTGTGGTTCTGGTCCCCGGCCTGTTGACCGATGACGACCTGTTTGCTGCCCAGATCAGCGGTCTGGCCGATTGCGCCACCATCATCATTGCCGACACCACGCAGGATGACAGCATCAGCGGCATGGCCCGCCGTCTGCTGGACTCGGTCGAGGGACCGTTTGCCCTCGCCGGTCTGTCGATGGGCGGCTATGTGGCGCAGGAGGTCATGCGGCAAGCCCCCCACCGCGTTACCCGGCTGGCCCTGCTCGATACCAATGCCCGCGCCGACCGCCCCGAACAGTCCGACCAGCGGCGGGCGCTGGTCGCGCAGGCACAGTCCGGCTCGATGGCACAGATTGCCGATCAGTTGCTGCCGGTACTGGTTCACCCTGACCGCCTGCACGATGACGCCCTGACACACCGGGTGCGCGCGATGGCCGAACGGGTCGGTCTGGCTGCCTTTGCCCGCCAGCAGCAAGCCATTCTCAGCCGGGTGGATGGCCGCGCCGATCTGGCCCGCATCACCGTGCCAACCCTGTGTCTGTGCGGGCGGCAGGATGCCCTGACCCCGCCAAAGGTCCATCAGGAAATGGTCGATGCCCTGCCCGCTGGCGTGCTGGTCGAGGTTGACGACTGCGGCCATCTGTCGACCATGGAACAGCCCCACGCGGTGACGGCATTATTTCGCTATTGGCTTCAGCGTTAAAGAAGGCTAGGAAAGGGGGCCTTTCGCGCAGAAAGAGTCGCCTTGTCGCTGACAAGCGGCTTTCTCTGGCAAACAGGCAGGTCGGCATCATAAGATGTTGACATTTTCCGGGGGCGTGCGTATTTTGCGCCCTCTTTCGTTTACTAAGGTTAGCCGAGGAACGACATCATGCGAGTTCGCAATTCGCTGAAGTCGGCCAAGACCCGCGACAAGGATTGCCGCGTCGTGCGTCGTAAGGGCCGCGTTTACGTGATTAACAAGAAGAACCCGCGCATGAAGGTCCGTCAGGGCTAACATTCGCCCCGCCGGTTTTGGCATTTTCGGATGACCCGTTCCGGTTGGTGTGAAGCGTGTTCAGAAAAAGCCGCCCCCGCAAGGAGGCGGCTTTTTCGTTATGCTGCGGGTAGCTCTGACGCCCCCCCTTGTTAATGCAACGCCTGATACTTCGCCTGCAATGCCTGTTGGCTTTCGCGGTGCGCCGGATCAGCCTTGATGCAATCGACCGGGCAGACACTGACGCACTGCGGCGTGTCATTGGCACCAACGCATTCGGTGCAGCGGTCGGGATCAATGCTGTACACCGGATCGCCCACCGCAATGGCCTCGTTCGGGCATTCGGTCGGGCAGGCCCCACAGGCGATACAGTCGTCTTCAATCCTCAAAGCCATTGCGGCCTCCTTTTTTTCCTGACCAGCCTGCATCGCCCTGACCGGCTGACACAGACGCTCCCGCGATTGAACGCCTGCATCCGGTGGGTCGCAATGCGATTTGTCAACCACCCATAACTCTTTCATTAAAAACGATAATTACTCATATCTACTGTCGCGTCTGGTGGTTTTTCAGTGGCCTTGGGCCGGTAAAACAGCTATACCTGATGTGCGCGACATCCCCCATGCCTGCGCGTCTTTCCCACCCATCCGCGCCATCCTGACGGGGGAAGTCCGCCCGCTGCCTGTGCCCGATCCTGCGGCAGAGGCAGAGGCGCCGCATCGTTTTCAAGGGGGAGACTCATGAGCTTTTCTTCCGTTTCCATCGCCATGACCGGCAGTGGCGGCGCTGGCGTGATGACCGCCGGGCAAATGCTGGTCGATGCCGCCGCCCGTGCCGGGTGGTACGGGCTGATGGGCCGCTCGCTCGGGCCGCAGATTCGCGGCGGAGAGTCGGCAGCACTGCTGCGCCTGTCACCACAGCCGGTGCAATCCCCCGATGACTTTTATGACCTGCTGGTGGCGGTCGATTGGGGCAACATCGAACGCTTTGCCTCGGAACTGCCGCTGCACGCCGAAACGGTGATCATCAGCGACCCGGTCCAGGGCCCGGTTCCGGCGCTGATGCTGGAACAGTCGCCGCGCGTCATTGAGGTCCCTCTGAAAGAGATCGCCCGTTCCACCCCCGGCGGTCGGGTGAACATGGTCGCCCTCGGGCTGGTGGCGGCGGCGATCGGCATTCCGGCGGCCACCATCGAACAGGTGCTGAGCACGGTTCTGGGGAAAAAGGGCCCCGAAGTCATTGCCCAGTCGCTGGCCAGCCTGCACGCGGGCATGCAGGCCGCCGAGCCTCTGGCAGGCCACCTGCGCCCGCTGGCTCCCCCCACTGCTGCCGGGCAGGACCGCTGGTCGATCACCGGCAACGAAGCCACCGGTCTGGGCGCTCTGCGCGGCGGCGTGCGGTTCTGCGCCGCCTATCCGATCACCCCGGCCACCGAAGTCCTCGAATGGCTGGCTCCCAACCTGACCCATGTCGGCGGGACGCTGGTGCAGGCCGAGGACGAGCTGGCCTCGATCAACATGTGCCTCGGCGGCTCGTTTGGCGGCGTGCCGTCGCTGACTGCCACCTCTGGCCCCGGCCTCGCCCTGATGACCGAAGGACTCGGGCTGGCGGTGGCCTCGGAAACGCCGGTGGTGGTGGTTGATGTGATGCGCGGCGGTCCGTCCACCGGCATTCCCACCAAATCCGAGCAGTCCGACCTCAACATCGCCGTCTATGGCCTGCACGGCGATGCCCCCCATATTGTCACCGCCCCGCTGTCGATTGCCGATTGCGTGTTCACCGCCCAGTGGTCGGTAATGCTGGCCGAGTCCCGCCAGTGCCCGGTGATCATGTTGTCCGATCAGGCCGCCGGGCAGTCGCGCGCCGTCCTTGACCGCCCCACCCTGCCCGACTTTCACGCCCACCGTTTGCGGGCCGAAGCGGCAGAGGGCGACTATCAGCGCTATGCCCTGACCGCCGATGGCGTCTCGCCGATGGCCATTCCCGGCACCGCAGGCACCACCTATACCGCCGATGGTCTGGAGCACAGTCCGAAAGGGACACCCTCGACGCAGGCCCGCCATCATCAGGAGCAGCTCGACAAGCGTCTGCGCAAGCTGACCGAGTTCGACTATGGCCCGGCGTGGGCCGAAATCAGCGGCCCGCCCGATGCCGACATGGCGGTGATCACCTTTGGCTCGATCACCGAACAGGTGCGCGAGGCGCTGGCCCGCGCCGCCGAAACCGGCCTGCACGCCCGCCTGATTGCCGTCCGCCTGCTGGCTCCGGCCCGCCCGGCCCGGATGGTGGCGGCCTTGCAGGGGATAGGCAAGCTGCTGGTGGTCGAACAGAACCACAGCGCCCAATTCCACAGCCTGCTGCGCGCCCAGTACGACCTGCCGCCGCTGGTCCACACCCTGCACCGCCCCGGCCCGCTGGCCCTGCGGCCACACGAAATCGTCACCGCCCTCGGCGCGCTGGCGCAGGCTGATGCCTGCGTAGCCGCCTGAGCCCGCCCGGAGAGACATCATGAACACCATCCCCTGCGATGTCACCGCCGAGCCGACCTATTCGGCCAATGACTATAAGTCCCAGATCAAGCCGGTCTGGTGCCCCGGCTGCGGTGACTATTCGGTTCTGTCGGCGCTGACCAAGGCCCTGAGCGAGTTGCAGCTCCCGCCGGAACAGGTGGCGCTGGTATCCGGCATCGGCTGTTCCTCGCGCCTGCCGGCCTATACCTCGCTCTATGGCTTCCACTCGATCCATGGCCGCGCCCTGCCGGTCGCCACCGGCCTGAAAGCCGCCCGCCCGGACCTGACCGTGCTGGTCGCCGGTGGCGATGGCGACGGCTTTTCGATTGGCGGCAACCACTTCCTGCACGCCTGCCGCCGCAACATCGACATGACCTATATCGTGATGGACAACGCGGTCTATGGCATGACCAAGGGGCAAGCCTCGCCGACCACCGCCCCCGACTGGACCGGCTCCAAGCTGACGCCTGAGGGCACCGGCATCGAAGCCATCCATCCGCTGGAAATCGCCCTGTCCGCCGGAGCCAACTTCATCGCCCGCACCTTTGCCGGACAGCCCAATCACGTTGCCCAAATGATCTGCGAAGGCATCTGCGCCCCCGGCTTTTCACTGATTCAGGTGCTCAGCCCCTGCGTGACCTTCCGCCCCGAGCAACGCGGCTACAAGGAGCAGGTCCATCAGGACTGGAGCACCCCGGTCACCGACCGCAAGGAGGCTTTCCTGCGTCTGCTGGACGATGACGGCTTTGCCACCGGCGTTCTGTACCGGGGCAACCACCGCCCGTTCCACCCGGCCCCTGATGACACCCTGAGCATCGCCGATCTGGAAAAGAGGTTCGCGCTATGATCACCACCGTCCCGGAATTTTTAGCCCACGCCATCACCCTGGAACGCGAATCCGCCGAACGCTTTGACGAGCTGGCCGACGCGCTGGAGGTTCACCACAATGGCGATGTGGTCGAGCTGTTCCGCAAGATGGCGCATTACTCGCGCCTGCATCTTGCCGAGGCTCGCGATGCCGCCAAGGGCCTGACCCTGCCGCACTATGCCCCATGGGAGTACCACTGGCCGGACGCCGAAAGCCCCGAGACGGTGGAAATCGACGAGGTGCATTACCGCATGACCCCGCACCATGCGCTGATCGCCGCCAAACAATCCGAAGAGCGCGGCCATGCCTTTTATGCCCTGATCGCCAGCACCTGCCCCAATGCCGAGGTGCAGGCGATGGCCGCCGAATTCGCCGCCGAGGAGCAGATGCACATCAGGCTGTTGCTCGACTGGTTGAAGAAATATCCGCCACCGGGCGAGCATTGGGCCGAAGACCTTGATCCACCGGTATCGGTGGATTAGCCCCGCATCCCCAGAAACAGGGCAACCACCCGCTGAACATGGCGCTCGGCCTCGGCGGGGGATGGAGCGGGGATCATCGCCATCGACACCTGTCGCTGATAGTCCCCGATCACCATTTGAATGAACACACTGGCCAGCCACGCCGGGTCCTCGGCCAGCAGATGCCCGGCCGCCTGCAAGACCCGCATGTGGTTGGTCAAAATCGCCTGCAAGGTGGCCGGACCGGAGCGATAGAACAAGCGAGCCTGTTCAGGAAAACGGGTGGCCTCGCCAATCGCCAGCCGGTGAACGGCAATCGCCCGGGGCGACAGGATACGCTCCAGCATCCGCAGGCCAAACACCGTCAGCACCTGTTGCGGGGTCTGCCCCGGATCGTCCAGTGCGGCCAATGGCCCCAGTGTGTCGCCGCAAATGGCCTCGATCGCCGCCACAAACAGCTCTTCCTTGCTGGTGAAATGGGCATAGAGGGTCTTTTTTGACGCCTTGGCCTGCTGGGCGATCATGTCCACCGTGGTCATTCCGAATCCATGCTCCAGAAAGACCTCGGCGGCGGCATCGCGCAGGCGGGCACGCTGGTCTTCCGGCTTGCGTCCGGGGCGGGGGGCGGAAGGGAAAGCCGTCATCAGATATCCTCAGGCGGAAAGATTGACAGCAGTGTAACAGCGATGACAGGATACAGAAACGAAACCGTTTAGTTTCCACATAGGCCATCTCCATGTCCGAAGTCTCCCGCATCGTCCACCGGCATGCCAAACCCGGCTGCGCCGCCACCTATGAAACCCTCGTGCGCGGGATGCTCGAGGCCTCCAGCCATTTTCCCGGCTATCTGTCAGCAGCGATCATTCCGCCGCACAGCGAAGACCAGCCGTTCCAGATTATCCAGCGTTTCGCCACCCAGGCCGACCTCGACCGCTGGCGCAGTTCGCCGGAAAGCGCCGACTGGCATCAACGGCTGGCGCCGGTGGTGGCCTCCGAGGCCGACTATCGCACCCTCAGCGGGCTGGAAGTGTGGTTTCCGGCAAAAATCACCAGCACCGGCCCGGCCCGCTGGCGGTTGGCGGTGGTCACGTGGATGGGAATTTTCCCCACCGTCGCCTTTTGCCTGTGGTACATCGCCCCCTTGCTGGCAGCACTGCCGTTCCTGCTGAAGGTCGCCATCCTGACCATCCTTGTGGTGCTGGCGATGACCTATGGCATCATGCCCCGCCTGTCGCGCTGGATGGGCTGGTGGCTGAAGCCGGTGAGGCGCAAGGTTTAGAGTAGTGAGCGTGGCTTATGTCACAGTACACGACAAACAAAAAACAGGATCATGGAGCGCTGCTCCACACCTCGCTGGGGCCAGTCGGCCCCAGACCCCATTCCTTTGATCATAAAAGAAAAAATGGGGGTTTGGGGGCATCGCACCCAAACGGGTTTGGGCGGTAGCCCATTCTTTTTCGGAAACTGTCGTGTACTGTGAGTTTATGTCCACAGTACACGACAAACAAAAACCCCCCGCTCTCTGACGAGGGCGGGGGGTTTCAGAACACGCAAAGCTTACAGCACGCGCTTGATCATCTTCTGCTTGATGTCAGCAATTGCCTTAGCGGGGTTCAGACCCTTGGGGCAAGTGTTGGTGCAGTTCATGATGGTGTGGCAGCGGTACAGCTTGAACGGGTCTTCAAGGTTGTCCAGACGCGTGCCGGTGGCTTCGTCGCGGGAGTCATTGATCCAGCGCGAGGCCTGCAGCAGGATGGCGGGGCCGAGGTAGCGGTCGCCATTCCACCAGTACGACGGGCACGAGGTCTGGCAGCAGAAGCACAGGATGCATTCCCACAGGCCGTCGAGCTTGGCGCGCTCTTCGGGGGACTGCAGGCGCTCACCCTTGCCCGGAGCCGGGGTATCAGCCTGCATCCACGGTTCGATGGAGGCATACTGGGCGTAGGGCACGGTCAGGTCGGGCACCAGGTCCTTCACCACCGGCATGTGCGGCAGCGGATAGACGGTGGCGTCGCCCTTGATGTCCTCGATCGGCTTCAGGCAGGCCAAAGTGTTCAGGCCGTCGATGTTCATCGAGCACGACCCGCAGATCCCTTCACGGCACGAGCGGCGCAGGGTCAGCGTGGAGTCGATTTCGTTTTTGATCTTCAGCAGGGCGTCCAGCACCATCGGACCGCAGTTATCGAGATCAATCTCGTAGCTGTCCAGGCGCGGGTTTTCGCCGCTGTCGGGATCATAGCGGTAAACCTTGAACACCTTGATGTTCTTTGCACCGGCCGGAGCGCGGAAGGTCTTGCCTTCCTTGACGCGGCTGTTCGGCGGCAGATTGAATTCAGCCATGGGCTTGTTCCTCTCGCTTCCGGCCTTAGTACACGCGAGCCTTCGGCTCGATGTACTCAACCTCGTCGGTCAGGGTCCAGGTGTGGACCGGACGATAGTCCAGGGTGACGTTGTACTTGTCGTCAACCCAGGCCAGGGTGTGCTTCATCCATTCCTGATCGTCACGGTTCGGGAAATCTTCGTGGGCGTGCGCGCCACGGGATTCCTTGCGGGCTTCGGCGGAAATGATGGTCGCCGAGGCGCAGGCCATCAGGTTTTCCAGCTCCAGCGCTTCCATCAGGTCGGTGTTGAACACCAGCGAACGGTCAGCGATGCGCATGTCCGGCATGTTGGCGGCAACGCCCTTCAGGGCCTCGACGCCTTCTTCCAGCGACTTGGAGGTGCGGTACACCGCAGCGTCGCGCTGCATGGTCTTCTGCATGTCCAGACGGATGTCGGCAACGGCGCGGCTGCCGTTGGCGTTGCGCACGCGGTCCAGACGCGACAGGGCCAGATCGGCATTGTCGGACGGCAGCGGCTTGTGCTGGGTGCCCGGCTTGATCAGCTCGGCAGCGCGGAGAGCGGCGGCGCGGCCAAACACCACCAGATCGAGCAGCGAGTTGGTGCCCAGACGGTTCGCACCGTGCACCGAGGTGCTGGCGCATTCACCGACGGCCATCAGACCACCACAGACGGCGTCCGGGTTGTCCTTGGTCGGACGCAGGACTTCGCCCATGTAGTTGGTCGGAATGCCGCCCATGTTGTAGTGGACGGTCGGCAGCACCGGGATCGGTTCCTTGGTGGCATCGACACCGGCGAAAATCTTCGCCGTTTCGGTGATGCCCGGCAGGCGGGCCCACAGGACGTCGGCACCCAGGTGTTCCATGTGCAGGTGGATGTGGTCGTTTTCCTTGCCGACCCCACGACCTTCGCGGATTTCCATGGTCATCGCACGCGACACGACGTCGCGCGAGGCCAGGTCCTTGGCGGTCGGAGCATAGCGTTCCATGAAACGCTCGCCCTTGGAGTTGGTCAGGTAGCCACCTTCCCCACGGGCACCTTCGGTGATCAGGCAGCCCGAACCGTAAATGCCGGTCGGGTGGAACTGCACGAATTCGTGGTCCTGCAGCGGCAGGCCGGCGCGGGCAGCCATACCGTTACCGTCGCCGGTGCAGGTGTGGGCCGAGGTGCAGGAGAAGAAGGCACGACCATAGCCGCCGGTGGCGAGCACGGTCTGGTGCGCCTGGAAGCGGTGGATCTTGCCGGTGGCCATTTCCAGCGCGATCACCCCACGGCATTCGCCGCTCTGCGGGTCCATGATCAGGTCGAGGGCAAAGAACTCGACGAAGAACTGGGCCTTGTGCTTCAGGCTCTGCTGGTACAGCGTGTGCAGGATGGCGTGGCCGGTACGGTCGGCAGCGGCGCAGGCGCGCTGGACCGGGGCTTCACCAAAGTTGCGCATGTGGCCGCCGAACGGGCGCTGATAGATCTTGCCTTCCGGGGTGCGCGAGAACGGCACGCCGAAATGTTCAAGTTCGTACACCGCCGGAATGGCTTCGCGGCACATGTATTCGATGGCATCCTGGTCGCCCAGCCAGTCCGACCCCTTGACGGTGTCGTACATGTGCCACTTCCAGTTGTCCTCGGCCATGTTGCCGAGGGCAGCGCCGATGCCGCCCTGCGCCGCCACGGTGTGCGAGCGGGTCGGGAACACCTTGGTCACGCAGGCGGTCTTCAGACCGGCGGCCACCATGCCAAAGGTGGCGCGCAGACCAGCACCGCCAGCACCGACGACAACGGCGTCGTACTGATGGTCAATGATTTCGTAAGCGGCCATAACCCTTAGCCTCCGATGGCAACAAACAGGACGCACACCACCGAATAAATACCAGCGGCAGTCGCCAGCAGCTTGGTGGCGATGATGGCGATCGGCTTCATCACGGCGCAGTGCACGTAGTCTTCGATCACCACCTGAATGCCCAGCTGGGCGTGATGGAACACGGCGACCAGCAGCAGGATCAGCAGGGTGGCATTGCCGGGCGAGGACAGCCAGGCATGCATATGCTCATAGCTGGACCCGACGTTGGCAATGATCGAGACGACAAACCAGAAGACCAGCGGTACCAGGGCAATGGCGGTAACGCGCTGTTGCCACCAGTGATGGACGCCTTCCTTGGCCGAACCGAGGCCGCGGACGCGGCCAAGCGGGGAGCGCAGGCTCATGTTCTTTCCCCCAATCAGATGGCGAGACCGAGGATCCAGGCCAGCACGGTCAGTGCCGCAGCAGCCCCCAGAACCACGATACCCGATTTCTTGATCTGTTCGATTTCAAAGCCCTGGCCGGCGTCCCAGAACAGGTGACGGATACCGTTGCACAGGTGGTAAAACAGGGCGGCGGACCAGCCGAAGATCAGCAGGTAGCCGAACCACGATCCGATGACGGATGCGGCGGTTTCGTACGCTTCTTTTCCGTGGGCGGCCGAAGCCAGCCAGTACATCAGCACGATGGTGCCGACAGCGAGCGCAACCCCGGTGATGCGATGAGAAATCGACATCGCCATGTGCAGCGTAAACTTGTAGATCTGCAGATGGGGGGACAGGGGCCTGGATTGAGATTTCATGGCGCGGGCCTCTCGACAGGATTCCACGGTCGGCCTCCCGGAGCCGAGTCATGGATTGATTCCATTTTGGCGGTGCGGCGATGGTGTATCCCGTCACACGGTTCCTGTCAATGATTCCTCCCCACTCGGCAAGGGAGATTACTCCCTACCCGGCGGTGTAGGGAGTGCAAATAATTCTCACTATCATTTATCAGCAAAATCAAGCTTCCGGCAAGCATTTTCAAAATGCCCCCCTTTCCTGCCGCCCTACCCGCCAGACAGGGCGTTTCCCCCCGTTCCGCCCGCCCGGACAGCCTCCCGAACAGTCCACACCGGCAATACCAGAGCACGCAGGGTTGCATCATCAACGGCCCGGTTCTGTCCCAATCGACAAAACGGGCCAGAGCGGGGCATGCCTCCCCCCTCTGGCCCGGATCACCCTGATTGTCTTCGACTCGGTCCGTAAAACGCCGTTCGAGTCGGATCAGCGCAACAACTTCAGCGCGCCGGTCAGCGACCGCACCCACTTGTCTGGCCCAACCAGCCCCACCCCGTCCAGCTCCTCGCTGGTCAGGTCACGCCCGGTCAGTTCCTGCTGATAGTCGGCAAAGGTATGGATGCGGCGGGCAAAGGCCGGAAACGGCACCACCGCTGCACCGTCCGGCATGTCTCCCTGACAGGCCTTGGCAATCACTGCCTGCAGGGTGGCGCTGTCGGCCTGCAGGATCGGCACCGGATATTCCGAACAGCCCAACACCATGCGGTCGGCAGAATCACGCAAAACCGTCCCGGCCAGCGCCGGAACATGGGCGGCCAGCCCGACCGACACCACCGCCGCCGTATTGACCACCGCCCCCAGCGGCAAATCCGGCCGCACCAGCACCGACACCCGCAGGCTTTCTTCTGTCTTGCTCATTTCTGCTCCCATCATCAGATCATTGGACCAGAGACAAGAGTACGCAGGACATCGCGGAAAAGGCTTTCAGACTTGCCGGGAAATGGCCCATTCTGCGGTAAACCAGACCCGAAAACAGCCGATGGCAGGAAAATGGAACCCTTGATCCTTGATGCGCAGGATTGCCGCCTGCTGCAACAGCTTCAGCAGGACAGCACCCTGACCAACCAGCAACTGGCCGAGCGGGTCGGCATGTCGGCCTCGCCGTGCTGGCGCCGGATACGGGCGCTGGAGGAACAAGGGGTGATTCAGGGCTATGGCGCCCGACTGGACCGGCGGCGGCTGGGCTGGGGGGTGCTGGCGTTCATCCGCATCAAGATCGACAGCCACAGCGACGACGAAGCCCGCGCCTTCGAGGACGCCATCCGCACCCTTGATCCAGTAATTGCCTGCTATTCAATTGCTGGCGATGCCGATTTCCTGTTGCAGGTGGTGGCCGAAAGCCTCGACACCTACACCGATTTCGCCATGACGGTGGTCCGCCGCCTGCCGCGCATCAAGGAAATGCAGACCACCTTTGTGCTGAAGGAAATCAAGCCCCTACAGGGGTTACCTCTACTAGGGAGCTGAATATAAAAGTACACAACAGAAAATCATGGAGCTCTGCTCCACACCTCGCTGGGGCCTTTAGGCCCCAGACCCCACTTATTTATTATTCAAAAAGAAAATAATACGTCAAAACTTTCGAACATGCATAAACATCACCCCTCTTTTTTTCAGAAAACAGGAAGCAGTTACTCTTTTTTCTCACCACGGACAGGAAAATTTATCAGTTCGGCGTTACTAATTCCCACCTCCCCATCTGGATTACTAACGAACGCATTCCCCTTGATACGGGGTAACACCACAAGATCAGCTTCGGTTGATGTCATGAAACCACGCGGAAGGCCACACAAGCTTTCCACATCAGAAGCCGGGAGATGGAAATCATCAAGAAGCTGCTCACGTGTCCGAACGTTCTCATCAATCAACAGACGAATTGATCGATTAAGCAGACGGGGGCTTTCTACTGTAAGCACATCATCCAATGGCTCAGACTTTCGCCAACCTCGCGCGCCATAATGTTTCCATAGGCGTTGTTCATATTCATCACTAACTATGCCAAGTGCATGGCAACGTTTTACCATAGCCCCAATAGACACTTTCCAACGCTCTTTTAGGGAAAGAAAGCTATTAAGGCTTGGAGACCAGACCTCTACACTAAAGCTCTCTGCTGGCAATAGAAAAGCCCCTGCAAATAAGAATGCCTGCCTCTCAACCTCTTTAAATGAAGCTTTATCGACCAGAGACTTTTCTTTCACATGCCGATGAAGTATCAAATGGCCAAGTTCATGTGCGGCATCAAGACGAGAGCGCACACAAGCATCCTTATCAGATGCAATCAATACATAAGGCCGTTGATCAATCTCAGACCAATGAGATAGACCATCCATAGTAGCGCTACCCACTTCTTCCTTCACAACGCAAACACCAGCATTTTCCATTACCAAAAGCATATCTGCGATTGGCCCCATGCCGAGTTTCCAACGCTTCCTACATTCTGTCGCAATAGACTCTATGTCCTCATCGCAAATCTCTCGATAGTCTGAAACGGTAGCTTGAGGCAAATCAACTTCAGGAAGATCAAGCCATTCTTGAATTTGAAGAGCGATGTCCTCCGCCCAATGCAGGCGGCTACATGTACGACGGCGCAGAGCTTGTGTAGTAATCGCCATAGATCGGAAAAACATCGGATTATCGCCGTGCTTTGGCTGAGGCTGGAGGAAAAAGCTCATGGGCAGATTTAACGCCCGCGCCAGAATGTCCAAGGCTTCCGGTTCTGGCGACTGATTGCCACCCTCCCAGCGCGAAATACTCGAGCTAGTCCGGTTAATAAGGTTGGCTAAGGCAATCTGAGACAAACCACGCGAATCCCTTGCCTCCACCAGTCGCCCCGGTTGGAACCCTGGTGTTCCGTTCCGCATTATTTCTCTCCACTACATATTAGATAGCCTAACGGCTTATTCCTGATTGGGCTTCATCTTGAGACGCGGCACAGCCACGTCTTTGAGTGTAACCGCCATTTCACCCGTCTTACGTGTGGCAGTATCTGCGTCATGATATCGAGCAAGAAGATCTGGCAAAGAGATCAAGGTCTTCCAAACTGATAGAGTTGAACTTGGAATACCAATTCCTACGAATGCCGGAACACTCTGATCTCCTCGACATGTATTAGCTGTAGTCACCAGCATCGTACACAACTGTTGATCAGGCGATGGCGGAACGCATTTGAAAAGATCGCCCTGAGTTTCGAATAGAGAAGCATTAATACTTGCCCAATTTTTGCGGAAACCTGATGCTCGCGGTGGGCCACAGTGCTTCTGGATATTGCTGCGAACAATATAAACATCACTCCCGCAGACAATGCTATAGCGCCCGCCTAAAGGTTGGGTATGAGGAGCTGTCACAGTCAACCCTGCTTCCTGAGCGGCACGGCGGAACCCAGCCTCACAGCGCGAATGCCGAAACTGTCCGAGCATATTAAGCCTCTCTGGTTCTTCTGCATGACGATTTGCCAGAGTCCATGCCTCCGCAAAACCCGCATCAATATATTCCGAGAGTACCCGAAAGAATCCCACCGGGTAGGCGTTCATGATACGAGTGATGAGGTTCACCATAAAATTTTCTCTCTACGATTTGCGTTTACCAGATATTGCCACTAAAATTTTGCGTTATCAAGCTCTCACCACTCTAATCTGCTCATCACAAAGTCACGATCTGGCCGTCACGTTCGGCCACCGGAATGTCGGTCAGCGCATCACCCCGGCATTCAAACGACAGCCCTTCGCCGGTTGCCGGACAAAAGTCCATGTAGTGGTGCTGACAGCGCAGCACCACTTGGTCGCCCTCATCGTTGAGGAACTCGTAGCCATCCCGGGCATTCAGCGGCAGGCCAAAGTGGGCGCAACGGTTGAGGTACACCCGCAGCGCCCCGTCATCCAGTCGCAGGACCAGCAGGTCAATCACCGGAACGTCGTCACCAGCGGCCACGGCGTGCGGCAGGGCGATTTTCACTGAGCGAGCCTGTCCGGCGGCCACCAAAGACGCCTCGCAAACCACGGTTCCCGACCGCAGATGCGGCAGCAAATAGAGACCATCGACCATCACGGCTTTCCTTTGCGCGGCATACCGGAACGCGGAGCACCAGAGCGCACCGGACCGGAGCGGGAGGGGCCAGAACGAGAAGGACCAGAACGCGCCGGAGCCCCCGAAGCTGAAGCCGGAGCCGGGCCGTCGCCATCCGGGCGGCGTCCCTGTCCGGCGTGGGTGGTCAGGAAGGTCTGATCCTTGTGCTTGCGCCCGGTACGCGCGCCCTCACCGCCAGATTTGCCGGTTCCCGCCGGTTGCCAGGCCGGGACCAGATGCTTTTTGCCGGGGCCGATCAGGTCACTGCGGCCCATCGCCTTCAGCGCCTCGCGCAGCAGCGGCCAGTTTTCCGCATCATGGTAGCGCAGGAAGGCCTTGTGCAGACGGCGCTGGCGCAGGCCCTTGGCGGTGGCGACCACTTCGGTCCCGGTGCGGCGGACCGGCTTCAGCGGATTGCGCTCGCCGTGATACATGGCGGTGGACAGCGACATCGGCGACGGCAGGAACGCCTGCACCTGATCGGCGCGAAAGCCGTTGCGCTTCAGCCACAGGGCGAGGTTCATCATGTCTTCGTCGCTGGTCCCCGGATGGGCGGCGATGAAGTAGGGGATCAGGTACTGTTCCTTGCCTGCCTCGCGCGAAAACCGCTCGAACATCTGCTTGAAGCGGTCATAGCTACCGATGCCCGGCTTCATCATCTTGGACAGCGGGCCTTCTTCGGTGTGCTCGGGGGCGATCTTCAGATAGCCGCCAACGTGATGAGTCACCAGTTCCTTGACATAGGTCGGGCTGCGCACCGCCAGATCATAGCGCAGACCCGAGGCCACCAGAATCTTCTTCACCCCCGGCAGCTCCCGCGCCTTGCGGTACAGCTCGACCAGCGAGTCATGGTTGGTGTTGAGGTTCTTGCAGATGTCAGGATAGACGCACGACAGGCGGCGACAGACCTTTTGCGTCTCGTCGTCCTTGCAGGCCAGCCGGTACATGTTGGCGGTCGGCCCGCCAAGGTCCGAGATCACCCCGGTAAAGCCCGGCACCTTGTCGCGAATGTCCTCGACTTCCTTCAGGATCGATTCATGCGAGCGGTTCTGGATCACCCGCCCTTCGTGCTCGGTGATCGAGCAGAACGAGCAGCCACCAAAGCAACCGCGCATGATGTTGACCGAAAAGCGGATCATTTCCCACGCCGGAATACGCGCCCCGCAATAGGACGGGTGCGGCGCCCGCGCATAGGGCAGCCCGTAAACCCAGTCCATTTCCGGGGTGGTCAACGGGATCGGCGGCGGGTTGACCCACACCTCTTTATCGCCATGGCGCTGGATCAGCGGGCGGGCGTTGCCGGGGTTGCTTTCCAGATGGATGATGCGCGAGGTGTGGCTGTAGAGGACCGGATCCTCCTTCACCTGCTCGTAGGACGGCAGACGCACCGCCGCCGGAGCCTCGCCCTCGCTGCGCGGAATGCTGACCGATTCGTCATCAATCGACGAAACATCGAGTTCCTGCCAGCCGTCGGGCAGCGCATCGCGCAGCACCACCGTCCCGCGCAGGTCGGTGATCTGGTTGACCGCCTCGCCCTTGCCGACGCGATGGACGAAATCAATCAGCGCCCGTTCGGCGTTGCCATAAAACAGGATATCAGCCTTGGCGTCCATCAGCACCGAGCGACGGACCTTTTCCGACCAGTAATCATAGTGAGCCACCCGGCGCAGTGACGCCTCGATGCCACCCAGAATGATCGGGGCATCCTTATAGGCTTCGCGGCAGCGCTGGGAATAGACGATCACCGCCCGGTCGGGGCGCTTGCCGCCTTCGTCGTTGGGCGTATAGCTGTCGTTGTGGCGCAGGCGGCGGTCCGAGGTATAGCGGTTGACCATCGAATCCATGTTGCCGCCGGTGATGCCGAAAAACAGGTTCGGCTTGCCCAGCGCCCGGAATGCCTCGGCACTGGTCCAGTCCGGCTGGGTCAGGATGCCGACGCGGAAGCCCTGTGCCTCCAGCACGCGGCCAATCACCGCCATGCCAAAGCTGGGATGGTCAACATAGGCGTCACCGGTAACGATGATGATGTCGCAGCTGTCCCAGCCCAGAGCGTCCATTTCCGCGCGCGTGGTCGGCAAAAAGGGAGCCGTCCCGAAACGGTGCGCCCAGTATTTGCGATAGGAAAAAATACTCTTCGCGGCTTCCATCAACAGCTCCGGCAAAGCGACCTCCCTGACCAGAGGGACGGCAGCAGATCAGATAAACATCCCTTGGGATAGCATCAGGTGCGGTCTGCGCTTTTTCTGTCCCGGTCTTTCCATCGGACATTCGGGCCATCAGACACACAAGACGGGGCCAATCAGACCGCACCAGTGCGGCACAGTCATAATCGTTTGGCGGGATTCGTCAACACCAACCCTTCAAGGGATATAGGGTGGGTTTGGCTGGACTCCATCCGGGTACAAAGCATGATTGCCTTTGTTTGCCAGGCGATTATAAAACATTGTCTATGGTTTGTTCACCTTTTGACTGGAACCGTGCGTGTCAGAGTCCCCTCCGCCCCTTGCCGTCGTTGTGCTGGCCCTGTCGCTGGGAGTGGGCCTGCTGATCGGGCTTGTGCGGACCGTGCGCGCCCTGCGCCTGCGCCCGTTACCGTCGTTGTCGTTGCCACGCTGGCGACGCCGCGCCCCTGCGGCCGCCGCCCGTGCGCCCCGTCCGACCACCACCAAGGCCACGCGCAAGGCCAGCCCGGAGAAGACCGGCAGTTCACCCGCCAAGCCGCGCGGGGGATTCTGGAGCGTTGCCAACCAGTTGACCTGGGTGCGGGCTGCCGCCTTCAGTTCCAAGCCGGTGATGAACAAATCGGAATATCAGGTGTTCCTGTTGATCGAACAGCTGGTGCAAAAGCGCTATCGCGGCTGTCGCCTGTTCGCCCAGACCAGTCTGGGGGAAATCCTCGGCAGCAGTGATCAGCAGGCGTTCAAGTCGATCAATTCCAAACGCATCGACATGCTGATCATGGGCACCGACGGCTATCCGGCGGTGGCGATCGAATATCAGGGCACCGGCCATTATCAAGGGGATGCCGAAATCCGCGATGCCATCAAGCGCGAAGCCCTCGAACGGGCCGGTATCCCGCTGGTCGAGATTTTTCCGCAGGACCGCACCGGCGCCATTGAGGACAAGGTGATCAAGGCGATGAAAAAGAAGCGGGGCAGAGCCGCGAATCATTGACGGGACACAGCACCGCTTCCCGCTTTTCACGCAATGCCCTATGGGAAATCATAGCCCAGAGCGCGGGCATAAGCGCGGGCAGCAATCTGAACATTCGGATCATTGAGGTTGTTCACCACCGCCCAGCAGTTGTTCCCATAGTGGACCGCGCTCTGATACCACTTATAGCCGCCGTTATAGACCAGCAAGCTGGTCGCAAGCCCGGCTGTTCCGAGGGTGGCCGGCGGGTTGGCCTGATACTGCGACAAGGTGTTCAAAGTCACCGGACCGCCGTTCGTCAGAGACAGCCTGAGATAGGCTGGTGCCGGGAACAGGCAGAACGGATTGCCGCTGGCTCCGGGAACCGGAAAGCCCGTGGTGGAGGTGTAGTAAATATCGTCGTAAAAACACTCCACGGTATAGGTACAGGCGGTGCCATGCGGCTGGGCGCGGACGTAATTGTACACCAGATCTTCGTACTCATACATCATCGGGTGATTGGTGCCCGCCGTCAGGGTGACCAGATTCTTGGCCTCATCCCCCGGCCCGCCAAGTTTGTTGCCGATCAAATGCCCCCGGTTATGGTGTTCCGGGCAGGTCCCCGACCCCCATCCCGGTGGGGTGATGCTGCTCGATGGCCCGGACCCACCGGTCATATTGCTGGGGGTCAGGGTGGCCGTGGCCCTGACAATCACCGCAGATGTAACCTGCTGGGTCAGGCCGCCATAATTGGTGGTGTGGTTCCCGGGCACATAGACAATAGGCGGTGACATGCGGCAATACTCCTGAGCGTCGGTAAGGCTCTGGCAGTCTATCGGAAGTGGTTTTTCAGAAAGAGTCCTCTTTCTGAAGTGTGGCTCATGAGAGTATTTTACAGCCGGGTTTCACAAGGGTTGTTCCCCCGCCATACCTCGCCACACCACCCGTCACGGCAACACCCGCACCCGCACTTCGGCCCGGCGGCCCTTGGCATCAATCGCCGCCAGTTGATAAAACCCCTCGCCTGCGGGCTGCCAGAACTGGCTCCCTCGCCCGACCGGTGGCGGCAAGGGGATGCCGTCGGCGGCCCACTGGATCGGAGCCTCGCCACCGCTGGCCTGCAACAGCACGCCGTCCGCCAAGCGTTCAATGGCCGCGCCATCGGGTGGAAAGATGATTTGCAGCGGCTGGCGCTTTTGCGGGCTGATCAGGGAATCCAGCTCCATCCGGGCCAGTGCGGCGGGCGGCTCGGCGGCATAGAGGGCGTTGTCCGGCTCGCTGATGGCGGGCTTTTGCCGCCGGTCCATCGGCAGGGCATCCAGCACCCGTAACGCCAGCGGAGCCGCCGTTGTCCGCCCCAGATGGCCCGGTCGCGGTGCGCCATCGGGACGGCCCACCCAGATCACCACCGTATAGTCGGGCGACATCGCCACCGTCCAGGCATCGCGGAAACCAAAGGAGGTCCCGGTCTTGAACGCCACGCTGCGCCGCCCGCCGGACAGCGAACGTTGAATTTGCCCATCCGGGGCCGGGCTGTCGGTCAGGATGGTCAGCACTGCCCGCGCCGCCGCCTGTCCAACCAGACGGCGGGCGGCAAGGGCTGGCTCGGTCACATCCGACCCCCACGCCAGCGGGCGCACCATCCCGTCATCGGCCAGATTGGCATAAATGGTTGCCATATCGACCAGCCGCACCCCGACTCCGCCCAGCGCCAGCGGCAGCCCGGCTTCGCCATCGCCGGGCAGAAACAACGGCAACCCGGCCTGCCGGGCAATGGTGGCAAAGCGCAACGGCCCCACCTTGTCCAGTGCCAGCACCGCCGGGACGTTCAGCGATTGCTGCAACGCCTCGCGCACCGTCAGCATGCCGCGAAAGTCCCGGTCAAAATTGCGCGGCTGCCAACTGCCAAAGCGGCGCGGACCGTCGTAGACCAGCGTTCCGGGGTGCAGCGACTGGTCATCAAAGGCCAGAGCATAAATCAGCGGCTTCAGGCTCGATCCCGGCGAGCGGACGGCTTGCGTCAAATCCAGCGGTCGACTCAGCCAGTCACGGCTGCCCAGATGGGCGATCACCTGCCGGTCAGCGGTGCGCACCACGACCGCCGCCACCTCCACCCCGTCTTCCCAGCCCTGGGTGGCCCGGTCGATGATTGTTTGCAGCGTGGCCTGCACTGGACGCTGAATAAAGCTTCTCAGCTCTTTTTGCTCTGGCGGCGACCGCCGTCGCAGGGCTTCGGCCAGATGAGCGGCGCTCAGCGGCATGGGGCGCTGGGTGGTCGGCAAGGGCTGGCTTCTGGCCAGCAGGGCGGCATCGAGACTGATCACCCCGCGCTCTACCGCCCGGTCCAGCACCCGGTCACGGGCGGCGCGGGCGCGCTGGGGGAAGCGGTCGGGCCGCAGGGCTTCCGGGCGCTGGGGCAAGGCGACCAGCAAGGCAGCCTCGGCGGCGGTCAGATGGTCAGGCTCCTTGCCGAACCAGCCCCAAGAAGCCGAGCGCACCCCTTCGAGCGTGCCGCCAAAGGGGGCCAGGGTCAGGTAAACCTGTAACACCCCCTCGCGGCCCAGACGGTGCTGCAATTGCAGCGCCCGCAGGCTTTCGGCCAGCTTGGCGGTCAGGGTGCGCGGCTTGGGATCGAGCAGGCGGGCGGCCTGCATGGTCAGGGTCGAGGCGCCAGAAACGACATGGCCCTGAGTCAACCGCTGACCAATCGCCCGCAAGATTGCCAGCGGATCAACGCCGGGGTGCAGGCCGAACCGCTGGTCCTCGACCGCCATCAGCATTGCCAGATACAGCGGGTCCACCTGCTGCGGGCTGGTCGGCAAACGCCAAAAGCCCTCGGTGGTCGGGAACGGGCGCAACAGGCGGCCTTCGACGTCGGTGACCACCTGCGACCGCTGCTCCCAGCGGCTGAGGTCTGGCGGCAGCAGCCGGTTGGCGACCCCGGCCACAAACCACAGCAGCAGGGCGGCGGCCAGCAATCCCGCCAGCCACCGCCCCGCCATCACCGCCAGTTGTGACAGCTTATTCGGCAATCACCACCTGTCCCATCGCACTGCGCGCCTGCACTTTCAGCACGGTCATGTGTTCGGCTGAAACGGCTGGCAAGGTAAAGCTGCCCGGCGTCACCGCCCGCACCACATAGGCAACACGGAACGACCATTGCTCCCGGACCTTTTCTTCCGGCACCATGTCCTTATACCCTTCCATGTTTTCCCGCAAATCGTACTCGGATCGTGGCAGCACCGTTACCGCCACCACCCGGTCATCACTGGCCTGCTGACTGATCAGACTGGAGGTCAGGTTCAGCCAGCCAAAGCCCGCCGTCCCGGCATCAACAATGCCTTCGACTTCAAGACCAGCGGGCAACAGGTCCTGCAGCCCATAGGAGCCGTCTTCCTGCGAGGTGGTAGAGCCGTTGATCACCACCACCGCCCGCTGATTGCGGTGCAGGGTGGTTGGGTCCAGCGGCTCGCCGGTCGGCGTAAAGAACGCCTTTTCCACATGCAGATCCATATCCTGTGCGGGCAGCGGCTCACTGGGGATGCCATCAACACTCAGGCTGTAGAAAATCGGACCATCGCCGCGATTTTCCACCGTCACCCCGGCCTGCAAGGCGGCTTCGTCCAGACGGCGGCTGGCCGGATCGCCCTTGCCAATCGCCGTTCCATCCACCTGCACATCCACCCGGCCACTGCTGCGCGCCAACTGGCTGGCGGCATACAGCATTGCCGCCTTTTCCTCGGTCGACAGATAGGCCAGCGTCCCCGTCTCCTGCTGGCCGATGTCCAGCAGGTCGGGAATGGCCGCCAGCCGGTTGCTTTGCGCCAGCGCACCAATCATGGTGTAAAGGATCGTCACCCGCGACGGCGGCACGCTGTTTTCGCCATTCGAGCCGCCATTGCTGTCATAGGACAGATAGCCGCGCAGGGTGTTGACGGCGGTGGAGTATTTCTCCTTCAGCGCCTCATAGGCCTTGCCGTCCTTTTTGCCCTGCCACGCGCCCAGCTCCTGCCGCAACTGGCTGATCTGAATCTGGAGCTGCGGAATCTGCCGGAAGTGGTTCAGGGCCAGATCGAACGAATTGTTCGCCCGTGCCTGATCCTTCAGCGCCTCGAAGGTCAGCCCCATGAACAGCAGCGCCCGGATGGAAGCAGGTTGCCGTTCGTCATGGACATAGACCGCTTCCTGCCGGTTCAGACGGCCAAAGCGGGCCAGAATGGCCATCGCGTAGGCGCGGGCGTCTTCGCTGCTGCGATCACTGGCATGGGATTGGGCAAGCAAGCCCTTCAGCAGCACATCCTGCACATTGGCCGGAACATCATAACCACGCTCGGCGGCTTGCAGCAGGAAGTCCGCGGCGTAAATGGTCATCCAGCGCTGAACGTCGTCACCGTTGCCGCCCCAGGTGGCAAAGTTCAGCGGGTCTTCGTAATAGTCCGCCGCCACCTGCATCGACAGCACCCGCTCGATCGCCTGATCAATCCGTTGCGGAATGCCGGTGTCCTGCTGGTCCAGCACCTGCCCGGCCAGGTCGTTAAAGGCCAGCAGCGGCATCGCCCGGCTGACCGTCTGTTCCAGACAGCCATAGGGGTAGCGGTCGAGCGACTTCAGCAGGGCGGGAACATCCAGTCCCAGCCAGCGCGAGGTGCTGAGGCTGGCGCTGATGGTCCCGGCCTGCAACGGCACCCCGGCGATGCCATGGATCACCTTGCGTTCGCCCGGTGCCAGTGCGCCGCGTTCCTGCTGGCTGAGCACCGCCTGCGGCGCGCGCACCTGAATCGGCCAGTCGCGGCTGATCGCAAAGCCACCCGGCCCCTGCACCGACAGGCGCACCGTGCCGATGCCCAGTGGCGAGGCTCCCGGCTGGGGATTTTGCGCTGCCCCACGAAGGGGAACGGTGTAGGTCATCCGCTGCCCGACGGCGAGAGACACGGTGCTCGTCGGCTGGCCACCGCTGATCGGGCCTTCGGCCTGTACCGTCACCTGATAGTCGCCCGCCTGTCCGGCAACATTGTGCAGCAGGACGGTGGCCGCCCCCTGATCACCGCTGCCGATAAAGCGCGGCAGGATCACGTCGGCCACCACCGGATCGCGGACGGTCATCCGCTGTTCGCTGCTGCCGACCTTGCCACGGTCATAGGCCACCGCCATCAGGCGCAGCTCACCCTGAAAGTCGGGGATTTCCAGCGGAATGTCCGCTGTTCCATCCGGTTTCAGCGCCACCAGCCCCGAGAACAGCGCCACCGAGCGGACCGGCACCGTTTCCAGTCCCTGCCCATGCCCGGCATCACCGCCCTGATCCGAACCGTCTGCCGCCTGTGGGCGGATGATCCGGCCATAGTCGTCGGTCATGTCAACGCCCAGACGGCGCTGGCGGAAATAGTGGGTCAGCGGATCGGGTGTCTTGAAATCGGTCAGTTGCAGAATGCCCTGATCAACGGCCGCCAATGTCACATAGGCGCTGTTCTGCCCGTCACTCAGGCCCTTGACCGCTACCGGGATGGTGACCGTCTGGCGGGGCGTCACCAGAGCCGGAGCGGTGATGTCCACCGTCAGCGTGCGCTGCGCGCGGTCCACCCCCAGCCAGACCACCCCCACAGCACGGACCGGCGCGTGATTGACCTCGCGCCCCAGCGGTCGATAGAACGACACCAGCGCATAGGCTCCGGCAGCCCATGACTCTTGCATGGTGATCGGCACATCCACCCCACCGGCCGGTACACTGACGGTGTGGGTTTCCTGCACCGCCTCGTTGGCGATCACAATAGTGGCTTCCCCGGCAGTGTCCGAGGCGATGTGCAGGCGGGCCTGCTCGCCCGCCCCATAACCGGTCTTGTCGCTGCTGACCGCCAACTGATCGGGGGTATCGCTGCTGTCTTCGCCGTACCAGCCGCTGGTAAAGTCACGGGTGGCACGCATCTCGCCATCGTCCTGCTGCACGTCCAGCCGGTAACGGCCCCACGGCAGGGTCTGCTTGACAGTCGCCAGCCCGTCATCGGTGCCACTGACCAGATGGCCCTGCGCCACCTCGCGTTCGCGCCGGATCTGTTTGTACGACCACGACGAGCCGCTCTTGTACCACTGCCAGTCGGTTTTCACTTCGATCAGGTGATAGGTCAGCTTTTGCTGCCCCAACGGCTTGCCCTGACCATCGACAGTCAGCACCGAAAACCCGGCCTCGGTGCCTTCACGGACCGAGAAGCCTTCAAACAACGGGCGAATACCGATGAACAGCGGGGCCGAGGCCAGCGGGACGTCAGCCCGCTTGGCGGTTGCCCGCCCGCCCGGTTCGGCAATTTCGACCTGCACCACCCCCCGCAAGGGACGGGTTGCCTTGGGGATGTCATTCAGCAGGCCGGTGGCCACCGTTTTGCCGTCCGCGTCGGTATTCTCCAGCGTCAGCGGCAGGCTGACCGCCTCCACCTGTTCGCCCTCGACGCCCCAGCGATAGCCGCGATGTTGCGGGAAAGGCCGGGGATCAACGGCCACATCCAGCGACGCCTCGCCGCCCAGCCCGGAGCCAACCGCGCCGTACAGGAAGCGGGCAAACACCGGCACCTGCACCTCGGCCCCCACGGCCACCGGCTCGGACGGCGGGGTCACGGTGACCTCCAGCCGTTGCGGTACAAAGGTATCGACTTCAAACGAGACCTTGCCCACCGCCTCACCCTTGGGGTCGCCGTAAATCTGCGCATCCCACACCCCGAGATTGGCCGACTTCGGCAAGGCCACCGTCAGCGTCACCGCGCCGTTGTCCGTCTGCTTCACCGGCCACGAGCGGTATTCCTCGCCGTTGGGACGGAACAGCTTGATGTACCAGGTGCCCTGCCCCGGCAGCAGGTTGGCACGGGCATCGCGCAACAGGGCGGTCAGGTAAACCGTTTCACCGGGGCGATAGATGCCGCGTTCGGTGTAGAGGAAGGCATCAATCGGGCCAGCCGCTTCGCGGCCTTGCACGCCCCGGTCCGACAGGTCGAACGATGACCGGCGCAGGTCGAGCAGGTTGAAATCCTCGCCCTGCCGGGCCAGCAGCATCACCGGCTCCATCCCGCCGTGCCCGCGCATCAGACCGGCGGCAAAGCTGGCCTTGCCGTCCTGATCGCTGGTGGCGGTTGCAAGAATTTCATTGTTGGCGGCCAGCAAGGTCAGTTCGACCCCGGCCTTTGGCTTGGCCGAGGCCAGACCCCGCATCATCACCACCAGACCGCTTTCGCCGCCCCGGTAAGTGGTCATCGCCAGATCAGAACTGATCACCCACTGGCCGGGCAGGCTATAGTCTTCCTCGCCCACCGGCTCGCCATTCAGGTCGATCGGCAGCACCTGCACCCAATAGGCCCCCGGCGCGCCCTTCAGCACCACATCGGGCAACGGCAGATTGGTCACTGTTCCCTGATTGCGCGGCGTGCGCAGCGGCAGGTCCTGCTGCCAGACCTTGCTGGCGGCCAGATCAAGGTCTTCTTCGACCCGATAGCGACTGATCGTTCCATCATCGAGGAACAGGGATTCCATCCGGGTCAAGGCCCGTTCACCGACGCGGTAAATGCTCATCCGCACCCGCTCGACATTGACCGAGGTGATCGGCAGGCTGCCGTTACCATCACGCGGCAGCCAGAAGCCTTTCCCCAGAATGACCTGCGGGGCGCGATCGCCCAGCGACAACGGGATCACCGTATCTTCGGCCAGCGCTTCCCCCGCCTTGTCCGGCAGGCCGGTGCGCAGGGTCATTGAATAGCTTTCGCCATAGCGCAGACCGCCAAAGCACAGCTTTTTGTCATCCACCCGCAGCGGCGTCACCGGGCCACCGCTGAAATTCAGGAACGTGGCATAGCTGTCGGCTTCGGGCTTCAGAGCGGCTGAAAAGACCAGACAGACTTCGGGATCGTTGCGACCGGTATCAACCTCATAGCGTTGATAGCGGAACACCTGCGGCACCAGCGGTACAGCAGCGGCAGAGGCGCTTTGTGTGGGGGGTGTTGTGGCCGGGGGCGGCGAAGCCGGTGCGGCAGGCGCCGATGTCACAGCAGTGGACGGCGGCGGCGGGGCTTGATCGCGGCTGGTCAGCCACCACCCGGCGATCCCCATCGCGGCAAACACGACTGTCGCCAGAAGTTTCTTCCTGCTGACCATCACCAACCCTCCCCGGAAAAATCCGCTGCGATCATACACGCAGGAGTGGGAGGGCAACAGGAGAATTCAGTAACATTTCCAGACAGTCAAGCAGACCGCCCCGGACAGTTTTGTTACCAGGTGCGCACCGGGCCAACGTCAATATGGACGAAGCCGTCACGGGGGTAATAGCCGACGCCGCCGACCTTCAGCTCCATCGCCGCACGGCGCAGACGCCCGAGTGAGACATCCGGCAGGGCAATGTCAGCGGCCATGCCACGGGTGTGATAGCTGTTGCTGGCCACGCCATCGGACATGGCGGCACGCATGGCATTGCTGGCCGGGGAACGATAGCCACAAATCAACTGGAACGGCTTTTTGCTGCCCAGCTTCTGGCTCAAGGCCCACATGGCATCGATCAGGCGGGGATCCATCCGCGTGCTTTCGTCATTGCGACGATCGCGCATCAAGCTATTCAGTTTTTGCATGGCGGCGGGGTTATAGCCACTGGCCTTGGCGTACACCACTTCCAGCATTTCGCCGGTATTGATGTTGTGCATGGCAACAACACGCTCTTTGGCCTTATAGACAGCGGCCATCGCATCACTGGGGACGGCTGCGCCGATCAGTCCGGTTGCCGTCGCAGCGGCACCAAGTCGCAGAATTCCGCGACGGCTCAGCAGGTCGTTTCCAGCATCATGCATGCGTCTGCCTCATAGCTCCTCAAAGATCGTCGAGGGAGAGAAAACACTTTTGACCCTGCGCCTGTCAACCCAAACAGACTGTGTCTGATGGGAAAAAATAACTACATACCGTCATAAAGGGACGGAACAAACCAAGACCCACCCATATCACCACCTTATGGGGTAGGGCAGAAACCTACCCATAATGAGGGCATAGCGTTCCCCGAGCGGGTGTTTCAGGCAGCCATAAAATAGCTGACAGTGGCAGCGTGATGGTGTTTATGGCAGGCGCCCTGCCCAGGCAGGCCGCGTTACCGCCGGTGCCGTGGCGACAGTGCCTTGTAAAACAGAGAGATACCCGATGGATCAGTCCTCCCGCTATGCCAACCTGTCGCTGCGTGAATCGGACCTGATCGCCGGAGGGCGGCATGTTTTGTGCGCCTATCACCTCAAGCCCAAGGCCGGGCATGGCTACCTCAGCGCCGCCGCCCACTTTGCCGCCGAAAGCTCGACCGGAACCAATGTCGAGGTCTGCACCACCGACGACTTCACCCGCGCCGTCGATGCACTGGTCTATCAGATCGACGAAGCCCGCGAGCTGGTGAAGATTGCCTTTCCGCTCGACCTGTTCGACCGCAACATCACCGATGGCAAGGCGATGGTGTCGTCGTTCCTGACGCTGGCGGTCGGCAACAATCAGGGCATGGGTGATATCGAATATGCCAAGCTGCAGGACTTTTACATTCCCCCGGCCTATCTCGCCCTGTTCGATGGCCCGGCGCTGAATATCGCCCACATGTGGACGGTGCTGGGGCGGCCCCGGCAGAACGGCGGCATGGTGGTCGGCACCATCGTCAAGCCCAAGCTGGGCCTCCGTCCGCAACCGTTCGCCGATGCCTGTTACCAGTTCTGGCTGGGCGGCGATTTCATCAAGAACGACGAGCCACAGGGCAACCAGACCTTTGCCCCGTTCCGCGAAACCCATTGCGCCGTTGCCGATGCCCTGCGCCGGGCGCAGGACAAGACCGGCGAACCGAAGCTGTTTTCCGCCAACATCACCGCCGATGATCCGTTCGAGATGCTGGCGCGCGGCGAATACGTTTTAAAGACCTTTGGCGAGAATGCCGACCATGTGGCCTTTCTGGTCGATGGCTTTGTCGCCGGACCGACGGCGGTCAGTCTGGTGCGCCGCCAGTTCCCCGGTACTTTTTTGCACTATCACCGTGCGGGCCATGGCGCGATCACCAGCCCGCAGTCGAAACGGGGCTACACCGCGTTCTGTCATCTGAAACTGTCCCGCCTGCAAGGGGCGTCGGGCATTCACACCGGCACCATGGGCTTTGGCAAGATGGAGGGCGAACGCACCGACCGCATGATCGCCTACATGCTGGAACAGCAGGCCGCCGATGGCCCCTATTTCCATCAGCCATGGGGCGGGATGCTGTCCACCACCCCGATCGTCTCGGGGGGGATGAACGCCCTGCGCCTGCCAGCCTTTTTCAGCAACCTCGGCCATGCCAACGTGATCCAGACCTCGGGCGGCGGGGTCTTCGGTCATCGCGATGGTGCCGCCGCCGGGGCCCGCTCCCTGCGGCAGGCGTGCGACGCGTGGATGGCCGGAATTGATCTGGTCAGCCATGCGATGGATCACCCGGAACTGGCCGGAGCTTTCCACAGCTTTGCCGACGATGCCGACCGCCTGTATCCCGGCTGGCGCGACCGGCTGGACCGGACTGCCGCCTGACCCATGACATGAAGCATAATATTCTGTGACAGCCCCTTCGCCCCCATTCCGCCTGCTGTCAAGTTGGGGTATGGTGCCTGTACTGCAACGCAAGAACCGCCCCGTGCGGGGCTCCTGCGGAGCAGCCTTGTACAGACCTCATTGAAATGACGGAAACAAAACCATGTCCGGTAAGGTGAACATCGCCATTCTTGGGGCCTCGGGCTACACCGGGGCTGAACTCGTGCGGATGCTGTGGACCCACCCACAGGCCCGCATTGTTGCGATGACCGCCGACCGACGCGCCGGGCAACCTATCGGCGCGGTGTTTCCGCAACTGGGCGGACTGGACCTGCCGGATCTGGTGACCATCAACGATGTGGACTGGAGCGGCGTTGATGTCTGCTTCTGCGCCCTGCCGCACGGCACCACGCAAGAAGTGATTGCCGGTCTGCCGACCCATGTCAAAGTCGTTGACCTGTCCGCCGATTTCCGTCTGGCCGACCCGGAAACCTATGCGCAGTGGTACGGCCACCCGCATCAGGCGGTCGAGCTGCAAAAGGAAGCGGTCTACGGCCTGACCGAAATCGCCCGCGCACAGGTCGCCGCCGCCCGCGTGGTCGCCAACCCCGGCTGCTATCCGACCGCCGCCCAATTGCCGCTGATCCCGCTGCTGGACCAGAAACTGGTGCAGGATCAGGACATCATCATTGATGCCAAATCCGGGGTGTCGGGTGCCGGTCGCGCCGCTAAGGAAGGCTCGCTGTTCTGCGAAGTCACCGAAGGCATCCACGCCTACAGCGTCGCCAGCCACCGCCATGCGCCGGAAATCGAACAGGGCCTCAGCCAGGCCGCCGGTCATCCGGTGATGGTCAACTTCACCCCGCACCTGATGCCGATGAGCCGGGGCATTCTGGCCTCGATCTACGTCAAGATGGCCGAGGGTGTCACTGCCGAAGACCTGCACACCGCCCTGAGCAGCCGTTATGCCGACGAGCCGTTCGTCCGCGTGCTGCCGTTCAAGACCGCTCCGCAGACCCGCCATGTGCGCGGTTCCAACTTTGTCCAGATCGGCGTGTTCCCCGACCGCGTGCCGGGCCGCGCCATCGTCCTGTCGGCGATTGACAATCTGATCAAGGGGGCCTCGGGTCAGGCCATCCAGAACATGAACGTCATGCTCGGCCTGCCGGAAACGATGGGCCTGCAAAACCTCGCCCTGTTCCCGTAAGTTCTTTTGGTTTCAGGAGGATCCTGCCATGCCGAACCCGATCATTCTCCCCTGGCGCGGTGTTGAACCAGCCATTGCAGACACCGCCTTTGTCGCGCCCGGGGCTGCGGTGATCGGTGACGTCGAAATCGGTGCAGGGTCCTCCATCTGGTTTGGCTGCGTGGTGCGCGGCGATGTGCATGAAATCCGCATCGGCGAACGCAGCAACATTCAGGATGGCACCGTCATCCATGTCAGCAAGGGCAAGTTCGGCACCTACATCGGCGACGACGTGCTGGTCGGGCATGGCTGCGTCATCCACGCCTGCACGCTGGAAAGCGGCTCGTTTGTCGGCATGGGGGCAACCGTTCTGGATGGTGCGGTGGTCGAAAGCGGCGGCATGCTGGCCGCTGGCGCCACCCTCACCCCCGGCAAACGCCTGCCGCGCGGCGAGCTGTGGGCCGGTGCCCCGGCCAAAAAGCTGCGTGACCTGAGCGAAGACGAAATGGCCGGCTTCATCCGCCAGTGCGCGGGCTATGCCGAGCTGGCCGAAGAATACAAGACACAGCTGATCATCGGCACCATGCGGTAATAGCTCTGCCGGCCTTTCCTTCTCACAGATTTCAAAGAGCCTGCCCGACCCCCTCAAGGTCAGGCAGGCTTTGTTTTTTTCACATCCCGGGAAACGCTGGCCCCTGTCGCCGAACGGCTCTATGGCCGTACGCCATTCCCTCCAGACACAAGCAATCAACAGTTGATGGAATAGACTTTATAACCATTCATCATCATCTTCCCAGTATGATAAACAGACGTTCGTACTAAAAATATCACCCTCTCCTCCTCCTGAAGCACCACCCGTGCTGCCTCCCGGAACAGGCTCCTTTTTCCCTGCCGACATTGAAAACCCCCCGTGGCAATCCCCATCAAAGGAGAGCGCCCCCTGATCGTACACATCCAGAGTGCGATCTCCCCGTGGCTCGCACTCCTCGCATGATCCTCCAGCATTCTGACTGACAAGAGGCCCCGATGACCCTCCGTCTGAAGCCCCGCCTGATCACAGCCTTCCTGCTCGTCAGCCTGCTCCCGCTGGCCATTCAATCGATCCTGATGCTCCGCGAATCTGGCAACAAAATGGAAGCGCAAGTTCTGGCGCAACTGGTTGCCGTCCGGGCCAACAAGGAAAAGCAGATTGAGCACTTCTTTCAGGAACGTCAGGGTGACATCGTAACCCTGAGCGAAGCGGTAGAGCGTCTGGATGTCCACGACACGGACTCCATCAGTCAGGATGATGAGGCATTCTTCAAAGACTATGTTAAAACAAAGAAGTATTATGATTTGTTCCTGATCAAACCGGACGGAACCATTTTCTATACGGTTGCCAAAGAAAAAGACCTCAACAGCAACATCATTTCCGGGGCCTATGCCCAAAGCAATTTTGGCGCCCTCATTCGCTCGATCCGCGACAGCAAGACCGTTGCCATGGGCGACTTTGCCACCTATGCGCCATCCAATGGCGATGCCGCGGCCTTTATCGCCGCCCCGATCCTGAACAACGGGCAAATCGAGCTGTACGTCGGCCTGCAACTGTCCATCGACAGCATCAATACCCTGATGCAACAGCGTGACGGCATGGGACAGAGCGGAGAAACCTATCTGGTCGGCCCGGACAAACTGATGCGGTCGGACAGCCTGCTCGATCCGAAAAACCACTCGGTGCTGGCCAGCTTCCGCAACCCCACCCTTGGCAGCATCGACACCGAAAGCAGCCGTCAGGCGTTGCAGGGAAACAAGGGAACCTTCACCCTGAAAGATTACACCGGCAACGAAGTCCTCTCGGCCTATGCCCCGGTTTCCATCATGGGACATCGCTGGGCGGTGATCGCTGAAATCGACACCGAGGAAGCCTTCAGTGCCATTACCACCCTGCGCACCCTGTCCCTGTTGTTAACGCTGGCCGCAGCGGCCATCACCGCCCTCATCGGCTTTTTGCTGGCCCGGTCGCTTGCAAACCCCATTCTTGCCATGACCAACACGATGGAAATCCTTGCCCATGGCAATCACCACATCACCGTGCCATCGCTGGATCGCCGCGATGAACTGGGGGAAATGGCACAGGCCGTACAGGTGTTCAAAACCAATGCCCAAGCCGTTGAACGACTGACCGCCGAACAGGAAGCGCTGAAAAGGCAGGCCGAAGAACAACGCCATGCGGCGATGATGCAACTGGCCGACGAATTTGAAAGCAGCGTACAAGGGGTGGTCAATCAGGTGGCGGCGGCCTCGACCGAAATGCAGGGAACCGCGCAAGCGATGTCTGCCGTGGCCGAGCAGACCAGCCGACAGGCCACCGCCGTGGCCGCGGCGGCGGGCGATGCCTCGGAAAACGTCCAGACCGTGGCCTCGGCCACCGAGGAACTGACGGCTTCGATCAGCGAAATCACCCGTCAGGCCGGTGAAGCCTCGACCGTCACCCGTCAGGCGGTCGGACAGGCTCAGCAGACCGATACGATCATGAAGGGTCTGGCCGTCAATACCCAGCGCATCGGTGAGGTGGTCGACCTGATTTCCGATATCGCCAATCAGACCAACCTGCTGGCCCTGAATGCCACCATCGAAGCCGCCCGGGCAGGTGACGCCGGCAAGGGCTTTGCGGTTGTCGCCAGTGCCGTGCAACAGCTTGCGACACAAACCGCCCGCGCCACCGACGAAATTCGCCAGAAAATCCACGACGTGCAGGACGCAACGGGTGAAGCCGTGCATGCCATTGAAAGAATCGTCGATACCATCCGCCACATCTCGGCCATTTCTGCGGCGATTGCCAACACGGTCGAGGAGCAAAGCCACGCCACCCACGACATCGCCCGCAGTGTTGAACAGGCGTCACAGGCGACGCAAACCGTCTCCAGCAACATCGACGGCGTAGAAGACGCCGCCGGAGAAACCGGCCACGCCGCCCATCAGGTGCTGGATGCCACCCGTGAACTGTCGCGGCAGGCCGAACACCTGCGCAGCGAAGTCAGCCATTTTATCGCCCGCGTTCGGACACGCTGACCGGCCGGAACAGGACAGCCCCAATCAGGGCTGTCCGAAAGCCCGGTCATGGCGCAGGCTGGGCACCTTGCCACGCGCCACATCAACCGCAGTCAGGTCAATATCGACCACCGACACTCCAACCTCGGTTCCGGCATCGGCAATCACTTCGCCCCACGGGGCAACGACCAGCGCATGACCATAGGTCTCGCGGTTGTTGAGATGGGTGCCGGTCTGGGCCGAGGAAATCATCCAGCAACCGGTCTCGATCGCCCGCGCCCGTTGCAGCACATGCCAATGGGCCGCGCCGGTCTGGCGGGTAAAGGCCGCCGGAGCGGTCAGGACATCCGCCCCCGCCTGAGCCAAAGTGCGGAACAGGTGCGGAAAGCGGATGTCATAGCACACCGCCAGCCCCATCCGGCACCACGGCAGATCAACCACTACCGCCTGTTCACCCGGCTGAAAAGTGGCTGATTCGCGATAGCTTTCACCGTTGCCCAGATCGACATCGAACATGTGGATCTTGTCGTAACGGGCGGCAATCCCGCCGTCACTGTCCAGCACATAGGTCCGGTTGGCCACCATGCCATTGGGCAACAACACCGCCAGCGTGCCACAATGCAGCCAGACCGACAGCTCTTCCGCCATCTGCCGGAACGCCGCCAAAGCCGGATGATCGGCTTCGGGGGCAGCCTTGGCGATGATGTTGGTCCGTCCCCATTCCATCATCGCCACGTTTTCCGGCATGAACAGCATCTGCGCGCCCTGATCACAGGCACGCCGGACCAACGTACGGGCGGTATCAATATTGGCCTGCATGTCATTCAGGGCGTTGACCTGCAGAACTCCGGCGCGGAATCCGCCGCGTGCCTGTTCAGTCATGATGATCAGCCCTGCAACAACGGGTCCAGGCCGCCAGCGGCATCAAGGGCGTACAGGTCATCACAGCCACCGATATGGCGGTCATCGATGAAAATCTGCGGCACGGTATGACGGCGGGCGCGCTTTTCCATCACATCCCGCAACTGCGGCTCGGCGGCAACGTTTATAATGTCATAGGTCACGCCCTTGCGGTCCAGCAAAGCGCGCGCCCGCTGGCAGTACGGGCAGGTGGGGGTCATGAACATTTCGATATGAGCCATATCGCTATCCTCTGTTTTGTTTTTGCTAACGATCTTTTTTTATAACGCTTCTTATCAGGAAGCCCTATCGGGAAATTAAAGTGTCATGCGTCAGAGACATGACCCTGAAATGCAGTCAGGCAGCCATCGTTGCATGGCTGCCTGACTGCATTTCACAATCACCCTCCGGGATACCCGGCAAGACTGCTTACTTCGGGGTTTCAGCCAACTGCTGCGCGGCGGGCAACGCCGGCTTCAGGCCATAGGCGGCGGCAGTCATCGCCTGCTCGCTCACATCACGCGGGCCAATGGCGGTCACCGGCAGAGCCTCGTTGCTGTAGATGATGTCCATCCCGCTGGGCGTATTGACGGTTTTGATAACGCGGTAGGCGACCAGCGGCGAACCTGCCTTGCCATCATCGGGCTGGTGATCACCGGCGCTCTCGGCCTGAGCGGCAGAGATACCGACAACGGCCAGAGAGGCAGACAACAGGGCAGCGGACAGGAAACGGCTGTACTTGGTCATGGTAGAAAGTCCTTGCATTTCATGAGGGTGCATTCCCCCTCCGCAATGGACAGGGCAATGAACCGATATTTCTTTCTTGGGGGGCAGTGCGGTGGCTTTACGAAGCCCACCATCGGCAGATGAAGTTCAGCGCCAGAGTTTAGTTCGGGTTGGCGGCCAGCTGCTGCGAAACATGCGGAGCAGCCTTCAGGCCATAATCGGCAGCATTCAGAGCCTGTTCGTTCGCATCACGCGGGCCGATGGCCGCCACCGGCAGAGTTTCCTTGCTGTAGGTGACTGCAACCCCGTTGGCGATATTGGTGGTACTGATCACCCGGTGCGCCACCAGCGGCGAGCCCATCTGACCATCATCGGGCTGGTGATCACCAGCGCTCCCGGCCTGAGCAGCAGAGGCACCGGCAACGGCCAGAGAGGCAGACAACAGGGCGGCGGACAGGAAACGGCTGTAGTTGGTCATGATAGAAAGTCCTTACATCTCAGAAGGGTGCATCACCCCTCCGCAGTGGACAGGGCCATGAACCGGTATTTTTTTTGGGGGGGGTGTTGGTGGCTTTACAAAGCCCACCATCGGTAACAGGTACTCTGCGTCAGGCTTAGTTCGGGTTTGCAGCCAACTGCGGTGCAACAGTCCGGGTCGCCTTCAGGCCATAATCCGCAGCATTCAAAGCCTGTTCGTTCGCATCACGCGGACCGATGGCCGCCACCGGCAGAGTTTCCTTGCTGTAGGTAACGGCAACGCCGTTGGCGATATTGGTGGTGCTGATCACCCGGTGCGCCACCAGCGGCGAGCCCATCTGGCCGTCATCGGGCTGATGATCACCAGCGCTCGCGGCCTGAGCGGCAGAGGCACCCACAACGGCCAGCGAGGCAGACAGCAGGGCGGCGGACAGAAGACGGCTATACTTGGTCATATCCTGAAATCCTTGATCAGGCTCCGGCAGATCAGAGAGCGAGAGCACTGGAGTTTGTTGAGCCGCGGATCGACGAGGGCGCTTGCTGTTGGCTGGTTGCGTCGGCTCGTCAGCGGCTGATGAAGCCAACTTACAAAACGATACGTTCCGTTTCAATATATTTTTTCTAAGCCATCTGTGCCATACTCTGATCCAGCCCGTTTTCGGTAATGTGCTGCGATGGCGTTCGGCCCCCAAAGGCGGTACGCTGACATCGCAGAGTTCGAAGCAGTGAGCGCAAGGTTTTCCGGTTTTGCGCTCACTGCAGCACGTCAAGGCATTAGACCTGTGTTCGTTGGATCTCACGCAGGCACAATGCTCTAAAGGAGGAGACCGTGATCCACGACACCCCCTGTCGCACTCAGGGACGCCCCCGTTGCGAGGAGACTACTAAAGCCATTCTTGCGGCGACTCGTAAACTGTTTGAGCGTTCAAATCTCCGTGACATGACCATCGAGGCCATCGCCAGGGAGGCCGGCGTCGGCAAGGCGACCATTTACCGTTGGTGGAAAACCAAGAACGAACTGGTCCTTGATGCCTGCTTCGAGGACTTGCAGCCCCGGCTGGATTACGGCACCACCGGTAGCCCGGCCTGCATCATTGCCGAGCAAGTCAAGCGCGTCGTCGAGGCCTATCGCGGCCCCAGCGGGCGGATGGTTGCCCAACTGCTGGCCGAAGCGCAGTATGACCCGGCGGTGTCAAGGTCGTTCACCGAGGCCTACCTGTCCCGGCGGTGCTGTACGCTGCACACTCTGCTCGCCCAGTGCGGCATCACCTGCGAAGCCGAACAGGATGCGGTGGCGGAACAAATTTACAGCCCGATCTTTTTCCGTCTGATCATGGGGAATGCCCCACTGGACGAAGCCTTTGCCAAAAGCGTCCAGACCTTTGTCATTCAACGCCTGAACGCCGTCCAACCGGCCAGGGCTCCCGGCTGTTGATCACGGGGCCTCGCCTCGGGGCCTGCTCTCGTCATGGTGCAACACCGCACGCGCCACCGTCAGGACGCTGACCGCCTGCGCCCCGGCATCCAGCAGGCAGCGCGTGCATTCCTCAACGGTTGCCCCGGTGGTCAACACGTCATCGACCAGCAGCACCCGCCGCCCGGCCAGCCTTTGCGGTTTCCGCACCGCAAAGGCCTGCCTGACGTTGGCGAGGCGCTGGGTTCGCGCTCCCTGATGGTGGTCAAACTCGCCCTGACTGCGAGTCCAGCGGGTGCGATAGAGCAGATCGGGCAGGTAAACCCCCGGCCCCAACCGGCGGGCCAGCAGGGCGGCCTGATTATAGCGGCGCAGGAACAGCCGCCGCCAATGCAGTGGAACAGGCACAATCAGGTCGCTGTCTTCCAGCAAATCCCGCCCACAGCGCGCCAGCCAGCGGGCCAGCACGGGAGCCAGGTCACTGCGGTCCCCATGCTTGAGGCGCAGGATCAGCGAGCGGCTGTCCTGATCATAGACAAAGACGCTGCGCGCCCGCTGATACAGCGGCGGATGGTCCAGACAGGTCGGGCAGCACCCCGCACGCTGGCCGGTCGGCAACAGCGTGCCACAGCGGTCACACAGCCCGTCGACCAGAAAGCGCACCCCCGCAAAGCAAGCGGGGCACAGACCTCCATCGCCGGACACCTCGACGCCACACATCGCGCAACGGGGGGGCAGCACCAGATCACACAGCAGCCGGGCAACGGCAGGCAGCACGGTTCGCGTCCCCTTTTCCAGCGCCCCCTGATTTACGGATGGTTTTTCCCGGGGCAAAGCTGAGATAGTCTGCAAGCCAGCCCCGTTGAGCGCAACAGGGCTTTCCAACCTGACCCTGCGGTGCCATATATCAGCCCATGTCTGACGTAATGAAGATTTTCGACCGCGCCACCGTGCGCCGTCACCGTGACCGCGCCGCACCCGGCCTGGATCACTACGGGTTCCTGTTTGCCGAAGTCGCCGAACGACTGGCAGAGCGGGTGGATGATGTTTTGCGCGATTTTCCGCTGGTCCTTGACCTCGGCAGCCACGGCGGCGACCTCGCCCGCCTGCTGCCCGGTCGCAAGGGCATCAGCACGGTGATCTCCTGCGACCTGTCCGAAGCGATGGTGGCGCAGGCCCCCGGCGCAGCGGTGGTCTGCGACGAAGAGTTCCTGCCGATTGCGCCGAACAGCGTCGATCTGGTGGTGTCGAACCTGTCGCTGCACTGGGTCAACGATTTGCCCGGGGCCCTGCTGCAAGCCCGCGCTGCCCTGAAGCCCGATGGCTTCTTTCTCGCCGCCCTGTTCGGAGGCGAGACGCTGAAGGAACTGCGCGACAGCCTCGCCGCCGCTGAAATCGAGCTGGAAGGCGGCCTCAGCCCGCGCGTCTCGCCGTTCGTTGACGTGCGCGATGCCGGAGCCCTGCTGTCCCGCGCCGGGTTCTCGATGCCGGTGGTTGACACCGAAACCATCACCGTCACCTACGAACATCCCTTAAAGCTGATGAACGATCTGCGCGGCATGGGGGAATCCAACGCCGTACATGAACGGCGCAAGGGCCTCAGCCGGCGCGAAACCCTGCTGACCGCGGTGGAAAACTACCTCGACACCCACGCCGACGACGAAGGCCGGGTGCCTGCCACCTTCCAGATTGTCTGGCTGGCCGGGTGGGCACCGCATGACAGCCAGCCGCAGCCCAAGGCTCCGGGCAGCGCCACCGTCAGTCTGGCCGACGTGCTGGGGACGCACCCGCCGTCCTGCAGTTCGTAAGCGGAGGCCGTCGGATGGACTTTTCCGCTCCCCTGCTGAAGGGCACCCTGATCAAGCGCTACAAACGCTTCCTCGCCGATGTGACGCTGGATGATGGCTCGGTGGTGACCGCCCACACCGCCAACTCCGGCTCGATGCTCGGCTGTTGCACGCCCGGCAGCGAGGTCTGGCTCAGCCCGGCCAACAACCCGGAGCGCAAGCTGAAGTTCACCTGGGAACTGGTGCGGGTTGGCGACGAGCTGGTCGGCATCAACACCAGCCACCCCAACGCGCTGGCCGCCGAAGCCATCCTCAGCGGGGCGATCCCCGAGCTGGCGGGCTATGCCACCCTGAAACGGGAAGTCAAATACGGCAAGAACAGCCGCATTGACGTGTTCCTGACCGCCCCCGACCGGCCCGACTGCTATGTCGAGGTCAAGAACACCACCCTGTTCCGCCCCGATGGCGATAACCAGCAGGTGGCGCTGTTCCCCGATGCGGTGACCGAACGCGGGACCAAGCATCTGGGCGAACTGAGCGAGATGGTGCGGGCTGGCAAGCGGGCGGTGATGCTGTACATGGTCCAGCGCAGCGCCGCCGGTCTCAGCCGCTTTGCGGTGGCCGAAGACATCGACCCCACCTATGCCGCCGCCCTGCGTGACGCGCTGGCGGTCGGTGTCGAGGCCCTGTGTTATACCTGTTCGGTCACGCCAGAGCGACTTGAGGTTGCCACTCCCCTCCCCATTCGCCTTTAATGTAGCCCTGATTTTCCAGATAACGAGTGTCCTGATGAGCCGTACCGCCCGCAACCGTGAACGCATCCCCCAGCATGGGCCGGACGGCTTTGCCGCCATGCGCAAGGCCGGGCAGGCCGCCGCCGAGCTGCTGGATTTCCTGATCCCGCATGTACAACCCGGTGTCACCACCAGCGAGATCGACGATCTGGCGGTGCAGTGGGCCAGGGAACGGGGGTTTACCCACGGCCCGTTCGGCTATCATGGCTATCCGCGCTCGCTGTGCATTTCGATCAACCATGTGGTCTGCCACGGCATCCCCGGCGACAAGAAATTCGTCGAAGGCGATATTGCCAACCTCGACGTTACCCCGATTGTCGATGGCTGGTATGGCGACAGCAGCCGGATGGTGTGCGTCGGCAAGCCCGGCGTCAAGGCCGCCAAACTGGTCGAAGTCACCTATGAGTGCCTGATGCGCGCCATCGACATCGTGCGCCCCGGCGTGCGACTGGGTGATATCGGCCACGTCATCCAGACCATTGCCGAAAGCCATCGCTATTCGGTGGTGGAAGATTTCTGCGGCCATGGCATCGGCACCATTTTCCACTGCGCCCCGACGGTGATGCACACCGGCGAAAAGGGCACCGGCGACGTGCTGGACGAAGGCATGATCTTTACCATCGAGCCGATGCTGAACGCCGGTCGCCCGGAAACCAAGATCCTGCCCGATGGCTGGACCGCCGTCACCCGTGACCGGTCGCTGTCAGCCCAGTTCGAGCACACCATTGGCGTGACCGCTGACGGCTGCGAGATTTTCACCCTGTCGCCCAAGGGCTGGCATTGCCCGCCCTATGCCGGGGTTTGATCGCACCGTGATCACCTCCCCCTTTTCCGATTGCTGACGAGACCCCCGATGAGCCTGACTGCCCGTAACGTCCAACGTATCCCCCTGCATGGCCCCGAGGGCTTTGCCGCCATGCGCAAGGCCGGGCAAGCCGGAGCAGAGCTGCTGGACTTCCTGACCCCCTACGTCAAACCCGGTGTCACCACCGGCGAAATCGACGATCTGGCGGTGCAGTGGGCGAAAGAGCGCGGCCTGACCCACGGGCCGTTCGGCTACAAGGGCTATCCGCGCTCGCTGTGCATTTCGATCAACCATGTGGTCTGCCACGGCATCCCCGGCCCGAAAAAGCTGGAAGACGGCGATATCGCCAACATCGACGTCACCCCGATTGTCGATGGCTGGTATGGCGATACCAGCCGGATGTTTCTGGTCGGCAAGCCCAGCGTCAAGGCCCAGAAGCTGGTCGAAGTGACCTATGAATGCCTGATGCGCGCCATCGACATCGTGCGCCCCGGCGTCCGGCTGGGCGATATTGGCCATGTGATCCAGACCTATGCTGAAGCCCAGCGGTTTTCGGTGGTGCGGGATTTCTGCGGCCATGGCGTCGGCACCATTTTCCACTGCCCACCCAGCGTGCTGCACTTTGGCGAGCCCAACACCGGCGACGTGCTGGATGAGGGGATGATCTTCACCATCGAGCCGATGATCAACGCCGGTCGCCCGGAAACCAAAATCCTGCAGGATGGCTGGACTGCCGTTACCCGCGACCGCTCGCTGTCGGCCCAGTTTGAACATGCCATCGGGGTGACCGCTGACGGCTGCGAAATCTTTACCCTGTCGCCCAAGGGCTGGCACTGCCCGCCCTACGACGGCGCCTGACAGCAGAAAACAGGGGGAGTGGATCATGGGGCAGGATGAACAGTGGCTGTTGGCACAACTGGATGCGCTGGCCCGTGACTTTGCCCCCACTCCGGCCGCGGAGACGGGACAGGCTCCGGCAGCAGCGCCCCGCCCTGACGAACCGGCCTCCGAAGACTCCCACTCCCCTGCCGCAAAAAAAGCCGCCGCCGACAAGCCGCACTATCACGGCCACCGCCAGCGTTTGCGGGAAAAGTTCCTCGCCGCCTCGCGCGCCGAGGCGCTCGATACCATCGCCGATTACGAGTTGCTGGAACTGCTGCTGTTTCTCGCCATCCCGCAAAAGGATGTCAAACCGCTGGCCAAGCAGTTGCTGGCCCATTTCGGCAGCCTCGGCGGCGTGCTCACCGCCCGCCCCGAAGCGCTGATGAGCTTTCCCGGCATCAAGGACGGGGTGGTGGTGGCCCTGAAAACCGTGCAGGTCGCCAGCCTGCTGATGGTGCGCGAAGAGGTGATGAACAAGCCGATCCTGTCATCGTGGAACCGGCTGCTGGATTACTGCCATGCCGCGATGGCCCATCGGGACATCGAACAGTTCCGCATCCTGTTCCTCGACAAAAAGAACTGCCTGATCGCCGATGAGCTGCAACAGCGCGGCACCGTTGACCACACCCCGGTCTATCCGCGCGAAGTGGTCAAGCGGGCGCTGGAACTGTCGGCCTGTGCGGTGATTCTGGTCCACAACCACCCGTCGGGCGACCCACAGCCCTCCCCGGCCGACATTGACATGACCCGCCGCATTGCCGAAGCCCTGCGCCACGTCGATATCAGCCTGCACGACCATCTGGTGATCGCCCGCACCGGCTATGCCTCGTTCAAGGCCGACGGGTTGTTGTAAGCCCGCTCAGCCGCCCTGATCTTCCGGCAGCACCACGATGATCTTGCCGGTATAGACCGGGTTTTTCTTGTCGTCGGCAATCACCACCACCGTCTGTCCCGGCGTGCGACCGTTGACGAACAGCATCCCCGGTTCTTCCACATGGACATCGGCGACTTCGGGGTGGGAACTCATCACCACCGCCCGCTTGAGGTCTTCGACCGGAATGCGGACGATCTGCATTTTACCGGCTTCGACTTCGATTTGCTGCACGTCATCAGGATTCGGCTTTGGCTTGCGTTTTTCCGCCTCTTCCTGCGGCAAAACGTACTCTTGCGCTGCTGCTGGCCGGTGCTGCATCGCGCTGACTGTCAGCACGCTTGCCGTAACAGCCATCAAAACCACGCTTTTCATCGCACTTCCCCGTCAATCGGACCGATAAGTGACGCTATAGCCTCTGCCGGTTGCTGACAAGGGTGACAGATTGCCCTATAAGGCCCCCAGTATTTCTTCCGACCCCCACTTAAAGACAGGACGGTATCGGCGATGATTCCGCGTTACTCACGCCCGGAAATGGCGGCCATCTGGGCGCCTGAAAACAAATTCCGCATTTGGTTTCTGATCGAGGCCCATGCCTGCGATGCGCAGGCGAAACTGGGTGTGATCCCCGCCGACGCCGCCAAGGCGGTGTGGGAGCGTGGTGACAAGCCGTACACTGCCGAGCGAATCGCCCGCATCGATGACATCGAAGCGGTGACCAAGCACGACGTGATCGCCTTTACCACCGAACTGGCCGAGCATGTCGGGGCCGAAGCCCGCTTTGTCCACCAGGGCATGACCTCGTCGGACGTTCTGGACACCTGCCTTGCCGTGCAGATGACCCAGGCCGCCGACCTGCTGCTGAAGGACATGGACGCCCTGCTGGCCGCGCTGAAGACCCGTGCGCTTGAGCACAAGTACACCGTCTGCATGGGCCGCAGCCACGGCATCCACGCCGAGCCGGTGACCATGGGCCTGAAGTTCGCCGGCTTCCACGCTGAAATGCAGCGAAACCGCGAACGCCTGCTGCGCGCCCGCGAGTCGATTGCCACCTGCGCCATCTCGGGCGCCGTCGGCACCTTTGCCAACATCGACCCGTTCGTCGAAGAATATGTTGCCGAGCAGCTCGGCCTGCAGCCCGAGCCGCTGTCGACGCAGGTCATTCCGCGCGACCGCCACGCCGAATATTTCGCCACTCTGGGCGTGATTGCCAGCTCGGTCGAACGTGCCGCCACCGAAATCCGCCACCTGCAGCGCACCGAAGTCCGCGAAGCCGAGGAGTTCTTCTCCAAGGGCCAGAAGGGCAGCTCGGCCATGCCGCACAAGCGCAACCCGGTGCTGACCGAAAACCTCACCGGTCTGGCCCGTCTGGTGCGCATGGCGGTGATCCCGGCGATGGAAAACGTCGCCCTGTGGCATGAACGCGACATCAGCCATTCGTCGGTTGAACGCATGATCGGCCCCGACGCCACCGTCACCCTCGATTTCGCCCTCGCCCGCCTGACCAACGTGATCGCCAATCTGGTGCTCTATCCCGAGGCCATCGAGCGGAACCTGAACCAGATGGGTGGTCTGGTGTTCAGCCAGCGCGTTCTGCTGGCCTTGACCCAGGCTGGCGTGTCGCGCGAAGACAGCTATCGTCTGGTCCAGCGCAACGCCATGAAGGTGTGGGGCGGCGAAGGCGACCTGCTGTCGATGCTGACCGGGGACGAAGAAGTCACCGCCCGCATTCCGCTCGACACCCTGAAAGAACTGTTCGACCTTGGCTATCACACCAAGAACGTCGATGCGATCTTCAAGCGAGTCTTTGGCGCCGACCACGCCGCCTAAGGCCTGCGGGGCGTTCCACCGTCCATGGTGTCGTCTGTGATGCCTGCGGCGCGGGAAACGTCCCAACACACTGATAGCGGGGGGATTTCTACAAACAGTCCCCCGGTTATCCCCAACTTTTCCCCATCTTGCGCGATGGGAACGCATTCGGGTATTGCGCACTCTGTGCCGGGATAGTATTTTCCGGCCCCCAACAGCGTTACCATTTCGCTTTTCAGCCACCCCGCCGTGGCAACGATGAAGCCACCCTCTGGTGGCGTGACAGGAGCAAGACAATGGCTATTTCGAAAACCGCCAAAGCCTCCCTTGGTGACAAGGGTATCTCGGGCAAGCGTATGTACAACGGCAAGGAAGTCCGTCCGGTGCTGTACGTTGGCCGTCAGGTCGGTCAGGGCAAGTACATGACCGGCATGGTCGATGGCGCTCTGGTGACCGACGCCAAGGGCCTGCCGATGCGTCTGTCGCGTATCGGTACCGCCGCCTAACACCCGACTGCTGACCACGGCGGTCCGGGACTGCCGGATCTGTGCTGTCCGCCCACGCGAGGCACAGGTCCGGCAGAACCGAGCCAGGAAAGCGATCCATCAGGCCGGATGCGTCATGCGTCCGGCCCGATGGCTTTTGCGGTCTGCGCAACAGGCATCCCTGCGGACAAGACCACGGTACACGACAGCTAAGGACGTGGAGCGCTGCTCCACACCTCGCTGGGGCCTTGAGGCTCTAGAGCATTGTGCGAAAAGTGGGAACCGGTTTTCGCAACAACAATGCGACAGAACAAAAAGTTGGAGCAGCGTGCCTGCGTCCGATTTAACGCACGCTGCTCCAGACCCCATTCCCTTGATCGTAAAAGAAAAATTGGGGCCCGGGGGAAGAGCCCCCAAATGAACGGTCGAGGCATCACCCCCAAATGAACGGTCGGGGCCTCAGGCCCAGAATGAGTCTGGGCGACAGCCCATTCTTTTCCACCAACTGTCGTGTCCTGTGCCCACTTTTGCGCCCACGGCTCGAGACATAAAAAAGGCCCCACCTCCGCGCAGGAGGCAGGGCCTGTTTTATGTCGCAGCGACAGAAACAGGCGAACTTATTCGCTGGCTTCGGTCATGATCTGCTCACGAGCCAGATCCATCATCTTGCTGATTTTGATCTGCAGGCGACCTTCGGTCATTTCAACGTCATGGTCGGCCAGATCCTTGAGGATCTTGCGGATCACGTCGTTGTCACCCGGTTCTTCCAGGTCGGCAGCGACCACCTGACGGGCATAGGCTTCGGCACCGCCGCCAGCCAGTCCCATGGTTTCCGCAGCCCACAGGCCCAGAAGTTTATTGCGACGAGCGCGCGCGCGGAACTCCAGTTCCTGATCATGCTTGAACTTGGCTTCAAAAGCCTGTTCACGGTCGTGGAAAGCATCGGCCATGGTGTGCGTCCCCAGAATACCTTATATCCCCTGAGTCAAGGTGCGGTTACCCCGCACCCAAAAGCGGCACCGTTATACCCGCTACCCGAAAGCAGGGGTATATATTTTTGCGTCAAAAGACCTCGCGCCGCAAAAAAATGTCGCCTATTCATGATAGATGTTGGCGGGACACGGGCAAAGATCAAGACCCTGCCGACAGGGAACTTCAGCGTTGGGAAAGGCTTGCCATGTGCTCGATCATCCTGCTCCGCCGTCCAACCCACCCGTGGCCGCTGCTGGTCGCGGCCAATCGTGACGAGATGCGCGACCGCCCATGGCGTCCCCCGGCCCGTCACTGGCCAGACCGGCCAGAGGTGATGGCCGGACAGGACACGCTGGCCGAAGGCAGCTGGCTGGGGGTCAATGATCATGGGGTGATGGCCGCCATCCTCAACCGCCATGGCACCCTTGGCCCCGCACCGGGCAAACGGTCGCGAGGTGAACTGGTACTGGAGGCGCTGGACCACGCCGATGCGGTCGAGGCCGCCGACGCCTTGCGCCATCTGGATGGCCGGGCCTATCGTCCATTCAACATGGTGATTGCCGATAACCGGGATGCGTGGTGGCTGAAGCACAGTGGCCGCCCGGATGGGCGAATCGAGGCTTTTCCGCTGCCTGAAGGGCTGTCGATGCTGACCGCCTTTGATGTCAACGACAGCACCCACGACCCGCGCATTGCCGCCGCCCTGCCCCGCTTTGCTTCGGCCCCGGTTCCAGACCCGGACAACGGCGACTGGCGCAGCTGGCAAATGCTGTTGGCCGACCGGACCAGCCCGACCGACGACGACCCGCGCCATGCGCTGTGCTTCATGACCGAAAAGGGTTTTGGCACCAGCTCCAGCTCGTTGATCGCCCTGCCTGCCATCGGAACTCCGGCAGAGGTCAAACCAAAGTGGCTGTTCGCTGCCGGAGCCCCGGATCAGGTGGACTATCAGCCGCTGTCATGGCGATAAAGGATCCGTTCAGTGGGCAGTCTTCAGACGCTCGGTTCCCAGAATTTCAACCAGGGCTTCGGGATGGCGTCGGCAATAGCGGGCCAGCTCGACCGGGTCGGTCACCCACAGGTCTTCGCCGTCACAAAAGACGTGGAACACCAGCGCTGGCGGCAAATCGAGAGTACTGACGGCCTGCTGGCGTTCCGGGCCATGCAGGCCACCCCCAGGCAGGACGGTATGGACAGCGACGTTACGGTTCATGGAAGCACTCCGTGTTCATGATTTTTGGAGGATTCTGGCCTGCGATCGTTGCGCAGCGACCAGTGATGACACTTTGACAATGAGCACACCGTGCGCCAAATGCAAGGGGTATTGCGCATATTGTGCGCCTTTTTTCTTGCGTCCCCCGGTAAAAGCGCGTTAGCTACAGCCACCACCGTTCCCGTCAGCACAGGAGATTCCGATGGGTGGGATCATGACCCACAAAGACTTTCGCCAGTGGCGCAAGTCCCTGAAACTGTCCCAGAAAGACGCCGCCGAAGCTCTGGGGCTGAAACGCCGGGTGGTGCAATATTATGAAAAGGGGGAACGGGACGGCGAGAAAATCGAAATCCCGAAAACCGTCCGTCTTGCCTGCTATGCGCTGGCGCAGGGAATCAGCGATTACTTCGGGACCGACCGCCCGCCGCAACTCGCTCCCCTGCCCACCAGCGACGCCGACAAACCCAAAGAGAAAAGTAAAGAGGTGAACGACTGAGCGGCTCCGCCCGCCTGCTGGGACGCCCCCGCTCACCAGAGTAAAATATAGTAATTTCAGATTATTATGGGGTCTCACTCCCGCTATTCCCGCTTGACTGACACCAGCAGTCAGGTGGCCCGGCACAGGTGCTGTGCCCGGTGCAGGGCTGATCAGCAGCAAAAGCGTACAGTTCAGGGCGCAGCCCCCATTGTTTGCGCCGTCCAGTCCTGCTATACCACGCCAGAATCAGGAACGCGGACGGTTGCGCACAGATGGTGCGGGCCGCGTTTCGTCTTTCCACCACGGTCAGGGCGGCGGTTGTCGTCAGACCGGCAGCGGGCATTGCTCCATGGCACGACGCAAGCAGATTTACGAAGGTAAGGCTAAGGTATTGTTTGAAGGCCCCGAAGCCGGGACCATCGTCCAGTACTTTAAAGATGATGCAACCGCCTTTAACGGTGGGAAAAAAGGCACCATCACTGGCAAGGGTGTGCTGAACAACCGCATCTCGGAATACCTGTTCCAGAAGCTGAACGAAATCGGCATCCCGACCCACTTCATCCGCCGCCTGAACATGCGCGAGCAGCTGGTGCGCGAAGTGGAAATCATTCCGCTGGAAGTCGTGGTTCGCAACACCGCCGCCGGTTCGCTGTCAAATCGCTTTGGTATCCCCGAAGGCACCCAGCTGCCGCGTTCGATCGTCGAGTACTACTACAAGAAAGACGAACTGAACGACCCGCTGGTGTCCGAAGAGCACATCACCGCCTTTGGCTGGGCGACCGTGCAGGAACTTGATGAACTGCTGGCGATGGCCCTGCGCATCAACGATTACCTGTCCGGCCTGTTCCTCGGCATCGGTATCCGTCTGGTGGACTTCAAGCTGGAATTCGGTCGCCTGACCCACGAAAACGGCGAAATCCAGATTGTTCTGGCTGACGAAATCAGCCCCGACAACTGCCGCCTGTGGGACCTGAAGACCAACGAAAAGATGGACAAGGACCGCTTCCGCCGCGATCTCGGCAGCGTCGAAGAGGCCTATCAGGAAGTGGCGCGCCGCCTGGGCATCCTGCCCGAAAGCGGCCCGGGTGACATGCCCGGCCCGGCGACCATGCAGTAAACCGACAGGGCGCCCCACCGTGGGCGCCCTTTGGTCCTGAGAAAACACGATTCAGTTATCCCGCCTGCCCGCAGGGCATCGTCTGCCCCTGCCAGTGCAGGTGTTTCCCCCTCACCGACACTCTTGCAAGAGGATTGGACCCGTGAAAGCCAAGGTTCACGTCACCCTCAAAAACGGCGTTCTCGACCCCCAGGGTAAGGCCATTCAGCACGCTCTCGGCTCGCTGGGCTACGAAGGCGTCAACGACGTCCGTCAGGGCAAGTTCATCGAACTCGATCTGGCCGAAACCGATCCGGCCAAGGCCAAGGCGGCGGTCGAAGCGATGTGCAAGCAGCTGCTCGCCAACACGGTGATCGAAAACTACAGCATCGAAATCATCGCCTGATTTTGGGCATTTTTCGCTGACCTGTCCTGTCCACCCCCCGCTAAAGAGTTGAGGCGTCCCCATGAAAGCCGCCGTCATCGTCTTTCCCGGCTCCAACTGCGACCGCGACGTCGCCGTCAGCCTGGAAAAGAGCATGGGCCAAAAGCCCCTGATGCTCTGGCATCGCACCACCGAGGTCCCCGCTGACCTCGACCTGATCGTCGTTCCCGGCGGTTTCTCCTATGGCGACTACCTGCGCTCGGGTGCCATGGCGGCACACTCGCCGGTGATGCAGGAAGTCAAGGAACGCGCCGCCAAAGGTGTGCGCGTGCTGGGCATCTGCAACGGCTTCCAGATCCTGACCGAAGCCGGGCTTCTGCCGGGGGCGCTGATGCGCAACCGCGACCTGAAGTTCATCTGCCGCGACGTACACCTGACCGTCGAACGCACCGACACCGATTTCACCCGTGGCTACGCCAAGGGTCAGGTGATCCGCGTTCCGGTCGCCCACCACGACGGCAACTATTTCGCTGACGACAGCCTGCTGGAACGCATCGAAGGCAATGGTCAGGTGGCGTTCCGCTATGCCTCGGCCAATGGCGAGGTCAGCGAAGCCAGCAACATCAACGGCAGCCGCAACAATATCGCCGGTGTGTTCAACGAGGCCGGGACCGTGCTGGGCATGATGCCGCACCCCGAACGCCTCGCCGATCCGCAGCTTGGCGGCATTGACGGCAAGCCCCTGTTTGACTCCTTGGTGGAGGCCCTGTGCAAATGAGCGCCATCACCCCTGAAATCGTTGCCCAGCACGGCCTGAGCGCCGACGAATACAAGCTGGTTCTGGAGATCATGGGCCGCGAGCCGAACCTGACCGAACTGGGGATTTTCTCGGTGATGTGGTCAGAGCACTGCTCGTACAAGTCCTCGAAGAAGTGGCTGAAGACCCTGCCGACCAAGGCTCCGTGGGTGATCTGCGGCCCCGGTGAAAACGCCGGTATCATTGATATCGGTGATGGTCTGGCCGCTGTCTTCAAGATGGAAAGCCACAACCACCCGTCGTTCATCGAGCCGTATCAGGGCGCAGCCACCGGTGTTGGCGGCATCCTGCGCGACGTGTTCACCATGGGTGCCCGTCCGGTCGCCAACCTGAACGCCCTGCGTTTCGGCAGCCCGGACCACCCGAAGACCCGCCATCTGGTGTCCGGTGTGGTCGCCGGGATTGGTGGCTATGGCAACTGCGTTGGCGTGCCGACCGTCGGCGGGGAAGTCAACTTCCACAGCTCGTACAACGGCAACATTCTGGTCAACGCCATGACCGTTGGCGTTGCCCGCGCCGACAACATTTTCTACTCGGCAGCCGCTGGTGTCGGCAACCCGGTGGTCTATGTCGGTTCCAAGACCGGTCGTGACGGCATCCACGGCGCCACCATGGCCTCGGCGGAGTTCAACGAGGACTCCGAGGAAAAGCGCCCGACGGTGCAGGTCGGCGACCCGTTCACCGAAAAGCTGCTGATCGAAGCCTGCATGGAGCTGATGGCCACCGATGCCATCGTCGCCATTCAGGACATGGGCGCTGCCGGTCTGACCTCCTCGTCGTTCGAAATGGCCTCCAAGGGTGGCATGGGCGTCGAGCTGGAACTGGACAAGGTTCCGATGCGCGAAGTCGGCATGACCCCCTACGAACTGATGCTGTCAGAATCGCAGGAACGCATGCTGATCGTTCTGGTCCCCGGCAAGGAAGAAATGGCCAAGGCCATTTTCGACAAGTGGGAACTGGACTTCGCCGTCATCGGCACCCTGACCGACAGTGGCCGGATGGTGCTGAAGTGGCATGGCGAAGTGGTTGGCGACCTGCCGATCGACCCGCTGGCCGCCGCCAGCCCGGAATACGACCGTCCGTGGGAACCGACCCCGGCCCTGCCGGTGCTGACCCCGGCCGATGTCGAGGAAAAGCCGTGGGGCGAAGCCCTCAGCACCCTGATTGCAAGCCCGGACATCGCGTCGCGCCGCTGGATCTATCAGCAGTACGACCACATGGTGATGGGCGACACCGCCCAGCGTCCGGGTGGTGATGCCGGTGTGGTCCGTCTGCATGGCTCGAACCGCGCTCTGGCGATGACCACCGACTGCACCCCGCGCTATGTCGCTGCCGACCCGGTCGAAGGTGGCAAGCAGGCAGTGGCCGAAGCCTATCGCAACATCTCGGCCGTTGGTGGTCTGCCGCTGGCGGTCACCGACAACATGAACTTCGGCAACCCGGAAAAGCCGCGGATCATGGGCCAGTTCGTCGGTGCCTGTCAGGGCATGGGCGAAGCCTGTATCGCCCTCGACTTCCCGGTGGTGTCCGGCAACGTGTCGCTGTACAACGAAACCGCCGGTCAGCCGATCCTGCCGACCCCGGCCATCGGGGCCGTCGGGACCATCGAAGACGTGGACACCATGGCCACCGTCGCCTTCAAGGGTCCGGGTGAAAGCATCGTCGTGCTGGGTGGCGTCGCCGGGGAACAGGGCTGGCTGGGCCAGTCGCTGTATCTGCGCGAGCTGTGTGGCCGTGAAGAAGGCGCCCCGCCGCCGGTCACTCTGGCCGTCGAGCGTGCCGCTGGCGATTTCGTCCGCGCCCAGATCCGTGCGAGCAAAATCACCGCCTGCCACGATATCGCTGACGGCGGCCTGCTGGTTGCCGTGACCGAAATGGCGATGGCCGGTGATTACGGTGCCATGCTGGCGATCGAAGGCCCGAATCTGCATGCCAGCCTGTTTGGTGAAAACCAGGGCCGTTATGTGGTGACCGTGCGCGAAAGCCTGCTGCCTGACCTGCTGGCTGCCGCCAGGGCTGCGGGCGTCGAGGCGCAGACCATCGGCACCACCGGCGGCTTCCACATCTTCCTGAACGGCGAACAGGGTCCGGCTCTGGCTGACCTGCGCGCCGGTTTTGAAGGCTGGCTGCCGAATTACATGGCTGCCGAAGCCTGATTTTTCAGGACGTGCCGACACCCCCCCGGACAGGATCGCCTCTGTCCGGGGGGTTTTGTTTTTTCACCAACCACGTACACGACAAACAGAAAACAGGATTATGGAGCGCTGCTACACACCTCGCTGGGGCCAGTCGGCCCCAGACCCCATTCCTTTGATCATAAAGGAAAAAATGGGGGTTCGGGGCCTCAGGCCCCGGATGGGGATGGGCGATAGCCCATTCTTTCTCAAAAACTGTCGTGTACTGTGGCGTCCGATTTAACGCACGCTGCCCTAGCACTCAATACTCTAGATATATTGAGTGATATGGATACGATTTAAAATAGTGTATGCCAAGGAAGCTATCCTTGGAATTACACGAAGCGGAATCATAAATGGTTATATTTCTTGGTCTTCTTTCAATTGGCCTCGCCATCGCCTGCCTCGGGATCGCCGTCTATGCTGTGTTTGCCAAAGGACGACGCCGCAAGTTTCTCCTCTTGGCCTTCGGCTTGCTCGTCGGCGCGTCTATCTCCGGCTATGCTGCTGGAACGATCGGTATCACGCAAAGGAGCACGCAGCTCGCTGAAATGAGCAACTCGGCCTGCCGCACTGACCTTGTATGCTGGGCAGGCACGGTGATTAATACAGCGGGATACTTGTGCACACCCTTTATTGAGAAGCAGGCACAGTATGGCATCAAGTGGACCGACAAAATGTCAGAGACACGCTTTGAAAGCTATGCATGGCTTGATGAAAAGCATGGGCATGTTCGCTATTATGGCGACAAGGCCATGATCATGAATGGAAAAAATGGCGATTGGGTGATTGCCAACTATTCCTGTGACTATTCTGTACTCAATAGTGCTGTCCTTGGGGTTGCACTGAGAGAAGGTCCGCTCCCTTAAACCAAACTCATCAGAGCGCAGTGATGAGGTCCGGGGCCTCAGGCCCCGGCGAGGTGTGGAGCAGCGCTCCACGATCCTGTTTACTGGATCTCCACCAGATACCCCCCATCGTCCCCTTGGGTAACGGCAATGGCCTTTCCGGTGAAGCGCTGCACGATATCGATGGCACTCAGGGTGTGCTGGCTGAGCTTGACGGTGGTAAAACGCCCCTTGCCCGCCAGAGCAAACGGCAGGATCAGTTGATCCGCCAGATAGGGACCGGCAAAAGCGGTGGAGCTCAGATAGCCGTTCATCCGCGCGGCGGCGGTCTTGCCGAGCTTTTCCGCCGATACCCCCATCTGCCCGAACGCGCTGACCATTTCCGTTCCGTGGGTATGGCGCGCCTCCAGCATCAAGGCCACCCCCGGCCCCTGATCCTCGGGCAACTGGCGTAGCGCAAAGGCGGTCTCCGGCCAGTCGGGAAGGTCTTTCTGCGCCTGCGACATCATCCGCCGTGCAATCTCGGGAACCAGACCACTGAACACCGCCTGCCCGGAGACCGCCAGCAGCTCGCCCCGGTCGAGGCAGTCCAGCGGGCGCAGCGGGGCCGGGGTGATGTCGATTTCGATCCGCCCGCCACCACGCGGATAAAAGCCATGACGGACAAGGCGGGCCGAAACCTGCGGTCCCATCCGGTTGACCAGCGGCAGAAACACCCGTTCGATGAAATCAAACGGCGGAGCCTGTATGGCGTGCGTCCCCCCTTCGAGAATCAGCCGCGACGGTGTGTCGGCCAGCACGAGGGGAAACAGGACCGTTTGCAGCACCAGCGCCGTGCTGCCCGCCGTCCCCACCGCAAAGCGGTACTCACCGCCCACCACCCGGCCGGGGTGGAAGGTGATCCCGGATGACCCGACGCTCAGCCCGTCGCACGTGCTGCCGGAGATGGCGCAGGCCGCCTCCAGCGCGGTCAGGTGCTGACGCATCAGGCCGGGCTTCGGGCGCTTGCCGCGAATGTTGCTGATCGAAAACGGGCTTCCGGTGATCAGCGACAACGCAGCCGCATTGCGGAGAATTTGCCCGCCACCTTCGCCTTCAGATCCATCAATGAGTATCATGGTCACTGTCCGTCCCCTTTGTCGTACCATATCATTTTGTGAAACTCTGCGACCATCATCCTGAAGCAGCGTGCGTTAAACCGGATGCAGGCACGCTGCTCTAATCTTTTGTTCGGTCGCATTGTTTTTGCGAAAACCGGTTCCCACTTTTCGCACAATGCTGGTTTTTTCATGCCGCATTGTTGTTGCGAAAACCGGTTCCCACTTTTCGCACAATGCTCTATCCCTTGACGCACACCACCTGCTTCAGGGTGTGGATGATCTCCACCAGATCGGCCTGAGCGGCCATCACCGCATCAATCGGCTTGTAGGCTCGGGGGGTTTCGTCAATGACGCTGGCGTCCTTGCGACAGCAAACCCCCTGGGTGTCGTGGATATGCTCGTCCAGCGTCACCAGCTTTTTGGCCTCGTTCCGCGACATCACCCGGCCTGCGCCGTGGCTGCAGCTTTCAAAGCTCTCCGGGTTGCCCAGCCCGCGGACGATGAAGCTCTTGGCACCCATCGAGCCGGGAATGATCCCCAGCGTGCCCTTGCTGGCGCGCACCGCGCCCTTGCGCGTCACCAGCACGCTTTCGCCAAAGTGGTTTTCGCGGCTGACATAGTTGTGGTGGCAGTTCACCGCCTCCATCTCAGCGTCGAACGGCTTGCTGATTTGCCCGCGCAGGGCGGCGATGATGTTGCTCATCATCACCCGGCGATTGAGGGCCGCAAAATCTTGCGCCCAGCCGACCGCCTCGACGTAATCATTGAAATGATCGGTGCCCTCGGGGAAATAGGCCAGGTCTTCGTCGGGCAGGTTGATGAACCACTTGCGCATGTCCTGCTTTGCCAGTTCGATAAAGAACGAGCCGATGGCGTGCCCCACCCCGCGCGAGCCGGAGTGCAGCATGATCCAGACGCGGGCGTCCTGATCCAGACACAGTTCGATGAAATGGTTGCCGGTCCCCAGCGTCCCCAGATGGGTCAGGTGGTTGGCCTTGTTCAGACGCGGGTACCTTTCACACAGCCGGTCAAAGCGGGCCGACAGCGTTGCCCACGCCTCGACAATCGCCGGCGGCGGTGCGCCCCATGCTCCGTCGTCGCGTTTGCCGCGCCCGACACTGCGCCCATGCGGGACGGCACGCTCGATGGCAGCGCGGATCGGCTCCAGCGAGTCCGGCAGGTCCTGCGCCATCAACGACGTGCGGGCGGCCATCATGCCACAGCCGATATCGACCCCCACCGCCGCCGGGATGACCGCTCCTTTGGTCGGGATCACCGAGCCAACCGTTGCCCCGATGCCAAGATGAACATCCGGCATGACCGCAACATGATGAAAGATAAACGGCATGCTGGCGGTGCGGAGCAGTTGGGTGCGGGCATTGTCATCCACCGGCACGCCACGGGTCCACAGTTTGACGGGAACGCCAGCATCGGCGGAAAGGGTATCGCAGGACACAGTGCTCATGGCGGCTCTCCTGTTGTGATCAGCAGGGGTGAATACCCCGGTGCCAAGGACATTGCAGGCCGGATGCCAAACGCTGCCGCCACCGAACAGAAAATAATAATACATTGATAAAATTAATTAATTTTCTAATCTGCACCAGTAAAAACCCATTCTTCACCCGAATGACCGAGAAATTTATATCGCTATTTATAAATTCATATAATCTTTCCCCATGAAGAAAATCACCGTCCTTGGCTTTCTCGGCCCCACCATTGATGCCCCCAGGCCCGGCCCGGCCCGCTGGTATGGCTGGCGGCCATCGGTGGGGATGTTCATGCATGACGATTTGCGGATCGACCGCCTTGTCATGCTTCATGGCAGTGCCCATCATGCTCTGGCCGAACAGACCTGTGATGATATCGCCTCGGTCTCGCCGGAAACGCGGATCGAGCGCCATGTGATCGACTTTGCCGACCCGTGGGATTTCGAGGAGGTCTATGGAACGCTGCTGGACTTTGCCCGCTCGCGGCCGCTCGACCCGGAAACCGAAGACGGCCTGATCCACATCACCACCGGCACGCACGTCGCACAGATTTGCCTGTTCCTGCTTACCGAGGCGCACTATCTGCCCGGCCGCCTGCTGCAAACCTATCCCAACCGGGGCAGCAGCGAGGCGGCAGGCCGGTGGAATGTCATTGATCTGGACTTGTCGCGCTATGACACCATCGCCACCCGCTTTGCCCGCGAACAAGCCGAAAGCAGCTCGTTCCTGAAGTCGGGGATTGCCACCCGCAACGCTGCCTTCAACACCATGATCGACGAAATCGAGCAGGTTGCCAGCCGCACCCGCGCGCCCATTGTGCTGATGGGACCAACCGGAGCCGGGAAAAGCCAGCTTGCCCGGCGGATTTTTGACCTGAAAAAGCTGAAACGACAGGTCAGCGGGGCTTTTGTCGAGGTCAATTGCGCCACGCTGCGCGGTGACAGCGCCATGTCGGCGCTGTTTGGTCACAAGAAAGGCGCCTTTACCGGCGCGGCAGCCGACCGCGCCGGGTTACTGCGGGCGGCGGACGGCGGGGTGCTGTTCCTTGACGAAATCGGCGAACTGGGCCTTGACGAGCAGGCGATGATCCTGCGCGCCATCGAAGACAAGCGGTTCCTGCCGGTCGGATCGGACCGCGAGGTCAACAGCGACTTTCAATTGCTGGCCGGGACCAACCGCGATCTGGCCGAGTGCGCCCGCCGGGGAACCTTCCGCGCCGACCTGTTTGCCCGGCTCACCCTGTGGACCTTCAGCCTGCCCGGTCTGGCCCGGCGCCGCGAAGACATCGCCCCCAATCTGGACTACGAGCTGGAGCGGTATGCCGCACGCGAAGGCGACCAGATCAGCTTTAACAAGGAAGCCCGCGAACACTACCTCGCCTTTGCGGAATCGCCCGCCGCCCTGTGGAGTGGCAATTTCCGCGATCTGGCCGCCAGCATCACCCGCATGGCGACCTTTTCACCACAGGGGCGCATTGATCTGGCGACGGTTGCCAATGAAATAGCCCGCCTGCAACGCCAGTGGAGTGGGTCAGCCGATGAGGGCGATGGTCTGGACAGCATTCTTGCGACCGACCAGCTCACCGCCCTTGATCCCTTTGACCGGGTGCAGTTGGCCTATGTGGTGCAGGTCTGCCAGCACAGCCGTTCGCTGTCCGAAGCAGGCCGCACGCTGTTTGCCGCCTCGCGCCAGCAGCGGGCCAGCACCAACGATGCCGACCGCTTGCGCAAATATCTCGCCCGCTTTGGGCTGGACTGGCAGGCCCTCACCCGCGCCTGACGGCAGGCTCTAAGCATACACATTGCCATCGTCTAAAGCAGTGATCACAAAACTAGCTCAGATTTTTGCGCTCAATTTTCTAAATACTTTATTTCGATTCCAGATGGAATAAGATAAAAACCGTACCACCCTAAAGTATCAATACCTCATTTCTTCAAATTATGAGAAATTTTATTATAATTCAAAACTATCCTATGCAATCTGGTAGGGCGACCCTTACCTCTCCCTGCCCTACCTTTCAATAAAACCAAAATATCATCTAATTTCTTCCCAATTAAACTTATCAACATCAAATCAGATGTTTCAGGGGAAAGACACAACTCATGAAGACCTTCTCCGGATATAATTTCATTGAACTCTACAAGATCTTTTCTTGCATTATCAAAATTTAAATCACCTAATACATTACGGACATCATGAAGAGACTTTATACCCAAGTCACAACAGATATCAAAAAGTTGCCCAGAATTCTCCGGGAAACTTGGTGTAAATTCCCCATAAAAATCACGCATCCGACTCACAAAACCATGAACATCAACAAATTCCTGCCCGAGATCACTACCATCCGCCTTTTTAATCTGATCATTCCTTTTGCGATCATGGGATTTCATGAGAGATGAAATAGAAATATCCCCTTGACGCACCAAAGCCCCAAGCTGATCTAAATGATATGCCTCATCTTTAGATAGACCTACAAATTCTGTTTTATAGCCAATGTCATGCTCTATTTCATTCCACACATGGGCCATCATTGTACATACTTGTATTTCACAACTTATGTCTCCAACATTATCATAAGTTCCAACAAGATCATCATCAATCAATGATACTTGAACATGAATAGCTCTATAATATTTTGAGTTATCATCATTTTTTTTATCTTTCACATCTATGGAAATATCTTTTTCATTCACAGGACCACGAAATACAGATTTCAACCCATCTACAATACGATTGCAATCTTCATATTGATAAGCCGATATTCTTACACCTGCCAAATCACTAATAGAATCAAATATTTCATCTATGTTAGAATAATTTCTATGTTCATCTGATGAAAAACGCCGAAGCTTTGCCTCAAATGACTTCTCCGTCTTTACCCGGAAGGTCACCTGAGCACGTATTGCATTCTGCTCACAAACATCTCCCCGACAAATTTCAGCGACTCGATCGGCAAGTTTCACATAGCGATCACGCTCCCTACGGTAGCGAGCAACTGCAGGATCAATAAGACTTGAATCAAAAGGCATAGCAATATCCTTGATGAGATAGATGGACTACAAACCCAAGAAGGCTCCGATACAATTTACTAGAAACAAAAAATTATCAACAATTCTGAATTGCACCCATCCAAAAACAATTCCGCATTGTCAAAAATCTCATTCTCGGACGTCATCCCCGGTGCCGCCCAAAGTTGCGCAACACCCATCCCAGCGGACGCAACAGCGGATAGAGGAACGCCCAACGCTCTGGCAACGGCAAGACCGCCTGATCCACCGGGTTCAGCAACGCCTGCCACAACACATGCGGGCCTTGCCGCCAGCCTCCGGCCAGATACAGCCGCCAGCGACGGGCGCGCAGTTCCCGCAGCAACCACGGCCAGCTTCCCCGTACCGGGCGGTCAAGCCAGCGGCGTCCGGCAAAGAACGCGGCGAGGAACCAGTCCAGCCTGCGCGGATCACTGTGCAGGCCCTGCCCGTCCTCGCCGTCTCCCAGCCACAGGTGCAGCAGGTCGAGGGTATGGCCGATCTGCCGTCCGGCTACCGGGGGACCGCCCAAAGACTGGCGCTGCTGTGGGTCGCGCAGCAACAGGGCAATATCGGCCAGCCAGCACAGGCGATCCCAGCCATGCCGCGCGCCGTGCTCCAGCAGATAGGGCAACAGGTCCGCCTGCCCCAGACAGGGAACACGCCCGCCAGCCAGAGCGATCTCTTCACGCCGATGCCACAGGTCGGCAAAGCTCGCCTCAGGCTGGCTCGGGTCATCACCAAGGCGTAAATGCACCTCGATCACCAACGCCCCACGCCGATAGCTGATGTCCTTGCAGTGGCTCTGCACCACCTGCGACGGTAACTCCGCATCGCCACTGTCCAGCCGCCGATACCCGGCAGAAATCAGCACCTGATGGGCCTCGGCATAGCGATCCGGCGGTACCAGCAGGTCAATGTCTCCGGCAGAACGCTGGAACGGATCACCGTACAGCTTTTGCGACAGCGGCAAGCCCTTGATCACCAAAGCCGGTATTCCGGCAGCGGTCAGCTCTCCCAGCAGCCGCAACAGCTCGCCGAGCTGTTTCAGGCCCCCCAGCGTGCCCTGTCGGACACGGGTTTGCAACACGCGCACAGCGGAGTCCGGGATGCTCCCTGCCGCGACCACAGCGGCCCCCCGCAGAACCAGCGGCTCGACCCGATGACGGGCTGCCCCGGCAACAAAGGCGTCCCAATCGCGGACCTGTTGCAGGATCTGCCCGGCGGCACGCAGCGCGTCGGGGCTGGTTGTCGGGGACACTGCCAGCCGCACACACTGGCACAGGGCCAGAAACTCCGGCTGCAGGACAGGCATTGTCATCCACACCGCCCCCGCTGCCGCAAAAGATCCAGATACAGCGCGGCAACCTCATTGGCCCGGCTTTGCCAACTGAACTGCTGCAAGACCGCCTCGCGCACGGCGGGGTCAACCCCCGACGCCACGCAGTCGGCAACACAGCGGGCCAAAGCCGCCCCCTCGCCGACCGGAAAGCGGAACGGCCAGCCGACCACATCGGCAATCGCCCGGTTTCCCTCGATATCGCTGATCGCCATCGGCACCCCGGCCAGCAGGGATTCCAGCAACACCGTCGGCAAGCCTTCGCGTTCAGAGGCCAACAGCATCACGTCACAGCCCTTCATCATCGCCGCCGTGCAGGCATCGTCCTGCCAGCCGTGGAAATGCACCCGTGCTGCAACACCCCACTGCATGGCGAGGGCTTCCAGGCGTTCGCGATCGACTCCCTGCCCGACGATGTGGAATTCGGCCTGCTCCATGCCGGGTTCGCTCAAGGCCCGGATGCCGTCATCCAGCCGCTTGACCGGGTCCAGACGTCCGACCGACAGCATCGCCGGTGCCCCCGACAACCGACGCTGCCCGGCCTGCTGCAAGCGCGCCATCAGGGCGTCGGCATCAAGGCAGTTGGGGATGATTTCCTCCCGCTGGCCACACAGGCCAATGTCCTGCATCACCTGCGACCAGCCGGAATGCAGCAAAATCACCGCATCCGCACCGCGCACGGTCCCGCGCTCGATCAACAGGTCCCAGCCGCGTTTCAGCCCCTGCTGCAGGCGGGTTCCCCCCTGATAGTAACAGTGCGGCGTAAACACCACCGGCTTGCCCAGCCAGCGGGCCAACCGCAACGCCAGCGCCGAAATGCCGGTGCGCGAGCCATGCACATGCACCACATCCGCCGTTCGGATCAGGGGCAGCAGGCGGCCAAAGCCCCCGGCATCGACCTGACCGGGATAGTCGTCCGGCACCTTGACCAGATTTTGCGCCAGAATGACCGGCTCGATATCCCCCCGCGCCAGCAGGGCACGCGACAGGCCCTCGATATGGCGGGCCACCCCGCTGGACTGCGGACGAAATTCGCAGTGAACGGTCAGGACACGGATCATGCGGCGACCTCCTGCCCGACCGTCTCGTCACTGGTCGCGCCGACCACTGGCGCGGTGTACTGCGCCATCACCCCGCCCAGCACAATCCAGAACAATCCCAGCCCCGACAGGCTGAACAGGTGGTCGGACGAAATGAAGGTGGTTACCATGCCGATGGACAAGGCCCCGCAGGCCAGAGCCAAATCGCCAGTAACCGTCGCGCTGTGCTGGCGAAAGGTCGCGATGCAGCGACGGGTGATCACCCCATACCACAGCAGGAACACCAGCGCTGCCGGAACCCCAAGCTGGTAGGTAATGGCAAAAATGGCCCCTTCCCCCCCACCGGCCAGCTCCAGCCCCAAATCAGCCGCCAAAGCGCCCGATGCTCCCAGACCGGGGCCGAACAGGATCACCTGCGGCAGATCGGTGATGTTTTTCTGCAGGGCCTCGACGTGGCCGATCGTCGAACCATCCTGTAGATTGACGGTATAGGACAACACGAACTGCAAGCCTTCGTAACTGCCCAGCAGCAGCCCGAACAGCACCGCAAAATTGCGGAACCCGGCTCCGCCCCGTCCGCTGAGAACCAGAAAAACCGGCAAGGCAATCACCAGCACCAGCATCGCCCCCCGGGTCCCGCTTTGCCACACCCCCACCATGCCCACCAGCAACACCAGCAGGGCCAGCCCAAAGGATTTGCGCTGCAAGGCGGCAAAGCCCAGCATCGCCCCCACCGCCACAAAGCTGCCCTGCGCCAGCGGAGCCGCCACCAGCCCGGCAGCCCGCCGGGCATATTCATAGCCGAAGAAGTTGAACGGTAGCACATAGTACCAGTCGAACCCGGTCACGATCCCCTTGATACCGTTCAGGTAATGTCCGTACTGCACGGTTTCGACCCAGAAATCGGTATGCCGGATATCCCACGCGCCAAACAGGGTCGAGACCATCGCCAGCCCGGCGGCGAAGACCGCATAGGCCTGTAGGCGTCCGGGCGTGCGCAGCGCCCCATAGCCTGCCGCCACCAGCATCACCGGCAGGGCCAGTTTGACCGCCGACCCGACCAGCAGCAGCATATCGACATCATCGGTTGCAATGACCCCATAGGCTGCGATGAATCCCACATACAGCACGGCCAGCGTGAACACTTTCCCCGCTCTCCAGGCATGAAAGATACCCCATAGCGCCAGCAGGACCATCAGGCCATCCCGGCTGTAGCGCAGCACGGCAATCCCCTCGCTGAGGGGATTGTGGGCATACAGCACGGCAGACAGCAGATCGGTCAGGGTCACCAGCAGGCTGTAAAGAAAGATCAGGATCAGGGACATGGCGATACGATCATGGCAAGCAGACGGCCAAGGCCGCCGGGGGAGGCAGAAAAAGAGTCAGTCAGCCAGGTCCGTTGCTGCTCTGCCCATTCGGCACGAAAGGCATCATCCTGACCGAGACGGTGGAACAATCGCACGACCTCCAGTGGCGTGTGAACCTTTAACGGCGGCTGGGCAACCCGGCGGGCCAGCTGGTTGCCATCAAAGGACCAGTCCAGCGTCACCACCCAGTGCCCCAGCGCGGCAGCCTCAAGGGCCATGGTCGAGCAATAGGCCAGCACCATTGCCGGGGCAGAGCCCCGCACCAGCCGGGCATGGGGTGGCACACTGACCGGCGCCGAACCATAGGAGCTGCGCCCCCTCTCGGCGGGATGCAGCAACACCTGTACAGGCAGACCGGTTGCCACCAGTTCAGAGACAAAGCCGGTCAAGGCAAAGGGAAGCTGGTTGCCAAAGATCACCGCCTGCTGCTGGGAAACCACCGCGATATCCTGCGGCGGCCCGGAGGGAGCCAGCCCTCCCTCTTCACCCCGTCCCAGGGCATCGACAATCACCCGCTCGGGCGGGACACCGGCCTTCAGGAAAGCCCGCCGGCACAGCTCGCTCCAGACGACCTGATAGTCGGCCCGGCAGGGGAAAAACTCATCGGTCGGAATGCCGTGTTGCAGGCAGACGGTTGGCCAGCCGCGCGACAGGCAGGCGGTGCTCATCATGTCGAAATCATTGTGCATAATCAGCACGCCGTGCAGCCCGTGCAACGTCCTGTCAATCGCTGCCTGCCACATCGACAACCGCAGGCGGGCGGCCCGCACACCGCACTTGCCGTCAGACACCCCGGCCCGCAGCCTGCCTCCCAGCGGGCGCATCAGCGGAATGTCCGCTGGAAACAGCGCATCCGGCAAACGCGGGTGCGCCAGAATGACCGGCTGCAACCCTGCCTGCCGAAGTGCCGGCAGGGCACGGGCCAGCGTCTGCCAGCCACTGGCACCGGCCAGCGTCGCCACCAGCACCGCCAGCGGCTTTTCCTGCCGGATCACCGCTCCGGCCTTCCCTTTTGCCAGCAAACGGGCATCCCGCAGGACGGCCCCCCAGCCGCGAAGGGTGGGAAACGGCTTGTGACTTTGAAAAAACAGCTCGTGGCGAACCTCGGCAGCCTCCGGGCCATGGTCGCGCAGCAGAGCCGCAACAAATGCCGCAAAGGACGACCTGTTCATGGCCAGCGTTGCTCCACCTGCCGCAGCCACAGCAGGAAACAGACCGGCCACCACAGGCGGGGGTCCGTTGGAGCACGGCGCAAGGCATCGGCCAGACGCGGCGCATTGATGAACTCATCGGCCCCCAGAGGCAGGTCGGTCAGTACATCAGACAGCGGCAATGCCCCAATGCGGAACTGCTCGGCATGACCGAGACCACGGTTTTTCGGCCCCTCGATGACTTCGGGCGGCAACAGTGACGCCATTGCCAGCCGCACCGGCTGTTTGCCTCCGCGCGGCCCGACCTTTTCGCTCATCGGCAGCCGCATCGCCAGCTCGGCAATGCGATGGTCGAGAAATGGCGAGCGGGATTCCATCCCCGCAGCCATCGCATTGCGGTCGGCATAGCGCAACACCTGCCCCAACAGCCCCCCCTGCACATCAGACAACCGCATCATCGACAGCGGTTGTCGCTGATGGTCGGCCAGACTGTGCAGGCGGGGCCGCAGATCGTTCCGGAAATCGTCCTGCAGCGCCATCACGTGCGGCCTGCGATCCATCAACAGATGCAGCATGCCGTGGGGCAGGCTCCACGCCAGACGGGCCAGTGCGCCAGCGGGGGTCAGCTCGTCATTGCCCCACAGGGCCTTTGCCCGCCGCCAGTCCCCGCCCCGCAGCGCATCCCGCAACAGGACCGGCAGATAGCGGCGGGTATAGCCTGCGAACAGTTCATCGCTGCCATCCCCGGCCAGCGCCACCGTTGCGCCAGCCTGCCGCATCGCCCGGTACAGCCGCAAGCCCGCCAGCGGACTGGGGGTTCCCACCGGCAACTCCTGCGCCCACAAAAAGCTCTCCAGATCGTCCATGGTTGGCGTTGGATCGACCCGGATTTCGTGAAAGGGCACATGCGGCGCCACCTTTTGCCAGGTGGTGCGGGCACGGGGAATTTCGTCAAAGGCTTCGCCCCCGGCCTGATAGCCATAGCCGAACAGGCCGAGAAACGTGCTGCCGCCGTTAAAGTCATGCTGGCCCAGCGCCCATGCCACCGAACCGGAATCAACCCCGCCGGACAATTGGGCAGCCACTGGAACATGGGCTCGCAAGCGCAAGGCGGTTGCCTGCATCAACAGGGCCGGAAGCTCGGCCGCCACCTGCCCGGCGGTCAGGTCCGGTTCAACATCAGGCCAATGGTGATACTGGCGATGCTCGACATGCCCGTCGGCCTGCTGAATCCAGAGCGCCCCTGCCGGGACCTGCACCACGCCATCAATCAGCGTTTTGTGGTGATGGTCGGTCAGCCCCAGCGACAGAAAATCAAAGGCCATCTCGCGGTTGATCACCACCGGCAGGTCCGCCGCCGCCACCACCGCCCGCACTTCACTGGCCAACACCAGACGGTCGTGGGCACAACAGGCATACAGCGGGCGAACCCCCAGACGGTCACGGCTGATGATCAAGCGATCCGAGGATGCTTCGTGCAGGACAAAGGCCCAGGTGCCATTGAAACGGCCCAGCGCCTGTTCTCCCCAGGCGTGCCAGGCCGCCAGCAGGACTTCGGTATCGCTGTCACTGTGGAACGGATAGCCCAACCCCTGCAATTCGGCCCGGAGTTCCGGATAATTGTACAGCGATCCGTTAAAGATGATCGTATCGCCCCACGGCGCAACCATCGGCTGGTCGCCCGTCCGTCCGGGAGCGAACAGCGCCAACCGGCGATGCCCCATCGACAAACGTCCGTTCCGGCGGGAAACCTGCCCCTCACCATCCGGTCCACGATGGGCAATACAGGCCATGGCGGTCTGGAAAGCATGGGGTGGCACATTCCCCCCGAGCTGCGATATTGCAACCAGACCGCACATGCACAGACCACCTGCTTCCGTTTGATTTGATCATACCAACTGATGAAAAATACCACCAAAGTTCTGCCTTGCAGAAACCATTGATATGATATCTTATAATACAATATCTATTCTAGGTAATTTTATTCTTGCTTTTCCCGTCAAGAATGCACAAGTATAACATGAAAACAAGAAATTAAATCCCACATGCGTTGAAATGCCTTTGGCTGGAGGGACCGTGCGCATCCTGGTTATCATCGGCACTCGCCCCGAAGCGATCAAATTATCCCCGGTCATTCACCGACTGAATGATCGTAGCGAGATAAACACCTGCATCTGCCTGACGGGACAGCATCGCGAGCTGCTTGTGCAGGGACTGGCCGATTTTCACATCACCCCCCACCACAATCTGGATGTCATGCATGACCGGCAATCGCTGAACAGCATCAGCAGCCGCATCCTTGCCGACCTGCCCCGTATCCTTGACCTGGAGCGACCGGACTGGATTCTGGTTCAGGGGGATACGACCTCTGCCATGGCCGCGGCAGTGACCGGCTTTCAGCACGGCATCAAGGTCGCCCACGTCGAGGCCGGCCTGCGAACCGGAGATCCCGAGCAGCCGTGGCCGGAAGAAATGAACCGGCGGATCATCGGACAGGTTGCCAACCTGCACTTTGCCCCCAGCCAGACCGCCCGCGACAACCTGCTGCGCGAGGGGATTCCGGCGGCCAACATTGTTGTCAGCGGCAACACCGTCATTGATGCCCTGCTGCTGGCCCGCAGCATGGAGCACAGCCAGGCTCTGGCCAACCTGCCGCCCCGTTCTTGCCAACAGCCCCTCATCGTCTGCACCCTGCACCGCCGCGAAAACCTGACCCGCAGTCGTTTGCTGCAGGTGGAACAGGCCCTGGTGGCGCTGGCCGAACGCGGCAACCAGATTGTCTTTCCGGTCCACCCCAACCCGGCCTTGACCGCCACCATCCGCCGTTTGCAGAACAGCCATCCCCATCTGCATATCCTGCGCCCGTTATCCTATGTGCCGTTCATCCAGTTGCTGGCACAGGCCACGCTGGTACTGACCGATTCCGGCGGCATTCAGGAAGAAGCCGCCTTCCTCGGCAAGCCGTTGCTGGTGATGCGCCGCTGCACCGAACGCCCGGAGGTGCTGAATGAGGGGGCGATGCTGGTTGGCACCGACAGCCACGCCATCCTCAAGGCAGCACAGACGATTCTCGATACTCCGGACCGCTTTGGCCGCCCGGCCGGTGCCTTCACCGACCTTGGTGCCGGACAGGCCTCGCACAAGATTGCCGAATACCTGTTGTCCCATCAGGCAGCGGCGGCATGACTCCGCCGCCTTCCCGCCGCCGCTGGTCTGCCAATGACGGGCTGTTTTTCCTGTTGAGCACCATCGTCCTGCTGGCACCACTGCCGCTGGGGGCAAACCGCCTGTGGTCGTGGAACCTGATGGCGGTCAGTGTCGCCGTCCTCAGTCTGTTGTGGGTGGGGCTGCGCTGGCAAGGCCGCTGCTCCCCTGGCCTGCCTGCCCACCTGTTCCGCCTGCCTGCCCTGCTGTATGTAATGGCGCTGGGCTGGGGTGGTGTGCAGTTGACCTCATGGTTCGGCAGTTCCCCGATCTGGAACGATGCCAGCACGGCACTGGCGCAACCACTCCCGGCCCCGCTGTCGGCAGATCCAGCCAAAACCATCGACGCCCTGCTGCGCCTGACAAGCTCCGCGCTGGTGTTTTTTCTGGCCGCCCAGTTGGGACGGCAGCCCCACCGCGCCGCACGCGGGATGAAAAGCCTCGCCATCGGGATCACCCTTTACGGCCTGTATGCCCTGGCCGTTTACTTCTCGGGGCAAGAGACAATCCTGTGGCTGGACAAGTGGACCTATCCCGGCGATGCCACCGGCACCTTTGTCGGGCGTGCCGCCTTTGGTGCCTTTGCCGGAATCGGAGTGGTTCTGTGTCAGGCGATGGCTCTGCGACAGGCCAGATCGCATCGTCCTGCCCTGCCCATGGCACGCTCCTTGTCTGTCCGGCGCAGTGCGCCATGGGTGTTGGCCGCTATAATCCTGTGGTGCGCGGTCCTTGTTTCCCATTCCCGGGGGGCCTTGCTGGTCACCGGCCTTGCATCCGTCACCCTGCTGCTGGCGGCAACGGTCGGGCAGATGATCCGCTGGCGGGTCACCCTGATCATGCTGGCAGCGCTGGTGGTGGGGGGGAGTGCATCCTTGCTGACCATCGGACAAGCCACCATCGCCCGCATGAGCGGAGAAGGCGACTGGCAGGGTGATCGCCCCAACCTGATGCGTCTGAGCTGGAATGCGGTGGCTGACCGCCCGTGGACCGGCCACGGGCTGGGGGCCTTTGAGCAGGCATTTTCCATCTATCGCGATGTCAGCCTGCCGCGCGATGTCATTTACGATTACGCCCATAACAGTTGGCTGGAAGTGATCGTTGATCTGGGCTGGCCTGCCGGTCTGTGTCTGTTGCTGGCCGTCTGCTGGCCAGTCGTGCGCTGTGCCATCGGCCTGCGACAGCGCCATCAGGGACAGCTGTACCCCGCAACCGCGCTGGCCATCGCCACCTTGCTGGGAAGTCAGGCCATCATTGACTTTACCATCCAGATTCCGGCCCTGACGATCCTCTGGGCCTATTGCCTCGGGATTGGCTATGGTCAGTCATGGCCCACCGCGCAGGTGACAGAAGCAGACTGACGATCATTCAGTGATGCAGCCCCCCTCTTCCGAGCTTTTTCTTGCCCGCCAGCCATAGACCTGTATCATTCTGACTGCTTGCAGACAGATCCGGTCTGTGGGGCCATATTTGGCAGAAATATTTTCTTGCTCATCGTATTAAAGGGAGTTGTTGCGTGTCGTCCGAGCTCGTCGATCCCGTCTCCCTTCCGTCGCGTACCCAGATCAGCCTCAAGTCCCTGTCTCTTGATGCCAAAGGCAATCTGGCCCGCCGTCGAATGGTCGGACCACTGGACTTTTCCTTTCAGCATCAGCAGCGCAGCTATTCTTGCCGGTTTTACGAACGCTCGGCCCGCAGTGGGCTGGTGATCCATCATCGCCTCGGCCTGTTGCCCAAAGACAAGAAAATCCGGGCCTTGATCCGCACTATCGTCCGGCAGGCCCGCAGCCAGCAGATCGGGCTGGTCATTCGCCGAACCGGCGAGATCGACCTCGAACAACGCTCCGCACCGCCCCCGCCGGTCAACGGCGTCGCACTGCTGGCCCACATCAGCCGGGATGTTCTGTTGTGCCTGCCATGGATGGTGCTGGTCGAAGACGGTCTTGCCAGCGTGCCTGTCGCGGAATAACCGTCACGACAGAACTGTGAGCGTGGTTTACAGGACAGTAAGGAGGCAAGGGCGTGAAGCGCTGCTCCACACCTCGCTGGGGCCAGTCGACCCCAGACTCCATTCCTTTGATTATAAAAGAAAAAATAGGGGTTCGGGGCCTCAGGCCCAGAGCAGGTCCGGGCGGCAGCCCGCCCTTGTTTTCAAACTGTCGTATACCGTGACCTGAGGCAGGCACGCTGGTCTAGGCTTTTGTTTTATCGCAGTGATTTTGCGCAAAAGTGGTTCCGCTTTTGCGCTCACGGCTTCAGCCCTGCGCCATCGGCACACCGATCCCAACCGTGCGCCGCTCCAGCAGGGCCTCGCGGCGGAAGCGGTACAGCTCGGCCGGGCGACCGCGACCGGTGGTTTCCTGACTGCCGGTTGGTTCGACCAGATCCATGTTGGTGATGGTGCGGCGGAAATTCTGCTTGTGCAGACAGGTTCCGAACAGGGCTTCGACCACCCGCTGCAACTGCAACAGGGTGAAGGTCGCCGGCAGCAGGTCAAACACCACCGGACGGTAAGCCAGCTTGCCGCGCAACCGCCCCAGCGCACTGGCCAGAATCCGGCGATTATCAACACTCAAGGGATGCCCCAGATGCGACGCCGCCACCATCCGCACCGGATCAGGGGCGGGAGGCAGCAGGTTGGCGGCGCGCGCCTGTTCCACCTCGTCGCGCAAAGCCTCGGGGACCAGACGGGCCTCGTACAGCAATTCATAACGGTCCAGCGAGCGCACCGGATCAAGCCCGGAGGCCGGATCGACCCCAAAGGCGGCCTCGACCCGTCCCTGCCGCCGTTGCCGGTGTTCCACATCCGGTGCCTGATCGACCCATGCCCGCAGGTGAGGACGGATCACCGTATCCATCACCGCCGGACGACCGTTGCGCCAGTCCTCCCACGGCAGAAAGCCGTACCAGTCGCGCCAGGTGGCATCTCCCGAGCCTTCCACCGGGGCTTCCTGCGTCAGCCCCAGATAGGCAACCGATACCACCCGTGGCCCGCCGAACAGTTCACGCGGGTCACGGTTCTGGCTGCCAAAGGTGTAAAGCTGTTCCAGAAAGCGCAGGCTGAGGCCGGTCTGTTCCTCCAGCCATTGCCGACAGCCATGGTCCAGCGTGCGATGGCGCAGCGGGTCAAAGGGGCCATAGGGCAAGGCTTCCGGGCTGTCACCGGCTAGAGCAGCGTGCGTTAAATCGGACGTAGGCACGCTGCTCCAACTTTTTGTTCTGTCGCATTGTTGTTGCGAAAACCGGTTTCCACTTTTCGCACAATGCTCTGGCATCACCGGCACCCCTTGCTGGGCCGGGGTGGCCAGATCATGCTGCATCCGCCGTGCCACCAGAATGCGCGGCACCTCCTCGGTGACGGCCACCACAACCGCCGTCAGGGACAGTATCGTGCTGGTCGGCGAAGGGGATGCAGACAGGGACAACGGCTATCTCCGGGAGAAAAGACAATGGGCTGCACCATACCATGAGGATGCAGCCCATCGTAAAGCAAATCCGGCCTCCGAAGCGTTACCGGAAGCTGACCGTGGCAACCGCCCACGCCACCTTTTCCTGCGACCAGACGCCGACGGCCCCCGGAGCCTCTCCGGCGCTGGCGATCACCGTTCCCTGCCCCGGCTGATCCAGCACCACCTGCCCGGCGGGGGTGGTCACATCAATTTTGCCTTCCAGCAGCAGCACATCCAGCGCCCCGGCCAGCGGGCCGCCCCACAATTGCGTGCCACGGATACCAATCGTCGCCACCGGGGTTTTGATCTCCGCGCCTGTGGTCCTGGCCGCCGACAGGGCAAAGACACCCTTCAGCAGGCTCATCACCGGCCCGCGCGGGCGGGCATCGGGGGCCACAATCAGGTCAGACACCAGCATCCCGGCATTTTCCCCCAGCGTCAGCTGGCTGCCATCGATCAGGGTGACCTGAAGCCGGGCATCGGCCCCGGTGTTCAGGGCGTCGTCCTGATAGACCTCGGCCCCAACAGCCAATGGACGCTCTTCAGCGTTATACAAGGCACTGGCGGTACCCTGAATCCGGTCCACCGTTCCCACAACCTGCCGGGCTTCGGCCTCGGCCCCCACCAGCACCATCATCGCCGTGATCGCACCAGCCAGTATTTTCCACCACATAGGCCCATCCTGTTTGCTCGGGTATCATTCTGCCCGATCATTTCACGGCAACAAAAAACCCGCCAGAAGACTCTGGCGGGTTTTTCGTCACGGTCACGCGAGCGCGACTGTCGTGTGGTCTTACAGGCCCATCTTGGCGCGCAGACGACCATCGAGTTCTTCGAGGAACTTGGTGGTGGTCATCCACGGCTGATCCGGGCCGATCAGGATCGCCAGGTCCTTGGTCATCTTGCCGTCTTCGACGGCTTCGATGCAGACGGCTTCCAGGGTTTCGGCGAACTTCACCACGTCCGGGGTATCGTCGAATTCACCACGGAACTTCAGGCCACGGGTCCAGGCAAAGATCGACGCAATCGGGTTGGTCGAGGTTTCCTTGCCCTGCTGGTGCAGGCGGTAGTGGCGGGTCACGGTGCCGTGGGCGGCTTCGGCTTCGACAGTCTTCCCGTCGGGGGTCATCAGCACCGAGGTCATCAGACCCAGTGAGCCAAAGCCCTGAGCAACGGTGTCAGACTGCACGTCGCCGTCGTAGTTCTTGCAGGCCCACACAAAGCCACCCGACCACTTCATGCAGCAGGCAACCATGTCGTCGATCAGACGGTGTTCGTAGACGATGCCACGAGCCTTGAATTCATCAGCGAATTCAGCGTCGAAGGTTTCCTGGAACACGTCCTTGAAACGACCGTCATAGGCCTTCAGGATGGTGTTCTTGGTCGACAGGTAGACCGGCCAGTTGCGCAGCAGGCCATAGTTGAAGCAGGCGCGCGCAAAACCACGGATCGATTCATCCAGGTTGTACATCCCCATCGCCACACCGGCAGACGGGAACTTGAACACTTCGTATTCGACCGGTTCACCGCCGTCATCCGGGGTGTACTTCATGGTCAGGGTGCCTTTGCCCGGCACCTTGAAGTCGGTGGCGCGGTACTGGTCACCAAAGGCATGGCGGCCGATCACGATCGGCTGGGTCCAGCCCGGCACATAGCGCGGCACGTTCTTGCAGATGATCGGCTCGCGGAACACGGTGCCGTCCAGAATGTTGCGGATGGTGCCGTTCGGCGACTTCCACATCTTCTTCAGGCTGAATTCTTCGACGCGCTGTTCATCGGGGGTAATGGTGGCGCACTTCACGCCGACGCCGAATTCCTTGATGGCGTTGGCGGCATCGATGGTGATCTGGTCATTGGTCTCGTCGCGCTTTTCGACGCTGAGATCATAGTACTTCAGATCAACATCCAGGTAGGGCAGGATCAGCTTGTCCTTGATGAAGCTCCAGATGATGCGGGTCATCTCGTCGCCATCAAGCTCCACCAGCGGCTTCGCAACTTTGATCTTGCTCATAATTTCACCCTATCTGAGTCTGACGAATACACCGTCCGGTGGGGTGCGCCCCATTGCGCCCATGCGGCCGCGGACGCAGGACCATAGTGCGCGCATGCTGCCAGTGCAAGAATGGAATGGGTGGTTTTTTCCCTGCCCAAACGGACGGGGCGCCCGCGGCACCAGCCTGCGAACGCCCCGAAAACAAAATATCCTTTATGTTGTAAAGGATTAGAACAGCGCAGACGCCGCCGGGGCCGCCTCGGCAACCACGGTGCGATTTGCGGCGGCCAGCACGTCCTCTACCCCGTCCACCACGGTAAACAGCTCCATGTTGCGTTGGCGGATGAAGCTGTGCGACAGCATCGATTCGGCAAACTGCACGAACGGCTTCCAGTACTCCTTGACGTTACACAGGATCACCGGCTTTTCGTGCAAAGACAGTTGCTTCCAGGTCAGGATCTCAAAGGTTTCATCCATCGTGCCAAATCCGCCCGGAAGGACGCAAAAAGCATCGGAGCGTTCAAACATCATCCGCTTGCGGGTGTGCATGTCCGGCACCACGATCAGCTCGGTCAGGCCCGGCAGGGCGGCTTCGACCTCGACCAGATGCTGCGGGATGATGCCGACAGCGCGGCCACCGGCTTCCAGACAGCCCGCACTGACCGCCCCCATCACACCGCTGCCCCCGGCACCGAACACCAGCTGCACATTCGCCGCCGCCATCAATCGTCCCAAGGCACGCCCGGCTTCCATGAACACCGGATCGTTCCCCTGCGAGGCACCACAAAATACACACAGGGATTGAATACTCGTCATCATAGCGTCTCCACGCGGCTCGCAGAGGCAGCACACCTGCCCCCTGTTACCGTCTGTTGTTGTTGATGAGCGGGGCAATCCCCGCCAAAGTTCCGCTGTCATATCCATATCTATGGGGAGCGGCTACCCCCCATTCCAGAGGATCAGAAATATTTAAGAAAACAAAAACAACAGCATGGCTTTTTTCCTGGAACTGTCACAACCGGAAAACCGCATTCAGCCTGCATTCATCATGATTGCATGATATATAAAAACGGTGTTCACGGTCTCGTGATCACCGTTTTTATCCCGGATATGGTTGTTATGGACGAGAACACGTCCATAGTGCAGGTGCGGTATAGGTAAGGTCGGGGAAGTCAGGCCCTGACCCTGTGGGGGAGCTTCCTCATTCAGCCTCGCCTGCTTCTGTTTCCCCATCTTCGCAAGAAGGATTCTATTGATGCGGACTTTGAAGATCGCCTTTGTTGCTGCGGCTGCCCTGCTGTCGGCAACCAGCCTGGCCCAGGCCAACGATGCGGCGGTGAAATACCGTCAGGCCAACATGGAAATCATCGGTGGCCACATGCACTCGATCGTTCCGATCCTGAAGGGTGAAGTCACCAACAAGGACGAGTTGCTGGTGCACGCCCAGGGCCTGGCCGCCGTTGCCGCGCTGACCCCGGCAGCATTCAAGGAAAAGGCCACCGGTGGCAAGTCCGAAGCCAAGGATGCCATCTGGAGCAAGTGGGCCGAGTTTGAAACCGATGCCAAGGCGATGAAGACCGAAGCCGACAAGCTGGCTCAGGTTGTTGCCTCGGGTGATACCGCCGCCATTGGCGCGCAGGTTGGCGCTCTGGGCAAGACCTGCAAGGGCTGCCACGACGACTTCAAGAAGGACTAATCCTGTAACGGACTGTCCTGCAGACAAGAAAGCCGCCGGAGACACTCTCTTCGGCGGCTTTCCTCATTGAAGCAAAAGCAGGCTTAACGCCCCTCGCGCTCGCCAAAGCTGAGGAAGGCATCAACGTCCAGAACGATCAGCAGTTCTTCCTGCAGACGCACCACCCCGGCCGAAATGCCGCGCCAGCGCGGGTCAAGGGTCGAGGGGTTCAGTTCAATGTTGCGCAACTGCAGGTTCAGCACGTTCCCCACGCTGTCGACCATCAGGCTATACAGTTCAGCCCCCTGTTCGACGGTCACGCACATGATGTTGCCCTTTTCGGTCTTTTTGCTCAGACCAAGGCGGGTACGCACGTCAATCACGGTCACGATGCGACCGCGCAGGTTGATCGATCCGGCAACTTCGGGTGGGGCCAGCGGAATCCGGGCGATTTTCTCGGGGATCAGGATGTCCTGCACGCGCTCAACCGGAATACCAAACAGTTGGCCTTCAACGTAAACGGTCACAAAGACCTGATCGGCCTGAGTGGCAACCGCACGATTGCTGACGGCGACCAGTTGACCTTGGCTTGCGGGAGTCATGTCAGCGCTATCCTCTCCAGTTTCACGTTCCCCGGCCATCCTCGCCAGGTGCTTCTCTTTAACAGTGGCTATAATGGGGCCACATTACCAGATATTCCAGCACTTTCCTGTGAGAGAAAGGATAAACGGCCCACCCTTTCCTCACGCAAACGTTTACAACTCTTCCCCTTGCTCCGGGAGCGGGTCAGGGATTGTCTCCGGGCAGACGGCAACCTCGACGCTGACCGCATGGTCGCCACCGCCGACCATCACCCCCTTGATCGGGCTGATGTCGTCAAAATCCCGTCCCCACGCAACCACGACGTGCTCGTGCAGGGCAATCTTGTTGTTGGTCGGGTCCAGATCAATCCAGCCGGTTTCAGGACTCCACAGGGACACCCAGGCATGGCTGGCATCATTGCCGATCAGGGCCGGAGCCTCGGCAGCGTCATTTTTGGCCTCGACGGTATTGCCGGTCAGCAGATAGCCCGAAACATAGCGGGCCGCCAATCCCAGCGAGCGCAAGGCGCCAATCTGGACATGGGCAAAGTCCTGACAAACCCCCCGCCGCTCGGCCATCACATGCGCCAGCGGGGTGGCGATGTCGGTGGCATCCGGGTCATAGGCAAAATCACGGAAAATCCGTCGCGTCAGATCAACGGCAGCCTCCAGAATCGGACGGCCTGCGGTAAAGCTCTGGCGGGCATAGCTTTCCAGCTCGGGCAAGAGAGGAACCATCGGGCTGGCATACAGGTAGCGGGTGGCCTCCAGCACCACCCCTTGCTCCACCCCCACCGGCAGGCTTTCCCCGTCGCGCGGGATCGGGTGCGCCAACAGGGCGGCCACCTGCTCCCACGGGAGCGTCTTGTCGGCTGCGGGAGGCTCCGGCGGGTCCACCGTGATCCGGCTTTCGCTCAGGACGGTCAGTTCTTCGTGGCTCTGATCGACCGAAAACAACGAAACCGGGTTGCCGAAGAAGTCCTTGCGCTGACGCTGACTGCTGGGGCGCGGGGTGATGGTCAGGCGGGCAAGGTGGCACACCTGCCGATCGGCCACCCGTGGCAACAGGTGGGCGGCGTGGTGCGACAGGGTCACCGGATAGCTGTAGGTGTAGCGCGTCAGATGACGCACGGTGTAGGTCACGCTCATGGTTCACCTGACACGCTTGCAAGCCCCGGCACAGCACCCCCGTCGGCCTCATCCTCATCATCGGCAGCGGTATTCTGCCGGGATGGCAGCGGGCGCAGCAAGGCGATGCGATGTGGTTGCCGCTGTTCGGCAGCATGGACAAAATAACGGCGGCTGAGGGCATCAACCAGCCGGTAGAGGTCATCACGCAAGGTGGCGGTCAGGGCGCTGAGGGTCACTCCGTCCTGACCGCGCAGCAGCACCCGGTCGAGGGAGACCGTCCGCACCGTTGCCTGCAGGGAAATCACCAGCCGGTGTTCGGCGGTGAACACCGGCGTGTTGCGGTGGGGAACCAGCGCCTCCATGTGCTCCATCAGGCGGGCAATCTGGAAGGCCAGCGAGCGCGGATTGGTTTCGTCGGCCAGCAACAGGTCCAGCGTCGGCAAAAAGCGGGGAGCGGCCAGATAGCGGCTGCGATAGGTCATCTGGCTGTCCGACACATCCAGCGCCAGTTCCAGCGCCGCCTGCAGCGGGCTGTCCACGTCCAGTTGGGTGGCATCGAGCAGGTCCAGACAGTGCAGACTGCGTTCAATGCGCCGTCCCATGTCCATGAACCGCCAGCCCGACCCGCGCGTCATGCTTTCCTGCGCCAGACCGGCCAGTGCCGACAGCGCCATGATCAGGCGGTCGAGGGCCGTTGCCGCGTCATCGGGATCAAGGCGGTGCGGCGGGCCAATCGAGGTCATGCGCCCCGGCAGGCTGATCAGGGTACGCCATGTATCATGGGACAGGTGATCCTTGACCACCGTCGCCACCCGCGACAGGTTCTGGATGGTCCCGGCCAGCGCATGCGGCATGGAGCTGTCCATGTTGACCCGCAGCAAGCGGCGCAAGGCCCGTTCATGGGTGGTGCTCAGGGCATTGGCATCCTGCGGATCGCCGGTACCGCTCAGATCCAGCGACAGCGGCAAATGCGCCATCCGCTGGAACAGGGCCAGCGCCACCGTCAGTTCGTGCGCGGCATCCGGCCCGGCCAGCACCCGGAACAGCACCGCCCGCAACAGACGGCAGGTATCTTCACAGCGTTCCAGATAGCGCCCCAGCCAGAACATGTTGTCGGCCATGCGGGACGGCAGATCGGATTTGCCCCGTTGCAACTGCGGCGAGACCGGCCGTTCAACCAGCGCATCGCCCCGCGCCAGCGGCAGGCGCGGTTCAATGCCTTGCAAGCCATCGACCACCGGCACCGCCGACGGCTGAAGGACGGCACTGTCCGCATCGGTCAAAATCCAGGTGTCCTTTGACCCGCCCCCGTGCTGCATCGACACCGACAGCTCGCGCGGGGCCGTCCCGGTGCGGGTCAGACCGCCGGGCATCACCGCATAGCTGTCGCCTTCGGCGCAGGCATAGGTACGGACCACCACCGGACAGGGCGTGATGCCTTCGGAACGCCAGAGGGGCGCGGTGGACAAGTCCACCGCCTCTTGCGCCACCCAGCCAATCGGGTTGGCGCGCAGGCGGGCAATCCACTGTTCTTTCTCTGCTGCCGACAACAAGGCTCCGCGCACCAGCGGCACCGAGGCCGAAAAGGCCGGGCGCAAGGCCAGCCGATCAAGATTCTGGACCACATATTCCAGCTCGCGCCGTTGCCCACACCACCAGGTGGCCACCGACGGCATCAGCAAATCCTGCCCCAGCATCGCCCGGCACAGGGTCGGCAGAAAGGCCATCAGCGCCGGGCTTTCGACCAGCCCGCTGCCCAGACCGTTACACAGGGCGACCGTCCGCCCATGGATCGCCTGCACCAGCCCCGGCACCCCGAGGGTCGAGTCCGAGCGCAATTCCAGCGGGTCGCAATAGGCCCCGTCGGTGCGGCGCAGAATGACATCAACCGGTTTCAGGCCATCGGTGGTCTTCAGGTTGACCCGGCCATCACGAACGGTCAGGTCTTCGCCTTCGACCAGCGTCAGGCCCAGGGTACGCGCCAGATAGGTATGCTCGAACCATGTTTCGTTGTAGGGGCCGGGGGTCAGCAGAACAATGTTTGGCTCGTCGCGGTTGAGCAGCGCCCGCCGGATCAGGGACTCGCGCAGCTTGCCAAACCACGGCGCCAGCCGGGCCACGTCGCACGAGCGGTAGAGGTCCGGCAGAACCCGCGAGATGATCGAGCGGTTTTCCAGCGCATAGCCCGCCCCGGAGGGGGCTTCGCTGCGGTCGCCGACCACCCACCACAGGCCATCGGGGGAACGGGCGATGTCGGCCCCGTACAGGTGCAGGCGCGGGCCATCATGAATGGCCCCGACCAGCGCCCGCAAAAAGGCCGGATTGGCATGGACCACCGCAGGCGGCAACAACCCCTGCCGCAACAGCCGTTGCGGCCCGTACAGGTCATCAAGGATCATGTTCAGCAGCAACGCCCGCTGACTCAGGGCCTGATCAATGTGCCGCCAGTCGTCGGCAGAAATCAGCATCGGCACCGGGTCCAGCCGCCACGGGCGTTCGGTGCCTTCGGGATCGCCGTAAACGTTATAGGTCACCCCGTTGGCCCGCAACAGGCGCTGCCCGCGGTCCCAGCGTCGGCGCATACCTGATGGGCCAATGGCGCGCAGCCCGGCACTCAGCCGTTGCCAGTGCGGGCGCGGCAGCCGGTCCGGTCCGGCCATTTCGTCGTAAATGTCCTCGGACGGCGCGTAATGCAGGGCCGGAGGATCCAACTGCTTTTTGCTCATCCCTTGCCTCGTTGCGCCACCCAGTGCGCGGCGGCACACCATGCCTGGCCAAAACTGATCGCCGGATCACCGGGGGACAAGGCCACTGGCAACAACGGCGTCAGCCCCCGCGCCTGCAAGCCTGCCACCACGGCGGACCTCAGCACGGTATTGAAAAAACATCCGCCTCCCAACGGCACCAGCGTCCCCGGCGCAGGGGCCTGCGCCATCACCCAGTCCACCAGTGCCGCCGCCAGTCCGCGATGGAACAGGGCAGCCCCTGCGGCCTGTTGCCCGACCGGCAGGGTCGAACAGGCCAGTGGGGCACCGGCAGCATCACAGCCCAGCGCCATCAGCCGATCCAGCAGAGGATCGCAGCTGAGCGAGCCATCGGCCAGCACCTGCCAAACAGGGTCAGCGAACAGACACACATCAGGGTGTGAGGCCGCCAGTTTTTCCAGCGCCATCGGAGCCTCGCCTTCAAAGGTGGCGATTGGCAGCACTCCCAACAAGCCGCAGGCCGCATCAAACAGCCGCCCGCAGGATGAGGTTGATGGACTATTGAAACCCTGCTCCATCATGCGGAGCAGCAAGGCGACTCCCTTGGGGCCTCCGCTGCCGCTGACGTCGGCAAAACGGGCAACCGCTTCGTCGGCTCGCCCCAGACGATGCAAGGCCGCCAGCGCCATCCGCCACGGCTGACGGGCAGCTACATCGCCGCCCGGCTGCGCCAGCGGAGCCAGACCGCCATGCCGCAGCCATGCGCCCGAGGACGGCGTGACCGCCAGCAGCTCGCCCCCCCAGGCGGCATTCTCCGGCCCCAGTCCGAAACCATCCAGCGCCAGCCCCAGACAGGCCGTTGCCTCCTGCCGTTGATGTTCCCCCAGCACTGCCCCCATGTGGGCAAGGTGATGCTGAATGGCGAGCGCCGGAATCCCCCGCTCTGCCGCGAAACGGGTTGCAAAGCGGGTGGAATGAAAATCAGGATGCAGATCGTGGGCAATACAGACCGGCTCGGCCCCGGTCAGGGCCAGCATTGCCTCAACGGTCTGTTCAAAGGCGGTGATTGCCGCCGGACTGTCCAGATTGCCCAGATCACGCGAAATCCACGCCTGATCCCCCCGGATGACCGTTATCGTCGCCTTGAGAAAAGCGCCGACAGCAAGCACATCGGGGAAGCTGCGCCCCAATGGCAGGCAGTGCGCAACCACCGCTGACGGATCAGGGGCCGCCGCAGACTCGGACAAGGGGGCAAACGCCCGCCGGGGAGAAAGGTATTTCATCATACAGAGATGAAAGACAGAAAACGTTTTCCCCGGCAAGCCCTCGCGGCCCTTTGCCACAAGACAAAACGATGACTCAGCCAGACGTAAACATACCCTTGTGCTGTTCGCGTAACAGGGCTTTCTGCACTTTTCCCATCGTATTACGCGGCAGGCTATCGACGAAAAACACCTTCTTCGGCACCTTGTAGTTGGCAAGGTGCTCCTTGAGGTGGGCCATGATGGCGTCTTCGCTGGCTTCGGCGGCGGTGGCCGGGTCCCGGCAGACAAAGGCCAGACCGACCTCGCCGAAATCGGGGTGCGGAATGCCGACCACCGCGCTTTCGGCCACGCCCGGCAGATCGTCGATCACCCCTTCGATTTCCTTCGGGTAAACATTATAGCCGCCGGAAATGATCAGATCCTTCGCCCGGCCAACAATATCCAGATAGCCATCGGCATCGATCAGCCCGACATCACCGGTCTTGAACCAGCCATCGACGGTGAATTCTTCGCGGGTCTTTTCCGGCATCCGCCAATAGCCCAACATTACGTTCGGCCCTTGCACCTGAATGTCGCCAACACTGCCCACCGGCAAGGCTGTCACTCCGTCTTCGCCCACCACCCGCACCGAGATGCCGGGAAACGGCATCCCCACCGACCCCGGACGGCGCTCGCCATCATAAGGATTGCCAGTGTTCATGCCGGTTTCGGTCATCCCGTAGCGTTCAAGGATGGCATGGCCGGTGCGGTCGGTGAACTGGCGGTGGGTTTCGGCCAGCAGTGGCGCCGACCCCGAGGTGAACAACCGCATGTGCGCGGCATGATCCCGACCGAAGGCCGGACTGCCCAGCAGGCGGGTGTAAAAGGTCGGAACCCCCATGAAGGTCGTCGCCTGCGGCAGCACTGCCAGAACCTCGGCCAGATCGAATTTTTCCAGCCAGATCATCCGGGCACCGGACAACAGCACGCAATGACAGGCCACAAACAGGCCATGGGCGTGGAAGATCGGCAAGGCATGCAACAGCACATCGGTCGAGGTAAAGCGCCAGCTTTCCACCAGCGCCACCCCGTTGGAGGCCAGATTGCGATGGGTCAGCATCGCCCCTTTCGGTTTGCCGGTGGTCCCCGATGTGTACAGCATGGCCGCCAGATCATCGGCATCGCAGGCCACCACCGGCGGCACCGGGCCCTCCCCCGCTGCGACCAGTACCGGCAACGACCCGTCTCCGGCGGTTCCCAGCGTCAGGGTATGCCCAACGCCATGGCGATCGGCCAGCGGCTTCAGCGTTGCTTCGTCCTGCGGGCGACAGAGGAAAATCGCCGGTTCGGCATTGCCCAGCAGATAGTCCACTTCGTCCGGACGATAGGCGGTGTTCATCGGCAGGAACACCAGCCCCGCCCGCAGGCAGGCCAGATAGACCATCAGCGCTTCGGGGCTTTTATCGACCTGCACCGCCACCCGGTCGCCCTTCACCGCCCCCAGCGCGGCAAAGCTGCGGGCATAGGCCCCGGCAAGCTGCTCTGCCTCACCATAAGCAAGGCTGCGTCCATCCGGGGTGGACAGCAGGGGCTGCGACAGGTCCGCCGGAAAGCGGCTGCGGATGAGGGCGTAAAGCGAATGCGTCATGGTCGTGATCATCCCTGTAGTTTTGACCTGTAATTTTGGCCCGTAGTTTTGGCCCGGGCGTGGCGTGGCGCAAGGCTCTGCATCTTCGGTGCCGCCCATTGTATACAATTTATAGCCTTTGTGAATAATTCTTTCCGGCTGATCGCGTCTTCCCACTGACCACACCTTAGGCCAAAGACCAAGGATTTTGCGCGCAAAGATCGTTCCCAGCCATTGCCATACCCGCAATAATCAATCATACCTGCCATTCGCAGGCGGCACTTTTTGCCGTCCCCATCCTTTCGACCCACGGTTTCCCTTGAAAGTTTGTGACAGGACAAGTATCGCTAAACGGCATCCTGACTGCCTTCTGCCACGGGCCGACAGCCTCGCAAGACCAGACTCCAGTTCCTCGGCAACATGATGGAAAGCAAGGAAACTTGCTTATAAACAGAATGGGTATCGGAAACGCAGTGCTGAAGGCGCATGCCGCCTTGACCTCCATCATGGATCTTGACCTGCTTCATGATCTGGTGGTGCCGTCCCTCCACTCGCCGCTGGTGCAACGTCGGCGCGCAGAACTGATCAGCTCTCGCGTATTTCTTGTTGCGGTGACATTTGCCATTCTGACGCCGCTGTGGATCGTCGTGGATGTGCTGTTCTTCCCCAACCCGTTGTGCTGGTATCTGGCGGCCTTGCGGGCTGCCGCTGCTGCGGCCTTTGGGGTGGTGGCATGGGGATTTCCGCGCACGACCGAGAAAATTTCTGTTGCCCTCAAGGCACTGGCTGCCCTGCTGGCGGTCCCGGTGCTGTTCTTTCTGGTCTCTGACCCGTTGATGATGGGCTACAAGTTCGACAGCCTGCAATTGGCGCTGGCAGCGGGCTATGCCTTTTTGCCCTTTGTGATGGTTGCCGGGCTGTCGGTGTTTCCGATTACCGCCATTGAAGGCGCTGCCTTCTCCGCTCCGCTGATCCTGTCGATGGTCGCCATTGTGGTCGGTGGCTTTGAATTGCTGCCGTTTTCGTCCTATCTGGGGGCGTTGTGGCTGCTGGGTCTGCTGGCAGTGGTGGCAACGCTGGCCGGGATGAGCCAGTTGCATTTCATGATGGCGCTGGTTCAGCAGGCCAGCCATGACGTGCTGACCAAGGTCTATACCCGCCGGGTCGGCGAAGAATTGCTGAACGTGCAGTTCCATCATGCCGACCGGCAGGACATTCCGATGGCTCTGGCCTTCATCGACCTCGACAGCTTTAAAAGCGTCAACGACATGTTCGGCCACGAAGAAGGCGACAAGACCCTGAAACGGGCCTGTGACGCTCTGCGCAAGGTTCTGCGCCGGGGGGACATCGTGGTGCGCTGGGGTGGCGAAGAATTCCTGATCATCATGCCGAACACCGATCCCGTCGGTGCCCGCATCGCCATCGAACGCCTGCGTGCCGAAGGTCTGGGCAACCGCCCGGATGGCCTGCCGCAGACAGCCTCCATCGGGATTGCCGAACGCCAGAGCGACAAGACCGCCTCCTGGTCCGATCTGGTCGAAAAGGCCGACCAGCGGATGTATCGTGCCAAAAAATCCGGCAAGGATCGGGTGGTGACCGTTGGCGAAGAGATGTTCCAGTAACGTCTGATGACTCCAAACATAAAAACGGCGACCCCGCATCAGGCCGCCGTTTTTTGGTGTCACAAACAAAAGGCAGGGGAGCGGATCAGAACATCCCGCCCATATCCCCCATGCCACCCATACCACCCGCCGGAGCCGCTGCCTTGGGCTGCGGGGTTTCGGCAATCATCACTTCGGTGGTGATCATCAGGCCCGCCACCGACGCCGCATCCAGCAGGGCGGTGCGCACCACCTTGGTCGGGTCAATGATGCCGGCTGCGAACAGATCGCCATAGGTGCCAGTCTGCGCATCGAAACCATAGGCGGTTTCGCTCTGCTCCAGCAGCTTGCCCGCGACCACCGTGCCGTCATGGCCCGCATTGCTGACAATCTGGCACAGCGGAGCCTTCAGCGCATGACGGACGATCGTCACCCCGACCGCCTGCGCGTCGTTGGCCACTGTCAGACCATCAAGCGCACGGGTGGCATACAGCAGGGCGGTACCGCCACCGGCCACGATCCCCTCTTCCACCGCCGCACGGGTGGCGCTGAGGGCATCGTCAACGCGGTCCTTCTTTTCCTTCACTTCCATTTCCGACATGCCGCCGACGCGGATCACCGCCACGCCGCCGGACAGCTTGGCCAGCCGTTCCTGGAAACGTTCGATTTCATAATCGGAATGGGCATTGGCAATATCGTTGCGAATCTGGTCACAACGGGCGGCAATGTCCTCTGCCGAGCCAGCACCACCAACGATGGTGGTCTTGTCCTTGTTGATCATGATCCGGTTGGCGCTGCCCAGCATGTCCAGAGTGGCGGCGTCCAGCTTGATCCCCATCTCTTCGCTGATCACCGTGCCGCCGGTCAGGATGGCAATATCCTGCAGCATGGCCTTGCGGCGATCGCCAAAGGCTGGAGCCTTGATCGCCGCCACCTTCAGCCCGCCGCGCAGCTTGTTGACCACCAGAGTCGCCAGCGCGTCACCCTGCACGTCCTCGGCAATGATCAGCAGCGGGCGACCGGACTTCAGGACGCTTTCCAGCAGCGGAATGATCGGTGCAATCGAGGTCAGCGCCTGATCGTAAATGAACAGATAGGGGTTTTCGAGGTCGATCAGCATCTTGTCCCGGTCGGTCCAGAAATGCGACGACAGATAGCCACGGTCAAAGGCCATCCCTTCGACCACCTCCAGCTCGGTGGTCAGGCCCTTGGCTTCCTCGACGGTGATCACCCCGGCATTGCCGACGGTTTCCATCGCGCGGGCGATCATGTCCCCGATTTCGCGCTCGCCATTGGCCGAGACGGTTGCCACCTGAGCAATCTCGGCATTCGACGCCACCGGACGCGAGCGCCCCTGAATGTCGGCCAGCACCGCCGCCACCGCAGCATCAATGCCGCGCTTCAGATCCATCGGATTGAGGCCCGCCGCCACCGCCTTGACGCCTTCGCGCACGATGGTCTGCGCCAGAACGGTCGAGGTGGTGGTGCCATCCCCCGCCAGATCGGCGGTCTTGGCCGCCACGTCCTTGATCATCTGCGCGCCCATGTTTTCGAACCTGCCCTCAAGTTCGATTTCCTTGGCAACCGAAACACCATCCTTGGTGATACGCGGCGCACCAAACGACTTGGCAATCAGCACATTGCGGCCCTTGGGCCCCAGCGTGACCTTTACCGCATCCGCCATCAGGTCAACGCCCTTCAGCATGCGGGCACGGGCTTCGGTAGAGAACTGGATGTCTTTTGCGGCCATTCGGACTGATCCTTGGTTTCTGACGGAAAACGTTACAGGCCTGCGGCGCAGGAGCCTTACATCTTCTATGGTTTTAGCACTCCCTGCCCCAGAGTGCCAACAGCAAACTGTGCAACACATACAGGCATGCCCATTTTGGCAGCACTCGCAGCACAGGACTGCCAACATATTGTTTTAAAAAAGATATTGAACTTTCATCGCAGAGTCACAAAATCAGACTCATGGACGACGCGGAGTTTTTTTTCGCCACAGGAGGCTGCCATGTCACTTGTCCGGCAACTGCAAAACCATCGCCTGACCACCGCCCGGATCTTTTACCACCTGCCCGATTTCCCTGCCGTTTTGCAGCAGTACATCTGGCAGGACTATGACCTGGCCCCTGACTTCCCCCACCTGAGGCGCTTTCTGGACTTCTGGCAACGCGAGCTGGAAGGGCCGCTGCATTCTGTCCATGTGATGTCGGCGTCACTGATCACCAGCAGCGAAATGAAGGTTGTGCATCGGGAGTTTGTGCTGCATTGAACATGCATAACAATTACAGATTGTTGCATTTCACACGCCCGTCACAGTCCCTGATTGTGACGGGCGTGACATTCCCATCACATCAAGTTGTTATTCCTCAATTTATCCTGAAAATGGGATTGCAAGATTCAGGTGGAATCATATAACCCTGAATCGAACTTTGTTCCATACACTACCTCAAGAGAGATCATGATGAAGAAGATCATTGCGGCCACAGCAGCGCTCGTCCTGTCGGCAACTGCGGCCCAGGCTGCTGACGAAGGTATCTATGCCCGCCTTGACAGCGGCTGGTCGTTCTCGCGCGACGCTGGCAAGGACATGGACGACGATGTCGGCAACAGCCCGATCATCGGCGCTGGCGTTGGCTATCGTTTCAACCAGTACCTGCGCACCGACCTGACCCTCGGGTACCGTGGTGGCTATGACATCAATGCCAACACCACCCAGGGCGGCACCACCTTCAACTTCAAGGGCGATGTCAGCGCCATCACCGGCATGGCCAACGTTTACGTTGATGTTGCCAAGATGGGTATGTTTACCCCCTATGTCGGCGCAGGCATCGGCTTCTCGCGCAACAAGGTCAGCGACACCGACATCACCACCACTGCTGGCGTCAACGGCTCGCTGGAAGGCGATACCACCACCTCCCTCGCCTGGCAGGTGGGTGCGGGTGTCGGCATCGACGTTGCACCGAAGTGGACCATCGACGTGGGCTACCGTTACCTCGACCTCGGCGAAGCCAAGAGCGGCAGCACCGCCACCATCGGCGGCGTGACCGTCGGTAACGCGACCGCCAAAGGCGACCTGCGCGCCCACGAACTTCAGGCTGGCGTCCGCTACGCCTTCTAAGGCATCCAGACGACAGAAAAAGAGAGGGGGAGCATTCGCTCCCCCTTTTTTTGTCTTTTTCAAATCAGCCACAAGCTCCCCTGAACCAGGGGGCGTAAAATCTGACGCCACAGTGCACGACAGTTTGGGAACAAGACCGTGGAGCGCTCTGCCATTCTTCACCAACTGTCGTGTACCGTGATCTGACGCAGACACGCTGGTCTAACTTTTTGTTCTGTCGCAGTGATTTTGCGAAAACCGGTTCCCGCTTTTGCGCTCACTGCCCTAAAACCCGGCACTGCGGAAAAGCACACTGCCAGACACTGGAAAGTCGCACCCGAGGGCTGGGGTAACGCTTGACAATCGATAGGGACCGAATTATATTGTCCCTAGATGGTCGCCGCAAAGATGCGGGTCCGTCGATTGCCCGAACCGCCAGTGACGCCCGTATGGGGTCAGCGTGGTTCATCCGGCAAGTATATGGTGGCTTGCGAAGAAGCGCCATAGGTTCCCGGATCGTTCCGAAGGCCCTGTCCCCGAAGGGAAGTGCTTTTCCAACGATAACAGATTGATACGGTCAGGTATTCTGCCCGCCGATCTCCGGCCTCCTAGGTCGCACTGGACCCCGTCCTGCCCGAATCGCAAGCCCGGCTCGCCCCTTGTTGCGCTCACCGCGCCACAAAAGGACCGACTGCCGGGTTTCTGTGTTTCTGCCGGGACAGCCCGGCAAGCCATCCGGTTGCAGCTTTTCATGGTCGCTTGGTGTCAGGGACACAAGAGGCCGTCACATCGCTCACAGGAGGATGTCATGAACGCTTTTGATCTCGCCCCGTTGTTCCGCTCTGGCGTTGGCTTTGACCGCCTGGCCCGCCTGGCCGAAACCGCCAGCCGTCTGGCCGAGCCGAACAACAGCTATCCCCCCTATAACATTGAACATCTGGGACCGACCGAAGACGGCGGCGATGCCTATAGCATCACCGTGGCCGTTGCCGGTTTTGCTCCCGAAGACATCACCGTCGAAGCCGAATCCGGCCTGTTGACCGTCAGCGGCCACAAGGCTCAGGACACCCGACAAGAGTCGGCTCGCCTGCTGCATCGGGGCATTGCCCTGCGGGATTTCGTGCGCCGCTTCCAGCTTGCCGACACGGTGACGGTGACCGGTGCCACCCTGCGCGATGGCCTGCTGACCGTTGCCCTGAAGCGCGAAGTCCCGGAACAGGCCAAACCGCGCCGGATCGACATCACCACCGGCCGCCCGGCTGCACCGATGGTGCCGCAGGTCGGCAGTGACCAGCCGGTTGCGACCGACCCGTCCCTGCCGCACGCGGCCTGACCCCTTCCCCCGTCCTGCGGGCGGCGTCTTCAGATCCAGAGCCGCCCGCAGCTTTTGTACTTGCCCGCTCGCATCGTTTTCCCAGGGGAGTCCACCATGACCTTTCACGCGCCCATCATCCCGTCAGCCGTCCCTGCCACACTGGTTGCTCCGGTGACCCCGGTCACTCGCGCTGCCGCAGGCGAGTCGATGGCCCTGCCGATGCCGGAAGATGGCCTGCGGGCGTATCTGCAAAAGATCAAGCGGATCCCGCTGCTGACGCTGGAAGAAGAACAGTTCCTGACCCGGCAGGTTGCCGCCACTCAGGATCAGGCCGCCGCCCATCGCCTGATCACCAGCCACCTGCGTCTGGTGGTCAAGATTGCCATGCACTACCGCCGCTACGGGCTGCCGCTGGCCGACCTGATTGCCGAGGGCAACGTCGGTCTGATCAAGGCGGTGAACAAGTTCGAGCCGGAAAAGGGCTTCCGTCTGGCCACCTATGCCATGTGGTGGATCAAGGCCTCGGTCAACGAATACATCCTGAACGCCTGGTCACTGGTCAAGATCGGTACCGTTTCGACGCAAAAGCGTATTTTCTATAACCTGCGCAAGCTGAAGGCCCAACTGGGAGCCTATGACGAATCGACCCTGTCCGACGAACACGCCCAGCAGATTGCCACCACGCTGGCGGTGCGCAAGGAAGACGTTCACGCGATGAATGGCCGCCTGATGGCCCGTGATGGCTCGCTGAACAGCCCGGTCGGCGAAGATGGCGATGCCGAACGCGTCGATCTGCTGGTTGATGATGCGCCGACGCAGGAAGACGCTCTGTCGGCCCGGCAGGAAAGCAACCGTTCGCAGCGGCTGGTCCGACTGGCGCTGGAAGCCCTGAACGAGCGCGAACGCTACATCATCACCCAGCGCCGCCTGATTGATGACCCGGTGACGCTGGAATCGCTGGGCGAGCACTACAGCCTGTCGCGGGAGCGCGTCCGCCAGATCGAAGCCCGCGCCATGCAAAAGCTGGAAGCCCGCCTGCGCTCGCTGGTGGAAGAAGAACAGCAACAGGCCGAACTGGTCAGCACCCAGTGGCAGCGCCGCCCGGCCAGGGCCGCCTGACATGATCGTGGCCTGTCCCCACTGTGCCGGACTGAACCGCACGCCGCCCGACCGTGACCCCCGTCAGGGGAAATGTGGCAAATGCGGTTCAGCCCTGTTTACCGGTGCGCCGGTTGCCTTGACCGCCGCCACAGCCGCCGCCCACTGGGAAAAATCAGACCTGCCGGTGCTGGTGGATTTCTGGGCGGCGTGGTGCGGCCCGTGCCGGGCGATGGCGCCGGTGCTCGATCAGGCAGCCAGCCGTCTGGAACCCCGCCTGCGCATCGCCAAGGTTGACACCGAGGCGGAACAGGCACTGGCCAGCCGGTTCAACATCCGCTCGATTCCGACGCTGGTGCTGATGCAGCGGGGTCAGGAAGTCGCCCGTGTCAGCGGGGCCATGCCGTTCCCCGCGCTGCTCGACTGGCTGCGGCAGCATGTGGACGGAATTTAGAGCGTCTCATCCGCTTCCCCCTTGACCATACCCGGAATGGCTCTGCATCGTGGTGCGACCACCCTGTGTGCAGGAGCCCCTCTCATGACCATCAGCAGACGCCAGTTGCTTGCCGGACTGGCTGCCGTTCCCCTTCTGCGCACGCTGCCCGTCCACGCCATGGCGGCATCAGCGCGGCAAACGCTGAAGGATGGCTACGCCCGTCGTCTCAAGGGGCTGTTGGCGGACGGGGCCTTGCCCTATATTGACCTCGAAAGCTCGTGCAACTCCCGGCAGGTTGACCCCGCCGCCGTTGCCGCCGCCATGGACCGGCTGAAGATCGGTATGATGGCCTTGTCGGCAGACCCCAACCCCCAGATGCTGGCTCAGCCCGAGCTGTATGACCCGCTGGCCGCCCGGCTGGTACAGGAATTCCCGCAGCATTTCATCCCGGTTGGCAACGGCGGGCAGGAACCGGCCACCACCGATCAGGCAACGCCGTTTCTGGCCGCCCAGCAGGCAGCGGCAGAGCGCCATGATATTTTGATGTTTGGCGAATACGAATTCCGCCATTACCCCTCTCCCCGGCAGGCCAGGCGCGGCGATGAAGACCGTGACAGCGCCATTGCGCTGGATGGCCCGCTGGGAGAGAGCCTGTTTGCCCTCAGCGAGAAAACCGGGCTGGCCTTTCAGATTCACTATGAAATCGAGGATGCCCTGTTGCACGCCCTGGAGCAGATGCTGGCCCGCTATCCGAAAGCAACGGTGATCTGGTGCCATCTGGCACAAATCCGCTATATCGAACGGGCCAGCCGCTATTCCCCCGCCTATGTCAACGACCTGCTCACCCGCTTTCCCAACCTGTATTTCGATACCGCCTTTGGGTCAGCCAAATCGGTCTATCCGGTCAGCGGACAACGGCAGGCGCGGGTCTGGAACGACGGTGGTAGCCTGAAAAGCGAGTGGCGCGATGTGATCGCCGCTCACCCCAGCCGCTTTGTTGCGGCGCTGGATCTGGGGCAGGATCGTCTGGACAAGATCGACACCTATGATGGTCACCTGCGCCACTTCCTCGCCGAGCTGCCCGACGGCGTTCGCCAGCAGGTGGCCTATGGCAATGCCTGGCGCCTGCTGTTTGGGGAAACGTTCGGCTAGAGCATTGTGCGAAAAGTGGGAACCGGTTTTCGCAACAACAATGCGACAGGACAAAAGGTTAGAGCAGCGTGCCTGCGTCAGATTTAACGCACGCTGCTCTAAGGTACGCCCCCCAATCAGGTGATTTCAGACGGGTGCGCATGCATTTTCATTGCATATGAAACAAATATCCATAGCATTTTCCTATGGCTTGCAGAGCAATGTTGTCTTGGTTTCGCCCGCAACGACCCGGCACAGTCAGACCCTCAAAGGGCTGAGGGGAAGAACTCCCTGACGCTGGATAAAAACGCTTTTGCAGCGTGGCATCAGGGTGTTGCAGATATCAAACCGGCATCGCGCCCTGCTGTTCATGCCCTGTTGATGAAAACAAAACATACCGGACCCTGACCAGAACAGGGTACCCCATAAAAAACACACCCGATCAGGAGGATAACACCCATGAAGAAACTCATTCTTGGCGCCCTGACTGCCGCCGCTGTCGGACTGGCCGGGCTGCCCGCCAAGGCCGAAACCTTTGTCACCGTCCTGACCGGCGGCTCGACTGGCGTTTATTATCCGCTGGGCGTGGCACTGTCGAAGGTCTATGCCGATTACGTGCCGGAGGTGCGCACCAGCGTCCAGTCAACCAAGGCCAGCGTCGAAAACCTGAACCTGTTGCAGCGGGGCCGTGGGGAAGTCGGCTTTGCGCTGGGGGATTCGGTGTCCGGGGCCTGGAATGCCGAAGAAGATGCAGGCTTTCCGCAAAAGCTCGACAAGCTGCGGGCCATTGCCGCCATTTATCCGAATTACATCCAGATCGTCGCCCGCGCCGACAGTGGCATCACCAGTCTGGCAGACCTGAAGGGCAAGCGGATTTCGGTCGGTGCCCCCAAGTCCGGGACCGAGCTGAACGCCCGCAAGATTTTTGCCGCCGCTGGCATGTCCTACAAGGATTTTGCCAAGACCGAATACCTGTCGTTCGGGGAAAGCGTCGAATTGATGAAGAACCGCCAGCTTGACGCCACCTTGCTGTCTGCGGGTCTGGGGGTGTCGGCCATCCGCGATCTGGCCTCGACCACCGCCATCACCATCGTTGAAGTTCCCAAGGAAACCGTTGCCGCCATCAACGACCCGGTGTTCATCCCGACCACCGTCCCCGCCGGGTCCTATGACGGCGTGACCAAGGATGTCCCGACCGTTGCCATCCGCAACATTCTGGTGACCCGGTCCGACCTGCCCGACGATCTGATCTATCAGATGACCAAGTCGATGTTCGACCACCGGGCCGACCTGTTGTCTGCCCATTCTGCTGCACAGGGGATCACCCTGCAGGAGGCAACCTCTGGCCTGCCGCTGCCATTGCATCCGGGGGCGGAAAAGTTCTATCGCGAAGCCGGTATCCTGAAATAACGCCATGCACGAGGCCGGGTTTTCCCGGCCTCCATTGCCTCAGGAGCCTCTGACGCATGTCCACTCCCTCTTCTGCCGCCGCCCCCGAGCCGTTCAACGATGGCGAGGGCGGGCATATCACCCTCGGTGAGCGGGTTTCGCTGGTCGGCAAACTGATCTTTTGTCTGGCCATTACCTTTTCCGCCTGGCAAATCGCCATGGCGGCCTATTCCCCCTTGCCGTCGATCGTCATGCGCTCGATGCACGTCGGATTCGTCCTGCTGCTGACCTTCATCCTGACCGCCCGCACCTTTCGCAAGACCGGCCTGCGGGCTGCCTGGGACTGGTTCCTCGGCTTGCTGGGCTTTGCTCTGGCGTTTTACCACTGGATCTTTGAACCGGATCTGATCATGCGGTCGGGGATGCCGACCGAAACAGACATCATCGTCGGCTGCCTGATGGTCGCACTGGTGTTCGAAGCCGCCCGCCGGATGATGGGCTGGGCCTTGCCCTCCATTTGCGCCGTTTTTCTCGCCTATGCCCTGTTCGGGCAATACCTGCCGTCACCGCTCAATCACCGGGGCTATGACTTTGATCAGGTGGTGGACCAGTTGTTCCTCGGCACCGAAGGTATCTTTGGCATCCCGACCTATGTGTCTGCCTCGTATATCTTCCTGTTCATCGTCTTTGGTGCCTTTCTCGAACGGGCGGGCATCATCTCGCTGTTTACCGATGTTGCCATCGGCTCGGTCGGTGGCAGCCAGGGCGGCCCGGCCAAGGTGGCGGTGGTTTCGTCGGCAATGATGGGGACGGTCAACGGCTCGGGGGTCGCCAATGTGGTCACCACCGGCCAGTTCACCATTCCCCTGATGATCCGCATGGGGTTCAAGCCAGCCTTTGCCGGGGCGGTCGAAGCCACCGCCTCGATGGGCGGGCAGATCATGCCGCCGGTGATGGGCGCGGTGGCGTTCATCATGGCCGAGACCCTGAACGTCGCCTATACCGAGATCATTCAGGCCGCCCTGATCCCGGCCCTGCTGTATTTCGGCACAGCCTTCTGGATGGTGCATCTGGAAGCGGGCCGACTGGGGCTGAAAGGCGTCCCCAAAAGCGAACTGCCCAGCGTGCGCAATGCCTTGCGTAAAGGCTGGCCACTTGCCTTGCCGCTGCTGGTGCTGATTACCCTGCTGTTTTCCGGCTATACGCCGCTGTTCGCCGGAACGGCCGGGCTTGCCTTCACCGCCATCCTGATCGCCGGGCGGCGTCTTGGTCAGGGCATTGGCCCGCTGGTGCTGCGCATCGCCTTCTGGCTGGTGATTGGCGTCCTTGCCTCCCTCGGCCACCAGACCTTTGGCATCACCGCCATCTTCAGCCTGATCGCCGTGATGGTCGTCGCGCTGATGGTGATCAAGGGTGGACGGGAAACCCTGACCGCCATGGCCGAAGCGATGGCCGAAGGCGCCCGCAATGCCTTGCCGGTGGCCGTCGCCTGCGCGCTGGTCGGGGTGATCATCGGCACCATGACCCTGACCGGGGCCGCCACCAACTTCACCCGCGTGATCGTCGAAGTCGGTGCCGACAGCCTGTTCCTGTCACTGGTGATGACCATGGTCGCCTGTCTGGTGCTGGGGATGGGGATTCCGACCATTCCCAACTACATCATCACCTCGTCGCTGGTGGGCCCGGCGCTGGAAAACCTCGGCGTACCGCTGATCGTCAGCCACATGTTCGTGTTCTATTTCGGCATCATGGCCGACCTGACGCCTCCGGTTGCGCTGGCAGCCTTTGCGGCATCGCCGATTGCCCGCGCCTCGGGCTTGCGGATTGGCATGAACTGCTTGCGGATCGCGGTGGCGGGCTTTGTGGTGCCGTTCATGGCGGTCTATACCCCGGCCCTGATGTTGCAGGATGGCGGGCCATTGGCGCAGGACATCGGCTATCCGGCCGCTGTCGCCTATGTGGTGATCAAGGCCATCCTGTCGATTGGCCTGTGGGGAGCGGCGGCCATTGGCTATCTGACCCGGCCCCTGAGCTGGCTGGAACGGCTGTGGGCGACCGCTGCCGCCATGTCACTGGTTGCCGCCCTGCCCGCCACCGATGAAATCGGCTTTGCACTGGCCGCAACGTTCATTGGCTGGCAATGGTTCCGCCAGCGGAGCCGGGCGTGAGTGCTCTGACCCTGTGCATTGGCGTCCTGGGGGGAGCGTTACACGCTCTCCCCGGCAGCACGGCAACGTTGGCCTGGCAGCATTCGGTTGAAAAGGTCCAGTGGGAAGAACAGTGGCAAGCAACCCCGGCAGGCCTGCAGGCCGGAGACGCCCGCATCCGGGGAAGCGGCGCCGGAATGGAGCCTCCGCCCGAGGCGCGGTTTCATGACGGTTGGTATGTCTATCACCCCGACCTGCCCCCGCAGAAGGAGCTGATCATACCAGACAGCACCTTTACCGCCCCGGCCACCCTGTGCGTTGCGGACCAGTGCGCCCCGTTGGCCGCATGGGCCGGGCGTCCGGCGGGCGATACCCACCCGATCCGTCTGGGTGTTTGTTCCGGCGTTCGTTAAAACAAGAGATCAATCAGGGCAGTGTCCCGGCCAGCGGCAGGTTTTCAGGCTGCGGAACAGGTGAGGCAGTCCCACCGAGGGCAACCATCACCCCGACCACCACATTGCGTCCCTGCCAATGGGCCAGACGGGCTTCGCCTTCGATATCGACCAGCTCGCCGTTGCGCCGCTGGGCGCGGTAATGATAGCGGCGTCCGTTCAGTTCCCCGCTGGCATAGCGCCGCAAGCCTTCACCCAGGCGCTCACGATCCTCGGGGATTGCCAGATCCAAGACCTGCATTTCATCGACCAGCACCTGCGGGCAATAGCCGAAAATGTCCGCACAGGCATTGTTGACGTAGGTAAAGCGATCGCCTTCGATCATGTACAGCCCGACCACGCTCTGTTCGGTCAGGACATGGTGAACCGCTTCATCCTGCTCGCGCAGCAGCGACCGCCGTTCGATGACCAGAAACAACACGCTCAATCCCCAGGCCAGATTGGCAACGATCCCGCCGATCACGGTCATCCTGACCACCGGATGCTCAAAGAAGGCCGCAGGCGACTCCCAGGTCAACACCGCCCCGATCAACGTTCCGCCCATCACCAGCATTCCCGGCAACAGGCCAATCAGGCTCAGCAGGATCGCCTTGGTGTTGCCAATTCTTTTCCTGTTGACCAACAGGGTGTGCAGGGCACCGGTCAAGGCAAACAGCATCAACAGACGCACCACCACCACCCGGGCAGACAGGCTGGGGGTGATCCACGTCAGCCACGGAAAAGCCAGCCCGTAAGCGGTCGAAATGCTGGCGGTCCCCAACATCGGGAGTGGTTTGCCAATAAACAGCGCCACCCCCCACCAGACCGCGATCAGCGAGGAAACCGCCATCGCATTGGCCAGCAGGATGCTCAATACGTCGGGCAGAATCCCCCGCCCCATCAGCAAAAGGATCGATCCGGCCCACAGGGCATGGGCAATCGCCCACACCAGAACCGCCCGGTGACGCTCGAGCAAGCCCCACACCAGCAGCGTCATCCCTGCCAGACTCAAGGAAACAATCGTCATCAGCAGCATCGCTGTCGGCACACTGATGGTCAGCATCAACGCCTGTCTCCTTATCCGGCCCGAGCCCCTGTGCACGGGACGTTCACATGCAACGCCTTGCAAATTGCAGCAGCAAAATGCAAATCAACTGAGGCGCATTCGCAAAATGCAACGCACTTTGCAAAAACACCCCCTTCTTTACGGCTAACCCTTTTTGGGATACTCCCTGCACAAACTCTGGCAAGGCATTGAAATAACATATACTTTAGTCTAATCGCATCCTATGGAGGTATCCTGAATCGGAGTCGCGCAGCATTTCTTGCTGTTCTGAACAACCGAAGCGTTCAGTTATCCAGCATCTTCCATGCCAGCCCCCCATGCGCCCATCAAACGCACGCAAACCCTTCCCAATCCCTGGCGAGTGGGGTACAACCCCTCCCCAAACACCCAGCGCATCTGCGGGTCTTTCTTCTCTTCAATGCCGGAGGTTTCATGGCCGCCTACCAGTACATCTACACCATGCGCGATCTGACCAAGGTTTACCCTGGTGGCCGCAAGGTTGTGGAAGGGGTTCATCTGTCGTTCCTGCCGGGGGCGAAGATCGGTGTGCTCGGCTACAACGGCGCCGGTAAATCGACCCTGCTGCGCATCATGGCTGGCTGGGACAAGGAATTCAGCGGTGAAGCCCGTGCCGCCGAAGGCGTCAAGGTCGGCTATCTGCCGCAGGAACCCCAGCTCGATCCGAACAAGACCGTGCTCGAGAACGTCATGGAAGGCGCGGGCGAGGTCTTTGGCCTGCGCCAGCGTTTCGATGAAGTCTCTGCCCGCTTTGCCGAAGAGCTGAGCGACGACGAGATGAACGACCTGATCGCCGAACAGGGCGACCTGCAGGAAAAGATCGACGCCTGCGACGGCTGGGATGTCGAACGCAAGGTCGAAATCGCCATGGACGCCCTGCGCTGTCCCGATGGCGATGCCGACGTGACCAAGCTGTCCGGTGGGGAACGCCGCCGCGTGGCGCTGGCCCGCCTGCTGCTGTCGCGCCCGGACATGCTGCTGCTTGACGAACCGACCAACCACCTCGACGCCGAAAGCGTGTTCTGGCTGGAACGGTTCCTCGAAGAGTACGAAGGCACCGTGGTCGCCGTTACCCACGATCGTTACTTCCTCGACAACGTCACCAGCTGGATTCTGGAACTGGACCGTGGCCGCGCCATCCCCTACGAGGGCAACTACTCGGCATGGCTGGAGCAGAAGCAGAAGCGTCTGGAACAGGAATCGCGCGAAGAAGACGCCCGTCAGCGCATCATCACCCAGGAACTCGACTGGATCCGCGCCAACCCCAAGGGCCGTCAGGCCAAGCAGAAGGCCCGTATCACCGCCTTCGAGGATCTGGTTGCCAAGTCCAACGACAAGGCCCCCGGTACCGCCCAGATCGTCATCCCGACCCCCGAGCGCCTCGGCAACGTGGTGATCGAGGCCGAAAACCTGACCAAGTCCTTTGGCGATCGCCTGCTGTTTGAAAACCTGACCTTCCGTCTGCCGCCGGGCGGCATCGTCGGCGTGATCGGCCCGAACGGTGCCGGTAAAACCACCCTGTTCAAGCTGTTGACCGGCGCGGAAACCCCCGATGCCGGCTCGATCCGCGTCGGGGAGACCGTCAGCCTCGGCTACATCGACCAGAGCCGCGATGCGCTGGACGACAACAAGACCGTGTGGGACGAAATCTCGGACGGTCAGGACGAAATCGACCTCGGCAAGCGCAAGATCCAGTCGCGCGCCTATGTCGGCTCGTTCAACTTCAAGGGTGGCGACCAGCAGAAAAAGGTCGGCCAGTTGTCCGGTGGGGAACGCAACCGCGTCCATCTGGCCAAGATGCTGAAGTCCGGCGCCAACGTCCTGCTGCTTGACGAACCGACCAACGACCTTGACGTTGACACCCTGCGTGCGCTGGAAGACGCCCTGCTCGACTTCCCGGGCTGCGCCGTGGTCATCTCCCACGATCGCTGGTTCCTCGACCGTATTGCCACCCACATCATGGCCTATGAAGGCGATTCCCACGTCGAGTGGTTCGAAGGCAACTTCCAGGACTACGAAGCCGACAAGAAGCGCCGTCTGGGGGCCGATGCCGACCAGCCGCACCGCATCAAGTACAAGCCGGTTCATCGCTAATCCGCACGGAACAATGCGACAGAACAGAAGGTTAGAGCAGCGTGCCTGCGTCAGGTCACACGACATGACAGCAGGAAAGCAAGACCGTGGAGCGCTGCTCCACACCTCGCTGGGGCCTTAAGGCCCCAGACCCCATTCCTTTGATTATAAAAGAAAAAATGGGGGTTCGGGGCCTCAGGCCCCGAGCAGGTCCGGGCGGCAGCCCGCTTTTGTTTTCAAACTGTCGGGTATTGTGGCGTCAGGTTTAACGCTCACGGCTCTAGTACTATTGGCAAGCATATGGAACTCGGGAGGCCGTCCGCAAGGGCGGCCTTCTTTTTTTGCCAGAAAAAACACGTAAAAGTAGATTTAAACAATCATAGAATGCATTACAATCTGGCAATAATGTGGCGACACCGTGATTCGTCGCCATGATTCCGCCTTATTCCTGCCAAAAACCCACTCGAAAACTCCACTATATTAAGATTCATTCTTATCTGTACACCATATATGGACTCTGCTGGCGGCAAAATCACCATCAATAGATAATGCGGTGCATTCGCATCTGCATATTGAAAGTGACTCTCATTCCTGATATCGAGCCGTAATACCTTGTTACTCAGGGGATATTTCACTGTTTGTGAATAGACGGCTTTCGCGCCGTCGACTGGTGGGGATGACGTGGAGTGATTCAGGGCTTTCGCCTTCGGCGCATCGCGCCGAAACCCTTTTTTGTTGCCTTTTTTCTGCTGGCAACCCTGCTGATCAGCGGGCTGCCGCAGGGGTTTGGCAGTGCGCCCGCCCGCGCCGAAGAGGCCGCCAGCGATGATTTCAGCGGCGGCGATGACTTCGGCCTGACCGAAGCCGACCCGGAGCTGCCAGCCAAAATCAGGAAGTGGAACGCCGACTGCCTGTCCTGCCACAGCGAGGACGGGGTGAAAAACCCGCCGCGCGCCGGGATGGACCTGAAGCTGCTGGCAACCCTGACCCAGGACGCCCACCGCTTCGAGATGGGCGACCACGGCAAGATGGCCTGCAAGGATTGCCACACCGAGGCCTATGTGCCCTATCCGCACCTGCCCAAGGCCAAAGAAAAGATCAAGGGCTGCATCGAGTGCCACCAGCAACCGGCCAAAATCATCGAGCCGGAATTCAAGGCTTCGGTCCATTTCAAGGAACTGGGGGCCAGCTTCACCTGCCTGTCGTGCCACGAAGCCCACATCATGAAAAAGGCGTCGAAAATCGGCTCGGCACACATGGCCACCGAACAGGACAACACCCAGTGCCTGACCTGCCATGGTGATGACGCCACCTACGCCAAGTGGAAACCGAAGGACAAGCGACCGGACATGGCGGTTGCCCATGACTGGCTGCCGGAACAGGACCTGCACTTTGCGCAGGTGCGCTGCATGGACTGCCACACGCCGGTTCCCGAACTGACCCTGTCGCACACCGTGCTGCCAAAGGAAAAGGCCGTCCGCGACTGCGCCGCCTGTCACAGCGACGACGGTGAACTGGGCAAGCGTCTGTACAAGAAAATGCTGCGCGACAGCGATGACGGCTGGGGCGGGTTCCGCAACGCGCCATGGCTGGGCGAAATCTATGTGATGGGGGCCAACCGCAACCAGTGGCTGGAACTGTCGGCACTGGCGCTGGTCAGCCTGACGGCGGTGGCCATCCTGCTGCGCCTGCTGTGGCGTCGCCTGCGCCGGTCGCCCCCTGCATCCACCCCACCGGCATCCCACAGGGAGGACCGCTGATGAGCACGCCTGCGTCTTTACCGCATCTGGTGGTGGTCGGAAACGGCATGGCGGCGGTTCGCCTGCTGGAACTGCTGACCAGCCAGCCAACCCGGTCCTTCCGCATCAGCGTTTTTGGCGCCGAGCCGGTGGCGGGTTATAACCGCGTCCATCTGTCGTCGCTGCTGGCCGGAGACAAAAGCCCCGAGCAAATCCATACGCACCCGGCGTCATGGTATGCCGAGCGCGGCATCACCCTGCATCAAGGCGATGCGGTGGTGCATATCCTGCCCGACCACAGCTCCCCGGACGCCCATCAGCAGGGCGGCAGCCTGCGCACCGCCAGCGGTCATACGGACCGCTGGGACCGGCTGGTGCTGGCCACCGGAGCCGATGCCATCATGCCGCCGCTGCCGGGGATCGGGCTGGGCAATGTGGTCAGTTTCCGCTCGCTGCGCGATGTCGAAGCGATGCTGGCGGCGGCACAACAGCACCGGCACGCGGTGGTGATCGGCGGCGGAGTGCTGGGGCTGGAAGCCGCCTGGGGCCTGAAGCAGCGCGGGATGGATGTCACGGTGGTGCACATGGCCGCCACCCTGATGGAACGACTGGTCGATGCCACCGCCGGCACGATGATTGCCGATCATCTGGACCGCCACGGCATCCGCTGCCTGACGGACACTCAGGCCAGCGCCCTGCACGGTGACGGCAGGGTGCAAGGGGTTGCCCTGACCTCGGGCGAGACGCTGCCCGCCGATCTGGTGGTGGTGGCGGTCGGCATCCGGCCCCATACCGCGCTGGCGGCAGACTGTGGTCTGAACGTCGGGCGCGGCGTGCTGGTGGATGGCCATCTGCGCACCTCGCACCCCGGCATTTTTGCCTTGGGCGAATGCGTCGAATTCGACGGCCAGACCTTTGGGCTGGTCCGCCCGCTGTACGACATGGCGACCGTTCTGGCCGAGGTTCTGCACGACGGTACCCCCGCCCCGTTCACAGTTGCCGCGCAGTCCACCGTGCTGAAAATCCCCTCGCTGGCGGTGTTCTGTGGCGGGGAAGCCGCCCCGGACGAAGACCACCCCGAACGCCGCCCGCTGGTCCACCACCAGCCGGACGAGGGCATTTATAAAAAGGTGGTGCTGCACGCCGGTCGGGTGCTGTCGGCGGTGCTGATCGGCGAAACCGGCAACAGCAGCCAGCTCAGCCACTGGATCGCCAGCGGCAGCGATGTCGGCCACCTGTGCGAGCGGTCGGTTCTGCACGGAGCGGTCGAGGCCACCAGCGGCGAGATGATCATCTGCCAGTGCGCCGCCCTCACCCGTGACAGCCTGCAAGCGGCCATCCGCGATCAGGGGCTGACCACCGTCCCGCAACTGACCACCGCCACCCGCGCCGGGGCCACCTGCGGGCAGTGCGTGCCGCAGTTGGCCCGCCTGCTGGACGAAACCCTCGGACGCGACAGCAGCGCCGAGATTGCCGCCCTCGAACAGCGCACCCATGCCATGCGGCGGGGCTTCACCTGGTGGCACCGGGTGCATTCAACCCTGATGAGCCTGCTGCTGCTCACCGGACTGGCGCTGCACTTCCCGCACTCGCCGTTCAATCTGGTCGGCATCGAATGGTCGGCGGACCTGCATGAATGGTCCGGGCTGGCAGTCAGTGTCGGCTTTCTGGTGTTCATCGCCCTGACCCTGATCTACCAGCGCCGCTGGTCGTGGAGCCTCGACAGCGTGGCGATGTTCGCCTTTGTCCCGTTGATCGTCGCCAGCGGGTTGGTGTTCTGGTGGCCCGAGCTGATCCCGCACCAGTTTGCCGCCGTCCGCTCCACCGCCTGGGTCGCGCTGGCGCACATGGCCTTTGCGGTGCTGGTCACCTGCTACCTGCTCCATCACCTCAGCCACGCGCCGTTTGTGTGGTGGAAAAAACGCCGGGCCATGCGCCCGCTCTCCATCCGGTCAGGTCCTGAACAGAAATCCTTTAGTCCGAACTCCCTGACTCCAGCGGGGCGTCCTGCGTTTCGCATCCGTTCGGCTTTTTTTGACAGAGGTTGTGCAAATGAACATCACTGATCTTCTCAAATACAGCGCGAGCGGCCTCCTGCTGGCAGCGGCTCCGGTCGCATTCGCCTCGCCCGCGCTGGCCATCGACTGGTCCAGCGTGCCGGGCAAGGACATCGTGATGCTCTATCCCGGACAAACGTCGTGGGAATGGAACCTGACCACCGCCGACCATTCCGCCGCCGATAAATTCAAGGCGGGCAAGAACTGCATTGCCTGCCATGCTGGCGAAGAAAAGACCCAGGGCGACCTGATGGTGTCGGGCAAAAAAGCCGAACCAACCCCGATCCCCAGCTTCCCCGGCCATGTGGTGTCGAACGTCAAGATGGCCTATGACGCCAGCGCGTTCTATATCCGCTTCCAGTTCAAGGAACCGGCCTCGCCCGATACCAGGATGGACCCCAAGGCCCCGACCAAGGTGGCGATCATCTTTAACGATGAAGCGGTCAAGGAAGGCGTGCGCGCTGGCTGCTGGGCCAGTTGCCACGAAGACAACAGCTCGATGCCCACCGCCAACGGTGCCAACCGCACCAAATACCTGATGAAGACCCGCGCCAAGCTGACCCGCGCCGGTGGCGGCGATGCCCTGAAGCCCGATGCCGATCTGGCCGAACTGAAGGCTGCCGGTTACATGCAGGAATGGTGGCAGGCCCGCCTGACCCCGCCGAACAAGGCCGAAGCCATCGGTGGCGAGATTTTTGATACCCGCGCCGAACTGCCGGGACAATTGACCTCGACCGCCAGCTATGCCGATGGCACCTGGACGGTGGTGATGCAGCGTCCGCTGGCCGCTCCGGCGCCGTGGCGTCCGCTGGTCGAAGGCAAGCCCTATACCTTTGGCATTTCGGTCCACGTCGGCCATTCCGACAAGCGGTTCCATCACACCTCGTATGAATACACCTTCGCCCTCGGGCAAGGCACCGCTGATCTCATCGCCGCCAAGCAATAGGACCTGCCATGACAGCGCGCCACGTTTTAAAGGCCACAGCCCTGTTGCTGCTGGCCTATACCCTGACCTTTGCCGTTGGAGCGTGGTTCGGCCACGCCATCGCCGCCGAGCCGTTCCCCACCGGGCAATCGTCACGCTGGGTGCGCGAGGTGGCTCCGGCGTCTCCGCTGGATGCCGACAAGCCTGCCAAGCCCGCCGATGATGCCATCACCTGGGCCGCCAGGGGCGAGCAGACCTGTATCAAGTGTCACGATACCGTCACCGATCGCACCATTATGAAGACAGCCCACGGGGTGAAGGACGACCCGACCTCGCCGATGGCCAACCATGCCTGCGAAAGCTGCCACGGCCCCAGCGACGAGCACAACAACGCCCGTCCGCCAAAGGGCGAAAAACGGCCGCCGGTCGATGTGTCGTTCAAGGAACCGCTGGCCTCGCCGGTTGACAAGCGCAACGAGGTCTGCCGGTCGTGCCATCTGGGCGAAGAACATATCAACTGGCCCGGCTCCAAGCACCAGCAGGCCGATGTCGCCTGTACCGATTGCCACACCCTGCACACCACGCAGGACCCGGTGATGGACAAGATGACCCAGCCGGAAGTCTGTTTCAGTTGCCATGCCCAGCAGCGCGGCGAAGCGCAGGCGTTCAGCCATCACCCGATCAAGGAAGGCAAGGTCAGTTGTTCCGACTGCCACGCCGTCCACGGCTCGGGCGGGCCGTCGCTGCTGACCGAAATGACCACCAACGAAACCTGCTACACCTGTCATGCCGAACAGCGCGGTCCGTTCATCTGGGAACACGAGCCGGTGCGCGACGACTGCATGACCTGCCACACGCCGCATGGCTCGACCCAGAAACACCTGTTGACCATGCGCGATCCGTTCCTGTGCATGACCTGCCACCAGACCAGCCGCAACAGCCATGATGCCCTGTTGTCCGGGGGCAACCAGTTGCCCGGCGGCAGCGGTGTCGGCAGCTACAACATGCTGCTGTCCAGCGGGTGCAGCAACTGTCACTCCAAGGTGCACGGCTCCAGTGCGCCATCGGGCGGGATGTTGACGCATTAGAGCATTTTCAAGTTGACCGTCTCCGGTCAACGGCTCGGAAAATGCGGCATGAAAAATGGAGAGCGTTTTCGCTCAGTGTGAAAACGCTCTAGCCTCACCACCTTCGGCCTGATCCCGGCGCAACGGGGTCAGGCCAGGACGGAGATACCTCCATGATCACCTCTATCTCACTCCGCCGGGGATTGGCCCGCTGGAGCAAAGGCTGGGTGTTGCTGGCGTCAACCTGCCTGACACCCCTTGCCGCCGGTCCGGCGTCTGCCGATGATTTCGGACTGGATGAACCGGCTGCCGAGGGCAGCGCCGCCGACAGCAGCAAGGAAAAGCCGGAGTCCGACAAGCCGGTCACCGTCAACGAAGCCGGGATGGCCGTTGGCTATCAGCAGGGCAGTTCCGGGATGTATGGCCGCTTCTCCGGCTCGGACAAGGCCGGGATGGTGTCCAAAGGCTGGGTCCATCTGGAAGACCGGACGGTCAAAAAGGATGATGGCACCTTCTTTGTCACCTTTGACGCCCGCAACATCGACCTCGGCTCGCACGAGCTGCTGGAAGACGGCGAAGCCCGCCTGAAGATGGGTCAGCAAGGCACATGGACCGCCAGGCTGAACTATCAGGGCACGCCCTATATCGAAACCGACAACTACCACACCCTGTTCCGCAGCGATGGCTCGTTGCAGAACGGCCTTGCCGCCAAGTCGATCAACACCACCTCGACCAATGCCGCCGGGATTGCGCGGGCCTCGCAATATCTGGCCGTCGAACAGGTCGGCACCCGCCGCGACCGGGTTGACGGCTCGTTTTCCTACAAGGGCATCGCCAACTGGAATTTCACCACCAAGATTGACCATGAACACAAGCAGGGCACCAAAAGCAACTCGTTCATGTTCATCAACAACAACTACTTTGCCGCCTTCCTCGAACCGGTTCAGTACGATACCGACCGCATCAGCGCAACCGCCGCCTATACCCGCAAGCTGTTTCAGGCACAACTGAGCTACGTCTTTTCCAGCTTTACCAACACCCAGCAGCAATGGGTCGGTTCCAGTCCATTCATCGGCACCACCCGGGCCAACTACACTGGCTCGCAGTACTCATTACCGCCCAGCAACACTGAACATATGCTGAAGGGCGAAGCCGGTCTGAACGTTGGGACCTATGGCCGCCTGAACCTGAACACCCGTGTCAGTGCCCAGATACAGAACGAGTCCTATACCGCCCGCTATTACGAAGCCGGAACCTCGCGCGTTGACGGCACCCATTACGATGGCCTGATCCAGAACCATTTCGCCAATCTGGTCTACAGTGACCGGCTGGCCAATGACTGGACGGTCAAGGCTGCCTACACCGTTGATCACCGCGACAACAACTCGCCATCCTATACCCTGTCGCCGTCCTATCGCGGTGATACCGGCACCGCCACCTGGAACGGGTCGGGCGGGATCAAGACCGTAACCCCCTATTCTTTCCTGAACCAGTCCGCCGAGCTGGAAAGCGGCTATCGCCTGACCAAAGATACCCGCCTGTCCGGGACATTTACCCATACCGACAAGCAACGCGAATACTCGGTTACCAACCGCAACACCGAAGACCGGGGTGAACTGAAAGTACGCTCGGCGTTCGGCAAGGATGTCTCGGCAGATTTCAGCGTTGGTCGGGCGTTCCGCGATGCGCAGGATTACAACGGCAATCTGGCCTGGAATTACGTCGGCCGCACCACCACCGCCGAGCGGGAGTTGTCGCATTACAACTACACCGACCGCTTGCAGGATCAGGTCAAGGGCAGCGTCACCTGGGCCATCCAACCCGAACTGTCGCTGACCGGATCGGTCAGCTATACCGACAACAATTACCCTGATGTGGTCTATGGCGTGACCAAGGACCACTTTCTGGTCAGCAGCATTGATGTTGGCTATACCCCGGTCAGCGGGATCAATACCCACCTGTTCTACAGCTATCAGGAAGTCGGCAGTGCGCTGGAAATCAATTCCAGCTCGGCCAACACGGGTGTGGACTGGAAACTGCAAACTTCGGACGATATCCACACCGTTGGCACTGGCATCGAGTGGCAGTTCAACCCGAAGGTGAAGCTCAGTCTGGATGACTCGCTGTCCTTTGCCCGCACCACCTATGGCATCACCAGCCGCCAGCGCAACACCGCCTCTCCGACGGCGACCAACACCGGCACCGATCTGCCCGATACCCTGACCATCCAGAACTCGCTGCGCCTGAGCGGGGAGTACGAGGTCGAAGACGGCATCACCCTCGGTCTGACCGGGCAGTGGGAACACCTGATGTCGAAGGATTATCTGAATGTGCAGGAAGCCGCCTCGACCAGCAACACCACCAGCCAGACCGTTCTGATCAGCGGAACAGGCGACCCCAGCTATGACGTCGGCGTCCTGATGGCAACAGCCAAAATCAAGTGGTGATCCGGCGGTATCAGGCTGCAACGCCAGAGTATTGCCTGCGAAAAAGTCCCCCTCCCATCATCATCTGACATTGCAAGCCCTCTGGAGATAAATCCGGAGGGCTTTTTTTTCTCCACCAACAGACGCTTTTTATATGGTGGCATTCAGCCTTCAGTATTTGACTTTTTCATATACACGCTGATTATCAGAGGATCGGCATCGGTCTTCTCCCCCCTTCAACAAAAGCGGCCTCCGCGCAAATGAGCTTCCCTGCCCCCCCACGCTTCACAGGCTCAAATCCCTTATCCCTCCGACGCGCCGTCCTGCTCGCAACCTTGCTGCTGGCGATCCTGAGCTGTTTTGCCTTTTTTCTGGCGGCAACACAGATCGTCAGCCACTCGCTGCAGGATGAGGCGGTCGAAAACCTGCGTTCAACCACCTTGCAGGCCCGCGACCGGGTGGAACGGCAGCTCAGGACCCATTTTCGCGATGCGGCGGCGGCGGCCATCTTTCTTCAGCGCAGTGACCTGTCCCCCGACGTGATCGCCACCACCCTGACCCTGTTCAGAAACGCCTTTCAGGAACAACCGTGGATATCGGTCACCTCGCCGGATGGCATTATCCGCCATGCCAACCCGAAATTCCTCGAAGGTGCCTCGGTGGTGCAGCGGCCCTGGTTCAAGGGCGCCCAGTCGGTTCCCTATATGGGGGCCGCACAGGATGCCGAACAACGCAGCGTCTCGCCCATTGCCGGCCAGAACATGCCGCTGATCGATTTTGCCTTTCCCCTGCGCACCCCGGAGCAGACTCTTGCCGGGGTCTTTTCGGTTCATCTCGGCTGGGCGTGGGCCAATGATGCGCTGCGGCCCTTTGAAAACAACGGTCGCTACACCATTCTGATCGTCGACAGCGAGGGGCAAATCATTCAGGGGCCGCATGACCGGCTGGGCAGCCTGTTATCCCACAGCCTGCCTGCTCAGGATGGCACGCTCTGGGAAAGCCCGGGCGGCATCCTGTCCGCCATCGCCCACGCTCCCCCCGCCCAGCACCAACCCGGCCTACGATGGTCAGTGGTCCTCGAAGCCCAAAAAGCCGACATTTTCGCCCTGATCAGCCCGTTGCAAAAAGCCCTGTTCATGGTCTCGGGTGGTATCATCCTGTTGGCAATCATTGCCGCCATCCTGCTGGCCCGCTATCTGGCACGTCCGATCGAAATGCTGGAAAGCGCGATCCGCGATGGCCAGGACATTCCCCCCTGCAGCCAGTTCCGGGAAACGGCGTCGCTGTCACGCTCGTTTGCCGACCTGCTGTCCCGCCTGCACTCGGAACGCAATGCCATCGAGACGCTGGTGCAGCAACGGACCGCCGAGTTGCAGGACCTGTTGCGCACGGTTGATGCCCATTCGATCATCAGCATGACCGATGCCAGCGGCACCATCGCCTATTGCAATGACCAGTTCTGCCAGAGCAGTGGCTATGACCGGACCGAGCTGTTGGGGCAATCCCACCGTCTGCTCAAGTCCGGCCGCCATTCTCCCCAGTTCTATCAGGATTTGTGGGAGTCCCTGCTGCAGGGCAAAATCTGGCAGGGCGTTCTGTGCAACAAGAGCAAGACTGGCCAGTTGTACTGGTTGCAGACCACCATCTGTCCGACCCATTCCGATGATACCACCGGCATCCGCTACATCTCGATTCACACCGACATCACCCGCATGATGGAAGCGCAACGGCAGCTGGAAATCTTCCGCCGGATCATCGAGGCCACCGACGAAGGTGTCAGCATCCTCGATAGCAACGGGCGTTATCTGTACGGCAACCCGGCGCGGGAACGGATGACCGGCTTCACCAATGACGATCTCGGCAATAACACGATCAGTTGGGTGTGGACTGACGACACCGAGCCACTGCATCGGGAAATTTGTTCTGCGCTGGCGCGCGGGCAATCGTGGCGGGGTCTGTTGCCGGTACGCCGGAAAGACGGCAGTTCGTTCATCTCTGCCAGCAATCTGGGGGTGATCACCGAAGAACACAGCGGTGCCCAGTTCATCTTCAATGTGTTTCAGGACCATACACAGGAACTGGCCCGGACGCGCGCACTGGAAGAGGCCCATCACCACGCCGTCGAAGCCAGCAAGGCCAAGAGCACCTTCCTGTCCAACATGAGCCACGAACTACGCACCCCGCTGAACGCCATCCTTGGCTTTGCCCAGTTGATGCTCAGCAACCCCAAAGTCCCCGTCACCGACCTGCAGCGCAGGCAATTGAACTACATCCTGAAGGGTGGGGAGCATTTGTTGAGCCTGATCAACGAAGTCCTTGATCTGGCAAAGATCGAAGCAGGCAAAATGTCGCTGTCGGTCGAACCAACCGCCCTGGGAACCGTGGTGCAGGAAGCTCTGGTGCTGGCCTCCCGCTACATCGAAAATGCTGCGGTGACCGTTGACTGTCAGGATCCGGCCACCATGCCCTGCATCATGGCCGACCCCACCCGCGCCAAACAGGTGGTGGTGAACCTGTTGTCCAATGCCGCCAAGTATAACCGCCCCAACGGAATCATCCGCCTGTTCGGCGAATACCATGACAGCCACTATCGTCTGGTGATCGAAGACTGCGGCTTTGGCATTCCGGCCGAAAAGCAGGCGCAGTTGTTCCAGCCGTTCTCCCGGCTGGGCGCAGAACTGTCCGACATCGAAGGTACTGGCGTCGGCCTGGCCCTCAGCAAGACCTTGATGGAAATCATGCATGGCCAGATTGGTTTCAACAGCATTGCCGGTCAGGGCAGCCGGTTCTGGCTGGAATTCCAGTTGCCCACCCAGCCTGACACAACCAGCGCCCCCAGCCTGCTCCCCGGTGCAGATCTCAGCCAGCATGCCATTGATGCCGACGGGCTGACCCTGTACATCGAAGACAATCCGGCCAACATCGCCTTGATGGAACTGATGTTCAGTGAATTTACACGCCTGTCGCTTGCCGTAGCGCAGACAGGCGCAGCAGGCCTGGAGATGGCGGAAAGGCTGCGCCCGGCCCTGATCATTCTGGATATCAACCTGCCGGACATGTCGGGGCTGGAGGTGCTGACCCGCCTGAAACAGCGCCCCGACCTGTGCCGCATCCCGGTGATCGTCCTGACCGCCGATGCCACCCCGCAGACCCGCCAGCGGGCAGAGATGGCAGGCTGTTCTGCGTTCCTGTCCAAGCCGGTCAACCTGTCAGAGCTGACCGCACGGATTCAAAGTCTGGTGAAGCAGGCGGAAAAAAGCCCCGCCTGAAGCAACAGGCGGAGCTTGTCCCGGTCAAGGCTGACAGGGTTTATTCCGCCGCAGCGGCCGTAATGCTGCGCGGCAGGTTCAGGCGGTCCCAGATTTCGCCCATCGCGGCGCACAGGTGATCCATGTCCGCATCTTCGTGCAGCGGCGTCGGGGTGATGCGCAGACGTTCGGTGCCAACCGGGACGGTCGGGTAGTTGATCGGCTGCACATAAACACCGTGGCGGTTCAGCAGGTCGTCCGATGCCTGCTTGCACAGGGCGGCATTGCCGACGTGGACCGGCACGATGTGGCTGACCGACGGCAGGACCGGAATGTTCAGCGCCTGCAGGCGGGCTTTCAGCGTTGCCGCCCGTTCCTGATGACGGATGCGCAGCTCGTTGTGCTCACGCAGATAGCGCACGCTCTCCAGCGCCCCGGCGGCAATGGTCGGCGGCAACGAAGTGGTGAAGATGAACCCTGCACCATAGCTGCGAATGAAGTCGATCAGGTTATGCGAAGCGGCAACATAGCCACCGATCACCCCGATCGCCTTGCCCATCGTCGCCTGCAGGATGGTCACCCGTTCCCGCACGCCATCGCGTTCCGCCACCCCTGATCCGTATTCACCGTACATGCCGACGGCATGGACTTCGTCGAGGAAGGTCATCGCGTTGTGATGTTCGGCAACCTCGATGATCTTTTCCAGCGGGGCGATGTCGCCATCCATCGAATAGACGCTTTCAAACACCACCAGCTTGGGCGTATCGCGGTCGTACTGCGACAGGCGGCGGTGCAGGTCGTTGTAATCGTTGTGCTTCCAGATTTCCTTCGGGGCGCGCGAATGGCGCACACCTTCGATCATCGAGTTGTGGTTGAGTTCATCAGAGAACATCACCAGCCCGGGGATTTTGCTGCCCAGGGTCATCAGGGCGGTCATGTTGGCCACATACCCCGAGGTGAACAGCAGGGCCGCGTCCTTGTTGTGCCACGAGGCCAGTTCCTGCTCCAGCAGGACGTGGTAATGGTTGGTCCCCGAGATATTACGAGTGCCGCCAGCGCCCGCGCCACAGGAGTCCAGAGCGACCTTCATCGCCTCAAGCACCTGCGGGTGCATGCCCATGCCGAGGTAATCGTTGTTGCACCAGATGGCGACGTCCTGAACCGACCCGTCTGCGGTGTAGTTTTTCGCTTTCGGAAAGCTGCCAACCACCCGTTCCAGATCGGCAAACACACGGTAATTGCCACCTTTGTGCAGGTCTTCCAGGCGCGCGGCAAAGAAGTCCTCGTAATTCATCGCTAACATTCCTTCAACAGGCGGGGCAACCACACCACGTTGTCGCCCCCTTGCCCCAGGCGTTCCCCACAGCACGCCGACCGCAACACGCCCTCAACAGGATCATGTCCGGCATGATGGCTTATCCTAATAGTCAGGGTGCAGAGAAACAAGAACCTCTGCACCCCATCGCCCAATATAGGCAGACTTTTCCTGAGGCTTTCCCCGCATGAAAAGGCACGAAAGAAAAGGCGTCATTATCAATTGGCAATTTGCGCGGCAATCATCCCGTAGACCCGTTCCATCAAACCAAAGGCCTGCCCGGCATCTGCCAGCAGGGCAACGGTTTCCGGCGGCAACACCACATCCCCCAGACCATCATCGGCTGGCTGAACCTGCAAGCCCTGATACAGTTCCTCAAGGCGGGCCGGAATATTGTCGATCTGGTCCCCTTGACCATCGACCAGCGCCTTGTACATCAGCAGCAAGGACATGGCGGTGGCCGACAGGCTGGTCAGGCGCGAGATTTCCCGGCTGAGGCGCATCTTTTGCTTCGAGTCGAGATCAGTGCCCTGCCCGGCAACAATGCTGTCGCGGGTCCGTTCAATCACCGACAGGACCGATGAAAAGGCATGGTCAAAAAAAGCCGTATCCGCGGTACTCTGAGACATTACAGGCACACTCTCCGTTTGGCACCAATCGCGTTGGATCCGAATCAGACGGTTGGTGCCATGCTGTTGTTTCGCCGCATCGGTTTTGGCAAATCGCGGTGCCACTGTGGCATCACATTCCCCCGCAAACAATCCGGTAAAATCCCTATGCCCCCAGCTTTGTTCCCCCCTGTTATGCGCAGCGGCGTCCTGGCCGCCCTCCTGCTGGCCGGTTCCCTGACCGTCGCCCGCGCCGAAGATGCTCCCGTCCCTCCCGCATGGCAAAGTCCACACGCCCGGTCTCATCCGTTGGTCGGCAGGATTCTGGACACCGCCAGCAAGCGCTGGATTTCACCTGCCGAGCTGCAACACCGCCTTTATCTCAGCCGCTGGGTTCTGTTGGGGGAACAACACGACAATCCTGACCACCATGCGCTACAGGCCGCCTTGCTGGCCGGGCTGATCAGCGATGGCCGCCGTCCGGCGGTCGCCGTTGAAATGATCGGCCCGGCCCAGAGCGAAGCGCTGGCACAGGTCCTGTCCGATGCCAGCCAGTCGGCCACGCCGCAGGGCTACACCGACGCTCTCGGGCAGGCGGTCGGCTGGGAACAGCGCCAGTGGCCGCAGTGGAGCTGGTACCGGCCGATTTTCCACGCCGCCCTTGCCGCCCGTCTGGAAATTCTGCCCGCCAATCTGGAACGGGAGCAGTTGCGCGTCGCAGGTTCGGACACCTCCATCCCCCTGCCCGAACCGGTTCTGGCCGCCCAGACCGAAGCGGTGGTCAATGGTCATTGCGGGCTGATCGCGCCCGAACAGGCCCTGCCGATGGTGCGGATGCAGGTGGCACGCGATCAGGCCATGGCCGACGCCTTGCTGACCGCCGACCGGCACAGCGGCCATGGCGGGGTGCTGATTGCCGGAGCAGGCCACGTCCGCCGGGACAGCGCCGTTCCCCGCCTGCTGCCCGCAGGTCAGAGCGTCAGTGTGGCGATGGTCGAGGTGCAGGATGACCAGACCTCGGTCGAGTCCCTTGACACTGGCGACTACGACTATCTGCTGTTCACCCCGCGCGCCGACCGCGAAGACCCCTGTCAGGCGTTGCAGCAAAAACTGCAGGGCAAAAGCGCCCGTTGAGCTGACCACAAAAAAGCCCATGGACCACCATCACGGGGTCCATGGGCTTTTTTCATGCAGAGGTGACACCCGAGGTTACAGGCATCGTCCCGTCAGCGTTACTTCAGCGTTTCCAGATAGGCGATCAACGCCTTGCGGTCGGCTTCGGAGCTGAGGCCGGCAAAGGCCATCTTGGTCTTCGGCGCCAGCGCCTTGGGGTTGGTCACCCACGCTTCCAGATGTTCCGGCGTCCAGGTTCCGCCCACCGCCTTCAGATCGTCGGAGTAAGCGAAGTCTGCATGACCCGCCACCGGCGCACCCACGATGCCGAACAGATTCGGGCCGACCTTGTTCGGCGCACCCTGTTCCAGCGTGTGGCAGGCGGCGCACTTTTTGGCCACCGTCGCACCCGCCGTCACCGGATCAACCGGAGCCGCGGCAACGGTTTCAGTCTTTGCCGGGGCGGCATCGGCGGCATACATCGACGCCACCGGCTCGTTGTTCTGCGGGAAATAGCGCAACGAGATCACATGCGCCATCAGCGGCAGCCAGACCGCCAGAAAGGCGGCGCAGAAAATTTTGAAAACCTTCATCTTACCCTCAGAGAACTTTTCCTATCATGGCAGAGCCAGCACAAACCGTAGGGGCATATCCTCAGGACGTGTCAACTGAGCCCTTGGTGCCCCCTTTCTCTCTTGACCGGGGAACATCAGGGCCCAACATAACCAGGACAAAAGGCACTTATGCCTGTAACAGGGGAGGACTGCACCATGAGCGAAGCGGTTGGGCTCCGCGCTCCACGGATATATAACCTATTCCCCCCGTTAACCGGAAGCATTCCAGATTGGTCTCGCCATATTCTGCGGGTGCGAGACATGGGCTTTAACTGGATCTATATCAACCCTTTTCATTATCCGGGTTTTTCCGGCAGCCTGTACGCGGTGAAAGATTACTATCGGCTCAACCCCATGCTGCGTGGGCCAGCTTATGCCAGTGATGATGACCTGCTGCGTGGTTTCATTGAAAGCGCAGGATCACACGGCCTGTCGGTGATCATGGACCTGGTGATCAACCATACCTCGCGCGACAGCACATTGGTACACGAACATCCTGACTGGTTCCAGAGGGATCCTGACGGAAATCTGGTCAGCCCCTGCGCCAGCCACCCCGATGACCCGGACAAACGGACCGTCTGGGGCGATCTGGCAGCGCTGGATTACCACCCTCGCCCCCAGCGGGCGGCACTGGTGGGATATTTTTGTTCCGTCGTTCGCCACTATGCCCGGCTGGGCATGCGCGCCTTTCGCTGTGATGCGGCACACCGCATTCCGGCGGATGTCTGGCTGGCGATCATGGCCGCCGCCCATCAGGAGAACCCCGACATCCTGTTCTTTGCCGAAACCCTTGGCTGCACCCCGGACGAGGTCGAAGCCCTGCGTCCGGCGCGCTTTGATTACCTGTTCAATTCATCGAAATGGTGGGATGGCGAAGCGCCCTGGCTGTTGGATCATTACGAACAGTTCCGTGATCTGGCACCATCGGTTTCCTTCCCCGAAAGCCATGATACGGCACGACTCGCCGCCGAAACCGAAGCGTCCGGCGTCAGCTCGGTCAAGCTGATCGCCGAAGTCCAGCGCTATCGCTATCTGTTTTCCGCCATGTTCTCCAGCGCGGTGATGATGCCGATGGGCTATGAGTTCGGCTTCACCCGCCCGATGAACGTCGTCACCAGCAGGCCGGAACAGTGGGAAAACGCCCGTTTCGACATTTCTCCCTATGTCGCCGAGGTCAACCGCCTGAAAGCCAGCCTGAGCGTCCTCAACCGCGAAGGCCCCCAGCAGAGGCTCGCCAGCCCCAGCGGAGCCTATGCCCTGCTGCGGCGGAACAACCACGGGGCGGAATGGGTGCTGACGGTGATCAATCCCCCGCACAACGGCACCGCCTGTCTGGCGCTGGACCGCGACCCGATCGGTCGCCGGGCGGCCTGCGGCATTGATGTCACCCCGGCGTTTCCAGCCGGAGGCAGCACCGCTGATCTGGCGGTACTGGTTCTGCGTGGGGGGGAAATCCGGGTGTTTACCGGCACAACGGAGCCAGAGGAGCCTCTGGCCGACCTATGAGTCCTTGGGCTTTTTGGTGGTTTTGGGAGTGGTGGTTGAAACCTTTTTGGTCTTCTGCCGCTCTTCCTGCCGCTTTTTGATGTCCTGCCGACGCTCGCGGCTGGCTTTCAGCTTGGCCAGATCGCGCTGGATTTCTTCGCGTGTGGTAGCAGCATTCGGCCCGGTCAGTGCCGCCTGAATCGGCAGGCCATCGGGTGTTACCGCCTGCCCTTGCTGGTTTTCCGTTGCCCCCTTGGGCGGGGCCGGACCGACCACCTGGAACGGCATGTTGACGGTCGCCGCCTTGCCATCGGGATCATGGACCGTTACGAACAGCCGATAGTCCCCCGGCAGGGTCGGAGCATCAAACAGGGCAATGGTGCCGGGGAAGGTTTCAACCTGAATCGCCATTTCCGGCGGAACCGCTTCGGCATCCCCGCCTTTTTGCAGGTCGGTGGCTTCATTCATCAGGCGGAAGTCCAGCTTGATCGGGTCACCGTCGGGATCGAGAATCGACAGGCCGACAGTGATCGGATCACCGGGGCTGTAGACCTCGGCAGCGATGCCTGCGCCATTGATTTCCGGGGCACGATTGTTCGGCTGCTTGCCGTTCCACAGCTCGGTCAGGGTATCGACGGCCCCCAGCGGCGAGCCATCGGGCAACAACAGGCCATGCCAGGTGGATGTCTGTTCCTGCTTGGCCCCCCACATGAAGGCAATGCTGCCCAGAACGTTGGGCTGGGACTCGAGGAACGGCAGGGCCTTGTGGAAGAAAATGGCCTTCTGGGTGCTCGACGGCTCGACCGGAGCCCCCCACGCCGTCCGCCCGGCCTGCCACTGGCCCAGCGCGCCGACTTCGGTGGCGATGATCGGCTTGACGATCCCGGCCTTTTGCACCCGCTCGGGCAGGGTGAACACCGCCCCGGCATAGACGTTGATCCCCAGCAGGTCCACCGCAGCACAGCACCCCGCCAGCTTTTGCAGGCGACTGTCCTCGGTATCGGCCACCACCATCATTGTCGGATGGTTGGGGTCGATCTTTTTCACCATTTCGGCAACACGATTGACCTGTTTCCATACCGGCAGCGGGTCGGCCACGTCGGTTTCAACTTCGTTACCCACCCCCCAGGCCAGCAGCGCCGGGTGATCCTTGTAGCGGGTGACGAACTCGCTGATCCGCCGGTCCTGCGCCTCGACAGCCGTCTGGTTCTGGTAAGAAAAGCCGAGGCGGGGATGTTCCATCCACAGCCCCATGATCACCTTCAGGCCGTATTTCTGCGCCTCGTCCAGCACCCACACGTCCGGCTCGCCATAGGTGCGAACGACCGTCGTGCCGGTGTTGCGCAGCTTTTCCAGCGATGCCGCACCGTTGCCGACCGCCACCCCGCGCATGGGAATGATGCGGCCCTGATCAACCAGCGCCCATTGCCCGTTCACCTTCTGCACCACCACCTGCCCCGCCTGAGCAGGCACGGGGGCCAGCGCCGCCAGAGATGTACCAATGGTCAGGGCCAGGGCCGACAGGATTTGTGTGAGCCGTCGGCTCTGGATACGAAAGGGCATGGGGGCGGTGTCTCGTCGCTGTGGAAACTGCGAAAGCGGCTTATTCACGATACCCATAAACTGTAGCACGCTTCCCCGGAAACGAAAGTCCACCAAAAGGCCCGTTTCCACACTTGAAGAGGGGAGAGAATGGCACTATTAAAAGGGTACTGATTTGGTACGCTTTTCCTGGAGACGCTCTTATAAGCCATCCAGAGCGTTTCCACGACACGCCTGTCCCGCTCTTTGCTCCCAAGGGGGTACGCCGATGTTCCGCATCAACAAGCTCACCGATTACGCCGTCGCGCTGCTGGTCGACATGGCCCGCACCGGCTGCGTCCGTTCGGCGCAGCAGATTGCGTCCGATACCGGCGTCCCCCTGCCGACCGTTGCCAAGATCATGAAGCTGCTGGCCAAGGACGGGCTGGTGCAGTCGATCCGTGGGGCGGCTGGTGGCTATGGGCTGGGACGCGCCCCGCGCGAGATCACCGTTGCCCACATGATTCAGGCCATCGAAGGCCCGATCGCCCTGACCTCGTGCGTCGAGACCTCGCCCGATGAAGAGTGCGGCATCGAGGCCCTGTGCCCGATGCATGGTCACTGGAACCGGGTCAACAACGCCGTCCACCGCGCCCTGTCCGAAGTCACCCTGGCCGACATGGCACAGGACAGGCCGCTTTTTGTCGTACCGGCATCCGCCTGAAGGTTTGTCGTACCGGCATCCGCCTGAAGGTTTGTCGTACCGGCATCCGCCTGAGGGTTTACTGAATTTTCTGTCTGGAACACAAGATCGTGCGGTCAGCAAGACCGTCGCCGCTAGCGAAAGAAGGACCTCCGTCATGGTGGCCACCGAAAGCACCATCCAAACCGTCAAGGATATCGAGCGTTATAAATACGGTTTCGAGACGGACATCGAATCCGACCGCGCGCCCAAGGGCCTGAGCGAAGACATCGTACGCTTCATCTCGGCCAAAAAGGAAGAGCCGGAATGGATGCTCGAATGGCGCCTGAAAGCCTATCGCCACTGGCTGACGATGGAAGAACCGCAGTGGGCCAGTCTGCACTATCCGCCGATCGACTATCAGGACAGCTATTATTATGCCGCCCCCAAGCGGCGGGAAGATGGCCCGAAGAGCCTCGACGAAGTGGACCCCGAGCTTCTCGCCACCTATGAAAAGCTGGGCATCCCGCTGAAGGAACAGGAAGCGCTGGCAGGTGTGGCCGTCGATGCGGTGTTCGACAGCGTGTCGGTTGCCACCACCTATAAAAAGAAGCTCAACGATCTGGGCGTGATCTTCTGCTCGATCTCCGAGGCGATCCGCGAACACCCCGAGCTGGTGCAGAAGTACCTTGGCTCGGTGGTGCCGCAGGCGGACAACTTCTTTTCCTGCCTGAACTCGGCGGTGTTCACCGATGGCAGCTTTGTCTACATCCCCAAGGGCCTGCGCTGCCCGATGGAGCTGTCGACCTATTTCCGCATCAACGAAAAGAACACCGGGCAGTTTGAACGCACCCTGATCATCGCCGACGAGGGCGCCTATGTGTCCTATCTGGAAGGCTGCACCGCCCCGCAGCGCGATGAAAACCAGTTGCACGCCGCCGTCGTCGAACTGGTGACGCTGGACGATGCCGAAATCAAGTACTCGACGGTGCAGAACTGGTATCCCGGCGACGAAAACGGCAAGGGGGGCATCTATAACTTTGTCACCAAACGCGCCGCCTGCCGTGGCCGCAATTCCAAGGTGATGTGGACCCAGGTCGAAACCGGCTCGGCAATCACCTGGAAATACCCCTCCTGCATCCTGCAGGGCGACGGCTCGGTCGGGGAATTCTATTCGGTCGCCATCACCAACAACCGCCAGCAGGCCGATACCGGCACCAAGATGATCCATCTGGGCAAGAACACCCGCTCGAAGATCATCTCCAAGGGCATTTCCGCCGGTCGCTCGGAACAGACCTATCGCGGACAGGTGCGCATCGCCGCCAAGGCCAGCGGCGCCCGCAATTTCACCCAGTGCGACAGCCTGTTGATCGGCGATCAGTGCGGTGCCCACACCGTGCCCTATATCGAAAGCCGCAACCCGTCGGCCCGCACCGAACACGAAGCAACCGCCAGCCGGATTTCCGACGATCAACTGTTCTACTGCATGCAGCGCGGCCTGTCGGCCGAAGAAGCGGTGGGCCTGATCGTCAACGGGTTCTGCAAGGAAGTCCTGCAAACCCTGCCGATGGAATTCGCCGTTGAGGCGCAGAAACTGGTCAACATTTCCCTCGAAGGCAGCGTTGGTTAACGCAACGGAACAGTCGGGAACAAAAGGTACTCAAACGATGGCTCTGATCGAGATTCAAAACCTGCATGCCTCCGTTGATGGCAAAGAAATCCTGAAGGGTGTTGATCTGGTAATCGAACCCGGCACCGTCCACGCCCTGATGGGGCCGAACGGCACCGGAAAATCCACCCTGTCGAACATCATCTCCGGCCGTCCGGGCTATCAGGTGACCGAAGGCCGCATCCTGCTCAACGGCGAGGACATCGCCGACATGGAACCCGACCAGCGGGCCAATGCCGGGATTTTCCTTGCCTTCCAGTACCCGGTGGAAATCCCCGGCGTTGCCAGCTCGACCTTCCTCAAGGCCGCCATCAATGCCAAGCGCCGCTTTCAGGGGCTGGGCGAAATCGACGCGATGGAATTCCTGAAGCTGGTCAAAGGCAAGGCCAAGGAACTGGGCATCCGCGACGACATGTTGAAGCGGCCGGTCAACGTCGGCTTCTCGGGCGGGGAAAAGAAGCGCGCCGACATTCTCCAGATGGCCCTGCTGCAGCCGCAGTTTGCCATCCTCGACGAAACCGACTCCGGGCTGGACATTGACGCCCTGCGTGTGGTGTCCGAAGGCGTCAACAGCCTGCGCACCGCCGACCGCTCGTTCCTGGTGATCACCCACTATCAGCGCCTGCTGAGCTACATCGTGCCGGACGTGGTGCATGTGTTCGCCGGTGGCAAGATCGTCCGCTCCGGTGGCCCGGAGCTGGCCGAAGAGCTGGAAGCCAAGGGCTATGCCGATTACGTCAGCGCCGCCTGATCGCCGGATAAGGAAGGAAGAACCGCCGATGTCCGTCGTTCTGTCTGAAATTCCCGTGGTGACGGCCGCCACCGGCCTGTCGCCGGTGCTGCCCGGTGGTCATCTGCCGTGGCTGACCGGTCTGCGTCAGGCGGCACTGGCTGCCTTTCAGCAGCAGGGCCTGCCCCATCGCCGCACCGAAGCCTTCAAGTACAGCTTTGCCGCCCTTGGGGTGGTGGGCAAACTCGACTTCGTGCCCGCCCTGATCGCCGGTGATGCCACGCTGGAAGCCCTGCCCGCCGCGCTGCCCGCCTTTGACGGCCACAAGGTGGTGCTGCTCAACGGCTCCTATGCCCCGCACCTGTCTGACCGCGCCGCCCTGCCTGCCGGGGTTGAGGTGCAGCCGCTGGCCAGCCTGCTCGCCCGTCAGCCCGAACGGCTGGAAGGCCTGCTGGGCAGTCTGGTGCAGTATGACGAACAGCCGTTTGCCGCGCTGGCCAGTGGTCTGGTTGATGATGGCGTGGTGGTCCTGCTGGAGGCCGGAACGGTCATTGACCGCCCCTTGCACATCGTTTCGATCACCCTGACCCCGGGCGACGCGCCGGTGATGGCCCAGCCCCGCCTGCTGATCAAGGCCGGAGCGGGCAGCACCGCCACCATTCTGGAAAGCCATGTCGCGCTGGGCGAAACCGAAACCCTGTCGCTGCCGGTGGCCGAAATTCTGGTCGAGCCCAACGCCCGCCTGACTCACGTCAAGGTTCGCAACGACACCGCCAGGGCCCTGCATGTTGCCAGCCGCACGGTCAAGGTGCTGGCCGGTGGGATTTATCAGGCGTTTGCCCTGTCGCTCGGTGGTGCGGTTGCCCGTGATGACATCGCCGTCGAACTGGCGGGCGAACAGGCCGAAGCCCATCTGAACGGGGCCTATGCCGCCCGTGACTACCAGCACATGGACACCACCATCCACATGGATCACGCCGTCCCCAATGGCCGCTCGTCGCAGGTCTACAAGGGCGTTCTGGCCGACCATGGCCGCGGAGTCTTTCAGGGCAAGGTCACCGTCCGCAAGGGGGCGCAGCACACCGACGGTCAGCAGTTGCACAAAGCCCTGCTGCTGTCGGAAAGCGCCGAGGTTGACGTCAAGCCCGAGCTGAAGATTTACGCCGATGACGTGACCTGTTCGCACGGGGCCGCCTGTGGCGAGCTGGATGACGAGGCACTGTTCTATCTGCGCGCCCGCGGTCTGGACGAAGCCACCGCCCGCGACCTGCTGATCGAGGGGTTCCTTGATGACGTGGTCGAACAGGTGGAAAACGACGCCATTCGCACCGTGCTGGCCGGACTGGTGCGAGCATGGCTGGATGCACGGCAAGAGGTGGCATGATGGGTATCGCAGTGTCTGACAGCCTTCGTTCCGATCTCGCAACGACAGTCTTTGATGTCGAAGCGGTGCGCCGCGATTTTCCGATCCTGACCTCGCAGGTTCACGGCAAGCGGCTGGCCTATCTTGACTCTGGTGCGTCGGCGCAAAAGCCGCTGGCGGTGCTGGATGCCATGCGCAACGCCTATGAACACGAATATGCCAACGTCCATCGTGGGGCTTATTGGCTGTCGGAAACGGCAACCCAGAACTACGAAGCCGCCCGCAGCAAGGTGCGTGCCTTCATCAATGCCGCCGATGACTGCGAGGTGATCTTTACCCGTGGCGCGACCGAAGCCATCAATCTGGTGGCGCAAACCTACGCCCGCAGTTTGCTGAAGCCCGGTGACGAGATCATCATTTCGGCTCTGGAACATCATTCCAACATCGTCCCGTGGCAGATGGTCCGCGATGACAAGGGGCTGGTGCTGAAGGTGGTGCCGATCACCGACGACGGCCGCTTTGACATGGAGGCCTTCGAGGCGCTGTTGACCGATCGCACCAGACTGGTCGCCATCGCCCATGTCTCCAACGTGCTGGGCACCGTGCTGCCGGTGGCGGAAATCGCCGCCAAGGCCCATGCTGCCGGGGCCATTGTGCTGGTCGATGGCTGTCAGGGGATTGTCCATCGTCCGGTCGATGTGCAGGCTCTGGGCTGCGACTTTTACGCCTTTTCCGGGCACAAGCTGTATGGCCCGACCGGCATCGGCATCCTGTGGGGCCGCGAAGCTCTGCTTGACCGCATGCCGCCGTGGATGGGCGGGGGCGACATGATCTCGTCGGTGACCTTCGAAGCCTCGGAATGGGCCGCCCTGCCCGCCAAGTTCGAAGCCGGAACCCCGGCCATCGTGCAGGCCATCGGTCTGGGGGCCGCCGTTGATTATGTGCGGTCGATCAACCATGCCGCCGCGCTGGAGCACGAGGAAGCGTTGCTGGCCTATGCCATCGACGGCATGCAGGCCATCGACGGACTGACCCTGCACGGCACCGCACCGGGGAAAAGCGGCATCATCGCCTTTTCGATGAGCTATGCCCATCCCCACGACATTGCCACCGTCCTCGACCGGGCGGGCGTCGCCATTCGCGCCGGGCACCATTGCTGCCAGCCGCTGATGGACCGCTGTGGCGTCCCGGCGATGGCCCGGGCCAGCTTTGGCGTTTACACCAACAAGGATGACATCGACCAGTTGTTGAAGGCGCTGCACACCGTGCAGACGCTGTTCGCCTGATCGCTGTCGCATGATCTTTGCGTAAAAAGGAACCCTTGTATCATGACCATGCGCCCCCCGATGTATGTCTATGATGCTCCGCCGCCGCCCTCGTCTGAAGACGCCATTGGCCGGGCCGGTGAGCCGCTGTGGCCCGGGGCCGAAATCGCCACCCACGAGGCTCTGGTCGAGGCCCTGCAGACGGTCTATGACCCGGAAATTCCGGTCAACATCTATGATCTGGGTCTGATCTATGACCTGACGATCAGCGACAACGGTACCGTTGCCGCGCTGATGACCCTGACCGCCCCCGCCTGCCCGGTCGCAGGTGAGCTGCCACAGCAGGTCGCCAACACCTTGTCGCTGGTCAAGGGCACCGGCGAAGTCACCGTCACCCTGACCTGGGATCCGCCGTGGACCCCGGAACGGATGACCGAAGTCGCCCGCGTGGCGCTGGACATGTTCTAGTTGTGAACCCACAGTACACGACAGCAGGAAAGCAATAATGGGCTACCGTCCATACCTGTTTGGGTGCGATGCCCCCAAACCCCCGTTTTTTCTTTGAATTTCAATAAATGGGGTCCGGGGCCTCAAGGCCCCGGCGAGGTGTGGAGCAGCGCTCCGCGTCCCTGTCATCTCGCTGTCGTGTAGTGTAACGCTGAAGGATAGGTCATCATGGCCACCACCCCCGCCATTCCGCCCAAGCCCCTGACCCTGACCGACGCAGCCGCCGAGCGGGTCAAAAGCCTGATCGCCCGTTCGGACACGCCGGTTCTCGGTCTGCGCGTCGGGGTCAAGACCCGTGGTTGCTCTGGCATGAGCTACACGGTCGAGTACGTCACTGAAGAACGCCCGTTTGAAGACGTGGTGGAAGACAAGGGCGTCCGCCTGTACATTGACCCGATGGCACTGATGTTCATCATCGGCGCGGAGATGGACTATCAGGACGACAAGATGCAGTCAGGGTTTGTGTTCAACAACCCCAACGCCACCGCGCACTGTGGCTGCGGCGAGAGCTTCAGCGTTGACAAGTCGGTGGCCCAGCCCTGACAGCCTTACTCCTCACAGGGCGAGCGTTCAATGCAATCGCCCTGTGACGGTTCCTCGCAATCCGGGCCGGGGCAACCGAGGTTGCTTTGCAGCTTCAGCAGCACCGCGTGGCATTGCGCCAGCTCGGCCTCCGGGATGTCGCGGAAAATACCGCCCTTGATGTCGGCGGAAATGCGGTTGATTTCTTCCAGCAGCGGCAGGGCCGTCTGCGTCAGGTGAATCATCTTGCCCCGGCGATCATGCGGCGACGGCAGGCGGGCAATCAGGTCCAGCTTTTCCAGCCCGTCCAGCAGGCGCACCAGCGTCGGGCCTTCGATACCGATTTCACTGGCCAGCTCGCACTGCATCAGGGGGCGCTCAACCGCCGCCAGATGGTACAGTGTCACCCACTTGGCCTGCGTCAGCCCCATCGCCGACAAACGGGTATCCATTTTGGTCCGCCAGCCACGGGCAATCCGGGTCAGAGCCAGGCCAATCTGGTCTGTGATGGTAATGGCGTCGGGGCAGTCTGGTCTGTCAGGCAAAGACACGGGGGATGTCCTGTTTGTCAAAACTCTGCGCTTTGGGCATACAAGCCCCAGAGGCACAGTGGGCGGGAAAGACATGAAAAGGCGACTTCAGCCCTAAAGATACTCTTTTCCCACCGCAGGCAACAGGGGAAAGGCACCATATCAGCCTTTCCTAAAACCCCAAATTCCCCATGGCCTTATGCTCTTTTCAAGCCAACCGGGCCTTGGCCGCTTTCAGACGTGATGCTCCGCTGACCACCAGAATGCCAGCCAGCACCAATCCGGCCCCGGCAAGGAAGGACGGTTCAATGCTCTCGCCCAGAAACCAGCCCCCGGCCAGAACCCCGCACAGCGGCGTCAGGAACGAGAACACCCCCAGCCGCGAGGCCAGATAGTGTCGCAGCATCCAGAACCACATCAGAAAACTGACGAACGACACGATCACCGCCTGAAAGAACAGGGTTCCCATGCTGACAGGAGTCCAGTGGATGGCCCCCTGCCCCAGCAGCAGAGCCGTCGGCACCAGCAGCACGCAGGCCACCACCAGCTGATACAGCAGCGTCTGAGCCGCAGGCAGCGATGATAGACGGGTGGTGCGAATAACAGCCGTCGTCATCCCCCACGACAGGCCAGCCAGCACCGACAGGAAATCCCCCCACATCATCGCGGCACTATCAGCACTGTTCCCGGTCGACGGGCGGAGCAGAAACGCACAGATGATCCCTCCAAAGGCCAGCAACACCCCACCCCACTGCAACGGCATCAACCGTTCGGCAGGCAGTTTCCAGTGCAACCCCAAGGCGGCAAAAATCGGCCCGGTGTACAGGAACACCACCACATGCCCGGCCGAGGTAAAGCGCAGTGCTTCGCCCAGCAGGACAAACTCCACCCCGAACAACAGGCCAATCGCCAGTGCCCCACCCCATGGCATCTGCGGCGCCAGCAACCGCTCCCCGCGCAGCTTGAGCAAGCCAGCCACCAGCAAGGCGGCAATCCCCGAGCGCAGGCCGATCATCATCATCGGCGAAATGTCTGCCGCCGCCATTTTCAGGGTGATCTGCTGCATGCCCCAGGTCACCGCCAGCAGCAGCATCAAACCAATGGCCAGACCATCAAGGGGTTTGCGGGTATCCATGGAACGCTCCACCGGCAGAAAGATCACAGGCCAGACTCTTACTCCTTGTCTGATATCCGGCATATAGCGAATATATGACAACAGATAGCGTCAAACTGTCAGAGGCCGCCATGCCCGCCCATTCGCACCATCCGCCGTTTGACCACCAGCTCCCCAGCCCGATCTATTTCCGCAGCGCCCACATGCCCGCCGGAGCAACCTACCCCCACCACGCCCATCCGTGGGGGGAGTTTGTCTATTCCTTTAGCGGGGTGATGGAGGTCAAGGTGGGCAGCCGCCACTATCTGGCACCACAGCAATATGCCATCTGGCTGCCACCCGGATTGGCCCATCAGGGGCTGAACCGCCATCAGGCGTGTCATTGCTCGCTGTATGTCGTCGCTGAACACTGCGATGAACTGCCACGGGGTGTCTGCGCGCTGACCGTTTCCCCCTTGCTGCGCGCCTTGCTGGAACACCTGCACCAGTCGCCACCAGCCCTGCCGTTTACCGCTGAAGACCAGCGACTGTTACAGGTGGTGGTCGATCAAATCCGACAGGCAGAGTGCGCAGGCAGCTTTCTGCCGACCTCGGAAGACCCGCTGCTGGGGCATATTCTACAGACTCTCGATGACCACCCCGGCGATACCCGCTCGCTGGCGGAATGGGCGCACCAGCTCGGCACCTCGGAACGGACCCTGATGCGCTATTGCCTGCGGGACTTGGGGATGTCGTTTGCCGACTGGCGGCAACGGCGGCGGGTGATCGCCGCCATGCGGGCACTGGAGCAAGGCGAGACGGTGGAAAAGATCGCCCGCGATCTGAACTATCGCAGCGCCTCGGCCTTTATCGCCATGTTCCGCCGCCAGATGGGGATTACCCCCGATGAGTACCGCAAGGGGGCGGGATGAGAGCCTGCCCCCTTGCGGTACTCATCAGAACAAAGAAAAAACCCCGTCCAGCCTGCACTGAACGGGGTCTTTTTTATTCTGATTATTCCGGCCGAACGGCGGCGATCACCTGCCCCTGATGCGGGCAATCAACCGACACCAGATCCAGAATAGCCTCGCAGTGGCTTTCCGGCAGCGGCAGCGTCTCGGGGTCTTCGCCGGGGAAGGCGCTGGCCCGCATGCGGGTACGGGTCCGGCCCGGATCGTACAGGTTGGCGCGGATGTTGGTCTTCCCCAGTTCCAGCGCCCAGGTCTGCACCATCATTTCCAGCCCGGCCTTGGAAACGGCATAAGCCCCCCAATAGGCGCGCGGCTCGTGGCCAACCGAGGAGGTGACAAACACCGCCCGCCCGGCATCGGACTGTTCCAGCAGCGGCCCCATGTAGCGGATCAACTGCCAGTTGGCGGTGAGGTTGGTGTCCAGAACATCCTGCCAGTGCTTTGGCTTGATGTGGCCCATCGGCCCCATGGTCCCCAGCGTTCCGGCATTGCCGACCAGAATGTCGATCTTGCCAAAACGCTGGTACAGGGCCGCTGCAATCTGGTCGATTTTCTCTTCCTTGCGCAGGTCTTCGGGGACCAGCACCAGAGTCCCGCGCCCATCGGCGCGGACCTCATCGTCCAGTTCCTCCAGCGCACCCTGCGTGCGGGCCAGCGCGATCACCGTCGCGCCTTCCTGACAGAACCGCTTGGCCAGCGCGCGACCAATGCCGCGCGAGGCCCCGGTAATCAGGGCAATCCGCCCTTCCAGACGACCAGTCATGCTTAATCCTCGTTATCAGACCTTGGAGCGTTCGTTCAGACGCGAGACGACGCGGGTCTGATGCGGGTTGGTGGCATCGGCCAGTTCATCGACGTAATCGCCGGTGAAGCAGGCATCGCAGAAGCCCGGATCATCGTTGTCACGGCCAGCGCGACCCGCCGCACGATACAGGCCATCGACCGAGATGAAGGCCAGGCTGTCAACGCCCAGCACCTTGGCCATGCCATCGACGTCATAGCGGGCAGCGAGCAGTTTATCTCGCTCGGGCGTGTCAATCCCGAAGTAGCACGGCCAGGCAGTCGGTGGCGAGGAAATGCGCAGATGGACTTCGGCAGCCCCGGCCTGACGCACCATGTCGACGATCTTGATCGAGGTGGTGCCGCGCACGATGCTGTCATCGACCAGCACCACCCGCTTGCCTTCCAGATACATCTTGTTGGCGTTGTGCTTGCGGCGCACGCCGATGTCACGGGTCTTCTGGGTCGGCTGAATGAAGGTCCGGCCCACATAGTGGTTACGGATGATCCCCAGCTCGAACGGGATTTGCGACGCTTGGGCGTAGCCCAGAGCCGCCGGAATGCCGGAGTCCGGCACCGGAACCACCACGTCCGCCGGGACCGACGCTTCACGCGCCAGTTCGGCACCGATCTGCTTGCGCACTTCGTAGACCGAATTGCCTTCACAGAACGAGTCCGGGCGGGCGAAATAGATGTATTCAAAGACGCAGAAACGGCGCTTTTGCGGAGCAAACGGACGCAGCGACCGCACGCCACGACGGTCGATCACCACCATTTCGCCCGGTTCAACGTCACGCACATATTCCGCCGAGATGATGTCCAGCGCACAGGTTTCCGACGCCAGGATGGTCGCATCGCCATGGCGGCCCAGCACCAGCGGACGATAACCCATCGGATCACGCACACCGATCACCGCATCACCGGTCATGCAGACCAGCGAGAAGGCGCCCTTGACCTGCGACAGCGCATCGATCAGGCGCTCTTCCATCGAGGCCTTTTCCGAGCGCGCCACCAGCTGGATGATCACTTCGGTATCGCTGGTCGACTGGAAGATGCAGCCCTTTTCCACCAGCTTGTGACGCAGGGTCAGCGCGTTGGTCAGGTTGCCGTTGTGGGCCAGCGCCATCCCGCCAAACGCCAGATCGGCATACAGCGGCTGGACGTTGCGCAGCACCATGTCGCCAGAGGTGGAATAGCGCACATGGCCGATGGCCTGACGGCCTTCCAGGCGGGCGGTATCCTTTTCGCGCTTGAACACGCGGTGGACGTGCCCCAGACCACGGTGGGAATGGAACTGGCTGCCGTCGCTGGCGACGATCCCGGCCGCTTCCTGACCACGGTGCTGCAGGGCATGCAGACCCAGCGCGGTGTGGGCTGCCGCGTCGGCGTCGTTGAAGATACCAAAGACCCCGCACTCTTCGCGCGGTTTATCATCATCACCCTGTTCGGGCAGGCCAAAGGGATGAGTAGGGAAGTTAACCATTACGGGGCCTCGGGTTGGCTGCTGTGCAGATCGGACTGGATCGACTGGAACGGGTCAGGGCGCGGTTTGCGCGCACGATGCTCTAACGCTATTGTTGGTTCTGAATCAAGCTGTCCAAACTCTGCCGTGCGTTGGCGTCATAGCTGGAGCCGTTTTTCTGGGAAGAAGATGCACCATTAGTGGTCGCCGAGGCCGGACGCGCCGCAGAAGATGTGGGCGAGGGTGCCGAAGCGGTGGGGGATGCCGGAGTAACAGGCGATGCAGCGGCCCCTTGCCCCTGCACCGTCAGGGCAGGCACACTGTTGGCCGGAGGAGTCGAGGTGATCGTTGCACTTCCCCCGACAGTGGCCGGGGCGGGCTGGGTCGTATCGGGCCGCGACAGGTTTTCCACCCGTGGCTGGGTCAGGCGGTCATAGGTCTGCTTCAGTTCGACCGCCTGCCGGGCACGCTCCTGCGCTTCGACGGTCGCCATCCGGGCCCGTTCTTCTTCGCTCAGCAACGACGGCGGGACCATGCTGCGCAGCAGGTTTGCCCCACTTTCCAGCAACGGGCCACTTTTGGCATAGCGCATCCAGTCCGGACGTGCTGCCGGATCAGGGATCACCCACGACAGCACCACATAGGCAATCGACAGCACCACCGCCCCGCGCACCAGACCGAACAGAAAGCCCAGCGACCGGTCCACCGAATTCAGCGCACTGCCTTGTACCTGCTTGGAAATGGTCCGCGTCACCATCGACAGGATCAACAGGACGACCAGAAACACCGCTACCGCTGCCGCCACGTCGGCAACCATCGGGATCGGGATCAGTTCATGGGCTTTGGGGCGGGCATAGGGAAAACCGTACAGGGCCGACAGGGCGGCCCCGACCCATGCCGTGATCGACAGGACTTCGTGGACGAAACCACGGAAAAAGGCCAGCACTGCCGACAACAGCAGCACAGCCAACGCCACCATATCGAACACGTTGATCGAAAGGGAATCCATCTTGTTATCCGTCATCCCGCTGACGTCCGGCGGCCTCGGCCCTGTCTTTGGAGCCTTTGGTTCCAGAGTCTGCTTTTTCGCCGGCCTTCTGGGCCAGAGCATCAACCGGGAACAGGGCAACCAGATCCTGCAGGTGCCCGACTTCCCGTACGCGAAGGGCTTCTGTCGTCTTGCTCTGGTCCCCTTTGCCAGCGGCTCCGGCTTTTCCTCGCGGCTTGCGCCGGGGGGGAGCCAAAGCCTCGGCAAACCCCAGCTTGGCTGCTTCTTTCAGTCGCACATCGGCCTGTGACACCGGGCGCACCTCGCCCGACAGCCCGATTTCACCGAAAACAGCAACGTCTGCTGGCACCGGGGTTCCGGTGGCCGACGACATCAGCGCTGCAGCAACCGCCAGGTCCGCCGCAGGCTCGGCAATCCGAAGACCGCCTGCGACGTTCAAATATACGTCATTGCCCGCCAGCGCAAGACCACAACGTGCTTCCAGAACGGCCAAAACCATTGCCAGTCGTCCAGAATCCCAGCCGACCACCGCTCGCCGGGGGCTTCCGGCACCAGATGTAGCCACAAGCGCCTGAATTTCCACCAGAACCGGTCGAGTCCCCTCCATACCGGCAAACACGCAGGACCCCGATACGTTCCCGCGCCGTTCAGCCAGAAACAGAGCTGACGGGTTGGCGACTTCGACCAGCCCGCCATCGGTCATCTCAAACACCCCGATCTCGTCGGTGGCCCCGAAACGGTTTTTCACCGCGCGCAGGATACGGAACTGGTGACCGCGTTCGCCCTCGAAGTATAGCACGGTATCGACCATGTGCTCCATCACCCGTGGACCGGCAATCGAGCCTTCCTTGGTGACGTGGCCGACCAGAAACAGCGCAAAGCCTCTGGTCTTGGCCAGACGGATCAACTCGTGCGAGCAAGCGCGCACCTGTGACAGGCTGCCCGGAGCAGAATCAAGGCTGTCGAGATACATCGTCTGAATGGAGTCGATGATCACCACCTTGGGACCATTCGGATCATCCAGCGTCGCGGCGATATCCCGCAGGTTGGTCGCCGAGGCCAGCCCGACATTGGCATCGGTCAACCCCAGTCGGGCCGCGCGCAGGCGGACCTGCGCCACCGCTTCTTCACCCGAAATATAGGCCACCGAGACACCGGTGCCCGCCAGTGCCGCCGCCGCCTGGGTCAGCAGGGTCGATTTGCCGATCCCCGGATCCCCCCCAACCAGCAGCGCCGACCCCGGCACCAGTCCGCCCCCGGTCACCCGGTCAAGCTCGCTGATCCCTGTCGGCATGCGCGGCGGAGCCGCTGACTGACCGGCCAGTCCGACCAGTTCGATTTTCCGCCCCCCGCGCGGGCCACCGCCCAGGGCCTTGGGTGTTTCAGTCCGGCTTTCTTCGGTCAGCGTATTCCATTCGCCGCAGCCCTCGCACCGCCCGGCCCATTTGGCGTAAACCGCCCCACAGGATTGACAGATATACTGCGTGGTCGATTTTGCCACGGACGGGACTCCTCCAAGAAACAGGCGGTGTCAGCCCCGCGATTACGGGCGGACCACGATGTAATCGACAACCTTTTGCACGGTATTGCCGTCTCTCGCCCGTGCCAGTGCCTCTTTACGTTCAGCGTCCGAACGCGCCCGCCCAAGGACATAAACCGTTCCGGTACTGTCCGCCGCCACCCGGAAATTGACGTCGGCCACATCCATGCTGCCGACCAGCCGGGCTTCGGCCTTGGTATCGAGGATCAACACATCGGACCAGTCCAGCAGCTTTGCGCGGCGGGGATCATCCGGGGCCATGTACACCGCATGCCAATACAGCTTCTTGATCCCGGTGATTCCCTTGATCTTGCTGTAAAAATGGTCATAGACCGCCTTGTCGTCAAAGATGCCGGTGATCAGCAACCGCTGTTCATAGATCTCGCTGGATGCCTTGACCGTCCCCACATCGGCCATCGCCGCGTTGACCTTCAGGATGATCTCATTGTCCCGCCCGATATCGGTGGTCGAACGGGCCTCGATCGCCCGGTCGATCAGAACCTTGGGAACGGCCAGCAGGTCACTGAACTGCGCTGCCGCCGGGGTCCCCCACAGACAGCCCATCATCGCCCCTGCCAGCATCAACGGCCGATATAGTTTCAGACCCATCTGCGTTTCTCCCGGCAGGGGGTTGACGATCAGCGCCCTGCGTTATCGGTGATCGGACCATGGGCGCGACCATGGACGAACTGGTCAACATAGGGGTTACCCGAGTTGAACACGTCTGCGGCCGGACCTTCCCAGATGATCCGCCCTTCCCACAGCATGGCCACCCGGTCGGCAATCTTGCGGGCCGAGGCCATATCATGGGTAATCGACAAGGTCGTCGCCCCCAGATCCTTGGCGCAATCAATGATCAGTTCGTTGATCACATCAGCCATGATCGGGTCCAGACCGGTTGTCGGCTCGTCGAAAAAGATGATTTCCGGTTTTTCGGCAATGGCGCGCGCCAGACCGACACGCTTTTGCATGCCGCCGGACAGCTCGGACGGGAACAGGTCGGCCACATCGGCCTTCAGGCCCACCGAGCGCAGCTTTTCAACCGCCAGCTCTTTCGCCTGTGCGCGGCTCATCCTGCCCAGTTGCAGCAGGCCGAAGGCAACATTCTGCCACACCGGCAGCGAGTCGAACAGCGCCGCCCCCTGAAACAGCATGCCGAACTTGTGCATCACCCGTTCCCGCTCGCGGGTGGACAGGGTGGTCAGTTCCTCGCCATCCACCTGAATGGCCCCCCGGTCGGGCTGCATCAGGCCGAGAATGCATTTCAGCAGGACCGATTTCCCGGTTCCCGAGCCGCCGATGATCACCAGCGACTCCCCCTTGCTGACCGTCAGACTGACGCCATCAAGGACCTTCTTTTTCCCAAAGGCCTTGTGAACGTTATCGATGCGGATTTTTGGCTGCGGGCTGGTCATTGTGCGAAGAACAGCTCCGTGATCAGATAGTTGAAGGTCAAAATCAGGATCGAGGCCGACACCACCGCATTGCGGGTTGCCGAGCCGACGCCCTGCGCGCCACCCTTGGAGTGATAGCCGTTATAGCAGCCCATCAGGGCAATGATGAAGCCGAACACCCCGGCCTTGACCAGACCGGAAATCACGTCCAGCGGCTGCAGGTATTCCCAGGTGCGCTGAATGTAGTTGGCCGGGTTGAACCCCAGCTTGTACACCCCGACCAGATAGCCGCCAAACACCCCGACGATATCAGCCACCAGCACCAGCGCGGGCAACATCAGCACCGCCGCCAGCAGGCGCGGCGCGATCAGGTATTTGAACGGGTTGGTTGACAGGGTCACCAGCGCGTCGATCTGTTCGGTCACCCGCATGGTGCCGATTTCAGCGGCCATCGCCGCCCCGACACGCCCGGCCACCATCAGCCCGGCCAGCACCGGCCCCAGCTCGCGGGTCAACGAGATCACCACCACCGTTGCCACCGCGCCTTCGGCAGAGAAACGGGCGAAGCCGGTATGGCTTTGCAGGGCCAGCACCATGCCGGAAAAGATCGCGGTCAGCCCGACCACCGGCAGGGAGTAATAGCCGATTTCGATCATCTGGCGGCTGAGGGTGCGGCCATAATAGGGCGGCAGCACCATATTGTACAAAGCGACTGCCGAGAACGTCACCAATCGACCGGTGTGGCGCAAAAATGCCAGAAACACCCGACCGATCAGGGCCAGAAACTGCGTCATGAACCGGCGCCTCCCACATAGCGGCGAGCATAACGACGGCTGAGGGAGGTCAGCAGTTCGTAAGGAATCGTTCCGGCTTCGGTGGCCAGCTCATCAAGGGTATGCGCCTGTTCTGTGCTGTCCGCCGTTTCCCGCCCGATCAGGGTAATCAGCGCCCCGCTGTACACGGCTTGCGACGGAGCCTCGCTCACGTCGAACGTGATCAGGTCCATCGACACCCGGCCAGCCACCGGAACACGGACTCCCCCCAGCAACCCCCAACCCGAATTGCCCAGCGAGCGTAGCAGGCCATCGGCATAGCCCGCGGCCACCGTCGCCAGCACAGTCCCTGCAGGCGCCCGGTAGGTGGCACCATAGCCAACGCTCTGGGGGGTGTCAACGCGACGAACCTGCAACACCCTGAGCTGCAAGGTCAGAACCTGCGCCAAAGGATTGGGCAGATGCGGCAACGGATTGCCGCCATACAGGGCCAGTCCGGGACGGGCAAGGTCAAAATGATAGTCACGGCCCAGCATGACACCCGCCGAATTGGCCAGAGAGGCCCGCGCCGTCGGATACAGCGACCGTAATTCGGTAAAGGCCCGCAACTGCTCTTCGGTCAACGGATGATTGGGCACGTCGGCACAGGCAAGATGACTGATCACCAGCGACGGCGCCAGATTGGTCGCCATCGCCCGCGCTTCGAATTCCGGCAACCCAAGCCGGTTCATCCCGGTTTCAAGGTGCAGGCCATAGGGTGCCGCCCCCGGGGCATGGGACCGCCACAGGGCCACCTGATCAGCACAGTTCAGAATAGGCCGCAGATTGGACTTCAGGAACGGAGCCAGTCCCTCGCTGCTGCCAATCGGGCCGGACAGGACATAAATCACCGCTCCGGGCACCACCTTGCGCAGCTGGACACCTTCCTCGGGCACCGCCACAAAGAACGTCCGGCAGCCAGCCGCCGCCAGCACCCGCCCGACAGCCTCCACCCCCAGTCCATAAGCATTGGCCTTGACCACTCCGGCGGCCTCTTTGGCCCCCATCAGCGCGGCCATATGACGCCAGTTGTCGGCCACCGCCCCCAGATCAACGGTCAACAGTCCACCAGCGTGGGCAGAGGACGAAGAAAAAGGCCGGTCCAAGGGCGTGCTCTCATTCATAATCGTCGTCGTCCCCATGATCATGGTTCATCAGGTTACCGAATTTGGTGAAGTTACCGTCAAAATACAACTTAACCCCCCCAATTGGGCCATGTCGCTGCTTGGCAACGATCACTTCACCGACATTATGAGCCTTTTCACAGCGTTTTTGCCAATCGGCATAGCGCTCCATGAACTTGTCTTCGCCTTCATCCGGGCGACGGCTGGGCTCGGCACGTTCCAGATAGTACTGCTCGCGGTATACAAACATCACCACGTCGGCGTCCTGCTCGATCGAGCCGGATTCACGCAAGTCGGACAATTGCGGGCGTTTGTCTTCACGCTGTTCCACCGCACGCGACAACTGCGACAGCGCCATCACCGGCACGTTCAGTTCCTTGGCGATGGCTTTCAGACCACGGGTAATGGCCGAGACTTCCTGCACGCGTGACTCCCCAAAACCCGGACCACCGCTCAGCAACTGAAGATAGTCAACCACGATCAGCCCCAGACCCTGCTGGCGGGCCAGACGGCGGCAACGGGTGCGGACGGCGGAAATACTGAGTGCCGGAGTATCGTCAATGAACAGCGGCAGGACCGAGAGTTCCTGCGCCACCGTGACCATGCGGGTGAAGTCATCGTTTGACAGTTCACCGGTACGGATTTTATGCGAACTGATTTCCGCTTCCTGCGCCAACAGGCGGGTGGCCAGCTGTTCCGCCGACATTTCGAGCGAAAAGAAGGCCACTTTGGCGCCGTCAAGCACCTGCCGATTGCCCGACTCGTCGATGTGCTCGCGGTACAGCTTGGCGGCGTTAAAGGCGATACAGGTCGCCAGTGCCGTTTTTCCCATCGACGGGCGTCCGGCCAGAATCAGCAAGTCGGAAGGGTGCAGGCCACCGAGTTTCTTGTCCAGATCCATCAGATCGGTCGGTACCCCGGCCAACTGGCCTTCGCGCTTGTGGGCGGCTTCGGCCATTTTGACCGCCGTATGGAGCGCCATACGGAAATCCTGAAAGCCGCCTTCCTGCTTGCCGGTGGTCGCCAGATCGTACAGCCGTTGTTCGGCGGACTCGATCTGGTCCATCGCGGTATGGTCAAACTCAACCTCAAAGGCATCGTTGACCATCCCGGTCCCCAGGTCGATCAACTGACGCCGCATGGCAAAGTCGTGAATCTGGCGGCCATAGTCCTCGGCGTTGACCACCGTCACCACCGCGTTGGCCAATTCGGCCAGATAGGCAACGCCCCCGGCCTCTTTCATCAACGGGTCGTTTTCCAGATAGGCTTTCAGCGTTACCGGCGTTGCCAGATGGCCCTGTTCGATCAGCTTGCCGCAGGATTCAAAGATGCGGCCATGCAGGGCATTGGCAAAATGCTCGGCCATCAGGAATTCCGACACCCGTTCATAGGCGCGGTTCGACTGAAAGATTGCCCCCAACAGAGCCTGTTCGGCTTCGATGTTGTGCGGAGGTTCACGCCATGAGGCTCCCGCATCGCCAACCGCCGCATCGCCCACATAGGCCGGAACCGGATAGGAGGATGTTTCGTCCATCATCAGCGTACTCAAAAACCCAAAACCAGAAACAACCCCGCAGGGCGGCCCATCATACCCGACTAAACAAAAAGGGCCACCCCGAACAGGGTGGCCCTCTCTGGATCGTGTCAGATAATGACACCAAAGCCTTAGGCGGGTTCGCCTTCGTCTTCGATATCATCAGCATCGACGTCTTCGTCTTCGTCTTCCAGCTCTTCGTCTTCCACCACTTCGGCGGCGACGAAGCCGGCTTCGGCTTCTTCAACCGAACGGGCAACGACGACGGCGATGGTGACGGCGACTTCCGGGTGCAGACGGATACGCACAGCGGTGGTACCAAGCGACTTGATCACCTGGTCCAGTTCGATCTGGCGACGTTCGGTCTTGATACCGTCGGCCTTCAGACCTTCCTGGATGTCGCGGGCAGCGACCGAACCGTACAGCTGTCCGCTTTCGCCAGCGGCGCGAACCAGAATCAGACGAACGTCCTTCATCTGTTCGGCAACGGCTTCGGCTTCCTGACGACGCTTCAGGTTCATCGCTTCCAGCTCGACACGCTGGGCTTCGAACAGGGCCATGTTGGCCTTGGTCGCGCGCAGGGCCTTCTGCTGGGGCAGCAGGTAGTTGCGAGCAAAACCCGGCTTCACACGGACGACATCGCCCATCTGGCCCAGTTTTTCAACGCGTTCGAGGAGGATGATCTCAACAGCAGCCATTCTCTTCTCTCCCTTACTTCACGACGTAGGGCAGAAGAGCGAGGAAGCGGGCGCGCTTGATGGCGCGGGCCAGTTCACGCTGCTTCTTGGCGGAAACCGCGGTGATGCGGCTGGGGACAATCTTGCCACGCTCGGAAATGTAGCGCTGCAGCAGCTTGATGTCCTTGTAGTCAATCTTCGGCGCGCCTTCACCCGAGAACGGGCAGGTTTTGCGGCGGCGGAAGAACGGGCGACGCGGAGCGGCCATCGTCTGTATCTCCTTTAATCGCGGTCGGAACGCTCACGGCGATTACCGCCGCGGGGACCACGCGGGCCACGTTCGGCCCGTTCGTTCTTTTGCAGAAGGACGGCCGACTGGCCTTCTTCCAGCTCTTCAACACGCACGGTCAGGGTGCGCAGGACGTCTTCGTTGAAACGCATCACGCGTTCCATTTCGATGACGGCAGCGGCCGGAGCGTCGATGTTGAACAGAACGTAATGACCCTTCCGGTTCTTGTTCATCCGGTAGGCCAGGTTGCGCAGGCCCCAGAATTCCTTCTTGGAGACAGTGCCGCCCAGGCTGGCAATGATGCCAGCCATTTCATCGGCCAGGGCTTCCACCTGAGTGGAAGAAATGTCCTGACGAGCGATGAACACGCTTTCATACAGAGGCATTAGGGTAGACCCCTTCTGGATTCTCTCAGCCCACACCCCGCGAGCGAGGTATATGCAGGCATAGCCGGACCATCCGGCAAGGGTTGTGAAGCCGCGCACTATACGGACTTTCCCGCCTGACGCAAACAGATTCGCAGCATTTCCTGCATTCTTTCGCACGATCACCGAACCGCCGATACCCACAGGGCACCGGCAGGACTTGACAGGCCGGGCGGGCTTTCGCACCCTCGCCGCCGTCGCAGTCAACCAGACAGCACTGACGAAACCCGTTTAAAGGATTATGCGTGATGGCGCGTGCGTTCGTATTCCCCGGTCAAGGCTCGCAGGCAGTCGGGATGGGCAAGGAACTGGCCGAGGCCTTTCCGGTCGCCCGACAGGTCTTTGAAGAAGTCGATTCGGCCCTGGAACAGAACCTGTCGGCCCTGATGTTCGACGGTCCGGGCGATGAGCTGACGCTGACCGAAAACGCCCAGCCAGCCCTGATGGCCGTCTCGATGGCGGTGATTCGGGTTCTGCAGGACAAGGGCCTCGATCTGGCCGCCACCTGCTCTTATGTGGCTGGCCATTCGCTGGGGGAATATTCGGCCCTGTGCGCCGCTGGCGCCCTCAGCATTGCCGACACCGCCCGCCTGCTGAAGACGCGCGGCAAGGCGATGCAGCAGGCCGTTCCGGTCGGCGAAGGGGCGATGGCAGCCCTGCTCGGACTGGATCTGGAGCAGGCTCAGGCCGTTGCCGCAGAAGCCGCTGAAGGCGACGTCTGCGAAGCGGCCAACGACAATGCTCCGGGACAGGTGGTGGTGTCCGGCTCCAGGGCCGCGGTCGAACGCGCCGTAAAGATCGCCGCAGAAAAGGGTGCCAAGCGCGCCATGCTGCTGCCGGTGTCCGCTCCCTTCCATTGCGCCCTGATGAAGCCCGCCGCCGAGGTGATGGCTGCTGCTCTGGCGGAGGTCAGCTTCCAGGCTCCGGTGGTGCCGGTGGTGGCCAACGTCATCGCCCGCGCCGAAAGCAACCCCGCCGTCCTGCGTGACCTGCTGGTGCAGCAGGTGACCGGCTCGGTCCGCTGGCGGGAAAGCGTGCTGTGGCTGAAGGATCAGGGCGTGACCTCGCTGGTCGAATGCGGCGCGGGCAAAGTCCTGTCGGGCCTTGCCAAGCGCATCGACAAGGAGGTCAGTGGTCAGGCCCTGAACACCCCGGCCGACATCGACGTCTTCCTGGCCAGCCTCGCCTGAGACCAGCCCCTGTTTTCAGGATCACCGCCGTTGCAGACGGTGATCCTGACACGACCCCCATAACTGAAAGGACATCTGACGATGTTCGATTTGACTGGTAAGACCGCCCTGATCACCGGTGCCACCGGCGGCATCGGTGGTGCCATTGCCACCGCCCTGCACGCCCGTGGCGCCACCGTCGCCCTCTCTGGCACCCGGGTGGAAAAGCTGGAAGAGCTGGCCGCCAGCCTTGGCGAGCGCGCTTTCGTCACCCCCGCCAACCTGTCGGATGCCGACAGCGTCGCCGCCCTGATTCCGGCGGCGGAACAGGCAATGGGACAGGTGGACATTCTGGTCAACAACGCCGGCCTGACCCGTGACACGCTGGCGATGCGGATGAAGGACGAAGACTGGGATGCCGTCCTGCGCGTCAACCTGACCTCGTCGTTCCAGCTCGCCCGCGCCTGCCTGAAGGGCATGATGAAGCGCCGCCATGGCCGCATCATCTCCATCACCTCGATCGTTGGCGTGACCGGCAACCCCGGCCAGTGCAACTATGCCGCCTCGAAGGCGGGCCTGATCGGCATGTCCAAGTCGCTGGCCGCCGAAGTCGCCTCACGCGGGATCACCGTCAACTGCGTTGCACCGGGCTTCATTGCCACCGCGATGACCGAAGTCCTGCCCGATGCCCAGAAAGAAAAGCTGAACGCCGGAATCCCGATGGGCCGCATGGGCTCGAGCGACGATATCGCCTCGGCTGTCGTCTATCTTTCCAGCGATGAAGCAGGCTATGTCACCGGTCAGACCCTGCACGTCAACGGCGGCATGGCGATGATCTAAGCGGAAAACCGCGAGCCTTATGCCCTGATTTAAAACGATAAAATGACAGTTTTGTGTAAAAAGTGCGCAAAACTTCACAGCTTGCGACAGACCCCTGTGGTCAAAGCAATTCAATCGTGGTAGATACGGGCGCCAATTTTGCTTGACCTGGGACGCAGTAAGGTTCAAATCGGGCCGACAAACAACGACCTGACACAATACCTGTCACGGGCTATCAGGCTAGCCCCCTATTAACTTTGGAACTGAGGATATCAACATGAGCGACGTCGCCGATCGCGTTAAGAAGATCGTGATTGAGCACCTGGGCGTGGAAGAAGCCAAGGTTGCCGAAAACTCCTCCTTCATCGACGACCTGGGCGCCGACAGCCTGGACACCGTCGAGCTGGTGATGGCTTTCGAAGAAGAATTCGGCGTCGAAATCCCCGACGATGCGGCGGAAAAGATCCTGACCGTTCAGGACGCCATCAGCTTCATCGAAGCGGCGAACGCCGGCTGAGTCTGAGGCAGGTGCCGCTTCCCGTGCCTGTGCCCCGGTTCATCCGGGCATCGATAACGGTGAGAGTGGCACCTTTCTCGTGCCATGGACATGTCCGCTGGCATTCACCCTACATCGATTGACAGACCGTTCGCGTGTCCTGCTCTTGCGCTTTTCCTGATAAAAGCGAACGGGTGAGACGCGCCGTTCGTTCATCGGAAACATTGGCATCGCCATGGCACATCGCCTACAGTGACACCATGGTTCCGGCGAACTGGCTGCCCGGGCCGGGCGAAGGCCGACAAGCGGCTCTGTCCTTTTACTCTGACTCGATAACAGTTTCGGGAAGCATAACATGAGGCGTGTGGTCGTCACTGGCGTTGGGGCTCTGACCCCGCTTGGAATGGGCGTCCAGGGTACCTGGAAGCAGCTCCTTGATGGCGTTTCGGGCATCCGCGCCATTGACCGCTTTGAAACCGAAGACCTGCCGGCACGCATCGCCGGGCAGATTCCGGTGGAAGAGGGTCATCCCTACCGTTTCGACGTTGATTCCTTGGTCCCGGCCAAGGATCGCCGCCGCATGGACGATTTCATCGTCTATGGTCTGGCCGCCGCGATCGAGGCCATCGAGGACTCCGGCTGGAAGCCGACCGACGAAGACGATCTTGAGCGTACCGGTGTGATCATCGGCTCGGGGATCGGCGGTCTGCCCAACATTGCCCAGGCCGAACGCACCATGACCGCTGGTGGCCCGCGCAAGATCAGCCCGTTTTTCATTCCCAGCTCGCTGATCAACCTGGTCTCGGGCCATGTGTCGATCCGCTATGGCTTCAAGGGTCCGAACCACGCCGTGGTGACTGCCTGCTCCACCGGGGCCCATGCCATCGGTGACGCCAGCCGGATCATCAAGTACGGCGACGCCGACGTGATGGTTGCCGGTGGCGCCGAAGCCGCCGTCTGCCGTCTGGGGCTGGCCGGTTTTGCCGCCGCCCGCGCGCTGTCCACTGGCTATAACGACGAACCGACCCGTGGGTCGCGTCCGTGGGACAAGGGCCGTGACGGCTTTGTGATGGGCGAAGGCGCCGGTGTGGTGGTGCTGGAAGAATACGAGCACGCCAAGGCTCGTGGTGCCAAGATTTATGCCGAAGTGCTCGGCTATGGCATGTCCGGTGATGCCTATCACATCACCGCTCCGGCCGAAGACGGCAACGGTGGCTTCCGTGCCATGCGTAACGCCCTGAAGGACGCCAAACTGCCGGTTGAAGCGATTGACTACGTCAATGCTCACGGAACCTCGACCCCGCTGGGCGATGAAATCGAACTCAGTGCGGTCAAGCGCCTGTTCGGCGATCATGCCTACAAGCTGTCGATGTCTTCGACCAAGTCGTCGATCGGTCATCTGCTGGGTGCCGCAGGCGCTGTCGAAGCGATCTTCTCGGTTCTGGCGCTGGGGAACGGTATCGTTCCGCCGACCCTGAATCTGGAAAATCCGTCCGACAACTGCGACATTGATCTGGTCCCGCTGAAAGCCAAGGAACGGCAGGTGTCTTACGCCCTGTCGAACTCGTTCGGCTTTGGCGGCACCAATGCCTCGCTGGTGTTCGGTAAGGTGTAAGTCTGGTTCGCACCAGATCAGACAACAAGGCCTCCTGTTCCGTCGCTTGTGCGGGCAGGAGGTTTTTGTTTATGGAGAAGAAAGACCATGCTGCTCAAACGCCTGCTGACGGGCCTCATCTCATTGCTGTTGACGATAAGCCTGGGCCTGGGAGCGGCATGGATCTGGGGCAAAGAGCGCTATCAGGCCCCGGTCAGCGCCACACAGGTCAGAGTTGAGATCCCGCGTGGCGCTGGCCTGAACCGGATCAGCCAGATCCTGTCTCAACGGGGCGTTTTGCCCAGCCAGATTGATGGTTATGTCTTTCTGATGATGGTCACCGCCGCCAGGCAGGGAGCATCCCTGCAGGCCGGGGAATATGACATTCCCGCAGGCAGCAGCATGGCGGAGATCACCGACATTTTACGTACCGGCAGGAACCGGGTGCACTATCCGCTGACGGTGCCCGAGGGCCTGACGTCACCGGAAGTCCTGCGTCTGATCTCGTCCATGCCGGAACTGGATGGCGCCTTGTCCCTCAAGCCAGCCACAGGAACCCTCCTGCCGGAAACCTATGCCTTCCTGCGCGGTGACCAGCGGGACGACGCCGTGCGCCGGATGCAGGCCGCGATGGACAAGGCAGTCAGTGACCTGTGGGCACAAAGAGCCCCTGACTTGCCGCTCAAAAACAAAGAGCAGGCCATCATTCTGGCGTCAGTCGTTGAAAAGGAAACCGGACTGCCTGCCGAACGGCCCCGTGTGGCAGCAGTCTTCATCAACCGTCTGCGTCTTGGCATGCCGTTGCAGTCTGACCCGACGGTCATTTATGGCCTGGCTCCGGAAACCGGGACACTGGGCCGGCCCCTGTTGCGCTCTGACCTCGAGACGGATCATCCGTGGAACACCTATACCCGTTCCGGTCTGCCAACGTCACCGATTGCCAACCCCGGCCTTGCCAGTCTGGCCGCCGTTCTTCACCCGGCCAGCACAAAAGACCTGTATTTTGTTGCTGACGGAACCGGCGGCCACGCCTTTGCCAGCACTCTGGCAGAGCACAACAAAAATGTCGCCGCATGGAAAAAGCTGCAGCGATAACGGCATCACCCCCGCGTGACCACCCCCAGCACACCGGCAACAGCAACCCCGGCAGTAGCAATCGCCTCGGCCTGCTCCGGCGACAGGGCCACGCCCAGCACCGACAGCAGGCCAATCAGGCCGACCCACGTGGACCGCTCCTTCAGGCGGGCGATCAGGTAATCTTTCAACAGAGCCTTGTTCATGTGTTTCACCCTTCCTTGATCATGGTGGCAATACGCTTCGCGCGGTCGCCCACCTGCACCGCCCACTTGCTGGCCAAAGCCTGCGTCGCCGCCTCATCCCACTGCCCGGCCTGCAAGGCGGCCAGCATGCGGGCAAAGCCCTTCAGGCGCGGCACCCCGAGGTTAAAGGCCATGTTGGCGAGCGCCCGTTGCCGGACTTCGGACAGCCCCCGCCACCACGGTAAAGCCTTGTCCAACTCCGCCATCACGCGGGCAATGTCGTTACCCAGCAGATAGGCGGATTCATCCACCGACAGGCCGACATCATCCAGATTGCGGCCGACACCGATAGTCAACTTGCCCGCCGTGCAGCGGTAGGGCTTGAGCCGCTCGTCTTCATCGCGCACAAGTTCTTTTTTCAACAGGTCCAGATTCATCACGCTTCCTCTTTCAAATCGGGCGTCAGCCGCGACAACCGCCGCCACCGCCATGCCAGAAACACCAACCCGGCCAGCAGGCTGACCAGCGTCAGCCAGCCGTTGATCGCATCAAGCCCCGGCGCCCATGCCGGAGCCGAAACCGCCGTCGCGACGGCTGTCCCGTCCAAAACCTTTGCGCTCACGATTGCTCCCTTCACTCTTCGCGCTTTGCGCGGGGGCGGTATGCCCCCCCTTCATCGGCCAGCGCAGCCAGATAGTCGGCCTGCCAACGCGATACTTTCGCCTCAAGGGCGGACTGTGCCCCGGCCTCGCCCAAGGCATCAACGGCATGGGCCAACCAGCCATCAGGATCAGTCACCACATGGGCCAGTACCGCCCGCTGGTCGTCGGTCATCGTCACCATGTTGCCCCTCCGATTTCGATCAGGCGGCCTTGAAAACAGCTCTGGTAATTGTTGCCGCCAATCACCGACACCGCAGCGGTGCCGTTAAAAACAACTATCTGCACAAAGGCGGTATCACCCACATCCATATCGGCTTCGACAGACAGGGCGGTGCTGTATCGCCCGTCAGAGGTCAGCCCGGCATAGGGGTTGAATTCGATCTGATAGCTGCGATTGCTGGTCAAGATACGCAGCAGCGCCAGTGTATGAGCACTGGTGATGCCCCCCAGACGCACTGCTGCTGACAGCCAGTACCGCCCCGTGGCCGGGGCGGTGAAGATGCCGGTCGAAGCATTGTAATAGCCGCCCGGATTGTGGTTTGCTGTCTCTGGCACCACGTTGTAGGACGTGCCAGCCCCGGTCGTATTGCTGATCGTGGTGTTGACCCGTGCCGAAAACGCCGGGGTACCACTGACCACCGGCTGCTCGATGGTGATATCGGCAACCTCGATATCCCCCAGCGAGGTGCTGGCCCCCAGCGAGACAAATGGCCCCGACACCACCGACGGTGTGAAATAGAACTCGAACCGCTTGAAATCGCTGGCGAGGGTAAACGAGCTGGTATTGAAGATTGACCCGCCGGAGCCATAGCCAGCTACCAGCACATCCCCGCCCGAAGCATAGGTGGTGCGGGCCAGCAGGCTCATTTTGTACTGCCGTCCGGCGGTCAACAGTTTGTCGGCTCCGGTGCCCTGCCAGTACAGCCGGGCCGGATCAGACGACGACCACCCCGCAGGCAGCACCCAGCGTGTTCCCCGCACGCGCAAGGCAAAGTTGGCATCAACCGCCGTGTTGGCCGCGCGGGTGTCGGTGGCGGGCATGACCAACCGCCCGTTGGTTACCTGCTGCCGGGAAGTCGTCCTGAAGTTGGCCCACTGTTCGCCAAAGCACCGGCCACTCTCCCCCAGGACAAGGGTCAAGGAAGAGACGCCATTGATGGCGGGCCTGATGCTATCGACAACAGCCCCGGAATTGTCTGTCCACAGACCCGCCCCCCAGTTCGCACCGCCCTGCCAACGGTCATCAATAACCACTGAAAAGGCCCGGTCGCGGTTGACACGGTACTGGGCGACCGATGCGTTATTGCCGCCCTCGATGCGGTTGTCCCGGACAACAATTGTATATGGCCCCTGGGCGATGTTCGCCCCAAACCACGCCGGGGCGTCGATATCGGTCAGGTCGATGGTGACGGCGTGGAAATCGCATTCAAGATAGTTGTCGATAATCGACACATGGCGACTGTTGGACTTGATGTAAATCGCGCTGGGGTCCGCATTCCCGAGGATTTCGTTCCCCATGATGATGGTCTGGGAACCGAAATTCCCGGCACTTCGCTCATAAATCCCGTATCGACGCGAACCACGGATCGAATTGTTTTCGATCAGACCATTATCACACCCGGACAACAAAATGCCTGTGCCGATACCACTGAAATGGCAATTGGTGATGGCAAACTTGAACAGCTTGGCGGCATCAATACCGATCCCGCTGCCCGCCCCGTGCGAACGGAATTCGACGTGATGGCACCACCAACGCTGCTTGTACGCACCCCCCCCGCCCGCGTCGGTGGTCAGAGCGGTACGGTCGCCAATTTTTACCCCATACTCCGACTGAATGCGCAGCCATGCCAGTTCGCCCAGCTCGGTAAACGTCGCACCGGCTGAATAGGTCAGCGCATAAAAATCCCCCGCACAAACCAGAGACGTGAGGCTCATCCCGGCCCCCAGCACCCGCGAGACAACCACCTGCGAAGCGGATGTCGCGGCGGCAATCGGCAGGACAACCGGCGCCGACAGCATGTAAATGCCTGCCGGAATGAAAATCGCTCCCCCGCAGGTGGCGGTACAGGCGCTCTGGATCGCCGCATGCTGATCTGTGCCATAGGTCGCTTCGGCATTTCTTACGCTGGTTCCGGCAGCCGACGCCAGCGAGACCATCATCTCCGAGCTACAGCCGGTAATGGTACTGTACAGCGGCGCTCCATTGGCACCGGCACCATTAACCACCACCAGCTTGCCCACATCATCAGCACTGAACACCGTATCGCTGGCCGTCAAAACCGGACTACCAGCGGTCATCGTTGCCGTTGACAGTTGCACGCCGTCCGGGATGGCGCCCCACCACCCGACAGAGACACCGACAATCCCTCCGGCAGCGGTCGAGGCAACTTCGGCGGCGGCCTCTGCCGTCACCGCCGAGGCCGCCGCTGCGGCCGCCGCAACGGCTACGGCATCACTGGCACCCAGTAACGTTTCCATAACCGCTTCCGGCGTATCGCCAGAACCGACCGGGACTTTCACCGCCCGCGCCAGACCTTCCCGTAGTTGCTGGTCGACCATCGTCAGACGATCAAGCTCCGCCTCGATCACTTCCGCGTAAAAAGCCCCCCCGGTGCTCAGGGCGACTTCCTGCAGAAAATCCACTTGCCGGGCCAGCGTCACCGTTTCACCCACCGCCGGAGCAGTAGAAAGCGTCACAAAACCACCGTTGGGACTGCCATAGCCAGTCACGGTATAGGTCCCCTCAACCGGGGTCCTCTCCGTTCCATCAGCAGCGGTAATGGTGATGAGCAGCGCACCCACCGGCACCTTGAACGCAAAGTCGAACGACTTCGTTGCCCCGTTCCCCTGATAGGAAACGGTGCTGCTTGTAGTCAGTACTGTCATGGGAATGCCTCAGTCAAAAGCCGAATGCAGCCTCACTTGCGATGAAACCGTCCAAGGCGTATCAGGCGAAAAAAGGTTGAACGTAGATGGTCAAATCAAGAACAATCTAAATCAAAGACACCCAGCGGTTGGCAACGCTACGCGCACCGGACAGCAAACTTTCCGATCCCTTCCAGGTCCCATTTGCTTTATTGTTTCTTGCGGAGTTCTCATAAAGTGATGCCTGATTGCCGAAGTCATTCGCCTTTTGCAAATAACTGTTCTGATTGCGCAACCACTCATCACGCACATTCAAGGCATCCGCTTCCCCCATCATTGAGAGAGCCGCACTGCCATCCAACGCAGACCCCATTCCGCTATCCACCCCCGAAGCCCCCATCTGAGCGCGCATACTCCCTATCTTCTGGCTGTTGGTAATACGCTGCCGCTGCTCTTCGGCCTTACCAGCCGTCACTGCATCGGCAGCGTTCTGCCGGGCGATGTTGGCGTTGTTGGTCGCCATGTCGGCCTGATAACGGGCCTGCGCCGCCTGCTGATTCCCTTGTCGAATGCTGTCCGCAGCCGACAGAACGGTCCCCATTGTCAGCAAGCTTGCTTCCATCAATCCCATCACACCCTCCGTTCAAAAGGCAGAAACGGCACACCGTTGATCTCCATCGGCGGCCCATACTGAAACCCCATCCAGCCGATCCAGCGCACCGCCCCGGCATAACGGGCATCGACGACCCCGCGCAGGATGGGAAATCGCTGGTGCATGGCCGGTATCTCGGCCTTGGCGTAGCGCAGCAGGGCACTGCGGTAGCGTTCGATTGACCGGGTGGACAGCAGCCACGGCCCGCCCACGTCCGGCTCACCGGCCACCGCCCCCAGCCCCCACACAGCCAGCACTCGTTCGCCCCGGCGAGTGTCGATCACTCCGGCCTTCACCCACAGCGACGCCGCCGCACTGGCGCGAATGCCTGGCAGCGGATCGGGATAGCCCAGCGCCGCCACTTCGGCCCGGTCACCGGCACGCAGACGACGGGCCAGATCGCGCAGGTGATAATCCTGCGCGGCAACAATCCTGATTGGCCGCATGGCCTTATCCTCCGATGGTGATGTCCGGGGCGATTGCCAGCACCGTCAGCGGCACCGGCCCGGCGGGTTTCAGCACGATCCGGCCTGTCTTGTTCCACGTCGGGGAAATCATCAACGACACGTCGCCGGTGAACAGGTCCGGCGGGGCGTCATAGACCGATGGCGTCACCTTGGTCAGCGTCAGGTGGGTATCGTCGGGACCGGCGTAAAACTCACGCGACTGCTCAAGGCGGATGGTCGCACCGGTCAGGCTCTTTTTTCGGCCCTGCACGCTGCCCAGTCCTTGCACCGCCCCCAGGTCGATATCCAGCGTTTCAATCACGCTGTCGGCGTCATAGCGCAGCCCGACCACCACCTGCGAAAACCCGCGCGGCAGGCTGATGGCTCCGCCGCTGACCACGGCATCATCCAGTACCGTGCCATCGGCCATGATGCCGACCGTCTCCCCTTCCAGATGGTCCAGCCCACTGATGCTGCTGATCGCGCTGCCGCTGTAGGTCAGGTGGCTATCGAGGAACGCCGCGTCACTGATCGTGTCCAGCCGCCGGCGGGCCAGTCGCTCGATGAACCGCCGCTCCACACCATCCACCGTCCGCCGGACCACTGCATACAGATCGTGGCGGCCCTCACCTTCGATCACCGCCACTCGCTCGAAAGAACCGTTGGGGGTGGTGTGCAGGGCCCACGCCTGTAATTCCTGTTCGTTGAAATAGGTCAGGCTCAACAGCGCCCCGTCGCTGCGCACCAGCCAGAACGTCGAATCCGGCACCTGCGCATAGGCCCACGAAACAACGCTGTGACCATCCAGCAGGTGGCGGGCCATCACGCTGAGGTCTGCCCCCTTGAAGCCGTCGACGCTGTATTCATAGCCCAGATCGCGCACCGCGCTGCCCATTTCCTGAATGAACAGCGCCCGGTTCCCCGACACCAGCGGCTGCAAATCACCACCGCCCCAATAGGATTGTGGCTTGACGGTAATGCTGGTCGGAGTCAGGGCAGAGCCAGTCCCGCCACCGGTACAAACGTTCTCGCTGCCTGCGGTCAGAATGATCAGGTCATTGACCGACACCAGCCCGCGCACGGCGTTGATTTCACCCGATCCGATGGCAAAGGTGATGGCGTCATCGTCCTTGGTCGGGGTGGCAACGGAAAAGTTCTCGAAAAAGCCGGTGCGCGACATCCACACCCCGTTCGGAGTGTTGGTGGTGGCAGCAAAGCACAGTCGTTGCTGGTGAATGGTGACCAGCGCCGGGTAATCGCCTTCGTCGGCAAACGGGTTGCGGGCATCGGGTGGGCCGTCGGAAATATCCGGGGTCTTGTTGTCGTCGGTGAACTCGCCCTCGGCGGCCAGCCCGACATAGCCGTACATACCGTTCTGTTCCTTATAGACCCGGTAATAGGCCACCGTATCGCCACTGGCCGGGCCGGTGAGGATCATCTTGGTTCCCACCGGCCAGTCGTCAGCGGTCGGGCCGAGGATGGATACCGGATCGGACGGCAGGCTTTCTTCGCCGGTTTCTTCGGAAATGGCGGTGATCTTGTAGGTGATCGTTTCGGTATAGGTATGCGTCGAGCCAGACAGCGCCGCCGACCATGCGGTGGTCGAGCCGCTCAACTGATAGGCCCAGACCGACCATTGTTCATAAAATGCAACTTCAGTCGATGGCAGAACGCCCAGCACGGTCCCGGTGGCAGTGATGCGGTCAGAAGACACGGCGGTGACAAAGATTTCACCGCTATCCATGTATTTCACAATCCGCCCGACATCGTCGGTTTGCCATCCCGCAAAAGGCGTCAGATTACTGGTCAGGGTGGTCATGGTGATCACGCCCCCCTTTGCGCTGGGCCGCATGAAGCTCACGCCATTCGGTTGCCGTACCTTGGTCAGCCGCCAACTGGTGCCTCCAGCCGTCGGCAACTCGAACTTCGGCACAAAATCCAGCTCGTCAAAGCTCCACTCGTCCCAGGCGGTGCGCGACAGCTTTTGCGGCGGATGGCTCGGGTGGGCCAGATACATTACGTCACCGGACTGCACCCGCCCCATAACTGCGGCCTCAGCGGCGGCGTAAGGGGTCGCCACCACCAGCACATCATCGCTGTCATCGGTGATCAGCGCTCCCTGATACCAGATGCGCATGGTGTAATCGCCGAACTCAAGGATTGCCACCTGATCGGCGCTGGTGTTGAAGCGGAACGGCACCAGCGTCGGCACCACATCCTCATCGGCCACCGTCCCCAGAAAGCGAAAGCCCGCCCGGTTGGACACTCCACCGGTGCGATGGACCAGAAAATTGCGGCACCGCCGCAGGCCGATGGCGTACTTGCTGAGGTCAACCCGGCCATACATCGCGGGCGACAGCTCGCCCCCGGCAAAGCTGGGAATGAACATCCGTTGGGTCATGGAGGATTTTCCTTAAATCCGAGGCGGTCCGCTCCGCCGAGGCAAGCGCGACTGCGCGTCGCGCCCAGTGGCGCGTGAGCCCAGCAGGCGGAGCCTGCGCCCGGCGCCTGAGGGCATGCTAATAAAGGCTTTGGTATCCCAAACGCGCTTCCATCCAGCTCGCTTGGCTGAGGTCGTCGGCACTGCCTTCGTTGGCATCCAGCGTGCGGGCCTTGGCGATGGCGTTCTGGTACATGGTGGTTGCCACCTGCATCAGCCCCCGGTCCTGCGTCAGCGGGATCGCCAGTTCGGTGGCCAGCTTCCACGTCATCGCCTCGATGAACAGCGGGTCGCACAGAGTCAGGTCGGTGACGCGGGTGGTATAAACCAGCGTGGCGGTGGCCTGATCGGTATAGATCACCCGCTCGCCGCTGCTGTTCAGCGCCACCTCATAGGGGATGGCAACGGTGGTGCTGCCGGGGTTGTGGATGCGCCGGGCCAGCAGGCAATCAGACGGCCAGCCATAGATCCAGGCCCACGGAATGGCCGCATCGCCATCGGTGCCGCCACTGGACAACATCGCCAGCGCCCGGCGGCGGGTGGCAAAGTTCCACGGGTGATCGCGCAGGGTGGCATCCCGCGACAGCTCGTAAAAGGCGCTGCACAGGATGGCCTCTTTCGAACCTTCGGACAGCGAGGCAATCGGCTGCCCCCCCAGACGTGTCAGGGCCATCGAGCAGACAGAAACCGGAGAGACAGCCATACCCTCAGCCCTCCGTCTTGCGGGCAGCGGCGGCAGGCTTGGGCGCGGCGGGCTTGCCCCCCGGACCGCTGATATCATCATCCAGCAGCAACAGGGCCTTACCCGGCGGGCCGTTGAACTCGACCACATCGCCGATGTCGCGCAAGGCACCGTCGAGGAAGCAGGGCTGAATCACTTTGTAACGCGGCATTCAAACCTCCAAAAGCAAAAGCCCCCGCCGGATGGCAGGGGCCGCAACACACATCAGGACCAGATTCAGATGCCGTCGGAATAGGCCTTCCACTTCGGCGGGTTGAGGGTCAGGAAGGCGTTGATCTTGCCAGCGGTAAAGGCCGCAGTGCCGGTGGTCTGCAACAGGCCGAAATAACGTTCATAGGTGCCCTGCGGCAGGGCCACCACCGCCACCATCGTCCCGGCGGTCAGCGCCGACAGGGCGATGGCCCCGGTGGTGTAATGGACGGTGGCCGACCCATCGGTGGCGATGCTGGCGGTGCTGTCGCTGGCAAGGGTGAAGGTGGCAGTGGCCGACCCGCCGGAGGTGGCGGTGGTGCTGACCTGAATCACCAGATACAGCGGCTCGCCGTGGCCGATATCCAGCCCGGCGGTTTTCAGGTCGATCACGTCGCCAATGGTGTAGGTGCCCGCCGCGCCGGTATTCAGCGCGATGGCGGAACAGAACTGGGTTCGGGTGTCGATGATCATCGTGATGTGTCCTTCGTGCAGGAGGCGGTTACGAAACAGCCGCTTCGGTGTTCAACAGCACGTCGCAGCGACGCACCGGAATGTCGTCAAAGGTCATCACCCGCTTGCCCGCCACGGTTTCCCAGCTCAGGTTGTTGACGATCTTTTCGGTGATCCCCAGCCGCAGCTTTTCGCGGATGGTGCGGTTGACGTACCAGCAGGCGCGGCCCTTGCCCAACGCCGGGATACGTTCCGAGGCCATCACCATCGAGGTGATCAGGTTTTTGGTATTCGCCAGCGTGCCCAGATCGCTGACGTCGATGTTGGCGATGCGCACCACATAGCGCCAGTCGCGCACGGTCAGCCCGGCATCCCAACGATAATGCGTGCGATAGGCCTGCATGCGGCCACCGCTGCCATCGACATCCTCGACGGTGACTTCGCCCAGATCCCTGCTCTGCAACCCGGCCTTGCTGCCCTTGGGCGTGATGCCATGGACCGAGTCCGGCCCCCACACCACCAGCCAGATCGAGGCATTGTCGCTGCCAGACCCGCCATGCGAGACGATGTTGTCGGCGTTCTCGGCGCTCAGGCTGTTGTAACGCGGGGCCAGCCCGGTGAAGGCCGCCGGGGTGGTGGTTTCATTGCCATAGAACAGCGCCGTCGCCATCGCCTGGCTCATGCCCTCGATGTGGGCGCGGTCTTCCGACAGGCGAAAGGCGGCGGTGTTGCCGTTCAGATCAGCCAGCGCCTTGTCGATTTCGGCATAGGCTTCCAGCATGCCGCAATTGTCGGTGATCTGCACCCGTTCCGACTTGGCGGGCTGCACGCCGCCGTACAGCTTGCGCCAGGTCGGCACCGGCAGGCCGGTGCGGATGGTGGACCGGTGACCGGTCGGCAGGTTTCCTTCAATCCACGTCATGTCATCAAGGATTTCGTTCGACTGCGACAGAACTTCCACCACACTGGCAATGCTGCCGTCGGGGTCGGTGGCCTTCACCAGATCGGCAAGGGTCGGGTTGGTATTGGCGAGAGTAGCCATGGGATTTGGTCCTTATGTTTGAGGGTTTGGTCGGCGACCCGGTATCAGTCCTTGAACATGGTCGGATACAGCGCCCGCAGCGGGTCAGGGGCAACACCATGGCTCGGCCCCTTGCGCCCGTCTTCGGCAATGGCCTTGCCCATGCGGTAAAAGGCGCGGATCACCGCCGGGTGATTGCCAAGGCCGGTATCATTCAGCACGCTGATCAGCTCCGGCGAGCCATAGGTATCCAGCGCCTGCCGGGCCAGCCCAAGGGCCTGCTCCTGCCCTGAACCGCCAATTTCCGGGTCATTCCCGACCTGTTGCGCCCAGCCAGCAACGGTCTGTTGCATCTGCTGCTGCTGGGCCTGCAAAGTCTGCAAATGCAGATCGAGCAGCTTTTGCGCGCTTTCGGTCGGCAGCTTGTGTTCGCCCAGAACCGCCTTGAAGGCGTCCATGGTCGCCGGATCGGCGGTAGCCCCTTCGGGCAAGGCCAGGGCCGAGTAGTCAGGAGCAGTTTCAGCAGACAGTGCCCCGAGCAGGGTGGGCGCCTCAGGAGCCGCAATCTCAACCGCCGCAGGCACAGGCGCAGGCGCAGCAGCAGGAGCCGCCGCCGGGGCTTCCGGGGCGGTGGTGGTGGCAATGGGGTCCATGGTCGGGATTACTCCGTTGTGTCTTGGTTCTGGAATACCAGCCCGGCCAGATACTCCGGCGCGGTCTGGCTGATGCGGGCAATCAGGGCCAGACCGGCGTTGCGGTGGCCCTCGCGGAAGGCCATCGTCAGCGGGTCGGCCTGAAAGGTGGTCGCCAGCGGTGCCGCCTGCGCAATCAGCGCGGCCAGCAGACGGCGGCCCTCGGGCAGCGCCAGCACCGCCCGCAGGTCGGCGGCGTCACGCTCGGCGGCTTCGCTGGCCTTGTCCTTGCGGCGCTGTTCCTGCTCGGGGGCGTCAATGGCAAAGGGAAGTTCCTGCATCACAACACCCCCCCGGTCAGCGCCAGCAGGTCGGTCAGGGCGTTCTGCCCGCTGGTGTCAGTCTGCGACAGGGTTTGCGCCCCCTGCGCCACCTGCTGCATCATCGCCATCTGCTGTTGCGCCTGCGCTTGCTGGGCCTGCGCCTGCGCCCGTTGCTCGCGCATCTGGCCCACCTCGGTATCAGAGCGGATCAGTCGGGGCGGCGCACCGATAGCTTCGGCCACTTCGTCCACTGCCTGATCACGATCCAGTTTGTCGAGCACCGACGGGTCCATCTGCGCCAACTGGCCGACAAAGCCCACCATCCGCTCGATACCGTTGATCGCCACCGCCCGCTGAGCCTGCGCCAGCATCGAAATGTACTCGACGCGGATATCCTGCCCGCCCAACACCTCGGGAATCTCCGGCAGGATGCCCGCCCGCTGGGCAATGGCAAAGGTGCGGTCAATCAGCGGGTCCAGCAGCTCGTGATGCAGTCGCTCCAGTACCGGACCCAGCATCACCAGCTTTTCTTCCCGCCGGGCGTCAACCTCGGTGGCGGTGATGCCCGAGCGGTCCAGGTCGGTGATCATCCGCCACAGATCGGCATGGAACGCTGACCGCACACGCTGGCGGACAATTTCCATGTCCTGCTGCAATTCCATCACCCGCGGCTGCACCTGATACAGCGGCGTTGCCATCGCCGCCGTGGTGCCACCGCTGGTCGGGTCGAAATAGGTGATGCCGTTGGGCAGGGCATTGACCACCGCATTGCGCTGGGTGCTGGTCGGCACGTTCAGTGGCGGGTTGACCATCTTTTGAATGGCCTTGGCCTTTTCGCGTTCCTGCATCTGCAACTGTTCAACATCGCCCAGCGCGTCCATCGCCGGTGAGGTGCCGTAGATGTCCGCCCCGGCGATGTTCCAGCGCGGACAGAGGGCGGGAAACTCCTGAAAGCCCGACAGCCGCAACAGCCGGTCAGGCCGGCCACCGACTTCCAGCCACAGCGAACGAAACCGGGCATGACGGGCTAGCTTGCTGTCCGGACGGTGGTCGGGGTTCGGCTCGATGGCCTGCACCACGTCCACCCAGCCGTCACGCTGGCCGCGCTCCCACTGCTGGCGCACCGCGTCAGAGACAACCGACCAGTCATAATCGCCAGGCGCGGTTTCAACGAACTCCTGCACCACCTGTTCGACGGTCATCGCGTGGTCACGGTACAGGGCATGCACCCGCCCGTGCTTGTCGGGGGCAACGCAGTACTGCCCGGCAGTCAGGGTTTCGCAGGAGATAACGGTATCGTAATCCTCATAGACCAGCATCGCCGCCGTTCCGAACGCGGCCAGTTCCTCATAGACCGAGAACAGGGCGTTGTAGGTGTTCGAGCGGTTGAAGATTTCCCGCATCAGCCGCTCGACGTCCGCCAGCCAGCGACTGGCGTCACCGTCTTCGATCAGGCCGGGCCGCTGGGTGGACAGGCGGAACCACGGGCGGGCCGGAGAGGTGACCCCGCCCATTAACCCCGAGGCCAGATCACGCAACGCCAGCGTGGCAGTGTTGTCGATCACCTTGCGGTTCCGGCGGCTGCCCTTGTTGCGGTCGCTGGTCAGGAACCGCCCCCGGCGCGGCAGAACCACGTCCGACACCTGCCGCCAGTGATCGACCCAGCTTTCGCGCTCGGACTTCAGGGCGGCGTGGCGCTGTTGCACCTGCTGGCGAATGCGGGTGGCCTCGGCGGGGGAGACGCTGATGGTTTTGGTCGCCGGTGGGCGCGGCGGCACCGGACGCGGCGGGGCGGCACCGGAGGGGGGCTGCGCCTTTTGGAGAAGCGTTTCCATCTTACTGGCCCAGCAGGGTCTTGCCGCCGGTGGTGGTGGCCCCGCTAGCCCCGCTGCCACTGGTCAGAACGGTGGTGTTGGTGCCCGCCGCGCTATAGCGTTTGCGCGACGCCGCATAGGCGTCCTGCACGGCGCTATCAGCCATGCTTGCCGCCTTGGTCGGAGTGATCGTTGCCACCGTCGGGGTGGCGCTGCTGCCGCCAAACAATCCCATCTTACTGTCCTCCAAAGGGGTCATAGTCCGCCCCGACCGCAAAGGCCGGAGCCGACGCCCGCACGTTGTCTTTCAGGGTGGAAATCAGCGCCAGCGCCACCGCATCGCCCCGGTCAGGCGAGCGGCCCAGCCGGGCAATAATGTCGTCCTTGCTTTCAATCTGGATGCCGCCGGTTCCCAGCGTCCATTTCGGGGCGCACAGATCAGCCCGCAGGCGCGGGTCTTTCGGCAGGGCCAGCGGTTGCGGGCTTAAGGGGTCAAGCGCCTCACGCAGCCGCCACCACACTTCGGCGCGGCGGTTGACAAAGCGCAACCCGCCCTCGCGGCTGGTGCCATGGGACTTTGACGCCCCGTTGATGCCCAGCGTCTGCACCCCGTTCGACAGCAGGAAGTCGAACGGACTGGCTCCCCAGCCGACCACGTCGATGTGGACCGGGGCAGCATCGCGCCGCACCGCCAGCACCTGCGCCGCCACACTGGGACCATCGGGCGAGGCGCTGCCCGGATGGGTCACCAGTTCGTCAAACCATGCCCCGTGACGGCGGACGATCACTGTCTCATCGCGCCCACCACGCGCCACGTCCACCCCCATGCTGTCCATCGGACCTTTGCCGGACACATCACGCGGCTGCCAACGGTCCTGTGCCGCGATCACCCACGCCGACGGAATCACCTGATAGGCGTCATCCTCCAGCCCGGCGGTAAAGTCGCCGTGCAGCATCTGCGAGCGCAACGGCTCGGGCAAAGATTGCAGCGTTGCCATGTAGCCGGTTCCCATCAGATAGGGGTTGTCGGTGATGCGCGACGGAATGAAGGTGCGCGACTGCGGCTTGATCAGTTCGCCGTTGTGGCTGAACGGCTCGGGGCTGGTCAGTTCCACGTCGCGCCCGTCCAGGCTGGCGAACCAGCGCACCTCTCCGGCCTGCGCCGGGTTGGGGTGTGTGCGGTCCAGCCACGGGGCAAAAAAGGCGATGATCCATTGCCCGTCGGCATTGGTCGGCGGGTTGAAGGTCATCAACGTCTGGCAGTGCTGGCCGGGGATGGTGGTGCGCACCCAGCCCATGAGAAAGCGAACCTGCTGTTCCAGAAAGTTGGTTGCCTCGTCGATCACCAACAGGTCTTTCGGGCGACCCTGATAGCGGGTTTCATCGCCCGCATTGGGGGCTGATCCGAACTCGATCCGCTTGCCATCACCCAGACGCCAGATTTTTTCCGAACCGTTATAGCCGTCACGGCCCTGCCGCAGCTCGGCAAGGCGTTCAATGATCCCGTGCAACTGGGTCGCCTCGCGACGAAAAATGGCGCTGACGGTGTGTTTCGTCAGCGCCATCCCCAGGGCCAGATCGGTTTTCCCGCCGCCAGCAGACCCGCCGTAGCCGATCACATCGGCCCGGCTGTCATAGGCCACCGCCTGCGGCCCCGGCAGCGGCATCCACACCTTGCCCACCGTCAGCAGGCTGTCCAGCTCGGCCAGCTCATCGGGGGTCAGGTGGGCGAGCAGGTGCTTCACACTGTCGCTCTTCATCTTGGTGTCTCGTTTTCACCCCATCGGGACAACAAAAAGCCCGCCATGATGAAGCTCTCATCACACGCGGACGTTGGCGGAAAACCAACCTGATGATCAGAACCCCTGTTTCGCCCCCGATCGTTCGGCTGCCAGCGCCAGCAAGGACTGGATCCGCGCCTCGCGTTCGGTGTCACTCAACTCAACCGGCCCACCATGGGGCCCCGAGACTTCCGTGCTGACCCGATCGCGGTATTTGTCAGGACGGCGGGCTTTCAGCAAAAACACCAGCAGGCTATCGGAATATTTCCGCACCTCGCCGACTTCCTTGCCGCCGTAAAACACCGGCTCGACCAATCCCGACACCGCCCGCCGCAGGGCTTCGTCTTCCAGCGCATCGGCCCCGGCTTCTTCCGCCTCTTTCCAGTCTGCCGCAAACCCGGGGTCTTCCTCCCGCCAGTAATACATGGTTCCCCGCGCCACACCGGCCTGCCGGGCCGCCCCACTGACGCTCAGCCCGTCGGACAGCGCCGCCAGAAATGCCTTTCGCTGTGCCGCCGCACGCCCCCTGCGCTGGATGGTCTGTTCGTTCCCCATCCGCATCTTCCTCCACAAAGCAAAGCCGCCCGCCGTGAGACACGGGCGGGCGGCTTTGTGAAATCGACCCAGACAGAATTACCTCAGTCTGTATAATGCGACATTACGCGAACAAAAAAAGAACGTCAACCCTGTTTTTGATATTTTTCACCGGCCAGTCCTTCCAAAAGCTGCCACGCCCCTTTCAAGGCCGCCTGCAGCGCCACCGGGTCCCCACTGCCCCGCGCCAGCACATAGCCGCCCTGCACCGCTGCCACCAGCATGGCCGCCACCGCCACCGCGTCAACGTCAGGGCGCAGCTCGCCCGTTTGGCGGGCATCCTCCAGCGCATCGCGCAACGCTGCCTGCACCGCCACAAAGTACCGTCCCACCGGATCGCCGATGGCCGCATCGTGGATCGCCTGCTCATTGACCAGCCGCCCGACCCGGCAGCCCTTCAGGGCATCGCGGGGCACCGACAGCCAGTCCCTGATGCGCTGCAACGGCGGGCGTTCCGATGCCCGCAAGATCTCATCGGCCCGCGCAATCAGGCTATCGGTGATCCCCTCCAGCGCGGCATGGGCCAGGTCTTTCTTGGTCTTGAAGTGATGGTACAGACTGCCCTGCCCGACGCCGGAATCCTCCAGCACCATCCGGGGGCTCATTGCGTCATAGCCCAGCTCCCACAGCAAGCGCTGGGCACTGGCGAGCAAACGATCCCGCGCCGAAGACTGCGCAGACACAGCGGGAGGGGCATAGATTGGATCAGGCACGGAAGCGGGCGTCCTTTTGATCATGGCAAGCCCCCAGTATATCAGCCAATCCACCAAAGAGGACAAACAAAGCAGGAGAGGCATCACTGCCTCCCCCACCCTCCCCGATCTCACGGCCGCAGAGCCAAAGCCTCCAGCGCCGGATGGCGGCTGCGCCAGTCGATGCGGTCGGCGTGGCGCAGATCGAGGTAATCGAGCGCCGCCCCCAAAGCAATGCGCGGCAGGGCCGCCCCGGCAGCAATCTCATCCTGACGCTGGTCCAGATCGGCCAGTCCGCGCCAGATGGCAGCCTGCCAACGCTCCTGCCAGCTTTCTGATTGCTGTTCCGGCGGACGACGGCCTTCGATGGTCAGCAGCAAGGCGGCCTCGGAAATGCCATCGCACAGGGCTTCGTCGCGCAAGGCCCGCCAGCGCCCCGGCCCACGGGCTGGCAACAGCTCCTGCGACCGGCCAACCTGCTGCGCCAGTTGTTCCAGCGTATGGCAGATCACCGCACTGTCAAAGATGGTCTGCGGTTCGGGCGAGCCGCCGTCCGGCCAGGCCCCGATCAGCAAGGCAGGCACCTTTGACAGCGGATTGGCCGACAGCAGCCGCTCGGTGCTGTCATAGGGGGCCTCTTCGATGTACTCCAGCGGGATATCAAGGTAACGGGCGCTTTTCATCACCTTGTTGGCAAACGGCGAGGCAAACGACAGCAACAGCGACAGGGACGGAAGGCTCACGACTGTTCTCCTTGGATAAAGGCCACCAGTGCGGCGGCAACCAGCAACGATGCTCCCGCAATCGGGAACAGCGGCAGGTAACTGTGGAAATGGGCATACAGCGCCGCATGCGCCCAACCGCCTGCGGCCTGAACGATGGCAAAAATGGTGGTCGCCAGCCCCCAGCGGGCGGCCAGTCGCTCAATCCCCAGTTCGGCCAGACGGGCCGAGACCAGCGCCACGATGCCGGGAGAGAACGCACCGACCATGGTGATTGACACACTGAGGGCAAGCGGCGACTGCGACAGCCACGGCAAGCTCACCATCAGGCTTTTGGTCGCCATCACCGCCACCAGCGTCGGCCGCACCCCCCAGCACTGGGCGACGCGCGACAGGATCAGCGGGCCGCTGATTGCCCCGATGCCGAACAGCATCCAGTGATGCCCGGCCAGCACCACCCCCCGCCCCAGTTCCTGCGCGACAAAGTTTCCCCACAGGGCGGTATGGGGAATATAGGCAAACCCGGAAATGGCGTAGGCAATCGTAACAGCCACAACAGAGGCAGAGCGTTTGCCCCCACCGGGCACTCCACTGGCGGCAGCCTGCGGCGGCCCAACGGGAAACCACAGGCTGGCAATCACCGCCAGCACGGCCAACCCGGCCAGCGCCAGCGAGGCCGACGACACGGTTCCGGTCAGCGGCACCAAAGCCCCCGAGACCAATGTCCCGGCCCCGATGCCGGTATAAGTCAGGCCAGCCACCCGTGCCCGCCCGCTGGCCGAGGCACTGCGCAAAACCAGCGACGGTCCCAGCACCATGATCACCGCCCCAAAGACACCGCACAGGGCACGCAACACAATATGCATCGCCAGCGACAGCGGCAGGGACTCCAGCGCCAACGCCAGCAGAATGACCAGCAGCGACAGCCGGACCAGAGGCCGCCCACCCCACCGCCGCCCCAACGGGGCCGCCACCAGTGCGCCAACGGTGTAGCCCGCCATCATCCAGGCCGCCCCTTGCGTCACCGCCACCGATGTCCCGGTGCCTTCGGCCACCAGCATCGGCATCAGCGGCGTGAAGGAAAAGCGCCCCAGACCGATGGCGGTAAAGGTCGCCAGCAGGCCCAATACCCCCAACAGCCAGGCTGAAGGAGCATTCTCGACAGGGGCAGACTCAGCGGGTGCAGCCGCCACTGGGGGAGAAGACATGCCGGTTCCTTTGCACGGATTACCATACCTACTGGTAGGTATGGTGTCGGTTTCCGCCCTGCCCGTCAACCCTGACGTAACGACAGCCCTGAAAAATGGGAGGCCCTCGCCCACGCCGACATTTGTTTCGGCGGTAACTTCCTGCCACTATCATTGCTGATCCGGCCCATGGATCCACCAGAGCATCTGCACGATGCCCTCCCCACACAAGGCATGCCATGACTGTGCTTTCGTCCCCTGTTACCAGCCACGATCAGGTGGTCACCGTCCACGGCCACCGGCTGCTGGGCCGTCACCTGACCCCGCAGACTGTCCGCCCCGACAGCCCGACGGTGGTCTTTCTGCACGAGGCCCTTGGCTCGATCGGACAATGGAAAAGCTTTCCGCAAACCCTGTGCGCCACCCTTGGCCTGCGGGGTTATGTCTTTGATCGCATCGGCTATGGCGGCTCCGACCCTCTACCCGCCGACCGTACCCCCGATTACCTGCGCGAACAGGGTGAAGACTGGCTCCCCGCCTGCCTGAATGCCGCCGGGATCACCACGCCGCCGATTCTGTTCGGGCACTCCGACGGCGGGTCGATTGCGCTGTACTTTGCCGCCCGCCATCCGACCGCCGCTGCTGTCTCGCTGGCCGCCCATGTGATCCTCGAACAGATCACCGTTGCCGGAATTCGCGCCTTTGGCACGCTGTGGCAGGCAGGCAGCGACGGCGGCAACCTGCCCGCCAAACTGGCCCGCTATCACGGCGACAAAACCGAGGCAGTCTATCGCGGCTGGCACGACACCTGGCTGAAGCCGGAATTTGCCAGCTTTGACATGCGCCCCTGCCTGCCGCGCATCACCTGCCCGACACTGGTCATCCAGGGCGAAGACGACCAGTACGGCACCCTCCAGCAGGTCGAAGACATTGTGGCCGGCATTACCCAAGGCACCCCCACCTGCCCGCCCGTGGCAGCCCTGCTGCCCGGCTGCGGCCATATCCCGCATCTGGAGCAACCCGACCAAACCATTGCCGTAACGCACGATTTCCTGCGCCGTTGCCAATTGGCGGCCTGACCCACAGGGCCTCTTGCGCCCGGCGCAGAGGCCCCATTTTTTTGGTTCCGACAGGCTCAGTTCATCACAAGTTCAGATGCGGCGGATTAAATTCTCGTCAGGATAGCCTGACACCCAACGCATCCGTGCCATGCCCCTGATTGGCAGAAGACCGGTCAGGCCGCATCGAGCCGTGCGGTTTTACAGAGCAGTATGATGTCCAGATTGCATATTTCCCTATGGGGCAGCCTGATTGCCCTTAGCATCCTGTGGCTGGTCTTTGAGCCGAACGCCTATACCTTCGCCCCGTTTTTCTCCCTGCGCGGCAACATGGTGCAATATTTCGGCATCCTCGCCATGGGGTGCATGAGCGTCATCATGATCCTCGCCCTGCGGCCCCGCTGGCTGGAAGGCTGGATTGGCGGCCTCGACAAGATGTATCGCCTGCACAAATGGCTGGGAATCTCGGCGCTGGTGCTGTCGGTCACCCACTGGCTGTGGGCCAAGGGTCCGAAGTGGGCGGTTGGTTTGGGCCTGCTGGAACGCCCCCAGCGCGGCCCGCGCCCGCAACTGGAAAGCGGCACGGTTGAAGCGGCTCTGTCCTCGCTGCGCGGCTTTGCCGAAGATGTCGGGGAGTGGGCCTTCTACGGTGCCGCCGCCCTGATGGTACTGGCGCTGATCAAATGGTTCCCCTACCGCCTGTTCTTCAAGACTCACCGTCTGCTCGCCGTCACCTATCTGGTGCTGGCATTCCATGCCGCCGTCCTGCTGAAGTTTTCCTATTGGGCCACGCCGCTGGGCGCGGTGATGGGCGTGTTGCTGACCAGTGGGGTCGTTGCGGCGGTGATCGTCCTGCTGCGCCGGGTTGCCCGTGACCGCAAAGTCAACGGCACCATCCGCGACCTGCGCTATCACCCGACCATGCGCACGCTGGAAATCGACGTCGAGGTTCCGGCCAATTGGCCCGGCCATCAGGCGGGACAGTTCGCCTTTGCCATGTCCGATCCGTCGGAAGGCCCGCACCCCTACACCATTGCCTCGGCGTGGGATGCCAGCACGCCGCGCCTGACCTTCATGGTCAAGGAACTGGGCGACCACACCCGCCGCCTGCAACAAAAACTGACCATCGGCCAGCCGGTCACAGTCGAAGGCCCCTATGGCCGCTTCACCTTCGAAGATCGCAGCCCACGGCAAATCTGGGTCTCGGGCGGCATCGGCCTGACCCCGTTCCTCGCCCGCCTCGAGCAACTGGCCAAAAGCCCGGACAGCGGCAAGCAGATCGATTTCTTCCACTGCGCCGCCGAAGCCGATGACGGGGTGATTGCCCGCCTGAAAGCCGCTGCCAGCGCCGCCGGTGTCCGGTTGCACCTGCTGGTCACGCCGCAGGATGGCCTGCTGGATGGCGACAAAATCCGCACCACGGTCGGTGAATGGCAGCAGGCCAGCCTGTGGTTCTGCGGCCCGGCGGGCTTCGGCCTCAGCCTGCGCCGCGACTTTGCCAGCAAGGGCCTGAACGTTGGTCGTAAGTTCCATCAGGAACTGTTCTCGATGCGGTAAGCCTGACCACCGCACACCGTAAAAAACCCCGCAGACAGGAACCATGTCTGCGGGGTTTTCTTTATTGTTCTCAGGCCCCGGCCACCGTCATCGCCGCCACCCGCACCGACGGTGCATCGGTGCCGTGCTGAATGTCCAGATCGCTGGCGGCTTCCAGACTGAGGAACATGTCCTTCAGATTGCTGGCGATGGTCATTTCATTGACCGGCACCGTCAGCTCACCGTCCTCGATCCAGAAGCCCGACGCCCCGCGCGAATAGTCGCCGGTCACGCCGTTGACGCCCTGCCCGAACACTTCGGTGACATAAAAGCCCTGCTCGATCTCGCCGATCATGTCGACCACCGAACGCTCGCCAGCTTCCAGCCAGACGTTCCCCGGCGAGGGTGACGGCTGCGACGAGGTTCCACGGGCGGCGTGGCCGGTCGGGGTCATCCCCAACTGGCGGGCCGAGCGCAAATCAAGCAACCAGGTGGTCAGCACGCCTTGATCAATCAGCTTGCGGCGCACCGTTGCCAGCCCCTCGGCATCCACCGGCTTGGAGCGGGCCCCGCGCGCCCGGTGCGGGTCTTCGATGATCGAGATGTTCGGGGCAAAAATCTGCTGCCCGAGGGAGTCCTTCAGGAACGTGGTGCCCCGCGCCACCGACGGGCCGCTGATTGCCCCCAGCAGATGACCAACCACACCACGGGCAACGCGGTTGTCAAAGATCACCGGCACCTTGCAGGTCTTGGCCCGCTGGGCCCCCACCCGCCGCACGGCCCGTCCGCCAGCACTGCGCCCGACATCTTCGGGGGTGCGCAGATCACCGACATACACCGCCGAGGTATAATCGTAATCGCGTTCCATCCCCTGTTCGGCATCCCCGGCCAGCACCGCCACCGACAGCGATGAACCAGACGACGGATAGCAGCAGGAAAAACCGTTCGAAGCGACCAGCGACACCGTGTAGTGGCCCCAACCGGCTTCGGCGCCTTCGGAATTGGTCACGCCTTTGACCGACATCGCCGCCTGTTCGGCCAGCGTGGCGGCGGCAATCAGCTGTTCGGCGGTTTGCTCGGTCGGATCGAACTGGTCAATTTCGGGGTACGGACCACGGAAAATCTGTTCAGGATCAGCCAGACCGGCATAGGGGTCCTCGGGGACCAGACGGGCCATGGCAACGGCCCGCTCGACCAGCTCGGCCAGCGCCGCCTTGCTGCGGTCCGCTGAGGAAACAATGGCGGTGCGGGTGCCGATCAGCACCCGCAAACCGATATCCCCACCTTCCGAGCTCTCCAGCGTCTCGAGTTTGCCCAACCGGCACCCTACCGAAATCGAGCGCCCTTCCAGCAACAGGGCATCGGCGGCATCGGCTCCGGCCTTGCGGGCGGCGGTAATCAGGTCGTCAAGCAACGACAGGGTATCGGACATAGACGCAACTCCCCCACGCCAGACAGGCGGTCGATATGGTGTTCCCTTTCGGGTATAGAGCGTTGTGTGAAAAGTGGGAACCGGTTTTCGCAAAAACAACGCGACAGAACAAAAGGCCAGAGCGTTGTGTGAAAAGTGGGAACCGGTTTTCGCAAAAACAACGCGGCAATACAAAAGCCCAGAGCATCATACGAAACGTGGGTAGCGGTTTTCGCTCAAGCCCCCTGCGACGCGAGCCGCTTCACATTCTGAACCATCGCCCAGAGTCGCAAAAACACCCGTTCGCGACTCGGAGCGACTCGGCATGATTCCTGAAAATCTGTTTTTTATTGCTGTGACTCTTTTGTCACAGACCCGCTATCCCGTGTGCCTTTGGCCTTGCTTTTCCACAAAATACTGTGATGCAGACATGCTTTGGGACCCTAAAATGCGACTCGGTGGATTCATGCCGAGTCGCAACGACTCTTGACGTGCGACTCGGTTCGAGGGAAAACGATTCCCTTGCCCCATGAACAACAGTTAGAACGCCATGCCCCGCAAAGCTTCGACCACCGCGCCTGCCAAGGCCCCGCGCAAAACCTCTCGCAAGGTGGCTTCCGCCGCCAAGCAGGCTGCGCCGATCAAGACCGATGTAATCCATGCGGGGAATTGCATCGAGATCATGAATTCCCTGCCGGAAAAGAGCGTTGATCTGATTTTTGCGGATCCGCCGTACAACCTGCAGCTTGGCGGTGAACTGCACCGCCCGGACAATTCGCGCGTCGATGGCGTTGATGATGCCTGGGACAAGTTCGAAAGCATCGCCGCCTACGACAAATTCACCCGCGAGTGGCTGGCTGCCGCCCGCCGGGTGCTGAAAGACGACGGTGGCCTGTGGGTCATCGGGTCGTACCACAACATTTTCCGCGTCGGGGCTGCCCTTCAGGACATGGGCTTTTGGGTGCTCAACGACGTGGTGTGGCACAAGACCAATCCGATGCCGAATTTCCGTGGCACGCGCTTTACCAACGCCCACGAAACGCTGGTGTGGTGCGCCAAGTCGCCCGACGCCAAGTACATGTTCAATTACGACGCCATGAAGCAGCTGAATGACGGCACGCAGATGCGCTCTGACTGGGCCCTGCCGCTGTGTACTGGCGCCGAACGCCTGAAAAGCGATGATGGCGGCAAGCTGCATCCGACCCAGAAGCCGGAAAGCCTGCTGTACCGGGTGCTGATGGCCTCGACCCAGCCGGGTGACGTGGTGCTGGACCCGTTCTTTGGCACCGGCACCACCGGTGCGGCTGCCAAGCGTCTGGGCCGTCATTACATCGGCATCGAACAGGACCCCGGCTATATCGCTGCCGCCCGTCGCCGCATTGCTGCCGTCGAGGAAATCGAAGACAAGCAGTTGCTGCTGACCCCGTCCAAGCGCACCGAACCGCGCGTGCCGTTCGGGGCAGTGGTCGAACGCGGCATGCTGCAACCCGGTGCGCTGCTGACCGACGCCTCGGGCCGCTTTACCGCCCGCGTCCATGCCGATGGCACCATCATCAGCAGCGAACATCGTGGCTCGATCCATCAGGTGGGCGCTGCCGTTCAGGGGGCACCGGCCTGCAACGGCTGGACCTTCTGGCATGTGCAGAATGGCAGCGATCGGGTGTCGATTGATGTCCTGCGTCAGCAGATTCGCGCCGAAATGACCCAGTCGATCCAATAAATTTGCGGGTCTTCGGGAAATTTTCCCCAACTCTGCACCCTGCCACTGCCGTGTTTCCGGCATGGCAGGGTGTTGTTGTTATTGGAATCACCATCCTTTTGACCTATACCGGATGAAGGATGGGATCTATATTTAGCTTATTCATCAAGTGTTAACAGCCTATCGCTGATAAAGAGCTTGAGGGACGTTACTGCTGCAACGGTCCCCTCGTCTCTTGGCCCGCACCGGGTGCCTCTGGTGCGGGCTTTTCTTTCGGCCACACTGATAGTTTATACCTATCAAAAATTCACTACATATCAATTAGACCTATCACAAGAAAAACATTACAGTCTGTTCATCGACCGGTTCCCAAAAGAACCGATCCCCACAGAAAGACAGACCGAGGACACCATGAACTCTGCTGAACGTGAAATGATTGAACAACTGTTCGGCAAACTGGAACAGGCCGAACGCACCTCTGTCAGCTCTGGCCAGATGCCCGAACGCGAAGCCCTGGCCCTGATCCGCGACAAGGTCACCGCCCTGCCGAACGCCCCGTATTACATGGCTCAGGCCATCGTGATGCAGGAACAGGCCCTGCAGGCCCTGACCGCCCGCGTTGAACAGCTCGAACAGGAACTGGCCAGCCGCCCGGCCGCCAGCGGTGGCTTCCTCAGCAGCCTGTTCGGTGGTGGTTCCAGCGCCCCGCGTCGCCCGCAGCCGCAGCCGCAGCAAGCCTATCAGCAGGGCTACGGGCAGCCCGGCTATGGACAGCCCGGATATGGACAGCAGGGTCGCCCGTTCAACCCGGCCCCGCAGGGCGGCGGCTTTCTGGCTGGTGCGATGCAGACCGCCGTCGGCGTTGCCGGTGGCGTGATGCTGGGCAACGCCCTGTCCTCGATGTTCGCCGGTGATGCGGCGGCCAGCGTGACCGAAGCCGCCACCGCTGTCACCGACAGCGTTGCCCCGGTGGCCGAAGAAGGCGCAGGCTTCCTTGACGGCATGGCTGACTTTGGCGGCGGCGACGAAGAGAGCTTCTTCTAGAGCAGTGAGCGCAAAAGTGGTTCTTGTTTTGCACAAAACCGGAACCGCTTTTGCGCTTACTGCTCTAAGCTTTTGTTCTGTCGCATTGTTTATGCGAAAACCGGTTCCCAATTTTCGCACAATGCTCTAGGGCACACGGTACCGACCTGATACGGTGATGTTTGTCTCAGGCAACAAAAAAGCCGTCTGTCTGCTGGAGACAAACGGCTTTTTGTGGCGGAGCGGGAGGGATTCGAACCCTCGGTACCTGTTACCAAGTACGACAGTTTAGCAAACTGCTGGTTTCAGCCACTCACCCACCGCTCCGTAGCAGTACGTTCGCCCTGTCGGGCTTGGCTGAGGAGCCGGTTTTTAGAGGAAATCGAGGGGGGCGTCAATAGGTTATCTGCGTTTTTTTGTGATTTTTTATCGGGCTCCCCCTTTCTCGCTCTTGCGGCTCCTGACGTGGCCCTGTACCAGCATCAGACGCTCCCCGTGATCCTGCCGTGATGGAGGCTTTTGTGTCGTCTGCTTCTCCGACCGCCTCTCCGGCGTGGTATCTGTCGTTGATGCCGCTGCTGTTCGTGCTGCTGTGGTCCACCGGCTTTATCGGCGCCAAGTTCGGGCTGCCCTATGCCGAGCCACTGACCTTTCTGGAGGTGCGTTATCTGCTGCTGGTGGTCCTGCTGGTGCCGTTTGCCATCCTCAGCCGGGCGCGCTGGCCGAACTGGCGGCTGGCCGGGCATATCGCGGTGTCCGGGGTGCTGGTCCATGCGATCTATCTGGGGGGTGTTTTTCTCGCCATTGCGCACGGCCTGTCGGCGGGGTTGACCTCGCTGGTGGTCGGCTTGCAGCCACTGTTGACGGCGGTGGCGGTCGGGCCGTTTCTGGGCGAGCGGGTCAGCGGTCGCCAGTGGATCGGCTTTTTGCTCGGCCTGTGCGGGGTAGTGCTGGTGGTGCTGGAAAAGCTGCTGGCCGCCAACCATGTCGGCCTGAGCTGGAGCGGCTTTGCCCTGGCGGCGGCGTCCTTGCTGGCGATGACCGTTGGCACCTTGTACCAGAAGAAATTCTGTAGCGGGATGGAGCTGCGCACCGGTACGGCGATTCAGTATCTTGCTGCTGCGGCGGTGAACGGGGTGGCGGCGCTGTCCCTCGAAACGATGGAGATCCACTGGAGCCACGAGTTCATCTTTGCCGTCCTGTGGCTGGTGTTCGTGCTGTCGATCGGGGCGATCAGCCTGTTGATGGTGATGATCCGCCGGGGGGCGGTGGCTCAGGTGGCGAGCTTTCTGTACATGGTGCCCCCCGTCACCGCCCTGATCGCCTGGGGTCTGTTCGACGAGCGTCTGGGCCTGATGGCTCTGGGGGGCATGGCGGTGGCGATGGCCGGGGTGGCGCTGGTGGTCCGGCGTTAACGCAGGCGCGGCGTCAAAAAGGCAATCGCCCGCTCGACGCCAACCTCATCAATGCCGTGCCCCAAACGGGGGCGGCGGAGGACGTCGTGGGGAACCGCTGCTGCGGTCAGGGCGTCTTCGACCAGAGCCAGCGCCCGTACCGGCAGGATGTCGTCCTGCTCGCCGTGAACCAGCAGGACCGGCGGGCGGGCGGTGATCTCGGCGGCCAGACGGCTGGCTCCGGTCAGCGCCCCGGAGAAGGTGACCACACCAGCGACCGGCTCGGCGTGACGCAGGGCGACATGCAGGGCCATCATCGAGCCTTGCGAGAAAGCGATCAACGCCAGCTTTTGATGGCCGATCTGATAGGCGGTGCAGAGTTCCTCCAGATACTGGTTGAGACGATCTGCCGCCTGAGCCGTGCCGCTGTACAAGGTATCCATGGCAGCGGCGAAGGTATGCGGGTTCCGGCGCAGCAGCTCGGGGTCATAGTCGTTGAGCGAAAACCACTGTCGCCCGAAGGCCGAGATTTCGCATTCTTCGGGGGCGTCGGGGGCGTGAAAGGCCGTATTCGGCAACTGGCGGGCAAAATAGGGGGCGAGGCTGATCAGGTCGTTGCCATCGGCGCCATAGCCGTGCAGGAAAACAACGGCGCTGTCGGTCTGGCCCGAGGCGGCGGGGCGTGAAGGGCCGTTCAGGCAAAAGGACGGGGTGGTCACGGGGAAGGCTCCTTTAGAGTATTGTGCGAAAAGTGGGAACCGGTTTTCGCAACAACAATGCGGCGCGCCAAAAGGTTAGACCAGCGTGCCTTCGTCACATTTACCGCACGCTGGTCCAGAGTGAACGAAAGAGAGCATCCATCAAGCGGGATTTGGCGGGCGGCGTCCAGATTTTCCTCCCTGTTTTCTGACAATGCATTCTCCGTGAAGTTCAGGTAAAAACGGCACCTGTCCTTTTTGTAACCTGCCTGTCCTGTGTGTAACCTGATCGCGTGCCCTGCACGATCCTCCAGCCGATGGTTCCCCCACCATGTCTCGCATGACCGCCAACCTGCTGCTTTTGCTGACCGCCTTTATCTGGGGGACGGCCTTCGTCGCCCAAAAGCTGGCCTTTGTCGGCGCCGACGGGACTGCCCAGCTCCATAATGGCGTTGGCCCGTTGACCTTCACCGGTACCCGCTTCCTGATCGGGGCGCTGGTGGTGGCGCCGTTTGCCTGGCGGGAAGGTCGGCAGCAAGGGGGATCGTTCTCCGTGGGCGACTGGCTGGGGTTTGCTGTTTGTGGGCTGGCGCTGTTTGCCGGGTCCTATGCCCAGCAGGTGGGGATCATTCTGACCACCGTCTCCAATGCCGGTTTCCTGACCGCTCTCTATGTGCCGATTGTGCCGGTGCTGGCGTTGCTGGTGTTCAAAAAGCGGCCCTACTGGGTGGTGTGGCCTGCGGCGGCCTGTACCGCCTTTGGGGCGTTTCTGCTCAACAATGCCTCGCTGACGGCCTTTGGCACCGGTGACCTGTGGGTGCTGGTCGGGGCCCTGTTCTGGGGCTGTCATGTAACGGTGGTCGGGATCGTGGCCGCGCGGACCCAAAGTCCTCTGCGGCTGGCGGTATCACAGTTCGCTCTGGCCGGTGTGCTGGGGATTGTCAGCGGGGCCATCATCGAGGCGCCGACGCTGGCCGCTTTTCAAGCCTCGACGTTTGAACTGGCCTATACCGGCCTGCTGTCGGTCGGGGTGGCGTTTACCCTGCAGGTGGTGGGCCAGAGTCACACCCACCCGGCGGCAGCGGCGATCATCCTCAGTTCCGAGATGCTGTTTGCCGCCATTGCCGCCGCGATCGTGCTGGGCGAGCGGATGAATGGCCTGCAAATCAGCGGCGCGGCGCTGATTTTAGGCGGGATCATGGCGGTCGAAGTGATGCCTCTGCTGATGCGGCGTTTGAAACCCCTGTAAAAACCGTCTTACCAGCCCATCGCCTGCTGGCGGGCCAGCAATTGGGTTGCCTTGCGGCTGAAGGCATAGGCTTCGGCATAGGTATGGACCCCGGCGGCTTCCAGTAGCGGCAGCAGGCGGACGTAGACGTCTGCTGTCACCAGGGCATCCCCCAGAGCGGTGTGGCGTCCGTGGATGTCAACCTCCAGTGCCTCGGCCACCCGGTCCAGAGTCAGGGCCGACCCCGCAGGCAACAGCAGGCTGGCCAGCAGGACCGTATCGAGGGTGGGGGGCTGGATGAATGGAAGGCCCGCCAACCCACATTCCCGCCGGACCATGGCAATATCAAAGCCAATATTGTGGCCGATCACCACCGCACCCCGGAACAGGGGTTCCAGCGCTTCCCAAACCTCGGTGAAGGGGGCCGCATCACGCACCATGTCATTGCTGATACCGTGAATGGCAGTGGCATGAGGGGGGATGGGGCGCTGTGGATTGATCAGGCGGTCAATGGTGGCGACATGGAAAATCCGTGCCCCGTGCAGGCGGACGCCGCCGACCTGCACCAGCCGGTCGCCTTTGACATCCAGCCCGGTGGTTTCGGCATCAAAGACCAGCACCGGCAGGTCTTCCAGCGGGGTATCGCGGGGGATCAACAGGGGGGACGGGTCATTCACATCGGGGGCCGGGCGATCATGCAGGCTGAGATCCCACTCGCTGGGGGTGGTTGTCCCCATAGAGGCGGCGATGGCCCGGCTGGCAATGTCTTCGTCGTTGTTAAAGCAGCGCAGGGTGGGCCGTTCACGGGGGAGGGCCGGGACACTGGTCGGGCCGTTGCTGTCCGATGCTGCCACCAGCGACAGCGCCGGACGGGGGGCGTGGGCCACCGGGGCAGGCGGTCGGGCCCGCTGGCTGGCATCGGGGCTGAGGCGGATCACCGTCCCCGAGTGGCCGCGCAAATGGGTGATGCGGGCGGTGTAATGCGTTCCGTCCACATCCGCCAATGTCCACGAAATGGGGCCACTGGCGCTTCGGGCCTGCTCGATGGCTCCGACCAGTTGCAGGCGCTCAAAGCAGGCAAAGGCCGACGCCCCCAGATGCAGGCGGTCTTCACCCAGCATGGTTTTGGCGGCGGTGTTGGTCAGGCTGATCTGCCCGTGTTCAGTGACCACCAGAATGCCTTCGTCGATCGCCCCCAGAACGGCGCGCAGCCGTTCGTCGGTGGTGGCATTGGGGAACAGGCGACGGCTGATCAGGATTTCAGCGGCATGGCGCAGGCGGTCGGCCTCGCGGCGCAAGGGCAGGTGTTTCAGGGCCGGAAAGGCGGGCAGGCGCCCATCCGGGTTGGCCGAGGCAATCAACAGCGCCGCCCGCAACCGTTCCAGGCTGCGGAAATGTTGCTGCAGGCAGACCTGCACGGCAATCATTGCCAGCGTCAGGATCAGGCCCCCCGCCAGCGTCAGCCAGGCAAAGGCACGCGGCGGTGCATCCGGCAAGGCCGGAAAGGGAGTTTCGAACAGAAGCGCCGCCGCAGCCCAGATGGCCCCGGCCAGCGCAATTCCAGCCCCAATGCTGAGCAGGGCGGTGGTCATGCCCCGCAAGGACACCGGGAGTTTTCCCGTCGCCATGACTGTTCCTCGCCTGTTTCTGCGCCGCCCCTTCACAGGGATGGCATCGCCCGGACCGTCCCCAGCATTTTGCTGGCATTCAGCACGGCCTGCGTTCGGCTGTTGACGCGCAGCTTGCGCAAGATGGCCGAAACATGCGCCTTTACAGTGCTTTCGGCAATATCCAGTTCAAAGGCAATCACCTTGTTGGACTTGCCGAGGACCAGCATTTCCAGCACCCGCCGTTGCTGGCCGGTCAGGGCGGCATAGCCTTGCTGGAAATCATCATCAATCATCATCTGGCCACGGGTGAGCGGAGCACTGAGGTCAACCGGCATATAGACCTTGCCGCTGATCACCTCGTGCAGCCCCTGCACCATGCTGGCTTTGGCCATCGATTTGGGAATGAAACCCGCAGCGCCAAGGGTCAGGGCCTGCTGGATGGTTTCCCGTTCCTCGTCGGCTGAAACCACCACGATCGGCGTGGCCGGAACGGCATTGCGCAGGGCGATCAGGCCGTTGAATCCGTTCATGCCCGGCATGTTGATGTCGAGCAGCAACAGATCAAGGTCATCATGGGCGGCGATGATCATCGCTTCGTCGAGGGTGCTGGCTTCCAGTACAGCGGCGTCCGGGAATGCCTGATCAACCACTTGCTGCAGGGCATCGCGGAACAGCGGGTGATCGTCCGCAATCAGGATCTTGCTGTGGGGGGGGGCCATGGATTGCTCAAGCATGGCCGTGCGTCCGTACTGTCATGGTGCTTTCTCCTCCCTGAGCCATGACGGCTGTCATACGGCACCATCCCGTCCCCGGGCGCTCTTGTCGGCGCGGTATGGCGGGGGGGATTGTTATGGCATCCGTGAGGCTATTCTAAAGCATCATGAGAAAAAGTGGGAATTGCTTTTTCGCCACACCGCTGTGCTCCCCACCGGAGAGCTGTCAGGCACCTTTGGTGGCGGAGATACGCTTTTTGATCACATCTTGCGTCAGGGGGGCATGGAACAGGTTGGGATTGACCCCAAAGTCGTGCACCGCCTGCAACGCCAGTCGTTCCAGCAGTTGCAGTTCGGGTTCCACACCGGAATCAATGGCCTGCAGCATCACCTGCGCGGTGCGGTGCAGGGTGTTGATATTGGTGCAGGCACGGGCATAGCTGCTGTCGCCAGCACGGCGGATCAGGGCGCGGCTTGCGTCAGACAGGCGGGCGAGGCCATTGCGGGCCACCGAGCTGCTTTGCTGGCCTGCGGCCCCCAGCGCGGTGATTTCGCCCGCAAGGCGGATGCAGAGTTCTGCCAGCCGCAAAATCTTGTCGATGCTGACCCGCTGGGCCATGGCGCGGATCTGGTCTTCGAGGGTGGCGTTGCTGAGCCGGTCAAGGGCTTTGGCCTTCAGCGGGTTGGGCACGGTAAAGGGTTTGACCATGGCGGCGTTGGCCTCGTCGCGGCTCTTTTGGCGCCGGTCCGGCCCGATGTAGTCCGAGGTCACCACGAACGGTTTGCGATTGTGGATCAGGTTTTCCAGCCGGGCATCGACGTAGCTCTCGCTCCACGGGTAGGGCAAAATGTCATCGACACCGGCATCAACCAGGGCCTTGACCTGTTCCGCCGTCGGATTGTGGGTTACCGCGACGACCGGCAGGAACGGATTGGAGGCCAGTTCCCCGTGGCGGATGGCGTTCACCATGGCCGGGGCCGTTCTGGGGCTGCCGATATCGGCCTGTAGCATCAGCAGGTCACAGGGGGCCGAGTCCAGGCGTTCGCGCAGGACGCTCAGGTCATTGGTGAAGCTGATTTCGCGGCAGCCCAGATGATACAGGTTGCTACGCACGGCCTGTCGCAGGACCGGTTCGACGATCGCGATCTGAACCGTGACGTACGTATAGAAATAAGTAGCAACCATTCTCGTTCCTGTCTGCCCTGCGTCTTATGTCCCCGGGAAAGGCGCTGTCTTGCATATACAGGGTTTCATATGCGGTTGTACTCTACGCATTCCGGGTGGGGTCGGTAAATGGTTCCAAGGTACATGTCAACATACAGAAGTCCACCACGCTCAGCTCCTCGGCCCGCATCGTCGGTTCAATGCCTGCCTTGGCACACAGCTCTTCGGGCGAAGGCATACCGGGATAACGGCCTGACAGCCCCTTGAGGCTGGCGCGCAGCATCTTGCGGCGCTGGTTGAAGGCCGCAGCCACAACAGCTTCCATGACATCAAAGCGGCAGGGAACCAAAGGCTGCGGGCGCGGTGTCAGGCGGACAACTGTCGAGGTCACTTTCGGCGGCGGGGTGAAGGCGCGGGGGTTAACGTCAAACAGCGGTTCGACCGTACACAGCCATTGGGTCATCACCGACAGGCGGCCATAGTCCTTGGTCCGGGGCTGGGCGGCCAGACGGTCCACCACTTCCTTTTGCAGCATCACCACCAGACATTCAAAGTCGGTGATGTGGCGGTACCACTGGAACAGCAGGACGGTACCGACGTTATAGGGCAGGTTGGCGACGATCCGGCGAGGGGCCTCGCCAAGGGTGTGGGCCTGGATTTCGAGCGCGTCGCCTTCGATGACCTCAAGGCGACCGGGGTAGGCTGCCTGTATCTCCGACAGAATCGGGCGGGTCCGCTCGTCCCGCTCGATGGCAATCACCCGCCGGGCACCGTTATCCAGCAGTGCACGGGTCAGCCCGCCGGGGCCGGGGCCGACTTCGATGCAGGTGCCTTCCTCCAGCGTGCCTGCGCCCCGGGCGATGCGACCGGTGAGGTTGAGGTCAAACAGGAAGTTTTGGCCGAGCTGTTTTTTCGCACTGAGCCCATGGGCTGCGATCACGTCGCGCAACGGGGGAAGGGGAGACGGCGTTGACGGATTTTGATCGCTCATCGGGACTGGGACTCGTGTGGGAGAACAGGAAAGATCAGGACGGGGTGTGTGCCGCAGCCCGCTCGGCGGCCAGGACGGCCCGCTCGTGGCGGATCACCATTTCGGCGGCTTGTCGCAGGGCGGCAACAAAGCTGGACGGGTTGGCCTTGCCGCTGCCGGCAATCCCGAAGGCGGTGCCATGGTCCGGCGACGTGCGGATGAACGGCAGCCCGAGGGTGACATTGACTCCGTGATGGAAATCAATGGTCTTGATCGGGATCAGGGCCTGATCATGATACATGCACAGGCAGGCATCATAGCCATCACGGGCTTCGGGATGGAACAGGGTATCGGCCGGGGTCGGTCCAAAGGCATCAATGCCTTCGGCCTGCAATTGCGCTACCGCCGGGGCGATGATGTCGATTTCCTCGCGGCCCATGTCGCCGTTTTCTCCGCCGTGCGGATTAAGGGCGGCCACCGCCAGACGGGGATTCGGACGGGCAAAGAAATCCCGCAGGGACTGGGCAACCTGCCGACCGGCAGTGACAATGGCTTCGCTGGTCAGCGAGACGATGGCATCGCGCAGGGACAGATGGACTGTCACCGGGATCACTTTGACCGCATCACAGGACAGCATCATGATCGGGGCAACAGCAGGGTGCCCGGCCTTTTGTGCCAGTTCCGCGAGGTATTCGGTATGGCCGGGGTGGGTGAAGCCCCCTTGATGCAGGATGTGCTTGGAGATCGGCAGGGTCACCACGCCAGCGGCCTCACCGCCCAGAGTCAGGGCAACCGCCCGGTCGATCGAGGCGATCACTGCCGGGGCATTGCGGGGATCGGGTGAACCGGGGATGACCGACGTTGCCAGCGACTGCGCCAGCACCGGCAGGGCCTGATGGAATGTGTCGCGGGCTTCGGCGGGGGTGGTGATTTCCCTGACCGGCACCTCAAGGCCCAGACGACGGGCCAGACCGATCAGACGGGCCGGTTCATCAATGACGAAAAAGGGCGGCAGGGCACCACCATGCTCGACCCAGGCTTTCAGCAGGATGTCCCCGCCGATCCCGGCAGGCTCGCCCATGGTGACGGCAAGGGGCAGCTTTGGCATACGAGACATGGTGGAACCTCCTTTTCCTGCCGGTTGGGTCTGTCGAGCGGGACAGACGGTCGCAGGGGTGTTACAGGCGGACGTCGATCAATGCCTGACGGCGCAGGTCGCGCAGACGGCGGTCGGCCAGACGTTCAAGTTTTTCCCGTTCCAGACGGCTGGACACGTCGTCCCGGCTGGGCAGGCCGTTGGGGTCGATGCGCTTGCAGACCATCAGCAGTACTTCGGCATCCCCCATGTTGACCGGCGGACTGACCTTTTGCTCCGGCAGACCCTGTATGGCCTGGGCAATTGCCGGGGGAAGGTCAGACAGGCGCTGCTGGCCGATATCGCCCGAGCTGGGCAGTTTTTCCCGCTCGGCAAGCAGGTTCAGGTCTTCGCAGCTGGTGGCCTTTTGCGCCGCCTGTTCAAGAGAGGCGCGTCTTTCCGGCGTCACGGCGATTCGCCCACTGAGCGGCATATAGATCTGGCTGAGGGCGTAGCGGATGTTGGCCGGGTTTGCCGCCGCTGGCTGGTGCTGGTCAATCAGCAGCAGCAGGGTATAGCCGGTCGCCGTGCGGATGGGGGGGCTGACCTGACCGGGGCTGAGGCGGGTTGCGGCCTCATCCAGTTCCGGCGAGAGCTGGCCTTCGACCAGCCATCCCAGATCGCCGCCGCGTCCGGCGGTGGCTGCTGCCGAAAACTGTTGGGCCAGCGCGCTGAACTTGGCCCCCTGTTGCAGTTGTTCGATCAGTCGTTCGGCCAGAGAGCGGGCCTGCTGTTCCTGATCGGCGCTGTTGACCGGTACCACCAGTTCCGCCAGACGCCGTTGCGGCTTGCCTTGTGCATTGGCAAGCTGGGCCAGCGTGGCATCGATTTCTTCCGGCTGGATGATGATCTGGCGGCGCAGGGACTGCTGGGCCGCCTTGACCCAGGCCACCTGGGCATGCACCTGACGTTTCAACGCGTCATAGGGGACACCGGCGCGGCTCATCATGCCTTCGGTGGCACCGGCGGGCAGGTTGTTGTTTTCTTCGATGCGGCGGATGGCGCTCATCACGTCGGCATCGCTGATGGTGATTTTCAGCCGTTTGGCTTCCTGTTCGCGCAGCTGGTCATCAACCAGCGCCCGCACCACGTTGGGCAGGATTTTTTGCTGGTTTTCCGGGGTGTTGGGAATGGCCGATGTCACCATCGTCAGGGCCAGCCGTTCCTGCACATCGCGGATCGAGATGATGTCATCGTTCACCACGGCAGCAATACGCTGCACCTGCTGGGCTTGCGCGCGCGCATCGTGGGGGACCGTCAGGACGCCGGACCACAGGGCTGCGATCACGATGCTGGTCGTCATGGCAGAGCGGGCGGTCCACAAGGGCTTGCGAGGGGTCATCGGCAGCATCTGTCCCTATCCGGTTTATTGCGACGCAGAGGTCTGAACTTCACCCAGTGTCTTGAATGTCACCCGCAAACCGATGCGGTAGCCATCCTCATAGTCGCGATCATAGGTGTAATCGCGCCCGGCACTGAGATCCATGGTAAAGCATTCATCGTCATAGCGGGCGGTGCCGGTGACACGCAAGGGGCCACCATTCTCCCCGAGGTCATGGTAGGTTTCAAGGCCCAGACGCCAGTAGCGCGATACCTGCGAGCTGAGGCCGACCTTCAGTTGCTCCTGCTCGCGTTCGCTACCAGTGGTCAGCGGCTTGCTGTCGAGCATGTCATAGGTGCTGGAAAACCGCAGGGTCGGCGGGCCAACCCGCAGCCCGACCTCGTTACGGCGGGCTTCGAGTGAATCCTTGTCAAAGCGGAAGCGGTACAGCACATCGAAGTTGCTGGTGGGCCGGACCTGGACCCGTCCAACGTAGTCGGAGAACTCTTCGCTCAGACCCGACAGGGTATCAAAGGTTCCATCCGGCGTCGCATGCCAGGTCTGCCCCAGGGCGACATCAATCTTGCCGTTGGCGTTGTTGTAGGCCGAATAGCGCATGGCGTAGTTGACGCGCGTGCCGCTTTCCGTCCGGTCCCGACCAGTGAAGCGGTTGGTGCTGAACAGGTTGGTGTCATCGAATTCAAAATCGATGCTGTCTTCGTTGGGAATCTTGTCGCTGTTCTGGCCGCGCGGACTGACCACCGCCTGAACCATCGGCTCGATGATTTCATGGTACTTGCGTTGCGTGCGGTCAAAGGGGAGCGACCAGGTAAAGGCTGCTTCGGGGATCACGCGACCGACGGTGCCGGTGTAGAGGCTGCCGTCTGTCTGCAGCACGTCCTCGACGCTATAGGCATCCCCGCGCACCGACAGGTCCATTTTGTAGACATCACCAATAGGACCAACGTAGGGGAGGTGCCAGCCATAGCTGGCCGACAGGCGACGGCTGTCGGCAGACTGGCTGGTGTTGGTGCTGTCGCGCAACAGCGAGACAAAGCCCAGATCGGCGGTGTGATAGGCCCCCTTGCTGGTTGGGGCACTGCTGTAGTTCCATTGCAGGGATGGCACCACCACCGGCGCTTCGATGGTCGAGCTGGAGCTGCGCAGATCCTGGAAGTAATAGCCTTCCATCACTGCATAGGAGCGGCGGCTGAAGGCTTCGACATAGGGGCGGCTGATCAGGAACGATTGTGACCGGAACCCGTAGCGACGCATGTAGGTGTCGTCCGAGGTCAGATTGATATCGGCTCCGGCCCGCCAGGTATCATCAATCGCCAGCTTGCTGAACAGCTTGAAGTGGTTGCGGATCCGCTCGTCATTGTCCTTGGTGATCGAGCCTTCCATTTTCAGCTCGCCCTTGGTTCCGCGCAGACGATATTCCCCGCCCAGCATCACCCCTTCATCGGTGGTAAACATCGGAGAAAAGGTGAAATCCTGATAGGGCGAGATGGCAAAGTAATATGGCGTGGTGAGCGTTGCTCCCAACCCTGACGTGCCGCCGTAGCTGGGGGCGAGAAAGCCCGATTGCCGTTTCACCGACGGATCGGGGTGCGACATGTAGGGGGTATACATCACCGGAACGCCAGCCAGCTCGACCCAGGCATCGTGATAGGTGACGTCTTTGGCCTCCTGATCATGGACCACCTTCAGGGCCTTGATCTGCCACAGGGGAGGCGCAGACGGGTCTTTGGCGCAGCTGTCGCATGCCGAATAAACGGCGTGGTCCATTTCGGTCCGGTTGCCACCGCTGCGGACGGCCTGACGGGCTGCGGCGCGCGAGCCATCGGTCAGGATCAGGCGGAATTCTTTGGCCACCCCGGCGGTCAGCTTGTCATCCAGCTCGACATGTTCGGCAAACAGGGTGTTTCCGTCGGCCTCGAGGATGGTGACGTTGCCGGTGGCGCTGGCATGGTCCTTGCCGGGCTGATAGTTGACGGTATCGGCCAGCAGGATGCGACCGCCATACTGGATTTCAACCCCCCCACGGGCGGTGACCGTATCAAGGGTCTTGTCGTGGATCAGCTCGTCGGCAGTAATCTGCGCCCGTTCATCCTGCGCTGAACCGGGGCCTTCGAGTGGGGCGCCGTTTTTCGGGGTGACGGTCTTGCCGCTGGTCGAAGACGGCTGGGCGGCCGCCCGGACCTGATGCGGCAGGAGCAAGGCAGGCCACAGCACGGCCATGGCCGTCAGGGGGGCCAGGACTGTTCTAAGGGCTGTACTGCCGTGCAGGGCTCGGATCATCGAACGGTGCTCGTACCAGGAAGGTGGCCAGAAAAAGGATGGGCGCAGGAAGCAGGGAACCTTTGGGGCAGGAAATCTATTTCCGTCTGAGCAGATACCGCAGAACCTGGGGCCGCACCAGCACCAACAGCGCCAGCCCCCCGGGGAGAAGGACAGAAAGATAGATCAGCGGGATCAGCATCAGGCTTTTGACCGCCATGTTACCGGAACCGATCATCAGGATTTCCACCAACACCAGCGCGCCGACGGCAAACAGCAACCGCTTGCCCGATCCGCGCCGGTCAAAGGAACCGGTCAGCAGAAACGCCAGAGCGATCAGGGTCAGCGAGACGGCGCTCAGGGGATTGGCAATGCGCTGATGGGCTTCGACGCGGAAACGATGGATGTCGTTTTCGGACACCGAGGCGTCGCTCCCACTGTGAATGGTCAGCAATTCGGACAGGGGACGTTCGCGGGCATCGCGGAAGCGGTCGGATTTTTCCCCGCCACCGCTGGTCTTCAGGTCCAGGGTATAGCTGTCGAAGTACAACAGGGACATCTGCCCGGTACCGGTGGTGACTTCCTGACGGTTGCCGTTGACCATCAGGACGCGCGGGCCGTGCTCGCCTGCCAGCAAGGCACCCCGTTCGGCCATCAGGGTAACCGTCTGTTCCGGCTTGCGGGAGTCCTGTACCAGCAAGCCCTGCAGGACGCCACTGGCCAGCCGCGACCGGACGTAAACCGTTACGCCGGGCATCACCGTGTTGAAGGCGCCTTCGCGGATCAGCAGGCGGCCGACGTCATTGCGGACAGTCCACTGCATTTCGCGAAAGGCGCGCACAGACTCCGGGACGGCGTAAAGGGTCAGAAACCAGCCCGTCAGGCTGAGCACGCCAGCCAGCAGCAGGGCCGGGCGGGCCAGCCCCAACGGGCTGAGACCTGCGGCGCGCATCACCACCAGCTCGCGGTCGGTATTGAGCTTGTTGTAGCTGAACAACACCACGCCAAACAGGGAGATGGGCAAGACGAAAATCAGGAAGTTGGGCAGCAACAACCCGGTCAGGCTGAGAAACGTGCCGACGGAAGCCCCTTCATTGACGATGAGATCAATGAAACGAAGGGACTGTGTAAGCCACAGGATGCAAAGCAGGCCGACCGTGACCAGCACGGTTCCCGTTACAAGCTGTCGCAGAATATAGAGTGTGATCCGACCCATTGTGGCGCGGAGTATAGCGTTCCCATCCGGCATAACCAGAGGGAAAAGTGGCGAGGATGGAAAATGCGGCATCCGGGGCAGGGGAAAGATCTTGGCCTGATGGTCAGGGTTTTGCGGTGATGGCCCGGCGGGGTCATGACCATCGGTAGCGGGATCATTGCCCTGATGGTACAGTGGGGGTTGTGCCGCCATCCCTTGCCATGGTTCCGGCATGGTGCAGGATCTGATCCACATGGGGTATCCACAAGAGGATTGGACGGCAGACGCCAGACATGGCACCTTTGCCAATACAATCTGCCAGAAGGCAGGGATGAACAAGGCGTTCGCAACGTCATTCGGGAGGTACATATTGGATAGCCATAAACCTCCAGCCACAGGACATTCCGGCTCTGACAGGGCTTTGCGGCATCATGGGCCGGACCGGGCTTCGGGGGGCCGTGGCCCGGAACAGCCCTCCCAGTCCTCCCCTGCTGCTTCGGCTGCCGTGACGCCACGCAGCATTCCTCATCAGCCCCATGAACGGCGCGATCCACACATTCGCCGCCAGCGCCACCGGCGTGTTGCGCGGCATTTGTTCTGGCGGCGGTATCGCTGGCTGGTCGTCGTGGGGGCTGGCCTTGCCGGAGTGCTGGCTTTTGTTGGCGGGTTGTGGTTGACGGCCTTGTTGCTGGCAGGCGGGGGGCATTCAGACAGGATTGCTGCCGCAGAGGATTTTTCTCCGGCGGTCATGCAGACCTGTCAGGAGTCCATGCAACGGGTGAGCTGCGGTTGTTTCTGGGACCGGTCACAGAGTGTTTATACGGCTGAAAACATTTCCGGGATTTTACAGGCTCTGGTCGAGCGGGAGCAATGGGGCCCGGCGATTACCCGTGCCCGTCTGGTGCGGGCCGCCGGAGAGGACGGGGCGCGGGTGATCGGGCGGGCACTGTATGATTGCGTCCAGATGTAGCCGGAGCCTAAGAGCAGCGTGCGTTAAATCTGATGCCACAGGACACGACAGTTGGTGGAGAATGGCGGGCTGCCGTCCGCGCCTGCCCGGGGCCTCCGGCCCCGAACGTTCACTTGGGGACGATGCTCCCCCCCCCACACACTTTTTCTTTCAATATCAAAAGAACGGGGTCCGGGGCCTCAAGGCCCCGGCGAGGTTTGGAGCAGCGCTCCATGATCCTGTTTTCTGTTTGTCGTGTACCGTAATCTGACGCAGGGCCGCATTGTTTTTGCGAAAACCGGTTCCCACTTTTCGCATAATGCTCTAACGGGGACCGTAGAGGGTTTCGAGGGCCCCCTTGTCCTCAGTGTCCTGGCTGTCTGTTGGTGCCGCAGGCAGGCAGACGTGGAAAATGGTGCCTTCCGGGGTGCCATCGGCGCGGTGGTTGGGGGTAATCCAGACCCGCCCTTTGTGCCGTTCAAGGATACGTTTCACCAGAGCAAGGCCAATGCCTGTTCCTTCATATTCTTCCGGGCCGTGCAGACGCTGAAAAATCAGGAAAATACGGGTGTATTGATCCGGGGGGATGCCGATACCGTTGTCTGCGATGTCGATTTCAACCATATCGTGATTGAGACTGGCGGTGATGACCACATGCGGAGGGCGTTCGTCGGGGCAATATTTCAGTGCGTTGCCGACCAGATTCTGGAACAGGCTGGTGATTTGCCCGGTGTCGCCCATCACCGGTGGCATGCTGGCGGGGACGTCGATGGTGGCCTGCCTGGCTTCGATGGAAACGGCCAGGTTGGTCAGGGCCTGCCGGATGCACTGGGGAAGCTGGGTTGGCTGCATGCGTTCTCCGGCCGTTTCAACACGGGAAAACGTCAACAGGTCATTGATCAGCCGTGACATGCGCCGTGCGCCCTGAACGGCAAAATCGATAAACTCGTGGGCTTCCTTGTCGAGCGTGTTGCCATACCGCCGTTCCAAAAGTTGCAGATAGCTGGAAACCACCCGTAATGGTGCCTGCAAGTCATGCGAGGCCACATAGGCAAACTGTTGCAGGTCAGAGTTCGAGCTTTCCAGGGCGCGGGTCTTTTCCGTCAGGGCATTACGCAGCATGGTGGCATCGGTGATATCGGTAACCATGGCGAACACGCTGTCAATGGCTCCGTTTTCATCCCGCAGGGTTGAGGCGGCGATATGGGCAATCAGCGGCGAGCCATCCTTGCGGATCAGGGTGATGTCGTACACCCGATGCTCCCGGCTCCACAGTGAGTCAATCTGCTGGCTGAAATCTTCCACCAGTTCGGGTGCGCAGAAGCGGATGGGGGAGTGACCAATGATTTCATGCCGTTCATAGCCCAGCATTGTGCACAGGCTGGAATTGACCGCCACCGTCTGGCGGGTGATCGGGTCGATTTGCCAGTACCCTTCCACAGTTCCTTCGACGACCGACTGGTAATGACGCTCGCGGTCATTGAGCTGCTGCAGTGTCTGGACGGCGAGCAGGCGGGATTGCTGGCGGGAAATCAGCAGCAGGTAGGCCCCGGCCGACAGGGCCAGCGCCAGCAGGATGTTGGCAATCAGCGAAGACCATGGGTCCCGATACAGCCGGGCTTCCAGACTCGGGGTGCTGTGGACTCTCATCAGCCAGCTTTGCCCGGCGATGATCAAGGTCCGCTCGCTGCTTAACCGCGGCTGGCTTGGGTCGGTATCCGGGTGGTCATCCATGCTGATCAGTTGGCCGTCTGCCTTGCTGACCAGCAGGTGGGCATCATACCCCCGTGTGCGGGCGGTGCCGAACAGGGTTTGCGCCAGACTGTTGCCGTGTAGCCCCAAACTCACCCAGCCCTGCAAGGCAAGGCGGCGCTGTTCGATGGTGCTGGTGGGGAAAAACGATTTGTAGACCGGGGTGACCATCAGGAAATCAACATTGGTGCTTCCTGCGGTGATCAGTTGCAACGGCGGACTGAGGACGGTTTCTCCGCTGTCACGCGCCTGCAAGGCGGTATCCCGGCGGGTGCTGTTCTGGCTGAGGTCCAGCCCCAGCAGGGTGTTCCGGTTCTGGAGATAGGGTTCAAAGTGGGTGATGATGATGTGCTGATGGTCTGTTAAATCCGACGGATTGCGATCGTCCTGGCTATGGCTTTGCAGGGCAAAGTCGGGACTGATCTCTTGCCGCATGCGCAGCAGAAAGGCATCGAGATCCTGATCGGTGACCGGCTGGGCATAGGCAAGGGCATCAAGGCCGGGGAAGTTGCTCCACAGCTTTTGCCGGTCCAGATAGGCCTGCCAGTCTTTGCGGCTGGCAAAAGGTGATGTTTCCCAGAATGACGCACCACTGCGCAGGGTCATCTGGTACAGCCGCATTCTTTCGGCAACGCTTTGGGCCAGTTTGTCGACGTCACTTTCAAATGTCGTTTCGATGGCCTTGTTCTGGCTGGTCTGTTCGCCATGCCAGACGATTGCCGCCAGCAGTAGCGCAGCAGCCATAAAGGCCAGCAGGAACAACCGCTGGGGCCAGGTCAGCAGGGAAAAGGTTTCACGAGCCATGGCGCACCGGCCAGAGCCATGCCACAAGCACGGCTGCCAAAAGGAGGAGGAAGGCAAAGCCGTACAGGCGTTCGGGTGTCAGCAACACCGGCAGGCGGGGCAGGGCTGCTGGGGGCATGAAGTCGCTGAGGTGGGCAGAGGCATAGACCACCCATTCCACACTGCCGTCATTCAGGCGCTCGACCCAGGCGGCTCGCTTGCTCTGGCGGCCAGAGTCCGGGTGGGGCCAGTCAAACAGCACCAGACCGCCGCCTTCATGGGCTTTGTGCAGGATCAGGGCTTGCACGGCGGCACCGTTGGCGATGGAAAAGGTGTCCTGCGGCACGCGCTGGTTCTGGCTGACCTCGGGGAACAGCACCATCTGCCCCATCGGGTCAGCAAGGCCGATGGCACCTGACTGACCAAAGTGGACGGCGGACAGACCCGGGGTGGCTTCGTCGATGATGCTGCGCTCCATCGCCGGGACGTACTCGCCCGCACCGATCAGCCAGTCATAGGGGGCGAAATACCGGACGTAGGCGATTTTCTCGACCATCCGCTCCGTGCTGTCGGGGGCATACCAGCGATAGGAAAAATACCCTGATCCTCCCGGCTGTTGCGCCGCATGGATCAACCCCTTCATGATGAAGGTGCCTTGATCATCGCGGTTTTCCAGCAGGTTGCGGCCCTCGTTTTGCGGATGCAGGGGCATCAGCACCACATCGCCATTCATGCCATCAATGAAAAAATAGCCCCGGCCCGCGAAAAAGCGGATGTTCCGCAGGCTGTCCCGGATCAGGGTCTTCAGGGTATTGGGGGGCAGGACCGGCGAGGATGTGCTGTAAATGGCGCTGATGATGGCATGGGCACCATCAACCTGTTCGGCCAGCCGCTGTTTGAGGGTGGTCAGGACAGACTGTTGCTGCGTGCTGAGGTAGGTATGTGCATGGTTTGCTTCATTGCGCAGGGCGGATTCGGCCAGCCGCAGGGCTTCGTCTTGCCGCTGGCGGGCTTCCTGATCGGGGTCCGGCGTACCGGCGGCCTGAAAGACCAGCAAGGCAGCCAGCAAAAGGGCTGGCAAAACGCCTAAAAGACGCCACATCCAGTGTGGTAGGCGCATGCCCTCCCCCCTATGGCCGATGTTGTTTTTGGGGGACGATCCCCTCTTATGAGGATACTATAGCATGAATATAACGCCATCTATAGGACGAAAACCCGCTCGCCGGGCGCGTGCTTATCTTCCCCTTCCTTTTGGCGGCCAAAGGTTTACAGTGCTTTCTGTATGCCCGTTTCCCTGATCGCCTCTCCGCAGGAGTTCCCGTATCAATGAAGATCAGCTTTGCCAAATCCGGCCTGCCGAAGGCCGGTGCGCTGGTGGTTGGTGTGTTCGCCAACCGTGCGCTGTCGGCCACGGCCCGTCTGGTCGATGACGCCACCGGTGGTACCCTGACCCGTGCGATGGACGCCGCCCGTTTTGACGGGAAGGCCGAGCAGACCCTCAGTCTGCTGTGCCCGTCGGGCGTCGATGTGACCCGGGTGATTGCCATTGGACTGGGCGAGCCGGGAGACCTGTCGCTGGCGTCGCTGCAGACCTTTGGCGGTGTGGCCTGTGCCGCCCTGTCCAGCGGAACCGAAAAGCATGGCGCGATTGCGCTGGACCTGCCCGCTGACAGCGATCTGGACGCGGTGCAGGCGGCGGCCAATGTCGGCTATGGCGCGCGTCTGCGCAGCTATCGCTTTGACAAGTACCGTACGAAGGAAAAGAAGGAAGACAAGCCGCAGCTTGAAAAACTGGAAATCCTGTCGGCGGTTGGCAATGACGCCAAAAAGACCTTTGGCCTGCTGGATGCGGTGGCCGACGGGGTGTTCCTGACCCGCGACCTGCAATCCGAACCGGCCAACATCCTCGGCCCCGAAGAACTGGCCAAGGAATGCACCCGTCTGGAAAAGCTGGGTGTCAAGGTCACCGTGCTCGGTGAAAAGGACATGCGCAAGCTGGGGATGGGCGCCCTGCTGGGGGTCGGTCAGGGCTCGGCGCGCGAAAGCCAGCTGGTGGTGATGGAATGGACTGGTGCGGCTGAAAAGGATACGGCTCCGCTGGCGATCGTTGGCAAGGGTGTCTGCTTTGACAGCGGCGGCATTTCGATCAAGCCGGCCGGCGGCATGGAAGACATGAAGTGGGACATGGGCGGCGCTGGCGTCACCGTTGGCCTGATGAAGGCACTGGCCGGTCGCAAGGCGAAGGTCAACGTCGTCGGTCTGGTCGGTCTGGTGGAAAACATGCCGTCGGGGACCGCCCAGCGTCCGGGCGACGTGGTGACCTCGATGTCCGGGCAGACCATCGAAGTGATCAACACCGACGCCGAAGGCCGTCTGGTGCTGTGCGATGTGCTGACCTATTGCCAGCAGGAATACAAGCCGAAGGCGATCGTCGATCTGGCGACCCTGACCGGCGCGATCATCATCAGTCTGGGCAGCGAGCATGCCGGCCTGTTCTCGAACGATGACAGCCTGTCCGACGCTCTGACCGCCGCAGGCAAGGCCACCGGCGAAAAGCTGTGGCGGATGCCGCTGGGCGAAGCCTATGACAAGCAGATCAAGTCCGACATTGCCGACATGAAGAACGTCGGCGGTCGCGAGGCCGGGTCGATCACCGCTGCGCAGTTCCTGCAACGCTTCATCGACAAGGGCACGCCGTGGGCCCACCTCGATATCGCGGGCGTGACCTGGGGCAGTAAGGACAAGCCGCTGGTGCCAAAGGGCGGGACCGCGTTCGGTGTCCGTCTGCTGGATCGTCTGGTGGCGGAACAGTACGAAGACAAGGCCTGAGCATGAGCAGCATGGAGACTGCCGCCCGGTCACCGGGCGGGCGGGAGCGTGGGGCAGCCTCTGCTGCGGCGTCCCGTTCAAACCCGGGGAAACGGGCGGTGTCTCCGGTCGAGGTCCAGTTCACCGGGCGTCCTCTGGCGCAGGCCGAGGCGCTGGTGCTGGGGGTGTGGGAAGGCGGCAATCCAACCGCCGCCGCCCGTGCCCTGGGGGCCGACCGCTGGATCGGGCAGGCGCTGCGCCGTCTGCCTGCCTTTACCGGCAAAAGCGGCAACGCCTTGCTGCTGCATCCCCCCCGTTGTGATGACAGTGGAACGCCGCTGCCTGCGCAGGTCGTGCTGACCGGATTGGGGCAGTTTGGCGCGATGGATGCCGAAACCGCCCGGCGCTGCGGTGCCGAGGTCGGCGCTGTCCTGATGGCCAATGGCATTACCTCGGCGGCCATCGATCTGGGGCTGGAGCCGCTGATGGCGGCGTTCTTTGTGCTGGGGCTGCGGTTGCGTTGTGCGCCGATGCCCGACTATCGCCGCCATGAGGCTGATGGGCCGGAGGCTCCGCGCCCGTTGCGGCTGATCAGCGTGCGGGTCGGTGATCCCAGAATGGCCGAAACGGCGTGGGCCCAGTTGCGCGCCGCCGCTGAAGGCGTGGAACTGGCCCGCCGTCTGACGGCAGAACCGGCCAATATTTTGACTCCGGCCCGGATGATCGAAAAGGCGCAAGGCTTGAGCAAGCTGCGCGTCAGTGTCGAGGTGCTCGATGCCGAGCGTCTGGCCGCCGAAGGCATGAACTTGCATCTGGCCGTTGGTCGCGGCAGTGCCCATCCGCCTGCTCTGGTGGTGATGCGCTGGCGCGGGGCTGGGGATGGCAGTGCGCCAGTGCTGGTGGTCGGCAAGGGGCTGACCTTTGACAGCGGTGGGCTGTGCATCAAGCCAGCCGCCGGGATGGAAGAGATGAAGGGCGACATGGGCGGCGCAGCCACGGTGCTGGGGCTGTTGCATGCCGTTGCCACCGCCCAGACGCCGGTCAATGTCACCGGGATCATGGCACTGGCCGAAAACATGACCGATGGCGCCGCCTATCGGCCCGGCGATGTTTACACCAGCCATGCCGGTCTGACCGTCGAAGTGATTGATACCGATGCCGAAGGCCGGATGGTGCTGGCCGATGCCCTGTCGTGGGGCTGTGCCACCGAAAACCCCAAGGCGGTGATTGATCTGGCGACCCTGACCGGCAGCATTGTGGTGGCGCTGGGGCATCATCATGCCGGATTGTTCTGTAGCGATGATGCGCTGGCACGCGGGCTGATCCGCTCGGGGCAGTCAACCGACGAACTGTTGTGGCGGATGCCGTTGAGCGAGGCGCTGGATGAAGATCTGAAAAGCGACTGTGCCGATCTGAAGCAATGTGCCTCGGCCGGGCGCCTGTTGCCCGACGCCTTGCACGCGGCGCGCTTTCTGTCGCACTTCGTTCCCGACGGAACGCCATGGGCGCACCTTGATATTGCCGGGGTGAGCGAACGGGCCACCGCAACGGCGCATATGCCGGTTGGTCCCACCGGATTTGGGGTGTTGACCCTGTTTGACTGGCTGACCGATCAGTTTTGATCGGGGGGCTGTGATCATTGCACAGGTTGGACCCCGGCAAGTGTTTGGCGCTGGTCTAATTTCTGGCGCCAGAAAAAGAGGGTGCTGACCTTGCTCATGGTATCATTTGATGATACAATTACAGTATAACAATCAGGACCGCCGTTGTGATCCGATCGTTTAAAGGGAAGCATGCCGAAGCCATCTGGGCCGGACAGTCCCCCAAAGGCTTCCCCGCCGACGTCCTGCGGACCGCCCAGCGCAAGCTGGTCATGATCATGGCTGCTGTTGACCTGAATGCCCTGCGCCAGCCACCGGGAAACCGGCTGGAAGCCCTGAGCGGGGACCGCAAGGGACAGCACAGCATCCGCATTAACGACCAGTGGCGCGTTTGCTTTCGCTGGTCAGACGGGGCCGCTGAAGATGTTGAAATCGTTGACTACCATTAAGGAGGCGCTGCCATGATGCACGGTCCCGCCATTCACCCCGGCGAAATCCTGCGGGAAGAGTTTCTGGTGCCGCTGAATCTCAGCGCCTATGCCGTCGCCAAAGCCTGTGGCATTCCCCGCACCCGCATCGAGCGGCTGGCCAAAGAGGCAACCCCGATCACCGCCGATACGGCCTTGCGGCTGGGGCGGGTGTTCAATACCGGTGCCGAATTCTGGATGAACCTGCAAACCCTGTACGACCTGAACGCCACCGGGCGGACGCTGGATCTCAGTCACATCGTCCCCCTGATTGCAGATCAGGCCCCGGCCCGGATGGCCCCCTTCTGACCGCTCAACGCTGGTGCAAGGACACCACGTTTCTTGCTGCCACTTCCCCGCTTGTGATCTTCTGCAGGCTCGCTGCTCTAACTTTTTGTTTTGTCGTATTGTTGTTGCGAAAAGGCCGATGCGGATCATATGGCATGGCTGTCATGCGCCAAAGAACAACGGGCGGCCTGGTCGGGAGGGCCGCCCGTTGCGTTTGGGGCATCAGGGTGTATCTGACCAGGAGGCCGATGCCCCAAATCCTGTTTAGAGCAGCGTGCGTTAAACCGGACGCAGGCACGCTGCTCTAACCTTTTGTTTTGTCGCATTGTTCTTGCGAAAACCGGTTCCCACTTTTCGCACAATGCTCTAGGGGCGGGAGAACAATAAAAACAGGTGATGGGGCATATGGGGATTATGCATCATGTCGATAAGCCGCATATCCATCGCCGTCTCAGCCATCCGAATGAAACGCTTTTTCGGCAATCCCGGACGGCCAACCTCCCACCAGTGCTTGGCGAATTGGGCCTCTTTGGGAAGCTGGTGAAATGGACGACTATCAATCGCACGGCCACCCAGTCCATCGGCGGTAAAGGTGATGGTCTTTGACCACGACCTGAACGGAATCCGCAGCGTCCAGGACAGACCGAACCATGCCCCGCTATATGGAACTGAAATATAGACGTATTTGCCTGAGAAGCGCGCCATGTGCTTCAGCATGCCCGGCACATTCTCATAAGGATTGTGCTCAAGACATTGGAAAGAACAGACCATATCATACGTTTTCCCATCAAACGGGAAATCATCAATAGTCGATACTACATCCGGATAAAATCTATCAATAGCATCGACGCTTGTATAGTCCAAACCAATATGGCGCATCAGGGTTCTGGTCACATCCCGACCACCACCGAATTCCAGAACAGATGTGATATCCGGGCGTTGCGCTGCGACACTGCACTGATAATAGATGGACATCCAATGCGGTTGGCGGTGTTCCATAAAATCCTGTGCGAAGTAACGCCAATCCGCACCTTCTTTTCCACCGAACTTCTTTAAAGGATCGTATTCCGGCATCCTTCGGTCTCCATATTCCTTAGGGCCAGAGCCTTGAATGTGGACAGCACTCACAGCTCCAGGCTTTTGTTTTACCGCATTGTTTTTGCGAGAACTGGTTCCCGCTCTTCGCGCAATGCTCTAGAGAAGCAGCATTTCCACTCATTCGCGGGGCAGCTTACCCTGATAGCCTCTCGACAGGAAGATGGCATTATGAGATGGCCCCGTCCCTTTGGACAAATGGGCGAGGGCCTAAACTAAGCACCAAGTTAAAAGAATGGCGGCTTCTACCTGACTTCGCCGCCTTCCGAGCCGAGATAAAAAAGGTTTTCAAAGCCGATATTCCGTTATCTGAACGGTCCGACCGGGAAGACTGGATCACCCGTGACCGTGCCGAAATGACCCGCCTATCGGCAGAAACCACCCAAGCCGAAGCCCAGATTGATAAGATCGTTTACCAGCTTTTCGACCTGACGCCCGATGAGACTGGGCTGTTGGAATGAGGTAGCCTCGGAAAATCGGACAGAGTGATAAGCTAATCCCGACCTGATAAAGGACGGAAAAATGGGTAAGGTTACACGGAAACTATATTCGGTAGAGTTCAAGCCGAAGGCTGCCCTTGAAGCGATCAAGATTTTCCGGCAAGGCGGAAGCGGCAACTACGACTGACCCTGCCGAGATTGGCCATCTGCATGCGAAAACGGGCTGAATTTCTCCCATTGCCATTTTATAGACGACCAGTCTAATATCCATCCCATGGACACGCACCCCACATCCCCCCGCCGCCGGGGAAGACCCCCCAAACAGCGCGACGAGCTTGTCGATACGCGTGCCCTGTTGCTGCGTGCCGGGCTGGAAGTCCTGACGGAAAAAGGATTCTCTGCCACCGGCCTTGATGAAATCCTGAAGCAGGTCGGTGTTCCGAAAGGCTCGTTTTACCACTACTTCGACAGCAAAGAGGCTTTCGGGCTGGAGCTGGTCAGCCTGTACGGCGCGTTCTTTGCCAAAAAGCTGGACCGGCATTTTCACAATCACACCCTGTCGCCACTGGCACGGGTCCGGGCCTTTATCGACGACGCCAAAGACGGTATGGCCCGCTACGGCTATCGCCGTGGGTGCCTGATCGGCAATCTGGGGCAGGAAATGGGGGCCTTGCCGGAAAGCTTCCGCCTTCGCCTGCACGGGACTTTCAAGGACTGGCAAGACCGCCTCGCCGGCTGCCTGAACGCTGCCAGACAGGCGAACGAAATCGCCGATACCGCCGACGTTGACCAACTGGCGGCTTTTTTCTGGATCGGCTGGGAAGGCGCCGTTCTGCGCGCCAAGCTGGAACAAAGCCTGTCGCCGCTCGACACCTTCGCCGACCATTTTTTTACCTGCCTGCCCCGTCGCTGAGTTTTTTTACCAGTCTCTAGACGATCAGTCTAATATCCCGGGAGGAAATCATGCCCAAAGGCATCCTGATCGACAAAGACCAAACCGGCTATCACGCCCGCCTGCAAGAGATCGACGACAGCGCCCTGCCAGACGGGAACGTCACCGTCCGGGTCAGTCACTCAACCCTCAACTACAAAGACGCCCTCGCCATCACCGGCAAAGGCCCGGTGGTGCGCAAATTCCCGATGGTCCCCGGCATTGATCTGGTCGGCACCGTCGAAGACAGCAGCCACCCGGACTACGGTGCCGGTGATCAGGTGATCCTCAATGGCTGGGGGGTCGGCGAAAGCCATTGGGGTGGGCTGGCGCAAAAGGCCCGCCTGAATGGTGACTGGCTGGTGCCGCTGCCAGCAGCCTTTTCGCCGCAACAGGCGATGACCATTGGCACGGCGGGCTACACCGCCATGCTGTGCGTGCTGGCGCTGGAACAGCACGGCGTCACACCGACCGATGGCGAAATTCTGGTCACCGGCGCCGCTGGTGGTGTTGGCAGTGTGGCGGTGGCCCTGCTGGCCAAGCTAGGCTACACGGTGGTCGCCATGACCGGCCGCCCCAACGACAGCGATTACCTGACCCACCTTGGCGCCGCCGAGATCATTGACCGCGCGCTGTTTACCTCACCGGGCAAGCCGCTGGGGAAAGAACGCTGGGCCGGGGCGGTCGATGTGGTCGGCAGCCACGTTCTGGCCAACGTTTGCGCCACTACCAAATACCGTGGGGTGGTCACCGCCTGCGGTCTGGCGGCGGGAATGGATTTCCCGGCAACGGTGGCTCCGTTCATCCTGCGCGGGGTGACATTGGCAGGCATTGACAGCGTGATGTGCCCACGGGCTGACCGCCTGCGCGCCTGGCAACGGCTGGCCACCGACCTTGACCTCGAAAAACTCGGAACCATCGGTCAGGAAGTGAGCCTTGCAGAAGCTCTCTCCCTCGCTCCCCGCCTGCTGGACGGCGCGGTACGCGGGCGACTGGTCGTCGACGTCAACCGCTAACAGCAGACACATCAGAAAGGCTTCTTTCATGCCTCAGAATGACACCCGGCCGGTCAGCCGTTTCACCGTCCCGGCGCTGGCTGACATGCCCGACGATATTCGTGAGCGTATTCTTGCGGTACAGGAAAAGTCCGGCTTCATCCCGAACGTCTTCCTCACCCTCGCCCATCGCCCGGACGAATTCCGCGCCTTCTTTGCCTATCACGACGCCCTGATGGACAAGCCCGGCGCCCTGACCAAGGCCGAGCGGGAAATGATCGTGGTCGCCACCAGCAGCATCAACCAGTGCCAGTATTGCGTGGTGGCTCATGGTGCCATCCTGCGCATCCGGGCCAAAGACCCGCTGATTGCCGATCAGGTGGCAACCAACTACCGCAAGGCCGACCTCAGCGACCGCCAGAAAGCGATGCTGGACTTCGCCGTGAAAGTCTCGCAGACCGCCCATCTGGTCGGCGAAAGCGACTTCGAGGCACTGGCCGGACACGGCTTTAGCGAAGACGACATCTGGGACATGGCGGCCATCTCGGCCTTCTTTGGCATGTCAAACCGCCTTGCCAACGTCACCAGCCTGCGCCCGAACGCCGAGTTTTACAGCATGGGCCGCTGACAGGCCCCTCCGCCCGGGATTGGCTTTGGCCCGTCCCGGGCCCCTTATTTGGCCTCGTACCAGCCCTTGGAGGCATTGACGATCCGCACCACCGACAGCATCACCGGCACCTCGATCAGCACACCGACCACGGTCGCCAACGCCGCCCCCGACTGAAAGCCGAACAGGCTGATCGCCGCCGCCACTGCCAGTTCAAAGAAATTGCTGGCCCCGATCAGGGCCGACGGCCCGGCCACGCAATGGGCAACCCCCAGCTTTTTGTTCAGCAGATAGGCCAGACCGGAATTGAAATAGACCTGAATGGTGATCGGCACCGCCAACAGCAAAATCACCATCGGCTGGGCGATGATCTGTTCCCCCTGAAAGCCGAACAACAGCACCAGCGTCGCCAGCAAAGCGGTCAGGGACACCGGCCCCAAAACCGCCAGCACCCCGGCCAAAGCCTGCGGCCCACGCGCCAGCAGCACCCGCCGCCACAGTTGTGACAGCGCCACCGGTACGACGATATACAGCACCACCGACAGCAACAGGGTATCCCACGGCACCGAAATGGCCGACAGCCCCAGCAGCAGGCCAACAATCGGCGCAAAAGCCACCACCATGATCGCGTCGTTCAACGCCACCTGCGACAGGGTAAAGTGCGGCTCGCCACGGGTCAGGTTGGACCAGACAAAGACCATCGCCGTGCAGGGGGCCGCCGCCAGCAGGATCAACCCGGCGATATAGCTGTCAATCTGGTCGGCGGGCAGCAAGGGCCGGAACAGGGTGGCGATGAACAGCCAGCCCAGCAAGGCCATCGAGAACGGCTTGACCGCCCAGTTGATGAACAGCGTAACCCCGATCCCTTTCCAGTGCTGGCCGACCTGATGCAAGGCGCCAAAGTCGATTTTCAGCAGCATCGGGATGATCATCAGCCAGATCAGCACCGCCACCGGCAGGTTGACCTGCGCCATTTCCAGCCCTGCAATCGCGTGGAATGGTCCGGGAAACAGATGCCCCAGCGCCACCCCGGCAACGATGCACAGGGCAACCCACAGCGTCAGATAGCGTTCAAAAAAGCCCATGGCCGGTTTTTCCTGTCCGTCGGACATCTCAGACCTCCCCCGCCTTCTCAAGTCCCAGCGTGATCAGCCGCTGCATGCGGACAGAGATCATCTCGTAAACCTCGCGGAACACCGCCAGCCGTTGCTGGTGGCTGCCCTCGGCGGCGGCGGGATCGGGGAACCCGACATGCAGCTTGCGCGGCACGCCCGGCCACAGCGGACAGACTTCACCGGCGGCGTTATCACAAACAGTGATCACCAGATCCATCACCGGCGCATCGGGGCGGGCAAATTCATCCCATGACTTTGACCGCAGGCCCGCAGTGGCATGGCCCTTTTCCTGCAGGATTTCCAGCGATAGCGGATTGACCACCCCCGTTGGATGACTGCCCGCGCTATAGGCTTTCCAGGCACCGCCCCCCAGATCATTGATCAGACACTCGGCCAGAACCGACCGCGCACTGTTGCCAGTACACAACACCAGCACATTATGAACCGTCCCGTTCATTCTGATGGCCTCCCACAGCAGGGCTGCACCGCACCTGCATCATCGTTCAGGATCATCCCGTCCAGTGCCGAGCGCCCCTGATCACACAACACCTGAAGAGGAACCCTGTTGACCTGTGCCAGCACACGCCGATCCTCGGCAATGGTCGGGCAATCAGACAGGGCATCGGCCACCACCGCCAAAAAGCGCGGGGCATCCGCGTTCAAAGGACGATCAGCCAGACGGTAATAAACCCACTTGCCCTCCCGCCGCTGCTGCACCAGCCCCGCGCCCTTCAGTGCCGACAGGTGCTTGGAGATGGTCGCCGGAGCCAGCCCCAGAACAGTGGTGATCTGGCACACGCACAGCTCGCCGCTGGCCAGCAGTTTCACTATCCGCACCCGACTGGGGTCCGCGATTGCCTTGGCAACGATTTCGAATGTTTCCAGCATGACCCTTCGCCACTATCATTTCGCTAATTGAGAAATTGATAGAACCGTAGATATCATGCTGTCAAGGGCATCCCGATCCGGGATGGTCGGAATTACGCGGGGACAGCCTTTCGACATGACTCGCGTGACGGTTGCTCAGACCACGCGGCAAATTAGGCATCAAGAGTATCAAATCAATAAAAACAACTATAAATAGCAAAAATGAACGGTGAATACCAATGAAACAACTACACATGTCAACAATAATTGCAAAATTAAAATCACAAAAAAGAGAATCCTGTTTTCACTCAACAGAATTGGACATATATCAGAAACACATACTTCTTAGAATACATTGCAAAATGCATCTGCCATCACCTTCCTGCAACGCAAAATGCAAAATTATCCCTAAAATAAATAAAAAAAATATATATCCACACAGCACACTCAAATAGTTTCATTCAGAATCAGATCGTTGCCCAGCATATGATTGATGACATGCAATTCATATCAATGGCACGTTTCATGCTTGTCACATTATGAATGGTGCAAATGGAGGGTGGCATGCTGATGGAATTCGGCTCTAAAAAATCTGCGGTGGCCTTGTCGAAAAAGATGGCGTCAACGCTGATTGCCGCATTGGACAATCAGCCCACCTCGATCATGGTGATGGACCTGCAGAGCTTCACCATCATCTACGCCAATCGTGCCAGCATGAAAATGCTCCGCTCTGTTGCATCCCTGCTGCCCATTCCCGTTGATTCAGTTGTCGGTTCATCGATTGATGTCTTCCACAAGGTACCCGACCGTCAGCGGACCTTGCTGCGCGATGTGAAAAACCTGCCCTATCACACCATCGTTTCCCTCGGTGACGAAAAGCTCGACCTGCATATCTCCCCGATCCTTGACGAGGCTGGCAGCTATTACGCCGCAGCCCTGACATGGTCGGTGGCCACCCAGCGTCTGGCCATCGAAGCCGAAAACTACAGCCACCTGCAGATGCTCGACAACATGCCGGTCAATGTCCTGTACTGTGATCTGGATGGGGTGATCACCTACATCAACAGTACGGCCAGAAAGACACTGGAAACGCTGGCATCCTACCTGCCGTGCAAGCCTGACCAGATCATCGGCCAGACCTATGACATCTTTCATCGTCATCCCCAGCACCAGCGCAAGATCGTCAGCAACCATGCGTCCCTGCCGCACCGGGCAAAGGTCAAGCTGGCCGATCAGCACCTTGACCTGACCATCAATGCCGTGCGGAACGGTAAGGGCGAGGTGATCGGCACCATGCTGACCTGGGCGGTAATTACCGAGCAGGTGAACCTGTCACTGGCGGTGACCGAGATGACCTCCCGCCTCGGCTCGATCAGCCAGAACCTGCAATCGCAGGCGGCTGCCGGAGCCGCCGCCGCCGAAGAAACATCGGCGCAAACGCAAAGCCTGCAGGCTGCGACCGAACAGCTTCACAGCTCTATCGAAGAAATCGGCCAGCGCACCACCGCCGCTGCCGACATCAGCACCCACAGTCTGGGCGGGATGGAAGAAGTCAATACCCTGATCGGCGACCTGTCCGAAACCTCGCGCGAGATTGGTGAAGTGGTGTCCCTGATCAACACCATCGCCAGCCAGACCAACCTGTTGGCCCTCAACGCCACCATCGAAGCCGCCCGCGCCGGTGAAGCTGGCAAAGGCTTTGCCGTGGTGGCCAATGAAGTGAAAAGCCTGGCTCGCCTGACCGCCTCGTCCACCGAGAAAATTACCGGCCACATCAACACCGTGCAAACCATCGTCCGCAAGTGCAGCGAGGTGGCCGACACGGTTCTGGCGCAATCCCGCCAGATGACCGAAATCACCGTGCAGATTGCCGCCGCCATTCAGGAACAGTCTGCCGCCACCAGCGAAATCGGGGCCAGCATCGATCACGTTTATCAGGCGTCGTGCGACAGCAGCAAAAGCTCGATCGAAACCCTGTCGTCGGCCAATGAAATCACCGACTCAAGCTCGGAATTGCGCGGCAACATCCAGAAGTTCATCGACAACACCTGATGGCTACTCTGGAATACAACACCACAGGGGTCGATCGTTCTGGATAACGATCGACCCCTGTGCGGTTTTGTGCGGATACTCTGGAACCAGCCCCCTTGCCATCACTGGCAAAAAACCCGATAAACCCCGGCCGCAAGATCCACCGATACGATGCGGTGGTTATTGGTATCACTGATCAGCACGCGACGGGCATTTTCGGCCCACACCCCGGCAGGCTCCCCCAAAGGCCGACACAGCGGATCCAGACATTGCCCCAGATCCAGCGTTGATACCTGCTGCTGATGGGGAATGACGTGGCGCAGAACGGCATTATAGCTGTCGGCAACCAGCAGGCTCGCCAGTTGATCCGGCTGCTCATCCGGTAACAGGCACACCCCCAGCGGATGCTGTAACTGCGCCTGCCGGATCTCCCCATCCCGATGGCCGAACTCGAACAGTCCACGCCCGATCATGGTAAACACCTGTTGCCTGTCCGCATCAGCCTCCAGCGTCAGACCGCGCAGGGCCGATGTTTCACTGTCGGCAAACCACAAAATCCCGCGCTGCCGATCCAGGACCAGCCCGCTGGGCTGGGCCAGCAGAGCCGTCTCCACCGGCCCGTCAACGATATTCTCGCCCCCCGTACCGACAACGGCCACCACCTGCACCCCACCATCCGGCTGGACCTGCAATCCCAACAACTGATGCGTTCCGGCATTGGCGACGTACAACAGGGGCCCGGCACTGGCGACAACCTCCACATCCCATGGCGATGCCAGTTCCAGACGGTCCCCCACAGCCACCTGTTCGCCCGTCCTGATCACCCCTCCGCGTCGACCGCTTCCGGCCAGCGTCGATACCGTTCCGTCAGCCAGATCAATCCGCCGCAGGGCATGGTTCCCGGTATCTGCCACGTACAGCGCGTGACTGTCAGCCACCAGTCCTTGCGGCGAGCGGAAACAGGCTTTGCCCATCGTTCCGTCCTGCAAAGCAGCCTGCCCGCTGCCAAGACGGGCACACACCGCCCCATCTTGATCCAACAGGACAATCTGATGGTGCCCGGCATCGGCCACCGCCCAGCGCGCCCTGTTGGCAAAGGCCGGAGGCACCGGAAGCGGCTTGATCTTGCCGGGGAACGCCAGCGCACCATCCAGCATCGGAGCATCCTCAACCGGAAACGGCAACAAATCCGCCGGGACGATTTCCCTCCGTTCGACAAAGCCATGCAAAATGGCCCCCAGCCCCTGAATCAGGCGTTCAGGATCAGGTTCGCCCGACACCTGCCCGATCACATAGCCATCGGGGGACACCAGCACCAGCGTTGGCCATGCCCGCACGGCGTATTCCTGCCACAGCTGCATGTCGGGATCATGGATCACCGGATGGCGGATCTGATAGCGATCAATGGCCGCCCGCACATTGGCGCTGTCGTGTTCGGCGGAAAACTTGGGCGAATGCACCCCGATCACCTGCACCAGACCGGGAAAGGCCTCTTCCACCTGATGCAGGGTTGGCAGCACATGCATGCAGTTGATGCAGCAAAAGGTCCAGAAGTCGAGTATCACCAGCCTGCCCCGCAGGCTCTGCAGCGACAGGGGCGAAGGGCTGTTCAGCCACATCAAGCCGGGACGATCAATTTCCGGAGCACGCGATAGACCAATCATCGAAACGTCCTGCATAAAAACCGTACGGGATCAACCCCATACGCTTTGCATCGAAGGAAGGGTTATAGCGAGATGTCGTCATTCCACGAAGCCCCTTCAATCCCTTGCCGAAAAGTTCGCCCCCTGCCTCTCGGTACACGGCAAAAACAAAACGATCATGGAGCGCTGCTCCAAACCTCGCTAGGGCCTTGAGGTATCAGACCCCATTGTATTGATATTGAAAGAAAAAATGTGGGATTCGGGGGCATCGCCCCCGGGCAGATTCGGACGGCAGTCCGCCATTTTTCACCAACTGTCGTGTACTGTGGCGTCAGGTTCACCACACGCTGGTCTAGCCAATATGCACTCTGCACGATATACTATGGTAGAAGTGCGATCATACCATATCCGCCGCTCCCTCAGGTTTATCGAACGACCATGCGCGTCTTTCTTTCCCATGCCCGGCATCTGCAATGCTTGTCCCGCATCCTTCGCCCGCTGGCGTTCGGCTTTGCCCTGTTGCTGTTGCCCCCCCTGACCGCGTTCGCCGCCGAGTCCGGCTTTACCGGTATGGAAATTCAGGCTGCAGATCAGGGATTGCGGCAGGCTGTCGGACTGAAGGACGGACACGGGGGCATCATCATCCGCGACATCATGCCCGGCAGCCCCTCTGAACAGGCCGGGCTACAGCGTGGTGACATCCTGACGGATTTTGATGGCGTCAGCATCCAGAGCCTGAATCAGCTGGTGGCCTACATGCAAGGCACCAAGCCGGGGCAGACGGTCGCCTTCACCCGCTGGCACGGCGGCAAAAGCAACCCGCAAACCATCGCCCTGTCCACCTGGCCGACGGGCTGGGACATCCGGACCAACGCCGCCGCCGTTGTCCCCCGTCTGGGGTTGACGCTGGTTGCCCTTACGCCCGAGGTGCGCGAGAACGCGGGCCTGCGCTGGGGACGCACCGGTGTCCTGATCCGCTCCCTCGACAGCAACGCCCCCGCGCTCAAATGGGGCCTCGAAGCGGGCGACCTGATTGTCAGTGTTGGCCGTCAGTTGATCAGCAATCCGGCTGATGCCGATCAACTTCTGGCCCGGATGGGCGATCATTGGTACCTGCTGGTCGAACGTGACAATCAGGTGTTTCTGGCCGGGCCATCAATGGACAAGGCTCCGGTGGTTGCCACCGGCACCGTCCTTGCCGCCAAACTGGCCGATGGCCCGTTTGTGATGGATGTGGCCACAACCTCCTACCCCGGCTCGACCAATACGGCCCCCTTGCCTTCCCGGGCAGGGACACTGCCCGCCATGCCATCCCCCCTGCCGTCTCCGGCTGATCAGGAACAGGCTCTGGATCACCTTGGGTTGTCGGTTGCCACCCTGACCGATGCCCGCCGCAAGGACATGCGCCTGCGCTGGTCCTCACAAGGACTGGTGGTCACCCGGGTTGAGGCAGGCAGCCTGGCCCATCAGGCCGGACTGGCACCGGGCCATGTGATCTGGTCGGTCAACCAGAGTGCTCCGCCATCCATTGCCCACATCACCACCGCCTTGCAGGCCCCGGCCACAGATGACCGCTCGGCCGCCAACGCCGCCCTGCTGGTCGAAGCCCGCAACGGCTTCTTCCTCGTCACCCTGCCGCTGCGTGACACTCAGGCAGGCACCCTGACCGATGCCAACCCCCTCGCCCGCTTTATGGAAGACGGGACAAAGGGGCAAACCACCCCCTGACCCCGCCCCCTGACCTCTATCGTTGCGCCCCGGTGCGGCCGCGATCTTTACACGCTGCTCACCCCCCGACGGGGGTGCAGAGTTCGATCAGCGTGCCTTCCAGCGATCGAACGTAGGCAATCGTCTGCCCCCACGGCTTTTCGACCGGCGGATGGACCGGGGTCGCACCGGCATCAACCGCGGTCTGATAGGACTGCGCAACATCTTCGGTGACAAAAGCCAGCTCAATGCCGGGGGGAAGCGCGTCGGGCTTTACAGGGGCACAAGCCCCGTGGAAATTGGCCTCAGCCAGCTCCAGAGAGGCAAAGGCCAGCGTCGTGGAGCCGGTCTCCAGCTCACCGTACTCCCCTGAGTCATGTAAAAATCTTGTTTTGAAACCAAAAGCCGTCTCATAGAAGGCCAAGGTGTGGGCGACCGAAGCAACATAAATAATCGTGTAGCCAAAACGCATAAGGCACTCCTCCATCAGATTTGAAAGCAACTCCGAACAGACCAGCCCGTCTGCCTCACCGGATTTGCCGGATACCCAAGAACGTTAACACTCATGCTCCTGCCCCGCCCGCAGGATGGCCACCGTCTGGTACACCCCGGCCTCGGGAACGCCCGTCACCGGATGACCATTGCTCAGGCTCCAGGCGTGGGCGGCAAACACTCCGTTCTCTCGCCGGACACCCAGATGCACATCCACCGGCAGGCCACGCCGCCGCAGCATCAAGGCAGCAGCAAACGATTGCTGCAAACACACCGCCCGAAACGGTGCCCGCGCCGCCATGCGGGCAATCATCCCGGCCACCGCCGAAATCCGTGGGTCCAGCGGCCCGAGTGGTCCCGTCCTGTCCGCCGACTGCGGCACCGGCCGCAACCCCACCAGCCGCAGCGCCAGACGAAAGGGCATCACCAGACAGGCCAGCCGCGCCAGCGCAAGGCACACCATCGCCTCCACCGGCAAGCCAACCCGCCCGCGCCACTGCCGCAGGGTGTAACGGAGACCGGTCACCACTATGCCCCCAGCGGAGCAGGCTGCCAGACCATCTGCCAGTGCATCCCTGTCTGCCCGCTGACCACAAAACCGGCCCGCTGATACAGCGCCAAAGCCCGAAGATTATCGTCCAGCACCGACAGCCCCACCTGACCACCCACCGCCTGCGCCCGCTCCTGCAAGGCCCGCAGAACCGCCGATCCGATCCCCTTGCCCTGCCAGTCCGGCAGCAAGCCGATATCAATCAACCGCACGACAGAGGACGACAGGTCAACATACAGACGGCCAATCCGCCGCTCACCGTCCATGATCACCAGAAACTGCGCCAACGGATAGCGGCGGGTCCAGTCGGCATGCTGCAAGTCAAACTGGCTGGTGCAGAAATCGGCCCTGGCCTGATCAGACCATCCCGAGGGACGCAATTCCTCGGCCCGCAGGCTGGCATACAGCGTGCGCAAAAAGCCCTCATCCTTACGCGTTGCGGGCCGCAGGCGCCATCCGGCAATCCGTAAAATCGCCCCCCGTTCGGCGGGCCGCGCCGGAGAGGGGAAACCGAAAGCCTTGCCTTTGCCAGACAGGTGACCAGCCATCACGCTCATTCTACATGCTCCACAGGATACCCCGACAACGACAGCAACAGCAGTACCGGAGCCGCCCGGCCGGAACAACCCCCTGTTACAAAAAGGCAAAAACTCGCAAGTCGGGAGATGGCGCGGGCAGGGATGCCTCATGTCCGTGCAAAAATGTCGGAATAAACAGGGTCCGGCCTTGCCAGAGCCTCACCTTTCTGCCTACATGGTGTTATCTTTCAACACCATACAGGATAGATCATGGCCTCCATCACCCTGAAGGGAAATCCGGTTTCCACAGTCGGAGATCTGCCCGCCGTTGGTACCGCCGCCCCGGAGTTCCGCCTGACCCGCACTGACCTGTCAGAGGTCACTCTGGCCGATCTGGCCGGCAAGACGGTGATCCTGTCCGTCTTCCCCAGCGTTGACACCCCAACCTGCGCTACCTCGGTCCGCACCTTCAACGCCAAGGCCGCCGCCCTGCCGAACACCGTCGTGCTGTGCGCCAGTGCCGACCTGCCGTTCGCCCATAAGCGCTTCTGCGGTGCCGAAGGTCTGGACGCGGTGGTCTCGGCCTCGGACCTACGCGACAAGGGCTTTGGTGCCCGCTATGGCCTGACCATTGCCGCTGGCCCGCTCGAAGGCCTGCTGGCCCGTGCGGTGCTGGTGATCGGTGCCGACGGCGTGGTTCGTCACGCCCAGTTGGTCAGCGAAATCGCCGACGAGCCGGATTATGCCGCCGCGCTGGCTGCCATCTAAAGCAGGACACAGGGGAAAACAGGGACGTGGAGCGCTGCTCCACACCTCGCCGGGGCCTTCAGGCCCCGGACCCCATGAGTTCAGGTATGACGCAAAAAGGCTGCCCCCGTACAGGTTCGGGGGCAGCCTTTTTTTGCTCGGGGATCGTGGAGGAGAGGTGTGTTGGATGCCGACACAATCCGCGCCCCGGTGAAGAGGGCGACTTGATACCAACATCAACGTCTACACCGAGCACGGGTTTCAATCCACGCCCCTGTGAAGGGGGCGACCTCTTTAGGAGATGTTTATGTGGTATCTTGAAGATGTTTCAATCCACGCCCCCGTGAAGGGGGCGACCGCCCAACCATCACCAAGACATATATTACTACTAAGTTTCAATCCACACCCCCGTGAAGGGGGCGACCGACCTGATGGGGCTGGCCCGCACCATCAAGATGTTTCAATCCACGCCCCCGTGAAGGGGGCGACACACTTAAAGCATCAATACTCAGTTGGTCCGTGAGTTTCAATCCACGCCCCCGTGAAGGGGGCGACCCGGCAGGTCGCCCAAGAGCTGGGCCGGGACCCGGTTTCAATCCACGCCCCCGTGAAGGGGGCGACGTCTCTTGTTCCGCTTGCCATAAGCCATAATGGCGGTTTCAATCCACGCCCCCGTGAAGGGGGCGACCATCGCCCCTGACAGCCAGGGCCCACTTGGTGACCAGTTTCAATCCACGCCCCCGTGAAGGGGGCGACTTTGCTGATTATGAGGATGCGCAGTTGATGCGGCAAGTTTCAATCCACGCCCCCGTGAAGGGGGCGACCTCCAGCAGCGGAGCAGCCTGGATCAACGCGCCGTTGTTTCAATCCACGCCCCCGTGAAGGGGGCGACAATGATGCAGTAGAGCCGCCGCGCGCGGCGCCCGTTTCAATCCACGCCCCCGTGAAGGGGGCGACGTTCGAGGGCTTGCGCGGACTTGCGAGTCTCACGCGTTTCAATCCACGCCCCCGTGAAGGGGGCGACTCCCGGTAGTGTAACAGATTATATTTCTTCAGAAAAAGAGGGCATTTGCGCGAACCTCGACCATTTTTCCGGCAAAACATACGTATACAAATAATACAGGAATCAAGATCGTTATTTTTCAACGCGATAGAGCAGCGCGAACCTCCCGGAGTCTCCCGACACGCTTGCGGTTCGCGCCAACGCGCACCGCCCCCCATGACACCAGATAGATCATCAAGGAAAAAAGGGGGGATCGGGGGCATTAGAGCATTTTCAAGTTGACCGTCTCCGGTCAACGGCTCGGAAAATGCGGCACTCAAAGGGAAGAGCGTTTTCGCTCGGTGTGAAAACGCTCTAGCCCCCGAACGGGCGTGGGCGGTAGCCCACACTCCCCCCCAACAAACCCTTACAGCAGCGTATCGAGGAACCGCACCGGCTCGCCGATGGCCTGCCCCTGCAACTCGTCGTCGCGCATGACGATCTGGCCGCGCACCACCGTTGCCGTTGGCCAGCCGGTGGTCTTGAAGCCATCGAACGGCGTCCAGCCCGCGCGGCTGGCGATCCACGAGTCACTGATGGTGCGCGAGGCCTTGCGGTCGATCACCGTAAAGTCGGCATCATAGCCCAGCGCGATGCGGCCCTTGCCCTGAATGTTGTAGATGCGGGCCGGACCGGCGCTGGTCAGGTCGATGAAGCGTTCCAGCGACAGCTTGCCGTTGGCGACATGGGTCAGCATGACCGGCACCAGCGTCTGCACGCCGGTCATCCCGGACGGCGACTGCGGATAGGGCTTGGCCTTTTCGTCGAGGGTGTGCGGCGCATGGTCCGAGCCGAGCACATCGACCACGCCCTCGGCCACCGCTTTCCACAGGGCATCGCGATGACGCTCGTCGCGGATTGGCGGGTTCATCTGGGCCTTGGTCCCCAGCCGGTCATAGGCATCCGGTGCCGCCAGCGTCAGGTGCTGCGGCGTGGTTTCGACGGTGGCCCAGTCCTTGTGATCGGCCAGATAGGCCATTTCCTCGGCGCTGGTCACATGCAGCACATGCACCCGCCGCCGGGCGGCTTCGGCCAGACGCACCAGCCGCTGGGTGGCGCGCAGGGCGGTTTCCTCGTCGCGCCAGACCGGATGCATGTGGACCGGCGCACCGTCCTTGACCAGTTCCCAGCGTTCCTTCAGGCGGTATTCGTCTTCGCAGTGGACGGCAATCCGGCGATAGCCCTGTTGCAGCACGCGGGCGACTTCACCGTCTTCGGCCACCAGCAGGCTGCCGGTGGACGAGCCCATGAACACCTTGATCCCGGCACAGCCCGGCAGGCGTTCCAGCCCGCCGAGGGTGTCGATGTTGTCGGTCGCCGCCCCGATGAAGAAGGAAAAATCGCACCAGGCGCGGTTTTTCGCCCGCTGCACCTTGTCGGCCAGCGCCTCGGCGGTGGTGGTGCCCGGCTTGGTGTTCGGCATTTCAAAAATACCGGTCACGCCGCCAAGCACCGCCCCACGGGTGCCGGTTTCCAGATCTTCCTTATGCTCCAGACCCGGCTCGCGGAAATGGACCTGGGTGTCGATCACCCCCGGCAGGATGTCCTGACCCTGACAGTCGAGGGTCTGCTCCCCCTGCCCTGCCAGCGCGCCAAAGGCCACCACCCGCCCGTCCCGGACGCCGATGTCCGTCTCTACCGGGCCGCCCGGCATCCAGACGGTGCCTTTGCTCAACACCAAGTCGAAACGGTCACTCATGGACTCTTCTCCACAATCAAAAGCGCACAGTTACGCCGCTGCCAGCACGCTGGCCACATCACCATCGCACCGCTGCCCTTCCAGATGGTGTCGCGCCCACAGCGCGTAAACCAGCAAACTCCAGGCCGCGAACAAACGATCCTTGTCGGTGGCGACGAACAGACCGCGCACCGCCGCCGGATCGGCAATCTCCTGCACCGCCGGAGTTGCCGCCACCCACTCGCCCAGCCGGGCACCATCGCGGGCGATCCATTCCCCCACCGGCACGGTAAAGCCTTTCTTGCGGGCAAAGGGCTGCGCTTGCGGCAGGGCCTTGTCCAGCCAGCGCCGCAGCAGCCATTTGCCGGTGTTGTCCTTCAGGGTCAGCCGGTCATCCAGCCGCATCGCCACCCCAGCCACCACCGGATCGAGGAACGGCACCCGCCCTTCGACCCCGTGGGCCATCAGGCAGCGGTCGAGCTTGGTCAGCAGGTCGTTGGGCAACCATTCGGCCACATCGGCGGCCTGCAAGCGTTTCAGGCGCGAGGGATGGGCCAGCCACTGCTGCGGAGCATCGGCAATCGCCCGCTCGGTCTGCGTCAGACCGGCCCGCCAGCCAGCCCCGGCGCGCAGCACCCCCAAGCCGTCAAAGGTTCCCCGCCGCCGCATCGGCTTGGCGAACGGCCACGGACGCAGCGCCGCCCGATAGCGGCCATACCCGGCGAACAGCTCGTCGCCGCCCTCGCCGGACAGGATCACCTTCACCGACTGCCGGGCCTGCCGCGCCAGCAACCATGTCGGCACCACGGCATAATCGGCCACCGGATCATCCAGACTGGCGACAATCGACGGCAGCCAGCGCCAGAAATCCTGTTCAGTGATTGCCAGATCACTGTGTTCGGCTCCACAGGCCTTGGCGACCAGCGCCGCCTGCGACCGCTCGTCATGCACCCCGCTGCCGGGGAAGCCGGCGGTAAAGGCCCGCACCGGCTGATCGTTCAGGCGGCTCATCAGCGCCAGCACGGTGGCACTGTCCACCCCGCCAGACAGGAACATGCCATAGGGAACATCAGACCGCTGGTGCGCCGTCACGCTATCCAGCAACGCCGCTTCCAGCGCCGCCAGCGCCTCGTCTTCGCTGCGCAACAAGGGGCCGTCGGACGGGATCAGCGCATCGGACAACGCAAAGCGCCGCTGCCGCGACACGATCCGCCCGCGTTCGATCACCACCGTTTCGCCGGGCAACAACCGCTCGATGCCCTGCAACGGCGTGCGGCTGCCGGTGGAAAACTGCAAGTTCAGCATCTCGACCGCCGCCGCCGTTTCGACGCGGGCGGCAGGCAACAGCCCACTGGCCAGCAGGGCGCACGGCTCGGAGGCAAAGGCCACGCCAAAGTCCCCCTGCGCAATGTACAGCGGCTTGATGCCGAACGGGTCGCGGCACAGCACCACCCGGTCGCGCGCCGGATCGGCCAGCGCAATGGCATACATGCCGCGCAGGCGGCTGGCAAAGGCGGTTTTCTGCGCTTCGGGGGCTTCGTGATAGAGGAACAGCGGCGCTTCGCAGTCCGACCCGGTGCGGAATGGTCGCCCGCTCAATTCCTGTCGTAACGGCAGATCGTTGTAAATCTCGCCATTGGCCACCAGCACCAGCCCGTCCGGCCCGTACAGCGGTTGATCGCCGGTGGTCAGGTCAACGATTGCCAGCCGGGCATGGGCCAGCCCGATGGCACCGACGCGGACGCTGTGGCAGCCATCGGGGCCGCGATGGGACAGCGCCTGCGCCATCCGGTCGAGAACCGCCGTCTCGGGAGCCTGACCGATGGCGCTCGCCACCCCGGCAATGCCGCACATTGTCCCGTCTCCCCGTCAGACCGCAGGTGCCGCAAGGCGGCGGAAAAAGTCCTGATAGCGGGCAACCACCGCCGCCTCGGTAAACTGTGCCTGATAGGCGGCCCGCCCGGCCTCGGCCATCGCCGCCAGCGCCGCCCGGTCGGCCAGCGCCGCATTCAGAGTGTGCGCCATCGCCGCCACATCGTCCACCGGCGTCAGCAGGCCGGTCACGCCGGGAGTAATCAGCTCGCACGGTCCCTGACTGGCTGCGGCCACCACCGGCGAGCCTTGCGCCCACGCCTCGATCACCACATTGCCCAGTGGCTCGTGGCGCGAGGGGCAGACGAACAGGTCGGCAGCCGCGTGCAGGGCCGGAGCATCGTTGCGCCAGCCCAGAAGGCGCAAGCGGTCGGCCACCCCCAGTTCCTGCGCCAGAGCCTCCAGCGCCGCCCGTTCGGGGCCTTCCCCGGCAATCCACAGATAGGCCCCCGGCACCTGCGCAAAGGCGCGCAGCAGGGTATCAAAACCCTTGTTCCCGTGCAGTCGGCCCAGCGCGAACAACACCGGAGCCGTCTCGGGGGTATTCAGGCTGACCCGACTGACCGGCGGAGCGGAAACCTCTTCGGCGAAGTTCGGCAGGTAGTGCGTCCGTTCGCTCGGCCAGCCTTCGCGGATCACGTACTCGACCAGATCCTGCGTGTTGCAGACCAGATGGTCGCAGGCCTGATAGTATTTCAGATCGTAATAGCCCCCCAGCCGCGCCACATGGACAAAGCCCTTGCCGGTGGTCTTCGGCGGGGTGAAGCGGGTGGCGCGGTTCATCCAGCTCAGCACCACCTGCGGCGCAAAGCGGGTGATTTCAGCGGCAAAGCGGCGTTTGGTGGTAAAGTCGAACAGCCCGCCAAAGGGCAACTCGACGGCGGCAATACCGCCTGCCTGCAACGTCGCCGCCCGCTGGGGGTTGCGCCGGATCAGCACCCGTTGCTCGGTCCCCGCTCGGTGCAGGGCGAGGGTCAGTCGTTCGAAAAACAGCTCGGCGCCCCCGTGGGCGGCCCCGGCCATTGCTTGCAGGACGCGCACTGACTGCACGGTCACACCTCGTTGATCAGCCGCTCAAAGGCGGCAGCCGTTGTATCCCAGCTCCATTGACGCTGGTGCGCCAGACAGGCCTGATGCTGAGCCTGCCACAGACCATCGTCGCGCAACAGCCGCAAGGCGGCTTCGGCAAAGGCCTGACGGTCTTCCACCGGCACCACAAAGCCGGTTTCGCCGTCGTTCACCCGCTCGGGCAAGGCCCCGACCGCCGTCACCACCGCCGGAACCCCCATCGCCTGCGAGTCCGCCACCGCCAGACAAAAGGCCTCGCCCGGCTCGCCGCGATACAGCAGCACCCGCGCCGAGGCCAGTTCCTGCGCCAACTGTTCCTTGGGCAACGGCTGCCGCAACCGGACGCCCTGCGCCTTCAGCCCTTCGGCCCGGCGCAACAGGGCGGCCATCCGGTCGGCCTTGTCGCCAGCGGCGTGATAGGTCGCCGCACCGGAAAACAGCTCGAGCACTGTCCCCGCCGGAGCCCTGGGGGCAACATGGTGTTCCCACACATCCAGCACCCAGTCGAGGCCGTGCAGCGGGTTGGACAGGAACACCGCGCGCGGGGCAGGCAGCGTGTCTGCCGGGGGGGTGGTCAGAAAGGGGGCGGCAATGCCGTGGCCGATCACCACCCGCGGCCCGCCACTGGCCCACGCCGGATAGGTGCGGGCATGGGCCTCGCTCAGAAACACCAGCGTCGGGCGACGCAGGGCCAGTTTCCACTGATAGCGCCATTTCAGCAGGTACGAGGCCGGATTGTGCAGCCAGAAGGCCATCGTTTTGGCCTTCGGCACCGCACGCAACAGTTTGTCGCTGCGGTTGGCAATGAACAGGTCGGCCGAGGCAGGCAAACCGGCCGCCGCATCGCCCCAGCGCACCCCGGCCAACTCCAGCGCGCGGCCCCCCTTGGTGAAGGCCTCAACCCGATGACCACGGGCGGCCAGCGCCTCGGCCAGCGCCACAAAGGTGCTCTCGGCCCCGCCCAGCGGGCCGTCGCGGACGGTCTGACCATCAAAGGCCAGCCCCCAGTCGGCCATCACCACATGGGCCATCAGCGCGGCTCCCCGTGTTTCTGCTGCTCGGCGGCCTTGATGTGCGACACGATCGGATAAAGCGCGGTGCAGATGGCAATCATCAGCCCCAAACGGCCTTCCTTCCAGCCCTTGCGGCGGACGAACACCCGGAAAAAGCGCGACAGGCCCGAACGCAAGGCATTGGCCAGCGAACCGATATTGCCCGTCTCGCACAAATCCCGCGCCCGTGCCGAGGTATAGCGGTCCAGCCGCCGCAGCATGTCGGAAACGTCATTGTCCACCCAGTGGACCAGCGGCGTTGTCAGGTTCGGCCCCTTGCGTCCCCGCCATTCCAGCGACGGGTGCACCCGTTGCGAGCCCCAGGTCTTGATGCCGCGCCGGAACAGGGACGGACTGCCCGCCTTGCCAAAGGATGATCCCCAGCCATGGCGGACCAGCGTCGGGCCGATGTAGTTGTCCACCGGCAGCACGTACCAGTCAAAGGCCGCCGTGGCGATGGTGGCGCGGATTTCGGCGGCCAGTTCGGGCGTTACATGCTCGTCGGCATCGACTTCCAGAATCCAGTCGCACTGGCAGGCGTCCAGCCCGCTGTTGCGGCGCGGGCCTTCCAGCTCCCAACTGCCTTCGACGATCCGGCTGGCAAAGCGTTCGGCAATCGCCTTTGATCCGTCGGTGGTCTTGTCCAGCACCACCACGATCTCGTCGGCAAAGGTCAGGCGGGACAGGCAGGCCTCCAGCCGGGCTTCCTCGTTATGGGCCACCACCAGCGCCGACAGGGTCGGGGTCTCAGCCATGGTCCGGCCCCCACAACAGGTCTTGCGCGGTGTGCTGCACCATATCAACCGTGATGCTGTCCATCAGGCTGTCAGAGTCGCGCAGGTCCACCCCCGGCGGCATCAGCTCGGCATAGGGAACGGTGGTCTGCACCACCGCCGTCCGCAGCCCGCAGGGGCCGAAATGATCCACTCGCGACGGACCAAACAGGCCAACGGTCGGCGTGCCCATCGCCGCCGCCATGTGCATCAGCCCGGAATCATTGCCGACAAACAGCGAGCAGCGTTGCAGGCACGCCGCCACCGTCAGCAGGTCGTTGGCCCCGACCAGCGAAATCCGCCGGTGTTCCGGCACTGCTGCCAGCACCGGCGCCGCCTGAGCTTCTTCGCCCGGCCCGGCAATCACCACCACTTTTCCGCGCGGCAAGGGGCCGTCTTCGGCGGTCAACCGGCGCGCCAGTTCGGCAAAGTTCTCCGCCCGCCAGGTCTTGGCCCGCCAGTTCGCCGCCGGACCCAGCGCCAGAATGAAATCATCATCCGGCACCACCGCCGCCGCCGTCGCCCGGTGGTGAGGCAGGGTCCACAGATGCGGCAGGGGCGGATTGGCTTCGCGTCCGATCACCGTCGCCGCCGCCTGCACCCGGTGCAGGTGTTCCGGCGCTTTGCCCGGCACCAGGCGACGCTGAACCAGCGGCAGCGTCCAGGCCATCGCCGACCCGCGCAAATCGACCACCGTATGCCACGCTGTCCCCACCACCTGCGACCACAGGCTCAGCCAGTGGCCAGCCCGCTTCTTCTTGGGCATGGCAATCAGGCGTTCCAGATTCGGCACACCGGCAAACAACGGTGCCGCCACCGGTCCACAGGCGACAGTGACCAGTGGCCCGTTCATCTCTTCGATCAGGTAGGACAGCAGCCCCGAGGTCAACACCGCATCACCAATGCGGGTCGAGGTGATAAACAGCAGGCGGTCGCTCATGATCAGCCCTGCCTGTTGTCAGCGTCAGCCTGACTGTCGGGAGGGTCCCCCGGCAGGGTGTTTGCCGGATCATTGAGGTCATCATCCGCGGCCAGCGCCAGATCAATCGCCGACAGGGGAGCCACCGCCGCCGGGGCTTCGGTCGTTGCCGGAGCTTCGGGCACGCTTTCGCCCCACAGCAATTCGACATCCAGCGCCACCACGTCCCACGACCGCCGCCGGGCCAGACTGCCTGCGGCTTCGGACATGCGGTTGTACAGGCTGGCATCGGACAGGATTTGCGCCGCCACATTGACCACCGCTTCGTCATCGGGGACCAGATAGCCGGTCTGGCCGTTGGTGACGCAGTCCATCGTTCCGCCAACCATCCGCGCCACCGCTGGCAGGCCACAAGCATGGCTGTCATACAGGGTCCAGACGGCGAAATCATCGGCATGGCCGGGATGCAGATGCACCCGCGCCTGCTGATAGACCAGCGCCATCCCGCGATCGGGCAGCGGTGCCTTGATCTTCAGGCCGAGGCCCTCGTTGGCAGCGATCAACTCATACAGCGCCTGCTGGGCCTCGGGCACCGGCCCGGCAGCGCGCAGGGGACGCGACAGCAGCGACGAATAGATATGCAGCTCGGCCCCCGGCACCACAGGGGCCACCTTTTCCAGCCACAGGCGGATCAGGCTTTCCAGCCGGTAATCGGGAGAGGCGGTCACAATCGCCACCGGCGGCGGCAGCCGTTCCACATCCGCCGGACGATAGACCGACGCCACCCCCGGCAGCACCACCTGCGCCGGTTGCCGCCCCTGATAGCGCCCGGCCTGCATCGAGCCGATGAACCACAGGTCGGCATTGCGTTCCCGCAGGGCCTGAGCGTTATCCCCCTCCAGCAGGGTTGCCGGGTCGGCGACCGACCACAGCACCCGCCGCGATGCCAGCACCCGCCCGTTCATGCCATCGAGCAACGACGGCTTGCCGCAGGCGATCAGCAGATCATACGAGGTGGTCAGCGCCTCGCCGAACGGCAGCCAGCGCACCCCATCGACCCAGCGTTCGGCGTCTGCATGGTTGATCACCGTCACATCATGCCGCCGCCGCGCCAACGCCGCAGCCAGCCCGGCCACCGCGCGCTGAAAGCCGCCAAGGGGGCGCTGGTCAGGGGTCAGACCATCAAACGGAAGGGAGTCTTCGAGGAGGCAGATTTTCATCGGGGATCAAATCTTTGACAAGGGGCAGCCCCACCTGTCACCGGGGCCACTGGTTGTTATAGGAGGTTGCCGCGCCGGGAACAAGCCATCGCAACACATTGTCCCTGTAACATCCGCAAACAGACACCATTTCCCCAGAGTCCCCCCTTGCATCCATCGCCGCCGCGCCCCAAAGTTGACAGCGTGGGTAGGCTCCCCCCGTGCGGCCCGCATCAGACACAATGGATGAGCAGTATGAGCAAAACCTTTGCCTCCCTTTCTCCCCGCCGTGCCGTGCTGGCCGTTGGTGGCGAGGAACGCCAGACGTTTTTACACGGTCTTTTCAGCTGTGCGACCAAATCCCTGACCAGCGGACACGGCACATGGGGAGCCCTGCTGACCGCCCAGGGAAAATTCCTGCACGATGCGTTCATCCTCGCCTGTGACGAGGTCTTTTTGCTGGACGTCGAAGCCGACCGTCTGGACGACCTGCTAACCCGCCTGAAACGCTACAAGCTGCGCAGCAAGGTCACGCTGGAGCCGCGCCCCGATCTGCTGGTGGCGGTCGCGTGGGGCGACGATATCCCCGTCCTGCCCGCCACGCCGGGACAGGTCATGGCAGTCGCCAATGGTCATGGCTGGGCCTTGCGCGACCCGCGCCTGCCCCCTGCCGGATGGCGGCTGATGCTGCCCGCAGCCAGCGCCCTGTCTGCCTTGCCGGAACTGGAACCCGCTCCGCTGGCCCGGTGGGACGCCCACCGCATCGCCCTCGGCCTGCCCGATGGCAGCCGCGATCTGGAGATCGAAAGCGCCACCTTGCTGGAACACGGCTTTGCCGAACTGAACGGGGTCGATTTCAAGAAAGGCTGCTTCGTCGGGCAGGAAGTCACCGCCCGCATGCGCTATCGCGGCCTGACCAAAAAGCGCCTGATGCCGGTGACCGTCACCGGCCCGCTGCCCGCCCCCGGCACCATCCTGCGCACCGCCGACGGAGCCGACGCCGGGGAAATCCGCTCGCTATGCCTCGATCCTGCTGTTATAGCGGACACGGCTCCGCAGGGGCTGGCACTGGTGCGACTGGCGGCCCTCGACGCCGGGCCACTGCTGGCCGACGGCGCCACCGTTCAGCCGCACCGGCTCGACTGGATGGTGTTCCCGGTGGAAAAGAGCTGAAACGACAGCTTAAACGACAACGGCCCCGCCATCCCGGATCACTCCCGGAATGGCGGGGCCGTTGATGCATCCCAGCCGTTACTCTTCGTCGACCAGTTCGACCGCCTCAACGTGCTTGCCATCTTTGGACAGGGCCAGCGCCAGACGGCCATGCTTCAGGTCAATGGCGTCCTTGCCGAAAATCTCCCGCCGCCAGCCCTTCAGGGCCAGCACGTCGGCCTCGTCATCCAGCGCGATCTGTTCCAGATCGTCGCTGCTGGCGACCAGCTTTTGCGCCACGTCGTTTTCTTCGCAGCGCATTTTCAGCAGGACTTTCAGCAGGTCGCAAATCGGACCAATACCCTGCGGCAATTCCTTGCGCTCCGGCGGATCGGGCAGTTCGGCGTCGGGCATCGACTTGCCGCGTTCGACGGCATCAAGAATCGCCTTGCCGATCTTGCCTTCGGCCTGCCCCTTGGAGAATCCACGGGTGCGTTCCAGCGCATCAACGGTGGTCGGGGCGTGGGCGGCGATTTCCAGCAACATTTCATCGCGCAAAATCCGCTGACGCGGAATGTCCCGAGTCTGCGCTTCGATTTCGCGCCACGCCGCCAGTTCCTTGACCGTCGCCAGAAAGCGCGGAGTCTTGGTGCGGGTCTTCAGGCGGCGCCATGCCTCGTCCGGGTCAACGCGATAGTTGTCGACCGAGGTCAGCAGCGCCATTTCCTCGTTCAGCCAGTGGGCGCGGCTGCTCTTTTCCAGACGGCGGCTGAGCTTTTCGTACACCACCCGCAGGTGGGTGACGTCAGACAGCGCATAGCGAATCTGCTTGTCGGTCAGCGGGCGCCGGGCCCAGTCGGTAAAGCGCATCGACTTGTCGATATGCGCCTTGGCCAGCTTGGTGGCCAGCGTCTCATAGCCGACGGAATCGCCAAAACCGCACACCATTGCCGCCACCTGGGTGTCGAACAGCGGTTGCGGAAAATCGCCCATCAGGTTGTAGAAAATTTCGAGATCCTGCCGCGCCGCATGGAACACCTTCAGCGTGCGCTGATCGCGCATCAGGGTGAAAAGCGGTGCCAGATCAATGCCGTCGGCCAGTGGGTCGATGGCACAGGCTTCGCTGGGACCGCCAACCTGCACCAGACACAACTGCGGCCAAAAGGTCTTTTCCCGCATGAATTCGGTATCGACAGTGATAAAGGCCGCGCCAGCCATACGGTCACAAAAGGCCGCAAGGGCGTCTGTGGTGGTGATCAGAAGGGGGTCGGAGGTCATGAGAACCGGTGTACCTTACCATACATTCTAAGGCGTGTTTGCCCCATCAAACCGCCTCTCAGGGGGAAAGTTCAAGCCCCAAAAACACAAGATCACCACTTTTTCTGTGCATGCCCCGCGGGGACGGCCCGTATTGGAGTGCAGCATGTCTGCCACAGTGCGGCAGGAACAACACGCCTCCACCGTCGTGCGCTTGACAAAAGACCCAGAAAGGTGTGCCTTTCGCCGGTTAGGGTGAACGCCTGAACCGCGCTTTTCCCTTACCATGTTGTGCCTGTAGCAGCGGCACCGGTACCTTGACCAAGATCGTTAAAGAGGGGATGACCTCCATGCACGCTTACCGTACCCACACCTGCGGCCAACTCCGGAAGGAGAACGTTGACGCCGAGGTGCGGCTGTCCGGCTGGGTCCACAGCAAACGCGACCACGGCAATTTGCTGTTCATCGACCTGCGCGACCACTACGGCATCACCCAGGTGGTGGTTGACGTGTCCTCGGACGTGTTCAAGGTGCTGGAAGGGCTGCGTCCGGAAAGCGTGATCACCGTCACCGGCAAGGTGATCGCCCGTACCGCCGAAACGGTGAACCCCAAGCTGCCGACCGGCGAAATCGAAGTGCGTGCCGCCGCCGCCGAAGTCCAGTCGTCGGCCGATGTGCTGCCGCTGCAGATTGCCGGGGATCAGGAATTCGGCGAAGACCTGCGTCTGCGCTACCGCTTCCTCGACCTGCGCCGCGACAAGGTGCACCAGAACATCATGCTGCGCGCCAAGGTGATCACCTCGCTGCGCAACCGCATGACCTCTCAGGGCTTCACCGAATTCCAGACCCCGATCCTGACCGCCAGCTCGCCGGAAGGCGCGCGTGACTTTCTGGTGCCGTCGCGCCTGAACCCCGGTCGGTTCTATGCCCTGCCGCAGGCCCCGCAGCAGTTCAAGCAGCTGCTGATGGTCGCGGGCTTTGACCGCTATTTCCAGATTGCCCCCTGCTTCCGCGACGAAGACAGCCGCGCCGACCGTTCGCCGGGTGAATTCTATCAGCTCGACTTTGAAATGAGCTTCGTCACCCAGGAAGACGTGTTCGCCGCCATCGAGCCGGTGCTGCACGGCCTGTTCGTCGAATTCGCCAACGGCAAAGAGGTCAGCCCGATGCCGTTCCCGCGCATCCCGTATGACGAATCGATGCTGAAGTACGGCTCCGACAAGCCGGACCTGCGCAACCCGCTGATCATCGTTGACGTGACCGAACATTTCCGCGACGGTGGTTTCGGCCTGTTTGCCAAGCAGGTTGCCGCCGGTTCGGTGGTGCGCGCCATCCCGGCTCCGGGGGCCGCTGGCCGTCCGCGTGGCTGGTACGACAAGCTGAATGAATGGGCGCGTGAAAACGGTGCCGGTGGTCTGGGCTACATCCAGTTCGCCGAAGGCGGCGAAGCCAAGGGCCCGATTGCCAAGAACCTCGAAGGCGACCGCGTGGCCGCCATCAAGGCCGAACTGGGCCTGAAGGACGGCGATGCAGTGTTCTTTGCCTGCGACAAGGCCCTGAAGGCCGCCAAGTTCGCCGGTCTGGTCCGCACCCGCGTCTGCAACGAACTGGATCTGGGCGAAAAGAACATCTTCAAGTTCTGCTGGACCGTCGATTTCCCGATGTACGAGGAAAACGAAGACACCGGCGCGATCGAATTCAGCCACAACCCGTTCTCGATGCCGCAGGGTGGCATGGAAGCGCTGGAAACGATGAACCCGCTGGACATCAAGGCGTTCCAGTACGACATCATCTGCAACGGCATTGAACTGTCGTCCGGTGCCATCCGTAACCACCGCCCGGACATCATGTACAAGGCCTTTGACATCGCCGGCTATCCGGCCGAAGCGGTGGAAGAAAAGTTTGGCGGCATGCTGAACGCCTTCAAGTTCGGCGCCCCGCCGCACGGTGGTGCCGCTCCGGGTATCGACCGCATGGTGATGCTGCTGGCCGACGAGCCGAACATCCGCGAAGTCATCGTCTTCCCGATGAACGGCAAGGCCGAAGACCTGATGATGAATGCGCCGAGCACCGTTACCGAAAAGCAGCTCAAAGAACTGCATATCCGCCTGGATCTGCCCAAGCCGAAGCCGACCGTGGCCAAAAGCGAAGGCTGACCTCCGCCTGGAACGTCTGCCACTTTGGCGTTCAAAGTGGCAGACAGCCTTGCGGCAGGCGGGAATTTTTGCGGGTGAGGGTTGGCAAACTCCCCTGCGCCGATCATGTTAAAGGGCAGAGAATCTGCCCTGCACCCGAACGATCATAGGGTTTCCGTCATGTTGTCGCCCCACGCCTTCGGGCGTTTCACCTGCCTGATTACTGGTCTGGTGCTATCTTTCGGGGTAGCTCTCCATCAGGGTACAGCCCGTGCGGCTGGTCCTGCTGCTGCGCCTGCCCTGGCTGCAACGTCGGCTGCTGGCGCAGGTGTCACTGGCTCGGCCCTGTCTGCCAGCACCACCGCCGAACAAAACATCATGGTCCCCCACGAAGCCACCTATGAAATGCGGCTGGCCAGCGTACGCGGCAGCGCAGGTATCGTCGGTGCCGGTGGAACCATGCGCTATACCTTCAGCAACAGTTGTGATGGCTGGACGGTGGAAACACGCACCGACCTGACCATGTTGCAAACCCAGGGTGGCCCGGTCCAGACCTCGTGGGATTTCCTGTCGTGGGAAAGCAAGGACGGCAAGACCTATCGCTTCCGGGTGCGCAACCTGCGCAACGGTCAGGTGATCGAGACCTATGACGGCGAAGCCCACATGGGCGACAACGGCACCGGTACCGCCGTTTTCCATCTGCCCGACGAAGACGATCAGGTGTTCGACCTGCCGAAAGGCACCATGTTCCCGACCACCCACACCATCGAGTTGATCCACAGCGCCCGCAAGGGCGGTAAATTCCTCGCCAGCCCGATCTTTGACGGCTCTGCTGTACAGGGGGCCTTTCAGGTGACCGCCGCCTTTGGTGCGGCCAAACCGGCCATGCCGTCGCTGTCGCCGCTGAAGCCCGCCGACAAGATTTCCACCCTGCCCGCCCCGGCATCGGCCAGCCCGGTCGCCGCCAACAGTGCCGACACCAAGACCCCGGTGCAGCAGGACGTGGTGGCCCAGGCCGTTGATCAGGCCCTGCTCGGTACGCCGTCGTGGCCGATGACGCTGGCGTTCTTCAACCTCGATGGCCCTGGCGACATGCCGGACTTTGAAGTGCGCATCAGCTACCACGAAAACGGCATTGCTGACGCTCTGCTGCAGGACTTTGGCGATTTCGCCCTGCGTGGCACGCTGGTAAAGCTGCAGGCCCTGCCGAAATCCGACTGCTGAGGGCGCTAGACCAGCGTGCGTTAAATCTGACGCGGACACGCTGGTCTAACCTTTTGTTCGGTCGCATTGTTGTTGCGAAAACCGGTTCCCACTTTTCGCACAATGCTCTAAAGCGTCCTCAGCGGCAAGATCAAGACAAGACGACGTGCAGAGAGTCTCCTCTGCACCTGCTCGGGGGGTAATGCCCCCGATTTTTTATTTGGTCTTCGCGCTGTAGGCGCGGTTCACATCACGGGACACGACAGTAAGGAAACAAGGACGTGGAGCGCTGCTCCACACCTCGCCGGGGCCTTGAGGCCCCGGACCCCATTCCTTTGATCATAAAAGAAAAAATGGGGGTTCGGGGCCTCAGGCCCAAGTGAACATTCGGGGCCGGAGGCCCCGGGCAGGTCCGGGCGGCAGCCCGCTCTTGTTTTCAAACGGCCCTCCCCTGCCCGCTTATCATTCCATCGACACGCCACCCCGCTCGGTCGAGCGGGCGAGCACCGTATACAGCCGCCCCATGTCCGAGCTGGTAAAGACGGCGGTCAGCACATCCGCACGCTCGTTCACGCGGGCAGCCTTGATCAGAGCTTCATACTCGCTCATGTAGCGCACGGCATAGTCACGGAACTCGCTGTCTTCCATGAATGTCTTGCGCACAGCGGCGGCCTGCTGGCGGGTGATGGTCTTGGCCGCATGGCGCAGGAAGGCATTATGCTCGCCCTTGTAATAGCGCTTCCACAGGTCTTCCTCGACCGTAGGAGTAAACAGGCGGGTGATATCGACGGCGGTTGATTGCAGCTTTTCGACCGCATAGGAGGTGTCCTTGAGGAACTTCTGCAGCTCGACACGATCGCGAGCAATTTGCAGTTCCTTGGCGCGCTTTTGCGCCACCTCGGCAGCCCCCAGCAGCAACTCGGCCTGACGGGCCAGTTCCGAGCCGGTCTGCTGCATGGTTTCGACCGCCTGCGCTCCGGCATCGCCCAGCAAGCCCTGCTGCTGGTCGATGCTGGCCGACGCCTTCTGGATGTTGACCACGCTGGTGTTGGCGGCATTGGACAGGTCGGTCAGACGCTGTTCCAGTTCGTTGCCCACCGACCCCATCGCCTCGGCGGCGTGCAGGGCGGTGGCTTCGAACACCTCCGCCGACACCCGCAGGCGTTCGCCCGAGCTGTCCACCCGGTCCGAGCTGCGTGCCACCCCGTCTTCGAAGGCATCCAGTGCCTTTTCCAGTGCCGCCTGCAAGCTCTGCGCCTTGTTCAGCGACGCATCCGCCGAAGCGAACAACTGGTCCGTCTCGCGGTGCATTTCCTGACCCAGACGGCTGAGGGCTGCCAAAGCGCCATTGGCAGCATCGGCCACCCGTTCGGCATCCTCGGCGAACGACACGCTGGCCGAACACAGGCCACTGGCACCCTTTTCGATTTCCTGCGCCACATTGCGAATGGTGGCGGTGGCATGTTCGGTTTCAGAATTGACCAGACGCACCGCGTCCTTCACCTCGCGGGCGGTGGTTTGCAGCTCGCCCAACCGTCCCTTGACGCCTTCGGACACCGCCTCGATTTCGACGGTTGCGCGGGCGGTGGTCCGTGTCACATCCACCGCATGGCGCGCCAGCAGGTCGGCCATATGGCGAATGCGCTCGCTGGCCTTGTCGATGGTCTGGTTGATCGCGGCTCCCTGATCTTCGACCACGCCGCCAGCGGCCCGAATGCTGTCGGTCAGGACCTGAGTGGCCTGTTGCAGACTGTCGGTCTGGGTGACGATCAGGCGACGGACGCCATCGGCCTGTTCAGCGGCGTCCCGAATCGCCTCGGCAGACTGGCGCGCCTCGTTGATCACGTCAGAGGCACTGTCGCGGAAGGCATTGAAGTCATTCAGGGCCGCTGCGGTGGCGGCATCCAGTTCCTGCGTTGCCAACTGGCCGGCCTGCATGATCTTGCGGTGCTGTTCCGCCAGCGTATCGCTTTGCTTGCCCAGCCCCTCGGTCAGACGGCCCGACTGCTGCAGGCAATTCTGCAACTCGTTGCCGATCCCTGCCGCCTGCTGCATCAGGGCCTTGCCTGCGTCTTCGAAGGTCAGCGTGCGCTTGGCCAGCGAGCGGGTCACATCCTCCACCCGCTGCCCCAGCTCTTCGCTGGCGGTTGCCAGCGCATGGCTGGCCGAGCGGGCGGCTTCGATCTGCACATCCTGCCGGGCCAGCAATTCGGAAACCGCCGTGGTCCGTTCGCCCATTTCACCGGTGATCAGCGCCAGCGTTCTGGTTTCCTTGTTCAGCACCGATGCCAGCTTGCCCGACTGCTGTTCCAGATTACGGCTGATCGCCGCCACCTGATCATTCAGCGCACTGCTGACGGTGACCGCCTGCTGTTGCAGATAGGCCAGCGCCTTTTCATTCCGCTGAACCATCTGCTGGTCCTGCGCCTGAATTTCGCGCACCAGCGCATCGGTCTGGGCCATCATCTGTTCGGCCAGACCATCAGCCTGCTGTTGCAAGGCATCGCTGTTGCTGGCCATCACCGAGCCCAACTGGGCACCACCGGTTTCCAGTGCCTTGATCAGAGCGGTCAGGTGGTCTTCCAGACGGATTGCCACATCATTGGCCTGATGATCAAACGTTTCCGCGCTGCTGGTCACCACCGAGCCCAGTTGCTCACCGCCATGCTCAATGGTCTTGACCAGCGCCGCCAGATGACTTTCCAGACGGGCACCGACATCCCTGGCCCGGCGGTCGAGCAGGTCGGCACTGGTTGCCACCACCGTTCCCAACTGGTTGCCACGGGCATCGACAGCCTTCAGCAAGGACGCCAGATGTTCTTCCAGCCGCAGGGAAATGTCCTCGGCCCGACGATCAAAGACATCAGCGCTGCGATTGACCACCGTCCCCAACTGGTCACCATGATCATCAATGGTACTGACCAGTATTTTCAGGTGCTCCTGCAGACGGGCCGCCACATCGTCGGCCCGCAGCCCCAGGGTTTCCGCACTGTTGGCAATGATCTTGTTCAGATGCGATCCCCGGCTGTCGACCGCCGCCACCAGCGCCGCCAGATGTTCCTGCAGGCGGGCAGAAACGTCGTTGGCATGCCTGTCGAGGGTTTCCGCACTGCCCTTGACCACCGCCCCCAACTGGCCGCCCTGGTGTTCAAGGGTACGGACCAGTTCGTTCAGATGCTCGCTCAGGCGGGATGTCACGCCGTCAACCTGACCGTCCAGCACATCGACCGTATCCGCGACGGTGTTGGTGACATGGCGCGCCTTGGTATCGAGCGAGGTCAGCAGACCCGAAAGGCGGTCGTCGATCTGCTTTTGCACCGACTTTGCCTGATCGTTCAACACCTCGATGGTGCCTGCAACGGCCTTGCCCAGGCCCTGCGCCTTGGCGTCCAGCGCATCGCCCAGCACGCTGATGCGGCCTTCGACCTGGCCCATCATCGCCGCCGCCTGCGCATTCAGCATGTCGGCGCTGATATCAAGCGTTGACGCCAACTGTTCGCCGCGGACCTCCAGCGTTGCGGACAGTGAGGTCATCTTGTTTTCGACCTGCGACAGGATCGCCCCGGCCTGCTCGTTCAGGGCCCCGGTGCTGCCGGTGATGATCCGGCCCAACTCTTTCCCGCGTGCATCCAGCGTTTTGACCAGCGAGGCAATCTGGGCTTCGACTTCGACCACCACGCTGTCGGCCTGCTTGCGCAGGCTGGAACTGGCGGCGGCCACCTGCCGATCGAGGACCTCGGCCACTTCCTCGATTTTTTCCTGCATGGTCGAAGCCAGCGCTTCGGCAGCCTGATTGGCGCGCTCGCTGGCCTCGTCAAGCGCCAGTTGCCGGGTCACCAGCGCCAGATCGTTTTCCTTGGCACTGTCGCTGATCTGCCGCAAAAGGCCGTGCAGGTTGTGTACTTCAGAGCCGACCTTGGTCAGAATCTGGCGGGTTTCGGTTTCGATCTGATCGTTCAGGCGCGCCAGTTCGCGGGTTTCGGTCGACAACACCTGCCGCATCGCTTCGGCCTGATCGGCGGCATAGCGGGTTGCCCCGGACAAGTCGCGGGCCTGACTGCGCAGGGATTGGGAAATCGCCGCCACCCGTTCCTTGCCTGCCTGATCGGGATAGCTCAGCAGGGCCAGTTGCTGGCGCAAGGCAGCGGCTTCGGCCCGAATGGAGGCACCACGGTCCACATAGGCCACCACCAGCCACAAAAAGGCCAGCGGGACAAAAGCGGTCCCCAGCAGAGCGGCAATATCCAGCGCCCGCACCTGCACCACCACATCACCGCCCAACAGCCAGTACAGACCGGCAGCACAGGCCACCATCCACAACACGCTGATAAAGCCACTGACGGCATAGAGACTGGTATTGACCTCGACCTTCACCGGCTTGATACCTCCGGTGCTCCAGTCGGCTTCGGCGGCGACTGCCGGTGGCGCCGTTTCCTCGGCGGCACCCTCAGCAGCCTTGCCATCACGGTCAAGGTTCAGACGAACCACCGTTGACTGTTGGGGAAACCCACCGTTGCGAGGTTCTTCCGCCATGACCGCTCCCGCCTTGTGCCCTGTATCATCCACGCCCTGACGGGCGTCATCACCGAGAGGCAAGATGATGCACAGACACACGACAACGGATGATGGTCCGATTGGCCATGGCCTAGCACTATTTATCTATAACCCCCGTCTACTGTAGCAATCTGCCGTCCGGGTGTAAAGAATGGCCCCTGTCCGACGATCCCGGCACGGTCCCGGCATGGTCAGGGGATAAAAGGAAGGCTCTTCCCATGTTTCAGGGTGATGGCTCTGATGCGTCGAAGGTGCTCAGGTTAGCGTGATTTTTTTGCCTGTTCAGCACGTTGAAATGCTGCTTCGATGCAGCCCTTGTTCCCGCTTTTGGTCTGGTCCGATGTCCACTGCCATCAACCTGTCGCTTTTGATCAGCGACGAGAAGTGCTTTGAGCTTGTGCGCCATCATCGCTGGCCTGCTGGCGTTCGCTACCCCAAATGCACGAGCCATAATGTGGTGCGCAATGGTCATGACGATCGCCAGCGGGACCGGCAACGCTACCTGTGCCGTGGGTGCGGGGAGAGCGGTTCGACGATCTGACCGGGACAGTTCTGGCCGGGCATCACCAACCGCTGCGGATGTGGGTATTGTGTTTGTATTTCATGGGGTTGAACCTGTCGAACCGGCAGATTTCCGGGGAGCTGGGACTGAATGAGAACGACGTTTAGGTGATGACCGCTCACCTGCGCGCAGGTTTGGTCGCAAAACTCCCTGACATTGTTCTGGAGGGGGAGGTCGAGATCGACGAGGTCTATGTTGTGGCCGGTCACAAAGGTCACCCGGCCGCCGTCCAAAAAAAGGTCGGATGGGCCGCCGCAACCGACTCAAGAGCGCTCGTGGCCGGGGCACGCTGGAGAAGGAAAAACCGCCGATCCTCGGTCTGATCCAACGCAGCAGCCAGGTCGTTCTACGCATGCTGGAGAATGTCCGGCAAGTCACCATCAAACCGGTCATCACCCAATGCATCAAACCCGGAACCAGCGTCTTCACCGACGAGTACCATATCTATACGCGTCTGCCCGACTGGGGATATCACCACAAGACAGTCTGTCACGGGCGTGGTGAATACGCCCGTGATGAGGATGGTGACGGCTTCCATGAGGTTCACGTCAACACCATGGAGGGCTTCTGGTCCCTCCTGCGATCCTGGTTGCGCCCCCATCGCGGAATTTCACAGGAAAAACTGCCGATCTACCTCGCCTTCTTCCGGTTCACCCACAACGTATGCCGAATAGGAAAAGCACTCCTCGGGGCACTGGTCGGCGCATTGGTCGCCTGATGGATTCCCATCACCCCAAAACACGGGAAGAGCCTAATTTAATTGTGCGGTGCTATTAATTGTTTATTAACGGGCTGTAGGCCGAGAATAATTACATGGCGATTCTTGTCGGGAGTTTCATCTGCGGATTTGAATGACAGTACATCAGAAGAAGCAAATTTTACATTTAACTCTGCTGTGCGTGTACTAATTTTTATGGCTGTAACGCGTCCAGTCACGACATAAATGTCATTTTCATTCACTCCCTCAACGGAGGGGGATTGGCATGCTTGTCCCTTGCTTGCGCCTTCTAACGAAACTCCTTCCAAGTGAGCGTCCACGTACCCCTCTTTAGAGGACGCTGCTGCTGTCACACCAAGGGTGTTTGGGAGAGTAGGAATGGCGAATCCACCTTCGGCGGAAACAGAATAGATTTTGCCAAAATCCATGGGTCTATCAAAATATTCAGATTTTAGGCAGTTCGTCCCGACGATTCTTCCTGTGCTAATGTCAATTATATCTCCAAGATTGAAGTCCACCATCATCTCATTATGTATATATTTATTTCCGTCTTTCTTGGATGTTAGTAATTGTATTACGCTTTTCACATCCGTGGTCGGCTCATTGTAATATTGGGTGCCAAGGAGAGGGGTGCAGGCAGCGCTAAATGCAGCCATAGCAATAGGCGCAAGCCACGTCCGGATCATTTTTTTACCCCAACTAGCTCGGCAATGATCAGATAACCGTCTGAATAAGCGTAAGCAACATTCGTATGGGTAAAACTTGGATATATGAATGTCCTCCAGGCATTCTCTCCATCGTCTGGGTTTTTTGTCAAAATACTTAGCATTTCGTCATCGTAGTGATCATAGCCAGCATCTACACCAAGTCTTGGTATGTCATGTGTAAGGCAAACATGTACATGATATTCGGATACATCCTGTCTAGCGCAATTGCGCTCAATAGCATTGTAAGGCATTGATATTGCGCCCATCAAAACGCCGCCTGCGTGTATGGTTCTCTCCAACGTAGGGCAAGGCGCTTTCCTCTCGATACATGCCGACAATTCTGCTATGACTGGCAGTGATTCATGTATGCCTATTTTTATATTAGCTACTCTTACAGCTGCAGAGTTGGCGCCGTCCATTGCATGCCAATTTTTTAATTCCTGGCTTTGATCAACATAAGTTGACGATGTGCAGGCGCTTACAAGGACGCAAAATATAAAACTAGAGGAGCGCCGGAGATGTGGGTGCATTATATGTCTCGCCTATCTAAATTTTGACAAATGCGAATGTCTTCTTTTTAATAAATATTAAGGTATTCCTTCTTCTATAGCAATAGGTTCTTCCCGTGTTTCGGGGTGATGGCTTTGGTGCGTCGAAGGGGCTCCGGTTAGGCCGATCCTCGGTCTGATCCAACGCAGCGGCCAAGTTGTTCTACGCATGCTGGAGGATGTCCGGCAAGTCACCATCAAACCGGTCATCACCCAATGCATCAAACCCGGAACCAGAGTCTTCACCGACGAGTACCATATCTATACGCGTCTGCCCGACTGGGGATATCCCCATAAGACAGTCTGTCACGGGCGTGGTGAATACGCCCGTGATGAGGATGGTGACGGCTTCCATGAGGTTCACGCCAACACGATGGAGGGCTTCTGGTCTCTCCTGCGGTCCTGGTTGCGCCCCCATCGCAGAATTTCACAGGAGAAACTGCCGATCTACCTCGCCTTCTTCCGGTTCACCCACAACGTATGCCGAATAGGAAAAGCACTCCTCGGCGCATTGGTCGCCTGATGGATTCCCATCACCCCAAAACACGGGAAGAGCCAAAGGAAAATTCATCAGAAATATCAATGCCTATTGCGCTGCGAGCTGTCGCGGCAGAGGAATCACTCTGGTCACGGACTGGACAACATCCTCAACACTCAGGGCAGCCAGACAGACCGCATCGTGCAGACAGGGAGACAGCGCCTGTCCGACACGGCCACACGGCTGGCACTCCAGCCCCCGCCGCAGCACTTCCCCCGGCACATCGCGCCAGGGCGGATCCCATGCCGCTGGCGTCGGCCCAGCCACCGCCACCCACGGCACGCCCTGTGCCGCGGCCAGTTGCAGCGGGCCGGAATGGCAGCCGACAAAACCGTGTGCCCCGGCCAGCAGGGCGGTCAGGTCAACCAGATCATAGTCGCCCTCATCGACCAGTCGCCACGGAAAGCCGTAAAGCGCGGTCAATCGCCCGGCCAGATCGTGAAAGGACAGCTCTCCCCACCGCTGCAACAACGACCCCGCCCCGCTGTGGATCACGCCATAGCTGTCAGCGCTGGCACCATCGTAACCGTCCTCTTGCCAGTCTCCGGCATCGTCACCGGCTTCCAGCGCAAACAGGTCAACCGCAAAGGGGTCCAGCGACTGCCGCAACGGTGCCACCCGCTGCAACGGCATGGTCGGCCATTCCAGCAACAGCCGGGCAAAATCACACAGCACATCAGGGACCGGACGATCCTCCTGATAGGGCAGGACAACATGCAGGTCGCGCTGCTCTGCCGCTGTGCCACAGGCAAACCCGACCACTTTCGGGCTGACCCGACGCGCCAGCGCCGACACGGCACGGCCCTGACAGGGTGCAACCAGGGCCACATCCACCGGACCAATCTGCTTGACCAGCGCAGGCACCCGCAAGGCCCGCCCCAAACCGCCCAGCGCCTCGGGGGTGATGGCGACCGGCCGGACACCGGGAATACTGGTGGCGATGAAGCCAGCCAGACGGGGGGCGCACAAAACGGTGATGACCGGATCATCCAGCCCGTCCGTCAGCGCCTCCAGCGTTGGCAGGATTGCCACCGCTTCCCCCAATCCCCCCGTACAGCAGACCAGAACGCGCATGCACTCAAACTCCGTTTAGGGGCGAATGGCCCGAACTGTGTCCTTAGACCAGCGTGCGTTAAACCTGACGCAGGCACGCTGATCTAACCTTTTGTTCTGTCGCATTGTTGTTGCGAAAACCGGTTCCCACTTTTCGCACAATGCTGGTTTTTTCATGCCGCATTGTTGTTGCGAAAACCGGTTCCCACTTTTCACACAATGCTCCAAGACCCGCAGGCCACCACCCCGTCATTCCGGGACTTATATTGTGCCGGGTACGACCGCTGTCACTATCGTTCCTGACGGAAAAGTGAACAAGGGTTTCCAATCCCCTTTTTCCGGTCGTCATAAGACAGCAATCCTGCACCGACAAAAATCGGGAAATCGCCTGAAAAAAGTGCGCTTTCGCCCTTGACCTTTTTGGCGGCAATCCTAAATACTCTCGTATAGCAGTTGGGTATTCCCCTCCCCCTCCCTGACGCTATCGAGAAGTCCCTATCTCCTCTTCTCTCCTCCGGGCTACCCCTTGGCCCACACAAAAAAACGGCGAGCAGTCCCCCCCTGCTCGCCGTTATTCTTTTGTGCTCCTTGCAGATCAGCCAGAGGTCACACCGGCTTTTTCAGCACCCGCAACAGCACCGCCGAGACAATCGTCCCGACCACCAGCGCCGCCACATAGCCACCCAGATGGGTCACCGCATTGGGGATCGGCAGCACAAACACCCCACCATGCGGCACGCGCTGTTCCGAACCGACCGACATCACGATCGCCCCGGTCACCGCCGCCCCGACCATCAGCGACGGGATCACCCGCAGCGGATCACGGGCGGCAAAGGGGATGGCGCCTTCGGTGATAAAGGCCAGCCCCAGCACGGCGGCGGCCTTGCCTGCTTCGCGTTCATCGGTGGTAAAGCGGTCCGGGAACAGGCGGCAGGCCAGCGCCAGAGCCAGCGGCGGCACCATCCCGGCCGCCATCGCCGCCGCCATCGGCCCATAGACTTCGCTGGAAATCAGCGCGGTTGAAAAGGCATAGGCTGCCTTGTTGACCGGCCCGCCCATGTCAAAGGCCATCATGGCGCCGATGATCAGCCCCAGCACAATCGCGCTGCTGGCCTGCATCGACTTCAGCCAGGCAGTCAGGGCAGCCAGGATTTCCGCCACCGGACCACCGACGACGTAGATCATCAGCAAACCAGTGATCAGCGTCCCCAGCACCGGCAGGATCAGCACCGGCTTCAGGCCTTCCAGATTGCGGTGCAGACGGATGCTGCGGTTCATCCACGCAACACTGTAGCCCGCAATGAACCCGGCCACGATCCCGCCGAGGAACCCGGCCCCCAGCGTGCTGGCCATCACCCCGCCGATCATGCCCGGCGCAATGCCCGGCCGGTCGGCAATCGAAAAGGCGATATAGCCCGCCAACGCCGGAACCATCAGGGTAAAGGCCCCCTTGGCACCAATCTGGAACAGCGCATGGGCCAGGGTTCCGGCATGGGCATCGTCATAGGCATAGATCCCGCCCAGCGCAAAGGCCACCGCAATCAGCAACCCGCCCGCCACCACGAACGGCAGCATGAACGACACCCCGGTCATCAGGTGGCGATAAGGGCCACTCATCTGCCCCCGGCGCTCGGCCTTCAGGTGGGCGACCTGCTCGCTCAGGGTTTCAGTACTGTCTGATCCGGCCTGATCCGCTCCGTACACCGTCGCTTCGGCCAGCGCCTGGGTGATAAAGGCCGCACCGCCGCCGATCGCCGCCTTGGTTCCGCTTTGATACAGGCGCTTGCCGACAAAGCGGCTCAGTTCGACCTGCGTGTCGGCGGCAATGATCACCAGATCGGCGGCCTTGATCTCGTCTGCGGTCAGGGTATCGCGCGCGCCAACCGATCCTTGCGTTTCGATACGCACCGCATGGCCCAGCGCCATCCCTCCCTGCTGCACGGCCTCGGCGGCCATGAAGGTGTGGGCGATGCCGGTCGGACACGAGGTAATTCCGACAATCCGCAGCGGCCCGGACGCCGGGACGGGGGTGGGGGTGGGGGTGGGGGTGGGGGTGGCAGCAGCAGACAATCCCCGCCGCAAGACGGCATGCGGATCGTTCAGCACCTCTTCCAGCGACACCACCGACCGCCGCAACGAACCAAAGCGGCTGTCTTCATGATCGCCTTCGCCAATCAGCAGGACAGCTTCGGCGCTATCAAGCTCCGAGGCTGCCAGCGGAGACTGAACCTGCCCGCCAAGACGGATTTCGATGTCCAGGCGGTGCTTGTCCCGCTGGGCTGCCTTGCGCAGAGCCTCGGCAGCCAGCACGGCCAGCGTAGAAAAATTACCCCCGGCAATGACCGCTAACAGATGGGCCATCATGTCCTCCTGTGGTATCTGCCGTTTACCCTGTCATCTGGCGGGCGCTGTCGGCAGAATTGTTTTTTCTCGTATGATGAATGCGGCATCCGCAGCCCGTCAGGCACAGACCTCGATCGCTACCGTCGCCGCCAGTGCCTCGATGGTGGCGCGCGGCGGCAGGTTGGGCCCCAGCCGCTCCAGCTTGCCGACTGCAAAGGCGGTCGACAGGCGGGCAATCCGTTCCAGCCCCGGGAGTGTTTCCGGGTTGGCGTCTTCCCACAGGGCCGCCGTCAATCCGGCAACCATCGCATCGCCAGCCCCCACCGTGCTGAGCGGCCGCACCACCGGCAGAGCCGCCCGGATCGCCAGCGAGGACGAGACATAGACAGCCCCCTCTGCCCCCAACGATACCACAACCAGCGCAATCCCGCGCCGGTTCAGCCGCCGGGCGGCAGTCAGGATGGCCTCCAGCGTGTCGAGAGGCGTGGCCGCCCACTGTTCCAGCTCGGCCCGGTTGGGCTTGATGCACAGCGGCAAGGTCCGTTCGGGCGCGGCCAGCGCCGCACTCAACGGGACGCCGCTGGTATCGAGAATCAGCCGCCCGCCAAACCGGCGGATTTCGGCCCCCACCGAGGCATAAACCGCCGGGTCCATCCCCTGCGGCACGCTGCCAGCAGCCACCACCAGCGGTGCACTGTCGGCCGGATAGTCCTGCAACAGCCCGATGACGGTTTCCCGCACCTGCTCGCGCACCGCCCCCAGCACCGTCTCGCCCAGCACCAGACCGGGCAGATTGATATCGGTGGTGTCGGCGTTGCTCTGGTCGGCGATCTTGATGTTGACGCGGGTTTCCCCGTCCACCCGAACGCAGTGGTCCGCAATCCCCTTGTCGGCAAACAGCGCCTCGAAGGGCTGGGCATTGGCCCGCCCCAGAATGCCGGTCGCCGCAACCGGAACGCCCCAGTCGGCCAGACAGCTTGCCACATTGATCCCCTTGCCACCGGCATTGGTATGCACGGCACTGGCCCGGTGAACGGTCCCCGGCTGGAGACGATCAAGGGTGATCGTCTGGTCCAGAGCCGGGTTGAAGGTCAGCGTCAGAACGGTTGACATCATGCCACCCCTTCCAGGGTCCGCACCGCATCGGCGGTTTCGCAGGCCAGCGCCTGCGCCGCCACCTGCTGCGCCTGCGCCAGACTGACGGTGCGCAACCGCGCCTTGACCGCCGGAATGTCGCGCGGGGTCATCGACAGTTCATCGACCCCCAGCCCCAGCAGCACCGTCGCCCCGAACGGATCACCGGCAATGCCGCCACACACCCCGACCCAGCGACCCTGGGCCTTGGCACCGTCAACGGTGGCGCGGATCAACCGCAGAACCGCCGGGTGCAGGCTGTCGGCTTCGGCAGCCAGATCGGGATGCTGCCGGTCAATCGCCAGCGTGTACTGGGTCAGGTCATTGGTGCCGATCGAGAAAAAGTCCACATGGCGGGCCAGCACATCGGCCATCATCGCCGCCGCCGGAACCTCGACCATGATGCCAACCGGCACCACCGGAGCCTGAAGCTCTTGCCGGATCTGTTCGCAGGTTTCGCGCAGGGTCAGGATTTCCGACACGCTGGTGATCATCGGGAACATGATCGACAGCGCCGCGCCATCGCGGGCGGCGCGATACAACGCCCGCACCTGCGGCTCCAGCAGATCGGGCGAGCGCAACAGCAGACGCGAGCCGCGCACGCCGAGGAACGGGTTTTCTTCGCGCGGCAATTTCAGGTGCGCAACCTGCTTGTCGCCACCAATATCCAGCGCCCGCACGATCAGCGGGCGGCCGTCAAGCGCCTGCCCCATCGCCAGATAGGCCGCTGCCTGCTCGTCTTCGTCCGGGGCATGATCCCGTTCGAGGAACAGGAACTCGGTCCGCATCAAGCCGACCCCGTCAGCCCCTTGCGACAAGGCCATCGCAGCCTGATCGGCCCGGTTGATGTTGGCGGCAATTTCGATGCGATGACCATCGGTGGTGGTGGCTGGCAGACTGCGTTGCTGTTCTTCGGCTGCCCGCTGGTCGGCCAACTGCTGCTGCCACTGGTGCGCCGAGTCCAGATCGGCAGCGGTCGGATTCAGATACAGGCAGCCCGTATCCCCATCCAGAATACCGATGGTCCCGCTGGCAATCGACAGCAATCCGCTGTCCCCGCCAACCATCGCCGGCAATCCCAGCGTCCGCGCCAGAATGGCTGTGTGCGAGGTCGGCCCGCCCAGAGCGGTTGCCAGACCGGCAATCCGCTCCTGATCCAGACCGGCAGTGTCGGACGGCGACAGGTCTTCGGCAATCAGGATCACCGGCTCGTTCGGCAAAGCAGTCAATGAACCCAGTGGTAGGGACGGCTCCAGCCGGGCCAGAACCCGCCGCCCGACATCGCGGATATCCGCCGCCCGCGCCGCCAGCACCGGGCTGCCAACGGCGGCCAGACGGTTGGCCAGTTGCTCGACCGCCTGATGCCAGGCCCAAGCCACCCCGTGACCATCGACCATCATCTGGCAGGTCAGCGTCACCAGCTCGGGGTCATTGAGCAGTTCGCTGTGGGCCTTGAAGATCGCCGCTTCGGGTTCGCCCAGCCGACGGGCGGTGTCATCGGCCAGCGTGTGCAGGCTTTCCTGCGTCAGGATCAACGCCTGTTGCAGACGGTTGCCACCCTCGACCAGCGACTGCGGCACATCCGGCACCTCCAGACGCTGTTCGGCAATCACATGGACCGGTGCCACCGCCAGTCCGGGGCTGGCGGTCAGACCACTGAAACGGGGCAGAGAGCTGACCGGCTGCCAGCGTGGCCGGGCCGCCCGTGCGGCTTCCCGCCGTTCGGCCTGCGCCGCATCGGCCTTTTCCTGACTGCTCAGGCGGGTAATCACCGTCCGCATGCGGGCAATGGCGGCGGCGGCATCTTCGCCCTGCGCCGAGATCACCAGCGCATCCCCGCAACGCGCCCCCAGTTGCAACAGTGGCACCAGCGCCTTGGCATCGGCGGCCTCACGGCCCAGACGAACCTGAATCCGGCTGCTGAATCCCTTGGCGGCCTCGACCCAGGCATTGGCCGGACGGGCATGCAGGCCGTTGGGGTAGTCCACCGTCCAGGCAAAGCATTCCGGCAGGTCCTGCGCCGCAATCCCGTTGGCCCCCATCGCCCGGTCTTCGGACAAGGCGCGGACAATCACCGCTGCCGAACCGGTGGCAAACAGGTCGGCCATCGCAGCATCATCCTGCATCAGGCGGGTCAGACGGCGCAGCAGGGCAATATGAGCATCGGACTGGGCGGCAATCGCCACCACCAGCCGCGCCTGCTGACCGGCATTCCAGTCAACCCCCTGCGGAACCTGCAATACCGCCACACCGGTCTGCCGGATCAGGGCACGGTCTTCGACCATCCCGTGGGGAATGGCGACGCCATGCCCGAGGAAGGTATTCGAGACCTGCTCGCGGCGGTAAAAGCTGTCAACATAGGCCGGATCAATACATCCGGCGGCGACCAGCATCTGGGCGGCCTGAGCAATGGCGTCATTCTTGTCAACCGGCTGCGCAGCCAGGCGCACCAGTTCAGGACGAACGACGGAAGACGGACTGGAAAGAGACATGGCGTTCCTCGCATGAGCTTCTTGCCGGAAGGCTCTGGCGGGGAGGAACCGCTGCGCCCTGCCGGGGGAGTTTGGTCAGCGCAGGACATCCACCTCGTGCAAACGGACCCTCCGCGCCCGCCCGTAGCGGGTCATCGCCCCCCGAAGGGGCCGGGCGAGCACGGAGGCATCCGGCGGCAAGACGCTTGGGCAACATCACAACAGCTAAAAGCGGGGGACACCTGATGTGACGCTGAGGCAAGCCCGACGGGAGGAACGCCCTGGCCGATACCTCTAGTGAAAACGATTACAATCACGCTGTCAATGGCCCTTTTCTCATACATGAAAGATTTTATTCACGTATACTCAAACAACTTTTGCGGTGCAAAACATGCCTTTACCTTGCGTTCCGGCCCAAAGTCCGGCACCATCGGACAACCCTTTGAAAACGATCCCAGCTTGACAATGACCAGTATCAAAGACGTCGCCCTCCATGCCGGAGTTTCGGTGGCTACCGTGTCCCGTGCCCTGGGAAATGGTCCGGTCAGCGCAGCCTTGCGCGAACGTGTCGAGGCCGCCATTGCCGCGACCGGCTATCATCCCAACCTGTCGGCCCGCCGACTCCGCTCCCAGCACACCCGGACGGTGGGGCTGGTGGTGTCTGACATCCGCAACCCGTTTTTCACCGCCGTCAGCCGGGCAGTCGAAGAAGCCGCCTATCAGGCCGACATGCGGGTCATTCTGTGCAATACCGATGAAAATCCCGAACGCGAGGCCCTGTACCTGCGCCTGATGCAGGAAGAACGGGTCAGCGGGATGATCTATGCGCCGACCAGCACCATGAGCAACCGCCTGCCAGCCAACGGCTTTGGCTTTCCGACCGTGCTGATCGACCGCTGCCCGGAAGACTGCTCCTATGACGCGGTGGTGCTGGACAATCACGAGGCTGCCAGCCAACTGGTGCAGCATCTTCTGGCGCAGGGCTATCGCCACATTGGCGGCCTGTTCGGCAATACGTCAACCACCGGGGCACAGCGTCACGCCGGCTTTGCCGAAACGCTGGCCGCAGCAGGTCTGCCCGCCCCGACCCGTTTCATCGCCCCCCGCACCGAAGCCGCCGAGAGCGCGACCCGCGACTGGTTGGTCAGCGGTCAGCATCCGCAGGCCCTGCTGGCCAGCAACGGGCAAATTCTGGCCGGGATGGTCCGCGCCCTGCGCAACCTGCGGACACAGATCCCGCACGAACTGGCGGTGGTCGGCTTTGACAACGAACCATGGACCGAACTGGTCGGCCCCGGCCTGACGGTGATCGAACAACCGGTGGACGAAATCGGGCAGACCGCCATGGACCTGTTGTTTGAACGGATGAAAACCCCCACCCGCCCGGCCCGCCGCATCGTCCTGCAAGGGCGCTGTATTGTCCGGGGTTCCAGCATTACCCGATAAGAGACCACGATAAAAAAAAGGGCGCTGCACCATGGCAGCGCCCTTTTTTTTATCGTCAGCCCCCCATTACAGGAACGTCTGCCCCCCCAGTTCGACCACCCGGTTGGGCGGCAACTGGAAATAGTCAGTGGCACTGGCCGCCGTGCGCGCCATCCAGCTGAACAGGCCAGCTTTCCACCACGGCAACGGCGAGCGGCCATTGACCATAATGTTGTCGCGCGACAGGAAATAGGACATCGCCAGCGGCTCGTAAAAGAACCCCAACTGGGCCTCGGTCGCCCGCGCCAGAGTGCGCGGAATGTTGATCGCTTCCATATAGCCATAGCGCAGGAACATCCGCTGCACCCCCGGCGACAGCTCGTGGCGCACCACTTTCTGCTCCTGCGGGATCACCGGCACCTCTTCCATTGATACGGTCAGGAAGATCATCCGCTCGTGGATCACCTTGTTGTGCTTGACGTTATGCAGCAACGACAGCGGCGCCCCCTGCCCCGGCCCCATCAGGAACACCGCATGGCCCGGGACCCGCACCGTGGATGGTGACAGGTGTGACAGGAAATCCTCCAGCGGCATGGAGTCCTGTTCCTGCGCCGCCGCCAAAGCCCGACGCCCGGCCTGCCACGCCATCATGATCACAAACAACACCGCCGCAATCACCAGCGGCAACCAGCCACCATCCGGCACCTTGATGATGTTGGCTGAAAACAGCGCCACATCCAGCATGCCGAACACCAGACAAGCGACCACGATCCGCCACATCGCCCATTTCCACAGATACCGCATCGCCACGGCGATCATCATCAGGGTGATCACCATCACCGTGGTCACCGCCACCCCATAGGCGGCGGCCAGATTCGACGAGGTCTGGAAAATCGGCACCAGGGCGACGACCACCACCATCAGCGTCCAGTTGACGAACGGGATGTAAATCTGCCCCATGTGGTCTTTCGAGGTATGAACGATCCGCATCCGCGGCAGGAACCCCAGATGGATGGCCTGCCAGGTCAGCGAGAATGCCCCCGAAATCACCGCCTGCGAAGCAATGATGGTGGCAAAGGTCGCCAGAATCACCATCGGCACCAGCATGATCTTGGGGACCATGTAAAAGAACGGATTCCCGACCAGCGTCGGGTCATGCAGGATCAGCGCCCCCTGCCCGAGATAGTTCAGGATCAGCGACGGCAAGACGATCAGATACCAGGTCAGGCGGATTGGCCGCCGCCCGAAATGCCCCATGTCGGCATACAGGGCCTCGGCGCCGGTAATCGCCAGCACCACCGACCCCAGCACGGAAAAGCCATGCAACCCATTGGTCATCAGGAACTTGATGGCGTAATGCGGACTGAACGCCGCCATCACCGCCGGAGCCTGCCCGATGGTACGCACCCCCAGATAGCCAATCGCCAGAAACCATACCAGCGTGATCGGGCCAAACACCTTGCCAACACCATCGGTCCCCAGCCGTTGCATGGCGAACAGACCGATCAGGATGGCAACGGTAATCACATCGACATAGCTGTCCATTTGGGGTAGGGCGATTTCCAGCCCTTCGATGGCCGACATCACCGACATGGCGGGGGTAATGACGCTGTCACCGTAAAACAGGCAGGCAGCCAGCAAGCCCAGAATGGTGACCACCCCGGACAGACGCGGCTTGTCGGTCAGAACACGATGAATCACCGACAGCAAGGCGAACGCGCCACCTTCGCCACGGTTATCCGCTCGCATCACAAAAACGACATATTTGGTGGATACCACCAGCGTGATTGACCAGATGGCCAGCGACAGAATCCCCAGCACATTCGCCTGACTGATGGGAAGGCCGTGTTCCGGAGAAAATGATTCCTTCAGGGCGTAAAGAGGGCTGGTTCCAATGTCACCAAAAACAACACCCAGCGCCCCCAGCATCAAGGCAGACAAGGCGGGGGGGCGGGAGGCGGTGGAGTCCTGAGTCACGATTGCTCTCGATGGCAGCCTCAATCAACCTTCCATGCTTAGCACCTTTGCGCGGTGCAGCAAGGAGAATATTTTCCCGTCTTTATCCTTTCGGAGTCGGACCGAAAGATGATTGTGCACTGCCGCATTTTCGGAATGGCAGCCATGAAAAGACCACAGCTTGTCTGTTTTCACAGGTGACGTAACGTCATGGTGCTTTTTCCTTGCCGTGATTCGTCTTATCCAACATTACTCATTCGTAACCAATGAAACAGTTTTCCAGCGAAGCTGTTCCATACGCTATCGCCTTGAGAAAGTTCTATTATGCGTAAAATTGAATATTTAGTGAGTGTATTCAAGCACCCCACCATGCGCACAAAAATTACAAAAGATGCCTGATCAAACATTATAAAATAATAACCGTATTATAGGGACCTCTACGTTCTGTCGTTTGCAAGCCCGCTCTCTTTTGATAAGAGGCTATCGCGTCCTGGCGCGTGGGGATCGGGAAACCACCCCCAAAGAGAGAGAGAGGCCCGCAAGGGTGGCCACGGACGGGTTTACAGGAGAACGGAATGCACACGCCTCATTCGGCCCCCGTGCCGCACGGCAAGATCCCATTTTACAAGATGCTCTATGTGCAGGTGCTGGTGGCGATCGCCATTGGTATCGCCCTTGGACATTTTTACCCCTCGCTTGGCGTCGAGCTGAAGCCGCTGGGGGATGCCTTCATTCGTCTGGTGAAGATGATCATCGCGCCGGTGATCTTCCTGACCGTGGCAACCGGCATTGCCGGGATGTCTGATTTGCAAAAGGTCGGTCGCGTTGCGGGTAAGGCAATGCTGTACTTCCTGACCTTTTCGACCCTGGCGCTGATCATCGGCCTGGTGGTGGCAAACGTTGTCCATCCGGGCAGCGGGATGAACATCGACCCCAAGACCCTTGATGCCAAGGCCGTCGCCGATTACGCCACCAAGGCGCATGAACAGACGGTGGTGAAGTTCCTGATGGACATCATCCCGACCACCATTGTCGGGGCGTTCTCCAGCGGGGACATTCTGCAGGTGCTGTTCTTCTCGGTGCTGTTCGGCATTTCGCTGGCGATGATCGGTGATCAGGCCCGCCCGGTGACCGAATTCCTGCATGGTCTGACCCTGCCGATCTTCAAGCTGGTGGCGATCCTGATGAAGGCTGCCCCGATCGGTGCCTTTGGGGCGATGGCCTTTACCATCGGCAAGTACGGAATCGCCTCGATTTCCAACCTGCTGTTCCTGATCGGGACCTTTTACTTCACATCCCTGCTGTTCGTGCTGGTGGTTCTGGGGGCGGTTGCCAAGTACAACGGCTTCTCGATTTTTGCGCTGCTGCGTTACATCCGTGAAGAGCTGCTGCTGGTTCTGGGTACCTCGTCGTCCGAAGCCGCCCTGCCCAGCCTGATGGAAAAGATGGAAAAGGCCGGCTGCAAGCGTTCGGTCGTTGGTCTGGTGATCCCCACCGGCTATTCCTTCAACCTTGACGGCACCAACATCTACATGACCCTCGCCGCCCTGTTTATCGCCCAGGCGATGAACATCGACCTGTCGATCGGCGACCAGATCACCCTGCTGCTGGTGGCGATGCTCAGCTCCAAGGGCGCGGCCGGGATCACCGGTGCAGGCTTCATCACCCTCGCCGCCACCCTGTCGGTGGTGCCGTCGGTGCCGGTCACCGGCATGGTGCTGATCCTTGGTGTTGACCGCTTCATGTCCGAATGCCGTGCCCTGACCAACTTTGTTGGCAACGCGGTGGCGACCATCGTTGTTGCCCGTTGGGAAAAAGAACTGGATACCGAAAAGCTGCAGGCGGCCCTGGCCAAAAAGGCCTGACGACCCCTGCAGTTTGTTTCCGTGCTGAACGACGCCGCTGCGCACACTCGCAGCGGCGTTTTTCATTTTTGGCTCATGCGATGAAAAAGATCATTTTTCATGCAATTTAATTGACCGCACAATAAAACATCATACAGTGCAACACCACAGGTAGACTCATGCGACAAAAAGTATAATCACCATCTTTTCAAGGGTTTCCCGCCATGCCGGATCGCATCCTTGGCCTTGCCACCAAAATGTCAGACCTGACCACCGCCAAAGTCGGCGAAATTCAAGGCGTGACCAGAGCCACCAGATTGCTGGCCCTGAACGCCCTGATCGAAGCCACCCGTGCGGGCGACGCCGGGAAAGGTTTTGCAGTGGTGGCCCACGAGGTGAACGGCATTTCAGAACGGGTGACCAAAATCGCCCACGAACTGCGCCTGATGTTCGAACACGAGGTGGCAGAGCTGCAAAGCACCGCCGAGCAGGTGCGCGGGGCCCGGCTGGCCGATCTGGCGTCCTATGTGATCGAAGTGATCGACCGCAACCTGTACGAACGCTCGTGCGATGTGCGCTGGTGGGCCACCGACAGTGCGATGACCGACCTGTGCAGCCAGCCAGATGACGCTGTGGCACGACAGCACGCGAACCAGCGGCTGGCAGTGATTTTGGGGGCCTATACGGTTTATCTCGATTTGTGGGTCACCGATGCCGACGGCACCATCATCGCCAGTGGTCGCCCGGACCAGTATCCCGTCACGGGTCAGTCGGTACGCCACGAGCGCTGGTTCCAGGCGGCGATGAAGACCGCCTCGGGTGATGACTTTGTCGTCGATGACATCCGGCGCGCGCCTTTGCTGGGAGACCGCCCCGTAGCCACCTATGCCACCGCCATCCGCGCCGACAGTGCCAGCAACAGCCCGGCCATCGGTACGTTGGGCATCTTTTTCGACTGGGAAACCCAATCGGCCTCGGTGGTCAACTCGCTGCGCCTGACCGAAGAAGAAAAAAGCCGCACCCGTGTTGTTCTGCTGGACCGCACCCATCATGTGATCGCCGCCTCGGACAATCGCGGAGTGCTGGAAGAGCACTTTCCCCTGCGCCTGATCGACGGCACCCGTGGCAGCTATGGCCAACCTGACGGCACCATGATCGGCTATGCCCTGACGCCGGGTTTTGAAACCTATCGCGGGCTGGGGTGGTATGGCGTGCTGGTGCAATCGCCCGCCCCAACCGGACAGGGCTATTATTTCACCTGACCCTCTGCTGCCATTGCAGGGGCGGGCCACAGGGTCGGAATGCGATCGGTCAGCCAGTATGCCAGCAGTCCAACGACTTCATGCCCCAACAGCCCCCCTGCGCTGAATCCTTCGCGACGGCCCACACCCCATTCCACCTGTGGCGGGGTGCGATAGTCCACCGCCCACGGCTGGGGCACCCAGCCCGTTGCCTGAAAACAGCCAACCGCCCGCGCCATGTGAAAGGCCGAGGTGATCAGCACCCATTTGTCCGCTGGACGGTCGTGAAGCAGGGCAGCAACCTCACGGGCATTTTCCGCCGTGTTGCGCGATCTGGTTTCCAGCACGATCCGTGCCGGGTCCAGCCCCAGACCGGTGGCAAGCCGATAGGCCAGCTCGCCCTCGTTTTCCCCTTGCGGGTCCAGCAGCCCGGAAAAGCCGCTGAACACCACCTTGGCACGGGGATAGTCGCGCGCCAGCCGCAGGGCTTCGGTGAATCGCTCGGCCCCGCTGCCCAGCACGATTTCCCCCCGGCCATTGTTGCTGGCAGCCTGATCAATGGCCCCGCCCAGCACAATGATCCCTTCGGGGCCGTCATCCTGCTGCCAGACCGTAGCGTGCGGTATGCGGTTTTCCAGCCAGTTCAACCCCATCGGGGCCAGTGTTGAATAATCGCCAACCCCCAGCCACAGCAATGCCAGCACCAGCCAGACCCCCGGGCTTCGCTTGCGCAGACTGGCCAGCAATGCCAGCGCCAGCAGGACCAGCAACAGGAATTGCGGAGACAGGGCAACGCTCAGGACTTTGGACAAGACAAAAAACATCGCCACCTCCAGCAGGGGCAGAGCAGAGCATCCGGTAAACGGTCAGCTCAGACAGTGGTTATCCGGCTCCAGCGGCGGCGGCAGGTCGTCATCGCCCAACTGCTCGCGCAGCAACCGTTCAACGGACCGGCAAATGGCACTCAGCGGCAGGTCATTGGGCGACATGCCAAACGGCTCCTCGATTTCGTCCCCCAGAGCATCGAGGCCGAAAAAGGTATAGGACACAATCGCCACCACCACCGGCGTCATGAAGCCGATGGTATCGACCAGCCCGAACGGCAACAGCAGGCAGTACAGATACGCCGTACGGTGCAGCATCAGGGTATAGGAAAACGGCAGCGGCGTATGCTTGATGCGTTCGCAGGCCCCCACCACCCGCTGCAAGGCACTCAGGCCCTTGTCCAGCTCCATGGCGGTAATTTCCCGCAAGCGCCCGTCCTGCTGCCATTGATCGAACTGGCGGGCCATCTGGTGCAGCAGCGATTCCGGGCGATGCTGGGCCTTCAGACAGCGGCTCAGGTCTTCGTCGGACAGGTGCGGGGTGATGTCCGGTTGCGGATCGGTATCGCGCAGATGATGCCGCAGGGCATGGGAAAAAGCGATCAGGCGGCGAACCTGCGTGTCCTGTTCGGGGTCCTGATGGGTGCCGCTGTGGCGGAAATCGGTCGGATTGGCATAGGCCAGAATCTGGCGGCACAGCACCCGGGTCTGGATGACCAGTTCGCCCCACAGCTTGCGGCCTTCCCAATAGCGGTCATAGGTGGCCGAATTGCGGAACCCGAGGAAAATCGCCAGTGCCAGCCCGATCAGGGTGAACGGAATGGTGGTCAGGGTGATTTTGACCTTGAACAGATTGCCGTGCACATAGGTCACCGCAATGGCCAGCAAGGTATTCACCAGCAACGACCAGCGGATCGAATAAAGAATCGACCCCCGGACAATGAAAAAGAGCTGCCACCCGCGCGGGCGTTTCCGGACAATCACCGCCGTATCCCTTAACCTGTGGAAAGTCAGGGGCTGACGGAGACAGGCTTTTGTTCCAGATCATCCTGGATGTCGATCACCTGCACCGGCGCCCCCGGAGCGAACACGCAGCGAACCGAGGCGCTGGCGATCAGATCAGGTACCGTAATTACACGAGTGATCCCATTGCTAAAATCGCGGAACGGCGCTGCAACAGTCGCACAGCGATCCACCGGCGCAGGGACCCCCGGCGCAATCGAGGACTCCGAGCACAGCCGCAACACCAGCCCGCTATCGGCATAATCAAGGAACAACAGATATGGCGGCGGTATAACCTGTGAGCGATCCTTCACCCGTGCCGCCAGCCCAACGCCAATGGTTTTGGCTTCGCCGCGCACCACCTCAAAGCCCACCGGTGCCAGCGGCAGACCACCGACGGCCTCGCCGCCCTGCGATTCCTCCAGCGCGCATTCCAGAATGTCCCCCAAGCGGGCACGCTTGCGGCGCGCATCGACCCGAATGTTGCGGGCGCTTTCACTGATTGCCGACAGGGCGGCATTGCGCGATGCCTCGAGGCTCAGGCTGCTGCTCAGGGCATCAACCTCGGCCTGCTTGTCGAGCGCCAGTTGCTGCTGTTCCGGCGTCAGGCTGTCCCATTCGTCCGGCGACAGGTCGAGCGGTGCAGAGGCACAGGCCGACAGCGCCAGGGCCGCCATCCCGGCAAGGGCACGCCAGACAGGGCGAACGACTGTCTGCAACTGGTGTCTGCGGGGGTACGACGTCATCGGGGCGCCCTTGGAAAATCAGAAAACATCAAACACGTCAGATGATAAAAAACAAGACCGCCCTCCCCTGACAGACGACACATGCCGCCTGCCAGAGAAGAACCGGCCTTGTCAAACACGGCCTGCGGCCAGCGTGCGTTAGAGCAAATCCCGAGCAGATGGATGCATCTGCGACGACGTATTTGCTAGAAACACAAGATGTTAGAGCGTTTGACCCGATTCAGGGAAAACGGAAAACGCTCTAACCGCGCGCCAGCTTGCCCAGACGCAGACGCAAGGCGTTCAGGCGAATGAAGCCGTTGGCGTCGTACTGGTCATAGACGGTGTCTTCTTCGAAGGTCACATAGTCCATGCGGTACAGCGAAACCGGCGACTTGCGGCCAACCACCGAGGCATTGCCCTTGTACAGCTTCAGACGAACGACACCGGTGACGTTCTTCTGGGTCTGGTCGATCAGGGCCTGCAGGGCCAGACGTTCCGGCGCGTACCAGAAGCCGTTATAGATCAGCTCGGCGTACTTCGGCATCACGCCGTCCTTGAGGTGAGCTTCCTCACGGTCGAGGGTGATGCTTTCCATCGCACGGTGGGCGATGTGCAGGATGGTGCCACCCGGGGTTTCGTACACGCCGCGCGACTTCATGCCGACAAAGCGGTTTTCCACCAGATCCAGACGGCCCACGCCATGCTTGCCGCCCAGCGCGTTCAGCCTGGTCAGCAGGGCAGCCGGTGACAGCTTTTCGCCATTGACGGCAACGGCGTCACCACCGACGAATTCGATTTCGATGTATTCCGGGGTGTCCGGCGCCTTTTCCGGCGACACGGTCAGGCGGAACATGTCGTCATCGGGCTGAACCCACGGATCTTCCAGCGCCTTGCCTTCATAGGAAATGTGCAGCAGGTTGGCGTCCATCGAGTACGGAGCGTCGCCGTGCTTGTCCTTCGGCACCGGAATCTGGTGCTTCATGGCATAGTCGATCAGCTTGGTCCGGCTGTTCAGGTCCCACTCGCGCCACGGCGCAATGACCTTGATGTCGGGCTTCAGGGCGTAGGCGGTCAGTTCAAAGCGAACCTGATCGTTCCCCTTGCCGGTGGCACCGTGCGAAATGGCATCGGCCCCGGTGGCCTGCGCGATTTCGATCAGGCGCTTGCCGATCAGCGGACGGGCAATCGAGGTGCCCAGCAGGTAGACGCCTTCGTAGAGGGCGTTGGCGCGCATCATCGGGAACACGAAGTCACGCACGAACTCTTCGCGCAGGTCTTCGATGTGAATTTCCTTGATGCCCAGCATCTCGGCCTTGGCGCGAGCCGGTTCCAGCTCTTCGCCCTGACCGATGTCGGCGGTGAAGGTCACCACTTCGCAGTTATAGGTGTCTTGCAGCCACTTCAGAATGATCGAGGTGTCAAGACCACCCGAATAGGCCAGTACGACCTTTTTAATGTCGCCCTTACTCATGGGAACGCCCCTTTAGGAACGGATGAAAACAGAAAACGCGCCGGAGTATAGGGGAGCCAATCGGCAAACAAAAGGCCCCGCGCCACCGGCAGGGCCTCTTTTTGCCGCAACCACCCCTGTAAACGGGGGTTATTTCCCGTCGCTCAGGTCCGGGTCATCCAGCTGCCCAAAGATGGTTTTCACCCCGTCGCCCCACTGGCGGCGCAGATTGCCCCAGTACGGATCAGTCTCGGCATAGCGGCGACGCCACGAGATGCGGCATTCATCGGTGCGGATCACCGCCACATCGATCGGGCAGCCCACCGACAGGTTCGAACGCATGGTTGAATCAACGCTGACCAGCGCGCACTTCACCGCCTCGGGCAGCGGGGTCAGTGGATTGACCACCCGGTCAAGAATCGGCTTGCCGTACTTGGTTTCGCCGATCTGCAGGAAATTGGTGTCGGAACTGGCCTCGATGAAATTGCCCGCCGAGTAAACCATGAACAGCCGCATCGGCCCGCCCTTGATCTGCCCGGCCAGCAGGAACGACGCCACAAAGTCGCTCCCCTGCTGCTTCAGGCGCTCGGCATCGCGGTCATAGACCTTGCGCACCGCATCGCCGACCAGTTGCGCTGCCACCGTCATGCCGGGGCAGGTCAACAGGGTGCCCTGCTTCTTGCGGGCCGCGGCTTCGGCTTTGGGCAGGCGCACCTTGTCCTCCAGATGGGACACAACCGCCTGGGTGATCGCCAGATTCCCGGCTGACAGCAGGATGATTGCCCGCTCGCCGGGCTGTTCCCACACCCGCATCTTCTGGAATTGTGCCACATGATCGACCCCGGCATTGGTCCGGCTGTCGGACATCATCACCAGCCCGGCATCAAGGGAAATTCCAAGGCAATACGTCATTCCTACCCCCGCATCAAAGCATCCCTGACCCCGGACACACCGCCCGACTCATACAGGGCACACATACCAGTACGGCAGAGCCTGTACCCCACACCCGTTCGGCATGGCAGGCAAAATCTGCAAAGCGGCCGCACTCTACCAGCCCGGCAGCAGGTCGAAAAGAGGGCCTTCGGGATTGCAACACGAGGGGTTCCGCCCGTCTTTCAATGCCTTCGCACGACAGTCACAGGCTGGCACGCCCAAAGGTGTCGATCACCCAAAACGGATGTTCATTTTTTTCAGAACCACTCCGCAGGATAAAATATGTTTTTACAGTGATATTTTCATCAAAAGCTCCGCAAACGGGTGACAAGCCTGTTTAACGACCCCATGATAGGGAGCGATGCAGACAGCACGCATCCGTCGTCTCTATGGTTCATTTCTTCATCTGACAGGTGCCATATCCGTTTCACCCCTGCCACAAACAGGAGACCGCATGACCAAGACCGTTCATCCGTCCACTCTGCGAGCCGACACCCCGTACAGTGACAGCGACCGCCCCTTTGGCGGCATCAGCTTTCTACACACGGCACCGGGACATGTTGCCACGTTTGGTGCCCTGATGACCGATCTGGCACCGGAAATTCCCGTCCGCCACGAAGTCGCCCGCTCGGATCTCGCCACCGCCCGCCATCGCGGCGCCCTGACGGCCGATCTGGCCGAGCACGCCTATACGGCCTTTGATCATCTGGCCGAACGCGGAGCCCGCGTGCTGGTGTGTACCTGCGCCACGCTGGGGCCCTGTGCCGAACGCTACGGCGAGCAAAACCCCGACATTCTGGTGCAGCGCATTGACCATGCCGCCGCCGAGCACGCCTATTTCGCTGCCTGCGAAGGGTCAGGCGTGGTCCACGTCGCCGCCTGTCTGGCCGGCACCTTTGCCCCTACACTGGCCCTGTTTGCCGCTCTTGAAAGCCGCGTGCGTGCCGGCATCACCGTTCGCCCGCTGCTGTTGCCCGAACCGTGGAGCCTGTTTCAGGACGGCCTGCGGCGGGATTTCCGGCACTCGATTGCCGACGCCATCACCCTGATGGTGCCTGCCGGGGGCGTCATCCTGCTCAACCAGCCGTCGATGGCCGGAGCCGCACCGCTGCTGCCCGCTGATCGCTATCAGGTGGTCTCCAGCCCCCTGCCGGGGGTCCGCGCCGCCATTCAGGCATGGCGTCAACTTGCCGCAGCCGACGCACGGGGGTAAGGTGGGGAGCCAATTCCTCCCCCTCCCTCGACAGGAGCAAGCATGTCCGCCTTCATTCCCCCGGTTGGATGCTATGCGGTGATTTTCGTCAGTCAGCGCACCGCCGGTGACAATGGCTATGGCGCCATGGCCGAGCGGATGGTCGAACTGGCCACCGCCCGCCCCGGCTATCTCGGCGTTGACAGCACCCGTGATGATCAGGGCTTCGGCATCACCGTCTCTTACTGGGACAGTGAACAGGCCATCGCCGCCTGGCGCGCCGATCTGGAACACCGGCAGGCGCAGGCCCGTGGGCGGGACCACTGGTATCAGGAGTACAAGCTGGTGGTGGCAAAGGTCGAACGCGCCAGAGGGGCCTGAGAGTCAAGGCCACAGGCACAACAGCTACAACTCGGCCCCATTGCCGAAATAGCCCTGCCCTTCCAGCGGCGGCAGCACCCGCTGATAGGCCGCCCATGCGCGGGCGAAGCGTTCGGCAAACGATGCGTTGCTAACCAGCCAGCGTTCATTCAGGCCCGCCCGGCTATAAACACTCAACGCTCCGTACAATACGGTCGGCAAGGTGCGGTTCCGCCCGAACCGGCGGTCGCGCTCGCCGGTTTTGGTGACTTTTTCCCATCCTTCGCCCACCACCCGGCTATCACTGGGAACCGGCTGGTCCTCGACAAAGCTGACAGCCTCATAGCTGATCACGATGTCGCGCGGATCAATCAGGGCAAAGTCGTCGCCCTGTGCCCGCATCAGCACGAACATCGGGTACAGGTGCATGTCGCTGCCGTTGGCATTGCCGAACATCATTGCCCGCATCTGGCATTTCAGCAGCGCACTGTCGGCAAAGCTGAAATGGACCGGTCGGCGCTGAAGATCCTGACTGTCGGGACGGCCATCATCGCGCTGGCGGGTGATATCCCAGATACGGCTGGAGGTGCGCAAATCCTCGAATGCCCGCGCCAGAGCGACAAAGGCATCCAGAACCGCCGGTTCCAGATCAAGGTCCAGATCAATGGCACTGGCGCTCAGGGCCTGCTCCAGCTCACGCACATCGGTCTGGAACCGCTCGACGCGTTCTTCAAGCAGGGGAATTTTGGGCCCGAGAAAGATTTTCCGCCACCACTGCCGGGCCTGAGCCAACTCGACCTCGGCCTTTTTCAGCAGGTGGCGCTGCTCGCCCAACGATGCCTTCAGGCCTCGCCGTTGCGCTCCGGCTTCGAAAATCAGGCGGCGCAACTCGGCCAGACCGGCGCTGGCGATCTGCTCCAGCGGGGCGCTGGCAATTTCGGGCAGGGAGTCCGCAGGGGTATTGCTCCCCTGCCCTTCTGGCCAACGAGCGGGGCTTTGCGGGTCCACCGCCCCCGGAGGAAACGAGACGATTTTCTCGCGCCAGGACACACCGCTGCCCGGCAGGCCAAGATTGGCATGAACGCCATCCTTGCCCACCGTCACGTTTGCCCCTTGCATTCCCAGCGTGGCGCTGACGCCGCTGCGGCTGAAATTCAGACGCACACCGGGAAAAACCTGGACCCGCTTCTGGAACCGCACACCCACCGGACCACCAACCTTTTATCGCTTCAGGCGTCCTTGGCCACCGCTTCGACCGGAGCAGCAACCTCGGCCATCACTGGCCGGAACCGGCGCCCATCCAGAATGACAGCGCAACTGTACGTCCGCGCATCAACGCGCGTTTTGACATTGCGCAGACGGGCATGCGGCACACCGTGCCCATCAGAATAAATGAACTCAACTTCCCACAGGCCACGCGGGTTATCCATCTCCTGGAAACGCTGCCCTAGCTCGATGGTCTTTCGCGTCATTGGGATACCTCGATGGTTGTTCTTGTTTCGCGCCGGCAATCAGGTGCATATGAGAGCGTCACCGCCCCGCTTCAACCCTCTCGTCCCAAGAGGGTGCCCCTGCACATGCCAATTTTTCCACGTTCCTGGAAAGACGCAAGCCCTATCGTAAAAACAGCGGGTTAGGAAGCGGTAATCAGGCCGGGGAGAGAGCTGCCCGACCTTAATTCCTGCTGGCCGACAGCAGATAGTTGACCGACAGGTCATCGGTCAGGCTCCACGTCCCGGCAATCGGGTTGAAGCTCATCCCCTTCAGGGTATCAACCACCAGCCCGGACGCCCGCAAGGAGCCGACAAATTCGCTCGGCTTCAGGAACTTGCGCCAGTCGTGAGTACCGCGCGGCAACCAGCGCAGAATGTATTCCGCCCCGATCTTGGCCATCGCCAGTGATTTCAGCGTGCGGTTCATCGTTGCCCCGAACAGCAGCCCCCCCGGAGCCACGATGTGCGAACAGGCGGCCAGAAACAGGTCAACGTTGTCAACGTGCTCAACCACTTCCATGGTCAACACCACATCGAACTGCTCGCCCCGTTCGGCCAGCTTTTCGACCAGATCACAGCGGTAATCGATCGCAAGACCCATCTTTTCCGCGTGCAGGCTGGCAATCCTGATGTTCTTTTCCGCCGCATCAAGGCCGGTCACCGAAAAACCCAGCCGGGCCAGCGGTTCACACAGTAACCCGCCACCACAACCGACATCCAGCAGGCGCAGACCTTCAAAGGGCCGGTCCGCCGTCTCGTCCCGCCCGAAACGGGCCGCCGCCTGCCGCACGATAAAGCGCAGTCGTTCGGGGTTGAACTGGTGCAGGGGTTTGAACTTGCCTTCGGGGTCCCACCAGCTGTCGGCCATGGCTTCAAATTTGGCCAGTTCTTCGGGAAGAGCAGTCGAGGGAGTGGCGTTGGCCATGGATAATCTCCTGCGGCGGGCCGGGAATGATGGACAGGGATGGCGAATGAAACAAAAAAGACGAACGGCACGCAACCATGCGGCTGCGGTCCTTGCGTTTAGACCATTGTCCAGAGTATGTATACCCGCCCGTCGGTTCCGGCAACCGGGCGGGATGTTTTTTCGAGCACGAGGGATGTTTCTCCCATGGCCCGCATTGTCATGAAATTCGGCGGCACGTCGGTGGGCGACATTGATCGCATCAAGAACGTGGCCCGCCGTGTGAAGGCCGAAGTTGAGGCTGGAAACGAAGTCGCAGTCGTTGTCTCCGCCATGTCGGGGGAAACCAACAAGCTGGTCGATTTCTGCCGCCAGATTGCGCCTTTGCACGATGCCCGTGAATACGACGCGGTGGTGTCCACCGGCGAACAGGTAACGATTGGTCTGCTGGCTCTGGCCTTGCAGGAAGCGGGCGTCAATGCCCGGTCCTGGATGGGCTGGCAGCTGCCGATCCGCACCGACGGCGCCCACTCCAAAGCCCGTATCACCACCATCGAAACCGACACCATCATCGAACGCATGAGCCAGGGCCAGGTGGCCGTGGTGGCAGGCTTCCAGGGGCTGGGCCCGGACAACCGGGTGACCACTCTGGGCCGTGGTGGCTCGGATACGTCGGCTGTTGCCCTCGCGGCGGCGCTGAAGGCCGACATCTGTGACATTTATACCGACGTGGACGGGGTCTACACCACCGACCCGCGGATTGTGTCCAAGGCCCGCAAGCTCGACAAGATCACCTACGAAGAAATGCTCGAAAGCGCCTCGCTCGGCGCCAAGGTGCTTCAGGTGCGCTCGGTCGAAATGGCCATGAAGCATAATGTGCGCGTACAGGTGCGGTCGAGCTTCTCGGACGCGCCCGGAACTTTGATCTGCGACGAGGATGAAATCGTGGAAAAGGAACTTGTCAGCGGCATCGCCTATTCGCGGGACGAAGCCAAGATCACCCTGGTGAAAGTTGCTGATCGTCCGGGCGTCGCCGCCTCGATCTTTGGCCCCCTGACCGATGCCAACGTCAACGTTGACATGATCGTGCAGAACGTTTCGCACGGTGGCGGCGCCACTGACCTGACCTTTACCGTCACCAAGACCGATCTGGAACGCGCCGTGCAGGTGCTGACCGACGCCAAGGAAACCCTCGGCTATCAGGAACTGGTCGCTGATTCCAACGTGGTGAAGGTGTCGGTGATCGGCGTCGGCATGCGCAGCCACGCCGGAGTCGCCCAGACCATGTTCCAGGCCCTGTCGGCCAAGGGCATCAACATCCAGGTGATCTCCACCTCGGAAATCAAGGTGTCGGTGCTGATCGCCGAAGAATACACCGAACTGGCCATCCGTGCCCTGCACACGGCCTATGGTATGGACGCCGCCTGATCCCGTTGCCCGGACAGGTCCGGGAGCAACGGCGATCACGTCTGAAAATGGCGAGCACTGACGACGGGCGGCGCGGCATTTGCCGGGGCCGCCCGTTTTCAGAGCACTCGAGCATTGTGCGAAAAGTGGGCACCGGTTTTCGCAACAACAATGCGACAATATAAACGAGCATTGTGCGAAAAGTGGGAACCGGTTTTCGCAACAACAATGCGGCAGAACAAAGAGTTGGACCAGTGTGCCTGCATCAGGTCACAGTCCACGACAGTAAAAAAGCAAGGACGTGGAGCGCTGCTCCACACCTCGCCGGGGCCTTCAGGCCCCGGACCCCATTGACTTGATATTGAGAAAAAAATGGGGGATCGGGGCCTCAGGCCCCGAACGGGTTCGGGCGGTAGCCCGTTCCTGCTCCACAACTGTCGTGTACCGTGGCGTCAGGCGTAACGCACACTGGCCTCTCACAGGCACCCATCGTGCATGAACCATGGTTCTGCCACGATACTCTGGTGTACAGTAATGCCCTTACGGCATAAGGGCTGATCATGATCATATCCCGCACCCCATCAGCGGGGAGCGGCTTTGTCAGGCAGGGGTACTCTATGGCCTTCAACGGACAGGCTCGACTGGAACAGCTCTGCGCCCGTGGGCGTGACTTCCTCGGCACCGAATCCGCCATTATGGGCGGGGCGATGTCGTGGGTTTCCGAACGCAATCTGGTGGCAGCGATTTCGAACGCCGGTGGATTCGGAGTGATCGCCTGCGGCTCGATGGGACCCGAGCTGCTGGACGCCGAAATCAAGGCCACCCAGGCTCTGACCGGCAAGCCCTTTGGCGTCAACCTGATCACCATGCACCCGCAACTGGACGAGCTGATTGATACCTGCCTCGCCAACCGGGTATCCCACATCGTGCTGGCTGGCGGCCTGCCGTCCGCTGCCGCCATCAAGCGCGCCAAGGCTGGCGGTGCCAAGGTGGTGTGCTTTGCCCCGGCGCTGGTTCTGGCCAAAAAGCTGATTCGCTCCGGTGCTGACGCGCTGGTGATCGAAGGCTCGGAAGCCGGCGGCCACATCGGCCCGGTGTCGCTGACCGTGCTGGCGCAGGAAATCCTGCCGGAAATCCGCGACGTGCCGGTGTTCGTCGCCGGGGGGATCGCCCGCGGTGAATCGATGGTCAGCTATCTGGAAATGGGCGCGGCCGGGGTGCAGCTGGGCACCCGTTTCGTCTGTGCCACCGAATGCATCGCCCACGAAAACTTCAAAAAGGCCTTTCTGCGCGCCAGCGCCCGCGAAGCGGTGCCGACGGTCCAGATTGACCCGCGCTTCCCGGTCATTCCGGTGCGTGCCCTGACCAACAAGGGCACCGATGCCTTCATGGACCATCAACGCAAGGTGATCGACCGTTTCCTGTCCGGCGAGCTGGATCAAAAGGAAGCCCAGCTTGAAATCGAACATTTCTGGGCTGGCGCCCTGCGGCGGGCGGTGATCGACGGCGACGTGGAATACGGCTCGGTGATGGCTGGCCAGAGCGTTGGCCTTGTGACCAAAGAGCAATCGACGGCAGAAATCATTGCCGAACTGGTTGCCCAGGCCGTAGCTTCTCTGGAAGCCCGCGCGGTCGCACTGTCGGCATAAGACTGAAACCACACCGCCTTGCCGGGGGGACAAGGGGGTGTGGTGGCGCTTTTTGGGGATAGCCATCTCTCGGCTGTTCTTCTATCAAGCGCACTACCATAGGTAATCCATCCTCAGGTGTCATTCAGGATCCCTGAGGCATGAGACGTCTTCCGGGCCACCTCGGCCCGAATCCCCCACGCGGGCCGGGTTGGCCCGTCAGACCGTCAAAGGCCAGTGGCCGATGATACCAAGGCTTGGGAACATGGCATGATCAAAGCAAATGCCGATGCCGATGTAGCGCGCCGCCTGCTGTCCCGTCTGCGCGACGTGATGGCCGGGGGCGGTTCCGCCCAGGAACGGCTGGACAAGGTGGTGCATGCCATCGCCGAGTCCCTGCGCACTGCTGTCTGTTCCTGCTATGTGATGCGCGCGGGCGAAGTGCTGGAGCTGTTCGCCACCCATGGTCTGCGCCAGACCGCCGTCCACCAGACCCGTCTGCGGGTGGGCGAAGGTCTGGTGGGCGAAGTCGCCGCCCATGGCCGCTCGCTGGCGCTGGCCGATGCCTGGTCGCACCCGTCGTTTGCCTATCGCCCGGAAACCGGCGAAGAACTGTTCCACTCCTTCATGGGGGTGCCGATCATCCGTGGCTCGCGGGTGATCGGGGTTCTGGTGGTGCAGAACCGCGAGGAACGCGGCTATTCCGACGTCGAGGTGGAAACCCTCGAAACCGTCACCATGATTCTGGCCGAGCTGCTGGCCACCGCACAGGTGGTCAGCCGTGAGGAACTGTTGCCCGCCGACGGCATCGGCCTGCTGCCGCTGCGTCTGGAAGGCCTGGGGCTGAACGGCGGCGTCGGTCTGGGAACTGCCGTGCTGCACCAGCCACAGGTCCGCGTCAGCCGTCTGGTGGCCGAAGACCCCGAAGCCGAACTGGTCCGCCTGAACCTCGCCCTGTCCTCGCTGCGCAGCGAGCTGGATGCGATGATTCACAACGACGAAGTGGTGGGGGATTTCCACGAAATCCTGCAAACCTACCGCATGTTTGCCGACGACAAGGGGTGGGTGAACAAGATTTCCGACAAGGTGCGCTCGGGCGTATCCGCCGAACGGGCGGTACAAAGCGTCCACGACGACACCCGCGTGCGCATGCAACAGGTCACCGACCCTTACCTGCGCGAACGCCTGCACGACCTCGAAGACCTCGCCAACCGCCTGCTGCACCATCTGGTGGGCGAAGAAGGCCGCGCCCACATCAAGGATCTGCCCGACGACACCATTCTGGTCTGCCGTAATCTGGGGCCGACCGAGCTGCTCGACTATGACCGCAGCAAGCTGCGCGGGCTGGTGATGGAAGAAGGCTCGCGCACCATGCATGCGGTGATCGTCGCCCGCGCCCTCAACCTGCCAGTGGTGGCGCAGGTCAAGGACGTGTTCTCGATCGTTGAAAGCTGGGACCCGCTGATCATCGAGGGCGACCACGGACAGGTATTTGTCCGCCCGTCCGACGACGTGCGCGAAACCTTTGAACGCTCGTTGCAGGTGCGGCAAAAGCAACTGGAGCTGTATGCCTCGCTGAAAGGCACCCCCACCGTCACCCGTGACGGCGTGCCGCTGACCATGATGCTGAATGCCGGGCTGTTGATCGACCTACCCAACCTGGATGAAACCGGCGCCGAAGGCATCGGCCTGTACCGCACCGAGCTGCCGTTCATGGCCCGCCCGTCGCTGCCGGATGTCGCGGCCCAGACGGCGCTGTACAGCCGCATTCTGGATGCGGCTGCCGGTCGCCCGGTGGTGTTCCGCACACTGGATGTCGGGTCAGACAAGGTGCTGCCCTATTGGCACGGCGACCCGGAAGAAAACCCGGCGATGGGCTGGCGGTCGATCCGCATCACCCTTGATCGCCCGGCCATCCTGCGTCAGCAAATCCGCGCGCTGGTCCGCGCCTCGGCCGGGCGCGAGCTGCGCATCATGTTCCCGATGATCGCCGAAGTCGCCGAGCTGTTGCAGGCCCGCGCCCTGTTGCAGCGTGAAATCGACGAGCATGTCGCCTCGGGCGGCGTGCCGCCGATTGCGCAACGGGTTGGAACGATGCTGGAAGTCCCGGCCCTGCTGTGGCAATTGCCGCAATTGCTGCGCTATGTCGATTTCATCTCAGTCGGCTCGAATGACCTGCTGCAATTCCTGTTTGCCTCCGATCGCGGCAACCAGCGGGTGACCGACCGCTATGACTCGCTGTCGGCCCCGGTGCTGACCATGATCAAGTCGCTGGCCGAACAATGCTCGGCGGCGGGGGTTACCCTGTCGGTGTGTGGTGAAATGGCCGGGCGTCCGCTGGAAGCCCTGGCGCTGGCCGCGATGGGGGTCCGCACCCTCAGCATGGCCGCCGCTGGTATCGGCCCGGTCAAGGCGGCCCTGCTCAGCGCCAATCTGGCGGAAATCCGCGCCTATCTGCTGCCGTTGCTGGACAGCCCGGACCGGACCGTGCGCCGCAAGTTGCGGGCCTTTGCCCTGGATCACGGAGTGAGGATTTAGAGCATTGTGCGAAAAGTGGAAACCGGTTTTCGCAAAAACAATGCGACAGATCAAAAGGTTAGACCAGCATGTCCGCGTCAGATCACAGTACACGACTGTTGGTGGAAAAGAATGGGCTATCGCCCAGACCCATTCGGGGCCTGAGGCCCCGAACCCCCATTTTTTCTTTTATGATCAAAGGAGTGGTGTCTGGGGCCTCAAGGCCCCAGCGAGGTGTGGAGCAGCGCTCCATGATCTTTTGTCATCCCCCGGTAAGGTAAAAAATGGCCCCCGTCGCCCTGTTCCTGCTGCACGCTGCGGCCGTCATTGGCTTGCCTTACATCCTGTGGAGCATCGGGGGACGGCGCTGGATGCCGCTGGTGGTGGTGCAAATTCTGGTTGGCCTGCTGCTTGGGCCGACCGTGCTGGGAACACTGGCCCCGGAATTCTGGTCGGTGCTGTTCCCGCCCCGCGTGCTGGACAGCTGGAATGGGCTGGTCTGGCTGGGGATCACCTATTTTGCCTTTGCCACCGGCCTGCACTTTGACGTGACCGAATTTCAGGGCCGGGGCCGGGCCTTTGCCATCACCAGCACCGCCACCTTTGCCGTGCCAACCGCGGCGGGCTGTGTGGCGGGGGGCCTGTTGCTGTGGCTGGTGCCGGGCGTTGCGGGGGAAGGAACCTCGCCATGGGCCTTTGCGCTGGGGGTCGGCATTGCGGTTGGGGTGACCGCCCTGCCGGTGCTGGCGGCAATCCTGCGTGAAATGAACCTGCAGACGCCCTGGATCGGCAACGAAGCCCTCGGCTGTGCCGCCGTCAATGATGCCGCCTTGTGGATCGCCATCGCCATTCTGCTGGCGATCAGTGCAGGCGAACACTGGTGGCAGGCAGGACTGGTGCTGTGTGGCAGCCTCGCCTATGGCGCGGCGCTGTGGTTTGTGGTGCGTCCAATGCTGGCCGCCTATCTGGTGCGGGCAGGCTCGCCGGTCGAGATCACCGAGCGACATGTGGTGTTCCTGTCGGTTGGGGTGTCGCTGTCCGCCCTGATCACCGAAAACCTCGGTCTGCACGCGCTGGTCGGTGGCTTTGCCTTTGGAGCCATTATCCCCAAAGCGGTGGCCCGGCAGGTTCTCGACCGGGTGGAAGCCTTTCTGATGGCCGTCCTGCTGCCGTTCTTTTTCATGTCCACCGGCCTGAAGACCAACTTTGTCTGGGCGTCCGGGGCTGGACTGGTATTTGCCCTGACCACCATCGCCTCATTGTCGAGCAAGATGCTGGCTGCGGCACTCCCCGCCCGCCTGCAAGGCCAAAGCTGGAACAGGGCGCTGGCCCTGGGGGCACTGGTCAGTTGCAAGGGATTGATGGAACTGGTGGTGCTGACCATGCTGCTGGAACGCGGCATCCTGTCCCCCAGCGCCTTTTCCGGCATGGTCTTGATGGCCTTGCTCACCACCGCCCTCGCCCGCCCACTGGCCGAATTTTTCCTTGGCAGGGATGCACAGGAAAGCCCACGCGGGTAAGGCCACACCCCATCAGAACATGCCAAAAAAAGGAGGGTCGGCTCTGATAAAAGCCGCCCCTCCCTTTTCTCACAAACGCCATTAAAATTAGTGATTTCGCATGTAACCGAGGAAATTATCCACCTCGGTTTCCAGCAGGTGGGACGCCTCGGACAGCTCCTCGGCGGCCTGACGAATGGCCAGTGTGCGGGAATTGGTGGTATCGGCCCCGCTGGCAACGGTGGTGATGTTGCTGGTCACATCCTGCGTCGCCAACGAAGCCTGTTGCACATTGTGGGCGATTTCGTTGGTGGCGGCACTTTGCTGCTCGGCCGCATCGGCCGCCATCGCCGCCATTCGCTTCATGTCGTCAACGATTTCACTGACATCGGTAATGGCATCGACCGCCTGCCGGGTCGCCGTCTGCATGTCACCGACGGTATCACGGATGGTATCGGTGGCGCGGCTGGTCTGGTTGGCGAGGTTTTTCACCTCGTTGGCGACCACCGCAAAGCCCTTTCCGGCATCCCCGGCACGGGCGGCTTCGATGGTGGCATTCAGCGCCAGCAGGTTGGTCTGTTCGGCAATGGCGGTAATCAGTTCGACCACTTCACCGATCTGACCGGCGGCCTTTTCCATTTGCCGCACGGTAGCGGTGGCGGTGGCCATCGAGGCCGCGGCCTTGTTGGCACCCTCGGCGGTGCTGTCGATGCTGCGCGAGATTTCACCCTGCGAAGCCGACAACTCCTCGGTTGCCGAGGCGACGGTCTGGACGTTGATCCCCATTTCCTCAGCCGCAGAGGCAACACCAGCCGAACGCTCACTCACATCACTGGCGATGTGCTGCATTTCTTCGGCATCGGCCAGCAGGTGGCGGGCAGATTCGGACACCTGCCCGGCCACGCCGCGCACCTTCTTTTCAAAATCATCGGCCAGACGGACGTATTTGGTCACGTCATCCCAGTTCAGCATCGGCCCCAGATAGGTTCCGTCACGATCAGAGATCGGCGTCACGTAGTTTTCGATCACCACTCCGGCCATGGTGAACTTGCCTTTGTAGGGCAGCTTTTCAGGGTTCTTCAGCAGGTCGGTAATGATCTTGCTGTTGCGGTGGAATTTGGTCACCGGCGCGCCAATGGCATCGGCCGACGACATGCCGTGCGATTTCAGCATCTGGTCCAGCAGGTCACGGGCGGCCTTGTTGGCATAGGTGATTTCCAGTGTTTCCGGGTGACACAACATCACCTTGGCCGGCTGGAATTCAACCATCTGCCGCAAACGGAATGCTTCATCGACGGTGGTCCGCAGGACTTCGGTGGCCCGTGCCATCGCCCCCAGTTCGTCCTTGCGGTCGGTATCCGGGGTCGGCTGACGGGTTTGTCCTTCGGCAATCTGACTGATGCTGGCCGTCAGTCGTCCCAGCGGGCGGGTGATCGAACGGGCCACCACCACCGCCAGCGTGCCAGAGACAATCAGCAGCAGGACGACGACGGCGCCAAACCCGGCCATCACCCGCATGAAGGTATCCTGCACATCATCCAGATACAGGCCGCTGCCCAAAGCCCAGCCCCACGGTTTGAACGGGGCGACGAACGACACCTTGTCCATTTGCGGACCGTCCTTGACCTTGGGGGTCATGTAGCGGGTGAAGCCCCCGCTATCCGTCTGCCCCAGGGCAACGATTTCGCGGATCAGATAGCGCCCCTGCTTGTCCTGTATGTCATAGCGGTTGGTGTTTTCAAGATTGGGCGACAGGCCGTGGACCATGGTCAGGCCCTTGCTGTCATAGGCAAAGAAGTATTCGCTGCCGTTATAACGGGATTCCCGCAACACCTTGCGGGCCTGCGCCTGCGCCTGTTCGCGGGTCAGTTCCCCAGCGACTTCCTTTTCATGGAAGTTGCTCAGGACTGTCAGCTCGGCTTCGACCACCGACCGGACCTTGTCTTCGCGGGATTCGATCATCTGCGTCCAGATCAACCGGGCGCTAAAGGCGGACAACCCGACCAGAGCCAGCAGCAAAATCGTCAAAGGAAGCCAAAGCCGGACGGAAATACGCAGGCTCGACAGCATGATGAAAACCCCTCCCCGAATACGGTATTACGACCTGACCGATCGCTCATCCATGACAAAACGGAACACCCGCACATGGTTCTACAACCGGAGCGAAATCCACCGCAGACGCTACGCCAAGACAGGATACGGCAACACCCCGAAAAAGTGACGCATATCAGCCATACCACCACAACAACGCTGGGTGAACAATTGTTTGCACCAAAACACCCACTGCGCGCCATGCAATGATATACATCCATCTCCCAAGGAGCAAGTAAGCATCCGCCCAAGCCAAAAACACCCCCACCCCGGCGATAAGATGGCCGCAAGACGCAAAAGGCATTTGACCACAGGGTAGGCGGGCGGATAGCTTTCGGGCACCTTCTTTTTTCAGTTTGTTCCAGCGAGACGAGTCCCATGGCCGTATCCGGTACGCCCAAGCGCAGCTTTCAGCAGCTCATTTTAACCCTGCAACAATTCTGGGCCGACAAGGGCTGTGTGATTTTGCAGCCCTACGACATGGAAGTCGGCGCGGGGACCTTTCACCCGGCCACCACCCTGCGCGCCCTCGGCCCCGAGCCGTGGAGTGCGGCCTATGTCCAGCCGTCCCGCCGCCCGACCGATGGCCGTTATGGCGAGAATCCGAATCGCCTGCAGCATTACTACCAGTTTCAGGTGATCATGAAGCCATCGCCCGCCGATGCGCAGGGCCTGTATCTGGAAAGCCTGAAGGCGCTGGGCATCGACCCGTCGGCCCATGACATCCGCTTTGTCGAAGACGACTGGGAAAGCCCGACGCTGGGCGCGTGGGGTCTGGGCTGGGAAGTCTGGTGCGACGGCATGGAAGTCACCCAGTTCACCTATTTCCAGCAGGTCGGCGGCATCGAATGCGATCCGGTGGCGGTCGAGCTGACCTATGGTCTGGAACGACTGGCGATGTACATTCAGGGCGTGGAAAACGTCTACGACCTCGACTTCAACGGCAACGGGGTGAAATACGGCGACGTGTTCCATCAGGCCGAAGTCGAATATTCGGCGCACAACTTTGAACATGCCAACACCGACATGCTGTTCCAGCAGTTCAAGGACGCCGAAGCCGAATGCCAGAACCTGCTGGCGGCCGGGGTTGCCCTGCCCGCCTATGACCAGTGCATCAAGGCCAGCCATCGGTTCAACCTGCTGGATGCCCGTGGGGTGATCTCGGTCACCGAACGCGCCGCCTATATCGGTCGGGTGCGTGCGCTCGCCAAGGCCTGCTGTGAAGGCTGGCTGAAATCGCGTGGGCATCTGAAGGCAGAGGGTTAAGACTATGGCCGAGTTCCTGTTAGAACTGTTTTCCGAAGAAATCCCGGCCCGCATGCAGGCCACCGCGACCGAAACCCTGCACAAGCTGGTTGCCGACGGTCTGGCCAAGGCAGGCTTCCCGCACCTGTCGGCCCGCTCGTACGTCACCCCGCGCCGCCTGACGCTGGTGATCGACGACCTGCCCGCCGCCACCCCCGACGTGTCGGAAGAGCGTCGCGGCCCCAAGGTTGACGCCCCGGCCAAGGCGGTCGAAGGCTTCCTTGCCTCGGTCGGCCTCACGCTGGAGCAGTGCGAACAGCGCGAAACCCCCAAGGGAACCTTCCTGTTTGCCACCCTGCAAACCAAGGGCCGCCCGACCGCCGAAGTGCTGAAGGACGTGGTCGAAGGCGCATTGGCGGTGTTCCCGTGGCCGAAGTCGATGCGCTGGTCGGACAACCCGACCCGCTGGGTGCGTCCGCTGCATTCGATCCTGTGCCTGTTCGGCGGCGAGATCGTGCCGGTGGCCTTTGCCCGCGTCACTGCGGGCAACAGCACCCGTGGGCATCGCTTCCTCGCCCCCGATGCCTTCACCGTCAGCGACTTTGCCGACTATCAGGCCAAGCTGCGCGCCGCCTTTGTGATGCTGGACGCCAACGAGCGCCGCGAGGTGATTCTGGCGCAGGCCGAAGCCGCCGCCAAGGCCGAAGGCTATCAGCTAAAGGACGACATCGGCCTGCTGAACGAAGTCTGCGGGCTGGTCGAATGGCCGACCGCTCTGGTCGGCAAGATCGACGACGCCTTCATGGACGTTCCGGGCGAAGTGCTGTCGACCTCGATGCGCGCCCACCAGAAGTATTTCTCGCTGCTGAAGGCCGATGGCTCGCTGGCACCGCGCTTTGTGGTGGTGTCGAACATGCTGACCGCCGACAACGGCGCGCAGATCGTCGCCGGTAACGAGCGCGTGCTGCGCGCCCGCCTGTCGGATGCCAAGTTCTTTTGGGATCAGGACCGCAAGGCCCGTCTGGACAGCCGCATTGCCAAGCTGGGCGAGCGGGTGTTCCACGCCCGTCTGGGCAGCGACCTCGACAAGGTGACCCGCGTCACCGCGCTGGCCAAAAGCCTGGCCGCCCACATTCCGGGGGCCGATCTGGCGCAGGTCGAACGCGCCGCCCAACTGGCCAAGGCCGACCTGTCCACCGGCATGGTTGGCGAATTCCCCGAACTGCAGGGGGTGATGGGTCGCTATTACGCCCTGCACGATGGCGAACAGCCGGTGGTGGCCGATGCCGTCGCCGAGCATTATTCGCCGCTGGGGCCGAACGATAGCTGCCCGACCAAGCCGGTTTCGGTCGCCGTGGCGCTGGCCGACAAGATCGATACGCTGGTCGGTTTCTGGGGCATCGGTGAAAAGCCGACCGGCTCCAAGGACCCGTTCGCCCTGCGCCGCGCGGCGCTGGGGGTGATCCGGCTGGTGCTGGAAAACAAGCTGCGCCTGCCGCTGCTGGCGGCCTTTGCCCAGGCGCTGAGCGGCTATGCCGGGGTTGCCACCGTGGCAGACAGCGACACCGCCGCCCTGCCCGCCGACCTGCTGGCCTTCTTTGCCGACCGCCTGAAGGTGTTCCTGCGCGAACAGGGCGTGCGTCATGACCTGATTGCCGCCGTCTTTGGTCTGGGCAACGAGGATGATCTGGTCCGCCTGCTGAAGCGTGTGGACGCGCTGGGTGGTCTGGTCAACAGCGACGATGGTGCCAACCTGCTGGCCGCCTATCGCCGGGCGATGAACATCGTCCGCATCGAAGACAAAAAGGATGGCCCGCACGACGGCCCGGTTGACCCGGCGGCGCTGGTGCAGGCCGAAGAGCAGGCGCTGTTCGCCGCGCTGCAACAGGTCGAGGCTGCTGCCGCCCCGGCGCTGGCCGCCGAAGACTATGCCGGGGCGGTCGCCGCCCTTGCCGGTCTGCGTGCTCCGCTCGATGCCTTCTTTGATCAGGTGACGGTCAACGCTGCCGACCACCGCGCCAACCGCCTGCGCCTGCTGGCGCGGATCGGACAGGCGATGGGTCAGGTGGCCGACTTCTCGGCGGTCGAGGGCTAACCCCGCGACCACCACCAGCAACCGGCACCAGCAACCGGTTTCAGGGGGATGGCGTCACGCCGTCCCCCTTTCCCCACACGGCCACCCTCCAACCGGGGCCGATGGGAGTTCCCCAGGGACTGCGGAACCAGCCGTGGCCCCGTCCAACCGCTCTAAATGCCCCCCAGGGAGAGCTGCGATAATGTCGAAGTGGGTGTACACCTTTGGTGATGGCAAGGCTGAAGGCCGTGCCGACATGAAGAACCTTCTCGGTGGCAAGGGTGCCAACCTGGCCGAGATGTCCAACATCGGAATCCCCGTGCCAGCGGGCTTTACCATCACCACCGAGGTCTGCACGTATTATTACGCCAACGGCAACCAGTACCCGGCGGAACTGATGGATCAGGTCCGTACCGCGCTGGCCGATGTCGAAGGCATCATGGGCGCCAAATTCGGCGATGCCGGCAACCCGTTGCTGGTCTCCGTCCGTTCCGGCGCGCGGGCGTCGATGCCCGGCATGATGGATACCGTGCTGAACCTCGGCCTGAACGACCAGACGGTCGAAGGCCTGATCGCCCAGTCGGGCGATGCCCGCTTTGCCTATGACAGCTATCGCCGCTTCATCCAGATGTACAGCGACGTGGTGCTGGAAATCGACCACCACCACTTCGAAGACCTGCTGGAAGACCTGAAGGCCGACCGCGGCTATAACCTCGACACCGAACTGGGCGCGGACGACTGGAAAGAACTGGTCGGCAAGTACAAGGCCAAGGTGGCCGAGCAACTGGGCCGCCCGTTCCCCGAAGACCCGACCGAACAGATGTGGGGCGCTGTCGGCGCCGTGTTCGGCTCGTGGATGAACCAGCGCGCGATCACCTATCGCCGCCTGCATGACATCCCGGAATCGTGGGGCACCGCCGTCAACGTGCAGGCGATGGTGTTCGGCAACATGGGCGATGACTGCGCCACCGGCGTGGCCTTTACCCGTGACCCGTCGACCGGCGAGAACACCTTCTACGGTGAATATCTGGTCAACGCCCAGGGCGAAGACGTGGTGGCCGGGATCCGCACCCCGCAGCACCTGACCATCGAAGGCAAGACCCGCAACGAGTCCGACCTGCCGGCGATGGAAGAAGTGATGCCGGGCCTGTTTGCCGAGCTGGACGCCATTCGTCACCGTCTGGAAGCCCACTACAAAGACATGCAGGACATGGAGTTCACCATCCAGGGCGGCAAGCTGTGGATGCTCCAGACCCGCAACGGCAAGCGCACCTCCGCCGCCTCGCTGAAGATCGCCGTCGATATGGCCAACGAAGGCCTGATCGACAAAAAGGAAGCCATCATGCGCATCGACCCGATGCAGCTTGACCAGCTTCTGCACCCGACGCTGGACCCCAAGGCCCCGCGTGACGTGATCGCCAGCGGCCTGCCGGCCTCGCCCGGTGCGGCTTCGGGCAAGGTGGTGTTCTCGGCCGAAGACGCCGAAGACTGGGCCAAGCGCGGCGAAAAGGTGATCCTCGCCCGTATCGAAACCAGCCCGGAAGACATCGGCGGCATGCACGTCGCTCAGGGCATCATCACCACCCGTGGCGGCATGACCAGCCACGCAGCGGTGGTTGCCCGTGGCATGGGCCGTCCCTGCGTCGCCGGTGCAGGCATGATCCGTATCAACTACGCCGAAAAGCTGTTCACCATCAGCGGTCTGACCATCAAGGAAGGCGACGTGGTAACGCTGGACGGTTCGACCGGCCAGATCATGCGCGGCGAAGTGCCGACCATCCAGCCGGAACTGACCGGCGACTTTGCCGCCCTGATGGAATGGGCCGACGCTGGCCGCCGCCTGAAGGTGCGCACCAACGCCGAAACCCCGCTCGACGCCCAGACCGCCCGCAAGTTCGGGGCCGAAGGCATCGGCTTGTGCCGCACCGAGCACATGTTCTTTGATCCGCTGCGCATCATCCACATGCGCCAGATGATCGTGGCGCAGGACGAAGCCGGTCGCCGGGCGGCGCTGGAAAAGCTGTTGCCGTACCAGCGTCAGGACTTCATCGACCTGTTCTCGATCATGCAGGGCCTGCCGGTGACCATCCGCCTGCTCGATCCGCCGCTGCATGAATTCCTGCCGCACACCCAGGACGAAATGCAGGAAGTCGCCAACGCGGCGGGCGTCGAGCTGAAGACCATCCGCACGCTGGTCGCCACCCTGTCGGAATCCAACCCGATGCTCGGTCATCGTGGCTGCCGTCTGGGCATCAGCTACCCGGAAATCTACGAGATGCAGGCGCTGGCCATCTTCCAGGCGGCGGTGCAGGTGTCTCAGGCCTCGGGCCAGACCGTGGTTCCCGAAGTGATGATCCCGCTGATCGGCACCCGCAAGGAACTCGATCTGCTGAAGGCGGTGGTCGACAAGGCCGCAGCGCAGGTGTTCACCGAAACCGGCACCACCCTGAGCTATGCCGTCGGCACCATGATCGAACTGCCGCGCGCCGCCCTGCGCGCTGCCGAAATCGCCGAAAGCGCCGAATTCTTCTCGTTCGGCACCAACGACCTGACCCAGACCACTCTGGGCATGTCGCGTGATGACTCCGGCCCGTTCCTCGAAACCTACCGCCTGCGCGGCATCTATGAAAAAGACCCGTTTGCCACCATCGACCGTGATGGCGTCGGCGAACTGGTCAGGATCGCCGCCGAACGTGGTCGTTCGACCCGCGCCGGGATCAAGATGGGCATCTGCGGTGAACACGGGGGCGACCCGGCCTCGATCGCCTTCTGCGAAGAGATCGGCCTCGACTACGTGTCCTGCTCGCCGTACCGCGTGCCGATCGCCCGTCTGGCGGCTGCTCAGGCAGCCATCGGCGGCGAGATCAACGGCACGAAGTAATCCGGCTGTGAGCCTGCAGGACAGGGAAGAAGGACGTGGAGCGCTGCTCCACACCTCGCTGGGGCCAGTCGGCCCCAGACCCCGTTCCTTTGATCATCAAGGAAAAAAGGGGGCTCGGGGGCAATAGAGCATTTTCAAGTTGACCGTCTACGGTCAACGGCTCGGAAAATGCGGCACGAAAAGCGGAGAGCGTTTTCGCTCAGTGTGAAAACGCTCTAGCCCCCGAACGGGGTTGGGCGGTAGCCCACTCTCTTTCAGCGACTGTTGTCTCCTGTGGTATGACTCGCCCTCACAGCCGCAAGGCTTTGTTTCGCTGCACTCACTGATTTGAAAAAGGACGTAGCGGGTCATCCGTTAGAGCAGTGAGCGCAAAAGTGGTTCCGGTTTTGCGCAAAATCACTGCGACAAAATAGAAACCTGGACCAGCGTGCCTACGTCAGGTCTAACGCACGCTGGTCCAGGTCCTTTTTTTTCTGTCTGGAGCTTCCCCTGATGACGGCCTCCCTCTCGTTCGCCGCCCTGCGTACCGGCGGCAAAGCAGCGCTGGCACGGGCGCTGGCCATGATCGAAGCCCGCCCCGATGCCCCGGAAACCATCGACCTGCTGTCTGCCGCCTATGCCGAGCCACAGGCCCATGTGGTCGGCATCACCGGCCCGCCCGGCGTCGGCAAATCCACCCTGATCAATGCCCTGATTGCCGGGTGGCGACAGCGTAACCGCCGGGTAGCGGTGATCGCCGTTGACCCGTCATCCCGCCGCTCGGGCGGGGCCTTGCTCGGCGACCGCACCCGCCTGACCACCGACCCGGAAGATACCGGCATCTTTGTCCGCTCAATGGCCGCCCGCGACCGGCTGGGCGGTCTGGCCGGGCTGACCGTCGGCGCGATGGTGCTGATGCGGGCGCTGTATGACGTGGTGCTGATTGAAACGGTCGGCGTCGGCCAGTCGGAAACCGACGTGGTGCGGGTGGCCGATACGGTACTGTTCTGCGTTCAGCCCGGTTCTGGCGACAGTCTGCAATTCATGAAGGCCGGAATCGCCGAGATTCCCCACATCGTGCTGGTGACCAAGGCCGACATGGACCGCGAAGCCCGCCGTGCCCGCGCCGATGTCGAAGGCGCGCTGTCGCTGGCCTCGGAAGAAAGCGACTGGCTGATTCCGGTGCTGCTGGTGTCATCCCAACGCGGCGAAGGGGTGGATCAGGTGATCGACACCATCGACCAACACGCCGCCCATCTCGGCCCCCAGCGGGCGAGTGTCCGGCAGGCGCAGGCCGAGGACTGGCTGGCCGAATTCGTCCGCGAGCGCTTTGGCCGCGAGGGCCTGAAGCGGGCCGGAACCCTGACGCTGGCGGCGGGGAGTTCGCCGTTCAGTGCGCTGGCCGAGGTGGCCGGGCGGTTGCAGGGTTAAGCCAGAGGGGAAGGAAGGGAGGTGGAGCGCTGCTCCACACCTCGCCGGGGCCTTGAGGCCCCGGACCCCGTTTTTTGGTCATCGACGAAAAGCGGGACCATTCCACCGGGTGGCATGGCGCAAGCCACGCCCTCGTGAGGGCGCGACCTCGGCGGATCGGTGATGGATGGACTGGCGATTTAGTTTCAATCCACGCCCCCGTGAGGGCGCGACCTGAAGCACGAGATGATGCACATTCTTGGGGGTCATCTGTTTCAATCCACGCCCCCGTGAGGGCGCGACCTACAGCCGGTTTGTCGCCCGTAAAGCCGCCCTTGTTTCAATCCACGCCCCCGTGAGGGCGCGACGGTACAACAATCGTTGATTTAATGGGTCATATGAATCAGTTTCAATCCACGCTCCCGTGAGGGCGCGACGGCGGGTAGTGTAACAGATTAGTTTTCTTCAGGAAAAGAGGGCATTTGCGCGAACCTCGGGCATTTTTTCCGAAAATTGCATGTACACATATTATGTGAAAACGACAATCCTTATTTTTCAACACGATACGCCAGCGCGAACCTCCCAGGAAATTCCGGCACGCTTGAGGTTCGCGCAAACAGCCGTCTCCACGCCCTTGTTCCCTTTGCTGATCGGCAACGGGCTTGCCTTTCACTTTTTTATGCTCTATACGAGTATAAGATAAATACTCTATCAGAGCACAAAAACAGCCCTCCCTCCGAGCACAAAGACCGCACTCAGGGGGAGCATAAGCACCCCCCCCTCCACCCCGCAGCCCACGAGCCGACCATGAACGCTGAAACACCCGCGCTTCCCGTCCTGCCAGCCGCGCTGGAGGGTTTGATTACCGCCACCGAATGGCCACAGCTCGCCCCGCTGGTGGCCGAGATCAACCGCCTGAAGATCGACCGTGACGCGGTGATTCTGGCCCACAACTACATGCGGCCGGAAATCTTCCACTGCGTGGCCGACATCACCGGCGACTCGCTGGCGCTGGCGCAGAAAGCGGTCGAAGCCACCGCCTCGGTGATCGTGATGGCCGGGGTGCATTTCATGGCCGAAACCGCCAAGGTGCTGAACCCGGACAAGGTGGTGCTGATGCCCGACCTGCAAGCGGGCTGCTCGCTGGCCGAGGCGATCACCGCCGATGATGTCCGCCGCCTGAAGGCCGAGCATCCCGGCCTGCCGGTGGTGGTCTATGTCAACACCTCCGCCGAGGTAAAGGCCGAGGCCGATGTCTGTTGCACCTCGGGCAATGCGGTGCAGGTGGTCGAAAGCATCTGTGCCGAATGGGGTGTGGACCGCTGCCTGCTGTTGCCCGACCGCTATCTGGCAGAAAACATCGCCGCCCAGACCCGCTATGGCATTATTTCCTTCCCCGGAGCCTGCGAAGTCCACGAGCTGTACACCCCCGAAGACATTGCCGACATCCGCGACAGCTTTGGCGATGATCTGGTGGTGATTGCTCACCCGGAATGCCCGCGTCCGGTGGTCGAAGCCGCCGACTTTGCCGGATCGACGGCGCAGATGATCGACTTCATCCGCGACCAGTCTCCGGCGCGGGTGCTGCTGGTGACCGAATGCTCGATGGGGGAAAACCTGATGGCCTCGGCTCCGCAAACCGAGTTCATTCGTGCCTGTAACATGTGCCCGCACATGAAACGGATCACGCTGGAGAAAATCCGCGACTCCCTGTTGACCCTCGACCCGCAGATCACCGTTGACCCGGCCATTGCCCACAAGGCCCGCCTGTCGGTGGACCGGATGCTGGCCTGTGGCCGCAATACCCCGATCGCTCCTGAACCGGAGGCCCGGTGATGACCCACTCTTCTCTGCCGCCGGTGGTGGTGATCGGCAGCGGCGCGGCTGGCCTGTCCGCCGCCCTGTCGCTGGCTCCGCTGCCGGTAATGGTCCTCAGCAAGACCGCCAGCCTGACCGCAGGCTCGACCCCGTGGGCGCAAGGCGGCATCGCGGCGGCGCTGGCCGAGGCCGATCAGCCAGCCCTGCACGCCGCCGATACCGTCAGTGCCGGAGCCGGTCTGACCGATGGCAGCATCGCCGCCCTGCTGGCCCACGAAGGCCCGCGCGCCATCGCCCGCCTGCTGGCGCAGGGCATGCCGTTTGACCGCACCCCCGATGGCCGTCTGGCACTGGCCCGCGAAGCTGCGCACGGACAGGCGCGGGTGATCCATGCCGGGGGCGATTCCACCGGCAAACACGTCGCCGCCACCCTGCTGGCCGAGGTCGCCAACACTCCGTCGATCACCTGTTGCAGTGACTCGCTGGCGGTTGACCTGATCCTTGACCCGCACAGCAACAGCCTGCGCGGAGTGCTGATCCTCGACCCAACCGGCTGGCGCATCCAGCCCGCCAGCGCGGTGGTGCTGGCCAGCGGGGGCATGGGGATGGCCTGGCGCGAGACCACCAACCCGGCGGAGAATACCGGCGACGGTCTGGCGATGGCCGCCCGCGCCCGCGCCCTGCTGGCTGATCTGGAATTCATGCAGTTCCACCCCACCGCGCTGGCCATTCCCGACAGCGACGGCTCGCGGTTGCCACTGCTGACCGAAGCCCTGCGCGGCTCCGGCGCGGTGCTGCTCGACCGGGACGGGGTGGCGTTCATGGCCGCCGAACACCCGCTGGCCGATCTGGCTCCGCGTGATGTGGTGGCGCGTGCCGTCGGCAAACGGGCGGCAGCGGGGCAGCCGGTGTTCCTCGACCTGCGCCCGGCGCTGGCCCGTGATGGTGCCGGGCACTTCCCGCAGGTGCTGGAAAGCTGCCGCGCCCATGGCTTTGACCCGTTCACCGCTCCGGTGCCGGTGGTTCCCGCCGCCCACTATCACATGGGCGGAGTGGTCACCGATCACCGCGGACGCACCAGCCTCAGCGGTCTGTGGGCCTGCGGCGAAGTGGCCTGTACCGGCGTCCATGGTGCCAACCGGCTGGCCTCGAACTCGCTGCTGGAAGCGCTGGTGTTTGGCGACCGGGTGGCCGCCGACATCACGCTGGCCGCCGCCGATGGCCGCCTGAACCGCGAGATGGCGATTGCCGCCGTCAGCATCCCCGCCGTGCGCGATGGCGCGGGCTGCTGCGCGGTGCGTGACGCCCTGCGCGTCCTGTGCAGCCGCACCTTGGGGCTGGTGCGCGACGGTGAAGGCCTGCGCGCAGCGATGGACGAGGTGGCCCGCCTTGACCAGCAGTTCTCGGCCCTGCCACGGGTAGCACCGTCACTCGCCGATGGGCAGGCCTGGGCCGAGGCCCGTTCCCTGCTGACCCTGGTGCCGTTGCTGCTGGCCAGTGCCGAGCACCGGCAGGAAAGTCGGGGCGCCCATTACCGCCTTGACCACCCGCAGCCGCGCGAGGCCTTTTGCCACCGGCTGACCGTCCGGCAGGGACGCACCCCGCGCAGTGCGGAAATCCTCCCCTTGCACGGTCTGGCGGGCGAACCGTCAAACCCCGCCCCGGCCAGCACCCTGTTTCCCCTTCAGTCCGTTCCCCGGAGCCCAGCATGACCCTGTCCGCCCCCCATCCGCTGATCATCGAGCCCCTGTTGCGCGACGCCCTGCGCGAAGACATGGGGCGGGCCGGTGACATCACCACCGATGCCATCGCCCCGCCGGGGATGACCGCCCGCGCCGAGGTCAAGCTGCGCAAGGCGGGCCGCGTGTGCGGTTTGCCGATGGCCGAGCTGGTGTTCCGGCTGGTCGATCCGGCGGTGGTGTTTGACATCCACTACCCCGACGGCAGCGACGTCGACCCCGGCACCACCGTTGCCACCGTCTCCGGCCCGGCCCGTGGCATCCTGACCGGCGAGCGGGTGGCCCTGAACCTGCTGGGCCGCCTGTCGGCGATTGCCACCAACACCCGCCAGTGTGTGGCGATTGCCAAGCCGCTGGGCTGTGACATTGCCTGTACCCGCAAGACCACTCCGGGCCTGCGGGTGCTGGAAAAGTACGCCGTCCGCACCGGCGGCGGCACCAATCACCGCTTTGGTCTGGACGATGCGGTGTTGATCAAGGACAACCACATTGCGGTGGCCGGTGGCATCACCGAAGCGGTGCGGCGGGCCAAAAGCAGTCTCGGCCACATGGTGAAGATCGAAGTCGAAGTGGATACCCTCGACCAGTTGCGCGAACTGCTGGCAACCGGGGCCGATGCGGTTCTGCTCGACAACATGGGCCCGGATCAACTGCGCGAAGCGGTGGCGCTGGTTGCCGGGCGGATGACCACCGAGGCTTCGGGGGGGGTGACCCTCGACAATCTGGCCGCCATTGCCGCCAGCGGGGTCAATCTGGTCTCGCTGGGCTTCCTGACCCACAGCGCCAAGTCGCTGGATGTCGGCCTGGACTTCATCGGGTAAAAAAATTCCCCCCGCAGGATGGCTGTCCTGCGGGGGGAAAGGCACCTCGCAATCAGGTGCCGCTGCTGATGGTGGTCTTGGTCACCGCCAGATACGTTCCAACATCGGTAAAGGCGGGCATCATGAAGTTGCCGTTCTTGAACACTGGCAACGGCACGGCCATGTTGGACTTTACCGTTAGCGGCGTGCCTTTCTGGAGCAGCTCGGACACGGCAGTCCCGGCCTTTTGTGCGTCCGCCTGAGCCACTCCCGCCTTGATCAGACCTTGCGACAGGGTCTGGGACAGGACACCGGCCTGCTGTGCCAGCAGCCCCGGCTGTTCCTTGTCCAGCTCTTTCTGCAAACGTGGCGCCAGCCCTTGCAGGTCAACCCGGAAGCTGTTGTTCAACAGCGTCACATTGCCTGCCTGCCCCAAAGCCCCCAGCAACTGCCCGACCATCTGCTGCTGCGATGCGGTCCCGGTTGCGGCCAGCTCGCTGAAGGCCATGAAGGATTTGATCAACTCTTCGCTGACATTGCCATAGCCGACGTCCAGAGACAGGGTCAGCATGTCCTTGATGCTCAGGGACAGGACAGAGGTCGCCTGCTGCGATTTGGCGTCATAGCCGGACGTCATGCCAAGATCGCCATACAGCACGCCATAGCCCATCCGCGCCATACCCTGCACGAGCTGCTGATCCCTTGGCGACAGGGTTTGGCGATTGGCCAGTTCGACCAGCGGCACCTTCACCCCATGCGCATTGAGTGTGCCCTTGTACATCTTCCCATCATGGAATTCGGCATCCTTGACGGAGATTTCGTCAATGGTCACCCCCTGCGCTTCGGGGGCGGTCACGGCAATGCCCTTGATCGACGCCGATCCCAGCGGCGAGGCCGTCACCTCCTGATAGGTGACCTTTCCCTGCAACTGGCTGGTCACCAGAAACTTGTCAACCTCGGCCTTGGCGAATTCTGTTGCCTTGTGCGTGGCATAGACCCAGCCCCCCACGGCCAGCCCCACCACCACCACACCGGCCAGTCCGCCGATCAACACCTTTTTGGACATCGTTTTGTCACCCGGTTTAGAAAAAAGGTCGGCGGTATGCTCACCCGACCTGCGCTTTGCTGATAAAACCCCAAGAACAAGGGAAGTACATCAATACCATCACCATGGGAAGATCAATGCGGCACGAAACCCCTCTTGGTAGGTCATACTGGAGGCAAAAGAGGGCTTTTTGACGACGGCATCACGGCAATTTTGCGACAGGCTTGAATAGCCTTTTTATTAAAACGGGTATTCCGTAAGATTTATACATCATATATGTTACAGGGTAGATCCCCGCCCGTCCTTGCCCTGCCAGAGGCTGTACCGTCGATGAAACTGACCAGCTTTTCCAACTACTGCGTCCGCCTGCTGATGATTGCCGCCGTGCGCTCGCCCACCCTGACCACCATCCGGGAAAGCTCGGCCCGCTTCGGTATTTCCGAGGCCCATCTGGTGAAGTGCGTCCATCATCTGGGAGCCTGGGGCTATCTGGACACCGTGCGCGGCAACAGGGGCGGCTTTCGGCTGGCGGTCGCCCCCGAGGCGATTGTGCTGGGCGCAGTGATCCGCAAAACCGAAGACGGCTTCAAGCTGGTGGAATGCTTTGATCCGGCAACCAACACCTGTCCGCTGATCCATGCCTGCCATTTCCGCAAGGCGTTGCAAGCGGCCAATGCCGCCTTTCTGGCAGTGCTCGATTCGGTCACGCTGGCCGACCTCGCCGCCAACAAGGCGGAATTGCAGGCGATTTTTGCCCTTGATGCGGTCCAGCCCGTGCCGGTTCCGGCGGTTCCCGTGTTGGAAACCGGCTGTCCGCTGCGGCCTGCCTCCCCATAACATTAGAGAGACCTAAATATTTATTGACGATAAATCTTTGAAGGCGTATCCCGAAGGCAGAGCCGCTCTTGCTCCGCCCGCGCATCGCCCCGGCCCCTGCCCTGTCTGCACTGGCCGCAGGCGTTGCGTCCTTCAACGCCCTCATCCGGGAGATCGTCCTGATGATCGACCAGACATTTGTCGAACTGTCCCGCTGGCAGTTCGCCGTCACCGCGCTATACCACTTTCTGTTTGTTCCCCTGACACTGGGCCTCAGCTGGCTGCTGGTGATCATGGAAACAACCTATGTGATGACCGGCAAAGAGATTTACCGCGACATGACCCGCTTTTGGGGCAAGCTGTTCGGGATCAACTTTGCTCTCGGGGTCACCACCGGCCTGACGATGGAATTTGAATTCGGTACCAACTGGTCCTATTACGCCCACTATGTCGGGGACGTGTTCGGCGCGCCGCTGGCAATCGAAGGCCTGATGGCCTTTTTCCTCGAATCCACCTTCATCGGGCTGTTCTTCCTTGGCTGGGACAAGCTCGGCAAACGCCAGCATCTGGCGGTGACTTTCTTCACTGCATTGGGGTCGAACCTGTCGGCCCTGTGGATTCTGGTCGCCAACGGCTGGATGCAAAACCCGGTCGGGGCGGTGTTTTCGCCCGAAACCATGCGCATGGAAATGATGAGCTTTACCGAGGTGTTCCTGAACCCGGTGGCGCAGGTGAAATTCGTCCACACGGTGGCGGCGGGATACGTTACCGCCTCGATGTTCGTGCTGGGCATTTCCTCGTGGTACCTGTTGAAAGGGCGCGATCTGGCCTTTGCCCGCCGCTCGTTTGCGGTGGCTGCCGGTTTCGGGCTGGCCTCGTGTCTGGCGGTGATCGTGCTGGGTGATGAAAGCGGTTATGAGCTGGGCGACGTGCAAAAGGTCAAGCTGGCCGCCATCGAAGCCGAATGGAAAACCGAACCGGCCCCGGCCAGCTTCACCCTGTTCGGCTTCCCGTCACAGGAAACGCAGGAAACCCATGCCGCCCTCAAGGTGCCGTACCTGCTGGGTCTGATCGCCACCCGCTCGACCGATACCGAGGTCAAGGGACTGGCCGACCTGCAACGCGACCACGAAGTCCGCATCCGCTCCGGTCAGATCGCCTATGGTGCCCTGCAAAAAATCCGTGCGGGCGACAGCAGCCCGGACACCCGCGCCACCTTTGACGCCCATGCGGCGGACATCGGCTATGGCCTGCTGCTGAAGCAGTTCACCGAAGACCCCACCACCGCCAGCGAGGCACAGATTCAGGCGGCGGCGGCCTCGACCATCCCCACCGTCTGGCCGCTGTTCTGGGGCTTTCGCCTGATGGTCGCCTTTGGCTTTACCATGCTGTTCATCTTTGCCGCCGCCTTTGTGCTGAACGCCAGCCGCCGTCTGGAACAGCACCGCTGGCTGTTGTGGATGGCGGTGGCCGCCATTCCCCTGCCGTGGCTGTCCTGTGAACTGGGGTGGTTCGTCGCCGAGTTTGGCCGCCAGCCGTGGGCGATTGGCGAAGTCCTGCCGACCTTCCTCGCCACCTCCAGCCTGACCTCCGGCGACCTGATTTTCTCGCTGGCCGGCTTTGCCACCTTTTACACCGTGCTGCTGATCATCGAAGTGTTCCTGATGGTGAAATACGCCCGTCTGGGGCCCAGTGCCCTGCACACCGGCCGCTATCATTTTGAAGCCCATCCGGCGGAATAAGGAGGCTGTGATGCTGGACTATGAAACCCTGAAACTGGTGTGGTGGGTGCTGGTCGGCACCCTGCTGATCGGCTTTGCCATCACCGACGGCATGGACATGGGCGTCGGCAGCCTGCTGCCGTTCGTCGCCCGCAACGATACCGAACGCCGGATTGCCATCAACACCGTCGGCCCGCACTGGGACGGAAATCAGGTGTGGTTCATCACTGCGGGCGGGGCGATCTTTGCCGCCTGGCCTGCGGTCTATGCGGCGGCGTTCTCCGGCTTTTACATGGCGATGCTGCTGGTGCTGTTCGCGCTGTTCTTTCGCCCGGTCGGCTTTGATTACCGCTCGAAAATCGACCATCCGCGCTGGCGGAGTGCGTGGGACTGGGGGCTGTTCATTGGCGGAGCCGTCCCGGCGCTGATCTTTGGCGTTGCTTTTGGCAACCTGCTGCAAGGAGTGCCGTTCCGCCTCGACGAGCTGCTGCGGGTGCATTATCAAGGCTCGCTGCTGACCGCCCTGCTGCCGCTGCTGAACCCGTTTGCCCTGCTGACCGGCCTGCTCAGCCTGACCATGCTGACCGTCCACGGCGGGCTGTGGTTGCAGTTGCGCGCCTCGGGCGAGGTGGCCGAGCGGTCGCGGCGGCTGGTCCGGCTGCTCGCCCCGCTGGTGACGCTGACCTTCGGGCTGGCCGGGCTGTGGCTGTGGAGCGCCATTGACGGCTATCGCATCGTTGCCGAACCGTCCCATGCTGCCCTGCCCAACCCGCTGGCCAAAACGGTGGTGCGCGCCGCCGGGGCATGGTTCGACATTTACCACAGCCAGCCGCTGGCCCTGCTGGCTCCGGCGGTCGGACTGCTGGCCCCGCTGCTGACCGCCTTGCTCGCTTCGGCCCGCCGTCCGGGACTGGGCTTTGTCACCAGCGCGCTGGCGATGGCAGGCATCATTGCCACCGCCGGACTGGCGATGTTCCCGTTCATCATGCCGTCCAGTCTGGACCCGAACTCCAGCCTGACCGTCTGGGATGCCGCTTCCAGCCACAAGACCCTGACCGTGATGTTCTGGGCGGTGGTGATCTTTTTGCCGATCGTATTGGCCTACACTGTCTGGTGTTATACCCGCATGTGGGGCCGCGTAACCGCCGAAGAGATAAACAGGAATTCACATTCCGCCTATTAAGCCGCCTATCAGGCCGCAAGGAGACCCCTCAGATGTGGTATTTTGCATGGATTCTGGGCGTAACTGCCGCCGCCGCTATCGCCGTCATCAATGTCATGTGGTACGAATTCCGCGATACCCTCGACAGCGATGACGACCGACGGAAAACCCCGTGACAAAAACTGCCGATACCTCTTCCCTGATCCGCACGGCTGGCCGGACGGCGGGACGCCTGATGCCGCTGGCCCTGACCGCCCGCGCGGTGCAGGGCCTGACCGGACTGGCCGCCGCCTGGATCATGGCCGACATCATCACCATGGTGGTGTTTGCCAGGGCCGACCTTGCCGCCTGCCAGAGCCGGATCGCCGCTCTGGCGGGTCTGTTTTTGCTCCGCCTGGTGCTGGGGCAACTGACCGAACACCTGACCCTGCGCGCAGGATCGGCCATCCGTCGCCACCTGTTTGCCCGCCTGCTGGACCATGCCCTGCGCCTTGGTCCGGTGCGGCTGGCCGATACCTCGCCGGGGGAAATGGCTGCCGTCCATCTGGACGCGGTGGCCGGAACCGAAGCCTATTGGCGGCGCTGGCTGCCGGCCCGCGCGCCGGTGATGGTTCTGCCGCCGGTGATTCTGGCGATCACCCTGCCGCTCGACTGGCAGACGGCGGGCATTCTGGCCCTCAGCCTGCCGCTGATGCCGCTGTTCCTGATTCTGGCGGGCAAGGCGGCGCAGAAAGCCAATCAGCGCCAGTGGGCCACCCTGCTGCGGCTGGGCGGCCACCTGCTGGAAGCCCTGCGCGGCCTGCCGGACCTGAAGGTCCTGCGCGCCAGCCAGCGGATGGTCGAGGCGGTCGGAGCAATGGCCGAAGCCTATCGCCGCGACACCATGAGCGTGTTGCGCAAGGCGTTCCTGTCGGCGCTGGTGCTGGAATTCTTTGCCTCGGTTTCGGTGGCGCTGGTGGCGGTGCTGATCGGGTTCCGCCTGCTTGATGGATCGCTTGATTTTCACACCGGCTTTTTCCTGCTGCTGCTGGCCCCCGAATTCTATACGCCGCTGCGCCTGATGGGCACCCAGCGCCACGCCCGCATGGAAGCCACCGCCGCCGCCGAAAAGATTTCCGCCTTCCTCGCCCGTCCGGTTCCCGAGGTTTCTGCCGTCGCCACGCCGGTCCCGGCCTGGCAAACCCTGCGTCTGGAAAACGTGACGGTGCGCTATGGCAGTGGTCGCACGGCGCTGAACGGCCTGTCGCTGACCATCCGCGCGGGCGAGCATGTCGCCATCGTCGGCGAAAGCGGTGCTGGCAAGACCACCCTGTTCGGCCTGTTGTGCGGCTTCATCACCCCGGACAGCGGCGGGATTTTTCTTGATGACCAGCCGTTGTCCAGCCTGTCGCTGACCGACTGGCGGCAGCAGGTGACCCATCTGGCGCAACGCTCGCACCTGCCGCATGGAACGGTGGCCGACGCCATCGCCATGGGGCGGGCGCTGACCGCCAGCGGCGCGCCTGACCCGGCCCGTCTGCACGCCGCCATCCACGACGCTGAGGCCGAGGCCTTCATCGCCCGTCTGCCGCACGGGGTACAGACGGTGATCGGCGATGGAGGCCATGGCCTGTCCGGTGGCGAAGCGCAACGGATGGCACTGGCGCGGGCCTTTTATGCCCCCGGCCCGCTGGTCCTGTGCGACGAGCCGACCGCCCACCTTGACCCCGCCACCGAGCAGGCGATCACCCTCGCCCTGCATCGCCTGCGACAAGGCCGCACCATGCTGACCATTGCCCATCGCCTGTCCACCGTGCGCGACGCTGACCGCATCGTGGTGCTGTCCGCCGGGCAGGTGATCGAAGACGGTCCCCACGAGGCGCTGCTGGCACAGGGCGGAACCTATGCCCGCATGGTTGCCACCCGAAAGGGAGAACAGACCACCCTGAAGGGAGAACAGAAATGAGCACCCTGTGGCGTCTGTTGTCTCTGGGCCGCCCGCAAGCGGGCTGGATCGCCCTGTCGATCGTCATTTCCACCGCCGCCACCCTCGCCAACATCGGCCTGCTGGCCACCTCGGGCTGGTTCATCACCGCCATGGGGCTGGCCGGGGTGGCCGGACTGACCATCAACTATTTCACCCCCGCCGCCCTGATCCGCATGTTTGCGATCATCCGTACCGGCGGGCGCTATGCCGACCGGGTGATCAGCCACGAAGCCACCCTGCGTCTGCTGACCACCATCCGCAGCCGTCTGTTCGCCGGACTGGAACCGCTGGTGCCTGCCGATACCGGCGACCTCGGGACCGGCGATCTGGTCACCCGCCTGACCAAAGACACCGACCGCCTTGAACTGGTGTTCCTGCGGCTGGTGTCGCCGCTGTCGGTGGCGGTGCTGACGGTGGCGGTGATCATTGCGGTGCTGGCCCTGCTGGTGCCCGCGCTGGCGCTGGCGGTGGCTGTCATTTTGATTGCGGGTGGCTTTGTGCTGCCTGCGATCCTCGGGCAACTGGCCCGTCCGGCAGGCGAGACCATCACCGCCCAGACGGCCGAACTGCGCCGCGAGCTGACCGAAACCTTCGATGGCCTGTCGCCGTTGTTGATGACCGGCGCCGCTGCCGCCCGCACACAGCGGTTACAGCAGCAGATGGATGCCCTGCTGACTGCCGAACAACAGGTGGCCCGGCTGGGCCTGACCGGACAGGCTGGCGTGGCCCTGTCGGCCGATCTGGCAGTGGTCGCGGCGATGGTCCTGCTGATCCCGCTGGTCGCCACTGGTGCGCTGGAGGGAGCCTCGCTGACCATGGTGGTGCTCGGCCTGCTGGCCAGCGCCGAGGCTCTGGCCGCCGTTCCCGATGCCCTGACCGGCATTCCCGCCGCGCTGGCGTCGGCCCGGCGGATTTTTGCCATTCTGGACCGCACTCCGTCAGTCTGCGATCCGGCCCAACCTTTACCGCTGCCCGCCAGTACCGACCTGCGGCTGTCTGACGTGCGCGTGCATTACCCCGATCAGGGCCGCGCCTCGCTGGATGGCCTGACGCTGGACATTCCGGCAGGCAGCCGGGTCGCCATCGTCGGGGAAAGCGGGGCAGGCAAATCCACCCTCGCCGCCCTGCTGCTGCGCCTGCGCGATCCCGACAGCGGTCAGGTCACACTGGGCGGGCTGGACCTGCGCAGCCTGACGCAGGACGACCTGCACAGCCGGATCACCATGGTCCGCCAAAGCCCCTACATCCTGTCCGGCCCGCTGGCCGACAGCCTGCGGCTGGGGGCCCCCGATGCCACCACCGAGCAGGTGCAGGCGGCAGTCAAGGCCGCCGGGTTTGATCGTGTGCTGGCCCGCCTGCCCGATGGCGAAAAGACCATGGTCGGCACCGCCGGGCAAACCCTGTCCGGCGGCGAAGTCCGCCGTCTGGCGATTGCCCGCGCCCTGCTGACCGGCGCACCGGTCCTGCTGCTGGACGAACCCGGCGAAGGACTGGACCCGCTGACCGAACAGGCGATGATTGACGCCGTGCTGGACGAACAGCGCCAGCGGACGGTGATCCTGTTGACCCACCGCCCGACCGGGCTGGAGAAGATGGACCGGATCATCGTCCTGTCGGCGGGGCGGATTGTGGACAGTGGCCCGTTGCCGGAACTGCTGGCCCGCAACGCCTATGTGCAGGGTCTGTTCGAGACCCTGCCATAACGGGAGGGCTTACCCCTCTCCGGTATTCAGGCGATAGCCAAGGCTGGACTCGGTCAGCAACAGCTTTGGCTCCGCCGGATTGTCCTCCAGCTTTTGCCGGAGCTGCCCCATGTAGACCCGCAGATAGGCGGTGTCCTCCACATGGGCCGGACCCCACACCTCTTTCAGGATCTGCCGGTGCGGCAGCACATGGTCGGGGTGACGGGCAAGGCAACTGAGCAAGTCCCATTCCCGCCGCGACAGATGCACCGCCTCGCCCCGCCGGGTGACCAGACGGCGGGTCAGATCGATGCTGACCGCTCCGGCGGTCACCACCTCGGCAGGCTGCTGGCTGGTGCGGTCGGCCCGCAACAGAACCCGCAGCCGCGCCATCAGTTCGGCAATCCCGAATGGCTTGACCACATAGTCATTGGCCCCGCGATCCAGCGCCTCCACCTTGTCGAATTCATCCGCCCGCACCGACAGCACCAGCACCGGGCAGGCCGACACCGCCCGAATGGCGCTGATCACCTCCTGCCCGTCGCCATCGGGCAAACCAAGGTCAAGGATCACCAGATCAGGCGACAACGTGCGCGCCGCCTCGCAACCCTCCTGCGCAGTGGCGGCTTCGCTGACCCGATAGCCGTTGGCGGTCAGGGAAATACGTAGAAACTTGCGGATGTGCGGTTCATCATCAATCACCAGCAGGTGAGCGGTCATGGCGGAGCCTCGGCGGGGGGAGCAGACAGCGGCAGACGGATAATCACCCCGGTTCCCACCCCGTGCAAGCCACCATCGGCAACGATGGTCCCGCCATGGGCCTGCACGATCCCCCGGCAAATCGCCAGCCCCAACCCGGTACCGGAACGGTGGTCGCCCTGATCGACCCGATAAAACATGTCAAACACCCGCTCGCGGTCCGCCAGCCGAATCCCCGGCCCCTGATCGACCACCTCGATCACTGCCTGCCCTGCCGTATGCGAGGCCCACAGCTTGACCACCGTCCCGGCAGGGGCATATTTGCAGGCATTGTCCAGCAGGTTGAACACCACCTGCTCCATCAGCACCCCATCGACATACAGCAATGGCATCTGCGGGGTGATTTCGACCTGCACCACATGCTGGTCGGTCAGGCGTGCCGCCCGACCGACCACACTGCGCAACAGGTCCTGCACATCCACCCAGTCGCGTTTCGGCACCAGCGCCCCCGCCCCCAGCCGGGTCATGTCGAGCAGGTTCTGCACAAAGCGGTTCAGCCGTTCGGCTTCGTCCTGAATGGTCTGCGCCAGCTCGGTACGGCTGCCATTATCCAGCCGGTCGCCATAACTGAGCAGGCTGGAGGAAGCCCCCATGATCGACACCAGCGGCGTGCGCAGGTCATGGGACAACGACGACAGCAGCGCCGAACGCAGCCGTTCCCGCTCGGTCGCCACCCGGGCCGCTTCGATGTCCTGCACCAGCGTCGTTCGTTCCAGCGCAATCGCCGCCTGATCGGCCAGCGTTTCCACCAGCCGCATGGTATCGGGCAGCGGAGCCTGCGGCGAGGCGACATGCACCCCCAGCACCCCGACCGCCCCACGCGCGGTCTTCAGCGGCATGAACAGCCACTGGGCGGCAGGCAGGGTGCTGGTGCCGCGCCCGGCCACCTGCTCGTGGCTCCACGCCCATTCCGCCGCCGCCGCCGAGCGGTCATCAAGATTGTCTTCCGGGGGATAGGCCGCCGCCACCTGCAAGCCACCCTCGGCAGGCAACAGGATCACTGACGAGCCATGGACCGTCGAGGCGACATGGTGGGCAATCGCCCACAGCACATCGTCCTGGGTCACGGCGGCGCTGACCTTGCGGCCAAAGGCATAAAGGGTTTCCGTCCGCCGGGCATTTTCACGCAACACCTGCACCTGCACCCGCAGGCGGGCGGCCATCCGGCTGACCACCACCGCCGCCAGCAGAAAGAACACCACCGTCAGGATGTTCTGGGTGTCGGTGATGGCAAAGGTGTAGCGCGGCTCGGTAAAAAAGAAATTGAAGGCAAAGAAGCTGGCAACCGAGGCTGCAATGGCGGGCAATTGCCCGGCCCGGATGGCGACGAACAACACCCCCATCAGATAGGCCACCGAAATGTTGGGCAACGGCAGCCCCAACAGGTCAATGCCGTGACCGACCAGCGTCGCCCCGACCACCGCCAGCGACGCCACCACCGCCGCCCGCCACGACCAGCCCACGCCCGCCGGGCTGGTGGCCTGAGCCTCGTCCTTGCCCCGGGCCTGCTCGGCCACCACCAGCAGGTTGACCTCGCCACTGCGGGCCAGCAGGTGATCGGCCATCGTCCGGCGCCACCAGCGCCGGGGCTGCCGTCCGACCACCAGCACGGTTGCATTGCTGCTGCGGGCGTGTCCCAGCAGGGCCTCCACCGCATCATCCCCGTGAATGGTGGTGCTGTCGCCGCCCAACCGGGAGGTCAGGCGCAAGGCGGCGGCCAGCCGGTCGCGCCGGGCCTCGTCCAGCACCGCCGCATGGGGTGTTTCGACCACCACCGCTCCCCACGACGCCCCCCGCCGCTCGGCCATCCGCTTGCCGCTGCGCACCAGCCGTTCGCCATCACAGTCAGGGTCAAGGTACACCAGCACCCGTTCCCGGGTTGGCCACGGCCCGGTGATCGCATGGGCACGCATGTAATCAACCATCTGACGGTCCACCCGCTCGGCGGCCTGCCGCAAGGCCATTTCGCGCAGGGCGGTCAGGGTGGCGGGCGAGAAGAAATGATGGATCGCCCGCCGGGCCTGTTCGGGCACATAGACCTTGCCGTCTTCCAGACGGCGGATCAGGTCCGGCGGCGGCAGGTCGATCAACTCGATCTCGTCCGCCGCCGCAAACACCGTATCCGGCACCGTTTCCCGCACCTTGATCCCGGCAATGCGCTGCACGATGTCGTTCAGGCTTTCGAGGTGCTGGATGTTGAGGGTGGTATAAACATCAATCCCGGCCTCCAGCAGCTCGGCCACATCCTGCCAGCGGCGGGCATGGCGGCAGCCCGGCACGTTGCTGTGGGCAAATTCGTCCACCAGCACCAGCCGGGGCGACCGCGCCAGAATGCCGTCCAGATCCATGTCCTGAAACGGGCGTCCCCGGTAGTCCAGCGTCATCAGGGGCTGCTGCGGCATCCCCTGCAACAGGGCGCGGGTTTCCTCGCGCCCGTGGTGCTCGATCACCCCGGCCAGCACATCCACCCCCTGCCGCAGCAGTTCATGGGCAGCACTGAGCATGGCGTAGGTTTTCCCCACCCCCGGCGCTGCCCCGAGAAAGATTTTCAGGTGGCCGCGCCCCTCCTGCCGCGCGGCGCGCAGCAGGGCATCGGGCGACGGACGGCCATCTTCCGTCGGGGTTGGGGCCGGGGTGGGCATCGGGAAGTCTCCTCTTTCAGCTTATCGCGGTTGCATCTGGTCCAGCGCCTGATTCAGCCGCAGCACATTGACCACCGGCTCACCCAGAAAGCCCAGCGCCCGGCCTTCGACATGGGCCATCACCAGCGCCCGCACCGCCTCGGGAGACGCCCCGCGTGCCCGCGCCACCCGGTTAACCTGCCACAAGGCCGCCGCCGGGGAAATGTGCGGATCAAGCCCGGACGCCGAGGCGGTCACCAGATCGACCGGCACGTCATGCGGGGCCTCGGGGTTTTCCTGCCGCAAGGCTGCCGCCCGCTGGTCAATAGCCGCCATCAGCGCCGCGCTGGACGGAGCCAGATTGCTGGCCCCCGACGAGGCGGCATCATAGCCGGTCCCGGCCAGCGAGGGGCGGCCATGGAAATAGCCCGGCTGGCTGAACGCCTGCCCGATCAGGGCCGATCCCACCGGCACCCCGTCCCGCTCCAGCAGACTGCCCCCGGCCTGCCATGGAAAGACCGCCTGCGCCACCCCGGTCACCGTCAGGGGATAGGCCACCCCGGTCATCATCGTCATCACCAGTACCAGGCCACCAGCGGCCCGCATCACCGACCACATCATTCGTCCTCCGTTCATGCCAGACCCAACCCGCTGACCAGCAGGTCAATCAGCTTGATTCCGATAAAGGGCACCACCAGCCCGCCAACCCCGTACACCAGCAGGTTCCGCCGCAGGATGGTGGCGGCATCGCCGGGGCGATAGCGCACCCCCTTCAGGGCCAGCGGGATCAGGGCAATGATCACCAGCGCATTGAAAATGATCGCCGACAGCACCGCCGACTGCGGGCTGGCCAGCCCCATCACGTTCAGCGCCTGCAACTGCGGAAAAGCAGTGATGAACAGCGCCGGGATGATGGCAAAGTATTTCGCCACGTCGTTCGCAATCGAAAAGGTGGTCAGCGCGCCCCGGCTCATCAGCAACTGCTTGCCGATCATCACCACTTCGATCAGCTTGGTCGGGTCGCTGTCGAGATCGACCATGTTGCCCGCCTCGCGCGCCGCCTGGGTGCCGGTGTTCATTGCCACCCCGACATCGGCCTGTGCCAGTGCCGGAGCATCATTCGAGCCGTCGCCGCACATCGCCACCAGCCGCCCGCCCTGCTGATACTGCCGGATCAGCTCCAGCTTGCGTTCCGGGGTGGCTTCGGCGAGAAAATCATCCACCCCGGCTTCGGCGGCAATGGCGGCGGCGGTCAGCGGATTGTCGCCGGTGATCATCACCGTGCGGATGCCCATCGCCCGCAGGGTGGCAAAGCGGTCGCGGATCCCCGGCTTGATGGTGTCTTTCAGGTGGATCACCCCCAGCAGATGACCATCGCGGGCCACCACCAGCGGCGTGCCGCCACTACGCGCCACCCGCTCGACCGCCTGCGCCAGATCCCGCCCGATGCTGCCGGTCAGCTCGCGGGTCTGGGTGACCAGCCGCAGGATGGCATCACTGGCCCCCTTGCGGATTTCACTGGTGGCGGTCATCACCCCGCCCCACGAGGCCCCCCGAATGGTCACACCGCTGATGCGGGTGTGGGCCGAAAAGGGGATGAAGCTCAGGTCTTCGGTCGGCGGAGCCTGAAAGCCGAACCGCTGGCGGGCCAGCAGGACCACCGACTTGCCTTCCGGGGTGTCGTCGGCCAGCGACGACAGAAAGGCGGCTTCGGCCAGATCACGCTCGCTGATCCCGCCCAGCGGGACGAACTCGGCGGCCTGACGCGCCCCCAGAGTGATGGTGCCGGTCTTGTCCAGCAGCAGGACATCAATGTCTCCTGCTGCTTCGACCGCCCGCCCGGACTTGGCAATCACGTTAAAGGTCACCAGACGGTCCATCCCGGCAATGCCAATCGCCGACAGCAGGCCGCCAATGGTGGTCGGGATCAGGGTCACGAACAGCGCGGCCAGAAACATCAGCGGAATATCAACCCGCGACCAACTGGCAAACACCGGCAGCGACGCCACCACCAGCAGGAAGATCAGCGTCAGTCCGACCAGCAGAATGGTCAGGGCGATCTCGTTGGGAGTCTTTTGCCGCTTGGCACCTTCGACCAGCGTGATCATGCGGTCGAGAAAACTCTCCCCCGGATTGCAGGTGATCTTGACCACGATCCGGTCCGAGATCACCCGCGTCCCGCCGGTCACCGCCGAGCGGTCGCCCCCGGACTCGCGGATCACTGGCGCAGATTCTCCGGTGATGGCGCTTTCATCAACGGTAGCGATGCCGAACACCACATCGCCATCGCCGGGGATCAAATCACCGGCCTTGCACTCGACCAGATCACCGGCCCGCAGCGCTTCGGCGGGGACTGACTCGCAGGTGGTCATCTCCAGCGCGCTCTCCGCCGAGACAACCCGCCGCGCCACCGCTTCGCTTTTGGTCCGCCGCAGGCTGTCGGCCTGCGCCTTGCCACGGCCTTCGGCAATGGCTTCGGCAAAGTTGGCAAACAGGACGGTGAACCACAGCCACAGGGTAATCTGGCTCATCACGCCCTGATGACTGGTGGCGGTCAGGCTGAGAACCGTCGCCACCACCGCCACCACGGCAGTCGCAAACATCACCGGATTGCGGACCATCTGGCGCGGGTCGAGCTTGCACACCGCCGCCCGTCCCGCCTGGGCAAGGATCGCCCGGTCCCACAGCCGCACCGGCGCAGGATGATGGATGGACATCGTAAAGTCCTTTCAGTCCGCGGGCCGCCGCATCACAGGGCGCGGCCCGCCGTCAAAAGAGATCAGAACAGGGTTCCGGCGGCCAGTGTCAGATGTTCGGCCAACGGACCCAGCGCCAGCAGCGGGAAGAAGGTCAGGCCGCCAATCACCAGCACCACCATGATCAGCAGGACCACGAACAGGCCGCCATCGGTGGGAAACGTGCCCGCCGACGGCGGAATGGTCTTGCGGGCGGCCATTGCCCCGGCAATCGCCAGCAAGGGAATGATCACCATGAACCGCCCGGCCAGCATCGCCAGCCCCAGCAAGATGTTGTGCAACAGGGTGTTGGCACTGAACCCGGCAAAGGCCGAGCCGTTGTTCGCGGTTGCCGAGACATAGGCATAGACCAGCTCGCTCAGGCCATGCGGCCCGGCATCCTGAATTGCCCCCTGCCCCCAGACCATGGCGATACTGCCCAGCCCGAAGATGCACAGCGGAAAGGCGAGGATCGCCAGCAGGGCCAGCGTCATGTCGCGGCCTTCGATCTTTTTGCCCAGATATTCCGGCGTCCGCCCGACCATCAGACCGGCAATGAACACCGCCAGCAGGACAAACAGCATCATCCCGTACAGACCGGCCCCGACGCCGCCAATGATCACTTCGCCCAGCATCATGTTCAGCAGCGGCATCATGCCAGCCAGCGGCAACAGGCTGTCATGCATGGCAATCACCGCCCCGCACGATGCTGCGGTGGTCACGATGCTGAACAGCACCGAGGTCACCACCCCAAAGCGGACTTCTTTGCCTTCCAGAAAGCCGCCGCTTTGCCACGGTGAAGCCAGTTGATCAATGCCATGGGCCGCCAACAGCGGATGGCCCTGGACTTCAGCGCCCAGCGCCACCGCCAGACTGAGGCCAAACAGAATGGTCATCGCCGTCAGGATCATCCAGCCCTGACGCTGGCTGCCGACCATCCGGCCAAAGGTGTTGGTCAGCCCGGCTCCGATGGCAAAAATCGCCACCATGTGGATCAGGTTGGTCAGCGCCGACGGGTTCTCAAACGGATGAGCGGCATTGACGTTAAAGAAGCCGCCGCCGTTGGTCCCCAGATGCTTGATCATCATCTGGCTGGCCACCGGGCCTTGCGCGATAAGCTGCTGTGCGCCTTCCAGCGTGGTGACACTGGTATAGGCCGACAGGTTTTGCGGCACGCCCAGCGCCACCAGCGCCAGCGCCCCGACCACACACAGTGGCAGCAGCAGATAGAGGACCGCCCGGGTGACATCGACGGTGAAGTTGCCCACCGTGCGGGCGCTGTGGCGGGCAAAGCCACGGATCAGGGCAATCGCCACCGCAATGCCGGTCGCCGCCGAGACAAAATTCTGCACCGTCATCCCGGCCATCTGGGTCAGATAGCTGAGAGTGGTTTCGCCACCATAGGATTGCCAGTTGGTGTTGGTCACAAAGCTGGCAGCGGTGTTGAACGCCAGATCGGGGGCGACGGCCGCCAGTCCAGCCGGGTTCCACGGCAAGCCGCCCTGCAGCCGCTGAAGCGCATACAGCAGCAGCATCCCCACCGCGCTGAAGGCCAGCAGACTGAGCGCATAACGGCTCCAGTGCTGTTCCTCGTCGGCTGACGTACCGCACAGGCGATAGATGGGCCGCTCCAGCCAGCCCAGCCCCTTCACCTGGCCGTCGAAAACGGCGGTCATGTAGCGCCCCAGCAGCGGGGTTAGCGCCAGCACCAGCGCACAAAACACCACGATCGTCAGAAGGCCATTGGCATCCATTGCCACCTCCTAAAAGCGTTCGGGGTGAAACAGGGCGTAGGTCAGATAGACCAGAAGACCGACGGCGGCACTGCCTGCCACCACCAGATCAAGCAAGGGAAGTCCCGCCATGGCCTCCCCCTAGACGCGGGCGCAAACCCGCACCAGTCCACCCAACAGGGCAAAGCTGGCAACGGTCAGCGCAATGAACAGCAAATCAGACATCATGCGTTCCTCAGGGTGTTCTTGATACCACCCCAAGGGTCAGGCCAACGGCCATCAAGGTTCCATACGGTTTTCGCCAGCGGTCTTTATGGAATCCTTATCCTGCGCCAGATCGGCCGCCACCGCCGCCATGCCCGCCGCGATGAAGGTCTGGAAATGACGGGCAACCGCCGCCGGATCATCAAAACCTGCCGGTGGAACCAGTTGCGCCCGCACGTTCGGCCCGGCCAGCACCAGCAGGGCAATCGGCGCCATGATCGCCAGCGCACAGCGCGGGACCGCCGGATGGTCGGCAGGCACTCCCAGAATGGCCGCGACCAGCCCGATCATCAGCTGCTTTTTCGGCAGGATTTCCCGTTCCAGCAAGGTCGGAAAGGCGGTCGAGGGCGTGACCATTTCCCGCCCCAGTACCCGCAGCGGCCATGGCGACGCCGCCGGAGTCAGCACCGCCGGAAATACTCCGGCCAGCAGTTGCGCCAGCTTTTGCCGGGGGTCGCCCGGTGCGTCGGCCATCGCCTTCAGCAGGTCATAATCCAGCAGACGATGATGAGCCTCGATCAGCACCTCGGCATACAGGCCGTCGATGCCGCCAAAGTAATAGTTCACCGCCGCCGAGTTGGTCCCCGCCCGCTCGGCGATTTCCTTGCCGGTGGCCTGCCCAAAGCCCTTGGCGGCGAACACCTCGCCTGCGGCGTCCAGAATGGTCTGGCGGGTGGCGGCGCCATCTTCCCGTCGTCCGGGCCGTGCCATGCGGTTCTCCTGTGGTGCGACACCGTATCCAGTATATCCGCAGGCCACGGTCCGCAAACAAATTTTAATTTCAAATTTGAATTTGACACATCAGAAAAGCCGCATCATGCTGACCGTCTCCACAGAGGACACAGGCTGATGCGCACACTGCTTCCCAGAATTGCCGCCCTCCTCGTGCTGGCCGCCGTATCCGCTGGCGCTTTCTGGTGGTACAGCCACCGCCCGACCGTCGAAGGCCCGCTGACCCTGTATGGCACCGTCGATTTGCGGCAGGCGTCGTTGTCGTTCAATGGCAGCGAGCGCATCGCCGAAGTGCTGGCCGAAGAAGGTCAGACCGTCCTGCAGGGGCAGGTTCTGGCCCGCCTGAGCCAAAGCCGCCTGTTGCCGCAACTGGCGCAGAGCAAAGCCACCGTCACCGCCCAGCAAGCCGCCCTCGACCGGCTGAAGAACGGCAGCCGCCCGGAAGAAATCGCTCAGGCGCAGGCCAATCTGGAAGCGGCCAAGGCCGACGCCGCCAACGCCAGCGCCCACTATCAGCGGTTCAAATCGCTGCTGCCGATTGCGGCGGTCAGCAAGCAGGATGTCGATGAAGCCCGCGCGCAAGCCGATGTTGCCGTTGCCAAGGTGGCCGTTCAGCAGAACGCCCTGTCGCTGGCGCAGATTGGCCCGCGCGCCGAAGACATCGCACAGGCCGAAGCCCAGCTTCAGGCCAGCGAAGCGGCGATGGCCCTGCTGCAACAGCAGGTGGACGACACCGAGCTGAAGGCCCCGTTCGAGGCGGTGATCCGCTCGCGACTGATGGAACCGGGCGAGATGGCGACCCCCAGTTCACCGGTGTTTTCGGTCGCCCGGCTGGGGACCAAATGGGTGCGGGCCTATGTCCCCGAACCGCGCCTGAGCGAGGTGCGCGAAGGACTGCCCGCCCGCATCACCATCGACAGCGACCCGGCGCGCCCGCTGGACGGCTGGATCGGCTTCATCTCGCCGCTGGCCGAGTTCACCCCCAAAACGGTGCAAACCGAAGACCTGCGCACCAGTCTGGTCTACGAAGTGCGGGTGTTTGTCACCGACCCCGACAACCGCCTGCGTCTGGGGATGCCGGCCACCGTCCGCCTGCTGCCCGCTGCGTCACGGCCATGAGCCCGCCCCCGCTGCCTGTTGTCCTGCGCGGTCTGGCCAAACGCTTTGTGCGCGACACGAGCGAAACGGTGGTGGCGCTCGATCAGGTGTCGTTCCGTGCCGAGCAAAACACCCTGACCGCACTGGTCGGCCCGGATGGAGCGGGCAAAAGTACCCTGCTGCGCATTCTGGCCGGGCTGGTACCGCCCGACGCCGGACAGGCCGAGGTGCTGGGGCTGGATGTGGCCGCCGCGCCGCAGGCGGTACAGAACCGGATCGGCTACATGCCGCAGAAATTCGGCCTGTACGAAGACCTGAGCGTCCAGCAGAACCTCGACCTGTACGCCGACCTGCACGGCGTGCCGCCGGACCAGCGGCGCGAGATTTACCACAGCCTGCTGACCATGACCGCGCTGGCCCCGTTCACCTCCCGACTGGCCGGAGCCTTGTCCGGCGGCATGAAGCAGAAACTGGGGCTGGCCTGTACGCTGGTGCGCTCGCCCGACCTGTTGCTGCTGGACGAGCCGACGGTCGGGGTGGACCCGCTGTCCCGCCGCGAGCTGTGGGACATTTTGCGCCATCTGGTCCACCAGCAGGGGCTGACGGTGGTGGTCAGCACTTCGTACCTCGACGAAGCCGAGTTTTGTGGTCACACGGTGGTGATGCATCAGGGGCGGGTGCTGGCCGAAGGCACCCCCGCCGAGATCACCGCCCGCGCTGCCGGACGGGTGTTTCTGGCCTCCGCGGCCAACGGCATGGCGGCGCGCTCGTTACAGGCACATCTTTTCCGCCATCCAGAAGTGGTCGATGCCGTCCCCGAAGCGGGCAGCGTGCGGGTGGTCAGCACCTCCCCGGCTCCGCCACAGGAAGGACTGGCGGAGTTGGCGTTGCAGTTTTCCCCCACTGAACCGCGCTTTGAAGACGGCTTCATGGTGCTGTTCCGCGCCGTCGCCCGCGAGCAGCATTCCAGCGCGATTGTCCTCAGCCGCCCGCCTGCGGCTCCGGCAGGCAGCATCTCGGTCGAAGTGCGCGATCTGGTGCGTACCTTTGGCAGCTTTACCGCCGTCAATCATGTGTCGTTTCAGGTGAAGCGCGGCGAGATTTACGGCCTGCTCGGGCCGAACGGAGCTGGGAAAAGCACCACCTTTCGCATGCTGTGCGGCCTGATCCCGGCCACCAGCGGCACCTTGCGGGTGGCGAACGCCGACCTGCGCACCGCCCGTGCCGCCGCCCGTGCCCGGCTGGGCTATGTGGCACAAAAGTTCTCGCTGTACGGTGATCTGTCGGTTGACGAGAACCTCGATTTCTTTGCCACCGCCTATGGCCTGCGCGGCCATCGCAAGCGCGAGCGCATCGACTGGGCGAAAGAGCAATTTGACCTCGGTGCGCTGTCGTCGCTGGCCAGTGGCAGCCTGCCCGGCGGCTATAAACAACGGCTGGCAATGGCCGCCGCCCTGCTGCACGAGCCGGATATCCTGTTCCTTGACGAAGCCACCAGTGGCGCCGATCCATTGGCGCGGCGGGAGTTCTGGGGCCGGATCACCGCCCTGTCCGAGCAGGGCGTCACGGTGATCGTCACCACTCATTTCATGGAAGAAGCCGAATACTGTGACCGGCTGGTGATCCTCGACAGTGGCCGCGCCCTCGCCGAAGGCTCGCCCGCCGACATCCGCCGCCACGGCCAGCGCAGCGATGGCCGCCCCGTCACCATGGAAGACGCCTTTATCGCCATCGTCGAAAACTGGCGACAACGGCAGGAGGCATCATGAGCCTTTCCCCTCCCTCCCCGCACAGCGGGCGGGCGTCCCTGCGGCGCACCCTCGCCCTGATCCGCAAGGAAAGCTGGCAAATCCTGCGTGATCCCAGCGCCATCACCATCGGAGTGATCATGCCGATCATTCTGCTGGTGCTGTTCGGCTATGGCCTGTCCTTTGACCTGAAAGACCTGCCGGTGGCGATCGTCGCCGATGCGCCGTCCGCCGATACCGCCGATGCCAGCGCCGCCTTTCGCCTGTCGCCGTGGTTCAAGGTTCACCCGGTCGCCACCATGCCCGAGGCCGAACAGTTGATGGCCAGTGGCGCGGTTTCAGCCATCGTGCGCTTCCCGGCCTCGTTCAGCCGCGATCTCGCCCGCCAGCAGGGCACGGTGCAGGTGGTGGTCAATGCCACCGATTCCAACACCGCCCGCATCGCCCAAAGCTATGCCACCAGCGCCATCGCCCTGTGGCAGGCCCGCGCACGGGCCGAGGCCGGAACCAGCATCACCATTCCGTCGATCACCCTGGAAAACCGTCTGTGGTTCAACGATGCCAACACCAGTTCGTGGTTTCTGGTCCCCGGCCTGCTGGTGCTGGTGATGACCCTGATCGGAGCCTTGCTGACCTCGTCGGTGATCGCCCGTGAATGGGAGCGCGGCACCTTTGAAGCCCTGTTCGCCACCCCGGTGCGTCCACACGAAATCCTGATCAGCAAGACCGTTCCCTATTTCGTGATGGGGATGCTGGGGCTGGCGCTGTCGGTGATCGGCAGCAAGCTGCTGTTCGGTGTGCCCCTGCGCGGCTCGCTGTGGCTGTTGGTGCTGATTTCGGCGCTGTATCTGGTGGTGTCGCTGGGGATGGGGCTGGTGATTTCCGCCGCCACCCGCAGCCAGTTTCTCGCCAACCAGATCACCATCCTGATCACCTTCCTGCCCGCCACCATGCTGTCAGGGTTCATTTTCGACATCCGCAGCATGCCGTGGCCGGTGCAGGCGATCACCACCCTGTTGCCCGCCCGCTATTTCGTCAGTTCCTTGCAGACGCTGTTCCTTGCCGGGGATGTCTGGCCGGTAATCCTGCCCGATGCCGCCATTCTGACGGTGATGGCGGTGGTGTTCATGGCGCTGGCCACCCGTTCGACCCGCAAACGGCTGGTGTGAGAGGATCACCAATGATCGACGCCCTGTTCCGCATCCTCGCCCTGATCCGCAAGGAACTGCTGGCCATCCTCAAGGACCCGCGCAGCCGGGTTTCCGTGCTGATCCCGCCGATCATGCAATGCCTGCTGTTCGGCTATGCCGCCAGCTATGACCTGACCAACGTCCCCTATGCCCTGCTGGACCATGACCGCAGCGCCAGTTCCCGCGCCTATGTCGCCGCCCTCGACGGATCGGGGGCTTTTCAGCGGGTGGCAACCCTCGACAGCGCCAGCGCCATCAGCGGGCAGATCACCGAGCGCCACGCCGTGCTGGCAGTGGTCATCCCGCCCGACTTCGAGCGCCTGTTGATGGCCGGAACCGCCGCCCCGGTGCAGGTGATAGCCGATGGCCGCAACACCAACACCGCCGGAACCGCCCAAGGCTATGTCAGCAGCATCACCGAGGCCTTCATCAGCCACTGGCGCAGCGAGCACGGCCAGCAGGCCAGCGCCGGGGTCACCGTCAACACCCGCGCCTGGTACAATCCCAACTTCGAGACCCGCTGGAACATGATCCCGTCGCTGATCGGGACCATCACCATGATGATGACCATGATCCTGACCGCCATGTCGGTTGCCCGCGAACGCGAGGCCGGAACCTTTGAGCAGTTGCTGGTGACGCCGTTCCGGCCATCGGAAATCATGATCGGCAAGGCCATTCCGTCGATGATCATCGGCACCATTCAAGCCACATCGATCCTGCTGGTGGCGCAGTTGTGGTTCCGCATCCCCTTTGCCGGGTCCTATGCGGTGCTGTACCTCAGCCTGTTTGAATTCCTCGCCGCCTCGGTCGGGATCGGCCTGTTCCTGTCCTCGATCGCCCGCACCATGCAACAGGCGATCATCGGAACGGTGGTGATCATGATGCCGTTCATGCTGCTGTCCGGCCTGACCACCCCGATTTCCAACATGCCGGTGGCGTTGCAGTATTTGACCTGCCTCAACCCGCTGCGCTATGCGATCAGCATGACCCGGCAAATTTATCTGGAAAACGCCGGGATCAGCCAACTGTTACCGGAAATGCTCGCCCTGCTGGCGATTGCCGCCGTGACCCTGCCGGTGGCCGCCTGGATGTTCCGCAACCGGTTGGGATGAGCGGCAGACATACGTTCCTTTATGGATCATTATTTTCCACAATAGTCACAAAGCGTTTGACGCGGCATTCGCGCCCTGTTACAAAAAACCATGTTTGGGGATTTCCGCCAACGGCCCGCTTCTTGATCAGGAAGCGGGCCGTTGGCGTTTCCCGATCCTTTTTTCTGCCGTCCGGAGTTTTCTCCGGGCGGCATTTTTTTTGATCCTGCACGGAGCATCAATCATGGCCCCCAATACCCCCTACCTCCCGCCACTGTCCGAGGAAGAACGTCGCCGCTGAGGACGAACAGGTACAACGTGCGGCAGACTATCAGGACTACATGGATAATCGCTGGCTGCTGAAGCACTATTCGACCATGCCGGTTCCTGAAGCGTGGAAACCGTTTATCGACGCCGACACCTCGCCTGAAGAACAGGAGCCGACACGGAGACGGGTCGCTGAAGCAGGTCAGGGAAGTACCCTGCTGACGGGTGGCAGCCTGCCTGAGCGGAACGGTCCCATGGCAGTTAAACCGTTTGCCGATGGCAAAAATGACGCAGGCTGGAACAAGAATAAAAGCCGCTCGCCGTCAGCAACGGCTGATGCTGTCAGCTCAGCGGAACCTCATCCGGCAGTTCAGGGTAAGGCAAAGCCATTTGATCAGCCTGCAACACCGTCCTCCTCACAGGAAAACCCGGATGGCTCTGCAGCCTCACCCAAGGATCAAGCCTCGGAGCAGCACTTTTCGCAATACGTCGACAAAACGGCGGGGTTGCTGAATATCCTGTTCCCCGAGGGGGGTGCTCAAAAAATGCGCAGTCTGGCCCGGGATATGGTCAAGGTTCGCGACGAATACCAGCTACAGGCTGAACGGATTGCCGAGGGCGTCGAATTGCGGAAACGGCAAGGCATGAGCGCCGAAGAGATTGCCCGTTGGGCCTTTGCCGAACGTAACGGCATCAAGTACGCCGCCCGGGCGCACATGGATCTACCCGATCGGCTCCCATTGTATGCTCGGGATATGAAAGAGCAAAACCGGAATTTTGAAGAGTTATTCAACAAAAAAGTAGATAAAAACCCGAACCTGAGCAACCAAGAACACCATGAGTCCATTCAGAAAAGCGCTTCCAGGCCAAATACAGAAGTCACGAAGGCAGTTCAGGACTCTGAGATCATCTTGGACAAGGCCGGAAAAATCCTCATGCCTCTCGCTCTCTCGGCGACGGCCTTCAATCTTATGACAGCTTCAGAGGAAGACCTACCCAAAGTGATTGCCAGTGAATCTGGCTCATGGATTGGGGGAATGGTGGGGGCCGGGGTGGCCGTATCAGCGAGCATTCTCTTTTGGCCAGTCACGGCAGGCACTGCGGCCACTGCAGCCCTTCTCGGGGGAGGTAGCCTTGCAGCAACAGCTCTGGGGAGCTTTGCCGGAAGCACCCTCGCAGAAAAGGGATATGATTTCCTGTTTTCCCTGGAGGGCGGCGGTCACAGCACCCTATCGCTGAAAGAACGAGAGAAGGTCTTTGCCGAGCATGAATACCAAGGCCCCTAAACCGTAAAGACAAGCCACCCCAGGCAGCCCTCATGATGCGTCATGAGGGCTGCCCTCTCTGTCCCGAAAGCATCCATTACCCCCACCGGTCTTCAGGGAGAATGAAGGGGAGTGTCTTTATAATGGATCTTTCAATATCCCCCCTCAAGTATGTTGACATTAATACTAAGTCAAAACATAGAAACGGAAAACAAAAATGTAATTTTCTGAAAAAAATAATCCTCAAAATCCATGAAAATCTATAAAATGGCATCTCAACTCCTATTGATTTCAAATCATCATCATTAATACATGATGAGTAATATTTATTATATGAATCACAATACCCAGTTATTATTGTTGATTTATCCCCATGCATGAATATTGTAATGAGATTGTAAAAATAAGTAACCATCATATCCTCTTCCAGAGAAAAATGATAAATCGCATCAATCGGCTCCGGGCCAAACTGTTTGATGTAGGTCTTCTGGAATTCCTCGGGGGAGGGAACATCCTGCTGCCGATAAATCGTTTTCAGTGCAACGACCATCATTCACCTCTTTTCACAGGCTGCCGTGTATCGTGGTGAAGACCACACCTACAGCCCTCATTGTTTCGCCTGTCGCATGTTTTTGCAGAAGCCGGTCCCTGCGTCCCGTACAATGAGATGACAGGCCAAATCCGTCAAACACGGCACAAGGGCGACTCCCATCATGCACCAGAAACCAGACCATTTTGAGATCGCCCTGACGCTGACATCTAAATCTCACGGGAAGCGGAGAAACATTGCAGATTCCCGTGATGACTTTATGGCCTCGTGCGATGCGTTGTATCCGATCTCAAATGGATGCCAACCTTTTCCCCTGCCTGCACATTTTACCCTTCCGGTTGGGGCAGTCCATGCGAGGCTTACGCTGGACGCAGTCCTCCTTGACGGCAGGATCATCCCGTTCATCTTGTACAAAAAGACCCTGGACAGCACCGATATCAGGAACAAGATCAAATGGCCCGGGGAGCGTTACAAACGGATTCCGAAACGGATCATATTCTGTGCAGACTTCGGCGGAGTTTGCGTGAGAAACCAGGAAGGCAGAGTCATTGGAGCCAGTGGCGTCTTCACGGATTATGTTCCGTGGGATAAAAAACTCTGTGATCTAAGTGATGAAATCCATGCGTGGCAGGGTTTGTACGAACGCGGCGTCAGCCTTGATCGGGAAAAAAATCTGGCTTTCGACTGGGAAGACTTTCATGCCAAGGGCATCGCGGTCTGTGACAAAGCGCAGCAACTGCTCGGTCGCCGCAGTCAGGTTTTTTATCGCAGACTAACTGAGCTCCCCTCTCCGAATGATGAAAACAGTCTGGTGGTGTTTCTGCCTGACTGACTGACGGAGCGCGGCAACCAAAACAGGAGAGGGGCCCCCCATCATGCACCAGAAACCAGATCATTTTGAGATCGCCCTGATCGTGGCGTCAAAACTCCATGGATCGCGGAGGATTGTCTGTGCTTCCCATGGCGATTTCATGACCAGCTGCCGTGCGTTTTATCCAATCGCCAATGGAAAGAATCCATTCCCCCTGCCTCCTGATGTTGTTCTTCCAATCGAAACCGTTGATGCGACACTCACCCTGGACGCAGTCCTCCCCGGTGGCGGGATTGTCCCTTGCATCCTGTTCGAGCAGACATTGCACACTGCCAAGATCAGAACCAAAATCAAATGGCCCGAGCCTTCTTCCGACGATCTTCCAGAGCGCATCATGTTTTGTCCTGATTTCTCCGGGGTTTGCGTGCAAGATCAGGACAGTGCCGTTATTGGGGCATATGATTTTTTCTTGGACTACCTCCCCAACGATCAACAATTGCGCACTCTTTCCGATGAAATTCGTGAATGGCAAGACCTTTATGAAGATGGTGTACACATTGATCCAAAGAACAATACGTCTTTCGACTGGGAGGATTTTCATGCCAAAGGCATCGCGGTCTGCGACAAAGTGCAGCAACTGCTTGGTCGCCGCAGTCAGGTCTTTTATCGCAAAATAACTGAACTCCCTCCTCCGAATGATGAAAACAGTCTGGTGGTGTTTCTGCCTGATTGACGAGCGGGCGTTCCCCCTGTCACCACAGCAGCAAGAACGGGGTCCGGGGCCCAACGGCCCCGGCGAGGTGTGGAGCAGCGCTCCACAGCCCCTTCTTCCCCCCCGTCAGCTACAGCCGGACGTTGACCCGCAGGTGTCGCACTTCAGGCAGGTGCCGTTGCGGACCAGCGTGAAGTTGCCACATTCGCTGCACGAATCCCCGACATAGCCCTTCAGGCGGGCTTCGCGGATGCGGCTGCTGCGGTCGGCGGTGCCGCTGGTGGTGGTGACGGTATCGACCGACACCGCCGTCACATGGGTGTGGGTGGTGGTTGCCACCGCCCCGCCCGCCAACTCGCCCACCGCAGGCGGCAGCTTGGCCTTGTGGAGTTCATCGGCGCGCAGGACGTACAGGTTCGACAGGTCGGACGAGCGCACATAACCCTTGGATACCGTGCGCGACACCAGCGTGCCGTCCCAGTGCTCCAGATCGCCCTCTTCGTGGCCGTCGCCCATGGCGTCGGGGTGGATGTCTTCCGGCTGGACGTGGGCCAGATCGTTGCGCCCGAGGTAGGACACCGCCACTTCGCGGAACAGGTAGTCAAGGATCGAGGTTGCCATCTTGATGGCATCGTTGCCCTCGACCATCCCCGACGGCTCGAAGCGGACAAAGGTAAAGGCTTCGACGAATTCCTCCAGCGGCACGCCATATTGCAGGCCGATCGACACCGCGATGGCAAAGTTGTTCATCAGCGAGCGGAACGCCGCGCCTTCCTTGTGCATGTCGACAAAGATTTCGCCCAGTGTGCCGTCTTCGTATTCGCCGGTGCGCAGGTACACCTTGTGGCCACCGACCACCGCCTTTTGCGTATAGCCCTTGCGGCGGTCGGGCATCCGGCGGCGGACGGCGCGATGGATCACCTTTTCGCTGGCCTTGTGCGCCACCAGCGCCGCCCGCTGCGGAGCCGGAGCGGCCACCACCTTTTGCACCGCGTCTGCGGCTTCGTCTTCGTCGTCGTCATTGCTGGCCAACAGGCTGGCCTGCAACGGCTGGCTGAGCTTCGAGCCGTCGCGGTACAAGGCATTGGCCTTCAGGCCGAGGCTCCACGACAGTTCATAGGCGTGCAGGCAGTCGGCAACGGTGGCGCTGTTGGCCATGTTGATGGTTTTGGAAATCGCCCCGGAAATGAACGGCTGGGCGGCGGCCATCATGCGGATGTGGCTTTCCACCGACAGCAGACGGCGACCGGTGCGGCCACAGGTGTTGGCGCAATCGAATACAGCCTGATGCTCGGGCTTGAGCAGCGGAGCACCTTCGAGGGTCATCGCCCCGCAGACATGGGTATTCGCCGCTTCGATCTGGGCGGCGGAAAAGCCCAGCGCCGCCAGCATGTCAAAGGCCGGGTCTTCAAGCTGACCAGCGGTGAAGCCCAACGGGCCGGTACACAGCGCCTCGCCCAGCGTCCACTTGTTGAAGGCAAACTTGATGTCAAAGGCGGTCGCCAGCGCCGCTTCCAGCCGGTCGAGGGCGGCATCGTCAAAGCCCTTGGCCCGCAGGCTGTCGTGGGTGATGCCCGACGCCCCGCGCAACGAGCCATAACCAGTGGCATAGCGGATCATCGCTTCGACCTCGGCAGGCTGATAGCCCAGCGTCTGCAGGGCCAGCGGCACCATGCGGTTGATGATCTTGAAATAGCCGCCGCCAGCCAGCTTCTTGAACTTCACCAGCGCAAAGTCCGGCTCGATGCCGGTGGTGTCGCAATCCATCACCAGACCGATGGTGCCGGTGGGAGCCACCACCGACACCTGCGCATTGCGATAGCCGTGCTGCTCGCCCAGTTCCAGCGCCCGGTCCCAGGCGGCTTGCGCCTGCTGCACCAGCGACGGGGCGGGGCACGAGGCGGCATCCAGCGGCACCGGCGGGACGCTCAGGCCCTCATAGCCATCGGCCACCCCGTGCGCCGCCCGCCGATGGTTGCGGATCACCCGCAGCATCGAGGTACGGTTTTCGGCAAAGCGCGGGAAGGCCCCCAGCGTCTGCGCCATCTCGGCCGAGGTGGCATAGCTGACGCCGGTCATCAGGGCGGAGATGGTGCCGCACAGGGCGCGGCCTTCGTCGCTGTCATAGGACAGGCCGTTGGCCATCAGCAGGCCGCCGATGTTGGCAAAGCCCAGCCCCAGCGTGCGGAACTCATAGGACCGCCGGGCAATCTGCGGCGAAGGGAATTGCGCCATCAGCACCGAGATTTCCAGCACCACCGTCCACAGGCGGCAGGCGTGGGCGAACAGGGCGCCATCGAACTGACCGTCGGGGCGGCGGAACTGCACCAGATTGAGCGAGGCCAGATTACAGGCGGTATCATCAAGGAACATGTATTCCGAGCAGGGATTCGAGGCATTGATCCGCCCCGAGGCCGCGCAGGTGTGCCAGTCGTTGATGGTGGTATCGAATTGCAGTCCGGGATCGGCACAGGCCCAGGCGGCTTCGCCGATCTTGTCCCACAGGGCACGCGCCCGCACCGTGCGCGCCACTGCACCATCAGTGCGGCGGATCAGCGACCAGTCGGCATCGTCGCGCACCGCCTGCAAAAAGGCATTGGTCACCCGCACCGAGTTGTTGGAGTTCTGCCCCGACACCGTCATGTAGGCTTCGGAATCCCAGTCAGCATTCAGCAACGGGAATTCGATCTCCACCACCCCTTGACGGGCGAACTGGATGGTCCGTTGCAGATAATTTTCCGGCACAAACGCCTTGCGACCGGCACGGATGGCCTTGCGCAGGGCCGGATTGCGCGCCGGGTCAAAACGCGCCTCGCCATCCCCCTCCCGGCAGGCGGCGAGAATGGCGGTCATTGCCTGCCTGCAGGCCTGCGAGCCCGCCACCAGCGCCGCCACCTTTTGCTCTTCGCGCATTTTCCAGTCGATGAAGGTTTCAATGTCCGGGTGATCGACATCGACAATCACCATCTTGGCAGCACGGCGGGTGGTGCCCCCGGACTTGATCGCCCCGGCAGCGCGGTCGCCGATCTTCAGGAAGCTCATCAGCCCCGACGAGCGTCCGCCGCCGGACAGCAGTTCACCTTCCGAACGCAGGGCAGAGAAATTGCTGCCGGTCCCCGAGCCGTACTTGAACAGGCGGGCTTCGCGCACCCACAGGTCCATGATGCCGCCGTCGTTGACCAGATCATCGGCAACCGACTGGATAAAGCAGGCATGCGGCTGCGGATGCTCATAGGCCGAGGCCGACCGCACCAGCTCTCCGCTGGCCGGATCGACATAGAAATGCCCCTGCCCGCCGCCATCAATGCCATAGGCCCAGTGCAGGCCGGTGTTGAACCATTGCGGGCTGTTCGGTGCCGCCATCTGACGGGCCAGCATCGCCCGCAGTTCATCGTAAAAGGTGCGGGCATCGTCTTCGCTGGCGAAATAGCCGCCTTTCCAGCCCCAGTAAGTCCAGGTACCGACCAGCCGGTCGAACACCTGCCGCGCCGAGGTCTCGCCGGTGCTGCGCTCGGCCTCGGGCAGGGCTTTCAGGGCCTTTTTGTCCGGCACCTTGCGCCACAGCCACGCCGGAACACCCTTTTCCTTCACCGCCTTCAGGCAGGTCGGCACACCCCGGCGGCGGAAATACTTCTGCGCCAGCACGTCGGCGGCCACCTGCGACCATTGCGCCGGAACGTCAATGTCAGTCTGGCGAAAGACGACGCTGCCATCGGGATTGCGGATCTCACTGACCGTCTGGTGAAACCCGATTCCCTGATAGGCATCCTGCCCGGCGCGGGTGAGGAGTCGCTCAAACTTCATGACTGTCGTTCCTTGGCTTTGACGCTGGCACTGATGAGACGCCATACCCCGCTGTCACAGCCCATCAGACTGGCCGGGCAGCAGGCAACACGATTTTGCGCCGCAGCATCCGGGGTTCCGGGGTCTGCGGAGAAAAATTGCAACATTCACAACGAGTCGCAGCCACCTAGATATAGTATGAAGATCACCGCAACGACACTACCCTATGATAAAAAAGCCCCCTGCGGCAAACCCTTTATTTTTCCACAGCTTCGAGTCCCGGGCTGTTGAAAACCCCGTCTGCGCCGCACTGCCAAAGGGTTTCAGCGGCTTGGCCACCGGCAAAAAGCTGCCCATATTTAGGTATTTATCACTATCCCGACTTGCCTGTTGCACCGCAGTGACGGTGATCATTGTTCACCTTTTACCCCCACATTTACAGCAAAAAAATTCTGTTCCCCGCTTGCCGCTGTCCGAGGGAGTTGGTGTTCCCGTCGCCTTGTGCTAATACCCTGCAACGACGTTGCTGACGGCATGGCGCGCCCCCGCTCTGGTCAGGGAGAGGACGGGCCTGCCCGCTCGGGCGAGCATTGGGAGCTAAAACAAAGATGATCACCGGAACCCTGTTCAATACCTGGCGCAATGGCCGTCAGGTCGGGACTGACGAATACGGCAACCGCTATTTCGAAGAAAAGGCGCCGAAGGCTGGTGCCCGGGCCCGCCGCTGGGTGCTGTACAAGGGCTCGCTCGAAGCCTCGAAGGTACCGCCCGCCTGGCACGCCTGGATGCACTACACCACCGACGCCCCGGTGCAGGCCGAAAGCCGCACCTGGCAGAAGTCGCACCTGCCGAACGTCACCGGCACCGAACATTCCTATCTGCCGCCGGGCCATGACCTGCGTGGCGGGGAACGCTCCAAGGCCACCGGCGACTACGAACCCTGGCAGCCGGTCTGATTCCGCAGACCCTTCCGTGCGCGGGTTTTTCCAGCCCTGACCGGCGGCTTTGCACAAAGGCTGCCGGAATGGGCTATTCGTTGTTATGGGCTGGAAACAGCTCTCCTCGAACGGTGCGGAGGGCAACGCCGCGCAACCGACCCCACCACCAGGCGGAGACCAACGCGGGATGATGCGTAGACTGAACCAGGACAGTCGCGAGACCCTGATCGGCGCTGCTGTAATCACGGTGCTGGCCCTGGCCCTGCTGGCCAATGCGGCCGACCGGAAAGTACGCGACAAGAACAGTGACGGCTATCCGCTCGAGGCTGTCTTTGACCGTTCCGACGGACTGGCTCCGGGGGCCGAAGTCCGCGTTGCCGGCGTGCCGGTCGGCTCGGTGACCCACCAGAAACTCGACGACAATTACCGGATTCATCTGACCCTGCAGATCGCCCGCGATACGCTGGTGCCGGTCGACAGCGCCGCCATCATCGAAACCGACGGCCTGCTGGGATCAAAGTACATCGAATTACAGCCCGGCGGCGAAGAAGACTTTCTGCCCAGCGGCGGACGCCTGCGCTATACGCAGGGATCGTTGGTGATCGAAGATCTGCTGGCGAAAATTGTCGGCATGGCCCACGCCCGCCGCGCCAAGGCCGCCGCCGATCAGGCACAGCCCGGGGCTTCCCCCCAGGCCCCAAAGGAACAATAGGAGCACGAACATGGGTCGCAATCCGATTGAAACCATCATGGGGGCCGTGGTCCTGCTGGTTGCCGGTGTCTTTCTGGCCTTTGCCTATTCCACCGCTGACCTGAGGCAGGTCGAAGGCTATCAGTTGACCGCCGCGTTCGCCAAGGCCGGTGGCCTGAAAGCCGGGTCCGATGTGCGCATTTCCGGCATCAAGATCGGCACGGTCAGCTCCCAGCGTCTTGACGGGACCACCTATCAGGCGGTCGTCCTCCTGACGATTTCTCCCGAAGTCCGCCTGCCGGTCGATACCGTTGCCAGCATTGCCTCTGACGGCCTGTTGGGGGGCAGCTACCTCAAGCTGGAACCGGGCACCGCCCGCGACATGCTGCAGGATGGCGCCAAGCTGACCAAGGTGCGCAATTACCAGTCGCTGGAAGATCTGGTTGGCCAGATCATCTTCCTGGCCACGCAGGATGGCCCGCCGCCACCGCCCCCCGGTGCCAACACCGGCACCCCGCCCAACGGCCCGGCCGGATCACCCCAATAGAGTGTTTTCACACTGGGCGAAAACCGGTTCCCACTTTTCGCACAATGCTCGTTTGTTCTGTCGCATTGTTTTCGCGAAAACCGGTTCCCACTTTTCGCACAATGCTCTAACCGCTGCGGAGCAGTTCCCGATGGACAGGCCCATTTCCCGCCGTTTCCCGGCCTTCCGCCGCTCCGTCTCCGCCCTGTGGCGTGGCGGGGTGCTGGCCGCCGCCGCCGTGGCGGTGATCACCGGCTTCAGCACCCCGGCGCAGGCCGTTGAAGGGCTGGAGCGCGAGGTTGCCCTGTTGCGCTGGCTGGACAAGTCCACTGCCCGCGTTGACACCATCGAAGTGCCGGTCAACGAAACGGTGCACATCGAAAACCTCGAACTGATCGTGCGTGCCTGTGTCGAGCGTCCGCCGGAAGAACCGCCGGAAAGTGCCGCTTTCCTTGATGTATGGGAACGGCGCAGCGGCGAACCGGCTGCCGAGGTTTTCCGCGGCTGGATGTTTGCCTCCAGCCCGGCGCTGTCGGCGATGGAACACCCGATCTATGACCTGTGGGTGATCGACTGTCTGTCCACCGGCGAAAAGTCGCCGGTGCCGTCGCACCCGGCCGATGATTTGCCCCCGGCCCTGCCGCCTGCGGCCAAGGTTCCGGCGCTGAAGAACGCTCCGGGCACGACGCGCTGACCCACCCTTGACATGATGCCGTGTGCGAAACCACACCGCTTTGAACACGCGAGGCTCTCCATGAGCGACCATTACCAAAGCTGGCAGCCCGAGCTGCGCATGACCACCCTGTCCGACGAACAGATCAGCCTGCTGGTCCACACCTTTTATGGCAAAATCCGCCAGCACGAAGAACTGGGACCGGTGTTTGAGGAAAAGCTGGCAGGCAAATGGGGGCCGCACCTCGACAAGATGGTCGATTTCTGGGCCACCATGATGACCGGCAGCAAGCGCTATGACGGTCGCCCCCTGCCGGTTCATGTGGGCCTGCCCGGCCTGCACGATCACCACTTTGGTCAATGGCTGGTGCTGTTCCGTGAAACGGCCCGCGAGCTGTTTTCCGAACAGATCGCCGAGCAGTTCATTGAACGGGCCGAACGGATGGCGCAATCGTTCCGCTATGCGATTGCCCTGCACGAAGGCCGCCCGTTGCCGCCGGTCGGTGACAAACCCTGACACGACCCCCGCACGGGATTACTCCTGCCGATACGGTCCCAGCGTTGCCAAAGCCGCCATGTCTTCGGACAGGGCGGCTTTTTCGTCCTCGACAAAACGTTCCACCGCCGTTCGGAACGACGGATGGGCGATATAATGGGCGGAACAGGTGGTCTGCGGCAGATAGCCCCGCTGGATCTTATGTTCGCCCTGCACCCCGGCCTCGACCCAGCGCAGGCCGTGGGCAATGGCATAGTCGATGGCCTGATAATAGCAGGTCTCGAAGTGAAGGAATTTCCACTCACCATCGGCCCCCCAGTTGCGGCCATAAAGGGTGTCATGGCTGCGCAGGTTCAGGGCGCCGCACACCAGCTCGCCATCGCTCTCCCGCTCGCCCATCACCAGCACCACCCGATCTCCCAGGCGCTCGCCCAACAGGTCAAAGAACCGCCGTCGCAGGTAGGCACTGCCCCATTTGCGGTCGATGGTCGATTGATAAAAGCGGTAAAAGGCATCCCAGTGGCGCGCCGTCAGATCGGCTCCGCTGAGGGTCAGAAAACGTACTCCCTGACTTTGGGCGCGCTGGCGTTCCTTGCGGATGTCCTTGCGCTTGCGCGATGACAGGGCGGCGAGGAAATCATCAAAGCTGTGATAGCCACGGTTTTCCCAGTGGTACTGCACGCCATGGCGGATCAACAGCCCTTCGCGGGCCAGACACGCGCTGTCTTCTGCGGTCGGAAAGGTGACGTGGGCGGAACTGACCTCCAACTGGCGGCACAGGGCGACCAGCCCGCGCACCAGCGCCCCGCGGATCGCCTCGGGGTCCGGGGCAACGGCGGCCACCAGCAGGCGCGGCCCGGTGGCGGGGGTAAAGGGGATGCTGGCCTGCAGCTTGGGATAATAGGCCCCTCCGGCGCGCTCATAGGCCTGTGCCCAACTCCAGTCGAACACATATTCGCCATAGGAATGGCTTTTCAGGTACAGTGGTACACAGCCCCACAGCACCCCATCCTCCCGCCCGCGCAGCAGCAGATACGACGGTTGCCAGCCGGTGCCCTTGCCAACCGAACCGCTGTCTTCCAGCGCTGACAGAAAGGCATAACAGGTAAAGGGGTTATCCACGCCGGCGCAGGCATCCCATTCGGCGGCAGACACATCGGCCAGACGGTGGGCAACCTGTATCAGATACGGTGACGAGGCTGTAGACACGGCGATCCCCTGATCCTTTTCCCTGTCAGCCCACATGGGGCGGAGTCTGCCCACCGGCAAGAGGCCCCCCGTTTCAAAGCCGATTCGAGCCGATGGTTTTTCCGCGCTGCCGCAGGAGTGCCATCAAAGACAGCAGACCTGTCGTTTTTTTAATCATCCCCAACCATCCGGTGGACGGGCTTTTACTGTTACTGCATTGCAAAACGCTGATAAAGGGCAGGCATCTGGTGATCACAAAAAGAAATCGCTATGCCAAAGGCTTAAGCAGGCTGATGGACGGCGGACAGGAGATGTGCGACCGATAGCGATCCGGTATGAAAATGCATATACGCTTTTGATCACATCACGAAATTTTATTTCTCCCAAGATTTGTCATTTGACTATTTATTGCGCCTCTGCGAAATATCTTCGTAACAAAGCGACCCGCCCCGCCACCCTTGGCGTAATGGAGCGGGGGAGGAAAACGCACCGACCTTTGAACAGGAGTTTCGCCATGCTGGGACCAGCCGATCTGGAAGAGTTCTTCCGTCTGCGCGACCAACAGCGTCAGCGGATTTCTTAATCCACAAAAGTACCGTACAGCAAAACGACAGCCCGGCCCCAACAGGTCGGCTGTCGTTTTGCCATTTGCCCTTCCACTTTCCCCCGCATACCAAAAGGGGATGCCCCCCTTGACGATAAAAGGCTGTCTGTCAGCCGCGTGGTATGCTAACGAAAGACCCCTGATGGCGCGATGGCCTTTCCGCTTTCCCTTAGGTAAGCCAGAGCGCCCCGTTTTCTCTGTCTTGATCAAAGAGGCGCCCCGTGAGCAAGCTTTCCATGCCCAAGGACAAGATTAAGGTCCTTCTGCTCGAAAACATCCATGACAACGCTGTTGGATACTTCGAAGCCCAGGGCTATCGCTCGGTCGAGCGCTTGAAGGGCGCTCTGGATGCAGACGAACTGAAGGCCAAGATTGCCGACGTGCACATGGTCGGTATCCGCTCGCGGACCAAGCTGACCGCCGACGTCCTGCAGGCAGCCAACAAGCTGATGTGTATCGGCGCGTTCTGCATCGGCACCAACCAGATCGACCTGACGGCGGCCAAAAAGCTGGGTATCCCGGTGTTCAACGCCCCCTATTCCAACACCCGTTCGGTGGCGGAACTGGTGCTGGGCGAAGTGATCATGCTGGCCCGCCGCATCCCGGAAAAGAACTGGTCGACCCATAACGGTGGCTGGCTGAAAACCGCTGACGGTGCGGTCGAAGTGCGCGGCAAGACGCTGGGCATCATCGGCTATGGCCACATCGGCACCCAGTTGTCGATTCTGGCCGAAGCCATCGGCATGAAGGTCCGCTATTACGACATCGTTGAAAAGCTGGCGCTGGGCAATGCCCGCTCCTGCCCGACGATGGAAGAACTGCTGGCCGACAGCGATTTCGTCAGCCTGCATGTGCCGTCTACCCCCAAGACAAAGAACATGTTCACAGCCACCGAAATGGCGCAGATGAAGCCGGGCGCGATGCTGCTGAACGCCTCACGCGGGAACGTGGTGGTGATCGAGGATCTGGTGAAGGCCCTCGAGTCCGGCCACATCGCCGGGGCGGCCATCGACGTGTTCCCCAGCGAACCGGCCAGCACCAGGGACATGTTCGAAAGCCCGCTGCGCAATATGCCCAACGTGATCCTGACCCCGCACATCGGCGGCTCGACGCTGGAGGCTCAGGCCAACATCGGGACCGAAGTGGCCGAAAAGCTGGTCAAGTATTCGGACAACGGCTCGACGCTGGGCGCGGTGAACTTCCCCGAAGTGCAGCTGCCGCTGCAGGAAACCGGCTCGCGCTTCATGCACATCCACAACAATGTGCCGGGCGTGCTGAGCAGCATCAACGAAGTGCTGTCCAGGCGCAGCATGAACATCACCGGCCAGTATCTGCGCACCGATGGCGATGTTGGCTATGTGGTGGTCGACGTGCAGGAACAGGTCGAAGCCGGTCTTGGCATCCGCCACGAACTGGAACAGATTCCGGGCACCATCCGTACCCGTTTCCTGCTGTAATTCCCCAGGTATTTTCTGTCACCCCGCATGGCATCCTGTCATGCGGGGTGTTTTCTGGAATGATAGTTGACTTTATCAACAAAATACCATATCTCTCTGGTCAGACAATAACCGAACCGAGAGTCTCCCATGCCCCACTCCTACCGTATCACCGTCGAACCACAGTCCTCCCGTCAGGACGAAGCCTTCACCTTCGAGGCCGACAGCCATGATGACCTGCTGGAGATCATCGAGCGCATCCGGGCCAAAAACCTGCTGCCCCCCGATCAAATCGAATCCTTTTGCGTCGGCCTGAAGCTGTTCGGCGGCGTCATGCTGAAGAACCGCAAAGACCCGCTGTTTGCCGATTTTGGGGCCGCTTTTGGCGATTTCATGAAAAAGTTGAAATCGTCCTGATCTCTTATCACGATAATCGTGTCTGGACTGACATGCGCGCCAAAGCCGCATTTTTTCTGCGTGATTACGAGAGTATAATAGCCATCGTCTGCCACCCGTAAGAGGCCCGCGCCTCAAGCAAAGGAGGTACCGGCGATGCCCCCCTATCCGTCGCATCCTCGCGCCATCTGGTCCACGCTGCTCCGCACCCATGCCCGCCGCTCGACCGAGCACTTGCTCCACGAGTTGATGGCGCCATGTTATGCGCCGGTCAGCCGCGACCGGGTTCGGGCGGCGGGGGCGGCGATTGATCAGATCATCGCCCAGACCAATTGTCACGAATGGCGAGACTTCTGCATGGCCGTCAGGCAACGCATTGACCGGCTGCATGCGGAATACAGTTGTAACCGTCACAGCGATCCCGATGGCTTTGCTGCCCTGGCCCTTGCACGGGCCAGCCGCCTGATCACCGAGCTTTCCCGTCAACCGGTCGAAGCCCTGATCGCCACCTTACCCACCCCGGTCGCACCGCCGGTGTCGCTGTGGGGACGCCTGCGGGACTGGTTCGAGGCAGAACGGGCCTCATGACACAGGTTTACCCCTTCTTCGGCAGAGCCCGCCCCAGCCAGTCCACCAGCGCATTCGGCAAGGTCGCCAGCAGCCAGCAGGCGAACACCGTCGGCCACGGGAAGGCAATCCGCCCCTGATTGCGCGCCAAGCCACGGGCGATAATCCGTGCCGCTCGCGGGGCGGGCATCAGCAGCGGCATGCGGAAACGATTGGCGTCGGTGATGCGGCTTTCCACAAAGCCCGGCAAAATCACCGACAGGTCGATACCGTCGCGGGCCAAAGCCCCGCGCAGGCCCTCGCCCCATACCTTGACCGCCGCCTTGCTGGCACAATAGGCCGGGGCACTGGGCAGACCGCGAAAGCCCGCCACCGAAGCCACCAGCGCAATCTGCCCCCGCCGCCGAGGGCCCATCGCCTCCAGCGCCGGATAAACGGTGTTGATCACTCCGGCCAGATTGGTGGCAAAGATCGCCCGCGCCTGTTCGGCACTTTCACCGCCAACGCTGGCCTTGGCCGTAACGCCACCGGTTCCCCCGGAAATTCCGGCATTGGCCACCACCAGATCCAGCGGTGCCAGCCGGTCTGCTTCGGCAATCCACGCCGCCATGGCGCTGGCATCACAGACATCCAGCACCGCCTGCGACACCTCGGCCCCACGGGCACGGCAGCGCTCAGCCACCTGCGCCAGTCGCCCGGCGTTGCGGCCGCTCAGGCTCAGGTGACAGCCGGGGCGGGCGTAGTGCTCGGCCAGCGCCTGCCCGATTCCTGACGAGGCCCCGGTGATCAGCACATGGCGGGGATGGGGGCGCGGTGTGCTCACCGGTGCCGCCGCCGATAATGATGGACAACCGGCATCTGACCATCCGGTCCCTCGGCACTGTCCAGCGCCGCCTGCACCAGCGTTACCAGTGGCGGCAGGTCGTTCTGCACCGTGCGCAGCAAAATCTCAGGGTCCACCGAGTGGTATTCATGGATCAGGATGTGGCGCATCTCGGCCATCTGCTGCCACGGCACCAGCGGGAATTCATCCCGGACCGGCTCGGGCGTCTTGCTGGCCGCTTCGCCGATGATCTCCAGATTGCGCGCCACCGCATCCTGCGTGCGGGTGTCGGCGGCAAAGGCCGCCACGTCCATGCCGTCGGTATAGCTTTGGCAGCGTCCGATGGCTTCGAGGATGTCATCCAGGCGCACACGCCAGTCTTTATAGGACACGAACCGCCTCCTTCATGATCCGGGGACGGATGCGGGGCTTGATGTTGGCCGGGGTCACCAGATCGACCGGACGCGACAACAGCCCCTCCAGCCATTGCTTCAGACTGACAAACTCGAACATGCCTTCGGGGCGACCGGGGACGAACTCAACCAGCAGGTCAACGTCACTCTCCCGCCGTCCTTCGTCACGCACCACCGAGCCAAACAGCGACAGGCTGAGAACGCCAAAACGCTCGCGGATCTGGTCGGCATGAGTGCGCAGGGTGTACAGCACCTCGTCCCGTCGGGCGGGCTGGCTGCGGGACAGTCGTTTGGCGTAATGCTTCAACGCACCGGCCCGGTCGCGGGGAACCGCAACCGTCACCTCGATCATGTCGCCACTCCGTCCGGTCGGGGTGTGCGATGGCCGCTGTTTCATCCGGTGCGGCGCGTGGGATGTGTTGCTCATGGGATTGAGACTACAGCATATCTTGCGCAAAGGGAATTCCCGCAGCATTCAGCGTCTTCCTGCGCTACACTCCCCCTGTCCTGTTTCCTGACTGTCGCAAGGGTGGTTCCTGATGTCCCTGTCCGTCTGGTTGATGTTCATTCCCGCCGTGTTCCTGCTGAACATGGCCCCCGGCCCGAACAACCTGCTGGCGGTCAGCAATGCCGCCCGCTTTGGCTGGCAACGGGCGGTGATTGGCGGGCTGGGGCGGGTTCCGGCCTTTACCCTGCTGGTCGGCCTGACGGTGGTCGGGCTGGGGGCGGTGCTGGCCGCCTCTGAACATGCGTTCGTGGTGCTGAAGGTGGCCGGTGCGGCCTATCTGATCTTTCTGGGCATCAAAATCTGGCGTGCCCCGGTCGCGGTCCTTCAGCCCGACAGCCTTGCCGGGTCACAGGCGACAGGCACACAGGGTGCCTTGTGGCCGATGGCACGGCGGGAATTCGTGATTGCGATCAGCAACCCGAAGGCCATCCTGATCTTCACCGCCTTTTTCCCGCAGTTTCTGGATCGCACGCAGGACAGCAGCCCGCAACTGCTGCTGATGGGGGCGACCTTTCTGGTGCTGGAAGTCGCTGCGCTGATGATCTATGCCGCAGGCGGGGCCGGAGCCGGAAAGTTCCTGTCCAGCCCGCGCGGGCAGCGCCTGTTCAACCGGGGCACCGGTGGGGCGCTGGTGGCAGCGGGAACCGCGCTGGCCTTCAGTCGGCAGGGGTAAGGGCCTCCTCCCCTCTGACACCAACCTGTCCTCCACGCTTTCGCAAGGCCGCTGTGCATGACTGCACAGCGGCCTTGTCATGTGCAGGGGTGTTTAGAGCGTTTTCAGTGCCGCATTTTCCGGGCCGTTGACCGGAGACGGTCAACTTGAAAATGCTCCCCCTTTTAGTGCCGCATTTTCCGAGCCGTTGACCGGAGACAGTCAACTTGAAAATGCTCTATTGCCGATAAAAAATTTCTGCCCGGACGATCGGAAGGCCCTTGCGGAGTTTCGATATATCGACTATGTTTCGTTATATCGAAAGAACATCGAAAACAGTCGATAGACCGTACCGATCTGCTTTCCCTGCTCCGCTGCCCTCCCTTGAGGACACGGGCTTTTCCGACCTTACCCCCGCTTGAAATCACACAAGGACACATCCCATGTTCAGGAAACATGATTTTTTCAACCGCTCTCCGCGCGACCATGCCACTTGCGACCCCACCGAGGGGCATCGCCGTCACGCCCGCAAGCCGTCGTGGCTGGATGGGGACGACATGCCCCGGGGACGCGGGCACGGCGGCCCCCATGGTGGCCCCGGCAGTCGTCTGGGGCGGCTGTTTGCCCACGGCGACCTGAGTCTGGTCGTTTTGTACCTGCTGACCGAAAAGCCGCGTCATGGCTATGAAATCATCAAGGCGATCGAAGAAATGACCAATGGCGCCTACACCCCCAGCCCCGGCACGGTTTACCCGGCGCTGACCATGCTGGAAGAACAGGGCTTCGTCGAAGTCACCCCCTCGGATGGCAACAAGAAACTGCACACCCTGACCGATGCGGGCCGCAGCCACCTGCACGACAACGACAGCACCCTGAAAGCCCTGCTGGCCCGCCTGTCGATGGCTGGCAAGGACCACGGTCACGGCCCGTCGCCGCGCCTGATGCGGGCGATGGAAAACCTGAAAATGGCCCTGCGCCTGCGCTTGGGGGCCGGACACCCCGATGAAGCACAGCTTCAGTCAATCGTTGATATTCTGGATCAGGCCGCACGCGACATCGAACGGGTCTGATATCCCCCCCCTGCCCCGACGTCTGGAGGACGCAATGGACAACTGGATCCGCTCCCGCTTGAAGCTGCTGGCCCGCTCGGGTAGTCTCGGACAGTCAGATACACCAGCCCCGCCGGTGCCGAACTGGGTTCCGTCAGCCGATGCGGTGCCCCCGCCGCAGCGCAGCAAAGAGCCCCGGCCGGAGCGCCCTCAGGACAACGGATAATGCCTCACTGGCCCCGCCTCCTCCCCCTGCTGCTCCCGGCCCTGATCGGCATCAGTGCCTGTGGTACCGATCACCCCGCCGAACCGCCCCTGCCGACCATTCAGGCGCTGGATGTCCCGCGCTATATGGGGACCTGGTACGAGGTGGCAAAATACCCCAACCGGTTCCAGAAGGACTGCGTTGGCGGCAGCCGGGCCGACTACACCGCGCAGGATGATGGCAGCGTGCGGGTGATCAACCGCTGCCGTCTGGCCTCCGGGGCCGACACCGAAGCCATCGGCGAAGCCCGCCAGATCGGCGATGCCCACTCGCCAAAGCTCGAGGTCCGCTTTGCCCCTGCGTGGCTGGGCTGGCTGCCTGCGGTGTGGGGCAAATACTGGGTGATCGACCTTGATCCGGCCTATCAGGTGGCGGTGATCAGCGAGCCGAGCCGGGAATACCTGTGGGTGCTGTCGCGCACCCCCACCCTGGACCCTGATACCCTGAACGCCACGCTGGCACGGGTGAAAGCCAAAGGCTTTGATCTGTCAAAGGTAACGCTGTCGGCGCCGTGATGCGCCCCGCCCTGAGGCACGGCTCCCCTTGACTTGTTTTATGAACGCGTTTACTAAACATGTTCATCGAATAAAAGTGAGGGATCATGCCGCGTGTCCGCATGAGCGACGCCGATATCGCCGCCGCCAGAAAAAACATCCTGCAACAGGCCGCCGAAATCGTCCGCAAGGTCGGTTTCGACGGCCTGTCCATGCGCGTTCTGGCCGATCATCTGGGGGTCAGCCCCGGCGCGCTGTACCGCTATTTCCCCAGCAAGACCGAGCTGCTGTGGGCCTTCTGGGCCGAAGGCATCGACCAGTTGCGCACCGTGTTTGCCACCCTGGACGCCACCATCGCCGATCCCGTTGGGGCCATCCGGGCGATGATGCACGCCTACGCCGATTTTTGTCTGGCCGATGCCCACCGGTTCCAGTTGCTGTTCCTCAACCCGGCCCTTGAATGCGCCGATGCCCTGCAACGGGACGCCAGCAGCTTTCTGCCCTTTGAACTGCTGGTCAAACGGGTGGCACAGGCGGCGGACAGCGGCATTCTTCCCCCCGGCGATCCCCAGCAACAGGCCGCCATCCTGTGGGCCAGCGCCCATGGAGCCATCACGCTGGTGATGACCATGACCGAGCTGGATTTTGGCGACCCCCACGCCTTCATTGCACACACCGCCGAAGCAACCTTGCGCGGCCTGTCGACTGCGGGAGCAACCCCATGAACATCCTGATCACCGGTGCGGCCCTGGTCGCCCTGACCCTGCTGGCTGGCTGCTCGGAAGAAAAGACTGCCGCCCCCAAACCGGTGCGCCCGGTCAAAACCGTCAGCGCACACTTTCAGGATCTGGGGCAAACCATCGAACAGACCGGCGAAATCCGCCCGCGTCTGGATGTGCCGATGAGCTTTCGCCTGAACGGGCAAGTGCTGTGGCGGATTGATACCGGCAGCCGGATCAAGGCAGGCGATATCGTCGCCCGGCTGGACAAGACGCCGACCCGCAACGCCCTGCTGTCGGCGCGTGCCGATCTTGCCAGCGCCAAGGCCGCCCTTGAGCTGGCCCAGACCTCGGCGGAACGGCAGCGCAAGCTGTTTGCCAGCAACTTTGCCGCACAGGCCCAGGTGCAACAGGCCGACGCCAACCTGAACTCGGCGCGCGCCCGTCTGGATGCGGCGCAGGCCGGGCTGGCAACAGCGGAAGAAAACCTGTCCTACACCGAACTGCGCGCCGCCAATGACGGCATCGTCTCGGCGGTGGGAGTGAATGCCGGGCAGGTGGTCAGCGCCGGACAGACGGTGGTCACCGTCATTGCCGGAGAACAACGCGATGCGGTGTTTGATTTGCCGGAAAGTATGATCAGCCACGCCCGCGAAGGCATTCCGGTCACCGTCCGGCTGGTTTCCGACCCGACCGTTCGCACCGCCGGGGTGGTGCGCGAGATCACGCCGTCGGCGGACCCAACCACCCGCACCTATCGCGTCAAGGTCACGCTGGGAGACGAAGCCGCCGCCATGCCGTTTGGCGCGGCGGTGATCGGAACCGCCTCGCTGCGGGAAAAGACGCTGGCGGTTTTACCGGCCTCGGCCCTGACCCGCCACGGCGAACGCCCGGCGGTGCTGGTGGTCGATCCGGCCACCCACACCCTGCGCTATCACGACATCCAGCTTGAACGCTTTGACGAAGACAGCCTGTTCATCAGCGGCGGCCTGACCCCCGGCGATCTGGTGGTCACCGCTGGGGTCAGCAAACTGCGCGATGGCGAACTGGTGGCGCTGGAAGCACAGAACGGCAGCACGGGAGGCCCGCAATGAGCCGCCGGGGCACGGGGTTCAACCTGTCGGCCTGGACCCTGAAACACCAGTCGCTGGTCATTTTCCTGATGCTGGCAGTGATGCTGGGCGGGGTGATGAGCTATCAGCGCCTGTCGCGCAACGAAGACCCGCCGTTCACCATCAAGGTGATGGTGGTCAGCGCCCAGTGGCCGGGGGCATCGACCACCGACATGACCAATCTGGTGACCGACAAGCTGGAAAAACGGCTATCGGAAACGCCACACCTTGATTTCACCCAAAGCTACACCCGCCCCGGCCAGACGGTGATTTTCGTCAACCTGCGCGACACCACCCCGCCGGGACAGGTGCCCGACATCTGGTATCAGGTGCGCAAAAAGGTCGGCGATCTGGCCCCGGACTTGCCTGCCGGGGTGCTGGGGCCATTCTACAACGACGAGTTCGGCGATACCTTTGGCAGCCTGTTCGCCTTTACCGGCGACGGTTTTTCCCTGCGCGAGCTGCGCGACCGGGTGGAACGCATCCGCTCGGAACTGCTCAGCCTGCCCGATATCGGCAAGGTCAACGTGCTGGGGGTGCAGGAAGAAGAAGTGGTGATCACCTTCTCGACCAGCAAGCTCGCCAGTCTGGGGCTGAATCCCTCGACCGCCATTGATGCCCTGCGGGCACAGAACGCCGTTACTCCGGCGGGAGTGGTGCGCAGTGGCAGCGAGAACATCAGCCTGCGGGTCAGCGGCGCCTTTGCCTCGGAACACAGCCTGAGCGACCTGACCCTGTCAATCGGGGGCCGCTTTGTCCGCCTGAACGATATTGCCTCGATCGAACGCCGCCTCGAAGACCCCGCCGCCCCGTCGGTGCGGGTCAATGGCGTGCCGGTGATCGCGCTGGCCATTTCGATGGCCGATGGCGGCAACCTGCTGTCCTTTGGAGCGGCCCTGCACGCGCGCATGGAGGCCATCGCCGCCGGTCTGCCGCATGGCATCGAGATGAGCCAGATTGCCGACCAGACGACGGTGGTGAAAGAGGCCGTTGGCGGCTTTGTGAAGGTCCTGCTCGAAGCGATTGCCATCGTGCTGGCGGTGTCATTCGTCTCGCTCGGCACCCGCGCCGGGCTGGTGATCAGTGCCGCCATTCCGCTGGTGCTGGCGATGACCTTTGTCGGCATGGAACTGACCGGCATCGGCCTGCAACGCGTCTCGCTGGGGGCGCTGATCATCGCCCTCGGGCTGCTGGTCGATGATGCGATGATCACCGTGGAATCAATGGTCTCCGGGCTGGAACAGGGGCAGGACAAGGCCACCGCCTCGTGCCGGGCCTATGACACCACTGCCTTTCCGATGCTGACCGGTACGCTGGTGATGATCGCAGGCTTCATCCCGGTCGGCTTTGCCGCCTCCAGCGCCGGGGAATACACCTTCTCGCTGTTCATGGTGGTGCTGATTTCGCTCGTCTGTTCGTGGGTGGTGGCGGTCCTGTTTGCCCCGCTGCTGGGAACGTGGATTCTGCCGCGCACCCTGCGCCATCACGGCCATCAGGAAGGCCGCTTGTTGCGCGGCTACCGGCAGATTCTGGACTGGGCACTCAGCCACCGCTGGCTGACCCTGACCGCCGCCCTGCTGGCCTTCGCGATTGCGCTGGTCGGGATGACCAAAGTCGAACAGCAGTTCTTCCCGGCGTCCGACCGCCCCGAGTTGCTGGTCAATCTGGCCCTACCGCAAAATGCCTCGCGCGAGGCCACCGACAGCCGCGCGCAGGCGCTGGAAGCGGTGCTGGCCCAGGACCCCGACGTGGTGCGCTTTACCACCTATGTCGGGTCGGGGTCGGTACGCTTCTATCTGCCGATGGACCTGCAACTGGAAAACGACAACGTCAGTGAAACCGTCGTCGTCACCAAGGGCATCGCCGAGCGGGATCAGGTGCGCAAGCGGCTGGCAGCGGTGATGGAGCGGGATTTCAGCGACATCATCACCCGCGTCTCACCGCTGGAGCTGGGGCCGCCGGTGGGCTGGCCGCTGAAATACCGCGTCGCCGGTCCCGACTTTGCCACCGTGCGCGGGCTGGCGGCACAGGTGGCAGCGCTGGTGGCCGATGATCCGCACACCCGTGACATCAACCTCAACTCCGGCGAGCCGCAACGCCGTCTGACGGTGGCGGTCAACCAGATCGAAGCCCGCGCCCTCGGCCTCAGTTCGGAAAGCATCGCCAGTGCGCTGGCCTCGGTGTTTGCCGGTCAGACGGTGACCGCCGTCCGCGATGGCGACCGCCTGCTGAACGTGGTGGTGAAAGGCAACGACGACGAACGCACCTCGCTCGCCACGCTGGGGAACCTGATGTTGCACACCGGCGATGGCCGCTCGGTGCCGCTGCGGCAGGTGGCCACCCTGTCCTATGGCTTTGAAGAGCCGATTGTCTGGCGGCGCAACGGCAAGCCGGTGATCACCGTGCAGGCCGATGTTGCCAAGGGCATTCAACCGGCGACGGTGGCGATGGCCCTGAACGAGCGGATCGCCGACCTGCGGAGCACGCTGCCGTTCGGCTATACCATCGAAGCCGGTGGCATCACCGAAGAAGCCGCCAAGGGCAGCGATTCCGTCTTTGCGGTGGTGCCGGTGATGCTGCTGGTGATCGTCGCCCTGCTGATGGTGCAACTCCAAAGCTTCAGCCGCATGGGGCTGGCGGTGGCAATGGCTCCGTTCGGCCTGATCGGGGTGGTGGCGGCGATGCTGCCCAGCGGTGCCCCGATGGGTTTCGTCGCCCAGCTTGGCGTCATCGCCCTGTCGGGGATGATCATCCGCAACGCGGTGATCCTGATTCAGGAAGTCGATCACAACATCAGCATCGGCCTCGAACCACCGGTCGCCGTCACCACCGCCAGCCTGCACCGCTCGCGCCCGATCGTGCTGACCGCCTGCGCCGCCATTCTGGGGATGATCCCGATTTCCGGGCAAATCTTCTGGGGACCGATGGCCTATGCGATGATCGGCGGTCTGGCAGCCGCCACCGTGCTGACGCTGGTGCTGCTGCCCTGCTTCCTGCTGTGGCTGCTGGAATCCGAAGCCCGGCGGCGGGCGAAGGCCGAGGCGGCTGTAGTGGTGAGCTGAGGGGAGAGGGGCGCGGCAATGAAGCGGGGTCGTGGAGCGCTGCTCCACACCTCGCCGGGGCCTTGAGGCCCCGGACCCCATTCCTTTGATCATAAAAGAAAAAATGAGGGTTCGGGGGCATCCCCCGAACGGGTGCGGGCGGTAGCCTGCCCTTCCCCCCCTAAAACAAACTCTCCTGCCGCCCGTCCCCGGCCTTGCCCTTGCGGGCCGCCGGACGGCGGGCGGGGGGCTCTGCCGGGCCGGGGGCCGAGCCATCATCGAGCGGGCCATGCACCTGCGCCGATACGTCGCCATCGTGGAACTGCACCCGTACCGCCCCGGCGGCCACAGCGGCGGCTTGCCCGGACAGAACCGCGCCCTGCTCATCGCGCACCAGCGCATAGCCCCGGCGCAAGACGGCCTCGTGCGAGCTGGCCTGAAGCCGCTCGCTGGCGGCGGTCAGGCGTTGCGACAGGTCGGCCAGACGCCGTTCAAAGGCCTGGTGCTGGCGCTGCCCCAGCCCCTCAAGGTCACGCTCGGCCCGTGCCATGCCGTTCAGCACCCCGTCAGGGCGCAGGCGGGTGGTCAGATGGCCCAGCCGGGTTGCCTGATCGCGCATCAAATAGTCGCTGGCCGAGCGCAAGGCAGCGGCGGTTTGCCCCAACTGCGCCTGCTTGGCGGCGATCTGCTCGCGCGGGCTGCGCAGGGCCGCGCCCAAATGGCGGACCTCGGCCAGACGGCGATCGAGATAGCCGCGCCCGGCGCGGGTCAGGCGTTCGCTGCGCTCATCCAGCCGCTGGACCTGCTCTTCCAGCAGGCGTTCAATCGGCGGCAAGCCGCGCGCCAGCCCTTCGAGGCGCATTGCCCGTTCTGCGATCAGCCGTCGCAGGCTGCCGGTCAGCCGCTGGCCGCCCTCGTGCACCTGAGCCAGCAGGTCCAGCCGCACCGGCACCACCATTTCGGCGGCTCCGGTGGGAGTCGGGGCGCGCAGGTCGGCGGCAAAGTCGCACAGGGTGGTATCGGTTTCATGGCCGACCGCCGAAATCACCGGGATGTCCGAGGCCGCCACCGCCCGCACCACCAGTTCTTCGTTAAAGGCCATCAGGTCTTCCAGCGAGCCACCGCCACGCGCCACGATCAGCACATCCGGGCGCGGCACCGCCCCCCGGCCATCGGCAGGCAGGGCATTAAAGCCCGCCACCGCCCGCGCCACCTGCTGGGCGGCACCCTCGCCCTGCACCAGCACCGGCCAGACCAGCACATGCACCGGAAAGCGGTCGTTCAGGCGATGGAGAATGTCACGGATCACCGCCCCGGTCGGGCTGGTGATCACCCCGATGGTGCGCGGCAGGAACGGCAGAGGCCGCTTGCGTTCAGGAGCAAACAGCCCTTCGGCGGCCAGACGGCGGCGGCGCTCTTCCAGCATCTTCAGCAGGGCACCCTGCCCGGCCAGTTCCATGCTTTCGATGACGATCTGATAGGATGACCGCCCCGGATAGGTGGTCAGGCGACCGACGGCGATCACCTCCAACCCTTCCTCCGGGCGGACCGACAGCCTGCTGTAACTGCCGCGCCAGATGATGGCGTCAATCACCGCAGAGTCGTCTTTCAGGCGCAGATAGCAATGCCCCGACCCGGCCAGCTTGGGCTGGCTGATTTCGCCGCGCACCCGCACATGGGAATAGGTCTCCTCGACCGTCCGCTTCAGCGCGGCGGACAATTCCGAGACAGAACGCGCCGGAGCATTATGAGAATGCTCGGCGTTGGCGGAGGGGGCAGCGGCCTCAAAAAGGCCGCGATCATCGGCAGGACTGGTCATGGCTGACAGTTATGCTACAAACAGGCGGCGGCGTGAATGCCTTAAGATGATACAAGATGCGAAAGGGTTTCCGATGAAAGTCCTCGTGGTTGGCTCCGGTGGTCGTGAGCATGCCCTGTGCTGGGCGATTTCCCGCTCGGCGCTGTGCGACAGCCTGTTCTGTGCGCCGGGGAACGCCGGAATTGCCCAGGTTGCCACCTGCGTTCCGCTGAATGTCGAAGACGTTCCGGCGGTGGTGCAGTGGGTGAAGGACAACGCCATCGACTTCGTGGTGGTCGGCCCGGAAGCCCCGCTGGTGCTGGGGCTGGTCGATGCGCTGGCCGACGAAGGCATCAAGGCGTTCGGCCCCAAGGCCGGAGCGGCGGCGCTGGAAGGCTCCAAGGGCTTCATGAAGGACGTGCTGCGCGATGCCGGTGTGCCGACCGCGTGGTATGGCCGCTTTACCGACATCGACAGCGCCAAGGCGTTCGTGCGGGAAAAGGGCGCGCCGATCGTGGTCAAGACCGATGGTCTGGCCGCCGGTAAGGGCGTGATCCTGTGCCAGAGCGTTGCCGAAGCCGAACAGGCCATCGACGAAATGATGGGCGACAAGGTGTTTGGCGATGCTGGCAACGAACTGGTGATCGAAGAATTCCTCGTCGGCGAAGAAGCCAGCTTCTTTGCCATTGCCGACGGTGAAACCGCCATTGCGCTGGTCGCGGCGCAGGATCACAAGGCGGTTGGCGACGGCGATACCGGACCCAACACCGGTGGCATGGGGGCTTACTCCCCGGCTCCGGTGTTCACCGATGCCATCCGCGATCAGGTGATGGAAACCTGCATCCTGCCGACCGTCCGCCACATGAAGGCCATCGGCCATCCCTATACCGGTGTGCTGTTCTGCGGCCTGATGATCACCGCCAACGGCCCGAAAGTGCTGGAATACAACGTCCGCTTTGGCGACCCGGAATGTCAGGTGCTGATGATGCGCCTGCAAAGCGATGTGCTGGCCACCCTGCTGGCCGCCGCCGAGGGCCGTCTGGGCGATATCGTGCTCGACTGGTCCGACGACACCGCGATGGTGGTGGTGATGGCCGCCGAAGGCTATCCGGGTACCTACGTCAAGGGCAGCGAGATCAAGGGGCTGGACGCCGCCAACGCGGTGGACAATGCCATCGTGTTCCATGCCGGGACCAAAACCGGACCCAACGGTGAAATCCTCGCCAACGGTGGGCGGGTGCTGGGCGTGGCGGCTCGTGGGGCCACCGTGCGCGCCGCACAGGCCAGCGCCTATCAGGCGGTCGATGCCCTCGACTGGCCCAAGGGCTTCTGTCGGCGGGATATCGGCTGGCGCGCCGTCGCCCGCGAACAGCACGGCGAATAGAGCAACAGGAGAGGCGGCGGTGTGGACATCAACTGATCCCGATGTGGTGGTCTGCACCGCTGCCGACAGCGGCTATTTTGACCTGCTGCGCGATCTGGTGCGCTCGTTGCGCCAGCGGGCACAGGCCCAGCCGCATGTGCTGGCAGTGCTCGATCTCGGCCTGACCCCGGACCAGCAGGACTGGGTGCGCCAGCAGGGTGCCCGGCTGGTGGAACCGGGCTGGGACGTGGAGTTTCCCTCGCGTTCTGAACAACCGGGGCATTTCCGCTCGCAGATCGTCCGCGCCTTCCTGCCCCGCCACTGCCCCGGCTTCCAGACCTATATCTGGCTGGATGCCGATACCTGGGTACAGGATGGCGCGGTGCTGCACTGGCTGGTGCAGGGGGCTGCCGATGGCCGGATGGCGCTGGTCGAGGAAATGCACTCGGCCTACAAGAAAATCCATGACCAGCGCGAGATGTCGCAAAAGGCCCTGTTGATCCAGCGCTACTATGGTGCGGCGGATGCCGAACGCTATGGGCTGACGCCGTCGCTGAACTCGGGGGTATTCGCCCTGCGCGCCGATGCACCGCACTGGGCCGTCTGGGGGCAGGAAATCAGCGCCCTGTTGCAGCAAGCGCCCACCCGCTTTGTCGATCAGATGGCGCTGGAACGCACCATCCATGCCCACCGCCTGCCCGCCTGCTATCTGCCCGCCCGTGCCAACTGGCTGGTCAGTCAGGCCATCCCGGCCTTTTGCCCGCAGCGGGGGATGCTGGTCGATCCGCTGCCGCCGCACGACCCGCTGTGGGTTCTGCATCTGGCGCTGGGAGCAAAAGACCTGACCCTGATCATCCCGATGCTGGGTGAACCGGACCGCGAGCTGATTCTCAGCGCCCGCCTGTCAGAGATTGGCCCGCTGGTCGGACTGGGCTAAATGGCCCGCGCCCCCCGCCTGCTGCGCTTGCTGGCCCTGTTGCGCCAGTACCGCCACCCGGTCAGCGGGCAGGCTCTGGCCGAACAGCTTGATGTCAGCCTGCGCACCGTGTACCGCGACATTGCCACCCTGCAAGAGCAAGGGGCCGACATCACTGGCGAGGCCGGTGTTGGCTACCTGCTGCGGCCCGGCTTTCTGCTGCCGCCGCTGATGTTCTCACCGGAAGAGCTGGAGGCGCTGGCGCTGGGCTGTCGCTGGGTGATGCAGCAAACCGACGAGCCGCTGGCCGATGCCGCCCACAGCGTGCTGAGCAAAGTCGCCACCGTCCTGCCGCCCGACCTGCGCGAGACCCTCGAAAGTGCCAGCCTGCTGATCGGCCCGTCGCCCGCCCCCGAACCAGAGCGGATCGACCTTGCCCTTTTGCGCGATGCCATCCGCCGCGAACGCAAGCTGAACCTGTCCTATCAGGATGCCAACGGCAGCCACAGCCAGCGGATTGTCTGGCCGGTCGGCTATGGCCTGTTCGCCCGCGTGCGGGTGCTGATCGCCTGGTGCGAGGCCCGGCAGGGCTTCCGCCATTTCCGCACTGACCGCATTCAGGCAATGACCGTACTCGACGCCCGCATGCCCCAGCGGCGGCGGGCGTTGCTGACGGCCTGGCGCAAGGCCGAAGGCATCAGGGCCGGGCGGTTTTTTAGCTAAAGCATTGTGCGAAAAGTGGGAACCGGTTTTCGCACAATGCGACAGAACAAAAAATTAGACCCGCGCACTGCTGACAAAAACTGTCAGCAGTGCGCGGTAGTCTCCCTCCTGTCGCCACTTCCAACAGGAGCCACCACAATGACCGCCCTGCCCTATATCCTGCTGTACGTCGAAGACCCGCGCCAGAGCGCCACCTTTTACAGCGCCCTGCTCGCCAGCCAGCCGGTTGAGGCCAGCGACACCTTTGCCCTGTTCGTGCTGGACAACGGCGTCAAGCTCGGCCTGTGGGCCCGGGCCAAGGTGCAGCCCGCCGCCACGATGACCGGCGGCGGTTCGGAATATGCCATCAGCGTTGCCGACGAAACCACCCTGCTCCAGACCCTCGCCGACTGGCAGGCCGCTGGCGCCACGCTGGAGCAGCCGGTAACGGCGATGGACTTCGGCCTGACCTTTACCGTCAGCGACCCCGACGGCCACCGCCTGCGGGCGTTTGTTCCGGCCACCATGCCGCAGGCATAACGCCAGCAGAACAAAACCGGAGAGCCATTTTCAGGCTCTCCGGTTTTGTCATTCATTCATTCATTCACACAACAGGCCGATCAGACAGGCTCTTTGGTGCTTTCCGCCACTGCCTGCTTTTCCAGCGTGCGATAAGCCTGTTCGATCAGGTCCACCACCGGCTCGGCATCGGCGAAGCGGTCGGTATTGATCACCAGATCAAAGCTGGTGGCATCGCTGTTGCGGCGATGGAACAGTTCCCACACGAAACGGCCACGGTTGGCATTGATCTCTTCGATCTGTGCCCGCGCTTCGGCTTCGCCCAGATGATGGCGGGCCATCACACGTTGCAAACAAACCTCGGGCGAGGCGGTAATGCGCACCCGCAAAGCGCACGAGGTCGACAGGATCACGTTCGCGCCACGACCGAGAATGATGCCGCCAACACGCCCCAGACTCAGGATCACATTGACCAGTTGGGTGCGATAGGCGTCTTCGGTCAGTTCCTTGCCGGTGAACAGACGCACCAGCCACATGTCGCGGGCCCGCGCCACACATTCATCCAGCATCTTCAAGGTCTGCGGGTCGGTATCCAGCCGCTCGGCCACCTTGTCGAGGATTTCCCGGTCATAAACCGGCACACCCAGCCGCTGCGACAGGCCGAGAGCGACCTGACGCCCCAAGGCCCCATGATCGCGCGACAGGGTGATCACCGGCTTGGCCGGTTTGTGCATTTCATGATGCGGGTCCAGCACGGTGCTGGACAGCAGGGCCTGAATGGCAGAGTGCAAAGTGGTGGTCATGACACCCCTCCCTGACGGGGTTGCAACGTCCCGCTGCGCGGGTTTGTGACGCAGCCTCTGAACGTCCTTTTATGGGCTGATTATACCACCGATACCCACCTTATCCAAATGGTGAATAAGATGTGCCCAAAAGTGGCCACTCTCGGTGTATCGACATTATACAAGCGAGCCCCCCACTATAGAATATATATGTATTATTGTGGGGTTTGCGACAAAAGGCCTATAAGGCGTTGCTCTGGCTGGACTTGCGCCAGACCTATATCGACCTGCATAATAATCGCTTCACAAGCCCAAGAGGACCATCCAAAAGTCCCGTCAAAAAAGGCAAACAGGCCCGCTCGCCTGCCCGCAGCGAGGCCACTTCCGGAGGAAAACCCATGCGTATGGCCCCCATCCTTGCCGCCCCCGACGGGGTGATGCGGTCTGCCCTCGAGGTCGGTTCACCGACTCCGTCCGGAGAGCGGAATGCACAGCAGATGGCCGAGACCATCGGTGGCCTGTGGGATAATCTGGCAAACGTCAGTTCAGAGCTGGATCACGTCTCGTCGCGGATCAGTTCGCACGTCGAACAATTCGCCGACCTGCGCTCTGCCGCCGAACACATGGCGTCGACCAATGCCGACATTGGCCATGCCGCCCGTGATGCCGAAGAGGTCAGCCGTCAGGTTCTGGACCGGGCCAATGCCTCCAGCAGCACCATGCAGCAGGCCACTCGTGAAATCCAGACGCTGGTCGGATCGGTCAACCAGATTGAAACCTTCCTTGGCGGCCTGTCCACCGCCCTGCAACGGGTTTCCGATGTGTCGCAGGAAATCGAGGCCATTGCCCGCCAGACCCGCCTGCTGGCCCTGAACGCCACCATCGAAGCCGCCCGCGCCGGAGAAGCCGGCAAGGGCTTTGGCGTGGTGGCGGGTGAGGTCAAGGCGCTGGCGCAACAGACCAGCAATGCCACCTCGCACATTGTCGAAACCGTCGGTCAGCTGTCGACCATCATCAGCGAACTGAACGACGAAAGCGCCTCGTCGATCACCCGGGCGGGGACCGTCGAACAGGCCACCGGCACACTGGCCGAGACCATCGCCACCCTCAGCAGCGAAATTTCCCAGATGGCGCACCGCATCAGCACCATCACCAGCGAGGCCGAGGAAAACGAGGAAAGCTGTCGCGGCGTGGTGCAGGCCCTGGGCACCCTGACCACCGAGGTCGAACACGAAAATACCGCCCTGCGCGGGGCGGCCCAGCAGGTCACCAGCGTGATGTGGGAAACCCAGAAGGTGGTCGAAACCGCCTTGCTGGCGGGCTATCGCACCGCAGACTCGCTGTTCCTTGATGTGGTCAGTGAAGGCGCGCGCCGGATCACCCAGGCCTTTGAACAGGCGATCGAGGCCCGCCAGATCAGCCTCACCGACCTGTTCGACGAACGCTATACCCCGATTCCCGGCACCGATCCCCAGCAGGTGACCACCCGCTTTACCGAGCTGACCGATCGCCTGCTGCCCACCATTCAGGAAGAGCTGCTGACCCGCAACAGCAAGATCCTGTTCTGCGTTGCCGTTGACCGCAACGGCTATCTGCCGACCCACAATCGCAAATACTCGCAGCCGCAAGGCAAAGACCCGGTGTGGAACGCCGCCAATTGCCGCAACCGCCGCATCTTTAATGACCCCACCGGTCTGGCGGCCGGGCAGAACACCAAACCGTTCCGCCTGACCAGCTATCGCCGTGACATGGGCGGCGGGCAATTCGTGATGTGCAAGGACCTGTCCGCCCCGATCACCATTCAGGGCCGCCACTGGGGCGGCTTCCGCATGGGCTATCTGCTGTAATACAGTCCCGGCCAGTAATCATCCCCCTGTCTCGGCTGTCAGCGCCGAATGTGCCCTCCTCCCTTGCAGGGGAGGAGGCGCTGCGCTATATGACCCCGCCGTGACAGGAGATACCCTAATGCCCATCCGCACAGCGCGGTTCCATATCGGTCAGATTGTCCGCCACCGGGTCTATGAATTCCGGGGCGTGGTCTATGATGTTGACCCGACCTTTTCCAACAGCGAGGAATGGTGGCAGTCCATCCCCGAGGACATGCGGCCATCCAAAGACCAGCCGTTTTACCACCTGCTGGCCGAGAACGAGAACGGCCCCTACATGGCCTATGTGTCGGAACAGAACCTGCAGGAAGACGAAAGCGGCGACCCGGTCGATCACCCCGACGTCGAGGTCTATTTCGCCACGCTGGAAGACGATTATTACGTCCCCCTGCCGCACGTCCTGAACTGATGCCTGCCCGGTAAGACTTCCTCACCGGACAGGCTGCCCCTGATCAGGGAGTCTCCGCCGTCACGGCATCCCCGGCAGGACGTTTGCGCCAGCGGTCGAGACTGGCCAGCAAGGCTCCACCGACGATCAACAGGCACGACAGGGCGACGCCCCAGTTCAGGGCCCCCGGCCCGAACACAATCAGCAACAGCGTCGACATCAGCGGCACCGCATACGACAGGGTGCCCAGCAACTGGATGTCCCCGTGCTTCATGCCGATATCCCACACAAAGAACGCCCCACCCGCAGGCCCCAGCCCCAACAGCAGCACCAGCCCCCACTGGGTGAGCGATTGCGGTAACCCGGCCGGTTCAAACAGGGCATGGCAGACAAAGGCCAACACCGCGCCAACGGCACAGAACCCACCGACAGCGTCGGTCGGCACGGTGGCAAACAGGCGGGACAGCACCGAATAGGCCGCCCACACCACCGCTGCGGCCAGCGCCGCGCCATAACCAACGGCATATTGCGGGTCAAAGCTCAGCCCCTGGCCGCTTTTACCCAGCACCAGCACCACCACCCCGATCAGCCCCATCAGGGTGCCCCCGATCTGGAACCAGTGCAGACGGTGGCCGGGCAAAAAGCCGGAAAAGAACACGATCAGCAACGGCCACAGATAATTGATCAGGTTGGCTTCGACCGGCGGTGCGCTTTGCAGGGCAAGGAAGATCAGGACGTGATAGCCAAACAGCCCGAAAATCCCCAGCGCCCACGCCCGTAACGGCTGACGCAGGTGCACCAGCGGCGATTCCCCTTTGATCAGCCACTTGATCACCGCCAGCGAAGCGGCAATGGTAAAGGCCAGACCGACCATCAGGAACGGCGGTACAGTCCCTGCCCCCACGGTCAGAATGGCCAGCGTTGCCCACGACACCAGGGCCAGCACACCGGTTGCCGTTGCCTTGCCGCTGGACGGATGCACAGTGTCAGTCACAGTTCGGGTTCCATATCAGAGGGATACGCGACAGCCCCTGCTGTCAGGCCGGGCCACCGACATGGATAGCGGTTTTTCTGCTTTCTGTCCTATTGGAATCCACCCTGCCGTGTTCCCATGTTACTTGGCGGAAGCAATATACCATTTCATTCCATTCCCGGTTAGAATGCCTTGTTCCCCCCCACTTCGACAGGAAGGGGGCACTGTCGACCGGTCGCCCGTCCAAGGAAGATATCATGGCCCTTTTCCAGAACTTGCGCATCTTTCCGAAAATCCTGCTCAGCATGGCTCTGCTGCTGGTGATCAACACCGCCGTCATGTTGTTCATGCTCGGCAAGATGGGGGACATGGCCCACCGGTCCTCGGAAATGAGTGGAGGCGACCAGCGCGTGCAGGTCGTTCTCGAAGCCAAAAGCAACATCATTGATGCCAGCCGTCTGGCCCGCACCTTCTTTCAATCGCTGTCTGACAGCGACCTGAATGCCGCCAACAGCCTGTTTGCCACCGTGCTGAAACAGGCCGGCTCATTGCCTGACAGCACCGCCACCCTTGCCGCCGTCAAGGCGTTTCAGGACGGTTTTACGCCGATGGCCCAAAACGCCCGCAGCCTGTACAGCCTGAAGGTCGACAAGGTCACCCCGCTGGGGATCGAGGTCCGCAAAGGTTTGTCCGAAGCTGCCAAGCTGGCAAAAGACAGTGGCGATTATCGCCTGGCGGCACAGATCGGCACCATGCAGGAAAAACTGTTGCTGGCCCGCCTGCGCATCCAGCGCTACTTCGACGTCTCGAACGAAAAGGACCTCGACGCCACCCGCAAGGCCCTGCAGGAACTGAACGAGCTGATCGCCAGCGAGCAGAAAAAGGGCATCACCGCCCCCGGCGTCAATGAACAGTTGAACCTGTCGCTGTCGATCATGCCGGGCTGGATTGACTCGTTCAACAAGGCCGTCGAGGACTCCCGCGCCGTTTCGACCTATCTGAACGAGACCTTGCCCAAAAACGAACAGCAGGTGGTTGCTGCCATCCGCTTGATCGCCGACAAGGCCAGTTCTGACATTCAGGCTCTGGAGCAGCAGGTGGCCAGCGAAAGCGGACAGGCGCGCCAAACCGCGATCATGGTGATGGGACTGGTGCTGCTGGTCACCGTCGGGGTGGCCCTGATCCTTGCCCGCCATATCGGTGGGGCCATGCAGGACATGACCCGCGTCGCCTCGGCCCTGTCCGAGGGGCACAGCGCCATCGACATTCCGCGCACCGGCCAGAAAGAGGAAATCGGGGCGATGGCGCGCGCAATGGCCGTCCTGCGCACCGAGGTCGCCGAAGCCTTTCGCCTGCGCCAGATGGTCGAGGTTCAGCCTGCCCGCGTCATGCTGTGCGACCCGTCAACACTGGTGATCACCTATGCCAACAAAGCCGCCCGCGACCTGCTGGACCACATGCTGGCCCCGCTGGGCAAAAGCTCGCGCGATGCCGTCGGCGCCAGCGTGATGTCGTTCCACAAACGGCCAGAGATGATCGAAAACCTGCTGCGCGACCCGAAAAACCTGCCCTATCGCGGCAAGTTCACCATGGCCGGTCTGGTGATCGAAAACTACGTCACCCCCACCTATGACCGCGACGGCAGCTATATGGGCCCGATGCTGAACTGGGATGACGTGACCAAATACGTCAAGCTGGCCGACGACTTCGAAAGCAAGGTGCGAGCCGTTTCCTCGTCGGTCGCCAATGCCGCCCAGGGATTGACCAGCGCCGCCGGGCAGATGGGGACCATCTCGACCGACGTCAGCGAGCGGGCCGCCGGAGTGGCATCTGCCGCCGAAGAGATGGGGGTCAACGTGCAGACCGTCGCCTCGGCCACCGAGCAACTGTCCGCCGCCGAAGCCGAAATCGTGCGCAGCGTCGGGGAATCGGCCAACGGAGCCAAGCAGGCATCACAGGCTGTTGACGATGCGGTTATCACCGTCGAAGGGCTGGCCAAGGCCGCTGCCGAGATTGGCGAAGTGGTCCAGTTGATCACCGACATCGCTGAACAGACCAACCTGCTGGCGCTGAACGCCACCATCGAAGCGGCCCGCGCGGGCGATGCCGGCAAGGGCTTTGCGGTGGTCGCCAACGAGGTCAAACAACTGGCCGCGCAAACCGCCCATGCCACGGAAAACATCCGCGTGAAGGTCGACGACATCCAGATGGCCACCCGTGGCGCGGTCAGCTCGATCAATGGTGTGCAGTCAACCATTACCCGCCTGCGCGAACTGGCTGCCCAGGTGGCCCATGCCGTCGAAGAACAAGGCGCTGCCACGCGGGAAATCGCCCACAACATCCATCAGGCATCGCAGGCAGCCCACGACGTGACGGTCAACATTTCGCAGGTGGCAACACAGGCCAGTTCTGCCACCGAACAGACCAGTTCCATCCGTCGCGCCGCCGAAGAGCTGGCCGTTGATGCGGGCAGTCTGGATCAGGAAGTGGAAAAATTCCTGCATGGCATGCGCAAACTGTAAGCGTCCCCCCACCATATGAGCACAAACAGCGGGGCCCCTCACCGGGCTCCGCTGTTGCGTTCGGACTGGCACAATTCAGGGAGATCGCCAACCGGCCCTTGTCGGACACCGGTTCTCCCCCTACGGTCGGTATCCCCTGTTACCAATGACCGTTGTGTGCCGTGAACCAGACCCTGATCATCGTTACTCCCGTTTTTGCCATCATGGCCTGTGGCTGGCTGTTCGCCCATCGCCAGCTGATCAGCGACGCCGGTATCAACGGGATCGTCAATTTCATTTTTTATCTGGCTATCCCGGCGGTGATCTTTCGCACGCTGGCCAGTGGTTCGGTACAACAGCAGTTCAGCCCGTCGCTGTTGCTGGCCTATTATGGCGCAGCCATCCCGCATTTCCTGTTCTGCTGGTGGGTCTCCCGCCGCCTGTTCCGGCAAGCGGTCGATACCAGTTCGCTGGCCGCCATGGCCGGAACCTTTTCCAATCTGGTGCTGATTGGCCTGCCGTTGATCCAGCGGGCTTACGGAACGGCCGGGCTGGTGCCGGTGATGCTGATTGTGATGGTCCATTCCCCGATCCTGTTCACCCTGACCACGCTGGGCGTCACGCTGGGGCGATCAAACGGAGCCGCTGGCGGGATCGGGCGGATTGTGTGGAACAGCCTGCGATCGGTGATCAGCAATCCCATCGCCGCCGCTGCGCTGGGGGGACTGGTATACGGCAGTCTCGGGCTGCCCTTTCCGTCGTTGCTGAATGACACACTGGCCTTGCTGGGCGAAGCCGCTGCCCCGACCTCGCTGTTTGCCGTCGGAGCCACCCTCGCCGCCTGCAAACTGGGCGGCGACCTGATCGAAGCGGTGGTGATGGCGGTGCTGAAGGTAACCGTCCTGCCGATGCTGGTCTGGCTGCTGACCCGCTACGTGATCGACGTGCCGTCGGGCTGGTCCACCATCCTGATCCTGTCCGCCGCCATGCCCACCGGAGCCAATGCCTATGTGATGGCCCGCAAGTACAATTGCTATACCCAGCGGGCCACCGCCATTGTGGTGCTGTCAACGGTGATTTCGGTGTTTACGCTGACGGCTCTGATTGCCCTGCTGCCGCCGTTGTAAGCCTGCCTGCCGATGGCAACTGGACAATCACCTGCAACCCGCCCAACAGCGGAGACCGCCCAAGGGTCAGGGTGCCATTGGCGGCACGGGTCAGGTCATCGACGATTGACAGCCCCAGCCCGCTGCCGGGCTTGCTTTCATCCAGCCGCCGCCCGCGTCGCAGAACGTCGTCAAAGCGGTCTTCGGGGATGCCCGGCCCGTCATCGGCAATCACCAGTTCGAGGCACATCCCCCCCGAGGCAAAGCGCCCCTGCCGGGCCCGCACCTGCACCTGTCCCCTGGCCCATTTACAGGCGTTTTCCATCAGGTTGCCGAGAATTTCTTCCAGTGTCTGGGCATCGCCGCGAAAGGTCGGCGGCGCTTCTTCCAGCACATCAATACGGCAGTCACTCAACCGTCCCAGCACCCGCGACAGGCGGGTCAGCGAAGGCGAAACCGGCGTTTTCAGACCACGGGCCTCGCCCGCCGCCTGTGCGCGGGCGCGGGCCAGATGGTGGTCAACCTGCCGCCGCATCAACTCGACCTGCTGGGTGAGCAAGGCACTGCCTTCATGATCGCCGCGTTCGGCCAGCGCCACCGCTTCGTTGGCAATGATCGCCAGTGGTGTTTTCAGGCCATGGGCCAGATTGCCCGCCGTTTCGCTGGCGCTGCTCATCATCCGCGCGTTGCGGTCCAGCATGGCGTTCAGGTCTTCGACCAGCGGCATCACTTCGCGCGGATAGGTTCCCAGCAAGCGGCGGTTCTGGCCATTGCCAACCGCCGCCAGCGCCCCACGCAGGCGACGTAACGGACCCAGACCAAAGGCAATCTGCGCCCAGGCCGCCCCGACAATCCCCACCGCCAGCACCACGAACGACCAGCTGAGGGTGCGGGTAAAGGCGTCGATCAGCCCTTGCAGCTTGCTTTCATCCCAGCCGACCATCAGGCGCAGCGGCTTGTCATAGTCCGGGAAGGTTACCATCCGCTCGGCAATCAACAGGCGGCTGCCGGTCGGGCCAGTGGTGGTGTGGGTCTGAATGTCACCGTCGCCGTTGGCGGGCACCGGCAGATGCGGCACCTGCAGCACGCCATCCCACAACGAGCGGGAGCGCAACACACCGCGCCCGTCCGCCGTCTCGATCTGCCAGTACAGGCCGGACAAGGGACGATGAAACTGCGGTTCGGACAGCGGTTGGCTCAGCGAGGCATTGCCGCTGGCATCGACCTCGGTATAGGCCACCAACTGGTTCAGGTCGGTGATCAGTCGCTCGCGGATCTGGTCTTCGACATAGGCGACGAACAGCCCGCGCAGCACCACCACCGCCACCGCCAGCGCGGCAAAGACCCAGATGGCCGCCCCCAGCATCAGGCGCAGGCGCAGGCTGCCCCGGGACTGGGCTGTCGGTTCAGCCGATGCTGTCGGCGGGGTGGCAGTATCAGGCATCCGGCGGGTCCAGACGATAGCCCAACCCGCGCACGGTATGGATCACATCCACCCCCAGCTTGCGGCGCAGGCGGCCGATGAACACTTCGATGGTATTGGAATCGCGGTCGAAATCCTGGGCATAAAGGTGCTCGGTCAGCTCGGTGCGCGAAATCACCTTGCCGGGATGGTGCATCAGATAGCTGAGAACCCGGTATTCGTGCGAGGTCAGGGTAATCGACATGCCACTGACCGTCACCACGCCAGAACGGGTATCCAGCCGGACCGGGCCACAGGTCAGTTCCGCACTGGCGTGACCGCTGGAGCGGCGGATCAGGGCCCGCAGGCGGGCCAGCAATTCTTCCATCTGGAACGGTTTGGCCAGATAATCATCAGCCCCGGCATCAATGCCATCGACCTTTTCCTGCCACGAGGCGCGCGCGGTCAGCACCAGCACCGGCAACCCGCGCCCGGCCGCCCGCCAGCGTTTCAGAATGGTCAGACCGTCAATCTTGGGCAGGCCGAGATCGAGAATGATGGCATCATACGGCTCGCTGTCGCCAAGGTACCAGCCCTCCTCGCCATCATGGGCGCTGTCGGCGACATAGCCTGCGGCTTCCAGTGCCCGGCACAACTGGGCATTCAGGGTTGGTTCGTCTTCCACGACCAGTAAACGCATCAGAACGTATCCTTATTCCCAGATCCAGCCCAGCCAGCGATCATACCATGCCCGCTCGGGGGCGGCAGGTGGAGTGCTTGCCGGGGGAGGTGGTGGCGCCCCTTCAGGGGCTTTCCCGTCACGCCCCGGCGCGTCAGGAGACGAGGGTTGCGGCAGGGGTGGGGGACCATCCGATGAAAACCACCCCGGACCCCGGCGGCGGCCCTCATCCTTGTCGCCATCGCCATGGCGGCTTTCCATCCGGCGACGGGCTTCCTCCAGCGCGGGCGGCAAAGTATTGCGATCCCCCTTGTACCAGGTCAGCAACCCGTGGCCCTTGGCTTTCATCAGTTCGGGGCGCTCGGCGTTGTAGTACAGTTTGAGGATGCTGCCGTCCGGGGCCAGCATCTTCAGTTCATAGCGCCAGGCGTCATCATGGTGCTCCAGCTCGGCTTCCAGCATCTGGCCCTGAAAATCACGCTCGGCAACCTCGAGGATCGCCCGCAACGAGACGATCTGGCCAGCCTGCAAGGCTGCACGGGCTTCATCGTGGTCTTCGGGGGTCAATCCCAGCAGCCAGCCCGGACGCGGCGGCGGGCCGGGCATCATTCCAGGCGGAGGCGGCGGAAAGTCACGCTGCCCCGCGCCACGCGGCATGTCTGGCCGCTGGCGGGGTGGGCGGGGATCGTCATCGTCGTCCCTGCGATCATCGTGGTCCCCATGGTCATCCCCATGGTCATCATCGGCATGGGCCGACGCCAATACCACAAAGGACGGAAGGGACGAGACACCATTGCTGGCCAGAGTCCCCGCAAAGACAGCCACGGCCATCGGTATGAGGATGATTTTTCGCATCGGATTGTTATAGCTGATTTTGCTGAATGGTATCTGAATTTCTGCTTCAGAGTCCGTTCAGGTTGCGATGGCTAGTGTTGGCGTCATCAGTTCAGCGGAGCAGCACAGGAGCACAAACGATGCATCGGACAACGGTATGGGGCGCGACCCTGACGGCACTGGGCGTGGTGATGCTGACCGTTGCAGGCAGCCTGAGTGTTGCCGCCGAAGATCGCCCGCCGTCGATGGCGCCAGCGATGATGGCAATGTTTGACCGCAACGGCGACCAGATGATTTCCCGCGACGAACTGCGCCAGCATTTTGACGCCCGCTTTGACCAGATCGACAGCGACCACAGTGGCGACCTCAGTCTCGATGAATTCAAGGCCGCCCCGCCCGACATGCCAAGGGGTGGCGAGGGAGCCCCGCCGTCTGGCCGTGGCCCCGATGACCGGAGTGGCCCCAAAGGCCCGCCGCCGGATGGCGGCCGGGGCCCGAAGGAAGGTCGTCAGGACGAGATGTTCAAGGCAATGGACCGCAACGGCGACGGCATCGTCAGCCGCGAAGAGTTCCACGACGCCGAACGCCACCGTTTCGAGGCGCTGGACAAAAACGGCGACGGCCTGATCTCGCTGGACGAACTGGAAGCAATGCCGATGCCCGGTGGCCCGCCGCCGAAGCGTTAACCCGCAAATCCCGAGTAACCGCAAGGTTACGAGAATGATTTCCACCCCATGACAGGGCATATCCCGGCTTTGTCATGATCCGCCTGCCTCCCCCAACCGTGCCGGTCGGGGGAGGATCCCTCCCACTCACCTCTCTCTTGTAACTTCTGTTCCTATTCACACCCAACTCAAACGCCCGTTCGTTTCCCTCACGAACGGGCGCCTTTTTTATTTCACCATGGCTAGACGGCGTTGACATTCAGGATTCCCACGGGCCCGGATAACTCTACTGCAGCACCCCATTAAAAAGGGGAGGATTACCCGCCCTCTACTGCGAGCGCAACCTCGTCGAACGCTTCTTCCTAAAAATCAAGCACTTCCGGCGGATTGCAACACGCTACGATCAGACCCCAAGGGCGTTTCTTTCCCTATTGTGTCTCGTCAGAGCATTTATCTGGACCCGATGAATGTCAACGCCGTCTAGAACTACTTCCGGCTTGATCAACGTTTTTCCTTCTAGGAATCTAGAACTCTTGCATATACTATATATACGTACTAGTCAGCTTACTGACGGACGTGGAGTGTAAATGTCTACAAGTTTAAACTTGGTGATTTATCAACGTAATGGCGATGATTTGGTCGAAGAGGGTATGCGCACTGCGAGGTGTGAGCAAATCCCCCTGTCAACTCTGAATACTATTAGAGAAAAATTTCCTTCTCAGAAACGCAATATTTATTATGATGGTGCCAAAGAAGATTTTTTTGAGATTGATTACTTTGCTAGGGATGACGTCCCCAAAATCATCAATTGGCTGAGAATCATATTCAACAATTTACTCATTCATGAGTACAAGTTGCTAAATTCAGAGGCTGATACGCCATTTTCCCAGCCGAAAGACTCAAATCTTACTTTATTTAATAACCTTCCTAGCCAGAGGGAATTGGATCCTACATCAGTAGCCATTGCAAAGTTTCGGATTCTTATCAGCCTCATTGATATTTTTAGTGAGATGCAGGCAAAGTACGTCACCGAGCCTGGTGCAATTCTGAAGCTAGGGTGATAGAAATGTGTTCAACTGAAATCGGTGGGACTCCAGAGAATACTCCAGTCACCAAGACCCCGGTTATCGCCCCCGTCTCAGCTGTGGCGACTGCTGACATTGCAAGAAAGGCAGAGCATAGATGTCTTTCCGCGCTATCAACGCGCGCTCTGCATACCGCAACTTTAGAAGTCACGAGACCATCAGTCACCAATTCCCCAGACGGCGGACATGACATTGACGTGGTAGGAAGTTCTGAAGAAGTAAAAGAATTAGTCGGCACAATGACTGGGATCGAACCAGAGAAACTAAAATTTCTGGGTAGCGACACTAATACCGGAAAGATTAATGTAAGAATTGACGTAAAAAGCGGGAAAACAGTTTCTGCTGATATGATTGATAACCATGCTGCCAATTCAAGTAGAAGCCCAACATTCCACGTTCATCTCTTACTTTTCACTAACCCAGAACTCAAGATCACCAAGGAGGCCCAAAAAAAACTTAGCCAACAGAAGGATAGTTTTGAAAATATAGGGGTTTTGATTGATGTGGTTCAGCCGGAAGGTTTGAAGCGGATCGAGACTGAGAATAAGGCCCGCGCACTGAGTGCGGACCATGAAGCTAGTGGACAGAGCGAATCAGAGCCTAAATAGCAGTAGTTGGAAGATTCTCGATAAACTCGACTCACTTTCGGAGACATCGAACAAATACAGCACCTTACCGATAAATCCTTGTGGCGTCTGACTTTAATTTTATTACGCCACTCGCAAGAGCTATGACTGCGTAGAATCGCAGAACTGCCCCCTCTTTATGGCACCAAGTTGCTGGTGCTTTATTAGGACCTAGCAGCAAGGCCGTGAACATTTATCCGGTGGCTCTGGGTCGCAAGCCGACATCCATCGTACCTGCAGGCGAGGCCTTAGTTCTATAGGGCGAGAGAACGGGCTATGACGACCACAAATAAGCCAGCCCCCCTTGCAATCGGCGCGCTACAGTACGACCTCGTTTGCTTTTCCAATGCTCTTATGTGGCTCCCAGCCCACAACGCCGCATTCCCTGCAAGTGCCACCAAACAGAGCTAACTTATTGCCCTGTATATGATTTCAAGCCCCGCATGATTTGCTTAAAATACAAGACATTAGAGCATTTGAAGTGATCCAGAGAGAACGGAAAATGCTCTAATAGCTTGATAGCGGCCATTTTTTATGCCGGAGACTGTTGCTGACGCGGGCGTACCCACAGTTCGTTAAACAGCAGCGAGGCCAGCAAAATCGCGCCGCCCAGCCCCAGACGCCCCAGTGAAACATCGCGGTTCCAGATCAGCAGGTTGACCAGCAAACCGGCGGGAATATGCATGTTGTTCATGATCGCCAGCGCCCCGGTATCGACCATGCAGGCACCCTTGTTCCACAGGTAATAGCCAATCCCCGACGCCCCGATGCCCAGCCACAGCAGCACCCCCCACTGCACGGTGGTGGTCGGCATTTTGGCCGGGTTGCCGATCAGCAGGAAGGCCAGCAGGCTGACAATCATCGAGCCAAGATAAAAGTAGGCAAACACCGACTGGTGGGTCAGGTCCGACTTCTGGCGCTGCATCAGCCCCTTGTAGACGATCAACCCGACCGCAAAGCACAGGTTGGCAGCCTGCACCAGCAGAAAGCCGGACAGAAAATCATGGCTGACGGTATTCAGGCGGATCACCCCGGTTCCGATCACCGCCAGCGTCGCTGTCACCAGATACCACGGGTTAAAGCGGCGGTTCCACAGGTCATCCAGCAGGGTGATGTAGATCGGGGTAAAGATGGTGAACAGCAGGACTTCCGGCACCGACAGGTACAGAAAGGACTGATACAGACAGAAGTACATTACCCCCAACTGGATACCACCGACCGCCATCATCGCCAGCGCCATCCGCCACGGAATGTCGCGCCAGCGCAACAGCGGCAGGAACAGGGCGGCGGCCAGCACACTGCGGGTCAGCACCGCAAAGTAGGCATCCACCTTTCCGGCCAGATAGACCTCGATCAGGCTAAAGGAAAAGGCCCACAGGATGGTGACGATACTCAGGTAAAACATGATGGAACGTCCTGAACACGGGGAGCACGCACCTCCGGCATAAAGCATTCTTTAAGCGGAAGGGTACCGACTGTATGCCAGCCAACAGCCCCGGTCATCTGCCAATTTCACCCACCCGCCAGCGTCGCACATCCTCGGGGAGCAGACCCGGCACCGCATCAAGGGTAATGATCTGCCCCAGTCCCCGGCTTTTGACGGTTCCGGCCCCGGTTTGCAGGTAGAAATCGCCCCCCTGCTGACCGGCATCAATCGCCGAGCGCAAATTGCCATTGGGAGCCATGGCGGTAAAAGCCGCCCGCGTCAACGGATGCCAGCGCCCGGCAGTATCGCGCATCCAGCCATTGCCATAACGGGCGCGGTGAATTTGTTGCGCACTGGTTCCGTCGGCGCGGAAATCTTCGACAAAGGAATAGGGATCGCGCAGCAGGTCGTTCTCAGCCAACGCCCGGAAGGTGACCATCTTTTGCCACCGCTGTTCCGTCGGCAGATAGACAAAGCCGGTATAGGCGGTGCGGTCGCCGTCATGGCGGGCCTCGACCAGAAAGCGGTAGGTCTGCCCCACCTGCCAGTCAAAATTCAGGAAGCTCTGCCCCCCGGTGCCTTCGTTGCCAAAGCGCCGGACATCCACTCCGGCCCCGGGAGCCACCGGCTCGGTCCGCACCGCCAGCGGAACCTGTGTCGGGTCCTGCCCATGGTCAGGCTCCCACACCGAAAAGATCGCCACCTTGCGGTGGTCAAACAGCTCTTGCAGGCCAAAATAGCCGTGCCGGAAGCCGCAGACCGCAAAATAACTGCCGGGATACGAGGCCTCAATGCGGACCTCGTTATAGAACAGCTCGGCTTCGGGGGCTTCGTAGTGCAGATGAATCATCCGCGCCGCCCGTGACGGCTGTTCATTGCCGGCATAGAGCGGAGGAGGGACACAGCCGCAGACCGAGTCCCCCGGTGAGACCGTCGCCCATGCCCCTTGCCATGTTGCGGCCGCCAGCGCCTGCGGACAGACCCGGGCGGCTTCGGCATCGCTGCTGATCACCCCGACCCGGGCCGGTTCACCGGTGGTCGTCCCACAGACCGCCACATCATCCTGATCACTGGACCAGCGACCATCCCACCGGGCACCGGCACAGACCGCCGGGCACTTTTGCCGGGCATCGTCGGTGTTCCAGATCGGCCCGGCATGCACATCATAGGCTATCGCCGGAGATGCCATTCCCCACAGCATCCCGGCCACCACGAGTCCCCATCCCGCCTTCATGGTTTGCCTCCCCAGACATTTCAGGAACCATGGATATTCTTACCATTTGTCTACCGCCGTATATTCATGAAAAATCCCCCGATTGGGCACGCTGAAAGGATACGGGAGGTGTCCCGCGCTTCAGCCGTTGCATCAGGATCATTCCAAGGGGGAAGTCTGCCGTCATGCGCCGTTCATCGTTGATGTTTGTCCTTCTTGGCGGGCTCGCCATCGGCACCGCCAGTACCGTGTCCGTGTCACCGGCATCGGCCGCCGATCCGACCGCCTATCAGCGGCAGGTCTATGCCGAGGTCAACCAGTCGCTTGATGGCATGCGGACCGCATCGAAAACGTTTTCGGTTGACGGTGCCCCGGTCGAAATCCATGTCACCACCTGGAGCGATGGCAGCGGCATCCGCAAGATGACCATGTCAATGCCCGATGATCACGGCGACAACATCCAGGACTATTACTATGACGGGGGATCTCTGGTATTCGTCTATGAGGTGATCACCACCCAGGACATCCGGGGCGGCTCGGTCTCGCGGGAAGAAAACCGCTATTATTTCGAAAACAATCAAATGTTCCGCTGGCTGGACAGCAACAAGCAAAGCGTCCCCCGCTCGGACGAGGAATTCGTCACCCGCGAATCCGAAATGCTGCAAACCAGCGAGGAATACGTCCGCCGGATGGGCAACAGCAGCGGCGGCAAGGGTAAAGCCAAGGACAGTGCGGGCGGGCTGCACACCACCACCGGCATTTTCGAAGGCTTCGAGCAGGGCGATTACCTGTACCTGAACCTGACCGTCGGACGGGAAACCAAATCCTACATGGTGCTGAACCCGGACAGCTCGCTGGAACAACTGATCGATCAGGAAAACCGCTATCGTGGCCGCTCGCTGGTCGTCACCTGGAAAACCACGGTTGAGACACTGGAAGAGGCGGGCGGGAAAGTCGAAGTCACTCAGGCCGTTTCGGTGCAGTTGGCGAAGTAAGCGCAGAGCGTCTGCCCGGTGTGGTGATGGCCAAACCGGGCAGACGGCAATCGCACCAAAGACGCGTTACTGGCCCAGCCCCACCTTGCGGGCGGCATCCAGCAGCCTGGCCGACTTGTGGGACTGGCAATAGCTTCCCAGCTGATCAACGAAGGTGTTCAGGTTGCTCCAGTTCAGCACTGTGTCCCCGGACACGCCACTGAGATAACCATCCAGCCACAGCATCATTCCGGCCATGTCATCGGCTCCGGCGGTATCAGCGGCGCTCAACAGCTCGCCACAGGTCGCGCTTCCAAAGTCGATGTTTTCATCCTGTGCCGCCAGTGCCGGTGCCGACATCAGCGCGCCACAGACCACCCCCACAGCAAACAGCTTTTTCATCCTCAGTCCCCTTTCCCCAAGGCAGGCTACTGCAACGCCTGCCGACGCTGCCGCAGCAGCCACGAGCCCCCTGCAATCAGGATGGCCAAGACGATCAAGGCCCCGCCAATCAACGGCCGATAGGCCAGCCAGGCGATGGCGATGGTCAACACACTGCCGGTCAGGGCCATGACCAGCGCCAACAGGGTGACGCCGATATCGACCAGCGTTCCCAGCGGCGGGATCACAGACGCCAGAACCTCGAGAATATCCATCCCGGCACGGAAGCCGAACAGCATCACCAACAGCCCGACCAGACGTAGCCCCCAGGTCAGCAGGGCATTGTCATCATTGGCGGTGCGAAACAGCGAGGCGGCCTCGACCTGCCCGTACTGCACCAGCTCGACCTCGCCGGTCGGGGTGGCAAACGGCACAAAGCTGTCGCCATATTGTTGGGATATCAAGGTAATCATCGCCGGTTCGGCCTCGCTGAACCGAACCCGCAGATCGCCAATCTGCGGTGACTCCGGATTCTTGCCCAGATACAGCCAGTCACCGCGCACCGACAGCGGCAGCCCGGCCAGCCGTTCCGGCAGCGCCCGACCGATTTCTGACGGCGGCAAAGGATGAACCATCGTCAATGCCGAGCGCAGGCTGGCCGACAACCGGAACGCCCCGACCGTCACCGTCTGCGCCTGCCATGTCTGGCTGCTGACCGGCATGTCCGGCGGATTGGCATGACCAGAGGGCGCATGGAAGCTGGCCGAACTGATCAGCCCCTGATGCCAGCCCTTGGCATAGCGGTAGGTGGTGATGGTTTCGCTGTGGCCCCCCAGCTTTTCGTGCGTTTCCGACGAGCTTTCCTCGTGCCACTGGTACATCTCGACCAGCCGCTCCAGCCGCAGGACGCCCGGACGCGCAACGCCAAACACCGAATCGCGCAGGGTATCACGGGTGGTCGCCAAGCCGCTGAGGTGAACCAGACGGCCAGCATTGGCCGGATCGACCCGATCAGCAGCAACACTGACCACCGCCTCGGCCCCGCTGGCCAAAGCCTTGGCGCGATCCACCGCCCGGCCTTCGTTCCACGACAGCAGGACAACTGCCAGAATGATCAGGATCGGCCCGATCACCAGCCCCTTCAGCGCCTCGATAATCCGGCCACCCCAACTGGTCGAGGTGACCTCGGTCACGCTGTCCGAACCATTCCCCTCATCCCCGGATGACTCCTGCATCGGAGGCCCCCTCTTCACCACCACCCTGCCCCTGAATAGAACAGATTATTCAGGATTTCTCCACAACAATACTGGTTCCGGGAGGAGGGAGAAGATGAAAAACGAAGGTAATAAGCCTGTTCACACAGATAAAGGTTGTACACCTGCCTCCAATAGCCGTTCATAAGTACCATCATAGGAGCAAGGTAAACGTGTCGGATCACGCTCATCCCCTTGCGGGACAAAAATCACCATACCCTGCCGTGCCCTGGTCAACAGCACACGATAGGCATTCAACAGATAACGGCGCCGATCTTCGGCTTGCACGTTCTGCCACTTTGTCCCAGAAAATTTGAACATCCCCCATTCGTCAGGCCGTGCACGTAAATCAGCATCCCAGGCCACACAGGCCCAATCCAACTCCAAACCTTGCACGTCAAATTCGCTCCCTACCTCTTCCAGGTAAAAGGAAGAGCGAACATCCGAACGGTCATTCAAAAACCAATACTCTGGAGTAATCGGTGTTTTAACGTGAATACCTTCCGGCCGCAGTCGAGCCGCACCGGATGATGCCAAAAGGCCATACCGCTCACTTCCACGCGCCTGAGCGCGCAGCCATTCTCGCGCCTGTTGCAGATCCCGCGTCACGTACAATGGATAGCGAGGTCGCAAAGCGCTATATGCCTCTTGTGCCTGCGAAAGTTGGACATTTAAAAGAGCACTCACGAAGCCATTCAAAGCCTCAGCCCGGAAAGATCGCATTGAGACTGATAAGTGTAGCTCTCCATGCTTACTTACGGCCGGATCTTCAAGCATGTCGCGAGCCTGGGCGTCTACAGTATAGTCTCGTTCGTTCAGCAGTGATGATGCATGAACGTCCCAATGGGGGAAATGGTCTCGAAGAGCCACCAACCACTCTCCCAGCCCAGCCTCACCGGTATTGATTTCTTGCCCACCCCCTATCAAGCATACAATCACGCACCAATCTTGATGGCGATCCATAACACTGATCAAAAATTCGGGCTCTGACTGATCAAAACCTGCAATACCTCGCTTTTGCTGCATAAACTTGGATGCCTGCTCGCGGGTCCATGCTCGTTGTGCTTCGTCGAAGACCACAACTTTTTCATGAGGCACTGATAAATCGCGTGCATAAGCGTCTCGGAAGTGGTGAATATTCTGAATAAAGGCATTTACCTGGCGAGCAGCATCTGATTTTTTCAATCCCTCTCGTGCTACTTGGTCGCGGACCAAAGCCTCTCGCAGCACGCTCACCAACGGGCCGTTCCCCGACAGGAAAACCGCATGCTCATCGGAATGCTCTGTTGCCCGGCGGGTAGCAATATTGAGTCCGGCCAGCGTCTTCCCGGCTCCCGGAACGCCAGTGATAAAACAAATTGCCTTTCGCCCACGTCGTTTGGCATCTGCAATAATGCCTGCAATACACGCATCCGTCAGGGCTAGGTTCTGTGCACCAGAGTCAGAGCGAGCAATATCGGTGACATTATGAGATTGATACAGAGCCTGAGCCGCTTCGATGATTGTTGGCGTTGGTAAATAGCCACTTCCAGCCCATCCTTCGCAGTCCAAAACTTGCAGCGGCAAAAGCGCGACACTCTCCTCAATAACGGAACGAAAGCCAGCCAACCCAACACAGACCGGACAGGCAACCGAGTCTGCCGCGAAATGGATCTCCCCCGATGATCTGTCGGTCCGAGTGGCAATCAAAATGGGGACAATGGCCGCCTGATGACTGCCTCTATGAAAATTCTTCAAATCCAGTGCGTAATCGTGGACCTGCTCGATTCCATAGCCACCAAAGGAATCTGCCCCAACCTTGAATTCTATAACAAAGATAATATTCTGGTACAAAATAACGCAATCTACACGTTTCCCCATTCGGGGAATAACGAACTCAAAATAAATTTCTCCATCGGAAAAATCCTGCATGGCCTCTTTAAGAAATTTTATCTGAAAATACCATGCATCACGCTGATTTTGTTCAAGAGAAAATGCATGAGCTTTGGTGAGAGCTCCAACAATTTCATCATCTGACTGCCGGCAAAATTTTACAAGAGAAGCTCGATAATATGAGGTTGCCATAAGAGATCCACATCAAATTTTCAGCATCATCGGTCATTTCTACCACACATGCACACCACATAGATGAGGAGAAGTGCCCCACAACAGGCTGTATATTCTGAATAGCCAGCCTTTAAATAATCAACACTACATAGAAAGCCTTATCGAAATGAATGAGAAGGCCAGCCCCCTCACCCCCGCGCCCCCTCCCGCGCCATAATCATTTTGACCACCTGCCCGGCCTTCACCGGATCGTTTTCCTGCAACTGGTTCAGCAAGCGGAACCAGTCGCGGTTCCAGCGGTCAAAGGGAAAGCTGCGGGCCAGACTGTCAACGGTTTCGCCGGGTCGGACATAGGTCACCACCAGCCGCAACGGCTGGATGGCGGCGGCTTCGGCGGTACTCAGGCGGCGGAAGCTGTAGGTGGTGCGGCGGAACGGCTCGGACAGGCGGGCGGTCAGCGCGGGCGGGGTCAGGAAGACCAGCCGGAACACCTCATTCTCATCCTTGCGGATCGCCAGCAAACGCACATCAACCACGGTATTCCCGGCCTTACCCCGGGTGGTGGCAGTGGCGGCTTCCTGGCCGTTGATGGTCAGGGCTTCGACCCCGGACAGGCCAGCATTGGCGGCCCACTCGCGCCCGAGATAGCTGGTCATCGAGGCCGCCCGTGTCTGGGCCATGTCAAAGACGATCACCGCCCCGTCGGGGTTTTGCGCCCGCACCGAGCGTTCTCCGTTCGTAATGCGGAATCCGTCCGGCACGGTGAATTCAAAGCGCAGCTCAGGATGGGTAAAGCGGGTGCCAACGACCATTCCCTGTTTCGGATCATCGCCGAACAACAGGTCATTGATCGCGTTCAGATAGGGTTCCCGGTTGACCAGCGGATCAACCTGCCGCACGCCGGATGCCAGCCGGGCGGCATCGCGCACCCGGTCCACCGTGCGCGGATGGGTGGCCATCATGTTGAAGTCATCGACCTTGCCATCGGGCAGCCCGGCCATCCGGCCATCGACCACACTGTAGCTGTGCAGCGAGTCGAGGAAAGTCACCATCTTGTCCACGTCATAGCCGGTGCGCTCCATATAACGGGCGCCCAGCGCATCGGCTTCGCTTTCCTGATCGCGTGAATAGCTTTGCAGCATGGTCTGCGCCCCTTGCGAGGCCATGCTGGCCAGTTCGTTGGAGCCGGTGGCAATCGCCAGCGCTGCCACTCCCAACTGGGCCAGCATTCCCTGCCCCTGCCGCTCGGCGGTGTGGCGGGCGGTGACGTGGCCGATTTCATGCCCCAGCACCCCGGCCAGCTCGGCCTCGGAGTTGCATAGCGCCAACAGTCCGCGCGTCACGGTGACCGGCCCGCCCGGCAAGGCAAAGGCGTTCACAATGGGAGAGTTGGCGATGGTAAAGCTGTAGGGCAGCGTGGGCATTTCCGAATGGGCTGCCAGCTTGCGCCCGATGCTGTCGACATAGGATTGCAGCTTGCGGTCTTCGTACACGCCGCCAAAGGATTTCACCAGTTTGGCGTGTTCCTGCTGCCCCAGCTTGATGTCATCGTTGATGTCGCCGCCCATACCGGCAAAAAACGACCGCCCGGTTGCCGGGCTTTGCGCGCAGCCACACAGGGCACCGGTGCAGGCCGCCGCACCGGCGGCCATGAAATGTCTGCGGGACAGGGCCATGGTCTTCTCCGTCTTTTCACCTGAGCCTCAGGGTGTTCTCACCCGTCGCGGTCAGGATAAGGCGGGATCGTGGCAGAAAAAAGCCGCCCGATGAGCCGGTGCGGGAGCAGCCTTACTGACAGCTGTAATAGGCCCGGTCCGGGGTGGCCATGGTGCATTGCCAGCGGGTTACCCCCAGAAAGCGGGCGTGGCGTTTGGTTTTGGCGCATTCCTGCTCGGCCATCGCCTGCAACTGGGCCGCCGAGGTCACATCGGGGTCATAGCAGATCACCGGCCGGTCAGGCCGGGATTCCCCCCACGTGGTCTGGGTTCCAGCTTCGCGGCGGCTGTCCACCCACGGAGCCCCGCCACATCCAGCCAGCAGGATCGCCTGCCCCAGCACGACAGCCAGCATCACCCGCCGCCCCCACCGGCCTGAACGGTCAGGGCGGCCAGAGGCAGAATGTTCGCAGGAAGAAAGATGCAGACCGGACACAGGCAGCCCCTTGGCGACAGAACAGCACAAAGACGCCCCCCTTTTACCCCCGCTGGCCGCCGATGGAAACAGCCAGCTTGCCACACGCCCGAGAAATACACGGCCATACCAATACCCCATCTCTGGGCACTGGCGTTCTGCCCCCCTGCTGGGTATGATCAATTACCGCCGATTCCGCTAAATCATATCTTCAGAACCGGATTGTTGCCCATGGACAAAACGTCTCCCAGCACAATCGACCAGAGTTCTCCCTCTGATCCCTTGGCACCACCCCCCTTTCGTCCTGCCCCCCTGCCATGGTGGGGCCTGTTCATTCCCAAACTGTTCACCGTCCTGCGCGAAGGCTATGGCGCAACGATGTTCCGCGGCGACCTGATCGCCGGGCTGACCGTTGCCGTGGTGGCCCTGCCGCTGTCGATGGCACTGGCCATCGCCTCGGGGACCACCCCCGACCGTGGGCTGATCACCGCCGTGATTGCCGGTTTCCTGATTTCGGCCCTTGGCGGCTCGCGGTTCCAGATTGGCGGACCGACCGGCGCCTTTGTGGTGATCGTCTACGATATCATCCACCGCCACGGATACGACGGACTGGTGATTGCCACCCTGATTGCCGGGGTGATGCTGATAGCATTCGGGCTGGCCCGGCTGGGAACTTATATCAAGTACATTCCCTATCCGGTGATCACCGGCTTTACCTCGGGGATTGCCCTGATCATCTTTTCCAGCCAGATCAATGACCTGTTCGGTCTGAAGATCAAGGATGCCCCGCCGGAATTCATCGACAAATGGCATGTGCTGTTGCAGGCCCTGCCCAACCTTGACCTGCCAACCACCGGCGTTGCCGCCTGTACCCTGGGCCTGATCCTGCTGGCCCGCCGCCTGCGTCCGACCTGGCCTGCCTTCCTGATCGGGGTGACCGGGGGGGCTGTTGCGGTGTGGGCCTTTCAGTTGCCGGTCGAAACCATTGGCAGCCGCTTTGGTGGCATCCCGCAGACCCTGCCCGCGCCCCATCTGCCTGCGGTATCGCTGGAAAAAATCCGCGCCCTGCTCCCCGAAGCCCTGACCATTGCCTTGCTGGCGGGCATCGAAAGCCTGCTGTCGGCGGTGGTGGCCGATGGCATGACCGGCCGCAAGCACCGCTCCAACTGCGAGCTGGTTGGTCAGGGCATTGCCAACGTCGCCGCCGGAATGATGGGCGGCTTTTGCGCCACCGGGGCCATCGCCCGCACCGCCACCAACATCCGCTCGGGGGCCCACTCGCCGGTGGCCGGGATGATCCATGCGCTGGCGCTGCTGGCCTTCATTCTGGTGGCGGCTCCGCTGGCGTCATACCTGCCGCTGGCCAGTCTGGCGGCAACGCTGGTGGTGGTGGCGTGGAACATGAGCGAATACCAGCATTTCCGCCACCTGTTGCACTCCCCGCCCGGCGATCGGCTGATGCTGCTGACCACCTTTGGCCTGACCGTTCTGGTCGATCTGACAGTGGCGATTCAGGTTGGGGTGGTGATGGCCGCCATTCTGTTCATGCACCGCATGGCCCATGCCGTCGAAGCCGAAAGCGGCATCAAGCTGATTGCCGAAGACGTCAACGAGTTCGCCGACACCGAGCGCACCGCCTATGAGCCAAGCGCCCCGACCACCGGGCGCAATCAAGCCGCAACGGTGGTTTACACCATCAACGGGCCGTTCTTTTTCGGCGTTGCCTCCAAGGTTGGCGACGTGCTGGAGCAGATCGGCAAACCGCCCAAGGTGTTCATCATCGACATGCACAACGTGCCGGTGATTGACGCCACCGCCACCCACGCCCTGCAAGCCGCCATTGCCACCTGCCACCAGCATGGCACCATTGTCCAGTTGCGCGGCGTCCGCCCCATGCCACGGACTGTTTTGCAGGACATGGGACTGGTTGACGGAACAGACGTGCAATTTGTCGATGCCTGATCTTTGCCCGGATGTCAGGCTTTCCCTTGCCGGAGCAGGCCACCGGCGCTAGATGAAGGCGACGGCTTTGGTTCGCCGCCTTTCCTCTCTTCCGAGGTATCAGTGTACATGCCCGCAGCCCCTCTTCCGCTCAACGAAGCCGCCCGCCTTGCCGCCCTGCGCCGCTATGGCATCCTCGACAGCGAAAGCAGTCCGGCCTTTGACGCCCTGACCCGACTGGCTGCCCGCCTGTTTGATGTCCCGGTCGCCGTGGTCTCGCTGGTCGATGAAGACCGCCAGTGGTTCAAGGCGCGGGTCGGCATGGATGCCTGCCAGACTCCGCGCGATCATGCCTTTTGTGCCTGGGCGCTGCTGGAACCGGATATTCTGGAAGTCCTCGACCCGCTCGGCGATCCGCGCTTTGCCGACAACCCGCTGGTCACCGGTGACATGCGGGTGCGCTATTATGCCGGTGCGCCGCTGATCAATCCCGACGGGTTGGTGATGGGAACCCTGTGCCTGTTTGATACCAGACGGCGCCCGGCCCTGAGCGAACAACAGCGGGAAACCCTGCGGACGCTGGCCGATGCGGTGATGGGGGAACTGAATCAGCATGCCGCCCGCCTGCAAAGCGACCTCGCCCTGTCGGCGGCGCGCGATCTCAATACGCTGGCGCGCGAACGCCTGAGCGGGCTGGCCGAGTCCTTCAACACCCCGCTGACCGCCCTGCTCGGCTATGGACAACTGCTGTACAGTGCCACCCATACCGGCAGCAGCGACCCCAAACTGGAAACGCTTGGCCGCTATGCCGATGCCATCCAGAGCGCCGGAAAGTCGCTGCTGGAACTGGTCAACACCACCCTCGAAGCCATGCGTGCCCACCATGGGTCGATTGACCAGAACAACGCTGGCTCGGTCGCCAACCTGCACAGCCTGCTCGATGAGGTCCACACCCTGACCGCTCCGCTGGCCGAACAGCGCGGCATGACGATGCGCCTCAGCCTGACCTCGCCGCTGTGGGTCAAGGGCGACCCCATCCGCCTGAAACAGATGGTGCTGGCGCTGGTCGCCAATGCCCTGAAACACGCCGGACGCGGGGTGATCGACCTCAATGCCCATCCGTCCGACGACGGGCGCACCATCACCCTGACCGTCAGCGATCAGGGACCGGGTCTGCCGCCTGCGATGGCCAGTCTGCTCGACCCGGCACCGTTGACTGACCCGGCCTTGCTGGCACATCGGGGCGGGCTGACGGTGGTGCGCACCATGGCGGCCATGCAGGGCTTTGGACTGGCCGTCACCTCGACACCCGGCATTGGCTGCATGGTCCAGATCAACGCCCGTCGCCACCAGCCGGAGCTGGTGAGCGCCTGACGGCATCGAGGGCGGCCATCAGGCTGCCCTCGATGTGGCGATATGCCCGTGCACAAAACGCGGCATGGCCGTCCCCCAGTCGCAAAAAATCGGCGATCAGCACGTCGGTCAGGCCATGGAGCTGGGTCCAGACCATCAGGGCCAGAAAGCCAACCTGCCCTTCATCGTCGATCCCCTGCGCGCGGGCCCGCTGCCTCACCTCGGCCAGCAGGGGGGCAAAAGCCTCTGCCGAAATCGCATACAGAACGGCATTGGCCGGATTGCGGGCGGCACTGGACTGATGGATCAGCCGGAACAGGTTCGGGTGATCCAGAGCAAAGCCGGTATAGGCCGCACACAGCCCCTCCAGACCACGGCCCGCCTGCCCGGCAGCCAGACAGCGATCGCGCAGCAGGGCATAGCCTTCGGCCATCACCGCCAGTTCCAGCGCCTGCCGGTCAGCGAAGTGGTGATAGGGCGCAGCCTCGGAAATGCCCAGAGAGCGCGCCAGCTTGCGGATACTGAGGTCCGCAGGCGGGTGATCGGCCAGAAATTCCACTGCGGCTGCAATCAGCGCCTGCCGCAGGTCTCCGTGATGATATTTGCCCTTGCCGCTCATCCGTCCCTCACCCGAATGCCGGAACAGGACGACGGAGATCGGGGTCATTGTGCAAGAAGCTGATCGTCAGCCGCGCGGCGACATCCTCGCTCCCCTGCCCGTGCAGCTCTGGCGGATCATGGATCACGATCCCGGCCTGGTGCAGCGCCTCGATCAGCGCGGGCAGATTCTGCGCAGGGACTTCAAAGGCAATCATCGCCAGCATGTTGGAGTAAAGCTGATGGTTGCTGATCCAGCCTCCGGCGTCACTGATGGCGCTGGTAACGTCAAACAGGGCCAGCGTGTGCTGGCGGCGGGTGACTCCGTCCAGACGAATCATGGCAAGGCTTCCTTTGGTCACGCATCACGGAAGGCACAGGCCCGTTGCTGACAGCCTGCTCCTCCGTGGTATCTTATCAGTGATAAGATTGCAACCCCCACCAGCCTTCTGCCAATGCGTTAACGGATGGGGAAATATCCCCGGCCCCGCATGCAGGCGTCCACAATGGCCTTGTTGCGGCTGGCGGTCTGGCGGCGGTCATATTCGGCAAGACCGGACGACGAGCCGCTGCGGCTGTCATCCCAACGAACGCCGGTCTGCTGGTCAGCCAGACGGCGGCATTCGTTCCAGTCCTTTTCAATTTCGGCATCCGAAGCGCCTTTGCGGGTCCAGTCGGGTTTGGCCGCACAGGCACCAAGGCCAACCAGCACGGCGAGGGACAGAACCGACAGTTTCAGGCTGTTCATGGGCAGGAATCCAGAGTTGCGTTACGGTTTGGCTGGCGCGATCACCAGCGGAACATCAAGGGTTTGCACCGTACCATCTTTTGCCTGCGTCAGGGATACGGCAGCGCGATAGGAACCGCTGGGCCAGTGATCTCCGGCCGGGCGGGCCCCGGCAAAGCCAAACCACTGGGCCTGATCTTTTTCCAGCGTCACATACTGGTCCAGCACGGTAGCGCCATCCGGCGCGGTGATCCCGAAATGGACCTGATCGTCCTTGCGGGGGGCGAGAATTTCCGCCCACAGCACCAAAGCCGGAGCATCTGCTGTCGGCATCTGACGATAGTCACCGTCACGGGCGGCGGTCAGGTCCGGGCGACTGCTGGCGATCCCGGCATGATAAAATCCGCTCGGCTGATAGGGCAGAGCCGCCAGTGCCTCGGCATTCCACAGCGGGGCCGCGGTGGTGCTGCAAGCGGTCTGGCCGTCGGTCCCACTGAATGGATCCATCGAGCGGCCCTGATAGCGCACAACGAAATGCAGGTGGGGAAATTCCGACTCGCCCGACATGCCAACCAGCCCCAGCGGTTGCCCGGCTTTGACCTTTTCGCCAGTGCGGACACGCAGGCTGTCCTGACGCAGGTGGCAATATTGCGTTTCCCAGCCATTGCCATGATCAATCACCACCCCATTGCCACAGTCCTGCCCCTGGAGGGCTTCGACAGGCTGGCGGCGGGTTCCCAGATCATTCATGCCGTCGCGGGTTGCCTTGACGGTGCCTGCCGCCGCCGCCAGAACGGCAGTGCGGGCGGCAACGCTCATGTCGCGCACGGCGATGTCGGTTCCGTCATGGTCATTGCTGGCCCGCGGGCCACAACGATAATCCTGATCAACAGCGGGCGCCGGATCATGATCGGTGGTTCGTGCCAGCACACACCCGCCTTCGGCCAGCACGCAGGCCAGCGGCAGGCGCAGGACAGGGGCCTTGGGCTGAGAGGTGCTGGTGAACGCCACAGGATACAGCTGCGCAGAAGACACCGCAGGATCAGCGGCATCAACCGGCGAAACCGCGCTGGCGACCAGAACCATCAACAGCGCGTACCGCCAGTGATATCGGGTGAGACGGAACATGATCTGCGATCCCTTTGCAAGGATGATGCGGCCCCTTTTCTGTCACAAGTATAAACCCGCCACGGACCCCCAGCATCTTTTTCCTGGCAATGCTGACCGCTCTTTTTGTGCGCTTGCACATTGCCGTTCCGGTTGCTGACTGTTACATCGGAGGTCATTTTACAGTGCCCCCGCACAGACCGTGGTGATGGTGCGGGCACCGTTCCAGACACAACAGGGCCCCCATGCTGCGCAAAACCTATGACTGGATGATGGAAAAAGCCGCTCACCGGCATGCAATCTGGTGGCTGGCCTTTATTTCCTTTATTGAAAGCTCGTTTTTTCCCATTCCCCCCGACGTGATGCTGATCCCGCTGATTCTGGCCGCGCCAACGCGCTGGTTCCGGATTGCGATGATCTGCACCCTGTCATCGGTGATCGGCGGCTTTCTGGGCTATGCCATCGGGTACTACCTGATGGACAGCGTGGGAATGGCGATTCTGGGGATGCTGCACCTTGAAAGCAAATTCGAGGCCCTGCGTCCGCTGGTCGATGAATACGGGGTGTGGGTGATCATCGTCAAGGGAGCCACCCCGATCCCCTACAAGCTGATCACCATCACCGCCGGGGCGTTCCATTTCGACCTGCTGAAGTTCTCGTTTGCCAGCGTCATCGCACGCGGGATGCGCTTCATGCTGATTGCGGTCCTGCTGTGGAAGTTCGGCCCGCCGATCCGGGTGTTCGTCGAAACCCGCCTGAAACTGGTGATGACGGGGCTTGTCGTTCTGGGGATTGCCGGGGTGGCGGTGCTGAAGTTCCTGTAAGGCAACCATCTTCATAACCCTGTCTCTTGCAGGGGCTCCCCGCTCGCCCCTATACTGCAGCGCGAAACCAGCCGCTCACCCCCGGTGGTGCCGTCTGGTCCTGTCAGCCCTTTGGGATCTTTGGGAGCCTTTGCATGAGCCAGATGGAAAACCCGGTGGTGAATTTCTACGAAGACATCGCCGTTGGTCAGACCGCCACCTTTGGCAAGACCGTCACCGAAGCAGACATCCTGATGTTTTCCGGCGTGTCGGGGGACACCAACCCGGTGCATCTGAATCAGGAATACGCTGAAACCACCATGTTCAAGGGCCGTATCGCCCATGGCATGCTGTCGGCTGGTCTGATTTCGGCGGTGTTTGGCACCAAGTTGCCGGGGCCCGGCTGCATTTATGTCGGCCAGTCGCTGAAGTTCAAGGCGCCGGTGCGCATTGGCGACACCGTGATTGCCAAGGTCGAATGCACCGCCAAGGTGGACGAAAAGAAGTTCATCACCTTCCGCACCACCTGCTATGTCGGTGACAAGGCGGTGGTCGATGGCGAAGCCACCCTGATGGTGCCGTCGAAGGGCTGAGAACGGCAGCGGAACAGTGGTTCCGGTTTTGCGCAAAACCACTGGGACTAAAGCATTTTCAAGTTGACTGTCTACGGTCAACGGCTCGGAAAATGCGGCCCTAAAAGGGGAGAGCGTTTTCGCTCGGTGTGAAAACGCTCTAAACAAAAGCCCTTGCTGTTAACGCGGTAACACGACAATTGGGGAACAAGGGCGTGGAGCGCAGCTCCACACCTCGCTGGGGCCTTAAGGCCCCAGACCCCATTTCTTTGATTATAAAAGAAAAAAACCGGTTCCCACTTTTCGCACAATGCTCTAGGTGATTCAGGCGGCAGCCTGCACGCCTTGCATAACTGTCCTGTACTATGAGGGACAGCATATTTGCCTGTTAATGCTTTATGAAACAATTCACCTGAAATACGATTGCGTTTTGGTTAATGATTTGAGGAGCAGCATGGTGCGCCCCGATCTCAACTTGTTACTGGCACTGGATGCGTTGCTGGATGAAGGGAGCGTTATTGGCGCTGCGCGTCGGATGAATCTCAGTCCCCCAGCGATGAGCCGTACCTTGAGTCGCATCCGGGACGCGCTTGGTGATCCGGTGTTTGTCCAGGTTGGCCGCAAGCTCATGCCTACCCCCAAGGCACTTGCACTGCGCGAGCAGGTGCGCATGGTAGTCGAGCGTGCGACACAGGTTTTTGAAACCGGTACCCCAATCGACCTGACGTCGCTGGACAGACGTTTTAATGTCCGGGCCACCGATGAATTCGTGAGCATCCATTTGGGGCATCTGTTGGCAGCCATGGCCACAGAAATGCCACGCGCCATGTTGCGTTTCTCGCCAGAGGAAGATGACGTTGACGAGGAGGCGCTGCGCAATGGCCGCATTGACCTGTTTATCAGCGCGTCACGTAAGCTTGGGCCGGAAATTCGCGTGCAATCTCTGTTCACCACAACGTTCGTGGGTGTTGCCCGGGCGCATCACCCTGTTTTTGATGATGAGATCACACCTGAACGCCTCACTCGCTGGGAGCACATCAACGTGTCGCGGCGCGGAAAGGCGGTCGGGCCGATCGATGCTGCCCTGGAGGCGCACGGGCTGCGCCGGCATGTCGCCCTGGTAGTGCCCAATCCCTATACGGCCTTGTTTGCGTTACAGGACTCAGACTTGCTGTTGCCGTTGCCCAGGCATCTTGCCAGAAGTGCCCTTGCTGCGGGTTTGGGCATTCGTCTGTTTGAGCTTCCGACTCCTCTTGAAACAGTGCTCCTGACGCAGGCCTGGCACCCGCGTCTGGATGGCGATCCGGCTCATCAATGGTTGCGCAATACGATCCATGCTCTCTGCAGCACGGATGAGGCACAGATACTCAGAGCCACAAACACCATGAAATAGCGCATGTCAATACGTGCGTCTGACGCACTTATTGAAGTGCAACAAATTCACTTTTTGGAATGATTGGATGTGCCTACAGTGATGCCTGTCAATCACTGCAGGAGGGGGCTATCGTGCGTTCTACGAACGTGCCTGCAACATCCCCAGGGGTCTTTTCCTACCGCTTTTCCCAATACCGGGGATGGTTTGCGCATGGACTGTCATATCTCGACCTGACAACACCACGCATGACCCATGTCGTGCGGTCCATTCTTGCGGCCTGGCTAGCGCTTGCTGTTGCTTATGCACTGGACCTGCACGCACCGTATTCGGCAGCCTCCAGCGTGCTGCTGGTCATCAGTCCGGTACAGGGTGCCGTAATCGGCAAAGGAATCTGGCGGGTACTGGGAACCCTGACCGGCATGTTGGCGGCTTTTGTTTTGATGAGTGCTTTTGGGCAGATGCCCTGGCTGTTTCTGCTGGGATTTGGCTTGTGGCTGGGTATCTGTGTGGCGGGGATGACGCTCTTGCGCCATTTCAGGGCCTATGGCGCAACTCTTGCCGGATACACTGTGGGATTGGCCGCCTATGGTGCCATGCAACATCCAGAACGCACGTTCGATCAAGTTATGGGACGCGGTGCCTCCGTGCTGGTCGGGGTGGTGTGTCTGGCGGTGGTGTCGGCTCTCTTCAGCACTCGCAGTGTCCATAGCCGTCTGACGATGCAGCTTAACCGACTGGCAGCGACAACCGCAGGCATTCTCTCGACACACCACCAGGCTATTCACGGCGATTCGGTGGCTGGCGGCAAACCTCTTGATATCGACAGGCGCAACCTCATTACCGAAGTGTATGGGCTGGACGATTTGTTGGCGGCAGGGAAAGCCGAGTCCGCTGACATCGCCCGACGTGCCGGTGCCGTACGGCAGACGATGGTGTCGTTGTTTTCCGCATTGGTTGGCGGGACGCCTGTCATGGGGGAGAACAGGGCAAGCCTCCGTGTACTGAAGTCTCTGCAGCCAGCCTGGGAACAGGCGTTACAGGAAGCCAGTCTGGCATTGGCCAAAGGATCGGATCACGATGCATTGGCGCAGGCTGTTCAGGCAGTATCCGGTTTGCGCGTCCGGCTGATGGAGATGCTTTCTGCGACATCGCCTGACGATGCTCTGGAGCACTCTGCAGTGATGATTGCGGGTGACCGCCTGATTGAACAGCTTGACGATTACATGGAAGCGTTAAAGGGCATCGAACGCTTTCATCATCCCCGACCGGGAGGACCGCAAGTTTCCGTACCGTTTCATCGTGATGCGTCCGCCGCAGTTCAGAACGGGCTGCGAGCGTCCATGACCGTCGTCTTTGGCGGCGCGTTCTGGATGGCAACCGGATGGTCGTATGGGGCCATGATGCTGGCCGGCCTGGCCGCTGCCTCTGCGCTGTTGTCTACCGCCCCCAATCCTGTGCTCGGCGCCGTTGAATTCATCAAGGGAACGGTCATTGCCGTTATCATGGCCTTTCTCTGTTCTTTTGTTGTGCTGCCACATGTCTCTGGACTGCCATTGCTGTTGCTGGTCCTCGGTCTGTTCTGGTTGCCGGCAATTTACGCCACGACGATGCCTCGGTATGCCCTGGCCAGTGTTGCCTATCTCGTTGCATTCACCTCATTGGCCGCCCCGGACAATCCGATGCGCTACGATTTTGTGTCCTTCTCCAACAGTTCGGCGGCCTGGATACTGGCGACGTTTTTCACGCTGCTCGGGTTCAAAATTATCCTGCCGCGCAACGTGTCACGTGACGTGGCACGGTTGAGCCAGACGATCCGGGACGAGGCTCTTGCTACCTTCAGGAAAGCACCGATGAGGGCAAGCGTGTGGCGATGGCGCCAACAGCATCGTACAGCGCAGCTTGGCGCCTTGCTCAAGACTCAACCTCAAGCGATGGATCAGGCCATATCCAGCGCGTTGGCCAGTATTCATCTGGGCCGGGAAGTCCTGCGCGTGCACACATGGTTGCGGCGGACTCCCGCAGACTCTGACGTGCATCGTGTTCTTGCTGAGGCTTTCCGCAAAATGAGTCTGCGCGCAAACCAACCTCGTCTGGCTGCAAGGCATGCTCGCCGTGCTGCACAGTATTTGTCGCAAACTCCCACCAGAAATGGGGCCACGACGGCGGATAAAGAACACTTAATGACTGTATTTCTTGATATTGCCGGGCTTTTGGAAAGCAATGCTGATTACTTCTCGAAACGATCTGGAGGCCACACAAATGATCAGTGAATTCTCGTTGGTCGGCATCTATCTGCCACCATTACTTGTATATGCGTGTTTCACTCTGCCGATTTACGCAGGCATTCGCTTCATGATCGCGCATAGCGGCGTATTACGGTGGGTTTGGCACCCCGGCCTGTTCGAATTCGCCATTTCTATCTGTCTCGTCTCGATGTTGGTCCTCCATGCCTAAAATTTCACTCTCGATAAAACCCGTCCTTCGGGTGGGGCTGACACTCATTGTCGTGAGTGCCGCCGGATCGCTTGCAAGTGCGCTGTGGCATGCCTATGTCCTGGCCCCCTGGACGCGTGATGGCCGCGTGAGCGCGCAGATTGTCCGTATGGCACCAGAGGTGTCCGGCAGCGTGGTCGACGTGGCGGTATCAGACGGTCAGTACGTGACGCAGGGTGAGATCCTCTATCGCATCGATCCTGCCAGCTTCACCCTGGCATTGGCCCAGGCTGAAGCACGACTGGCAGCAGCCTCGGCTTCGTTGTCCCAGAAAGTCGAGGATGCAAAGCGACGTCAGGGCATGGAAAATCTGGTGCCTGCCGAAGAAATTCACCGCGCGAACCGGGCAGTAGCGACGGCACAGGCTGAACAGCGCAGTGCGCAGCTTGATGTGGACAAGGCCAAACTTGACCTGACCCGTACCGTATTGCGCGCCCCTGTGTCTGGCTATGTCACCCGCCTGCGATTGAGCAAAGGAGATTATGCCGCAATTGGGCAGCCCAATGTCGCCCTGGTTGACGCAAACAGTTTCTGGATTACTGGTTATTTCGAGGAAACAAAATTGCATGGCATCCAGTCTGGTGCAGCTGCACAGATCCGCTTGATGGCGTTTGACAAGATCATTCCTGGCCGGGTCGTCAACATCGGGCGGGGTATCGCCGATGCCAACCAGCAGACCGATTCCCAAGGCTTGCCAAGTGTGGAGCCGAGCTTTGCCTGGGTTCGGCTGGCGCAGCGTATTCCGGTGCGTGTGGCGTTCGAGCAGCTTCCGCATGACATCGTGCTGGTGGCAGGCATGACGGGCAGTATCACGGTGACGACACCGGGAGATGAGCCACGGCCACAGGGCTGGCTCCTCTCACTACTGCAGCGCTGGATATAAGGGAGGAGAGACATGCACGCATTGCCGAATCATACCCGGCCGCGGTATGGCCGCGTCCTCATGATGGTCTCACTCCTGGTCGGATTGCCGGGCTGTACGACAGCAGGGCCCGACTATCAACGACCAGAGGTGCAGGTTCCTGCACACTGGATTGAGGGCGAAGAAAGCATCAGCAACGGAGACCAGGACGGTCTTCGTACATGGTGGCAATCATTCCATGACCCAATGCTTGATCGCCTGGTCGAGCAGACCTTGATGCAAAATCAGGATCTTGAGATCGCTCTGGCGCGGTTGCGACAGGCACGTGCGGAGCGCGTGCAAACCGCTTCTTCTTCCGGCCCCATGATTTCAGCAGATGGTACAGGGGAAACTCTGCACAGCAGCAAGGCACTAACGTCCCAATCCGGTGGGAAGTCCCACACCTGGCATCTGGGGTTTGATGCCAGTTGGGAACTGGATCTGTTTGGCGGTACGCGTCGGGCACTTGAAGCCGACGACGCGGGTATGGAGGCGCTTGCCGAGGATCATCGGGCGTTGCAAGTGAGCCTGATTGCCGAGCTGGTTTCCAGCTATGCCGAGCTGCGTGCTGCTCAGACCCGTCTGGGTATCGCACACGACAACATTCGCGTGCTCGGTGATGCAGAACGACTGAGCGAACAGACACACAGGAGCGGTTTGGGTTCCCTGGCTGATGTTTTGCAGGCACGTGCCGAACGTGAAGCGGCTGAAGCGAAACCGTTGGTGATGGAAGCGGATATTGCCCGTCTCAGCCATACCATTGGCGTTCTGGCAGGTGGCTTCCCGGGAGATTGGCACGATGCCTTGGGCAAGGTATCGCCGATGGTGCCGATGCGTGGAGACTTGCCGCTTTCCATGCCTTCTGACGTGATTCGCCAACGCCCGGATCTGCGGGCGGACGAACGACGCCTTGCCGCAGCCAGCGCCCGGATCGGTGTTGCTGAAGCGGAACGCTTTCCCAGGTTTCGTATCCCGTTGGGCATAGGTACCACGGCCAATGCCATTCAGCACCTCTTTTCCGCTGCCAGCCTGGCATGGTCGGCTGCTATGCAGGGCGGTCAATCGCTCTATGATGGAGGACGTGTAGATGCGCAAGTCGCTGCGGCACAGGCTAACGCTGATGCAGCAAGACTGGTATACGAACGAGATGTGCGGCTCGCCCTTCGTGATGTGGAGGACGCCTTGACGGTATGGACGCGTGAACGCCAACGCCAGATTTCACTGAACAGGGCGGTGATCACCAGTCAACAAGCTCTGGAGCATTCGACCAGGCTCTATGAACGGGGATTATCTGCATACTTGCCAGTGCTCCTCGCCCAACGCACGCTCAATCAGGCGCGTGATGAGCTTGCTCTTAGTCGATTGGAAGAAACTCGCGGTCTCATTGCCCTTTACAAGTCCCTTGGCGCGGGCTGGCAGGATGCTCCTCAGAATCAGGAGGGCGATCAATCCGGCGACTTCCAGATGTCAGCGTCTCAATGATTGCATGTCCGTAAAAAAGGGGCATCGTTGCGGAGGAGACACCGGCAGCCTGCTCTTGTTCCTCAATTGGTGCGTCCCGTGGTGTGGCATGGGATTGCGCACAAAAACGGACCCGTGTTCTCTATGCCGCCCCGCGCAGCCGCAACAGCACGGTCAGACCGGCGACAGGCTCGCTGTCAGGGAGGGTAAACACCAGCCCCCCCCGATGCAGTTCAGCCACCGCCTTGACCAGCGGCAACCCCAGCCCGTCGCCGGGGCGGTCGTGAGCATTGTTCAGGCGACGGAAGCGTTGCAGGGCCACCGCCCGCTCGGTCGGGGCAATGCCGGGACCATGGTCGCGCACGCCGATCAGGGTGTTGCCGCCATCGCGGCGGGCCACCAGCTCGATGGGCTGGCCGGGGGCATATTTCAGCGCATTGTCCAGCAGGTTGGACAGGGCCTGAAACAGCAGAGCCTGATCGCCGTACAGCAGACAGGACGCGGGGGCATCGACCCGCAACACGCACTGTTGCTGTTCGGCCAGTGGCTGGTAATAGTCGGCGACCTCCTGCAACAACCGACCGGCATCCAGCGCGGTGGCATGATGCTGGCAGCGGCCGGTTTCGATTTCTCCCAGCCGCAGGATGGCGCGGGATAGCTGGTAAATGCGCCCGACCTCCTCGACCGCCGACAGCAGTTCGTCATGGACGCCACCCGTGGTTTGGTCAGCCAGCGAGACCAGCCGGGTTTGCAGACGGGTCAGGGGCGTGCGCAGCTCGTGGGCGATGTGGCCCGAGGTGCTGCGGACCTCCTCCACCAGCCGGTCGATGCGGTCAAGGGCGTGATTGACCTCGCTGCCCAGCCGGGCGAATTCGTCGTGCTGCGGTCCGGTCGGAACACGGGCATCGCGGCAGCCGCCGGAATAGCGGGCCAGCGCGCGGTTGATGGCATCGACCCGCCGCAAGGTCAGACTGCTGAAGCGCAGGCCAATCAGCAAGGCGGCCAGCAGAACAGCAAACAGGGCCGACCCGGCGGCCAGCGGGATCATCCGCACCTTGTCCAGCATCGGGCGGATGTCATAGGCACTGATGTACTGCCCACCATCCTGCAATCGCACCCGCATTCCCAGCAGATCAGCAGTGTTGGTGTGCAGCGACAGCGGCGGCGATGGACAATCGCTGGCAGAGCACGGTGGCAGTTGCGGTTTCAGGGCAGAATAAAGCTGTTCATCCCCGACCAGCAGCAGGCCGCTGGCATCAACCAGAAAGGATTCCCGTTCCTTGCGCGGGTCAAAATGCTCGCGGTGGCGCAACAACTGCAACACCTTGTCGACACGCTCCAGATTGGTCGTCTGCACCTTGGTCTTGATGTCGCTGAGGATGATTTCGGTAACGTGGGCCCGCAACAGATGTTCGATCAGATAGCGACTGAGCAGCACCGAAGCCAGCGCCACCAGCAGGAAAGCCAGCACGATCAGCCCGGTCTGACGAAAGCTGCTGGTGCCCAGCAGGGCGCGAACCGTATTACCCAAGGGCATAGCCCACCGCCCGGATGGTGCGCAGCAGCGGGCGATCATAGTCCTTGTCGATCTTGGTGCGCAGCTTCGACATGTGGACGTCGATCAGGTTGGTTTGCGGATCAAAGGTATAGCCCCAGATTTTTTCCAACAACATGCTGCGGGTGACGGTCTGGCCCTTGTGCTGCAACAACAGATGCAGCAAACGGTATTCCTTGTCGGTCAGGTCAATCTGCTGTCCGGCACGGGTGACGGAGCGGGTGCGGGGGTCAAGGCACAGGTCTGCCACACACAGCAGACTGTCGGCCGGGCTGGCGCGCCGGTTGCGCTTGGCGAGGATTTCCAGCCGCACCAGCAGTTCCGAAAAATGGAACGGCTTGCCGAGGTAGTCTTCGGCCCCGGCGCGCAAACCGTCCACCCGCTCTTCCGGGCCATCGACGGCAGACAGGATCATCACCGGCGGATGCGGCTTGCCATGCAACTGGTTCAGAACGTCAAGGCCACTCATCTGCGGCAGCATCCGGTCGAGAACCACCACGTCAAAGGCTTCGTCTTCAATGGTCTGCAAGGCGCACTCGCCGGTTTCTACCAGGCGACAGGCATGCCCGCAGGCGCGCAATTTGCAGCCAAGCCAATGGCGGACCCGTTCATCGTCTTCGACCACCAGCACCCGCATGTTTACTGTCCTTTCGTATGACGTCCGGCTGTCAGAGACTCCCGTTCTGGGAAGCGTTGATGATAGTGATTATCAATATCATTAATTTGTCGCAAGGCCGATCAGGTCGCCGGACAGGGCAAAAACGACGATCTGGCAGAATGAGGGGAGGGAAAGCGGTGGAAAAAAATCCCGTATGCATCCTTAAGAAGTGAGGTCGGTATCCCGTCCAGTGACTCCTGCCAGGCGACTCCGTTTTGATGCAGCAAAATGGCGCGGTCGCAATACCACGAGGCCAGATTGATATCGTGCAGGACAGCGATGGTGATCGCCTGATGCTGGCGGGTCCAGTCGCGGGCGGCATTCAACAAAAGATGCTGATGACCGGGATCAAGGCTGGCGGTCGGCTCGTCCAGCAGCAGGATCGGGGCTTCCGGGCCATGATGAGGGGCCAGTTGCGCCAGCGCACGGGCAAACTGGACCCGCTGCTTCTCGCCACCGGACAGGGTTGGATACAGGCGACCACGCAGGGCAGCGGCATCGGCCTGTTCCAGACAGCGGGCGATGTCTGCCGGGCGCGGGTGCGGCAGGTGGCTCTGGCCGAGACCAACCACTTCCTCGACAGTAAAGGCAAAACCGAGCGGGGAGTGTTGCAGCATCACCGCCCGCCGACGGGCCAGCGCGGCGGGTCGCCAGTGCGACAGCGGTTGCCCGTCCAGCAGAACCTGCCCGCTGGCCGGGGGCTTTTCCCCCGACAGAACCGCCAGCAGGGTCGATTTGCCAGCACCGTTGGGGCCGAGGATGGCGGTCATTTCGCCGGGACGGAAGGTCAGCGAGGCATCGCGCAGGATGTCCCGCTGACCAATGCGCAGGACAAGCGAGGTGGTGGTCAGCATGGCCCTTACACTCCACTGGTTGGGGTGCGGCGTAACAGCCACAAGAAGAACGGCGCACCGATCAGGCTGAGCAACAGGCCAATCGGCACTTCGGCAGGCAGGGCAATGGTGCGGGCCAGACTGTCGGCCACCACCAGCACGATGGCCCCCAGCACCATGCTGGCGGTCATCACCCGCTGATGCGACGGCCCCAGAACCATGCGGACGATATGCGGCACCACCAGCCCCAGAAAGCCGATCAAGCCAGAGACAGCCACCGCCGCCCCCACCGCCAGCGCACACAGCACGATCACCCGGATACTGAGGGCGGTGGGTGAAATGCCCAGCGCAAAGGCATCGCGTTCCCCCAGCACAAACACGTCCAGCTTGCGGGCCTGCGACAGCAGGGCGACACAGGCAATGACCATCAGCCCGCCCGCAGGCAGCACGGTCTCCCAACTGGCACTGCCCAGACTGCCGAGGGTCCAGAAGGTCAGTTGCCGCAGCTGCAGGTCGTTCCCCAGATAGCTGAACAGGCCAATCCCGGCCCCGGCGAGAGCGTTGATGGCAATCCCGGCCAGCAACATGGTGCCGACCGACAAAATGCCCTGACGGCGGGACAGCAGGAACACGCACACCGTCGCCAGCAAGCCCCCGGCAAAGGCGGCCAGCGGCAAGGCAATCGACAGGCGCAACAGGTCACCGGCCAGCACGATCACCGCCGCCGCCGCCAGTGCAGCCCCGCTGGACACCCCGATCAATCCCGGATCGGCCAGCGGATTTCTGAACAGCCCCTGCAAGGCGGTTCCGGCCAGAGCCAGCGAGGACCCGACCAGCACCGCCAGCGCAATGCGCGGCAGGCGCAGGCTCCACAGGATAAAGCGATCCCGCTCGGGTAACGGTTCACCGATGCCGAACAGCCAGTCGCCCAGCTGCGACAGAATTCCGGCGGGAGCAATGGTGACCGCGCCACTGGCGGTGGCCAGCAGCGCGGTCAGGCACAACACCACCATCCCCGCCCCCAGACAGGACGATAACGGCAGGCGGCGGGTCAGCAACGTCTCATGCGCCATGGCGCGGTCCTTTGCAGGCAAAGCGACAGGTCAGGCGGTGGCGATCATCTGCACCGCTTGCGGCGTCCGTGGCCCCAGCCCGAGCAACAGCGAGCCTTCGACCACCGCCACCCGCCGTTGTTGTGCCGCAGGGGTCCGGGCGATCTGCGGCAGGGCCAGCAGGGCCTCAAGCCCCCCGGCCTGCTGCACGGACGAGGCACTGACCACCAGCACTGCCGGAGCCATCGCCAGGGCGGCTTCGGCGGACAGGGCGCGGTAATCCTGCACGTCGCGCAGGGCATTGATACCGCCTGCCAGATGGATCAGGGTATCGGCCACCGTCCCGCCGCCAGCGGCCATCGGCCCGCCCTGTCCGGCATGGACCAGACACAGAACCGATTGCCCGCGCAGGCCGTGGGAGGTGCTGGCCTGCTGTTCCAGCGGGGTCAGTTGCTGACGCAACTGCTCGCCAAGCCGCTGACCGGCGTCCTGCAAGCCGAGAGAGCGGGCAATGAGTTGCACCTTGTCGAGCAACCCCGGCAGGGTGGGCACTTCGGGGACCAGTGTCACCGTCACCCCGGCGGCGGCCATCTGGTCCAGAACGGTGGCCGGGCCGCTGCCGTCCTGCGCCAGAATCAGGTCAGGCGACAATGACAGCAGCCCTTCTGCTGCCAGCGTCCGCATATAGCCCACATGCGGCAGGCCATCGACCTGTTGCGGATAGCGGCTGGTGGTATCAACCGCCACCACCTGCGCCCCGCCACCGAGGGCATAAACGATTTCGGTGACAGGGGCACCAATGCTGATCACCCGCCGGGGGTGGGCCGCCGCCTGCCCCCGACGGGGCAGCGTGAACAGGGAAGCCGCACCGGTCAGGGTCAGGGACAGCAGGGTGCGGCGGGTCATCGGGACAAAGGTCATGCGACGGACTCGTTATTTTTATCTGGGCCGGGAGATCAGGCGGCAGCAGCCGTTTTTGGGGACGGCAGGCTGGAGGCCAGCGCCGTCCATTCCGGTCGTTCCGACGCGCTGGGGTCGCGCTGGGCGCACAGGATGGCACAGTTCTCACCCTGACGGTCGTACAGCTCGACAGTGGTGATGGTGGTGCCATGCATCGGCTTGCGGACCACCCAGGCGCTGGTGATGTCCGACCGCTTGGCGTGCAGGGTGAACGACGGGTCCATGATGTTGATCCAGCCCTTGTGATCGACAATCTTGCTGACCGGGCCGGTGTGAATCTGGATGCAACCGGGGTTGCCGACAAAAATCATGATCGGCAGGGCGCTGTCAGCGGCCTGCGGCAACAGCAGGTCAAGGGCATCGCTGGTGACTTCGCGCGCCCACGGCTCGCCGACCAGCCGCATCGCCTGAATGCGGCTGACACCGCTGTCTTTCAGCATGTCGTGGAAGTGATGCACATCCTTCAGCGCCGCCCAGCGGGCACGCAGGCCATCGACATCAACATCGGCATCAGCGCGCAGCAGCGGAGCCTGTGCCGGGGCCAGCACAGCCAGTTCGGGGCTTTGATCGGCGGCGGTGAAGTCACGGATAAAGGCGTCCCACGCGTCGCCGTTGGTGTTGGCGGTGCGATAGATCTTGTGGACGGCGTTGCCGTACAGGTCAAAAATCTGGATGCCGGTGCGCGGGCCGCGGCTGCTGGTGGTGGTGACCACAAAGGTGTGCTGCCAGTGGGCAAAGAAGATGCGCAGATCGACCATGCCGTTCAGCACCAGGCCGGTGCTTTGCATGATGCTCATCTTGCCGAACGAGCCGACCTTTTCATGGACGATGGCATCGTTGCGGGTGATGATTTTCACTTCACCCAGATCTTCGAGGCGCGGCAGGGCGCTGATCCAGTCGATATCGAGGCGGGTTGCGCCGTTGCCGATGCCGGCGGCAACCAGTTGCGCTTCGGTGGCCCCGGCGTCGGCGGCCAGATCACGGGCATAACCCTGAGCGGTACCGGCGGCGATGTCGGCCCACAGGGGGGCGAGCGACGAAGAAAGAGACATGCTGGCTCCTTGAATACAGGGATAAGGGGGGAGACGTCTGGTGATGATAGTAAGAGTCGATTGCAACTAGTCTCAAGGCAGCCTCCATTAAGATTGCTTCAGAGTATCTCCGGCGGGCCGGGTTACGACAGACGGTGTTCCAGACGGAATCCCACGCCCCGGATGGTTTCGATCCGCGGGGCATTCGGGCCAGTCAGTTTGCGCCGCAGATAACCGACATAGACATCAACGGTGTTTTCCGTCACCTCGGCATTCAGGCCCCAGACCTCATTCAGAACAGCGGTACGACTGACCGCCCGGTTCTGCTGGCGAACCAGAAAGGCCAGCAGGGCGAATTCACGGGCACTGAGCGCCAGCGGAACCCCCTGCAAGGCGGCCTGATGGGCGGCCAGATCAAGGCTGAGCGCCCCACAGCACAGCGAGTCTCCGCCGCCGCGCCGGTGCAGGGCGCGCAGGCGGGCCAGCAGTTCCTGAAAGTGAAAGGGCTTGGTCAGGTAATCGTCACCGCCCGCATCCAGCCCGTCCACCCGTTGCTGGGGCGTATCGCGGGCCGACAGGATCAGGATCGGCACGCCGCTGCCCTGCTGGCGCATCAGGCGGCAAACATCCAGCCCGTCCACATCGGGCAGGCCCAGATCAAGGATCAGGGTGTCATAGCTGCGATGGGCCATCTGTTCGAGGGCATCGCCGCCTCGGGCCACCCAGTCAACCTGATGCCCGGCGGCACTCAGGCCGCGTTGCAGAAAGCGGGCAATGCCGGTGTCGTCTTCGATCAGCAACAGGTTCATGCGATGGCCTCCGGTGCCGGGACGGGGAGGAAAAAGGTAACGGTGGTGCCAGCCTGCGGGGCGCTGGTGATGGCAATCGAGCCGCCGTGCTGTTCGACAATCCAGCGGGCTACCGCCAGACCCAGCCCGCTGCCGCCGCGCTGGCGTCCGGCAGGAGCCTGGAAAAAGCGGTCGAACAGGCGGGGTAAGTCAGCCTGGGCAATGCCTTCGCCGTGGTCGGTGATGGCGACGCTCACCCGCTCGCCCTGCGGCACAACCGACAGGATCACGTCCTGTCCGGGGCGCGAGAACTTCACCGCGTTGTCGATCAGGGTCAGCAGCGCCTGTTTCAGCCAACTGGCATCGCCCATCACCCACACCGGACGCGGCGGCAGGGTGCTGGTCAGACGGACATCATTGGCGCGCGCCAGCCCGTTGACGTCCGACAGCGCGGTGCTGGTCAGGCTGCACAGGTCCAGCGGCTGGCATTCAAGGGCGATCTGGCCATCGCCTGATCGCGCCACCGCCAGCAGATCGTCAATGCGGCGGTGCAGGCTGCCGGCGTTGGCCTGAATGGCCGCCAGAGCGGCACGATAGCCGCTGTCTTCCACGCCGCCGATGGTCAGCATCACTTCGGCTTCGCCCTGAATGGTGGTCAGCGGGGTGCGCAATTCGTGGCTGACGTCGGCAAAGAACCGCTTGCGGCAATCATCCACCCGTTGCAGTTCATCGTTGGCCTGTTGCAGCGAGGCAGTGCGGCGGGCCACTTCGGCTTCCAGATGCTCGCGGCGGCGGATCACCAGTCGGGCGACGGCGGTGGCCGCCACCGTATGGGCCAGCACGCCGCCGATCCCCAGCAGCACCAGATGGTGGCGGGTGGTGTCCATCTGGCGGTGAACCTCGTCAATTTCCCCGTGCTCGTCATCAGCCGCCTGTTGTAAACGGGTGGCGAGACTGTCGGCATAGGGGTGACGGGCCTGTTGCTCGAACTCCTGCAAGGCGGCCTGCGGTGAAGAGGCCGGTGAGGAACTGGCCGCCAGCGCAAGGGCGCGAATATCCTCGCGCCAGCGGGCGATTTCGGCCAGCTCGTCCCGCTCGCTGTTTTCTTCGTCGCGATTGTCGGCCACCAGCGCCACCTCGGCGGAGGTGACGGCGGTCAGGGCGTCAAGCTGCTGTTCCAGATCCCGCTGCCAGTCGGCAACGTTCGAGGGATGCTCAAGGGCCAGGGCGCGGATGTGGTCGGCCACCGCCCGGTTCAGACGCGAAGCCAGATGGCCGAACAGCTCCAGTTGGCGCTGGGAATAGCTGGCCCGTTGCAGCAGATAGGCGGCGTGATCCAGTGCGGCCCAACTGGCAAGCCCCACCGCAGCGGTAAAGGCCACCAGCCCGATCACGGCGCTGGCAGCCTGAAACCGTCGGATGATGTCTCGCCTCATGACCTGACTCCTGTCGGGGAGGGTGCAGTGCGACAGGATAGGCAGGCAGAAGGAAAGACCCTATACGACTTTGGGTGTAAAGGGGTTTACCAGTCGGTCGGGCAGCCGATGCAACCGTCCATCACCGCGTCCTGAAAGATGGCGTAACGGATCACCGTGCCTTCGAACAGCGCGTTGGACAGGTTGGTCTGCGACAGCTTGGCTTCCTGCAGGTCGGTGCTGATAAAGGTGGCACCGGTAAAGTTGCTCTTGTCGGCGCGCACCATTTCCATGTTGCTGGCGTTCAGGTTGGCGTTGCGCAGGTCGGCGCCGCTGATGCGGGCGAATTCCAGATCGGCCCCGCGCAGGTCGGCACCCACCATCGATACCCCTTGCAGAAAAGCCTTTTGCAGTCGGGCTGCCTGCAAGTCGGCGCCGTCGAGATTGGCTCCGCGCAGGTTGACCAGTCGCAGATCGGCGCGCGCCAGTTTCGCCCCGCGCAAGTCCATGCCGCTGAGGTCCCGGCCCGACAGGTCGGCATGGCGCAGATCAACACCGGGGCAGGACGATTTGGGCGCCAGCACACAGCCGTTGATCTCGCGCGGCGGATCCTCTTCGGCCTGCGCCGCATGGGAGGCCGCAGCAAGCCCCAGCAGCAACAGGGCTGTTGTAAAAAGACGGGTCATGAAAGGGGCTCCTGTAACGGGAAAACGCTCACCCAGCCGCAGCGGATCAGGCTGCGGCTGGGGCCTGGGGAGGGAGAAGCGCCGGGGTCGATCAGTCTTCCATCAACCGGAAGACCCAGAACGAGCCGCCTTGTGTGACACGACGGGTCAATTCCGCCATGTCGCCACCCCACAGAGGCACCGCGCCGCCATAGCCCGAGGCGATGCCCACATACTGCTTGCCGTCCATTTCCCAGGTGATCGGCTGGGACACCACGCCGGACCCGGTCTGGAACGACCATTCTTCCTTGCCGCTTTTGGCGTTAAAGGCCTTCACAAAACCGTCGCTGGTGCCGGTGAACACCAGATTCCCGGCGGTGGCCAGCGTCCCGGCCCACAGCGGCATGGTTTCCTTGTGCTCCCACACCACTTTCCCGGTCGCCGGGTCCATGGCGCGCAGGATGCCCACATGGTCATCAAACAGCCGCTTGATGCCAAAGCCCATCCCCAGATAGGCCGCGCCCTTTTTGTAGACCGGGCGTTCGGACCAGTAATCTTCCGCCCAGTGGTTGGCCGGGATGTAGAACAGGCCGGTTTCCGGGCTGTAGGACATCGGGTTCCAGTTCTTGCCGCCAAGGAACGGCGGCGACACCCGGACAGCCGGGCCCTTGTCCTGACCTTCCGGCGGCGGCGGCGGACGCTGACCGGCGACTTCGATCGGGCGGCCGGTCTTCAGGTCAATGCCCTTGGCCCAGGTGATCCCATCGACAAACGGGAAGGCATTCAGCAGGGCGTTGGGCTTGTTGGGGTCCTTGCCGCGCTCGGCCAGTTTGGCGGTATCGGTGACATAGAAGAAGCCGTTGCGGTCGGCGTGTGCCCCGGCCTTGACCGTCTTGCCGCTGGCGTCCTTGTAGTCGAACAGGATGATTTCGTTGTTGCCCGAAAAGTCCCAGGTGTCGTTCGGGGTGTGCTGATAGAACCCGACCAGTTCACCGGTGGTCGGATCAACATAGGCCTGACCGGAGGTAAACAGGCTGTCGCCCGGCGTGCGGGCCCAGCCGTTCCACGGTGCCGGGTTGCCTGCCCCGATGACGATGGTGTTGCTGGCGACATCGAACGACGAGCTTTGCCACGGAGCACCACCGCCGTGATTCCACGCTTCGACCAGTTGCCCGTCCGGGGTGCGCGGCCACGACGGGGCCTTGGCATCACCGGTGATGGTGCTGTCCTTGCCGTTCAGGCGGCCCATGTGGCCTTCGACCATCGGGCGCATCCAGATTTCTTCGCCGGTGTCCGGGTCGCGGGCATACAGCTTGCCCACCACCCCGAACTCGTCGCCCGAAGTGCCGTGGATCAGCATCATCCGGCCGGTCTTCTGATCCTTGATGATCGTCGGCGCACCGGTCATGGTATAGCCCGACTTGTGATCGTCGAACTTGACCTTCCATTCGACCTTGCCGGTATCCTTGTTCAGCGCCACGATCGACGCATCCAGCAGGCCGAAATAGACCTTGTTGCCATAAATCGCCGGGCCACGGTTGACCACGTCACAGCAGGGGCGAATGTCTTCGGGCAGGCGGGCCTGATAGTCCCACAGCCGCTTGCCGGTACGGGCATCAAGGGCAAACATGCGCGAGTACGAGGCGGTGACGTAAATCACCCCGTCATGGATCAACGCCTGCGTTTCCTGCCCGCGCTGACGTTCATCCCCGAACGAGAACGACCACGCCGGAACCAGTTTTTTCACCGTCTTGTCGCTGATCTGGGTCAGCGGGCTGAACCGCTGGGCCTTGACCCCCATCCCGTACATCAGAACGTTTTCCGGCGTCTGGTCGTCTTTGACAATGTCGTCCCAGGTCACGTCCTTCGCCAGCGCCGTGGCCGAGCAGGCCGCCGTCAGGGCAAGGGTGGCAACCGCGGCGGCAAGCCGGGTCCTGAGGGGGCGAAACGCAGGATTGAGCAGTGTTTTCATCGACGTTTCCTTGGGCATGTGGCCGGTTGTTGTTGTGGGCCGACTATGCGGGGCAACGTCTGAGAAAATCCTGAGACCTCTCTGATAGGTCTCTTAGAAACAGCTAGGACTTTAGTTGAATGGGGGGCTGCCCTAATACCCGCCCGGCTGGCGCGGTCGCAACATATGCACCGTCCCTGCTGAAGCCGGTTGGGGGGCTGGTTGAGCAGCAGCCGGGGCACCCGTTGTCTGGACCGCCACGCCGGGCGGCGGCGTCACCGGGCGAAAGCGTGGCGGTGGAGCCATGTGCGGAGCCTGTTGTGGTGGGTAACTGGGGGGCTCTTCGGCCTGCTGGCGGGTTTCTGCCGACGGGCTGCGCACGCCGGGTTCGGCGGCATCAATCGTTGCCGGACCTGACCCGTGGAAATATTCAACAAACAGGGCCTCGCCCAGAATGTCGCGCGCCTGCTGATCGGCTTCGGCCTCGCTTCCCAGCGCCTCCAGCGTGGCGGCGTGGGTCTCGACGGCGATTTCAGCAGTCAACAGCCGTTCACGGCTGGGGTCGTTCGACAGGCGGGTGCGCTCTTCCTTCAGCATGAACAGGTACAGGCGGAACAGGCGGAAGGCCTTTTCCCGCGCCAGCCGCAAACGGCGCTCGGCATCATCACCACGCAGACGCTCGGCCAGCACCTGCTGTTGCAGGCTGTCGTTTTCTGCCGACAGGCGTTCGCGCTCCTGCTCCAGCCCGGCCAACTGGTCAAAGACCACGTTAAACTGTTCGCGCAAGGATCGCAGCTCGGCCCGCAAGCCTTCGATGGCCCGCCGCGCCTGTTCGTCCTTCGGGTCTTCGCCACGGGAAATCTGATAGCGGCGATAGCTGATCACATAAGGCGCAATCGACTCATGCTGCATCGGATGGCCGGGTGAAATGCCACACGGCCCGGTCAACTGGGCGACATGGTCAGCCTGCCGCAGCAGGCCACGCAGCGTCTGGGGAATGATCGACAGCAAGGCGTTGTCGGGCAGGCCCTTGCAGATGGCAACCCAGCGCTGCAAAACATCGACATTGCGCGGGTCGTCAAGCCGATGCCCCATGCGGATGGAGGTCAGCAAGCGCTGAAGAAAGACTACCGAAGGATCCGTGCGGCTGTCTGTCATACCCTGACTGGTCCAATGCCCATCTGTTGCGGCGTCATTTGATCACGTCGTTCAAAGACCGTTGTACCTGAGTCCGCCGCCCCGGTACAGAGGCGATGAACAGGCAGCCTATGGGGGGCGACGCGGGCCACGATGCTGGATCGAATCGTTGCTCACAGGCGCAGAAACCCCATAAACGGGGATCAATACATGTCTTCAGATAGACGATTCACTATAGTGGGAAGAAAATAATTTATCATTACAAAGCATGCCGTTAAACCGTTTTCATCAGGTGGCAGGTGATTTTTCTGCCGGCCGGAAGCAACAAAGTACTTGCGCTTGGGCGCAGGATGCGCAAATCAAGGAGCAACGAAATGCGCTGCGCGAGCCTTGGTGTGTAAAGGCGACCGGATCGTAAGTGGTGGCGTGATGCGCCCCTTGCGATCCTCTCACAGACCGAAAGTGGCTGTGGGTTAAGGGCAGCACAAAGGGTGCGATCGAGGGAAATCCACCCTGTTCAGTCTCAAGGTCTGTTTCTGGTCCAGAGCCTCGTTTGTATACGGGGTGTGCGGTTATTGCCGATAGACGCTTGGGTTGGCTCATAGACGACGTTGATTACAACGACGAAACAAACGATGACAGGAGGCCGCCCGATGAGGACGCTCCATGCCGCCGCGCTGTTCGCCGCTGTCACCGCGACAAGTGCGGTTCCCGCCGCGTTCACCCCCGCCCATGCCGGAGCAGGCATCGAAGGTGCTACAGCCACGGCAGGCGCCGCCCGCGCAGCCACCGGCGGGGAACAGGCAACAGATCAGATCATCAAGGTCCGCTGGTCGCCGGATGGCACCGGGCACCTTGAGGCTCCTGCGCGCGAAAAGACCGAACCGGCTCCACAAAGCCTGAATAACGACGAAGACAGCGACGACGATAACGGCGACGACAGCCAGAAAACGCGCGCCAACCGGGAAAAGGCCGCGCCCTCTCCGCTGGCAGACAAGGGCCTGACCGCCGAGGTGACCATCCCCGACGACCTGTCCATGACGCTGGACGGCATCCCCGGTGGTCAAAAGGCCCTGCTGTGCCTTGCGATGAACGACTATTTTGAAGCCCGGGGCGAGACGCTGGAAGGCCGGATGGCCGTTGCCAAAGTGGTGATGAACCGGACCAGGGACAGCCGTTTCCCCCGCACCGTCTGCGGGGTGGTAACGGAGAAAAAGGCCGCCGTGGCTGGTGGCCCCAAATCCTGCCAGTTCTCGTGGCATTGTGATGGCCAGTCCGATGTTCCGGCCAACGATGACGCCTGGCGGGACTCCCTGCTGCTGGCCGCCGCAGTCCTGTTTGGCGGCGATGCGATCGACGACCCGACCCACGGGTCCCTGTGGTTCCACATGGCAAGCCTGAAACCGCAGTGGGATGGCACCATCGTCCGCACCCGCCAGATTGGCGGCCATGTCTTTTACCATGACGGTGAACATCTACAGATGGCCGCCGTCAGCCCGAAGCCGGACGTGACGGTTCCGAGCGGCGACTAGAGCATTGTGCGAAAAGTGGGTACCGGTTTTCGCAAAAAACAATGCGACAGAATAAAAGGTTAGAGCAGCGTGCCTGCGTCCGGTTTACCGCACGCTGCTCTAAATTATTACGCAAAAAGCGGGCCTCTCCGGCAAAGTCGGCGAGGCCCGCTTTTTGCCTTATGGCCGCTCGCCCACCGCACCGCGGGCAATCGAGACCCCCTTGACCATCGCATACACCGTCCGCCCCTGCTCGATGCCCAGTTCGGCAACGGCCCGGCGGGTCACCCGGCTCATCATCGGCGCCCCCTGACAGTCAAGGTGGACATCGACATAGGGGCCTTCGGCGTCCACCAGACTGCTGATGGTGCCGCGATAGACATTCTGGACCGACAACCCGATCGGACGTTCCGCCGCCAGCGACACGTCGCGCGCCAGAACGCGAACACGCACCGCCGTCCCTTCGGCCAGATCAAGGCGTGGCACCAGCAACGGCCCGGCTCTGGTCATCAGACGGCTGAGGGTATACCGCTCTTCGTGGGCCACCACCGTCCCCTGCAACACCGCACCGGGCTCATGGCGCCCGGTCAAGTGGCGCAGATCGGGGCGGTTCAGCAAGTCTTCGACCGTGCCCACCGCCGCCGAACGCCCTTGCTCCATCAGGACCAGCAGATCGGCCAGCCGCAGGATTTCGTCCATCGAGTGCGTCACATACAGGATGGGAATGTCAAACTCGCGCGGCAGACGGGCAATGAAGGGCAACACCTCGTCCTTGCGGTTGCTGTCCAGTGCCGCCAGCGGCTCGTCCATCAACAGCAGGTGTGGGCTGGTCAGCAACGCCCGCCCAATGGCCACCCGCTGCTTTTCCCCCCCGGACAGCTTTGCCGGGCGGCGATCCAGCAAATGACGGATTCCCAGCAGCTCAATCACCGCATCCAACGGGATGGAGCGTTCCGCCGCCGGTGTCAGCCCCATGCCATAGCGCAGGTTTCCCATCACCGTCAGGTGGGGGAACAGCCGCCCGTCCTGAAAGACATAGCCAATCCGGCGGCGTTCCATCGGCAGCACCACCCCGGCGGAGATATCCACCACCGGACGGCCATGGATCATGATCTTGCCGCCATCCGGCACCGTCAGACCGGCCACCATGTTGATGACACTGGTCTTGCCGGACCCGGATGGTCCAAACAGGGCGGTAATGCCCGCCGCAGCCGACGAAAAGGCGCATTCGATCTGAAAAGACCCCTGAGTGCGGGTCACATCGACAGTCAGCATGATGTGCTTCCTTATCCCGCCAGACGTTTCTGGATGCGCCGGGCCATCACTTCACTCGCCAGCAACGCCAGCATGGCCAGAATCACCGAAATGACGCACAGCCGGAACGCCTGATCGGCACCTCCCGGAATCTGGGTAAAGGTATAAAGGGCCAACGGCAGGGTCCGCGTTTCACCGGGAATGTTCGAGACAAAGGTGATGGTGGCTCCGAATTCGGACAACGAGCGGGCAAAGGCCAGAATCACCCCGGTCAGCACCCCCGGAGCCACCAGCGGCAGGGTGATGGTAAAGAACACCCGCAACGGCGATGCGCCCAGCGTCCGGGCCGCCTGTTCCAGTCCCCGGTCCACCTGCTCCATCGACAGCCGCATGGCGCGCACCATCAACGGAAACGACATCACCGCCGCCGCCAGCGCCGCCCCTTGCCAGGTAAAGGCAAAGGTAAAGCCGAACAGGTCATTGGTCAGCTTGCCAATCACCCCCCGACGGCCAAAGGCCACCAGCAGGCCATAGCCGACTACCACCGGCGGCAAGACCAGCGGCAGATGCAGCAGCCCATCCAGCACGGTTTTCCCCGGAAAATGGAACCGGGCCAGCAGCCATGCAAAGAACACCCCGAACGGCAGGCTGACGCCGACGGCAATGGACGACACCTTCAGGCTCAACACCAGTGCCGCCACTTCATAATCACTGAGCATCAGTCCATCCACTGCCTCAGCTCTCCCCTTTTTCTGGCATCCTCACGAACGACAAGGCACCGTGCGGTCACAAAGGGCCGCACGGTGCCTTGATCTCAGTCCCGGAGCACGTTCCCCCGAATCACCTTATTTCGTGCTGAAACCGTACTTGGCAAAAATTTCTTTTGCCACCGGCGAAGAGGTCATGAAGCTGTAAAACGCCTTGGCATCGGCATCGGCCCCTTTGACCAGCGCCGCCGGATAGACGATCTTTTCATAGCTTTCCTGCGGGAAGGTGGCGACGGTCTTCACCCCCTTGCTCACTGCCGCATCGGTGGAATAGACGATCCCCAACGGCGCTTCGCCACGCTCAACCAGCGCCAGAGCACCACGCACGTCACTGGCGCGCGCCAGCTTCGGCTCGGCCACCGCCCACAGCCCCAGCGAGGTCAGCGCGCCCTTGGCATACTGGCCGACCGGCACATGGTCCGGGTCGCCAACCGACAGACGGCCATCGCCCAGCAGGCCCGCCAGGTCCATGTCCTTGGAGATGGTCACCTTGGCCTTGGAATCGCTGGGGGCGATCATCACCAGTTCGTTGCCCAGCAGGTCAACCATGCTGCCCGGTTCCAGCAGCTTCTTGTCATCCAGATACTTGGCCCATTTGGTGTTGGCCGACAGGAACACCGACGCCGGAGCGCCCTGCTCAATCTGTTGGGCCAGCGTCGAAGACGAGGCATAGGAGGCGATAACCTCTTTGCCCGAAGCCGCCTTGTAGGCGGCCATGATGTCGTTCAGGGCGTCGGTGGCCGACGCCGCCGCAAAAACAGTGGTCGCCGCATGGGCCTGCGACAACGGCAGTGCCGCCACCGCCAGCAGGGCCACGGCACCGGACAGAGCCGCCCGACGGGTCACAGCCATCGCTGTACGCAGGGTTTCAGACGACCGAAGAACGGCAGGTGTGATCAGACGTGAAAAAAGATGACGCATTACAAACTCCCCCTCTGCATCATGACACGATCTTTCGGGCCCTCCCCTGGCCGCGTCAGCGCGGCGCACGGTCAGCCCGACCCCTTTGGATGGGATTTCCCCCTTGGGCATCCGGGTAGGCCATACGGATACACAAGGGGGAAAGCACGTCGTTATAGCCCAGTGAAAATGGTATTCATCTGGATATAACGAATGACACGGTAGCAGCCTGCCGCACCCTTGCAAACCCCAAAAAATAGTCATTCTCAAAAACTGCCCAATAAATAGACAAGCACCTTCTGCAAGCACCCGCCCCGCCCGAACCATCGCATTGCTTTTGCGAAAACCGGTTCCCACTTTTCATGCAATGCTTTAAACCATCGACGCCAAGGCGTGACACTGACGCGCCATCAGGACGCCAACAGCAGGAGCCGTTGCCATTCTGTATCTCCTTAAAGGGCTGGTGGTCGGCTTTCTCATTGCCGCCCCGGTTGGTCCGGTCGGCCTGCTGTGCATCCGCCGGGCGCTCGCCGATGGCCGGGGGGCGGCGTTCATCGCCGGACTGGGGGCTGCGGTTGCCGATACCTTTTATGGTGCGGTTGCCGGGCTTGGCCTGACGCTGATTTCCGATTTCCTGATGCGCTACCGCGACCCCCTCAGCATCATCGGGGCAGTCTTTCTGCTGGTGCTGGGCTGGCGGGCGTGGAAATCCCCGCCGCCAACCTTGCGCTGCGCCGAGGGAGCGGCCCATCTCGGGCTGCTGAAGGACTTTACCGTCACCCTGTCGATCACCCTGACCAACCCGGCAACAATTCTGGCCTTTATGGCGGTCTTTGCCTCACTGGGGGCCATTCATCCCGGCGATGATCCGCTGCACAGCACCTTGATGATCATCGGGGTGTTCATAGGCTCGGCCCTGTGGTGGCTCACCCTGTCAGCTTTGGCCAGTGCCGTTCGGCACCGCTTTACCGAACGCTGGCTATCCCATCTGAATCAGGCATCCGGCGGGCTGCTGGTGCTGTCCGCCGTTGGCATTCTGCTGAGTGTGTGGTGGTGAAAAATGGGCGTGGCCACCGGCTGGATAAGACAGGGGGGGGGGAAGCTATCCAGACCGATGGCCACGCAGGCCGCCCGAGGAGCGCTGGGTCAAGGTGGGACCGTCCCAGACAAACAGCAATTTGTCTGGGCACCTTGGCGTGGCAAACAGGGGGAAATCCACGCAACAGCAACACCCGGAGGCGGGACTTAAGGGGAGGCACCCTTACGCCAATACACTAAGCAGGTAGCGTGCCAGGTTTCCGGTTAAAATAAATATTGAATGAATTCATATGATTGCAAAAGACACCTCGATCTCACCCTTTCTGTATGGCCGGGCGAAACCGCGAAGCGCGTTGCAAAATGCAGGTCTAGCCGCAAAATGCGCAGACCGCCCTGCACACAAGGCAAAAGTGAGCATGGTTCCCGTCACAGGGCACGACAGTAAGGAAGCAAGGACGTGGAGCGCTGCTCCACACCTCGCTGGGGCCAGTCGGCCCCAGACCCCATTCCTTTGATCATAAAAGAGAAAATGGGGGTTCGGGCTACCGCCCGCTCTTTTTTTTTCAAACTGTCGTGTCCTGTGGCGTCACATTTAACGCCCCCCCTGCTCTAGTCGATATACTCATCGCGCAGGGTAAGAGCAATCTGCACCGCATTGAGGGCCGCGCCCTTGCGCAGGTTATCCCCGGCACACCAGAAGGCCAGACCGTTTTCAACCGTCGGGTCACGGCGAATGCGCGACACGAACACCGGGTCTTCGCCCGGAACTTCGGCCGGGGTGACGTAGCCCTCTTCCACCCGGTGATCAACCACCGACAGCCCCGGCGCCTGACGCAGCAGGTCACGGGCCTGCTTGTCACTCAGCGGGTTTTCCGTTTCGATGGTCACCGCCATGCCATAGCCGATGAACACCGGCACGGTGCAGCAGGTGGCCTGCACGGCGATATCCGGGCTGACGATTTTACGGATTTCAGCGGCCAGAGCCCATTCTTCCCGCGTCGAGCCGTCGTCCTGGAAATTGTCTATCTGCGGAATGACATTGAATGCCACCTGCTTGGGGTAGACTTCCTTGCTGTCGGCGGGCGATTCGTTGACATAGACGCCACGGGTCTGGCGGAACAGCTCGTCCATCCCGGCCTTGCCCTGCGCCGAAGCCGCCTGATAGGTCGCCACCACCACCCGCTTGATCACCGCCGCCTCGTGCAGCGGCTTCAGGCACAGCGCCAGCAGGATGCTGACTGCGCGCGGATTGGCAACGATGTGCTTTTTCTGGTAGTCGGCCAGGCTATCGCCGTTGACCTCTGGCACCACCAGCGGCACGCCGGGTTCCATGTGGAATTGACCGGACAGGTCAATCACCGTACATCCGGCAGCGGTTGCCTTGGGGGCATATTTGGCAGCGGTCTTGGCATCGGTGGCAAAGAACACCACGTCGGTACCTTTGAAATCAAAGGCTTCAAGGCCGTGGACTTTCAGCAGATCGTCTTCGCCATACGAGACTTCCATCCCCTTGGACGCCGACGAAGCCAGCGCCGTAACGTCGGAAAACGGCACCTCGTGCTCGCACAGCACGTTGAGGACCTCATGGCCAATGTGGCCAGAGGCCCCGGCAACAGCAATCCGAAATTCCATTGGAGGACAGCTCCTTGTGTCATAACCCATTACGGGACCATTGGTTGCCCGTTTTCGCACGATCCTTTAAAGCATCACGGAAAAAACGGGAACCGGTTATATCGTCGTCAGTGGCCGGAAAAGCAACAGCGCGCCCCAGAAGGATCTGCGGGCGCGCTGGTTGGTGGAAAGCCGCACAACAGCAGCCTAGAGCAGCGTGCGTTAAACCGGACGCAGGCACGCTGCCCTATCCTTCTGTTCTGTCGCATTGTTTTTGCGAAAACCGGTTTCCACTTTTCGCACAATGCTGGTTTTTCAATGCCGCATTGTTGTTGCGAAAACCGGTTCCCACTTTTCGCACAATGCTCTATTCAACGTCACACGAAAAACGGTACCCGTGGCCGTGGCAGGTTTCGATCATCCGCACACCACCTCGTGTATCGCCCAGCTTGCGACGCACACGCGAAATCAGGGTATCAATGGAGCGATCATTGACCGGACGCCCCGGCGCTCCGGTTGCTTCCAGCAACTGGTCACGGGTCAGCGGCTGCCCGGCGCGGGCCACCAGCACCGCCAACAGGTCGAATTCGGTGCCGGTCATCGACACCTGCTCGCCCTTGGGATCAATCAGGCGACGCCACAGCAAATCAAGCTGCCAGCCCTGAAAGCGGTACACCACCCCCGGCTGTTCTTCCTTGCGCACATCCAGACGCCCCAGCACATTGCGCACACGGGCCACCAGCTCACGCGGATGGAACGGCTTGGTGACGTAATCGTCGGCCCCCAGTTCCAGCCCGGTGATACGGTCGCGCGTTTCGGAACGGGCCGAAACAATGATGATCGGCGTCCGCGACTGCTTGCGCAGCCCATGGGCCAGTTGAATGCCATCGGCATCGGGCAGGTTCAGGTCCAGCAACACCAGATCGACCGAGGCTTTTGCCAGAATCGACCGCATTGCTTCGCCGGTTGCGGCGGCGCTGACCTTGTATCCAGCGTCATTGAGATATGCCCCCAGAAGAGCCTGGGTCGCCGGATCATCTTCGACCACCAGGACGTGCGGTTGATCACCCATTCTCTGATTGCTTCCCTGTTGCGCTGGCCCGAGCAGACACGGCAGTTACACCGCCAACTGTCCACCCGCTGTTTTACCGTAGAATATCAAGACCCAGCAAGATCATACTGAGGGGGTGCCGCCTGTCGCCCTTCCCTACAGCTCAAGCTGATCTCCCTGATCAAGCAGAATGTCCCGGAACAGACGCAACAGATAAGGGTCGAGGGCCTGCCCCATATTGACCATGATGGTCAAAGCCTTTTCGGCCGGCATCGGTGCCTTGTAAGCCCGGCGGTCGGTCAGAGCCCCAAAAACATCACAAATCGCGGCCATCCGCGCCAGATTGTTGATCTGGGTGCCTTTCAGGCCGTTGGGATACCCCGTTCCGTCCAGCTTTTCATGATGCTGTTCAGCCACCACCAGAGCCCCGTTGGGAACACCGATGCACGAGCGCAGAACATCGGCGGTGCGCGTCACATGGCTGCGCATGATGTGCCATTCGCCATCATCCAGCCGTCCGGGCTTGTTCAGAATGCGGTGGGGAATGCCGATCTTGCCGACATCGTGCATCAGCCCGCCCGAGGTCAGCACCATCAGGTCATTGTCCCGCAGCCCGATTCCATGGCCAAAAACAGCCAGAAAGGTTGCCACCCGCAAGGAGTGGGCATAGGTGTAGTTGTCATAATCGCGCACCCCCGACAGCACGTCGCGGAAGTGGGCATTGGTCACCGCCTCGACCAGCGAGGCACATCCGGCCTTGACCTGCCGGAACGGTAATTCCGCGGTCCCTGACAGGGTATCGGCGATGCCGTTAAAGACCGACAGGGTATTGCGCAGGGCGTCCCGCTGGACCGGTTCCAGCTCTTCCCAACTGTCTTCGATGCGGCGATTGAGCGTCGAGGACACCGCCTGCAAGAACACTCCCACCCGGAACGGCTTGCGCAGAACCTGCCGGGCCCCCAGCCGCAAGGCTTCGGTGGCAAAGCCGGTATCCACCACAGCAGTAGTACAGATAAAGGGAATTTCCCGCAGCAGCGGATCACGCACCAGGCTGTGGATAACCTGTAATCCGCCATCCGGGCCGACATTTTCGTCAATCAGGATCAGGTCTGGCCGCAGGGTATAGGCCCGATCCAGCGCCAACCGACCGTCCAGATAATCTTCGACGTCATAGCAGGCATGGAGGGCCACCACCATCTCGTGGCGATGTTCGCGTTCGCCATCCAGAATCATCACTCTGGCCACCCGCCCGGGACGCAGCGAGCGCACATCTCCACTGTCCGAGACCAACGGATCATTGCGCAGGCGACCTGCCGCCCGGTCGGCAGAGCGCAGCCGGGCCGTGACATCATCCCGCAGAATTCCAAGGTCAGCCGTCAGGGGAGCCTCCTCTTACACCGTCGTTTCTTCCCGCCTGAAAGGCTGTCGCCGGTCATGACAAAACAGGGAAGAAGTGCGGCCACTCTACCCGCAAACGAGCAAAGATGCACTACATCACCGAGATAGACAAAAGATATATCGCCCATAGATAGAGTATAAACCGCACATAAACATCAGTTCATCACAACAGAACAACCATCTGACAATAAACGGTTTTCATCAAATAAACCCTGCGCAATCGCCATAAAAACACCCCCCGGATGAGCATCCGGGGGGCTTACAGTCACTCTGAAAAGCCGTCTATCGTCTTGTTCTGTCACATGATCAAGCCGAAAGACCAGCGTTTCCCTTTCAGGGATACTTTTTCAGTGATGGTGGCTTTGATGCGGCACACTGCGCCGGTCAACTCCACCCGGATGGGCCACGAACGTCCTGTTCAGCAGCGCCAGCGCCTTGGCGGCCTCGCTGCAATCACCACGCTCGACACACACATGCACCTCGTCAAGGATCATCTGGCGGATCGCCGGGGCTCCCCACGATTCCTTCAGCAAGGCATGAGCTTTTTCAATGGCAACGATATCGGGCAGGTGTTCGTGATGGGCGATGGCAAGGACTTCATCGATGTCCAGTTCGCACAGGTCGAGACAATCCTGAATGGTCAACATGGCGGCCTCCTGACGAAAGGCCCTGGACGCCGAAGCACAGCACGACGAAGGGAAGAGGGCCTGAGAAAACGGATGACAGCAAGATCACATCAACCCGCTCAGTATATCGCAGAAACCTGATATTTTCTATGGTGAAGTCATTTTTATTCCATAAAATCAAAGGCATGTACTGCATCCGCACACAGACGACCGCACCTGCTCACCAAAGGCGAAAACCCGTTGTTTCTGGTCAGCTTTTCACCTCCGCATCGCACAGGAGGCGGGGCAAAAACCCCCCTTGTGCCCGTCACAAACCCGCTGGCAGGACCGGTGCTCCACGCGCTTCCAGCACATCCTCGAAATCAGCCCCGGACAAGGTATCCGGCAACACCACACCCTCGAACCAGTCGCCATAGGTGGTCAGCAACGCGCCAACCCCCTGAAAACGGCTCGGAATGCGTGCCGTGACCGCCAGCCCCATCTTGTGGGCCATCGCAATCACCGCTTCGGCAATCATGCCCCCGTCGTGGTCTTCGGCAATGCTGCGCACCACCGAGTCGCTCAGCTCAACTCCGGCAAACGGGAATCGCCGGAGCTGATGCAAACCGGCATAGCCCGATCCAAAGCCCTGCACGATCACCCGTATCCCCCGCGCGGCCAGCGCCATCAAGGCCGCTTCGCTGACCGGGGTCAGCTTTAACAACACCTCTTCGGGGATCGCCAGTGACAGGGCCGACGCCTCCAGCCCCGATCGCTCCAGCGCCAGATCGACCGCTTCCATGAACGGCGATGACGACAGTTGCCGCGATGAAACAGGCACAATCACCCCAAGGAACGGATAGCCGCTGTCCCGCCAGACAGCCGCCTGCACACAGGCCCGCCGCAGCATCAGGTCTCCCAGTTCGGCCACCACCCCGATCTCTTCGGCCACCGCCCAGAACGAGTCCGCCGGTAGAATCCCCTGCACCGGATGCGCCCACTGGACCGTCACCGCCGCCGCCTGCAACGACCGCTGATGGTGATTGAACACCGGTCGGAAATGGACGGCAAATTCGCCCCCCTGCACCGCACGCCGCAGGTCGTTTTCCAGCTGGATGCGGGCTTCCACCACCCGGTTCATCTCGGCGGTAAAAAACTGGTAGCAGTTCCGCCCCCCATCCTTGGAGCGATACATCGCATGGTCAGCGCTGCGGATCAGGGCGTGCGGGTCGGTGCCGTCTTCGGGATAGAGCGCAATCCCCACCGAGCCGCCGATGTAGGCCTCCTTGTCGCCATCGACCAGAAACGGCTGTCGCAGGGCATCCAGAATCCGTTCGGCGACAATGGTCACATCCTTTTCATCGCCCGGAGACGGCAGGATCACCATGAATTCATCCCCGGCCAGACGGGCCACGGTGTCGCTGTCGCGCACGGACTCTTCCAGACGCCGGGCCACCCCGCGCAGGACGGCATCACCCGCTTCGTGGCCGAGGGTGTCATTGACCGCCTTGAAGTGATCAAGGTCGATGAACATCACCGCCACCGGTTCGCCATTCCGCTGGGCACGGGTCAGCGATTGCGACAGCCGGTCCATGAACAGCACCCGGTTGGGCAGGCCGGTCACCGCGTCAAAGTTGGCCCGCCGCCATGTGCGCAGCTCGGCTTCCTTGCGGGCGGTGATGTCTTCCTTGACCGCCACGAAGTGGGTGACCTCACCGCTTTCATTGCGGATCGGGGCCACCGAGGTGTAATCCCAGAACAGCGACCCATCCTTGCGCCGGTTGCGGAACTCACCGCTCCACGGTTCGCCGTTCGACAGGCTGCGCCACAGCCCCTGATGCACGTCACTGGCCGTTTCTTCTGACTTCAGGATCGATGGCAAACAGCCCAGAACTTCTTCGCTTTGATAGCCGGTGACGGCGGTGAACTGCGGATTGACGTATTCAATTCGCCCCGACCGGTCGGTGATCATCACGCTGGCCGGGCTGTGTTCAACCGCCCACGACAGCTTGCGCACCTCGGCCTGAATGCGGCGGCGTTCGGTCACATCGCGCACGGTGGCAATCAGCAGGCCCCCCGGCTGGTCGCTGGCTTGCGCCAGACCGCCGTTGATCAGCGCCACCACCTGCCGACCATCCTGCCCGACAAAGGTCAGTTCGGCTTCCCCTTGCGGCAAGCCGTGGAGATAGTCTGTCTGTTCGAGCAAAAAGCGCCGGACCGGCACCCCGATCAAATCGCCCGGCGCATAGCCCAGCATGGTGGCAAACGGCGGATTGACGTAATGAAACCGCTGATCGCGGATCATCACCAGCCCGTCCTGCAACGCCTCGACCAGCGTCCGGTTGCGCTGTTCGCTGTCGCGCAGGGCCTGCAAAGCCTGATTGCGTTCCCGCACATCCAGCACGATCGCCATCATCCCCAGCAGCGCCCCGCTGTCATCGGTCAGCGGCGTTGACAGGACCTGCGCCGGAATGCCTTCGCCATCCTTGCGGCACAAGGTGACCTCATAGGATCGTGCTCCGGCCTGCGGTTCCAGCAGCGCCCGTTGCATCCGCCCCCGGCTGGCCTCGTCCAGCACAAAGAAGATCTGTTTGCCAACCAGATCTTCGCGCCCGTAGCCCAGCATCCGGCACAGCGGCTGGTTCAGGTCCACCACCGTTCCGTCCGGGGTCGTTTCAATGAAGCCTTCGCTGAGCGCGTTGAAAATGGTGCGGAACCGGCGGTCACTGGCCAGCAGCACCCGTTCGACCTGCTTGCTGTCGGTGATGTCGCGGGCCTGCACGATCACGCCCGCCGTCTGCCCCTGGGCATCGCGCATCACCGCCACCGACAGCCCCAGCCACAAAGGTCGCCCCATGCGGCCAACGGTCTGGCAATCGCGGCTGAAGGTCCGCTGGGCCCCTGTTTGCAACAGCGACAGGCGGGCTTTCAGGGCTTCGGCGGCGCGGGGTTCCAGCAGCTCGAACAGCGATTTCCCCAGAACATCCGGCTCGCTCAGCCCCAGCATCGAACACAGGCTGCGGTTGGCGGTCAGCAACACACCGTCCAGCGATGCAAAGGCCATGCCGTCGGGGGCATGCTCAAACGCCGTGTGGAGAAGCAGCGTCAACGAAGACGCCTCGACCTCTTGCGCCGTGGCATCGGTCATCGACGCCCGGCGGGTCCAGGTGGGCAAACACAGGGGAAAACCGGCAGAATCTCCAACAGAGCGTCCCATAACCGCACTCCCGAACGAGCCTGTTCCAAACCATCAAAGCTCTTATAACGTGCAAGCTCTCTCTATTTTGTTAATCCAATGTGTGAACAAAAGCCCCCGGATGCAAAGGGAGCTTTCGTATAATCGGATCACGAACATGCCGAATGCGTCCAATAAGGGCATAGCCATAATTTATCCCGCACAATCCCCAACCGGCTTTCTCTGGCAACAGACGTGAAAGGCGGTTGATTCTCGCACAAAGCTCTGTCATGGTGTCGGGCATGAACATGAACAGCCACATCCGGCCATTCCTCCTTCTGGGCCTTATCAGCCCGGTGTCCTGATCAGGACGCCGGGAAAAAGCTCGCCCGTATCCCGATAGGCTCGGGATACCCCCAAGGATCGCCGACGGTCTGTATCTCCGCCCACAGGGCACTCCCCGCACCGCCGGCCTGCTTGTACCGAGACACGCCGTGTTCTGTTCGTCTTTCTCGTTCCTGTTCCCGTCCACGTCGGCTTCGTCCCCTTCACCGGGGGGCATCTGTCCGTCCGCGACCTGTTCCATGACGCCCGGCCACCGGGCCCGCGCTGACGCCCTGCGACGACTTACCAGCAGTCGCCGGGGTCAGCGGTGCCCCGGCGACTGTTGCAGCCAGCCGCCCGCCGCTTTGCTTCCGTCATGATGACCCGTCTTTTCAGATCGAGTGAACCGATGAACACTGTTGATTGCACCACCAAGTACCGCCCGTTCGCCCCCGTCGCCCTGCCGGACCGCCAATGGCCGTCGCGCACCATCACCACCGCTCCGCGCTGGTGCAGCGTTGACCTGCGCGACGGCAATCAGGCTCTGGTCGAGCCGATGGGCTGGGAACGCAAGCTGCGCCTGTGGGATACCCTGATCGCCATGGGCTTCAAGGAAATCGAAGTCGGTTTCCCCGCCGCCTCGCAGACCGATTTCGACTTTGTGCGGATGCTGATCGAAGAAAACCGCATCCCGCAGGACGTCACCATTCAGGTGCTGACCCAAAGCCGTGAATCGCTGATTGCCCGCACTTTCGAGGCCGTCCGGGGTGCGCCGCACGCCATCATCCACCTGTACAACTCGACCTCGACCCTGCAGCGGCGGGTGGTGTTCGGGCTGGAAGAAGACGGCATCATCGACATCGCCCTGAAGGGTGCCCGCCTGATCCGCGAGCTGGCCGCCGACATGGCCGGGATCACCAAAATAAGCTATGAATACAGCCCGGAAAGCTTCACCGGCACCGAGCTGCCATTCGCCGTCCGCATCACCGAAGCGGTGATGGAAGCCCTGGGCGTCACCCCCGACAATCCGCTGATCATCAATCTGCCGGCCACCGTCGAAATGTCGACGCCCAACATCTATGCCGACCAGATCGAATGGTTCGCCCGCACCGTCAAGAACCGGGATGCGCTGGTGATCTCGGTTCACCCGCACAACGACCGTGGTACGGCAGTCGCCGCCGCCGAGCTGGCGCTGATGGCCGGAGCCGACCGCGTTGAAGGCACCCTGTTCGGCAACGGCGAGCGCACCGGCAACGTCGATGTGGTGACGCTGGCGCTGAACATGTTCACCCAAGGGGTGGACCCGAAGCTGGACGTGGCCAACATCGCCTCGCTGGTCGAGGTATCGGAATATTGCACCCGCCTGCCGGTCCACCCGCGCCATCCCTATGCTGGCGAACTGGTGTATACCGCCTTCTCCGGCTCGCATCAGGATGCCATTTCCAAGGGTCTGGCCGCCCTGCGCAAGTCGAATCAGGCGGAATGGGAAGTCCCCTACCTGCCGATCGACCCGGCCGACGTGGGCCGTGGCTATGAAGCGGTGATCCGCATCAACAGCCAGTCCGGCAAGGGTGGCGTTGCCTATATTCTGGAACGTGACCACGGCCTGCAAACCCCGCGCAAGCTGCGGATCGAGTTCTCGGAAACCATCCAGCGCATCACCGACACCGAAGAGCGCGAACTGAACCCGGGCGAAATCTGGGACGCCTTTGAAACGGATTACCTGACCAGCGGCACCGAAGAGTCTCCGTGGCGTCTGGTCGAATACACCACCGTCCCGGTCACCGGCAGCGAAGGCAGCGACGGCAAGCGGACCCTGGTCGCCACCGTTGAAAAGGGCGGCGAGTCGGTCAAGGTCGAAGGCACTGGCAACGGCCCGATTGACGCCTTTGTCAACGCACTGAAGGCCGCGTTCGGCATTCAGATTCAGGTGCTGGACTACCACGAGCATTCGGTTGGCTCGGGGGCTGACGCCCACGCCATCTGCTATCTGGAAACCATCGTCGATGACAAGGGCCCGCTGTTCGGCGTTGGCCGCCACACCAACATCGTCAAGGCCAGCCTGCATGCCGTCCTGAGCGCCGCCAACCGCTCGCTGCGAGCCCGTTACAAATAACGACCTGCCGCCCATTCGACACAAAAAAAACGCCCCGGATGACCGTCCGGGGCGTTTTGCGTTCTGGGTTGACGCTGTCAGGGCGGGTGGCGGCTTATTCCTGCGGGCACAATCCCTGTTCGGCCAGCCAGCCTGCCAACACCCCGGCGGCATCGGGCCACTTGTGGCTCAGCATCATCGCATGGCCTTCGCGGGGAAGAATGTGGCACGGCGCGGTGTAATGGCGGGCGGTGGTCTGCGCCATCCACGCCGGGACAAAGTTGTCTTCTTCCGCCCCGATCACCAGTGTCGGGATCGCCTTGCCATTGGTCGAGACTGGCGACGGTGCGGTGCTGAGGTCGAACTGCACCCGCATGGACTCTTCCTGCAGGCGGCTCAGATAGGCAGCGGTCAGTTCAACCGGCGCATCGCCGGTAAACATCGCCCGATGCACGCCGTCCACGGTGGCCGCTCCGGCCCCGAATGCCTGAATCGCCCCCATCTGCCAGAACAGCCACGGGTCCTTCAGCATCATGTGCCAACTGGTCCCCAGCAGACCGCCCGGCGGCACCGACGACATCAGCACCATGGCGGCGGCCCGTTTGTGCTGCATCAGCTCGCGGGTGTCATAGGCTTCGATCACCCGCTGGACCACCATGCCGCCCATGCTGTGGCCGACCAGCACCGGCGCGCGCCCGTGCTCCTGCTCCAGCTCGGCAGCGGTCGAACGGACGTCTTCGATGTAATCGGCCAGCGAGGCATCGCGCAGGGTCGCATAGCCTTCGCTGGTGCCATGTCCGCGCAGGGAAACGGCATAGGCCGGGCAGCCGCGTTCGGCAAAAAACGGCAGGAAGTGTTCCTGCCACACCCAGGCACCACAAAAAGCACCATGAACAAACAATATCGGAGCCCCACCCGCAGCAGATGCAGCAGGAACGGCAGAGAGAACTTCCAGACGAGGCATAGAGGACACACACACCGTTAAGAGAGAAGCCCGTGAATTGCCGACCGCGGGCGAGGCCGTCATCATACCCCGGATATCATCCAAAAGGGCTGCAAGATTTGCATGATTCTTTTGTGGCCTGTGATGATCATCGCTGAGCCCCCCCCTCCCCCTGGTCTGAAATGTCCGGATCGCCAGCCTGCCACCCATCATCGGAAAGATCGTTTTCACGCAAAACAGGCAATCTTGCCCATCAGACACAAAATCAATAGTATGGGGACGCCTGCTCACCCGGATCATGATGAGCACACAGAACGACCGGTTTCTCGCGCAATCAGCGCGGAGCAATGGTATACACACAGCAATCATGGTTAGACCACGGAGAGCCAGCATCAGCCTCGCTCTTCGGTAAAAATGACAAAGAGGTATTGGACGGATGGGGCTTTGGGATAGCCTGCTGCGGTTATGGTCGACTCCGGCGACTACAGCCAAGAACCAGGCCAGAAACCCGGATGGGCAACGAGCCGTAAACGCCGATGCCCCCAAAACGTCGGCCTTTGCCATTCTGGTTGCGCCGTTTTACAACGACACCACCCTGTCGCTGACCCAAAGCGTTGCCGAAGCCATTGGTGGACGCAGCGGCCTGATCGTGCAGATGGCCAGTTCTCCGATCGGCCCGGTTGATGACAGCGAGGAAGTGCCAGTGTCGCTGGCCGCCGCCGTCAACAAGGGGCGCTCTCTGCTGGAGTCCAGCGACTGTCAGGTGCTGGTGTGGGGGGAAGTCATCGATGGCCGCGCCCTGCGGTTGCGCTTCTTGCCACGCCAGATGGAAGGCGAATTTGCCTCTGGCGAGCTGCTGGCAGGTGACTCCCTCGACCTGCCGGTGCCGCCGGGAACCACCGTCGATCTGGCGCTGGGCGGGGCGTTGGCCGCCCTGCAACTCAGCACGGACCACGACCGCAAACACCGCCTCGACCGCCTGCGCACCGCCATCAATGCCGTCGATCTGGTGTTGCAGGATGGCGGCATCGCCTGGCCCGTCGGCGGCAAGGTCCGTGCCGCCATCCTCTATGCCACCATGATGTCGGAAATGGCCTATCGCACCGGCCACCGCCCAACCCTGCTGCGTGCCTCGGAAATCCTGCGCACCTGCCTTGCTCCCGGCAGCATCGAAAGCCTGTCACCCGCCAACCGCGCCGCCGCCAGCCTGCATTACGGCGATATCCTCAGCGAACTGTCGCACGGCGATACCGACGAAACCACTCTGACCAATGCCGTCCAGTCCCTGCGTCAGGCCGCCCGGTTTTACCAGCACAAGCAATTGCCGGAAGAAAGTGCGCAGGTATCCGTCCAGTTGGGCCGCGCCCTGCAACGGCTGTCCAAGCGCAGCAACAACACCTCGCACATGAAGGAAGGGGCGCAGGCGTTCATCATGGCTGCGCAGGTCTGGACCTCGGTCACCCGCCCCGACCGCTGGGCCGACCTGCAAACCGGCATCGGCAGCCTGCTGGGGCAGGTCGCCGAATTTTCCGGCAACGCCGAAATCGCCGAACGGGCGGTGATGTTCTTCACCGCCGCCACCCGCATCTGGTCCCGCGACAAAGATCCCCGCCGCTGGGCCAACGTGATGAACAACATCGGTGCCGTCCGCTTTGCGCAGGGCAAGCGCAGTGGCGACGTCAGCCAGTTGCGCGAAGCCACCGAATGCTTTTCCAAGGCGCTGGAAATTTACACCATGGTTGGCATGACCCGGAACATCCACGTCATCCAGAAAAACATCGCCCGCGTCGAGCGCCTGATTGCCAGCCAGTCCAGCTAGGCCGCAGCCATCTGCGGCACCGCCACAGAAAGTCTTTTCAACCCGCCGCTGTTGTTGCTATAAGGCGGGGAGGTTGTCTCCGTAGCTCAGCCGGATAGAGCACAGGATTCCTAATCCTGGGGCCGTGGGTTCGAATCCCGCCGGGGACACCACTCTTTCATGAGAGCATTTCTCGGTCTCCAAGGATCACGATAAATGCTCTAATGACTTGTTACATAAGCAAATACGTCGCCGCAGATGTGTCCATCTGCTCGGGATTTGCTTTAGGGAATGGCAGGCTATCGCCCGCACCCATTCGAGGGCCAATGCCCCCGAGCCCCATTTTTTCTTTGAAGATTTAGAGCCATGGTGTCCGGTGCCTGCAGGCCACGGCGAGGGGCAGGGCCGTGTTTTATGATGGACGAACCTGTTCGAACAGAGAGTGATGCATACCAACTGATGTCCTGGATCAAACTTGCCAATCCAGAGTCGCGCTGGCACCATACCATCCACCTATGGATTTCCGAGACCGGGTGAATGATCAAGCGTTTGATTTTCTCTGTATTGCTGGTGGGCCTTGGCGCTTGCACTCCCTATGTGAACATTCTGGATGTGAAAACGGTCCATCCGGCAGAGCGGGCTGATGCACGGAAGGTTGAGCTTATTCCTGTAGACGCTGACAAATCCGGCAAGATGGCCTTTATCGCCCCCGTGGAGGCCAGCTCCTGCAAGCGCCTGCTACTGGATCCACCGCCGTCCCGCGCGGATGCCACCGAGCAGTTGCAGATCATGACCATGCGCTTGGGCGGTAATGCCATACTTGACTATTCCTGCGATGACACAGGGCCAAATAATAATGGCCGTCTTTGTTGGAGTACCGTGACCTGCAAAGGGGCGGCGGTAAAAGTTCGAAGGTAAATATATAGCAGGTCAATGGCAGGCTATCGCCCGCACCCATTCGGGGGAAAATGCCCCCGAACCCCCGTTTTCTCTTTGAATATCAAATTACTGGGTTGCGGTGTCGGCGGTGGAGCAGTGCTTTATGATGGACAGAGCTGTGCGAACAGGGAGTGTCAGCACGCGCACCGTGCAGGATTGGGTGAAATGAAAACCATCATCTTTGCCGACTATGCCGCGGCCTTGAGTCAACGCAAAGCCGCGCTGGGGATCGAAGCTCCGGCGAACGATGGTGCGCGCCGGACTCCTGAAAAGCGTACCTTGCTGCAAGAACTGGACGACCGGCAACGAGCCATTGGGCAACAGCCGGTGTTTCAGGCGCGTTATTAACCGGTTCGCCTAATTGATTCCGAAAGTTCCCCGCTCAAGCCAAGGATTTACCTTGGTCGCACTGTCCTTTGGAAAGATGGGGGAGAGGTTCCGGCTTCAATCTGAACGCACTGCGCACGGTAATTGAGGATAAATAGCAAACCACCACTCGCACCATCCGGGGACCGATCCCCCCATTTCCCCAACCTCAACAAAACGGGGTCCGGGGCCTCAAGGCCCCGGCGAGGTGTGGAGCAGCGCTCCACATCCCCTTTGCTCCCAGCACCCCCCTACTCCCCCTCGAACCGGGCGGCAAACAGTGGTGCGCTGGGGCTGTCGCTGTACTCGGCCTGACGGCGCAGCCACAGGGTGAAGGTGGTCTGCTCGCCGGGGATGCTGTCAACGGTGATCCGCCCGCCATAGCGTTGCAGGATGGCGTAGCTGATCGACAGCCCCAGCCCGGTTCCGGCCTGCTTTTTGGTGGTAAAGAACGGGTCGAATATCCGGTCGAGGTCGGCGGGGGCGATGCCTGATCCGGTGTCGCGTACCCGGATCACCGCGCCATCAAAGCTGTCCGGGTCGGCGGGGTCGTGCTGGAGGTCGGCGGTTTCCAGCGTCAACACCCCACCCTCGGCCATCGCGTGCAGGGCGTTGACCAGCAGGTTGATCACCACCTGCAACACTTCACCGCGATTGATCTCGACGCAGCCGGTGGCCTCCAGCCGGGTTTCCACCCGCACCTGCGCGCGGTTCAGGTTGTGGCGGGTCAGCACCAGACAGTCGGTGATGACGCTGTTGACCGTCACGTCTTCGGCATGGCCGGCATAGTCGCCGGGGCGGGCAAAGCGCAACAGCTTGGTGACGATGGCGTGGATGCGCTGGGTTTGCTGGTCGATCAGGCGCAGCTCTTCCTGCACCGGCTCGGCATCGGGGCCGAGCACGTCGCGCAGCAGGTCGAGATTGCCCTGAATCACCGCCACCGGGTTGTTGATCTCGTGGGCGACACCGGCGGTCAGTTCACCGATGGCGGTCAGCTTTTCGGTCATCACCAGATGCTGTTGTGCCCGTTTCAGGGTGGCGTTGGCCTGCTCCAGTTCGGTGGTTCGTTCAGCAACCTTTTGATCCAGCGCTTGATTCCACCGCTGCAACTCTGCCTGCCGGGCCGCCAGATCGTCCAGCAGATGGTCAAAGGCGCGTGACAGGTGGCCCAGTTCGTCCTGCCGGGCAGTTGGTCCCAGACGGGCGCTGTCATCGCCGGAGGCCACGCGGGCAATGATGGCATCCATCTTTTCGAGAGGCCGGAAGATGGCCCGCGCCCAGCGCAAATCGGCCAGCGTTCCCAGCACCGACACCAGCACAAAAGCCAGAAACAGCCACGCCAGCCCCCAGTACAACGACGCCTGCAACGGGGCTTCGAGAAAGCCGACATACAGCATCCCGACCCGCTGGCCCGAGGTATCGGTCAATGGCTCATAGCCGGAAATATAGCTGCTGTTGACCACGAACGCCGACCCCAGCCAGGTTCCACCATGGCCCAGCACCTTGTCAGAGACCACCTGTGACGCCCGCGTGCCCAGCGCCCGCCGGTCGCCGAGCAAGCGCACATTGGTGGCAATCCGCACGTCATCAAGGAACAGGGTCGCTGTTCCCTGACTGCCGGTTGGCAAGGATGCCGCCTGATAGACCACCGCATTCAGATGGTCAACGATATCAAGGTTGCGGTTGAGCAGAATGCCGCCCTCGACCACCCCCAGCAGTTCCCCTTGCGCCCCCAGAATCGGCGCCGCCACCTGAATCATCAGGCCGCGATCTTCGGCGGTGCGCTCATCGGGACGGGCGTTGCGGGTGGGCAGCAGGTCAATGCGGGCGCGGTCCGGCAGCATCGGGTTCAACGCCGCCAACTGGGCGGCGCTAAACACCTCCAGCCCGTACATCGGACGACCGCGCAGGGCTTCACGCACGGTTTTCCATGCCGCCCGATCATGGCGGAGCGGAATGCCGGTGCCGGTGCGCACCTGTCCCTGAGTATCGAGCAGCAACAGGTAATCCAGCCCCTCGCGCTCGGCGGCATCAGACAGCGCCTCGCGGATCAGCTCGGTATTTTCCTGCTCCATCGAACGCACCAGCCGGTGCGACGAAGCAAAGCCTTCGACCACCCGCAGGATATCGTTCTGCACGCGGTCGAAATACTGGCGAGCGGTCCCGAGGTCCGAGCCGACCTTGCTGATCAGCATCTGGTCATAGCCATGGCTGCCCCACAGCCAAACGATCAGCAGCAGGACCGGCACCCCCAGCAACAGCGGCGCCAGCACCAGCGTCAGCAGCTTGAAACGCACCGAGCGGGCAAAGGCCAGCCGCAGGGATGGCCACAACCCCAACGGCGGCGGCATCACACCCCCCATTCGGTGCATTTGCGGTCGAGGGTCTTGCGCGATACTCCCAACAGCTCGGCGGCCCAGGTCTTGTTGCCACCGCACTGGCGCAGCACCATCAGGATGTGGCGCTTTTCGACCTCGCTCAACAACAGGCTGTCGCTGCCGGCCTCGCGGGCGCCGCAGCGCAGGTCTTCCAGCGGGAATTCTCCGAACAGCAACGACCGTTCGACAAAATTGCGCAGCTCGCGCACGTTCCCCGGCCAGCTATGGCGCATCAACACCTGTGTGGTCTCGGCGGTCAGCGGTAACGGCGGTGTGCGCAATTGCTCGGAAACGGTCTTCATGAACAGGGCCGCCAGATCGGGCACGTCCTCGACCCGCTCACGCAGGGGCGGCACGGTCAGGGTCATCACTTCCAGACGGTAAAACAGGTCCTGCCGGAACTGGCCCGCCGCCACTTCGGCTTTCAGGTCGCGGTTGGTGGCGGCGATCACCCGCACATCAACCGGAACTTCCTGTTCACTGCCGACCGGGCGGATGCGCCGTTCTTCCAGCACCCGCAACAGCTTGGACTGCAACGGTGCCGGAAGCTCGCCGATTTCGTCGAGAAACAGCGTCCCGCCGTGGGCGTAGTAAAACAGCCCCTTGCGCGCCTCCCGCGCTCCGGTGAACGCGCCTTTGACGTGGCCGAACAGCTCGGCTTCGATGATGTCGGCGGAGATGGCGGCGCAATTCACCGCCACGAAGGGCAAGGCCGCACGCGGCGACAACTGGTGCAGCGCCCGCGCCACCAGTTCCTTGCCCACCCCGGATTCGCCCTGAATCAGCACCGTCGATGGCGTCGGCGCCACCCGCTGCACCAGCGCCCGCAGCCGGGCCATCGCCGGAGACGGGCCGACGATCTCGTCCAGCCGGGAGTCCGGGGTCTCCAGTTGTCCCAACTGACGGCGCAGGACAAAGTTTTCCCGTGCCAACCGGGCACGTTCCATGCAGCGGTCCACCGCATTGACGATCTGTTCGACCCGGAACGGCTTCAGCACGAAGTCCGATGCGCCAGCGCGCAGGGCATCAATGGCGGTGTTCATGTCGGCAAAAGCGGTGATCAGGATCACTTCCCCGGCAAATCCGGCGTCTTCCAGCTCGCGCAGCCATTCCAGACCTGACTTACCGGGTAGGGCGATATCAAGGATGATCAGGTCAAAGGCGGTGGCATCCAGCAGCTTTGCACCGTCTTCGGCGCTGCCCGCCGTTTCCACCGCCCAGCCGCGCCGGATCAGGCTGCGCGACAGGAAACTGCGCACGCCTTCTTCGTCGTCCACCACCAGAACCGACGCGTCTGCAACCGGGGAAACCGACACCATCACCACCAATAAACCATGCCAAAGAGTAGGGAAGCATAAAGAGATTCCACCGGTAACAACAGGTTCTAAAACAGGGAGTCAGACAGGCAGCAACGCCCGCCGCGCCGCCCGCTGAACCGCCTGCGTCAATCCGGCCAGCCCGTCGGCAGCCAGACGGCTGATTTGCCAGTACAGGGGAATATCCAGCGGCGTATCGGGGATCAACGGCAGCAGACGACCGCTGGCCAGATGCTCGGCGGCCAGTTGCGCCGGGTTCATCCCCCACCCCATCCCCATCACGCTGGCATCGACAAACGCCTGTGTCGAAGGCAGCCAGTGGGTGCGATAGGGGACCACCTGCCCCATCGCCTGCCTCATCCACTGTTCCTGTAAACGGTCTTTCTGGTTAAAGGTCAGCACCGGAGCCTGTGCCAGAGCCTCGACCGTCACCCCATCGGGAAAATAACGGGAGATGAAGGCCGGACTGGCCGAGGCGTAATAGCGCAACACCCCCAGCGATGACAAACGGCAGCCGGTTATCGGCGTTGCCAGACTGGTGACGGCGGCCAGCACTTCGCCCCGCCGCAGCCAGTCGGCGGTATGGTCCTGATCATCGACCGCCACCCGGAACAACAGCCCGCTGCGCTCGCTGGCTTCAGCCAGTGCGGGCAGGAACCATGATCCCAGACTGTCGGCATTGGTCGCCACCGGCACCGTCACCTGTGGCAGAGGCGTCTGCAAATGCGCCAGCGCTGGCAGGTTCTGAAACAGGTCATGTTCCAGCAGGTCGATCTGATCCATATGGCGACACAGCCAGGCCCCGGTTTCGGTGGCCGTACACGGCGTGCCGCGCACAATCAGCGGCACACCCAGACGTTCTTCCAGATGTTTGACCCGCTGGGAAATCGCCGACGAGGTGACGTTCAGGCTGTGGGCGGCCTTGTCAAAGCTGCCGGTGGTGATCACCGCCGCCATTGCCCGCAGTGCGGCATAGTCGAGCATCTCTTAAGCCATCCTTAAGACAGGTAAGGATCTTTAAGTATCCTGAATGGGATGCTGTGGATAGGGTCGGCAGGCAACATTCGTTTGATACTGGAGTCTCCCGTGCTCTCGCCCTCTCTCGCCGTGGCTGTTACCGGCCTGTCCACCTCGCTCAGCCTGATTGTCGCCATCGGCGCACAGAACGCTTTTGTGCTGCGGCAGGGACTGCGCAACGAACATGTGTTCATCATCTGCCTGACCTGCGCCCTGTCCGATGCCATCCTGATCACGCTGGGGGTGACCAGTTTCCAGCAAGTGGCGGCGCTGCTGCCATGGCTGGACCCGGTGATGCGCTATGGCGGGGCGGCTTTTCTGCTGTGGTATGCCCTGAAAAGCCTGTATTCGGCACTGACCTCGTCGGATGCCCTGCTGATCGAACAGGGCAGTGCGGTTCCTTTGAAACAAGCGTTGATCACCTGTCTGGCGCTGACCTGGCTGAACCCGCATGTCTACCTTGATACGGTGATGCTGCTGGGGACCATCTCCACCCGCTATCCCGGCCATGAATTTTCCTTTGCCGCCGGGGCGTCGCTGGCCTCGCTGCTGTTCTTTTTTGCCCTTGGTTATGGCGCAACCCGCCTGCGGCCGGTGTTTGCCCGCCCGCTGTCGTGGCGACTGCTGGAAGGCGGTATCGCGGCGGTGATGGCGGCGATTGCCCTGCAACTGGTGCTGTAGGAGCCGATGCTTAAGCGATCTTAATGAAGTCCGCCTTGCCGTGTTGTTGCAAGTAATTCTTATTAGCGTGAGTTTTTGCCGCTGGAACGGTATTCCGACGGCCCACAAGACAGCGCGCACTCGCCGCCGCTGCACAGACACGCTGAGGGATTCCATGCTTGCACGACATCTCGGGTTCCGGCCAGGCCGCCGCCTGACCGGCTTGTTGCAGACGACAGCCATCGGTGTAATCCTTGCCCATCCGCTGGGAATGACCCTGGCATGGGCAGCCCCGGCGGCAACCAGCCAGAGCAGCGAATACACGTTCTCGGTTCCGGCGCAGGGGTTGACGCAAGCCCTGCACAGCATCGTCAAACAGGCCGGAGTGCCCTTGTCGCTCAACGAAGCGCTGACCAACGGCAAGACCGCCCCGTCGGTGCAGGGCAAGATGACCTTGACTCAGGCGCTGCAGACCGCCCTGCAAGGCAGTGGCCTGAGTGCCAGCGTGACCGATAGTGGCGTCCAGATCACCAGCGCCAGCACGCGCGCGGACGTGATGCTCGACAAGATCGCAGTGATCGGCAACCGTTCGGAACAGTCGCTGGAAAACAGCGCCGCCGTGGTGTCGGTAATCGACAGCACCGACTGGGAAGACAAAGGCATCCACCGGATGCAGGAACTCGGCAAGATGGAGCCGGGGGTCACGGTGACCAATGACTCCAAACGCAGCGGCGCTGGCGGCTACAACATCCGTGGCATTCAGGACAACCGCATCCTGATGATGGTCGATGGCGTCAAATTGCCCGACCTGCCGGGCGGTGTACTGCTGCGCGGGGGTGGCTATACCCCCTATACCCGCGACATGGTTGATCTCGATTCGCTGAAAAAGGTCGAAATCCTGCGCGGCCCCGGATCGGCTCTCTATGGTTCGGACGCCATCGGCGGGGTGGTGGCCTACACCACCAAAGACCCCGATGATTACCTGCACGACGGCAAGGATACCTATGCCTCGGCCAAGGTCGGCTTTGACAGTCTGGATGAAAGCTGGTCGGAAACCGGTACCGCCGCCGCCCGGGCGGGCGACTTCTCGGCGCTGGCCTCCTACACCCGCCGCGATGGCGAAGACGTCAAAACCGATTTCAAGGGCCGCAGCCCGCAGGACTACAACGGCAACAACATGCTCGGCAAACTGGTCTATGACCATGGTGCCGACCGCATCGGCCTGACCGGCGAAGTCTTTCAGCGCAAATACGACAGCGACATCTACGGCGAGCGCACCACCACCTACAGCGACGTTGATGCCACCGACGAAACCAGACGCTCGCGGATTTCGTTGCAGCATACCCACGATGAACCGCTGGGCATCTTCGACAAGATCGACTGGAAAGCCTATTACACCCACCTGCGGCGCACCGAAGACCGCATCCGCGTCCGCTCGGCTGGTGGCTATGAACAGTACATCCAGACCAGCGAGCAGGACATTTTCGGCGGGGATTTACAATTCAACACCAAAACCGACTGGGGCGGCGTTGACAACCTGCTGACCTATGGCCTGAGTGCCGATTTCACCATGACCGACCGCCTGCGCGAATACAGCCGCTGGAACGCCAGTGGTGCGCTGATCAGCAACACCACCCCAGAGGGCAATCCAACTCCCAGCCGGTTTTTCCCCAACACCAACACCCTGCAGGGCGGTGTCTTTGGGCAGGATGAAATCTCGCTGGGGGCGCTGACCCTGACGCCCGGCCTGCGCTATGACTATTACCGCCTGAAGCCCGATCAGGACCTGTACTATTCCTATAACGCCACTACCAATCAGGCCAAGGACGTCGAAGAATCCGCCCTGTCGCCCAAACTGGGAGCGGTTTACAAGATCACGCCGACCTATTCGGTGTTCGGTCAGTATGCCCACGGCTTCCGCGCTCCGCCCTATGACGATGCCAACAGCGGTTTCCGCAATTCGGTGGCCGGCGGCATGATCCAGTACGAATTCCTGCCCAACCCGGACCTGAAGGCCGAAACCAGCAAGGGCGTAGAAGGCGGTTTCCGTGGCAAGTTCGACGACGGATCGAGCTTTCAGGTGTCGAGCTTTTATAACCGCTATCACAATTTCATCGACATGAAGACCATCGCCGCCCCCGCCATCGGTACAGTCGGGCAATATCAGGCGATCAACGTCGACAAGGTGGTCATCTATGGCGCCGAAGGCACCGGTGAATGGGCCTTTGCCCCGGAATGGCGTCTGTCCGGCTCGCTGGCCTATGCCGAGGGTGAAAACAAGGAAACCGGCGCGGCCATTGACTCGGTGGCACCACTGACCGTGCAGGTCGGGCTGAACTATGATGCCTCGAATGCCCTGTGGGGGGCTGGCATTCTCGCCAAACACGCCTTTGCCCACGATCAGGTCAGTGACCCCGATTATTACACCACCAAAGCCTACACCACCGTTGACCTGAACGCCTATTACAGCCCGGTTGAATGGGTGACCCTGCGCGCCTCGGTCAGCAACCTGCTTGATGAACGCGTCATCAGCTTCAGCGATGTGGAAAAGGTCAGCACCGCCAACATGACCGACGCCTATGTCTCGGCGGGTCGCAGCTTTACCCTCAACGCCACCGTCGAGTGGTAAGCTGTCCTCCTGCGACACCGCCCGCGCCCCCCGGTTCGCCCCCCGAACCGGGGGGCTGACGTTTGCCGCCCGATCTGACAGAAAGGAACCTCAGCAACACAGTCACACAGCCACAGGAGCCCACACCATGACCAGCCCCCTGAACGGACCCTTCAGCCGCTGGGGGGCCGAAGGCATGTTGTTGCTGGTCGCCATGGTATGGGGGGCCAGCTATGGGCTGGCCAAGACCGCGGTACTGATTTATCCGGTGCTCGGCTTTCTGGCGGTGCGCTTTTGTTGTACCGCCCTGCTGTTGCTCCCCTCGTGGCGGGGCCTGTCGGCAGAGCGGGCCTGGCAAACACTGCGGGCGGGCGTCCCCCTCGGGCTGATCCTGCTCGCCATCTTTGTCTGCGAAACCTATGGCGTCGCCTTGACCCGGGCCTCCAGCGCTGCCTTTTTGATCAGCCTGTGCGTGGTCTTTACCCCCTTTGCCGAATGGCTGATCCTGCGCGCCCGCCCCAGCCTGACCGGCCTTGCCGCAACCCTGCTGTCCCTGCTGGGGGCGTGGCTGCTGACCTCGGGCACCAGCATTGCGCTGAATGTCGGCGATGGGCTGATGGTGTTGGCCGCCATCCTGCGCGCCCTGATGGTCACCGCCACCACCCGATTGACCCGTGACCATCCTGTCCCGGCCCTGCCGTTGACCTCGGTTCAGACCGGAGTGGTCGGCATCGGCAGCCTGCTGGCTGGAACCGTGCTGCTGCCCGGCGGGCTGCCGCCGTTGCCCTCTGACCCGACATTCTGGACCGCAACGGCCTTTTTGATTGTCTTTTGCACCATGTTTGCCTTTTTCGCCCAGAATTACGCCCTGCGCCGCACCTCTCCCACCCGTGTTGCCCTGCTGATGGGGACCGAGCCCGTCTTTGGGGCGGTGTTTGCCGTGCTGTGGCTGGGGGAAAGTCTGTCGATGATGGCCTGGGCCGGGGGTGCCCTGATCGTCGGCGCCTCGCTGTGGGCCTCGCTGAAACGGGCCTGATACTCTACCGGAACGCCGCAGTGTTCCCCTGATCGCCCTGACCGGACGGTGCCACCCCGCCTGTCGGATGGCCCCGTTGCAAGATGGCCAGCAATCCCGACGCCAGCGGCGCGTCTCCCTGCTGCCCCCCGGCCAACACGCTGTTTGGAACGGCACGGTTTGCCAGCGCCTCGCGCACCAGCGGCCCGGCAGGAATGGCTCCGCCCCACACCTCCGGCGACCCCTCGCGGAAGGTCGAAACATGCAGCGCCAACACCCGGAACGAGCCATCAAGATAGGCAAACACCGGCGAGCCGGAATCGCCCTCGGTGGCGTCACAGTCATGGGCCAACAGCCCCGGGCGTGCCCAGCCGACAAGGTGGCAGCCAAGATGGGCATGGACCGTTGCCCGTCGGTCAACCGAATAGCCTGCCCGGATCAGCACCGGGGCTGCCTGTCGATAACGGTCATAGGTCTCGGGTGACAGATCGCTGACCCCCAGCCAACCGGCCCGCGTTCCAATCGGGTCGCGCAGGGTCAGAATGGCCCAGTCGTGGGCACTGTTGTCCAGCGACAGGTCACCGGGGCCATGGTACTCGCGCGGCCACTGGGTCCGCACCACCCCACTCAGCGCCGTCGGCAGGTCATCGGTCAATCCGGCGGCAAAGAACAGCTCGTCGGTGGCAGCCCATCCCTGCCGGGTATCATTCCACAGGCAATGAGCAGCGGTCAGAACCAGATCGGGGCCAATCAGCACCCCGGAACACAGCGAGCCATCCCCGCGCGTCAGCCGCCCGATGGTTGACCACGGATACCGGCGACCATCAACCGCGATGCGGTCATCCTGTCCCTTGATCCCCAGCGGCAGGTCATCGGCACGAACGCCCGCCGCTGCGATCAGCCCGACAAGACACACCACAGCGGCGCACAGCAGACGCACGACAGCTTACGCCCGTGGCGGAGACTTGCGAACGAAATCGGCAAAGGCTTCGCCCGGCAAGGGCCGTGAAATCCAGTAGCCCTGGAACACGTCACACCCCCGCGAGCGCAGGAAATCGGCCTGCTCGGCGGTTTCCACCCCTTCGGCCACCACGCTGAAGTTCAGGTTCATCGCCAGCGTGATGATGGTTGCGGCAATGGCGGCATCCTTGGGGCTGCCGGTGACATCGCGCACAAAGGTCTGGTCAATCTTCAGCGTATCAATGGGGAAGGTCTTGATGTAGTTCAGCGAAGAATAGCCGGTCCCGAAGTCGTCCATCGACAGCGTGACCCCCATGTCCTTCAGTTGCAGCAGAATCTGCACCGCCCGCTCGACATCGCCGGTCATGACGCTTTCGGTGATTTCCAGATCCAGCCGGTGCGGCTCGATGCCGGTCTGTTCCAGCACCTGCCGCACGGTCGGCACAAAGGTACTGTCGGAAAACTGCCGGGCCGAGACGTTGACCGACACGCTCGGCAGGTCCAGCCCCAATTCCCGCCATGCCAGCAGATCGGTACAGGCCTTGCGCAGCACCCAGCGGCCAATGGCCAGAATCAGGCCGGTTTCTTCCGCCAGCGGAATAAAGCGGGCCGGGCTGATCATGCCGTGAACCGGATGCCGCCAGCGCAACAGCGCCTCGGCCCCCAGCAGCGACAGGGTGCCCGAGGACACCTTGGGCTGGTAATGCAGTTCCAGCTCATCCCGCGCCAGCGCCAGCCGCAGATCGGTTTCGATGCCAAGCTGGTTGTTCAGGTGCTCGGTCATCGACGGTTCAAAGACGCAATAGCGCCGCTCGCCGCCCTGTTTGGCGTGGTACATCGCCATGTCGGCATGGCGCAGCAGGTCTTCGACCGTGGTTCCCTGATCAGGGAAATAGGCAATGCCGATCGACGGAATGCAGAATTGTTCACTTTCCATCAGGGTGAACGGTTCGGACAGGCTGTAGAGCACCTTTTCGGCAATATAGGATCCGATATTGCCCGGCCCGCAATCAGGCAACAGGATGACAAATTCATCTCCACCGATGCGGCCCACCGTATCCGACAGGCGAACACAATGCTTCAGACGGCGCGCCACCAGCCGCAGCAACTGGTCGCCCGCCGCATGGCCAAAGGTGTCGTTGATCTGTTTGAACCGGTCGAGGTCAAGAAACAGGATCGCCCCGCGCCCGCCGGTTCGCTGGCAGCGCAGCAACGCCTGTTCCAGCCGGTCCATCACCAGCCGCCGGTTCGGCAGACGGGTCAGGGTGTCGAAATTGGCGTGGAAGCGGATGTATTCCTCATCCTGCTTGCGGCGGGAAATATCCTGCAAGGTCAGGACAAAGTGGGTCATCCGGCCATCGGGATCACGGACCACCGAAATGGTGCAATCGCCGGGGAACGGGTCGGCGTGATTGCGCTCGCAAAAGATTTCTCCCTGCCAGTGCCCGGTCTCGCGCACCTGTTGCAGGGCCCCTTCGAAAAAGTTCTTTTCGTGCAGCCCCTCTGCCACCAGCCGCAGCGGCCCACCCTGCAGTTCGTCGATGGTAAAGTCGGTGATGGCGGAAAAGGCCGGGTTGACCGCCCGCACAATCCCGTGGACATCCAGCAGAACGATGCCTTCGGCAACGCTTTCAAATGCCTTGGCCAGCAGGCGGATGTTTTCTTCTGCCTGCTTGCGGTCGGTGATGTCTTCGACCGTGCCTTCGTAATAGCGAATGCCGCCGTTCAGGTCGCGCACACAGCGAGCGTTTTCGGTAATCCAGATCACTGCGCCATCACGGCGGCGAATCCGGGCTTCGAAATCACGCACCACCCCTTTGGCCGCCATCAGGGCCTTGAACGTCTCGCGGTCATTGGGATCAACATACAATTGTCCGGCAATGTCGGTCAGTTCGTCAATCAGGTGGCCGGGATGCTCATAGCCATAAATGCGTGCCAGCGCCGGATTGACGTTGATATAGGTGCCGTTTTCGGTGGTCTGGTAAATGCCTTCCTGCGCATTTTCAAAAATGGACCGGTATTGCTGTTCGGCATCACGCAGGCGGCGCTCAATTTCGGTGCTGGAACTGACATCGCGCACCGAGACAAGGGTCAGAGCCGCATCCCCCAGCATTGGCGCATCCATTCCCCGCCGCAGGGTCAGGGCCACCGATAATGGCGGTAATCCGGCACGCTGCAGACGCACCCGCATCGACTGGCCCCCCAGTTCATGCAGGTGGTGGCGCATCAGCAGGGTATCGGGATCATCACTGGCAATCAGGCTCTGGAATTCCCGGCCGAGCAAAACATCCACCGGGCAGTTCATCAGGGCAGCAAGAGCAAGGTTGGTCTGGATAATGATGCCATCCCGCAGGACTGCAAGGCCATCGGGCAGTGCATTCAGCGCACTTTCATCAAAAATCCGTTCAGCCATGGGGGCAGTGGCCGTCACGGGCGAACTCTCCTTGCTTGGAGCGGTGTACGCAAAAGCGGTTCCGGCTTTACGCACCAACGCTGCGGCATAACAAAAGGTAGACCATATGAAACGTGTGAACTGTCTTTAACGCAAGATACTGCCGGGCCTGTAATCCTGGATCGCAAGTTTAAGCGGTTGGACGAAAAGCTGCAATGACCGACAGCGGACTCCGGCTGCGTTTCCTGACTATAGCGCCAGTTTCTGCCGTTTATTAATGCATTAAAATCACATCATCTCTCTTGCCACAAAGATTTGCCACAGATATGGGCACGCTGCCGGAAAAACTGGCGTCCCCGAAATACCAAATCGTATATCTTTCGGATAGAAGCCATTTGACGGACAAGGCTTTGGTTGGCTTCTGGTCGCAAATCCTCTAAAAGAGAAGGTGTGGCGCAAAAAGTTGTGTAAGGGGCTGCGATGCCGCTCTTGGTTTGGAGAGATCAACTCAGCGTTGGGGCACCGGAAATCGATAAGGACCACAAGCAGCTTATCGAGTTCGTGAACCAGCTGAACGATGCCGTCACCGAAGCGCAGAGCGAAAAGGTGGTTGGCAAGATTTTGCTTGAACTGATCGAGTATACTCGCGACCACTTCAGTCGCGAGGAAAAGGTGATGGCCGCCGCAGGCTATCCCGATCTTGATCGCCATCGCAAAATCCACCTGGCCTTGACCAACAAGGTCCTGACCTTTGCCCAAAGCTATCTGCGGACGCCGACCGATCAGGTGAAGCGGGAGCTGATCGACTTTCTGGCCTCGTGGCTGATCGAGCACATCATCAAGGAAGACCGCAAGCTGGGGGCCTATCTGCAGAACAAGCGGATCTGGCTGTAAAGGATTTACGCATAAAAAGGGCGGCCCCGTCAGGGTGCCGCCCTTTTTTCATGTCGCCTACATGAAAAAACAGCGCATGACCAAAGCCATGCGCTGCTTTTTTCAGGCGTCAGGCGGACCGGGGCATTCCGCAGAAAGGCGCGAGCAATACCCCGAGCAGCGTCAGCCAGCGGCCAGGATCGACACCACGACCAGCATGGTGAAGGTCAAGGCAACGCCAAGGTAGCTGGCGGCATAGGCGACGCCATGCAGGCCGATGGCACCGCTGACATAAACGCCAACATAGCTGAGCAGGCCAATCAGGCCCACCAGAACGATCCCCAAAGTCTTGCCGGTAACGGACATGAATCTGCTCTCCTCGATAGCCGACCGCCGGTGGATCCAGTCACATGGCGCCATCCTGTCCTGCAGGATAACTCCCCTCCCAACGGTGTGACGGGGCGAGCGGTATAACAGCTTGGTGATAGTCCAAACTCGGGGAGCTGTCCAGCCAAACCACCCCTACCGTGTAAACATTCAAAACTTTTGTGGATTTTCCCCGGAACGGACATCTATCATAGTTCATACAAATCAAATCCCCCGGACGGAACGCCCCGGAAAGACAGGCGAATCGGTATCCAGCCCAGCAGGGAGACGCCCCGCATGTCCCTACGCCCCACAGCCTCCGAGCCACAAACGCTCAGCATCAAAAGCTTTCTCGAAGGCCACCACCGAGGGCTTCGCCAAAAGATCGACCACATAGCACAAAGCTGTCGCGCCTTGCCCGCCGACCAGATGATGATTGCCGAGTCTCTGGCCGCCCTGCAGGTTTTTGCTGCCACCCATTTTGCCGATGAAGAAAAGCTGATGGACGATGTCCATTACCCGGATCGCGGCAGCCATCATCACCAGCACCGCCATTTTCTCGACTTGATCCGCGATCTGCAAACAACGGTCTCACAAGACGGACTGTCCGACGGGATGGATGTGCCCGGCCAGATCGCCGCCTGGTGGGAACAACACAGTGTGATCCATGACCGCGCGCTGGTCGATTTCCTCTGTCGTGGCGGTATCTGAAAGCCAGCCTCTCTTTAGAGCATTTTCAAGTTGACCGTCTCCGGTCAACGGCTCGGAAAATGCGGCACTAAAAGGGAAGAGCGTTTTCGTTCGGTGTGAAAACGCTCTAATGCTCCGCATGCAGGCAATGGCTGTGATCGGCCAGCACCTCGATCACCTTGCAGCTATAAATATGATCCTGCGGACAATCGGCCAGCATGTGCTCGATCTCATCGCGCAGCGCCGTCAGGCGGGCGATCTTGTCATCAATCGCCGTAAGGTGCGCCCGGGCAATCCCGTCGGCTTGTCGGCAGGAGCGATCCGGCTGGGCGGCCATGCGCAGCAGATCGCGGATGGCGTCGGTTTCAAACCCCATCTCGCGGGCATGGCGGATAAAGCGCAGGCGGCGAACCGTTTCCTGATCATACAGGCGGCGATTGCTGTCAGTGCGGGGCGGTTCGGGCAGCAGGCCAACGGATTCGTAATAGCGGATGGTCGGCACCTTGACGCCGGTTGCTTCGGCCAGTTTGCCAATTGTCAAAAGGGACATCACAAAGCCTCTTGATCCTCTAGTGACTGGAGCTTTTAGCCTACGCTAAAGGATTCAGTTCGTCGAGGAGTGCGCCATGTCCACCCATCATCAGGCTTCATCAGGCTGCGGAGGCTGTGGGTGCCATGCCTCGCACGCTCCGGCCCACACCGAACCACACCATGATCATGGACATGATGATCACGGCCATGATCACGGTACCGGAGGCTGGCTGTCGCAATCGCGCCTGATCGTGCTGACCGGGGCTGCCTTGTTGCTGGCCTATGGAGCATCGTGGCAATGGCCTGCGCTGCACCACTGGATTTTCTGGCCGGTGATTGCCGTCTGTATCCTGCCCATTGCCCGTCATGCGCTGGCCGGCCTGCGGCGCGGGCAGGTCTTTTCCATCGAAACCCTGATGCTGGTGGCCACCATTGGCGCGGTTTTGATCGGGGCCAGCGAAGAAGCCGCCGCGGTCATCTTTCTGTTTCAGATCGGCGAAGCCCTCGAGGGACTGGCCAGCCGCCGGGCACAGGCCGGGATTCGGGCTCTGGCCGCCTTGCTGCCCAGTGAAGCCCGCTGCGAAGCCCCCGATGGCAGCCTGATCCTGCGTCCCGCCGATCAGGTGCATGTCGGTGACGTGGTACAGGTGCGGGCGGGCGACCGCATTCCGGTCGATGGCGAGGTGATCAGCGGCGACAGCACCATCAACGAGGCTGCCCTGACCGGCGAAAGCCAACCCCGCCACAAAAGCACCGGCGATGCCGTCTTTGCCGGGACCATCGCTCTGGACGGGACGCTGCGCCTGCGGGTTACGCAGGACCCCGGCCAGACCACGCTGGCGCGGATTGTCGCGGTGGTCCAGCAGGCCCAGCGCCAAAAAGCGCCGGTCGCCCGCTTTACCGAGCGCTTCGCACGCCTGTACACGCCGCTGGTGGTGGCGGGGGCGGCCGTGGTTGCCCTGACGCCTCCGCTGCTGTTCGACGGTGACTGGCAAACGTGGATTTACCGTGGTCTGGCGGTGTTGCTGATCGGCTGCCCGTGTGCTCTGGTGATTTCGACCCCGGCGGCGATTGCCTCTGGCTTGTCGGTCGGTGCCCGCCATGGATTGCTGATGAAGGGCGGTGCGGTGCTGGAGGCTTTGGGGCAAGTCACCACTGTCGCCTTTGACAAGACCGGCACCCTGACCAACGGAACACCCCGGGTCAGCGATCTGCTGTGCCTGCGGGACTCTCCGGCCGAAGTGCTGGCGCTGGCGGCCGGGATGGCACAGGAAGCCTCTCATCCTGTTGCGCTGGCCATCATCGACGCCGTGCAGGAGCAACAGGTTTCCGCCGTCCCGGTCACCGACAGCCGGACGCTGGGCGGCAAGGGTATGCTGGCCCGCTGGCAGGATCAGGAGGTCTTTCTGGGCGGGATCGCCGCCGCACAGGACCACTGGCCCGGCCTTGTGGTCCCGCCGCAGGCCGAACAGTTCCGCCAGCAGGGCAAATCGGTCTCGCTGCTGGTCTGCGCCGGCGTCGTCTGGGCCGTTTTTGCCGCCGAAGACAGCCTGCGCCCCGATGCAAAAGAGGGTGTGGCGGCACTGGCCCGGCGGGGCATTTCCATGATGATGCTGACCGGCGACCATCAGGCCGCCGCCGAACGGGTCGGCTCTGCGCTGGGGATTGCTGTCCATGCCGACTTGCTGCCCACCGACAAGATGCACCTGATCGAACAACGACAGGCGGCGGGCGAGCGGGTGGCCAAGGTCGGGGATGGTATCAATGATGCCCCCGGACTGGCCGCCGCCCATGTCGGCATTGCCATGGGGGCGGCGACCGACGTCGCCCTCGAAACCGCCGACGCCGCCAGCCTGCACGGGCGGGTTGGCGACATTGCCGCCATGATCAGCCTGTCACGCCAGACCCTGCGGACCATTTACCAGAATGTGGCGCTGGCGCTGGGGCTGAAAGGGGTGTTTCTGGTGCTGACGGTTGCCGGGGTCACCGGCCTGTGGCCTGCGGTTCTGGCCGATACCGGCGCGACGGTTCTGGTCACCGCCAACGCCTTGCGCCTGTTGCGTCTCCGCCTGTGACCGCTACAACGTACTGTCCAGAGCGATTCGGCCATCCTGCGTCACCCGCACCTGTTTTCTGGCTTTTCTGGCAAGGGGAATACTGTTTTTCATGCACCATGACAAAATGGCGGCACAGACAAACACCCCTTCCAGCTCCTCGCCAGCCTGACGACCGCCTTTGGTCGCCAGCGTACAACGCAGAAGAATGGGATCTTTCTGTGCAATCTGTACACTGATCACTTGACCTGGCTCGACATGTGTCTTGGTCGAATTGATAAAGGTGCTCAGGACGGCGCACATTTCTTCGTTTGAGAACAGCAGGCGGCGGATTTCTATCGGCATCGGACTGACTCGCAGGCAAGGAAGAGGCGTACTGCCCTCTGCTCAAATAACCACAAGAAAGATAAAATTGTTACGAATAATATCGCATGCCAGCCCTTCAGTAAAAGAAAGACCAGACTTTTGTCACATGCGGACACCCGATTATGCACCAGAATCCCCTCCCGGAGCCGACCAGCATGCGTTAAACCTGACGCGGGCACTCAGGTCTAACCTTTTGGTGTGCCGCAGTGATGGCGCGCAAAACCGGTTCCCACTTTTGCGCTCACGGCTCCGGATGATACAGAATCTGTAGAAAGGTGTTTGGTTACAGTTCAAATCATCGCCGCACTCTGATATAACGTTCGTCCTCGTTAACAACCCGATAGATGGGAAGTACATTATTATGGCTGAATACGTGGCTTCTGGTCCTAAGGTCGCCGTCATTGGTGTCACCGGAGCCGTGGGCAAGGAAATGGTGAACGTGCTGCACGATCGCGCGTTCCCGCTCTCCGAACTGCGGCTGTTCGCGTCCGAACGTAGCGCAGGCAAAACTCTGGAGACTTCCTACGGCAGCAAGACCATCGAAGCCTTCAGCGTGGACGCCGTGGCCGAATGCGATATCGCCCTGATGGCGGTGTCGGGTGATTTTGCCAAGGAATACGCCCCGCAGCTGGCAGCCAAAGGTGTCACCGTCATCGACAACTCCTCGGCCTTCCGCTACGACGCCGACAAGCCGCTGGTGATCCCCGAGATCAACCCGCAGGACGTCGGCGACGCCCGCATCATTGCCAACCCGAACTGCACCACCGCCATTCTGGCCGTGGCCCTGTGGCCGCTGCATCAGGCCTATGGCCTGAAGAAGGTGCTGGTGTCGACCTATCAGGCGGCTTCGGGCGCCGGGGCCGAAGGGATGGCCGAACTGGAAGACCAGGCCCGCGCCTATCTGGATACCGGTGTTGCCGCCAACAAGGTGTTCGCCCATCCGCTGCCGTTCAACCTGATCCCGCACATCGACGTGTTCCAGGACAACGGCTATACCAAGGAAGAGATGAAGGTCACCTGGGAAAGCCGCAAGATCATGGGTCTGCCCGATCTTGCGCTGTCCTGCACCGCCGTCCGCATCCCGACCTCGCGCGCCCATGCTGAAACCGCGGTGATCGAAACCGAACGTCCGTGCTCGCCCGACGAAGCCCGCGCCATCCTGTCAAAGGCTGCCGGGGTGAAGGTGGTCGATGATCCGGCCGCCAAGGTCTATCCGATGCCGCTGAACGCCTCGGGCAAGTATGACGTCGAAGTGGGCCGTATCCGCCAGAACCTGGTGTTCGGCGACCATGGTCTGGAATTCTTCGTCTGCGGCGACCAGCTGCTGAAGGGCGCGGCCCTGAACGCGGTGCAGATCGCCGAGGTGGTTCTGGAACAGCGGACCGTCGCCGCCTGATCTCCCGCCACGGAGAACAGGGGTGCAAAGACGCGGGGGGATGCTCTGTAACGGAGCATCCCCCTTTGTTTTTCAGGTGCTTTGATCCGTTGTCTTTTCCCCTCTGGCGCGTGATACTCGGGATCATCCACGCACGGGGCAAAGGGAACGGTCATGGAAGTGATCGAGGTAACTACCGGGGTTTACTGGGTCGACATTCCCGCCGCCGGCCTGAAAATCCTGTGCGGTTGCCCCGCCGATGCGGTCAAGCACCTGAAACAGCGCGGCCTGATCCGTCGGGTTGAAAGCAAGGGTGTGGTCACGGAAAGCGGCCCGAACGCCATTCTGTTGTCCGACCTGCCGCTGCAAGGCGGCGAATTCAGCAATCTGGCCGAATTTCCGGTCCTGCAGATGCTGTATCGTCAGGGCATGCTGTTGCCCGGCCACCCGAACAACACCGGGGCCAAACCGATCCTGATCGGACGGCAGGACCAGATCAAGGCCCAGATGGACTATATCCATCGCGGCAACTATGGCCTGACCTCGCAGGATGAAATCGAAGCCACCGGCGTCGCCCCCGCCATCGCCCGCGACTGGATGCGCATCAAGCTGTCCTTTGCCTTTGGCCGCATTTCCCAGCCATCGGACTTGCTGGATGTGCGGGTGCTGGACAACGAACCGATTGACATTGCCAAGGGCGTGATGATCCGCCGCCTTGACGTCAACCTGTTTGAAATCAGCCATGACGGCCAGCGCATCACCCTTGACCTCAACCTGGCCGATGGCCGGGTCTATCAGGCTCCGTTCCGCCTTGGCTATCGTAACTTGCGGCGAGAATATTTTGCCGTGGTCCATTCCGGTGACGGCGACGGTTGGGACGTGCACCGCCCGGCAATGGGATCCATCCTGATGTTTCAGGGGCGGATCTTCCTGATTGACACTGGCCCGAACCTGCAATTTGTCCTGCGGGCGCTGGGGATTGGCATCCACGAGATCGACGGCATTTTCCATACCCACTGTCACGATGACCACTTTGCCGGTCTGACCACGCTGGTGCGGGCAGACCACCGGGTCCGCTATTACGCCACCCCGTCGGTACGGGCGTCGGTGGCCCATAAACTGGCGGCCCTGATGGGAACCGATATCAGTGCCTTCGACGATTTCTTTGATGTCCACGACCTGGCCCTTGATACATGGAATGATATCGAAGGCCTGGAAGTCCGCCCGCTGTTCTCGCCCCATCCGGTCGAAACCACCATCCTGCAGTTTCGTGCCCTGTGGGAAAACGGCTGGAAGACCTATGCCCATTATGCCGACATCTCGTCGTTTCAGGTGATTGACCAGATGGTCACCGATGACCCGCGGCGTCCGGGCATCAGCGCCGAATGGGCGCAAACCATCAAACAGCACTACCTTGAACCGGCAGACCTGAAAAAAGTCGATATCGGCGGCGGCCTGATCCACGGCGATGCCAATGACTTCCGTACCGATGGCTCCGGGCGGATCATTCTGGCCCACACCGCCCGGGACCTGACGCTTGACGAAAAGGAAATCGGCTCGGGGGCTCCGTTTGGCACCGTTGACGTGCTGATTCCGGCCCTGCAGGAATACCCGTTGCGACTGGCACGATCCTATCTGGCGCAGTATTTCCCCGAAGTCCCCGAGCACCAGCTACGCATCCTGCTGAACCATCCGCTGGAGGTCATCAACCCCGAAACGATCCTGATCCGGGACGGCCACACGGTGGACAAGGTGTACCTGATCCTGACCGGGATTGTGGAATCCATTGCCTCGCACCATGAACACGGTGCCGCCCTGACCGCCGGGGCGATGGTCGGTGAATTGCCGGTGCTGACCGCCAGTCCGGCGCAGGAAACCGTCCGTGCCGCCAGCTTTGTGACCGCGCTGGTTCTGCCCGGTGCCTTGTACGCGACCTTTGTGGCCCACAACGGGCTGGACCAGCGGGTTCAGCGCATGGCCTCGATGCGACGGTTCTTCAACCGCACCTGGTTGCTGGGGGAACACCTGTCATCTATGGCCGAAACCCGCATTGCCACCGCCTGCCGTCCGGCGTCCTACCGGGCCGGACAGGAAATCAACATCCACGAATACGACGAGCTGCTGCTGATCAAGCGTGGCTGCGTCCGCATGGTGACCGACAAGACCGTCATCGAAGAGTTGGGAGACGGCGGCGTGATCGGCGTTTCCCGCGTGCTGTTTGGGGCTCCGCCCTTTTGCCGCTACATCGCGATGGCCGATACCGAAGTTCTGGCCATTCCCGGCGAGCTGATGCGCGACATTCCGGTCACCCGCTGGAAAATGATGGAGCTGCATAACCGCCGGATGACCCTGCTGGCCACGCCGCGCGGTGATGGCGACGCCTTTCCGTGGCTGGCAGACTACACCATCGGCGTCCCGGCCATGGACCGCCAGCATCAACACCTGCTGGAGCTGGCCAGTCAGGTGGCCCGCCACGCCCAGAACCACAACACGGATTCGTTGCTGCAGGCGCTGGACGATCTGGCAGGCTATAGCCGTCAGCACTTCATGACCGAAGAAGACATGCTGGGTGCGCTCGGGTACAAGGAAATCGCCGACCATCGGCGCATGCATGTGGCGTTACAGGACGAACTGAACGATATCCGCCATCATGTCCTGAACACCGGGCAATTTGATGTCACCGCCTTTCACCACTATATCCACGCCCAGGTTCTGGGGCATATCTTCCGCGAAGATTCCCGCTATGTGCGCTTCATCTCGTCGGCGGGTGAATACATTCTGTAAGGCGAACGATGTCCGAGGATATTGCCGACCTGCTGGGGGCGCTCAGCCACCGTTTCCGCAGCACCCTGCGTGCGGCCTTGCTACGTGACACCCACGACATTCCGCCGTTTCAGGCAAAAACGGTGGCCATCATCGGACGGCATCCCGGCATTCCGGCCAGCGCGCTGATCGAGCAGACCGGACGCGACAAGGCACAGATAGCGCGGGTTCTGAAAGAGCTGGACGAACGCGGTCTGATCGACCGCCGCCCCAATCCCGACGACCGCCGCAGTCAGAGCCTGTTCCTGACTCCCGATGGCGAAACCCTGTTCGCCACCCTCCGCACCCTGCGCGCCGAGGTCGGAACGCAGTTGCTGGCCGGGCTGAGCGCGGATGAACGCCAGCAGTTGGCCAGCCTGTTGCGCCGTCTGGTGTGAACGGGACCACAGGACACGACAGTTTGAAAACAAGAGCAGGCTGCCACCCGAACCTGCTCGGGGCCTGAGGCCCCGACCGTTCACTTGGGGGCGATGCCCCCGGGCCCCCATTTTTTTCTTTTATGATCAAAGGAATGGGGTCTGGGGCCGACTGGCCCCAGCGAGGTGTGGAGCAGCGCTCCATGATCCAGCCTTTCCCTCCTCTTGGATCAGCGTGCGTCAAATCTGACGCAGGCACGCTGATCTAACCTTTTATTCTGTCGCATTGTTGTTGCGAAAACCGGTTCCCACTTTCCGCACAATGCTCTAATCCGCTGGCGACAGCCATACCGTTGCCAGCGGCGGCAGGGTCAGGCTGATCGACACCGACTGGCCATGGAACGGAATGTCGTCGCTGTGGATCACTTCACGGCCATCGGCATCGCGGGCCCCGATGCAGCGCACACCACTGCCGCCATAGGCGGCATCGTCGGTGTTGAGCAGGCATTCCCACCGCCCGCCGCGCGGCAGGCCGATGCGGTACTCCTGCCGCACCACCGGGGTAAGGTTGCAGATCACCACCACCGGCCTGGCCCCTGCACTACGGGGGAAGCGCGCCCACGAAATCACCGAGTTGTCAGAATCCTGGCAATCAATCCAGGCAAAGCCGTTATGGTCAAAGTCCTGCTCGTACAGCGCCGGCAAAGCGGTGTAGCCGTGGTTCAGCACCGCCACCAGCCGCTGCATTCCGGCATGGCCGGTTTCAGCCAGCAGGCCCCACGGCAGGGAGTCGTCAAAGTTCCATTCGTCCGGCTGGGCCAACTCGCCGCCCATGAACAGCAGCTTTTTGCCCGGATGCGCCCACATGAAGGCGAAGTAAGCGCGCAGGTTGGCCAGTTTCTGCCACGGATCACCGGCCATCCGGCCATACAGGCTGCCCTTGCCATGGACCACTTCATCATGCGACAGCGGCAGGCAGAAGTTTTCACTAAAGGCGTACAGCAAGCCAAAGGTCAGTTGGTTGTGGTGGAAGCGGCGGTGGATCGGATCCTTGGAGAAATAGGTCAGGGTGTCATGCATCCAGCCCATGTTCCATTTATAGCCAAATCCCAGCCCGCCCAGATAGGTCGGTCGCGACACCATCGGCCACGAGGTGCTTTCCTCGGCAATGGTGATCGCCCCAAAGCCCTCGCTGTAGACCACTTCGTTCAGACGCTTGAGGAACTCGACAGCTTCGAGGTTTTCGTTGCCGCCGTGGTGGTTCGGCACCCACTCTCCATACTTGCGCGAATAGTCGAGGTACAGCATCGACGCCACCGCATCGACGCGCAGGCCGTCGATATGGAACTGGTCAATCCAGTACAGCGCGTTGGCAATCAGGAAGTTCCGCACTTCGGTACGGCCAAAGTTGTAAATCAGCGTGCCCCAATCCATGTGCTCGCCCTGACGCGGGTCGGCGTGCTCATACAAATGAGTACCATCGAACTGTACCAGTCCGTGGGTGTCCTTGGGGAAATGGCCCGGCACCCAGTCGATGATCACCCCCAGCCCGGCCTGATGGCAGGCATCGACAAACGCCTTGAAGTCGTCCGGGGTGCCAAAGCGGCTGGTTGGGGCATACAGGCCAATCGGCTGATAGCCCCACGAGCCGTCAAACGGGTGTTCGTGAATCGGCAGCAGCTCGATATGGGTAAAGCCCAGGCTTTTGACATAGGGCACCAGCTCGGCGGCCAGCTCGCGGTAGGTCAGGAAACGGTTGCCTTCGTCACTGCGTCGCCGCCACGATCCCAGATGCACCTCATAGATGCTCATCGGCTCGGCCAGTTGCGCGCCACCCTTCTGGCGCTGCTTCAGCCACTCGCTGTCGTTCCAGGCAAAATCTCTCAGGCCGTGCACCACCGAGGCGGTTGCCGGGCGCTGTTCGGCATAAAAGGCGCAGGGGTCAAACTTCAGCGGCAACAGGGTGCCGTCGGCGGCCTTGATTTCGAACTTGTACAAGGCACCGGCAGCCACATCCGGCACAAAGATTTCCCATACCCCGCAATCGGAGCGCAGGCGCATCGGATGAATCCGGCCATCCCAGCCGTTGAAGTCACCCACCACCGACACCCGGCGGGCATTCGGAGCCCAGACGGCAAAGGCGGTCCCGGCAACGCCATCGACCGTCACCGGATGGGCACCCAGCTTTTCATAGGCCCGCCAGTGGTTGCCCTCGGCCAGCAGGTGGCAATCCAGTTCCCCCAGATAGGGACCGAAACGATAGGGGTCTTCGACATCCCGGCTGGAGCCATGCCGGTGCAGGCGCAGCTTGTAGCGGCCATTCAGCCCCTTCAGCGCGGTCAGCGGCCCGCGCGCCACCCACACGCCACAGCCGGGGTGCTGGTCATCGGCGGTCTCGCCGTCAACGTCCAGTTGGCGCAGACGGGCCACCATGCCGCCGCGCGGGTCCACCATCTCGATGGCCTCGGCGTGGGGATCAAAGACGCACAGTTGCCAGTTATGGGTGGTCGGATCGGCATGCAGGCCCAGCAGGGAGAAAGGGTCGCAAGCGTCACCAAAGACCAGGGAAGCGATCTGCTCGGGGTTGAGGGGACGCGACATTGCTGGTGTTCCTTACATCACAAAAAGGCATGGCATGGCGGCAACAGACCCTGCGCAGGGATAACCTGTTGAAAACAGCGCGCAAGACCCCGCACCGCCCCGGCTCACAACCGGGGCGGCCACAGGATATCCCGAGCCGCCGTTCCTGAAAAGGTCGCAACGACGGTTCTTTGCAAACTTCCCGTCAGATATCAGCCGTCCGGCTGTTCCGCCCTCAGCCGTCCGGCTGTTCCGCGTCGTCGCCGTCTTCATCGGCCAGCAGCAGGAACGGGTTCACCCCCAGCGGCTGATAGCCGTCCTCGGCCAGCAGGATATCGAGCGCCAGCATCGCCAGATCATCGGCCAGCGGCTCCGCTCCCGGTGCCTTGTCGGCCATCACCTGCTTCAGATAGCTGTGGCAACAGTCGCAGGTTTCCGCCCGCACCGCCGTGCCCAGCTCTTCGATCAGACGATAGCTCAGGCCCTTGTCTTCACCACAGGCAACGCAGGTGGTGCGCACATGATGCCAGGCGGTATTGCACAGCGAGCAGTGCAGATAGCGCAAGCCACCGCTTTCCATGCCGATATGGATCATGCTGGCCACCGGCGCACTACCACAGACCGGACAGCCACCTTCGCGCGACTGTACGTGAATGTCTTCGGCCTGCTGGCTGGCAGCATGACGGGTCCAGGCCACTTGCAGGGCGGCGACAATGAACGGTGCCAGCGCCAGATCCTGCCCTTTCAGGCGGCCTTCCAGCAGGCGGGCGGCAATGTCGTGGATGTCCTGCGGATCATTTTCCGCCAAAGCCTGTTGCGCCGGGGTCGGAACCAGATCCTTGATCCCGGCGGTCAGGGCAGCGAAATCGTCAAGCCAGGCGGTTGCCGGGCTGTCTTCCACCCATTGAGGCAGGTCGCGGGCGCTGATGTCGGCCTGCGCGTCCGAGATCAGGGCGACAAACTCCAGCCAGTCCTGCAACGGATGATCCTTGGCCAGTGTGCGCAGCCGTTCGGCCCGCACCCGGAACACCAGCGCACCATCGGGCAGCAGCACCGGCACCGGCGAACGGCCGGGCTTCAGGCCTGCGTCGGCCATCGCTTCGCTCAGGTCGGGGCTGGCAGTGTTTGGGGTGGTCGGCTGCATCGGGTGTTCTCCGTAGACGGGTGATCAGGTGACAACAACGGAATGCAAAATTCGTGCTCTGACAGGAAAGGTCAATGGTGTTGGTGCGTTTTGCCATGTCCCGTGCCGCATTCAGACGGGCGGAGGCGTCGAAAATCCATCCTCTTTTTACCCTGCCTACACATGATCCATGCCCATTTCCACATCACCCGGAGGGGTTGGCCCGGCTCACCCGCTGCGACATTTTGTCCCTACCCGTGGGACAAAATGTCGCACTGGCCGGAGGGATTTTCCGAAAGACCTTGGATTTATGCGGCTTTGCCCAAGTGGCACGGAATCTGCCTAAAGAGGGCCAAAGCCGTGGGTAGGTCAGGGCGGGTTGCTCCCTGCTACCCCTCCACCCACCCAAGGGGCACGGCGCGTCTGGTAAAGAGGGAGTCGTTATGCAGCTTTCACGGCGGCAATTGTTCAAGGTCTCGGCAGGGGGACTGGCGGCCACGTCCAGCATGGCAACGTTGGGATTGTTCCCGACCGCTGCCCTGGCCGAAGTGCGGCAGTACAAACTGACCCGGGCCAAAGAAGTCCGCAACACCTGCACCTACTGCTCGGTCGGCTGCGGTCTGCTGATGTACAGTCTGGGCGATGGTGCCAAGAACGCCAAAGCCGAAATCATGCACATCGAAGGCGACCCGGACCATCCGGTCAGCCGTGGCTCGCTGTGCCCGAAGGGGGCTGGTCTGCTGGATTTCATCCACAGCCCGAACCGCCTGAAGTACCCGGAAGTGCGCGAACCCGGCACCAACGCCTGGAAACGCATCTCGTGGCACGAAGCCATCGAGCGTGTCGCCCGCCACATGAAGGCCGACCGCGACGCCAATTTCGTGGCGAAAAACGCCAATGGCGTGCCGGTCAACCGCTGGCTGAGCACCTCGATGCTGACCGCCTCGGCCTCGTCGAACGAAACCGGCATCCTGACCCAGAAATTCATGCGCGCGCTGGGGATCATCGCCACCGACGCCCAGGCCCGTGTCTGCCACGGCCCGACGGTGGCGGCGCTGGCGGCGACCTTTGGTCGTGGCGCAATGACCAACAGCTGGGTCGACATCAAGAATGCCGACTTTATTCTGGTGATGGGCGGCAATCCGGCCGAAGCCCATCCGGTCGGTTTCAAGTGGGCGATCGAAGCCAAGAAAAAGGGCGCCCGCATCGTCGTGGTTGACCCGCGCTTCAACCGCACCGCCGCTGTTGCCGACGAATTCATGCCGATCCGTGCCGGGTCGGACATCGTGTTCCTCGGCGGGGTGATCAACTGGCTGATCGCCAACGACAAGATCCAGTGGGATTACGTCAAGGCCTTTACCAACGCCACCTTCATCGTCAACGAAGGTTTCTCGTTCTCCGAAGGCCTGTTCTCGGGCTATGACGAGGCCAAGGGCCGCTACGACCGCAGCTCGTGGAGCTATGAGCTGGATGACAAGGGGCTGGCCAAGACCGACCCGACGCTCAGCCATCCGCGCTGCGTGTGGAACCTGATGAAGGCCCATTACGCCCGCTATACCCCGGACGTGGTGACTGACCTGACCGGCACCCCCAAGGATGCCTTCCTGCGCGTTTGTGCCCATCTGGGTGAAACCGCGGTGGCGACCAGGGTCGGGACCATCCTCTATGCTCTGGGCTGGACCCAGCACACCGTTGGTGCCCAGAACATCCGCACCATGGCGATGATCCAGTTGATGCTGGGCAACATCGGCATGCCCGGTGGCGGCGTCAACGCCCTGCGCGGTCACTCCAACATTCAGGGTCTGTCCGACCTCGGCCTGCTGTCAACCAGCCTGCCCGGCTATCTGACGCTGCCGAACGAACAGGCCCACCCGGACTTTGCCAGCTATCTGGCCAAAAACACCCCCAAGGCCCTGCAGCCCGGCCAGTTGAACTACTGGAGCAATACGCCCAAGTTCATGGTCAGCCTGCTGAAATGGTTCTGGGGCAAGAACGCCACTGCCGAAAACAACTGGGGCTATGACTGGCTGCCCAAGTGGGACAAGATGTACGACATTCTCCAGCTGATGGAGATGATGTATCAGGGCCAGATGAACGGCTTCATCGTTCAGGGCTTCAACCCGCTGACCTCGCTGCCGGACTTCAACAAGACCTCGGCGGCCTTTGCCAAACTGAAGTACATGGTGGTCATCGATCCGATGACCACCGAAACCTCCAGCTTCTGGCAGAACCACGGCGAAGCCAACAACGTCGATCCGGCCAAAATCCAGACCGAAGTGTTCCGCCTGCCGTCCACCTGCTTTGCCGAAGAAGACGGCTCGATCGTCAATTCCTGCCGCTGGTTGCAGTGGCACTGGAAGGGTGCCGAGCCGCCGGGCGAAGCCAAGCCGGACCAGGAAATCCTCGGCGAACTGTTCGTGGCCCTGCGCAAGCTGTATCAGGACGAAGGCGGCCCCGGTGCCGAAACCATCCTGAACCTGTCGTGGCCGTACCGCGACCCGGCTTCGCCGTCACCGGAAGAGCTGGCGAAGGAAATGAACGGTCGCGCCCTCAGCGACATCACCGACCCGACCGGCAAGGTGCTGCTCAAAAAGGGGGAACAGTTGCCGGGCTTTGCCGCCCTGCGCGACGACGGCTCGACCATGTCGGCCTGCTGGATCTTCTCCGGCTGCTGGACCGAAGCGGGCAACCAGATGGGCCGCCGCGACAACACCGACGTCGGTCTGGGCAACACCCCCGGCTGGTCGTGGTCGTGGCCGGCCAACCGCCGCATCCTGTACAACCGTGCCTCCAGCGATGCCCAGGGCAAGCCGTGGGACCCCAAGCGGGTGCTGATTTCGTGGACCGGCGACAAGTGGGCCGGGATCGACGTGCCGGACTTCAAGGCCGACGCCGCCCCGGACACCGGCATGAACCCGTTCATCATGAACCCCGAAGGCGTTGGCCGTCTGTTTGCGGCTGACAAGCTGGTTGATGGCCCGTTCCCCGAACACTACGAGCCGATGGAAAGCCCGCTGGGCACCAACCCGCTGCACCCCAAGGTCGTCACCAGCCCGGCGGTGCGTCTGTTTGCCTCGGACAAGGAACGTCTGGGCAAGCACGACGAGTTCCCCTATGTCGGCACCACCTATCGCCTGACCGAACATTTCCAGTTCTGGACCAAGAACGTTCGTCTGAACGCCATTGCCCAGCCGGAACAGTTTGTCGAAATCGGCGAAACGCTGGCCGCCGAAAAGGGCATCAAGGCCGGGGATACCGTCAAGGTCAGCTCCAAGCGCGGCTTCATCAAGGCCAAGGCGGTGGTGACCAAGCGCGTCAAGGCCCTGAAGGTCAACGGCAAAACCGTGCACCAGATCGGCATTCCGCTTCACTGGGGCTGGGAGACGGTGGCCAAAAAGGGCTATCTGTCCAACGCCCTGCCGCCCGCCATCGGGGATTGCAACACCCAGACCCCAGAATACAAGGCGTTCCTGGTGAACCTGGAAAAAGCGTGAGGCGCTGACTGATCATGGCATTACAATCCCTGGACATTATGCGCCGCTCCGCCAGCCCGACTCCCGCCCCCGAGGCGCGGAGTCCGATGGAAGTGGCCAAGCTGATCGACGTGACCACCTGCATCGGCTGCAAAGCCTGTCAGGTGGCCTGCTCGGAATGGAACGACCTGCGCGAAGACGTCGGCTCGTGCGTCGGCGTCTATGACAACCCGATCGACCTGTCGCCGCAGGCGTGGACGGTGATGCGCTTTGAGGAAACCGAGGAAAACGGCAAGCTGGAATGGCTGATCCGCAAGGACGGCTGCATGCACTGCTCGGACCCCGGCTGCCTGAAAGCCTGCCCGTCGCCGGGCGCGATCATCCAGTACAAGAACGGCATCGTCGATTTCCATCAGGAAAACTGCATTGGCTGCGGCTATTGCGTTTCCGGCTGCCCGTTCAACATCCCGCGCATCAGTGCGCAGGACAACAAAGCCTACAAGTGCAGCCTGTGTTCCGACCGCGTGGCTGTTGGTCAGGAACCGGCCTGCGTCAAGACCTGCCCGACCGGCGCCATCCAGTTCGGTTCCAAAGAGGACATGAAGGAAGTCGCCGAAACCCGCATCGCCGACCTCAAGCAGCGCGGCTATGACAATGCCGGTCTGTACGACCCCGAAGCCGTCGGCGGCACGCACGTCATGTACGTCCTGCACCACGCCGACAAGCCGAACCTCTATTCCGGCCTGCCGAAAGACCCGCAGATCAGCCCGGTGGTCAAGCTGTGGAAGGGGATGCTGAAGCCGGTCGCCACCCTGGGGATCGCTGCGGCCGGCCTGTTCGGCTTCTTCCACTACATCACCGCCGGTCCGAACCGGGCCGATGAAGACCACGACGAGGGGGCCCAGCAATGAAAGAGAAACTGATCCAGCGCTACAGCGCCTCGGAACGCATCAACCACTGGATCGTCGCCGTCTGCTTCGTGCTGCTGGCGGTCTCCGGGCTGGCGTTCTTTTACCCGGCGTTCTTCTGGCTGACCGGCATTTTCGGCACGCCGCAGCTGGCGCGCATCCTGCACCCGTTCATCGGGGTGGTGATGTTCCTCGGCTTCTTCATCCAGTTCTTCCGCTACTGGCACCACAACATCCTCAACCGCGAAGACGTCAAGTGGATGAAAAGCGTCAAGGAAGTGCTGAAGGGCAACGAAGTCGGCGACATTGGCCGCTATAACGGCGGCCAGAAAGGCATGTTCTGGGTGATGACCCTGTGCCTGCTGGCGTTGATCGGCTCGGGCATCATTGCCTGGCGTCCGTACTTTGCCATCCACTTCCCGATCCCGGTGATCCGTATCGCCCTGCTGGTCCATTCGGCCAGTGCGGTGGCGCTGATTGCCAGCATCATCGTCCATGTCTATGCGGCACTGTGGGTCAAGGGCACCATCCGGGCGATGGTCGAAGGCGTGGTGACCCATGCCTGGGCCAAAAAGCATCATCCGAAGTGGTACCGTGAAATGACCAGCAAAAAGTAGGCTGGCCTGATCACGCGCCAGCAACAGGCGCGGAGCCAACAGGCGCGGAGACTGCAACGGTCTCCGCGCTTTGTTTTGCGAGGCAGGATCGTGGAGCGCTGCTCCACACCTCGCCGGGGCCTTCAGGCCCCGGCCCCCATTGATTTGATAGTGAAAGAAAAAATGGGGGCTTGGGGGCATCGCACCCAAACGGGTATGGGCGGTAGCCCATTCTTCTGCACGGACTGTCGTGCCCTGTGGCCGTGCCCAACACGGATACTTGTCTTATGATTTGTCGCATTGTTCCTGCGAAAACCGGTGCCCACTTTTCGCACAATGCAGGTTTTGATTTGCCGCATTGTTCCTGCGAAAACCGGTGCCCACTTTTCGCACAATGCAGGTTTTGATTTGCCGCATTGTTCCTGCGAAAACCGGTGCCCACTTTTCGCACAATGCTCTACGCTCTCCTCCACCATCCTCGAACATCACCGGAGACGCGGGCGGGTGTCGGATTACGGTCAACGCAGACGGAACTTTGTCGGGGCAGTCCTGCTCGCCATGCTCAGTTGGGCGGCGATCTACACCGCCATTGCCGCCTGGCCCAACCAGTCGCGCAACAAGCCGATCAAGGTCGGCGTCCTGCATTCGCTGTCCGGCACCATGGCGGTGTCGGAACGCAACGTTGCCGACGCCACCCTGTACGCCATCGAAGACATCAACCGCCACGGCGGTCTGTTGGGGCGCAAGGTCGAAGCGGTGGTGGTCGATGGCCGGTCCGACTGGGGGGTGTTTGCCTCGGCGGCGGAACGGCTGATCACCCAGGACAAGGTCTCGGCGGTGTTCGGCTGCTGGACCTCGGCCTGTCGCAAGACGGTCAAGCCGATCTTTGAACGGCGCGATGCGGTGCTGTTCTACCCGGTGCAGTACGAGGGGCTGGAGCAATCGCCGAATATCGTCTACACCGGGGCCGCCCCCAACCAGCAGATCATCCCGGCGATCAAATGGACCCTCGACCATCTGGGCCGACGGCTGTTTCTGGTCGGGTCGGATTACGTGTTCCCGCGCACCGCCAACAAGATCATCACCGCCCAGACCACCGCCTTGCAGGGGCAGGTGGTCGGTGAAGCCTATGCGCCGCTGGGCAGTCAGGACTTTACCGCCATCATCGCCGCCATTCAGGCCAGCAAGCCGGAGGTCATTTTCAACACCATTAACGGTGATTCCAACGTCGGCTTTTTCAAGGCCCTGCGCGCGGCGGGCATCACCCCGCACGACATCCCGGTGATGAGCTTTTCGATTGCCGAGTCCGAAGTCAAGGCGATCGGCCCGGCGACGCTGGAAGGCGACTATGCCGCCCGCAACTATTTCCAGAGCGTCGATACCCCGGAAAACCGCGCCTTTGTCAGCGGCTACCGCGACCGTTACGGCCCGACCACCGTCACCACCGCCCCGATGGAAGCGGCCTATTTCGGCGTCATGCTGTGGGCGCGCGCGGTCGAAGAAGCCGGATCGCCCGATTTCCGCGATTTCCGCTCGACCATCAAGGGCCAGAGCATGGCCGCACCGGGCGGTACCGTCACCATTGACCCGCTGACCCAGCACACCTGGAAAACCGTCCGCATCGGACGGGTGCAGAAGGATGGCAATTTCCAGATTTTATGGGACTCCCAGCGACCGGTGCGCCCGGTGCCGTTCCCGTCCTTTCTGCCCAAAGCCGACTGGTTGCAGTTTCTCGACGGCCTGTATCGCGGCTGGAATGGCAACTGGCAGGCTCCGCTGCCGCTCCCTGCCGCCGAGCGTCAGCCATGAGCGCCCACCCCGTTTCCCCCCGCCCCGCCTCTCCCCGTCCGCCTCGCCGCATCCGGCTGGCGTCGGAAATCGCCGCAGGCTATCTGCTGTTGGGGGTTCTGCCGCTGGTGATGGTGGTGTGGGCCTATTTCAGCGCCTCGGAACAGGCGCTGGAAGACGAAATCCGCCACAACGTCGCCTCGCTGGCCGACCAGAAAACCGCCCGTATCGAGGCGCTGGTACAGGAGCAATTGCGGCAGGTCTCGCTGCTCGCCTACGCCCCGACGGTGCAAGAGGCAATGGCGGCACTGGTCGAGGACCGCGATATCGGATCGTTACGGCCCTTGCTGCTGCGCTCGGCGGAAACCTATGGGCTGCGCTCGCTGTTGCTGCTGAGTGCCGGGGGCGAAGTGGTGTTTGCCTCTGGCGATCAGGCCATCGTTGGCAGCAACGTGCTGACCGGCCCGTTGCGCGGCTCGCTGCTGACCAATGTGTTTGACCGCGCCCGCACCCTGCTGGAAAGCGAAATCTCCGACTTTGCCCAGATCCCGCCCAGCGGTCAGCCTGCCGCCTATGTCGCCGCCCCCATCCTGCGGGCGGGCAGCCTGATCGGGGTGGCGGTGGTGGAAATCGACCCCTCCCCGATCCACGAGGTTCTGGGCGATTACATCAGTCTGGGACGCACCGGCGAAACCCTCGCCGCCGGGCGCGATGACAGCGGCGGTCTGGTGCTCTATGGCCCGGTGCGCCATGACCCCGACATGGGCAATGGTCATCCGCTGGCCGGAGAGCAACCGCTGACCAAACTGCTGAACCGGGCCTTACGCGGGGAACGCGGCGTTGACTTTGCCACCGACTATCGCGGTGCCCGCGTGCTGGCGGCATGGCGTTATCTGCCGTCGTTCCGCTGGGCGGTGGTGGTGAAGATGGATGTCTCCGAGGCCCTCGCCAGCGTCGAGCGCCTGCGCACCGTCGGCTTCTGGATTGCCGGAATTGCCGCCCTGTCCGGGCTGATCGCCGCCACCTTCATGTCCCGCGCCATCACCGGCCCGCTGCGCGAACTGGGGCTGGCCACCCGCGCCCTGTCGCGCGGCACCTTTGACCAGCCGGTGACGCCGGAAGGCAGTCAGGAGATTGCCGAACTGGCCGTTGCCTTCAACGACATGGCGGTCGAGCTGCACACCTATCACCGCAGCCTGGAGCGCAAAGTCACCGAGCGCACGCAGGAACTGCGCGCCGCCAAGGACCGCGCCGAAGCCGCCACCCGCGCCAAGACCGAATTTCTGGCGATGATGAGCCACGAGCTGCGCACCCCGATGAACGGTATCATCGGCATGGCCGAACTGCTGCGCGGCCGCGTTGCCAGCGACCCGCAGGCGGCGGCGTGGATTGACACCATCCGCCAGTCGGGGGAAACGCTGACCGTCCTGCTGAGTGACATTCTCGACATGTCGCGGGTTGATGCCGGGGAAGTCGCCTTTGACCAGCGCCCATTCCGCCTGCACGAGCTGATCACCACTCTGGTGGCCCTGATGCGGGTTCCGGCGCAGCACAAGGGGCTGGTGCTGGATGCCGACCTGCCGCCCGATATCCCCGCTGATGTGGTCGGCGACCCGGCCCGCCTGCGACAAGTGCTGTTCAACCTGCTGGGCAATGCCATCAAGTTCACCGAGCGGGGCCGGGTCTGCCTGCGCGTCCGCCCCGAGACCGCCCGCCACGGGCTGGTGCGGGTGTCGTTTGCCGTGCAGGACACCGGCATCGGCATCGCCCCGGAGGCCTTGCCCGACCTGTTTCAGCCCTTTACCCAGGTCGATGCCTCGGTGTCACGCCGCCATGGTGGCGCGGGACTGGGGTTGGCGATTGCCCGCCGACTGGTTGACGGCATGGGCGGCACCCTGACGGTCAGCAGCCAGTACGGCAGCGGCAGCACCTTTACGGTGACGCTCGACTTCACCCCCACCAGCCCGCCTGCCCTGCCCGGCGATGCCTCGGTACCGCACATCCCCGCCCTGCCGCCGCTGTCGGTGCTGATGGTCGAAGACGAAGAGGTCAACCGGCAGGTTCTGTCCGGCCTGCTGACCCGCGCCGGTCACAGCGTCACCACCGCCAAAAGCGGCCCCGAAGCCGTTGCCGCCGTCGAACAGCGGGATTTTGACGTGGCGCTGGTCGATATCCGCCTGCCCGGCATGGACGGCTTCGAAGCCGCCCGCCAGATGCAACAGGTGGTCAGCGCCCGCGCTGGCCAGTTGCCGATTCTGGCCGTCACCGCCAACCTGATGCGCGAAGACCGCGACGCCTGTCAGGCCGCCGGGATGCTGGGCATCGTCGGCAAGCCGATCAATCCCAACGAACTGATGCGGGCTCTGGCCGCCGCCTGTCAGGGGCACAGCCTGCCCGTTGTCGATGAAGAGGCAGGCAAGGCCGCCCACATCCTGAACGAGCCGTTGCTGGAAGAACTGATCGAAGCCTTGGGACTGGCCGAAGTCGAGCGGCTGGCGCTGGTCGCCGAAGCCTCGCTGACCGCCAGCCTGCACCGCCTGCACCGATCAGCGCAGGACCGCAACGCCGAAGACATCGCCGACGCCGCCCACCGTCTGGCAGGCAGCGCCGGATCAAACGGCATGGCCGCCAGCCGCCTGCTGGCCAAGGATCTGGAAAGCGCCGCCCGCGACGGCGACTGGCCGCGCATCGAACAGGGCATCACCGCCCTGACCAGCACCTGCCCCGCCGGGCTGGCAGCCCTGCGCCAGTGGCTGGACCAGCAGGCGAAGGACGGGTAGGGCGGAGCTCTTGAACGCTCTTTCCGCAAGAAAAGCACAGTGGCTTCGGCCTCACATGCCACGCGCACGATCGCGGCTATCTGAGTCTCCTATGGTATCAGACTCAGAGCCTCTTGAAGTACTTTATCGGTTTTTAGCCCGACCTCTCCCATGTGCTCCGCCAAAATCTTTTTTGCCGTCTTCGCTTGGTCACCTGACACATAGGGGGCTGCTCCCTTCATGGTCAGCGCCAAATTGAACCGACCGTCATCGGACGTGACAGAGGGCCAAATGCTTGGCACGAGTTCGAATACTCTTGGGTCACCAAGATCAGAGAGAAACTCCCCCGCATAAATGCGCAGCGTACGGTCCGCATCCGTCGCCATTTTCAAGAATTGCGCTAAAGATGCCGTTTCAATCGCCGAGGCAATATTCGCACGCTCGCCTTTGTTTCCGCGCAGCATTTCCGTAAGCGCCACCATCAATCCCAAACGCTCGCGATACGACAAGTCGGGTGCCAGAAGTTCTGCTGTTGCGGGGCGAACCAACCCAGTCCCCATCCGGGCCATCGCAGAACGCGCGGCGCGGCGCGTAGATAAATCTGGAGAGTCAAGCTGTATCAGCAGGTCCTGAAACGACTCCATCACAATCGGGTTTCGCCCCCCGGCAGCCGCACTAACCTTCAATTGTTCAGCCTGAAGGTCTGCTGTAAGCTTTTCTTCATCAGAGGCGTCCTTCGACATACGTGTTGTCTCTGCCCTGATCTCTGACTGACGTAACTTTTCACGTTGATTCATCAGTTTATCGAGAAAATTTCCCCATAATTCTCGTGTCTGCATATCAGGGGAAACAGTGGCATAAAATTCCGCCAGAACAATTCGGTCTTCGAGATTTTTACTGCGGGCTTCCACCTTGAGGCTTTCCAAGAAGGAGCGATAATCGACCCTTTGCTCTGCCAGACTTCTGCGCTCTTCTATCAAATAACTGAACGCCACCTTCGCGGTTTCCTGCGCAAACGGGAAAAAGGCCAGCGCCACCGCGCCGATCGTAGTCCCATATATGACTTTTTTGATCCCCGCCTTGATCTCCATAATCCGAATATCACGGTCATCGGAAAGAAGGGTGTTTTCATCCGCCATTTCCAGCCTCCCAGTATATCGTTTTCCTTGGGCACAGCGTCTGTATGATGGAACTCATTCAAGCTTAGAGATACACCTTGAATAAATTAATTTCAAATAGCTCTACTATAAAGTGTCTAATCAGACATCATAACTCCACTCAGTGCCAGCCCTATGGACGCCCGACAGAACAGACTTCCAGCCGCCATAGAGACCCAAACCATAGCGAAGATCAGTGGACAGGAATTCAGGGACGCAGAACCCGGCAAGCAAAAGGCCGCTTTCCAGTCGGGAAAGCAGCCAGTGTCTTGTTGCCCAACCCGCAGTCAGGGCAATGACCTGACTGCGGGTTGGCAATGCGTCGATGTGAACCGGAGTGATACATCAGGCGATCATCTATTTCGCACTCTTTACAACGCTTTACAGCGTTCCACCTCCAACATTGCCCGTGACCGGTCCGCTCCTATCGTTTTTTCTTGTCTTCCATTTTTCCTGCCGTTTCCGCCAAAAACACTCACTCCCGCCCACGATAACTGCGCGGCACGATCCCGTGTTTCTGCAACCGCGCATACAGGCTGCGCCGGGGCAGGTGCAGGGCGTCGGCGGCGCGTCCGGCATCGCCATCACACTGTTCCAGCATCTTGCGCAGCACCCCGGCTTCAAAGATGTCCATCTGCTCGCTCAGCCCCAGCCCCTGCGCGGCGGCAATCGGGTCGCGGACCAGCCCCAGCGCCAACTGGGTGGCAAAGTTGCGCAGTTCCCGCACGTTCCCCGGCCAGTCGTCGGTCAGCAGGCGGGCTTCCACCTCGGCCCCGATCGCCGGGCGGGGAACGCCGTGCTGGCGGGAGGCTTCGTCGAGGAAATAGCTGAACAGCAGCCCGACATCGGCCCGCCGCTCCCGCAGTGGCGGCAGGTGGATTTTGACCGTGCCCAGGCGATAGACAAAATCGGCCCGCAGCCGGCCTTCCGCGACCGCCCGCTGTACATCCTGCGTTGCCGAGGCCACCACCCGCACATCAAGAACCGTCGTTTCCCCAGAGGGCGAGACCACTTCCCGCTCTTCGATGGCGCGCAACAGGCGGCCTTGCAGCGTCGGCGACAGGTGTTCCACCCCATCCAGAAACAGGGTGCCCCGGTGAGCTTCGGCCAGCCGACCGCGCCGGATGCGACCGCCGAACAGCAGCTCGTCCGCCTGCCCCTCGGGCAAGGCGGCGCAGTCGATGGTCACAAAGCTCCGCCGCTGGCGACGGCTCCAGCGGTGCAGCAGGTGGGCCACCAGTTCCTTGCCGGTGCCGGTTTCGCCTTCGAGCAACACATCAACGTCAGCTCCCGCCACTTGCCGGACGGTATCGCGCACCCGCGTCATCACCGCCGTTTGCCCCAGCAAGGGAAAGTGGCCCTCGTTTTCTGCCGCCATCTGGCGCAGGCGGCGGTTTTCCAGCACCAATCGCCGGGTTTCCAGCGCCCGCCGCACCGAGGCAATCAGGTATTCAGTGACAAACGGCTTTTCAATGAAGTCATAGGCACCGCGTTTCAGGGCCGACACCGCCATCGCAATGTCACCATGGCCGGTCATCATGATCACCGGCACCTCCGGGTCCACCGCCTGCACCGCATCCAGCAGATCATTGCCATCCAGCCGGGGCATGCGTACATCGGTGATCACCACCGCCGGCGGCGATGCGGTAATACTGCTCAGCGCCGACTGCCCGTCGGCGTGCAGCTCTACCTCCAGTTCGGCGATGGCAAAGGAATCCATCAGCGCCGCACTGAACGCTACGTCGTCTTCGACCAGCAGGATACGCAAGGATTCCGGGGTCATCATGCCGTCCTCATCGTCATTGCCAGCGCCGCACCGCCCAACGGAGACTCCGCCACCGTCAGCGTTCCCCCCAAATCCACCATGATGTCGTGGGCAATGCCCAACCCCAGCCCCAGCCCATCGGGCTTGCCGGTGACAAAGGGCAGGAAAATCTGTTTGCCCAGCGCCGGATCAATCCCCGGCCCGTTGTCGGCCACCGTCAGCACCACAGAGCCCTCCCCCTGCTCAACGGTCAGCGCGATGGCGGGGGCGGGGATGCCCTCGACCGCATCAAGGGCATTTTGCAGCAGATTGACCAGCACCTGCTCCAACCGCACCCGCTCGGCCAGCACCTGCGGCAAGGCCCCCTCCGGTCGTTGAAGGGTAATGCCCTGTCGGCGCAAACGATCCTCGACCAGCAGCAAGGCCCCGGCAATCACGCCCTCCAGCGGCTCGCGGCTGGTCTGTCCGTGCTTGCGGCGGGCAAAGCGGCGCATTTCCTGCGTGATGGTGGCAATCCGCTCGGTCATCGCAATAGTGACGTCCAGATTGTTTTTCACTTTCTCCAGTCGGTTGGCCGCCAGATGGTGGCAGGCATTTTCCGACAGGGTGCGGATGGTCGCCACCGGCTGGTTGATTTCATGCATCAACCCGGCGGCAATCGACCCGACCGAAGCCAGCCGGTTGGCCTGTTCCAGTTCTTCGCGGGTGTCACGGAACCGCTGATCGGCCAACGCCCGCTTGCCCATTTCTTCCTGTAACTGCTGCGTCCGTTCGGACACCGCCTGCTCCAGCGCCCGCCGGTCGGCGGCAAGGCGGGCGGCACGGGTCAGCCGGTTCCACATCAACAGCGCGATCAGCACCCCACCAGCAACAATCGGCACCGCCATCCCCCAGGCGCGATAGGTCGCCGCCCGCAAGGCCGGAGCCGTTTTCATCAGGTGCAGCAAACGGAGGTTGGTGCCCGCCACCGGCACCGTCACCATCACCGCCTCGTCCGTGCCGCCGATCAGCATCCGGTCTGGCCCCAGCCAGCGATAACGCCCCTCGCGCAATGCCGCCGTGCCGTACTGGCCGCTGGCCGCAATCGCCTGCCGGTCCTGCGTGGACAACGGCATCACCGTGGTCAGCAATTGCGACGGATCAGCGGCGGCCAGAATGATCCCGCGCTCGTCGGTGATCAGCGTTTCGCCCGGATCACCGCCCCAGTTCTGCGTCAGGGTGGCGAATTCGTACTTCACCACCACCACCCCCAGCGCACGGTCCGGCCCCTCCCCCAGACGGCGGGCAAGGAACAGGCCCGGTCGCCCGGTCAGGACGCCAGCGCCGAAATACTCGCTGCCCCCGTCGGCCATCGCCCGCGAGAAATAGGGCCGGAACGCAAATTCCTGCCCGACAAAACTGTCGGGCCGGTCAAAATTCGACCCGACCACCGCCCGGCCCGTGCGATTGAGTAGATACAGCACCGACGCCCCGGTCTTCCCGGCAAGGCCGCGCAGCTTTTCGCTCAGCCGCCGTTGATCGTCCACCGTCGGGGTCGCCAACACCGCTGCAAGGTCGCCATACTCACTCAGCACAATCGGCAACAGGCGAAAGCGGGCCAGCTCGCTGTCGATCACCCGGCCATGCTGGCGGGCCAGAGCATCGGTCTCGGCGGCCAGTTCGTTCAGGGCCTGATGGCGTGCCAGCACCAGCGCCGCCAGCCACAAGGCGGCCAGCAGCAACACCACCACGGAAACAAAAACAATCCTGATCTTGCGCGACGGGTCCAGCATTTGTGCAGGATATTGCGCAAACTACCATCCTGTCACGCAGAATCTTGCACAAACAGGCGGCGAAAAATGGCTGCCTTCGGCATTTTTTCCTGTGTTCATAGACAGATAGCGATGCCTCTACAGCAGCCTTGAAGCTCCGTTATCCCGAGTGCTCTAGTGCGGTGACCTCAAGATGACACCAACGTTCATCGGGTCCCGAGGGCAGGTGGTGACATCTACCTGCGACCAGAGACAATAGAGCCAGAGGAAACAACAGTGTCCACACAGGCCCCCATCGCGCACAACACGCGCCTGAAGTCGATCATCGGTGGTTCAACCGGCAATCTGGTCGAATGGTTCGACTGGTATGTCTATGCCGCCTTTGCCTTGTACTTTGCTCCGCACTTTTTCCCCTCCGGTGACCAGACCGCCCAGTTGCTGAACTCGGCGGCGGTGTTTGCCGTCGGCTTTGTGATGCGTCCGGTCGGGGCGTGGATCATGGGCCTGTACGCCGACCGCAAGGGCCGGAAGTCCGGCCTGACCCTGTCGGTGACGCTGATGTGCGCCGGGTCGCTGATCATCGGCCTGACTCCCGGCTATGACAGCATCGGTGTCGCGGCTCCGGCCCTGCTGGTGATTGCCCGCCTGATGCAAGGGCTGTCGGTTGGCGGCGAATATGGCGCCTCGGCCACCTACCTGTCGGAAATGGCCGGCAAGGACCGGCGCGGCTTTTTCTCCTCGTTCCAGTACGTCACCCTGATTTCCGGCCAGTTGCTGGCCATTGCCGTGCTGCTGGTCCTGCAAAACACCCTGGACAAGGCCGACCTCAGCGCCTGGGGCTGGCGCATCCCGTTCTTTGTCGGTGCGGCGCTGGCGGTGGTGGTGTTCTGGCTGCGTCGTGGGCTGGCCGAAACCGAAAGCTTCAAGAACGCCAAGACCGACACCAGCAAGAAGTCCGGCTTCTGGGAACTGGTCACCAAGCACCCGAAGGAAACCGCGCTGGTGATGTTGCTGACCGCAGGCGGCACGCTGGCCTTCTATGCCTATTCGATCTACATGCAAAAGTTCCTGGTCAACACCTCGGGCTTCAGCAAGGAAGCCGCCAGTGAACTGAACGCCATCACCCTGTTCGTGTTCATGCTGATCCAGCCGCTGGCCGGGGGCCTGTCGGACAAGATCGGCCGCAAGCCGCTGATGATTGCCTTTGGCGTGGCCGGTGTGCTGTTCACCTATCCGATCTTCTCGACGCTGGAAAGCACCAAAGACCCGCTGACCGCTGGCCTGCTGGTGATGGCCGCCCTGCTGATCGTGACCGGCTATACCTCGATCAACGCGGTGGTGAAGGCTGAACTGTTCCCCGCCCACATCCGCGCGCTGGGCGTCGCCCTGCCCTATGCGCTGGCCAACACCCTGTTCGGTGGCACCGCCGAATTCGTCGCCCTGCAATTCAAGAGCCGGGGCTGGGAACAGGGCTTTTACTGGTACGTGACGGTGATGATCGGCGTGTCCCTGTGCGTCTACCTGTTCATGCGCGACACCAGCAAGAGCAGCGCCATCAAGGAAGACTAAATCCTTCTTCCATGTCGGTGATCAATCGCCCCGCAGCCTGTCGGTTGCGGGGCGGTTCTGTTATCCCTTTTTCACCTTGGCGGTAAAACGGTAGCCATGCCCCCGGCAGGTTTCGATCAGCCCGCCATCGCCGGACGGATCGAGCTTTTTACGTAACCGGCTGATCAGGATGTCGATGCTGCGCGGCCCGGAGTCCGCCTCGGCGGAGCCCAGCGCGGCCATCAGTTGATCACGGCTTTGAATCCGTCCGGCCCGGCTGACCAGCACCACCAGCAGATCAAATTCTGCCGGAGTCAGCTCCAGCGCCCGCCCCACGGTGTCGACCACCACCCGTTCGACGGTATCGAGGCTCCAACCGGCAAAGACCAGCCGGTTTTTCGCGCTCGCCGGAGCAGGGGCACGGCGGTCCAGCACGTTCCTGATCCGCGCCAACAGCTCGCGCGGATAGACCGGCTTGGGCAGATAGTCGTCTGCGCCGATCTCCAGCCCCAGCGCCCGGTCATCCGGCGTCCCCCGCTCGGTGACCATAATGATGGCGGTATCGCCACTGGCCCGCACCTGTCGCGCCAGCGCCATGCCATCCCCATCCGGCAGATTGACATCCAGCAGGATCAGGTCCACTCCGCCGTGGTTCAGCCAGGCCTTCAGCCCGGCGGCGTCTTCGGCCTGATCGACGCGATAGCCCGCCGTGGTCAGACAGGCGCACATCACCGCCCGCACCGCCGGATCATCATCCACCACCAGAATATGCGGGTTAGCCGTCATCGCAAAAATCCACCCAGCCCTGCTTTCAGAAAAATACCAGAAACAAGGGCCACGTATAGTCATTCAGGTCAACCGGTTTTCATCGCTGTCCCGCTGGAAGAGAAGAAATTCTCTTGCCAGCCATAAATATTTGTCTATTATCAGAAATAATATAGAAATAAAAATTTCATTGAGTGATTAAAAAATAGGCTTTCAGAAATATATATGAAAAATATTTACAATCCTGTTTTTAAACATTTTTCACATCACTCAGAAAACTCACAAGATGCGCTGCACAATCCGCATTATGCCATATGAATGATTTTTAAGCCTGACGTGAATACCATTCCATCATCCGCGTCCCTTTTCGCCCCTGCCCCACCGGCCAGAAACATGGAAAATCATTCCATATCAAATGGATGACCAAACTGGCCCGCCTCTTGCGTTGTGTCCGCCGTCTTACGCAACGTCTCGAACGGGGGACACTCCATGAAGTTCATGCGCTCTTTGGGCCTCGGCCTGCTCGCTGCCGCCTCGATGCTGTCGGTTTCGTCGGCCAAGGCTGCCGATGACACCATCAAGGTCGGCGTGCTGCATTCGCTGTCCGGCACGATGGCAATCTCGGAAACCACCCTCAAGGACACTGTCCTGATGATGGTCGATGACCTCAACAAGCACGGCGGCCTGCTGGGCAAAAAGGTCGAAGCGGTGGTGGTTGACCCGGCCTCCAACTGGCCGCTGTTTGCCGAAAAGGCCCGCGAGCTGCTGGAAAAGGACAAGGTGGCGGCGATCTTTGGCTGCTGGACCTCGGTGTCGCGCAAGTCGGTGCTGCCGGTGGTCGAACAGCTTGACGGCCTGCTGTTCTACCCGGTGCAGTACGAAGGCGAAGAAAGCTCGCGCAATGTGTTCTACACCGGTGCCGCCCCCAACCAGCAGGCGATCCCGGCCGTCGATTACCTGATGAGCAAGGACGGCGGCGAAGTGAAGCGCTGGGTGCTGGCTGGCACCGATTACGTCTATCCGCGCACCACCAACAAGATTCTCGAATCCTACCTGAAGTCCAAGGGCGTCGCCGCCGACGACATCATGGTCAACTACACCCCGTTCGGCCATAGCGACTGGCAGACCATCGTCGCGGACATCAAGAAATTCGCTTCGGCGGGCAAGAAGACGGCGGTGGTTTCGACCATCAACGGCGATGCCAACGTGCCGTTCTACAAGGAACTGGCCAACCAGGGCATCAAGGCAGACCAGATCCCGGTGGTGGCGTTCTCGGTCGGGGAAGAAGAACTGGCCGGTATCGACACCAAGAATCTCGTTGGCCATCTGGCCGCCTGGAACTACTTTGAATCGGTCAAGTCGCCGGAAAACACTGCCTTCATCAAGCAATGGCACGACTTCACCAAGAACCCCAAGCGCGTGACCAATGACCCGATGGAAGCCACCTACATCGGCTTCAAGATGTGGACCCAGGCGGTGCAGCAGGCTGGCACCACCGACGTTGATGCGGTCCGTCAGGCGATGTACGGCCAGAAGGTCAAGAACCTGACCGGCGGCGTTGCGGTGATGAACACCAACCACCACCTGTCGAAGCCGGTGTTCATCGGTGAAATTCAGGCCGATGGCCAGTTGCAGACCGTGTGGAAGACCAACGGCGTGATCAAGGCCGATGCCTGGAGCCCGTACATCCCGGAAAGCGCCAAGCTGACCGCCGACTGGACCTATCCGTGGGTCTGCGGCAACTGCACCGAGCCGAAGTTCAAGAACTAACACCTACGCCCGGGGCCAGACTGCCGTCCGCCAACGGCAGTTCTGGCCCGCCGTGCCTCTGCCTCCCTTTCATCCTGCAACAACGGGGGTTGCCCGTGAAGATGCTCAAGCTGGTTCTGGCCCTTGTGGCTCTTTTGGTCTGCTCCCCCGCCTATGCCGACGATTTCGCCGGAGCGGTGCGGGCGCTGAACGCCGACAGTTTCAGTGACAAGCTGACCGCCGCCGACACACTGGCCGCCCTCGGCGATGGCCGGGCGGCAGCGGTCTTTGAAGCCATGGCCGATGGCCGTCTGTACGCCACCGCTGACGGCACCATCCTGATCGAACAGAGCGGCAGCTATCGCGATGCGGTCAGCGGTGCCACGGTCGCCGCCAGCGATGCGGCGGCAATCACCGTCAACAACCGCCTGCGCGGGGCCTTGCGCGCCGCTGCCGGGCAACTGGGCCTGCTGAACAGTGACCCGGTGATCCGCCAGCAAGCGGCAGAGTCGATGCTGGCCACCCCCAATCCCGATGCCGCCGACACCGTGCGCAAGGCGCTGGCCGCCGAAACCGTCCCGGCGATCAAGGCACTGTTGTCGCAAGCGGTCGCCCGCCTTGATCTGGCGGACAGCGACCCGGCTCACCGCCTGAGCGCCATTGCCCAACTGGCGGCCTCGTCCGATCCGCAAGTGCGCGGCCTGCTGCAACCACTGGCCGACGGTGACAGCGACCCGCAGGTGAAGGCCGCCGCCCAGAAAGCCGTCTCGTCGATTGAAAACCGCCTTGGCCTGATCGGCATTGGCGTCAACATCTTTCAGGGCATCAGCCTCGGCAGCGTGCTGTTGCTGGCCGCCATTGGTCTGGCCGTCACCTTTGGGGTGATGGGGGTGATCAACATGGCCCACGGCGAAATGATCATGCTGGGGGCCTATAGCACCTTTGTGGTGCAGGAGGCCGTCCGTGCCCTGCTGCCACCCGACTATTTCGGCCTGTATCTGGTGATCGCCGTGCCGGTGGCCTTTGTGGTGACCTTTGCCGTCGGGGTCCTGCTGGAACGGACGGTAATCCGCTTCCTCTATGGCCGACCACTGGAAACGATGCTCGCCACCTGGGGCATTTCGCTGATGCTGCAACAACTGGTGCGCTCGCTGTTCGGAGCCTCCAACCGCGAAGTCGCCAACCCGGCATGGATGACCGGCGGCATCGAGCTGATCGGCGGCTTCACCCTGACCTATAACCGGGTGGTGATCATCCTGTTCTGCCTCGCCGTGCTGCTGGCGCTGGCCGCCGTGCTGCGCTGGTCACGCTTTGGCCTGTTCATGCGCGCCGTCACCCAGAACCGCCCGATGGCCTCGGCGATGGGCATTCCGACCGGTCGGATCGATGCCGCCACCTTTGGCCTTGGCTCGGGGATTGCCGGGATTGCCGGGGTGGCGCTCAGCCAGATCGGCAACGTCAGCCCCAACCTCGGACAGGGCTATATCGTGGACTCGTTCATGGTGGTGGTGTTCGGCGGCGTCGGCTCGCTGTGGGGCACGCTGGTCGGTGCGCTGTCGCTGGGGCTGGTCAACAAGCTGCTGGAACCCTATGCCGGGGCGATGCTGGGGAAAATTCTGGTGCTGGTCGCCATCATCCTGTTCATCCAGAAACGTCCGCGCGGGCTGTTCGCCCTCAAGGGCCGTTCGGTCGAGGGTTAAGGAGACTATCATGACATCCTTCTCTGCCCGCCTGCTCACCTGTGGCAACCGCCGCCTGTGGACCGGCCTTGCGGTTGGCGCGCTGGTGTTTCTGGTGCTGGTACCGGTGCTGAATCTGGCCGTCCCGGTGGACTCGGCCCTGCATCTGCCCAACTACATGGTCACCCTGCTGGGCAAATACCTGTGCTATGCCCTGCTGGCGCTGGCGATGGATCTGGTGTGGGGCTATTGCGGCGTGCTGTCGCTGGGCCACGGTGCCTTTTTCGCCCTCGGCGGCTATGCCATCGGCATGTACATGATGCGCGCCATCGGCAGCCGGGGAGTGTACGGCAACGCCGACCTGCCCGACTTCATGGTGTTCCTCAACTGGCAAGAGCTGCCGTGGTACTGGTTCGGCTTCAGCCAGCCGTGGTTTGCCCTGCTGATGGTGGTGGTGATCCCCGGCGCGCTGGCCTTTGTATTCGGCTGGCTGGCCTTCCGCTCGCGCATCACCGGGGTCTATCTGTCGATCATCACCCAGGCAATGACCTATGCCCTGATGCTGGCCTTTTTCCGCAACGAAATGGGCTTTGGCGGCAACAACGGCCTGACCGATTTCAAGGACATCTTCGGCTTTGACCTCGCCTTGCCATCGACCAAAATGGGGCTGTATCTGGCCTCGGCGGTGGTGCTGGGGCTGGCCTTCCTGCTGGCCCGCTTCATCGTCACCTCGAAACTGGGGCGGGTGATGATGGCGGTGCGCGACGCCGAAAGCCGGGTGCGCTTTCTGGGTTATTCCCCGACCGCCATCAAGCTGTTCGTCTTTACCCTGTCGGCAATGCTGGCCGGGGTGGCCGGAGCCTTGTACGTGCCGCAGGTCGGGATCATCAACCCGTCGGAATTTTCCCCTGCCAACTCGATCGAGATTGCCATCTGGGTGGCGGTCGGCGGGCGCGGCACCCTGATCGGGGCCATTCTGGGAGCCTTTGCGGTCAACGGCGCCAAGACCTGGCTGACCGGTGCCGCCCCCGAGTTGTGGCTGTTCCTGCTGGGGGCGCTGTTCATCATCGTCACACTGGGGATGCCCAAGGGCCTGATCGGGCTGTGGGCCCAAAGCAAAGCACGCCTGTTCCGCCGTTCAGCCGTCACCGAAGAAAAGGAGGCCCGACATGCTTGATGACGCCATGCCCACCATCGACATGCCCGCCGGTCCCGGCGTGCTGGCAGCGGGTTCGATTTTGTACCTCGACGGGGTGACGGTCAGCTTTGACGGCTTTCGGGCGCTGAATTCGCTGTCGCTGGTGCTTGCCCCCGGCGAGCTGCGCACCATCGTCGGCCCCAACGGGGCGGGCAAGACCACCATGATGGACGTGATCACCGGCAAGACCCGCCCCGACAAGGGCGACGTGCTGTTTGACCAGAACATTGACCTGACCCGACTGGATGAATCGGCGATTGCCACGCTCGGCATTGGCCGCAAGTTCCAGAAGCCGACGGTGTTCGAGCACCTGAGCGTGTTTGAAAACCTCGAACTGGCGTTAAAGACCAACCGCAGCACCCTCGCTACGCTGTTTTTCCGCCTGTCGGGGCAGCAGGCCGAGCAGATTGCCGCCACCCTGCAGCGGGTCGGGCTGGCCGACAAGGCCCGCCAACAGGCCGGGTCCCTGTCGCACGGCCAGAAACAATGGCTGGAAATCGGCATGTTGCTGATGCAGGACCAACGCCTGTTGCTGCTGGACGAGCCGGTGGCCGGGATGACCGACGCCGAAACCGAGGCCACCGCCGAGCTGATCCTTGATCTGGCCCGCGACAAGACCCGCTCGCTGGTGGTGGTCGAGCACGACATGGAGTTTGTCCGGGCGCTGGGGGCAAAAGTCACCGTGCTGCACGAAGGCTCGGTGCTGGCCGAAGGCTCGCTGGATGCCGTGCAGGCCAATCCGAAAGTCGTCGAAGTCTATCTGGGGCGCTGAACCATGCTGAACATCGACACCATCAACCTGTTTTACGGTGCCAGCCACGCCCTGCGCGGGGTGTCACTGAGCGCCCAGCCAGGGCGCGTCACCTGCGTTCTGGGCCGCAACGGCGTCGGCAAGACCAGCCTGATGCGGGCGATCATGGGCTTGCAGGCGGTCAAGACCGGGGCGATCAGTTGGGAAGGCAAGGACATCACCCGCCTCAGCGCCCACGACCGCGCCCGCCACGGGATCGGCTTTGTGCCGCAGGGGCGCGAGATTTTTGCCCGCCTGACGGTGCGGGAAAACCTCGAAACCGGCTTTGCGCCACTGCCACGCGGCAAACGCACCATCCCCGATGATGTTTTCGAGCTGTTTCCGGTGCTGAAAACCATGCTGCACCGGCGCGGTGGCGACCTGTCGGGCGGGCAGCAGCAACAGCTGGCCATCGCCCGCGCGCTGGTCACCCGCCCGCGTCTGCTGATCCTCGATGAGCCGACCGAAGGCATCCAGCCGTCGATCATCAAGGACATCGGTCGGGTCATTCGCCTGCTGGCCGATGGCAAGCTGGCCGAATGGGGGAACATGGCGGTGGTTCTGGTCGAGCAATACTTTGACTTTGCGAAGGAATTGGCCGACGATTTCGCCGTGATGGACCGCGGCGAAGTGGTGCTGTCCGGTCAGGCCGCCACCATGGTAGAGGATGATGTTCGACGCTATCTTACCGTCTGAGAACCGGCCGGTTTCTCCCCCTCCCCTGCCGCGCATGACCGGGCGGGCCGAGCTGGCCTTTGCCGACGGACGATTGGCGCACCTGTACCAGCAGGCCCCGCTGCGGGTGCTGTTCCCCACCCCACCCACCGGCGAGCCGGTGCAGGCGGCGCTGGTTACCACCTCCGGCGGGCTGACCGGCGGCGACCGCCTGACCCTGACCGCCAGCGTGCGCGATGGCTCGCGGGCGACGGTGATCGCCAGTGCGGCGGAAAAGCTGTACCGCTCGACCGGCGACGACGTTGATATTGATGTCGCCCTCAGCGTGGCCGACGGCGGCTGGCTGGAATTTCTGCCGCAGGAAACCATCCTGTTCGACGGTGCCCGCCTGCGCCGCCTGACCCGTATCGACGCCAGCGGCAGCGCGCAGGTGCTGGCGGGCGAAATGCTGGTGTTCGGGCGCACCGCACGCGGGGAACGCTTTACCCGTGGGTTGGCGCGCGACGAATGGCGGGTGCAGCGGGACGGACGGCTGGTATGGGCCGATGCCCTGCATGTCGATGACCCCGCCGTTCTGTCGGCCTCTGCCGGGTTCGCCGGGGCGGTCGCCTGTGCCACTGCCCTGCTGCTGACCCCCGAGCCGCTGGCGTGGCGTGACGCAGTGCGCGAGCTACTGGCGAGCCATGGCGGACGGGCCGGGGCGACAGTGGTCAACGGCCTGTTGCTGGTCCGCTGGCTGGACAGCGACGCCCAGCGCCTGCGCGCCAGTTTCGGACAGGTATGGAGCCTGCTGCGCCACGGCACCGGCGGCGGGGCGGCCCGTATGCCGCGCCTGTGGGACATCTGACACTCATTTATCTTTGCAACCGCCAACAGGAGAAGGCCGGGATGAACCTCAGTCCACGCGAGAAAGACAAGCTGCTGGTGGCGATGGCCGCGATGGTCGCCGAACGCCGCCTGCAACGCGGGGTAAAGCTGAACTACCCCGAAGCGGTGGCGCTGATCACCGACCATGTGGTCGAAGGCGCCCGTGATGGCCGCCCGGTGGCCGCGCTGATGCAAAGCGGGGCCGAAGTGCTGACCCGGGCGCAGGTGATGGACGGCATTGCCGAGATGCTGCACGAAATCCAGGTCGAGGCCACCTTTCCCGACGGGACCAAGCTGGTCACCGTCCACAATCCGATCCGCTGATCCCCGCTGACAAGGACGCTCCCCATGATCCCCGGCGAAATCATCCCCCAGGACGGCGAGATCATCCTCAACGCCGACCGCCCGACCCTGACCCTGAGCGTTGCCAACACCGGCGACCGCCCGATTCAGGTTGGCAGCCATTACCACTTTGCCGAAACCAACCCGGCCCTGTCGTTTGACCGACAGGCGGCGCTGGGCTACCGGCTGGACATTCCGGCGGGCACCGCCACCCGTTTCGAGCCGGGCCAGACCCGCACCGTCGCCTTGGTGGCTTACGCCGGAACCCGCACCATCTGGGGCTTTCGCGGCGAGATCAACGGCCCCCTGCCGGGTGCCGAATGAGCACCGCGCGCAAGGGAGCCAGCCGCATGCAGGACATCCCGCCGGATGTCCTCGACGCCCTGAGCTGCGGCACGCTGGCCACCGCCACCCTCACCGAAGGGCTGGCGATTGATCAGGCGCGCCTGCTGCGCTGCGTTTTCCCCGACCTGCCCGCCGCCAGTCTGGCCGCCGCACAGGCCGCAACCGACCTGGGGATCGTCAAGCGGATGGCCGCCATCGCCGCCTTGCTGCTGGAAACAGTCGGGCCGTCGGCGATTGCCACCTGTCAGAGCCACCTGTCGGACACCGTGCGCGGCTGGGCCTGCTTCATGATCGGGGCCGATCCCGCCAGCGAGCCGCAGCAGCGGCTACAGACCATCCAGCCGCTGGCCGATGACCCGCATTTCGGGGTGCGCGAATGGGCCTGGCTGGCGGTTCGCCCTGCGCTGGTTCAAACCTTGTCCGACAGCATTGATGCCCTGATCCCGTGGACGGCCTCCCCGTCCGAACGGGTGCGCCGCTTTGCCAGTGAAGCCCTGCGCCCGCGCGGGGTGTGGTGCAGCCATATCCCGGCGCTGAAAAAAGACCCGGCACTGGGCTTGCCGCTGTTGGCTCCGCTGCGCACCGACCCGGCGGTCTATGTGCAGGACTCGGTGGCCAACTGGCTGAACGATGCTGCCAAAGACCAGCCGGACTGGGTGCGCGCCCTGTGTGAAGACTGGCGCAGCGACACCCCGACCCCGGCCACCGACCGCATCTGTACCCGCGCCCTGCGCAGCCTGACCTGATTCCCCCGCTCCCCCCTCTTGCCGCCCACAACAAGGACCAACCCCATGGCACATACCATCGAGCGCAAAGCCTATGCCTCCATGTTCGGCCCGACCACCGGCGACAAGGTCCGGCTGGGGGACACCAACCTGCTGATCGAGGTGGAACGCGACTTCACCACCTATGGCGAAGAGGTCAAGTTCGGCGGCGGCAAGGTGATCCGCGACGGCATGGGGCAGTCGCAACTGTCACGGGCCGAGGGCGCGGTTGATACGGTGATCACCAATGCGCTGATCCTCGACCACTGGGGGATCGTCAAGGCCGATGTCGGGCTGAAGGACGGGTTGATCTGTGCGATTGGCAAGGCGGGCAACCCGGACATTCAGCCGAACGTGGATATCATCGTCGGCCCCGGCACCGAAGTGATCGCCGGGGAAGGCCGCATCCTGACCGCTGGCGGTATTGACTCGCACATCCATTTCATCTGCCCGCAACAAAGCGACGACGCCCTTTATGCCGGTGTGACCACCCTGCTGGGCGGCGGCACCGGCCCGGCGGAAGGCACCAACGCCACCACCTGCACCCCCGGCCCGTGGCACATGGAGCGGATGTTGCAGGCCGCCGAAGGGCTGCCGGTCAACGTCGGCTTTTTCGGCAAGGGCAACGCCACCCAGCCGCAGGCACTGGAAGAAATGATCCGCGCCGGGGCCTGTGGCCTGAAGCTGCACGAGGACTGGGGCACCACTCCGGCGGCAATTGACGCCTGCCTGTCGGTGGCCGACCGTTTTGACGTGCAGGTGGCGATCCACACCGACACCCTCAATGAATCGGGCTTTGTCGAAGACACCATTGCCGCCTTCAAGGGCCGCACCATCCACGCCTTCCACACCGAAGGCGCCGGTGGCGGCCATGCCCCGGACATCATCACCCTGTGCGGGGTGGGCAACGTCCTGCCGTCCTCGACCAACCCGACCCGGCCGTTTACCGTCAACACCGTCGATGAACACCTCGACATGCTGATGGTCTGCCACCATCTGGACCCGCGCATCCCCGAAGACGTCGCCTTTGCCGAAAGCCGCATCCGGCGCGAGACCATCGCCGCCGAAGACATTCTGCACGATCTGGGCGCAATGAGCATGATGAGCTCGGACTCGCAGGCGATGGGCCGCATCGGCGAAGTGATCACCCGCACCTGGCAGACCGCCCACAAGATGAAGGCCCAGCGCGGCAACCTGCCGGGCGAGGTCGGCAACGACAACCTGCGCGCCAAACGCTATATCGCCAAATACACCATCAACCCGGCAATCACCCACGGCATCAGCGGCTACGTCGGCTCGATCGCGGTCGGCAAGCTGGCCGATCTGGTGCTGTGGAAACCGGCCTTCTTCGGGGTCAAGCCGGACATGGTGCTGAAATGCGGCACCATCGCCGCCGCGCTGATGGGCGACCCCAACGCCTCGATCCCCACCCCGCAGCCGGTACACTATCGCCCGATGTTTGGCGGCTATGGCAAGGCGTTGCAGGCGACCTCCGTCACCTTTGTGTCGCAGGCCGGGCTGGACGCCGGACTGAAGGAGCGTCTGGGGCTGGGCCGTCGCCTGCTCGGCATTCAGGGGGTGCGGACCATCGGCAAGGCCGACATGATCCACAACAACGCCTGCCCGCATCTGGAAGTCGATTCCGAAACCTATGAAGTGCGGGCCGATGGCGAGTTGCTGACCTGCGAACCGGCGGCGGAATTGCCGCTGGCGCAACGTTACTTCCTGTTCTGATCATGCGGCGCGCCTCTCTGGTACAGGCGGCGGCCAGCATTGATCCGGCCCGCGTGCAGACCACCGTCACCCTGTCGGCCCACGACCGCCACCGCCGCCGCATTCGGATGGTGGCCGATGACGGCGGCGACTTCCTGCTCGATCTGCCCAATGCCACCCATCTGCGCGATGGTGACGGGCTGCTGCTCGATAATGGCGGGGTGATCGTGGTGCGAGCCGCCGCCGAACAGGTGATCGACCTGCACAGCAGCACGGTCGAACAACAGGTACGGCTGGCGTGGCACATCGGCAACCGTCACCTGCCGGTGCAAATTCTGCCCGGCGGCAGTCTGCGCCTGCATCTGGACGAGGTGCTGGTGACGATGGCCGAAGGACTGGGGGCACGGGTTGAACGCCTGTGTGCCCCGTTCCAGCCCGAACCGGGGGCCTATGATCCGCATGGTCTGGTCGGGGCTGCCGAACCGTTGATCCGGTGGGCGCGATGAGCCTGCCGTCAGCCACCCTGCTGCGCCTGATGGCCTGGCTGTCGCCCTCCTTCCCGGTCGGGGCCTTCAGCTATTCCCACGGGCTGGAATATGCCGTCGAAAGCGGTCTGGTGCGCGACCTGCCGACCACGGTCGACTGGATCACGACGGTGCTGTTGCACGGCAGTGGCCGGATTGATGCCGACCTGTTCGTGCAGGCCCATGGCATCGCCTGCGGGCTGGGGGCTGTCGATGACGACCCGGCGGCCCTCGACGAGATCAGCATCCTTGCCGATGCATGGCGCGGCACGCCAGAGCTGGCGCTGGAATCCTCGGCACAGGGCAATGCCTTTGTGCTGGCGGTCGATGCCGCCTGGCCCGATCCGTTCTGGTCGCGCTGGCGCAGCCACCTGAAAGCCGACCGCCGCCAGCCTGCCTATGCGGTGGCGGTGGCGGTGGCCGCCGCCCGTGCGGACATCCCGCTGCCCACCGCGCTGGCGGCCTTTCTGCATGCCTTTGCCGCCAATCTGGTTTCCGCCGCCGTGCGGCTGATCCCGCTCGGCCAGAGCGACGGCCAGCGGGCGATTGCGGCGCTGGAAGCGGTGGTCCTGCACGCCACCGATGCCGCCCTGGTCCGCCCGCCCGAAGATCGCGGTGGCGGATTGCCGATGCTCGACTGGTGCAGTATCTCTCACGAAACCCAATACACGAGGTTATTCCGCTCATGACCGCTTTTCGCGTTGGTATCGGCGGGCCGGTTGGCTCGGGCAAGACCGCTCTGATGGATGCGCTGTGCAAGCGCCTGCGCGACGATTACAACATTGCCGCCATCACCAATGACATCTACACCCGCGAAGACGCCGAATTCCTCACCCGCTCGGGCGCACTGGCACCGGAACGGATCATGGGAGTGGAAACCGGCGGCTGCCCGCACACCGCCATCCGCGAAGATGCCTCGGCCAATCTGGCGGCGGTGGCCGAAATGCAGGAACGGTTCCCCGACCTGCAGGTCATATTGGTGGAATCCGGCGGCGATAACCTGTCGGCGACCTTTTCACCCGAACTGGTGGATGTGACCATCTATGTGATCGACGTCGCTGCCGGTGAGAAAATCCCGCGCAAGGGCGGGCCGGGCATCACCCGCTCTGACCTGCTGGTGATCAACAAGATCGACCTTGCCCCGCTGGTCGGGGCCAGTCTGGAGGTGATGGAGCGCGACGCCACCCGCATGCGCGGCAGCCGCCCGTTCCTGTTTTCCAACCTGAAAAGCGGCAAGGGTCTGGAAGAGATTGCCAGCTTTATCCTGAGCGCGGGCGGGATCGAGAGCATTGTGTGAAAAGTGGGAACCGGTTTTCGCAACAACAATGCGGCACTATAAAAAGAGAGCATTGTGTGAAAAGTGGGAACCGGTTTTCACAACAACAATGCGGCACTATAAAAGGTTAGATGGGCTATCGCCCAAACCCATTCGGGGCCTGAGGCCCCGAACCCCCGTTTTTTCTTTTATGATCAAAGAAATGGGGTCTGGGGCCTAAAGGCCCCAGCGAGGTGTGGAGCAGCGCTCCACGTCCTTGTTCCCAAACCGTCGTGTCCTGTGGCGTCAGGTTTCACGCACGCAGGTCGAGCCGTATCAGACATAAAGGGCGGCGCGGTTACCCCTGCGCCGCATCCAGCCGGTCGAACAGGCGTTTGATCTGCACCGCCTGCCACGGGCGGCCCTGCGGCGTCAGATGCCCGGCTTCGGTCAGGGCGGCAGCAATCGCCCGCAGGCTGTAGCCCTGCTCGCGCAGCGGCAGGATGATTTCGGCCAGTCCCTGCGCCCGGATGCGGGCTTCCTTTTTCAGCGCCTCGTTGCGGCGGCGGGTAGCCTCGCGCAGGCCACCCAGCTTTTTCTGCGACTGGGCCAGCGCTTCCTTGATGTTCTGGCGCACCTGCGCCCGCTCCTGCTGGGCCACGGCGGCATAGACCAGCAACTGGTACTTGTCGGAATCCGGCATGCGGGCGGCCAGCAGTTCCACCCGCGGGTCATCGACCACCTCGGACAGCGCATCGGCAGGCAGGCTTTCGACCCCGGCAACCAGCAGGGTCGCCTTGTCCTTGCGCGCCCGTTCGATGGCCTGCGCCAGCGCGATCACGCCGCCGTCGGCATCAACGAAGTCCGCCAGCACCTTGTACGAGCGAGCCTCAAGCGTGGCAAGATAGTCGGCAATGTCCTGTTGTTGCAGGGCGACAGAGTCGGCCAGAGCGGCCGCAGCATAGGTCACGTAACGGATCATCTTGATACAGACAGACAGGCAGGATTTGAAAGGGCGCGGATGTTACGCACACAGAGCAGAGAAGATCAATGCCTGTTTTCGGTGATCTGTCTGGCGAGACCGGCTTGACATGAAAACTGCATTTGCAGACGCTTGCCCGTCTTTCATTCCGATGTGGCAATGAAAGAGCATTCCATCTCGCTTAAGCGAGAAAAACAAACGTCGGCCTGCTTCTTTCTGAAACAGACCGACATCCCTCGCGCCACAGGGCACAAGATCATTACGCAAGCATATTGATTTTCTGCCCGCGCCCACTGGACGACAGGGCGGTGCTCGCCGAAGCGGCCTGAGCCGCCTGCATCTGCGCGCCGCCTTCATCGCCGTCATTGTCGGTGTCCGGGCCACGCTCGGCCCGTTCATTGACCATCGACATCATCGACGACGCACTGAACCCACTGTTTGATGATCCAATCTGCATGGTGTCCTCCTGTTTCAGGGCAAATCCCGAGCAGATGGACCCATCTGCGACGACGTATTTGCCTGTGCTCCAAGCACAGCGATCACCATAGCCACCGTTGCTGACCACAACCTGACCTCAGCCCGCGATCACGGCTCCATCCGCTGCCGCGCCGTGCGGAACTGCCCGATCACCCCCCGGTCAATCAGACGCGGGAACAGCCGCTGGATCAGGGCAAACAGCCGCTCCGGCCCCATGGGATAGATATCCCGCGCCTCCCGCGCAATCCCGGCCACCAGATGGGCGGCCACGGCTTCGGGGGTATCAAGGGTCATGCGGAATGCCTGCACATAGCGGGCAAAGCCATCGGCAGCTGCCGTCCGTGTCCCGCGCGGGGCGCAATAGGTGACACCGATGCCGTCCCCGGCCAGTTCGCGGCGCAGGGCCTCGGACCAGCCACGCAGGGCGAACTTGCTGGCCGAATAAGCGGCAAAGCAGGGAAAGGCGATATCGCCGAACATCGAACCGACATTGACCACCCGCCCTTGCCCGCTGGCCTTCAGCAGCGGCAACACCGCCTGGGTGATCACCATCGGGGCCAACAGGTTGACCTCGATCATCGTCCGCCAGTCCTGTTCCGGCTGGGTGGCAAAGTCGCCTGCCGCCACCACCCCGGCATTGTTGATCAACAGGTCCAGATGCGAGGTCAGGGCGGCCACCTTTCCGGCCAGCAGCCCGCGCTGTTCACTGTCGGCCAGATCGAGTGGCAGGCACTCGGCCAGATCGGGGCGGACCAACATCTGCCGGGTGTTGTTCAACTCCCCGGCCCGCCGCCCCAGCAGCAACAGCCGACAGCCACGACGGGACAACTCCTGCGCCAGCGCCCGCCCGATACCGGACCCGGCCCCGGTGATCAGGGCCACGGCTCCCTCAAGCTGCATCGGCCATCTCCTCCAGCGAGCGGAACACGTTGCCGTACAGGGTGTAAAATTCGCGGGCGGCGGCGATGACCGTCTGCCGCCGTCCGGGCTGATCGACGGCATCCAGCAGGCGGGCGAAGCCTGCCACATGATCCTGATCGAGCGCCCCATGCGAGCTGAGATAGCTGAACCCACCCTCGCCTTCGGCTCCCAGACTATGGCGGATGGCTCCGGCGGCCTGAACCGCCAGTGCAACAGACATGCCTTCCAGCACATGGACCATCCCCAGCAGGGCATAGGGGCCGTCTTCGGCAATCAGGTGAAAGGCGTGGGCGACCAGCACCCGCACCGCCAGCGCCGGACGGCCCGACCGGCAAGCCTCGGCATCGCCGCCCAGCGCCCGGATGTCATCCAGGATCCAGGCCTCGTGGCCGGTTTCCTCGGCAATGTACTCTTGCAGCCCTGCGGCCAGCACGGCGTCCTGTGGCCCGCAAGCCTGCAAGGCGGTTTGCAGCAAGGGCACGGTGTAGCGCACATGGTGATAGGCATGGCCCAGAAAGGCCAGATACAGCGCACGGCTGACCCCGGACCGCACCGCCTGGGCAATCAATGGAATCCGCTGGAACTGTTCCCGCTCACTGGCGGTATCCAGCAACAGCTGCTGATAAAACGACATCGGTTTCTCCTCGATGAAGCGCATGAGTGCGGCACGGCGCGGACGGCCATCCAGCGTGAACAGGGCATATTGGCGGGCGAGATCAGCGGGGATCACCGTCACCCGTTGCGGACGGGCATAGGCAGGCAAGTCCCGCACCGTCACCGCCACCCGCGCGTCCCAGTCCTGTTCCCCCGCCTGCGGATGCGGCACGATCAGCGCCTGAGTGCCACTGTCGCCACCGGTCCCGGCCAGCACCGCCGCACAGCGGATCAGCGGATCGGCCAGCATCCCGGCCTCGATCCAGTCCGGTGAAATGTTGCGCCCCTGAGCGGTGACGATCACCGCATCCTTGCGCCCCAGCACCCGCAGATAGCCGTCGTCGTCCAGACTGCCAAGATCGCCGGTATGCCAGCGACCGCCAGCAGGCGCACGCCCGAGATAGCCCGCCATCACCGTCGGGCCGGAGACGACGATTTCGCCGTCTTCGATCTCCACCGTGACCCCGGCCAGCGGCTTGCCGACCGTCCCGGCACGGCGTGCCCCCGGACGATTGACCGCCACCACCGAGCAACATTCCGACAGGCCATAGCCTTCGTGAACCGGCAGGCCACAGGCCCACGCCTGTTCGGCCAGCGCCTCGGCCACCGGCGCCCCGCCGACCGCCACCAGCCGCAACGACGCCGGAGCCTGCCGTCTGGCCGCCTGCAATCCGGCCACCCAGTCACGCAACAGGGCCGGGACCACTACCGCCGTTGTTGCCTGTACCGCCTCGGCCTCCAGCGGTGACAGGGCGATATGGACCCGCGCCCCGACCGACAGCGGCAGCAGCACGCCGCACAGGTGTTCGAGCAACAGCGAGAACGGCAGCAGCGACAGATGCACATCATCCGGGCGAGCACGGGCGGCAACCTTCAGTCCGGCTAGGCTGGCCGCCATCTGGCCTTCGTCCAGCACCACCCCCTTGGGCTGGCCACTGGTCCCCGAGGTATAGATGATCCGCCGCGACGGCTCGGCAACGGTCAGTGTGCTGCCGTCATCGGCTGCCGGGTACAGGACCGTCGGCACCGCAATGCCGGTCAGGCGGTCCTGCCATTCGGCCACTGTCACCACCACCGCAATCCCGGCATCGGCCACCATGTGCTGCCATTGCGCCGGTGAAAAGAAATCCGGCAGCGGCACCACCGTCCGCCCCAGCGACGCCAGCGCCAGTTCAGCCGCCACCGCCCGCCGGTCGCGCGGCATCAACACCCCGACCACCGGCGGCAACACCCGCCACGCCGCCGCCCGCCGGGCGATGGCCTGCACCAGCTCGCCATAGCTCCACTGGCCGCTCTGGTCACTCAGGGCCACCCGCCGGGGGTCACAGCCCCGGATGGCCGACACCACATTACGCATGCAAACGCTCCTCGGGGAAAGACAGACCAACCGGCAAACGCCACGACGACGACAGGCTCTCTGCCGTCACCGCAATCACCCGCGGGTCATGCTGGTAATAGCGGCCCCAGCGGGCGGCATCGCTCAACCGGTCAGGACGGGCAGGCCCCAGATCGACACAGGTCAGCCCTGACCGCCGCAACAGGGCGCGCAGGCGGTCGGTGGCGGTAAACAGGCCGTGACGGGCTCCGGCGGCCAGACACAGGCCGATCGCCGCCCCGACCAGCGGCATCGCTGCTCCGGGGCGGACGGCGGCAAGGCTGGAAAACTCGACGATTTCATCGCGGGCAACCCGGCTGCCACAGACGCTGGACAAGACGCTTTCGGCGCTGCCGTCGAGATAGACTTCCGAAAAGAAGCCATCGCGCACCGACCGCACTCCGGCGACGGCCACCGGAGAGCCGGTTTCATCCAGTGCCGCCACCAGATGATCGGGGAACGACGGGACATCCGCCTGATAACTGGCCTGAAAAACGTTGCGCACCATCTGTTCCAGCGCCGCGCGCTGGCTGTGGGTACGATCGGCAAGAATGATGACCATGAGACACCTCCGTTGTTAGACCAGCGCGCGTTAAACGTGACGCAGGCACGCTGGTCTAACCTTTCGATCTGTCGCATTGTTCTTGCGAAAACCGGTTCCCACTTTTCGCACAATGCTCTAGCGGAAAGCATCTCCCAACCGGCTGACAGCAACCTTACGGGACGAAGTGCAGACAAAATTCTGCCCCGCCCCCCGGTGCATCCTGCACCCGCACCTGTCCGCCATGGGCTTCCATCGTCCGCCGGACAATCGCCAGCCCCAACCCGCTGCCCGGCGTCTGCCGGTCGGCACGCCAGAATCTCTGGAACACCAGTTCCTTGCGCTCGTCAGGAATCCCCGGCCCGTGGTCACGCACCCGGATCAGCGGTGGCCTCGCCTCGACAGTAATCACCACCGCCGTTCCCGCTGGTGTATGACGCAAGCCGTTTTCGACCAGATTGCGCACCGCATGAAACAGCGCATCGGCCTGTCCCCGCACCCTCACCGGCTGGTCGGGGGCCTCCACCTCGATCAGGCGGCCAGCGCGGATGGCAACCAGTGCCAGATACTCGGCAACACCACGGGCGACCTCGGCCAGATCGGCCTGTTCGTCGGGCTGGATCACCAGTGCCTCACTGCGGGCCACCCGCAACAATTGCTCGACCAGATGGGCCATGCCATCCAGATCCCGCCGCAACTCGCGGGCGGTCTGGCGGTCCGGCAGGGTGTCGATATGGGCAATCAGCACCGCCAGCGGCGTCCGCAGCTCGTGCGCGGCATCGGCGGTAAAGTCGCGCTGAACCCGATAGCCCTCCTCCAGCCGGTCAAGGGCATCATTGACCGCCTGCACCAGTGGCTGTACCTCGTGCGGGACAGCGGTGGCACACAGGCGCACCCCCGGTGCCGTCGGGCCAATCCGTTCCGCCTGCTGCGAGATATCGCGTAGCGGTTTCAGCGTGCCGCGAATGGTCAGGATCGACACCGCCAGCAGGGCAATCAGGAACGGTGCCGCCAGCCAGCCACCATCTTCAAAGAAATCCAGCAGGACCGTATCAATCAGGTCACTTTCCCGCGCCAGCGGACGGACCACCTGCACCCCCAGCGCATGACCGGCGGCGGTGAAGGTCAGGTATTCCCCCAGCATCTCGCCGTCGCCGCTGTCAGGGGCCGGGAAAGTGTACAGAACCCCGTCCTCATCCTCGTCTTCGGGGCGCAGATGCGGCACGGGACCGACATCGGCCCCTTCGTGCAGCAGAATGGCACCGTTGACCTGATCGCGGATGGCATAGCCATAGGGCTGTTCGGCACGGCGATAGGGGGCAAGAAGATGCGCTGGCAAGGCCAGACGCCACTGACCCTCATCATGATGCACCGACTCTGCCAGCAGGCGGGCCGATTCGATCAGCGACTGTTCACGTAACGAACTGATCGAGCTTTGGAATTCAAACCACAGCCAGCTATAGGCACAGAGAATCGCGGCTGCCGTAGTCAACGACAGCCGCAAAACGATCCGGTGCAACAGGGACGGGCCAGCCTTCATGCCTCTTCCTCCACCAGCATGTAGCCGACACCGCGCAGGGTATGGATCGCCACCCCCGGACTGGTCGGCAGCAGGCGCTTGCGCAGGCGGGACAGCAGGACTTCGACCGTGTTCGACGAAATGTCGTCGTCAAAGCTGTACAGCCCCTCCTCCAGCGCCCGCTTGGGGACCACCCGCCCGGCCCGGCGCAGCAACAGTTCCAGCGCCTCGGTTTCCCGCCGGGGCACTGCCAGCGCCTGCCCGGCCACCGACACTTCGCGCGAGACGGTATCGAGCGCCATCCGGCCACAGGTCAGGACTGTTCCCAGCGAGGCCCCCGGACGCCGCAACAGCGCCCGGATGCGGGCCACCAGTTCTTCCATGGCAAACGGCTTGACCAGATAGTCATCCGCCCCGCCATTCAGGCCGCGCACCCGGTCTTCGACGCCATCGCGGGCGGTCAGGATCAGCACCGGGATGCTCTGTTTCTCCTGCCGCAGGGTTTTCAGCAGGTCAAAGCCGTCGCCGTCCGGCAGCCCGAGATCGAGCACCACCACCTGATAGACCACCGTCCGCAGGGCGGCCGAGGCGTCTTCCAGCGTGGCAAAGCTGTCCACCGTAAAGCCGTTGGCCTGCAGGCCCTGACTGACCAGAGCCGCCAGACGGAGGGTATCTTCGACCAGCAGAATGCGCATCGGGACCTACTTTTTCAGAACATACTGGATCAGCGAGTCGTCCTTGGCCTTGAAGCGGACCTGGACCAGAGCACCGCTGGGATCATACCACAGCTCCCGCGCGAGTTCGCCGGTCATGGCATAGTGGTGCGCCTGGGTCAGTTGCCCGCGCACCGTCACCATGTCGGTCCCCAGATCGGCCACCTTGACCGGCATCGCATGGCCGTCGAGGGTATTGAGCAGCGCGCTCTGGGAAACGGTCTGCGGCGACCACAGGCTGGCCGGAACCAGCGAACCCGGCAGCGTCACCGGCTTGTCGTCTGCCGTCCCGCTGAGACCGCTACCGCTGGCCTGCACATGGACCTTGTGATGGCTGCCATCGTCGTTGGTGGTGCTGTCCAGAACCTGCAACTGGCCGTTCTTCCACACTTCGACATCGGAATGCTCAAAGCGGTACACCGGCACCATCGCCATCTTCACCACCACCGAAGTCGCCACCGCCACCGACACATGATCCCCATCCGGGCGGACGGTCACCAGATGGGTGCCGACTTCGTCACCATTGCGCAGCACGGTGAACGACAGCACCTCATTGTCCGGCACCGGCGCGGCACTGGCCGCCCCGGCAACCAGCAGGAACGGGATGGCCATCACAACGGAACGTCCGATCATCATCACACTCACCTGTCAGAAAAGGAAACACTCGCGGCATCCTGCGCCCTGTGGCTGACAGCAACCTGACATCCCGGAGCATGGAGCGGGCAGCCAGTCAGGGTCACACATGTCAGGGTGCGGTCAGCAAAAGGTGCTTTTCTGGCAACCAGCCCCTTTCCCCTGACCGGATGTTCCCGCCATGCGCCGTCTGTCTGCCGTTCTGATCGTTGCCTCAGCCGTACTCCCGTCGCTGGCCCACGCTGCCAGCCCGCACCCTGCGCCGCCCCCTGATCCGGATCACGGCTGGTATGTGGCCGGGAAAGGCGGGCCGTCACTGGAAATGCTGTCGGGGGCTTCGGGCCACGCGGGGTCGGCGCCGCTGACCGAAACCGATGCCACCAATGCCGTCGGGGCCTTCGGGATGGCAGGCGGCTATGAGTGGAGCTATCGCTATCACATCCCGCTGCGCACCGAACTGGAGTTCATGAACCGCACCGAAATGACCTATGACGCCAGCCCGTTGCAGAAAGGCGGCTCGGGCGCGCTGGCCAGCACGGTGCAGAACGTCACCACCATGGCCAAGGCCTATTGGCATTTCCCGGTCGGCAGCACCCGCTGGTGGCCGTTCGTGTCCGGCGGGGTGGGCTGGGCGCACAACACGGTCAAGAGCGAGTATACCGCCAGCGGTCAGGCGGCCAGCAAGAACACCCATGCCGAAGACAGCGTGGCGTGGACCGTCGGCGCCGGGGCCACCTTCAAGCTCGGGCCGCAGGTGATGAACGATATCGAAATCCGCTATGTAGATCTTGGCTCGGTGGACTGGGGCCTGCCTGCCGACAGGAACGTGTCGGTCTCCGGTCCCGGCGGCCTGTCAGCAACCGAGCTGGTGTTTTCGCTGCGCTACATGTTTTAGAGCAGTGAGCGCAAAAGTGGTTCCGGTTTTGCGCGCCATCACTGCGGCACATCAAAAGGTTAGAGCAGCGTGTCTGCGTCCGATTTAACGCACGCTGCTCTAATCGTTTCTATTGATACAATTTTCCGGCCCGCTGTCCCCACAGGCGGGCCTTTCTTTTTGTGCGTTGCCGCATTATCGTCCTTTCCCTCACCCTTAATTTGTGCAAAAAATAAGTGGTGAATTTTTCACATACACATACCATATATGTGAAATTCGCGATTGCGACGCCAGCACCACCCATGATACCGCTTGATCATCCCTGACGCCCACCCGTACACCGAACGAGAAAGTCCCATGGCCGACATCCCGACCGCTCCTCCCCCCGGTGGACCTCTGCCCGCCGACACTGCTCCGCCGATGGTGGCGTTCGAGCAGGTTTCCAAGGTCTATGCCGCCACCGGCTCGCAGGCTGCCTTTACCGCGCTGGACGATATCAATTACAGCGTCCCGCGTGGCACCATCACCGGCATCATCGGGCGGTCGGGGGCAGGCAAATCGACCCTGATCCGGCTGGTCAACGGGTTGGAAAAGCCGACCGGCGGGCGCGTTTTGGTTGATGGCACCGATGTGGCGGCCCAGTCCGAAAGCGCCCTGCGCACCCTGCGCCGCTCGGTGGGGATGATCTTCCAGCATTTTAACCTGCTGTCGTCGCGCACGGTGTTTGACAACGTGGCGATGCCGCTGGAAATCGCCGGGCAATCGCCCGCAGAGATCAAGGCCCGCGTCGCCCCGCTGCTCGATCTGGTCGGGCTGGGTGACAAGGCCGGACGCTATCCGGCGGAACTGTCCGGCGGGCAAAAGCAGCGGGTCGGCATCGCCCGTGCACTGGCCACCAGCCCCAAGCTGCTGCTGTCCGACGAAGCCACCTCGGCACTCGACCCGGAAACCACCCTGCAAATTCTTGATCTGCTGAAAACCATCAACCACGACCTCGGGCTGACGGTGTTGCTGATCACCCATGAAATGGACGTGATCAAGGCGGTAACGTCGCATGTGGCGGTGCTGGATCAGGGGCGTGTGGCCGAAAGCGGTCGTACCTTTGACGTGTTCATGAGCCCGCAGCACGCCACCACCCGCGTCCTGCTGTCGTCGATGCCCGGTTCCGGCCTGCCCGACGCCATCCAGCGCCGCCTGAAGCCGACCCCGGCAGCCGGTGACAACGTGCTGGTGCGGCTGGTGTTCTTTGGCAAGACCGCCAACCAGCCGCTGACCGCCCGCATGGCCAGTACGCTGGAGGCCGACGTCAACATCATTGCCGGGGCGATCGACGAAATCGGCGGCGAGCCCTGTGGCACTCTGGTGGTGGCCTATCCTGCCGATCCGGCGGTGATGGAGCGTGCTGCCCAATTCTATCAACAGACCGGCCTGCGTGCGGAGGTTCTTGGCTATGGCGCCTGAGATGCTGCTTTCCCTGTTGACGTCCACCCTGTGGCAAACGGTCCAGATGGTGGTGGTAGCCGGTGTCATCGGCACCGCCATCGGCCTGCCGATCGGGGTGTTTCTGGCCACCAGCGGCAAGGGTGAACTGTTCCCTGCCCCGCTGACCAACCGCATCATCGGTCTGATCGTCAACGCCACCCGCTCGACCCCGTTCATCATTCTGGTGGTGGCGATCATTCCGTTCACCCGGCTGGTGGCGGGAACCTCGATCGGGACCGGCGCGGCGATTGTGCCGCTGACCGTCGCCACCATTCCCTTTGTCGCCCGCCTGATCGAAGCCGCCATCCGCGAAGTGGACAAGGGCCTGATCGAAGCCGCCCGCGCCATGGGGGCCACCCCGTTCCAGATTGTCACCAAGGTTCTGCTGGCCGAAGCCCGCCCGTCGATCACCATGGCCCTGACCCTGACCATCGTCAGCCTGATCGGCTATTCGGCGATGGTCGGTGCGGTCGGCGGTGGCGGTCTGGGCGATCTGGGGATTCGCTATGGCTATCAGCGCTTCATGCCCGAAGTGATGCTGGCGGTGGTACTGGTGCTGATCGTGCTGGTGCAGGCGGTGCAGAGCGCAGGCGACGCCCTCGCCCGCCGCTTCGACAAGCGCCACCGTAAACACGGATAAAGTCAACAAGATACCTGTCGAGAGGATTTTCCCGCATGAAAAAGCTGTTCCTGCTGGCCGCCGCTGCGGCAGCCCTGTTCACCACCAGCGTTGCCCAGGCCGAAACCAAAAAGGTTGGCGTCACCCCCGGCCCCCATGCCCAGATCATGGAAAAGGTCAAGGAAGTGGCCGCCACCAAGGGTCTGGAGCTGCAGATCATCGAGTTTTCGGATTACGTGGTGCCGAATCAGGCGCTGGCCGATGGCGACATCGACATCAATTCGTTCCAGCACAAGCCGTATCTCGACAATCAGGTGGCCTCGCGCAAGCTGGATCTGGCCAGCGTGGCACAGTCGGTGAACTTCCCGATGGCGGGCTATTCCAGCAAGATCAAGACCATGGCGGACATCCCCGACGGTGCCACCATCGCCCTGCCGAACGACCCCAGCAACGGCGCCCGCGCCCTGCTGATGCTGGCCGATCAGGGCCTGATCAAACTGACCGACGGTATCGGCGTGCGCGCCACCGTGGCCGACGTGATCGACAACCCGCGCAAGTTCAAGCTGGTTGAGCTGGACGCCGCCCAGCTGCCGCGCTCGCTCGATGATGTCGATGTGGCGCTGATCAACACCAACTATGCCCTGCAGGCGGGCCTGCATCCGGCGAAGAACTCGCTGTTCCGCGAAAGCACCAAGGCCCCCTACGTCGGCATCATCGCCGCCCGCAAGGCCGACGCCAACAGCGAGTGGGTGAAGACCTTCATCGACAGCTACCACAGCCCGGACGTGAAGGCGTTCATCGAAACCAAGTTCCAGGGCGCGATCACCCCGACCTGGTAAGCCGTTCAAGACTCCCCCCATCAATAAAACTCATAACAATTGAGAGGTCTCCCGATGAGAAAGGCATTCATGATCGCAGCGGCCGTTGCCGCGCTGTTCACCGCCAGCGTTGCCCACGCCGAAACCAAAAAGATCGGCGTCACCCCCGGCCCGCACGCCCAGATCATGGAAAAGGTCAAGGAAATCGCCGCCAAAAACGGCCTTGACCTGCAAGTGATCGAATTCTCGGATTATGTGGTGCCGAACCAGGCGCTGGCCGATGGTGATCTGGACATCAATTCGTTCCAGCACCAGCCGTACCTCGACCGTCAGATCGCCGACCGCAAGTTCGATCTGGTCAGCGTTGGCCAGACCGTCAACTTCCCGATGGGTGGGTACTCGAAGAAGGTGAAAGAGCTGAAGGACCTGAAGGACGGTTCCTCGGTGGCCCTGCCCAACGACCCCAGCAACGGCGCCCGCGCCCTGCTGATCCTCGCCGATCAGGGTCTGATCAAGCTGCGTGACGGCGCTGGTGCCAAGGCAACGGTGGCCGACGTGATCGACAACCCCAAGAATCTGAAACTGGTCGAGCTGGATGCCGCCCAGTTGCCGCGTTCGCTGGATGATGTCGATGTGGCGGTGATCAACAGCAACTACGCCATCGAAGCGGGCATGAACCCGTCCAAGGACTCGCTGTTCCGCGAAGGCCTGAAGGCTCCCTATGCCAACGTCATCGCCGTGCGCAAGGCCGATGCCAACGCGCCGTGGGTGAAGACCTTCCTCGACAGCTACCACACCCCGGAAGTGAAGGCGTTCATCGAAACGACCTTCAAGGGGTCGGTGGTTCCGGCGTGGCAATAAGCCTGTCACGTGACGCACAAAAGCCGGGGCAGTGTTCGCTGCCCCGGCTTTTTTTTACGCACGCTAGAGCAAATCCCGAGCAGATGGACACATCTGCGACGACGTATTTGCTTAGATAACAAGTCATTAGAGCATTTATCGTGATCCTTGGAGACCGAGAAATGCTCTAATCAGGCCGCCGACCACACGCTGTCGCGCGGCCCGTTGCGCAGCCGCCGGGCCGAGGCCCGCGCCATCCACAGCAGCAGGATGGCGCCTACCAGCGCCACCGCTTCCAGCACCAAACCACCGGGATCACCATTGGCCTGCGGCATCAGCACCTCGACCAGCGCCAGCAGCGGAATCAGGGCTGTCGCCAGCGCCGCCGCCCACAGCAACGGCACCGTTGCCCGCGCCGCCCCGCGCACCAGCGCCCACCCCACCGACAGCACCAGCGCCGCATAATAGGCCGCGTTCTGCCACGGCAAGGGATCATCGCCCAGCATCGGCATCAGCTTGCCAGCGATGATCGCCAGCGAAACCCCGCTGACACAGCCCAGACAGACGCCGACGGTCAGCGCCGCCATCACATGGGTCGAGCGGCTTTGCGTCACCGGCCCGGTCGAGCGTTTTTCATGGCGGCGACGGCTTTCGATCCACAGCAGGTTGCCGGAATAGAACACAAAGGCCCCGGCCAGCCCCAGCACCAGATAGCCCCACTTCACCGGCTCGCCGCCATAGGTCCCGAAGTGCAGGGAAAAGAACGCGGCCACCGTCGAGCCATAGCCGCCCTGCAACTCGGGGACATAATCGGTGTTGACCACCGCGCCGGTCGCGCCGTTGACCACCGCCAGCCCGGTGCGGTAGGCCAGATACTGTTCATCATTCCCCCACACCGAGACGCTGGCCCCTTTGGTCCCGGCCTGACGGATTTCCAGCATGTAGGGACGGAAGTCCGGTGCGGTTTCCCTCACCCGCTGCAACAGCATCGTCACTGGCTGCAACGGAGCCGGTTCGGCATCGGGCTTGATGGCAGAAAACGGGCTTTCCCGCTGGAACATCTGGCGGATTTCACCCTGAAAAGTCACCGGATTCATCACCGCATAAATCTCGTCGTGCAGTCCGAACACCACCGACGTCACCGCAATGATCAGATGGAACGGCAGGCAGACCAGACCGACCAGATTATGGGCATCCAGCCAGAAGCGTTTGACGTTTTTCCCCAGCCGGACCACGAACAAATCCTTGATCAGCGATGGCAACAGGACGATCAGACCCGAGACCAGCGCCACGAAGTACAGTGCGCTGACCACCCCCATGAACATCGATCCCAGTTCAACATCCACCGGCAGGCCCGCCGTCCGGTGCAGGGTGTCAATGAACTCCCCCAGCTCACGATGGGGCAGATCAACGATGGTCAGGCTGCCATCAGCCGCCAGCACCGCCCCGACCTCCGGCACCTTGTCGCGCGGCGAGGCCGGTCCGTTTTTCGGCCAGCTGACCCACGCGGCATTGCCTCCCGTCTCGTCCAGACGGATGCGGAACTGCTCGCGGGTCAATGGCACCTGCTCCATGGCGCGGGCAATCAGGCCATCGACCTGTTCCAGCGGGGTTGCAGGCAGGGTTTCCGGCGTTGCCCAGCGGGTCAGCGACGGCGCAAACACCGTCAAGGCTCCGGCATAAAACGCCACGAACAGGAACAGCCCGCACAAAATGCCGGTCCAGGTGTGGACCACCTTGTAATGGCGGATGGTTTCGTTGTGCATCGTGCTCAGCTTCCCAGTTTCGACACAAACACGGCCCCATAGGCCAGCACCGAGGCTCCGCCCAGCCAGCCCCACGCCCGCCAGCCATCGCGGAACAGGTAGACCAGCGAGGCAATGGTCAGCCAGAGCGGGGATATCAGCCACATCAACAGCATCAGCTTGCCCGGACCACCGGGGGTCAGCTGGTGGAACAGGGTTGCCAGCGCCAGCGCCAGCGCAAAGCCGCACAGCACGCCCGCCAGCGTCTTGGCCCACCAATGGGCCTTGATCGCCGGAGCCTCAGCAGGGGTACTCATGAATGGCCTCCTGACCGGGGAGCTGACTGGCGGGCCTGATGAGCCTCGCGCAGCACCGCCAGCAACGGCATCGCCACCAGCACCAGCATGCTGAGCATCAGGGCGACGAACAGCGCCGTCACCGGTCGGGTCTGGTCGCCCCACAGCCACCAGCCCGCCAGCCACAACAGCGCCCCGATCCCCCGCCAGTGGCGGGAGGACAGCGGACGGCCCAGCCATTGCTGCCGGGGGGCGGTCAGGTACAGGCTTGCCGTCCCCGCCGCCACCAGTGCCGTGGCCAACAGGACCACCGCTGCACTCTCATTCATTCACCCCTCCTCACATCCTCTTTCTGGTCACGCATCACCGATGCCTTTAGAGCATTTTCCGTTCTCCCTAGATCACTTCAAATGCTCTAATATATTGTATTTTCAGCAAATATGTCGTCGCAGATGGAGCCATCTGCTCGGGATTTGCTCTAGAACGACGCCTCAACCCCCATCACAAAGGTGCGCGACGGCAGCATCGAGGCATAGTCGTTCCTCTCGGTGGTCCCCAGACCGATATCGGTGATCGCGTCGGTATCGAGCAGGTTGCGGATCGAGCCAAACAGGCGCGGCCCGCCGAGGTCATAGCTGCCGTGCAGGTTGACCACCCAATAGGGATCGACCTTGCCGCGCGCGGTGTTGGCGACATCGGAATAATAGGCTTCGGAATAGCGTGCCTCACCGCCCAGTTCCCAGGCGTCGGTCGGGTGATAGCTGACCCCGACGGTGCCGGTCAGCGCCGGAGCCTGCGGGAATTCGTTGCCTTCGTAGCCCGATCCCGGATAGCTGAGGATTTCGGTTTTCAACAGGCCGATATCACCAAAGACTTCCAGTTCGGGAGTGGCGCGCCAGCGGGCGCCCAGTTCGGTGCCATAGGTGGCGGCTTCTTTGGCGTTGCGGATCACCGTCGAGTTGGCAGCCAGACGATAGGGCAGTTGCAGGTCTTTATAGTCGGCATAGAACACGTTGCCGGTCAGGCGCAGCGCCCCGTCCAGCAGGTCGGCGCGGGTATAGGCTTCATAGTTCCAGACATATTCCGGGTCATAGGAATAGCTGGTAAACGGTGCGGCAAAGGTCACGCCCGCCCCGCCACCATTATAGCCGCGCGACACGGTGGTGCCGACCGTCCACTGCTCATCCACCCGCCACGCCAGACCGGCCTTGGGCAGAAACACCTGATAGGTTTCATCGAAATCAACCGCAAACCGCCCGGTACCGCCGATGCGCTGGCGGGTTTCTTCTTCCAGACGCCCGCCCAGTGTCAGATCAAGGGCTGATGTCAGACCGACCGTGGCTTCGCCGAACACCGCGTCGGTTTCGGTCTTGTCCATGTAATAGCTGTTCAGCATGTCGATGAATTCGTCTTGCTTGCCGCGCATGCCATAATAGCCGCCAAAACCCTTCACCCGACCGTCAAAGCCGGTGAAATGCAGGCGTGGCTCAAGGCTGGCTTCGCGGCCATCAATCCTCACGTTGCCGGTTCCCGCCGGGGCATGACGCCGCACGCTGAGGTCCGACAGCGAGGCATGGTTTTCAAATGTCAGGCTGTCGGTCAGTTCCCAGGTGGTCTCGATGGTGCCGTTCAGGCTGCGCGGGTTAAAGGTGGCGACGTTGATCGAATAGGGCGTGCCGGTGCTGCCGTAGGGGGCCTTGACGTATTCCGCCTGCGGGCCTTCGTAATTGCTGTGGCTGACCGTCACCAGCGTGCGGAAGCCTTCGAGCTTTTTCGGCTCCAGCAGGATTTTGGCGCGCATGGTGGTTGCCTGATAGTCACCGGGATCATCCTCGCCCTCATAGGGCTGGAATTTCAGCTCGCTGGTGCTGGTGGCCCGCTCAAAGGCCAGACGCACCGCCACCTGATCTTCGACAATCGGGCCAGAGACCGCCCCCGCCACCTGCCGATAGTCATGGTTGCCCGCCGACAGGCGGATTTTGCCTTCCGGCTCATAGGTCGGGTCGGCGGTCTTCATCACGATTGCCCCGGCAATCGAATTGCGTCCCTGCACCGTGCTTTGCGGCCCACGGAAGACTTCCACCTGCTCGACATCCCACGTCGAGGCATCGCCAAAGATCATTTCGTTGAACGACAGCGGACGGCCATCCATCTGCACCGTCAGGCGCGGGCGCACCCCGGCAAAGAAGGCATTGGCCCCGATGGCCGGTCCGGCGCCTTCCAGCCCGCGCACCACCGGCGCATGGTTGCTGGGTTCGATGGTCACGATGTTGGCGACGTTCTCGGTCACCCGGTTGGCCCCCGAGATGTCGGGCCGCTCGTCGAGCGTCACGCTGTCCAGCACCGCCACGCTGGAGGCGGTTTCCCGCAACGACCGCTCGACACGCTCGCCCGACACCACCACCGGCGCCAGCATCAACGACGACGAATCCCCCGCCGCCGGACGCTCCAGCACCACCGAGGTCGGACTGGTGAACTGCCACACCAACCCCGAGCCGGACAGCAGCGAGGCCAGCGCCTGTTCGGCGCTGTAGGTCCCGGTCACCCCCGGCGAGGTCACACCGGCAATCGCCGCCGGATCAACCGCCACCTGCACTCCGGCCTGCACGCCATAAGCGGTCAGGGCACTGGCCAGCGGCTGCGCCGGAATGGCAAAGGCGGTGCCTTGCCGGGTCTGTCCCCCTGTGGTGTTGTCTGCGGCCACGGCGTTTCCTGTCAGTCCCCCCAGACTGCACAGCGCCATCACGGCCATCATGCTGACCATCCCCTGTCGCATGCGGTACTGGTGACGGCGCGGCAGCCGGCTCCCCTCGGTCTTCATCGGTGGTATCTCCTGAATCCTAAAATAGCAAGCGATTATCATTCGCATTTACTGTCAGGAAGAAGACACCCCAACGATCCGGATTTTCAGATTTTCACTCCATACCCCCATTTTTAGGGGTGTTTTGCGCAAAGATAGCCACCGCCGCCATCACCGTCGCCACCAGCCAGTAGGGACCAGAGGCTTGCAGGGCATAAATACCCGTCCCCAGCAACGGCCCGACCACCGTCCCCAGTCCCTGCGCGGCAGCGATGGCTCCGGCTGCGGCCCCCTGTTCGTGCGCCTCGACGGCACCGGCGGCCAATACCGACACCGACGGCCAGATCATCCCCATGCCCATCGCCGCCACCCCATAGCCCACGCACAGCAGCGGTACCGAAGAGGCCATCCCGGCTGCCAGAAAGCCCAGCGCCGCGCAGATGGCCCCCCAGCGGATCAACCACACCGGAGACATCGACAGATGCCGCACCAACGCCTGCGTCAGCACCAGCGATACCCCTACCGTTGCCAGCACCATCCCGGCGGCCTGCGCCCCCTGCTGTGGCGACAGCGCCAGCCGGTCGATGACATAAAATCCTACCACCACCTGCGCCACCGCCACCGAGGCCATGCTGGCAAAGGCGGCCAGAAGCGGCAGCCGCAAGCGGGGATCCTGCAGGCGGGGTGGTGGCAGGCTGGTGGTGCCGCTGACCGGGGCGGCATGGGGCACCCGCCACCACAACACCCCCGCTGCCAGCAGCGGCAGCAGGCAAATCACCAGCAACGGGGCTTCGATCCCCCACGGGGCCATCAGCCCGACCACCGCCGGTCCGATCACCATGCTGGCGCCGTTGGCCATCCCCATGGTGGCCATGGCCCGCGTGCGCCGTTCGGCGGGCACATGGTCGGCGATCAGCGCCACGCTGGCGGCAGGGACAGCGGCAAAGAACACCCCGCCGACACTGCGCGCCAGCACCAGCCCGAGCAGGATCAATCCCTCGGCAGGCAGGGTGCGCAGGGACCAGGCAATGAACAGGCACAGCACGAGGTACGACAGGGCAAAGCCCATAATGCCGGTCAGCAGGACCGGACGACGCCCCAGCCGGTCACTGGCCCGACCCCACAACGGCGCGGCCAGCACCCACGCCATCCCGGACAGGGTGACCACCGTGCCCATCTGCCACGGTGACAGCCCCACGGTGCGCCCGATCGGACCGACCAGCGCGGCAAAGGCCATCATCGCCATCGAGCAGGCGAAACTCTGCACCACCAGCGGTGCGAGCGAAAAGGCGCGGGACGGAAACATGGTCAGCAAGGCTCCTGCACAGGGTCGGTCTCCTGTCAGGACACCCACGGCGGCAGGATCTTCAGTTTTTTCCGTCTGCGGCGGACACCACCAGCACATAGGGGGTGATCTGGCGCACCGAACCACCGTGCAGGCGGGCGATGGTTTCCAGCGCCGTGCGGGGATCGCGCAGGTCAAAAACACCGGTCACCGCCCGCCCGGCCAGCATCTGCCCCTTGCCGTCGGCATCCTGGAGCACGATCAGGCCATGGAAGTGATGGCGCAGGGTTTCAATCACCTGCACCACCGGCTGGTTGCTGACCACCAGACGGCCATCCCGCCACAGGCCCAGTTCCTGCGCGGTCACCCGGTCCCGCTGTACCGCCCTGCCCGTTGCGGTCAGGCGAACCCGGTCTCCGGGCTTCAGCGACAGGGTTTCGCCGCCCTCTATCCGCACCTCGACCGCGCCAGAGGCCACCGCCACCACCGTTTCCGTCTCTTCGCGCTGCACGTCAAAGGCTGTGCCGGTAACGGTGATGGTCATCGCCCCCGCCGACACCACAAAAGGCCGCTGGCGATCCGGGGCCACCTGAAAAAACGCCTGACCTTCGCGCAGGATCACCCCACGACGATCGGCGGACAAGGCCGTATCCAGCGCACTGCCCGCCGCCAGACTGATCTGGCTGCCGTCAGCAAGGGTAATCTGCTGCATCGTGCCGGTGCCGGTGCGGTATTCCGCCCCCCATGGCATCCAGCCGCCGCTGATCACCACCAGCGCCAGACAGGCCGCTGCCGCCAGCCCGCCAACCCGGCGACGCCACGGAGTCTTGCGGACAGAGGGCGACGGAAAGGCCACCACCACCGGCGGTGTCTCGGCCATCGGCACAGACACACCCGGCTGGATCAGCGGCAACGCCTCGCCACTCAGGCGCCAAACCCGTTCTGCCTTGCGCCAGGCCTTGCCGCGCAGCGGATCATCGGCCAACCACTGGACGCGGGCAGCCTGTATCTGTGCCCGTTCGCTGGCCGTTGCCGCCGCCTGTTCGGCCATCAGCCAGTCGATGGCCTGCCCCAGTGCCTCGTCGGCCTGACGGCGCGCCGGATCATCCGGGGGAGTCTTTGCGGTATCAGTCATCATCATCCAGACGGCTTGCACAGAACGTCAGGGCATCGCGGACCAGCTGATGGGCCAGCCCCACCGAAATGCCGAGCGTTTCTGCCACACGCTGAAAGGTATAGCCGTTCAGCCGGTGCAGTTCAAAGGCACGGCGGGTCCGTTCCGGCAATTCTTCCAGCGCGGCCATCATCACCCGCAACTCATCGCGGTACAGGGCCTGCTCCTCGGGTGACGGGGTCTGGGCGGCAACGGCGTCCAGAATGGCGGGCTCGCTGGTTTCCCGCCCGATGTTTTTCTGGCTGCGCCGCCAGTTCAGCGCCAGATTGCGCACAATGCGATAGAGATAGGCCACCGGGTGCGTGATCGGTGGGTCCGCCTCGGTTGCTGCCGTGTTAAAGCGCAGAAACGCATCCTGTACGATGTCTTCGGCCCGCGAACGACAGCCAAGAATCGGCGTTGCGTAGTCCACCAGCGCCGCCCGGTGCGACACGAACACATCGACCGGTCCATCATGGAAAGTGCCGTGCCTGTTGCCTGTCATCAGCGTGCGACCCGCGCCTTTTTGTTGGCGTCGCCCATGACCACAAGCAGGTCATGAACGATCTGGAAAGACCGCACCCTTACATTTAATGAGAATGAATGTCAATATTAGTTGGGCCGCAAATTCCGAATATTAAGTACTTCGAATATTGATCAGAAACTGCTGAACCTGAGCCTGCAATGCAGCCGCCTGCCGGGCCAGTTCCGAAGAAACCTCCAGCATTTGACCGGCATCATCTTCGGTTTTCCCAGCCGACCGCGCCACATCGGTGATAATCACCGACACCTCGCGCGCGCCCGCCGATGCCTGCATCACACTGTCCACAATCTCGTTGGTTGCCATCAATTGCTGTTCAATGGTGGTCGAAATGACTTCGGTTGTTTCGCTGATGCCCGCGATCGTCTCCGCCACACCGGCCATCGCCTGCACCGCACGGGTGGTCGTTTGCTGAATGGCACCAATGTGCTGACCAATCTGCGACGTCGCCAGCGAAGTCTGAGATGCCAACCCCTTGACTTCATTGGCCACCACTGCAAATCCTTTGCCTGCGGCCCCGGCACGGGCGGCTTCGATGGTTGCGTTCAGCGCCAGCAGATTGGTTTGGCTGGCGATATGACTGATCAGGTCAACGATGCTGGTAATCCGGCCCGTTGCCTCTTCCAGCTCCCCGATAATCCCGGCAGCATCCTGAGCTTCTTCGACGGCGGTTCGCGCCCGTGCCACGGAAAACACCACTTGCCGACGGATTTCACCCACCGACGCCCCCAGCTCCTCGGCGGCACCGGCCACCGCCGCCACACTGGCCGAAGCCTGTTCGGCCGCCGCCGAAACCGAGGTCGATTGTTGCAGGGTCGAACTGGCAGACCCTGACATGCTGTGTGCGGTCCCCTTGACCTGCGCCGCCGCCGAAGACACCGAAGATACTGTGCCCCCGACCTGACGATCCAGATCAGCGGCAATCTCAAGCAACGTTTCCCGCCGACGGACTGCCTGCAATTCCCGCTGACGGGCGGCCTCTTCCCCCAGGTCCCGCGCACGTTTCAGACCGTCCTGAAAACAGACCACCGCCCGCGCCATGCTGCCGACTTCGTTGCCAACACGGGTATAAGGAATGGTCAAGTCCAGCGTTCCTGCCGCCAACGACTGCATGGATGTCTGTAACGCGGTCAGAGGCACCCCGATTCCCCGGTGTGCCATCCAGACTCCGCCAATACACAGCACCAGCACCAACACCAGTGCACCACTGGCAATCCACACCACCCTGAGCGCCTCGGCCTTCAACCGGTGCGATTCCTGCACAATCTGTTCGATGGCGATCATCGCCACATCGGCAATCATGGCACTGCGCGCGGCATTGAGGTCTTGTAGCTGCTGTAAGGTCAGGCCAGTCGGGCGACCGGCAACCAGATTGGCATACAGCGTGTGCATTTCCTGCCAAACGGCACTGCCAAAATTGTTTTCATCCGCCTTGCGCACCGCTGCACGAACCGTATCCGGCACGCCGGGTAACAGCAAGACATCCCGCACCTGTTTCCAGTCGGCCAGCACCGCCCCCCGGCTTTCGTACAGCTCGCGCGCCTCGTCCTGCGGCAAAGCCTGACCGCTGGCGAGCGCGCTTTCCGTTCTGGCCATCAGCGTGCCGTAATCACTGCGACTGGCCCAGCTTTCCTGCTTTAACGCCAGATAGTGGTCCAGCGTGCGATCAAGGCCATGTACCCCGTCATCAACCATTTCCGCCGTTTCATGCAGGGCGATCAGGAAAGTCTGGGAAACCGTCTGCGACTGTTCCAGAGAGGCGGCAGACCGGGCGCTACGAGCCACCGCCATCTCACGATCAAGTTGCCCACGCTGGCTCGCGAACGCCTCGTGGCTCGTGCGCAGGGACGCCAGTGTTGCCAGACTGCTTGCTCTCCCCTGCTGTTCGATCAGGCTCACCGCGGTGGCATAATTGTCCTCCGCCACCTGGCGATAGCGCTGGATTTTCGTCAACAGCTCCTGCTCGACCGGTCTATCGGTCATCAAGGCCGCGCGGTAAGCCCCCCGTTCCAGGCGGATGTTGGTCTGAGCCAGCAGCAGGCTCCGGCTGATGTCGGCGGCCTGCTCGACATGCAACGCATTCCGCCAGCCTTGTATGGCAATCCTCAGCTCAACCATTCCATATAGAATGACCACACTTGCAATTGCACCAAGGAACAGGCCGATCATCCACTTCAGAGACATGGTCTGCAGCATGAAGTCCCCCTTGGTGATGACACCGGGAAATAGCGGTGATGAGGGTGCAAAGCCCTGTCGCGATGAGATGGACCATGCTTGATGGCTCACTCATCAGGGTACCAGAATCATACAACAATCCGTCTGGCTTCCAGTGCCTGAGCGGGTTTCAGAGCCGGAATCCACCAACTGAATTTTTGTGTATAAAAATAAATATTAAATCCTTGTCCATCTGTCAACTATACAAACGAATAAAGGTTACCCCAAGAAGAAACCATCACGAAAATCAATCATAACCATTCATTAAATCAGCAAAAAGAAATTATTGGTACGCAAATTTTCACCCGTAAAAATAGTGAAAAATACCATTGCAGTCGCCCTTCCATGATCGCGACTCTCGCTGCCCCCTCGCTGTAATGGCCATAAAAAATGGCACGGACCCATCCCGATCCGTGCCATTCCGACGGTTCCAGATGTTCAGGCCGCGCGGATACTGGCAAGGAATTGCCGGACCCGCTCTTGCAGTTCTGCCGCCCGATGGGCCAGCTCGGATGCAACCTGCAACATTTCTTCTGAATCGCCTTCGGTTTCGCCCGCCGAGCGCGCCACATCACTGATGATCACCGTCACCTCGCGCGTGCCGGCCGACGCCTGCGAAACGCTATCAACAATTTCGTGCGTTGCCACAAGCTGCTGCTCGATGGTCACCGAGGTCGCCTCGGCGGTCTGATGGATGGCTTCGATCGATGCCACCACATCGGCCATCGCCTGCACCGCCCGCGCCGTCGTCTGCTGGATTGCTCCGATATGCTGGCCAATCTGTGATGTTGCCTGCGCCGTCTGCGATGCCAGCCCCTTCACTTCGTTGGCCACCACCGCAAAACCCTTGCCTGCCTCACCGGCCCGCGCAGCCTCGATGGTCGCATTCAGCGCCAGCAGGTTGGTCTGGCTGGCGATCTGGTTGATCAGATCGACAATGCTGCTGATCCGACCGGTTGCCTGTTCCAGATCCTGAATGGTCGCCGTGGCATCCTGCGCTTCGTCTACCGCCGAACGGGCATTTTGCCGCGAAAATTCGATCTGCCGCCGGATTTCGCCCACCGACGCCCCCAGTTCCTCGGTGGCACTGGCGACCGCCGCGACGTTGGCCGATGCCTGTTCCGCCGCGGCCGACACCGAGGTGGACTGTTGCAGGGTGGATTGTGCCGACTGTGACATGTTGCGCGCCGACGTTTCCATCCGGCTTGCCGCTGCCGAAACGGTGCTCACCGCGCCGCCGACTGCCGTATCCAGCTCTTCGGCCATCGCATGCAGGGTGTCCCGGCGGCGCTGTTCCTGCTGTTCCCGCTGACTGGATGCGTCCTGTTCCAGGGTGCGGGCATGCTGCAAGCCCTGCTGAAAGCAGACCACGGCGCGGGCCATGGTCCCCATTTCATTCCCGGCCCTGGCATAGGGAACCGTCAGGTCCAGAGTGCCTGCCGCCAGTTTCTCCATCGTGCCTTGCAACCTGTTCAGCGGCATGCCAATCGCCCGATGGGTCACCATCACCCCGATGGCACACAGCAGCGCCACCAGCAGCACGGCGGCCACCGCCAGCCACAACTGGGAATTGGCCGCATCCTGCAGGACTTCCGCCCGGGCAACCATCTGGTCAAGGGCAATCATCGGCACCTCGACAATCTGGCCACTGCGGGCGGTATTGAGAACCTGCAAGTCCTTGATCTCGATACCGGCGGGACGCCCGGCGACCAGATTGCCATGCAGGGTTTGCGTTTCCGCCCACACTGCGCCGGAAAAATTGGCGGCATCAGCCTTGCGCACGGCGGTAACAAGATCGTCGGCAACGTCGGCTGATCCCGCCATTTCCATCACCCGCCGCCAGTCAGACAGCGCCTTGCCCCGCATTTCGTACAGAGCAAGGGCATCCTGCTGTGAAACCGGCATCCCACCGGCAACGAATCCCTCGACCTTGGCCATCACCGCGCCGTAATTCGCCCGTGCATCCCACCCGTCGCGCTTGATGGTCAGGTAACGGTCCAGAGTGCGGTCCAGACCATAGATGCTCATGTCCACCATTTTGGTGGTGGCGTTCAGGGCGTCAAGAAAGCTCTGGGATACCGTCTGCGACAGGTCCAGCGAGTCCGCTTTGCGCGCCACTTTTGGCTGGGTCATGTCGCGGTCGAACTGTGCCCGCAGGGCAGCCAGCGCATCATGGGCCTTGTGCAGGTTTGCCAGCATCGCCGGGGCATCGGGGGCCTTGCTGGTTTCAAGGGCTTTCACCGACAGGGTATAGGCTTCCTCCAGTTTCTGCCGATAGCGCAACGCCTTGTCGATCTGTTCCTGCGGGGCGGGCCCTTCCCCCAGCAGTGCGGTCTTGATTGCTCCGCGCTCAAGGCGGGTATTGAGCAGGGTTTGCAGCAGGGACCGGCTCGCCCCCACTGCCGACGCCACCGCGCGCGCTTCCTCGCGGCCCACCAGAGCCTGTCGCAATTCAATCCCGCCATAGGTGAAGGCAATGGCGGCAATCGATCCCAGAAACAGGGCAATAATCCATTTAAATGATATGTTCTGTAACATGTTGCCTTCTCCGGAACAGGGTGCAGTCAACAACCAGTCAGACCATTTTTGCGGGCGTTGATGATTTCTGCCACGAGCTTCTTCGCTAACAGAGACTTTCAACCACAGACACGGATGGCCTCACCCACCATTCCTATTTATGCATACAAAAACAATCACCTGTCCGTGGAAAAGCGTTTCCAGCCACAAAACCGACAAGAAACCACAGCCCCCTCTCTCAAGGCCGTGCAGGGGAGAGGTGGCTACCAGCTCTCCCCAAAACAAGGCAGGATGAAAAACCGTCTGCCTCAGTCCTCGCGCACAGATACCCTTTTCGGCGATTTACCAAACCAGCGCTGGATCAGCACGAAAAACACCGGCACAAAGAAAATCGCCAGCACCGTCGCACTGATCATCCCGCCCATCACGCCAACACCAATGGCATTCTGCGCCCCCGATCCGGCCCCGCTGGCAATGGCCAGCGGCAACACCCCCAGAATGAAGGCCAGCGAAGTCATCAGGATCGGCCGCAGCCGCTGATGGGCGGCTTCGATCACCGCCCCTTTCAGCGAGCGGCCCCGGTCGTACAATTCCTTGGCAAATTCAACGATCAGGATGGCGTTTTTGGCGGTCAGACCAATGGTGGTCAGCAGGCCGACCTGAAAATAGATGTCATTGGGCAACCCGCGCAGCAGCACGGCAGCCACCGCCCCCAACACCCCCAGCGGCACCACCAGCATCACCGCGAACGGTACCGACCAGCTTTCATACAGCGCCGCCAGACAGAGGAACACCACCAGAATCGAGATGGCATACAGGGCCGATGCCTGCGAGCCTGCCAGTCGTTCCTCGTAAGACAGCCCGGTCCACGAGATGCCAATGCCAGCAGGCAGGCGCGCGGCCAGCTCTTCCATCACCGCCATCGCCTCGCCCGACGACACCCCCGGAGCCGCCGAACCGACAATCTTGCTCGACGGTGTGCCGTTATAGCGTTCGATCTGCGGCGGGCCATAGGTCCAGAAGCTGTCCATGATGGTGGCAAAGGGCACCATCTCGCCCGCACTGTTGCGGACTTCCCAGCGTTTCAGGTCGTCGGGCTGCATGCGATAGGGCGCATCGGCCTGCACATAGACCTTTTTCACCCGGCCATTTTCCAGAAAGTCATTCACATAGGCCGAGCCCCAGGCGGTGGACAGGGTGGTGTTGATATCGGTCAGCGACAGGCCCAGCGCACTGGCCTTTTCGTGGTCAATGCTGAGATTGAACTGTGGCGTGTCTTCCAGACCTTCGGGACGGACAGCGATCAGGCGCGGGTCTTCGGCGGCCATCCCCAGCAACTGGTTGCGCGCATTGATCAACGCCTCGTGCCCCAGACCGGCGCGGTCTTCGAGCTGCAGTTCAAAGCCGCTGGAATTGCCCAGTTCCAGCACCGCAGGTGGGGCAAAGGCAAAAATTTCCGCATCCTTGATCGCATACAGCGCCATCATCGCCCGTTCGGCCACCGCCGCGACATGGCTTTCCGCCGCCGTGCGCAGGCTCCAGTCCTTCAACTGGATAAAGGCGATCCCGGCATTCTGGCCGCTGCCGCCAAAGCTGAACCCGGCGACGGTAAAGATGCTGCCCACCACATCCCGCTCGCTGTTGAGGAAATAGTCCTCGGTCTGCTGCAACACCGCCAGCGTCCGTTCCTGACTGGCGTTGGCCGGGGTCGAGACCGAGACGAACATCAGCCCCTGATCTTCGTCGGGCAAAAAGGCCCCCGGCAATTGCACAAAGCCATAGGCCATCCCGCCGACCAGCAGCGCATAGAGCACCAGCATGCGCAGCCCGTGGCGCACCGATGCCCGCACGCTGTTGCGATAGACCCGCCGCAGCGCCTCGAACCCACGGTTAAAACCACCAAAGAACCCTTTGGTTTCCCAGCCGTGACCACGCTCGACCGGCTTCAGCAACGTCGCGCACAGAGCCGGGGTCAGACCCGCTGACACAATTCTGCGGGGCCGGGTGAGGATTTCACCGGCTCCGGCGTCTTTACAGTAAGGCACTGATCCACGGCCAATGGCAGCCTGCCGCCATGGCTCGGGACTGTGTTGCCGAACTCTCCTGCTGCGAGGCTTTTGATGTCCCGTTTCTTTATTGACCGCCCGATCTTTGCCTGGGTGATTGCCATCGTGATCATGCTGGCCGGGGCGTTGGCCCTGATGCGGCTGCCGGTCGAGCAGTATCCCGGCATTGCGCCACCGACGGTGGGGATTTCCGCCTCCTATCCGGGGGCGTCGGCCGAGGCGGTGGCGGACTCGGTGACGCAGGTGATCGAGCAGAAAATGAAGGGGATCGACAATCTGCGCTCGATGCGCTCGACCTCGGACTCGGTCGGCAATGTCAGCATCATCCTGACCTTTGAACCCGAAGCCGATCCCGACATTGCGCAGGTGCAGGTGCAGAACAAGCTGCAACTGGCGATGCCGCTGTTGCCGCAGGAGGTGCAGCAGCAAGGGGTGTCGGTCAGCAAGGCCAACGACAACTTCTTTATGGTGGCGGCACTGGTGTCGCAGGATGGCCGGATCAGTGACCTCGATCTGGCCGATTACATGGTGTCGAATTTACAGGACGATATCAGCCGCCTGCCCGGCGTGGGCGAGGTGACGGTGTTCGGGGCGCAACATGCGATGCGCATCTGGCTCAACCCGGACAAACTCAGCAGCTATGCTCTGGCGGTGACCGACATCACCGCCGCCATCACCGCCCAGAACGCCGATGTATCGGCGGGACAACTGGGCGGCACTCCGGCGGTGCGGGGCCAGCAGATCAACGCCTCGATCAAGGCGCAAAGCCGCCTGAAAACCCCCGAGCAGTTCGGCAACATCCTGCTGAAGGTCAAGACCGACGGCTCGCAGGTGCGGCTGAAGGATGTGGCACGGATTGAAATCGGCTCGGAAAGCTATGACTCGGTGGCGCGTTACAATGGCAAGCCAGCGGTGGGCATTGCGCTGAAGCTGGCGACCGGGGCCAACGCGCTGAAAACTGCCGAGGTGGTGCGTAAGCGGTTTGCCGATCTGACACCGTTCATGCCTGCCGGGGTGGAGGTGACCTATCCCTATGACACCACCCCGTTCGTCAAGATCTCGATTGAAGAAGTGATCAAGACGCTGGCCGAAGCGATCGTGCTGGTGTTCTGCGTGATGTACCTGTTCCTGCAAAACCTGCGCGCCACCCTGATCCCGACCATTGCCGTACCGGTGGTGTTGCTGGGAACCTTTGGCGTGCTGGCTGCGGCTGGTTTCAGCGTCAATACCCTGACCATGTTCGCCATGGTGCTGGCGATTGGCCTGCTGGTCGATGATGCCATTGTGGTGGTGGAAAACGTCGAGCGGGTGATGAGCGAAGAGGGCTTGCCGCCGAAAGAGGCCACCCGCAAGTCGATGGGCCAGATTACCGGCGCGCTGATCGGTATTGCACTGGTGCTGTCGGCGGTGTTCGTGCCGATGGCCTTTTTCAGCGGCTCGACCGGGGCCATTTACCGGCAGTTCTCGTTGACGCTGGTGGCGGCGATGGCGCTGTCGGTGGTGGTGGCGCTGGTGCTGAGCCAGCAGACGCTCTTTCAGCGCAGGAATGGAGTGCAGCAGGCACGTTTGACCCGGTGGCCCCAGATGGGCCAGCCACACACCATCCACCGCCAGCCGGACAACTTCCAGTTCCGGCGCGCTGTCGGTGCGGTGATGCCAGGCAAGACGGGTCTTCATCCACGCCAGCCACTTTTCCCCCAGCACCTCATCGCCCAGCGCCGCCATTCCCAATGCCATCGCCGGACTGGTGATGCCAAAGCGCGGATCGTCAAAGGTCAGTTCGATATAGGCACGGGTAAAGCAGCCATAGGCAGACGGATCATCGGCCATCAGTTCATCCATGCGCCGGTCGAGCTGATCGAGCATATGATCAAGGGCGGCCTCCAGCAGGATTTGCTTGCTGGAAAAATGGTGCAGCAATCCGCCTTTGGTAACACCTGCCGCGTCGGCAACCGCCTGCAGGGAAACATTGGAAAACCCTTGGCCAATCACCAGATCCAGCGTGCATTCCAGCAGGGCCAGACGGACGGCTTCGGGGTCTTTTTTACGGGTGTAGGCAGTGCTCATGTGGCTCTCGCAGGCAGGGAACGACCGAAAGATACCGGATGGTCGGTTTCTTTCAAGAGACAATCCACTCCCCTCCCGCAATCCTGCCAGAAAGACAGCCCATGGAAGACGGCTCACTCGGGTGTGGTCGGATTGAGCAGAAACACCACATAGCCCCGGAAATTGGCAGCACTCTCCACCGCCTCGACCGGCTGCCACTGCCCTCCCTGCACCAGCCCGACCCGAAACGGCAACGGCAACCGGGCGGCAGAGGTCAGATAGCGGCGATAGTCGGGGACCATCCGCCGCCCCTGATAGGCCTGAATCACCACCTCGTCCACCACCCCAACCAGCCCCGACAGGTCACCGTGGCTGGTCCAGTCAAGCAAGCCGGTAATGCCCAGACGGTAACGCGGCGGAACTTGTGTCCGCAGGCGGCGCAGAAAATCGCCATAGCGATCGAGCGCACGGGTTCCGGCGTCGAAATCAACCTGCACCCCGACCACCCGGTTGCCCGCCGCGCTCCACCGTTTCAGCCCATGGACCAGCGTTGCCGTGACCGCCGGAGTCCAGTCCAGCGTTTCAGCACGGATCACCAGCCACAGGTCCACCCCGGGCAAGCGCGGTGCTCCGGCCCGATGGGGCTGCCAGTGGATGCCGCCCTTTCGGTCTTCCTGCACGCTGGCATACAGCAGATAAAGCTCATCGGCCTGCCGCAGCACCGGCTGCGCCGTCACTCCGGCCCACAGCCAGAACGCCCGGTACGCGCTCGCCCGCACCTCGTCCGCCGATGCCGGGGTCAGCAGGGAGGCACTGGCGCACAGGATGCCCCCCAGCGCCACCGCCAGTATCCGGCGCCAGCCGCGGCCCGTCACCCGCTTACCAGTAATAGGTCAGCCCCTGCGCCCAACGGGATTTCGGATAGGACTTTTTCAGCTCGCTGAACCACGCCTTGCGCTGGCTGGGCGGCACCTCGGCCCCTCCGCAACTGTTGATGCCCGACGGTGCATAGCAGCGCACCGCCCGGAACAGGGCATAGGCCCGTTCATCCGCCGTTGCGGTCGGTGTGGCGAGGACTTTCTGATAGATCGCCTGCCGGGCATAGGCAGCCCCGGTGAACAGTGACGGCCCGCTGCCCAACTGGTCCCCTTCAACGGATTGATCCAGCACAAAATCATCAAAGCCATTCAGGCGCACAAAGTCGGCCAGACACAGCGACGCGCTGATATCGGCGGGCGATGCCGCCAGACGGCTGGCGGTGTCCTGCAACGACGGGCAAGGGTAATCGCTGGCCGTGGTGCCCTCGGTAAACACCTTCAGCGGCGGACGCTCGGGGGACAGCAGGGCAAAGACGCCCCCCTTGGCGGCATCGGTCGGGATCAGCGCCAGATGGCGGACGAAATCCCCCGGGGCTCCACGGGTCAGCTCCTTGTACAGCAGGGTGAACAGCGCCACCTCGCGCTCATGCGCCGGAGCCTGCGCCGAGCCGGCCTGCTGGAGCAACAAGGCGGCATCGGCGGTGCGGGTCAGCAGGGTTTCGCGCACCATCCAGCCCCGGATCGGGCTGTCGGCGGCGAACACCCGCCGCACATCACCATGCCGTTGCTCGTACAGTGCCAGCCCCAGTTCCACCAGCGTGCGCCGGGCCGGGTCTTTGGTCATCGCCAGCAAGGCCCGCCAGCTCTCGCCCTCTTCCGGCTTGTTCAGTGCCTGCACGGCCATCGCCCGCAGCATCTGGCGGCTGAAGGTCAGGGCGCTGCCATCGCCTGCCGGTCCCGGATCGGGGATCAGCGCCAGCACCTGTTCCGGCTTGTGATCAATGTAGAACGCCTGCGAGGCCGCCAGATAGTCATGCAGGGCCTTTTGGTCGGCATGCAGGCCGGCCACCGATGGCCAGAACGCCGGATCGCCATCATCGCGCTGGGCGGACAGCACCGCCGTCGCCCACAGGATCGGGTCGGACAGGGGAAGCTCCTGAGGGGCCATCACCAGCCGGTTATCCAGCTCCTGAATGAAATCGCGCATCGGTACCCCGCGTTCGGCCGGGGGACGCGTCAGCATCGCCAGATATTCGGCCTGCAAGGCCGCCTGATTCTGCCCCAGACGATAGCCCCAGCGGTACAGCCCCTTTGCCGATGCCGCATACAGGCCCGCCGGATAGTCCTTGAGATAAACGGTCAGCCCGGCCAGCCCGTCCTGTGCCGCCTTGTCGAGCGCCTGCCGCTTGGCCGGGTCTTCCGGCGGAGTCAGGTCGCCGTACTCATCCACCGCCAGCGTGCGGGCTTCGGCCAGCATCGCCCGCGCCTGCATGTAGCGGGCGGTTTCCTTCACCCACCCCTGCGGTGCCCCGCTCAAGGCGGCAAACATCTGTACCGCCTTCGGGTAGTCTGCGGCATAAAAGGCATCGGCAGCCCGGATATAAGCGGCAAGAGCCCGACCGGCGGGCGACAGGGCAACCCCCTTCAGTGCCTCGTCCAGCGCGGCGGGCTGATAGTCGGGACAGGTGGCAAACACCGTCCCGCGCAGGGCCAGCAGCGCCGCCCGTTCCGGCTCGGCCAGTGTTGCATCGGCTTTCACCGCCTGCTCAAAGGCTTTTTGCCCGGATTGCGCCTGCACACACGAGATGTCAGGCGGCGGAGACCACGGCTCTTCTGCGGCACCTCCGGCAGAAGCCTGCGGGGCCGGTGGATGCAGCAGGTCCGGCATCGCCGACCAGCTGAAGAACGGCGTTGAGGTCGGGATGTGCGGCGCATCCGGCGCAAAGCGGTCGCCCAGCAACAGCGCCATGGTCATTCTGGTATCCCCGCCCGGCGACAACATCGCCGACGACACACAGCCAGTCATCACCGGCTGAGGCAGCCGCAGGGCAGGGTCACACACCATGTCAAAACTGGCCCGGCCTGTCGCTGCCGTGCAGACAAGGACTCCGGTTGCGAGGCAGGTTGACAGCAGAACTCGGGACAGGCGGCGCATCGGAGTCTCCCGGCAGGATCGGCACGAAAACAGGGCGATAAACCATAGCAGACCTCTCCTTTTGGTAGAATGTTTTTCTCTGCTTGTTCAATCTGCTATCCTGTCGGTCGGCAACCAGGGGGTCCGTGATGAACAGCAGTCCCGATCACTACGACATGGCCTTTGGCACCACCGCCCACACTCTGGCCAAGGCGCTGGATTACGTCGGGATCGACGACTACAGCCATGGCCGCCGGGTCGGGCTGATGAGCTATCGCATCGCGCAAGCCCTGTCGTGGGACCGTCCGGCCCAGCTGTTCATGCTGGTGGCGGGCATGCTGCACGATATCGGGGTGTCCTCGACCAGCCATCACCAGAAACTGGTCGATGAAATCGAGTGGGAGGGTGCCGAGCTGCACTGTCTGCGCGGCGAAGACTTTCTCCGCAGCTTCGCCCCCTTTGCTCCCTATGCTCCGGCCATCCGCCATCACCACACCCGCTGGAACCGGATGCCGGAGTCCGTGCCCCGGCTGGTGGCCGAACAGGCCAACATGATCTATCTGGCCGACCGGCTGGACGTGTTTTACCTGCGCTTTCTGGCCGATCACCCGCACCACGCCACCTTGCTGCACAAACGCGACATTCTCGACAGCCTGCATCAAGCCGCCCCCGAGCTGTTTGCCACGCACCTGTGGGATGCCCTGTACGACGCAGGCAGCAAGGATCGGTTCTGGCTGGAACTACAGGAAGACTTTCTCGACGAAGCGATCACCGAAGCCATCGGCAGCGATGATCGCGTCCTGCATCTGGACTGGAACGGCCTGCGGGATCTGGGGGTGCTGATCTCCCGCATCGTTGACGCCAAAAGCCCGTTCACCCATTACCACAGCCTGCGGGTGGCCGATCTGACCGATGCCGTCGGCGGGCTGCTGGGCTTTTCCACCGCCCGCCGCCACCTGCTGCGCATTGCCGGATTGCTGCATGATGTCGGCAAGCTGCGCACCCCCGACGCCATCCTTGAAAAGCATGGCAGTCTGGATGGCGACGAGTTCGCCCAGATGCGCGCCCACCCGATGAACAGCAAGCGCATTCTGGCGGCGCTGTTCCCCGGCTCGCCGATGATTGACTGGGTGGTCCATCACCACGAAAAGCTCGACGGCAGCGGCTATCCCGATGGCTGCGACAAGGATGCCCTGCCGGTCGAAAGCCGCATTCTGGCCATTTGCGACATCTTTCAGGCCCTGTCGCAAGACCGCCCCTATCGCGGGCGGCTGTCAGTAGAACAGGTGTTGGCGATCATGCAGCCGATGGTCGATGGCGGCAGCCTCGACCCGGACATTTTTGCGCTGGTCTGTCAGCACCCGGCGCATCTTTACGCAATATCCACTCAAGAAGACACGCAAAAATAGAATTAAATTTCAAAGGAGTGGCGTTCCGCAGCAGAGTTGCTATGGTCATCCTTCCCCCGATACGGTTCCGGTACGGTTCTGGCGATGGCCCTGCACAGCTCACTGATCGACAAACCCCGCACCAGTCTGGTCTCGCGCTACAGCCTGCTGACCGTGCTGATCCTGCTCGGCGGCCTGATCAGCCTGGGAGCGCTGTATGAACGCTTTGCCAACGATCTGGAAACGGCACTGGTCGGCGAGCGGCTGACCTCGCAGGAAACCGCCACCGCCAGCCGTCTGGCCGCCTTCATGGAAACCTACCAGTACCAACTGGCGAAGATTTCCAACTATCCCGGCCTGACAGCCTATCTTGCCAACCCCACCGGCCCCGGCGCGCGCGAGGTTGCCAACCTGCTGCATCTGGAAGCCGATGTCCCCGACCTGTACGGCATCCTGTTCTTTGACCGTGACGGCCATTTACAGCATGTGGTGCCGGGACAGGCGGCCTCTGGCCCGCCCTACTGGTCGGCAGAGGACTGGTCGATCAGTGATTTGCCACGGGTCCGGCTGGGCGATGCCACCCTGATCGGTCCGCACCTGCCCTCGCCCGGCCGCTCGGGCTGGGTGTTGCTGCAACGCCCGATCCGCGACGCCGGGCAAGGCTCCGATGATCCGGTGACGGTGGCCCTGCACCTGCGGCTGTCGTCGATCACCGAACAGCTCGACGAAGCGATGGTGACGCCGGTGGTCAAGCTGCGCCTGCAAGCCGCGGATGGGGCGATCCTGGACGTCACTGGCCGCCCGCTGCACACCACCATCCCGCTGGGGGACGGCCCGGAAGTGTTCCCCGGCTGGTCCCTGAAGCGGGAAGTCCGCTCCGAAGTGCTGTTCGGCTCGCTGGAAAAGGCGCGTGGCTGGCTGTATGCCGGCGGGGCGGCGATCACCCTGATCATCGTCCTGCTGTTCGGCCATCTGACCGGCCGCTTGCGGCGGCGGGTTGACGACCTGATCGCCGGAGCCGACGCGCTGGCGGCGGGTGATCTGGAGTTCCGCCTGCGCGGCGGCGAGCGCAGCGATGAAATCGGCAGCATTTCGCGCGCCTTCAACACCATGACCCTGCGCCTGCGCGACATGATCGACCGCACCGTGCGCACCGAGAAAATGGCCGTTCTCGGCCAGTTCGCCACCGGTGTCGCCCACGAGGTGCGCAACCCGCTGGCCACCCTGAAGACCACCGTGCAGGCGTTGAGTCGCGACGAAGCAGACCCCGACCGCAAGGAACTGTTGCAGGACATGGAGTCCGAAGTGGACCGCCTGAACCGGGTGGTCAACGACCTGCTGACCTATGGCCGCCCCCATCCCGCCGAGCAACGCCAGATCCCGGTGCGCGAGCTGTTCCGCCGCACCGCCACCCTGTTGCGCCCGACCGCCGCCGAACGCGGGGTCAGCTTTGTCACCAGCGGCGAGTCCACCCTGACCCTGCTGGCCGATGGCGACCAGTTGCAGCAGGTGCTGGTCAACCTCGGCCTGAACGCCATTCAGGCCTGCCAGACTGGCGACAGCGTCACCCTGCGCGCCAGTCGGCAAGGCCCCGATGTGATCATCGAAGTCAGTGATAGTGGCTGTGGCATCGACCCGGCCCTGCTGGCCACCGTGACCGATCCGTTTGTGACCACCAAGGCGGGCGGAACCGGCCTCGGCCTGACCATTTCTGCGCAAATGATTGATGCCAACCACGGCACCATGCGCATTGACAGCCGCCCCGGCGAAGGCACGCGGGTTCGCCTGCGCCTGCCGGGGGAAAAAACAAAAAAGGGAGCCTGGGGACGAGATGATGCTTAACGGTATCAGCGTGCTGCTGATTGATGACGAGGCCCCGTTTGTGCGCTCGCTGTCCTACGCCCTGCGTCAGCAAGGGATGCAGGTGACCGGCGTCCATGACTGCCAGAGCGCGCTGGACGCCTTGCCCACCGCCCACCCCGATATCGCGCTGGTTGACCTGCGCATGCCGGGCATCGACGGCATGGGAACGATGGAGCGGCTGCGCGCCCACAGCCCCGATTTGCCGATGATCATGATTTCGGCCCACGGCGACACCCGCATGGCGGTGCAGGCGGTCAAGGCCGGAGCCGCCGACTACCTGACCAAGCCCTTTGAGCTGGACGAGCTGTTACACTGCATCAGCGGCACCCTCGACCGTGACCGCCTGCACAGCGAGGTCAGCTATCACCGCCAGCGGGCGATCTCGGAAACCGGCCTGATCGGCGACAGCGCCCGCATGGGCCAGTTGCGCGAAACCGTCGCCCGGGTGGCCGCCAGCAGCACCGCCCGCGTCCTGCTGTTCGGCGAGTCCGGCACCGGCAAGGCGCTGGTGGCCCGTGCCCTGCATACCCAAAGCAGTCGCCGGGATCAGGCGTTCGTCGAGGTCAACTGTGCCGCCCTGCCCGAGCAACTGATCGAAGCCGAACTGTTCGGGGCCGAGCGCGGGGCCTATACCGGTGCTCACCAGAAACGTACCGGTCTGGTGACGCTCGCCGATGGCGGCACGCTGTTTCTTGATGAAATCGGCGAACTCCCCCTGCCGTTGCAGGCCAAGCTGCTGCATTTTCTGGAAAATGGCACCTATCGCACCGTCGGCGGCACCAAAACGCTGCAGGCCGATGTGCGGGTGGTGGCGGCCACCAACCGCGACCTTGCCAAAGCGGTCAGTGCCGGGGGCTTTCGTGAAGACCTGTTCTATCGCCTGAACGTGATCCAGATTCCGGTGCCGCCCCTGCGCGAGCGCGATGATGACGTGATCCTGCTGGCCGAACACTTTGCCGCCCACTACGCCGCACAGGAAGGTGTCAGCGCCATCCGCCTGCCCGATCCGGTGAAGGACATCCTGCGCTCCCACCCCTGGCCGGGCAACGTGCGCGAGCTGAAAAACCTGATTGAACGGCTGACCATCCTGCTGCCCGGGCGTGATGTCTCGGTCGATGACCTGCCGGGCGATGTGCAGGATGCCCTGCCGGTGAGCGACTCCCCGGCCAGCGATGGCATCGCCGACCAGCTCGAACGGGCCGAACGGCAACTGTTGCTCGACGCCCTGAACCAGAACGGCGGCCACAAGGCACGGGCCGCCGAACATCTGGGGATTTCCCGCCACGCCCTGAAACGGCGTCTGCAACGGCTGGGGCTATGAGAAACCGTCAGAAGTCAAAGTAGTAGAAATTCTGCGGCCGCATCGAGGCCAGCAGCGAACAACCGGCAATCACCGCCAGCAACACCGGGATCAGCAGCGCCGCCGGAACCCGCTGCGCGGCTGCCCGGATGCGGTCGATCTGGTCAACCGGATGCAGCACCAGCAACAGCACCCCCAGTGCCACCGGAACGGTGGCAACCGCTGGCCACTGCGCCCAGCCGCCGCGTCCCCACGACTCACCCAGAATGCTCCACGCGGTCGCCAGATCGGGGGCGCGGAAGATCACGGTCAGCGCACACCACACCACAAAGGTCAGCACCACACAGCCTGCCCGCCGCAATCCCTTGGCATTATTGGCATAGCGGGAATAGCCGGTGGCGTTTTCAATCGCCATCACCAGCCCGTTCAGCGCCCCCCACACCACAAAGGTCCAGGCGGCCCCGTGCCACAGCCCGGACACCACCATGGTCAAGGCCAGAGCGAGTTGGCGGGCATGCCGGTAAAACCGCTGGTGCAATGGTTTCAGCACATAGTCCCGCAGCCAGAAACTGAGCGTCATGTGCCAGCGACGCCAGATTTCACTGATCGATCCGGCGGCATAGGGCGAATGGAAGTTTTCCGGAAAGGCTATCCCCAGCATCCCGGCCAGCGCAATCGCCATGTCGGAATAGGCGCTGAAATCGCAGTAAATCTGGATCGCAAAACCAAAGATGGTCGCCAGCGCATGCCAGCCGACAAGGGTGTCATGCACCTGATAGGATTGATCAACAAAGCTGCCCACCGGGCCAGCAATCAGTACCTTTTTCATCATCCCGACCGCAAACAGCGCCAGATTGGGGGTCAAGGCCGCCCATGCCAGCCGCATCTGGGGAAGCTGGGGCAAAATATGCTGTGCACGCAGGATCGGACCGGCCAGAAGGTGGGGGAAAAAGGTCAGAAAGACCGCTGTCGGCCAGAATTCCGGCGGACGTTTGGCCGGGTGGCGGGCGGTATCAATCAGGTAACACAGGATGGTGAAGGTGACGAACGAAATGCCCAGCGGCAACATCCAGCCCAGATGCGGCAGGCTGGCCCCGGTCAGCTCGCCCAGCGTCCGCAGCAGAAAATCGGTGTACTTGAACAGCAGCAACGGCAGCAGCGCCACCACCACCGCCGGAGCCAGCCAGCGCCGGTCGCGGTGCACCGCCAGCAGGGCCAGCCAGCAGAACAGCACCAGCCCCACCAGCAGGATCACATAGGGCGGATACCACCAGCCGTAAAAGAACAGGCTGGCCACCGTCACCAGCGGCAGACGCAGCGCCGCCGGAGAGACGGCAAAAAGGCCACAGAACACAACAAAGAATGCCAGAAAAGACGGCATCTGGAACAGCATGGCGTCAGCTCACTGTGCGGCGGGGGTCGTCAGGGACGGCAGCAGACGGCGGGCAACCCGCCCCAGCGCGTCCCCATTCGGGTGAGGGTCCTCGTCCATCGCCCAGTAACTGCGGGCCGGCCGGTCGGCCAGCTCGGGCAACAGGTCGATGAACGGCCAGCCGCGGGCGGTGGTTTCCGTCTGCATCACCTCGGTGATAAAGCCAAACGGATAGGGGTGGAACTCGTGCGTTTCCGGCATCAGGGCCACAATCACCCGGTATCCCCGCTGTTGCTGGTCAGCGCGCAGGGCATCCAGCGCCCGGACCATCCCGGTCCGTCCCGGCCCGTCGCCCCATGCCTTTTGATAAAAGGCGAGCAGGCTCTGCTGGCCCGGCTGCCCCGGTGTCAGCATTTTCGAGAACGACACCATCAGCGCATACAACTGGCTATGCTGCACCAGCCAGCCTGCGCGTTCCTGCTCCTGCACCTCGGTGGCGCGGGCGGTGGTCAGGACAATCACCGTATCGGCGGCAATCTTCGGGCTGTAGTCCAGCCAGTGGGCAACAATCTGCTGCATGTTCATGTTGCCGACGCCGGTGGTCATCACATTGACCGTCCCCCCCAGCGCCTGTGCCAGTTGCCCGCGCAGGGTACGGGCCTCCTCCACTCCCCAGCCAAAGGCCATCGAGTCGCCGATAATGACGATGTTGCGCCGTTTCGGGTCGCTGAGGTCAGGTTCCGGCCCCCGCATGCCCAGGCTGTTGATCGAGACATCGACACCCTGCAGGCGGGCGGAACTGTTGGGCACATGCTCGTGACCGACAGCCGGATTGGCGCTTTCCCGCTTCAGCAAGGTGGCATAGCGCCACATCTCGACCATGTAATTGCGCTGGTCAGCGGTAGCGAGGCGCACCAGCCCTTCACCGGCCAGACAGGCCAGCACCAGCCCGATGCACATCAGGCCGAGAGAGGAGAGCGCACGGGTCAGCATCGATCGGGACTCGCTCATGGTCTAGAAAACCGCGTAGACGAAGGGTGCCCAGGCGGAATTTCCCACCACCACAAACAGGATGGCGAAAATCAGCACCGCAAACAGGAACGGCAGCAGGATCAGGCGCGACTTTTTGGCGAACAGAAAGCCGAACAGGTCTTTCAGGAAATCCATCTCTCAGCATCCACACATCTGATGATCGGCACACGGGACACATGGCAGGGCAGTGCCAGAACACCCAAATCTCTACATACTGGAGAAAAATTATGTCCGCAATAAGCTAAAAACCCTTAATATTCTGTCACTCGTCCACATCACCATCTTTCCGTTGAACAACTGACGATATTTTGCTCAAAAAGCGTAATAGTATCGTTATCCATCTGGCGACCTTACTACTTACCACACGCAAAACGAGAACAGAATGTCTGACAAGATTTTTGGAACGGTCTGGCTTTTCATTTTATCCGGAATGATGCTACTTCCGTTAATTTCCGGGGTTCCGCCCCGCTGGCTACTGCTGTTTCCGATCGCCATCCTGGCCGCCATCGTCCTGCTCCGCCCGTCCTTGCTGGGACCGCTCAACCGGCTGTGGCAGGCCTTTGGCACGGTGATGCACACCTGCGTCAGCACGCTCGCCTTGCTTGTACTGTATTTCCTGATTTTTACCCCCGGCGCCTGGTTTGTGCGTCTGTGTGGACACAATCCGGTCACCCGGACCTTTGATCCAGCGGCAGACTCGTACTGGACCCGGCACCAGCCCCCCCAGCCGACCGACTTTACCCGCCCCTATTGACGCCTGCTCAGGTACTGGTCCAATCGATGCGCATCCTCGGAATTTCTGCCTATTACCATGACAGCGCCGCCGCCCTGATCGACGACGGGGTGATTGTTGCCGCCGCCCAGGAAGAGCGGTTCAGCCGCAAAAAGCACGATGAGTGCTTTCCCCATGCCGCCGTGCGGGCCTGTCTGGAGGCTGCTGGCTGCCGGATCGACGCACAGGGGGAACTGGACCCGGCGATTGATCACGTCGTCTTTTATGACAAGCCGTTCGTCAAGTTTGAGCGCATTCTGGAAACCTACCTGTCCTTTGCACCGCAAGGGTTCGCAACCTTTCGCACCGGCCTGCCGATCTGGGCGAAGGAGAAACTGTTTCAGCGGTCGTTGCTGACCAAAGAACTGAAAAAGATCGCGCCATCACTGGGGCAGCGGGACAAGCTGCTGTTTTCCTCGCACCACCTCAGCCATGCCGCCTCGGCCTTTTACCCGTCGCCCTTTGACGAGGCGCTGGTGCTGGTCCTCGACGGTGTGGGGGAATGGAGCACCACCAGCGTGGCGCTGGGGCGGGGATCTGACCTGCAGATCATCCGCGAAATCCCCTTTCCCCATTCCCTCGGGTTGCTGTATTCGGCCTTTACCACCTATGCCGGGTTCAAGGTCAATTCCGGCGAATACAAGCTGATGGGCCTCGCCCCCTATGGCGAGCCGCGCTTTGCCGATACCATCCTGCGCCACCTGATCGACATCAAGGACGACGGCACCTTCCGCCTTGATATGCGCTATTTCAATTATTGCACCGGCCTGCGGATGACCAACGCCCGCTTTCATGCGCTGTTCGGTCGCCCGCCGCGCCTGCCGGAATCGCCCATCGAGCCGTTCCATACCGATCTGGCAGCCTCGATCCAGCAGGTCACAGAGACCGTGCTGCTGCGCCTGACCCGCGCGCTGGCGCGGGAAACCGGCCAGAAAAACCTGTGCCTGGCCGGGGGGGTGGCGCTGAACTGTGTCGCCAATGGCAAGCTGGCCGCCGATGGCGCCTTTGAAAACATCTGGGTCCAGCCCGCCGCGGGCGATGCAGGCGGAGCACTGGGGGCAGCCCTTGCCGCCCATCACCTGCACGCCAAACAGCCGCGTTCTGTCGTCGTCCCCGATGCCATGCGCGGCAGCACCCTCGGCCCGTCCTTCTCCGACGCGCAAACCGAAGACGCCCTGCGCACTCTTGGCGTTTCCTACAGCGTCGTTGATGACACCGCCCTGCTGAACGATACCGCCGCTGCGCTGGCTGCAGGCGAGGTGGTCGGCTGGTTTCAGGGGCGGATGGAATTCGGCCCGCGCGCGCTCGGCAACCGCTCCATTCTCGCCGACCCGCGCAGCAGCGAGATGCAAAAGACGCTGAACCTGAAGATCAAGTTCCGCGAAAGCTTCCGCCCGTTTGCCCCCTCGGTCCTGCAGGAAGATGCCGCCGACTGGTTCGACATGCATCAGGCCACCTCGCCCTACATGCTGTTCGTCACCACCGTCGCCGACGCCCATCGCTGTCTCTCGCCCGCACAGGCAGCGGAACAGCGCGGGCTGGATCACCAGCACACCCGCCGCTCGGACATTCCTGCCGTCACCCACATGGATTTTTCTGCCCGTGTGCAGACCGTCAGCGCCCGGGACAATCCGCGCTATCACGCCCTGTTGCAGGCGTTCAAGCAGCAGACCGGCTGCCCGATGCTGATCAACACCAGTTTCAACGTCCGTGGTGAACCGATCGTCTGTACCCCGCAGGATGCCGTCCGCTGTTTCCTCGGCACCGGCATGGACCGGCTGGTGATCGGCAACTGCGTCCTGAAGAAAAGCGACCAGCCCCCCGCCCTGTTGTCCGACTATCACCTGTCTGTCGAGGCTGACTGACCATGCGCCGCCCCTCCCTCATTGCCCGCCTGCTCACTCGCCTGCTGCAGGGCTTTGTCGTCCTGTGCCTGATCGGTGGCTTCCTCGATCTGGTCTATCCACCGATTGCTGCCGCCAAGCTGTGGCTGGTGCGGAATATTCCGCCGCCGCCGGTTACCGCCGCCCCCGGCTCGGTGGAGGATGTGATCAGGATGCGGGTCCTGCCATACCGCTACCTGCCGAGTCTGGGGCGGGTCCTGACCACCTTTGAGGCCCCCGGCCTGCATATCAACGCCAACGGGATGCGGTCGAACGGTACCCCTCCACCAGTCTCGCCACGCGCCACCGGCTATGTCCTCGGCTCGTCGCAGGCGTTCGGCTTCAATATCCGGGACGAACAAACCCTGTCGGCCCATCTGGAACACGCCCTGCAGGACGTGCGGATCGAGAACTACAGCGGCCTGAACAAGAGCCTGCCCGAAACCGTCATGCGCTGGCAGGAACTGACGCAGCAAGCCAGCAAGCCGGATTTTGTGGTGATTGTGGACGGCATGATCTCCCTGTCGCGCGACTGCTTCATGCAGCAGGACCAGCAGGACGAAAAGCGCAGCACCATTTTCGGCTATCTGTACGACACCTTCCGCAGCAAGAAAGGCGAAACCGTCTATCACTGCCAAAGCGAAAACGGTGCCGAACAGGCGGTGGCCCACGCCGTGTACCAAGTCCAGTCGGCCATCGAGTACGGGCGACGACAAAAGACCCCGTTCCTGCTCGTCATCCCTCCCTATCCGTGGGTTTCCGGCCTGAACACCAGCAATCTGGCCGCCGAGGTGACCACCCCACAGCACCGGCAGATGATGGAAAGCGTCTATGCCCGCCTGTTTGAAAAACTCCAGGCGCTGAACGCTCCCGAACTCGTTGACCTGTCGCGCGTCCTGCCAGCCGATCAGCCGTACATGCTGGACAAGGGTGGTCACCTGTCCGGCAACGGCAACCGCATCCTCGCGGCGGGCATTGCCGATGTCATCAAGGCCCGTCAGTGGTGAAGGATCGGAGCGGAGCGAGCGGAAACCGCTCGCTCCGCCGCGCGCGCCAGAGCGGTTTCCGCTCGCCCGTCCCGCTCGACTTCGGCAGCGCAGCATCAATTTCCGCAATGCACACAACAGGATAGGCGGCGACTTTCCGCCATTAAATTCCCTGTCTTATCCATATGTTAAAGCAATATCAGCCATAACCTCCCTTCTTTTACGGCGGATTTCCGCCAGTTGGCATGACACTTGCCATTCTCCGGGCAGCGAAGGAGAACGGGTGAAGCAATCACCCACCCGGAGGAAATGTCATGCTGCCCCTGTCCCGAACCGTCATTGCGACGGCCCTCGCGACCGCCTGCCTTGCCGGTGCGCCCCTGCGTGCCCAGGCCGAGCGTGTTGTGCTGGGTGCGTCGGCCGCCAGCGCGGATGCGATGGTCGGCTGCGTCTACCCAATGACCGGACGCGCGGCAATCTATGGCCTTGATTCCGTCGAGGGCATCCGTCTGGCGCTGGCCGATCTGGATCAGGAAGCCGCCGTCGGCCTGCCGGTTCCCCGGCTCGGCGTGCTGGTCGATGATGCCCTCTCAAAGGCCTCCTACGCCCTGCGCATCGCCGAAGGCTACATCAACGATGATCATGTGCGCTTCCTGTGCGGCGAAGTCAGTTCCGGCGTTGCCAGCGCGCTCAGCGATCTGGCCCGCCGCCGCCAGATCATCATGGTCGGCACCGACCATGCCTCATCGCGGATGACCATCGAAGGCAAACACCCCTATTACTTCCGCGTCAGCAACGACAGCTGGATTTCCAACGCCGCCGGAGCCCGTTACCTGCGCGACATCCGCGCCGAACAGCCGTGGCAGAAAATCGCCTTCCTGAACCCCGACTATGACTATGGCCACGTCTCGCGCGATGACTTTCTGGCAGCGCTGGACGGGCTGGGCGAGCCCTATGAAGTGGTCGGGGAATTCTGGCCCAAGCTCTACGAGCCGGACTATTCGGCCTATATCGAGGCCCTGAAAGAGGCCAAACCCGACATCGTGATCACCGCCCTGTGGGGTGGCGACTTCATCGAGTTCATCAAACAGGCCAAGGCCGCCAACCTGTTCCCCCACATGCGGGTGGCCAACTTTGACACCGGTGCCAATTATGACGTGCTGGTGGCGCTGGGCGACACCCCGCCGCCCGGCCTGATCCTGTCGGCCCGCCATCACAACACCTGGCCGCAGAGTGGCTATAACCGCCGCTTTGTCGAACGCTTCCACGCCCAGACCGGCCGCTATCCGACCTACGCCGCCGAGGGAGCCTATTCCGGCATCATGGCCATTGCCCGCGTGCTGACCAAAGCCGGTGTTGATGCCTCCAACGAGCAGGTGATCGCTGCCTTTGAGCAGTTGCAGATCGCCCTGCCCGAAGACCCCGACGGCTACACCTCGCACATCGACCCCGACACCCATCAGATGGTGCAGGCGCAGGCCATCGGCACCCCGGTGCCCAACCACGATTTTCCTCCGGCGAAGGTGATGCTCGGCAACATCCGGGTCTATGACGCCGAGAGCCTGCGCCCGCCCCGTGAGCTGATCGACCGCCGCCGGGCGGCGGTGCGCGGCTCGCCCACCTTCAACGACTATCCTACCCCCTGACCACACGGCCCGTGTGGTCACGGTCCACCTGTCAACCTGTTGTTCATAAAAAGCAAACTCCCCGGAACGGGGTCATCCCCCGAACGGGATTTGCACAAGGGAGAACCGACGTGAAGACTGTTTCCACACACGCAACCACCTTTGCCCGCCGTCTGTCCGCTGGCGTTGCCGCGCTGGCCATCACCGCCTCGGCGCTGGCCGCCGGAACCGCACAGGCTGCTGAAAACGGCAAGTTCCGTCTGGGGATCGTCACCTTCCTGTCCGGCCCGGCAGCCGGTCCGTTCGGGGTGCCGTCAGCCAACGCCGCCAAGGTGGTGGTTGATGCGCTGAACGCCGGCAAGCTGCCCGCCCCCTACAACACCATCGGCATCAACGGCGTTGAAATCGAGCCGGTGCTGATCGACGAAGCCGGTGGTGCCACCAAGCAGGTGGAAGAATTCCGCAATCTGGTCGAGCGCCAGAAGGTCGATGCGGTGGTCGGTTACATCTCGTCGGGCGACTGTCTGGCGATTGCCCCGGTGGCCGAAGAGCTGAAGACCCTGACCGTGTTCTATGACTGCGGTACCTCGCGCCTGTTCGTTGACAACAAAAACCCGCAGTACGTCTTCCGCACCGGTCTGGATGCGGCGGTGGACAACATCGGCGCGGTGCGCTACCTCGCCGCCACCCACCCCGACGTCACCCGCATTGCCGGTATCCAGCAGAACTATGCCTGGGGCCAGGACAGCTGGAACGACTTCACCCAGAGCCTGAAGCAGGTGATGCCGAAGACCCAGATGGTGCAGGAACAGTTCCCCAAGGTGTTCCAGGGCCAGTATGGCGCGGAAATCTCGGCCCTGTCGGTGGCCCGCCCGCAGGTGGTCCATTCCAGCTTCTGGGGTGGCGACATGGAAGCCTTTGTCCTGCAAGCCAATGCCCGTGGTCTGCTCGATGACGCCATCGCCCTGCTGACCTGCGGCGAGTCCGCCATTGACCGCTACAAGGATCAGGCCCCCAACGGCATGATCATCGGTGCCCGTGGCCCGTTCGGGGCCTTTGCGCCGGAAAACGAGCTGAACACCTGGTTCAAGACCACCTACAGCGGTGCCTTCACCATGGCCCCGACCTATCCGGCCACCAAGATGGCGCACGCCATTCTGGGCCTGAAGTACGCCGCCGAAAAGGCCGGAGCCAAGCCCGGCAGCGTCCCGGCGTCGGATGCGATTGCCAAGGCTTTTGCGGGCGCCACCTTCCCGTCGGTGTCCGGCACCGCCACCATGGCCCGCGCCAACGGGCACCAGAACGTGCAGGAAATCGGCTACGGCGAATATGTCTACGACAGCAAGGCCGAAAAGGGCACCCTGCGCAACGTCAAGACCTTCTCGGGCGATTGCGTGACCCCGCCGGACGGCACCACCTCTGACGAGTGGATCAAGGCTGACTTCCCCGGTGCCAAGTGTAACTAGAGCATTTCTTGTTATCCAGGCAAATACGTCGTCGCAGATGTATCCATCTGCTCGGGATTTGCTCTAACCCCTGACTCGTCATCAGAGGGACCGAACCTCCCTCTGATGACTGTTTCCTTTCACCCTTCAGGACCCCGCAGGGCAGTGGTGCGCACAGCACCGCTGTCATTGACCCGGTGCGTCCTGCCTGCATGGGGGCGGACTTATGCAAAGTCTCTTCGCCGTTTTTATTGATGGCGCCATTTATGCCTCGTGGCTGTTTCTGGTCGCCGCGGGTCTGACCGTCATCTATGGCGTGATGCGGATCCTGAACATGGCCCACGGCAGCTTTTATGCCATCGGCGCTTATTCCGCCGCGTCGATGATCGGCTGGTATTTCGCCGATGGCAGCGGCAATGCATGGGTCAGCTTCCTGTTGCTGATTGTCTGCGCGCTGGCCGCCGGGCTGGTGGTCGGGACGATCATTGAACGCGGCCTGCTGCGCTACATGTACGGTCGCGATGAAATCCTGATGGTGATCATCACCTATGCCCTGCTGCTGATCCTCGAAGACGTGATGAAAATCGTCTGGGGTGTCAGCCCGTATTTCGCCTATCAGCCCTATACCGCGCTGGGGCGGGTGTCGATGATGGGCCTCAAGATGTCCACCTACGACCTGATGCTGATCGGGGTGGCGATCGTGGTCGGCGGTGCGCTGTATGCCTGGCTGGAGCGCACCACGCTGGGCAAGATCCTGCGGGCGGTGATCCACGACCGCGAAGTCGCCTCGGCGATGGGGGTCAACGTCGCCAAAATGTTCACCATCACCTTTCTGGTCGGCGCCACCCTCGGCACGCTGGCCGGAGCGCTGACCGCTCCGGCGATTTCGGTAGTGCCCGGCATCGGCGTCGAAGTGATCGTGCTGGCCTTTGCGGTGGTGGTGGTCGGCGGGCTGGGCAGCATCGAAGGTGCCGCCGCCGGGGCCTTGCTGGTCGGCCTGTGCCGCGCTGCCGCCGTTCACTACGCCCCTGAATTTGAACTGTTCGTCATTTACGGCGTGATGTCGCTGGTGCTGGCAGTTCGTCCGCAAGGGCTGTTTGGCCGAACCCTGGCACGAAAGATCTGAAGATGCGTTTCGACAAAACTGAAATCGCCCTGCTGGGCGTCGGCGTGGCATTGGCTATCAGTGGTCTGCTGGCTCCCGGCTGGCTGATTTTCCTGCTGACCGTGGCCCTTGCCAAAGGGCTGGTGGTGCAGGGCGTGGTGATGCAGATGCGCGCCGGGATGGTGTCGTTTGGTCAGGGCCTGTTCTATTGCGTCGGCGGCTATGCCGTCGGCATGGGCGGCCAGTTCCTCGGCGTTTCCAGCGCGGTGCTGTTGCTGGTGCTGGGGGTGGCCGCCGCCGCCGTGCTGGCGATGGTGCTGGGCCTGCTGCTGACCCGCTACCGCGAAATTTTCTTTGCCATGCTGTCGCTGGCCTTTTCGATGATCCTCTATGGCGTGCTGGTCAAGGGTCAGGCGCTGGGCAGCACCGACGGCTTCAACGTCCACAGCTGGGGCCTGTTCAGCGGCCCGGCCAGCAATCCGACGATGACCATTTTCTACCTGACGCTGGCCTGTGCGGCGGTGGTGGCGTTCTTCCTGCACCGCTACACCCGCTCGGGCGTCGGCGTGGTGTGCGAAGCAACGCGCGAAAACGAAGTCCGCGTCGAATACCTCGGCCTGTCGCCGCGCTGGATCCTGTACGCCAACTATGTGGTGGCGGCGGTGGTCTCGGCGCTCGGGGGTGGCCTGACCGCGCTGGCCGCCGGTCACGTTGACCCGGAAATGGCCTACTGGACCACCTCGGGCGAGTTCGTGTTCATCGCCATTCTGGGCGGCACCGGCAGCGTGTTCGCACCGTTCCTCGCCGCACTGGTATTCGCACTGGTCCGCACCTATGCCATCGAGCTGGTGCCCAACGGCTGGCAGATGATTCTGGGGATCACCCTGCTGGTGATCATCGTGTTCCTGCCCAAGGGCCTGTGGAGCCTGTTCAGCCGGAAAAAGGAAGGAGCGCACTCATGAGCGCCAGCATCATTCTGGAAACCCGCGGCCTGTGCAAAACCTTTGGCGCGGTGACCGCCGCCAAGGACCTGCATGTGACCATTGCCCCCGGTGAAGTGGTCGGGGTGATCGGCTCGAACGGAGCAGGCAAGACCACCTTCATCAACATGGTGACCGGCTATCTGGAACCATCCTCGGGGGAAATCCTGTTCAACGGCAAAAGCATTGTCGGCACCGTCCCGCGCGCCATCACCCGCATGGGTCTGGCCCGCTCGTTTCAGGTGGCGCAGTTGTTCCCCGAACTGAGCGTGCTCGACAACCTGATCATTGCGCTGGCCGCCGCCGAAAGCCCGCGCCCGAGCTTTTTCCGCCCGCTGCGCACCCGCGCCCGCGAAGCCCGCGCCGATGCCATCCTGGAAGAATTCCGCCTGACCGCCTTCCGCGATGCCCGCGTGACCGCCGTCCCGCAGGGCGCGCGCAAGCTGGTTGACATCGCCATGGCGCTGATTGGCGAACCGAAAATGCTGCTGCTCGACGAACCGACCAGCGGGGTCAGCGTCGATGAAAAGAATGCCCTGATGGATACGGTGATGGCCGCCGTCCGCCACCACGGCACCACCGTGCTGTTCGTCGAACACGACATGGACGTCGTCCGCCGCTACGTGTCGCGCATTCTGGCCTTTTACAGCGGCGAGATCATCGCCGACGGCACGCCGGACCATGTGCTGGCCGATGCCAAAGTGCGCGAGCTGGTCACCGGCCACGCCGCCGACGGCCACAGCGCCAGAAAGGGAGCCTCCGCATGAGCCTGTCGATCCGTACCCTCAACGTCGCCATCGAAGGCATTCCGATCCTGCGCGATGTGTCGCTCGACATTCCGGCAGGCTGCATGGTCGGCCTGATCGGCCACAACGGCGCGGGCAAGACCACCCTGATCCGCAGCATCATGGGCCTGTTGCCGATTGACGGCGAAATGCTGTTTGACGGCGCACCGCTGCACACCGCCAAAAGCCACCAGCGGGCGGCGCTGGGGATCAGCTATCTGCCCGAAGACCGCCGCCTGATCCCCAGCCTGACCGTGGAGGAAAACATCCTGCTGCCCGCCTGGGCCAACGGCCTGCGCGACGCCGCCCAGCGGTTGCAGTGGATTTATTCGCTGATGCCGGAAATCGCCCAGTTCCGCGACCGCCGCGCCCTGCAACTGTCGGGCGGCCAGCAAAAGCTGGTGGCTCTGGGGCGGGCGCTGATGCCTGCCCGCCAGATGCTGTTGCTCGACGAGCCGTTTGAAGGGGTCGCCCCGGTGCTGTCGCGCCGCCTGACCGAAGTGATTGCCGAGCTGCGCGGCGAAGGCCTGCGCATCCTGTTGTCGGAATCCGACGACACCCATTCCTCCGATCTGGTGGATCGGGTTTACCGCATCGAACGCGGCGCGGTGACGGCGGCCTGACGCCTGCCTGTCGCCCCCGTTCTTTCGCTGATTCAGGGATTTTGCACCATGAGCCTCGATTTCACCTTTGAAACCACCCCGCGCATCCTCTGCCAGACCGGCGCCGCCGCCTCGCTCGCCAGCCTGTGCGCCGAACTGGGGGCCACCCATACTCTGCTGATCACCGACCCCGGTCTGGAAAAGGCCGGACTGCTGGCCGATACGCTGGCCGGGTTTGCCAGCGCCGGGCAGGCGGTGACGGTGTTCACCGACGTGCAGGCCGATCCCCCGCAGCAGGTGATCGAACAGGCTGCCGAGGCCGCCCGTCAGGCCGGAGCCGACCTGATCATCGGCTTTGGCGGTGGCAGCTCGATGGATACCGCCAAGCTGGTGGCCCTGCTGGTCGGGTGTCCGCAGTCGTTGCCGGACATTTATGGCGTCGGGCTGGCCAAAGGCCCGCGCCTGCCGCTGATCCAGGTGCCGACCACCGCCGGAACCGGCTCGGAAGTCACCCCGATTTCGATTGTCACCACCCCCACCCACGAGAAAAAGGGCGTGGTGTCACCGCTGCTCTATCCCGACATTGCGGTGCTGGATGCCAGCCTGACCACCGGCCTGCCGCCCGCCGTCACCGCCGCCACCGGCATTGATGCGATGGTCCACGCCATCGAAGCCTACACCAGCCGCATCCGCAAGAATCCGGTCTCGGACGGGCTGGCGACCAAGGCCCTTGAGTTGCTGACCGCCAACATGGACACGGTGATTGACGACGGCGGCAATCTGGCCGCCCGCGCCGCCATGCTGCAAGGCTCGCTGCTGGCCGGGATGGCCTTTGCCAATGCCCCGGTGGGCGCGGTCCACGCGCTGGCCTATCCGCTGGGCGGCCATTTCCATGTGCCGCATGGCCTGAGCAATGCGCTGGTGCTGTGCCCGGTGCTGGCCTTCAACAAACCCGCCGCCGAACCGCTGTATGCCGAGCTGGCCGCCGCCGTCCTGCCCGATCAGACCTTTGCCTCCGACAGCGAGGCCGCCGATGCCTTCATTGCCTTCCTGTCGGCGATGGTCGCCCGCATGCCGTTCGCCCACACCCTGCGCGAGGTGGGTGTTACCGAAGCCGACCTGCCCCGGTTGGCCGAAGACGCCATGAAGCAGCAGCGCCTGCTGGTCAACAACCCGCGTGAGGTCAGCGAGGCCGACGCGCTGGCGATCTATCGCGCCATCCTGTAACGGAGCCTTTCGCCATGGCCGACACCCCCGCCCAACAGGGCCGCGATGCCTATCGCACCTTCCAGATCATTCCCACCCGCTGGATGGACAACGACGTCTATGGCCACGTCAACAACGTGGTCTATTACAGCTACTTCGACACGGCGGTGAACCGCTATCTGATCGAACAGGGCGCGCTGGACATCGAACACAGTCCGGTGATCGGGCTGGTGGTCGCCACCGCCTGCGATTACTTCGCGCCGGTCTGTTTTCCTGACCGCGTTGATGCCGGTATCCGGGTCACCCGGCTGGGCCGGTCCAGCGTGCGCTATGAAATCGGCCTGTTCCGCAACGATGATCCAACCCCGGCCGCCGCCGGGCATTTCATCCATGTCTACGTTGACCGCACCAGCCGCCGCCCGGTCCCGCTGCCCGACGCCCTGCGCGCCGCGCTGGAACCGCTGGTCATCCCGTCTGACGCCTGAGGATGGCGGACCGCGTCGGTAGTCTTGTCTGGCTCAACAGGTACACACAGCAGGCTACCGCCCCCCCTTTTTTCCTTGAATTTGAAATCAATAAGGAAGCCCGTCATGTCCCTGACCTTCCGCTCCACTCCCCGCATTCTCTGTCAGGCCGGAGGCCTGTCGAAACTGGGCGAGATCCTGCACAGGCTGAATGCCCGGCGGGTGATGATCATCTGTGATCCAGGCATCGTCGCCCTTGGCTTTGCCGAACAGGCCTGTCAGTCGCTGGCCAGCGCCGGTATCACCGCCGCCGTGTTCAGCGATGTCGCCGCCGATCCGCCGGTGGCGATGGTCCACGCCGCCGCCGATGCCGCCCGCGCCGTGCAGGCCGATGGCGTGGTCGGGCTGGGCGGTGGCAGCTCGCTCGATACCGCCAAGCTGGTGGCGCTGATGCTCAACAGCGATCAACCGCTGGAGCAGATGTACGGCACCAACCTCGCCACCGGCCAGCGCGTGCCGCTGGTGCAGGTGCCGACCACCGCCGGAACCGGCTCGGAAGTCACCTGGGTGTCGGTGGTCACCGATGATCAGGGCCGCAAGAAAGCCATCTACGCCCCGCAACTGTTGCCCGATGTCGCCCTGCTCGACCCGCTGTTGACCACCGGTCTGCCGCCAAAGATCACCGCCGCCACCGGGCTGGACGCGATGGTTCACGCCATCGAAGCCTACACCAGCCGCACCGGCAAAAACCCGATTGCCGACGGACTGGCCGCCAAGGCACTGGCGCTGATGGGGCAAAACCTGCGCACGGCGATGACCGATGGCAGCAACCTTCCCGCCCGCACCGCCATGCTGCAAGGCTCGCTGATGGCCGGGATGGCCTTTGTCAACGCTTCGGTGGCCGCCATCCACGCGCTGGCCTACCCGCTCGGCGCCCGCTATCACGTGCCGCACGGCCACAGCAACGCCATCGTGATGGCTCCGATCATGCGCTTCAACCTGCCGGTCGCCGCCCCGCTGTATGCCGAGCTGGCACGGGTGATGCTCCCCGGCCAACGCTTCGGCTCCACCGCCGCCGCTGCCGAGGCGCTGGTGGTTGCCATCGAAGAACTGGTGGCCGACAGCGGCCTCGAACGCCGCATGAGCGCCCTCGGCGTCCCCGCTGATGCCATCCCGTCGATGGCCGAAGAGGTCGATGTCGGCATCCGCCGCCTGATCGCCTGCAATCCGCGCGACATGACCCGCGCCGATATTGTCGCAGTCTATGAGGGGGTGTTTTAGGGGGGCAAATCCCGAGCGGGCATGGCCCGCGACGACGCATTTGCCGAAAAGCATCCTGAACGGGAGGAGCGGCGTAATGATGGGCTATCGCCCATGCCCATCCGGGGGCCAATGCCCCCGGTCCCCCATTTTTTCTTTTATTTCAAATCAACGGGGTCCGGGGCCTGAAGGCCCCGGCGAGGTATGGAGCAGCGCTCCATGATCTTGTTGTTTTTTATCATATACCGGTACTTCACCCCACCGCCGCCGATCCCCCATCGCGGGCAAAGTACAGATCATGCAAATGTCCCAGATCAACCTCTGCCGCAGGCTGTGACAGGATCGTTTTGCCCGAGCGCATCAGATAAACGTGGTCGGCCAGGTGCAAGGCGCGCGAGGTGTTCTGCTCGACCAGCACGATGGTCAGCCCCTGGGCTTTCAGGTCGGCGAGGATGGTGAAAATCTCGTCGACGATCACCGGCGCCAGCCCCAGCGACGGCTCGTCGATCAGCAGGACCTGCGGGTTTTCCATCAGCCCGCGCCCCATCGCCAGCATTTGCGCTTCGCCGCCGGACATCAGCCCGGCCATCTGGCCGCGCCGTTCCTTAAGGCGGGGGAACATGGCAAACACCCGCTCCAGCCGGGTTTCCCAGTCGGCCCGCCCGGCACGCGGATAGGCCCCCATCATCAGGTTGTCGAGCACGCTCATGTCCGGGAACACCATCCGGCCTTCCGGGATCATCACCATTCCGCGCTCGACGATATCCCAGGTCTTGCCGCCTTTCAGGGTCTGCCCGTGCAGGGTCATCGACCCCGCCGAGGCATAAACCAGCCCCATCAGCGTGCGCAGCAAGGTGGTCTTGCCCGCCCCGTTCGGCCCGACGATCACCGTCGTCTTGCCCTCTTCGACCGTCAGATCGACATCCCACAGGACGTTGATCTGACCATACCCGGCCCGCAGGCCGCTGACCTCAAGCAGGGGTGTCACCGGTGTAGCTCCTTATCACTTGCGGATCGTTGAACACCGCCTCGGGCGTGCCGTCGGCGATCAGTTGGCCAAAGTTCAGCACCACCACCCGCGGGCACAGTGCCTTGATGGTTTCGATATCGTGTTCGATGATCACCATCGTCAGCCCAAAGCGGGCCCGCACCGTTTCCAGCGTGCGGGCAAAGGTGCGCTTGGTCGCCATTTCCAGCCCGCCCAGCACTTCATCGAGCATCAACAAGCGCGGACGCACCGCCAGCGCCTTGCCGACCTCCAGCGCCTTTTGCTCGGTCAAGGCCAGCGAGGTGGCGGCGTCGGCGTGTTGCTTGTGCGCCAACCCCAGCAGGTCCAGAATCTCGTCAAGTGCCGCCGGGTCTTCCTTTCCGGCGCCGAATCGCTGAGCGACCCGCAGGTTTTCGCGCACCGTCAGTTCCCGCATCGGCTGGGGAATCTGAAAGGTGCGCCCGATCCCGACCCGCGCCCGTTTCCATTGCGGCAGGGCACCGACATCCTGCCCGCCAAAGCGGATTGTCCCGCCGCTGGGGGCATAGACGCCGGAAATGACGTTGAACAGCGTCGTCTTGCCCGCGCCATTCGGGCCAACCAGCCCCAGCGTCTCGCCCTCTGCCACGCTCAGGCTCATCGCATGCAGCGCGGTCAGGCCGCCAAAGCGCATGGTGATGGCGTCAAGCTCCAGCATGGGAAGCCTCCTTTTTGCTCCAGCGGCCCAACAGCGGCAGCAGGCCATGCGGCCCCAGAATGACCATCCCGCCCAACAGCACCCCAAAAACCAGTTGGTGCCCGCTGGGCATCAGTTCCTTGAACACCAGCTGATCGACCAGAAACACCACCAGCGCCCCCAGAACCGGACCCCAAACGGTGCGATAGCCGCCAAAAATGGCTGCCGCGATCGGCAAAACGGTCCAACTGGAGGCAAAAGCATACTCCGGGTCGAGGAAATTGATCTGATGGGCGTTAAATGCGCCGACAACCCCGGTCATGAAGGCTGAAATCACCAGCATCGCCGCTTTCAGATGGGTCGAGGGCACCCCGACCACCCGCGTTGCCAGCTCGCTGTCATGCATCGCCCGCAACGCCAGCCCATAGGTGCTGCGCCGGATCAGGCCATACAGCCAGGCGAACAGCAGCACGATGGTCAGGATCAGCGCATAGGCGCCGGTTTTGCTCGCCAGATTGATCCCCAGCAGGGTCGGAAAGCCGGGAATACTCAGCATCCCGGCTGCGCCGCCGGTCAGGCTGGTGGCTTCGACCGCCAGAATGCGGAAGATGTGACCATAGGCAAGGATTGCCAGCGCGAAATACGGCCCGCGCAGGCGCAGGGCAGGCATGGTTGCCACCGAGGCCACCGCCGCCCCCACGCCGCCAGCCACCATCGCCAGCAACACCGGCCAGTGATGATCGACCACCAGAATCGCCGAGGTATAGGCTCCGACGCCAAAGAACGCCGCATGCCCGAAACTGACCAGCCCACCGAGATTGCCCAGCAAGGCCCAGGCCAGCGCCACCCCGCCAATGGTCAGGGCGGCAATGATCAGGCTCATCACGTAATCCATCGACCCCAGCAGCAACGGCACCGCGCCATAGGCCAGCACCAGCGCCACCAGCACTACCATCCTGTGCTTCATTTCTTCACCATCCCCTTGCGCCCGAACAGACCGGACGGCCGCAAGAACAGAATCAGCAGAAAGATCACCATGCCGGTCAGCTCTTGCAGCGACGGCTTGGCAAGGGTGGTGGTCAGCGTCTCGCCCACCCCGATCAGCACCGCACCCAGCAGAACGCCGGGAACCGATCCCATGCCTGCCAACACGGTGATGACGAACGCCTTGATGGTCAGGTTGTGACCGACCGCCGGAAACACCACCGAAGCGGTATAGACCGCCACCCCGGCAAAGGTCGCCAGCACACCGGACACCAGAAACGACAGCGCTTCGATGCGAGCCGGATTGACCCCCATCAGCTTGGCGGCATCACGGTTCGACGCCACCGCCCGCAGGGCACGGCCTTGCCAGGTGTGGTTCAGCCACCAGTAGGTGGCCGCCAGCAACAGCACCCCAATCACGCAAAAGATCACTTCGCCGCGCATGCTGAACAGGGTATCCCCCAGCACCACGCCATCCATGAACCAGCTGTTGCTGGTCGAGCGGATGTCTGCCGACCAGATCATCAGGATCAGGTTGGTCAGAACGATGGCGATCCCGAAGGTCAGGATCAGCGAGTTCAGCTCGCGGTCCTGCCGGATGCGGCCAATCAGCAGATAAATCACCAGCGCGGTCAGCCCGACCACCACCAGCGCCACCGGAATGGAAGCCAGCGGCGTCCAGCCGAATGACCGCTCCATTTCAAAGGCGACATAGGCCGCCAGCAGCACCAGTTCCCCGTGGGCGAGGTTGATGATGCGCATGGTTCCAAACACCAGGGCCAGCCCCAGGGCGATCATGGCGTAGTAGCCGCCCGCCAGTAGCCCCGAATAGAGAGCCTGCAGGATCAGTTCCAGCATTGCCGAGTTCCCGTGCGAAGGCGAAAAAAGGGCCTGCCAGGTCAACCGGCAGGCCAGCGGACAAAACGGCTTACCAGGGAACCGCCGGATAGTTCATCTTGGCGGTCGCCGCATTGGCCGGCCACACCAGTTCCACCCGGTCGCCCTGATGCTGCCCCATGCGATGGGTGAAGTTCGGGTTGTCACCGTTCTTGTCAAAGGTTACGTCGCCGATCATCGTCGGGGTGGTGGTGGCGCGCAGTTCGCGGGCGATTTCACCGGCTTCGATCTTGCCGTCGTTGTCATGGGCGCGGGCGATGGCATCGATCAGCAGCATGGTCTGCACATAACCGAACTGTTGCAGGTAATCCGGCTCGCGGTTGTACTTGTTCATGTAGGCGGCGGCGAAATCCTGTGCTTCCCCCCCCTTGAACACCACCGGATAGGGCAGCGGCGAGGTGCCATAGACCCCTTGCACCTGATCATGGAATTCCTTGTTCATCTGGGCGGTGGCCAGCGACCACACTCCGACCATCGCCTTGACGTCCGGCTTCAGCACCGCACCGGCACGCAGGATGCCGATATAGTCGTTTTCATAACCGATCATCGCCACCACTTCGGGCCGGTCCTGCAACTTGACCTTGTTCATGATCGGCTTGAAGTCGGTGGTGGTGTCGTCGAATTCGTGCGAGGTGATCTTGATGCCCTTGTCGGTCAGTGCCTTTTGCACATAGGTCGCCATCGCGGCGGTGGCTTCCTTGTTGGAATAAAGGATCGCCACCGACTTGGCCCCCATCGTCTCAATCAGGCCGACCATCGCCTTGCCATAGCCATCGGCATTGTTGATGCGGAAAAAGGAGTCGAGGCCGCGCTGGGTCAGTTCGGGGGCCACCCCGCCAGAGGTCATGTACACCAGCCCGGCCTTGGCCGCCGCTTCGGACGCCGGGCCGATGATGTTCGAGCCATAGCCGCCGGTGATCGCCACCACATGGTCCGAGGCCAGCTTTTCCACCGCCGCCACCGCCTTGGCCGGGTTGGTTTCATCATCGATGGTCTGCACCGAGAAATGATGCTGACCGGCATACTTGGCATTCGCCAGATCAATGGCGATGGCAATGCCTTCGCTCATGCCGGTGCCGACGCGGGCCAGCTTGCCGGTCAGCGGCAGCTCCGAGCCCAGCACGAACTCTGCCGCCATCGCCGGAGAGGCCATCATCACCGCGCCAACGGCACAGCAGGCCAGCAACGCACGACGCTTCGACAGCACGGCAGAGGTAAAACGCTTCATCATGGACAGGTCCTCCCTGGATGATCCCGCGCCCTGCTTTTCGGGGACTGACGGGATGCCTTTTTGTGGACGAGGCGCCGTTTTGGCGCATTTTTGGCACGAGCCGCCCCATCACAGGCCCAACAGGGCCTGCGTCGCGGACATGCGGTACGGATCAGAACGGGTCCTTTATTGCGCCCCGCCACAGCGGAGCGGTCTTGCTTACTCCATCCCCATCTGCCGACGGATTGCCGCAGCAACCTGCACCAGACGGGGGCCGATATCGTCAATCAGCCGTTCAAACGGCAGCATGTAGGCCGGGCCTCCGCAGTTGAGGGCAAAGGCCAGACCGCCCTCACCCACCCCCAGCGGCACACCGACCGCGTTGACCTCTGACTTCCAGTCTCCGCTTGCTTACTCCATCCCCATCTGCCGACGGATTGCCGCAGCAACCTGCACCAGACGGGGGCCGATATCGTCAATCAGCCGTTCAAACGGCAGCATGTAGGCCGGGCCTCCGCAGTTGAGGGCAAAGGCCAGACCGCCCTCACCCACCCCCAGCGGCACACCGACCGCGTTGACCTCTGACTTCCAGTCTCCGGCGGACAAACAGAAGCCCCGGTTGGCAATGTCGGTCTTCGCCTGCTCCAGCCCGCGCAGGGCCTCGGGCCAGCGATCGCCTTCGTGCCTGGCCAGACTGGCAAACAGACCAGCCTGCTCGGCGGGTGGCAGCGCGCTCAGGTAGGCCCGCCCTATCGCCGAGGTGCTCAGTTTCAGATGCGAGCCGACATCGAGCGCCAACATGATCGCACTGTCGCCCCGGCAGCATTCCAGATAGACCATGCTCAACTGGTCACGGGTGCCCAGCGCCACCGACAGGCCGGAATAGGTCGCCAGTTCCTGCAGGAACGGGCGGGCAATCCGCCGCATGCCCATCGCCCCCAGCGCGGTAAAGCCCAGCGACAGCACCCCGACCCCCAGAGCGTATTTCCCCACATCGGACAAATGCTCGAGATAACCCAGCCGCGACAGGGTATAGGTCAGGCGCGAGACGGTCGGCTTGGGCAAACCGGTGCGTTCGGCCAATTGCTGGTTGCCCAGCGGACCATCGCCGGGGCGAAAGGCCCGCAGCACATCCAGCCCGCGCGCCAGCGCGGTGACGAACTGGCTGTCGCGCTCAGCGGGATCGGCCCCCTCAGGGAGCACGGTTTCTGTATGGGCTTCCAGCATTTCACCCCGTCGTTTCATCGTCTCGTCCCCCCGAGTGTGGCGTGTAACCGGCGGCTTACCATAAACCGTCCGGGCATTCCCTTTTACCTCGCAGGGACAAGCAGCGAACATCTTTTTGAGTGCTGATCGACAGCCTGACATGCTCCTTACAGAACGTCAATATTTCGGAATTGATTTTCGCATAGCGAAATTATGGGGTCACACCCGTTCCAGAATCACCGCGATCCCCTGACCGATGCCGATGCACATCGACACCAGCGCATAGCGCCCGCCGGTCTGTTCCAGATGCCGCAGCGCCGACAGCGCAATGCGGATGCCCGACGCTCCCAGCGGATGGCCCACCGTAATCGCCCCACCGTTGGGGTTCAGGCGCGGATCCGCCGGGTCCAGCCCAAGCTGCTGACAGCAACCGAGCACCTGACTGGCGAAGGCTTCGTTGATTTCGATAACGTCCATCTGCGCCAGCGTCAGCCCGGCGCGCTGCAACGCCTTGCGGGCTGCCGGAACCGGTCCCAGCCCCATCACCCGGGGCGGCACCCCGGCGACGGCCCCGGTGACAATCCGCCCACGCGGCGTCGCCCCGACCGCCTCGCCAGCAGCCCGCGAAGCCACCAGAAGCGCCCCAGCCCCGTCGTTGATCCCCGAGGCATTGCCCGCCGTCACCACCCCACCGGCAAACAGTGGCCGCAAGCTGGACAAACTGGCGGCGTCGGTCTGCGGACGCGGATGCTCGTCGTCGGCCACCAGACGCGGCGGCGTCTTGCGGCCGGTGCTAACCGCAATCGGCTGGATTTCGTCGGTAAAGAACCCCCGCGCCAGTGCAGCGGCATATTTCTGCTGCGATGCCAGCGCGAAGGCATCGGCGGCCTCGCGGCTGATCGCCAGATCGGCGGCAATGTTGTCAGCCGTTTCCGGCATGCTGTCGGCCCCGTGTTCACTGGTCAGCGCCGGATTGGGAAAGCGCGCCCCCATGGTGGTGTCATACATCTGGCTGGAGCGGGAATAGGCGCTGTCGGCCTTGGCCAGCACGAACGGTGCCCGGCTCATGCCTTCGACGCCCCCGGCGATGAACACCTCGCCTTCACCGCAGCGCACCGCGCGGGCGGTATCGAGCAACGCCGCCAGACCGCTGCCGCACAGCCGGTTGACCGTCAGCCCGGCCACCCCGACCGGCAACCCGGCCAGCAACGCCGCATTCCGCCCGACATTGCGGCTGTCTTCCCCGGCCTGATTGGTGCAGCCGACAATCACGTCCTCGATGCTGTCCGCCGCAAACGGCGACCGTGCCACCACCGCCCGCATCACCTGCGCCAGCAGATCATCGGTGCGCACCGATGCCAGCGCACCGGCATGACGTCCAAACGGCGAGCGCAGGCCGTCGTACACAAAAGCGTCTGTCATTACGATAACCCTTGTCCAAAAGAAGGAAGGAGGTGCCCGTTACGCTGCCCGCACCGGTGTCGCCGGAGTCGCCAGCGACACCCCCAGCCCGGCTCGCCGCCGCAGCCACAGGCTGGGGCGATAGCGCATGTCGCCGGTCCGCGCCTGCATGGCTTCCAGAATGCGCAAGACCCGTTGAGGTCCAACGGCATCGCCCAGCCGCAGCGGGCCATGCGGATAGCCAAGCCCCAGTTCCACCGCCGTATTGATGTCGTCCGGCGAGGCGACCTTTTGCTGGGCAATCTCGCAGCCGACATTGACGATCGCCGCCACCATCCGCTGGGCGATGAAGCCGGGGCTGTCTTCGATCACCGTCACCGCGCTGCCATCGGCAGCCAGCAGGGCGTGTATCTGGTCACGGCAGGCGACGTCGGTCAGCGGGGTCAGCATCATCGTCCGCCGTCCGCGCAGGCCGAACAGCATGTCCACCGCCACCACCCGCGCCGGGTCCAGCCCCTGCGCCAGCCCGCACGAGGTGGCATCGTCGCCATAGGGCATCACCACGCACACCGCCTGTGCCGAGGGGCGGTCGCCAGACTCCAGCGCCCCACCGGCGGCCTGCACCATCGCCCGCACCGCCTCGCGGTCCACCGGATCACCCGCACCAATCCACACCGACACGCCACCAGCAACGGGAACCGCCGGTTCGGGCGGCATTGCCTGCACCCCGTCGGGATAGCAGTAGAACCCCTCTCCGCTTTTCCGACCGAGCAGACCGGCGGCCAGCCGCTGGGCGGTCAGATAGCCGGGGCGATAGCGCGGTTCCTGATAGTACTGGTGATAGATGCTTTCCATCACCGCATGCGACACATCCAGCCCGGTCAGGTCGAGCAACTGGAACGGCCCCATGCGGAACCCGGCAGCCTCGACCATCACCCGGTCAACATCGGCAACCGAGGCCACCCCTTCGCTGACGATCCGTACCGCTTCGGTCCCAAAGGCCCGCCCGGCGTGGTTGACCAGAAAGCCGGGGGTGTCGGTGGCACGGACCGGGCGGTGACCGAGGCGACCGGCCAGGGTAATAAGTGCCTCGACCACCGCGTCGTCCGTGACCGTGCCACCGATCACTTCCACGATCCGCATCAGCGGAACGGGATTGAAGAAATGAAATCCGGCCACCCGCCCGGGACGGCGAGCCGCCGCCGCAATCGCCGTCACCGACAGCGACGAAGTGTTGGTGGCCACAATGCAGTCATCCGATACGGCCGCTTCCAGTCCGGCCAGCACCGCATGCTTGATCTCCAGCCGCTCGGCCACCGCTTCGACCACCACATGACAACCGGCGAAGGCGCCATAGCCGGTATCCGGCCCGGCATCGGTGACCACCAGACGCGCCAGTGCCGCCTCGAGCTGCTCCGCCGTCAGCGTGCCCTTGTCGGCCTTGCGGCGCAGCATTCCGGCAACGAAGTCGCGCGCCTCCTGCGCCGCCTGCGGACGGGCATCGGCCAGCAGCACGGTCACCCCCGCTTCGGCAGCAATCTGGGCAATGCCACGCCCCATGATCCCGGCCCCGACGATCCCGAGGGTGGTATCCCCCGCCTGCATCTGCATCACAAGATCGCTCATTGTTGCGGCTCCCCGGCGGGCTGGTTGAAGCGGGCCGGGCGCTTTTCGATGAACGCCGCCATGCCTTCCTTTTGATCGGCGGTGTCGAACAGCAACTGAAAAGCCTGCCGCTCCAGCCGCAACCCGGCCTCCAGCGGGCCATCCAGCCCGGCCAACACCACTTCCTTGATCTTGCGCGCCGCCATCCGGGGCAGCGCGGCGATGGTCTGCGCCAGAGCCACCGCCCGCGCCAGCACCGCCTCATCAGCCACCACTTCGGTGATCAACCCCATTGCCAGCGCCTCGGCGGCGCTGACCGGCTCGCCGGTGAGCAGGATTTTCATCGCCCGCGCCTTGCCGACCGCCCGCGTCAGCCGCTGGGTGCCACCGGCTCCCGGCATGATGCCGACCCGGATTTCCGGCTGGCCGAATTTTGCCGATTCGCCCGCAATGATCATGTCGGCGTGCATCGCCAGTTCACAACCGCCGCCCAGCGCCCAGCCGTTGACCGCCGCAATCAGCGGCTTGGGGAAATCCTTGATCGGGGCCCAGCTGCGTTCGCTGGCCCGCGCCACCATCTCGCCCGGCGACGCGGTGGCCATCGCCTTGATGTCGGCCCCGGCGGCGAACACTGTCGGGCCGCCGGTCAGCACCACGCAGGCCACCTGCGGGTCATCAGCCAGAGCATGGAAATGCTCGGCCAGTTCCTGCCGCAGCGCCGGGCTGAGGGCGTTGCGCACGTCGGGGCGGTTGAGGCGCAGCACCGCCACCCCATCCTCTGAAAGTTCCAGCACGGTCTGGCGTTCGATGCCGTCCACTGCGGTTTCCTCCCATCTGTTGGTTCTGGCTTTCGGCGATTTTAATTTCGCATGGTGAAAACCAATTTCGTATTCTTGACGGGCATCGTAGTTCGTGCCACCGTCTGCATCAACAGTTTTTTGAAACTGATTTTCACGATACGAAACATCACAAGACAAAACACGAGGAAACACACGATGGCTCTGGACCCGGAAACCCTCTCCCAACTGCTCGATACCGTCCGCCGCTTTGTGGACAACCGCCTGCGCCCGCTGGAAGCCAAAGTGGCCGAAGACGACGCCATTCCGGCCGAAGTGGTGCAGGACATGCGCGACATGGGCCTGTTCGGCATGTCGATCCCCGAAGCCTATGGCGGGCTGGGGTTGGCGATGAGCGAAGAAGTGCAGATTGCCTTCCTGCTGGGGCGCACCTCACCCGCTTTCCGCTCGCTGATGGGCACCAACAACGGCATCGGCTCGCAGGGGATCGTGATTGACGGCACCGACGAGCAAAAGAGCCACTACCTGCCGCGCCTCGCCTCGGGCGAGCTGATCGGCTCGTTCTGCCTGACCGAACCGGGCAGCGGATCGGACGCCGGGTCCCTGCGCACCAGCGCCCGCCGCAATGGCGATGATTTCCTGATCAACGGCACCAAGCGTTACATCACCAACGCCCCCGAAGCCGGGGTGTTCACCGTCTTTGCCCGCACCAATCCCGACAGCCGCGACGCCAGCGGCGTTTCGGCCTTTGTTGTCGATGCCAACCTGCCGGGCATCTCCCTCGGCCCCAATGACCACAAGATGGGGCAAAAGGGCGCGCACACCTGCGATGTCATCTTTGACAACGTGCGGGTACCGGTCTCGGCGATCATCGGCGGCGAAGCCCGCCTGCATCAGGGCTTCAAGACGGCGATGAAGGTGCTCGACCGGGGCCGCCTGCACATCGGCTCGGTCTGCGTCGGGGTGGCCGAACGCCTGATCGAAGACAGCCTGCGCTACAGCCTGGAACGCGAGCAGTTCGGCAAGCCGATTGGCGAGTTCCAGTTGATTCAGGCGATGCTGGCCGACAGCAAGGCCGAAGCCTATGCCGCCCGCTGCATGGTCGAAGAAACCGCCCGCCGCAAGGATCAGGGCATCGACGTCAGCACCGAAGCCGCCTGTTGCAAGATGTATGCGAGCGAAATGGTCGGTCGGGTGGCCGATCGGGCGGTACAGATTCACGGCGGCGCAGGCTATATTGCCGATTACGGAATCGAGCGTTTCTATCGCGATGTGCGCCTGTTCCGCATTTACGAAGGCACCACCCAGATTCAGCAACTGGTGATCGCCCGCAACATGTTGAAGGACGCGCGGACATGGTAACAGCCCCCCTGCCCGAGCTGCCTCGCCGCCTGCACCTGCTGGCCGACCGCTGGCGGGCTGAACGGCCACAGGCGGTGGCGTTGATCGACCACGACGGCCAGACGCTGACCTTTGCCCAACTGGGCGAGGCCAGCGATGCCGCCGTCACCCTGCTGGAGGCCGCGGGCGTCCGTGGTGGTGACCGCGTTTTGCTGGTCAACGAAAACTGCGCCGCCCTCGCGGCGATGATTCTGGCCTGTTCCCGGCTGGATGCATGGGCGGTGGTGGTCAATGCCCGCATCCCGGCGGTGGAAATCGACCGGATCGAGCAGCATTGCACCCCGCGCGCGCTGGTGTTCACCCCCCAGACCTCCCGCGATGCCGCCGCCCATGGTGCCCGCCATCAGGCCGACGACCATTCCCTGCCCCACGCCGGAACGGTGCTGATCGCCGGGCAGCGTCCGGCCACCCCCGAGCCGGTGGAGGACAGCAACGCCGATCAGGTGGCGGCGATGATCTACACCTCGGGGACCACCGGCACCCCCAAGGGCGTGATGCTGACCCATCGCGGCCTGCTGTACATCGCCACCATTTCCGGCCAGCAACGCGGCCTGACCACCGCCGACCATGTCTATGCGGTGCTGCCGATCAGCCATGTGTTCGGCCTGGCCTCGACCTTCCTCGGCACCCTCAAGGCCGGTGGGATGCTGGAGATGGTGCCGCGCTTTGATCCCCGCCATCTGGCGCGGGCGCTGGAAAACGGCGTGACCGTTTTTCAGGGGGTTCCGGCGATGTATGCCAAGCTGCTGGAGCATCTGGAAGCCGAAGGCCGTGCCCTGAAGGCGCCGCACCTGCGCTACATGTCATCGGGGGGAGCACCGCTCGATCTGGAGTGGAAACGGCGAATCGAGGGACTGTTCGGCACCGCCCTCAACAACGGCTATGGCCTGACCGAAGCCTCGCCGACCGTTTCCCAGACCCTGATCCCGTCACCGCGCGATGATGACAGCATCGGCCCACCGTTGCCGCATGTCGAGGTGCGCTTCATCGACCAGCTCACCGGCGATGATGTCGCCCCCGGCGAGATCGGTGAACTGTGGGTACGCGGTCCGAACGTGATGAAGGGCTATTACAACGACCCGATTGCCACCCGCGCCACCGTCACCGCCGACGGCTGGCTGAAAACCGGCGACCTGTGCCGACAGGGGCCGGACGGGGCGCTGTTCCTGGTCGGGCGGTGCAAGGAACTGATCATCCGCTCGGGCTTTAACGTCTATCCGCCCGAAGTCGAAACCGCGCTGAACGCCCATCCGCTGGTGATTCAGAGCGCGGTGGTCGGGCGGCGCATCCCCGGCAACGAGGAGGTGATTGCCTTTGTCGAGCTGTCACCCGGCAGTCAACTGGACGAAGACGCCTTAAAAGCCTTCATTCACGACCGGCTGGCACCGTATAAACGGCCTCAGCGCATTTTTATCGTTCCGGCCATGCCAGCCAGCGCCACCGGGAAAATCCAGAAACACCATCTGGTCCTGGCCGCTGACCGGCTGTGCGGAGCCAGTGACATCCCGGAAAGGCTATAGCGGTCATGGACGAGAATCTTCTGTGGGAACAAAACAGTGCCAGCGGGTTTTCCCGCCTGCTGGGCTACCGGATCACCGAATGGGAACAGGGCCGGGCGGTGGTCGAAATGACCCTGCGCCCGGAACACCTCAACCGGGCCGGTCTTCCCCACGGCGGATTGCTCACCACCCTGCTCGATACGGTCAGCGGCTATGCCGGGTGCCATTGCCCGGTGCCGGGAAACGTGCGTCGCACGCTCACCCTGTCGCTGACCACCAACTTCATCGGCATCGCCAAGGGTCAGCACCTGCGCGCCGAAGGGCTGGTCAGCGGCGGCGGCAGCAAGATCTTTTTCACCTCGGCCAGCATCCACGATGAACACGACTCGCTGATTGCCACCGCCAGCGGCACCTTTCGCTATCATCGCGGCAGCGAGAGCAGGGACGGCCAGCCGCGTGCATAATAAAAAAGCAGGGACGTGGAGCGCTGCTCCACACCTCGCCGGGGCCGCAAGGCCCCGGACCCCGTTCTGTTGATCACCATATCTCTCATTTTAATGGATATGTGCATCATTCCTGTGCTAAATGCCATCTTTGTGCATTTTTTCGGCAATCACGGGTGATTGTCCCTTTACAGGATAAGGATCAGGCTCGATGCAGAGCGAGCAGAACGACAGCCTCAGCCGGGGCCTGTCCAACCGACACATTCAGTTGATCGCGCTGGGCGGGGCGATCGGGACCGGGTTGTTCCTCGGGGTGGCACAAACCATCAAACTGGCTGGCCCGTCAATCCTGCTCGGCTATCTGGTCGCCGGGATCATTGCCTTTCTGATCATGCGCCAACTGGCGGAAATGGTCGTTGATACCCCGGTGGCGGGCTCGTTCAGCCACTTTGCCTATACCTATTGGGGCAATTTCGCCGGGTTCCTGTCCGGCTGGAATTACTGGGTGCTGTACGTGCTGGTCAGCATGGCCGAACTGACCGCCATCGGCATTTATGTGCAGTACTGGTGGCCCGACATCCCCACCTGGGCCTCGGCACTGGCCTTTTTCGTGGTGATCAACATCATCAACCTGCTGCACGTCAAGCTGTTCGGCGAGATGGAATTCTGGTTTTCCATCATCAAGGTTGCCGCCATTGTCAGCATGATCCTGTTCGGCCTGTGGCTGCTGTTCAGCGGCAGCGGCGGCCCGCAGACCTCGGTCAGCAACCTGTGGGCGCTGGGCGGCTTCCTGCCCAACGGCCTCGGCGGGCTGGCGCTGGCGATGGCCCCGATCATGTTCTCGTTCGGCGGTCTGGAGCTGGTCGGCATCACCGCCGCCGAAGCCCGTGACCCGCAGACCACCATCCCCAAAGCCACCAATCAGGTGATCTATCGCATCCTGATTTTCTACGTCGGCGCGCTGGCCGTCCTGCTGTCGTTGTACCCGTGGACGCAGGTGCAGGAGGGCGGCAGCCCGTTCGTGCTGATTTTCCAGTCGCTCGACAACGGGCTGGTGGCCACCGTGCTGAACGTGGTGGTTCTGACCGCCGCCCTGTCGGTGTACAATAGCTGCGTTTACTGCAACAGCCGGATGCTGTTCGGTCTGGCCCTGCAAAAGAATGCTCCGCAGGTGCTGACCCGCGTCAACAAGCGCGGCGTGCCGGTGCCCGCGCTGGCGGTGTCGGCGGTGGCAACAGCCATTTGTGTGCTGATCAACTATCTGATGCCCGGCAAGGCGTTCGGGTTGCTGATGATGCTGGTGGTTGCCGCGCTGGTGATCAACTGGGGCATGATCAGCCTGACCCACCTGAAATTCCGCCGCCACCTGCGCCAGCAGAACCGGCAGAGCAGTTTCCGCAGCCCGTGGCATCCACTGACCAACTACCTGTGCCTGCTGTTCATGGCCGGAATTCTGGTGGTGATGATGATGACCCCGGACATGACCCTCGCGGTGTGGGTGATGCCGGGATGGATCGTGGCGCTGGGGGTGCTGTACGCCCTGCGCACCCGGTTTGCACCGGTTCAACGCTGAGAAAAGGCGCTGGCTGATCATGAAACCCGTCGCCCTTGATGACCACGACCGCCGGATTCTGGCGCTGTTGCGCGGCAATGGCCGCCTCAGCAATCAGGATCTGGCCGACAGGATCGGCCTGTCCACCTCGCAATGCTCGCGCCGCCGGATTGCGCTGGAACAGTCGGGGATGATCCTTGGCTATTACGCCCAGATTTCCCCGCTGGCCGACAGCACGCCGATGGTCGGCATGGTCGAGGTCCGCATGGTCAGCCACGCCCCGCAGGCGGTGGCCGCCCTGATGGCCTTCATCGAGCGGGAAGCGGCCATCCGTGACGTGTTCAAGATCACCGGCGACTATGACTACCTGCTGAAAATTGCCGCCGCTGACCTGCCGGACATGAGCCGCCTGATCAGCGAGCTGGCCTCGCTCAGCGCCAGCGTCAGCCATGTGCGGACGGCGGTGGTGCTGGAGCGGGTAAAGGAAAACGGCCACCTGCCGGTTACGTCTCCGTCCTCTGCCTCTTCCGATCCGAGCATGGGAGCCACTCCATGAGCCAGACCACCACCGTCCCCAAAGTTCCCCATACCCTGATCGAAGACGTGATGGCCCTGCTGGTCGGCAGCCTGATCGTGTCGTTCGGCGTGATGCTGATCAAGGCCTCCGGCACCCTGACCGGCGGCACCGCCGGGCTGGCGGTGCTGTTGCACCACGTCCTCGGCGTCCGCTTTGGGGTGGTATTCTTCACCCTCAACCTGCCGTTCTACTATCTGGCCTTCAAGCGGATGGGGCTGGATTTCGTCATCAAGACCTTTTGCGCCATCGCACTGGTGTCGCTGTTCAGTGAACTGCATCCACAATTCATCCAGTTGGGCGACATCAACCCGTTCTATGCCGCCGTGATGGGCAATGTGGCGATGGGTCTGGGATTCATTGCCCTGTTCCGTCACCGCTCCAGCCTTGGCGGCTTCAACATGCTGGCCCTGTACCTGCAGGACCGCTACGGTATCCGGGCGGGCAAGGTGCAGATGGCGCTGGACTTTACCATCCTGATCGCCTCGCTGTTTCTGGTGTCGTGGCCGCTGCTGGTGGCGTCGGTCATCGGAGCCTTTGCGCTGAACCTGATCATCCTGATGAATCACCGCCCGAACCGTTATCTGGCGTGATCCGTTCCCCCCTTGCATGAGTGCGAGCCAACCATGTTCAATCATGTCGATGCCTATGCCGGTGACCCGATCCTGTCGCTGATGGAAGCCTTCCGTGCCGACAGCCGTCCGGCGAAAGTCAATCTCAGCATTGGTCTTTACTACAACGATCAGGGCATCGTGCCGCTGCCGCAGGCGCTGGTCGAAGCCCAGAGCCAACTGGCCGCCCGCCCGGCCGAAGCCAAGCTGTACCTGCCGATGGAAGGCATGGCCAGCTACCGCGACGGCGTGCAGGCGCTGTTGTTCGGCGCGGACTCGGCGGCCCGCACCGACGGACGGATTGCCACCATCCAGACCCTGGGCGGATCAGGCGCGCTGAAGGTCGGGGCCGATTTCCTGCGCCGCTATTTCCCGCAGTCCGAAGTCTGGGTCAGCAACCCGACCTGGGACAACCATGTCGCCATCTTTGAAGGCGCCGGGTTCAAAACCCACACCTACCCCTATTTTGACCCGCAGACCTGCGGCGTTGACATCGACGGCATGCTGGCCGCCCTGCAACAGCTTCCGGCGCAGAGCATCGTCCTGTTGCACCCCTGCTGCCACAACCCGACCGGCTCGGACCTGACCCCGGGCCAGTGGGATCAGGTGATCCGCGTGGTGTGCGAGCGCAACCTGATTGCCTTCATGGACATCGCCTATCAGGGCTTTGGCGGCGGCATGGACGACGATGCCTATGCCATCCGCGCTCTGGCCGCCACCGGCCAGCCGTTCCTGGTCAGCAACTCGTTCTCCAAGATTTTCTCGCTGTACGGTGAACGCGTCGGGGGCCTGTCCATCGTCTGCGACACCGCCGAGGCCGCCCAGCGGGTGCTGGGGCAGTTGAAGGCCACCGTCCGCCGCAACTACTCCAGCCCGCCGACCACCGGCGCGGCGCTGGTCGATATCGTGCTGCGCGACGAAGCCCTGAAAGCCTCGTGGCTGGCCGAAGTCGAACAGATGCGCACCCGCATCATCGCCATGCGCACCCAACTGGTCGATGCGCTGAAGCAGGCCCTGCCACAGCGCAACTTTGACTATCTGGTGCAGCAGCGCGGCATGTTCAGCTACACCGGTCTCAGCGCCGCACAGGTCGACCGCCTGCGCGACGAGTTCGGCATCTATCTGGTGCGCAGTGGCCGTATCTGCGTCGCTGGCCTGAACAGCCGCAACGTCGAGCGGGTGGCACAGGCGTTTGCGCAGGTTTGTCAGGGGTAAGACCACCGGCGGACAGGCTAAAGGAATGGGGATGGTGCCGTTTGGCATCATCCCTTTTTGTTGGTACGGTCAAGTATCAGGCCAATCGGAGATTATCTTTCATTTTTCTGCACTCACATAATCCAAACCACACAATTGTCCTCGCTACAGGTCTTAATTCCCCTACTTGAATAGATGGAAAATTTTCTCTATTAGATTGTTTGGGTATGGATAGTTAAAACAGGTGAGGCTGTTGCAATGACCGATACATCTATTGGTGGAAATTTCGCTTCTGCAAATGAAGAACAAATTATAAACACTGCCGTGTCCGGCGAGCAGACCGAGCCTTCGGTAACGGTTCTGGCCGATGGCGGCTGGGTTGTGGTGTGGCAGTCGAAGGATCAGGACGGCAGCGGCTGGGGGATTTACGGCCAGCGCTTTAACGCCGATGGCACCCGGTCGGGCGACGAACTCCGGGTCAACAGCCTGACGGCGGGCGATCAGACGGTGCCGTCGGTGGCGGCGCTGGCCGATGGCGGCTATGTGGTGGCCTGGACCGGGGCGGGCAACGACAAGGACATTTACCTGCAGCGCTACAACGCCAGCGGAGCGGCCGTCAACACGCAGGTGACCGTCAATCTGGTGGCCACCAGCGCGCAGGATTTCCCGACGGTTTGTGGTCTGCCCGACGGCGGCTATGTGGTGGCCTGGAGCTCGCTGGGGCAGGACAATCTGTCAGAAGCGGACCG
>NZ_FTOA01000018.1:2500-5549 GCF_900156605.1 Insolitispirillum peregrinum | reverse complement strand
GCGGGTGACCTGACTTCCTCGTCAGTTCAAATCTGAACTCATAAGCTAAATACAGAACGGCCCCTTAGCTTGCGCCAAGGGGCCGTTCTGTATTTGGTTGCGGGGGCCAGATTTGAACTGACGACCTTCAGGTTATGAGCCTGACGAGCTACCGGGCTGCTCCACCCCGCGGAAGGTGTATCGCGCTTGAAAGACAAAAGAGCGGCTGGCGTTGTGGCCTACCGCTCTGACGTCTGTTTGGATCGTGCTAGGGCATGTTCTGTCCTTGGAAGACCTGGCAGTGACCTACTCTCCCACACCTTAAGATGCAGTACCATTGGCGCAGTCTCTTTTCACGGCCGAGTTCGGGATGGGATCGGGTGTTTCAGAAACGCTATTACCACCAGGTCATCGAAAGACAGAACACCGAGGTCTATGATATGACGTGTACCTTTTTGCGACTGATCATCGTGCCTTGCGGGATTACCGCTGCGCACGGGTTCTCAAGCCAATCGAGCGATTAGTACCGGTTAGCTTCACACATTGCTGCGCTTTCACACCCGGCCTATCAACGTGGTGGTCTTCCACGGCTCTGATAGGGATATCTGGTTTTGAGGGGGGTTTCCCGCTTAGATGCATTCAGCGGTTATCCCGTCCGCACATAGCTACCCTGCGGTGCCGCTGGCGCGACAACAGGTACACCAGAGGTGCGTCCATCCCGGTCCTCTCGTACTAGGGACAGATCCTCTCAAATATCCTACACCCACGGCAGATAGGGACCGAACTGTCTCACGACGTTCTAAACCCAGCTCACGTACCTCTTTAAATGGCGAACAGCCATACCCTTGGGACCTGCTCCAGCCCCAGGATGAGATGAGCCGACATCGAGGTGCCAAACACTCCCGTCGATGTGGACTCTTGGGGAGTATCAGCCTGTTATCCCCGGCGTACCTTTTATCCGTTGAGCGATGGCCCTTCCACGCGGGACCACCGGATCACTAGAACCGACTTTCGTCTCTGCTCCATCTGTCGATGTCGCAGTCAGGCTGGCTTCTGCTCTTGCACTCAACGAGCGATTTCCGACCGCTCTGAGCCAACCATCGCGCGCCTCCGTTACTCTTTGGGAGGCGACCGCCCCAGTCAAACTACCCGCCACACAGGGTCCCGGATCCGGATAACGGACCGCGGTTAGACAGCAAATATCGGAAGGGTGGTATTTCAAGGTTGGCTCCACATGAGCTGGCGCCCATGCTTCAAAGCCTCCCACCTATCCTACACATCTAATATCTGATGCCACTGTGAAGCTGTAGTAAAGGTGCACGGGGTCTTTCCGTCTGACCGCGGGAACTCCGCATCTTCACGGAGAATTCAATTTCGCTGAGTTGGTGTTGGAGACAGCGGGGAAGTCGTTACGCCATTCGTGCAGGTCGGAACTTACCCGACAAGGAATTTCGCTACCTTAGGACCGTTATAGTTACGGCCGCCGTTTACCGGGGCTTCAATTCAGAGCTTGCACCCCTCCTCTTAACCTTCCGGCACCGGGCAGGCGTCAGACCCTATACGTCGTCTTGCGACTTCGCAGAGCCCTGTGTTTTTAGTAAACAGTCGCCACCCCCTAGTCTGTGCCCCCACCCAAGAGTTGCCTCGAGGATGGGCCCCCTTCTCCCGAAGTTACGGGGGCATTTTGCCTAGTTCCTTCAACACCATTCTCTCAAGCGCCTTGGTATACTCTACCAGTCCACCTGTGTCGGTTTGGGGTACGGTCTATATGGCGGAGTTATTTCCAGGACCTCCTTCGCGGCCCGCTCAATCCGATAAGAGCGAACAACTTACGGAGGTCGTCACTTCCGCCAGGCCCACGAATATTAACGTGGTTCCCATCGACTACGCTTTTCAGCCTCGCCTTAGGGGCCGGCTCACCCTGCGCGGATTAGCCTTGCGCAGGAACCCTTGGACTTTCGGCGACAGTGTTTCTCACACTGTTTGTCGCTACTCATGTCAGCATTCTCACTTCTGATATCTCCAGCATGCCTCACGGCACACCTTCGCAGACTTACAGAACGCTCCGCTACCACGTGCATTGCTGCACATCCGCAGCTTCGGTGCATGGCTTTAGCCCCGGTACATCTTCGGCGCGGGACAGCTATTAGACCAGTGAGCTGTTACGCTTTCTTTAAAGGATGGCTGCTTCTAAGCCAACCTCCTGGTTGTTTTGGCCGTCCTACATCCTTTCCCACTTAGCCATGACTTGGGGACCTTAGCTGGCGGTCTGGGCTGTTTCCCTCTTGACGATGGACCTTAGCACCCACCGTCTGTCTGCCAGACAGTACTCATCGGTATTCGGAGTTTGGTTCGAGTCAGTAAGGCTCGCGCCCCCCTTCCCGATCCAGTGCTCTACCCCCGATGGTATTCATCTGACGCGCTACCTAAATAGCTTTCGCGGAGAACCAGCTATTTCCGAGTTTGATTGGCCTTTCACCCCTAGCCACAGTTCATCCCCGTCTTTTTCAACAGACGTGGGTTCGGTCCTCCAGTGGGTGTTACTCCACCTTCAACCTGACCATGGCTAGATCACCCGGTTTCGGGTCTACCGCATCGAACTGAACGCCCTGTTCAGACTCGCTTTCGCTTCGCCTACACCTAACGGCTTAAGCTTGCTCGATACGGTAAGTCGCTGACCCATTATACAAAAGGTACGCCGTCACCCCTCAAGGAGGCTCCGACTGCTTGTAGGCATCCGGTTTCAGGAACTGTTTCACTCCCCTTGTCGGGGTGCTTTTCACCTTTCCCTCACGGTACTGGTTCACTATCGGTCACTAGAGAGTACTTAGCCTTGGAGAGTGGTCTCCCCATCTTCAGACAGGATTTCACGTGTCCCGCCTTACTCGAGGACCAAAGTGCTTTCTACCCGTACAGGACTATCACCTGCTATGGTGCGACTTTCCAGACGCTTCCGGTTCTTACACGATGGTCACTGGGCTGGTCCGCGTTCGCTCGCCACTACTTGCGGAGTCTCGGTTGATTTCCTTTCCTCGAGCTACTTAGATGTTTCAGTTCGCTCGGTTCGCCT
>NZ_FTOA01000005.1 GCF_900156605.1 Insolitispirillum peregrinum | reverse complement strand
AGTTCCTGCCCGTCGGCCTGGGCTTTTTGCATCAGCCGGATCGCCGTTGACAGCCCCGACGGGCCGCCACCAACGATCACGACATCAAATTCCATTGACTCACGCATCGCACTCATTCCTCTGACCTGCATCATCCTGCTCGCCCACAGGAAAAGGGGGGCGGGCACAAACGTCCCGCCCCCAAGGGGTATGGCTCTCTAAGGGAGGGCGTTCCCGAATCATCGGAATGGCTCGGGAGCGGGGCAGCCGGGAGCCTTCCGGCGGCCAGCGGATGGGTTACAGCAACGGCTCGTCCAGCGCCATCACCAGATCGCTGCTGATGACGATGCTTTGGGTCAAGGCTGCCACCTCGGGCAGAATCGAGGCGGCATAGAACTGTGCGGTGGTCAGTTTGGCAGTGTAGAAGTCCGGGGTGTCGGTACCGGCCGCCAGCTTGGCCTGGCTGACCAAAGCCGCCCGCGCCAGCTGATAGCCGCCGACCAGCGTTCCCATCAGGCGCAGGAACGGCACGGCGGCGGCGGCCGCCAGAGCGGCATTCGGAGCCGCCGCATCCAGCAGCCACTTCACTGCCTGACGGGTCTGGGCAACCGCCGTCGCCAGACCGGCCCCGATCAAGCCCAGTTGCGGCCCGCCAAGGGTGGTCGCCTGCCGGGCAACCTGATCCATGTCAGCCAGCAGGCCCTCAACAGCGGCTCCCTTGTCGCGCAACAGCTTGCGGAACATCAGGTCGTTGCCCTGAATGGCGGTGGTGCCTTCATAGATGGTGGTGATGCGGGCATCGCGGAAATGCTGGGCGGCGCCGGTTTCTTCGATATAGCCCATCCCGCCGTGGATCTGCACCCCCAGCGAGGCCAGTTCGACACCGGTTTCGGTGCACCAGCCCTTGGTGATCGGGGTCAGCAGGTCGGCCATCAGCGCCGCCTTGGCCTGCTGTTCGGCGTCGGGGTTGGAATGCGCCCCGTCAATGGCCGCCCACGACACATAGACCAGCGCCCGCATGGCTTCGATCTTGGACTTCATGGTCATCAGCATCCGGCGCACGTCCGGGTGATTGACGATGCCGGTCTTGCCATCGGCGGTCCAGCCCGCCGGCTTGCCCTGAATGCGCTCGCGGGCATAGCCGCGTGCCTGCTGATAGGCCCGCTCGGCAATCGACAGCCCCTGCATCCCGACCGACAGACGAGCATGGTTCATCATGGTGAACATGCATTCGACGCCACGATGCAGGCCACCAATCAGATAACCGACCGCGCCCTCGTGATCACCAAACGACAGCACCGCCGTCGGGCTGCCGTGAATGCCCAGCTTGTGTTCCAGCGAGACGCAGTGCACATCGTTGCGCGCACCGATCTCGCCAGCGTCATTGGTCAGGAATTTCGGCACGATGAACAGCGAAATCCCCTTGATCCCCGGAGGCGCATCGGGAGTACGGGCCAGCACCAGATGAATGATGTTGCTGGTCAGTTCATGATCGCCATAGGTGATGAAGATCTTTTGCCCCTTGATGCGATAGGCATCACCGTCCGGGGTGGCCATGCTGCGCAGGGCGGCCAGATCGGACCCGGCCTGCGGCTCGGTCAGGTTCATGGTCCCGGTCCATTCCCCGGTCACCAGACGCGGCAGATACAGGGCCTTTTGCGCGTCGGTGCCATAGGTCAGGAGGGCATTCACCGCCCCTTGCGTCAGCATCGGACACAGGGCAAAGGCCATGTTGGCCGAATGCCACATTTCCTGAATCGGGGCATTGACCAGATTGGGCAGCCCCATACCGCCGAATTCCGCCGGAAAGGCCACACCGTTCCAGCCGCCTTCGGTCAGAGTGTTCAGGGCGTCCTGCCAGCCTTCGGGCGTGGTCACCACGCCATCAACCAGTTTGGAGCCCTGACGGTCACCCGGAGCATTCAACGGGGCCAGCGCCTGTTCGGCAATGTGACCGGCTTCGGTCAGGATGCTGTCCACCAGATCGGGCGTCGCTTCCTCAAAGCCCGGCAGGGCGGCAATCTGATCCAGACCGGCCAGTTCGGCCAGCACAAAGCGCATGTCATCAAGAGGTGGCAGATAGGTCGTCATTGGTCGTGCTTCCTTTACCGGGTTGGGACCGGAGTTTCCCCGCTGTAGTCATAAAAACCCTTGCCCGTCTTGCGGCCAAGCCAACCGGCTTCGACATATTTGACCAGCAATGGACAGGGGCGATATTTGCTGTCGGCCAGGCCGTCATGCAGGACATGCATCACCGCAAGGCAGGTATCGAGGCCGATAAAATCGGCCAGTTCCAGCGGTCCCATCGGATGGTTGGAGCCCAACCGCATCGCCGTATCAATCGCCGACACCGAGCCGACGCCCTCGTACAGGGTGTAGACGGCTTCGTTGATCATCGGCAGCAGGATACGGTTGACGATAAAGGCGGGGAAATCCTCGGCCGACACCGGGGTCTTGCCCAGACGTTCGGTCAGCGTGCGGATTTCGGCAAACACCTCTTGCGAGGTGGCAATGCCACGGATCAGCTCGACCAGCTGCATCACCGGCACCGGGTTCATGAAGTGCATCCCCATGAACCGTTCAGGGCGGTCGGTCGAAGCCCCCAGACGGGTCACCGAAATCGACGAGGTATTGGTGCACAGGATCGCCTGCGGACGCAATGTCGGGCAAATCTGCGCAAAAATCGCGCGCTTGACCGTCTCGTTTTCGGTGGCAGCTTCGATCACCAGATCACAATCGGCAAAATCCATCACCGTCGAGGTGGTGATCCGCGCCAGCCCGGCCGCCTTGTCGGCATCGGACACCTTGCCCTTTGCCACCTGCCGACCGAGGTTGCGGTCGATGGTCGCCACAGCCCCGGCGAGCTGGTCTGCGCTGATATCCACCAGCTTGACCGCATAGCCCGCCATGGCTGCCACATGGGCGATGCCGTTGCCCATCTGGCCTGCGCCAACGATGCCGATTGTTTCGATCATGAATTCCCCCGTTTGGGTGTGTGATGAGATGGTCAGAAGGACTGTTTGATCAGCGCCTTGATCTCACCGACGATGCCTCGCCGGAAAGCCAGCACGCAGACCACGAAGATTCCCCCCAGGACCACAGGAACATAAGCGTTCAACGGACCAGAGGATAAAGTATTCTGTAGGGTGACGACAACCCCTGCTCCAACAACCGGACCAATCAAAGTTCCGACACCCCCCAACAGGGTCATCAGAACCACCTCGCCCGACATGTGCCAGTGCACATCGGTCAGCGATGCCAACTGGAACACAACGGCCTTGGTTGCTCCGGCCAGACCAGCCAGTGCGGACGAGACAATGAAGGCAGTTAATTTAACGCGATCAGTATCATAGCCGAGGGAAATGGCCCGTGGCTCGTTCTCGCGCACCGCCTTCAGAACCTGCCCGAACGGCGAGTTGATCACCCGATAAACCAGCCCGAACCCCAGGGAAAAGATCACCAGAACGACATAATAGAGGGTGGTGTTATTGCTAAGGTCGAGGATGCCCAGAGCGAACCCGCGCGGAATTCCCTGCTGGCCATTTTCACCACCAGTAAAGGGCGCTTGAAGGCACAGGAAGTAAATCAGCTGCGCCAGCGCCAGCGTCACCATGGCAAAATAGATGCCCTGACGGCGAATCGCCAACTTGCCGACAATCGCCCCCATCACCGTTGCCGCCAGCGTCCCGGCCAGAATGCCCAGTTCGAACGGCAGGCCCCAGACACTCAGCGCATGGCCGGTGACATAGGCCGCGCCACCAAAGAAGGCCGCATGACCGAACGACAGCAGGCCGGTAAAGCCCAGCAGCAGGTTAAAGGCACAGGCAAACAGGGCGAAACAGAGGATTTTCATCAGGAAAACCGGGTACACCACCAGCGGAGCCAACAGCCCGATAACGATGGCCACCAGCAACAGGTACAGCCGGTTGCGTGCTTGAATCTTGGTCATGATCTGTCCCTTCCGCTCACGCTGCCTTGCCGAACAGCCCGGCGGGCCGCACCAACAGAACAATCGCCATCACCACGAACACCACCGTTGACGAGGCTTCGGGGTAGACAACCTTGGTCAGGCCCTCGATCAGGCCCATCGACAAGCCGGTGACAATCGAGCCGAGAATCGACCCCATGCCGCCGATCACCACCACCGCGAACACCACGATGATCAGGTTGGAGCCCATCAGCGGGCTGACCTGAAACAGCGGAGCCGCCAACACCCCGGCAAACCCGGCCAGCGCCGCGCCAAAGCCATAGGCCAGCGTCACCAGCAGCGGCACGTTGATGCCAAAGGCTTTCAGCAGGTTGGGGTTTTCGGTCGAGGCCCGCAAATAAGCGCCGATTTTGGTGCGTTCGATCAGCAGCCAGGCCCCCAGACAGGCCGCCAGCGACGCCACCACCACCCAGGCGCGGTAGTACGGCAGGAACATGAACCCCAGGTTCATCCCGCCCTTCAGTTCCGGCGGACCGGCATAGGGCTGGCCGGTAACGCCCAGCATCCGCACCAGCAGGCCTTCGATGATCAGCGCCAGACCAAAGGTCAGCAGCAGGCCATAGAGGTGATCGACATTGGCCAGACGGCGCAGCATCGTCCGTTCGATGATGATCCCGATGGCACCAACCATCAACGGCGCAAAGATCAGCGCCAGCCAGTAATTCATGCCAAGGTAATTCAACCCGGCCCACGCCAGCACGGCCCCCAGCATGTACTGGGCCCCGTGGGTAAAGTTGACGATGTTCAAAAGGCCGAAAATGATCGCCAGACCCAGACTGAGCACGGCGTACAGCGAACCGTTGATCAGGCCGAGCAGAAGCTGTCCCAGCAGCACCTGCGGCGAGATGGAAAAGATATCCATGGGGCGTTTCCTCTGTGATCGTTGTTGGTGTCTCAGCGATCGTATTTTTTATTCAGGCCGAACTGTTCTGCGATGACAGTATTTTTGTCGTGGCCTGCAAGCCGGTTCTCTCAAGGGAACCAGCAGTCTTTATTTCGGGAAAAACGGCGGGGCCTGCCCCTGCCCTGTGCAGGAACAAGCCCCGTCCGGGTCAGCTTACTTCTTCAGCAGCGGGCAGGTGCTTTCCGACAGCGGGCCATAGGCTTCGTCGCCGGGGATCACGCGCAGGATCTTGTAGTAATCCCACGGAGCCTTCGACTCTTCCGGCTTCTTGACTTCGGCCAGCAGCATGTCGTGGACCATCAGGCCGTCCGGACGAATCTTGCCGTTCTTGGCAAAGAAGTCGTTGATCGGCATCTCTTCCATCTTCTGGCGGACGGTCATGGTGTCGTCGGTGCCAGTGGCTTCGATGGCCTTGAAGTAGTGGGTCAGCGAGGAATAGACCCCGGCCTGCACCATGGTCGGCATCTTGCCGGTGCGGGCAAAGAACTTCTTCGACCAGGCGCGGGTTTCTTCGTCACGATCCCAGTAGAAGCCGGTGGTCAGTTGCAGCCCCTGCGCCACCTGCAGGCCCAGGCTGTGGACGTCGGTCAGGAACACCAGCAGACCGGCGATTTTCTGCCCGCCCTGCACCACGCCGAATTCGTTGGCGGCCTTGATGGCGTTGATGGTGTCGGCACCGGCGTTGGCCAGACCAATCACCTTGGCACCCGATCCTTGCGCCTGCAGGATGAACGACGAGAAGTCCGAGGCCGGGAACGGATGCTTGACCGCCCCCAGCACCTTGCCGCCCGCTTCGTTGACCACCTTCGAGACGTCGCGTTCCAGGCTTTCGCCAAAGGCATAGTTGGCGGTCAGGAAGAACCAGGTATCGCCGCCTTCCTTCACCACCGCGCTGCCGGTCCCCGCTGCCAGAGCGCGGGTGTTGTAGGTGTAGTGAATGGCGGTCGGGGTACACGAGGCGTTGGTGATCGCCGACGAGGCGGCACCAGAGACCAGGGTGATCTTGTTCTTCTGCTTGCCCACTTCGTCAACGGCCAGCGCCACCGAGGTGGTCACCAGTTCGGCGAACACGTCCACCCCACCGGCATCGGCCCATTCGCGGGCGGTGTTGGCGGCAATGTCGGGTTTGTTCTGGTGGTCAGAGGTTACCAGTTCAATCGGAGCCCCGGCAACCTTGCCACCGAAATCTTCGATCGCCATCTTGGCGGCTTCGATAGCACCCGGCCCGGCGAGGTCGGAATAGGTGCCGGACATGTCGGTCAGCACGCCAACCTTGACCTTGCCGTCCGAAATCCCTGCCGCCTGCGCTGCCGGAGCCATCAGGCCCATCGCCCCGGCGGCCAGCATGCCGGACAGGGCCAGAGCCGAGGTGAACATGCGGCCAAAGGACCGCGACGCCTTATGAATGGATTGCATGGAACGATCACTCCCTAAGTGACAAGCCTTCTGTTCAGGCTTTTTGAATACTGATTACACGCTAAGATAGCTGTTCAGCAGGTCCGTCTTGGCTTTCAGCTCTTCTTTCAGGACCGTTTCGACCACATGGCCGTGTTCCACCACATAGTGGCGGTCGGCCAGCGGGGCCGCGAAGTGGAAGTTCTGCTCGACGAGGACGATGGTATAGCCCATCCCCTTCAGCCGGGTCAGAACCTCGCCCAGCCGCTCGACGATCACCGGCGCGAGGCCCTCGGTGATTTCGTCCAGCAGCAAAAGATCAGCGCCGGTGCGCAGGATACGGGCCATCGCCAGCATCTGCTGCTCGCCGCCGGACAACTGGGTGCCCCGGCTGTTGCGGCGTTCGGCCAGATTGGGGAACATCTCGTAAAGCTGCTCGACGGTCAGGCCACCGCTGGCAACCTTGGGGGGCAGCAACAGGTTTTCTTCCACGCTCAGGCTGGAATAGATGCCGCGCTCTTCCGGGCAATAGCCGATCCCCAGATGGGCAATCCGGTGGGTCGGCATGGCAATGGTTTCCTGCCCCTTGACCATGATCGAGCCGGTGCGGCGGCTGACCAGCCCCATGATTGCCCGCAGGGTGGTGGTGCGCCCGGCACCATTGCGCCCCAGCAGGGTGACCAGTTCACCCCGGCACAGGCTGATGTCGATCCCGTGCAGGATGTGGCTTTCGCCGTAAAAGGCATGCAGATCGGTGATGCGCAGGTCTTCGTCCGGGCTGGCGTACAGTTCAGGCTGCATGGCTTCCTCCCAGATAGGCCGCCCGCACCTGCGGATCAGCAGAAACCTGCTCGTAATTGCCCTCGGTCAACACCGCGCCGCGTTGGAGAACGGTGATCCGGTCACACAGCCGCGACACCACGCTGAGATTGTGTTCCACCATCAGGATGGTGCGGTTGGCCGATACCTTGCGGATCAGATCGGTGATCCGGCCAACGTCCTCGTGCCCCATGCCCTGCGTTGGCTCGTCGAGCAGCATCAGGCGCGGATCAAGGGCCAGAGTGGTCGCCAGCTCCAGCGCCCGCTTGCGGCCATAGGGCAGCTCGACGGTCAGCGCGTCGGCGTGACTGAGCAGGCCGACCTGTTCCAGCAGGTCGTCGGCCCGCGCGTTCAGCTCGTTCAGGCTGGTCGCGCTTTTCCAGAAGTGATAGGCCGAACCGGTCGCCCGCTGCAGGGCCACCCGCACGTTCTCACGCACGCTCATGTGCGGGAAAACCGCCGAAATCTGGAACGACCGCACCATGCCCAGGCGGGCAATGTCCGCCGGTTTGGTGGTGGTGATGTCGCGACCCTCGAACAGGATCTTGCCGGTGGTTGCGGTCAGGAAACGGGTCACCAGATTGAACACGGTGGACTTGCCTGCCCCGTTGGGGCCGATCAGGGCGTGAATGTGGCCGGTCTTGACCGACAGGTTCACGTTGCTGACCGCAACAAATCCCTTGAACTCCTTGGTGAGATTTTGCGTTTCCAGAATGTGCTCGGACATCTGGACCTCCCTGTGAGGTGTTTTTATAGGATGGAACGCAGGACTGCGGGTCTTATGCTGACCCTTGTGCAGTGATCAGGCTTCGGTCAGATCGTCCTGCCGCGCCTTGCTGCGCAGGACGTATTTCTGGATCTTGCCGGTTGAGGTTTTGGGCAACGGCCCGAAGATCACCGTCCGGGGTGTCTTGAAGTGTGCCATATGCGCCCGGCACCAGGCGATGATGGCGGCTTCGTCCACATCGCTGACACCCTCTTTCAGGGTAACAAAGGCGCAGGGTGTTTCGCCCCACTTGTCGTCAGGGCGGGCAACCACGGCGGCTTCCAGCACCGCCGGGTGACGATAGAGGATGTCTTCGACCTCGATTGACGAGATGTTTTCCCCGCCCGAGATGATGATGTCCTTGGAGCGATCCTTGATTTCGACATAGCCGTCGGGGTGCCAGCACGCGAGGTCGCCGGTATGGAACCAGCCGCCCTCAAAGGCTTCGGCGGTGGCCTTGGGGTTCTTGAGGTAGCCCTTCATGACGTTGTTGCCGCGCATGAAGATTTCGCCCATCGTCTGGCCATCCTGCGGCACCGGCTGCAAGGTCTGGGGATCGGCCACCATCACCGCTTCCAGCATCGGACCGCGCACGCCCTGACGGGCTTTCAACTGCGCCTTTTCGTCCAGCGACTTGTCGTTCCACTCGTCGCGCCAGACGCAGACCGTCACCGGGCCATAGACTTCGGTCAGGCCATAAACATGGGTGACTTCAAAATTCATCCGCTCCATGCCGGCAATCACCGCCGCCGGAGGTGCCGCCCCGGCAGTCATCACCTTTACCGGATGCGAAATCCCGGCCTTCAGGGCATCCGGGGCGTTGTTCAGCATGTTCAGCACGATCGGCGCACCGCAGAAATAGCCGACGCTCTCGTCGCGGATGGCGTTCAGGATCGGCTCGACCCGCACATGACGCAGGCAGACCGACGTCCCCGCCACCACCGCCATCGTCCACGGGAAGCACCAGCCATTGCAGTGGAACATCGGCAGCGTCCACAGATAGATCGCTCCGTCCGGCAAATGCCACGACAGGGCGTTCGATACCGCGTTCAGATAGGCGCCGCGATGATGGTACACCACCCCCTTGGGGTTACCGGTGGTGCCCGAGGTATAGTTCAGCGCAATGGCTTTCCACTCGTCTGCCGGAGCCTGCCAGCGGAAATCCGCCGCGCCACGGGTCAACAGCTCTTCGTAGGTCATCGAGCCGATACGATGGCCGCCGTCAAAGGAGGGGTCGTCAATATCGACCACCAGCATGTCACGCTCGACCAGTTCCAGCGCCTGCTCGGCCACCGCTGAAAATTCGCGGTCCACCAGCAGGATACGCGCTTCGGCGTGGTTCAGGATAAAGGCAATCGCTTCACCGTCGAGGCGGGTGTTAATGGCATTCAGCACCGCACCGGCCATCGGCACCCCGAAATGGGCCTCGAACAGTTCCGGTGTGTTGGCCGCCAGCACGGCCACCGTTTCATCTGGCCCGATCCCCTGCGCCACCAGCCCGGCGGCCAGGTGCTGGCACCGCTGATAGGTCTCGCGCCACGTCCGGCGGACTGCGCCATGGATCAGCGCCACCCGATCCGGGTACACACTGGCCGACCGCTCCAGAAAGGTCAGCGGCGACAGGGCGACATAGTTGGCTTCGTTCTTGCCAAGGTCCCGGTCGTAAACCGACACGGTGAGATCACGGTCATCAGGGGCGGATGGCATACAGGCGTCTCCCAAATCTCTGTCCGCCCGGCTTGTGCCGTGTGCGGTGGCTTGGAAAGCACTGTAGCGCAGGACTTTTGCAGAAGTTTCTGCACACTGTAACCAATTGTAACAGGGGGGGGTGAGGCAGGATACAAAGGAAACAGGATTGTGGAGCGCGGCTCCACACCTCGCTGGGGCCGGGAGGCCCCAGGCCCCATTCTATTGAGCAACAAAGAAAAATGGGGACTTGGGCGCACTGCTCTTCATGAACGCCGCCCGCTCCAGGCAATATCACTGGCAAACAGGTACCCTGCCCCATAGACGGTCTTGATCAGGCGCGGGCTGCGCGGGTCATCGCCCAGCTTTTTACGCAGGCGGGAAACCCGCACATCAATGGCGCGGTCAAAGGCGATATCGTCACTGTCCGGACAATCACCCTGTAACTGTTCCCGCGACAGCACCCGTTTGGGGGAGCGCAGGAAGGTCGCCAGCATGTCGGCCTCGGCCCGGCTGAGGCGTTCCTGCGCCCCATCGCCCCGGATCAGCGTCAGGCTGCCACTGTCATAGCACCAGTCGGCAAAGCGGGCCGTCGGCGCCAGTTCGGCATCCTGCGCCTGTGTCACCGACAGGGCGCTCAGCGCCGCCAGCTGCTCGGTTCGCCGCAACACACTGCTGACGCGGGCGACCAGTTCGCGCGGCTCGAACGGCTTGACGATATAATCATCAGCCCCCAGCTCCAGCCCCAGCACCCGGTCAGAAACTCCCCCGCGCCCGGTCAGGATGATCAGGCCAAACGGGCGGTCGTCGTGCAGGCGGCGGATGACCGCCATGCCATCCATATCCGGCAGGCCCAGATCGACCAGACACAAATCAGGCGGCGCGGAGGCAATCGCGGCCAGCGCCTCGCGCCCGGTCGCATAGCCGGTGACCTGATAGCCGTATTCCGTCAGCACAGACGCGAGCAGCGTTCGCAGGTCTGGCTGATCCTCCACCACATAGATGCGCTTGTCCCTGAGCAAACTCGCCCTCCCTTGCCGTATTTCCCACCTCATCCGGGCGGGTTGATCGGGCCATTGTGCGACCCGGCGGCCAGTTGTTCAAGTGATGGCTTATATTTGATCTGACAATACCGGCGGTGGTTCACCACCGTCGCGGCGGGTTCCGGCCAGCGCTTGCAACAACTGTTGCGGCTGCCACGGCTTGCGCAACAGCGGCACATCGGCCAGTTCACGGGGCCACTCCCCGGCCTCCAGCGCAAAGCCGCTCAGCAGGACAATGCCCACCGCCGGATGATAGCGACGAACCCGCCGCGCCAGATCAATCCCGCTGAGGTTGCCGGGCATCAGCACGTCAGACACCACCAGCGCAATATCGGGAACCGCTTCCAGCAGCTCGGCGGCTTCATCACCACTGGAGGCTTCCAGCACCGCCAGCCCGTGATCAGTCAACTGCCCGCGAATCATGTGACGAACGTCTTCATTGTCCTCGACCAGCAACACCAGCTCGCCCTGCCACTGGATTGTGTCGGGCGCGGGTAAGGCTGCCGTAGCAGCCTCCTCCACCTTTTCAGCCGCCGGGAGCAGGATGGTGATGGTGGTTCCCTGCTCGGGCTGGCTGGCAATGCGGATGAAACCACGCGACTGCTTCACAAAACCATAGACCATGCTCAGCCCCAGCCCGGAGCCTTGCGCCTTGGTGGTGAAAAACGGCTCGAAGGCCCGCGCCAGCACCTCGGGGGCAAAGCCCTGCCCGGTATCGGCAATGCGGATTTCGGCATACAGCCCCGGCGGCACCGGCTCGTCAAAGGGCATGGCCTTTTGATAATGGCGCGCCTGCACACTGATCGACAGCGTGCCGCCCTTTGGCATGGCATCACGGGCGTTAAAAGCCAGATTGACCACTGCGTTGGTCAATTGCCCCTGATCAACAAAGGCATGACAGGCGCATTCATCGCTGCCGACATCAATGGTGATCCCCGGCGGCATCGAGCGACGCAACAACAATTCGGCCTCGCGGACCAAAGCGCAGACATCAACCGCCGACGGCGCCAGCGGTTGCTGGCGGGCAAAGGCCAACAGCCGGTTGGTTATGTCCGCCCCGCGATAGGCCGCCCGCAAGGATGGCTCGAGGTAGGGAGCCAGTCCTTCCACGGTGATGAACTTGTCGCGGGCTGCCGACAGGTTGCCGATCACGATTGACAGCAAGTTGTTAAAATCATGTGCCAGTCCACCAGACAACTGCCCGACCGCTTTCAGGCGTTGAGCCTCCAGCAAATGGCGCTCGGTTTCCTTTTCGTCGGTGATGTCCAGCGACAGGACGAACAGGGCTACCGCCTCGCCATCGGGACCGAATTCCGGGATCAGGGTGGTCTTGATCACCGTCGGGGTGCCTGCGGGTGATACATAGGCATATTCAAAAGTCGTCTGATGCCCGGCCAGCGTCTTTTCCACCTGCGGTCCGACCACCGCATAGGCACTGCGCCCCATGCAATCGGCCAACGGCAACCCCAGCACACCGTTCGGATCGCTGTGGGTTCCCCGCACCAGCTGTATCCAGCGGGCATTGGCAAAGCGCACCAGTTGCTGCTGGTCGATGTAGGCAATGGCCGCCGGAATGGCATTCAGGATCAGGCGCTGACGGGCTTCGATTTCGGTCAGGGCCGCCTGTGCGCTCTCCAGCTCGACCGTCCGCGACCGGACATGGCTGTCCAGCACGGTGATACTGGCCCGCAATCGTCCGATCATGCCGTCAAACGCCACTGCCAGCACCCCGATTTCATCATCCCGCCGAATGCCACTGGTCGCCGACAGATCGCCCGAACGTACACGCATTGCCGTAGCGGCCAACTGATTCAGCGGCCTCACCAGCGTGCGCACCGCCCAATAGCCGGACAGGCTGGCCAGCAACAGGACGGCGATGGAGATTTTCAGGATGCGATCACCCAGAATGTCCGAACTGCGCCGCAATTCTTCGGTATAGACCGACGAGGCAATGTACCAGTCAAAGCCCTCGAAATGCCGCACCCACGACAGTTTTTCATAGACGTAGTTGCCCTGATCGGTCGGCTTGTCCCATTTGTAATACAATGGCTTATTGCTGGCGGCGGCCTCGCGCAGTTCCTTGGCGATCGACTGGCCGGAAACCGGGTTGGGCAAGCTGCCGAACAGGGTGTTTTCCAGATTGGCGCTCGGGTGGATCAGCATGTGGTCCGAGGCGTCAAAAATATAGATATAGCCGGTGCGGGCGATGCGGATGTTGCGCAACGCCTGCCGCAAGTCTTCGATGGCCGCCGCCTTGCGCTGCGCCACTTCTTCTTCGACGTCATCCAGATAGACACCGCTGCCGATAATCAGGCCGTAGTCGGGCAGATTGCGGAAATAGGACAGCTTTTGGCTGGGGGTCTTGCGGCCCAGACGGCTCCACGGGTAGGTGTAATAGCCCTCGCCGTCCCGCTGGGCGATGGCAACGATTTCGGGCAGGAACGTTTTGCCCTGGCTGTCGGTGATCTTTGTGCCGTCAACATCCTGAAACTGCGGGTCCGGGTGCGACAGCAGCCGGGCCTTGTAGTCCATCACCCACACATAGTCGTTGTTGCCATAGGTGAAGGTCCGCAAGCCCTCCAGCATCAGGCGGCGTGCTTCGGCGTAGGAAATTTCGCCGTTTTTGGCGCGGTTGTCATTGAACGCCACATAGCCGGTGGCCATCGAGACGATGTTCTTCAGTTGCCGCTTGTGGCCTTCCAGCGCCAGCGCCCGGTGGGCTTCGAGGTTGAACTGAATCTTGCTCGCCATCTCGAACACGTTATCGAGGATGGTCTGACTGGCATTCAGTTCAATGTCATAGGCCGTTTCCTGAATCAGTGGCACCGAAAACAGATAGATCGCCGCCGCCATCGAAATGATGCCTGCCACCAACGCCGAAAAGGTGCGCAAAAACAGCCTGGAGCGAAACATCCATCAGCAGCCCTTGTTGACTCTGTCGCCCAGCATGACGGGCTGGCAGAAAAAAGACAGCAGAATCATTCCCCCGATGGCCTGCATCGCGGTAGCGGACGCCATGGAAGGGGTGATTTTCCCCTGCAAAAATAATCACCATATTTTTACGTAATTATGTTGCATTTTACAGCAACATGGCAGATATTCGCCGCCACGGCGCACAGGGTGCTTGCTTTTTTTCCGTCCGGCCTTATGAAGCTATCTTAGCGTTCGCAGGTGCGGTTGTGGGGTCTTTCGCCAGGCGTTTCCCCATGCGGTCAGGGCAGCAATCTGGTCAGGCGCATTTCGTTGTCACTACAGTTCCCCCGGAAGGCCCATGTCCAATATCATCGAAGCCACGGTCACTGAAGTTCACCACTGGACCGACTCCCTGTTCACCATCAAGCTAACCCGTGATCCGGGTTTCCGCTTTGAGAATGGTCAATTTGCCATGATCGGCCTGCGGGTTGATGGCAAGCCGCTGATGCGCGCCTATTCGGTGGTCAGCGCCAACTATGAAGAACACCTCGAATTCCTGTCGATCAAGGTGCCGAACGGTCCGCTGACCTCGCGCCTGCAGCACGTTCAGGTCGGTGACACCGTGCTGGTCAACCGTAAGGTGACCGGGACGCTGGTGACCGCCAACCTGCTGCCCGGCAAGAACCTGTACCTGATTTCCACCGGCACCGGTCTGGCTCCGTTCCTCAGCATCATCAAGGACCCGGAAGTCTATGAACTGTTTGACCGGGTGATCCTGACCCACACCTGCCGCACCACCAACGAACTGGTGTACCGCGAGCTGATCGAACGCGATCTGCCGCAGAACGAGTTCTTTGGTGATGTGATTGCCAAGAAGCTGACCTACTACTGCTCGGTCACCCGCGAGCAGCATGAACGTCAGGGCCGCATCACCAGCCTGATCTACACCGGCAAGCTGTTCGAGGATCTGGGCGAAAAGCCGTTCGACCCGGCGGTGGACCGCGTGATGATCTGCGGCAACCCGTCGATGCTGGTCGAGCTGTCGAACTATCTGGAAAGCATCGGCTTTGACGAAGGCGCAGGCAACAAGCCGGGCCACTTCGTGATCGAAAAAGCCTTTGCCGAGGCCAAATAAGGCTTCCCTTTGCCGGGAAAAAGACGATAACGCCGGATGGGACCGCCCTGTCCGGCGTTGTTTTTTGGCCAAATCCCACCCAGACCAGCGTGTGTTACATCTGACGCCACAGTACACGACAGTCAGCGCAGGAGGATGGGCTACCGCCCATACCAGTTCGGAGGTGATGCCCCCGAACCCCCATTTTTTCTTTGAATATCAAATCAATGAGGTATGGGGCCGACTGGCCCCAGCGAGGTTTGGAGCAGCCCTCCATGATACTGTTTTCTATGTTGTTGCAAAAACCGGTTCCCACTTTTCGCACAATGCAGGTTTTTCCATGCCGCATTGTCGTTGCGAAAACCGGTTCCCACTTTTCGCACAATGCAGGTTTTTCCATGCCGCATTGTTGTTGCGAAAACCGGTTCCCACTTTTCGCACAATGCAGGTTTTTCCATGCCGCATTGTTGTTGCGAAAACCGGTTCCCACTTTTCGCACAATGCTCCAGACGGCTATAGCCCCCGCTCCGGCAGGCCGGGGCGAGGGCTATAGTTGCGTGGTAGGGTAGGCTTCGGTGAAACCCGTCAGAGGGACCAGGATCTGACGGGGCGGTGGAACCGCTGCGATCAGCCGATAACGGCAATCGCCTCGATTTCCACCAGCACGTCACGCGGCAGGCGGGCGACCTGCACGGTGGAACGCGCCGGCTTATGGGTCCCGAACGCCGCTTCATACAGGGCGTTGATGGTCCCAAAATGGGCAAGGTCTTGCACAAAGACGGTGGTCTTGATCACCGACGACAGGCTGGCACCAGCCTCTTCCAGCACCGCCTTCAGGTTGGCAAGCACCTGATTGGTCTGCTCTTCGACACCGCCGTCAACGAGGGTGCCGTCTGCCTTCAGAGGGATCTGGCCAGAGGTAAACACCAGATTGCCCAAGGCCATCGCCTGCGAATAGGGACCGATGGCGGCGGGGGCTTTGTCAGTGCTGATGATCTTGAGGTCAGACATGAAATCAGGCCTTGTCTTTAGGGTTTGTCAGGAAAAGCAGCGATTACGCCGCCGAGCGGCGGGATGCCGGGGCAATCGTACCGCCAAAACGGGCTACCGTCAGGCCTTCCATGTCGATAGCGGGGGTTTTTCCACCGATCACGTCAGACAACACGCGGCCCGAGCCGCATGCCATGGTCCAGCCCAAGGTGCCATGGCCGGTATTCAGGAACAGGTTACCGAACTTGGTCGGCCCCATCACCGGCACGCTGTCCGGGGTCATCGGACGCAGGCCGCACCAGAATTCAGACTGTTCAATCGGGCCGCCATCGGGGAACAGGTCGCGCAGCACATGTTCGACGGTTTCCCGGCGGCGCTGACGCAGTTCCAGATCAAAGCCCGCCAGCTCCGCCATCCCGGCCACGCGGATGCGGTCGCCCAGACGGGTCAGCGCCACCTTGTGGGCTTCGTCCATCACCGTTGAAACCGGGGCGGCGTCGGGGTTGGTCACCGGCACAGTGATCGAATAGCCCTTGACCGGGAACACCGGCACATGGATGCCCAGCGGCTTGAGCAGGAACGGCGAATAGCTGCCCAGCGCCACCACATAGGCATCGCCCGTCACCAGACCGTCGGTGGTGCGCACGCCGGTGATGCGGTCGCCGTTGCTTTCGATGGCAGCAATCTTGACGCCCTGACGGAACACCACGCCAGCGGCAGCGGCATGCTTGGCCAGCGTCTGGGTGAACTTGAAGCAATCACCGGTTTCATCGCCCGGCAGGCGCAGGCCGCCGACGATCTTTTCCTTCACGCGGGCCAGCGCCGGTTCATAGCGCACGCAGCCGTCGCGGTCGAGCACTTCATAGGGCACGCCATAGCTGTCAAGCACGGCCATGTCCTTGGCCACGCCATCAACTGCTTTCTGGGTGCGGAACACTTCGAGGGTGCCGAGGGTGCGGTGATCGTATTCCAGACCGATGTCGGCGCGCAGTTGCTTCAGCACGTCGCGCGAATATTCGGCCACCCGGACCATGCGGCCCTTGTTGATTTCATAACGCTCGGCGTTGCAGTTGCGCAGCATCTGCCACATCCAGCTCCACATCGACGGATCGAAGCGGGCATGCAGCACCAGCGGCGCGTGGCGCTCGAACATCCACTTGAACGCTTTCATCGGGATGCCGGGCGCGGCCCACGGCGTGGCATAACCGGGAGAGATTTCGCCAGCGTTTGCGAAGCTGGTTTCCATCGCCGGAGCGTCCTGACGGTCGATGACTTCGACCTGATGGCCGTCCTGGGCCAGGAACCACGCGGTGGTGACTCCGATAACGCCGCTGCCAAGGATGACGACTTTCATGGCTGGGTGCCCTTTTTGGCTCAAAGAGAAGAAGAGACTGAGGCAACACGACCCGTACCGTTGATATAGGTACGGTGATAGCGATTGCCGAGGCTGGTCAGAATTTCATAGCTGATGGTACCGGCTTCGGTGGCCAGATCGTCCACCGTGCGGTGGGTACCGATCAGGTCGATCAGCGCACCGGGATACAGCAGGTCTTCGGGGACCGCCGTCACATCAACGGTGATCATGTCCATCGACACCCGACCGACGATCGGCAGCGGCGTATCGGCCCAATAGGCCCGCGCCGTGCCGCCGAGGCAGCGGAAGAATCCGTCGGCATAGCCAACCCCCGCCGTCGCAATCCGGCTGGGGGCAGAGGTGATATGACCCCGACCATAGCCGACCGACGCCCCGGCAGGCACGGCGCGCATTTGCATGATCTTGGCCCGCAGGCGCACCACCGGCCTCATCGGGTTGGGCTTGCCCGGGGTCGGGTTGCCGCCATACAGGGCCACCCCCGGACGCAGCAGGTCGAAATGCCATTCCTTGCCGAGGAACACCCCCGACGAGTTGGCAAAGCTGGCCGGAACCTGCGGGAAGCGGGCGCGAATGGTGCTAAAAGCCTGCAACTGCTCGCGGTTCATCGGCGACTCTGGTTCATCGGCGCAGGCCAGATGACTCATGATCAGACGCAGGTCAAAGGCTGCGAGCAGCTCGGGGACGGCGTCCAACTCGGCCAGCTCGGCGGCATCCATCCCGGCGCGGGCCATGCCGCTGTCCACCTGCACCCCGGCAGGCAGGCGACGCGACCAGCGACCACACAGGGCCACCCACGCCCGCAACTGCGGCAGGCTGTTCAGGATCGGAATCAGGCCATTGGCGGCACAGGCTTCCTCGGCCCCCGGAGGCGCACCGTGCAGCACAAACAGGTTGGCTGCCGCAGGCAGATGGCGGCGCAAGGCGATGCCTTCGTCCACATGGGCAACAAAGAAGTTCCGGCACCCCGCCGCCGCCAAGGCCTGCGCCACCGGCACCGCGCCGAGACCATAGGCGTTGGCCTTCAGCACCGCAGCGCAATCGGCCCCATCGGCGGCCATCCCCTTCAGGGTCAGCCAGTTATCGACCACCGCGCCCAGATCAATGGTCAGCAGAGCACCGGCATGATCGGCAGCACCGACCGCGATATCAGCCTGTTGGCCCGGAGTGGTGAGAGAAAAGGCGGAGGACATGGGGAGCACCTGTCACAAAAAGAGAGGCACCGGCCCACCGGCACCATGCCCCTCCCAAAGCAACATGCGTGCCAACTGACTCCAGCACAGGAAACAGGCGGCTCTTCGCACCTGCACAGACTATATGCAACGCACAGGGTGTATACTTTTATGTACACTATAAAAATCAACATACTGATATAAAAAGATTTATAACGGAATTTGCAAAATACAGACTGTAACTAAAAAAATACAGTGTATATAAAAATTTACATCACCCACCCAACCCGTATTTCCGCAACTTATTGGCAATCATGGTGTGCGAGGTCCGCAACCGCTGCGCCAGCTTGCGGCTGGAGGGAAAGCGCGGATAAAGCTGTTCGAGCAGCCCCCGTTCAAAGGCATCCCGCGCCTGTTCCCAGTCCTCGGGCCAATCGCCACCCGCCGCATCTGGGGCAAGACTCACCGTTCCGGCCATTTCCCACGGCTCCGCCACCTGCCCCGGCAGGCTGAGATCAAGGTCTTCGCGCCCCAGCACCGAGCGGTCGCACATGGTCACGGCCCGGAACAGCACATTCTGCAATTGGCGCACATTGCCCGGCCAGGGATGCGCCAGCAAAGCCTGCCGCGCCGCCGGAGACAGCGACGGTGCCGGGCGACCGACCTGTACCGCCGCATCATGGACAAAGTGACGGGCCAGCAGGATGATGTCATCCCCGCGCGCCCGCAGCGGCGGCATTTCCAGCCGCAGCACGTTCAGGCGATAATACAGGTCTTCACGGAACGTTCGTTCGGCAACCATCGCCGACAGGTCGCGATGGGTCGCCGCCACGATCCGTACATCCACGGTGATTTCCTTCTCGCCGCCCACCCGGCGAAAGCTGTGGTCATTCAGAAAGCGCAACAGCTTGGCTTGCAGATAGGGACTCATCTCCCCCACCTCGTCCAGCAACACCGTGCCGCCATTGGCAAGCTCCAGCAATCCCGGCTTGCCGCCCTTCTGCGCCCCGGAAAAGGCCCCCGGCGCGTAACCGAACAACTCGCTTTCGGCCAGACTTTCCGGCACAGCGGCACAGTTCAGGGCCAGAAAGGGCGCCCCCTTGCGATGGCTGCCAGCGTGGCAGGCATGGGCCACCAGTTCCTTGCCGGTCCCGGTCTCCCCCAGAATCAGCACCGGAGCATCCAGCAGGGCAAAGCGTGCGCCTTGCTGCCGCAGGGCCTGCACCGCTGGCGAGGTCCCCAGAAACGACTCAAAGTCCGCCGAGCGGAACGGTTGCAGGATTTGCAGCTCCTCTCCCAGCCGGTTCGGCGGGCGCAGGGTCAGGATACCGCCAGTCCCGCTTTCTTCAGTCGGGCGACAGTCGAGCAGATAGGGCTCGCCGCCAACGGTGACTTCCCGTGGCGACAGACGAAAGGCACTGGCGATCAGCTCGGCCTGCAAGGCTCCAGCCCCTTCCGCGCCATCGACCATGCTCTGTAACGGTAGACCGGACAACTGTTCAGGACGCAGGCCGGTGGCCGTGGCCGCCGCCGCGTTCCCAACCACCACCAGCCCGGCGGCATCGACCAGCAGCACCGGGTCCGGCATCGCCGCCAGCAAGGCATCCAGATGCAACCGCCGCCGCGCCCCCGGCAACAGGTCCACCGGCTTGACATCCACCACACTGACCACCAGCAGCAAGGCATCACGCAACGCCCCAAAGGCCGACGTCCCCAGCCCCGGCGCATCGACGAACACATGCGGCGGATCAACCTCTACCGCCACCACATTCAGGCCATAGCCCGCCACCACCCCCAGAATTTCCTGGGCGATGCCGATCCGGTCCTGAAACAGCACATCAATACGCATCAAAGCCTCGCCAGACTGTGGGCCGCAGCCGACCAGCATAGCCGGTTGCGAGGGAGAGCGAAAAGGGTATGCCTCTTGATCTTTGCGCAACGCAGCCCCACACCAGAAGTATAGGGGTGTTGCCTGCCGCCGCTTGACGGAATTTTGAATGGTATTACAGTGAGTTCTACACCCTGACCGATAAACACACAAACCAGAGGGGAAGCGCCATGAGCCATGACACCACCACCGGCTGGCCCAAGGATTTTGTTTGGGGGGTTTCGACATCCAGCTATCAGATCGAAGGCGCTGCACAGGAAGATGGCCGCGCCCCCAGCATCTGGGATACCCGCTGCCGTCTGGGCAAGATCGCCAATGGCGACAGCGGCGATGTGGCCTGTGACCACTATCACCGCTATCGCGAAGACGTTGCCCTGATGAAAGAGTTGGGCATCGACGCCTATCGCTTCTCCGTCGCCTGGCCGCGCGTTCTGCCAAAAGGCAAAGGGGCGGTCAACTTCAAAGGACTGGAGTTTTACGATCGTTTGATCGACGAATTGCTCGCCAACGATATCGAACCGTGGCTGTGCCTTTACCACTGGGATCTGCCGCAGGCCCTGCATGATATCGGCGGCTGGGCGGTGCGCGACAGCGTCGGCTGGTTCGAAGACTATGCCACCCTGCTCGCCCGTCGCTATGGCGACCGGGTGAAAAAGTGGATCACCTTCAACGAATTTTCGGTGTTCACCCTGTTCGGCTATGCCATCGACTGGAGCGCCCCCGGCATCACCGACCGCGACACCCACCTGAAGGCCATTCACCACGTCAACCTGGCCCACGGCGCTGCTGTCGATGTGATCCGCGCCCATGTTCCCGGTGCGGTCATCGGGGCAGTCCATAACCGGCAGGCGGTCTGGCCCGAGCACGGCAAGGAAGAAAACAAGCACGCCGCCGCCCTGCTGGACGAGCACTGGAACCGTGCCTTCCCTGATCCGCAACTGTTGGGCTATTACCCGCCGATGCTGGGGCAGGCGATCGAGCCCTATGTGCAGGCTGGCGACATGGCCCGCATCTGCCGTCCGCTCGATTTCTTTGGCCTGAACCACTATGGCCCGATCTTTGCCAAGGTCGATGACAATCCGAACAGCACCTGGGGCTTTGCCTGGGGCGAAGCCCCCGCCGATGCCGACAAGTCGGAACTGGGCTGGGCGATCTTCCCCGATGCCTTCCGCGATGAACTGATCGACCTCACCCACCGCTACAAGCTGCCGATTTACGTCACCGAAAACGGCTGTGGCGGCGGCGACACGGTTGATGAAAACGGACAGGTGATCGACAACCACCGTGTTACCTACCTCAAGCGCTATACAGCCTCGATGCACGAAGCGATTGAAAAGGGTGCCGATGTCCGTGGTTACTTCGTCTGGTCGCTGCTCGACAACTTTGAATGGGGCTCGGGCTATGGTCCGCGCTTTGGTCTGGTTCATGTCGATTACGAAACCCAGAAGCGGACCAAAAAAGCCTCGTTTGACTGGTACGCCAACCTGATCAAGAGCACGCACGGGGCGTAACCCGCCCTGCTCTGCCAAGCCAGTTTCACCGCCCCGGACCCATCGGTTCGGGGCGGTTTTTCATGCGCCTGCGGCCTGCATACAGGGTCCCTGACCCGGACGCCCTTTTGCTGTAAACCTCTTGCGGCGGTTCAGGATCAGACGAGCAGTACCGTTGTGTCTTTCATGGAATCACGATGTCGTGGTTTAGTCGCATAATTTATCTTCTGAATAATGAAAAGGGGGCGAGCCATCGTCAGGATGACGCTTTCTCTTGACAGACCCTTCTGTAAGAATATTTTGATAAAAATCATACACCCTGTCTTCCCGATCCTGCGGAACACCGAACGCCATGGCCCACACGGACATTCTGGTCATCGGCGGCGGGCTGGCTGCCTTATGCGCTGCCATCACCGCACGCCGGGCCGGGGCTACTGTCCGTCTTGCCGAGGCCGCTCCACGGCCCCTGCGCGGCGGCAATACCCGCCATTCCCGTAACCTGCGCATCCGGCACGATGCCCCCGGCCCACTGTTTCCCCTCACCTATCCAGCAGCAGATTTTCTGGCCGATCTGCACACCGCCAACGCCGGAACAGGCAATCCGCAGCTATGCCACGTTCTGGTTGACCGCTCCGCCGAGTTGCCGGAGTGGCTGGCGGCGCAAGGGGTCGTCTTTCAGACCCGCGACATTCCGCCCTCGCGCAAGACCGCTTTCCTGCTGGGTGGCGGCATGGCGGCCCTGAATGCGCTGTATGCAACAGCAGAGGCGCTGGGGGTCGAGATCCTGTATGATCACCCAATCCCGTCGCTGCTCCTGCACACCCTGCCCGCCTCGGCAGTGATTGTCTGCTGTGGCGGCCATCAGGCCGACTTGCGCCATGGCTTGATCAACCGGGGAACCCCCTTTGCCAACGGAACCATGCTGCGCTCACTGCTGGCACAAGGCGTTGCCGCCGTCGGGCAGGATGGGGCCGCCCATCTGGTGGCCGTCGATGCCCGGTCCCCCAACCATGACGGCGGCATCGTCACCCGCGTTGATGGCATGAATCATGGGATGGTGGTTGACCGGGCAGGCAACCGGTTTCAGGACGAAGGCTCGGTCGTTGGACAGAACCGCTATGCCGTCTGGGGCCGCCTGATTGCCGCTTTACCAGACCGGCAGGCCACCCTGATTGTCGATGCGGACGGCCATACCACCATGCCGTTGTCGGTGTTTCCGCCACTGTCGGCCCCGTCGCTGCCCGCACTGGCGGCGCTGCTGCGCCTGAACGGCGACGCTCTGGCCCGCTCGGCCAAAGACTGCGGGCGGGTACGCCAGCCGCCCTTTTTCGCCTATCCCCTTCGTCCCGGCATCACCTTCACCTGTCTGGGGGTGCAGGTCGATCACACCACCCGGCTGATACTGCAGGACGGCAGCCGGTGCGATACCCTTTTTGCCGCAGGCATGATCATGGCCCCCAATGTGCTGGGAACCGGTTATCTGGCCGGAGGCGGCATGACCATCGGCGCCGTCTTTGGCCGCATCGCGGGCGAGGAGGCCGCACGCCATGTCCTTGCCTGACCCTGCCCGTGACGATTTGGCCGAAGCCCGCCGCATCCTGACCCTGTGTATGGTGTGCAACTATTGCAACGGCGTGTGCGACATGTTCCGAATGACACACCAGCTTAAAAAAGAGACTGTTGCCGGTACGCCCAGCGACCACGCCCAGCCGCTCGGCGATGGGCAACTGATCTGGCTGGCGCACCTGTGCCATGACTGCCGAACCTGCGGGTCGGTCTGCCAGTATGCCCCGCCGCATCCCTTTGCCGTCACCGTTCCCCGGACACTGGCCCGCCTGCGGCAGCAGTCATGGCGTGATCGCCCGTGGATTGCCTGGTCGGTGGTGGTGCTGGTACCGCTGCTAACCCTGTTGCTGGTCCCTTGGAACATCCTGTTTGCCCGCCACCTTGCCCCCGGCGCCTTTTACGCTGTCCTGCCGTGGTCGGCGCTGTGTGCGGTGGCGGGCGTGCCGCTGTTGTGGTCAGTCCTCAGCCTGTGGCGTGATTTGCGCCGTTTCTGGCGCGCAAGCGGCGGCGGAACACCATCATTGACGGCCCTTCTCACCGCCGGAAAAACCCTGATCACCCTGCGCCCCTTGCGCGGCACCGGCCTCGCCTGCGCCAACGGCACCGCCCGCCGCCGGTCCCATCACCTGCTGGTCTCGGGTTTTTTGCTGTGCTTTGCCGCCACCGTCATCGCCACCCTCTACCATCACCTCCTTGGCTGGCAGGCTCCCTATCCGCTGGACAGCCTGCCGGTGGTGCTGGGCAGTACCGGAGGCGTGGCCATGATCGCCGGCAGCAGCGGCATGCTGTGGTATCGCCCCTTGCCTGATCCCGCTGTCGATCCTCCTGCTGCGGGCCTCACCCTGCCGGTGCTGCTGTTTGCCATCGCCGCCACCGGTCTTGCCCTGTTGCTGTGGCGGGAAACGGCGGCGATGGGAATTTTGCTGGCGGTCCACATGGGCTGCGTGGCAGGATTCTTTGCCACTCTCGGGCAGGGGAAATTTGCCCATGCCCCCTATCGCGCAGCCGCTGTGCTGCGGGCCGCACTGGAAAGGCACAATGGTCCGTAACATCCTGATTCTCGGGGGCATTACCGAAGCTTATGCTCTGGCCAGTGCTCTGGTGGACTGCCCCGGTGTGCGGGTGATTTCCTCGCTGGCCGGACGGACCGGCACCCCGCGCCTGCCTGCTGGCGAAGTCCGCATCGGCGGCTTTGGCGGGCCGGAGGGTCTGGCCGGGTACCTAGCGGCGCAGAAGATTGCCGCCGTGGTCGATTGTACCCACCCCTTTGCCTCGCGGATGGGCTGGAACGCGGCGGCGGGCTGTGCCGTAGCGGGAGTCCCGCTGCTGCGGCTGGAACGCCCGGCATGGCGGCGTCAGGACGGAGACCTGTGGGATGAGGTCGATGACTGGCAGCAGGCGGTCGCCGTGGTCGCCAATCATTCCCGGCGGGTTTTGCTGGCCGTCGGGCGGCAGGAACTGGCCCCCTTCGCCACACTGGAGCGACCATGGTTTCTGATCCGGTCAGTCGAGCCCCCCGACCCAATGCCACCCTTTCCACAGGCTGAAATCCTGCTGGCGCGGGGACCGTTCACGCTGGCAGACGAACATGCCCTGCTGACCGGCCAGCGGATTGATACCATTGTGTGCAAGAACAGCGGCGGCCCGACCGATGCCAAACTGACCGCCGCCCGTGCGCTGGGGATACGGGTGGTGATCCGCAATCGCCCGCGCCGCCCCGAGACCGCAACGGCGGCCACCGTCACCGAAGCCCTCTACTGGTTGGGATACCAGCGCGGGGTATAAGCCCACTGCCCACCAGCCCCGCGCGGGAAGTGGCGGGTGAGTGACGAGCCGATGATCACCACCGTTCGCATGTCCACCTGCTGTGGATGCAGCTCGCGCAGGGTGGTGATGGTCATCGCCTCGGCAGGACGGCCAACGTCGCGCCCCAGCACCACCACCGTTTCCGGGGCCCGGTATCGCCGCAGCAGTTCCAGCGCCTCGCCCAGTTGCCACGGTCGCGCCCGCGACAACGGATTGTACAGGGCCAGCACCAGATCGGCCTGTGCCGCGTGGATCAGGCGATCAAGGATCACCGACCACGGTTTCAGGTTGTCAGACAGCGACAGGGTACAGAAATCATGCCCCAATGGCGCACCGGCGCGCGCCGCCGCCGCCTGCGCTGCCGAAATACCCGGCAAGACAACCAGATCCACCCCATGCCACAGCGGATCATCGGAGGCATGCAAGGCTTCCATCACCGCCGTTGCCATCGCAAAGACGCCGGGGTCGCCCGATGACACCACCACCACCCGCTCGCCAGCGGCCGCCAGCTGCAAGGCATGGCGGGCACGGTCCATTTCCACCCGGTTGTCCGAGCCATGCACCACCTGATCCGGACGGAACGGGCCTGCCATCTGCAGATAGGGGTCATAGCCGATCAGATGCCCGGCACGATGCAGTTCGTCCTTGACGGCGGGGGCCATCAGGTCCGCCGCCCCCGGCCCCAGACCAATCACCGCCAGCCGCCCTTGCCGCAGCCCCGGCAGGGACAGGGCGGTCGGGTCAGATGCCTGAGCGATGGCAATCGGGCCATGGTGTCGGGCGTCCGGCAGGTCGGCGTCACCGAAACGAAGCGGGCAGCCCAACAGGGCCGCAGCCTGATGGGCGGCGGGCTGCCCGGCAGCGACCACCGGCACCAGCAAACAGGCCACCGCCTGCACCGCCAGCCGCTCCGCCGCCAGAGCCGCCTGCACCTGTTGCGGCAGGTCGTCGCTCACCTCACGGGCCGCCAGCACCAGCGAGCGGGGATGGAACACCAGTTCCCCCACCTCCGGCTGATGGTCTTCGGTGGTGACCCGCAAAATCAACCGCCCGTTCGGATCATTAACCAGACGACTGGCCGCCAGCCACGGAGCCTGCCCGATCACCCGCACCGTTTCCCCGGCCAGCACGTCAGACATGAAGGCTTTTCCGTCTGCCGGATTGCGCAGCACGTACCCGGATGGCGGATGTTCCAGCGTCAGGGCCAGGCGAACCTCGCCGGTGGTGGTGATCGCCGGAGCCTGCCCCAGCGCCGCCCCGATCCGCCTCGCCAGATCATTGACCCCGCGCAATCCGCCCAGCAGTGGCACCACCGCGCTGCCATCCTCGGCCACCGCCAGCACCGGCGGCTCGACCCGCTTGTTTTGCAGCAACGGTGCCAGCGAGCGAATAATGATGCCGCTGGCACACAGGGCAATGATCGGCACATCACGCTGATAGAGTTCCCGCAGGGTCTCCCCGAAGCCGTCATAGACCCTGTCGGCACCGGTTACCCGCCCCTTCAGACCGTAAATGACCGCCTCCGGCAAGGCTGCTTGCAGACGTCGCGCCGTTGGCAGGCTGCCCTGCCCGAGGATCAGGATCGCCGCCATCATGCTTCCCATCGCGGGCCAGGAACCAGAATCATGGCGAAATAGGGCACACTGTCGGCGACCACCTCGGTCAGCGGCAGGGTGCGCTGGGCGCTCATGGTGGCACGTTCGACATACAGCGCCCGCCCCATCAACCCCAGATCTTCGATCACCTTGCGGGCCTTGGCAAAATTGCGACCCAGTTTCATGATCACCGCCGCGCCGGTATCCGCCAGACGACGGGACAGTTCCTGTTCCGGCAGAACCCCCGACAACACGGTCAGGGTCTGGTTGCGGTAGACCAGCGGAGCCCCCAGTACCGCTGCTCCGGCCAGCATCGAGCAGACACCCGGCACCACCTCGGTCTCAAAACGGTCGGCCAGCCGGTCATGCAGGTACATGAACGAGCCGTAAAAGAACGGGTCACCCTCGCAGATTGCCGCCACATCGCGGCCAGCCTCCAGATGCACGGCAATCTCTTCAGCCATCTGGTCATAAAAGGTGCGCAGGGTGGTTTCATAGCAGAACGGTGGCGGCAATGTTTCCGTTGTCACCGGATAGACCAGTGGCAAGCGAATCTGCCAGTCCTGCAAATACCCTTCGACAATGCTGAAGGCATTGCCTTTTTTGCCTTTGGCAACCGGATAGGCAACAACCGCCGCCGACTGCAGGTAGCGCAATGCCTTGACGGTGATCAGGTCCGGATCGCCCGGCCCGACCCCCAAACCGAACAGTCGTCCCTTGACCGCCACCATTTACTCGTCCTCCGTCGCCAGAGCGTTGAGGGCGGCAGCGGCCATCGCGCTGCCGCCACGACGACCCCGGACCGCCACAAACGGCACGCCCCGGCTGTCATCGGCCAGTTCCTGCTTGGACTCCGCCGCCCCGACATAGCCGACCGGAAAGCCCAAAATCAGCGCCGGGCGCGGTGCTCCGGCATCCAGCATGGTCAGCAGATGGAACAGCGAAGTGGGGGCGTTGCCAATCGCAACCACCGCCCCCGCCAACTGCGGACGCCACAGCTCCAAAGCTGCCGCCGAACGGGTGGTATCCATCTGCCGCGCCAGATCGGGCACCGAGGGATCATTCAGGGTGCAGACAACGCGATTGGCCGCAGGCAGACGGGCACGGGTGACGCCTTCGGCGACCATCCGGCAGTCGCACAGGATCGCTGCTCCGGCGGCCAGCGCAGCCCGACCGGCTTCCCCTGCCCCCAATGAGAACATCAGGCCATCAATGATGTCCGGCATGCCGCAGGCATGGGCCACCCGGACCGCCAGCTTTTCCAGATCGGCAGGAATGCGGGTCAGGTTTGCTTCGGCCCTGATGATGGCAAAGGACTGGCGATAGATATCATCGCCACGGCGGAGATACTCGAGCATGTCGGAGCCTCTGGTTCAAACTGGAGCCTGTCATTCAGGCGGCAGTCATACACCATGCGCTCGTCGTATGAAATATTTGAAAATCGTATGAAATCGTTTTACTGCACGGCCATCCCTACAGGATCAGGTCTTCGGGCGATGGTGAACGTGCGGAAGATCGTGGCCGGGGTGGTCGTGATGATGGTGGTCTTCGCTGACCTGCCGCTCGACCGGCACCGCATGCAGGGACCCGTGACGGACCCCGGTTTCAGCGGTGACCGCATCGGCAAACTGGCGCACGGCAGCGGTTTGCCCCTGCAACACCACCACTTCCATACAGTTGTCGTGATCCAGATGCACATGCAGGGTGGTGTGGGTCAGGTCATGATGGGCATGACTGACCTGCGTCAGTCGCCGCGACAGTTCGCGTTCGTGGTGATTGTAAATGTAGGACAGGCAGGCGATGCAGTCGCCATCCCCGACCTCCCCCAACCGCTCGGCCTCCAGCGTCTGGCGCAGGATGTCCCGTACCGCTTCCGAGCGGTTGCTATAGCCACGACGCTGACTGTACTGGTCAAACTGGGCCAGCAGGTCCTCGTCGAGGGAAACCGTAAAACGATCCATCGGCATGATCCTGAAGCAAGAAATTCGGTGAAGGGGCCACCTGCGGCTTACCCGCACCTTATCCGGCAATCACCGGCTCGACCATCGGGTGCCGTCCGGCGCGATCCTCGATTTCGACCACCCACAGGTCTTCGTCATAGCGAAGCTGGCGGGCAATGTAGTCGTCGGCGGAGGCTTCGCTGACCGGCTCGGGGCCGGTCCCCCGCAGCCATGCCGCCTGTCCGTCCCGATCCCTGATCTGGGTAAAGACAGTGCAACCACCAGCATCAAGGCGGTTCAGCTTGACCAGCACCGCCCCGGCATCGTGATCGCCCGCCCGCACGACGGCGGCAAAGATGTCCTCCGTCATGCAGCGGCGAATCAGGGCCTGTACCCACAAGCGGGCCTTCAGGCGGGCCTCAGTCATGCTGAGAAGCGCGCTCGATCAGTTCGACCTTGTAGCCGTCGGGGTCTTCGATGAAGGCAATCACCGTCTTGCCGTGCTTCATCGGGCCGGGCTCGCGGATGATCTTCACGCCATCGGCGCGCAAGCCGTCGCAGGTGGCGTAAATGTCGGCCACGCCAAGCGCCAGATGCCCGAACCCCGAGCCAATCGCATAGGGTTCCGCCTGATCCCAGTTATGGGTCAGTTCGATCACCGTATGGTCTTTTTCTTCACCATAGCCAACAAAGGCGAGGGTAAAGCGGCCATCGGGATAGTCCTGCTTGCGCAGCAGGGTCATCCCCAGATGGCGGGTATAAAAATCCAGCGACTTTTCAAGATCAAAGACGCGAATCATGGTGTGCAGAAACTGAAAGCTCATCAACCCTCTCCTGACGCAATGGCATCCAGCACCACGCGGGCGGCGCGGTCGCTGGGCAAACCTTCCCCGCCTCCGAACAGCATCATCGCCTGGGCAAAGGCATCACGTTGCCCGGCGCGCACAGATGCATCCGTCAGCAGGGTGTCGATGGTGTTGGCCAAGGTAAGAGCGGTACAGTCTTCCTGCAAGACCTCGGGGATGACAAACCGGTCGAGGACATAATTGATCAGGTTGGCATAGCGGAACGACGTCAGGCGGCGGAACAGCCAGGCCGTCGATGCCGCAACACGATAGGCCACCAGATGCGGCAGCCCGGCCATCGCCAGTTCCAGACTGACCGTTCCCGATGCAGCCAGCGCCACATCACCGGCGGCAAAGGTGTCATAGCGGGCCTGTTCCCCGCGCAGGACGACCGGCGTTCCGGCCCAGGACTGAACCTGCTGTTCGACCTGATCGGCGACGGTGGCAACCGTTGGCACCACCACCCGCAGGCCGGGATGGCGACGGGCCAGAATGGCAACCGCCTCACCGAACACCGGTAATAACCGGCTGGTTTCGCTGCGACGGCTACCCGGCAGAACCACCAGCAACGGGCTGTCATCGCCGAGATGATGGCTGGCGCGGAAACCTGTCCGATCCCCCTGCCCGGCCCCACCTTCGACCACCGGATGTCCGACATGGGTCACCGGCAAGCCATGGCGCTCGAAATAGGCCGGTTCATTGGGCAACAGGCACAGCAGGTGATCGACCGTTCGCGCCACATCGCGGGCGCGTTTTTCTTTCCACGCCCACACCATCGGCGCGACATAATGCAACTGCGGGACTTTCCAGCCTGCCGCAGCCGACGCCGCCCGCACCGAGCGATGGACCCGCTTGGTAAATCCCCAGGAGTCGATGGTAATCAGCACATCCGGGCGGCGGTCGAGAATGGTTTGCGTCAGTTCGCGCACCCGTCGCAGGATGCGGGGAATTTTCGGCACCACCTCGATAAAGCCCATCACCGCCAGCTCGCGCTGGTCAATCAGGCTGTCCAGTCCGCGGGCGGCCATGCTTTCGCCGCCGACGCCCATGAAGTCGACGGTTCCGCCGGTCGCCCGCCGCAGGGCATCCATCAGCCGCCCCCCCAGCAGGTCGCCGGATGGTTCGCCGGTAATGATGCACACCAGCGGCGGGCGGGATGGGGCAGCAGTCATGGGGCAGTCTCTCCGGTGACACCCAGAACGAACAACCCAAGGGCATCCGCGCGGGCAATGGTCTGCGTCCGGTTCACCAGCAACGCCCCCCCGGCGGAAACGGCAATGCCGCGCAAGCCGGCCGCATGGGCCGCTGTAATGGTGTTAACGCCAATCGTAGGCAAATCGGCACGGGCTTCCTGCTGGGGTTTGCGAACCTTGACCAGCACGCCGCCCGGTCCATCGCGCCGCAAGCCAGCACAGCGCGCCAGCATCGCATCGGTACCCTCGATGGCTTCGACGGCCAGAACCAATCCCTGTTGCACCACACAGCCTTGACCGACGTCCAGCACGCCCAGCCCGAGGGCAACCTCAACGCCGCGAGCGACATCCACCAGTGCCTGCTGGTCGGGGGCATGGCAGCCCATCACCCCTGCCGATGCGAGGATTTCCTCGCCCAGCACCTGCTCGACGCCCACCACGGTAAAGCCTTCGCTTTCCAGTTCGCGGATGACGCTTCGCAGCAGGCCATCATCCCCCAGAGCCCGCAAGCCGACACGGGCAAAGAATTTGGTTGCCTTCCAGTCCGGGCGCAGGTCGGCCAGTGACGGACGGCGCACCGGCCCGATCATCACCACCTCTTGCACGCCCTGCTGGTGCAGAATGCCAAAGCCCTTTCCAGCCGCCCCCATGCGGACCACCGCCAGCGGATGGCCGCTGGTCAGCAACGCCGGGTCGGCGAACCCGTCCAGAGCCAGCACAAAATAGGGGCGGCCCTGCCGCTGACAGGCTTCGGCAGCCTTCAGCGGCAGGTCGCCCCCACCGGCAATAATCCCCAGCTTAGGCCGCATCGCCTTCGGTGGCCTGATGGCCGTCGGTGGCCGGGCGGCACAACGCGCGGGAAGAGTGTCCGCCAATGAAGTCGAGAATGTCCCGCACCGCTTCGGCAGAACCATAGGTCTGTTCGACCGCCACCACCCGCTCGGCCATCACACCCTGAGCCGCGTCAAGGAACAGCATCTTGTAGGCGTTGCGGACCGCATGAATGTCTTCGCGACCAAAGCCACGACGCTTCATACCCAGAATGTTCAGGCCTTCCAGACGGGCGCGGTTGCCCATCACCGTGCCATAGGGGATGACGTCGTTTTCGACCCCCGACAGGCCACCAATCATCGCGTGCTTGCCGATGCGCACAAACTGGTGCACCGCCGAGCCGCCGCCCAGCACGGCATAATCACCGATCACCACATGGCCGCCCAGCAGCACATGGTTCATCACCAGACAGCCGTTGCCGATCAGACAGTCATGTGCCACATGCGACCCGATGGCCAGCATCACCCTGTCGCCGACCCGGGTGACCATGCCACCGCCTTCGGTGCCGGGATTGACCGTCACATGCTCGCGGATGATGCAGTTGGCGCCGATTTCCAGCACCGACGCTTCGCCTTTGTACTTCAGATCCTGCGGCGGCAGCCCGATCGAGGCGAACGGATAGATCGTCGTCCCCGCGCCAATGGTGGTGCGGCCATCAATCACCACATGGGACTGGACGGTAACGCCATCCCCCAGCACCACGTTCGGCCCGATGACGGCATAGGGACCAATGGAAACATTTGCACCCAGCTGAGCAGCCGGGTCAACAACAGCGGTAGGGTGGATCGTTACCATCGTCGGATCAATCATCCAGAATCATGGCCGCATAGGTTGCTTCGGCAACCAGCGTACCATCAACCCGCGCCTCGGCACGGAATTTCCACACGTTCCCGCGCGAGCGTTCCTTGAAGACGTGCAGTTCCAGGCGATCCCCCGGCCCGACCGGCTTGCGGAAACGGGCGTTGTCAACGCTCATGAAATACACCAGCTTGCCTTCGGCATCCGGCCCCAGGGTTGACACCACCAGAATGGCCGCAGTCTGGGCCATTGCCTCGATGATCAACACACCGGGCATCACCGGGCGCTGCGGGAAGTGCCCCTGGAAGAAATTGTCGTTCGCCGTAACGTTCTTGATGCCGATGGCGCTTTCGCCCTTGCGCACATCAATCACACGGTCCACCAGCAGGAACGGATAGCGGTGCGGGATCATCTGCATGATCCGATCAATATTGATCACTTCGCCGCCGGTCTCCGCCACTTGCTCGTGAGAGGCTTCTTCCTTCGTCATTGGCCCAATGCCCTCTTTCTCAATCAGTGCGCTTTTTGCGCGTTACCATAGCAGACAGCGCAGCGACTTCGCGCCAGAATTCCTTGATCGGCTTGGCTGGATAGCCCATCACCGCAGTGCCCTTGGGAATATCCCGCATCACTCCGGACTGCCCTGCGATCTGCACGCCATCTTCAATCGACAGATGGCCGGCCAGACCGGCCTGCCCACCGACTACCACGCCCCGTCCCAGCTTGGTGCTGCCCGAAATTCCCACCTGGGAGACCAGCACACAACCAGCACCGAGTTCGACGTTGTGCCCGATCTGGACCAGATTATCAATCCTGCATCCGGGGCCGATCACCGTATCCGGTCCGGCACCCCGGTCAATGGTGGTGTTCGCACCGATTTCGACATCATCGCCAATAATCACCCGCCCCAGTTGAGGCACTTTCAGATGCCCCTTTGGCCCCATGGCAAACCCGAAGCCATCCTGACCGATGCAGCAGCCGGGATAGATATGGACATGCGTGCCAATCAGGGCGTGGGTAATGGTGGCATTGGGACCGACCGACGAATGGGCGCCAATCATCACGCCATCGCCAATCACCACATTGGCGGCGATTTTGACATGATCCCCCAATTCGACATTGGCCCCGATCACCGCCCCGGCAGCAATTTCAACCCCGGTCCCCAGACGGGCCGAAGGATCAATCGTCGCCAGCGGAGACACCCCCGGCACCACCGCCGGACGCGGGTGGAACAGGGCAGCAATCACCGCATAAGCACGGTACGGATCGTTGGTCAGAATCAACGCCATCCCTGCGGGCGCACGGTCGACAAATTCCGGGCGGACAATCACCAGCCCCGCCTTGCTGACCGTAAACTGGTCAATATACTGGCGGTTATCGAGGAAACTGACATGCTCGGCCTGCGCCGTTGACAGCGGTGCCACATCCTGCATCAACGCATCAGGATCGTCCGCCTTTAGCTCACCACCAACGGCCTGTGCCAAAGAGGCCGCCGAAAACGGCCCCTTGTTTTCAAAAAAACGGGAATCAGCCACGACTACTTCGTCTCCTTGGTCGGCGGCAGGCTATCGGGATTGGGCATCGACACCGAAGGCAGCGACGCGTTGACCGCCGCCAGAACCTCGTCGGTGATGTCCATTTCCGGATCGAACAGGAAAACCTGCGACCGATAGACCACAATGTTCATGCCCCGCGCCGTTGCCAGATCCTTGGTATGGCGGATGACCGCCCCCTGGATCTCGTTCATCGCCTGCGTATAGGCACGTTCAAGGTTTCGGCGGCGGATTTCCACTTCCTTCTGGAACGCCGCCACCTTGGACTGGAACTCTTCACGCCGCTTGTTGAAGGTGGCCTGATCAAGCGTTGCCCGTTCCTGCCCCAGTTTCTGGTCAATATCGCGCAAGCCCTTTTCCTGCTCGGCGACACGGGCCTGATAGGCATTGAGATAGCTTTCGCGCTGGCTTGCCACTTTGCGGGCGGCGTCAGCCTTGGCGAGAATCTGCTGAAGGTCAATCACGCCAATCACCGGCTTCACGGCCACCGAGGCCGCCGGCGCCGCCGCAGGGCCTGCCGCCTGCGCAGGCATCCCGCCTGCAAGCAGCAGTACAGCCAACAGGGCTGCCCCACCCACCGGATGCAGGCTCCGCAGAGCCTGCCCGGCGCGTGCCGCAACACCACAGAAGCGAACCATTCCCTAGAACCTCGTCCCGAAGTTAAAGCGGAAGAATTCGGTCTTGTCGTAGTCTTCCTTCAGGATCGCCTGCGCCAGATCGATGCTCACCGGCCCCATCGGCGACACCCAGATCAGCCCGACACCGGCCGACATGCGCGGCGACGATTCCGCCCCGATGTTGCTGCCCGAAATGTTGTCCGGCTTGCCGATGGTGCCGACATCGGTAAAGGCTTTCCCGGTCACGCCCAGTTCTTCGGGCAGGCCGAGCGGGAAGCGCATTTCCGCGCTGGCGGTGGCAATCCAGGTACCACCAAGGGCATCATCGGTGCTGGTATCGCGCGGGCTGGCACCGCCGCTTTCAAAGCCGCGCAGGTTGTCCCCACCCAGATTGAAGTTACGCTGCAGACGCACGTCCTTGTCCAGAATACCGCCGATCACCCCGGCTTCACCGGAAATGGTCAGCACCACATCATCGTCAATCGGGAAGTATTGCGCCGCATCGATGGTCGACCGAACGAAGGATTCATTCCCGCCCAGACCGGCGAAGTCGGCACCAACGCGGATGAAATAGCCTTCACTCGGATCAACCGCGCTGTTACGACGGTCATAAGCGATGGATTCAGAGAACTGTGACAGCACGCTGTCGCCTTCGATCTGTTTGATGTAGATCGACGCATCGCTGGCCACGCTCTTGATGGTGGTCTTGGTCAGCGAGTATTTCAGGGTCTGGCGCAGATACTGGTTATAGTTGAACCCCAGACGAACCGCCCCACCCGTTTCCGAAATGTCATAGGAAGATTCGTCCTGCAGGTCCTGCGTGGTCGAATACAGGTCAAAACCGGCAGCCAGCGGACGATCAAGGAAGTACGGCTCGGTGAAGCTCAGGTCCACGCTCTGCTTGCGCTCGGCGATCTGCAGACCCAGCTTCAGGTCCTGACCACGCCCCAGCAGGTTGCGTTCGCGGATCGAGGCATCAAACAGCGCCCCGGCCGACGACGACCAGCCAACGCCGAAACTCAGTTCGCCGGTGGATTTTTCCTGCACATCAACCTGCACGACGGTCCGGTCGGCGGCAACTTCGGACGGAACGTTGGTCACTTCCACCTTGTCAAAGAAGCCAAGGTTACGGATTTTTTCCTTGGAACGGCGCATCTTGGCAGTGTTGAAGGCATCGCCTTCGACCAACTGCATTTCACGCCGGATCACTTCGTCCAGGGTTCGCACGTTGCCGGTAATGTCGATACGGTCAACGAACACCCGCGGGCCTTCCTGAATGGCATAGGTGATGTTGATGATGCGCTTTTCCTTGTCGCGCTTGACACGCGGACGCACATCAACAAAGGCATACCCCAAAGCCCCCATCGCATCGGTCATCGCCTGCACGGTATCTTCGACCTGATCGGCGTTGTACCAGTCGCCGCTCTGGCCAACGATGTGCGGACGCAGGCTGTCGGCAGACACGTCCGGAATTGCCACTTCGACGTTCAGATCGCCGAATTTGTAGCGTTCCCCTTCGTCGAGGGTGATGGTGACGAAAAAGCTCTCGCGGTCCGGGCTCAGCTCGGCCACGGCAGACACCACGCGGAAATCGGAATAGCCGTTGCGCAGATAATAGCGGCGCAGCAATTCGCGGTCATAGGTCAGGCGGTCCGGGTCATAGGTATCCGCCGACGAGAAGAAGCGATACCAACGCTCTTCACGCGAAGAGATCACTTCGCGCAGCTGGCTGTCGCTGAATTTCTGGTTACCGACAAAGTTGATCCGGCGAATATAGGTCGACGGCCCTTCGTTGATTTCAAAGGCCAGATCGACGCGGTTCTGTTCCAGCTGGATCACCTTGGGATCAACGGTCACGGCGAAACGGCCCGACCGGCGATAAACGTCCAGAATACGCTTGACGTCTTCCTGCACCTTGGTGCGGGTGTAAACCTGACGCGGATGCAGCTGGATTTCCGCCTGCAGCTTGTCGTCTTCGACGCGCTTGTTCCCTTCAAAGGCGATCCGGTTGATGATCGGGTTTTCGACCACCTTGACCACCAGATCATTGCCCCGGCGCGCCATCGCCACGTCGGCAAACAGGCCGGTGGCGAACAGGCTCTTCAGCGACTGGTCCATGCGGGCGCTGTCAAAGGTATCACCGTCTTTCAGCACCATGTAGGCGCGAACGGTGTCAGCCTCGATACGCTGGTTGCCGGTGACCGCCACGCTGGCGATGGTCCCGCCAGAAGCCTCGGGCACCACGGATGCCGCCGGTTCGGCAACAGGTGCCGCCGCCGGGGTGGTCGCCGCAACCGGCGACACCACCGGAGCCTTGCGCGCAACCGGAGCAACCGGTCGCGTCGGCGTTGGCGTCGGAGCCGCCTGTTGGCCGGGCACCCCGGTATTGACGGTAAACTGCGCCCACGCCGTCTGACCAGCCAACGGGCTGATCCCGACCGCGAGAACCATCGCACCAGCGAAAACCCTGCCAAGCCCCACACGGGACAGACGAGCCGCCAGCAAGCGACCACAAGACAGCGCACGACGCACCAAGGTAGCCCCCTTCACAACCGGACCGGATATCATCCTACAGTCCTTATCCACGGACCAGCCGCAGGATATCGTTCCACGTTGAAAAAATCATCAAGCCGATAACGAATACCAGCCCGATTTTTACACCGATCCCCTGGGCCTGTTCCCCCAAAGGACGTCCTCGGATCGCTTGAATAGCATACAAAGCCAGATGACCGCCATCCAGGACCGGCACCGGCAGCAAATTAATCAGGCCCAGATTGATCGACAAGACAGCGATAAAGGTCACAAAGCTCAAAAGGCCATTGCGCGCAGCCTGCCCCGAGAACTCGGCGATCCGGATCGGCCCCCCCAGATCTTCGGTTCCACGGTCACCGCGCACCATCTGCCCCATCGCCACCACCGTCGACGCGGTAATGGTCCAGGTATTTTCAAACGCCTGCCCAACCGCCTCGATCGGACCCAAGGATTTAACTTCTACCGAAGACTGGGAAATGACAACCCCCAGGATCGGGGCTGGCAGGCGGTTCCCCTGTTCGTCAAGGGATTTGGGGTGAGTTGTCACCGTCAGTTCGCCGCCGTCACGAACCACAGTGACCGGCATGGCATCCATTCCGTACAACGGCACCAGCCGCTGGACATCGGCAAATTCTTCTACCGGATGACCAGCGATGGCCACAATGCGGTCACCGGCCAGCAAACCTGCCGTTGCCGCCGCACTGTCAACCCGCACCGATCCGATCACCGCCGGAGCCATCGGACGACCGACGGTCATGAACACAACGGCAAACACCAGAATGGCAAACACGAAATTCGCCGCCGGTCCGGCAAAGACAATAGCCGCCTTGCGCCATAGCGGCTGGCAGGGGAAAGCGACCTTCCGCTCGTCCTCTGTCAGGCCGTTCAGGTCATCTTCGGTCGCGCTGGCGGCATCGGCATCGCCGAAGAATTTCACATAACCGCCGAAGGGCAACAGGCTGAGGCGCCAGCGCGTCCCGTGGCGGTCATAAAAGCCCACCAGTTCACGCCCAAAGCCAACCGAAAAGACTTCGACCTTCACCCCGTTCCAGCGGGCAATCAAAAAATGCCCCAGCTCGTGGACGAACACCACAACGGTCAACAGAACCAGAAACGACCCGCCGGTAGTCAACAAGGAGGAAAGAGCGTCCATTGCCTCAACTATCTACTGTTTATGATATGCCCGAGGCTGCTGCCTGTGACCGCTTCTGGCACAGGACCGCCGCATGGTGGCGCGCTTGCGTATCAAACGCAAACAAATCCTCCAGACTGGACATCGCCGGAGCCCCCAGATCGGCCAGGGTCTGTTCGACCACCGCCGTAATTTCCAGGAATCCCAATCCACCAGCCAGGAACCGGGCAACTGCCACTTCGTTGGCAGCGTTCATGATAGTAGGAGCCGCCCCCCCGCTTTGCAAGGCACCCCGGACCAAAGACAGGGCCGGAAAGCGGTGATGATCAGGAGATTCAAAGGTCAATTGCGCAACCGCCGCCAGATCGAGCCGGGGTGACGGCGCTTCCATGCGGGCTGGCCAGGCCAGCGCCACCGCAATCGGGGTGCGCATGTCCGGGGTGCCCAACTGGGCCAGCACCGATCCATCAACATAGGACACCATCGAATGGATCACCGACTGCGGATGGACCAGAATGTCAATCTGGTGCTCGGGCAGGCCGAACAGGTGGTGGGCCTCGATCAGCTCAAGGCCCTTGTTCATCATGGTGGCAGAGTCCACCGAGATTTTGGCCCCCATCGACCAGTTCGGATGTGCCACCGCCTGTTGCGGTGTGACACTGGCCATCGCGGAGCGTTCCCATGTGCGGAACGGCCCCCCCGAGGCGGTCAGGATGATTTTTTCAATTGACTGCGGACGGTCAAAGTCAAAGACCTGAAAAATCGCAGAATGCTCGGAATCAACCGGCAACAGGGTTGCCTGCGATTTCTGCACCTCGGCCATCATCAGATCACCGGCACAGACCAGCGATTCCTTGTTGGCCAGCGCCACCACAGAGCCGCGACGGACCGCGGCCATGGTTGGCTCCAGCCCGGCGGCCCCGACGATTGCCGACATCACCCACTCCGCTGGCCGCTGCGCCGCTTCGACCACCGCCGCCGCGCCAGCCGCCACCGCAATGCCGGTTCCGGCCAGACCATCCTTCAGGGCAGCATAACAGGCTTCATCGGCCACCACCGCGCACTGCGGACGAACGGACCGAGCTTGCGCAATCAGCAGATCGACGTTCCGGTGCGCAACCAGCGCCTCGACGCGATAGGCACTGCGGTTGCGTTCGATCAGATCCAGCGTGTTCCGCCCGATCGAACCGGTGGAGCCGAGAACCGTGACCGTCCGCTGCGTATCCGTCATCGCCATACCTCCAGCCCGCCATCCATGGCAAGCACCGCCAGCGCCACCAGAGGCGCAGCGGCAATCAATCCGTCCACCCGGTCAAGAACGCCGCCGTGACCGGGGATAATGTTACTGGAATCCTTGACCTGGAACCGTCGCTTGACCGAGGATTCAAACAGGTCACCAATCTGGGACACCGCGGCCAGCACGGCCGAAAACAGGCTCAAGACGCCCACATGCGGGATGTCCGTGATCCACAGAACCAGATCACCAACCAGAACAGCCGCGGTCACACCGCCGATCAATCCAGCCCAGGTCTTGTTCGGGCTGATCCGGGGGGCGAGCTTTGGCCCGCCAATGGTCCGCCCGGCAGCATAGGCACCAATGTCCGTTGCCCAGACAATCGCCAGCAACCACAGCAAAGTGGTCAAGCCGCCAGCTTCACGCACCCAGCTGAGCGCCACCACCGGCACGCCGATATACAACGCCCCCATCGCCAGCCAGCCCGAGCGCGAAAAGGCCGCCGCAGCCAGCATCCCGCACCACACCACCCCCAGAGCCGCAACAGGGGCATAGCCCCCCAACAGCCCGGCGGCAAACACGGCACAGGCGGCAATCTTGCCACTGTTGCTGAACCGGCCCCGGCAGATCCGGTCCCATTCCCACGCCATCACCGCAGCCGCACAGGCCACCAGCGCGTTAAAGACCGGCGACCCTGCCCAAACGGCCCCCAAAGCCAGCGGAGCCATCACCAGAGCCGAGAGGATTCGTTGACGAAGCACAGCTTTCCTTTCGCGCGCAGCCATTTCTGTGCAAGGGGGGAGCCCTCTGCGCAGCCATAAAGGAAAGGCGCCCGGATGGACGCCTGCCCTTTCATCATCAGCCGGACATCGGCCCGGCCCAACAGGTCAACCTGACGGTCAGACCTGCATGATTTCCTTTTCCTTGTGCGCCAGCGTTTCGTCGATGTGCTTGATCGCGTCATCGGTCAGCTGCTGGACTTCGGTCTGGTACTGGCGGGCTTCGTCCTGCGAGATGGTGTTGGCCTTTTCCATCTTCTTCAGGCTGTCGTTACCATCGCGACGCACGTTGCGCACCGCCACGCGGGCGGCCTCGGCGTACTTGGCGGCAACCTTGCCCAGTTCCTGACGGCGTTCCTCGGTCAGGGCCGGGATCGGAATACGCACCGACTGGCCATCAGCCTGCGGGTTCAGCCCCAGACCGGCATCGCGGATCGACTTCTCGACCGCCTTGACCATCGTCTTGTCCCACACCTGAACCGACAGCATGCGCGATTCGGGAACGCTGACGGTACCAACCTGGGCCAAAGGCATGCTCTGACCATAGGCTTCGACCATCACCGGGTCCAGCAGGCTGGTCGCCGCGCGACCGGTCCGCAGACCAGAGAATTCCTTTTTCAGGACTTCCACCGTCTGATCCATACGGTGCTTGATGTCCTTTTTCAGTGCTGCGTAGGTAACGCCATCTCCGGACACGGTTAATTCTCCTCGGTAATGATGGTATAGCGGCCTTCGCCGCGCATGACCTGGCCAAATGCGCCCTGACCATGCATGTTGAACACAACCACCGGCATGCGGTTTTCACGCGCCAGCGCGATTGCCGAAGCGTCCATGACCCGCAGGTCCTTGGTCAGGACTTCGGTATAGCTCAACGCTTCATAACGGGTTGCCTGCGGATCGGATTTCGGATCGGCGGAATAGACACCATCGACCTGCGTCGCCTTCAGCAGGGCATCACAGTTGACTTCGATCGCACGCAAGGCAGCAGCGGTATCGGTGGTAAAGAACGGATTGCCGGTCCCGGCGGCGAAAATCACCACCCGACCCTTTTCCATGTGGCGCACAGCCCGGCGACGGATATACGGCTCGCACACGGCAGACATCGGAATGGCCGACTGCACGCGAGTGGAAACACCGACCTGTTCCAATGCATTCTGGACGGCCAGCGCATTCATCACCGTTGCCAGCATTCCCATGTAGTCGGCGCTGGTGCGGTCCATTCCTTCGGCGGCGCCCTTGACGCCCCGGAAAATGTTACCGCCGCCGATCACCAGACAGACCTGAATCCCTTGCTGCACCACATCCTTGATGTCCTGGGCAATGCGCCCGACAATCGTGGTATCAAGGCCGTAGTCACGGGATCCCATCAACCCTTCGCCGGAAATCTTCAGCAGAACACGACGAAAATCTTTCAGGCTGGGCATGCGATAAGCCTCTGACAATCAAACAGGAAATCAGGAAAGAAAGCATCAGGGCACCCAGCCCCGGAGCATTCCCCCAACCGACGTGTCGGCATATTACACGAAACCGGGGCGCTGTCGTCCTTTTTTGCATGGACAACAGTATGCCGACACACCCGGACACCAAAAAGCCGCCCTGACAAAAGTGCAGGACGGCTTTTCGTTAGCACAGGCACCAGCCGACCTGCGGGGTGGAAAGATCGCCCCGACAAGACGAACAGGAGAGCGTTTTGACGACGCGCGAACAACGCTCTCCACTTTCGATGCCGCATTTTCCGAGCCGTTAACCATAAATGGTCAACTTGAAAATGCTTTAGCCCTTAACGGCAGCAGCCACTTCGGCAGCGAAGTCGCTCTCTTCCTTTTCGATGCCTTCGCCCAGGGCGTAGCGCACGAAACCGGTCAGAGCCACCGGCTTGCCAAGTTCCTTGGCCAGGTTTTCGACAACCTTGCTGATCTTGCTTTCGCCGTCGATCACGAACACCTGCTCCAGCAGGCAGACTTCTTCGTAGTACTTGCGCAGGCGGCCTTCGACCATCTTTTCGATGATCTCTTCCGGGCGACCCGAAGCGCGGGCCTGATCGACCAGCACGGCGCGTTCACGATCCAGAGCGCTGGTGTCAACGCTGTCGCGGTTCAGGAACTGCGGGTTGGCGGCAGCCACGTGCATGGCGATCTGCTTGCCCACTTCTTCCAGACGGGCGGCATCGCCCTCGGATTCCAGGGCGACCAGAACACCGATCTTGCCCAGGCCCGGAGCCACGGCAGAGTGGATGTACGAGGCAACCACACCGTTGGCAACCGACAGGCCGGTCGAACGACGCAGGTTCATGTTTTCGCCAATGGTGGCGATCATGTGGGTCACCTGGTCGGCAACGTTACGGCCGGTGTCCTGATAGGCGGCAACCTTCAGCTGCTCCAGATCACCAACAACGTCCAGCGCCACGGCGGCGACGCCCTTGACGAAATCCTGGAAGCCATCGTTACGGGCAACGAAGTCGGTTTCAGCGTTCAGCTCGACCACGGCAGCCTTGTTGCCAGCGCCGGCAACGGCAACCAGACCTTCGGCGGCAACGCGACCGGCCTTCTTGGCAGCAGCGGCCAGGCCCTTCTTGCGCAGCCAGTCAATGGCACCTTCGAGGTCGCCACCGGTTTCGGCCAGCGCCTTCTTGCAATCCATCATGCCAGCGCCGGTCTTTTCGCGCAGGTCCTTCACCAGGGCAGCAGTAATCTCGGCCATGAGAAAACCCTCTTTCCTATTTGTACGTCAAAGTGACCCCTTAGCGGGGCAGACGAAAGGATAAAACAAAGGCGGCGACCAAAAGCCGCCGCCATGTCACGTCACAGAAAACCGGTTAGGCGGTCTGTTCGGTTTCGGCAACAGCGGCTTCAACCGGGGTGTGCTCGGCAGCACCCAGATCCACACCGGCGGCCGACATCTGGGCCTGAATGCCGTCCAGAACCGAACCGGCCATCAGGTCGCAGTAGGCCTTGATGGCGCGGATGGCATCGTCGTTACCCGGAACCGGGAAGTCGATGCCCGACGGGTTGGCGTTGGAGTCCAGCACGCCGATCACCGGGATACCCAGCTTGTTGGCTTCCTGAACGGCCAGCGATTCCTTGCAGACGTCAATGATGAACAGAACGTCCGGCAGGCCGCCCATTTCCTTGATGCCGCCCAGAGCGCGTTCCAGCTTGTCCATTTCGCGGGTCAGGTTCAGCTGTTCCTTCTTGGTCAGCCCGCGCACTTCACCGCTGCCCAGCAGCTCTTCCAGCTCGCGCAGACGCTTGATCGACAGCGAGATGGTCTTCCAGTTGGTGAGCATGCCGCCCAGCCAACGGTGGTTGACGTAGTACTGGCCGCACTTGCGGGCGGATTCAGCAATGATGTCCTGAGCCTGGCGCTTGGTGCCGACGAACAGCACGCGACCACCGGCGGCGGTCACTTCGCGCACCTTTTCCATGGCGCGGTGCAGCATCGGAACGGTCTGCTGCAGGTCGATGATGTGCACGCCGTCACGCACGCCGTACAGGAACGGCGCCATGCGCGGGTTCCAGCGGCGGGTGTTGTGACCGAAGTGGCAGCCAGCTTCGACCAGTTGACGCATGCTAAAAGACGGAAGAGCCATGTCTTTAAACCTTTTCCGGTTATGCCTCCGCGGGACAAGTGACCGGGACCATTCCCGGCACCGGATGGACGCTGCCATAAGGACAGACGGCCGCAGCCCGCGTGCGTTGTTTCATGGGCCGCCTTTTAACCTCGCTTGATCGCGAAGGCAAGCCCTGATGTGTGACAGTTGGGGGTCAAATGCATTTTCATCAACCAGACACCCCCGCCAGCAGGAAAAAACACCCGCTGGCGGCATGGTCCGGCAGCCGGTCAGGTATTGCGAATCACATCAAGGAAGCGGTCAACCTCACCCCCCAGCGCCTCGGCCTGCCGGGTCAGTTCCGACGCAGACCCCAGCACCCCTTCCGAGACATGCTTGACCCGCGACACCGACGACGACATTTGCTCCATGTCTGCGGTCACTTCCATCGTTCCTTCAGCCGCCTGCTGTACGCTGTGGCTGATTTCCCGCGTTGCCGCACCTTGCTGTTCAACCGTTTGCGCGATGGTTTCAGAAATGGTGCTGATTTCCGCAATCACCGTGGTGATCGCCGCAATATCCTCCACCGCCACCGCTGTTGCCTGCTGGATCTCCGAGATCTGCGACGAAATTTCACCCGTTGCGCGGGCCGTCTGGCTGGCCAGATTCTTGACCTCGTTGGCCACCACCGCAAAGCCCTTGCCCGCATCCCCGGCGCGAGCGGCCTCGATGGTGGCATTCAACGCCAGCAGATTGGTCTGATTGGCAATATCGGTGATCAGGTTCACCACCTCTCCAATGCGGTGAGAGGCCTGTTCCAGCCCCTGAATGTTGTTCGATGTCCGTTCAGCCTGCCCGACAGCCTGTTGGGTAATGACCGAAGCCTGTGCCACATTGCGTGCAATTTCTTCGATTGACGCGCTCAGTTCCTCGGCCGCCGAGGCCACCGTCTGCACACTGGCATTGGCCATTCCGGCCGCCTGCGCCGCGGCATCCGTTCGCTGGACCGTATCAACCGAACTTTGGGTCATTTCCTGTGCGGCGTCTTCCAGTGACTGGGCAGCGTCCTTGACATTCCGCGCAATCACCCGCACCTGCTTTTCAAAGTCATCGGCCATGGCGACGTACTTGGTCACATCATCCCAGTTCAGCATCGGCCCCAGATAGTCACCCCGGGCGTCATAGATCGGACTGACGTAGTTCTCGATGGTGATCCCGGCCATGGTGAACTTGCCCTTGTAAGGCAGTTTTGACGGATCGCCCAAAATCTTGCGGACGAAGTCGCCGTTCTTGTGAAACGACATCACCGGGCGGCCAATCACATCCTCGGCAGCACAGCCCAGACGGTCACCGAACCGCTGCAGGATTTCCTTGGCGGCGTTGTTGGCATAGGTAATGGTCAGCCCGTCAGGCTCACACAACATGACGCGGGCGGGCTGGACATCGACCATTTGCTTCAGGCGGAATGCTTCGTCGACACTTTCCTTCAGCGTCGCCGCCGAGCGGGCCATGTCGCCGATTTCATCGCGTTTGCCGGTGGCCGGAATGGAGACGTTCTGCTCCTTGTTCGCCAGCGCCCGCATCGCTTGCGACAGGGCATTCACCGGACGAATGATCGACAAGGAGATCAGCCCTAAAGTCACGACCACCACCAGCAGGCTCCCCCCGGCAATGATCGAAACGGCGGTACTGGCTGCTGACAAGGTGTCCAAAGTAAACTGGGCTGACTTTTCACGATCGGCAATCACCTTTTGCCGAAAGGTGTCCAGAATTTCCGACAACTCGCCCGAGACCTTGTCCATGTCATCGTCAATGACCCCCAGAACCATCTGGTTGCCCCGCCGAATGGCCGACGGCAGACGCGTGGTGGCAATGGCAGTGTAGGTCTCGACCTTGGCAGCAAAGGTCTTCGCCAGCTCGACTTCCTCAGGGGTGGTCGCCCGGGCCTGTAGCTTATCGACATTCTTGCCCAGAAAGTCGGCGCCATCGACCATGATCTTCATCCGGTCGGGGTGGATCACCTTTTCGTCGGCATCAACCAGCGTATCCATTGCCGCCAGTTGTATGTCGTTGATGACCAGGTTCATGTCGGCAAAAATCTGTGCCTCGGCATCACGCTGTCCACGTTCATTCAGCGCATCAGACAGCGTGTGGTTTGTATACAAAGCCCCGACAGCAAGCGCACCCATGGCAACAGCGACAATGACCGCCACCAAAGCCAGTTTCACCTTGATCGTAAACCGCATCAGCACCCCCAGATGAATCAGACATGACATCTTTATTCGGGCATTATACTTCCCGCACGTTTATCACCCCAGGCGCATCTTTCAAAGCCCCAATGGTTGCACCAGCCAACTGGAAGCCTTCGTTGAGTTGTATTTCCACTTCCTGAGCCGCATTGCAAGCGACCAGAACAATGCGACCATGCCCCCGGCCATCCTGGCTGATGATCTGCCTTAACGTGGGGACGGCCCGTTCATCAGAAAAGTAAACCATCACTTTTTTCGTCGCTTTTGACACCGCATCGTCGAGATATTCGACATGCTGGCCACCCAACCGCAACTGCTCGCCATCCAGACGGGCGTCAATGGTGATCAACAAGGCCTGACCGGAATCCAGCTGCTCACGCGAGGCATTGAGGACTTCGGAGAAGAACATCGCTTCATAGGCCCCCCCGGCATCCGACAGGGAGACAAAAGCATAGCGAGAGCCGTTCTTGCCGACCTTTTCCTTACGCCCACCGACAATCGCCGCCATTTTCACCGGCGATTGCCCGCCATTGCGCAAATAGGTCACCAAATCCGATGACTTCACCACCGACAGGCGCTCAAGGGTAGTGGCATAGCTGTCCAGAGGATGAGCCGACAGGAAAAAGCCGATGGCGGCACGTTCTTCGTTCAGCATCTCGGTCTTGGTCCACGGGCGTTCCAGACGCGGCAGGGTGAACTTTGGCGTATCGTCAGCCCCCCCAAACAGCGAAACCTGCGCCGATAACCGTTCTTCGGAGGCCGCCTGCGCATACTTCATCAGGGCTTCAATGCCGTTGAACACCTCGGCCCGATCGGGATGCAGCGTGTCGAACGCCCCGGCCCGCGCCAGGTTTTCCAGAATGCGCTTGTTGACCGTCTTGGGGTCGATGCGTTTGGCGAAATCATGCAACGAAACGAACCGTCCGCCCTTTTCCCGTTCCTTCACCAGCCCGGCCATCGCCGCTTCGCCAACACCCTTCACCGCCGCCAGCGCATAGCGCACCGCTCCCTTGGGATAGGCATCGCTGAATTCAACCGAGAACCGCACCTCTGAGGCACTGACATCCGGCGGCAGCAACGGCAGTTTCAGGCGCTGCAATTCGGCCTTGAACCCGGCCAGCTTGTCGGTGTTCTGCAAGTCGTAGGTCATGATCGCCGCCATGAACTCGACCGGATAATTGGCCTTCAGATAGGCGGTATGATAGGCCACCAGCGCATAGGCGGCCGCGTGCGACTTGTTGAAGCCGTAGCCGGCAAACTTGGCGATGGTGTCAAAGATTTCAGCGGCACGTTTGCGCGGTGTCCCCCGGGACTCACAGCCGTCCTCGAACATCTCGCGCTGCTTGTCCATTTCCTCCTTGATCTTTTTCCCCATCGCGCGACGCAGCAAGTCAGCGCCGCCAAGCGAATAGCCCGCCAGAGCCTGCGCGGCCTGCATCACCTGTTCCTGATAGATCATGATCCCGTAGGTTTCCTTCAGGATCGGCTCCAGGTCCGGGTGCATGTAATCCACCACCTCGTCGCCCTTTTTACGGGCGATGTAGGACGGGATGTTATCCATCGGCCCTGGACGATACAGGGCCACCACGGCGATGATGTCTTCCAGACAGTCAGGTTTCAGCTTGGTCAGAACGTCGCGCATCCCCTGTGATTCCAGCTGGAACACCCCGGCGGTATCGCCACGGGCCAGCATTTCATAGGAGGGCGCATCGTCCAGCGGCACACGGGTCAGATCGATGTGGATATCGCGCAGTTTCAGCAACCGCACCGCTTCCTGCAACACCGACAGGGTTTTCAGGCCGAGGAAGTCGAATTTCACCAACCCGGCAGATTCCACCCATTTCATGTTGAACTGGGTCACCGGCATGTCGGAATTGGGGTCGCGGTACAGCGGGACCAGCTCGTTCAGTGGCCGATCACCGATCACCACCCCGGCGGCGTGGGTCGAGGCGTGCGAGTACAGACCTTCCAGCTTTTGCCCGATCGACAGCAACTGAGCCACGTTGGGGTCACTGTCACGCAGGGCCTGAAGCTGCGGTTCCTGCTCGATGGCTTCCTTCAGCGTCACCGGGTTGGCCGGGTTGTTGGGGACCATCTTGCAGATTTTGTCCACGTAGCCCAGCGGCATTTCCAGCACACGCCCAACCGAGCGCAACACCGCCCGCGCCTGCAGCTTTCCAAAGGTGATGATCTGCGCCACGCGATCAACACCATAGGCACCCTGCACGTACTGGATCACCTCTTCGCGACGTTCCTGACAGAAATCGACGTCAAAGTCAGGCATCGACACGCGTTCCGGGTTCAGGAAGCGTTCGAACAGCAACTGAAAGCGCAGCGGATCAAGGTCGGTAATGGTCAGCGCCCACGCCACCAGCGACCCTGCCCCCGAGCCACGGCCCGGCCCCACCGGGATATCATGATCCTTGGCCCACTGGATGAAGTCGGCCACGATGATGAAATAGCCGGGGAACCCCATCTGAATGATCACACCCAGCTCGAATTCCAGCCGTTCCCAATAGCTTTTGGCGAGGGCATCGCGTTCTTCCTGCGGCATCTCCTCCCTGTAGACTTGCGTCTTCAGGCGGAATTTCAGGCCGTCTTCGGCCATCTTGCGCAGGGTCTCTTCTTCGGACAGCTCCGCCGCACGGGCCGAGCGCGGCAGGATCGGGTTGATCTTTTCGACCATGAACGCGCAGCGCTGCGCAATCACCATCGTATTGTCGACCGCTTCGGGCAGGTCCTTGAACAGCTCGCGCATTTCCTCCGGCGAGCGGAAATAATGATACGGCGTCAGGCGGCGGCGGTCATTCTGGCTTAGCGTCGCCTTTTGCGCCATGCAGATCAGCACATCATGGGCTTCGTACATCCCGGCGTCGGGATAATAGCAATCGTTGGTCGCCACCAGCGGGATATCGAGTTTATAGGCCAGATCGATCAGATCGCCTTCAATGCGGTCTTCGTCCGGCAAATCATGACGCTGAATTTCGACGTACAGTCGTTTGGGAAATAACGCCTTAAGCCGTGCCAGCGCAGCCTGGGCCTCGTCTTTCTGTCCGGCCAGCAGCAAGCGGCCAATCGGGCCGGACACCCCGCCGGTCAGGCACAACAGCCCGTCATTGTACGCCGCCAGCTGATCCCAGGTAATGTGCGGGGTTTCGTGCCCCAGTGTCTCCATATAGGCCGAGGACACCAGCTTCAGCAGATTGCGATAACCGGCATCATTCTGGCACAACAGCACCAGATCATCGGGTTCAGGACCACGGGCATCGCGATTGCCAAACCCGCGCGGAGCCTCACCCACCTCCTGCTGTAGAGAAACCTGACAGCCAACGATCGGCTGCACGCCTTCCCCTGCCACCATGGTCGAAAATTCAAGGCCCGCAAACAGGTTGCGCGTATCGGTGATGGCCACCGCAGGCATGGCCATCTCTTTACACATTTTGCCGATTTTTTTGGTCGCAATGGCCCCTTCGGACATCGAATAGGCCGTGTGGACGCGCAGATGGACAAAGTTTGCGTAGCTCATGATGCTTTCATCGCAGACCCGCCCACAAAAAAGGCGGAGGACGTGACTTCCCTCCACCTTTTTTTTCCTGACACATTACTGGCAGGAGCGTTCCTTGGTGCTGGGGGAAGCCACCGGATAGAATGTGACAACAGCCTGCTTCTTAATAACCAGCAAAGCCGCATAATCGCCTTGTGTCGTGCTGATATTAGCGACACATGCAGATTTATCTTCTGGCTTTGCCCAGTTTCGAGCAGCTTTCAAAGCTTGAGTGCCATGGATAAGGATGTCAAGCGCCCCCTCGCCATGCACATAGCTTTTCGGGCAAGCCTTTTCCGCCCCGCCGTCGGGGGTCAGGAAAGACACCCCAACACTGTAGACCGGAGCCTTCACCTCGCCCTTGTCACACTGCGGGCCGTCCAGCCGCCCCGCCCAACCGGCGCGCTGGGCCTGCAGATAGCGCCCCTCGAAATGCAGACCGCCCAACGATTTCTTGTTCGGCTCGCCGCAGAAGACATGCTTGAACGCCTTGTTGTCAAACCATGCCGCCGTCAGTTCCTGCGCAAAGGTCGCGGTCGGTGCGTTCGGCGTGGTCAGGCCACCGCCGACCGCCTTCTGAATGGCAGAGAGTTGTTCCGGGAACACCGTCAGCAGGGCGCTTTCAAAGTCCTTGGCCTGCGGCGTGCTGTCCCACGGGCCACAGATGGTCAGGATTGCCGCATCAAAGGCACTGAGGGTTGGAACCGCCGGGGTGTCATCCACCGGGGTCTGTGCCACGCTGTCAAAGAACGGCGCAAAGGTCGGCTTGGGCGCATCGGACTTCTTTGCCTCGTCGGCGGCGGACTTTGGCTCTTTTTGTGGTTCGGCGGGTTTTTGCCCGGCGGGCTTGGCATCTGCGGCCTTTTGCTCGCCAGAGGCCGGAGCAGAAGCAGGCTCCTGCGCCTGCACCACCAGCGTGCCGCAGCTCTGATTGACCCACCGGCGTGGCGTTTCCACGCCGTCAACCGAGATATGCAGCCATTCACCACCGGTCGCATTGCGGCCACTGACTTTATAGGCCTTGCCGACTTCCAGCAGCACGTTGCCGGGATTGGCTTTGGTGTTTTTGCTGCTATAGGCCTCGCAGGCGGTGGTTGCGGTCAAGGTTCCCGTTTCACCAACTTCGGCATTGGCGGCGTGGCTGCCCAAAGCAGCCATCACCACACCGCTCAAAAGCAATTTATAAGAGCAGTTACGGAAAAATACACCCATTTTACACTCCCCGCACGTTATTTCCATACCGGGCGGGGAGTGAAACACACCCCCAGAGTGCAGACAAGAGAAGGCTCCCTAAAATGTAGCCCATCTCCCCTTTTTTCGCCCGTCAGGCAGGCGAAACCTCGCACACCAGACCATCGCGCAAGGTCACCATCCGGTCCATCCGGCGCGCCAACTCGGGGTTATGGGTGGCAATCAGGGCCGACAACCCTTCATCCCGCACCAACCGCAGCAACTCGGCGAAAACAGTCTCCGAGGTATTGGGGTCCAGATTGCCGGTCGGCTCGTCGGCCAGCAGCAGGGCCGGTTTGTTGGCCAGCGCCCGGCAAATCGCCACACGCTGCTGCTCACCGCCCGACAATTGTCCGGGACGGTGGTCAATACGCGCCGCCAGCCCCATACTTTCCAGCAGGGAAACCGCCCGCTTGCGCGCCGCCCCCCGCGAGACACCGGCGATCATCTGCGGCAGGATCACGTTTTCCACCGCCGAAAATTCCGGCAACAGGTGGTGATACTGATAGACAAAGCCCAGATGCGCCCGCCGCAACAGCGTCCGCTGGGCATCGTCCAGACCGTTGGCCTGCTGACCCCCGATCATCACCCGCCCTTCGGTCGGCGGCTCCAGCAGCCCGGCGATGTGCAACAGGGTTGACTTCCCGGCCCCCGACGGCCCGACCAGCGCGACGATCTCGCCACGGGCAATGGTCAGGTTTACCCCGCGCAGAACATCCAGCGTCCCGGCCCCCTGCGGGAACCGCCGCCAGACCCCCCCCAGATCGAGCGCGATTGCGTTCATTGCCTGTCCCTCACTCATAGCGCAGCGCCTCCACCGGATCGAGGCGGGCCGCCCGCCAAGACGGATAGAGCGTCGCCGCCAGACTGAGGCCAACCGCCATTCCCACCACCGACAGGACTTCGCTGTAATCAACCTTGGCCGGCATGGTCGACAGGAAATAGATTTCCGCCGAGAACAGCTCGCGTCCGGTCAGCCCCTGCAGGAACTGGCGAATGACTTCGATGTTTTCCGCGAATGCCAGCCCCAGCGTTACCCCGAACAGGGTTCCAAACACGCCGACACTGGCCCCGGCCAGAAAGAAAATCCGCATCACCGAGCCACGCGATGCCCCCATGGTGCGCAAAATGGCGATGTCGCGCCCCTTGTCCTTCACCAGCATGATCAGGCCCGAGATGATGTTGAACGCCGCCACCAGAATGATCAGGGTCAGGATCAGGAACATCACGTTGCGTTCAACCTGCAACGCGTTAAAGAAGCTGGAATTGGACTGGGTCCAGTCATTGGCGAGATAGCGTGATCCCACCTTGCTCTGGATCGCCCGGATCACCGGCGCCAGCCGTTCGGCTTCCTTGACCATCACTTCCAGATGGCTGATGCCACCGTCCATGCGGAAATAGGTCTGCGCGGCTTCCAACGGCATGTAGATAAAGCTGGAATCGTATTCATACATCCCGACATTGAAAATCGCCGCCACGGTATAGGACCGCACCCGAGGCACCGAGCCAAAGGCCGTCACATTGCCCTTGGGCGAAATCAGGCTGATCTGACTGCCGACCTGCAAACCATAGCGTTGCGCCATCCGCTGGCCGATCATCACCACATCGTCGCCCTGCAGGTTCTTCAGTGACCCGTCAACGATGTGATCGGCAATGGTGGCCCGCCGTTGCAGGTCTTCGGCATGCATCCCGCGCACCAAAGCCCCGCCAGCCGCGCCATTGGCCGAGGCCATCACCTGCCCCTCGACCACCGGAGCAACCGACACCACGCCTTCAATGGACGACAGCGGCGCGATCAGCTTTGGATAGTCGGGCATGGTGCCGCTGGCTTCATAGACCGACAGGTGGCCATTCAGCCCCAGAATGCGACCGATCAGCTCCTGACGAAAGCCGTTCATCACTGCCATCACAATGATCAGTGTCGCCACGCCCAGGCCAATCCCCAACAGGGAAAACCCGGCGATCACCGACACGAACCCCTCTTTACGGCGGGCACGCAGATAGCGCCAAGCCATCATCCGCTCAAAGGCGTCAAAGGCCATCATTCCCCCTGGAGTTATCTGGATAAAAAAACAGACGGCCACACGGGCCTGTCGAATGCTCAATAGAGGCTCTTTGCGTCAAAAATGCGGCGCAGCGCATATCGCAAAGACAAAACCCCTTCCGGACCAAACATGGCCCGAAAGGGGTGCCGTATCATGCTATCAACCAGCCAGCCTGGCCAAAATCGCATCGAACGACAGTTCAACACGCTCGCCAGTGGCACGATTCTTCAACTCGGCAACGCCAGCGGCGACGCCCTTCGGCCCGACGATCACCTGCCACGGCAGACCAATCAGGTCCATGGTGGCAAACTTCGCCCCGGCCCGTTCATCGGCGCGGTCGTCGTACAGCACGTCCACACCAGCCTTTTCCAGCTTGGCGTACAGGTCTTCGCAAACCGCATCGGTTTCCGCCGCACCCGACTTCAGGTTGATCAGGCCAACCTTGAACGGAGCAACCTCTTCCGGCCACACGATCCCGGCCTCGTCATGGCAGGCTTCGATGATCGCCCCCACCAGACGCGACACGCCGATGCCATACGAGCCCATGTGGACATCCACCGGCGCGCCATCCGGCCCGGCCACCGTGCAGCCCATCGGCTTGGAGTACTTGGTGCCAAAGTAGAAAATATGGCCGACTTCGATGCCACGCGCGGAGACCAGATCGTCGCCCAGCTCGGCGCCAGCGCCTTCCTCGTGCATTTCGTCGGTGGCAGCGTACAGGCTGGTCCAGTCGTCAACGATCGGCTGCAGGTCGCCATCAAAATCGACATCCGCCGGAACGGTCTTGTCCAGCACGCCCTTGTGCACGAACACGCCGCTTTCGCCGGTTTCGGCCAGGATCAGGAATTCGTGCGACAGGTTGCCGCCAATCGGGCCGGTGGCGGCACGCATCGGAATGGCCTTCACTCCCAGACGGGCAAAGGTATTCAGATAGGCCACGAACATCTTGTTGTAAGCGCGGCGGGCACCGGCTTCGTCCAGATCAAAGGAGTAGGCGTCCTTCATCAGGAATTCACGGCCTCGCATCACCCCAAAGCGCGGGCGCACTTCGTCGCGGAACTTCCACTGAATCTGATACAGGTTGCGCGGCAAGTCCTTGTAGGAGCGCGCAATCGAGCGGAACAGGTCGGTCACCACTTCTTCGTGGGTCGGCCCGTACAGCATGTCGCGTTCGTGGCGGTCCACAATGCGCAGCATTTCCTTGCCGTAGTCTTCGTAACGGCCCGACTCACGCCACAGGTCCGCCGACTGCACGGTCGGCATCAGAATTTCGACCGCACCCGAACGGTCCTGTTCTTCGCGCACGATCTGCTCGATCTTGCGCAGAACGCGATAGCCCAGCGGCAACCAGTTGTAAATCCCGGCAGTATGCTGGCGGATCAGGCCCGCGCGCAGCATCAGACGGTGCGACACAATTTGCGCGTCGGCGGGGGTTTCCTTAAGGACGGGCAGGAAGTAGCGGGACAGACGCATTCGGCGAACCCTAGCTCTTTATCGGTGAGACAACGTGCGGGGGACTTTAGAGCATCGTGTGAAAAAGTGGAAACCGGTTTTTCACATAAGCGATGCGACGGGAAAAATCAGGCATCGTGTGAAAAAGTGGAAACCGGTTTTTCACATAAGCGATGCGACGGGGAAAATCAGGCCATCAGGGCGCGCAGTTGAAAGAAAGAAGCAGGCTGCCGCCTGCACCGCTCGGGGCCTGAGGCCCCGAACCCCCATTCTTTCTTTCAATATCAAATCAATGGGGTCCGGGGCCTCAAGGCCCCGGCGAGGTATGGAGCAGCGCTCCATGATCCTGTTTTTTTTATCGCCCTGTCGACGAACGATAAAAAAGCCGCCAACCCATTGGATTGGCGGCTTTTTTGAATGGTGATCTCGGCGCGACTCGAACGCGCGACCCGCTGATTAAAAGTCAGCTGCTCTACCAACTGAGCTACGAGATCATACCCACCGGAGAGTTTATTTGACCTCCTCGGCGTCGGGAGGCGCACCATACTTGGAAGACCATGATCCGTCAACATATTATTTTCGGATCGGGTACTTTTTTCAGCGGTACGCCCCCAACACCAGACGACGCCTTACTTCGCGTCGGCGGCAACCTGCATCTTCACGATCTTGTCGGGATAGGCGACCATACCGTTGGCACCGGTGCCCTTTTTGATTTGATCGACGAATTCCATGCCCGAGGTCACTTCGCCCCAAATGGTGTACTGGCCATCGAGGAATGAAGCGTCTTCAAAGCAGATGAAGAACTGGCTGTCGGCGGAATTCGGGTCCTGGGCGCGGGCCATCGACACGGTGCCGCGATGGTGCTTGGCGGTCTTGGAGAATTCCGCCGGAATCTTCTTGCCCGAACCACCGGTACCGGTGCCGGTCGGATCGCCACCCTGAGCCATAAAGCCCGAGATCACACGGTGGAACACCACGCCATCATAGAACCCCTGACGGGTCAGTTCCTTGATCCGGGCCACATGTGCCGGAGCAAGATCGGGACGCATACGGATCACCACACGACCATAGCTCAGGTCCATGTACAGGGTGTTTTCCAGATCGTCCTTTTGGGCCGCAGGGGCTTCGGTGACAGTGCTCATCAGAAACAATACTCCAACCAGGAGGAATTTCAGGAATTTAGGCATTTCGCCCTCTTCGAGGATTGCGCGCAAAAAACGGCTGACGGTTTTTTTCGCACAAACTCGATGAGTTTAACAGGGCATACCGCAACGGACCCCGGTAAAGATCACTCTGCCTGCTCGGCAAAACGCTTCAGCAACGCCGCCTTGACCCCAACGGTCACAAAACTGTCGATGTTGCCCCCCAGTCGCCCGATCTCCTTCACAAAGCGCGAAGAAATGAACTGGCAGCGTTCCGAGGCCATCAGGAAAACGGTTTCGATGGTCGGATTGAGGCGGGCATTCATTCCGGCCATCTGGAATTCATATTCGAAATCCGACACTGCCCGCAGCCCGCGAACCACCACGCGGGCGTGCTGTTCGGCGGCGAAATCCATCAGTAAACCCTCAAAGGGTTTCACGTCGATGCGGGTACCGTTGACTGGCAGGGTGGCAATGGCTTCCCGGGTCAGGGCAACCCGCTCTTCCAGATTGAACAGCGGCCCCTTTCCGGCGTTGATTGCCACCCCGACCACCAGATGGTCGAGCATTTTTGCCGCCCGCTGGATGATATCCAGATGCCCGTTGGTAATCGGGTCAAAAGTTCCCGGATAGACGCCAATACGCTCGACCATTCATGCCCCCTATTCTGCGTCAGAGCTTGCGGCAGTCGGTTCCCCCGCTGCCTGAGCATCCGCCGCCTGCCCGTCTGCCAGTTCGGCATCCGCAGCGTCATCATCCCCCATCTCGGGCATCCATGCTGCCGAGACAACCTTTTCGTCCGAAGCCGTGCGGAACAGGGTCACCCCCTGCGTCTTGCGGCCCGCAATACGCACGTCGTTAACACCCATACGGATCAACTGACCACCGTTGGAAATCAGCATGATCTGGTCGCTGTGCCCGATCGGGAACGACGCCACGACGGCACCATTGCGTTCGGTCATTTCGATGTTGGCAAAACCCTGACCGCCGCGACCAGTCACCCGGTATTCATAGGCCGAGGTGCGCTTGCCAAAGCCGTTTTCGGTGATGGTCAGAATGAACTGGTCCAGCTCGGCAAAGCGCTGGAAGGTTTCGGCATCCAGCAGCGCCGCCGGAGCGTCGCCATCCTCAGCCGAGAACAGTTCTTCGCTGTCAGCCCCTTCGGTCCGGCGCGCCTGCGCTGCCATCCGCAGATAGGCGGCCCGCTCTTCGATCGAAAACTCGACGTGGCGCAGGATCGACATCGAGATCACTTCATCGCTGTCAGCCAGCCTGATGCCGCGCACGCCGGTCGAGGTCCGGCCCGCGAACACGCGCACATCACCAACCGGGAAGCGAATGCACTTGCCGCCACGGGTAGACAGCATCACGTCGTCATCCTGGGTACAGGTGGCAACACCCACCAGACGCTCGCCGCCCTCTTCCAGCTTCATCGCGATCTTGCCGTTCGACATCACGTTGGTGAAATCCGACAGCAGGTTGCGGCGAACATTCCCGGTGGAGGTCGAGAACATCACATGCAGGTTGCTCCAGCTTTCCTCATCCTCCGGCAGAGCCATCACGGTGGCGATGGTTTCGCCTTCCTGAATCGGCAGCAGGTTGACCAGCGCCTTGCCACGGCTGGTGGGTGTCCCCAGCGGCAGGCGATAGACCTTCATCTTGTAGACCATCCCCGAGGTGGAGAAGAACAGCATCGGAGAATGGGTGTTGGCGATGAACAGCGAGGTAACGAAGTCTTCTTCCTTGGTCGCCATCCCGCTGCGGCCCTTGCCGCCACGCTTTTGGGCGCGATAGGTCGATAGCGGCACGCGCTTGATGTAGCCGGTGTTGGTCACCGTCACCACCATGTCTTCGCGGGCAATCAGGTCTTCGATGTCGTGTTCAAACTCGGACTCTTCGAGGGCGGTCCGGCGCGGCGTGGCGTAGGCGTCACGCATTTCCACCAGTTCGCCGCGCAGAATTTCATACAGGCGGTCGTGCGAGCCGAGAATGTGCAGGAATTCCTCGATATCCCCGCCGATCCCGCGCAATTCTTCGTGAATCTTGTCGCGCTCCAGACCGGTCAGGCGGTGCAGGCGCAGTTCCAGAATGGCTCGGGCCTGAGCCTCCGACAGTCGATAGCGGGAGTCCACCACCTGATATTCCGGGTCGGCGATCAGCTCGATCAGCGGCTGCATGTCCGCCGCCGGCCAGTCGCGACCCATCAATTGTTCGCGGGCCGTCTGCGGATCGGGTGCCGAGCGGATCAGCGAAATCACGTCGTCCAGATTGGCAACCGCAATCCCCAGACCGACCAACACATGGGCCCGTTCGCGTGACTTGCCCAGTTCATAGATGGTCCGGCGGCGGATGACATCTTCGCGGAAAGCGATGAAGGCCCGCAGGATCTCCCGCAGGCGCATCATTTCCGGGCGACCACCGTTGATCGCCAGCATGTTGACGCCAAACGAGGTTTGCAGCGGGGTAAAGCGGTACAGCTGGTTCAGCACCACCTCGGGCACCGCATCGCGCTTGATTTCGACCACCACCCGCACGCCGCGACGGTCAGACTCATCGCGGATGTCCGAGATGCCTTCGATGCGCTTGTCGCGCACCAGCTCGGCGATCTTTTCGATCATCGAGGCCTTGTTGACCTGATAGGGCACTTCGGTAACGACGATCGCTTCGCGCCCGGCACGGATTTCTTCGATTTCCGCCTTGCCGCGCAGGATGATCGAGCCGCGTCCGGTGGTATAGGCCGAGCGGATGCCGCCACGACCCAGAATGATGCCGCCGGTCGGGAAATCCGGACCGGGGATGATGCGCATCACCTCGTCTTCGCTCAGGTCCGGGGTATCGATCAATGCACAGCAGGCATCAATCACTTCGCCCAGATTGTGCGGCGGAATGTTGGTGGCCATCCCCACCGCAATCCCGCCTGCGCCGTTGACCAGCAGGTTGGGGAAGCGGGCAGGCAGCACCACCGGCTCGAGGGTGCTTTCGTCATAGTTGGCCTGAAAGTTGACCGTTTCCTTGTCGATGTCATCCAGCAGGGAATGCGCCGTCCGGGCCATGCGGGCTTCGGTATACCGCATGGCGGCCGGCGGGTCGCCGTCCATCGAGCCAAAGTTCCCCTGACCGTCGATCAGTGGCAGGCGCATGGAAAAATCCTGCGCCATGCGAACCATGGCATCATAGATCGCGCTGTCGCCGTGCGGGTGATACTTACCCATCACGTCCCCGACGATACGGGCCGACTTTTTATACGGCTTGTTGAAGTCGTAGCCGCCCTCCTTCATCGCGTACAGGATACGGCGGTGCACCGGCTTCAGGCCATCGCGCACATCGGGCAGCGCGCGGGAGACAATCACGCTCATGGCATAGTCGAGGTACGAGCGCTTCATCTCGTCTTCGATGGTTACCGGGGTGATGTCCTGATCCGAAGGGGTCGGCAGTGCTGGCGGAGTAAGGGGCGTATCGGTCAAGGCTGATAGCTCGGGTTCTATGGCGCGATATGGCAAGCGGACGGGCTGACCGCACCCCCATGCGGGGCATGCGTAACCAGACAATCCGGCACACCGGCCGGGGGACAGCAGACCAGAGAAAAATCCGTCAGAAAACGGCCTCGGTCACGGATAGCAAAACTGGCGGACGGCAGAGAGACTCCCCGCACCGCACCCCCTGAAAGGGGCTGCAAAATGTACCATGCGCCCCACCCCGGAACAACCGTGCAGACGCCGGAGGCCGGGTTTTTTCAGCTTTCGCCGAATGGATATTTATCCGAATGAAATCAATCGACTATGCAGGAGAAATTCACCAGAAGCCCAAAGAAATGGCGGTGGCGCAAAAATAAGCTGCGCCACCGCCCATCTGTTTTCGTCAGAACGGAATTTCGTCGTCCAGATCCATCGGAGGCGGAGCATCCCAGCCCGAACCGCCAGCAGACGAGCGACCGCCGCCACCAGCCGCCGGACGCGTCCCGCCCGAGGCTGCACCACCGCCAAAGCCACCGCCGCCGCCGCCATAGCTGCCGCCGCCATAACCGCCGCCTGTGCTGCTGCCCGAACCGCCCATGTCACCGCCATAGCCCGCATCGCCATAGCCACCGGCATCAGCGCCGCCACCAGCCCCCGGACGACCGTCCAGCAGGGTCAGCTCGCCACGGAAGTTCTGCAGCACGACTTCGGTGGTATAGCGTTCCTGCCCGCTCTGATCGGTCCACTTGCGGGTCTGCAGGGCACCTTCGACATAGACCTTCGAGCCTTTGCGCAGGTATCGCTCGGCAATGTCGGCCAGATTGGGGTTGAACACCGCCACCCGGTGCCATTCGGTCTTTTCACGCCGCTCGCCGCTCTGGCGGTCTTTCCACGTTTCCGACGTTGCCAGCGTGAAGTTGACAATCTTGCCGCCGTTCTGAGTGGTCCGCACTTCGGGATCACGCCCGAGGTTCCCAATCAGGATTACCTTGTTTACGCTGCCAGCCATAGGATGACCACTCCACTAAAAGCCTCGTCTCTGCAGGGACGATGCCCTGCCACTGGCGCGGACTGTAGAAGGTTGGCGGAAAAATCTCAAGGACAGCCCACATTGCACGGCACCAAAAAGAGAACGCCCAGAGGTTTCCCCCTGGGCGCTTTCCGGTCGCAAGCGATTACCGATAGCGGCAAACAGCTTACATTTCAGAGGCGTAGCCGTACTTGCCGCCCTTCCAGGAGTACATCACGTACCCCGGAGCCGTGACGTCACCCTTGGCATCGAAGTTGAACTTGCCCAGAACGGTATCAAAGGTGCCGCTCTTCAGGGCGGCAGCCACCTTGGCGCCTTCGGTGCTCTTGGCAGCGGCAATGGCCTGCACGTAAGCCTGGATGGCACCATAAGTGTACATGGTGTAGCCTTCCGGCTCATAGCCGTCCTTGCGGAACTCGGCGACCACCTTCGAGGCGGCTTCCGACTTGCGCGGGTCCGGGCCGAAGGTCATCAGGGTGCCGTTGCCGGCTTCGCCGGTGATCGACCAGTATTCGTCGGTCACCAGGGCATCACCCGAGATCAGGGTGCTGGTCATGCTCTGCTCGCGCATCTGGCGCGCGATCAGGCCGGCTTCGGTGTGGTAACCACCGTAATACAGGACTTCGATGCCAGCCTGCTTCAGCTTGGTCACCAGCGCCGAGTAGTCCTTTTCACCCGGAGTGATGGTTTCATAGATCACTTCGGTGATGCCCAGACCGTTGAGGGTCTTCTTGGTTTCGTCCGCCAGACCCTTGGAATAGGCCTGCTTGTCGTGGACGATGGCGATCTTCTTGCCCTTGAAGTGGTCAGCAATGTACTTGCCGGCAACGATGCCCTGCTGGTCATCGCGGCCACAGGTACGGAACACCAGCGGGAAGTTCTGTTCGGTCAGCTTCGGGTTGGTCGAAGCGGGCGAAATCTGGACGATGCCTTCTTCGTTGTACACCGCCGACGCCGGGATCGACGAGCCGGAGCAGAAGTGACCGGCGACGAATTTCACGCCCTGGTTAACGAACTGGTTGGCAACGGCCACGGCCTGCTTCGGGTCACAGGCATCGTCACCGACTTCCAGCTTCAGCTTTTCGCCCAGGACACCGCCAGCGGCGTTGATGTCCTTGACGGCCATTTCGGCGCCCTTCTTCATCTGCTCGCCAAAGGCGGCGTAGGGGCCGGTCATCGGGCCAGCGGTCGCAATCACGATCTCGGCGTTGGCAGAGCCAGCGGCAAACAGGGCGACGGTGGCAGCGGCAGCAAGCAGTCCAGTCTTAAGCGTACCCATACGATGCTCTCCCTAGATTCGATAAAGATCGGTCATCCCCGCAGCGGGGAATGGACAAGCAAGGATGGCAGGAAAATGCGGGCGTTTTCCGGAAAGGAAATGCAACCGGATATATGATTTTCAGCGCCCTGCACACCCCCCAGCCCGTGAAGCACTGTTTCAACAGTGTGACGCAATGCGTCTGGAAAAACAAGGCTTTATCAACAAAACCCGCATCAAAAAGATGCAGGGACCGACCGTGATGAAAGTCTGTGCACGGCCGGTCCCGACAGGCCGTTACCGACCCTTGGCCCGCCAGCCGAACAGGCCGGCGCGCTCGTAATGCCACGGATATTGCAGAACCATCTTGCGCGACAGGGTCACGCGATAGGATCCAACCGCGATCAACATCAACAATGCCGTATCAATCAGGAAGCCGCTGAACGACAGCAAATCCCCACGGAACAGGGCATAGTTGAAAAACCGTTCCGCCGCACCCAGCAGAACAGCATAGGGAATGGCCTGCCACAGCGGACGCCACGTCGCCGCCAGCGCGTTGCCGGTCATGAACGCCAGCCAGCCGCCCGCAATCCCGGTAAACAGGATGAAGGTCAGCAGATTGCCGCCCAGAAGGTTGACATGCTCCATTAGTGCGATCCCCCTTCCAGATAGGCCGCCCGGATTTCCGGGTTGGCCAGCAGTTCCTGCCCGGACCCCTGCAGGGTGATCACACCGTTGACCATCACATAGGCCCGGTGCGCCAGCTTCAGGGCGTGAAAGGCATTCTGTTCGACCAGGAACACCGTCATCTTGTCCCGACGGTTGATTTCCTTGATCACGTCAAAAATCTGCCGCACCACCATCGGAGCCAGCCCGAGGGACGGCTCGTCGAGCAGCAACAGACGCGGACGGCTCATCAGGGCGCGCCCGATGGCCAGCATCTGCTGTTCACCGCCGGACAGGGTGCCACCGCGCTGTTCCTGACGTTCCTGCAAACGGGGGAACAGGCTGTAAACCATGTCCAGGTCTTGCTTGAAATACTTGGGATCGGTGCGCAAGGCCCCCATCTGCAAGTTTTCATAGACGGTCATGCGCGGGAAAATGCGCCGGCCTTCCGGTGACTGCGCAATGCCGGTGCCCACCAGATGGTGGGTCGGCATGCGGGTGATGTCACGCCCTTCAAAGGTGATGGTCCCCTTGGCGGCCCGCGGGCTGCCGCAGATGGTCATCAACAGCGTGGTCTTTCCGGCCCCGTTGGAGCCGATCAGAGTCACGATCTCCCCTTCGTTGACCGTAACGTCGATCCCCTTCAGGGCTTCGATCTGGCCATAGAAGGTATGTACGCCGCGAACCTCAAGCATCAGGCCGCTCCTCCTGCCAGATCCTGAGCCACCTCGGTGGGCAGCTCTTCGTCTTCTTCTTCGCCCAGGTACGCCTTGATCACCGTCGGGTCGTTGCGGACAAACTCCGGCGTCCCGTCAGAAATCTTGCGACCATGGTCCAGCACGACGATGTGGTCGGAAATTTCCATCACCACGCTCATGTCATGCTCGATCAGCAGGATGCCGACGCCCTCACTCTCGCGAATGCCCAGCAGCAGGTCGTTCAGCTGCAGGGATTCACGCGGGTTCAGACCGGCGGCAGGTTCGTCCAGACACAGCAGGACCGGACGGATGCACATCGCACGGCAGATTTCCAGCCGACGCTGGTCACCATAGGGCAGGTTCCCGGCTTCCCAGTCGGCGCGGTCATACAGACCGACCTTGTTCAGCCAGTACTTTGCCAGCTCCACCGCTTCCTTTTCGGCACTGGAGTAGCGCGGCAGGAAGGTCAGGCCCGCCAGGGAAAAGGCCGAAGCCTTCATCAAGGCGTTGTGCTGGGCCACGATCAGGTTTTCCAGCACCGTCATCTGCGGGAACAGACGAATGTTCTGGAAGGTACGCGCCACATTCGCCTGCTGGGCGATACGGAAGCCTTCCATCCGTTCCAGCAGGTGGATGCCCTTTTGCGGATGGACCAGGGTCAACCGGCCAACGGTCGGCTTGTAAAAACCGGTCAGGCAGTTGAACACCGTGGTCTTGCCAGCACCGTTCGGGCCGATGATGGCGGTGATTTCTTTTTTGCGGGCCGTGAACGACAGGTCATCGATGGCGGTCAGTCCACCGAAACGCATCGTCAGATGCTCGACTTCCATCAGGGCGTCCGACGGCACCTTGACATCGGTCGGACGCGCCAAGCTCTGGAACACCATTATGCAGCCTCCTTCACCGAAGCCTGATGGTCTTTCGGGTGCAGACGAATGGTCGGTTCACGGAACGCCAGCAGCCCGCGCGGACGCCATACCATGATCAGAACCATCGCCACCCCAAAGGCCAGCATGCGGTATTCCGCGAACTGACGGAACGTTTCCGGCAGCAGGACGATCAGGGCCGCAGCCATCACCACCCCCATCTGGCTCCCCATGCCGCCCAGCACGACGATGGCCAGAATCACTGCCGATTCAATAAAGGTAAAGCTTTCCGGGCTGATGAACCCGGCACGCACCGAAAAGAACGACCCGGCAAAGCCACCAAACATCGCCCCCAGCGCAAAAGCCGACAGTTTGATGTTGGTCGGGTTGATCCCCAGCGAGCGGCAGGCAATTTCATCTTCGCGCAGGGCTTCCCACGCCCGCCCGGCGGGCAGCTTGCGCATTCTCTGGGTGAACAGGTTGGTCAGAACTGCCATCCCGAGAATGACGAAGTACAGGAAGATGATTTTGTGCATCGAGCTGTATTCCAGCCCGAAATCACTGGCAAAGCCACCTTCGCCGCGCGAAAACTCGATCCCGAAGAACGAAATGGCCGGAATGCCGCCGATCCCGTTCGGGCCGCCGGTCACCGGACCCCAGTTGATCAGGATCACGCGAATGATTTCCCCGAACCCGAGGGTGACAATCGCCAGATAGTCACCGCGCAGACGCAGCACCGGGAAGCCCAGCACCACCCCGAAGAAAGCGGCAAACAGACCGGCCAGCGGCAGACAAATCCAGAACGACCAGCCAAAGTGCGTGGCGATCAACGCGTAGGAATAGGCCCCCACCGCATAGAACGCCACATAGCCCAGATCGAGCAGACCAGCCAGACCCACCACAATATTCAGGCCCCAGCCCAGCATGATGTAAATCATGAAGGTGGTGCTGATGAAGATCACATAGCGGGCATTGGCATCGGGAATGACGAACGGCATCAAAATCGCGCACAGCAGGCCCAGCAGACCCAGAACCTTGGCATTCTGGTTCAGCAGGCGCGCAATCGAGTTGTCCCCGGACTTTTTCTTTTCCTGCGGCAGACCACCCTGACGGGCCGCCTTTTGACCGCGCAGAAACGCCAGAACAAAGCGCCCGACGAACATCACCGCCACAGCGATGCCCAGCAGGTCCCAGCGCTTGGTCAGCACCAGATCCGGCCCCTGATTGTCAGCCTTCAGCCCCAACAGCGGCAGACCGAGGGCAACGATCAGCAGCGATGCAATGAAGGCTTCCTTGAGCGCAGGGAACAGCACGTTCGGTGCCGTGGCAGCAGAAGTATCTTTTACTTGTACTGTCATGGCCTTACACCTTTTCCACTTCGGGTTTGCCGAGCAGGCCGGTAGGCCGGAAGATCAGCACCAGAACGAGAATCCCGAAGGTCGCAACGTCCTTGTACTCGATGGTGAAATAAGCCGACCAGAACGATTCGATCAGACCGATCAGCAGACCGCCCAGCATCGCACCGGGCAGAGAGCCAATGCCCCCCAGCACGGCGGCGGTAAACGCCTTCATCCCGGCCAGGAAGCCGATATAGAAGTCGATCACCCCGTATTGCAGGGTCACCATCAGACCCGCCACCGAGGCCAGCACAGCCCCCATGACAAAGGTCATTGAAATGGTGCGGTCAACGTTCACCCCGACCAGACCAGCCATGGTCCGGTCCTGTTCACAGGCGCGCTGTTGGCGTCCCAGCGACGTCCTGGTGATCAGCCAGGTGAAACCAATCATCAGGGCCACCGTCAGCACCAGAATGAAAATCTGCAGATAGCTGACGACGACATCAAAATCGCCCTGATGGAACAGGGTCAAACCACCCTGAATGATGGGTTGAATGGGTTTTACGCGGGCGCCCTGACTGACCTGCACACCGTTCTGCAGGGCAATCGACATGCCGATGGCAGAAATCAGCGGAGCCAGACGGAACGAACCACGCAAAGGACGATAGGCGATGCGCTCGACAGTCCACCCCCACACCCCGGTGAGCACCATGGTGCACAACAGCACCACCACCAGCGCCAGCGGGATATAGCTGATACCCAGCTCCCCCAGCACCAGAAAGGTGATCACGGAAATGAAGGCACCGATCATGTAAATCTCGCCATGGGCGAAATTGATCATCCCGATGATCCCGTACACCATCGTGTAACCGATGGCGATCAGGCCATAAATGGAGCCAAGCGTCAGCCCGTTGATAAGCTGTTGGAGAAAGTAGGCCACCCTACCCCCTAGAGACTTGATTGTTATGTCTATAAAGCCATGAACGGGAGGCTCGACGACCCTCCCGGCCCTGAACCACGCCCTCCGAGCCTACCCCAGACACCCTCTCTGTCAAGCCGCATAACTCACTGTTTTGGGCACCCGAAAAGAGACATTATTCTGTCATACTGCCTGTCATTTTTGCACCCCAAAAATAACGTTAAGTAACACCTACTCTAAAGGGTTGGTCATTGCAGCATATAGTATACGCCGCCCTGTGTGATCATGTTCCCCCTTTGATCTCGATTTTTGCACTGCAAGCTGCTATGGCTATGGCGAACCATCGCTCTTATCTATGGGCAGCACGTCTGGACCACCCCGACCGACGGCCATCAAAGGATACGGACCATGCAAGACATCCGCGTGCGCGGCGCCCGCGAGCATAATCTCAAAAGCATCGACGTCACCTTGCCCCGTGACAAGCTGGTGGTGATCACCGGCCTGTCCGGTTCGGGCAAATCGTCGCTGGCCTTTGATACCATCTATGCCGAAGGCCAGCGCCGCTATGTGGAATCACTGTCGGCCTATGCCCGCCAGTTCCTTGAACTGATGCAAAAGCCTGATGTCGATTCCATCGAAGGCCTGTCACCGGCCATTTCGATCGAGCAGAAAACCACCTCGCGCAATCCGCGCTCGACGGTTGGCACCGTCACTGAAATCCACGACTACATGCGCCTGCTGTGGGCGCGGGTCGGCATTCCCTATTCCCCCGCCACCGGCCTGCCGATCGAGGCCCAGACCGTCAGCCAGATGGTTGACCGGGTGATGGACCTGCCCGAAGGCAGCCGCCTCTATCTGCTGGCCCCCATTGTGCGCGGCCGCAAGGGCGAGTACCGCAAGGAACTGGCCGAGCTGCAAAAAAAGGGCTTCCAGCGGGTCAAGGTTGACGGCACCCTGCACCTGATCGACGAAGTGCCTGCGCTGAACAAAAAGGTCAAACACGATATTGAAGTGGTGGTTGACCGTCTGGTGATCAAGGATGGCCTGCAAAGCCGCCTTGCCGATTCCTTTGAGCAGGCTCTGGCCCTGACCGACGGGCTGGCGATCATCGAGGATGTCACCAGCGAAGAGCGGACCATTTTTTCCGCCAAGTTTGCCTGCCCGGTTTCGGGCTTTACCATCGACGAAATCGAACCCCGCCTGTTTTCCTTCAACAATCCGTTCGGCGCCTGCCCGGATTGTGACGGGCTGGGGGTGCGGATGCACTTTGACCCCGAGCTGGTGGTCCCTGATCCGCGCAAATCATTGCTGCAAGGGGCGCTGGCGCCATGGTCGTCGGCAGGCCAGCCGTCGCCCTATTATCTGCAGGCACTCGAAAGCGTCGCTGCGCACTACAAGATTTCGCTCGATACCCCGTGGCAGGATATCCCTGCCGACATTCAGCACGCCCTGCTGTACGGATCGGGGAAAGAAGAGATCGAGATGACCTATCACGACGGTCGTCGCACCTTCACCGTCGAAAAGCCGTTCGAAGGCGTGATCCCCAACACCAGCCGCCGCTGGCGGGAAACCGACAGCCCGAACGTCCGCGAAGACCTGTCGCGCTATCAGTCCAGCACCCCCTGCCCCAGTTGCAGCGGCAAACGCCTGAAGCCCGAAGCGCTGGCCGTGCGTGTCGGCAGCAAGGACATTGCCGAGATTTCCGACCTGTCGATTGCCGACGCCCTGCACTGGTTCTCGCACCTCGACCAGCAGCTTTCGCCGAAACATCAGGAAATCGCCTCGCGCATCCTGAAGGAAATCAACGAGCGCCTCGGCTTTCTGAACAACGTCGGCCTTGATTATCTGTCGCTGTCACGCACCTCGGGCACCCTGTCCGGTGGGGAAAGCCAGCGCATCCGGCTGGCCTCGCAGATCGGCTCCGGCCTGACCGGCGTGCTGTACGTGCTGGATGAACCCTCGATCGGCCTGCACCAGCGCGACAACGACCGCCTGCTGGCCACCCTCAAGCGCCTGCGTGATCTGGGCAACACCGTCATCGTGGTCGAACACGATGAAGACGCCATTCGCTCTGCCGACTATCTGGTCGATATGGGGCCAGGCGCAGGCAGCCACGGCGGCACGGTGGTTGCCTGCGGCACCCCCGCCGAAGTGATGGCCAGCCCGGACAGCCTGACCGGCCAGTATCTGACCGGCAAACGCAGCATCCCTCTGCCCACCAGCCGCCGCCCCGGCAATGGCAAGACCATCCGCGTGGTCGGTGCGCGTGCCAACAATCTGGCCAACGTGACGGTGGATATTCCGCTGGGCACCATGACCTGCGTCACCGGCGTCTCGGGCGGCGGCAAGTCGTCACTGGTGATTGAAACCCTGTACAAGGGTCTGGCGCGCCAGTTGAACGGCGCGCGTGAACATCCCGGTCCGCATGACGGCATCGAGGGTATCGAGCATATCGACAAGATCGTCGATATCGACCAGTCACCGATTGGCCGCACGCCGCGCTCCAACCCGGTGACCTATACCGGTGCCTTCACCCCGATCCGCGAGTGGTTTTCAGCCCTGCCGGAAGCGCAGACCCGTGGCTACAAGCCGGGCCGCTTCAGCTTCAACGTCAAGGGTGGCCGCTGCGAAGCCTGTCAGGGTGACGGGGTGATCAAGATCGAGATGCACTTCCTGCCCGACGTCTACGTCACCTGCGACGCCTGCAAGGGCAAACGCTATAACCGCGAAACGCTGGAAGTCACCTATCGCAACAAGTCGATTGCCGACGTGCTCGACATGACCGTCGAAGACGGCGCCGAGTTTTTCCAGGCGGTCCCGGCGATCCGCGACAAACTGGAACTGCTGAAACGTGTCGGTCTGGGCTATGTCCATCTTGGGCAGCAAGCCACCACCCTGTCCGGCGGCGAAGCCCAGCGCGTCAAGCTGTCCAAGGAACTGTCCCGCCGCGCCACCGGCCGCACCCTGTACATTCTGGACGAACCAACCACCGGCCTGCACTTTGAGGACGTCCGCAAGTTGCTGGAAGTGCTGCAGGCACTGGTCGATCAGGGCAACAGCGTGGTGGTGATCGAGCACAATCTGGAGGTGATCAAGGCTGCCGACTGGATCATCGACATGGGCCCGGAAGGCGGATCAGGCGGCGGTCAGGTGGTGGCAGCCGGCACGCCGGAACAGGTTGCCCGCACCGCAGGCAGCCATACCGGCTATTACCTGCGCCCCTATCTGGGCCTGGAGCAGTGAGCCGTCACAGGACACGACAGTAAGGAAGCAAGAGCAGGCTGCCGCCTGAACCGCTTGGGGGATAATTCCCCAAACCCCCATTTTTTCTTTTATGATCAAAGGAATGGGGGTCCGGGGCCTCAAGGCCCCGGCGAGGTGTGGAGCAGCGCTCCACCTCCTTGTTTCTCAACTGTCGGAGACTGTGGCATCACGTTCAAGGCTCACGGCCCGCAAAAACAACGGGGGGATGGCCCAACCAGACCATCCCCCCGCCAGTCCGAGACCGCCAGCCGCAGATCAGCGGGCTTCGATCACATAGCGATGCAGGCAGCTGTCAACGGTCCGCCCGGTGATGTCGCGCCAGAAAGTCAGGGCCTGAGCATGGTCGAACGGGCCATAGACCTCGGCATCCTTGCCACCCGCCAGCACGCTGAACGACGGATCGGCGTATTCGCCGCCAACGACGAAATACTCCTGCACCTTGACCTCGTCGGCGGCCTTTACGGTGTACCGAACCATGGCGTTGTCGATGGTCTTGCTGGTGATGTTGCGCCAGAACGCATAAGCTTCCGCTTGCGGGAAGGGGCCGTGAACTTCCAGCTCTTTATCCACTGCCGGGGTCGTGAACCCGGTATCGGCGTACTCACCACCAACAACATAAAACATCTTCTCGCTCATCGCGTTGCATTCCCCAGTCAAATGACGAAACAGATACAGCCCAGACGATACCCCTGCCAATCACGGTTCACAGAAGCACACCCTGCGATGGCCCGTACCTGATGCAGCTGTTATACGCTGTAGCGCAGCAAATGGGAACTACCCGCCCCCACGGGTGGGCCCGAATCCATCCTTATGGGTAGCATGCTTGTTTTTTGGCCGCAATAGCGGTTTCCTCTGGCCCACGCTCAAAAAAAGCACACCAAAACACCCCTGCCCCGGCAGAAAAATCGCAGACAACGCATAGCAGACCTTCTTTTTTCCCATACCGCAGGACCAAATACCGATGACCATCCCCCCTGATGCACCCCGGTCACCATCGACCAGGACCGTTACATCGGCAACAACCCCAGTCGATAGCGGCTCCGAATCGGCATCTGTTGTCCTTGCACAATTGTTGGACCTGATGCGTCAACTGCGCACCCCGGAAACCGGCTGCCCGTGGGACATCGAACAAACCTTTGCCACCATCGCCCCACACACCATCGAAGAGGCCTATGAGGTTGCCGAAGCCATCGAGGCCGACGACCGTCACGCCCTGAAAGACGAACTGGGCGACCTGTTGCTGCAAGTGGTCTTTCACAGCCAGATTGCCAGCGAAGAAGGCAGCTTTGGCTTTCAGGATGTCGCCGCCGCCATCTGTGACAAGCTGGTCCGTCGTCACCCGCACGTCTTTGGCGACACCTCGGTTGCCACCGCCTCGGAACAAACCGTCGCCTGGGAGACCCTGAAAGCCGCCGAGCGCGAAGCCAAAGCCAAAGACAGCGCGACTCCGGTCAGTGCTCTTGATGGGGTATCGACCGCCCTGCCAGCCATGACCCGCGCCCTGAAACTGCAAAACCGCGCCGCCCGCGTCGGCTTTGACTGGGAACGGGCTGCCGATGTGGTGGGGAAAATCGAGGAAGAACTGGCCGAAGTGCAAGCCGAGCTTGGCAACACCATCGAAACGCAAGTGCTCCATGGCGACCATCCCAATGCCAGCCGCCTGCGTGATGAAATTGGCGATCTGTTGTTCTCGGTGGTCAATCTGGCCCGCAAGGTCGGTATCGACCCCGAAGGTGCCCTGCGCAGCACCAACCGCAAGTTTGACCGCCGTTTTCGACTGGTCGAACAGGGACTGGGCCAGCAGGGAAAGACCCCGGATCAGGCCACTCTGGCCGAAATGGAAGCCCTGTGGAAAGATGCCAAGCGTCTGGAAAAGCCGTAGCACCATCGGCAGCGGCGGTTGCTGGCCGCCCGGCTCTTCTCTACTTACCCGAAACGGAATCCCCATGCGCGTCCTGCTCGTTCTGCTCAGCCTGTGCCTGTTGCCTTTGCCTGCGATGGCCGCAACCGTCTCGGGCACGGCCCGGGTCATTGATGGTGACACCGTGGTCATCCGCAAAAAGCACATCCGGCTGATTGGCATTGATGCCCCGGAAAAGCGCCAGACCTGCATGCGCTGGCTGATCATTCCCAGTTCCTGCGGCAAGCAGGCAACATTGATCCTGACCGAGATGGTCAAGCGCAAAACCGTCACCTGCGACATTGTCGACACCGACCGTTATGGGCGGCTGGTCGGGCGCTGCTTTGTTGGCGACACCGACCTGAACCGCGAAATGGTCCGCCGGGGCTGGGCGCTCAGTTACTGGACCAATGACTACAAACAGGAAGAAGGAGAAGCCCGTCTGGCCAAAGCGGGGATCTGGGCCACCCGTTTTGAAAAGCCGTCGGATTTCCGCAAGAAGTAACCAGTGACAGGGCTGGATGTTTACTCTCATCTACAGATGATTTACCCTCTGCCGTCCGTGCCCCGGCGATGGCCTCGCTCTGGAAAACAGGCCTCAGCGCGTTTCTCACCCAGATCAGCAATCCCAAAACAGCCATCGTTTATGGTGGCATCTTTGCCGCACTGTTACCGCCAGTCCCCTCGACTGGGCAAAAGCTGGCTCTGCCCCCGATGATCCTGTGCGTTGAAAGTGGGTGGTACGTCATCGTTGCCATCGCCTTTTCTGCACCAGCAGCCCGCACGGTCTATCAAAGGGCAAAAACCGCCATTGACCGGGTGGCGGGCTGCGTCATGGCCCTGATCGCCATCGCCCTGATTGTGGGAAATTAGAGCGTTGTGCGCAAACGAGGTCGCAGCACACGACAAACAGAAAACATGATCGTGGAGCGCTGCTCCACACCTCGCCGGGGCCTCAAGGCCCCGGACCCCATTCATTTGATAGTGAAAAAAATGGGAGTCCGGGCGGTAGCGTGGTCTTGCGCCCTGCGCAGGCCCGCGTCGTGCTTTTGACCATCGTCAAGGACGCTTCGTTGTTTATCGCCGACAACAGGGATGCTCCCCGGCACCCCTGACAAGGTCAAAGACGATGGTCGCCTCATGGTATCGCTTTTTCTTCGCAGCAGGCTTTCGCCCGTTTTTCCTGCTCGCCGCCCTGCATGCTGCGGCCAGTGGCACTGTCTGGGCAGTCTGGCTGGGGTTGAACAGTCTGGGCCATGACCTTGCCTTCCCCATTGCTCCGCCGCCAACCCTGTGGCATGCCCATGAAATGCTGTTTGGCTTTTTGTCGGCAGCCCTGACCGGGTTCCTGTTGACCGCCGTTCCCAACTGGACCGGCACCGCACCGGTCAAAGGGCGTTGGCTGTTGGCACTGGTTTTGCTGTGGCTGGCGGGCCGCGTCGCCTTCTGGCTGTCCGGCTGGCTGCCCCCGGTTGCCGTCATCGTTGCAGATACCGCTTTCTGGCCTCTGCTGATCTGGCTGATCGGCAGCGCCCTGTTCAAAGCCCCGACCAAACGCAATCAGCCATTCCTGATCCTGCTGATCCTGCTGTGGGCAGGCAATCTGGCAGACCATTTGGGAATTATCGGCGTACTGGCTGATGGCGGCAGTCTTGCCCGTCAGACCACCCTCAACATCATCGTCCTGATGATGGTCATCATTGGTGGCCGCATCACCCCAACCTTCAGTCGCAACTGGCTGGTCAACCATCAGGCCGTCCTCCCGCCCGAGGCATTGCCGTGGCTTGAGCGGGCCACCATTCTGAGCGTCGTTGCCGTCGCCCTTATCGACCTGCTGGCAACCGCCCTGCCCGAGCAGGCCGGGCTGCTGGTCCGGGCCTCAACCGCCGCACTGGCTGCAGTTCTGCTGGGATATCGCCTGTGGCGCTGGCAACCCTGGCGCATTGCCGCCGAGCCCTTGCTGTGGGTCCTGCATCTGGGGGCGGGCTGGCTGGCTTTGGGGTTCGCCTTGCGCGCCTATGCCATGGTATCTGCCGCCGATATCCTGTCCTTGCCGGTTCTTGATCTGACGGCAGCCCTGCATGCCCATTTCATCGGTGCAGCAGGGACCCTGATCCTTGGGGTCATGGGGCGGGCCAGCCGTGGGCACAGCGGCCTGTCCCTGACCGCCGGACGCCTGATGTCCCTCAGCTATCTGCTGGCTGGCGGTGCTGCCGTGGTCCGGATTGTCGGGCCTCTGTTGTGGACATCCTCGCCTTTGGTTGCCCTGTCTGTTGCAGGAACCCTGTTTTCTATCGCCTATGCGGTTTTTCTTTACGACTTCATTCCCGTCCTGCTGATCAAGACCAGTAAGCAATAAGGACTACTCAGGAAAAAGATCACCCAACACCACACAAAAGGAAAAAGAAGATACACCTTTTAGCTGTTCAGGAATGACTCTGGTCTCCCCTATTTTCGGTACTAATCAACAAGCCTCCTGCATTACGCCCTTCGAACAGGCCTTTGCTGCCCACCGCAGGAGATCAAGAGGCCATCGGGTGCTGCCTCACCCGCCCCTCAGGACCGAGTTAGGAAGAGACGATGCGCATTGTATTATGGGACCAGCATCCCATCGTTCTTATGGCCTTGACGCAGATTGTCAGGGATATGGGAACCGACTGGGAACCCCTCCAGCTCTCTGGTGACATATCCTCGGGATTGGCGAGCGAGGTACTGGAAGGGCTGAGACCCTTTGATCTGGTCATTTGTGATCCACGTCCGTCGTCTTTTTCCCACCTGAACACTGCCGACATGATCCGCCTGAAGGCCGCCGTCGGAGACACCCCGCTGCTGATTTTTACCACCTCGGAACATCCCGATGACATTCGCAGCGCCCTCGGGAACGGGGCCAGCGCCTACATCCCCAAGACAACGGACGTCAATCTGCTGGGCACCATCATCAGGCTGGTCCATGCCGGGGGATTATACGTTCCCCCCAGCCTTGCCCATGCCCTGACCTCGCCGCATTTCAACAATGATCCGCTGCCCGGCAGCCCGACACCGCCAGACCGCAGCCATTTGCCATCCCTCACCCAGCGCCAGCATCAGGTTCTGCATTTGCTGTCCGAGGGATTGTCCAATGCCGAAATTGGCGAGCGGCTGCATCTGAACATTTCAACCGTCAAATCCCACGTCACCAGCATCCTGAAAACGTTGGGGGTTGAACGCCGGACGCAGGCGGTTCTGCTGTTCAAAAAAGCAGAGTGGGATCAGTCCCCCGCATAGAGCGTTTTTAGAGCATTGTACGAAAAGTGGGAACCGGTTTTCGTAAAAACAATGTGGCACTACAAAAGGTTGGATCAGCGTGCGTTAAATCTAACGCACGCTGATCTGGCGGTTATCCCCGCCGCTGACGGTTCAGAAAGGCGCTGAAATCACAGGCCGGCATCGGCTTGGCGTACAGATATCCCTGCCCCAGCGTGCAACCATGCTGGCGCAGGAAGTCCGTGTGTCGCGGCGTTTCAATGCCCTCGGCCACCGTTGACAGCCCAAGGCTTTGGGCCATCACCAGAATGGCGCGCACGATGGCCTGATCATCCGTGTCATCGGTCAGATCGCGCACGAACGACTGGTCCACCTTCAGCGTATCAATCGCCAGATCCCGCAAATAGGCCAGCGAGGAATAACCGGTCCCGAAGTCATCAATGGCCAGCGCCACCCCCAGATCACGCAGCGAGCCAAGCACCGTACGGGCCCGCTCCAGATCACGCATCAGGGCGGTTTCGGTAATTTCAACTTCCAGCGCACTGGCGGGCAGGCCGCTTTCTTTCAGCGCCGACAGCACGGTTCCTGTCAGGTCGGTCGCTTCGAACTGACGACCGGAAACGTTGACCGCCACCACCAGATCATCAAAGCCAGCCAGATGCCAGGCGCGGGTATCGGCACAGGCCTGCCGCATCACCCATTCCCCGATACCGACGATGGCCCCTGTTTCCTCGGCGATCGGGATGAACTGGACCGGGCTGACAAATCCCAGCTCGGGGTGGAACCAGCGCAACAGCGCCTCCATCCCGACCACGCGGCCATCACTCAAGGCGACTTTCGGCTGGTAGTAGACCTGTAACTCCCGGCGCTCGATGGCACCGCGCAGCTCCCGTTCCAACTGCAAACGACGGCGGGCGGTGTCTTCCAGTTCGCTGTTGAAGGCGCAACTGGGCACTCCCCTCTGACGGGCAAAGAACATCGCCAGCCCGGCGCGCTGGATCAGCAAGTCGCCTTCGTCACCATCCTGCGGAAACTGCACCGAACCCGACGCATAATCCAGCACCAGCTCGTTGCCATCCACCGCAAAGGGGCGAGCAAAAGCGGTATCGCAGATCGTTTCCCAATCCTGATCGTCAGGCGGCAGGATGACAATGAATTCGTTGTTGCTCCACGAGGCGACAAAGCCCCCCGGCGGGCATGCGGCAGACAGTCGTTCGCCAACGGAGCGCAGGGCCTGTTCCCCGACCACGTGACCAAGGGAGTCATTGACCGCCCCCAAACCATCCACCACCAGAAAGACCAGTCGGCCCCGCTGATCATGCAGATATTCGGCCAGGGTGTGGCGCACCCCTGCGCGGTTCGGCAGGCCGGTAATGGAATGGTGCGTTGCCATGTGGCGGAGTTCGGCGGTCCGTTTTTCAACTTCCCGCTCCAGCATCACTGCCTGATCGCGGTGCTGGGCGTACAATAACTGCGCCTCGATGGCGTTCCGTATCCGCTGGGTGGCCTCGGTGGTATCAAACGGCTTGCTGATAAAATCACGCGCCCCACCGGACAGCGCCCGCATCCGGGTTTCCGGGTCGGTCTGTGCGGTCAGCACAATCACCGGCACATAGCTTTTGACGGTATCGGGCAAACGGGCCAGCACCTGATGGCCATCCATCCCCGGCATGCGGATATCCAGCAACAGCAGGTCGAACTGCTCGCTGGCCAGCATCTCCAGAGCTTCAAAAGGACTGGTAGTCCCGATGACGTCCCTGAACCCCTCGGCTTCCAGCATGTCGCGGAGCAAGGCAACGTTCACCGGATTGTCATCGACGGTGAGGATACGGGCCGCCAATATCTTTTCTTCGGAAATAAACATTGCCTCTATTCCATTACGAGTATCAGGCATCTCCATTAGCATTTTGAGGATGTTACCAGAGCGCCTGCACAGGAAATCAAAAGTATGAGAATTTTCCCGTGTTTTCCATAGCGATAACAGGGATGGGGAACAATTATGTCCCTGACGGCCACAGAACGCCATAAAATCCACCCTTATCCGTCGGCTCGCCATGCATCATGACATGACCGCACTCCCCCGAAGCATCGGGAAGCAGCGTGGCTTCGAGGGTAAAGGGTATCCGTCGCCGAACCGCCCGATGCAGGCAGGCGACGATTTTGCGGCGCTCATCCAGCGGAAAGGCATGCAGAAAAGCATAATACGACGGTGGCATCTGCGGGGGTAAATGCAACGCCCCGGCAACGATCGGCGACCAGGAAACAGGCGCCTCGGCCTTCGCCGGATCATAGGACCAGCAACCAGCCTTGAGCGTCCGCTCAATCATCGACAGATGCAGGGCGGCCAGCCCGTCACTCTCCTGCGGCAGGTGATGCAATGCGGCAAGGCGCTCGGAGGCCAGAACCGCCAGATCCGCCAGTACAGACAGTTCCGTCTCGTCCATCACGTGGGGCAGAACGTCCCGCAAGGAAAAAATGCCAATCACCTCGCCATGTGACCCCATCAGGGGATAGGCCAGATAAAAGCGGACCCCGGCGTTGTGCGGCAACAACGCCAGATCATGGAACCGTTCATCTGTGGCAGGATTGTTGCTGATCACCACATCGCCAGCCCCCCGCACCAGCGTCCGGGACCGGGCACAAAATGACTGCGCCAACGGTACCATCAAGCGTGGTGCCCCGACCGAAGAGCGGCACACCACCCGATCGGCTTCCAGCACGGAAATCCGTGCAACCGGGCAGCCGGTCATGGTCGCAGCCAACGTTGTCAGGCGATCAAGATGTTCATCCCACAGATGGGCAGGCACCGGCAGCGGCCCGTCGAGCCCCCCTTCCTGGGTGGCAGCAAACACGACCGCAGTCGGGGGTACCCCGTCGGTGAAATAGTGATGACCCTCTCGTCCATGAACATGGCTCATGGTGTTGCTCTTTTGGCTGGGGCGGGAGCCGCGTGGGTATAGGAAAGCAGTGTTCATAGTGAACAGCAAAAATCGGGCCAGAAAGATTTCGCTACCCAATCAATGCATTGGCATTTCCCGGACACGGAAAATTCACTAAAATTCCCATTCTGCATTGCAAATTCAAAACTCCGGCCCGCATTGCAATCGCATCCGGCCTGCCATGGTACCCTCCTGCTCCGCCAGGGTGCAGGATGCAAAATCCTCTTCTGTCCCTGAACCCTTGCTGACTATACTATGACCTTCTTTTTGCTTTCATTTCCCACCCCATGCCGTCAGGAGGCACTGTGATCCACGCCACAGGCCAATGGGCCATCCTCGACGCCATCCCCGGCGCCACTGTCGTCATCGACGCCGAAGGCACGATGGCCGCCTGTACGCGAAGCTGGTACAGCCTGTGCCCACAGGCTCGCGGAGAAAGCAATTACCTCGACCTGTTGCGCCGACTGGCCGGTGACCCGAGCCTGCCAGCCGATGATCGCCTGACGCTCGCCTCGGCTGTCGGGCAAATCTGTGACGTGCTGGAAGGACGCAGCCTGGACGCCACCATCATGGTGCGCTGGCCCGCCCCGGATCAGGGCTCCCCCAGCCTTCACCTCGAGATTCATGTTGCCGTCCACGATGCCATGGCCGTCGTTTCCCATCGTGACCTGTCCGGCTTTCACCAGCGGATTGACGCCGCCGAAGACGCCGCCTTTCGCTATGACCGCCTGATCGCCGGCTTGCCGGTGGGGCTGTACTGCAAGGATCGTCAGTCCCGCTATGTCGCCGCCAATCGAGCCTTTGCCGATACGGTCGGACGCGCCCCCGAAGAGCTGATCGGATTGCGCGACGATGATGTGTTTGATCGTACCACCGCCCGCGAACGAACCGATGAAGACCAGCGCATCCTGTCGTCCGGCCGTCCTGAACAGCGCGAAATGGTCCTTGACCTGCACGGACGCCGGATGCACGTCCGTGAAGACAAACGGCCCTTGCGGGATGCCGATGGGACCATTCTGGGCGTCATCGGCCTGTTGACCGACATCAGCGACCAGAAAACCGCCGAACAAACGGCCCAGAACGCCCGCCATCACGCCGAGGCAGGCAACCGCGCCAAAACATCCTTTCTGGTCAACATCGGCCACGAAATCCGCACGCCGATGAACGCTGTGGCCGGCCTGTTGCACGTTCTGGAACAGACCTCCCTGTCAGGCCGTCAAAAGGAAATCGTGGCCCGCCTGACCGCGGCCAGCCAGTCACTGCTCAGCGTCCTCAACGATATCCTTGACGTTTCCGCTCTGGAGGCTGGTCGGCTGGAGCTGATCCTGTCTCCGGTTGCCCTTGATGATGCAATCGGTGAATTGATCTCGGCCTTGCAGCCGCTGGCCCATGATCAGGGACTGGACCTTCAGCTCGATCTGCCGGACAACCTGCCGCCCGCCGTTCTGGCCGACCGTTTCCGTCTGCAACAGGTTCTGGTCAACCTGCTGGGCAACGGGATCAAATTCACCCCAAAGGGCCTGGTCTCGCTGGCCGTACAGGTGATGGGCCAAGACCCTCAAGGGGTGCGGATCCGTTTCATGGTCAAGGATACGGGCATCGGCATGTCGCAGGACCAGCAGGCCGACCTGTTCCAGTTGTTCCAGCAGGCTGACAGCTCGCGCACCCGCCGCTATGGCGGCACCGGTCTGGGGCTGGCTCTGGCCTCGCGGCTGGTGGCGATGATGGGGGGAGCCATCAGTGTCTACAGCCGTCCCGGCGAAGGCTCCACCTTTGAATTTACCCTTGAATTTCAGCCTGTCTCGGCGATTGACCTGCCCCCGCCTGTCGACACACTCCCCCTCCCGCCCCCCTCCGGAGTCCTGCCCCCTGTTGACGCCGACCCGCATGGCACTGATGATCCCTCTCTTGCCAGTATCGAAGAATTTCTTGGCCTGATGGATGAGCTGGATGCAGAAGATACAGTGCAGGACAAGCCCCTGCTCTCCTGGACTGAGGAGGACGGGCAGGGTGACGGAGACGAAAACACCGATAACGAGGAGGAGGACGACGAGCCTCCGCTGGAGCTGACCCTTTCTCTGCCGCCCCTTCAGAACGATGATCTTCAGGATGAAGACGACGATGAAATTCTGGTGGTCGGCAGCACTTCTCCCAAAACCCCATCACCTCCGCCCGAGGAGCGTCACCGCCCCTTGTCGTTCCGCGCGGCCGCAGGAAAGCCGGTGGAGCTGGCCGAAATGGCGGCCCTTAGTGTCAGTTCCCTGCCGTTGCAGGATTTTGATGATCCGGCACCGGCACCGGCGCGCACGTCTCCGGCCAATCCTCCCCCCTTGCCCGCCTGGGCCAAAAACCTGCCAATGGCGTCTTTGGCCGGGCTGGATGTGGTGGCTGCCCTGCACCGGCTGGATGGTGACGGCGAGCTGTTTCTATCCCTGCTGGAGCAATTTGAAGACAGCAATGCCAACCTCATTCCCCAGATGAACAAACTGACCGAGGAGGGAAGCCTCGGGCAGGTTGCTGCCATTGCCCACACCCTGAAGGGCAGTGCCGCCAACCTTGGGGCCTCCAATCTGGCACGCGCGGCCGAAAGTGTCATGCGGCTGGCACGGGCAGAAGATCGGGAAGGCACCGTCGGTGTTCTGGTGCCTTTGCGGCGTCAACTGGCCCTCAGCCTGTACGCCATCGAGGCTCTGCGGCGGCACATCCAGAATCATGTACCGCCCCGCCCGCCAGAACCGCCCACCCCGCCCCCGGCACCGGCGACGGCCGCCGCCAAAGCAGGTACAACCCCACAATTCCGCGCTGAATTTGCCCGCCTGTACGCCTTGCTGAACGATAACAGCATGGCCGCCAACGACCTGTATCAGCACATCCGGCCCGATCTGGTCGCACTGGCGGGCGAAGCCCTGATCCGGGATCTGGGCCGGGCCATCCAGCGGCTGGATTATGCCCGCGCGCTAAAGATTTTGATGGAAGTCGCCATGGGGCTGGAAATTCCACCAACGGCACCTTAGTCTATTCCTTAAGGAAAAAAGGCGCTGCACGCGCGTGACAGCCCTTCCCCAACAGGCTCTTGCCACGCCCGGATTGTTCCCGATCCGGGGAATGCTTTGAGGATAAACAGCGTGGAACTACCGCAGGAACAACGGCTGGCATCAACCGGGTCCATCACGGGTGGGCGTATTCTGGTTGTCGATGACGTGCCCTCCAACATTCATATGCTCAGCAACATTCTGCGCGACGATCACGAGATCATTTTCGCCACGAATGGTCCTGATGCAGTCCGCATGGCCAAAGAGAAAAAGCCGGACCTGATCCTGCTTGACATCATGCTGCCGGAAATGGACGGCTATCAGATTTGCTGCATCCTGCGCGAATTGCCTGATACCCGTGATATTCCGATCATCTTTGTCTCGGCACTGGGGGAAGAAAAAGATGAGGCGCGCGGGCTGGAAATGGGGGCCATTGACTATTTCGTCAAACCCCTCAGCCCCCCCATCGTGCGGGCTCGTGTGCGCAATCACATCGAATTCAAACGCCAGCGCGACCTGTTGCGGGACATGAGCCAGGTTGACGGCCTGACCGGCCTGCCCAACAAACGCCGTGCTGACGATGCGCTGGCCAGTGAATGGCGCCGCTGCCAGCGGTCTGGATCACCGATCTCCATTTTCATGGTCAGCCTGGATCAGTTCAAGGAATACAATCTCAGCCACGGCCATCTCAAAGGCGACGATTGCCTGCGTAAAGTAGCGCGGACCATTGCCGGATACCTCTGCCGCCCCGGTGACATGGCCGCCCGCTATGATGGCAAAGTCTTTATCGCCATTCTGCCCGACACCGAACTGGAAGGCGCCATCCAGTTGGCCGAACAGGCACGCTCTGCCGTTGAAGCCCTGTCCATTCCCTATCCATTGCCGGATAATGACGAACATTCCGTCACCATTTCGTGCGGGGTCAGCACCTGTGTTCCCAGCCTTGACATGATGCCATTCCAACTGATCTCCCGCGCCAAAGAGCAGCTGGAAATGGCGAAAAACAATGGCCGCAATTGCGTCGAAGGCAACGAGCTTTTTGGTTGAACAAACCAGAGCATTGCCCGAAAAACGGGAACAAGTTTTCGCAAAAACAATGCGGCAATACAAAAGGCTAGATCAGCGTGCCTGCATCAGATTTAACGCACGCTGATCTAGCGCTGTGAGCATGAGTCACATCATGGCACACGACAGTTGGCGGGATCAGTGCGGGCTACCGCCCGAACCCGTTTGGTGGCGATGCCCCCCAAGCCCCCATTTTTCTTTAAAAATCAAATCAATGCGGTCCAGGGCCTAACCGCCCCAGCGAGGTGTGGAGCAGCGCTCCACGTCCTTGTTTCCTTACTGCCGTGTACTGTGGATTCACATTCAAGGCTCACAGCTCTAAACATAAAAAGCAGAAAAACACCCTCAGCAAAAATCCACAAGGGCACACGTTCATTATTGTTGTCCATTCGGACATATATCGTCTCGTCAAAAAGACAAAAAGTATTGAAAAGATGTGATTCTGTGATGGCTGTCACATAAATGCGCCCTCCGTTCTGCCACTGTGTTTTTACCGGGGAGCACCCAAACAGTTCAGAGCGTCCACCCATGCAGGGGTCGGAAGGCTCACTTGGGAACGCTGACGGTATCGGTATCCTCTTTCCCTCAAGAGCGCACTTTATGGCGGGGCCCCGTGGTCCCGCCTTTTTTTTTGCCTGTCGGGTCAGGCGCGGTAAATGCCGGAGATCCGTGGGGGGACATCATTTTTTAATGATTTTAAAACAACTCTACTGTGGGGCTCTCTGCCCAGCCATGCTATGACCACAGGCGGTCTCAGAGCATTGCGCGAAAAGCGAAAGCCAATTTTCGCATAATGCTCTCGCTCTGGAAGGACGCCCCTCCATGATTTCGCATCGCCTTGTACAAAAGCTCGCCGGCCTCTGGTTTCTTGTCGCAGGCATCCACGGAGCCTTGTCCGTCGGACTGGGAGCCTACGCCGCCCATGGGCTGGCCGATCAGCCTGCCGCCATCCTCGACCTGATGGAAAAAGCTACCCGTTATCAATTGATCCATGCTGTTGCCCTGCTGGCCGTTGCCATCGGCTCCCTCAGCCCTCTGGCCCGGATTGCCGGTTGCTGGCTGGCGGCGAGCGGGGCCTTGCTGGCCATCGGGACCACCTTGTTTTGCGGTGCTCTCTATGCCATTGCCCTTGGCGGAATTGCAGCGGGTCCGGTTGCCCCCTATGGCGGAACCTCGCTGATTCTGGCGTGGCTGCTGCTGTTTCCGGTCGGCATTCAGGTTCTGCGCCGTACCCCTGTGAAAGACGGAAAATAGGGAGGGCAGTGTACGTGCGTCACACTTGACGCAACACTGGTCCAAAGAACGGACCTGGAGCAGTGAGCGCAAAAGTGGTGCCGGTTTTGCGCTCACTGCGACAAATCAAAAGGTTAGACCAGCGTGCCTGCGTGAGATCACAGGACACGACAGTTGGCAAGAAAGTGCAGGCTGCCGCCTGAACCGCTCGGGGCCTGAGGCCCCGAACCCCCATTTTTCTTTCAATATCACGTTAAGGGGGTCTGGGGCCGACTGGCCCCAGCGAGGTGTGGAGGAGCGCTCCATGATCCTGTTGCACAACTGTCGTGTACTGTGGCGTCAGCTTTAACGTACGCTGATCTAAACCCCGTCATACAGGCTGATGTGTACCTTGCCCGCCCCTTCCGGACGATCGAGAATGTAGGTTGGCCGGGCCAGACCTGACAGTTGGGCATGGACTGCCCGCACGATTGCCCGCCCTTCATCGAGACTCAGGCGGAAATGGCTGGTTCCCGGAGCCGGGTCGGGATGATGCAGATAATAGGGTTTTACCCCATGGCGCACCAGCCCGCGAAACAGATCACACAGGGCCTGCGGGTCATCATTGACTCCCCGCAACAACACAGTCTGCGAGATCAACGGAATGCCCGCCACCTGCATCCGGCGCAGGGCCTGCACCACCTCGGGCGCCAGCTCCTGCCGGTGGTTGATGTGAACCGCCATCCACAGGGCCAGCCGTTCGGGATCACGCCCCTCCCCGGCCAACGCATCCATCATCTCGCGGTTGATCTTGTGTGGATCATGGACCGGCAAGCGGCTGTGAATGCGCAAAACCTCGACGTGCGGGATGTCTTCCAGTGCCTGCATGATCCGCCGCAACCGCCGGGGTGACAGCAGCAGGGGATCGCCGCCCGTCAGGACCACTTCCCACACGGCAGGCGTTTGCCGGATATAGTCCAGTGCCCGTTCCAGCTCCTGATCATTGAGGGCGTCGCCACCCGGTCCCACCTGCTCCCGCCGAAAGCAAAAGCGGCAATAGGCAGCACAGACATGGATCGGCTTCAGCAGCACCCGGTCAGGATAGCGATGGACAATACCCGGCAAGGGACTTTTGACATCGTCCCCGATCGGATCAGCCAGATCATCCGGGGCATCGTACAGCTCGGCGACCGATGGCTGGAACTGGCGAACCAGCGGATTCTCTGGCGGCGCATTGGCCATCAACTGATCAAGAAACGGAGTTGTGCGCACGGCATAGCGTGCCGCAACAGCCTCCAGATCGACAGAAGGGGCAGAGGATGACAGGCCTTCCGCTTGGGAAACCTGGAATGGCAGAGCGCGCTGTTCAGTCATGATGGCTTGAGGTACGCCCCTCTCGCGCTGAAATCAAGGGGCAATCAAACGGCGGCTTAAAGGCGGGAATGGTGGGGCTTTCCGAAATCGGGCCGCAGGACGATGCAGCCATCCCGCTCTTCCATCGCCGTCCGCGCCGGAATATCTGACTTTATTGCTTGGGCGGCCACGCTGCCAAAGCTTTCAAATGCCAGCAGGATATCATCCAGCTCATCGTCAGAAAGGGGAGCAGAGGTATCCATTGCCATGTCGTCTCTCCCGGGCACGGGGGTATGGGCGCTCGAGTCCGGGCCTGCAAACGCTTTCAGGGGCCCGTCAGCAGGAAATGACCCGCCGGGGATCACTGTGGCGCAAGAAAACAGTCATGGGAAGGGACTTCTACACCCCAGAGGCGTAAATGACCCAACCATAACAGAAATCTGGATAATTTCCGCCCCCATTGGTCGATAACAGGCAATTCCACTAGTGAATAAGTTGTCTCAGGGTGTAGCCCGTGCGAGAGCAAGGCGAATCGCACACTCCCGGAGCGGAAAAACACAGGCTCGCGTCACCCCGCACCCGTCGAGGGCCGCACGGAGGCCCTCGACACGATCACAGGCTCGCCATAACCCAGAAAAAAAGTTGGGAATAGAGGCTTCTGCCGCAAGGGGCTGGCAGATCAGGCTTCGGTCTTCTGGAAGATCGAGCCACCCTTGTCGGCCTTGTCCCGACCCGGCAGGATCAGGTTCAACACAACACCAACCAGCGTCGCCAGAGCGATGTTCGAAATGGTGAACGCCGATCCCAGACTCAGTTCCACCTTGCCAATCCCCATCACCAGAATCACCGACACGATGATCAGGTTCCGCTTGCGCCCCAGATCGACATGCCGGTCAATCAGCATGCGCAGGCCGGAACTGGCAATCACCCCGAACAACAGCATCGACACCCCGCCCATGACAGCGGTCGGCACGGTCTGGATCAGGGCCGACACGCTGCCCAGAAACCCGAACAAGGTCGCCAGCACGGCGGCACCACCGATCACCCATACGCTCATCACGCGGGTAATGGCAATCACCCCGACGTTTTCGCCATAGGTGGTGTTCGGCGGCCCGCCCAGCATCCCGGCCAGAGCAGTGGCCAGACCATCGCCCAGAATCGAACGGTGCAACCCCGGTTCGACCAGAAAATTCCGCCCGGTCACCTTTGACAGCACCATCTGGTCGCCCAGATGTTCGGTAATGGTCACCAGTGCCACCGGCGCAATGATCAGGATGGCCGACAGCGAGACGGTGAACGGCCCGGTCACACCGGGAATGGTAAAGGCCGGCATGGCAAACAGCGGCGCATTGATCACGGTGCTGAAATCCACCAGCCCGGCAGCAATCGAGGCAGTATACCCGGCAATGATCCCGAACAGCACCGGCACCAGAGCAAACACCCCGCGCAGGAACATCGTCGCACCGATGGTCACCGCCAGCGTAAACAGGGCAATGCCAAGATGGGTCGTCGAATAGGCCTTGGTCAGCGGATCATTCATCGCCATGCCCACCGCCACCGGCGCAAGGGACAGACCAATACACATGATCACCGGGCCGACCACCACCGGCGGCAGCAGCGCCAGCAGCCAGTCAATGCCCGCCCGCCAGATAAAGAAGGCGACGATGATATACACCACGCCCGACAGGGCGGCCGCGACCAGCGCCCCTTCAACGCCCGCGATCTGCGTCCCGGCAATCAACGGCGCAATAAAGGCAAAGGAAGAGCCCAGATAGGCCGGGATACGGCCACGGGTACAGACGATATACAGCAATGTCCCGATGCCGCTGGTGACCAGCGCCACTGACGGACTAAGGCCGGTCAGGTAGGGCACCAGAATGGTGGCACCGAACATGGCAAACAGGTGCTGGGCCGACAACGGCAGCCAGGCGGCCAGAGAGGGCTTTTCATGAATGTCCAGCACGATATCCGGTGCTGCAGCGGGGGCAGCACCATCGGGTCTGGTGGCGGAAGCCATGGAACGTCTCCGTTTTTGGGGGAGCGGCAAGGAGTATCCTCCTGCCAGATTGGGCGCTAACCTGCCGCAAATTCCCGTCCATCTCAATGGGGAGATGATTGCCCTGCCTGATCGTTCATGCGATGGTACGGCCCACCTTGTTTCCTCTGCCAAAAAGCAAAGTCAGGATCATGACGAAGACTCATCCCTTAATGCTCTTCAACTCCTATGGCCGCGAACTGTCCGAGTTCGTCCCCATCGACCCCGAGCATGTGCGAGTCTACAGCTGTGGTCCGACAGTCTATAACTACGCCCACATCGGCAACCTGCGCGCCTATGTGTTCGTTGACACCCTGCGCCGCACGCTGGCGTGGAAAGGCTATGACGTCACCCACGTCATCAACATCACCGATGTTGGCCATCTGACCTCGGACGCCGACGAAGGCGATGACAAGATGGAAAAGGCCGCCGAACAGCAAAAGCGGACCGTGTGGGACATCGCGGCCCATTACACCGAGGCGTTCCAGCGCGATCTGGGCCGCCTGAACATCATGTCGCCGTCGATCTGGTCCAAGGCCACCGACCACATTCAGGAAATGATCGCCTTCGCGCAAAAGCTGGAAGATCAGGGCGTGACCTACACGCTGGAAGACGGGGTGTATTTCGACACCTCGAAGGTCGCCTCCTATGGCAAGCTGGGTCTGCTGGATCTGGAAGGGCAAGAAGCTGGCAAGCGCGTTTCCGGCCCCGATGGCAAGCGCAACCCCAGTGACTTTGCCGTCTGGCGTTTCAGCCCGACCGACAAGCAGCGCCTGATGGAATGGCATACCCCGTGGGGGATCGGCGCACCGGGCTGGCATCTGGAATGCTCGGTGATGTCAACCAAGTACCTCGGCAAGATGTTTGACATCCACACCGGCGGCATTGATCACCGTCAGGTTCACCACTGCAACGAAATTGCCCAGAACCAGGCCCATGCCTGCACCGATCACCCCGGTGCCAACTGGTGGATGCACAACGAATTTCTGGTCCTGCGCGATTCAGAAAAAATGTCGAAGTCCAAGGGCAACTTCCTGACCTTGCAAACGCTGGTTGACCGTGGCATCCACCCGCTGGTCTATCGCCTGTTCCTGCTGACCGCCTCGTACCGCTCCAATCTGGAATTCACCTGGGAAGCCCTTGATGGCTCCCGCGCCAACCTGCGCCGGATGCTGCTGCGCGTGCAGCGCCTGCGCGATGAGGTCGGCCCGGCGGACTGGCTGCGCATCGCCAGCGAAGCAAAATATCAGAGTGGCGGCCCGTTCACCTATATCCGCAACGCCCTGTGCGCCGGACTGGACCGCGCCCTGACCGGCTATGTCAACGCGCTGGATCAGGCAATTTCCAATGACCTGCACACCCCGCAGGTGCTGGTCAAGCTGGGCGAAATTCTCGACCACAAAAAGATGCCCGCCGAGCAGGCCCTGCGTCTGGTGGCGCTGTATGATCTGGTGCTGGGCCTGAACCTGCTGGTGACCGACCCTGCCGACCTTGCCCTGCGCCCGGCGTCGGCAACCATCAGCGACGAGGAGATCAATGCGTTGATCGCCCAACGCACCGAAGCCCGCAAGGCCAAGGATTTTGCAGCCTCCGACCGCCTGCGCGACCAACTGGCCGAAGCCGGGGTCGCCATCAAGGACGGCCCGACCGGCACCGAATGGGAATGGGTGGTGGCAGGTGCCTAAAAAAACAGGATCGTGGAGCGCTGCTCCACACCTCGCCGGGGCCTTAAGGCCCCGGACCCCATTGACTTGATAGTGAAAGAAAAATGGGGGCTTGGGGGCATCGCCACCAAACAGGTTTGGGCGGTAGCCCGCACTGATCCCACCAACTGTCGTGTACTGTGGCGTCAGGTTTCACGCACACCATTCTAATTCTGCATCGCCTCCAGGAAGGTCGAGACCTGCTGGTCCAGCCCGTTGGCCTGACCGGAAACCTCGTCGGCGGCCATGTGGACGGTCCCGGCGGCATCGGCAGCCTGTTCCATCGCCGCCATCACCATCCCCATGTCGCTGGCCATCTGCTGGCTGTCTTCGGTCGCAACCCGCACGGACGAAGTGATGTCGCGGGTAAAGCTGCCCTGTTGGCTGACTGAATTCGCAATATCGCTGGTGATTTCCCGCATGTGCAGAATGGTTTCCACCACCGATCCGATGGCGATGGTGGCACTTTGCGCTGCCTGCTGCACTTCGCCGATCATGCTGCCGATATCGCTGGTTGCCTGCGCCGTCTGGGTGGCAAGGTCTTTCACTTCATTGGCCACCACCGCAAAACCCTTCCCGGCTTCACCAGCGCGGGCGGCTTCGATGGTGGCATTCAGGGCCAGCAGGTTGGTCTGGTTGGCGATGGTCGAAATCAGGTCGGTGGCCTCCCCGATCCGTTCCACCGCCCGCTGCAGCCCGGCCATCACGTCGGCGGTGGTTTCAGCTTCTTCGACGGCGGTACTGGCAAAGCCGCTGGCGTTCGCCACCTGTCGCTCGATGCCGTCAATCAACTGCACCAGATGGTCGGTGGAATTCTGGATCACGTCAATGTTGCCCATGGTCTTTTCAACCGCATCGGCGGCGGCGGCACTGCGGCTCTGCACGTCCCCCACCAGCCCGGCCATCGAGCGCGCCGACCCGGCCAGCTGGGTCGAGGCATCCAGCACCACCTGCGCCACCTGCTTGACCTGTTCCTCAAAGTCATGGGCCAGCTGCACATAGGCTGACACGTCGTCCCAGTTCAGCATCGCCCCCAGATAGCGCCCGCGCCGGTCATAAATGGCGTTGACAGCGTTCTCGATGGTCAGCCGCCCCATACGGAATTTGCCCTTGTAGGGGAGCTTGGAGGGGTCTTCCAGCACCCGCCGCACGAACGAGCTGTCACGATGGAAGTCCAGCAGGGACCGCCCCAGAACATCCTCGGCCTTGCAGTGCAGGAACGGTTCCATTTTGCGCAACAGCTCGAGGGCTGCCTTGTTGGCATAGGTAATGCGATAGGTTTCCGGCTCGCACAGCATCACCCGTGCGGGCTGAACCTCGACCATCTGCCGCAAGCGGAAGGCTTCGCCGACTGACTGGCGCAGCGTTTCCAGTGCCCGCGCCATGTCCCCGATTTCATCGTGGCGCTGCAAACCGGGAACCGCGATATCGTCGCTGCCATCGGCCAGGTCGAGCAGAGCCTTGCCCATCGTCTGGATCGGCCGGTAAATGGAGCGGGCAATGGCAATCGAAATCCCGGTCACCAGCAACGCGGCAGCGGCAGCAACGGCCAGCAGGACGGCCTTGGTGGTGGCCCGTGCCTGCGCCGCATCCTTGTCAGCTTCGGCGGCAAAGGCTTCGGCAGCGTCGGCGGTTCCTGCTGCCTGTTGTTCCAGCGTGCCAAACGATGCATCCAGTCCGTTCCATGCATCCTTACGGGCACTGACCGCCGCCGTGTATTCCGCCAGTGATTTGGTATAGCTGCTGATCTGGGCCGACAAGGTGGCCTTGGTGTCTTCGCCAAAGGGGCCACCAAAGATGGCAAAGTCCAGCTCGTTGGCTGTCTTTTTCAATTTCCCGGCGGCATCGTCATCCGGCGAGGTCAGGAACTGTTGCTCGAACCGCTTCAGCTTTTGCAAGGTCACGGAAATGGCCCCGGCATTCGGCCACATCGCCAGTTCGGTCTCGATGCTCTGGATCGGGCGGGTCAGCGTTCCCCGCAAACCGTCGGTGGCCGTCAAGCCAATCGCCTGCGTCGCCCCGACATAACGGGCAAACAGGTCATTGGCCTGATCAAAGGTCTGGTCAACGGTCTGCAGACGCGCAATCAGCGGCTGGCTTTCCGTTCGCGTCCCTGCGCGCTGAATCGCCTGCCGGGCTTCTGCATGAGCTGCGGCCAGAATGGCCTGAAACGCCTGCCGGGCGGCCTCCGGGTCATGGGAAACCTGACCGGCGGCCAGCCGCAAACGCAGGACTTCGCTGGCAATGGTGCGGGATTGCTGGGACAGGGCCTGTCCATGGGTCACTCGCTGGGCATACAACGTCGCATAGCCGTCACTGAGGAAATGGACCAGCACCCCAAGGGCCAAAGACAGCAATCCCAGCGCCACCAACGCATAGATGCGCAAGGCGATGGGAACCTTACGCCACGCAGGTGCAGAAGAAGGGGACAAGATATCGGGAGAGGGAGAAGGCGGCAAGGTATCGTCAGCGGTATCCGGCTGGCTCATCATTCTGTCCATTTGCAACATCGGCTGCCCAGCGATCCACCCCGCCCTGACATTGATTGTCCTGCAGGCCTGGGCATGTCCGAGACTGGTCGGACCATGGCAAATCCGGTGCCGTCAGTGTGTGAACTTTCCGTGATGACTTTCGTAGATACACGAATGGTTAACCGCTACCCTTTCGGGTATGCCCGCCATAACGCATTCGCAGCGCACAGAAAAACCGGTCACAGCAGATGGTGACTTGGCATTTTTTCGTCAGACATCCTATGATGACCAATACCTGACCAGCAGATGCACCGACCATGGCACAGCGGAGAAGCCCCCAGTGGATCACAATGCCCTGTACGGATTACAGCACGCTGAACTCGGCATCATTGTTCTCGATTCACACCGTCGCGTTCTGACTGTTTCCCCAGTCGCAGCACAGATGGTCGGCTTGCAGGCCGACGGGATGACTGGCCAGACCCTGGAACAAATCCATCCGCATGGCAGCACCGCCCGTATCCATGCCTTGCTGGATGCCGCCAGTCAGGGGCACAACGACAGCCGCACGTCGTTCCTGTTACCCGTTCCGGGCCGCCTGTTGGTCCTGAAAGCGGTCTTTCTGGTGTCATTGCCCGGGCTGACAGGGGGATGTTACCTGCTCTCCCTGCTCGATACCCGCCATGCCCTGACCCCGGACACAGCCCCTCCGCCTGCCCCAACGGTGGCCCTGCTCAAAATTCCGGTTGAAACGCCACAAGGGGCCTTGCTGATCGACCCGGCAGAAGTCCTGTTCCTGAAGGCCAGCGGACGCTATGCCGAAGTCAAAACCCTGACCGGCCGCCCCCGCCTGTGCAACCTGTCCCTGAAGGAACTGGAGGAACGCCTCGACCCGCAACGGTTCTTGCGGGTTCACCGGGCCTATCTGGTCAACGTCACCTTTGCCGCCGGATTTCGCCGACGGGGTGACAGTTGCGAGCTGGACATGGCCGATCAACCGGCATCGGTGATCCCCATCGGGCGCAGCCGGGTCCAGCTGGTGCGAGACAGGCTGGGGCTATAAAGTCGGACATGGCCTGCATTTGGTAGCCCCTCACCGTCTTTCATGCCAATAGACCGCCGTTCATTCTTCCTCCCCTTCCGCTGACCGCCCTGTCTCTGGCATGGAAAAGAGGCTCCCTCTCCCGCATCGTCAGCAACAGCGAGGACTACCATGAGCGAGGAGACACTTCTCAATCTCGACGGACTGGACCGTTACGTCACATTCAAGGGCATTGACTGCATGGGACTGGCCGATGCCGTCCTGAAGCGGACCACCGCCCTGATCGACGACCCAACCAAAAGCAATGAATTCTGGGAGCGTTTCAAGGTCAAGATGAGCGCGGCCTATGACCCGAACAGCCCGCTGGGAACTCCCGACCCGCTGTATCTGGTCTGCTCGCACACCTATTATCTTTACGACCTGTTCGAAGAATGGGACGACGAGTTGGGAGAGAAACTGGTTCGCGCCATCGAAGACACCTGCTGCTGATACCATTGCAGGGCATAGACCCGCAGCAGGCTGGAAAGGTTTTTGTCCTTTTCCCCGCTGCGGGTGCGGTCGATGTCTGCAATCAGGGCCGTCACCGTCCGCCCCTGCGCGGCGGCAATCTCGGCCAGAGCCTGCCAGAAGGCATCTTCCAGCGAAACCGATGTCGGGTGGCCCAGCAGGCGGATACTGCGCTTGGAGATTTGCGGGCCCGTGCTCACGCGTCCCCCTCTTCCGCCGCAGGCAGGGTAAAGACGACCACCGTCCCTTCCCCCGCAACGGACTCCAGATGGATTTCGCCATGATGGCGATCGACAATCCGCTTGCTTAAGGCCAGCCCGATCCCGTTGCCATTCCCGCGCCCATTGGCTCCGGCCTCTCCCCACTGTGGTTCAAGACGGGGGTGCAGACGCTGGAAAATCTGGAACACACGCTCGTTGTGTTGCGGTTCGATGCCGATCCCGTTGTCCTGCACGCGGAATTCCCACGGCCCGGACGGCAATCGTCCCGCGCTGATGCGAATGCGCAGCGGTCGCTGCAGGTCACGATAGATAATCGCGTTGTCCAGCAGGCAATAAAACAGCCGCTGAATCTGGAGCGGGTCCGCCTGAACCAACGGCAATGGCGCGATATCCACCGTTCCGCCGCACGTCTGCAAGGCAACCGCCACCTCGCGCACCGCCAGGGCAAGGCAGTCATTGCTGTCGCAGGGCTGGAACTCGCTGCCCCGCCGGTTGACCCGCGAGTATTCCAGCAAATCCATGATCATGGACTGCATCCTTTTGGCGCCATCAACGGCGTAGCCGATGAACTCCTGCCCCTCGGGGGGAACATTGGCGCTATAGCGGCGGGTCAGCAAACCAAGGTAGCTGGTTACCATCCGCAAGGGCTGTTGCAGGTCGTGCGACACCACATAGGCAAAGGATTCCAGATCGGCGTTTGACGAAGAGACCTGCTCTAACAGCGCCTGCAACTCGTTGCGCTGCCGCTGCTCCTCGCTCTGGTCGGTGAAAAAGGCAAATGCCCCGGTCACCTGCCCTGCCTCATCCCGCAAGGTGGTGGCATTCACCCGCAAGGGAATTTGCGTGCCGTCACGCCGGACAGCCATCAGGTCGTAGCTGCGGTGATCCTGCTGGTCGATGCGGGAAAACTGGCTGCGGAATTGTTCGACGCTGCTGGCCGTACAAAAACAGGCCGGAGTTTGCCCGATCAGGTCATAGGCCTGATAGCCCAGCATGTGACACAACGCGGCGTTGACCCGCACAATACGGGCCTCGCGATCAACCTCGGCAAAGCCTTCCAGCGTCGCCTCGATGATCTGCCGCTGGCGCTCCTGCCCCAGCCGGATCACCTGATGCTGGCGATCCAGTGCAGCCTGCAGATAGCGGGTATAATCCAGTTCGATCCCGGCCAGAATGTCACGGAACGACAGCAGGGACAGCAGCACCTGATCAGGCCCCAGAACCACCAGATGGCGGATTTTGTGCTGTTCCATCAGGTCATGGGCCTGAATAAGGGGCGTGGTGCTGGTGACGCTCAGCACCGGGTGCGAACACACCTCCTGACAGGTGGTTCCGACTTCCCGCCGACTGGCAACCAGCCGCAAGATGTCACGCTCGGTAATGATGCCATAGGGTTGGCCCTGCCGCAGAACCACTGCCGCATCCCCGCCACGATCGCGCAGGGTCCGCATCACGGCGGCAAGACTGTCTTCCCCCTGTACGGTCAGCGGAGCTTTTTCGACCAGCGACCCGACATCCCGCACGGTCAGATAGGCGTGTACCCCCTGACTGCGGATGACGTCGGTTTGAGAGATGACCCCGGCCAGAGCCCCCTGCTCGGTCACAACAAAATGGCGGGTTCCATGGTCCCGGAAACGAAGAACCAGCTCTTCCAGCGGCAAATCGGCATCAACGGTCAAGACCGGTGAGGTCATGACATCGGCAATCGAACGGCGGCCAGCGTCTGCCGAAGGCAGGTCCAGCGCCAGCGCATCATGTTCCGTCCAGATGCCGAGCGGAACCGAGGCCGCATCCACCACCACGATTGAGGAACAACGACGCGCCACCATCAGCTCTGCTGCCTGCCCCACCGACAGGTCGGGGGAACAGGTCAACACCTGCCGGTTCATGATGTGACGCACCGGCCAGTCACTGCGGCTCATGGAGAGATAGTTTGCCCAGTCGCCCTGCACCGGCGTCCCACGACGAGGTTGATCGGCTGTTATTGTTTCGTATTCTGCCACCGATACCACGCCGGGCTCCTTATCAGATACTCTGTCTTGTCTGCCAGAGCGTTGCATGGCACTTGCCGACGGCCAGATCATGCCCGTCGGGCCGACCCTGTCAGACAAAAGGACAAGAGGGCGACATCATCGCACATCAGCACCCGGAATGGTAGGTGTTTGCCCTGCTGTCCAGCATCCCGGAGCAGAACCGGCCCCCACTTTCCAGCCGATCCCACCCTATGCCAAAGACTGCAAAAAGCCTGTCATGGCGGTAAGCGCCTCGTCAAATGCCTGCACTTCGCTGCGCCCGGATGCCCGGCGCGGCTTGAACGAATGGTCGCCATCCTCCAACCAATGGAGTACGACGGACGGAGACAAGGCCAAAGGAGCCACCGTCTGGTATCCCCCCAAAGCATCCCGCGTCCCCTGACAGATCAGGGTTGGCGTTTGCAGGGCCCCCAGGTGCTGGCACCGCCCCTCCAGCGCCTCTGGCTTGCCTGCCGGGTGGAACGGATAGCCCAGAACCACCAGACCATCTGCCTGCTGTTCATCAGCAATCAGGCTTGCCATGCGCCCGCCCATCGACTTGCCCGCCAGCACCAGACGCCGGGGCTGCCAACGGGCGCGGACTGCGGCAATGGTTTGTCGCCAGCAGTCCAGCAAGGCCGGTTGCCGGTCCGGCGGACGACGCTTGCCGTCGGCGCCACGCCGTGCCGCCATATAGGGAAATTCGAACCGCACCACCAGCCAGCCAGCCGCAGCCAACCCGACAGCAAAGGTTTCCAGAAAGGGCGTATCCATCGCCGCCCCGGCCCCATGAGCCAGAATGATCACCCGTGCATCGGAGTCAGCGGGCGGCGACGGGGGCGTGACCAGCCATCCGGCCTCCCCCCCGTGTCCCGCTGAACCATCAGTCACGGACATCACACCACTCACCGCTGACCTCGATGAAGCCCCGGCTGCCGACCGTGGCCGTGAAATGGTATTCCTTGTCCTTGGAAATCAGCGCATGCTTCAGCGGCAGAACGCCGGAGACAACCTGTTCCTTGCCGCCCTGCGGTGTGAAGGTCAAGGTCACCGGAGCCGTCACGTCAAACCACTGCTCACGGCCGCCATTGGCCGCCGTCCCCTGCCCACTGATAGTGATCCGCTCGTTAAAGCGCACCCAGGTCGCCGAGCCGGTATAATTGCTGGTTCTGGCAAGAAAGCGGCGCGTTTCCGGCGTGGTGCAGTTGCTGGCAATCTGGGCCTGCCCGACAAAAAAGGCGATCCGGTCCGCCGGGACACCCTGTTTCAGCTTGGCCTGCACCTGGTCCAGAATTTCCTGAACATTGGCAGGGGCAACGGTCTGATAGCGGTTCTTCAGTTCCTGCAATTCCTGTCCGGTCTTTGCCAGCGACGCATTCAGTTCGTCAACCTTCTGCGTTTTCTCGCTGGCCTCGACGGTCAGCCGCTCGATTTCGCTCCGCAGGGCGGTGCCGTCCTGCGCCGCCAGCTTCTGCCCGACTTCGTAGGCATAATAGGCAATCGCGGCAGCCAGCCCCCCGACCAGCACCAGCTTAAACAGCCACCCCCAGAACAGGGCGGAAGCTTCACGTTGACGGCGGCTACGGCGGGCCATGGAACAAATCTCCTGTAAGCAACCTGATATATGGCGGCCCCAAACGGGCCTGAACCTCGTTGACGTACCGCCTTATTGTGACAACAACAAGGCAACATCTGATGAATTTTTCACAAAGCACCATGCGTGGAACGCACGACATCCCCAAAAACCGCGAGGACCGGGATCACCGTGCAGAAGATGTTTCAAAATACAAGCTGAGGATTGCCTTTGCGGAACGCCGTTGCTTCCTCGACCAGCCAGTCGCGAAAGGCTTCGGCTGCCGGGCGCAGCGGACGATCCCTGGCCCAAACCAGATAATGCCGCAAGGTTGACTCGCTGCTGACCTGAAACGGGCGCACCAAAGCGCCCCCCTTCAACTCGGCTTCGACCAGCGACCCCCGGCCCAGCGCCACCCCCTGCCCGCGCACAGCCGCATCCAGACACAGGGTCGAATGGCTGTAAGACAATTCTTTCAGCGGACGCAATCCGGCAGCACCAGCCCGCGCCAGCCAGCTGACCCAGCCATGCGAGCCGGTCGTTTTCTCGTAAAGAGTGTCATAAATCAACGTCTGCCGGGACAGATTGCTGGGGGCAGTCAGCGCCACCCGCAACACCGGGGCGCAAACCGGAAACAACCGGTCGGCAAACAGCGGAATGGTCTCCAGATCTCCCGGATTTTCCGACAGCCGGATCGCCATGTCCACATCTTCGGCATACAGATTGACCACCCGCTGATCGGCGTCGATCCGCACCGGATAGTCAGGATGGCGGGCCAGAAAACGTTCCAGACGCGGCATCAGCCATTTGGCGGCAAACGACGGCGAGGCGCTGATGGTCAACGGGCGGCTTTGATCCATCTGCCGGACCACATCATCAACGGTCCGCGCCATCCGGTCAAAGGCATCGGTCAGGCCGGGCAGCAGGGCCCGACCGGCAGAGGTCAACTCGACCGCGCGATGCATGCGGACGAACAGGGTTACCCCCAGCGTTTCTTCCAGCCCCTTGATTTGATGGCTGACAGCCGCCGGGGTCACCGCCAGTTCTTCGGCAGCGGCCACAAAGCCACCATGACGGGCAGCGGCCTCAAACGCACGCAGTGCGTTCAACGGCGGCAAACGTCTACGCATCCCTCATCCCCTGCTTTTTCACAACTCCGACACCTCCGGCGGGGCAAAAACCTATCATGCCGATCCCGCTGCGAGGACAAAAAAATACCACCTGAGCAGGAGAGGCGCTGCGTGGTGACAAGAGTATGCTATGAACGGCGGCTCATTTTCCCAGCCAGGATTCCCCCGGATGTCTGCCGAGTTTTGCGTCCCGCCTGCCCGCCCCCGCCTGTTTTACGTAATTGGCCCATCCGGAGCCGGAAAAGACAGCCTTCTGGCCTATGCCCGCCCACGGGTGGCTGGGCGACCGCTAGCCTTTGCCCATCGCTACATCACCCGTCCGGCCTCGGCGGGCGGCGAAAATCACGTTGCCCTCAGTGAAGCCGAATTTGCCGCCCGCGCGCTGGCAGGCTGCTTTGCCCTGACCTGGAACAGTCATGGCCTGTTGTACGGAATCGGCTGTGAGGTCGAAGACTGGCTGCAGCACGGCCTGAGCGTGGTGGTCAACGGGTCGCGGGAACATCTGCCACAGGCCGCAAGCCGTTTTCCGGCCATGGTACCGATTCTGGTCAGTGTCCATCAGGATGAGCTGCGACGGCGGCTGGAGGCTCGCGGGCGGGAAACCGCCGAGGGCATCGCCGAACGTCTGCGACGGGCCAGCGCCTTTCCGGTCCACCATCCCGCGCTGGTTCAGCTGGACAATTCCGGCCCGCTGGAACAGGCCGGAGAGCAATTGGTCCGGCTGTTGCGCGGCGAGATATAGAGCATTGCGCGAAAAGTGGGAACCGGTTTTCGCAACAACAATGCGGCAGAACAAAAGGTTAGAGCAGCGTGCCTGCTTCCGATTTAACGCACGCTGCTCTAAATAAAACGCCCCCCCCGGCACCGCTGGGCCGGGGGGTATGCGAGCGTTCTTACAGGGCCGCGATCACGATCACTTCGACCTTGTATTCCGGGGCCGCCAGCTTGGCTTCGCCAGTGGCGCGGGCCGGAGTGTGGCCGGGGATCACCCATTCATCCCACACGCTGTTCATTTCTTCAAAATCGGCAATATCGGCCAGCCAGATTTGCGCCTTCAGGATCTTTTCACGGCTGGAACCGGCATCGGCCAGCAGGGCATCAACCGCCGCCAGCGCCTGCCGGGTCTGCTCGGCCACCGAAGACCCCGGCTCGCCCACCTGACCGGCCAGATAGACGGTACCTTGATGGATCACCACTTCACTCATACGCGGGCCGACATGCAGACGGCGAATTTCCGAAGAAGACATGCGATGGAACTCGTCTCTTTTTGAGGGGGGAGGAAAACAGGATTGATCCGATCGAAACGGGCGTTACAGCCCGTTCCGCCGTCCACCGGAACGACGCGCACCAAGCCCCGATCCGGGACGGGGAATGAACGCCAGCGGATTGGGCAGCAGGCTCAATGCCTTGCCGACCGAGGTACCGACAGTCTGCCGCAGACGGATGGCTTTCACCACGTCTTCCACCCGCCGTTCCAGAAACAGCCAGGTTTCGGCAAAGTCTTCCGACTGGTCATCCAGCCAGTACAGCAGGGTCGCAGAATAAACCGCCGACAGCGTGGCGCGCTTGGTGTACCAGCTGAAATCCGCCGAACGATCACCAATGGCCTTCCACATTGCATCGGCAGTGTTCCAGGTGGCCTTGGCACCACCCGCCACCGTCGCAGGCATGGCATAGACCGCCAACGCCCGCCGGATCGATTCCTGATGCGGAGCCCACCGGGTCAGCCGGGCCTTGACCACCGCAATGATGCGATCACGGACGTTCATCTCGGCCAGCGGCAATGCCGCCACGTCTTCGGCCATCAGCCGGTCAGCCAGTACCGTAAAGCATTCAACAGCCGTCGTCACCCCATGGGGGAACAGCCGTTCAGCCGCCGAACTGTCCAGCCCCAGATCCTGACAGGCATGGCGCAACGCTTTGGTGCTCCAACCGTCGAAAGGAACGTGCTCCAGAGCCGCCAGAACCAGTCGTTCCCGCAGGGCGTCAAGGCTTTCTTCGTTGCTCATCACTGTTCTTCCTGTGCTTTGCGCAACTCGCTGACAAATCCAAAGGTGCTCAGGTCATCCATCTGCATCGGGTACAGGATACCGTCAAGGTGATCAACCTCGTGCAGCACCACCCGCGCATGAAAACCGCTGGCCTCGGCCTCGACCGGCTCGCCGTCCAGTCCGACGGCGCGATAGCGGATGCGCGTCGGACGCGGTACCACTCCGGCCATTTCCGGGATCGACAGGCATGCTTCCGGGCGATAGACCACCGTCGGGTCCAGAACCTCGATCTGCGGATTGATCAGGACCGTCAGCGGCACGCCACCGACCTCCCTCACCGCCTCGCTGTCGGCCCGTTCCGGCGGCACCATGAAGATCACCACCCGCGACGACACCGCAATCTGCGGCGCAGCCAGTCCGACCCCACCAGAGTCGCGCAACGTATCGACCATATCACCGACCAAAGCCCGGATTTCGGCGCTGGCCGGATCACCCACCGGTTCAGCCGAACGGCGAAGGACGGGATGGCCCATACGGACAATCTCGCGGACAGCCATCGGGTTCCTCCTGCAATAAGCAACGGATAATCAACGACCTGATTTGTTCTGTTGATAGCATACTCCCTCGCTGTCCGCAGGGAAATTCCGTTTCCGGGGGAGGCCCGCAGCACGCCCGGAAAGCATTTTTCGGGATCGCTGTTGAAAAGAGCCCGGTTTTGCGGCATTTTATGTTCACAAGGTTGCGTTGCTGTGTTACATCACTGCCCCTCCGGGAGAGGCTGGCAGACACACTCGCAGTCTCTTCTTACTGTTCCGCAGAAATCGGCACTCGCCCACTCTGGCAACAGGGTTTGGTGCGTGCGTGTTGGCTGGCTGGAACGCCCCGTAAATCAACAAAGGAGCTGAACCAAGTGCAGGTTCTCGTTCGTGATAACAACGTCGAGCAGGCCCTGAAGGCCCTGAAGAAGAAAATGCAGCGCGAAGGCATCTTCCGTGAAATGAAGCTGCGTCGCTCGTTCGAAAAGCCGTCTGAAAAGAAGGCCCGTGAACAGGCTGAAGCCGTGCGTCGCGCCCGTAAGCTGGAGCGCAAGCGCCTGGAACGCGAAGGCTTCTAAGCCTTCCGGTCCCTGCCGGACTCTCTGGCAGCTTTAGCATACGTTGCATTCTGCTCCCGGGCGTGCCGTTCCAAATGGCGCGCTCTGGTGCTCTTATCACGAAATGGGGTGAGTCCTGTCGCTCGCACCCTCAGGCACAGCCTGACGGGCGGGCTTGGTGAAAGCCGACAGACACCGGTGTCACTACCGGACAAAAAGGCCTTTTCCGCCCGGCGGAAAGGGCCTTTTTCGTTGCAATACAACCGCTGTCCCATGAAAAACGGGGGCCTTTAGAGCATTGTGCGAAAAGTGAAAACCGATTTTCGCAAAAACAATGTGACAGAACAAAAGGTTAGACCAGCGTGCCAGCATCAGGTCACAGTACACGACAGTAAGGAAACAAGGACGTGGAGCGCTGCTCCACACCTCGCTGGGGCCAGTCGGCCCCAGACCCCATTCCTTTGATCATAAAAGAGAAAATGGGGGTTCTGGGCCTCAGGCCCCGAGCAGTTCAGGCGGCAGCCTGCACTTTACTTACCAACTGTCGTGTACAGCGGCGTCAGGTTTAACGCACGCTGGTCCAGGCCTCCACCCCGTTACTTCGCCTTGTTCTCACGAGCGTCGGCGATCAGTTCTTTCAGGTCATCCGGCCCCATCGCGCCGGGAACCAGATGGTCACCGACCACAAAGGCCGGTGTTCCGTTGATCCCCAATTCCCGCGCCAACTGCATGTTGGCCTTCAGAATCTGGCTGATCTCGTCACTGTCAGCGGCAGCGGCGATCTTTTTGGCATCCAGACCGTTTTCCTCAGCCATCTTGGTCAGGCTTTCGGCGGTATAGGTACCCTTGTATTTCATCATCGCGGTGTGGAACGCCTGATAGGCCTTTTCCTTGCGCGCCGCCAGCGACCAGCGCGCCGCCATGATGCTGTCCGGCCCCAGGATCGGCAGCTCTTTCAGCACCAGCCGCACCTTGCCGTCACCCTTGATGACCTCCATCACATGCGGTGCCACCGCCTTGCAATAGCCGCAGCGGTAATCAAAGAATTCGACCACCGTCACATCACCGTCGGGATTGCCCAGCACCGGGTCGCCCTTGCTGTGGAACAGGGCATCAGAGTTGCTTTTCAGGGCGCTTTTGTTGCGCTCCATTTCCTCTTTCTGCTGGCGCTCGCGCAGCACATCAATGGCCTCGGCGATCACCTCGGGATGCTCGACCAGATACTCACGCACCAGCCCCTTGATTTCCGCCCGTTGGGCATCGTTGAAGGTATCGGCCGCACTGGCTGGCGCGGCCACCAGCAACGGAGCAAAACCGGCAAGCAGCATCAAGGCTCGCGGCAGACGAAAGGGAACACACACCATCGCGGAGGATCTCCAGCATTCAGAAAGGGGTCTATAGCCAAGGGGAGAGAGGAAAAGACTCTGCCCCGGAATTCATGTTAACGCCGCCCGCCGTTTTCACGATCGCGGCTGGCTTCGGCGGCCTGCTTGATGTCCTGCAGGCGCAGCCACAGCGGATCACTTTGCTTAACCCCGGCCAACGCCTTGTTGACATGGAACAGCGCCTGACTGTTGTCGCCGATCAGCAAGGCATATTCAGCCATCGCATAAGCGGCCTGTGTTTCATCCCCCCGCTGACCGTACAGCGTGCCCAGCAGACGCCAGCCAAAACTGGTGCCCGGTTCGGCGGTCAGGGATTTGCGCAGGTGCTTTTCGGCCTCGGCGCGGCTGGCATCAGTGCCCATTTCGACCAGCACATGCGAAAAACTGAGGTCAATCAGCGGCTCGTTCGGCGCAAGCTGAACCGCCTTGCGATAGGCATCCGCCGCATCGGGCAAACGGGCATTTTCAAACAGCATCTGCCCCTTCAGTTCCCAGAAATAGGCATCATTGGGATATTCGGTCAGCAGGCTGTCAATCTGCGGCAGCGCCTTGGTCAGCTCGCCCCGGCGGAAATAGGCAATCGAGCGGGCATAACGGGCTACGGCGCTCTGGTCACTCTCGCCGTATTTCTGCAAGGTGCGCGATTGCGGTTCGAGGAAGGCAAACAGCTTGGCCACCATGCGGTCATGGCGCAACTGCTTGTCGGTCGGTGTCTGATAGGGAATATGGACCTGCGCGACATGTTCGCGCACCGCCTCGATACGCTCGCTGGTCAACGGGTGGGTACGGACATAGGGGTCTTGACGGCTGCTGGACAGCATTTCCTGATCGGCCAGCGTCTCAAAGAAATCCAGCAACCCCTGCGCCGACTGGTTGGTCTGGTCCAGCACCTTCAGCGCGTACTGATCGGCAGAGGACTCCTGCGTGCGGGTATACGAGAAGAATTCACGCCCGACCACCTGCTGCCCCAGCGACATCGCCGCCATCCCGGCATCGGCCCGGCCCGCCGCCAGACCGGCCAGCAGCCCCAGAGCCATCGTTCCCATCGAGGCCAGCGTAGCCTTTTCCACCGCATCGTTCAGACGTACCAGATGGCCGCCGACGATATGCCCGGTTTCGTGCGCAATGACCCCGGTCAACTGGCCGGGGGTCTCGGTGCGCAAAATCAGGCCGGAATGAATGAACATTCGGTTGCCAGTGGTGACAAAGGCGTTCAAAACACTACTGTTGAGCACCCGGATGGTGACAGAATCCGGTGGCAACCCTGCTGCGCGGAACAGTGGATTCGCGTAGGAGCGAATGGTACTTTCCACTTCCGCATCGCGGATCACCGACGGAGCCGTTTCGGCTATCGCCCCCTGCAAAGGGGCCAACACTGCAGTCATCGACAGGACCCCGGCACGGATAATGACTTTTATCGAAGATAACGCGCGCAAGGTCTCTACCCCTTCTGTTTGGTCTCAAGGTAAGGTGTCGGCAGACCCGCGTCAATTCACTGCCCCGCGAGGAGGCCTCATCGCCATGCAGTCCGCTTTTGCCCATCGTTTCCGTTCACCGCTGCTGGGCGTGGCCCTTGCCTCGACCCTTGCCGTTACCGGCTGCGGCGACCCGGCCCACGACCTTAAGGTCGGAACGGTTGGCTATGTCAATGGCTTTGCAGGCATGGCTGTCTCGACGGAACCGCGTTCGGTTCTGGTCGCCCGCGATGTTCTGAGTGCGGGTGGTTCTGCCGCCGATGCCGCCGTGGCGATGGCCTTTACCCTTAGCGCCACCCTGCCGACATCGGCCGGACTGGGGGCGGGCGGGGTCTGTCTGGTGCATGATCACACCAGCAAGAAAACGCAGACCCTGTCCTTCCTGCCGCCGCCTGCTGGTGCCTCGATGGTTGGCGCTGCCGAACAGAGCGGCACCCCGATTGCCATCCCGACCATGCCGCGCGCCATGTATGCCCTGTATGCCCAGTCGGGCCGCCTGCGCTGGGAACAGTTGCTGGCCCCGGCGGAAAACATCGCCCGCTTTGGCGAGCCGGTGTCGCGTGCGCTGTCGCAGGAAATCGGCCAGAGCGCAGGCCGCATTGGCAACGACCCGATTGCCCGCCGCATCTTTGCCGCCGATGGCGGTCGCCGTCCGGTGCAGGAAGGCGATACCCTGACCCAGCTTGACCTCGCCACCGTCATCGGACGCCTGCGCCAAAAGGGGGCGGGGGACCTGTACAGCGGCCAGCTGGCCCGGCAATACGTTGACGCCGCCGCCCAACTGGGTGGCCAGATCACCCTTGAGTCCTTGCGCTCCTACAGCCCCGAATGGCGCGATACCATCACCGCCCCGTCGGGGAACGAGACCATCCACTTCCCCAGCGACGGGCTGACCGGCTCGGAAACGGCCAAGCTGTGGAACACCGGCAGCCTGACCTCCTCGCTGGGGGATGAACGGGCGCCGGGGATTGGCGCGACCTCGTTCATGGTGATGGACCTGCAAGGCTCCGCCGTGGTCTGCGGCCTGACGATGAACGGCCCGTTCGGTGCCGGACGCCAAATTCCGACCACCGGCATGTTTGCCGTTGCCCCCGGACCAGCCGATGGGCGCAGCCGGATGCCGCTGGCGGTGGCGATGGTGATGAACCACAACGTCAACGAATTCCGCTTTGCCGCCGCAGCGGCGGGCGGCGGGGCCTTTAATCAGGTGGCGCGGGCCGTTCAGGGCTTCGTCAATGAAACCCCGCTGGCCGACAGCATCAGCGCCATCACCAGCTCGGCCTCTGGCCCGGCCCTGCTGAATGCCGCCTCCTGCCCCGAAGGCTTGCCGTCCCATCCCGGGAGCTGCCGGGCGGCGATTGACAGCCGGGGCTCGGGCTATTCCCTGCTGATTGGTGGCCCCCGCTCGTAATCGCCGATCTCCTCTGTTTCCGTCCGGGGTACAGCCCCGGACGCACTGCTTTTGACCGGATGTGTTTGAATGACTCTCAAGATTGCTGACCGCGCCACCGTGCCGCCGTTCATCGTGATGGATGTCCTGCATGCCAGCGCCCAACGGGCGGCACAGGGCCTGCCGGTGTTTCACATGGCGGCCGGACAACCGTCTGTCGGCATCCCGCACGGCGTCACCGAACGCCTGAAAGACCTGCTCGACCGCGACCCGATGGGCTATACCGTCTCGCTGGGCATCCCCGAGCTGCGCCAGAAAATTGCCGACCACTACCAGACCACCCAGGGCGTCACCATTGCGCCGGAGCGGGTGGTGGTCACCACCGGTTCTTCCGGGGCGTTCATTCTGGCCTTTTCGTCCTGCTTTGCCCCCGGTGATCGCGTTGGTCTGGCCGCTCCCGGCTATCCGGCCTATCCCAGCATTCTGCGCTCCCTTGGCATCGAGCCGGTCCGCATCCCGGTCGGCCCCGACAGCCGCTATCAGCCAACGGTCGAGGTTCTGGAAAAACTGGGCGAAAAGCTCGATGGCCTGATCGTCGCCAGCCCGTCCAATCCGACCGGCACGGTGATGCCCGCTGACGAGCTGGAAAAGCTGTGCCAGTGGTGCGATGCCAACGGCGTGCGGCTGATCTCGGACGAGATTTACCACGGGATCACCTTTGGCGATCCGGCGGTCTCGGCCACCCGCTTTTCGCAGACGCCGGTGATCATCAACAGCTTTTCCAAGTATTTCTGCATGACCGGCTGGCGGCTGGGCTGGATGGTGGTGCCCGAAGACATGGTGCGCCCGATTGAATGCCTGACGCAGAACCTGTTCATCTCGGCCCCCACCCTGTCGCAGTACGCCGGGACGCTGGTCTTTGACCATCTGGAGGAGCTGGAGCAGCGCGTTCAGGGCTATGCCGCCAACCGGGCCTTGCTGCTCGATGCCCTGCCCGCCGCTGGCATCACCCGTTTTGCCCCGCCGGACGGAGCCTTTTACCTGTATGCCGATGTTTCCCACCTGACCAACGACAGCCTGTCGTTCTGTCAGAGGATGCTGGCCGAATGCGGTGTGGCCGCCGCGCCGGGGGTGGACTTTGACCCGATCGGCGGCCAGTCGTCGGTGCGTTTTTCGTTTGCCCGTGACCACCAGCACGTCAAGCAAGCGGTCGAGGCTCTCACCGGCTGGTTAAACCGTCAGTCCTGATAAAAGGGCAGAGGCGAGGGATACCTTGCCTCCGCCCCTTCTCACAGGTCGCGTGTGGGGACACTAGACCAGCATGCGTTAAACCTGACGCCACAGTACACGACAAAAAACAAAAAGATCATGGAGCGCTGCTCCAAACCTCGCTGGGGCCTTGAGGCCCCAGACCCCATTGACTTGATTTTTAAAGAAAAAATGGGGGTTCGGGGCCTCAGGCCCCGAGCAGTTCAGGCGGCAGCCTGCACTTTCTTGCCTAACTGTCGTGTACTGTGACCTGACGCAGGCACACTGATCTACCCTTTTGATCTGTCGCAGTGATAGCGCGCAAAACCGGAACCACTTTTGCGCTCACGGCTCTACAGCGAAGAAAGCAAAGTGAGAAAATCGGCGTAGACCTTATGATAGGTCATCAGGACATTGCGAGACTGCGCAAGCGGCGATGTGGCGAAATAATCAACGTCCATCACGCTTGCCGCTTGCGGAGAATTCCCCTCGGCGCTGACCTTGATGGAATGGGCGAGCACCAGCGGAGCCTGCACATAGTTGCCGGTATGCGACAGACGCCGGACATATTCAAACAGCTCGCCCCCCGGCTTCATCGCCGTATCGAACCGTTTCAGAATTTCTTCTGATTTCTTTTTGATCTCGCCCCCTTTCCGCTGGGCGGCAACAGGGCTTCGCGACAGGGCATTCTGCTCGGTGATCAGGCGATTGGTGTCGGCCACCGCCTTGCGCAAGAATTCATGGAACTCGTCAATTCTGGTACTGGCCGCCTGCAATTTCTTGGGCAGCAGCTTTAATTGGTTCTGCCCGTCATTCAGCAAGGTCAGCGCCGCATCAGCGGCCTTTTCCAGATCCTGAGTGGTGCTCAGGGATTTGGGCGGGCGCTGATCATCAACCAGATTCCACACATACTGGCTGAGTGTTTGATGGGCCTGTTCACGATTGGAATAGGCAGACTTGGCGAACATGACGATACCGGCAACACCGGCAGTCACCGCCACCTGTGGCCCGGCACAGGCTGCAAGGAAAGCCCCCGAGGCAATGGCTGATCCAGCAAGCGTTGCCGCTCCGGCAACCAGTCCCAAAGATCCCGAAGCGTTCCCGAAGGCCCCCAGAGTTTGATTGGTCACATTCGAGGCTGAAAAGCTGCCCCGGTCAATCGACTGGAACCAGTTAGTCAGGGAATGGGAAACACGGCGTACATTGGAGACTTCGATTTTCGCCAACATCGGCGTAAAGGTCGGATTCTCGGTCATTGGCACTCCCTTCATTCATAATATTCAGGGCGGTAAGCCTTTAACCTGACCCTACCCCAGCTCCAGGCTTGGCGCACGGCGGTCTAAAACTGACACGCTGAAACAATCCATTCTTTCTTACACAAATGATTGTGCAAATATAGAAACTTACAATGCCACCTCATTGCTTTGTCCAGAAAGACAAAATGCATCCAATATAACTATAAATTCACCATCAATGCGGGAAATTATAAATAATAACCCCCATACCACATGAAACAGAGTCACCTGCCCATGACTCCAGAAACGCCACAGGGCGGAGAAGGAAACCCTCTCCGCCCTGTGGCAGCAAATCAAGATGGTCGCAACGCAGATTTAGATCAGCGTGCGTTGACTCTGATGCCTGCACGCTGATCTAACCTTTTGTTCCGTCGCAGTGAGCGCAAAACCGGAACCACTTTTGCGCGCTATCACTGCTTTACCGCTTCATGTCGCGCACTTCCTGCGTCATTTCGTCGGCCGTTTTGAAGGCGGTCGAGGCCATGGTATAGGCCTTTTGGGTGACGATCATCTTGGTGAACTGGTCTTCGACGTTGACGTTGGACTGTTCCAGTGCCGTCGGCACAAAGCTGCCGACATCGTTACGGCTGTTGATGCTGCGCAGCGTCACCGCTCCGGATTCATTATTGGCGCGATACTGGTTGCCACTGATCGCCGTTAACTGATCCGGTGCCGCGAAGGTTGCCAGTGGCAACTTGTACACCGGCTGTACGGTATTGTTGGAGAAATATGCCGACAGTACCCCGAACTGGTCGAAGCTGGAGTTCACCAGGGTACCAGTCAGATAGCCGTCATCTTTCGGTGTTCCAACGGTAAAACCGCCAGCATCGGCATACTGGGTCATATCGCTGAGATCAAGCGTGATGTCTGACGCTACGCTGCCATCATTCCAGGTAATTTCCAGCCTGTAGCTGGAGGCATCAGCCGGATCGATAACCCCGTCTTCGTTAAAGGTCACCGTATCGGGGGTCAGATAGGCGGTGTCGATGTTGTCGTTGTTGCTGGTCCCCAGCGACAGGGTCCACTGATTGTCTTCCCCGGCGACCTTGGACCAGTTCAGCACGATATTGTTCCTGGTGGCCGCAGCCCCGCCTTCTGTGGCCGCCACCACGCTGATGCTGGAGTTATAGCTGGCCGCCGAACCATTGTTGTTCGGCACGTTCCCTGACAGGCTGATCGAGGTCGTGGCTTTGGCAGGTGCAATCACGTCTGCATTGACCACCACCGGCACAAGGGTTGAGCCGAAGCCGCCTGCACCATCCGAGAGCCACCCCATCAGGTACTTGCCGTCCTGCGTGGTCAGGGCGGCCCCCTTGTCACTCACGCCATCGCCATTGGTGTCAACGCCGAGATCAACGGTGCGGGTCGAGAAATTGCCCGCACGGGTATAATAGGTGTCACCGCTGCCTGACGGCGTGGTATTGACCACAAAGAAGCCCTGCCCGTTGATCGCCAGATCATAGGGATTGACCGACGAACTGATCGGCCCCTGCCCCGACACGCGCCGGATGTCCACCGGCTGTACCGAGAACGAGGTGAACGATGGGGTCGCGCCATTCTTCAAGGTCTGATAGTGGGTATCGACCTGCTTGTACGACACCGTATTCATGTTGGCGATATTGGAACTCACCTGTCCCATGGCATGGCCATGCGTTTGCAGGGCCTGCATGGAGGTGGAAAAGGATCCCCAAATCGTCATCGCTCTAAACCTCTGGCCTGTCGCCGCCCCGTGGGGGGCTTGCACCTTCTGGTGCGGGCGGAGCTATCGAACTGTTGCTGCAACAGAGGCAAATTTCATGCCACCACTGCAAATTATTTTAAATCAAGGAGTTAGATGCGGACGCACGCCTTAACTCTTTGTACTCTAGGCAGTTTTGGCCGTTTTGACCTGCTTTTTCTGCCGGTCCCGGCATTTTTTTCCGCCAGGTTCATCACCTTACCCCGTATCAGTTAGTTTTTCGTCAACATCGCCACAGGTTCTTGACAGGCCCCGACCTTTCGCCCGAGAAGGGCACTCCCCGTTGATTTCTGGTCTTTTCCTCTCCCATGCCCCAGCTTCCCCCTCTGCGTGCCCAGCAATACGCCACCCGATCCTCGTTCTTCATCGCCGGGTTCGGCCTTGCCGCCTGGGCACCGCTGGTGCCGTTTGCCAAGCAGAACACCGGGCTGGATGATGGCAGCCTCGGGCTATTGTTGCTGTGCCTTGGCTGCGGCTCGTTCGTTGCCATGCCGCTGGCCGGTGTCCTTGCCGCCCGCCATGGCTGTCGGCGCATTCTGCTGCTGGCGATGGTGCTGGTGTGCCTGACCCTGCCGCTGCTGACCCTCGCCGGGTCGCCGTGGGCACTGGCGCTCACCCTGCTGGCCTTTGGCGCCGGGATTGGCACCCTCGATTGCACCACCAACATTCATGCGGTGATGGTCGAACGGGACAGCGACACGGCGATGATGTCGGGCTTTCATGCCTTTTACAGCATCGGCGGACTGGCCGGAGCCGCCAGCATGACCGCCCTGCTGAGTGCCGGGCTGGTGCCGTGGCAGGCGGCCTGCGGGCTGGTTGCCTGCCTGCTGGTGCTGGCGGCCTTCAGCGCTGCGTCCCTGCGCGCCGACTGCGCCCCCGCTGGCGGTACCCGCATGGCCCGCCCGCGCGGCATGGTGCTGGTGATCGGCCTGCTGTGCTTTGCCGCCTTTCTGGCCGAAGGCGCGGTGCTGGACTGGGGTGCGGTCTTTCTGACCGAAGCGAAAGCCGTTCCGGCCAGCTATGCCGGGGCCAGCTTTGTGGTGTTTTCCACCACCATGACCCTCACCCGCCTGCTGGGCGACCGCATCGTTGGCGTTCTCGGCCACCGCCGCGCCATCACCATCGGCGGGCTGGGGGCCTGCGCCGGGTTTGTCCTCGCCGCGCTCGCTCCCGACTGGCCGCTGGCGCTGGTCGGCTATGGCGTGGTCGGCATCGGCTGCGCCAACATCGTCCCGGCGCTGTTTTCCCTCGCTGGCCGACAGACCACCATGCCGGACAGTCAGGCCATTCCCGCCATCACCACCCTGGGATATCTGGGGATTTTGGCCGGTCCGGCGCTGATCGGCTTCGTCGCCCATGCCACCAGCCTGCCGACGGCATTTTTTGCCGTCGCCGGAACGATGATGGTGGTCGCCGCCGCCATGCGCTGGATGCCGCGCGCAATCTAGCGCAGAAGGTTTACGGCTTTTCTCTTTTTTGAGGAGACAGAGGTCTGTACTCTCGGGGAACACGAGATTGATTGGACAAACCAAAGATGCCGGACCGCTCTGTTTCCGCCGAAGGTTCCATCAGCCACAGCATCATTGTCACCGGTGATGGAAGCAGGGTTTCACTGAGCTTCGGGGCATCCGGGCTGGTGCTGCCGGTCGAGCGCAAGCACAGTCGCAGACCGGATCGGCGGCGGCAGCCCCATGAGCTTGACGTGCTCGATCCGGCGCGGGGGCGAATGCCGCTGATCGGGCGGGAGCGCGAGCTGTCCGACCTGCGCGGCTGGCTGGAAAGTGACGCTGACATTTCCGTCCATGCGCTGATCGGCTCCGCAGGCACCGGCAAGACCCGGTTAGCGATTGGGCTGTGCGAGATGATTGAGGCCGAGGGTTCGGACTGGCTGGCCGGTTTCCTGTCGCCCAGCCATCTGCCGCGCCTTGCCGATGCCTTTGCCACCACCGCCTTTGAGTGGACCCGCTCGACCCTGCTGGTGATTGATTACGCCGCACAGGGCTACGAGGCCCTTGGCCACTGGCTCGATCATCTGGCCGCCGGTCCGGCACTGGACGGGGTGAAGCTGCGGATGTTGTTACTTGAACGGCAAGCCCCCGAAGGGTTTGGCTGGTGGCATGAGCTGACGGCCTCGCCGCTGAATGCCTCGGCGGAGCGGCGTGATCTGTTCCGGCGACCGCGCCCCGACACGCTGGCCGGGCTGGCCGATGTCGAGGTGCGGCGGCAGGTGCTGGCCGCAGCCCTTGCCGCGACGGCAGATTTGCACCAGACCACGCCGAAACCCATGCCATCGCCCGAGGATGATCCGGCCTTTGAGAAACGGCTGTCTGAGCCGGTGTTCGGCAACGCCCTGTCGCTGGTGATGGCCGGGGTGATTGCGCACGACATGGGCCTGCGCCCGGCGTTGGCGCTACGGCGGCTGGACGCGGCACGACGCCTCGGACAGCGAGAATTGACGCGGTTCGCCACTCTTGCCGGGCCGGACGCACAGGCGATGCGGCATCTGCTGGCGTTCAACGGCATGGCAGGCGGCCTGCCGGTTGCCGGGCTGACGCAGCAGTTGAACAATGAGCTGTCTGCGCTGGGAGCTTCGGCCCATACACAACGGCTGTCAGAGCTGCTGCAACAGGAACTGCCGCCCTCTCTCCCCCGTGATGGAGAGGCCAGACCGGAGCGACTGGCGACCATCCAGCCCGACCTGATCGGCGAAGCGGTGATCATCGAATCCTTCGAGACCACACCGGAACGGAAAGCCGAGGGGCTGGCAACGCTGCAACGAGCCTATGCGCTGACCGGCGCGGCGACGGCACAGGCCCTGATGCGGCTGATGCAGGACTACGCCTATGCGGTTGAAGACCCAACGGCGAGCGACCCGGAGCGCGCAACGGGAGAGCGGCTGCTGGGATGGCTGCGCGGCCTCGCCGCCTCGCTGACCGATCCCGAGGCGCTGGAGCCGCTCGCCTTTGCATTGCCAGAGAAGACGCTGGTGCTGCGCGACATCGCCGCCGAGATCACAGGACGGCTGGCCTCTGTCTATGAGGCTGCCCTACCGGTAGAGGGTGATGCTCTGGTCCGAAACCTCCATCGGGCGATGATCTGGAAAGGAAATTATGCGTCACGCCTCAGCAATCTAGGGCGACGGGAGGAGGCCCTGTCTGCCGCCGAACGGACTTCAGAACTGGCACGGCACTTGGCCGCTATTGCCCCGGAGACGTTCACGCTCGACCTCGCCACGTCACTGAGCAATCAAGCCAGCTTCCTCAATAATTTAGGGCGACCTGAAGAAGGGCTGGTGGTGGCACAGCAGGCGGTGGATCTGCACCACGCCCTTGCCACGACCCGGACCGGCTCCACCGTACCCAATTTGGCTGCATCTTTGAACAATCTAGCCAACGCCCTCAGCGCTCTCGGACAACGTGAAAAGGCGTTGATGATAGCGCGACAAGCAGAGACGCTATACCGCGACCTCGCCGCAGCCCGACCTGATGCCTTCACGCCCGACCTCGCCGCGTCGCTGAACAATTTAGCAGGTTTCCTCAGCGACCTTGGGCGGCGGGAAGAAGCACTGGCAATGGCGCAAGAGACAGTGGAGCTACGCCGCACTCTCGCCACGTCTCAACCTGACGCCTTCAAACCCGCCTTAGCCACATCATTGAATAATATGGCTAATTTCCTAAGCGATCTAGGGCAGAGGAAAAAGGCTATGGCGGTGGCTCAACAAGCTGTGGATTTGTACCGCGCCCTAGCCGTGGTTTGCCCCGATGCCTTCACCCCCGCCCTCGCCACGTCGCTGAACACTCTGGCCACTTGTATCAGCGATCTCGGGCAACGAGAAGAGGCGCTAGCGGTGGCGCAAGAAGCGGTGGGGCTATACAGTGCCCTCGCCACCGCCCGCCCCGATGCCTTCATGCCCGATCTAGCCGGATCACTAAACACTCTGGCGGTTTTACTCCATGATATCAGGCGACACGAAGAAGCACTGACAGTGGCGCAGCAGGCCGTGGATCTACGCCGCGCCCTTGCTGTGGCTCGGCCCGATGCATTCACGCCCGCCCTCGCCACCTCGTTGAACACTCTGGCCAATCGTCTCAGCGATCTCGGGCAACGTGAAGAGGCCCTGATAGTAGCGCAAGAGGCAGTGAGCTTGCGCCGCACCCTCACTGCAACACAGCCAGAGGCTTTCATGCCCGCCCTCGCCATGTCGCTGAACAATCTAGCCAATTCCCTCCGTTCTCTCGGGCGGCAGGAAGAGGCGAGGGTAATGGCGCAGGAGGCAGTGGATTTGTACCGCACCCTCGCGGCGGCCCAGCCTGATGCCTTCTCAGTGAATTTGTCGATCTCTTTGGGCATGTTCACTGACTTGATGATCTCTTTGGGAGACAAGCAGCGGGCACTGGAAACCTGCACCGAAGCGATACAGGCACTGATCCCAACATTCATGACGACACCACAAGTGGCGGCGCAGTGGATGACAATGCATTTACAGCGTTATAGTTCACTGTGCCAAGATTTAGAACAAGAGCTCGATGAAAGCTGGCTACAACCAATAGTCGATGCCCTTGGAAAAATAAATAACGAGATGGCCTGAAATGAGCCAAATAAAAGGTAAAATCTATGGCATACTCGTAGGGGAAAAGTCAGATAACGATGACTACTCTCTTGATGAGATATTTTCACAGACTAGAATATTAAGGGATAAAGGGCACATCAGGGAGGAACACCTACTAGAGATAAATGCCGACATACTCCGCGGACTAATTGGGACTATTTTTAACGGTGAGCGACCAAAAATTGAGGCCGCATTGGCTGCAATCAAACAGGAGGTTCATATTAGCATGATGACAGGTGATGACAGATCAGTGAAAGCCGGGGGCAATATCGTGGGCTCCCAAATCATCACCGGCGATAACAACATCGCCCAGATGAAGGACATCTCCGTGACCCTGACCTCGGGCGAGGGCGTGGATATTGTTGCCGAGCTGGCCGGGTTGCGGCAGGCGTTGATGGAACTGAAGGCCGGGGATCAGCACGGCAAGATCGACCGGGCGCTTCAGGACGCGGAAGAGGAAGCGGGCAAGCCTCAGCCGAACAAGGACGAGATCGGCTCCGCTGTCGCGCGTGCCGTCAAATATGCCAAGAACGCCAGCGATTTCGCCGAACACGGCAGCAAGATCGCCGAACGGCTTGCTCCGGTGGTGTCCTGGCTGGGAGAGAACGGAACCAAAATCCTGACGCTCGCCGGGATCGCCTTCTGAAGCGCGCCACAGCCCCCAAACGTGCGTCAAAAAAACGGGGTCCGGGGCCGAGCACTGTGAGCTTTGTCGCCCACAGTGCTCACTCTTTGAAGTGCCGTATTGTTTTTGCGAAAACCGGTTCCCACTTTTCGCACAATACTCTCAAGGCCCCGACGAGGTGTGGAGCAGCGCTCCACATCCCTCCCTCCCCCAAAAAAACCGGTCAGATCAGCCCGGACAGCGGCGAGCTGGGGTCGGCGTACAGCTTCTTCGGCATCCGGCCCGCCTGATAGGACAGACGACCGGCCTCGATGGCCAGCTTCATCGCCCGCGCCATGCGGATCGGGTCTTTCGCCTGCGCGATGGCGGTGTTCATCAGCACGCCGTCACAGCCCAGTTCCATGGCAATCGCCGCATCCGAAGCGGTCCCCACCCCGGCATCGACCAGCACCGGCACCGACAGGCTTTCCTTGATCAGGCGGATGTTGACCGGGTTCTGAATCCCCAGCCCCGAGCCGATCAGCGAGCCGAGCGGCATCACCGCCACGCAGCCCATGTCTTCCAGACGCTTGGCGACGATCGGATCGTCGTTGGTGTAGACCATCACCTTGAAGCCGTCCTTGACCAGCAGCTCGGCGGCCAGCAGGGTTTCGGTGATGTTGGGATAGAGGGTTTTCTGGTCGCCCAGCACTTCCAGCTTCACCAGATCCCAGCCACCGGCTTCGCGCGCCAGCCGCAGGGTGCGCACGGCGCTGTCGGCGTCAAAGCAGCCAGCGGTGTTCGGCAGGTAGGTATAGACCTTGGGATCGACATAATCGACCAGCATCGGCTGGCTGGGGTCGGACAGGTTGACGCGCCGCACTGCCACGGTGACGATTTCCGCCCCCGAAGCCTCGATGGCAAGTTTGGTTTCTTCAAAGTCCTTGTACTTGCCGGTACCCACCAGCAGGCGCGAGGTAAAGCGGCGGCCCGCCACCTCGAACCCGTCATCGTGCAGCATGTCAGACAGCGTGTCAGTCATGGGATCCACCCCCGATAAAATGAACAATTTCCAGAACGTCACCCTCAGCCAGAGCCACCTCGGCATACTGTGACTTGGGGACGATCTCGCGGTTCCGTTCCACCGCCACCTTGCGCGGGTCCAGTCCCAGACCCAGCAGCAGGCTGTTGACCGTGGAACCGTCGTCCACGGTGCGGCTTTCGCCGTTCAAAGTGATCTTCATCTGCCGTCCAGAATCAGCGGTTTGCTCTGCCGGGCCGCCCCGTTGCGCGTGACGGGGCCAGCCAGACAGACGAAAGATCGCCGGAGTATGGGGCGGCGGCCGTTGTCATGCAACCCGTCATCCATCACGGGTAATTCTCAAATCATGGCCCACCAGATGACAATTTTGTTGTTTAACCCTACCCGATCGGTCTGGATCAGCCTACCCGCGCCCCGCTCTGGTGGCTGAAAAACCGCCATCCCACCGGCCCTGCCGCGATGCAGTGTTGCCTGTTGGCCCAGAATTGCTATATCCCTACACCATCGAGATGACCGAAATGGCAGACGCGCCCTTGACTCTAGCTTCCGGCTCCACGGCCCCATCCCTTCAGCCTGATGGTTCTCTGCCATCGGTGCTGATCCTCAATGGCCCGAACCTCAACATGCTCGGCACCCGCCAGCCCGAGGTTTATGGTCGGGAAACCCTGGCGGACATCGAAACCCTCTGTCACGCCCATGCCGCCGCGCTGGGCCTGCGGGTTGACTTTCGCCAGTCCAACCACGAAGGCGAGCTGGTGACGTGGATCCAGCAAGCCCGCCTGGAACAGCGCGCCATCATCATCAATGCCGCCGCCTATACCCATACCTCGGTGGCCATTCTTGATGCCCTGCTGGCCGTCGCCCTGCCGACGGTCGAGGTCCATTTGTCCAACATTCACCAGCGCGATGCCTTTCGACACCATTCCTATGTGTCAAAGGCAGCCAAGGGAATGATCTGTGGTTTTGGCAGCCACGGGTACATTCTGGCGCTGGATGCGGTGGCCCGCCTGCTGGCGGTTTGACCGAACCTCTGGCTGGCTGACAGCCGCCGCGCCTGCCCTGTTTCACCCCCTCCCTGCGACCGGAGCACCGGGCCTGACCGTGATTTATCAAGGCCGCTCCTCAAGCATCAGGAACGAGATCAAAACAATGAGCAACGACACCACCAAAAACACCAGCATCGACAGCGAAGCGATCCGCCAACTGGCCTGCCTGCTGGATGAAACCGGCCTGAACGAAATCGAATACGAAAGCGAAAGCGTCCGTATTCGCGTTGCCAAGGGTGGCGGCATGGTGTCCTACGCGGCTCCGGCGGCTGCTCCGGTGGCCGCTGCCCCGGCGGCGGTTGCGGCCAGCGCCCCGGCTGCCGATCACCCGGGCACCCTGAAGGCCCCGATGGTGGGCATGGCCTATCTGTCGCCGGAACCCGGTGCCGCCGTGTTCGTCACCGCCGGCCAGATGGTCAGCGAAGGCCAGACCCTGATGCTGATCGAAGCGATGAAGACCTTCAACCCGGTGCGTGCTCCGCGCTCGGGCAAGCTGACCGCCCTGCTGGTCGCCGATGCCCAGCCGGTCGAATTCGGCCAGCCGCTGGCGATCATCGAGTAAGGTACGCTTCCACCTCTGGGGCTGTGAGTCGTTGATATCCATCGCGCTCACAGCCCCAGCTATTCATCTTGTCGCATTGGTTTTGCGAAAACCGCTTGCCGCTTTTCGCACAATGCTCTGACAGAGGGACGCATTCCCAATGTTTGAAAAAGTCCTGATCGCCAACCGAGGCGAGATCGCGCTGCGCATTCACCGTGCATGCCGCGAAATGGGCATCAAGACGGTGGCCGTCCACTCGACCGCTGACGCGGCAGCCATGCACGTCCGGCTGGCTGACGAAGCCGTCTGTATCGGCCCGCCGTCGGCCAAGGACAGCTATCTGAACAAGGCGGCCATCCTGTCGGCGGCCACCATCACCGGGGCCGATGCCATCCACCCCGGCTATGGTTTCCTGTCGGAAAACGCCGACTTTGCCGAAATGGTCGAAGACCACGGGTTCGTGTTCATCGGCCCCAGCCCGGCGCACATCCGCCTGATGGGCGACAAGGTGACCGCGAAAAAGGCCGCCATCGAGTCCGGCCTGCCGGTGGTGCCGGGCAGCCCCGGTGCCGTGGACAGCGTCGAAGAAGCCTTTGAAGTCGCCAAGGAAACCGGCTATCCGGTACTGATCAAGGCCTCGGCAGGCGGCGGCGGGCGCGGCATGAAGGTTGCCAACAGCGAAAAAGAGCTGGAAGAAGCCTGGCGCACCGCCCGCAGCGAAGCCCTGGCCGCCTTTGGCAACGCCGAAGTGTACATGGAAAAGTACCTCGGCAACCCGCGCCACATCGAAATCCAGATTCTGGCCGACAACCACGGCAACGTGGTCCATCTGGGCGAACGTGACTGTTCGTTGCAGCGTCGCCACCAGAAGGTTCTGGAAGAAGCGCCGTCACCGGCCCTGAACGCCGCCGAACGGGCACGCATCGGGGAAGTTGCCTGCGCCGCCATGCGCACGCTGGGCTACCGCAACGCCGGGACCATCGAATTCCTGTACGAAAACGGCGAGTTCTTCTTCATCGAAATGAACACCCGTTTGCAGGTCGAACACCCGATCACCGAAGCCATCACCGGCCTCGATCTGGTGCGCGAACAGCTGCGCATTGCCGCCGGGGCTCCGCTGGGCTATGGCCAGCAGGATGTCCACTTCACCGGCCATGCCATCGAATGCCGTATCAATGCCGAAAACCCGGAAACCTTCCGGCCCTGCCCCGGCACCGTTGGCGATTATCACCCGCCCGGCGGTCTGGGGGTGCGCGTTGATTCCGGCCTGTTCGCCGGTGCGACCGTTCCGCCGCATTACGACAGCATGATTGCCAAGCTGATCGTCCACGGCAACAGCCGCAACGAATGCCTGATGCGCCTGCGGCGTGCTCTGGGTGAATTCGTGGTCGGCGGCATTGAAACCACCATTCCGCTGCATCAACGGCTGGTGGAGAACACCGATTTCCAGAACGGCGACTATGACATTCGCTGGCTGGAAAAGACCATGCTGAACCTGTAACAGCGACTCTCCGGGCGTTTTCCTGCCGGTGGAAAGCGCCCGGAGTGCTAGAGCAAATCCCGAGCAGATGGACACATCTGCGACGACGTATTTGCTTAAATAACAAATCACTAGAGCATTTACCGTGATCCTTGGAGACCGAGAAATGCTCTAGAGCAGCGTGCGTTAAACCGGACGCAGGCACGCTGCTCTAACCTTTTGTTTTGTCGCATTGTTGTTGCGAAAACCGGTTCCCACTTTTCGCTCAATGCTCTAGTTTACCACTCGCGGCCATCCCGCTGGCTGGAAAACCGTTCGGCCAGAAAGTCCAGAAACAGGCGCACCTTGGCCGACAGCAGATGGCGTTGCAGGAACATCGCATAGATGTCCGCCGCCACCCCGGACCAGTCCGGCAACACCTGCACCAGATCGCCCGAGCGCAGGTAGGGCGCAATATCCCATTCCGAGCGCAACAAGACCCCATGACCGGCCAGTGCCCAGTCAACGGCGATTTCGCCATGGTTGGTCGAAACGGCCCCGTGGACCTTGACCGTCACCTGACTGTTGCCGGATTCCAGCGCCCAGGTATTGAAGGTGTTGAAATTCTCACGGATGAAGATGCACTGGTGCTGCGTCAGCTCACGCGGGGTCTGTGGCGTGCCGTTCCGGTGCAGATAGGCCGGAGCCGCACACAGTAAACGGCGATTGCTGGCGATCTTGCGCGCAATGATGCCGGTTTCGCTGCCCACCCCGAACCGGATGCCGATATCCATCGCCTCGGCTGCCAAATCCAGTGGCCGGTCGGTCAGGTGCAGCACCACCTCCACCGCCGGATGGGCGCCCGTAAACTGCGAAATCAGCGGCCCCAGATGGCGACGGCCAAAGCCGAACCCGGCATTGACCCGCAACAGCCCGCGCGGCGTCTCGCGGCTGGCGGCAAGGTCGTGCTCCAGTTGCTCCAGATCGGCCAGAATGCGGCGGCCTTCCTCCAGATAGCGTTCGCCCTCTGGCGTCAGGCTCTGGCGGCGGGTGGTGCGGTGGAGAAGGCGAACCCCCAGACGCTGCTCCAGCGCCGCCAGACGGCGACTGACCGCCGGAGCCGAGACGCCGAGCTGCTGGGCCGCCGCCGCCAGACTGGAATAGCGGGACAGCGTCAGAAAGAACGCCAAATCTCCGGGATCGCTCATCACAAAGCCCCCTCATTCGTGCATTAAACGCAATAGTTACGGAAATCATACGCCATTTAAGCCAATACAGCATCGAATTACGGTAGGGGTATCCCCTCCCCGTTTTGGATGCACGCCCATGATACCATCCTTTGCCGCCCTTCCCATCCTGCCCATCCTGTCCCTGTTGCCGGTCGGCGCGGTACTCGGCTTTTTTGGCGGGCTGTTCGGCATCGGCGGCGGCATCATCGCCATTCCGCTGCTGATGATGGTATTCGGCATGGAGCAGGCCACCGCGCAGGGAACCGCGCTGGTGATGATGGTCCCCAATCTGCTGATTGCCTGGTGGCGCTATATGCGCAAAGACGCTGGCGACCTGAAGGGGGCGCTGGGCGTGGCGCTGGTGGCAACGGTGATGACCGGCGTCTTTGCCCATCTGGCGCAACGGCTGAACAGCGCCGTGATGCTGTTGCTGTTCGCCCTGTTTCTGCTGGCCCTGGGCCTGAACCAGATCCACCGCAGCCGCACCACGCGGGAGACGCCACCGGCCCGTATCACCGGCCGCTGGCTGCCGCTGGTGGGGATTGTCAGTGGTGGCAGCATGGGCTTGCTGGGCATCGGCGGCGGGCTGGTGGCGACGCCGCTGTTCACCGGCCTGTTCGGCAAGGGCCAACGGGCAGCGCAAAGTCTGGCGCTGGCGCTGGTCACCCCCAGCGCGGTGATGGCGCTGTACACCTATGCCGACCACCAGCGGGTGGACTGGCCGGTCGGGGTGGCTTTGGGGGTCGGCGGGCTGGCAACGGTGGCCTCGGGGGTGGCGCTGGCCCATCGCTGGCCGGAACGGACACTTCAGCGTGCCTTCGGGATCATGCTGATTGCCACCGCTGCTGTTCTGGTGGTCAAAAAGGCGACGGGGATTTAGAGCAAATCCCGAGCAGATGGACACATCTGCGACGACGTATTTGCTTAAATAACAAATCATTAGAGCATCTATCGTGATCCTTGGAGACCGAAAAATGCTCTAGCAGAAAGCCCCGGAGCATGGCCTTGACACCATGCTCCGGGTTTCATCTCAGAAAATCTTGAAGCGCGGACGCGGCTTGGCCGGGGCCCCGCCAACCTTTTCCCACACCTTGCGGGCGATCTCGCCATAAGCCTTGGCATGCGCCCCTTGCGGGTCGGCAACCACGATCGGGGTGCCTTCGTCGGCCGTCTCGCGGATTTTGATGTCCAGCGGGATTTCACCGAGGAAATCGGCCTCAAGCTGCTCGGCGGCCTGACGGGCGCCGCCATGGCTGAACACATGCTCACGATGGCCGCACGACGGGCAGACGTAATAGCTCATGTTCTCGATCACGCCCAGCACCGGCACTTCGACCTTGCGGAACATGTTCAGCCCCTTGCGAGCATCCAGCAGCGCAATGTCCTGCGGCGTCGAAACGATCACCGCCCCGGCCAGCGGCACCCGCTGGCTCATGGTCAACTGGGTGTCGCCGGTGCCCGGCGGCATGTCGACCACCATCACATCGACATCGCCCCATTCGACTTCGCGCAGCAACTGTTCCAGCGCCCCCATCACCATCGGGCCGCGCCAGATGATCGGCGCATCGTCAGGCATCATGAAGCCGATCGACATCACTTTGACGCCGTGGTTTTCCAGCGGCAGGATGCGATCCCCCCGGTTGCCCGGCTTGATCCCGGCCAGACCCATCATCAACGGCATCGACGGGCCATAGATATCGGCGTCGAACAATGCCACCTTCAGCCCCATGCGGGACAAGGCCAGCGCCAGATTGGCGGCGGTGGTGGACTTGCCGACCCCACCCTTGCCAGAAGCAACGGCGATGATTTTTTTCACCCCCGGCAGCTCCAGCTTGCCTGCCCCGGCCTGTTTGGGGGCCTGCGGAGCCTGACCATGGTTGTGGCCACAACTATCGGAATGGGTGTGCGCCGCCGGAGCCGCTGCACGCTGGGCGGTCAGGATCACCGCTGCGCGGGTCACGCCGGGCATGCTCTGCACCACTTCCTCGACCTTCTGCCGCACCGGCTCCAGCTTCGGCCCCAGATCCGCCGGAACCTCGAGGGTCACCACCACGTCCGACCCGTTCTGGATGACGATATCGCCCAGCCAACCGGCGGAAACGACATCCCCCTGAGCGCCAGACAGGGCAATTTCGCGCAAAACCTGAACGACAGCGTCCTTTGTGAGGGCTGACATGCTTGCAAACTCCAAATCTGTTCCAATATGTGTCCAAGGGGTGGGGCAAACGCAGAGCAACAAAGCCCTGACAAAGACATAGCCCTGCCGGTGGATCACGGTTAAGGTTGCCCCATTAGGCCACGGGGAGCGCCTGTTGCAAAGAGGTGTAGCCCATCTTGTTTATAATTCATCTAAAAACTTCACGAGCATGATGAACAACACCCCTACCCTTCCTAAAAAGAACTCTCATTACCGTAAAGGAAAGTAGTCCATGGCTTGGAACAATCAAGGAGGCCCGTGGGGCGGCGGCGGCGGCGGTGGCCCGTGGGGCAACGGCGGCAACGGCGGCAATTCCGGGGGACGTGGCCCCGGTGGTCCAGGCACGCCTCCTGATCTTGATGACATGCTGCGCAAAAGCCAGGAAAAGATCCGCGACCTGTTCCCCGGCGGCAAGGGCGGCTCGTCCGGGCGGGGTGTGGCACTGCTGGTTCTGGGTCTGGCGGTCGTATGGGGCCTGACCGGCTTTTACCGGGTCAATCCCAACGAGCAGGGCGTTGAACTGCTGTTTGGCAAATACGTCAAGACCACCAATCCCGGCCTGAACTACTGGTTCCCGGCACCGATCGGTGAAGTCCAGACTCCGTCTGTCACCCAGACCCGCCAGTTGACCATCGGCTATCGCGGCACCGAAGGTGCCGGCAACGGGCAGGATCAACTGTCCGAAAGCATGATGCTGACCGGTGATCAGAACATCATTGACGTCAATTTCGTCGTTCAGTGGCGGATCAACGACGCTGGCAAGTACCTGTTCAACATTGCCAATGTCGAAGAGACCCTCAAGATGGCTGCCGAAAGTGCCATGCGTGAAACCATCGGACAGGTGCCGCTGGAATACGCCATGACCGATGGCCGCAGCCAGGTCGCCGAACGCACGCAGCGCCTGTTGCAGCAGGTTCTGGACGGCTATGGCGCGGGCGTTTCAATCATGGACGTCAAGCTGCAAAAGGCCGACCCGCCGCGCGAAGTGATTGACGCCTTCAACGACGTCCAGCGCGCCCGTCAGGACAAGGAGCGCCTGCAGAACGAAGCCACCGCCTATCGCAACGACATCCTTCCCCGCGCCAAGGGTGAAGCCGAACGCCTGATTCAGGAAGCCACCGCCTATCGCGAACAGGTCGTTCGTGATGCACAGGGCGAAGCGGCCCGCTTTGTGTCGGTCTATGACAGCTATCGCGGTGCCAAGGATGTCACAGCGCAACGACTGTACCTGGAAACCCTGCAAGGGGTTCTCGCCAAATCCGACAAGGTGCTGATCGACAACAGCGGCAAGGGCAGCGGCGTCATTCCCTACCTGCCGTTACCAGAAATCACCAAATCGGCCAAATCTGGCGGCAAGCAGGAGTAACCAGTCATGAAACAGCACAAACTCCTCCTTCTCGCCGTCGCCGCCATCGCTGTCGCGGTTCTGGCCGTTGCGTCACTGTTCACCGTCCGCCAGACCGAACAGGCCATCGTGGTCCAGTTCGGTAACCCGCGGCAGGTGATCAAGGAACCCGGCCTGCACTTCAAGATTCCGTTCATCCAGCAGGTTCTGTATTACGACAGCCGTATCCTGTCCCTGAACCCGCGCGGGCAGGAAGTACCGCTGGTCGACCAGAAGCGCATCATCGTTGACTCCTTTGCCCGCTATCGCATCGTCGATCCGCTGCAGTTCTACAAGGCGGTGGTCAACACCCGCGTGTTCGAAGACCGTTTCGGCGCCATCCTGAATTCAGCGGTCCGTGACAATCTGGGATCGTCCGAACTTGCTGACCTGCTGACCGAAAAGCGTGGTACGGTGATGCAAAACATCGCCAACTCGGTGCGCCAGCGTTCCAGCGAATTCGGTATCGAGGTGCTGGACGTCCGCATTGGCCGGACCGATCTGCCGGACCAGACATCGCAATCAGTCTACAACCGCATGCGCTCATCCCGTATCTCCCTGGCCAAGCAACTGCGCGCCGAAGGCGAAGAGCTGAAGGTGAAAATTCAGGCCGAAGCCGACCGCGACCGCACCGTTCTGCTGGCTGACGCCCGCAAGAATGCGGAAATCCTGCGCGGTGAAGGCGACGCCCAGCGGAACACCGTTCTGGCCGATGCCTATAACCGTGACCCGGAATTCTTCCGCTTCTATCGCTCGCTGGATGCCTACCGTGAGGCTCTGAACAGCGGCACGACGATGGTGCTCAGCCCGGATTCCGAGTTCTTCAAATACTTCAATACGCTGCCGGGTGACCGTTCATCGCGTTAAAGCAAATCCCGAGCAGATGGCACATCTGCGAAAGATAAAGACCCATTCTGCCCCGCATCCAAGGATGCGGGGCATTTTTTCATCCACCGGATACGACCTCTGGCTGAAACTGTAAGGGGTCATGCCTTTTTCCCGCCCGATTATCCCGAACGTCATAGAGGTTTTTGTTGCAGACTGGCCTGTCGTCCATACACTGGCACCCTTCTCTTTACGGGAGTCCCAATCTTGGCCGCCGGGTCCTCTTTTTCGCTGCTGCGCCGGAGCTGGCGCACCCGTTTGTATTCTCTCCTGATCGACACCGAGCGGCGGAATTGGTGGAACACTGTTTTTGATGGATCAATGGTGCTGTTGCTGTTGCTGTCCACCGGCGCGGTGATCATGGAAAGTGTGCCCGAGATCGAGCAGGAGTACGGCCTGCTGATTGAATGGGTCGATGCCATCACCGTGATTGCCATTTCCGTCGAATACGGCTTGCGCCTGTGGTGCTGCACCGACGACCCCTATTACGCCAGTCTCGGGCGGTTACGGGGACGGCTGGCCTATGCCCTGACTCCCCTCTCGATGCTGGATCTGGTCGCCTTGCTGCCCTATTACCTGGCGCTGATTTCGGCTGTTGACCTGCGTTTCCTGATGGTGCTGCGCCTGTTGCGCATCCTGAAACTGGCCCGCTACTCCCCGGCGCTGTCCACCGTACTGGCGGCTGTGGCTGCCGAGCGCAAAGCCCTGACCGCCGCGCTCTTCCTGCTGCTGGTCTCGCTGGTGCTGGTTTCCGGGGTCATGTATCACATTGAAGGAGATGTGCAGCCCGATGCCTTCGGCACCATCCCGCGCGCCATGTGGTGGGCCATCGTCACCCTGACCACGGTCGGCTATGGCGACGTGACGCCTGTGACCGCAGCCGGACGTATTTTTGCCGCCCTGACGGCTTTGCTGGGGATCATGATCTGTGCGGTCCCGGCTGGCTTGATGGCCTCATCCTTCATTGCCGAGCTGCGCAAGCGCGACTTTGTGGTCAGCTGCCGCCTGGTCGCCCGCGTTCCTTTTTTCCGCAGCCTTGAAGCAGCCCTGATTGCAGAAATTGCCGCAGCCCTGCAGCCGCTGGTCCTGCCGCCCAATTACGTGATCGTCCACAAGGGCGACAGGGGCGACCGGGTTTATTTCATCGTCGAAGGTGAGGCCCGTGTCGAACTTCCCAACAGTCAGGTGACGTTGCGGGCCGGGGAATTTTTTGGCGAAACCGCCCTGCTTTATGATCGCCCGCGTCAGGCTACCGTGGTCACCGCCAGCGAATGCCGCCTGCTCCATCTGGACCGGGAACCATTCCTCGAATTGCTCCGGGCCCAGCCAGCCATCCGCGATGCGGTCGAAAGGGTCGCTGAACAACGCATTGGCCGCCCGCCGGATCATGCAGACAAGCAAATTTAAGATGGACTCTACGAAAAAAAGAATGGGGTCTAGAGCATTGTGCGAAAAGTGGGAACCGGTTTTCGCACAATGCTCTAAAACAGACGCCCCCCGGACAGCCTTCTCCTCACGGAGAGGAGTCACGATCAGGCAGGCTGTTCAGCCTTCAGTCGCTCAATCTGCTGGCGCATCTGCTGCAACAGCGGGGCGACATCGCCGCCATTGTTCTGGATCACCGAAGTATAGTCGGAACGGTAGGTCACCGCCATCGACACGCCTTCAACTTCCAGATCAACCACCAGATACTTGTATTCGCTGTCCGGGCGCTTACGCAGACGCCAGCGCACCAGAATGGGCGGCTGGCCGTCGCCTTGCTCAACCCGGCTGTCAACATAGGCACCACCATCACCATCCTGGACAGCATCACCGATGGTCAGCTTCTGACCATCATAGTCCTTGAAGCGGCGGGCCCAGGTATAGATATTGATATCCTGGAACAGGTTGACAAATTCCTGCTGCTGCTCTGGCGAAGCGGTCCGCCAGGTGCGGCCCAGCACAAAACGGGCGGCGGCAGGCATGTCAAAATAGGTGGAGAAGATGGCGCGGAAGCGGGTGATTTTTTCTGCCTGTGGCAGAGAAACGGTCACAACTTCCTGAATTCCGCGGTTGGCGATGGTTGAAACCAGCGATTTCGCCTGAGCCAAATCATCGGCATCGGCCCAAGCCATCGACGGGACCACCGCAGAGGTGGCCAAAGCCGAAAGGAGCAGCCCAAAAGAACGTCTGGAAATCATGGAAGCCCACATGGTTCTGAAAAGGGGAGGCGAACGTCCGGCAGGATGACGAATATCCCGACAAATGGCAAGGACAGCATGCCCTTCAGGATTGGATCAAAGGATGGACAGACACCAAACATCCGGAAAAGAGACGGAGCGGCAGGATTTTTCTCCTGACCGCCCCGATCATGCCATGCCATCACACCGACAGGAGCAAGTTAGTTTTTCGGAGTGTCAAACTCGGAACCGTTGACCGTCGGAGCGACCGTTTCACTGTTACTGATTTCACGCACACGAATCTGGCGGTACGCACTGCGCATGCTGACATAGGTATCCAGCGACTGCTTTTCCAGCTCGTCGATGGTGTCGAGATAATCCTTGCGCATGTTCAGGGCTGTCGCCCCCATCCGGGCATAGTCGGCTTCTGGCGCCCACGACGGATTCCTGGTCGCATCGTACATGCGCATCGGGTCGACGAACCAGTCCACCGCACTGCCAACCGCATCACGTGCGTTCGACGGCCCCAGCAGCGGCAGAACCAGATACGGGCCTTCGCCCAGACCGGCCACCGCCATCGTCTGACCAAAATCTTCGTTGTGGTAGGGGTAACCCCAATCGGTGGCCACATCGAACACGCCCAGCAGGCCAATGGTGCTGTTGATCAGGAACCGCATCCCGGTATCACCGGCACGGACCCATTCCCCTTGCAGGCTGTCATTGGCCAGCACGACCGGTGCCTTCAGGTTGCGCAGCACGTTGCTGACCCGGCTTTGCAGATAGTCGGGCGTGCCGTCACGATAGGCATAGGCCAACGGACGCAACAGGGTGTGATCCACCACATAGTTGACGCCATAAATGGTCCGGTTCAGCGGTTCCAGCGGATCATTGTCCGAGAACGTGCCGGTGCTCTCTCCCTTGGAGGCACCCTCTTCACCAGCCACGGCAGCCTGCGGAGACATGCCCAGCAGCATCACGGCGAGCGCACCTGCGGCCACACTGGCCTTCAGGGCTCCCCACAGCACGCGGGAACTCTTCCGAGCCGCACGACGAGACGATACGAAGCGTATCATAGGATTCCGTTCCCACATTCGAGCCTGCCCACGCTGTTTCGCTTTCGGCAAAACCATCCAACACTGCGTGATTCTCAGGCGCTTTCCCCAACGAGTTATCTACAGCCGTATCATAAGATCAACAAAATTACCAGCCCGTTAAAGATGTTGTCGGTGTGCTGTCATGCTTTACCCCGGCACCCTCCCCTTTTTCCGCCTGCCGGTCAGAGAAGGGTATAGATTTCTATTGATATAAGGATATCTTTATGTCCATCTATAGCAACACCACTCAGGAAGGGATGCGGCATGAATGACATTCTGGCAGCTTTACGCGCCGCTGGCGAAGAAACCCGCCTGCGCCTGCTCGCCCTGTGTGATCGCGCCGACCTGACCGTCAGCGACCTGACCCGCATTCTGGGTCAAAGCCAGCCGCGCATCTCCCGCCACCTGAAAGTTTTGTGCGACTCAAACCTGCTGACCCGCCTGCGCGAAGGCTCGTGGGTCTTTTTCCGTCTGGAACGTCAAGGCCCCATCGCCACCCTGATCGAACAGATTTTGGCGCAACTGCCCGCTGATGACCCGGTCCTGCTGCGCGACCGCGCCCGACTGGAAGCGGTGCAAACCGAACGCGCCAGCGCTGCCCAAGCCTATTTCCGTGACAACGCCGCCCAATGGAATGCCATCCGGTCGTTGTACGTCGAAGATGCGGCGGTCGAAGAGGCGCTGGTCGCCATCCTGTCAGGCGGCAACGCCGATTACCGGCTGGGGCACCTGCTGGATATCGGCACTGGCACCGGCCGCATGCTGAGCCTGCTGGGTGGCCACGCCGACAGCGCGGTCGGCATCGACCAGAGCCGCGAAATGCTGGCGCTGGCCCGCACCGCCCTTGAAGACGCCGGTCTGCGCAATTGTCTGGTTCGACAAGGCGACATGTATGCCTTGCCGGTTGATGATGCCTCGATGACGGTGGTGATCATCCATCAGGTCCTGCACTTTGCCGAAACCCCGGCAGCGGCCATTGCCGAAGCCGCCCGCGTCCTGGCCCCCGGTGGCCGCCTGATGGTGGTGGACTTTGCTCCGCATGACCTTGAATATCTGCGCGACCAGCATAATCACCGCCGCCTTGGTTTTTCTGTCGAAGAGGTCGAAGACTGGTGCCGCCGGGCGGCGCTGTCTCCGCTTTCGACCCACGACCTTGCAGGCCGCCCACAGGCCGGGCAATCCCTGACCGTCCGCCTGTGGCTGGCCGAACGCCCTGCCACCTGATGCTCCCCTCCTTCACGTTCCTGATCGTTGTCCCTGACAGTGGAGACATTCCGTGACTGCCCCAAACTCCTCTCCGGCTTCGGCCTCTTCCCCGGTGCGTGTCAGCTTTGAATTCTTTCCGCCGAAAACGGAGAAGATGCAGGAAAGCCTGTGGGCGGCGATTGAACGCCTTGCTCCGCTGGCTCCGTCGTTTGCCTCGGTCACCTATGGCGCTGGCGGATCGACACGCGAACGCACCCATGACACCGTTACCCGTATCCAGAGCGAAACCGGCATCCCGGCCGCCGCTCATCTGACCTGCGTTGCCGCCACTCGCGATGAAGTCAATGCAGTGGCGCAAGCCTACTGGAATGCCGGTATCCGCCACATCGTTGCCCTGCGCGGTGATCCGCCGGAAGGAGCCAGCCGCTACCAGCCGCATCCGGGCGGCTATCCGTTTGCCGTTGATCTGGTGCGCGGACTGAAAGAGGTGGCCGACTTTGAAATCTCGGTGGCCGCTTACCCCGAGATGCACCCGGAGGCCAGCTCGCCGCAGGCCGATCTGGACAACCTGAAGGCCAAGATCGACGCCGGAGCCACCCGCGCCATCAGCCAGTACTTCTTTGACATCGACGCCTGGCGGCGGTTCCGCGACCGGGTGGCGGCGGCCGGGATCACCGTGCCGATCGTGCCGGGCATCCTGCCGGTGACCAACTTTGCCCAGGTGCAAAAGTTCTCTGCTGCCTGCGGCACCACTGTTCCGGCCTGGCTGGCCGACCGTTTCGAGGGGCTGGACGACGACCCGGAAACCCGCAAACTGGTCGCCGCCACCACCGCCGCCGAGCTGTGCGAAGCCCTGCGTGCCGATGGCGAACAGGATTTTCACTTCTACACGCTCAATCGGGCTGATTTGACCTTCACGATTTGCCATATTCTCGGCGTTCGCCCGCCGAAGAAGACCGCCTGAGCCTCCACTCCCGCCTCCTCCCGGCGATTTCCACTTTCTCACCATAGCGAGTATCCGATGAGCGATTTCCTGAATCACCTGAAAGAGCGCGTGCTGCTGTGCGATGGCGGCATGGGCAGTCTGGTGCAGGCCCTTTCCCTGTCGGTCGATGGCGACTTTGAGGGGCGGGAAAACTGCACCGAGATTCTCAGCCGCACCCGCCCGGATGTGATCCGCGACATCCACGCCCGCTATTACGCGGCGGGTGCCGATGTGGTGCAGACCAACAGCTTTGGCGGCAGCCCGATCACGCTGGCCGAATTCGACCTGCAGGACGAAGCCTTTGAGCTGAACAAGCGGTCAGTGGAAATCGCCCGCGAAGCCGCCGAAATGTTCGCCCACGATGGCCGCACCCGCTTTGTGCTGGGCGGCATCGGGCCGGGGACCAAGCTGCCGTCACTGGGCCACATCGACTATGACAGCCTGGAAGTGGCCTATACCCTGCAAGCCGCCGGCCTGATCGCCGGGGGCTGTGATGCGGTGCTGATTGAAACCTGTCAGGACCCGTTGCAGTTCAAGGCCGCCATCAACGGCACCAAAATTGCCCGTGCCCAGGCAGGCAAGACCATTCCGATCATGCTGCAGGTAACGGTGGAAACCACCGGCACCTTGCTGGTCGGCACCGATATTTCCGCCGCCGCCACTGTCGCCCACGCACTGGGAGTGGACAGTCTGGGTCTGAACTGCGCCACCGGCCCGGCTGAAATGGCCGACCATGTGCGCTGGCTGTCGGAAAACTGGCCGGGCTTCATCTCGCTGCAACCGAACGCCGGTCTGCCCGAACTGCGCGATGGCCAGACCTATTACCCGCTGCAGCCCAAGGAACTGGCCGACTGGCACGAACGCTTCCTGCTGGAAGACGGCATCAACATGCTCGGCTCGTGCTGCGGCTCGACCCCCGACCACACAGCCGCCGTCAATGCCATGCTCGACCGCATCGGCAAGGGCAGCCGCCCGGCGCCGGTCAAGCGCTCGGTCCACTGGGTACCGTCGGTGGCCTCGCTGTATGGCCGCGTTGAACTGCGGCAGGAAAACGCCTTCCTGTCGATCGGGGAACGCTGCAACGCCAACGGCTCGAAGAAATTCCGCCTGTTGCAGGAAGCCGAAGACTGGGACGGCACCGTCGCCATGGGCCGCGAGCAGGTCAAGGAAGGCTCGCACACCCTCGACGTTTGCACCGCCTATGTTGGCCGCAACGAAATTCACGACATGACCCAGCTGGTCAGCCGCATGCGCGGGGCAGTCAATGCGCCGCTGGTGATTGACTCGACCGAAACCCCGGTAATCGAAGCCGCCCTCAAGCTGTACGGCGGCAAGTCGATCATCAACTCGATCAACTTTGAAGACGGCGAGCATCAGGCCGACGAGCGCATTGCGCTGGCCTGCAAGTTCGGGGCGTCGGTGATTGCCCTGACCATCGACGAAACCGGCATGGCCAAGGACTGCGCCGGGAAAGTGCAGATCGCCAAGCGCCTGCGCGACTTTGCCGTCGCCCGCGGGCTGCCGGAATCCGACCTGCTGTTTGACCCGCTGACCTTCACCATCTGCACCGGCAACGACGACGACCGCCGTCTGGCGATCGAGACTCTGGACGCCATCGAGCAAATCCGCACCGAAATGCCGGAATGCCAGATCGTGCTCGGCCTGTCGAACGTCTCGTTCGGCCTGAAGCCCGCCGCCCGTCAGGTGCTGAACTCGGTGTTCCTGCACCATGCGGTTCAGCGCGGGATGACCTCGGCCATCGTGCATGTGTCCAAGATCCTGCCGCTGCACAAGATCCCGGCCATCGAAGTCGAAGCCGCCGAAGACCTGATTTTCGACCGCCGCAAGGGGGCCGATCATGATCCGCTGCATGCCTTCATCGCCCTGTTCAAGGACCGCGAAGGTGTCGCCGCCGTCAAGCGCGTCCTGCCGACCACCATCGAAGAGCGCCTGAAGCAGCGGATTGTCGATGGCGACCGTCAGGGGCTGGAAGACGATCTGACCGAGGCGATGAACAGCTATCCGCCACTGGAGATCATCAACAGCCTGTTGCTGGACGGCATGAAGGTGGTGGGCGAGCTGTTCGGCTCGGGCCAGATGCAGTTGCCGTTCGTGCTGCAATCGGCGGAAACGATGAAAACCGCCGTCGCCTTCCTTGAACCGCACATGGACAAGATCGACGGTCAGGAAAAGGGCGTGATGGTGCTGGCCACCGTCAAGGGCGACGTTCACGACATCGGCAAGAATCTGGTCGATATCATCCTGACCAACAATGGTTACAAGGTGGTCAACCTCGGCATCAAGCAACCGGTGCAGGCGATCATTCAGGCGGCGCGCGAGCACAAGGCCGACGCCATCGGCATGTCCGGCCTGCTGGTCAAGTCAACGGTGATCATGCGCGAAAACCTCGACGAAATGGCTCGTCAGGGTCTGGACCTGCCGGTGATGCTGGGCGGGGCCGCCCTGACCCGCAAGTTCGTCGAAGAGGATTGCCGTCAGGCCTATGCCGGCCATGGTGGCGCGGGCAACGTGGCCTATGCCCGCGATGCCTTTGATGGTCTGGACCTGATGGCCCGCGTTGCCAACGGCACCTTTGGCGAGCATGTCGCCGCGCAGGATGTCAAGCGCGCCGCCCGTCCGTCGGCGGCGGTCAAAACCGCCAGCAACGACGATCAGGCCAACACCCCCGAGGTCCATTCGATCAACCAGCGTCCGGTGGACTGGGACGAAATCAACCTGCGCCGTCAGGAACTGGCGGCGGCCAGCGAGGTTCCGCAGGCTCCGTTCTATGGTGCCAAGCTGATCGAAAACGTGCCGCTGAAGGCGCTGGTGCCCTATCTGAACGAAGTGATGCTGTATCAGTTCCAGTGGGGCTTTAAAAAGTCGGGCCGTGACCGCAGCGAATGGAAAGACTGGGTCAGCACCGAAGTCCGCCCGATCCTGAAGCGGATGGTCGAGCTGTGCGATGCCGAACAGATTCTGCACCCCAAAGCCGCCTACGGCTACTGGAAAGCCGCCAGCGAAGGCGACAACGTGATCCTGTTTGCCGAAGACGGCACTACCGAAGTCAGCCGCTTTGCCTTCCCGCGTCAGCCGTTCAAGGGTGGCCTGTGTCTGGCCGACTTTGTACGCGACGTCGACAGCGGTGAACGGGATGTGGTCGCCCTGCAGGTGGTCACCATGGGCGAACGGGCCAGCGATGTCGCCCGCGACTGGTTCGCCGCCAACCGCTATCAGGATTATCTGTACCTGCACGGCCTGTCGGTGGAAATGGCCGAAGCGATGGCCGAATACGTCCACAAGCGTATCCGCGCCGAACTGGGCTTTGCCGCCGAAGATCACCGCGAAATCGAAAAGCTGCTGAAGCAGAACTATCGCGGCTCGCGCTATTCCTTTGGCTATCCGGCCTGCCCGAATCTGGCCGATCAGTCCAAGCTGCTGGACCTGCTGGGAGCCGACCGGCTGGGCATCGTGATGAGCGACGAAGACCAGTTGCACCCCGAACAGTCCACCAGTGCGCTGGTTCTGTTGCACCCGCAGGCCAAGTATTTCAAGGTCTAGAGCAGCGCGCCTTAAACCTGACGCGACAGTAAAAAAACAGGATCATGGAGCAGCGTTCCATGATCCTGTTTTCTTTTGTAAAAGGGATTCCGCCTGGGGGAGGGACACTATCAACGGCAGGGTTTACCAAAATTGATGCACTCGCCTCTTGATGTTATACTGTTGCATATCTGATAGGTATTGCTGGCGGAATTAAAGGCACAAATACCCGGTCTCGAGCTCGATGATCCAAAGGAGATGCATGCCCCGGTAGAGGAAAAAGTGTTGCAGATCTCCATGGTATTTGTCTGTGGGTTGTACGTCACGTCACCGGCTTCCCCACACGATGGTCCAAAATTCAGGCACTCGCCAATCGCATTCATGCTGCGGCATTCCTGGGTATCGCCGGTTTCAGGATTATACAGACACCGGGCAAACGCAACGGGGGACAACGCCATCAGGACGATGACCAGACACAGTATCCTTGGGTTCATGATATTTCTCCTGACGTTTCGCGCCTGACCGGAACGGGCACCCGCTTTCCGGGCAAGTCTTCTCATACCACCGTATTACCATCAGTGCTCGGGGAATGTTCCCGGAACCACGGTGCGTTTACGCTGCCCGCCAGAAAGATGGCACAAACGATGCATAGCCTTTCAGCATCATGCAAAGACGGCACTGGAGACCCCATGCCATGCGCCAGCCTCGCTGCCCCGATCGACGGACCATACTGGAACATACCCTGCGCATTCTGGATCAGCGGTCGTTTATCGCGATCACTGTCTTCCTGCTGTCTGGCATGATTGGTTTCTTCGTTCTTTACAATGCAATGTCCAATCAGAAAGAGGATGGTGAGGCCTTGCGGTATGCGGGTCGCCAGGAAGTCCTGTTCCAAAGCATTGCCGCCGAAGCCCTGCGCCTGCGGGGAAGCACATCCGCATCGGAACAGCAGACATCGCTGCAAACCATACAAAATTTGCGGGCAGAGCTGGCTGAAGGTTCGACCTATCTCACCTCGGATATCGTCCCGGTGCAAATTGCAACGTATTATGCGAATCTGTGGCATACCAAGACCGGTGAGGCATTCCTGTTCTTGAAAACCATCGAGCGGGCGTTGTCTGACCCGACCGTTCCGATCCCTCAGCCCTCCCCCCTGCTGGACCAACTGGACACTGGTGCCCAGATGTATCTCGCCCACTATCAGGGCGAAATCCATCATCTGGAATGGTCGATTATCGGAGTGACACTGGTCCAGCTTCTGCTGGTCGCTGTCATCTACGCCACCGTTCTCAAACCGATGCGGAAAACCGTTCATCAGCAAATGCGCCGCATGCAGCTGTTCAGCAAGGCCGTCGAACAGAGTGGCTCGATGGTGGTGGTGACCGATGCCAACAGCATCATCTCGTATGCCAATCAACGCACCATCGCCTATAGCGGCTATCAACTGGATGAACTGGTCGGGCAGACTCCCAGGCTGTTCCAGTCCGACAAGACTTCGCCACACATTTACAAGTCCCTGTGGCAAACCCTGGAAAAAGGGGAGGTCTGGGAGGGCGAACTGCAAAACCGCCGCAAGGATGGCAGCCTGTACTGGGTGCAGGCCACCATTTCCCCCATCAAGACCGAACAGGGAGTCATCGAAGGCTATCTGTCGATTGAACACGACATCACCATTGTCAAACAGGCGCTGGAAGAAAACGAAGAGGTCCGCGAACAACTGTTAACCGCCATCGAGGCCATTGATGACGCCTTTGCCCTGTTCGACAAGAATGAACGCCTGATTCTGTGGAACAGCCGTTGCCAGATGATTTTCCACGGCGTTCAGGACCTGATTCGTCCGGGCATCACCTTTGAAGAGCTGTTGCGCGAAGGCGCCCGGCGGGGCCAGTACAGCGGCGTTGACGATCAGGAGCAATTTGTCCGCCAGCGTCTGGAGTCATTCCGCACCGCCGAAGGTGAATTCGAGATTCAACTGGCCAATGGAACCTGGTTGCTGGGGGCGGATCGCAAGACCGTTGACGGTGGCCGTGTGATGCTGCGGATTGACATCACCCGCATCAAGGAAGTCGAAGAGGCCTTGCGGGTTGCCAAGGGACAGGCCGATGCCGCCAATCAGGCCAAATCAGCCTTCCTGTCTTCGATGAGCCACGAATTGCGCACACCGCTGAATGCAATCCTCGGCTTTGCCCAGATGATGCAGATCATGCCGGGCGAATCCCTTACCAAACAGCAGGACAAGTGCGTCAACCATATCCTGAAGGGCGGGCAACACCTGCTGGAGTTGATCAACGAGGTACTCGATCTGGCCAAAATCGAGGCCGGCAAGGTCGAGGTCTCCATCGAGCCCCTGCATCTGGGAGATCTGTTGGCCGAATGCCTCAGTCTGGTCGCAGGCAGTGCCCAGGCCCGCAACATTTCCATTCACACACCAAAGACCACCTGCATCATCCGGGCCGACCACACCCGGGCCAGGCAGGTGATCCTGAACCTGCTGTCCAATGCCGTGAAGTACAACAGCCTGAACGGATCAATCAGCATCACGACGCACTTGCTGGATGATGGGGATCGTGTCCGCCTGACCGTCAGCGACACCGGACCGGGCATCCCGCTCGAAAAACAGGGAGACATGTTCAAGCCGTTCAACCGTCTGGGGGCCGAAACATCCGACATCGAAGGCACCGGCATCGGCCTGTCCATTACCCGCCAGCTGATCCGGCTGATGGGCGGTGAAATCAGTTTTGTCAGCGTCCCCGGCACAGGCAGTGCGTTCAGCCTTGACTTCCTGACCCACACCTCCCCCGGCATCAGCCTGCCCGCCATTTCCGACAGTGCGCCCATAGAGCGCCTTTATGCCGATCTGGCCGGCACCGTGGTGTGCGTCGAAGACAACCCGGCCAACATCACCTTGCTGGAAATGATCTTTTCGTCTGTGCCAAGGATCAGCGTCTCCATTGCCACCTCTGCCGAGGACGGACTGGAGATCATCGGTCGCACCCTTCCCGATCTGGTGCTGATGGACGTCAACCTTCCCGGCATCAGCGGCTTTGAAGCCGTTGAGGAATTGCGGAAAGACCCGACAACCAGCCACATCCCGGTGGTCGCCATGACGGCCAACGCCGCCAACAACATTATCCCTCGGGGTCTCAGTGCCGGGTTCACCTCGGTCCTGATCAAACCGATCGTCATTCCCGACTTGATGAACATCCTCGCCAACCACCTGCAGGGAGGCCGTCATGCGAACGATTCCAGCGCATCTGCTGCCGAGTAAAATCCTTATTGTCGATGACAATCAGGCCAATGTCGATTTGCTGGAGATGGTGCTGAGCTTCGCTGGCTTTACGTCCATTGACACCACCATCGATCCGACAGTCGTTCCTGACCAGCAGCGCAACAATCACTATGACCTGATCCTCAGCGACTTGCGCATGCCGGTCCTCGATGGCTTTGCCCTGCTCAAGCTGCTGCGGGAAGAGCACTGCACGGCGGAACTTCCCATTCTGGTGATCACCGCGCAGACCGACAACGAAAGCCGCCTGAAAGCTCTCGAACTGGGCGCAACGGATTTTCTCCACAAACCGTTTGACCAGTCAGAAGTCCTGAACCGGGTGGTCAACATGCTGATCACCCGCCACCTGTACAAGCTGCAGGTCGATGCCAATACCGAGCTGGAACGCAAGGTCATGGAGCGGACCAAAGAGCTGCACGAGATCACCAGCTATGTGATCACCAGCCTGGGGCGAGCCGCTGAATTCCGTGACAATGAAACCGGTCTGCACGTTGTCCGCATGAGCAACTATTGCGCCCTGATGGCCCGCGCCATGGGCTGTGACGAGGGCTATACTGAAATGCTGCGGCAGGCCAGCACCATGCATGATGTCGGCAAGATCGGCATCCCTGACGGTATCCTGCTGAAACCCGGCCGCCTGACCCATGACGAATTCCAGATCATGCAGGAACACCCGACCATCGGCGGTAAAATCATTGGCGAACATTCCTCTGGCATGCTGGCAATGGCCCGGATCATTGCCCTGACTCACCATGAAAAATGGGATGGAACAGGCTATCCCGCCGGGCTGAAGGCAGACGACATTCCCATCGAAGGCCGGATTGTTGCGATCTGCGATGTCTTTGATGCCCTGACCTCGGAACGCCCGTACAAAAAGGCGTGGTCGGTCGAAGAAACCGTTCTGCACATGCAAAAATCCGCCGGGAGCCACTTTGACCCCGCTTTGGTTGACGTGTTCTGTTCGATCATTGATCAGGTGCTGTCAATCAAGGACAAATATCAGGAACCGGATGAAGAGGCCCTGCTCTCCCCCTTGCAAGCCTTGGCCATGCGTGTTTGACAATGGAAATAGCGTTTCCCGCAACCAGTTAGAGCGTTTTCACACCGAGCGAAAACGCTCTTCCCTTTGAGTGCCGCATTTTCCGAGCCGTTGACCGTCGACGGTCAACTTGGAAATGCTCTAATGCACCGTGCGCGGACGCAGGAGAGAGGCCGCCCGTGCAGCCTCGATGGACAACAGGCGCGGTTCCAGCCCCTCTCCCCCATAAGGGAGCAATCGCGCCACCTGAACCAGATCATCCGCCGGGGATGCAGGCAGCAGGTTCCGTTCCAGCAACGCCAGTTCAACCAGCACATCGGTCTGGCTGACCATGTCATGACAGCGGGCATACAACGCACTCGCCCGCCGTAATGCCACCATCGCGGCCTCGCGGGTTTCCGTCGCCCGCAGCACACTGCCCAGCGCTGCCAGAGTATGGGCCTGATGCTGAATGTCGCCACAGGATTCATACAGTCCCAGCGCCTGCTCCAGAACAGTCCGGGCATCCTGCAACTGGCCGGATGCATTATGCAATGCGGCCAGATGACGCAAGGTATGAGCCTGTCCGACGCCATCCCTCATCCGGCCATACAGCCCCAGAGCCACGTGCAAGGTTTCACAGGCCAGGTCATCATGCCCCATCAGGCGTTCCAGCCGGGCCAGATGACACAGGGTGGCGGCCTCACCAGCCCGGTCACGCTGGCGGGTAAACAGCTCCAGCGCCTGATGGCACAAGACTTCGGCATCGTCATAGGCTTGCCGGGCTTCGGCGACACGGGCCAGCCCCAGCAGGGCATGCGCCTGATGATGTGGTTGCCCATGGTCATGCAACAGCTCGCGGGCACTGGAAAAATTCATCCAGGCCCCTTGCAGGCGCACATCCGCCAGTTCCAGATCCCCCAGCATCAACAGTGCCCATGCTTCGCCACAGGGGTCATCGTCATGGTGAAAATGATGCCGGGCAAAATCTGCCTTGGACCATGCCTGATCCGTCTCCCCCCGCAGCCACAGGCCTTCTGCCTCACTCATCGCCGTTTCGGCAAAGGATCGTTGGGTGCGCATGATGGCCTCCTGGCGCCTGCTGGTCCGGGCTGGTTCTGCCCCACCTCTCTGGTCCGATCATTGGACGCCTTTCAAGGGCCGCTTTCTGTGACGACACAGAGACAGAACGGCGCTCTTTAGTGGTTTTTTCGGGAAAAAGGTGTATTTATGAGCCTGTCTTAAGGGAACTTCGGGGCAGCGATCCCAGATGGTGGAACAACGACAATGGCATTCGCGCCGAGATCCATGAACCGTACACGATCCATCGCCTTGCAGGCCTTCACACGAATGCAGGAATTGGGTGTCACCCCGACTCCCGAGAACTATGCAACGTGGTTTGCCTATTACAATGGCAGTAACCCCGAGCTGAGCGCCGAGGTTGACCGTCTGGATTTGTCGGGGATGCTGACGGCAGAAAATACCGCCCACCTGCATGACGATTTTCTCGGCATGGCGCAGGAGCGTCGCGGCCTGCAAGATATTTCGATGAAAATCGAAGAGGCAATGCGCAGCCTGATCGAACAGGTCAATCAGGTCGAACGCGGAGCCCAGGACTATGGCAATGCCCTGAACAGCCTGTCCGGGGAACTGAACACCCATGACACCGACAGCGTCAACAGCCTGATCGCCATGGTCATCGGGGAAACCGAACGCATGGCCCTGATGAACCGGGACCTGGAAGAACGGCTGGCGCAATCAGCCTCGGAAATTTCCCGCCTGCGCACCGATCTGCAAACGGTTCGGGTCGAGGCCACCACTGATGGCCTGACCGGGCTGGCTAATCGCAAGGCCTTTGATCAGGACATCCAGACGCAGATCGAGGATGCCGCCCGTCAGGGCTATCCGCTGTCCCTGCTGATCCTCGACATCGACCATTTCAAGACATTCAACGACACCCACGGCCACCAGACAGGGGATCAGGTGCTGCGGCTGGTCGCACGGACCGTGCAGTCTGTCCTGCCTCCGCACTGCACCGCCGCCCGTCTGGGCGGCGAGGAGTTTTGCGTTCTGGCCCCCCGCTTCCCCCTCGGGCACGCCTGTCAGATCGGAGAAAGCATCCGCAAGGCGGTCGGGTCAAAGGTTCTGAAAAACCGCAAGACCGGCGAAGCCCTCGGTCTGGTCACCCTGTCTGTCGGTGTTGCCACCCATGTTTTCGGGGAAACCTCCAGCCAGTTGATCGAGCGCGCCGACGAGGCCCTGTACCTCGCCAAGCACACGGGTCGCAACCGTGTCTGTAGCCAGACCGACCTGCGCCCATCCTCTTTGCAGGCCGGAGCATAACAGCTGCCCCGGCGCTGCCGCGTTACCCTGCGGCAGCATCCGTGGGCTTTTCGATGAAATGATCTCCTGCCCCTCTGGGCAGCCTCAGCAGGTCAAACACCCCCAGAACGCCAACACCAGCTGTCAGCAGAAACGCCGCCCGATAAGCGATACCGTCACCGGTCAGCGTTCCCTGTCCTGCCAGCACTCCGCCCAATCGGACACCGATCGCCCCCAGTGTAATCCCTGCGGCCATCGCAATCTGTGACAAGGTGTTGAACAGCCCGTTGGCATCGGCCATCTGCTGTTTTTCCACATCAGCAAAAGCAATCGTGCCCAGCGCGGTGAACTGCATCGATCGGGTCACCCCGTTGATGAACAGCACCAGCAGCAAAACCACCAAAGGAGTGTCAGGAGTCAGGGTAGCGCAGGCTGCCAGACAGGCGGCGGCCAACAGGCTGTTGGCAATCAGCACCGGGCGATAGCCAAAGCGGCGCAGAACCGGCGTGGTGACACTTTTCATCGCAAAGTTGCCGGCAAAGACCACCAGCAGCAACAGGCCGGAATGGAACGGGCTGTAGCCGAAACCGACCTGAAACAGCAACGGCAACAGGAACGGCGCACTGCCAATGGCCATGCGGGAAATGGACCCGCCGACCATGGCCGCCCGAAAGGTCGCAATGCGGAACGGGGCCAGCGTCAGCATCGGCGCAGAAGCCCGCCGAAGGTGACGCAGGGCCAGCCACCCCATCAGCAGCCCCCCGCCAATCAGCACCAGATTGACCGCTGTCACTGCGGCGGCCAGCCGTTCCAGACCGCTCAGGACGGCAAAAGTGGCCGTCCCGCACAGCACAAAGCCCCGCCAGTCAAAGGGTTGCCGGGCCTCGGGCTGGATGCGTGGCACCAGAAACAGGGCAGCCACAAAGGCGATCAGCCCCAGCGGAACATTCAAAAAGAAAATCCAGTGCCACCCGGCATGGGTGGTGATAAATCCCCCCAGCGGCGGCCCGATCACCGGTGCGGCCAGCGCAGGCCAGACCAGACTGGACATCGCCCCCATCAGCTTGTCCTGCGGCGTATAGCGCAAGATCAGCAGCCGCCCGACCGGAACCATCATTGCCCCGCTGGCGCCTTGCAGGATGCGCAGCGCGATGAAGGTTGGCAAATCGGTACTCAGGCCGCACAGGGCCGAAGACAGGGTAAACAGCGCAATCGCCGAGGTAAAAATCAGTCGCGGCCCGAAACGGTCGGCAAACCAGCCGCTGACCGGAATCAGCACCCCCAGCGCCAGCAGATAGGCACTGATCCCGACATTCAGCTCCACCGCCGACAGCCCGAATGACGTCGCCATTTCAGGCAGGGCGGTGGCGATGATGGTTCCATCCAGCACTTCCATGAACAGCGAGCCGGTGACGAGGAACGTCACCAGCCGCAGACGGAATGCTGTCAGGCCATCGGCCTGCTTATTCTGTAACATTCGCCGACCCACGATAGCGGGACAGCCAGTGCGCATAGGGGGCGGGCATCACCCACGCCGGATTCTGTTCCTTCAGCTTTTGAGCCAGCACATAGGGATAATGCGGATTGGCAAGGTGGGCCCGCCCGATCATCACCAGATCCATCTGCTGGTCGGCAATCACCCGCTCGGCGATTTCGGCGCTGTCCATCGACCACGACGACGCCACCGGAATGGCGGCTTCGCGGCGGACCCGCTCGGCAATCGGGGCGAGGAACGCCGGGGTCGCCCACGGAATTTGAGCATCCGGGATGCCGAAATTGACGCTGACGTTCAGCAGGTCCAAACCGTTTTCACGGAACAGGCGGGTCAGGTCAATCGATTCCGCCAGGGTTTCCTCATCGCGGCCATCATATTCGATCACCCCGAAACGGGCGGTCAGCGGCAGGTTTTCCGGCCACACCGCCCGCACGGCGGCCAGCGTTTCCAGCAGGAACCGGCTGCGCCCGGCAAAGTCGCCGCCATAGGCATCATCGCGGGTGTTGCTGTGCGGCGAAAAGAAGCTCTGCGCCAGATAGCCATGGGCAAAGTGCAGTTCCAGCCACTCAAAGCCCGCCGCCAGTGCGCGCCGGGCGGCAGCCACAAAGTCAGCCTTGACGCGGGCGATATCGTCCAGCGTCATCGCCTTGGGAACCTTCGGCAGATTGGCACCAAAGGCAATCGCCGACGGAGCCAGCGTATCCCAGCCGCGCGGATCATCCGCCGGGATGTGGTCATCGCCATCCCACGGGCGGTTGGCACTGGCCTTGCGCCCGGCGTGGGCAATCTGGATGCCCGGCACGGCTCCGGCGGCCTTGATGCCTCGGGCAATGCGCGCCATGCCTTCGGCCTGCGCGTCAGTCCACAGACCGGTGCAGGACGGGGAAATCCGCCCCTCGGGCGAAACGGCCGTGGCTTCGACAATCACCAGACCGGCCCCACCCCGTGCCATGCCGGTATAATGGGCTTCGTGCCAGTCGGTGGTCAGGCCATCAACGGCGCTGTACTGGCACATCGGCGGAACGGCAATCCGGTTCCGCAGGGTGACGTCTTTGAGGGAAAAAGGAGAAAACAGGGCTGACATGGCACGCCTTCCAGCAATGGGCCGAAACAGGTGGAGACTTAGGGAGCGTTCCGCAAAGCCTCAAGGGTCAACAGAGCAGCCTTTTCTGAGGAGGCCGAAAGCAGGGATCACACGGCCTGAGCGTTGCGGGCACTGAAGATCAAACCAACCAGCCATTCCTGATGGCCATTGATCATCGGGTTGGGCACGGCCACCGCCAAATCCAGTGCGGGCTGGCCATTCTGGGTTTCCTGCGTCAGAACCCGCACTCGCCCCTGCGGCAGGTCTTCGATCAGCCAGGCGTGATGCACATCCAGACGATGCTCTGCATCTCCCTCGACCCAGCCGTGCCACGCTAGCCGCGCCGGAGCCCCCGGGCGGGGCGGCTCACATTCGGTCACTTCCGCCTCGACCGGAAAACCAAAGGTGGTAAAGCGGAACCGTGCCCCCTTGCCCAGTTCCGGGCCAGAGCCATCATGGAAACGAACATCGGCCACATTGCTGTAATAAGTCGGCCAAACATCGGTATTGACCAGATACGGCCAGATATCGGCACAGGAAAGATCGGCCTCGATCACCTCGTTCGAGGCAAAATTGTCACTGAAACCGGGAAGATAGCCATCCGGCCAGATGATGCTGTTCATGGACATTCTCGTCATGTCGGGGCCTGCTGGACAGGCCGTTGAAGCGGATGTCGGTGACAATAGGGGATGCCATGATATAAAAAGAAATCACCATCAAGGATCACAGGCATCAGAATGCGTGATATCAAGACACTTGACCTTAATCTGTTGAAAACCCTCGATGCCTTGCTTGACGAGCGCAGCGTCACCCGCGCTGCCGACCGCCTCGGCCTGACCCAGCCTGCGGTCAGCGGCATGCTGACCCGCCTGCGCCACAGCTTTGATGACCCCCTGTTCGTCCGCAGCCAGCGCGGCATCATCCCCACCCCGCGCGCGCAAAGCCTCGCCGGGCCGGTGAAGCACCTGCTGGCCGACGCCAGCGCCCTGCTCCGGCCGATGGCTTTTGATCCGGCAACGGCGGACTTCAGCGTTTCCGTCGCCGCAACCGACTATGCCGTGCAGGCGGTGATGCTGCCGTTTCTGACCACCCTGCGGCATTTGGCCCCCGGTGTGCGAGTGGCCGTGCGGCCCGTTGATCCCCTTGCCCTGTCCACACAGTTTGAACGTGCCGATGTCGATCTGGCCCTAATCACCCCCGACAGCGCCCCGCCCGAACTGCACGCCCGTCGCCTGTTCGATGAAGACTATGTGTGCGTCCTGCGCCATGGTCATCCCGATACACCGCCCCCCGGACATGCGCTGTCGCTGGACCGGTTTTGCGCCCTTGACCATGCGCTGGTCTCCTATGCCGGACAGCCCTTTCGCGGCATCACCGATGATGCCCTTGCCGCCATCGGTCGCCACCGGCGGGTGGTTCTGTCGATGACCAGCTTTCTGGCCTTGGCGGCCGTCCTGCAAACCACCGACCTGATCGCCGTTGTTCCCCGTCGTCTTGCCTGTGATATCGCTGGCCTGATCATCACCGAACCTCCCCTGCCAATTGCAGGCTTTACCAAACTCGCCGTCTGGCACGACCGCACCCATCGTGCACCAGAATACCGCTGGGTCCGCAGCCTGCTGTTCGATGTGGTCGCCGGAACCGGAGCCGCACGGCATACCGGAGACCGCACGCCATGACGCCTCCTGTTCCTGTACCCTCGTCAGATGACAACAACCATGGCATGCGCGTCCTGCCGATCACCCAGGCAACGGCAGCGACCTTCCCCGACCTGTTCATCCAGTTGACTTTTTTGTGTTTCGTCCGGACCGGCAGCAAGCGCATCCTCTGCCCCCTGACCGGCGAGATGATCGCCCACGAAGGGGATTTGATCCTCTTTCCGTCCGGCTCCGTCGTGACGCTGGAAAACCGCCCGCTGATCAATGCCGACTATCGTGCGGATGGCGTGTACTTTCCCCACGACATGGTACGAACGATTTTCCCCGACAGCAGAGTGGACAGCGAACCACCAGGGATCCAGATCATCCGGGCCGATCCCCTGCGCCCGCTGGAGCTGTTGACGCTGATTGAGGAAACACTGGGCAACGCCACCCTGCCGCCGCCCATCCGCCAGCACCGCCTGCTCGAACCGCTGATCTGGCTGCGCCATCATGGTATCCGCCTGTCGGTGCAGGATGAAGAAGGGCCGCTGGCCCGCTTGCGCTCCCTGATCGAGACCGACCTTGAGCGGCCATGGCGAGCGATGGACGCCGCCAGACATTTTGCGATGAGCGAGCCAACCTTTCGCCGCTGGCTGGCCAGATCGGGCTACAGCTTCGCCAGGGTGCTCCACCATACCCGGCTTGAGAACGGTCTGGCCCTGCTGCAAAACACCCGCACGCCGATCGCGCAGGTCGCCCTGGAGTGCGGCTTCAAAACCCCCTCGCACTTTTCGGATTCGTTCAAGAAGAGATTTGGCCTGAAGCCCACTGCTATCCGCTCCCCCGCAGAATGATCGTTTTTCGACAGTTTTTGAGCGAAGACCGGAAGCGGAAGGCCCGACCAACCCGTATGCTCAGGCCATCACGGATCACACAGAGGAAGAGCATCATGCGTGTTACATCTGTCGTTGTCGGCCTTGCCCTTGCTGGCGCGCTCGCCACCCCGGCCATCGCACAGGACTTCAAACTGACCAGCCCGTCTGTCGCCGAGGGCGCTCCGTTGTCCCCGGCTCAGGTCTTCAAGGGCTTTGGCTGCGACGGCGGCAACACCTCGCCGCACCTGTCGTGGAGCAATGCCCCCACAGGCACCAAAAGCTTTGCCGTCACCGCTTATGATCCCGATGCCCCGACCGGCTCTGGCTGGTGGCACTGGAACGTGGTGAACATCCCGGCCACCATTTCCGAATTGGCCGCCGGGGCCAGCGGCTCAAAGGCTGTGCCCGCCGGAGCCAGCGAGTTGAAAAACGATTACGGCGTCGCCGGGTTCGGCGGGGCTTGCCCGCCCCCCGGCGAAGTCCACCGCTATGTGTTCACCGTCTACGCTCTGGGGGTCGAAAAGCTCGATTTGCCGCAGGATGCCAGCAATGCGCTGGCGGGCTTCATGGTCCGCGCCAACAGCATCGGCAAGGCAAGCATCACGGCGGTTTACACCCGCTGAGGCCCTGTGCGGCGCGGCGGAGAGCGGGGAGGAGGGAAGGATTGTGGAGCGCTGCTCCACACCTCGCTGGGGCCTTCAGGCCCCAGGCCCCGTTTTTTCAGGCATCAGAGTGTGGGTGGGCATACGCCCCCTTCCAGCAGGGGCGGACAGCCCTACTGGCGTGAGGAGGCAACGCACGCGGTCAAAGAGGCCGCAAAATTTTCCGTTGTTTCAATCCACGCCCCCGTGAGGGGGCGACACGCGAGACAGGCCACCACGTGAACCATTAGACGTTTCAATCCACGCCCCCGTGAGGGGGCGACAACGCCGCCCCGGATGCCGGGCAGAAAAAAACGGGTTTCAATCCACGCCCCCGTGAGGGGGCGACGGCCCCCACTATAACAATCTGATGCTGCAAAAGAAAAGAGGCTTGTTGCGCGAACCTCCGGCCTTTTTCCGTAAAAATATATGTACACATATGATATGAAAATGAAAATCAAATATTTTCAATGACTTGGAGCAGCGCGAACCTCCCCGGACAGAGGAGACGGCACTCCAGTTCTGGAAACGGGCGACCAACCGAACCCGCCCGAGGCCCGCCCTCAGGTTTTTCATTTATAATCAAAGGAATGGGGTCTGGGGCCGACCGGCCCCAGCGAGGTGTGGAGCAGCGCTCCACGGTACTGTCGCAGACCGAGCCCCCCAAGGCTCACGACACGCTTGGGGTTCGCGCGGCGATCCCGCCCACCCCTCACCAGATCAAGGGGCCGTTCAGGTCGGTCGCCGGTTTGGCACCGACATGTTCCACCCGGCGCTGCCAGTTTGCCCCCAGATGGTAATAGCGCAGACTGTCGCAGTCGGGGTTGATGATGCCCTCCAGACGGCTTTTCAAGGCCACCCACTGCGCCGGATCGACCTCGATTTCAAAGACAGAGTATTGCACCCGCTGCCCATAATCCTGACAGGCTTTCGAGACGGCCCGCAGGCGGCGGGCTCCGCCCTCATCGGAGGTTTTCACATCATAGGTGACCAGAACCAGCACCGCAGCCCCCTTGCCTTATTTCCACAACCATGACGGATAGGCGTCCAGATCGCCGCGCAGATGGCGGGCGAGCAATTGGGCCTGTAGGTAGGGCACCAGTCCCAGCGGAGCCTTTTCCTGCAAGAAGGGATGCATCCGCTCTTCCTTTTTGCGCTCCTGCCAGGCGGTCAACACCAGCTTGCGCGCCTCATCGCTCAACAGGACCGCCCCGCCCTCGCGCACGGTAAAGTCACCGGCGCGCAATTGGCGGCGATTGAACAGTGACAGCACCAGACGATCCACCAGCACGGGCCGCAATTCTTCCATCAGGTCGAGGGCCAGACTGGGTCTGCCGGGGCGGTCGCGGTGCAGGAAGCCCACCGCCGGATCAAGCCCGACCGCTTCGGCGGCGCTGCGGCAGTCGTGGGTCAGCAGCGTATACAGGAACGACAACACCGCATTCACCGGGTCCAGCGGCGGACGGCGTGAGCGACCCCGGAAACATATCTCGGGGTCAGGAGAGCGGAGCATTGTATCAAAGGCCCCAAAGTACCGCTGGGCGGCCTCGCCTTCGCAGCCCCGCAACTGGTCCGTATCCAGCGCCGTCGCCGCAACATGGCGCATGATCTGCCCCAGACGCTCGCCGGCCTGCTGTAAACAGTCCTGCTGCTGATCGGTCAGGCTGTCGCCATGGTCGCGCAGCGCCCGCAACAGCACTGATCGTTGGTTGGCGATTTTTCCCAGCACGATCTCGTCCGGCTGGTCGCTGGCTGCATACTGGGCGCGACGCAGCAGGACGTTCCCGCTCACCGGGCCTTCAATGCGGGCCTGAAACTTTCCTGACCGCTCCAGAATGACGATGGTGATCCCGCCTTCGGCGCACGCTCCAATCAACGGCGGCGACAAATACAGTCCACCGAACACCACCACCGAAGCCAGCATATGGAAGGGAACCCGCCCTCTGGTTTCCCCCTCCACCTCGATCACCAGATTTTCGCCGTCCTTGCGTAGACTGGCCCCTTCGGTGGTGACATAAACGGTATTGAGCAGCTTTTTCATCGCGTATCCCCGGTATCGTCCTCTGCCAGCATCGCCGCCACCGCCACTTGCCGCCAGTCATCGACCGAACGGCGGACAATCGACGGACGACAGAGTTCGATCAGGGAGCAGGACCGGCAGCGGGTCAGCTTTGCCGGAGGCGGTGGCGTCTGCAACGAGGCGAAGACCGCCGCCAGATCGGCGATGGTTGCCAGCGTCAAGCGGCGCAACGCCTCATCAAACGGAACGGTTTGGCGCCGTTTGGTTTCGGCATAGTACAGCGCGCCCTCGGGGACCGGACGCCCGGTCATCTCCTCCAGACACAGGGCCTGCGCGCACACCTGCACCTCGTCCGCCCGGTGCAGCTTGGGCTTGCCGCGCTTGTACTCGACCGGGAACGGCGTTTCGCCGCCGTCCGCCGCTGGCAGGAACTCGACCAGATCGGCCACGCCCGCCAGATTGAGGCCGCGATGGGTCAGCGGTAACGCCTGCACCCGCCGCACGCCACGACCGGCGCGGCTGGCCGGTTTGTCAACGACGGCGTGCAGGACATGACCTTCGGCGGTAAAGCGGTTGTCGTCCCACTGGCGTTCCAGATGGATCAGCGCCGCCTGCCGCAGGCAGTACACCGCATGCTGGAGAGCCGACAGCGGGATCGGCTCTCCCTCTCTCCCTCCGGCGGGAGTCATGCGTTACAGCCGTTCGATCAGCTCGACCCCAGTCGGCAGGCCGTCGCGGTCAATCTGGACGAGGTAGTCGGAAAAGGCCCGTGCAGGCGGCAGATTGTCGAGACCCCGTTCGCCCGGCAGGCGGAATTCGCCATCGACATTGCGGCCAACGCGCACCCGGTCGAACAGTTGATGTGCCGGAGCATTGCCCAGCGCCGTTTCATGTTTGAACACAATCAGTTTGCGGGTGGTCATTTCCCCCCGTGCCGCCGAGTGGTCATGTTCAAACATGTTGGCCAGCGCCTCGAACAGCAGTTCCTTGTCCTGCTCGCCAAAGCCGGTGCGCTCCGACAGCTTGGCCGAAACGAAGCCGTGCGCCCGGTACAGGCCATAGGGAACGATATGCTTGCGCCCCATGGTGCGGTTGTCGCTGCGCTTGGTGTCGTCCTTTTCCTTTTCGCTGGTCGCCGCCATGCGGGTGATGGTGATTTCCAGCGGCATGATCGGTTCGATCGAGCGGGCAAAAGCCATCTGCACCGGCCCGCGCACCTGACCGCAGTTAATCCCGGTCCCCATCACTGCGCCAAAGGTGCGCACGTCGAAAAAATTATCGCACATGAACTGCCGCAACAGGATGGCTTCGGCGTCATCCTTGGGGGTCAGCTTGTCGCCGGTGCTCTGCTCCGAGCGGATTGCCTTGTAAGCCTCGCGGTGCTTTTCGTTCAGGACCGCCCCGTCCTGCACGTAAATCGCATGCCCCGGCTGGCCGTCGCGGGCGAATTCCACATAGTTGCGGATTTTACGCTTCAGGCTGACGTCAGACACCAGACCATGGTTGGTTTCCGGGTCCATGCGCGGCAAGTTCCCCGCATCCGGGTCGCCGTTCGGATTGCCGTTGATGACTTCGAACAGCACCACAAAATCATAGCGATTGGTCAGGCCACTCATGACGCAGCATCCTTTTGCTCGGTATCGGATTTTTTGAAGAAGCGCTGATGGTAATAGCCCAGAGCGAACAACGCCTGTTCGGCGCTGGACAGCGTTACCGGAAACGGATCAGCCCCCGGCGACATCCGCCCCATGATTTCGCCAATATCCTTCTCGAGATTCACCCGATAGCCCGGGCTGTCCTTGCCCAGACGAGACAGGTGCGGCACCGCACCCTTAGCCAACGCAGGAAACACCCGCCGTGGCTGGGCCGAGGCCGCACCGTAATATTTATCCCTGATGGTCGAATTCAGCTTGTCGCCGAGGGCCGCCGACTGCACGCGTTCATAGACCGCAAACAGCCGCCCCAGCAGATAGCCCTTGTTGTCGTTGTCCGGGTCGAATGCCACCGGCACCTCCTCGTTTTGACGGTTGAAATTACGCAGCAGCAACGCCTTGAGAATACCGACCCGCAGGGCGTTGATCTCGCCATCGGCGCGGATGCGCATCAGCACGGTGGCAAACAGGGTCTGCGGATAGGGGGTGCCGGTCAGGATCGAGCGCATCCAGTTGCCCGCCAGCAACGGCGAGATGTTCTCTTCCTTGCCCAGCGCCGCAGTCTCGCGCAGGTATTGCCACAGTTGTGGCACCTTTTGCCGTGGCCCCGGCTCGACCCGGATATCGTCCAGAAACCGCTGGTAATGGTCGATCAGCGCCCCAAAGGTATCTTCCAGATAGAACCGGACTGACAGGCGGGCCGCATTGGGGGCCAGCCCCAGAACATAAAACCGTACCTTGTCCGACAGTGCAGGATTAAAGGTGGCAATCCGCTCACCCTGCCGCACCTTCTCCAGAATGTCCCCGACCGCTCGGCTCTGCTTGTCTTCATCGACCGATGACAGAAAGCTGCCGAACACACTCTCGGCCTGCTCCGCCAGCTCGGCATCACTGGCATCGGCCCAGAACACCGTCGAAGCATCGCCAATCTGCACCCGATGGCCGCTGTCACGGGCCAGAAAGGCGTTCAGCACGGCGGTATAGCGGGCCGCCACCGCCTCGGACACCGGAGCATTCGCCCCCTGCTCGTGACCATAGGAGGTGAAGGCGTCGAGATTGAACGACACCAGTGACGCCCCGGACGACTGCGCCCCCCATACGCCCTTGATCGACGGATGCAACCGCGCCACCGGTGCGCGCTCGCCAGTCACCAGACAGATCGCGCTTTCACCGCTGTCATCGGCGGCCAGCCGCGCCCACAGGGCTTTCGCTGCCGGACGGTCGTGTAAAAACAGCCGATGGCGTTCGTCTTCCAGTGCGAACACCACGTTCTGGTCTTTCAGCTCCTCGGGCCATCCCAGAGCCTCGTAGTGTTCGGGCCGCCAGTTTTGCAGGAATAGCAGCAGGGCATGCAGACCGATATCATTGCTGCCCGCCAGCGCGGTCAGGTGGCGATCAACAAAGGCCTCATGTTCCTGCGCCAGCCGCTTGCCATTCCCTGCCGTCACCCCCAGCACATAAGATGTTTTGTCCCACAGAAAATTCGGCTTCACGCCTGCCGTGCGCTTGACCGCTTGCGGCACCCCCATCACACGCGGGACCGGCTTCTTTTTGCTGACGTCCCGCAAATCATGCAGCCCGGCCACCGAGCCATCGGCATTCAGCGAAATGCAGCAGGAAATCTTTTCCGACGAAAAGCCACCGGTGGGCAACGCCCCGCGCTGCTCCATCCGTTCACCAATGCGGTTCAGCGATGATAACAGCGTCATCGGCAAATCTCCGCCGCACCGGGTTGCGGGATATTGACCACCCCGTTGGTCATCGTCGCACGAAAGAACATCGCCGACCGTTCCGCCGAGGCATGGTCGATATCCCACAGCATATAACCAAGCTCACGGTCTTCGGTGATCGCAGGCGGCATGGCTTCGGCCGGGTCCAGCAGGCGGAAACGGGCGTCGAACTCCCGCGTCCCCAGACAGGGCTGGTGGAAACATTGCCCGCGTTCGGCCCGGCGATTGAAAATATCGAGGTGCTTGCCTTCGTTGTCACCGTCTCCGGCCCGGCTGGTCATCTCGAAATGCGCCTCGATCACATAGGCGACATTGGTCAACACCGTCGAGGCCCGTTGCTGGCGGTCCTGATCACACAGCAACCGCAAGCCGTCCAGGCTCCGGTGTTTCAGCGCGCTTTTGACCTTGTTCACCGGCACCTTTTGGCCGACCTCGTTGCGGCGGATCGACTGAAAGCGGATCGGTTCCAGCACATGAATCCGGTCAATCACCCAGCGAATGGCCGGCTTCCAGTGAATGGCCTCCAGAATGCCGCGCGCCGCCGATGGCGTCATCACGTCATAGGACACCCGTTCAACCTTCATTTCCGGGCGGGTAAAGCAGGCATAGGGGCCAGAAACGTGCAGCTTTATGCCATAGGGCATCGCGGGGCATCCTCCCTAAAAAAATGAATCACCAAGATAATCGGCATCTTCCCACCGCAGGCCGATGGTCGTTTCATAAAGCTTTGGGGTTTGCAGAACGGGAAACTGCTGCCCGCGCAGATCAGGTGCCACAAACGCCACATGGCCGTTTTCAATCAGCCGCCCCCGGTCGCGGTCTGGAACCTGCACGATATAGGCTTGTAATTCCCGCGCCAACATCCCCGACGGGATTTCCGCAACCGACAGCTTTTTGATGGCCTCGTCCGCCCGCGCATCAAAGGGGATGATCACCGGCACCAGCGCCGTTGAAATCATGCGAAACCGCTCGGCGACCGAGCGATAGGCGAAGTCCACCCCCGATCTGTCAATCCGGAACGCTGTCAGAATCTGTTCAGCGTCCAGACCATCCCCTTTTTGCCAATAGACCTCTTGAAAATAGGCCCGAATGGCCGCCGGAGACAGCCAGTCCTGATGCCGGGCCGCCACATGGCGAAAAGCGGCGATCAACGGCGCAAACGCCTTCAGCGGCGGAGCCTCGGCGGGCTGGAAAATGCTCACCACACTGTCATCCGTGGGCCGCAGCCCCTCGCGGTTGCAGCGACCAGCCGCCTGGGCAATCTGGTCCAGACCAGCCTCGGCCCGCCAGACACGCGGAAAGTCAACATCCACCCCGGCCTCAATCAGCGACGTCGCCACCACCCGGCACGGCTGGTCCGTGCGCAGCCGGTCACGCACATCGGCCAAAATCTGCCGCCGGTGGGCAGCGCACTGGCGGGTGGTCAGGTGGACCATGCCCTCCAGCCCCTTTTTCCCGCCCAGTTCAAACACCTCCAGCGCATGGCGACGACCGTTGACGATCACCAGTCCCTGCGCCGCCTCGGCCAGTTGCTCGCACAGCTGTTCATCGCTCAGCACCCCCGCATCATGAAACCGCACCCGGCGCAAGCGTTGCGCCAACTGCGCCGGATCAGGCGCCAGTTCCCGCCCGGCCACATCCAGCCCCATCAGCGCATCCGCCGGATAATCCTGCTGGTCGAGCGCCGGTTGCGTTGCCGTACACAGCACAATCGTGCAACCGTAATTGCGCGCCAGTTCCTTCACCGCCAGCACCGACGGCTTCAGCAAGCCCAGCGGCAGGGTCTGGGCTTCGTCCAGAATGATGATGCTGCCCGCGATATTGTGCAGCTTGCGGCACCGTGAAGGCCGGTTGGCAAACAGGCTCTCGAACAATTGCACGGTGGTGGTCACGATCACCGGCGCGGCCCAGTCGGCCATCGCCAGCCGCAGCTTGTCTTTGGCCTCACGCCCGATGATCGTCGGTTCATCGAGTGCCGAATGATGTTCCAGCACCACCTCGTCCCCCAGAACCTTGCGAAAAATGGCCGCTGTCTGGTCAATGATCGAGGTAAACGGAATGGCGTAAATGATCCGCCGATGGTCGTGGCTGGCGGCATGGTCCAGCGCAAAACCGAGCGACGCCAGTGTCTTGCCACCGCCGGTCGGGACGGTCAGGGTAAACACCCCGGCAGGCAGGGTCGCCCGTTCCCGCACATGGGACAGGATGGTCCGGCGCAGGGTGTTCACTTCGCTGTCCGCCTGCGGCGTGCGGTCAAAAGCCGCCATGTGATCGTCAAACCGCTGACGCAAACCGGCGAGGCAATCCCGCAGCGCGGGCCACTGGCGGTCGGCGGTCGTGCCGTCAATCCGGCCATAAAAGGCCTCGGTATCCTTGAAATCGGCATCGACCAGAGTGGAGAACAGCATCCGGCCCAGAAATGCCAGCTGGAACCCCGGTACCTGTTTGTCGGGCGTGAAGTTCGCGGGCAGCAGGTCGACAGCCTCCAGCGGGATTTCATCGCGCCACTGTGGTGCCAACCGGGAGGTATCACACTCCGCCAGCCGGTCCTTCAGGCCCCGCCCGTTCCCCATGCCCAACCAGTCGGGCAGCCCGCCATGATGACCGGCAATGGCATAGGCGAGGATTTGAACCAGCAGGCGGTCTTCAGGTTTGGTCATCAGCAGGCCAGACACAACCACCGCCCCCGGCGTTGCATGGTCAACGCTGTCGCTGGCGCCTTCCAGCCTGCGCTGAAAGTCCAGCAGGTACTTTCCGATATCGTGCAGAATTCCAGCCAGCCATGCAGCGCGTTCGCCACCGAAAACGGCAGCAAACATGCTCGCCAGACGGGCAACCGCAAACAGGTGTCCGGCCAGCGTCTGCCAGTCCTGTTTGCTGGCATCCGTCGTCGAATGGGCATAGAAAATCATGCAGATCACCCCCATAAGATGTTCAGGCTAAGGGATAATCCGCACAGGTTCAAGGCCGAAAACGTGTATCCATCCCACCACCACCCGCAAGGGATAGGGGTGGACATCCCGCCTCCGCCAGCACGGATTCCCGCCACCCCTCTGCTACCAAACACCCGCTCTGTTTTCCCTTGCCCACCCCGCAAAGTGATGTAGTATCCCTTTTCTCTGCAGTCCATTTTTCTCGCGGACTCCCGAGACTGTCGTGTGTTCTCCTGCAACTGTCAGATACCGTGATTCAGTCCTACTTTGACACCGTCCAACTGGTCGAACGCCTGCACCGCCACTTTCTGGACGTGCTGCGGACCGAGCTGCGCCGCCTGAGCATCGAAGACATCAATGCCGTTCAGGCCCTGCTGCTGGCTAACATTGGTGCCGAAGACGTGGTGATCCGCGACCTGAAGGACCGGGGATATTACCACGGCTCCAACGTCAGCTATAATATCAAGAAGCTGACCGAAACCGGCTATCTCGAACAGGAACGCTGCTCCCACGACCGCCGCGCCATCCGCCTGAAGCTGACCGACAAGGGCATGACCCTGTGCGATCACATCCGCGAGCTGCAAACCTATCTGTCCGACGAAATGGGCAAGACCGGGCTGTCCGCCGCCCAGATGGATAGCGCCATCCATACGCTGGAAAGCGTCGAGCGGACGTGGACCGACTTCATCCGCTACGGACGCCGTCCGGGCTGAGGGTTTTTAGAGGAAAACACGGTCGTGGAGCGCTGCTCCACACCTCGCCGGGGCCTTCAGGCCCCGGACCCCGTGAGTTTTACGCTTGCCGCAGGTCGCATCAGCCCCAGCCGTCAAAATCAAATACCCCCTGCGTGATCGCGCAGGGGGTATTTGCTGTGACAGGCGCGGTGTATCCGGCGGGGGTTAATACATGCCCCGCGCCCCCGTGAGGGGGCGACATCCTCAATTGGGCGCTTGCCGGGTATGTGGAGTGGTGCGTTTCAATCCACGCCCCCGTGAGGGGGCGACTTTGCCTTAAAGCCGGAACTGGATCTGCCCGGCGTTTCAATCCACGCCCCCGTGAGGGGGCGACCCAGGGTGATGGCCGACGCCATGGCCAGCGGGCAGTTTCAATCCACGCCCCCGTGAGGGGGCGACGGCTGTTCGCATGACACAGGGCAGTTTTGCGCCTGTTTCAATCCACGCCCCCGTGAGGGGGCGACGGATGGGAGACGGCCTTCATCGGCCTGCCTCCCAGTTTCAATCCACGCCCCCGTGAGGGGGCGACTGGCGGTGCGGGTATACATCCGCACCAGTCACAAGTTTCAATCCACGCCCCCGTGAGGGGGCGACCGACCCAGACGATCCCCCACGACCCGGATACCGGCGTTTCAATCCACGCCCCCGTGAGGGGGCGACCGGCGGTCTTGCCGCAGGCCTGAATCTGCTTGACGTTTCAATCCACGCCCCCGTGAGGGGGCGACGGCCACCACTATAACAAACTGTTTTCATTAAAGAAAAGAGGCCTCTTGCGCGAACCTTGGGAATACTTGTGCATAATGATATGTACGCATACATTCACAGAATCAAAATCCTTATATTCCAATACATTACCTCAGCGCGAACCTCCCGGGATTTTCTGACACGCTTGGGGTTCGCGCACCCTGCCGACATGAAAATGCCGCAGGGGATGATACCGGTCTGGCATCATCCCCTGCGGCTCGATCATTTTTACCCGGTCACAGCCGCGCCGTCATGGAGCACGACCTGAAAAAACGGGGTCCGGGGCCTTCAGGCCACCCCGCTGCCCTGCAACGCCGGGTCCGCATCCAGCGCATAGCCCGCGGCGCGCACCGTGCGGATCAGGTCGCTTTCGGTATCGCCGTTCAGCGCCTTGCGCAGGCGGCGGATATGCACATCCACGGTGCGCGGCTCGACATAGATATCCGGGCCCCAGACGGCATTCAGCAGTTCTTCGCGCGAGAATACGCAGCCCGGGTGCTCCATCAGGAATTGCAACAGGCGGAATTCGGTCGGGCCCAGATGGACATAGCGCCCGCCACGGGTGACCCGGTGGGCGGTCAGGTCCATGCTGATGTCTTCAAACCCCAGCGAGCCCTTGTTGGTGGCCGGTTGCGCCCGCCGCAGCAAGGCCCGCACCCGCGCCATCAATTCCGGCATCGAGAATGGCTTGGTCAGGTAATCGTCGGCACCGACATTCAGGCCACGGATCTTGTCCTGCTCTTCGCCACGGGCGGTGATCATGATGATCGGCACATCGCGGCTTTGCGGACGGCGGCGCAACTGGCGGCAGACCTCAATGCCCGACATCATCGGCAGCATCCAGTCGAGCAGGATCAGGTCGGGATTGTTTTCCTCGACCACTGTCAACGCTTCTTCACCATCCGAAGCCTCACACACCCGGAAACCGTCTTTTTCCAGGTTGTAGCGCAGCATGGTCATCAGCGCGCTTTCATCCTCAACGATCATCACCAGAGGCTTCATCGAACAGCTATTCCCTTGAGGGCATCAGGCAAAGGCCCCACGTCGGCCCTTGCCCATGATGCGACAAAACAAAACCCAAAGCACCGGAAAAGAGACCGGGGCGGCTACGCCCCTGTCTCCGGCATCGGCATCTCATCGACCGACGCACCTTTGGGGCGGGGCAACAGGATTGACTGCCCCTTGACCAGAAAATGGATCGTTTCCGCAATGTTGGTGGCGTGATCACCGATGCGCTCGATATTCTTGGCAATGAACATCAGGTGCGTGCAGGCGGTGATGTTGCGGGGGTCTTCCATCATATAGGTCAACAGCTCGCGGAACAGGGCCATGTGCATGGCATCGACATCTTCGTCCCGGTGCCAGACCGCCAGAGCCTTTTCCACGTCGCGCTCGACATAAGCATCCAGCACGTCGTTGATGATCTGCTGCACCATCCGCCCCATGCCGGGAATGCCAGCCACCGGCGTAACCTGTGGCAACTGGTTCAGCACCATCGCCCGCTTGGCGACGTTGGCGGCATAGTCGCCGATCCGTTCGATGTCAGCCGAGATTTTCAATGCGGCCACAATCGACCGCAAATCGTCAGCCATCGGCTGGCGCAGGGCAAGCAGGCGGACGGTCAGGGCATGGACTTCCTTTTCCATCTCGTCAACTTTGCTGTCCCCGGCAATCACCCGCGATGCCAGATCGGAATCCCGGCGGGTGATGGCGTGGATGGCGCTGGCCATCTGGGCTTCGGCCAGTCCGCCCATGCGAACGATAACATTGGTAAGCTGGGTCAGTTCGTCTTCAAAAGACTGAACTGTATGTCCATCATGTGCGCCCACGGCGAACGTTCCTTATGGCGTTGCAGACCGGCAGCAAGGAGCCGCAGCGCAGCCCCCCGCGCCAGATGTTGCAGGGTCCATCAACCAAAGCGGCCAGTGATATAGCCCTGCGTCAGCTTGTGCAGCGGATTGGTGAAAATCTGTTCGGTGTCGTTGCACTCGACCAGATTCCCCAGATGGAAGAACGCCGTCCGCTGGGACACGCGCGCCGCCTGCTGCATCGAGTGGGTGACGATCACGATGGTGTAGTTCTGGCGCAGTTCGTCGATCAGCTCTTCGATCTTTGCCGTCGCAATCGGGTCGAGGGCCGAACAGGGTTCGTCCATCAGGATCACTTCGGGCGACACCGCAATGGCGCGCGCGATGCACAGACGCTGCTGCTGACCACCCGACAGGCCGGTCCCCGGCTGGTCGAGGCGGTCTTTCACTTCGGTCCACAGACCGGCACGTTCCAGCGACGACTGAACCACGTCGTCCATCTCGTCCTTGGTCGAGGCCAGACCGTGGATGCGCGGACCATAGGCCACGTTTTCATAGATCGACTTGGGGAACGGGTTCGGCTTCTGGAACACCATCCCGACACGGGCGCGCAACTGCACCACGTCAACCTTGCGGGCGTAGATGTCTTCGCCATCCAGGGCAATCAGGCCGGTGACCCGCGCCCCGTCGATGATGTCGTTCATCCGGTTCAGCGAGCGCAGGAAGGTCGATTTACCGCAGCCCGACGGGCCGATAAAGGCGGTGACTTCGTTGACCTTGATGTCCAGCGACACACCCTTCAGGGCATGCTTTTCGCCGTAATAGACGCTGCAATCGCGCGCCGACACCTTGGCGTCTTCACCGGGGCCGACCAGCGGCGAACCGGCGGTGCCTTCGCTGCGGGTGGCATCCGGACGGGCGGTTTCCGGGGTGCGGGTCTGTTCGGGAGTCATCGTTTCAACCATCGCCATTGTCTTACCAGCGCCTTTCAAACTTCTTGCGCAGCAGCACAGCGGCCGCGTTCATCGTTACCAGGAATGCCAGCAGCACCATGATCGCCGCCGAAGTGCGTTCGACAAAGGCCCGTTCCGGGCTGTCGGCCCACAGATAGATCTGCACCGGCAACACGGTGGCGGAGTCCATCGGGGTCATCGGAATGTCCACCACAAAGGCCACCATCCCGATCATCAGCAGCGGTGCGGTTTCGCCCAGGGCATGCGCCATGCCGATGATGGTTCCGGTCAGCATGCCCGGCATGGCCAGCGGCAGGACGTGATGCAGGATGGTCTGCAGCTTGGAGGCCCCAAGGCCCAGAGCGGCCTCGCGGATCGACGGCGGCACCGATTTCAGGGCAGCCCGGCTGGCAATGATGATGATCGGCAGGTTCATCAGGGTCAGCACCAGACCGCCTGCCACCGGGGCCGAGCGCGGCATGCCAAAGAACTGCAGGAACACCGCCAGCCCCAGCAAGCCGAACACAATCGACGGAACCGCCGCCAGATTGTTGATGTTGACTTCGATCAGGTCGGTCCAGCGGTTTTTGGGAGCAAATTCTTCCAGATACACCGCCGCCGCGACACCGATCGGAAAGCTGAGGGCCAGCGTGACGATCAGGGTATAGAACGACCCGACCGCAGCGCCCCAGATTCCCGCCAGTTCCGGCTGGCGCGAGTCCCCTTGCGTGAACAGGGCGGTGTTGAAGTGCAGGCCAATGGTGCCCATCGACACCCAGCGGTCATAGATGCCGATCTGGAAATCGTTCACCTTGCGCTCGGCTTCCGCGACGGTCCGGTCGATCTGCCCTTTGTGCAGCATGTCGATGTCCGACGCCACCGGCACCTGCAGGGTGACCTTCTGGCCGATCAGGGCCGGATTTTCCGCCAGCGCATCGCGCAGGGCATAGGCTGCCCCGTCCGACACCATTCCGTACAGATCACGCCGTTCCTTGCGCCCGGTCACATCCGGGAACATGTCGCGCAGCGAGGCCTTGATCTGTGCCTGATAGTCGGCGCGGTTGAGCGCCGCCGCATCGCGGTCATTGCCAATCCCCAGTGCTTCGCCCGAGGTGGCGATGGTCAGTTGCAGTTCGGTCTGCACAAAGGCGGTGTAACCCTTGCCGATAATGGTCACGAACAACAGCACCAGCATCACCAGGGCCAGCACGATCGCCCCCGCCCCATAGGCCCGGAAACGGGCCTCGGAACGATAGCGGGACTTCAGCCCGGCATTGACGGTTTCAGAAATCCGGGACTGTCTGGAAAGAATGTCTTTTTGGGAGGTGGTCATTTCGACCTGCTGCTCTGCGGTTGCCATTATTCATACTGCTCCCTGTACTTGCGAACGACGTGCAAGGCAACAACGTTCAGCGCCAGCGTCACCATGAACAGCACCAGTCCCAGCGCAAAGGCGGCCAATGTCTTGGGGCTGTCAAATTCCTGGTCACCGACCAGCAGGGTTACAATCTGAACGGTCACGGTGGTCACGGCTTCCAGCGGGTTCACCGACAGGTTGGCCGACAAACCGGCCGCCATCACCACAATCATCGTTTCACCGATCGCGCGCGATACTGCCAGCAGCACACCGCCGACAATCCCCGGCAGGGCAGCCGGGATGATCACCCGCTTGATCGTTTCGGACTTGGTTGCGCCCAGACCATACGATCCCTCGCGCATTGAATTCGGCACGGCAGTAATCACGTCATCGGACAGCGAGGACACGAACGGCACGATCATGATCCCCATCACGATCCCCGCCGCCAGCGCACTTTCCGACGACACATCCAGCCCGATGCTTTCGCCCAGACCACGGAAGGCCGGAGCCACCGTCAGGGCGGCAAAGAAGCCGTAGACCACGGTCGGGATACCAGCCAGAATTTCCAGCAGCGGCTTGACCACCGCCCGCACCTTGCGCGGGGCGTATTCGGCCATGTAAATCGCTGACAGCAGGCCAACCGGCACCGCCACCGCCATCGCAATGCCGGAAATCAGCAGCGTACCGAGGAACAGCGGCACCGCCCCGAACGCCCCGGACGACCCCACCTGATCGGCACGCAGAGCCATCTGCGGGCTCCAGTCCAGACCGAACAGGAAGTCGGTCACCGGCACCACCGCAAAGAACCGCATGCTTTCAAACAGCAACGACAGGATGATCCCGACGGTGGTCAGGATGGCGACCATCGAGCAGGCAATCATGAAGCCCCGGATGATCATTTCCACCCGGTTGCGCGCCCGGAAATCGGCATGAATGAAGCGGAACGCCCAGGCTGCCCCGGCAACAGCCAGTGACAGCACCACCACCGCCATGGCGGCGTAACTGGTCTGTTGCAGGCTTTGATAGCGGGCCGCCGCGTCCTGAATATAGGCATTGGCCGTCGAGGCGACATTGCCCGCTGCCGTATTGCGGATATCGTTCAGCAGCAGCTCGAGACGGGCCACGCCCAGCGGCGAGCCATCGGGCTTTTGCAGCATCTCGGTGGGCAGGGCGCCCAGCACCAGATGTTTCAGAATTGTCGGTTCCAGCGACAGCCAGACAGCCAACAGGATCAATGCCGGTCCGCCACACCACAGGGCCACATACAGGCCGTGATAGCCCGGCAGACTGTGCAGGCGGCGTGCATTTCCTTCGACGACCTTGATCGACTGCCCCCGCCCAAAGCGGAAACCGACCACGGCCAGCACCAGCACAACCAGGATCAAAGCGAGACTTTGCATGAACTGCGCGTTCCCCAGATAAGGCCCGTCCGGCATGCCGGAACGGTGATACAGACAAAGTGCGGAAAAAAGGGTTCTGAATGTCGGCTTTCTGCTACCGCATTATGATACTGACAGAAAGTCTTTCCTTTTCCCCGCACCGGTCCCCCGCCACATCATCAGCAGGCGCACCAGAGCGGCAGGAAGCCCGCAGGCTCCCCGCCGTCCGGTACACGGTCAGGAAACCTTAGAGGTCGCCAGCGGTCAGCGTCTTCAGCTTGGTCGCGGCTTCCTTGTACTTGGCGCGCTCGGCGTCCGGCATCGGGATCAGACCCTTGTCAGCCAGATAGCCTTCCGGGCCCCAGGCCTTGTCCGCAGTGAATTCGTTCAGGTATTCCTGAATGCCCGGAATGGTCCCGATGTGGGCCTTCTTGACATAGAACTGCAGCGGACGCGACACCGGGTAGGCACCCGACGAGATGTTGTCGAAGGTCGGCTCCTTGCCGTCAACCTTCGCACCCTTGATCTTGTCGGCGTTTTCTTCGAGGAACGAGTAGCCAAAGATACCGACGGCGGTCTGGTTGGCACCCAGCTTCTGAACGATCAGGTTGTCGTTTTCACCGGCTTCGATATAGGCGCCGTCTTCGCGCACCGACTGGCACTTTTGCTTCAGGGTCTTGTCGTCGCCAGCGTCCTTCAGGGCCTTGGCGGCCGGCAGCTTTTCGCAGGCGGCATCCATCACCAGTTCGGTGAAGGCGTCACGGGTGCCCGAGGTCGGCGGCGGGCCGAGGACTTCGATTTCTTCGTTCGGCAGCGACGGGTTGATGTCGCTCCACTTCTTGTAGGGGTTGGCGACCCACTTGTCGCCCTGCGGAACTTCCTTGGCCAGCGCCATGAACAGCTGCTCGCGGGTCACGTCGAACGCCGGGGCGGCCTTGGCATTGGCAATCACGATCCCGTCGTAACCGACGCGGACTTCGACGATGTCCTTGACGCCGTTCTTGTCGCAGGTTTCAAATTCCGACTTCTTCATGCGACGCGAGGCGTTCACGATGTCCGGGTGCTCGGTGCCAACGCCAGCGCAGAACAACTTGATGCCGCCGCCCGAACCGGTGGACTCGATCACCGGGGTCTTGAAGCTGGTCGACTTGCCAAAGTTTTCGGCAACGACGGTGGAAAACGGGTAAACAGTCGAGGAACCGACGATACGGATCGTGTCACGGGCTTCGGCAGCGCCAGCGGTGGCAACGGTCGCCAGCACGGCAAGGGCGAGGGTCTTCTTCAGCACGGAGGCCTCCAATCGTTGCGCCGACCCTGTGGCCGGGCGCGTCCAGTGAATTCCGGTAAAGCGCGTCAGGAAGGTCCATTTCCTGTCGGCTTGTTGCGAGGCACACTGTAGCGACGGACCGAGACGCCCTTGTGACAGAATGATGAAAGTTTGATGACAGTGACAGCCGCGAGGCATTTTTCTGACAGGCCGTCACATTTTTTTAACAGGAAAAACAATAAGATAACAGAAATGGCGGAAACAGGATCGCCCCCGTTTCCGCCATATCCCTGTCACAAACCGAAAAGGAGATGTCACAATGCCCCTTGTGAACCACAGGGCGCGCACATCCCCTGCACCGTCAAGGCAGGTGATTACCGCAGCGCAGCAATGTTGGCCGCATAATGGTCCGGTCCACCCTTAAAGGCCGCACTGCCCGCCACCAGAACCGTCGCCCCGGCATCGCGGCACAGTTTGGCCGTTTCGGCGTTCACCCCACCGTCAACCTGAATGTCAATCGGACGCTCGCCGATCATCGCCTTGATCCGGCGAATCTTCTCGACTTGCGAATGGATGAAGCTCTGGCCGCCAAAGCCGGGGTTCACCGACATCACCAGCACCATGTCGATCTTGTCCAGCACGTATTCGATCACGCCTTCCGGGGTGGCCGGATTCAGCGACACGCCGGCCTTCTTGCCCAGACTGCGCACCACTTGCAGGGTACGGTCAAGGTGCTTGCCCGCTTCGGCATGGACGGTGATGATGTCCGCACCGGCATTGGCGAAGTCCGCCAGATAGCAATCGACCGGATCAATCATCAGGTGCACGTCAAACACCTTTTGCGAATGCGGGCGCAGTGCCTTGACCACCGCCGGACCGATGGTGATGTTCGGCACAAAGTGGCCATCCATCACGTCGATATGAATCCAGTCAGCGCCAGCGGCATCAATGGCGCGCACTTCCTCACCCAGACGGGCAAAGTCCGCCGACAGGATCGACGGGGCAATCAGAGTGCTCATAAAGGGGGCTCCCGTTTGTCCAGAGCAACAATTGAAACGTGGGCCTGACCCCACAAGACACGGCAAAAAGAAAGCAGGATCATGGAGCGCTGCTCCAAACCTCGCTGGGGCCAGTCGGCCCCAGACCCCATTTTTTGATCATGAAAGAAAAATGGCAGGTCTGAGCCTCATCACCCCGGAACAAAAACAGGCCGCCGGATATTCCACCAGCGGCCTGTTCCTGTTTTACAACGCCTTACTGAACCTTGGGGTCCAGCGAGCCGCTGGCGTAGGCCGCAGCCATCGCATCCAGCGGCAGCGCCTTGATCTTGCTGGCCTTGCCAGCAGCGCCAAAGCGTTCAAAGCGGTCGATACAGACCTTTTCCATCGCCGCCATCGCCGGCTTCAGGTACGAACGCGGGTCGAATTCACCCGGCTTTTCGGCGAAAATCTGACGGATCGCACCGGTGATCGCCATGCGGTTGTCGGTGTCGATGTTGATCTTGCGCACGCCGTACTTGATGCCTTCTTCGATTTCTTCCAGCGGCACGCCGTAGGTCTGCGGCATTTCGCCACCGAACTTGTTGATGATGTCCTGCAGGTCCTGCGGCACCGACGAGGAGCCGTGCATCACCAGATGGGTGTTCGGCAGACGGGCATGGATCGCCTTGACGACGTTCATCGCCAGAATGTCGCCGGTCGGCTTGCGGGTGAACTTGTAGGCGCCGTGGCTGGTGCCGATGGCAACGGCCAGCGCGTCAACCTTGGTGCGGGCCACGAAGTCGGCGGCCTGGTCCGGGTCAGTCAGCAGCTGGGAGTGGTCGAGGGTGCCTTCGAAGCCGTGACCGTCTTCCTTGTCGCCCTGCCCGGTTTCCAGCGAGCCGAGGCAGCCCAGCTCACCTTCGACCGACACGCCGACCATGTGCGACATTTCGACCACCTTGGCGGTCACATCGACGTTGTAGTCGTAGGAGGCCGGGGTCTTGGCGTCGGCTTCCAGCGAGCCGTCCATCATCACCGAGGTGAACCCGCTCATCACCGCCGAGGCGCAGGTGGAGGGCGAGTTGCCGTGGTCCTGGTGCATACACACCGGGATTTCCGGGTACATTTCGCTGACCGCCAGGATCATGTGCTTGATCATGATGTCGCCAGCGTACTTGCGGGCGCCACGGCTGGCCTGCAGGATCACCGGAGCATCGGTCTTGCGGGCAGCGTTCATGATGGCCAGCACCTGTTCCATGTTGTTCACATTGAACGCGGGCATGCCATAGCTGTACTCGGCGGCGTGGTCGAGGAGCTGGCGCAGGGTAATAACGGCCATAATGCTGTACTCCAAGGGCGTCTGGAATTATCAGGGAAGCGCCACAGGCCCCACCTTTTCGGGCAGGGCCTGTGGCCGGGTATCTTTTAGGCGTTTTGCTTCAGGCGCGCCACTGCAATATCAGCGACCGCTTCGGCAGTGATGCCAAAATGCTTGTACAGTTGATCCGCCGGGCCCGAGGCACCGAACGAGGTCATGCCGACAACCGCGCCGTCCAGACCGACATAGCGTTCCCAGCCAAAGGTCGAACCGGCTTCGACGGCAATGCGCAGGCCATCGCCCAGAACCGCCTTGCGGTAGGTGGTCGGCTGGGCATCAAACAGCTCCCAGCAGGGCATCGACACCACCGCGGCCTTGATGCCGACGGCGTTCAGCAGGACCTGCGACTTCAGGGCCAGCTCGACTTCCGAACCCGACGCCAGAATGGTGACGTCGCGCTTGCCGTCTTCCGGCTCGGACAGCACATAGCCGCCCAGCTGGCAGAGGTTTTCCTTGGTGTAGGTGCGGACGGTCGGCAGGTTCTGGCGGCTGAGGGCCAGGAATGACGGACCATGGGTCCACTGCAGGGCCAGCTGCCAGCATTCGGCGGTTTCGATCGGGTCAGCCGGGCGGAACACACGCAGGTTCGGCATGGCGCGCAGCGAGGCCAGATGTTCCACCGGCTGGTGGGTCGGGCCGTCTTCGCCCAGACCGATCGAGTCATGGGTCATCACATAGATCACCCGCTGTTCCATCAGGGCGCTCATGCGGATCGACGGACGGCAGTAGTCCGAGAACACCATGAAGGTGCCGCCGTAGGGGATCAGGCCGCCGTGCAGGGCGATGCCGTTCATGATCGAGCCCATGCCGTGCTCGCGCACGCCATAGTGGATGTAATTGCCGGTGAAATCGGTCGGCAGGACCGACTTCATGTCCTTGGTGATGGTCAGGTTGGAGTGGGTCAGGTCAGCAGACCCGCCAACGATCTGCGGAATGGTCGGAACGACCGCTTCCAGCACCATCTGGCTGGCCTTGCGGGTGGCAACCTTCGGAGTGTCTGCGGCCATCTTCTGCTTGAAAGCGTCAATGGCGGCGTCGGTGGCGTCGGGGATGCGACCCTGCAACGAGGTCACGAAGGTCACCTTGGCATCCGCCGGCAGGGCGTCAACGCGCTTTTCCCACTGCAGACGCTCGGCGCTGCCACGGGTGCCAGCGGCACGCCAGACCGACAGGATGTCGTCGGGAACCTCGAACGGAGCATAGGGCCAGCCCAGCGCGTCGCGCATGCCAGCCAGTTCCTTGTCACCCAGCGGCGCGCCGTGGGTCTTTTCCGAACCGGCCAGCGTCGGGGCGCCCTTGCCGATGGTGGTCTTGCAGGCGATCATGGTCGGCTTGTCGCTGCTGCGGGCCTGTTCCAGCGCCGCCGCAATCGCCACCGGGTCATGGCCGTCGATGGCGATGGTGTTCCAGCCCGACGCCTGGAAGCGCAGGATCTGGTCATCGCTCTGGGCCAGCGACACCTTGCCGTCGATGCAGATTTCGTTGTCGTCCCACAGCAGGACCAGCTTGTTCAGCTTCCAGTGGCCAGCCAGCGAGATCGCTTCCTGCGACACGCCTTCCATCAGGCAGCCGTCACCGGCGATCACATAGGTGAAGTGGTCAACCACCTCGCCGCCGAAACGGGCGGCCAGCATCTTTTCGGCCAGCGCCATACCGACCGCGTTGGTGATGCCCTGCCCCAGCGGGCCGGTGGTGGTGTCAGCCATCTGGATGTGGCCGAATTCCGGGTGCCCGGCGGTGACGTGGCCCAACTGGCGGAAGTTTTCCAGCTCTTCGCGGGTCACATCGCGGTAGCCCAGCAGATAGCCCAGCGAGTACAGCAGCATCGAGCCGTGACCCGCCGACAGCACAAAGCGGTCACGGTCGGGCCAGCGCGGCTGATCCGCATCGAACTTCATGAAGCGGGTGAACAGCACCGCTGCCACGTCGGCCATGCCCAGCGGCATCCCCGGATGGCCGGAATTCGCCTTTTGCACGGCATCAGCGGACAGAAAGCGAATGGCATTGGCAAGTTGGGCGTGGCTTACGGTTTCAGAAGTCATGGTCAATGTTCCCGGCTCACTCGGCATCAGTTGGATGGGACTGGGTGTGTTAAATGGCATAATGGCCCATGGCAGCCTTCACCAGATGGTAGGTGATCAACAACTGCGACAGGGCCAGCGGGTGCGACATGCGGGTTTCCTGACTGGCGTCCATATACTGCCCAAGGTTGGACCGCAAGTGGTTCGCTTCGGGAATCAGGTTCCACAACAGATCCTCCATCGCCTTTGCCCGCTTGTCATCCACGTCGCCTTCGATCTCCAGGACGTCGACGGGCTTGCCGTCAATATCACGAGCAAGCTCTAGCCGGATACCGTTTTTTGACCCCTCGACAATCGGCGTCAGGTCGGGATGCGGCAGGGTCGGGCGCAGCGTATGGCGGGCATTCAGGTAAGAGGCAGTATCCTTGTCGTCTTCCTCGGGTTCCCCCAGAGACGACGCCACAGGATGGCGAAAAGACAGCACCAGATCGGCAAAGGTTCGTTGCGGGCGGATAAAGGTAATACCATCACGCAACCGCTTTTCGATTTGGCGGCGCACTTCATCGGCGGTGTAACCGCGCTTGCTGACGTCGCGCTGCATTTTCCACGCCGCCCGCAATTCTTCCTGCGGTTCGAGGTACAGCTTGACGTCATAGCAGTCCCGCATGGCGCGCGTGGAATAGCCCAGCAGGCCCTCGACGATCATGTATTCGCCCGGCTCGACATATTCCGGCGCGTCCAGCGTGCCGTTGGTATGGTTGTAGACCGGCTTCAGGATCGGACGCCCGGCGCGCAGCAACTGGATGTGCTGCTCCATGATGTCCATATAGTTGCCCTTGGGATCCAGCGCCGACACGCCGCTGAGGGCCCGTTCCTCACGGGAATAGCGGTGATAGTCGTCGGTGCAGATCATCGTCACCCGCGATGGCCCGAGGATCGAGGCAATCCCCTGCGCCAGAGTGGTCTTACCGGCACCAGAGTCGCCGACAATCCCCAAAATCACCGGACGGTTAAGCTTGCGGTTCTTTGGCATGGCGCTCTCCCCGCTCAGGCCCGGCTGTGGCTGGCGGCATCAGCGCCCGGCGGAACGCCGAGGGGGCCGAGGGGGCGGCTGCGATGATAGGTGGTCAGGATCTGGCGCTCGGCCGACTGACCGCAAATCATCAGGGTCTGGGTGCGGACACTGCTGCCTCCTTGCCGCTCCACGCCTTGCAGCAACAAGCCGGTGGTGATACCGGTGGCACAAAAGAACACCTTGTCCGAGGTCACCAGCGTCTCGCAGGGCAGCCAGTCGGTGGTGGAAATCCCCGCCGCCTTGACCGCCAGACGCTCGCTGTTAAGCTGGGGATTCATCCGCCCCATGAATTCTCCGCCCAGCGCGCGGATGGCGCAGGCGGTCATGATCCCCTCCGGGGTTCCCCCGGTGCCCATCAGGCAATCGACGCCTGAATCCGGGATTGCCGCCATCAGCGCCCCGGCAATGTCGCCTGCCGGATAGAGCAGTACTTTGGCTCCGGCGGCATAAATCTCCTGCACCAGATCACGGTGGCGCGGCTTTTCCAGCACGAACACCGTCAGGTCAGACACCGCCTTGCCAGTTTCCCGTGCCACGGTTGCCAGTTTGTCAGCCACCGGTGCCTGCGGATCGATTTTGCCCTTGACCTGCGGCGGCCCAACAAATTTTTCCATGTAAAAACAAGGGCCTGGCTGCAACATTGCCCCGCGCGGAGCCAGCGCGATCACCGCCAGCGCATTGGTCATACCGCTGGCGACATAGCTGGTGCCTTCGACCGGATCGACCGCAATATCAAACTGCACTGGCGCTGCCGGATCACCGATCTGCTCGCCGACATACAGGCTTTGACCCTGTTCGCGGTTGCCTTCGCCCAGAACCACCATCCCGTTGATCGGCAGGCAATCCAGCTCGGCCCGCATGGCAGCGGTGGCGGCGCGGTCGCTTTGTTCCTTGTCGCCCTGCTCGATCCCGGCAGAGGCGGCGCGGGCAGCGGCTTCGGTGATGGTACGCAGGCCATAGGTGAACAGCGGCGCCCGCGGGCGGCGGGACGCACCAGTCTTGCCAGCCTCACCAACAGCCGGAGCCGCATTCGAAGCGTCGCTATGGAAAAGCCCGTAGGGGTCCATCGACCACGGCATCACCGCATCCCTTTATGACTGTCGCAAAAGTGGGCGGGTGATAGCGTACTGTGGGCGGGATGAAAAGCAAAAGGCTCGCCAACCCCGCCAAAAAACAGCGGAAAAGGGCAGTGAGGTCCCTTTTCCGCCCGACATCATCGTCCTTCCCGCCCTTTCAGGTAGTGGGCCACCGCCTGCGCACGGTTCGACACACCCAGCTTGTCATACAGGTTTTTCAGGTGGAACTTGACCGTGTTCAGGGAGATATCCAGCTTTCCCGCAATCTGGGCGTTGGTCAGGCCACTGGCCAGTGCCGCCAGCAGTTCCCGTTCACGCGGGGTCAGCCCCGAGAACGGATCATTGGCCAGCTGGCTGACATCAACGAACGGGAACATCATCCGCCCATCGGCCACCGCCGCCACCGTTTCCAGCAATTGCGCCGGCGGATCAGACTTGGAACAGAACCCGGCAGCGCCCAGCGACATGGCAACACGCGGAATTTCCGGGCTGGCACTGCCGGTATAGACGATCACCCGCGGGGCCGCCGAGCGCCCTTGAAGGGCCTGCAACACGCCACGACCATCCATATAGGGCATTTCCCAACCGATGATGGCGACATCAAAGGTCAGCCGCTCGACGGCTGAAATGAAACGTTCACCATCGGGGGTAGTCGCCACCAACGCGAAACGGTCATCCCCGGCAAACAGCTTGATCAGGCTGCTCATCAGCAACGGGTTCTTTTCGGCGATCACAATGTCGATAGGGCGGCGGCGCTTGTTGCCGGAGCCTTGGCCGTCTTCGTTATTTTCTTCCGACATTCCTGTCTCATCCATTCCCGACGTCAGCAACGCGGCGGAGATTTTCTTATTTCATCCAACGGTTCACAACGACACGGGCCGTGTCATCGATATGTAAAAGAACCGTACCGCAAACAGCCCCCAGAACACCAGCCCCGCCACACCGGCTTTCGTCGCTTTTTAAATTTTAGAGCGATTCCAACTGTTGCGGGCGTCGGTCCTGTTCGTTTTCCGATTCTGTTTATGGGGCTTCTGCGTCGATTAGTCCAGAAGCTCTGGCCGGAAAAACTGGTAATTCGCCTTTCCCTGTTCCTTGGCGTGGTACATCGCCGCATCCGCATGGCGCAGAATATCGTCCGATGTATCGCCATGGTTCGGCAGGACGGCAATCCCGATCGAGGCCGAAACACGCCCCTCACGGACTTTCCCGTCATCAACCGACAGGTCAAACGGCACCGTCAGACTCTCGATGATCCGCCCGGCCACCTGCCCGGCGCCTTCGGGGCTGTCGAGGTTGCCCATGATGATGGTGAACTCGTCACCGCCCAGACGGGCCACGGTATCGGATTCCCGCACGCATTTGCGCAGCCGCCCGGCAGCACCTTTCAGCAGCAGGTCCCCGGCATCGTGCCCCAGCGTATCGTTGACCGCCTTGAATCCGTCAAGGTCGATGAACATCAGCCCGACCATCGTCCCCGCCCGCCGTGCCGCCGACACCGCCTGATCCAGCCGGTCATTGAACAGGGCACGGTTGGGCAGGCCGGTCAGGGAATCATAGTTGGCCTGGAAACGGATGCGCTCTTCGTCGCGTTTGCGCTGGGTGATGTCGTTGACCACGATCACAATCCGGTGCGAAGTCCCGACGCTGTCAGGCACCACCGATGCCGCCAGACGGGCAGCATATTCGCCACCGTCCAACCGGGAACTCCAGAATTCCAGTTCACAGCTCTGGCGGGCCATCAACTCGGCCACCATTTCTTCAAAGACCGGCTCGTTTCCAGGGAACAACACCTCCTGCACCGTGCGGTCCAGGCATTGTTCCGACATCCAGCCGGTGATGCGGGCGCAGGCCGCATTGGCCATTGAAATGCGCCCCCGCGCATCACTGACCAGAATGCCCTCGGCGGTGGTTTCAAACACCGTCCCGGCGACCTTCAGGCGGGCCTCGGCAGCCTTGCGGTCGCTGATGTCGCGGAACACCACCACCACGCCCGAAATGTCGCCGTCATCTTCGATTGGACTGGCGGCATATTCGGCATCAAAGGTATGCCCCGTGCGGGCAACCAGTGTCTGCTCGATCCGCTGGCCCATCACCCCCAGCCGCATCGCAGCCCGGATCCGCAGCCCCTTGCCCTTGCGGCGACCTTCCCCGGCCAGGAACACCTCGTTGGCGGCCCGGCCCTGCAGGTCGCCTTGCTCATAGCCCAGCATTGCCGCTGCCGCCGGATTGGCAAAGGTAATCTTGCCATCCATATCCAGGCCGACAATCCCGTCCCCGGCAGAATCAAGAATGCCCTGCGTCTGCCGCGACAGACGCCGCAGGTCACGGGTTCGTTCCTCGACCTTCTGCTCCAGCTCTTCCTTGTACCGGCGTTCGGCCTCTTCGGCGCGCTTGCGGTCGGTAATGTCGCGGATGATGCCGGTCAGCAAGCGGTTCCGGCCCAGGCGCAACTCGGTTACATTCAACTCCAGCGGGAAGATCGAGCCATCCTTGCGACGGCCCTCCAGCTCGCGCCCCTTCCCCAGCACCCCCGAGGCACCGTTGCTGCGGAATGTTTTCATATAACCGTCATGATGCGATGCATGGGGCTCAGGCATCAGCACTGACAGGTTCCGCCCGACCACTTCACTGCTGCTGTAGCCGAAAATGGCTTCGGCAGCCCGGTTGAACGACTGGATGATCCCCATGTCATCGGCAGAAATAATCGCTTCGGCAACGGTATCGAGAATACCCTGCAACCGCTGTTCACGCTCGCGCACGGCCTCGGCGGACCGCAACTGCTGGCGAATGTCGCGCGCTTCCAGCATGAAACTGTCGGCCCGTCCCAGCGCCGTAAAGCGGGCCTCGACGTCGATTGCTTCACCCTGACGGTCAACAAATTTCAGCGGCAGCAGGCCACTTTCCCCGGCCAGCGTTTCCAGCCCGAGTTCGATCATCGCCTGATAGTCCGGGTGCACGATATCGGGCAGCGTCCGTTCCATCAGGGTGTCGGCATCCAGATCCAGCAGAACCTGGGCCGATTTGTTGGCAAGGGTGATCCGCCCCTGCCCGTCAACCAGACACATGAAATCGAGGGCAAGATTGACCAGCGAGCGATAGCGGCGCTCGCTTTCCAGGATTTCCTGCACCGCCTGCATGCGCTCACCGACCGGATGGGCATGCACCAGATAGGCAGGCCCACGGGCAGCGGCCAGCGTTCCGGCCATTGCCCCCTGCCCCAAAGCCTCGGCGGGGATTGGCAGCACACGCATTTCGACTTCGACCGGATGGCCGCAGGCATCGACCAGCATCAGGGGCAGTGAATCGGCCTCGACCAGTTCGCCCAGGCCGTCTTCGAGAATTGGCTGATAGTCGATATGGATAATGTCGATCAGCGGCTTGCCGATCAGGGATGCGCCATCGGCCTTCCTGTCCAGCAATACCCGTCCGGCGGGATTGAGGTAGGTGATCACCGAATCAACACACAGACAGATCATGTCCGGGCTGAGATCGGCGACATAATCAGCCAAGTCTGAACGGCTTGTGCAGCTGCCCATCGTTGCGCGTTCCCCCCCCGTCATCATACCCGTGACATCCAAATCAGACAGACCCATCACTCTAAGAGTATGCGGCATCACCCTGCAAGTCGAGGGATACCCCGGAGCCATGACCGCGCTGGCTCACGGCTCCGATCCTGTTGATGCTGAATTATTCTTTGAAAGAATGACCGCAGCTACGTTACCGGTAGTCTTTATCCGCTGATAGCGCGCGATATTCAAGACTTAAGTGCTGGGTTTCTCCGGTGCGGGAAAGGAAGGCGAAGGACAAGCAGAAACATCAGACAAACAGCATAGAGCCACGGTGAAGATGTATCCGCTTTGACCATCCAGAAGTAGTGCAAAATCCCTAGAACACTGGCCAGATAGACACTTTTATGCAGAAACACCCAGCGCCGCCCGCCCAAACGGCGAATCAATGCCGGGATCGAGGTCACCGCCAGAACCAGCAGGATCACCGCCGAAGCCATTCCCAGCGTAATATAGGTCCGCTTCAGAATATCGCCCCAGATCACAGCCCAGTCAAAATACTGATCCAGCACGACATAGGACAGTAAATGTAAAAGGGCGTAAGCAAAGGCCCACAAACCCAGGGGCCGCCGCAACCGCATGACCGCAGTCCAGCCGGAAAAACGCCGCAGGGGCGTCACCAGCAAGGCAACCAGCAGCCCGCGCAAGGCCCAGTCTCCCAGAAAGCGGGTGATGGCCTCGATCGGGTTTGCCCCCAGCCTGTCCTGCCACGCCGCCAGCACAACCCATACCAACGGCAGCAGGCAGGCAGCATGCACCACCGGTTTCAGCCAGCGGGGAAACCAGCGCGGATTGATCAGCCCGCCGCCCTGCTGACGCCCACGCACGGCCTCAGTAGAATTTTGCAAGGTCCATCCCCTTGTACAAATCCGCTACCTGCTCGCCATAGCCATTGAACGGCAAGGTTTCCCGTCGGCGAAATTCCCCGATCCGGCGCTCTCGTGCCTGGCTCCAGCGCGGATGATCGACCGCCGGGTTGACGTTGGCATAAAAACCGTACTCGGTCGGACCAGCCTTGGCCCACGAGGTCAGCGGTGCCGTTTCAACAAACGAAATCCGCACGATCGACTTGATCGACTTGAAACCGTATTTCCATGGCACCACCAGCCGCGCCGGGGCACCATTCTGGTTGGGCAGAACACTGCCGTACAGACCCACCGCCAGAATGGTCAACGGATGAACAGCCTCATCCATCCGCAGCCCCTCGACATAGGGCCAGTCGAGAACCGCCCGCCGCACCCCCGGCATCTGGACCGGATCATTCAGCGTTTCAAAGCGGATGAAGCGGGCCGACGACAACGGCTGAAAACGGTCGATCACCGCCTTCAGCGACACCCCGACCCACGGAATGACCATCGACCAGGCTTCAACGCAGCGCAGGCGATAGATGCGTTCTTCCAGCGGCATGCCCAACAGGGTTTCGACGTCCAGAACCCCCGGTTTGGCACAGGCCCCGTCAACGGTGATCGTCCACGGGCGCGGCTTCAGACTGGCCGCATAGCGGACCGGGTCGCCCTTGTCGGTACCGAACTCGTAGTAATTGTTGTAGCTGGTGGCGTCCTTGTACGGCGTCAGCGTCTCGCCGGATGTTGACAACGGGCTTTCCTGCACTCCCGGCAAGACTGCCAGCCCTTCCCCGTCCGCCGGGCGGGACACCGCCGCCTGCGCACGACCGCTCCCCAGCGCCAGGGCACCGCCAGCAATCACACCTGCCGTCCCTTGCAGAAAGGTCCGCCGGTTGAGGTAATCATCATAAGGAGTGACCGCACTCTCGCGTTCCATCCAACGCGCCAACGACCGGATCAGCATAACCAGACGCTCCGTACTGTATAAGGAAGTATTGCGGACACTATGCCATGCCCGTCACCCTTCTGCCTCTCACATGCCCGTGACCATCACTCTCAGCCGCAACACCGGGGCTCAGGGATAAAAAAATTGCAAAAAAGCACAAAAAAGAGTTGGGTCATGCGGTCTACAGTTGCAAGACAGCGCAGAAAGGCCCACTGTCGCGCCTAGCCGATCCACCATGGACCAGACCGACAGCAGCCCCCCGCCACAAGGGAGGCTTTCGGGTTGTTTCCACGGAGGCAGTCGGACTTTTTCTTTCTCTTTCGAAAGCCATCGAGCGAAGGAGTCATCGTGCGTAAGCTTTCTCTGGTTGCCGGCGCTATCGCCGCTACCGTCTGTGCCCTGTCGGCCGCCTCGGCCATGGCTGAAGTGAAGCCGAACCAGAAGTTCGGTGATTGGACCGCCAACTGCGAAGGTGACGGTGCCAAGCGCATCTGCCACATCGCCCAGGCCCCCACCACCAAGGAAGACAAGCGGACCATGCTGGCCGTTGTTGTCGCCATGGTGCCGCAGCAAGATGGCAAAAAGGCCCCCCAGATGACCATCATCGCCCCGCTGGGGACGCTGCTGGTTCCGGGTCTGAACCTGCAAATTGACGACGACAAGCCCAACCGGGTGCCGTTCGTTCAGTGTGCCCAGCCCGGCTGCCGGACCACCCTGACCCTGGATCAGACCGGCGTGCAGAGCTTCAAATCCGGCAAGACGTTCAAGGTGTCCTATGTGATGCCAAACGGTCAGTCGATCACCATTCCGGTCAGCCTGAATGGTTTCTCGGCTGGTCTTGACGGACTGAGCAAGTAACCCCATTTCGGGTTTACCTGCGACACCCTGCCAAAAGGCGCCCGGAGGACTGTCCCCGGGCGCCTTTTGTGTCCAGAATGTTGCACACAGGGCGTCGCACGAAAAACGGGAACCGGTTTTCACAAAACCAACAGGACCATCTCATGCACGCCATCCTTCACACCTTGCGGCGCATCTTTGGCATTCGCCGGATCAAGGGGCTGGTGCTGGCGGGCTGCATGATGGGCGTGACCGCCAGCTGCGCTCCGATCGAGACGGAACTGCTGATACCGGCCCGGACCACCCTGTCAACGTCCCCTCTGTACAAGGCACAGCACCCCTGGTCCGGCCCCCTGCTGGGTGATGGAACGGCCAGAGCGCTGCCGCAGGTCATTGGCGCGGTCGAACTGACCTCGACGGATCCACGGGTGGGGGGATTGTCCGGGCTGACCATCGCGCCAGACGGAACCGCCACCTTCATTTCCGACCGGGGCTACTGGCTTCGCCTGCCACTGCCCGGACAACAGGACCGTTTTCCTTCCGCCATTCCGGACTGGTCGATTGATTTTCTGCATCAGGAACAGGGCCTTCCCCTGAGTGGCAGCAAGGAACTGGATGCCGAAGAGGTCACCAGCACCCCCAACGGCGGGCAGATTGTCAGCTTTGAACGCCATCACCGGCTGGCGTATTACCCACCCCTTGAAAACGGCAGGCCGCCCCTTGCGGGCAACGCCCACCTGCTCCCCCCTCCTCCGGGCCTGCAGGAAGCGCCTTACAACGGCGGCATTGAATCCCTGACGGTCCTGCCCGACGGTCGGCTGATTGCATTGCTGGAGGGCGATCAGGGCGGAGACCACACCACCGGCTGGCTGGCAACGCCGCAGGGCCCATGGTCAGACAGCGTTCCCCCGCTGGTCTGGAGCAGCTTTTCGCTCGCCCTTGACCATGACTTTGTCCCGACCTCCCTCGCCGTTCTGGGAGACGCCCCGGAGACGATGACCGCCATCATTCTCGAGCGCAGCTTTCACCTGACCAGCGGCTTTGCCGCCCGCCTGACCCGTGTGCCGCTGCGTGATCTCCTGAACGCGACCCCAAAGACGCCCCCGATCCGTAGTGAGGTCATCGCCTGGTTGACGCAGGATCCGGTTCAGGACAACTGGGAAGGCCTGACCCGTGACCCGCGAAACCCGCATACTCTGTGGATGGTGACCGACAACAATTACCTCTCCCTTCAGCGGACAATGATTCTGACTGTTGACTGTAGCCTGTGCCTCATCGTCTCCCCTTAAAGTACTCCCTTGGGCCTTTTCGGATTTTTAGAGCAGTGAGCGCAAAAGTGGGAACCGGTTTTGCGCAAAATCACTGCGGCACGACAAAAGGTTAGACCAGCGTGCCTGCGTCAGATTTAGCGCACGCTGGTCTAGGCCGCTTGACCCATTGCATGTTTCGTTCTGATATGCCTAAATATTCACGGATTGCAAATCGGAACCCTTCCTGAAACGCTCGCAATCTGACATGCCAGACGGCCGCATCAACCAGAGGGGTATCCGTGTCCAATAACCGACTCTATACTCGCCGCAGTAATCGCACCCGGGGACGGAATACGTGAATGAAGTTTTTAATTGCCGATGATCACCCTCTGGTCCGTCGGGCCCTGTCCTTGACGCTGGAACGCGTTAGCCCGGGTGCGACGGTGCTTGAAGCCGATACCCTCTCTGCCGCTCTGCGCAGCGCAGAGGAACACCCCGATCTGGACCTGTTCCTGATCGACCTGTTCATGCCCGGCAACAATGGTCTGGAAGGATTGACCCTGGCCCGTTCAGCCGTGTCTCCGGTCCCGGTTGTTGTGGTCTCGGCGGATGAAAGCCACCAATCGGCCCTTGGTGCCCTGGAACGGGGAGCCGCAGGATACCTGCCGAAATCCCTGCCCGAAGACGTCATGCGGGCGGCACTGGCGCTGATTCTGGCCGGAGGCATCTATGTTCCGCCGATGATCGCAGAACGTGCCCTGCGCAGTGCGGCGGACTCCCATGCCGCCAGCAGCCCGTCAGGACAGCAGGGCCTTGAGCATGGGCACGGCCCGTCAATTTCGACACCGGGCATCAACGCCCTGACCCCTCGCCAGCGCGAAGTGCTGGATCTGGTGGTTGAGGGGCTGTCCAACAAGGAAATCGCCGAACAGCTGACACTGGCAGAAGCCACTGTCAAGGTGCACGTCACTGCCATTCTGCGCGCCTATGGTGTCAACAACCGCACCAAGGCGATCAGTGCCGCCCGGCGTGAACGTACCGAACACAGTGCAGGGTAAGCGCCCCTTTCCCCGAACAGGGTAAAAAAGCGCAGAACAAATCCCGAGTGGACAGGCCCCCACTCGGGATTTGTTTTGTCCTGCGCCGGGATGAAGCACAAAACAGGCCTGCCTCTCTGGTACGAAAGACTTTGATCTCACCACCCCGCACAGGCATCGTACCCGATCGACATTTTCCGGTAATACCCCTGACCGGTACCAGTCCAGGGGTAAGTGACGAGTGCAAGTATGGAAACCCTGAAATCCTATTGGTCTGCCCCGGAAATCATCGCCAACAGCCTGATCTTTCTGCATTTGCTGGGGGCGCTGGCGGTGGGTATCGTCCTTGGATACGAACGGTCGTACCATGGGCGGGCCGCCGGAATGCGCACCTATGTTCTGGTCTGCCTGACCTCCACCGCCCTGACGGTGATCAACGGCTTCCCCGGTGCCTGGTACGGCGGCCTGACCCAAACCCCGGCCATTGGCGACCCGACCCGGGTCATTCAGGGCATTCTGGCCGGGATGGGCTTTTTGGGGGCCGGGGTGATCATCCGCGATGGCATGACCATCCGCGGACTGTCAACCGCCGCCTCGCTGTGGATGACCGCCGGGGTCGGGGTCTTGATTGGCGTTGGCTTTTATGCGGCAGCGCTGGCGGCGACCACCATCGCCATCATCGTGATGAGCAGCTTTCGCTGGGTGGAGCGCATCCTGCCGCACCAGACCACCGTCCACCTGTCCCTGACCTATCCCCGCCACCACACCGCCGAGCGGGACGAGATCGTCGCCATTGTCGGCAAGTACGGTTACGAGGCGCAGGACTGGAGCTATACCCTCGACGGCGATCATGATCACTTCAAGTATGACCTGATCCTGCTGGGGCCACGGATCGACCATACCGCCGGGCTGGCTGACGAGCTGAAGGCCATGAATGCGCTGATGAATTTCACTCTGGCCCCTGCCCGCACATAAAAAATCAGGACACTGCATTTTTCTCTTGCCAGCCATCGCACAGGCAGCCTATAAAGCGCCTCCCACAGCGCGGGTGTAGCTCAGTTGGTTAGAGTGCCGGCCTGTCACGCCGGAGGTCGCGGGTTCGAGCCCCGTCACTCGCGCCATTATCAAAAAGGCTCCTTCACCAGAAGGAGCCTTTTTGTTGCGGCGATCACACCGCTGTTGCCACAAAAACCGCCGTGTCCAGTGTAAAGGTTCCGTCGGCCTCAAAGGCAAAATGCTGACGCACATCGGCACTGGCGCACTGCTGCAATGCCCGGATGGCCTGCCGGTGGGTTTCAGGGGTTGCCATCCGCTCGACCCACGAGGTGAATTCCAGCCGTAGCCGCCCCGGGATGACCCGCTCGACGCGGAACCCCGCCTGCTGCAACACCTGCTGCCACGCGCTGACCGAGGCATTGCGCACATGCGATGGATCGCGCAGCAGTTCCAGACTTTGCAGCCACGTATCACACAAGCGGTCCTCGGGTGCCACCACGTCACTGAAAAAGGCCATCGCTCCCGGCTTGGCCACCCGCCGCAAACTGCGCAGGCCGGGCAACAGGTCGCGCCAGTGGTGGGCACTGTAACGACTGGCCACCAGATCAAACGAGGCATCCGGGCAGGTCAACCCCTCGACCGGCAGGCATTTGGTGACCAGAGTGTCAAAGCCGCGCCGCTTCACCTCCTGCTCGACCACCGCCAGCATCTGCGCCGACAGGTCACAGGCCACCACCCGACCGACCAGCGGGGCCAGACAATAGGTGACATGGCCGCCACCACAGCCCGCATCCAGCACGGTGGCCTGTGGCGGCAGGGTTTGGGCGATCTCGGCCAGCAGGCGCAGGTCTTCGCCGTGGGCATGCACGGCACTGGTCAGATAGTCGTGCGCCCGTGGCCCGAAATGGCGGTCAACGACCGCATTATGCGCTGTCTGAGTGGGTGTTTGCATCAAGGCCTCCTGCGGCGGATTGAATGGTCGCACAGCTTTGACCGGTTTTCTGACTGGTACAAGATAAGCATTTATCATGGTATAAAATCTGCCTGCCGTGGAACCCATATGAAACTGATATGGCAGAAAGAGATAAATTGTTTTTGCCTTATATCGAAAGCCAGCGCACCCTGAGCACCAGCCCTCCCAACGAGGGAATGCATCATCAGGAGGATAGGTCCGTGCAGTCGTTTCAATGGGAAGACCCGTTTTTGCTCGATGGCCAGCTGAGTGAAGACGAAAAACTGATCCGCGATTCCGCTCGTGCATATTGCCAGGATCAACTGCAGCCGCGCGTCCTGTCCGCCTACCGAGAAGAACGCTTTGACCGCGAAATCATGTCCGAAATGGGCGAGCTGGGCCTGCTGGGCGCCACCCTGCCGGAAGAATTCGGCGGCGCCGGGGCCAGCCACGTTGCCTATGGCCTGATCGCCCGCGAAGTCGAGCGCGTGGACAGCGGCTATCGCTCGGCGATGAGCGTGCAGTCGTCGCTGGTGATGCACCCGATCTATGCCTATGGCAGTGACGAGCAGAAAAAGAAGTATCTGCCGAAACTGGCCTCGGGCGAAATCGTCGGCTGCTTTGGCCTGACCGAACCCGACGCCGGTTCCGATCCGGGCAGCATGCGCACCCGCGCCAAAAAGGTTGATGGCGGCTATCTGATCAGCGGCCAGAAGATGTGGATCACCAACAGCCCGATCGCTGACATCGCTGTGGTGTGGGCCAAGTCCGACGCCCATGACGGCAAGATCAAGGGCTTTATCGTCGAACGCGGCACCAAGGGCTTCACCACCCCGAAAATCGAAGGCAAGCTGTCGCTGCGCGCCTCGGTCACCGGTGAAGTGGTGCTGGACGAAGCCTTTGTCCCCGAAGAAAACCTGCTGCCCGGCGCCACCGGTCTGGGTGGTCCGTTCGGTTGCCTGAACAAGGCCCGCTATGGCATCGCCTGGGGCGTGATCGGCTCGGCCGAATTCTGCTGGCATGCCGCCCGCCAGTACACGCTGGACCGCAAGCAGTTCAACCGTCCGCTCGCCGCTACCCAGCTGGTACAAAAGAAGCTGGCCGACATGCAGACCGAAATCACCCTCGCCACCCAGGCTGCCCTGCGCGTTGGCCGGATGATGGACGAAGGCACCTGGGCCCCCGAAGCGGTGTCGCTGATCAAGCGCAACAACGTCGGCAAGGCTCTGGACATTGCCCGTCTGGCCCGCGACATGCACGGCGGCAACGGCATTTCCGACGAATTCCAGGTGATCCGCCACATGGTCAATCTGGAAACCGTCAACACCTACGAAGGAACCCACGACGTTCACGCCCTGATCCTGGGTCGTGCACAGACTGGCCTGCAGGCGTTCGGGTAAGGTTTACCCCGTCAGCCTGTTGTCTCCGGGCTGACAGCGCGCCTTCCTGACAGGCTCTTCTCCGGCATTCACAGTGTTGCCCCACGTCCAGCGCCGGGGGAGAGCCTGCCTTTTTTATACCGTTTCCCCACATCGCCCGTTTCCCCGCAAAGGATACCGATCATGGCCGATACTCCTGCTGGCCCCTTGTCGCACCTGCGTATTCTCGACCTGTCGCGCGTGCTGGCCGGTCCGTGGTGCGGCCAGTTGCTGGCCGATCTGGGAGCCGAGGTGATCAAGATCGAACGCCCGCAGGGCGGCGATGATACCCGTGGCTGGGGCCCGCCGTTTCTGGCCGACAGCACCGAAAGCGCCTATTACCTGTCCTGCAATCGCGGGAAAAAATCGGTCACCATCGACATGGCCTCGCCCGACGGTCAGGCGCTGATCCGCGATCTGGCGACCAAATGCGATGTGGTGCTGGAAAACTTCAAGGTCGGCGGCCTGAAAAAATACGGCCTCGACTATGACAGCCTGAAGGCGGTCAAACCCGATCTGATTTACTGCTCGATCACCGGCTTTGGTCAGGATGGCCCCTATGCCCAGCGGGCGGGCTATGACTTCATGATTCAGGGCATGGGCGGCATCATGAGCCTGACCGGCGAGCCGGACGGCCTGCCGACCAAGACCGGGGTTGCCTTTACCGACATTTTCACCGGCCTGTATTCGACCGTCGCCGTGCTGGCTGCGCTGACCAAACGCGACCGCAGCGGCGAAGGTCAGCATATCGACATGGCCCTGCTGGATGTACAGGTCGGGGTGCTCGCCAATCAGGCGATGAATTACCTGACCTCGGGCAAAGCCCCGCGCCGGATGGGCAATGCGCATCCGAACATCGTTCCCTATCAGGCCTTTGCCACGCAGGACGGCCACCTGATTCTGGCCGTTGGCAACGATGGTCAGTTCGCCCGCTTCTGCACGCTGGCCGGTCGCCCCGATCTGGCTGAAGACGAGCGGTTCCGCACCAACGCCAGCCGCGTTGCCAACCGCGCCGAGCTGGTGCCGGTCGTCGCCGGGCTGGTTGCGATGCGCACCACCGCCGACTGGATTGCCGTGCTGGAAGATCAGGCGGTTCCCTGTGGCCCGATCAACACCCTTGATCAGGTGTTTGCCGACCCGCAGGTGATCGCGCGCGGCCTGAAACAAACCCTGCCGCACCCACAGGCCGGAACGGTCGATCTGGTCGCCAACCCGATCCGCTACAACGAATGGCCGTCGGTGGCCACCTCGGCTCCGCCCACTCTGGGGCAGGATACCGCGGCGGTGCTGGGCAGCCTGTTGGGCCTCAGCGACGACCAGCAGACCGCGCTGCGCGAAAAGGGCGTTCTGTAAAAAATATACATCCCGAGATACGGCAGCCCTGGGCAGAGGGTCTGCCGCAGGCTCCCCGGCAGACATCCCCTACCGCCTGCCGGGGAGCTTTTTTTTATTTCCGCGTCGCCGTTATTTCAAGGTCATTACCAGCCGCAGCGCTCCCCAGTGCTGGCCACAAATGATCAGCGGCATCGAAATGTCCCGCATCATCACCACGTTGCCGTCCCCGATGTCACGGGCATAGGTCTGTAACAGGAACGGCTTGGTGTTGCGGGCGGCAGACAGGCCGGTGCGGTCATTAAAGATGCGGCGATTGCGGCAGTACGCATTATTCCACGCCGGATCATCGCCTTGCGGCTGGGAGTACTGACTGTTATGGGTCGGCAAGTACCCGTTGCGATCGACCGCACAGCACAAGGCAGCCTTTGGCAGTTCCTTTAGAACTTCGTCCTGCAACGCTGGCAGAATGGCATCAAAGACCGGCAGATAGCGCACGGTAAACTGTGGCGGATTGCTACCCGGAATCAACTGATACTGCGTATCGAACAGCTCTTCGGGCTTCAGACGCCGCTCTTGCACCGCCTTTTCGATCACCTGTACGACCATGTCCCGCCGCTGCGCCAGATAGGTCTTGATGCTGTCGGTTTCAGCGGCAGCCTGTTGCAAAATCCCCTGCAACCGCCCACGCAGTTCATCGCCCACGTTCAGGAATTCCAGTCGGTATCCATAGGGCAACTCACCAGCCACCCGTACCCGGACTTTGCCCAGCCTGGAAATATCGAGGGTCAACAAAGCCCCGGGCTGGACGTCTTTGGCGGCAATCCGTGCCTGAGCCCCGCCCAGCGACACTTCGATCAGGGTCACCCGTGCCCCGCTTTCAACGATGCGGCCATCCATTTCAATTGGCATGCGCAGCGAACGGCGGCGGTCTGCCGACGGAAAACCACGGACGGTTACCGTCAGGCGGGAATGCAGTTGTTCGACTTCCGAAGTTACTTTCGCCGCACAGGTCTGCAGTGAACTGGCTGTATCGGCTGAATGGTCAACTTGTTCCATGATGCCAAGGACGCCTTTTTCCGCCTCGGATGCACTGGCGGCGGCGATCCCGGCGGTCTGATTGATTTCTTGCGCTGACCGCATCTGTTCGGAGGTCGACTTCTGAACGGTTTCGGTGATATCGCGAATGCCGCCAATGGACTGGGCAATTTGCTCGATGGCGCTGACCGCTGCACGCACCGCCCCGGTAATATCATTCACCTGCACGGCAATTTCCCCGGCGGCAGTTTCGGTTCTGCGGGCAAGATCCTTCACCTCGTGCGCGACAACGGCAAAGCCTTTGCCGTATTCACCAGCGCGAGCCGCTTCGATGGTTGCGTTCAGGGCCAGCAGGTTGGTCTGCTTGGCAATCCCCTGGATCAGCTCCAGCCCGTTGGCCACCCGCCCTCCCACTTCAGACAGGGCCTGAATGACACCGCTGGCTTCATTGGCCTGCTCGACGGTAGACGAGACATAAAGGGTAGCCTGATCGACGCTGCTGCGGGTTTCCCGCGATGTGGTTTCCATCTCCATGGCGGCATCGGCAACAGCCTGAATACAGGACGACGCCGACTCAACAGAGTTCTGGACCGTTTGGGCATCAAGGCGGATCACATCCATCGTCTGGGTCATCGCCGACGACAGCTCCAGCAGGATCGCGTTTTCTTCGGCCGCCACCCGCGAGGCGGTGGTCATTTCCTCTTCGATGAACGAAGCCATCGCTTCGCTTTCCTGCTGGCGGTTTTCCCGTGACGACAGATCAAAATAAGCCCGCAAGGCAACACTCATGTCCAGCATCACCGCCCGGATGAACGTCTGCATACCAGTGACTGACAGGCCGGCTTTTTTCCCGAAGAGACCGGTGATTCTGGTGCCATCCCCCTGTAACTCACCAAGCATCGCGGTCAACAGGCGGGCATAGCTGCCGATGTACCAGTCGGGAGTCAGTCCGACCCGGACATGGGCAATGCCGATCCGCTCGGCCCGGCGGAAATAGTCCGGCCCCAAACCGCCCGTCAACAGCGCTTTCCAGTGGTTTTTCTGCGCGGCCTTCAGCTGCTCGAGGCCCGGCCCCTTGCCCAGTGTTCCCCGCAGTTCCTCGGTTTGCTGAATGTCGCTGTAAAAGCGGTCCAGGACACCATCCAGATACGGCTCGATTGCCCCCCACACCTGCCGTAGATCCTCGGCACGGTCTCCCCCCATGCCGAAAAAGGCAAGTATACGGTGCTCGGGGCTATCGTCCCTGTCGTGCTGTGGATTGGGTCCCGGCATCGCTGCCCCCTTAAAGACGGTTCCTGTGATCCGTCAGGGAATGCGAATTGTATGCCAGATGCCAAAGACGACCCCCGGCATAACCACAGCCTCAAAAGGCGATCAAAAATACACGGAAATGCACTTTGCTTCGCAATATGCAATCCATCTTGCAGTTAGTTGATGCCGACCTCGGGGGGACGCGGCAGGGCAATCGTCCGGTCAGAGGCGCCCTCGGGCGCGTCGGCATGGGTCATAAGGATGGTCATCGCCTCCATCGAGGTATCGATGGTCCAGCGCACCTGCGCTTCTCCCCGGCCATTTCCGGCAGCGACCACTTCGGGCAGAACATGCTTTTGCAGCAATCCGGCCACCCCGGCCAGCGCCCGCGCAGCCAGCCGCAGGTCTCCGGCCTTCACCGTATAGCTCCCCTGTGCCTCGACCTGCGATGCAATGGCAAGCAGAACATCCATCATCGCCGCAACATCAGGGGAAATTCGCTCGGTGGTCCGGGCAAAATACCGTAACTGCGCGCAATAAAACCCATACCCCGACATTGACCGCTATCCATTCCATGAGTCAGCACCAAAAATCCCGGACAGGCCCGCAGTTCCTGTCCGGGATTTTCCTTACTACAGCCTCGCCGGAAGGAGAAGCCCCGGTAACCGTTGCTTATTCGTGGTAATAGCCAACGCCGACAATGCTGTCGCCGACCTTCTGGATCAGCGAGCGCTTGTGTTCCACCTTGTTGGTCGCCCGGTTCAGCCAGACGTAATCGACGCTGCCTTCCCCCTTGCCTTTAGCCAGAGCAACCATTTCCCGCACCAGCGCCTTGCCTTCGGCATCCTTCAGGTCGATTGCATCCATGCCAACCAAAGCGGGGTTCCCGCCCGAGGCCAGATAAATGCCTTTCATATCAAAGACAAAGACATACAGCTCGCCTTCGATGAACCCACCTTGACGGTCACTGAAAGCCTTAAAGGCCACATCCTGTCCATCAGCCTTGATTTTTGCCACCGCACGGGCCAGCAAGGCCTGAGCCTGTTCAGCGGTCGCCGTCCCGGCCTGAGCCTGCTGCCCCACCACCAGATGACCCGCCGGAGCCACGGTCACCCCCTGCATCACAGTCCCGCCGATGGTCAGCGCCAAGGCTGCGAGACCGAGCGAGCGCAGTTTCGTCTTCATGTTTTCAGCCCCTTTTCCAGCTATGCAACAAAGAGCAGCAGTGTCGAATATCCCTGCAAGACGCGCTGTAGGACTTTGGTTGCATGACCGGGGGCTTTATCTCGCCGGCCTGTCTGCCCCCAGCCCCAACAAGACAATTTGACGACAGACAACAAGCTCCCTAGGTTAACAGTAAACAGGAGCACCGTTCGCATGATCGACCCCTTTGGCCGCCGAGTAACCTATCTGCGCGTTTCCGTTACGGATCGCTGTGATTTGCGCTGCGTCTATTGCATGTCCGAGGACATGACCTTTCTGCCGAAAGCCGACCTGCTGTCGCTGGAAGAGCTGGCGCAGGTCTGTAGCGGCTTTATTGGTCTGGGAATCGAAAAAATCCGCATCACCGGCGGCGAGCCGCTGGTGCGCAAGAACGTCATGCACCTGATGGAGCGGCTGGGGTCATTGCTGGTGCCCGCCGGTCACAGCGGGCCGGGGTTGCGCGAACTGACCCTGACCACCAATGCCACCCAACTGGACCGCCATGCCAGCGCCCTGCGGGCCTGCGGCGTGCGCCGGATCAACGTGTCGCTCGACAGCCTGAACCCCGACCGTTTCCGCACCATCAGCCGCTGGGGCGATCTGGACAAGGTGCTGAAGGGGCTAAAGGCAGCCCGGCAGGCCGGATTACAGGTTAAAATCAACATGGTCGCCCTGCGCGGGGTCAATGATGACGAGTTGCTGCCGATGGTTGCCTGGTGCGGTGCCGAAGGCTTTGACCTGACACTGATCGAAACCATGCCGATGGGGGAGATCGACATCCATCGGGCTGATCAATACCTGTCGCTGGCCGAAGTCCGCCAGCGGATTGAACAGCGCTATACCCTGACCGACATCCCCGACCTGAACACCGGCGGCCCGGCCCGCTATGTCCGCTGCCATGAGACCGGGGGACGGATCGGCTTCATCACCCCGATGTCGCACAATTTCTGCGAAAGCTGTAACCGCATCCGTCTGACGTGTACCGGCCAGCTATACATGTGCCTTGGGCAGGATGATCATCTGGACCTGCGCGAGGTCGTCCGTCAAAATCCGGATGCGCCGCACGCCGTGCAGGATGCCATTCTGGGGGCCATCGCCCGCAAGCCGAAAGGGCATGATTTCGTCATTGACCGTTCGGTGTCGGCCCCGGCGGTGGTTCGCCACATGAGCGTAACCGGCGGCTGATACTGGCATGGTTTTTGCTGTACATCCCTGCAGAGCCCTGCCTCCCGAACGCAGCGGCCTGTGGACGGAGGAGCAGCATGAACCCCATCCTGCGCCAGCAACTGGCATCCATCAGCCTGCAGATCGCTGCCGGTCAGACTGATTTCACCTGCCTGTTTCGTGACATCAACGAGACGTACACCACGCTCGAACGCCAGCACAGCTCTGACGAACGCCTGATTGAGCAGCTGCGGGACGATCTGGCCCGCATCCAGAAAGACCGCCAGCACGCCGTCGAGGTGGAAACCAGCCTGCTGCTGGACACCATCGGCGATGCCGTTCTGTTGCTGACACCGGACGGAATGATCCAGCAGGTCAATCGGGCCGCCCTGCAAACCTTTGCCTGCAAGGCCGCCGAGCTGATCGGCAAATCAATCGACAGCCTGCTGGTTTCCTCGAAAGACCTCGATCCTCCCCAGCAGGACGACGATGGCGATGACCTGCCCGCTCCCCGCTCGACCTCCTCCGGGAACGAAATGAGGGCCCAGCGCCTGAATGGCGAGACCTTTCCGATCGAAATCAAGATCGGTGAAAAGCCCGGCGGCAGCGGCCAGGTCTATGTCGCCATCATCCGCGACATCACCCAGCGCAAACAGCATGAATACGCCCTGCGCGAAAGCGAAGGCCGGTTGCGCGATCTGGCCGGATCGGCCTCGGACTGGTTCTGGGAAACCGACCCCGAGCACCATTTCAGCTTTCTGTCCAAAAAGACCCGCGAGGTTCTGGCCGTAGACCCCGAAACGCTGATTGGCAAGGGTTGGTACAACACCGGCCTCAGCATCGACAGCAAACAGGGCCTGAAACTGGCCGCCGACCTGCACCAGCACAAACCGTTCCGTGATCTGGTTTACGAATTTTCCTTTGGTGACAGCCATCGGACCATCCGGATCAATGGCGTGCCCCATTTCGGCCCGCACGGGCAATTTCGCGGCTATCGCGGAACAGGGCGGGATATCACCCACGAAGCCGAAATCGAGCAGCGGGCCAACATGGTGGAACGCCAGTTTGCCGCCGCAATGGAGGTGATCACCGACGGCTTTGCCCTGTATGACAAGGACGACCGGCTGGTGATCTGCAATCGCCCGTACCGCGAGATGTTCAGGCAGGTGGCCGACACCCTGACCCCAGGCACCAGTTTTGAAATCATTTTACGGGCCGCTCACGCCAAGGGTATTTACACCGACGAGAATGGCACTCCGCAACCTGCATCCTTTATTGAACGGCGCCTGCACGATCATCGCCACCCCAGCGCCGAGGGCGTCATTCACCGCACTTCGGATGGACGCTGGATTCATAGCCGCGAGTTTCGCATGCCCGATGGCGGCACCGTCGGGCTGCGCAGTGACATTACCGCCCTGAAGGCCCGCGAATCACAACTTCAGGCCCTGCAACGCCAGACCGAACTGGTGCTGAATTCGGCGGGGGACGGCATTGTCGGCATCGGGCTGGATGGCCGGATTACCTTTGCCAACCCGGCCGCCCGCCAGATCCTGAAAGCCGGAGACGTGACGCTGGAAGGGTCATCGGCCTACGTCCTGTTCCCCGACACCGCAACCATGCCCCTGCAAAGCACGCTGAATGGCGAGCAAGGAGTTGCCAACCTGGCGCAAACCCTCAATTGCCTTGATGGCAGCAATTTTTCCAGTGAATGCATGATTGCCCCGATGCTGGACAACAACCGGGTGGCCGGGGCGGTGATGGTTTTCCGCGATATCACCTTGCGCAAGCTGTATGAAGAAGCCGTCACCACCCATCAGCGCCAGCTTGAACATCTGGTTGCCGAGCGCACCGAAAAACTGCGTGCCGAGATCAAGGAACGGGAACGCACCGAGCAGGCTTTGCGAGGCAGCGAAAACCGCCTGCGCAGCATTACCGACACGCTGGTCGAAGGCGTTCTGGTGATTGACTCCGAAGGTCGCATCCTGTTTGCCAACACATCGGCCCGCCAGCAAATTCTGGCCGATACCCATCTGTCATTATTCGATACCCATTTTCAGGATCTGTTGAGCGTGGTCGAAAACGACGCCCCCGTACCGTTTGAAGGCAGCCCCATTCAACAGGTTCTGCACGATCACCGGATCATCCGCAACGACGATGCCCTGTTTTCGACCACCGATGGCCGCACCCTGCAAGTCGGCTATGCCTGCGCCCCCCTGCCAGAAGGGGACAATGAGCATTATGGTGCCGTCCTGTCGTTCCGCAACATTCAGGCCCTGAAGCTGGCCCAGCAGGAAGCCTTGCAGGCCTCGCGTTTTGCCAGCGTTGGACAGCTGGCCGCCGGCATCGCGCACGAGATCAACACCCCGATCCAGTATATCGGTGACAACCTGCAATTCATCGCGGACTCCTTTAACGGGCTGCAACGCCTTCATGAAGGCCAGAACGGGCTGCTTCAGGCATTGTCAGAGTCTCCTGATGATTCTGAGCGCCTGCGTCAACTGGCCGCCACCGTGCAAAAGCAGGCAGACGAGATTGATCTGGAGTACCTCACCGAAGAAATCCCGACCGCCATTCAGCAATCGCTGGAAGGCGTGGTTCAGGTCACCCGGATCGTCAATTCCATGAAGGAATTCTCGCATCCCGGAACAACAACCAAAATCGCCACTGACATCAACAAGGCCTTGCAAAGCACGCTGGTGGTCAGCCGGAACGAATGGAAACATGTTGCCACCCTCAGCACAGACTATGCCAATGATCTGCCCAGCATTCTGTGCCATCCCGGCGAGATCAACCAGGCATTCCTGAATCTGGTGGTCAACGCCAGCCACGCCATCGAAGATTGCCACCTGCCCAGCGAAAACGGGCAACCATCCGGAAAGATCAGCATTTCCACCCGGTTACTGCGTGATGCCAATCAGCCAGATGAAGAATGGATTGAAATTCGTATTGCCGACAATGGTGGCGGCGTTCCCCCAGCCATCAGGGACAAGATATTTGACCCGTTTTTCACCACCAAAGATGTTGGCAAGGGAACCGGACAGGGACTGGCGATCAGCCGCGATGCCATCACCAACAAGCATCATGGCAAAATCTGCTTCGAAGACAACGAAGTCGGCGGCACCACTTTTATTGTCTGCCTGCCCGTCCATGACGAAGACATCAGCACGCCGACCGAACAGCCTTCAGATGCCACCGGGAGGGCCTGATCATGACCACACCTACCCCCCGCATCCTTTTCGTCGATGATGACCGCAACATCCTGCAAGGCCTGAAGCGCATGCTGTACAGCCAGCGGGATCAATGGGAAATGCACTTTGCCACCGGCAGCGCCGACGCGCTGGCGGCGATGGATCGGGCACGCTATGACATGGTGGTTTCCGACATGCGGATGCCGGATCTGGATGGTGCCGACCTGTTGTCACTGATTGAAAAACAGTCCCCCTCAACCATCCGCATCATTCTGTCGGGCTACGCCAAAGACAACAGTATCCTGCGCACCGTGGCCCCAGCCCATCAGTACATGGCCAAGCCCTGCGACCCCCGCAGCCTGATTGCCATCCTTGATCGGGCACTGGCCCTGCGGCGCAGCCTGCAGAACGAAGGATTGCGCCATCTGGTCACCTCGTTGCGCAACCTGCCAACACCCCCGACCATCTTTTCCGAGCTGATGCGGGCCATTGACTCGCCCACCGCTTCGGCTGCCACCGTGGCCGAGGTGATCGGGCGCGACGTCGCCATGACCGCTGCCCTGATGAAAATGACCAACTCGGCTTTTTTCTCCACCCACAGCGCCGTTGCCAGCCCCTTGCAGGCCGTCCGCCTGCTGGGACTGGAAACCGTGCGCGCCCTGTTGCTGTCTGCCGGGCTGTTCCGCCAGTTCAGCGGGTCATCGGCAACAGCGTCCCTGCTCGATACCATCAACCGTTTCAGCCTGCATCTGGGGATGATGGCCCACAGCATCGCGAAGGATCTGTCTCTGGACTCCCAGGCCTGCACCATGGCCTTTTCCGCTGGTATGTTGTCCCATATTGGAACCCTGTTGCTGGTCGATCAGATGCCACACCGCGTCCTTCAGGTGCAAGCCCACATCAAGGGCGGTCAAACCCTGGAACAGGCCGAACAAAACAATCTCGGTGCCTCTTATACCGAACTGGGAGCCTATCTGCTGGGCCTGTGGGGTTTTGACAAACCCATCCTCGAAGCCGTGATGTACCAGAACCACCCGGATCGCTGTCCGGCCCCGGCCATCAATATTCTGACCTGCCTGCATATTGCTGTCGGTCTTGCTCCTGAATTCCCCCTGTTTGCCCCGGCGCGGGCCGACCTGCCGCCCGAACCATATCTGAATGAAGCCTATCTCGACTCCCTCGCCCTTACGCCCCGCCTGGCAAAGTGGCGCCTTCGCAGCCAGCAGACATTTATGGAAGGTGTGGCATGAAAGGTAAAATTCTTCTCGTTGACGACGATGCCAACCTGCTGGCCTCCCTGAACCGCCAGCTCCGTCGCCATTATCCGGTTGATGTCGCCGAAGGTGGCCAGCAGGCCCTGTTCGCCATCCAGACCCACGGCCCCTATGCCGTCGTGGTCTGCGACATGCGCATGCCCGGCATGGACGGAGTGCAGGTTCTGCGCAAAATCCGCGACCTCAGTCCGAATACCATCCGCATCATGCTGACCGGCAATGCCGATCAGCAGACCGCCATGGATGCGGTCAACGAAGGGGCCATCTTCCGCTTTTTCAACAAACCGTGCAGCACGGAAACCTTGTGCAAGGGGCTGGACGCCGCACTGGAGCAATACCGCCTGCTGACCGCCGAAAAGGAACTGCTGGAAAAAACCCTCTCTGGCAGCATCAAGCTGTTGATGGATGTCCTCTCGCTTGTTGCCCCCGAAGCCTATGGGCAAGCCACCCGCATGCGAGACTGGGTCCATCGCCTGATCACCGAATGGAACCTGCCCTCCCGCTGGCAACTGGAACTGGCCACCATGCTGTCGGCCATCGGCCATGTCACCATTCCGACCGAAATCACCCAGAAAATGGCCGATGGAGTCATTTTATCGCCCATTGAGGAAGGCATCGTTGTTCACGCCCCCGAAGCCGCCCGCAAGCTGATTGGAAACATCCCCCGCCTGTCGGTGGTTGCCAATATCGTGGCCTTGCAAAATCGAGGCTATGACGGCAGCGGCTTTCCGGTTGACGCTCCGAAGGGAGATGCCCTGCCTCTCGATGCCCGCCTGCTGTACCTGATCAAGGATGTTGCCCGCGTCTGCGGAGAGAAAGAGCCAACCGCGGCCACCTTCAGGACTCTGGAGGCCCACAAGGAACGCTATGACCCGATCCTGTTCCGCAAGGTGCGCGACGCCATGTCACGCTGGAACAATACCCCTGAACTGAGCGACATCGAACGGGAAGAGGTGAAAATCAGTGGGCTGACCGCCGATCAGGTGCTGGCCGAAAACATGGAACTGGAAAACGGCCACATGATTCTGGCTGCCGGAGCCCGCCTGAATGTCGCCCTGATCGAACGCATCCACAATCTGGCCAAAATCCACCCGATCAAGCAGCCGATTGTCATCATTCAGCCGTGGGTCATGCGAGCGCATCAGGCTGGTGCCATTGCCGGGGTTACGCCTGCTGTGGCAGCAGGAACGGGAGTCTCCCCATCAGGCAATAATTGAACTTTTTATGATATCCCCCCCTTTCCCTTGCGCAGACGATCAAAAAAGACCATTAACGCCTCTATGGTTTGGTCTTTTCCGTCTGCCGATCATCAATGGCTGCAGATGGCGCTCTGTCGTGCTGTAGTCGATGGCACAGAAACGATCCGTTACAAAGGGGCCTTGCGGTTATGAGATCAGTGCGTTCCCTGTTCACCGTTGCCGCCGTACTCGGCCTGGCTGCGACTTCGGCAGCAGAGGCCGCACCCCGGCAGGAAATCCGCATCGTCGGCTCGTCAACGATGTTCAACATTACTTCCGAAGTGGCGGAACAATTCGGCATCCGAAAACAACATCCATCCCCGGTGGTGGAATCCACCGGGACCGGTGGCGGGTTCAAGCAGTTCTGTCAGGGAATTGGCGACAGCACCCCCGACATTGTGACCGCTTCGCGCCAGATGACTGACGCCGAAAAGGACCTGTGTGCCCACAATGACGTTGGCACCGTCCTGGAATTTCCGGTCGGACAGGGCGGTCTGGTGATCATCAATGCCCGTGAAAAGGGACCGTTGTTCAACCTCACCCGCGACCATCTGTGGAAAGCTCTGGCGGCCCGCCTGCCCGTGCAGGGAAAAATTCAGGCCAACCCCTATCACAGCTGGCACGAAATCGATCCGATCCTGCCGGACCTGCCGATTCTGGTCTATGGACCGCCGCCGACCTCGGGCACCCGGGATGCTCTGGTCGGGATGGTGATTGAACCCAGCTGCCTTGCCAACGACAGCATCCAGTCCATGCCCGAGGCAGACCGCCTCCCGCTGTGCATGAAGCTGCGCGAAGATGGCGCTTATGTTGATGCGGGCGAGAATGATGACACGCTGCTGCGCCGGACCTCGGCCAACCCCAAAGCCGTCGCCGTCATCGGTTTCCATGCGCTCGGCGATGATCCAACCCTGAAAGCCGCCCCGATCGAAGGTGTTCAGCCATCAGCCGTCAGCCTGATGAGCAACAGCTATCCGTTGATGCGCGACCTGTATGTCTATGTCAAGAAAGACCACCTGCCGCGCGTCCCCGGTCTGGCCGATTTCGTCCGCCTGTACCTGAGCGAAGACATGATCGGTCCCGGTGGGCGTTTGCAGGATGACGGGCTGGTTCCCTTGCCTGCCAAACAGCGGCAGGACAGCCAGAAAGCGGCTGAAAATCTGTAACCCTGTGCGGTAAGCCCTGTGTGGTAAACAAGGTATGGGGCCTTTCTGGCCCCGGACCTTTGAACGGGCGCCGTGTTGCGTGAAAACCGGCACATCGTTTTCACGCGGGTCCTTATTCCCCGGAACAATAATTCCGCCCGAAAATCTTCATGATCATTTCGATCAGCTCGGGCTTGACGTGCCGATTATCCTTCAGATACGGATCGGCAAAGACTTCCTTGACCAGCTCATAGGACGGGAAGTAGTAGACGTTCTCGATATTGCGCTGCATCAGTTCATCAAGGGCAACCCGCAAAATCGCCTTGGAAACCGAATTTGCCGTGATGCAGCTGACCGGGCGAAAGGTTGCCATCAGCGGGATCGGCGACAGGGTGAAAATCACATTGCAATCCGGTACGTGTTTCTTGACCAGCGCGCAGATTGCCAGCAGGTTTTCGCGGTTTTCCTCGACCGTCGTCAGGCGGAACCCATGGTGCTCCTCATCAAACATCGACGCCGGAATAGCCCGCCAAAAAGCCCGCCCTGATTGTTTGTCGTACCAGATTTCCGACAGCCCAAGCGTGATGATCAGGGTCGAGGTCTGCCGCAACAGGTCGGCGGTCGTCTGGCGGACGCTGTCATCCGGGGTGACAATTTCCTTGTGTTCCCCGAACCACAGTCCATCGACCAGGCTCTTGTTTTCAAAGGCCCATTCCAGTTGCTCGCGGATCGAAAAGGTGTTTACGATCCCATCCCCAAAGCGGATGATGTGCGATTGCAGGTTCAGCTTTTTGCCCAGAACGTTATAGCCCTCGCGCAGCAGCCAGTCGGAGATGTTCTGCGCAAAACAACTGCCAAACGCTGTTACCACCGACGTTTTGTCAATCAGTGGCGCAGGCGGCAACCAGCCCTTCAGGACATAGCGCTCGGCGGCGTCTTCCTCGGCAAAATTCATCCTGGTCGGGATGTAATTGATCGTTGATCCGCGATACCACGTTCCATGGAATCGCTGGTTATGGTCCCCCATTTTCACCACGATTTCCTGCAGAGGCGTTTCCTCTTGCAGGGTTTCCAGTGTGTCATCCATGTCATTGCACTCCCTTGGATAAACCACGGTCATGGTGCAGGCGTTTGGTTAAGAAATCAGCTCTGGTCGCGCTACAAAGGGAGACTTCGCCTCGGAAGAGAATTTATTTTCCGAACAGGGCTTGAGGATTATCCTCCCGGCCTCATATCAGGCGGAAGGATCAAAAACCTATCCTTGCATCCCCTCCCCCACCCCTGACAGTATGAGGTTCCTCGTGTCTCCGGCGTGCCCGCACATTCTTCGTATCGAGCACCACTCAGACCACGACCGCTACGGCAATCCCCGGCGCAGCGTCGTCGTGTGGTCGGCTGTTCCCATGGACCCTCATGCTCACGGCTATGATGCCGCCTCGGCGGCGGCTGTCCTGCAGGCTGCCCGCTGGCACAAGTCCTGCCACCCCGATGCCGAGGTTCGCATCGAGAGTGCCTGCCATCACACTCCGCTCTGACCGCCCCCGCGACAAACAAAACGGGGGCTTTCGCCCCCGCTGTCTTCGCACCGTAATCTGCCGCAGGCTTACAGCTGCTTGAAGAAGTCGTTGCCCTTGTCATCAACGATGATGAAGGCCGGGAAGTCTTCGACCTCGATCTTCCACACCGCTTCCATGCCCAGTTCGGGGTATTCCAGCACTTCGACCTTCTTGATCGCGTTCTGGGCCAGAATGGCCGCCGCGCCACCAATAGAGCCGAGGTAGAAACCACCGTGCTTTTTGCAGGCCTCGGTCACCCCCTGACTGCGGTTGCCCTTGGCCACCATCACCATCGAACCGCCATGGGCCTGGAACAGGTCAACGTAGGCATCCATGCGGCCCGCAGTGGTCGGGCCGAACGAGCCGGACGGCATGCCTTCCGGGGTCTTGGCCGGACCGGCGTAATAGACCGGGTGGTTCTTGAAGTAGTCAGGCAGACCGGCACCGGAGTCCAGACGCTCCTTCAGCTTGGCGTGGGCGATGTCGCGGGCGACGATCATCGTTCCGCTCAGGCTGACACGGGTCTTGATCGGATACTGGGCCAGCGTCTTGCGGATATCGTCCATCGGCTGGTTCAGGTCAATCTTGACCACCTGTTCCGACATGCGGTCGGTGCGGACTTCCGGCATGTATTTGGCCGGATCGCGTTCCAGCGCCTCGAGGAACACACCGTCTTTGGTGATCTTGCCCCACATCTGGCGGTCAGCCGAGCACGACACGCCAATCCCCACCGGGCAGGATGCCCCGTGGCGCGGCAGACGGATCACCCGCACGTCATGGCAGAAGTACTTGCCGCCGAACTGCGCGCCGATGCCCAGCGTGCGGGTCAGTTCCAGCACCTTCTGTTCCATTTCGATGTCGCGCACGGCATGGCCCTGATTGCCACCGGTGGTCGGCAGGCCGTCGAGGTAGCGGGCCGAGGCCAGCTTGACGGTCTTCAGGTTGGTTTCCGCCGAGGTGCCACCAATGACAATCGCCAGATGGTACGGCGGGCACGCCGAGGTGCCGATGTAGGGCAGCTTTTCCAGCAGGAACTTTTCCAGGCTGGCCGGGTTCAGCAGCGCCTTGGTTTCCTGATACAGGAAGGTCTTGTTGGCCGAGCCACCGCCCTTGGCCATGAACATGAACTTGTAGTACATGCCTTCGGTGGCATAGAGGTCAATCTGGGCCGGCAGGTTGTTGCCGGTGTTGACTTCGTCGAACATGTTGAGCGGGCTCATCTGCGAATAGCGCAGGTTGAGGCGGCTGTAGGCATCGACCACGCCCTGGCTCAGGTAATGGGCGTCGTTGGCGCCGGTCCACACCTGCTGGCCTTTTTTGCCCATGATGATCGCGGTGCCGGTGTCCTGACACATCGGCAGAATGCCGCCCGCCGAAATGTTGGCGTTCTTCAGCATTTCCAGCGCCACAAAGCGATCGTTGGGCGAGGCTTCCGGGTCATCAATGATGGCGCGCACCTGGGCCAGATGGCTGGGACGCAGCAGGTGAGACACATCGTGGAAGGCTTCATCGGTCAGACGGGTGAGGGCCTCGGGGGCCACCACCAGCATGTCCTTGCCGTTAAAGCTCTCGACACGGACGTAATCGCCCTCGAGCTTGCGGTATTCGGTCTTGTCCTCACTCAGAGGGAACATTTCAGCAAAGGCGGCGTCGATCATTCCAACCATCCCTGGCAATCCGGTGGCGCACCAGCGGGCCTCGCCCACGCCCCCTGCCCGCCCTTTCCTGACCAGCGGCACAGGGTGGGAGACAACCCGCCCGTTTGGGCAGAGGGTATAAAAGGAATCCCTGCAAAGGTCCAGTGTTGTTGCGCAAAACCAGCCCCACTTTTGTGTTCACTGGCCTATGCACGTCGGCCTATGCACGCTGACGGCAATCCACTATTCTGCCCCTTCCCATCACAAGGTCCGTGTCAGGAGTGGGTGCGATGACCGTTTCATCCTTCTTTGCCCTCTCCTTGCGGGAGTACAGCGCCGACAGTCTGGCGCATCAGCACGATCACGCCCAGTTGGTCCTGCCGCTGATCGGGTCGCTGGACATTGACATTACTGGCCGTGGGGCGCAGCTAACCCGCCAGCTTGCCGCCTATGTCGAGCCGGGCCAGCGCCATGCCCAGACCAGTGCCCAGCCCAACCGGTTTCTGATTGTTGACCTTGACAGCAACCGCCTGCCCCCGACCCTTGCCGATCACTTCACCGACCAGACCTGGCTGCCGCTCAGCCCGGAGGCCAACAGCCTGATCGACTACATGGGCGCATCGCTGCAAAAGGGCGGCATCCCGGACCAGCGCCTGCAACTGTGGTCCCCGTTGCTGCTCGAAGCTCTGGCGGGTGACAGCCTTCCTCCTCCCTCACGCCTGACCCCTCTGCTGGCGGCCTTGAGCAAGGACCCGTTCCATCCCTGGACCACCAGCGAAATGGCGAACCGCGTGGGCCTGAGCAACAGTCGTCTCCATGCGGTCTTCCGCGCCGAGTTGCAGACGACCCCCAAGGCGTGGTTGGCCGAAGCCCGTCTTGGCCGCGTCCGGCACTGGCTGGCATCCACCCGCTTGCCGCTGGCCGAGATCGCCTATCGCGCAGGCTATGCCGACCAAAGCGCCCTGACCCGCGCCTTGCGCAAGGCGACCGGCATGACCCCTGCGGCCTATCGCGCCTGCCATCAGGAGTCCCGGCCCAAACAACAAGAGTCCTGATCAAGACTGCCTCCCGCCATGGTGGCCATAGTGGGCGACCATTCAGGAGACTTTCATGGTCAAGACACACAATACCATTGCGGGCGTCCTCTTTGGCATGGGGGCAGGCATGATGTGGGGGCTGGTGTTTCTCGCCCCCGAAGTCATCCGCGATTTCAGCCCGCTTCACCTGACCGCCGGGCGTTATCTGGCCTATGGCCTGCTTTCCCTGCTTTTGATTATGCCGCGCTGGCGGGCCATTCGCCATCACCTCACCCGGCGGGAATGGGCCGCCCTGTTCCGGTTGGCATTTCTGGCCAATACCCTTTACTACGTCCTGCTTGCCAGTGCGGTCCAACTGGCAGGGATCGCCCTCACCTCTCTGGTGATTGGTTTCATGCCGGTTGCGGTGACGATCATCGGCAGCCGTGATCGCAATGCGGTGCCGTTGCGGGCGTTAATCCCGTCGTTGCTGCTGTGTGCCGCCGGGGCGGTGTGCATTGGCTGGTCTGCCCTGCGCGATTTTTCCGCCGCCCCGGACACAGTGATCGGCCTTCTGTGTGCCATCGGGGCGCTGGCATCGTGGACAACCTTTGCCGTCAACAATAGCCGCTGGCTTGCGCGCGTAGAGCCTCTTTCCGCTCAAGACTGGAATCTTCTCACCGGTCTGGTAACCGGGGTTCAGGCGCTGGGGCTGATTCCGCTGGTGCTGCTCTTTGCCCCCACCGCATCGCACGATCTACAGGCATGGGGAAAACTGACAGCCGTCTCCCTCATCGTGGCCCTGCTGGCGTCGATTGTCGGTAACAAGTTCTGGAACCAGATGAGCAAGCTGTTGCCGCTGACGCTGGTCGGGCAGATGATCCTGTTTGAAACCGTTTTTGCCTTGCTGTACGGCTTTTTGTGGGAACAGCGCTGGCCGACGGCTCTGGAAGGCACCGCCTTTGCGCTGGTGGTCCTCAGCGTTCTGTCGTGCCTTTCCGGCCATCAGCGCCACCACCGTCGTCAGGAGATGCAAGGCGTGCCGGGCCTAAATACCTAGCAGGGTGCGTTCAATCTGACGCTACAGGACACGACAATTGGGGGGATCAGTGTGGGCTACCGCCCAAACCCGTTTGGTGGCGATGCCCCCAAACCCCCATTTTTCTTTAAAAATCAAATCAATGGGGTCCGGGGCCTCAAGGCCCCGGCGAGGTTTGGAGCCGCGCTCCATGATCTTTTTGTTTTTTGTCGTGTACTGTGATCCGACGCAGGCACACTAATCTAACCTTTTGTTCTGTCGCATTGTTTACGCGAAAACCGGTTCCCACTTTTCGCACAACGCTCTAGACCAACTCATGGTAGTATGACACGAGTGTATATGCAGTGCATGAAGCCCGTTCTCTGCCCTCATCCGACAGGAGCCTCCCATGACCGTCCATCCCATCGCCGGAGCTGCCATCGCGCTCGGCCTGCTGACGATTGCCCCGGCACACGCCGCCAGCTTTGACTGTGCAAAAGCGGGTACCATGATCGAAAAGGCCATCTGTGGAGACCCTGCCCTCTCGGACCTCGATAGTCAGCTTGCACAAGCGTACAAGGGAGCACTGGCAACAACCAGCAACAAGGACGGGCTAAAAACTGAACAGAAAGCCTGGCTGGCCCAGCGCAATCAGTGCCAGACGCCGGCCTGTCTGACCGGTGCCTATCAGGCACGCCTGAATACCCTGCAGGGGAAAAGCAACCTGACGGCAATGACCGGAACAGCGACCTCGGGTATCACCGGAACCTATCTGGTCCAAAAGGGCGATATCTTTTCCAGTGAAGTCAAGGTGCTGCAGACCAACAGCGCCACCATCAGGTTCTCGATCTCTGCCGTCTACCGGATGAATACCGGCGAACTGAGCGGCGAAGCGGCCCTACAGGGCAATCGTGCCACCTATTCCAGTACCGAATACGGGGAATGTTCGCTGGCCCTGACCTTTGGCAGCCACAAGCTGGACGTGGTACAAACCGGCGATTGCGGAATGGGGATGAACGTGTCCAGCACTGGCAGCTACAAGCAAACCTCCAGCGCGCCTCCGACAATCGAAGAAAACTGAAGCGTGGAGCAGCGCTCCGCAGTCTTGTGTTCTTCCTGTCGTGTATGGTGGTCAATGGCACAAAAAACCCCGCAGTCCGAGGCTGCGGGGTTTTTTGTCTGATCCAGTGGGACCGGCTTACTTTTTGCGGAAAGCGTCCAGCGTCGCCACTTTGCTGTCACCGCCCTCGGTGGTCTTGGCGTCGGCGGCGGGCTTTTTGCCAGCGGCATCACCAACACCATTTTCGTCCAGAATACCGTCAATTTCCAGATCGTCTTCGTCGAGGAACTCGTCGAAATCGCCATCAAGTTCGATCTGGAACTGCAGGCCGAACTTGGCGTAGGGGTCAGCGAAGGCGGTCACCGCTTCGAAGGGGACCTTCAGGTATTCGCGCTTGCCCGAGAACGACAGCTCGATCGAAAACCACTCCGGCTCGACAGTCAGTTCCCAGAACTGGTGCTGGAGCACGATGGTCATTTCGTCGGGGTGCATCGCCTTCAGACGCGGCGGCATCTGCACGCCGGAATGGCCGGTGCGAAAGGTGATATAGAAATGGTGCTGACCGGGCAGACCGCTGTCACGGGTCATAATCAGGGCTTCGCGCAGCACACCGCGCAAGGCACGCTCGACCAGCTGTTCATAGGAGATGCTCGGCTCGTCCACTCTACTCGAGTCCTTACGTCAAAGGGCGGCCTGCCACCTTGACACCGCCCGAAAAGCAAGTGGAGGGCTTCTGTTGCCCGGTGCCCTCCGAACCGCGCTTACCGGTTATTAAGCGGCAGCGGCATACTCAACGTTGTCGTTGGCATGTGTAAATATAGCCCGATGACGGCGGTACAATGCCGGATACAGTCTAGCCCTTTACCACGCATGTCGATCCTGTTTCGCCCCCACAGCGTCCGTCGGGATCGCAATCCCTTGAGTGACGAACCTTGGAGTGGTGGAGGCGCCGGGCACTGCCCCCGGGTCCATAACGATTATTTCGACTAGAGTTTAGCATCATAGACAGGGCGAACCCTGACAGGGCCAAATATAAGGCGTTCCTCTGACAGCGCAAGTGTTATTGTGAAGACTCCGTCCCGGCCTGTCCTGCCCCCCCTGCCTGCGGGCAATGGTCAGGGCGCAGCAGGCTTGTTATGTTATGGTCCGCCGTCTATAAAGCCGCCCCTATCGGCTTTCTGTCCTGACCCCAGCACCGCAAAGATTCCATCATGCAGCAATATCTTGACCTGATGCGCCATGTGCTGACCAACGGCACCCGCAAGGAAGACCGGACCGGCACCGGTACCCTGTCGGTATTCGGCCATCAGATGCGTTTTGATCTGGCGCAAGGCTTTCCGGTGCTGACCACCAAGAAACTGCACCTGCGGTCGATCATCCACGAATTGCTGTGGTTCCTGAAGGGCGAAACCAATATCGCCTACCTGCGCGACAATGGCGTGACCATCTGGGATGAATGGGCCGATGAAAACGGCAATCTGGGGCCGGTCTATGGCGCCCAGTGGCGCTCGTGGCCAACCCCCGATGGCGGCAGCCTTGACCAGATCAGCGCCGTGCTGGAGCAAATCCGCCGCAACCCGGACTCCCGTCGGCTGATTGTCTCGGCATGGAACCCGGCGCAGGTGGACTCGATGGCCCTGCCGCCCTGTCACTGCCTGTTCCAGTTTTACGTCGCAGAGGGCAAACTGTCCTGCCAGCTGTATCAGCGCTCCGCCGACATTTTTCTCGGCGTGCCGTTCAACATCGCCTCTTACGCCCTGCTGACGATGATGATTGCGCAGGTCTGCGGCCTGCGGCCGGGGGAATTCGTTCATACGCTGGGGGATGCCCACCTGTACCTCAATCATCTGGAACAGGCACAGATGCAACTGGCACGAACACCCCGCCCGCTGCCGCAGATGCACCTGAACCCCGCCATCACCGACCTGTTCGCCTTCCGCTACGAAGACTTCACCCTCGAAGGCTATGTGGCCGAGCCCTCGATCAAGGCGCCGATTGCAGTTTAGGGCACCCCACCCTACCCTACACCTCACCCAGTCCCTGTGGTCTGTTCCGTCCCTATAGTCAAATGAGCAAACGATGACTTTGTCGCTGGTGGTCGCGGTGGCCGATAACGGTGTGATTGGCCTGAACAACAGCATGCCGTGGCATCTGCCGGATGATCTGCGCTATTTCAAACAGACCACCATCGGCAAGGCGGTGGTGATGGGGCGCAAAACCTATGACTCTCTCGGTCGCCCACTGCCCCAGCGCCATAACGTGGTGCTGACCCGCAGCCAGAGCTGGACACCCGCCGCCGACCATGCCGACCGCATCACCATCGCCTACAGCCTGCCGCATGCGCTGGAGCTGTGCCGCCAGCATGACCCCGGGCAAGAGGTGATGATCATCGGCGGCGCGGATATTTTTGCCATGGCCCTGCCGCTGGCCGACCGGCTGTATCTGACCGAGGTCCATCTGGACCCGGCGGGCGACACCTATTTCCCGCCCTTTGACCGCAGCGAATGGCACGAAATCAGCCGCCAGCCGGGGGCCCCCGCCGAAAATGGTCGCTGCACCCACGAATTCGTTGTCCTGGAACGTCGCGCTGTATAAAATTACATACTCCTGTTGACATTTTTCTGTTACCGCTTGACGAGCCTCTTTGCGACCGCACAAAGTGAGAGCAGGCTGCTGTGGTTTCACCGTTGTTGGACCACACCTCTGCCTGCCCCGTTCCCCTTGTCTTCCCCCGTACAAGGCTCAGCCGCCGGAGAAATGGTGAGATGGCCCTCAATCGACCGATCGAAATTCTGCTGGTGGAGGATAACCCGGGGGACGCCCGCCTGACGTTCGAGGCTTTGCGCCATGGGACAAGCACCAGCAACATCCATCACGTCAGCGATGGCGAACAGGCTTTGCACTATCTGCGCAAAACCGGCCCGTTCGTCGATTCACCAACGCCGGACATCGTGCTGCTGGACCTGAACCTGCCCCGCCGCAATGGCCGCGAAGTGCTTGCCGACATGAAAAGCGATCCCGCCCTGCGCTCGATTCCGGTGGTGGCGCTCACCACCTCGTCGGCCCGTGACGATGTGAACGCCTGCTATGCGCTGGGGGCCAACGCCTACATGGTCAAGCCGGTAGAATTCGACCGCTTTGTCGAAGCCATTCGCAGCTTTGAAGAATTCTGGCTGCGCACCGTCACCCTGCCCAAGACCTGATACTGCCTGATTTTGTCCCCCGGTTGATCCCTGTTGCCCTTTAGCCATAACCCGGCAGGCAACGGGACAACCATTTGACAGCTCCCCCAACAGACACAATCATGAAGGGAACACATCAGAGCATGCCGCCTGTGCATGATCTCTGGGGGGAACCATCAAACAGGGGGACAGGGGCATGAACACCCACGATGAGCGACCTGCGGATAGCAGTCGCCGCACGGTGCTGGAAGGATTGGGAGCCTTGGGCGTGGTCAGCGCAACAGCGGCGCTCCCCTTTGCTCCGGCCAGTGCGCACGCAGCCCTGCAAGAATCGGCAGCCGATGACGAAATCCGCGAAGCCCCGGCCGATTTCCTCGCCCTTTCCTCCAAACTGACCGGCATTCCCCTCGATAACAGCTATATCGAGCTGGGTAACCGCATCTGGACCGCCCTCACCCCAACCGCGGCGGCGGAAAAGGAATTGCGCGCGCTGTTCTACTTCATGCGGATGGGAAAAGGCCACTGGGAAGACAACATCAGACTGGCCGGGAAAACCGCCATCGCTGGCAAGGTCGCGCTGATCTGGTACACCGGTGCCGTTGACTTTACCGCCACCACCGGCGGCGAGCGGGTGATCACCTATGACAACGCTCTGGCCTGGCGCGCCTGCACCTTTACCAAACCCCCGGCCAACTGCGGCGGGCCGTTTGGCTACTGGCACGATCCGGCCTGATTTTTCCATTCCTTTGACAGACCGTCACGCCTGCATTTTTCCCACCTGCGTTTTTTTAACGGGGAACCCTTTGCCATGACCTATCGCCCTGCCCCCCTGCCCAGCCAGCCAGAAGAAACCATTACCGCCGACGTGATCGTGATCGGAGCCGGCGTTGCCGGTGGCATGAGTGCCTGGAAACTGGCGCAGGCAGGCCATTCGGTGGCCATTCTGGATGCTGGTCCGAAAATTCGCCGCGATGAAGCGGTGGCCCGCTTTCACCGCACCCCGTGGAAAGACGCCAATTCGCCCTATGTCAGCCCGCCGTGGGCTCCGGCCCCGGATGGAGCCTGTGACTATTATGTCCAGAATGGCTGTCCCCTGCCGGGGGCCAGCAGCGACCTTGACCTGTTTCAGGGGATTTATGTCCGTGGCGTCGGCGGCACCTCGTGGCACATGACCGGCCACGCCGAACGGTTCCAGCCCAACGATTTCCGCACCCGCAGCGCCTATGGCGTCGGCGATGACTGGCCGATCAGCTATCAGACCCTCGAGCCCTGGTACTATCAGGCCGAAATCGACTGGGGGGTGGCGGGCAGCATGACCGACACCATCGCCCCGCCGCGCGAAAAGCCCTATCCGATGCCGCCGGTTCCCCTGACCTGGCTGGACCGACAAGTGGCCGCCGCCGCCGCCACCCTGTCGCCGCCGGTCGAGGTCAAGGGCTATCCGCACGCCCGCAACTCGGTGGCCTATGACAACCGCCCGCAGTGCTGCGGCAATGCCAACTGCCGGATCATCTGCCCGATCGGGGCAAAGTACGACGGCAGCGTCCATGTGATGAAGGCCGAACAGGCCGGAGCCCGCCTGTACCCCGAACGGGTGGCCTGGCTGATTGAAACCACCCCGCCCAGCGCCGGACAGCCCGAACGGATCACCGCCGTCTGGTTCAAGCACCCTGATGGCCGCGTCGGCGTCGCCCGGGGCAAGCTGTTCATCATTGCCTGCCACGCCATTGAAACGCCGCGCCTGTTGCTGCTGTCCGCCTCGGATCGTCACCCGAACGGCATCGCCAACAGCTCGGGGACCGCTGGTCGCTACCTGACCGGCGCGGTGGATGTCGATACCTATGGCTGGAGCCCCAACCCGGTCTATCCCTATCGCGGCCCGGTGACCGCAACCGGCGGTTTCCTCGGGCTGCGCGACGGCGAGTTCCGCAAGAAATTTGCCTCGGTGGCAACCTTCATCGTCAACGGCGGCATCAACATGGCGCTGGGCCCGATGATCGAAGCCCAGACGGCGATCAACGATGGCCTGCTGGGCGAGGCGCTGGCAAAGGAAGTCGCCAGCCGCAGTTCCCGCGAAGTTTATCTGTCGAGCACCGTCGAGGTGATGCCGTCCGCCGACAACCGTCTGACGCTTGACGAGCACCTGACCGATCCGCTGGGCCTGCCGCGTCCTCACCTGCACTATCACGTTGATGACTATACCCGCGAAGGCATCAAGGAAGCCCGCGAGCGCGACCTGTCGGTATTGCGGGCGATGCGGGCGACCAACATCACCCAGTCGCCACCGATGGGGTCCGCCGCCATCATCGCCGGGACCACCCGCATGGGGGATGACGCCAAGACCTCGGTGGTTGACAGCTTTGGCCGCAGCCACGATCACCCGAACCTGTTCCTGCTGGGCAACAGCACCTTTGTCACCACCACCGTCTGCTCTCCGACACTGACCAATGCCGCCATCACCTTGCGGGCCGCCGATCACATTCTGGCCACCTGGCGGGACAGCATTGCGTCCTGAAATCCCCTTTCCGTTGTCGCAGGATCATCCCCATGAGCACACCGCGCCCCCCGTCCCTGCTGTCCCGTCGTACCATTCTGAAAGGTGCCCTCGCCGGAGCGGGCGTCCTGTCGCTGACCAGTTGCGCTGGTCAGGATGGTCTGATCTTTGGCCCGCCGCTGGTCGAACCAAAGCCCGCCCCGCGCACCGCAGACGGCGAGGTGGTCATCGAAGCCAACGAGCGGCCTTACGCGCTGGCGGGCCAGACCGTCAGCCTGCGCCATTACAACGATCTGGCGGTCGGGCCGGTGATCCGGGTGCGCGGCGGCGAGACGCTGCGCCTGCTGTTGAAAAACGCCCTGCTGCCCACTGGCGGCGACTATCTGTGTACCGCGACGCCCGACGACCAGCCGGACAACGTGCCGCATGGGCTGGGGACCACCAACATGCACCTGCACGGTTTGCATGTGTCGCCCAACTCGCCCGCCGACAACATCCTGATGATGGTCAAGCCGGGGGAGTCCTACCATTACCGCTATGACATTCCCGCCGACCACCCCAACGGCACCTATTTCTATCACGCCCACTTCCATGGCTCGGTGGCGTTACAGGTGTCGGGCGGGATGGCCGGGCCGCTGATTGTCGAAGGCCCGCTCGACGACATTCCAGAAATCAAGGCTGCCCGCGAGCGCATTCTGGTGCTGCAAAGCCAGCGCTTTGATGGCGCCGGGCGCTGTGATGACTATGCCCTGCTGGACCGCAACGGCCCGACCTATGTCAACGGACAACAGGCCCCGGTGATCAGCCTGCAACCGGGTGAAGTGCAGCGCTGGCGGATCATCAACGCCACCCATGCCAGCTTTTACAGCCTGCAGGTCGCCCAGCACCTGCTGGTCGGGCTGTGCTATGACGGCAACCCGCTGCCCTACACCCAGACCACCGAGCGCCTGCGGCTGTCCCCCGGCAACCGGGCCGATGTGCTGATCAAGGGCGGTGCCCCCGGCATTTACGCCCTGACCGGCATCGACACCCAGGAACTGATTGCCTGGGTGCGGGTGGAAGGCCCGCCGCAGGACATGCCGCTGTATCAGGGCAGCCTGCCGGTTCCCCCCGAGCTGCTGCCAATCAGCGACAGCGACGTCACCTATGGCCGCCGCCTGACCTTTGGCATGACCGGTGCCCCGGACCATGTACTGTTCACCATCAATGAACAGCCGTTTTCCTGCTCTGATACGTGGAAAATTCCGCTGAACGCGGTCGAGGAATGGCACATCACCAACCAGACCGCCGACATTCACCCGTTCCACATCCACGTCAACCCGTTCCAGATGCTCAGTGGTGGCCGGGTGCCTGCCGGGCGCTGGCTGGATACGGTTGAAATCCCCCCGTATCAGAGCATCGCCTTTCGCACCCGCTTCCGTACCTATACCGGCACCTTTGTGTTCCACTGCCATGTACTGACCCACGAAGACATGGGGATGATGCAGGGGATCGAGGTGGTTTGACCGCCTTACACCGGCGACTGCCCGAGGGTATCGACCAACAGGCGTTCAATCAGCGCCCGGTCGATATCGCGGGTGATGAACACAATCCGCGAGCGATGATCATCACTCGGCCAACCGGGCAAACCGGCAGGCGGATGGAAAACATGTTGCACGCCGTGAACCACCACCGGCTTGGGCTCGTCCTTGACGTTCAGGATGCCCTTGATGCGCAGAAGGTCTTCGCCCCGGCTGGCAATCAGGATCTCCATCGCTGTCACAAAGGCATCCCAGTCCAGCGGCTGTTCAAAGGCCAGTGAGTAGGCCCGCACCCGGTCGTCATGGCGATTGACGTCGTGGTGGTGGTGATGCTCGTGGCCCTCATGGTCGTGGCCGTGGTGATGATCCGGGTGGTCACAGTGCTCGTGCGTACAGTCATGCCCATGATGATGATCATGGTGATGGCCCTCATGGGCCTCGGCCTCACGATAGGCTTCTTCGCGCAGCCAGCGCGCCACATCCGGATGCTTGCTGGCCGACGAGAACAGCCCGGCGTTGATCAGCTCATCCGGCTCGGCCTGCCCATGCTCCACCCACAGCAGCGGAGCCGCCGGGTTGATCCGCCGCAGGCGCGCCACCAGTGCCTCCCGCGCCGCCGGACCGGCCAGCAGGTCGCCCTTGGTCAGCACCAGACGGTCAGAGACCGCAATCTGCTTCACCGCCTCGGGCTGACGGTCGAGCTGGCTGGTGGCATTCACCGCATCAACGGTGGTGACAATCCCGTCCAGCCGATAGCGCGCCGACAGCAGCGGGTCGGTCATCAGGGTGTGCAGGATCGGCGCCGGATCGGCCAGCCCGGTGGTTTCAATCACCATGCGGGTGAATTCCGGCACCACACCGCGCACCCGTTTCAGAAACAGGTCGCGCAGGGTGGTCACCAGATCCGAACGGACGGTACAGCACACACAGCCGGAATTCAGCAGCACCACATCATCATCGACCGCTTCGACCAGCAGATGATCAAGGCCGATTTCGCCGAATTCGTTGATCACCACCGCCGTTTCGCCCATCGCCGGATGCTTGAGCAGGGCATTGAGCAGCGTGGTCTTTCCGCTGCCCAGAAAGCCGGTCAGGATGGTGACGGGAATGGTATCAGCCAGCGGCAGCGGGGTATCACTCATTTTCCGTACAAGTCCTTTTCACTGACCAGCGGCTCGCTGATGGTGGTCAACTGGTTGCCGCGAATGGCGAGAAAGAAGCAGTTGCGGCGACCGGTATGACAGGCCACGCCTTCCTGATCGACCAGCGCCAGCAGGGTGTCGCCGTCGCAATCCAGCCGCAGATCGACCAGATTCTGCACCTGCCCCGAGGTTTCGCCCTTGCGCCACATCGCCTGCCGCGAACGCGACCAGTAACAGACGCGGCCCAGCCGCAGGGTTTCTTCGATGGCGTCCCGGTTCATGTAGGCCATCATCAACACTTCGCCGGTGTCATGCTGCTGAGCGATCACCGGCACCAGACCGTTGCTGTCGAATTTGACAGCGGCCAACAGCTCGTACAGGGCAGCGGTAGAAACCGTCATCGTCCTCTTTCCTTACACAAAAATCACAGCGCGGCCACAGCGGCCTTCAATCGGTCGAATCCCTGTTCCAGATCGGCAATCAGGTCATCGGTATCTTCGAGGCCAACGTGATAACGCACAATCGGCCCGGTTCCGGCAGGCAGCGGAGCAGCGGTCCGCAGCGGCGTTGCCGGAACCACCAGACTTTCAAAGCCGCCCCACGAATACCCCAGCTTGAAGAAATGGTAATGGTCGAGCATCTCGTTCACCGCCGCCTCGGGCAGATCACCCGACGCCGGCAGCGCCAGTTCAATCGAAAACAGGCCGCAACCGCCGGTGAAATCGCGTTTCCACAGGTCATGACCGGGACAGCCCGGCAAGGCCGGATGCAGGACACGGGCGACCTCGGGACGGCTTTCCAGCCAGCGCGCCACCGTCAGACCGGCCTCGAAATGCTGCCGCAGGCGAATGGGCAACGTGCGGACACCGCGCAGCCCAAGGTACACTTCCTCGGTCCCCACCGCGTGGCCCATCAGGCAGACGTGGTTCTTGATACGCTCCCACAGGGCGCGGTCGGCGGTGGCAATGGTCCCCAGCATGGCATCGGAATGGCCACCCAGATATTTGGTCGCCGCCTGCAACGACACATCCACCCCTTTTTCAAACGGCTGGAACGACAGCAGGCCCCAGGTATTGTCCATCACCACCAGCACCCCGGCGGCATGGGCGGCCTCGGCAATCGCCGGGATGTCCTGCACTTCAAAGGTCTGCGAACCGGGGCTTTCGGTAAACACCACCCGCGTGTTGGGCCGGATCAGGTCGGCAATGCCCGCACCGATCATCGGATCGTAATAGGTGGTCTCAATGCCATAGGTGACCAGAATCTGGTCACAGAAGGCCCGGGTCGGGTAATAGGCGCTGTCAACCATCAGCAGGTGATCCCCCTGCCGCAGCAGGGCCAGCAAGGTCGAACTGATCGCCGCCAACCCGGAACTGACCAGAATCGCCTTGCTGCCGCCTTCGATCTCGGCCACCGCTTCCTCGAGGGCGCGGGTGGTTGGCGTGCCATAGCGGCCATAATAGGTCACGTCGAATCGCTGGGAATGACGGGCTTTCAGCTCGGCCACTGTCGGAGCCAACACTGTCGACGCCCGGAAAACCGGCGGATTCACCACGCCTTCAAAGCGGTCAGGGTGCAGACCGGCATGAACGATACGGCTTTCTTTCTTCATCAGACCAGGCTCCGGGGTGGCGGCTGTCGCGGATACAAAGGGTCGCATTGTGCCTGCCCGGACAGGGTCGGCACAAGGGGGCAGTTCTGTTTACTCCTTGAAAAACAGCCCTATCACCCCGATTTTCTACGACTTTGGGTGGAATGTGTGCATACGCGGGTATGGCGACTTTCCGCCACCCCCTTTCCATGGGAATGGCGGAATTGGTGACATGCATATGACGCATATCCGACCCGTCGTTTTCAAGCATCTACCGCAGCGCAGAAAAGTATACCAATGCCGTGCGCTATCAAGGCCATATGGGAGCACAACCCGCACAGCGGGTCTTAGGTAACTCTTTCCTGATATAGACTTTTTGGTAGTGTGCAGTCGCAGCATATGTTATGTTGCACTGCAATGAAGAACAGAAAAGAGTTCTTCAAAACCGATCGCCCACGATCGGTTTTCACTGACAAAAAGGCCCCGACAGGGCCGCCACTATGGGTAAGGAGTCACCATCATGGCCGTTACGCCGACCGCAACGCACGCTTACAACCTTTTTGCCCTGACCATGGAAAGCCGCTATGGCAACAACTGGCGCGCCAGCATCGCGCCGGAAACCATTGCCGCGCTGGCTGATGAAATCGTCATGGGCTTTGGCGGCCACGCCGTCAGCCCGACCCTGACCCAGAGCGGCGGCAGCGCCCCGACCGTCTGGCGTTTCCCCGATGGTTCCCATGCGCGCACTGGCCATTTCGGCCTGCGCCGGGAAGACCTGGAAGAACAAGCCGCCTGATTTTCCGCAGCAAGATGCGCAAAAGCGGAATCCCTTTTGCGCTCGCTGCCCTCGGCTGCCTGCTTTTCCCGCGTTTACCCATCGCGGCAAAACCTGAAAATCCCCGCCAGCAATGACGGGGATTTTTTCTTTAAACTTACTTGTCTGGGTGCACGGTAATTACCGCTATCTTTCGGGGCAATTCCTTAAATCGTGTCCTGGCTTACCGCATTTTGAACAACGTCGCACATTAGGACAGTTCCTTATGTCATGCCCCGGCTTACCACAGCCAGAACAACGTCGTACATTGGGGCAATTCCTTATATCATGTCCCGGTTGACCACAACCAGAACAACGCCTCACATTAGGGCATGTCTGAGAATTATGCCCTTCCTCACGGCAAAGAGAACAGGCCATTACACATTTCTCCTAGAAAAAAATTCTATCTGCAATCATCAAGGTTAATTATATGATGCAGATAAATACGATTGGCAACTTCAAAATCTACACGTTTCAGGCAGTATAGCCAGTACGCTCCTACGAATTTTCTACCCCGTCAGGGCATCCACCACCGGCAACCACACCTTCAGCGCACACCCCTGCCCCTGCGCACCACACCCGCCATCGGGATCAACCCAGATCCGGCCCTTGTGCTGTTCGACAATCTTGCGGCAGATGGCAAGCCCGATGCCGGTCCCGCTGTATTCGCCCTCGCCATGCAGGCGCTGGAACATTTCGAACACCTTGCTGCGATAGTCTTCGGGGATGCCGATACCGTTATCGGCCACGGTGATTTCCCATCCGCCATTATCCTGCCGGGCGAACACGCGAATATGGGGGGACCGATCGGTTGCATGGTATTTCAACGCATTGCCGACCAGATTCTGGAACAGGCGGACCAGCTCCCCCCGCTCGCCTTTCAGCACCGGCAGACTTTCGGCCACATCCAGATGGCCCTGCGTTTCGGCAATGGCGACCGACAGGATTTCCTGCACATCCCGCAGCACTTCCTGTAACGGAACCGGCTGAGGCACCGCCGCATCACGCCCGACATGGGAATAGGCCAACAGGTCGAGGATGACTTGCTGCATCCGGCGGGCGGCATCGACGGCAAAGCCCAGAAACTCCTGCCCCTCGGAGCTGAGGGCGTCTCCGTTGCGCATTTTCAACAGTTGGAGATAGCTCATCACCAACCGTAACGGCTCTTGCAGATCATGCGAAGCAACATAGGCGAACTGCTCCAGCTCGCTGTTGGTGTCCTCCAGATCCTGCACCAGTCCATGGAGACGGGTTTCATAGGCCCGCTGTTCGGTGACGTCGTAAAAGGCCGAAAGAACCACCTGCGTCCCATCCAGAACCACCGTACGGGCTGAAATGTTGGCCCAGAAATCACTGCCCTGCGAGGTCAGCATGTGGGTTTCAAAGCCGTTCACGCTGCCATTCTGCTCCAGAAACGAGATCATTTCCTCGCGATGGCGGGAGTGAATCCAGAATTCACGCATCAACCGCCCGACGAAGGCATCTTTCTCCAGACGGAACAGGGCACAGGCAGCATCGTTGGCGGCAATGACCTCGGAGGTCGCCACGTTGTTGAGGATGAACGGAACCGGCGAAACATCAAAAATGAACTGCAACTGCTCCTGCGTCCGCAGCGCGGCTTGCTCCTTGACCTTCAGCTGGGCCAGCACCGTTCCCAATTGCTCGACCGACTGGCCGATGGCGTTGAATTCCCGCAGGGATGACGGCTCGACATGCACGGCGGTTTCGCCACGGCGGATGGCTTCCAGCGCCGAATGGGCGCGCAAAATCGGCCCCATGGTATGGCGGACCAGAAAGACCATCACCGCCCCCAGCACCAGCAAGGCGATGCCCGACGCCAGACCGACCAGAATGACCCCGCTATGGCCCATCGCCACAATATCAGAGGCAGACTGGCTGGCATTGGCCGCTGCATCGGCAGACAGGCTGTTGGACAGCTCGGCCAACTGACGACGGGCGGTGGCGGTTTCACTGCGCACCTGTTCCCGCACCGCCAGGGATTCCGCCCGCAGGTCGAAAATGACCGAAAAACGGTTCATCTCCTCCAGAGTAAAGGCCCGTCCCCCGGTGCGGGGCACGGCCCCGTTCTGACTGACGGTGGCCATTTCCTGCCCCAGAACGGCAAACCGTTCGCGCAGGTTCTGCAAACGGGCCTCGGTCGGCGCAATGGCGGCCTCGTACAACACATGGCGGGTTTCAAACAACAACTGGGTGGCATAGCTGTCGGCCTTGCCCACCGTCCCGCCCAACGGCGGCAACAGGGCATCGACCCGAATCAGATGCCCGGTGATCGACTGGTCCAGCGCATCGCGCATGTCGGCCCGATAGGCGCTGCGCCGCACCGCGTGCAGCGCGGCGTCCAGTTTGCTCTGCACATCAATGTTGGCCACCAGCGCAAACTGGTGGGCAATGCTTTCCGATTCATTGAGGGCGCTGGCCCGGTCATCACGGTCGGTGGTGCCAAGGATCATTTCAGCGACCCGCGCCAGATCCGCCGCCATCACCGCCTGTTGCTGCTGGAGCAGAACCTGCGGCACCACCTCTTGCTCGGCCTTGTCAGCGATGGTGACAATGCGCAGAAAGGCCATCACCACCATCAGGGCCGCCACCCCCAGCAGGGCGGCAGCGCCAAGGGACAATCCCCACATCGCCGAACGATACGACAGCTTGCTGTCCGGCTCTCCGGGCACGGCTCCACCACGGCCTTCAGCGCCAACTGAAGACATGATCATCGGCCCGGTATTTGACGGACTTTTTTGACCAGAGTGCATCGCCCCCACAACGACCATCAGAAACAGACTGGTCATGCTATCATTGCCATTTCCTGCCATCCGACAGAAAAATGGCAACCATGGCTAAGGGAACACACTTTGTCAGGGGTTAGAGCGTTTTCACACCGAGCGAAAACGCTCTTCCCTTTTAGGGCCGCATTTTCCGAGCCGTTGACCGGAGACGGTCAACTTGAAAATGCTCTAAAGGGGGGCCTATTGCTGCACAGCCCCCATGCCACCGCCCAGCGCCTTGTACAACGTTGCCTGTGCCTGCAGGCGGTTAAAGCGGTTTTCCAGCAAAGACACCTGCAACGTGCGGCGCTTTTCCTGTTCGTCCAGCCATTCCTGCATGGTGGCCGCCCCGGCGTTGTAGCGCACCTGATAGATGTCCTCGACCTGTAGGGCCGCATCCAGTGCCCGCTGTAAACGGTCGGCCTGATCGGCATAGGTCCGGCGGGCCGACAGGGCGTTTTCGATTTCGGCAAAGGCGGCGTAGAGGGTTTGGCGGAACGACACCACCGCATCCTGATAGTCGGCCTCGGACACCTTGACGTTCATCTGCATTTCGTTCCAGTTCAGGAACGGCAGGGTCAAGCCAGCCCCCAGCGTCAGCACCGGATTACTGAGCAGATTGAGCAAGGTCGCACTTGAACTGCCACCACCGCCGGTCAGCGTCAACTGAGGCAGGTAATCGGCCTGTTTGGCATCAACGGTTGCCAATGCTTCACGCAGGCGCAATTCAGCCGCCCGGATATCGGGGCGACGGGCCATCACCGACGACGGTACTCCGGCCTGCACCGCCGGAATGGGGGTGGTGGGCAAATGCAGCTCATCCAGCCCCATCGCCCTGGGCGGGCCATCAAACAGCACCGCCAGCGCGGTCTGGCTTTCGATCAGGCTTTGCTCGATCTGGGTCGCCTCGGCCTCTTGTGTTTCAACACTCTGCTGGGCCTGCAACAGCTCCAGCGGCGAGGCTGCACCGCTGTCCACCTGCGCCTGCACCAGATCCAGCGACCGCTGGGTATAGGCAATGCTTTCGCGCGCCAGCCGCATCCGGTCCTGATAATACAACACCTGCCAATAGAGGGTGGCGGTGGTGGCGGTCAGCGACAGGGCAGTGCTGGCGCGGTCCTGTTCGGTGGCTTCGGCTTCCCAGCGGGTGGCGTCGGCGGCCCGGCTGAGGCGGCCCCACAGATCGGCTTCGTAACTGACCGAGCCATTCAGGCTGTAACTGCGCTCGGTGCCCTTGCTCGAACCGGCAGAGCCGCTGCCGCTTTGGGTATTGCGCAGGGTCTTTTCCGCCTGCCCGGAGCCATCGACCGACAGCGACGGCCACAGGGCGCGCTCGGACAGACCCGCTTGCAGGCGCGCCTTGCGCACCTTGATCGCCGCCGAGGCCAGATCATTGTTCTTCGTCAGGGCCTCAGCGATCAGGCGGTCAAGCAGCGGGTCGTTGAAGTCCCGCCACCACGGGTCAACACTGACCTGATCAACCGACACACCACCAGCAGTCTGCCACCATTGCGGCGGCGCCTGCACCGTCGGGGCCTGGTATTCCGTTTCCAGTAATGGCCCGCAGCCTGCCAGCAAAAGGGCGGTACCCGCCAGCAGAACCCAGCGCAGGGGCATACGATATTGTTGCATCTGGACCATCATTCCCGCGCCAAAGCCTCCACCGGATCAAGCCGCGCCGCATTGCGGGCGGGCAGAAAACCAAAAATCACCCCGATCAGGGTCGAACAGACAAACGCCGCTACAATCGAGGTGGTCGAATAGACCATTTTCACCGAGCCGATCAGATCGGTCAGAACCAGCCCCAGCGACAACGCCACCAGCACCCCCAGCACGCCACCCAGCAGGCAGACCAAGACCGCTTCGATCAGGAACTGGCGCAGAATGTCATTCTGCCGCGCCCCGACCGCCATGCGCACGCCGATTTCGCGGGTTCGTTCGGTCACCGACACCAGCATGATGTTCATCACCCCGATGCCACCAACAATCAGCGAAATCACCGCGATCATCGACACCAGCAAGGTCATGGTGCCGGTGGTGCTTTGCACCGTCTGGCGGATGCTGTCGGTGTTCATGATGAAGAAGTCTTTCAGCCCGCCATGACGACGCTGCAACAGCTTGGTCAGCGCCCCTTCGGCGACCGTCATGTCGTAATCATCGCGCACACGGATGATGATGTTACCCAGATAGGACTGGCCGCTGATCCGGCTCATGGCGGTGGTATAGGGCACCCACAGCCGCAAGGTTTCCGCATTGCCGAACGGGCTGGTCTTCGGCTTGGTCACCCCGATGATCCGGTGTGGCACCTTGCCGAGAAAAATCACCTCGCCGACCGGATTGCCGCCGGATGGGAACAGCTTTTTATAGGTGGTGTCGTCAATCACCACCTCTTGCGACCGCCGTTCGACGCTCTGGTCGTTAAAGGCGATGCCGCGGGCCATCTCATAGCCCTGCACGCGGAAGAACTGTGGCCCGACACCGGACACTGAAGCGCTCAGGTCCAGATTGCGATAGCGCAACACCACCGTACTCGACACGCTGGGGGTCACACTGTCCACGTAAGGCTGTCCGGCCAGCGCGGTGGCATCATCCGGCACCAGCGTTTGCACCTTGGCCGAATCACGGTCACCAAAGCCCTTGCCGGGGAACACCTGAATGGTGTTGGTCCCCATCGCATTGATGCTGGACAAAATCTGTTGCTGCGAGCCGGTACCCAGCGCCACCACCGACACCACCGAGGCGATACCGATGATGATCCCCAGCATGGTCAGAAAGGTACGCATGCGGTGGAACAGCATCGCCTTGACCGCCATCCGCAGAGCTTCGCCATAGCGGTCCAGTTCTGCCCGCAGGCCGCTCTTGCCCAGCGCCGACGGCGGAGCCTTGGCGGCTCCGGCACGCACGGCTTTCTGGCGGCGGTCAGCGATGATTTCGCCGTCGCTGATTTCGATGATCCGCTCGGCATGGGCGGCCACGTTCGGATCATGGGTCACGATGATGATGGTGTGGCCTTCGCCGTGCAACTCGGCCAGCAGCTTCAGCATCTCCTGCCCGCTGTGGGTATCGAGCGCCCCGGTCGGCTCGTCGGCGAGGATCACGCGCCCGCCGTTCATCAGCGCGCGTGCCACGCTGACACGCTGTTGCTGACCGCCGGAAAGCTGGCTTGGCCGGTGTTCCAGCCGGTCCCCCAGCCCCAGACGGCGCAGCAAGCTGTCCGCCCGGCTGCGGCGGGCCTCGCGCGGCGCGCTGGCATAAATAGCCGGAATTTCAACGTTTTCCAGCGCGGTCAGCGTCGGCAACAGGTGGTACCGCTGGAAAATGAAGCCGAAATGTTCGCGGCGCAGCTCGGCCAGTTCGTCACCGTCCAGATCGCGCACGTCGCGCCCGGCAATGCGATAGCTTCCCCGGGTGGGCCGGTCCAGACAGCCGAGAATGTTCATCAGGGTCGATTTCCCCGATCCCGACGTGCCGATGATGGCCACCATCTCGCCAGCCTCGATGGTCAGCGAGACCTTTTTCAGCACGGTGATTGTGTCGTCTCCGGCGGGAAATTCCCGCTCCAGAGCCTCCAACTCAAGCAAGGGTGCGCTCATCGCTTAAAACCCCATCGGCCCGCGTGGCCCGCGCCGCTCGCCACTGCTGGCGGCGGATTTGGCGCTCTGGTCGGTGCTGATCACCCAGTCGCCTTCTTTCAGACCGTCCAGCACCTGCGCCGTCACGTTGTTGTTGATGCCAACCTTGACCGTGCGGGTCTCGATTTTCCCCGGCTCGCCGCCATCGACCTGCACCTGATAGCTGCCATCCTTGCGACGGTCGCCCAGTGCCGAGGCCGGAATGGTCAGCGCCCCTTTGGCTTCGTTCAGAATGATCGACACCTCGGCGGTCATGTCGATGCGCAGCTTGTGCTCCGGGTTCGGCACATCAAACACGCCGTTATAGTAAATGGCGCTGCTGGAGGACGAACTGGACGAGGAACTGGAGGAAGAGCTGGACGACGAACTGGAACTGCTGGTCGTTTCGCTGTACGAGGTCGGCCCCGGTTCGATCGAGCGTAACGAGGCTTCATAACGATGATCCGGCTCGCCCAGAATGGTGAAGTACACCTTTTGCCCCGGCTTCACCCGCACCACGTCGGCTTCGGAAATTTCCGCCTTGATGGTCATGGTGTCCAGTTGCGCCACCTGCACGATGGTCGGGGTGGACTGGCTGGCGTTGACCGTCTGCCCGACTTTCACCGGCACCGACACAATGGTGCCGTCCATCGGTGCGGTGATTTCGGTATAGCCCAAATCGAGCTTGGCGGTATCAACCGCAATTTCCGCCTGCGCGATTTCCGCATCCAGCGCGGCAATGTCGGCACGCGCCGTCGCCAGCGTGGCTTCGGCGGCATCATAATCCTGCCGCGAACTGGCGTTACGGCTGATCATCTGCTGCTGGCGGGCGAAATCCAGCTCGGCCTGCCGCAGCGTCGCCTGTTTGGCGGCCTTTTGGGCCTTGATGTTGGCCAGCTCGGCCTGAGCCTTGCGCAGGCTGTTCTGCTGGGTCAGCGAGTCAATCTGCGCCAGCTTTTGCCCGGTCGTCACCCGGTCGCCAAGCTGCACGTTGATGGCGTCAATCTTGCCCGACACCTGCGCGCCGACACTGACCATCTCCAAGGCTTCCAGCGTACCCGAGGCCAGCACGGTTTCCGAAATGTCGGCCTTTTGCACCTGCACCATCGGCGGCAGGCTGGGCGGTGCGGGCGGGAACATCAGCATCCAGCCACCGGCCCCAACCGCCAGCACGACGGCCAGAACAGCGGCCCGTTTCAGCAAACGCGCCCGTTTCGTCGAGGGGGATTTTGTCTCAGTCACCGTACCGCACCATCGTTGATAAAACTCTGATCGATACGATACCCCGTCGGCCCGCAATCCCGAGGTTAAGTCTGTGCAAGCGGATGGTAAAGGTTGTGTAAAGAGCCGCCACCCCATGGTGCCAGCCCCCTGACAGGCCCTGTTTCCTCGCTTATGATGCAGGCAGAGCATGATAAGGAGCAGGCATGCGGATCTTGCTGGTTGACGATGACGTGCAACTGACCTCGCTGCTGGCGGAGTACCTGACCGCCGAAGGCTTTGAGGTCGAAGCGGTCCACACCGGCGACGCCGGAGTAACAGCGGCGCTGTCCGGGCGTTTTGCTGCCGTGATCCTTGACATCATGCTGCCACGGATCGGCGGCATTGACGTGCTGCGCCACATCCGCCACAGCAGTTCGCTGCCGGTGATCATGCTGACCGCCAAGGGCGACGACATCGACCGGGTGATCGGGCTGGAAATGGGCGCTGACGATTACATGCCCAAGCCCTGTTACCCGCGTGAACTGGTCGCCCGCCTGCGTGCGGTGCTGCGCCGGACGCATGAACCGGCAGCCCCGGCCCCGGCGGCTCCGCCGGACGAACTGGTCAACGGCCCGTTGCGGCTGGCCTCCGGCTCGCGGCGGGTGTGGTGTGGCAGCGTGCAGCTTGAGCTGACCGCCTCGGAGTTCAACGTGCTGGAAGTGCTGTTGCAGGCTATCGACACGGTGGTCAGCAAGGATGAACTGTCGTTGCGGGTGCTGGGCCGCCCGCGTGAGCCCTATGACCGCAGTATTGATGTCCACATCAGCAACCTGCGCCAGAAACTGGCGGCGTCGCTGGGGGCCGAGCAGGTGCCGATCGAAACGGTGCGCGGCGTTGGCTATCTGATGAAGGCCCTGCCATGACCCCGCTGCACCAGCAAGGCCGCCACCTGTTCCGTCTGGTGCTGGGGCAGCGGCTGTTCTGGAAAATCCTGCTCGGGTTCTGGCTGACCTTCATCCTGATCGTCGAAGGCCTGTGGATTTACATCGCCCTGCTGGGCGACAGCCACCGCCCCGGCGATACCTATTACCTTGATGCCTCGGCCAGTTCCCATGTTGCCTCGATCAGTTGGGCCATTTCCACCGGCGGGCTACAAGGAGCCACCACCCTGATCCAGAGCTGGCCCGAGCGTGACCAAGCGATGGTGGCGGTGGCAACGCCGGAAACCCGCTCGCTGTTACCCGAGACCGTGCGCTACCGCGATGCCGAGGCTGTCGCGCCTGATGGCACCCGCTATCTGATCCGCCACCGCCTGCCCGACGAGCCGCGCCGCCCGCGACAAATTCCCTATCCGTGGCAGATGCCGCCCGAGCTGTGGGTGATGGGGGTGGTCGGCGGGCTGGGGTTTGCCTCGGTGCTGGCGTGGTACCTGATCCGCCCGATCCAGACCTTGCGCAGCGGCTTTGGGCGCCTCGCCGGGGGAGATTTGCACGCCCGCGTGCAGGGCGTGATGGGCAGCCGCCGCGACGAGCTGGCCGATCTGGCCCATTCCTTTGACCGCATGGCCGAGCGGCTGGAAAAGCTGGTCGCCGCCCGTGACCAGTTGCTGCACGATGTCTCGCACGAACTGCGCTCGCCGCTGGCCCGCCTGCACATGGCGGTTGGCCTCGCCCGCCAGTCGCCGCAAAAGCTGGAGGCAACGCTGGATCGCATCGAAGCCGAAGGCAAACGGCTGGACGACATGGTCGGCGAGCTGCTCACCCTGTCGCGCGCCGAAGCCGGTGGCAAGGACGGCGAGAGCTATTTCGCCGTCTATCACCTGATCGAAGCGGTGCTGGCCGATGCCGCCTTTGAGGCGCAAAGCTCGCAGGTCCAGATCACCGCCCGGCTGCGCGAGCTGACCGGCGTCGATGCCGAAGACGGCCCGATCCTGTCCGGCAACGCCAGACTGATCCGCCGAGCGCTGGAAAACGTCGTCCGCAACGCCCTGCGCTACAGCCCCGGCGGCGGTACCATCACCGTCACCGCCGCCCCCGACACCGTGCAGGGAACACTGGTAATCACCATCGAAGACGACGGCCCCGGCGTGGCCGACGACGATTTACCCAACCTGTTCGAGCCGTTCGTGCGCGGTAGCAACAGCAGCAGCGACAGCGGCTTTGGTCTGGGGCTGGCCATCGCCCGCCGCGCCATCGAGGCCCACCAGGGCACCATCTCGGCCCGCAACCGCGCCCATGGCGGGCTGGCGGTGCGGATTGCGTTACCGATGGGGGAGTGAGGGGTATTCACTCTCATCATACCCCCCACACAAAGGGCGAAGACCATACACACTTAAAAGATGATTTAATTACAAAATAATCAATTTTTACATTGACATCACAGCATCAAAGAATGCACAAATGAACATGCACTCAATAAGTGTATATTTTCATCAAAAACATATGGAAGGATATCCAATAAAATGGCAAGACTCTCCGAGATAAATAAAATGAAAGATTCAACAAAAGATAAAAAAGATTCAATAAAAGATAAAAAGCTTATATATCATATAACAACTCTCGATAATTTTGAAAAAATACTTGAAAGAGGATTATTGCCAAGATCGCACGCATCCAATTTTATGGATATCGCTGATCACAACATTCTTCAAAAAAGGAAAAAAAATGGTTTAGACGAATGCGTTCCATTTCATTGGTTTGCAAAAAACCCGTTTGATGGACGTGTCCAAACAGATTACCCAAAAAAAGATTTTGTTTTGATCTCTGTTTACAGGGACACAGCCAAAAAGAACAACTGGAAGATCATTCCCCACCACCCGTTGGCAACTGGTGAATTGGAGATCATGGACTATACAGACGGCTTCTCCGCTATCGACTGGGAAACGATGGACACAAGAGATTACCACAATGAGCACACAAAAAGCGTCTGCATGGCCGAATGCCTTGCCCCGGGAGTGGTGCCAGTGAGCATGTTCGCCAAAATTTTTGTCAAGACCGACACCGTTGCAGCGACTGTCCGTGCAATGATAAAAGAGGCAAACGCGACCACTGGTATTACCGTAAATCCTGGAATGTTTATTTCTTGCTGACGAAGCTCAACCCAAAAAAAGCGCTGATATGGCGGATACTTCACCGGGATAACATTCCTTGGGTGCTGGATAACGGCCTTCACTGTGCGAATAGCGCCGTAAAGGCTCCCGCTTGGACTGACATCGGCAACCCGGAATTGATCAGTAAGCGTGCAGAGCGTCCCGTCCCGATCGACCCAAGAGGCTTTTTGGGAGATTACATTCCGTTTTATTTCACACCACTTTCACCAATGATGATGAACGTCCTTACTGGGCGAGGTGGAGTATCAAAAAGAAAGCACGAAGAAATAATAATTCTTGCCTCCAGTCTCCCAAAAATAAATTCCATGGGAACTCATTTTGTGTTCACCGATAGCCATGCATATTACATGTGGGCAAATTTTTACAATGATTTAAATGACCTCCACAATATTGACTGGCAAATCATACAAAACCGGAATTTCAATCGGGATGCTGATGATCCTGTCAAATTCGAACGCTATCAAGCTGAAGCGCTGATTCACCGCCACTTGCCCGTTGAGGGACTTTTAGGAATGGTGTGCTACAATGACGACGTTAAAGCTGACCTCGAGCATGAGGTACAGAAGCGCAAGCTGAGCTTATCGGTCCATGTTCGAACGGGGTTGTACTTCTAATGATTCAGTATGTTCAAGGCAATTTGCTAGACACGCAAGCTGAAGCATTGGTGAACACGGTAAATACGGTTGGCGTGATGGGAAAGGGGATCGCTCTGATGTTTAAGGAGCGCTTTCCGGAAAACTTCCGCCTGTATGCATCAGCCTGCAAATCTGGTGGTGTCCAGGTCGGAAAAATGTTTATCACCGAGGTCAATGAGTTAGGCGGGCCTCGATGGATTTTCAACTTTCCAACCAAACAACACTGGCGAACGCCATCGCGCATGGAATGGATTGTTAATGGCTTGCAGGATTTGCGGGCTGCCTTAATCGAAAAGAACATCAAATCCGTGGCGATACCCCCGCTTGGCGCTGGAAATGGCGGTTTGCGGTGGGAGGAGGTTCGGCCAGCAATCGAATCTGCTCTGGGAGACATGCCCCTCGACATCATGGTATTTGAGCCAACCCAAAAATATCAGAATGTCGCAAAAAGAGCCGGAGTCGAAAAATTAACTCCGGCACGAGCCTTGATTGCAGAGCTGGTACGAAGCTATTGGATATCTGGCATGGAATGCAGCCTGTTGGAGATCCAGAAGTTGGCATGGTTTCTTGAAAGAATGATTGAATACTATAACCCAGAAGACAATCCCCTGAATCTTCATTTCACCGCCCATAAATATGGGCCCTATGCCAATCGGCTTGACAAGCTGCTCAACAATCTTGATGGAAGCTATTTACACTGCGAAAAACGCATCAGCGATGCAAGCCCTCAGGATGTCATTTGGTTCGATGACAGTCGTAGGGAGCATCTTCGCGTGTACCTGAACAGTGAGGCAAAAGCATATTTGCCAGCCTTAAGAGCAACCATAGACCTCATTAATGGCTTTGAATCTCCTTTCGGAATGGAGCTTTTATCCACAGTTGACTGGCTCCTAAATCGGGACGGTGTTGCCGATACGGTAGAGTCCATACGTGCAGGATTGCAGCACTGGAAAGCTGGGCCTGAGTTTGCTCGCCGTAAAGATAAACTATTTAATGACGATGCACTGCAAATTGCCCTCCAGCGCCTGAGAAGCACCATCCCGAGCACAGCCTCCTAATCCGCAACCGTTTCCGCCTGTAACATAAGCCCATTCATGGGGCCTAGGGCCGACTGGCCCCAGCGGGGGGCGGGGCAGCGCCCCGCACACTTCCCCCCCCCCCCTACACCACCAGTATCGCCCGGAAATCGTTGACATTGGTGCGCGTCGGGCCGGTGGTCACCTGATCACCGATAGCGGCAAAGAAACTGTGGGCGTCGTTGGTATCCAGCGCCTCCAGCGGGCGCACTCCGGCGGCCAGAGCGCGGTCGAGGGTGTCGGGGGTGATCACCGCTCCGGCGACCTCTTCGCGGCCATCGACACCATCGGTATCCGCCGCCAGCCCGTACACGCCAGCCTCCCCGGCAAGGGTGATCGCCAGCGACAGCAGGAATTCAACGTTGCGCCCGCCACGTCCATTGCCGCGCACGGTGACGGTGGTTTCGCCGCCGGACAGCAGGATGCAAGGCGCAGTAAAGGGCTGTTGATGGCGGGCGACATGGCGGGCCAGACCGGCCATCACCTTGCCAACGTCGCGGGCCTCGCCTTCCAGAGCGTCACCCAGAATGTGGACCGCAAAGCCTGCTTCGCGCCCGACGGCGGCGGCAGCCTCGAGGGCCATCAGCGGCGTTGCAATCAAGTGGATTTCGGCCCGTTGCAAACGCGGATCATCGGGCTTGACGCTCTCCCCCGCCCCCGAGGTCAGGATATCGAGCGCCGCCGCTGGCAGGTCGAGGCCATACCGGCGCACGATGGCCAGCGCATCGGCGCAGGTGGTCGGGTCGCCGACGGTCGGGCCAGAGGCGATATCGACCGGGTTATCGCCCGGCACATCGGACAGCACCAGTGTCACCACCCGCGCCGGGTGAAAGGCGGCTGCCAGACGCCCGCCCTTCACTGCCGACAGGTGGCGGCGGACGACATTCATTTCACTGATGGTCGCGCCCGAGGTCAGCAGCGCCTGATTGACCTGCTGCTTGTCGGCCAGCGTCAGCCCCGGCAAAGGCGCTGCCAGCAATGCCGAGCCGCCGCCCGAGATCAGGCACAACACGGTATCCTGTTCGCTCAGGCCCTCGGCCAGCCGGAACAGGCGCTGCGTTGCCTCCAGCCCGGCCTGATCGGGGACCGGGTGGGCGGCTTCGACGATTTCAATCCGCTGGCACGGCTCGGCATAGCCATAGCGGGTGATCACCAGCCCGGACAGCGGGCCGTCCCAGTGGTCCTCCACCGCTTTGGCCATCGCCGCCGAGGCTTTGCCAGCGCCCACCACCACCAGCCGACCGCCCTGCCGTGGGAGGGATAACGCGGGCAGCAGAGGGGGGATGGCGAGCGCTGGCTGGGCCGCACCCACCGCTGTTGCAAACAGGCGCCGCAGCAGGTCGCCTGCCTGCGCAGAGGTCATGGTACGTCCCGGTGTGGTCATGATCAGAAGCTCCCTGCCACCAGATTGCTGGGGGTGCCGTTGACGAAGTTCTCGATATTGTCAATCAACTGGTCAGACAGGGTTTGCATCGCCTCGTCCGACGCCCACGCCACATGCGGGGTCAGGATGACGTTCGGACGATGGGCCAGCCGCATCATCGGGCTGTCGGCGGCGGGCGGTTCGCCGTCGGTGACATCAAAGCCGATGCCGCTGATCAGGCCCTCGTCCAGTGCCGTCACCAGATCATCCTCGACCACCAGACCACCGCGAGCGGTGTTGATGATCAACGGCTTGCGCTTCATTTTGCGGAACTCGGCCAGCCCCAGCAGGTTGCGGGTGGCCGGAGTCAGCGGGCAATGGATCGAAATGATATCGCTGGTTTCCAGCACCTCGTCCCACGGCGTGTACAGTGGTCCCATCGGCGGCGCATTCTTGTGGGCGGCAAACAGCGGGGTCATGCCAAAGGCCCGCCCCAGCTCGGCCACCCGCTGGCCCAGCACACCCTCGCCGATGATCCCCAGCCGTGAACCGCCAAGGTCGCGGATCGGGTGATTGAAGAAACAGAACTGGCTGGCCTTTTGCCATTCGCCCGCCAGCACGTCCTGACGATAGGGCACGATCGACCGCCGCAGGGCGAGGATCAGGGCAAAGGTGTGTTCCGGCACGGTGTTGATCGCATAGCCCCGGATGTTGCTGACCGCAATGCCATGCTGCTGGCACCACGCCTTATCAACACAATCGGTGCCGGTGGCGGCGACCGCCACCAGCTTCAGGTCCGGCAACTGCGCCAGCACCTCGGCGGTCAGCGGCACCTTGTTGGTGATGGCAATCGACGCCCCGGCCAGCCGCTCGACCACCTGATCGGCGGTGGTCTTTTGATGTTCGACGTACTCATGCGCAAACGCCGGGCGACGCACGGTGATTTGCGGTGCAATGGTCGAACGGTCGAGGAAGACAATCTTGTGCATCACGCAGGTTCCTTGCAGCAGGAGGACGAGGCCAACAGAGAATGGGCCTGTTGTACAATGGCTTCAACGGTAATGCCAAAATGTTGGTACAGCTGGTCTGCCGGGCCGGAGGCTCCAAAGCCGGTCATGCCGACAAAGCCGCCCTGCCGCCCCAGATAGGCATCCCAGCCAAAGCGCAACGCTGCCTCGACCCCGATACGAACACCGGTGGTTCCCAGCACCTCGTCACGATAGGCGGCGTCCTGCTGGTCGAACAGCTCCCAGCAGGGCATCGACACCACCGCCGTTGCAATGCCTGCCGCCTGCAACTGCTGACGGGCAGCGACGGCAAGATGGACTTCGCTGCCAGTTGCCAGCAACGTCACCTGACGCGGGCCACCCTCGGCGGGTTTCAGCAGATAGGCTCCACGGCGGACGCGGTTTTCCACGCCACCATCACCGCGCACTGGCGGCACCGGCTGTTTGGCAAATACCATGGTGGACGGCGTGCGGGTCTGTTCCAGCGCCACTTCCCAGCATTCGGCCACTTCGACCGCATCGGCCGGACGGAACACCAGCATGTTCGGCATCACCCGCAGGGCGGCCAGAATTTCCACTGGCTGGTGGGTCGGGCCGTTTTTGCCGACCCCAATGGAGTCATGGCTGAAGACGAATTTGGCGGGCAGTCCCATCAGTGCCGCCATCCGCATCGCGGGCCGCTGGTAATCGGAAAAGGCCAGATAGGTGACACTCAGCGGATTGACGCCGCGATGGGCGGCCATGCCGTTGACCATCGCCCCCATCAGGTGCTCGCGCACGCCGCAATGGACATAGCGCCCGGCGGGATTGGTGGCGGTGAAGGCCGCCAGTTGCCGCTTGTGATTGGTCGGAGCTTCGAGGTCGGCACAGGTCACCAGCAGATCGGGAGCCACCGTACACAGACGGCTGATCACCTCGCCGGAACACTGGATGGTCGAGAGCGGCTGAGGATTGGCGGCCATTTCGCTGGCGTAATCCGCCAGCACATCCTGCCAGCATTCCGGCAGTCGCCCGTCCTGCCCATCGCGGAAGGCTGCCGCCTGCGCTGCGGGCAAAGCCGCCAGCCGGGTATGCCAGCCGACATAATCCTGCGCGCCATGCTCGCCCGCCGCCCGCCAGCCCGCCAGAATGTCCGACGGGATGTCGAACCCGCCATGCGGCCAGCCCAGCGCCTGCCGGGTGGCGGCGAGGTCTTCGGGGAACAGGCGGGCACTGTGGCCGCCACGCTGACCTTGCAGGCGCGGAATGCCCTTGGCGATCACCGTTTTACAGGCAATCATCGACGGACGCGGGTCGCGGTGGGCCAGAGTAATCGCCGCCGAGACGGCTTCGACATCGTGACCATCGACCTCGATTACCTGCCAACCGGCCACCCGGAAGCGGTCCGCGACATTTTCACTGATCGACAGCTCGGTTGATCCGTCGTCGGTGATCTGGTTGTCGTCCCAGAAGAAGGTCAGCTTGCCCAGCCCCAGATGCCCGGCAAGCTGAATCGCTTCCTGACCAATGCCTTCCTGCAAACAGCCGTCACCGACAAAGGCATAGGTGCGGTGATTGACCACTCCTTCACCGAAACGGGCGCGCAGGTGGGCTTCGGCCACTGCCATCCCCACCGCATTGGCAATCCCCTGCCCCAGCGGGCCGGTGGTGACTTCGATCCCCGCCGCCGGGTCGTATTCCGGGTGCCCGGCACAGTGCGAGCCCAGTTCGCGGAAGCTCTTGACCTGCTCCAGGTCGATTTTCTGATAACCAGTCAGATGCAGCAAGGCGTACAGCAGCATCGACCCGTGGCCGTTCGACAGCACCACGCGGTCACGATCCGGCCACAGCGGGTCTTGCGGATTGAACCGCAGGTGGCGGGTATAGAGGGCGGTGGCAATTTCGGCCATCCCCAGCGGGACGCCCTGATGGCCTTCGGTTGCGCGTTCGATGGCATCAATGGCCAGCACGCGGATGGCATCGGCCAGATGCCCAGGGGTTACAGGTGCCATCACACCAGTCTCCACAAAGAGGAAAGGAGGGGGCCGTCACTCCCCCTCACACAGTCAGGAGGAGCGCACATCAGGCCAGCAAGGGAGAGGGAGAGAGAATACTCAGAGCGTCATGAAGGGAACGAAGGCAAACAGCAGCACGGTTCCCAAACCAACCGCATAGTACGGCCACAGCTCGCGCATGGCGGCGATGATCGACACCCGCGCAATCGAACTGGAGATGAACAGGGTGGTTCCCACCGGCGGGGTATAAAGGCCAATGGCCAGCGTCAGCACCATCATCAGGCCCAGTTGCAGCAGATCCAGACCGATGCTCTGCGCCAGCGGGACAAAGATCGGCCCCAGCAGCAGGATGGCGGCGGCCAGATCGATGAACATCCCCACCACCAGCATGATCACGATCATCGCCAGAATGATCAGCCATGGGGATTGCAGGGTTTCCAGACACCAGGTGGCAAAGGCTTGCGGCACCTGGGCATAGGTGATCAGCCAGCTGACCACTGCCGAGCCCATGATCACCAGCATCACCACCCCGGTGGCAACACAGGCCGCGATCACTGCCTGGGCAAAGCGGCGAAAGGTCATGTCACGGTAGATGAACACCCCGGCAGCCAGAGCATACAGCACGGCCATCACCGACACTTCGGTCGGGGTGGCAATGCCAAAGCGCAGCAGCACCAGAATCAGCAGCGGCATCGCCAGTGCAGGCAGGGCATCGCGGAACAGGCGCAGGCAGCGGGCGCCGTCAAACGGCTTGCGGGACAAGGGGAACCCGCGCAACCGGGCCGAGACATTACACACCGTGACAAACCCGGCGGTCAGCATCAGGCCCGGCAACACCCCGGCGAGGAACAGCTCGGACACCGAGACACTGGAAATCAGCGAATAGAGGATGAACGGGATCGACGGCGGGATCAGAATGGCGATGGTCGAAGCCGCCGCGTTGTTGGCGGCGGTAAAGGCCGCCGGATAGCCTTCCCGCTTTTGCCACGGGATCAACATCCCGCCCAGCGCGGTGGCATCGGCAACCGCCGATCCAGACACGCCACCGAACACGCAACTGCCGACCACACTGACCGACCCCAGTCCACCGCGATAGCGTTGCACCAGTTCGGTGGCGAAATTGACCAGCTTGTCGCCCAGCGTGCCACTCATCATCAGGCTGCCGGACAGGATGAAGAACGGCAGGGCCAGCATCGGGAACGACTGGGTCTGGCCGACCATCTGCTGGGCCAGCACCATCACTGGCAGGGAAGACCCAAGGGCAATGGCCCCGCCCGAGGCAATCACCAGCACATGGGCCACCGGAACGGCCAGCGCCAGCAAGCCAAAGAACAACAGGATCAGGATCGAGATCATTGCACACTATCCTCCGGCCTGCCTTGCGGTGCCGCGTCGGCTCCCAGAATGAACACCCGTACGGCAATTGATGCCGCGCCAATGGCGGTCAGGATCGAGCCGATCGCCAGCGCATAAAACGGCAAGCTGCCCGGCGTTCCCAGAACAGGGTTGATTTCTGCTGCGGCAATGATCGCCAGATCCAGTGCCGTTTTGCACAGCATCACATAGGCAACGGCAACCACCGCATTGATAAACACCACCAGCGCCGTACGCAGGGCCGGGGACAGCACCCGCATGATCAGGTCAACGGCGATGTGATTGCCACCGCGCACCGCCAGCACCACCCCGGACATGATGAACCACGGGAACACCTGCTTGGGCAACTCTTCTGCCCAGTCGATGCCGCCGACATGGATCACGTAGCGGGCTCCTACCCCCACCGAGATCAGGAACAACAGGGCCAGACCGGTGGACAGCGCCATGCCTCGGCACAGCGCTTCCACAGTACGGTCGATGGCGTCGAGAACCCGGAGGACCGGAGACCGACCCTCAGTGGCGTCCACAGCCGCCATCATGATCAGGCCCCCGCCGCAGTGCGCAGCTTCTTGACGAAATCACCAAACGGCTTTTTCTGCCAGTCGTCGTACACCGACGCCGTCTTTTTGCGGAAGGCTTCACGGTCGATGGTGTTGAGCGCCACCGCCGGATTGTTGGCAAAGTCGGCCTGCAGTTTGGCTGTTGCCTCGCCCACCAGACTGATCTGCAGCAGGCTGGCTTCGCTGACCGCTTCACTCACAATGTCGCGGGCTTTCTGGTCCAGACGGCCCCACGCCGCCTTTGACATCAGCACCGGCGTTGATTCCCACTTGTGGGCCGACAGGCTGATGTACTTGTTGACTTCAAACAGTTTCGAGCTGGCAATGTTGGTCAGCGGATTTTCCTGACCGTCCACCACCCCTTGCTGCAAGGCGATATAGAGTTCCGAGAACGGAATCTGGGCGGTTGCCGCCCCCAGCGCCTTGAAGATGTCAATCGTCATCGGATCGGACGGGGTGCGGATTTTCAGACCGGAGAGGTCTTCGGGGGTGTTGATCGGGCGCTTGCTGTTGGTGATGTGGCGAATGCCGTTGTCCCACCAGTCGAGCGGGACCATCCCCACCGCATCAAACTTTTCAGCCAGCGGCTTGCCCAGTTCGCCCTTCAGCAACAGGACCGCTGCGGCGACTTCGGGGAACAGGAACGGCAGGCCAAAGGCGGCCATTTCCGGCACCAGTGCCGATGCCGTTCCTTGACTGTTGGCGGTGATGTCCAGCGTGCCCATGCGGACCGCGGTCAGCATCGCCGCATCATTCCCCAACTGTTCGGCCCCGGCAACGAACACCTCGATGGCACCGTTGCTCTTGGCCTTGACCACTTCGGCAAACTTTTCCGCCGCCAGCGAGCGCGGGTTGCCCGGCGCGGCACCGTGCCCAAAGGTCAGGCGCATCGGCTGGGCGGCCCGCAGAACGGACGGGGCTGACAACGTGGCCGCACCGGCGACCATGAAACCACCCGCCCGCAGCAGCGAACGACGGGAAACGGAGAAGGTGTTTTTGGACATGGGGTCCTCCCTGAGGATGGGATTGTTTGTATCCGCTGTTGTTTTTGCTCGCGGCTTTGGAGCCTGTATGGCTCGGGCAGGATGATGTTATTATGCGAAAACAGGCCGTTAAGGTCGTAACCGTTAGCCGGGTTAACCGTGGATCAGCATGCCTCCGTTCACGTCAATCACCGCCCCGGTAATATAGGACGACAACGGCGAGGCGAGGAAGAGGAAGGCACCGGCAACGTCCTTCGGCTCCCCTAAACGGTTGAGGGGAATCCCGGCCAGGATCTCGGTCCGCTTCTCATCGCTGATCTTGCCGGCGTTGATGTCGGTCTGGATCAGGCCCGGCGTAACGCAGTTGACGCGAATGCCGTCGATGCCGAATTCACGCGCCATCGCCTTGGCCAGCCCCAGCACCCCGGCCTTGGCTGCCGAATAGTGCGGGCCACCCAGAATGCCGCCACCGCGCTGGGCCGACACCGACGACATGCAGGCAATCGCCCCGCCGCCGTTTTTCTGCATGAACGGCACCACCGCTTGCGACAGGTACAACACGCCGCGCAGGTTGACGTCCAGAATGCGATCCCAGCTGGCCGGATCAATGTCCAGCGTCTTGACCGGCTGGGTGATCCCGGCGTTGTTGATCAGGATGTCAATGCTGCCCAGATCGGCGGCAATCTGTTCGGCAGCGGTCTGGCAGGCCGCGCGGTCGGTGACGTTGCAGGCATAGCCACGATGCTGCGGCCCGATCAGCGCCGCCGCTTCGGCAGCCGCCGCGCCGTCAAGGTCAAGAATGGCAATGGTTGCGCCGTGTTCGGCAAACAGGCGGGCGGTGGCCATGCCGATCCCGCGCAGGGACGCAGCGCCGGAAATGGCGGCAACCTTACCAGCGAGAAGAGAAGAAACCGTCATCGTCAGATCATCCTTGGAAAACGTTTTGAAAGGGAAGTCGGGGGCGTTGAGTGCCAGCGGTCGGCAGCACCCGTTTCAGGCCCGGACAAAGGAGGAAAAGGTCAACCCAGCCAGTCCTTGAGGCGGCCAGTCATCACCGAGGTCGAAATGCCATAGCGGTCATGCAGCGTCGGCAAGGCCCCGGCATCAAGGAAGGCATCCGGCAGGGCAATATGGCGGAAGGCCGGTGAAACGCCTGCCTGCAACAAGGCCAGCGCCACCGCTTCGCCCAGACCACCAATCACCGTGTGGTTTTCGGCGACCACCACCAGACGACCCGGACGGCTGGCTTCGCGGACGATGGTGCTGATATCCAGCGGCTTGATGGTCGGAACATGCAGCACGGCGGCGCCGATCTGGTCCTTGTCCAGCGCCCCGGCCACTTCCAGCGCCCGCATGGTCATGATGCCCGACGAGATGATCAGCACATCCGGCCCGTCGCGCAGCATCCTGGCCTTGCCGATTTCAAACTGATAGCCGTATTCGTCCAGCACCAGCGGCACGTTACCGCGCAGCAGGCGCATGTACACCGGCCCCTGATGGGCGGCCATCGCCGGAACGGCCTGTTCGATTTCCAGCGCATCGCAGGGGTCGATCACCGTCATCCCCGGCATGGCCCGCATCAGCGCCAGGTCTTCGGTCGCCTGATGGCTGGGACCATAGCCCGAGGTCAGCCCCGGCAGGGCGCAGGCAATCTTGACGTTCAGGTGTTCTTCGGCAATCGACTGGTGGATGAAATCATAGGCGCGCCGGGTGGCAAACACCGCGTAGGTGGTGACAAACGGCATCGCGCCTTCGCGTGCCATGCCTGCTGCGGCCCCCATCAGCACCTGTTCGGCCATCCCCATCTGGTAAAACCGCTCGGGATAGGCTTTGGCAAACAGATGCAGGTCAGTGTATTTGCCCAGATCGGCGGTCATGCCGACCACATCGCTGCGCTGTTTGCCCAGTTCGATCAGAGCATGGCCGAACGGAGCGGACCTGGTGCGCTGACCTTCGGAGGCAATCGAGGCAATCATCGCCGAGGTGGTCAGGCGCGGCTTTTGGGGGGTGGTGGCAGACATCAGAAAGTCCTCCCGGCGTCCAGAGCCTGCAAGGCCAATTGCCATTCATGCGGCTCGACGCGGATGAAGTGGTTCTTTTCGCGCTGTTCGAGGAACGGCACCCCCTTCCCCATCAGCGTATCGGCGATGATGATGCGCGGGCAGGCTCCCGGATAGGCGCGGGCGGCGTCAAAGGCGGCGCGGACAGCATCGATGTCGTTGCCATCAACCCGCTGGGTGAACCAGCCGAACGCCTGCATCTTTTCCACCAGCGGCTCAAAGGCCATCACGTCCGAAGACGGGCCGTCGGCCTGCTGGTTGTTGATGTCAACGATGGCGATCAGGTTGTCGAGCTTCCAGTGGGCGGCGGACTGGATCGCTTCCCACACCGAGCCTTCATCCAGCTCGCCGTCGGAAAACAGGGTGTAGACGAAGGAGTCCGATCCCTTGCGCTTCAGGCCCAGACAGCGGCCAACGGTCAGCGCCAGCCCCAGCCCCAGCGAGCCACCCGACATTTCCATGCCCGGCGTATAGGCCGCCATGCCCGACATTGGCAAACGGCTGTCATCGCTGCCATAGGTTTCCAGTTCATCCTGCGGAATGATCCCGGCTTCGATCAGGGCGGCGTACAGGGCAATGGCGTAATGCCCGTTCGACAGCATGAAACGGTCACGGCCTTCCCATTCCGGGTCTTCCGGGCGATAGGTCATGGCGTGGAAATAGGACACCGCCAGCACATCGGCGATATCAAGAGCCTGAGCGATATAGCCTTGTCCCTGCACTTCGCCCATCAGCAAGGCGTTGCGCCGGATGCGATAGGCCCGTTCTGCCAGCGAAGCATTATGCCCGGGAGGGGGTGTGGTCACGGTACTCTCCTTTTTGCCAGAGCAAATCCCGAGCAGATGGGACCATCTGCGACGACGCATTTGCTTAAACGACCAAACCAAATCCCGCCCTGCTCTCTGCCCCGACAGCAGGGCGGGCGGGCTGTGTAGCCTGAGGCATGAGTTTATTGAATGCCTGTCATCAAAAGATAAGGGCTTGTCTTTTCAGGCTCAAACGAATAAGGATCACTCTCAGGTGAAATGAATTCATGTATTTGCTACAATGCAACATCGGGTCTCTCTCAAGGCAATCCAAGCCTTTGAAGCCGCCGCCCGCCACGGTTCTTTCGCGCTTGCAGCAGAAGAATTGCTGGTCACGCCGTCGGCTGTCAGTCATCAAGTGAAATTTTTAGAGGAACAGATCGGTGTCCGTCTGTTCCACCGGGTGCACCGCGCCGTCACCCTGACCGACGCCGGTCGCCGCTATGCCGAAGAAATCGCCGCCGCCTTTGCCCGCATCGATGCCGCCACCCGCAATGTCGGACGCACCGAAAAGACCGACATCCTGACGGTTCATTCCACCCCCAGCTTTGCCACCCAGTGGCTGATGCCGCGTCTGGCCCGTTTCAGCGCCCGCCACCCGGACATTGACGTGCGCCTGAACGCCTCGGCAACGCCCAGCGACCTGCTGAGCGAAGATGTGGATGTCGATATCCGCTATGGCTCGCGGTTACAGCCGACCGGAACGATCGTTATTCCCTTTCCGGTCGAAACCATTGTGCCGCTGTGTGCCCCGCACCTGCTGGAAGGGCCACACCCGTTGCGCACGGTCGAAGACCTGCGCCATCATGTCCTGATCCACAGCGAACGCTGTCTGGTCGGCTGGGCCGACTGGCACCGCGACCATCGCAAGGTGAAGCTGGACATTGCCCACGGCCCGCGCTTTGACCGTTCGTTCATGTCGATCAGCGCCGCCGTTGATGGCATGGGGGTCTGTCTGGAAAGCCTGCTGCTGGTCCAGCGCGAGCTGCAAACCCGTCGGCTGGTGGCTCCGTTTGGCCTCAAGGGGCTGCAAGTGCAGGGCTATACCCTCAACATCCTGAAAACCCGCAACGATCTGCCCAAAATCCAGCGCTGGCAGGAATGGCTGTTCGCCGAGCTGGAACGCCCGGCGAACGACAGCAGCCCCCGGCAGCGCAGTGGCGGATAGACCAGCGTGCGTTAAACATCACAGGATACGACAGTTGGCAGGGAAGCGCAGGCTGCCGCCTGAGACCGCTCGGGGCCTGAGGCCCCGAACCCCCATTTTTCTTTTATGATCAAAGGAATGGGGTCTGGGGCCTTAGAGCATTTTCAAGTTGACCGTCTCCGGTCAACGGCTCGGAAAATGCGGCACTCAAAGGGAAGAGCGTTTTCGCTCGGTGTGAAAACGCTCTAAGGCCCCAGCGAGGTGTGGAGCAGCGCTCCATGATCCTGTTTTTTGTTTTGTCGCAGTGATTTTGCGCAAAACCGGAACCACTTTTGCACTCACTGCTCCAAGGCGAGGGGGAACTACCCCTTCAGCGCCTCGGCGTGATACCGCAGGTGGTCTTCGATGAACGAAGCGATGAAGTAATAACTGTGGTCATAGCCAGCCTGCATCCGCACGGTCATCGGGTGGCCGACGCGGGCCGCTACCTCTTGCAGGATTTCCGGGCGCAGTTGCGTATCAAGGAAATCGTCACGGTCGCCCTGATCAATCAGGATCGGCAGGCGCTCGGCGGCAGTTTCCATCAGCACACTGGCATCCCATTCGCGCCAGCTCTGGCGGTCCAGCCCGAGATAGCCGCTGAACGCCTTTTGCCCCCACGGCACCGCCATCGGATTGACGATCGGCGCAAAGGCCGACACGGCGCAATAGCGGCCCGGATTGCGCAGGGCACAAATCAGCGCCCCATGGCCGCCCATCGAATGGCCCATCACCGAACGCACGTCACTCACCGGGAAAGCCTGCTCGATCAGGGTCGGCAGCTCGGCAACAACATAGTCGTACATCCGGTAATGACTGGACCACGGCTGTTGCGTCGCGTTCAGATAGAACCCGGCACCCAAACCGAAATCATAGGCCTTGTCCGGGTCATCGGGCACGTCTTCGCCGCGCGGGCTGGTATCGGGGGCGACCAGCGCCAGCCCCAGTTCGGCAGCAATCCGCTGCGCTCCGGCTTTGGTGATGAAATTCTCGTCAGTGCAGGTCAGGCCGGACAGCCAGTAGACCACCGGCACCGGGGATTCGGCACTGGCTCCGGGGGGCAGGAAAATGGTGAACACCATCTCGCAGCCCAGCGTCGCCGAGGTATGGCGATAGCGTTTGTTCCAGCCGCCAAAGGTCTTGTTGGCGGCCACCAAGGTCAATTCACCGGTCATCATCATACCCCTGTCACATGGTTGGGCACACACACCGGAGGGGCCTGCATCGCTCTGACACAGGTCCCCCCGATCATGGCTTTAGAGCAAATCCCGAGCAGATGGACACATCTGCGACGACGTATTTGCTTGGATAACAAGTCACTAGAGCATTTATCGTGATCCTTGGAGACCGAGAAATGCTCTAGTAGATCACCACACTGCGGATGCTCTTGCCTTCGTGCATCAGGTCAAAAGCGGTGTTGATCTCGTCAAGGCCCATGGTGTGGGTGATGAAGGTGTCCAGCTCGAAGTCGCCCTTCAGGTAGCGTTCGACGTAATCGGGCAACTCCGACCGGCCCCGCACGCCGCCAAAGGCCGAGCCGCGCCACACGCGGCCAGTCACCAACTGGAACGGACGGGTGCGGATTTCCTGACCGGCACCGGCAACGCCGATGATCACCGACTCCCCCCACCCCTTGTGGCAGCATTCCAGCGCCGAGCGCATCACATCGACGTTGCCGATGCACTCGAACGAGTAATCAACGCCGCCATCGGTCATTTCGACCAGAACATCCTGAATCGGGCGGTCGAAATCCTTGGGGTTGATACAGTCGGTGGCCCCCAGCTTGCGGGCGATATCGAACTTGTCGGTGTTGATGTCGATGCCGATGATCCGTTCGGCCTTCGCCATCACCGAGCCGATAATCGCCGACAGGCCAATGCCGCCCAGACCGAAAATCGCCACCGTCGAGCCGGGTTCGACCTTGGCGGTATTGATCACCGCCCCCATGCCGGTGGTGACGCCACAGCCCAGCAGGCAGACCTTTTCCAGCGGCGCCGCCTTGTTGATCTTCGCCAGCGCGATTTCCGGCAGCACGGTGTATTCCGAGAAGGTCGAGGTGCCCATGTAGTGGAACACCTCTTTGCCACCGACCGAGAAGCGGGTGGTACCATCGGGCATCAGGCCCTTGCCCTGGGTGGCGCGGATGGCCTGACAGAGGTTGGTCTTGCCCGACAGGCAGAACTTGCACTTGCCGCATTCCGGGGTGTACAGCGGGATCACATGGTCCCCCACCGCCACCGAGGTCACCCCCGGCCCGATTTCCTCAACGATCCCGGCGCCTTCATGGCCGAGGATCGCCGGGAAGATGCCTTCCGGGTCATCGCCGGACAGGGTGAAGGCGTCGGTGTGGCAAACGCCGGTGGCAACGATGCGCACCAGCACTTCCCCGGCACGGGGCGGGGCAACCTGCACCTGTTCGATGGTCAGCGGCTGGCCTGCGGCCCAGGCAACGGCGGCGCGAGACGTAATCATGGACAAGACTCTCCTGCAAAAACATGGTGCTCAGTCTGCCATGCCGTTCGCCTGCTGATTAGCCTCTGTTGTCGCAAGACATTATTGCACAACAGGGATAATCTTTGGCGATTGCCCATCATTAACCATTTTCAGGGAGAAAGCATGAGCCACTGGGAAGGCATCGACGAATTCGCCGCCGTCGCCGATTGCGGCAGCTTTACCCGCGCCGCCGAGCGGCTGGGCGTGTCGTCCTCGCACGTCAGCCGCCACATTGCCGCCCTCGAAGACCGCCTGCAAACCCGCCTGTTCTACCGCACCACCCGCTCGGTGCAGTTGACCGAAGCCGGTCGGCTGCTGCACGGCCATTGCCAGCGACTGATCGACGACCGCGACGAAGCCTTTCGCTCGCTCAGCGAGCTGCAACAGACCCCCACCGGCCTGCTGCGCATGACCTGCGCCGTCGCCTATGGCGAACGCTTTGTCGTGCCGCTGGTTAATGATTTCCTCGAAAAGTATCCCCGCCTGCAAGTCGATATCGTCCTCAGCAACCAGACGATGGATCTGGTACAGGATGGCTTTGATCTGGCGGTGCGGCTGGGGCGTCTACAGCCGTCGCGCCTGATCGCCACCCGTCTGGCTCCGCGCCAGATGTACCTGTGTGCCGCGCCGTCCTATCTGGAACGCTATGGCACGCCGCACAGCCTGTCGGACCTGCAAACCCATCGCTGCCTGTCAGGCAGCACCGACCACTGGGTGTTTCAGGTCGATGGCGAAGACTGGCTGTTCAAGGCCCATAGCCATGGCAACGGGCACTGGCGCTGCAACAGCGGCACCGCCATCCTCGACGCCGCCCTGCGCGGGTTCGGCCTGTGCCAGTTGCCGGATTATTACGTGCAGGACCACATGGCCGCCGGGCGGCTGGTGTCCTTGCTGCCCGGCCATCAGCCCCCGAACACGGCAGTGTGGGCGGTCTACCCGGAACGGCGGCATACACTCCCCAAGGTGCGGATGATGGTTGATCACCTGCGACAGGGATTGCGCCAGTGTACGCCCCCGTAAGGGGAGCGCAGAGCGGCAGAGTCACGGGACACGACGGTTGAGGAACACGATTGGGGAACACAGTTGAGAAACAAGAACGTGGAACGCTGCTCCACACCTCGCCGGGGCCTTGAGGCCCCGGACCCCATGAAGACAAGCGTAACGCAGAAAGGCTGCCCCCGTACAGATTCGAGGGCAGCCTTTTTTGGTCGGTGATCCAAGAACAGAGGCGGTGTTGGATGCCGATACGCCCCCGTGAGGGGGCGACGGCCCGAAGGCCCCCATCAGGCTCGACCATAGGGGGTTTCAATCCACGCCCCCGTGAGGGGGCGACCACCCGGTCCCTCTCGAAGGACCAGATCGCGAAGCTGTTTCAATCCACGCCCCCGTGAGGGGGCGACGTCTCCAGCGCTTTCCGTCGCTCTGGATCAGCGACGGTTTCAATCCACGCCCCCGTGAGGGGGCGACGGGCGGAAACCGGCCTTGGATCGACCTTTGCGCCCGTTTCAATCCACGCCCCCGTGAGGGGGCGACACCAGAACGTCAATTGGGTCATAGTCGCCCCCTTGTTTCAATCCACGCCCCCGTGAGGGGGCGACCACTTGGGCCACCTCATCAATCGCGTAACCAGCCTCGTTTCAATCCACGCCCCCGTGAGGGGGCGACAAAGGCTTGGGCATCGAGACGACCAACGAACTACGTTTCAATCCACGCCCCCGTGAGGGGGCGACCGTAGCGACCTTCGGCGATGGCCCGACGCAAGAGGTTTCAATCCACGCCCCCGTGAGGGGGCGACGTAAAGCGTGACCGCCTTTAGCTTGCGAATACCAGTTTCAATCCACGCCCCCGTGAGGGGGCGACGGCTTCTACTATAACAACCTGATGCTGCAAAAGAAAAGAGGCCTGTTGCGCGAACCTCGATAATTTTGGCGCATAATAATATGTATACAAACAATATCAAGAACACTCTTCTTTATTTTCAATGACTTATCCCAGCGCGAACCTCCCCGGAAGCACAGACGGCCCACCGCCGGTAAATACAGCCCAACAGCCCGCCGGAGCCGTCACTACCTGGGGCCTTATCATACTGAAAAGAAACAAAACGAATCCCCAGCCAGCAAAGGACTCAACCTCTTGGCGGGATCGGCAGACGGCCATGAGCCTCCTCGGATGGAAAAACACGCTTGGGGTTCGCGCAGGCGGCGTTATCGCCTACACTGCGGCGTCTTCCCCCTGTCCCCCCACCGCCGGAACCATCCCCACCATGAGCAGCAGCCTCGCCATCGCCCTGTGCATCAGCCTGCTGGGAGGCAAGGGAGCCGCCCCCTTGCCGTCGGAAACGGCCACCCTCCACTGGGATCACAAGGCCGAGGCCGTCCAGCGGGAAGAACGCTGGAGCCTGTCGCCGCAGGGCCTGAGCAAGACGCTGAGCCGGGTAAAGGCCGCCGATCCGGCGATGACCTTCATCCCGCCCGATGCCCGCCGCGAGGGGGAATGGTATGTGCAGACCCCGCAAGACCCGCCGATTGCGCAACTGGTGCTGCCTGCCAGTGATCATGTCGCCACTGCCACCCTGTGCAGCGGCAAACGCTGTGCGCCGTTGCGATCGTGGCTGACCAGGGCCGGTCAGGGCAAAAATGCCGAAGCCCCCAAACCGGCCAAAGGCGAGCCGATCCGGCGGTCGACCCTGTTGCCGGTGGTGCTTTACCCCTGTTCGCGCCAGTAACCGGCAGTGATCAACTCGTCCAGCCGGGCCGCCATCAGCGACCGCACCGCCTGTGCTGCCACCGACAAGGGCCGGGTCGAGGCATGGGCGAGCGAAATCCGCCGTTCGATGCGCGGGTTGACGATTGGCACCTGCACCAGCGTTGCCCCCACCGGGCCACTGCTAGCCACCCGCTTGGAAACGATGGTATAGCCGACGCCTTCGGCCACCAGCGCCTTGATGTGTTCCAGCGAGTCGATTTCCAGAATGACATTCGGGCTTTGGCGCGCCACCAGCGCCGCCTGCTCGACTTCCTCGCGCACCCCATGCGGGCGGCTGGGCAAAATCAGCGGTAACGGCAGAACCTCGGCCAGATCAACGCCAGCCGCCCCGCGTGCCGCCAGCGGATCACCGGGCGGAGCGGCCAGTTGCAGGTATTCTTCGGCGATGAACTCGCTGGCCAGCCCCGGCACGCCTTCGGCCCCGAACACCAGCGCCACATCGACCATCCCGCTGTGCAGCCAGTCCAGCATGTGGCCGGACAATCCTTCGACCACCCGCAGATGCACCGCCGGATACAGCCGCCGCACCGCCAGCGCCAGCGGCACGGTCAGCAGCGGCCCCAGCGAGGTCGGGATACCCACCGACGCCGGGCCAGCCGGGGCGGCTTCCAGTCCGCGCACCTCGTCACGCAGGGCAGACACCTGTTGCAGGATCACCGCCGCCTGCTGGGCCAGACGGCGGCCACTTTCGGTCGGCACCACCCCGCGCGGCGTGCGCAGCATCAACTGGCAGCCCAGATCATCTTCCAGTTTCTTCAGGTGCTGGCTGAGGGCAGGCTGGGCCACATGCAGGGCCTCGGCAGCACGGGACACCGAACCATATTCGACGATGCCGACAAAATAGCGCAGTTGCCGCAGATCCATGTTCATCCCCATCCCATGCCATAACATTTTCTTATGGTATGGGACGGGGAAAGACGAATGTAAAGGGTCAGGCGCGGGACACCTCGCCTGACCCCACAGCCGCACCGACGTTTTTACGTCGTTTCTGCCGTCGCAAAGCGGCTTTGCGCGCCCACATCCACAGGCCGCTGACCATCAGCACCACCGGTACCAGCCCGGCCAATGATGCCACCACCCGCCCGAGGGTGCCAAAGCTGAGACCATAGTGCAGCCACACCTGTTCGGCCAGAAACAGATCGCCCGCCGAGGCGGTGGCCGGGGAACGTTGCTCGATCACATGCCCGTCATCCGCCGCCAGCAACAGCGTCACCCGTCCCCGGCTGCTGCCGCGATAAAAGTCCGGGTTCATCAGGATGCGATAGGGGTCTCCGGCCATCACCGGCGGCAGGATCATGGTCATCTCATAGCCGGGAAAGGCCTGTGCAGCATGTGCCATCGCCGACGAAAACGCCGCCAGCGGCTGGTCTGCCTGCCTCTGGCCGGGTCCGCTCCCCATTCTCATCATCGACGGCAACGGCGCAGCCAGCGGGGAAAAGACCCCGACCACCGTGCGCGTTGCCTCCCGATAGCCCAACGTCATGGCGGTAAAGCCAAAAATAACCAGCGGGATCATCGCCCAGAAGCCAAAGCTGTTATGGATGTCCAGCAGCAGGCGGGCTTTGGGCGTCCCGCGCCGCCAACTGACCGAGCGCCAGAACTTTTTCCGCAAGGGCCACCACAAGTATAACCCGCTGAGGGCGGAAAACAGGGTCAGCACCCCGATGGCCCCAAGGATTTCCTTTCCCCACCAGTCACGCAGCAACAGATTGTGGTGAAATTGCCCCATGAAGGCCAGAAAGCCCTGTCGCGGCACATCGCTGCCGAGGATACGGCCATCCGCCGGATCAACCATGTAATTGGTCATCGGAGCCGAAAAGCCGCCCTGCGCCGACACCGACACCACCCACACCGGCCAGACCTCATTCGGCGGAGCAACGGCCCGCACCGGGCGGTCATCGCGCAGCCTGACCGCCGCCAGCACCGCGTCCGGCGGCGCCCCTTGCACTCCCGGTGCCGACGAGGCAAACAGGGCGGGGTCGGTCAGTCGCAGAATTTCCCGTTTCCAGGTGATCAGCACGCCACTGATGCACACTGCGCACAGGACCACCCCCATCACCAGCCCGATCCAGCGATGCAGCGAGGCCCACAGCCGCCGCCCCGCAGCGCGCGGCTCCCTCTTTCCATTCACGGGTTTCCCGCTCATTGTCCGTGGTCTCCACTATCGGGCGGCTGAGCCAGCGCCAGCGTCGTGACCCCTTGCCGCTGGGCGCTGGCCAGAATGGCGGCCACCGTATCCCAGCGGGTGGCATGGCGCGGGATCACCTGCACTTCCGGCGGTGTTGGCTGCGCCGCCAAAGCATGGAACAACGCCTCCAGCGCCGCCGGGTCTGTCACCGGCGTTTCGTTCCAGCGCCACTGCCCGTCGTCCTGCGCCACCAGTCGCACCGGCGGCGGCCCAACCGGGGTTTCCGCCTCGCCCGGCGCGGGCAAGGCCATCTCAAGGCTGTGCGTGGTCAACGGAATGGTGATAATCAGCATGATCAGCAACACCAGCATCACATCAATCAGCGGCGTGGTGTTGATATCGGCCAACAGCTCGTCTCCCGAACCGTCCGCCCCGGTCATCATCGCCATCAGTGGCCTCCGTCCGTCGGGTCGGTCACAAAGCCGACAGGGCTGATCCCCAGCCGCTCGCACAGGGCCAGCACCGGAGCCACCGCCCCATAGGCCGCTGCCCGGTCGGCGCGGATCTGCACTCGCAGATGATCCGCTGACGGCGCGGCCTGCGTGGTCAGGCGTGCGTCCAGGGCGCCCAGATCGGCCAGCGGTTCATCGTTCCAGAACAGGCGTCCATCCGCCGTCACCGCCAGCGTCACCATCCCCGCCGTCGGCTGGTTGGGGGCGCTGCGCTCGTGCGGCAACGACAGCGGGATGGACTGCACCGCCACCGGCACGGTGATCAGGAAAATGATCAGCAACACCAGCATCACATCGACCAGCGGCGTGGTGTTGATCGCCGCAGTCACCTGCTCCGGGGCCTCGTCAGCAGACCGCAGGCGGCGGCTGGAGGCGTGGGAGGAGAGGAAAAAGGTGCTCATGAGGGACGTCCCCCCACCAGCACCGCGTGCAGGTCGGCGGTGAACGACCGCAACTGGTCCTGTGCAATTTTATTACGGCGGACCAGAATGTTATAGCCCATCACCGCCGGAACGGCGACCGCCAGACCGATGGCGGTCATGATCAGGGCTTCGCCCACCGGCCCGGCCACCTTGTCAATCGACGCCTGCCCGGATACGCCGATGGCGGTCAGGGCGTGATAAATACCCCAGACGGTCCCGAACAGGCCCACAAACGGGGCCGTTGAACCGACCGTCGCCAGCAGGGCCAAACCGCCCTGCAACTGGCTGGTGGCGTCATCGACCGCCCGTTGCAGGGTCATGGTGATCCAGCCATGCTGATCCAGCGTTCCCAACAGCCGGTCTTCCGGGTGCTGCGCAGCGGCGATCCCGCTGGCGGCAATCTGGCGGAACGGGCTGGTGGCGGCAAGGCAGCCTTCCCCCTGCGCCAGACTGGCGGCATGCCAGAACCGGTTGCGGGCCTGACGGGCATGGCCGAACAGCCGCCATTGCTCGCAGGCCTTGGCGGCCATCAGCGCCCAGCTTGCCAGCGACATCAACAGCAAAAAGACCAGCGTGCCACGGGCAACCCAATCCCCCTGCCCCCACAAGGCATGCAGGCCATAGGGATTGGCATCGCTGGAGGTCTCGGCCAAGGCCGCCGTATCGCTCAGCCCCCACAGGACAAGCGCCATCACGGCGACAGACAACAATTTGTTCATGGTGATATCCTTTGCGCCGCTCATGTCAGGCGCCATACGTAACGGATTTTCGCCCACGCCTGCGTCGGGACGCCGCCCTGGGTTCCGGGTTGAAAACGACAGCGTGCCAGAGCCACGCGGGCGGCTTCGTCCAGCCGCTCAAAGCCACTGCTTTCGGCGATTTTGCTCTCCAGCACCTGCCCTTGCGGGCCGATCAGGAACATCAGCACCACCGCCCCGCTTTCCTGCAACCGGCGCGAAGCCGCCGGGTAGTCCGGTGCGGCACAGCGTCCGGCCGGATCAACCTTTGGCGCCACCTCGGTCGGGGGCGACGGAGCAGGCTCGGGGCGGACGGCAGATGCCAGAGGGACAGCAGGAGCCGCCTGCTCTGCCACCACCGGCGGACTGTCTGGCGGCTTGGGTTTTGCCGGGGTCGCCCGGGCTTTCTGGACCACGGTCGGGGCTTTGGGTTTTGGCGGCACCACTGGCGGCACCGCAGCCACCTGTGGCGCGGGCTGAGATTCTGGCAGCGGAGCAGGCGGCGGCACAGGTGGGGCAACCACCGGGGCCGCGATGATCCGCGCCATCAACACCGGCGGGGCTGATGGCGGGAGCGGGGGCGGCTTACCCCAGACCAGCGCCAGCGCGCCACCGTGAAGCAGGGCCGCAAACGCCAGCCCTGCCATCATCGATCCTCGCCAGCCTTGTTGCCTAGTAATCAACCTTGACCCCGGCGAACAACGTCGTCGAAGGATAGGGGTGATAGACATAGGCGCGGGTGGCAAAGGCATTATCAATGCCGCCGTTCAGCGTCACCCAGTCGGTCAGCTTGTAATTCACCTTGGCGTCGGCAATCAGGTATTCGCTGTTGCCGCCATAGACACCATGATTGATGTCCGAGTTGTCCAGATTGGAATAGGACGCCGAGGCATAGCGCAGCCCGCCGGAATAGCTGAGATCGTCATCCTGATGCCACGTCGCGGTCAGCGAGGCCCGCCATTCCGGGATACGCGGCACTTGCCGCCCTTCGCTGGTCAGGTTGGTGGGGTTTTTCAGGATTTCGCTGTCAGTATAGGTGACGCTGCCGCTGAGGTCCAACTGGTCCCACACCACGCCGTTTTGCGTAAAGGCCGTTTCAATCCCGCGCATGCGCAGGGATTCAACGTTCTGGTAGGTGGTGGTGTTCAGGGCGGTATCAGTCTGGGAAATCAGCGCACTGTGGACGTTTTCCTGGAACAGCGACACCCGCCACGTCCCGTCATTGACCGCGTACTCGTTGGTAAAGTCATAGGCCCATGCCCGTTCCGGCTGGAGGTCGGGATTGCCGGTGATGATCGTCGAGCCAGAGGTGATCTGCTGGAACATTTCGGTGACGGTCGGGAAACGATAGGCCCGCCCGACCGAAAGACGGTGTGACCATTCCGGCGACGACTGATAGGCCAGCGCCGCCTTGGGGGAGAACGTCGTTGCCGAGCGGTTTTCATAGTTGGCATCGCTGGCCGCCGAATGGTTGCTGCCGTCAAAGGCTTCCCAGCGTTCGCCGCGCCCGCCCAGAGTCAGCGTCCAGTCGGGGTGCACCCGCCAGACATCCTGCACGTACAACGCCTGTGTCCGTGTCTTGCCTTCCGACGACGACTTGAACGAACTTTCCGTACCCTTTTGCCATTCCAGCGTATTGCTGACCGTCTGGTCAAGGCTGTACTGGTCAACATGATAGCCGACCGAAACCTCGTGGCGGCTTTGGCGGTTGCCATCCGGACGCCAGATGCCGCCGACATTGGCACTGGCCCACCCAGACCCGTTCATCGAGGTGATCGTCCCCACCGAGCTGTTGCCATAGTTGGTCGCCGCGCGGGTTTCATCGGTCAGATAGCTGTACAGGCTGGCATCCACCGCCCAGTCAAACGTCCCGCCCGCATCCTGTTTCAGCGCCACCCCGTTCATCAGGTGCAGGCTGTCCGACTGGCTGGGGTTCATCGACACGCTGTAAACCTTGCCGCCGATGTTGACTTTGCCGTTATACAGCGGCTTGCCGTTGGCACCAGTGAGGTAACTTTGCACAGAGGTATCAGAGTCATTCGACCACAGTCCGACCTGATAGGTCGCCGTCAGCGTCGGTGTCACATCATAAACCAGCTTCAGCTTGCCATTGTCCTGAATCGAATGGTCAATGCTGGTCGCCCCGAACACATAGCGGTTGAGGCCTTTTTCGCTGATGTCCTGCGCATAGCCGGTGACCGTCTGCCCAACGCCGGTGGTGGTGGTCGTTGCGGTGGCAAAGCTCATCGGCTGGCCCTGATTGTCCAGATGATCCGCCCCCAGCCGGATATGCAGGCGATCACTCACCTTTCCCGCCGCCGACGCGGTCAGGTGATCACCCGTGACGGTTTTCTTGCTGTTGTACAGGTCATAGGACTGCTGGATCAGTTGCGCCGAGCCGTGAAACTCGGTCTTGTCGGGGACTTTGGTTTCCAGCACCACCACGCCACCGATCGAATTGCCCGGATAGAGGACCGAGAACGGCCCGTAAATGATGTTCACCCGCTCGATTTCCTCCGGCGAGACCATCCCCCAGCGCGGCGGGTAGCCATAGCTGTTGCCGAGATAGTTGGAAATCAGCATCTCGTCGGCATAAACCGCCGTCTGGGCGCTGGAGGTGGTGCCGTTGGTCCGCATCGACAAAATACCGTTGCGGTCACCGATATAGCGTTCGCGGACAACAATACTCGGCTGGTACTTGATCGTTTCCGCCGCAGTCACCGCGTTGACCGTCTGGTCGATCTCCTGCTTGTCGAGCGTTTTGACCACCGCCGGAACCGTTGCCGGAACCAGCGGCTTGCTCGCCGAAACCACCACATCCCCCAGTTCCAGCGCCGCACCATCATCGGGGGGGCTGTCCTGCGTCTGTGCCGCCAGCACCGGGGAAGAGCACAACACAACACCGCACACGCCAGCAAGCAGGTGCTGGCGACGGTTCTTCACTGCCATCATCATCATTCTTCACACGCCGTGTCCTGTCACCCGGCACAGTCATGCCGCATGCAGGATCATTTTTTCGGAAAGGACGCGCGCACGCATCCTTGCTGTTTATGGTGGAATTTATGAGGACAGCAGCAGCGGAGGCCCGCGCACATCGGGCCGCAGGCGGGCGGTGAAGCCGAGGAACAGCCGATAAAACGCCGCCAGAGTGGCGGCGACCCCGGCATTGTGCCGGATCAACACCACCGTCTGCGACAGCAGGAACGGCGGCAGGTTCAGGCAGCAGTCCAGACATGCCTGACAGGGAGCCTGCTTGTCGTGCGGCAACGCGTCAGATGCCGGTGTGCCCCCGTCATGGCCGTCTGCCGCACAGATAAAGCCAGCCGCCTGCAACGCGGCCATAACCTCAGGAGAGGCCACGACAGCACTGCTGGTCGTCCCGGCGGCAGAGAGCATGGACAGACCGCCACCGGGGTGGCTGGCCAGCACATTGAGCAGCAAGGAGATCACGGCCAGCATCGTCACCACGCGCAAGGACAGCGCGCCGCGACACCATCGCAGCGGTCCTGGCAGCGCAGCACTCCGAGCCAACCTGCTCACATGATCCCCCGGTTGATGATGTTTGCGCCGCGCACTGCCAGACACGGCATTCCATGCGCGGCATGACCATAAAAGCCGTTGCGAGGGTAATGAATTTTCCCCCTAAAAAAAACATGAAAATTATTCACATCAATACATAAGACGATCTTGATACACGCCGTCCCGTACCCGCCGCATCCTTGTCAAAAAAAGACCGTCTTTTGCTGCAATCAGCAAAAGACGGTCAGGTGATATGGAGGATGCCTAACAAAAAGAACACTCATACCAAGCGTCCCGGCCAGACGCATCAGGACACCATCGTCCCGAGGCGCACGGCGCGAGCGCGCCATTCTCACGAACGGATGGGGGAGCCCATCACGCCGCGAGTTACACCGGCACGGCCAGCGAGGCCGTAACGGCCGACAGCGCACGGTTGAACCGGGCCATCATTTCCTCGATTTCGCTTTCAGTGATGATCAGCGGCGGGCTGAAAGCGACAATATCCCCAGCCATCGAGCGCAGGATCAGACCTTCATCCTGTGCTCTGGCCACCACCTGCGCACCCACACCCAGCGCGGGGTCAAAGGGAACCTTATGGTCCTTGTCGGCGACCAGTTCGAGGGCACCGATCAGACCAATCCCACGGGCATTGCCCACCAGCGGATGCGTTTCCAGCTGGCGCAGCGCCGCCTGCATCGTCGGACCAACGTTGGCAACGTGGTCAAAAATCTGGCGTTCTTCGTAAATGGCCAGTGTTTCCAGCGCCACAGCGGCGGCAATCGGATGGCCGGAATAGGTATAGCCATGACCAAAGGCACCGATTTCAGCCGAGCCCTTCTTGACCGCCTCATAGACCCGTTCGTTGACCATCACCGCCGAAATCGGCAGATAGGCCGACGACAGCGCCTTGGCGCAGCTCAGGATGTCGGGCTGAATGTCAAAGGTCTGCGAGCCCCACGCCTTGCCGGTACGGCCAAAGCCGCAAATCACTTCGTCGGCGACCATCAGGATGTCGTACTTTTTCAGCACCGCCTGAATTTTGGGGAAATAGCCCGCAGGCGGCACCACCACCCCACCGGCGCCCATGATCGGCTCGGCGATGAAGGCAGCGACGGTGTCCGGCCCTTCGGCCAGGATCATCTCTTCCAGTTCGGCGGCCATGCGGTCGGTGAACTGCTGCTCGCTTTCGCCCTCCTGACCATAGCGCCAGTAGTGCGGGCAAGAGGTGTGGCGGATGCCCTCAATCGGCAGGTCAAAATTGCGGTGGTTCAGCGGCAGCCCGGTCAGGCTGGCGGCGGCAACCGTCACCCCGTGATAGCCACGCTGGCGGGAGATGATCTTCTTTTTCTGCGGACGCCCCAGCGCATTGTTCATGTAGCGAACAATCTTCACCACGGTGTCGTTGGCTTCTGACCCCGAGTTGGCAAAGAACACATGGCTCATCGGCACCGGAGCCATTTCGATCAGCTTTTGCGCCAACAGAATGCCCGGCTCATGCGACTTGTGGCTGAACTGGTGGAAGAAAGGCAGCAGATCAAACTGCCGCATCGCCGCTTCCTTCAGGCGCGGCTCGGAAAAGCCCAGCGAGGCGCACCACAGCCCGGCCATTCCTTCGATGTAGTCTTTACCGTTCTCGTCAAACACCCGGATGCCTTCGCCGCGCATGGCCATGAACGGCCCCTGCGCCTCGTGGGCGGCCAGATTGGTGTAAGGGTGAAGAACGTAACGAATATCCGCATCACGCAAGCTGTTCGACGACATGGTCTCTCCGGGGGTCAGACAAGAAAGAAGACACACACGCCCCCTCGCGGGCCAAAGGTCCACGGAAGACGGGATTTACAGGAACGTCAGGACTTTCCGGCCTGAGAGGGCAGCCCAGGCACCGGGCAGGTCTTTCTGCTTTGGGGAGCGCCAAGGGGATCAAGCGTTGCCCCAAAGAGAAAGCGGATCAGTCACGGGGGACAAGAGCACAATCGCCCCGCCCCCGTGATTTGTCAGACCAGTGCGTGATGAGACGAACTCATCAGGCAGCGGTCAGTTCTTCCAGAATGGATTCCAGAATGTCCATGCCTTCGTTGATCAGCTCGTTCGAGGCCACCAGCGGGCACAGGAAGCGGATCACGTTGCCATAGGTGCCACAGGACAGGATCACCAGACCACGTTCGGCAGCCTTGGCCACCAGCGCGCGGGTCAGGTCGGCATCCGGGGTGCGGCTGTCACGGTCCTTGACCAGTTCCATCGCCACCATTGCCCCCAGCGCGCGCACATCACCGATGCACGACAGGCTGTTGCGCGACTGCATGGCGGTCAGACGGCCAACCATCAGTTCACCGATTTCCTGAGCGCGGGCGACCAGGTTTTCTTCTTCGATCACCTTCAGCACCGCCAGACCGGCAGCGCAGGCGATCGGCGAGCCGCCGTAGGTGCCACCCAGACCACCGGGGTTGGCGGCATCCATCACCTCCTTGCGGCCAGTGACGGCAGACAGCGGGAAACCACCGGCCAGCGACTTGGCCATGGTCATCAGGTCCGGCGAAATGCCAGCGTACTCAACGGCAAACATCTTGCCGGTGCGGGCAAAACCGGTCTGGATTTCGTCGATGATCAGCAGGATGCCGTACTTGTCGCAGATGGCGCGCAGGCCCTGCAGGAAGTCCGGCGGAGCAATCACGAAACCGCCTTCACCCTGCACCGGTTCGCAGATGATCGCGGCCACGCGCAGCGGATCGACGTCGGACTTGAACAGGGCTTCCAGGCTGGCCAGCGCATCGGCCACCGAAATGCCACGGTACGGGTTCGGGTAGGTGGCGTGGTAGACTTCCGAGACGAACGGACCAAAGCCGACCTTGTAGGGAACGACCTTGCCGGTCAGCGCCATGCCGAGCATGGTCCGGCCATGGAAACCACCGCCAAAGGCGATCACGCCCGGACGACCGGTCTTGGCGCGGGCGATCTTGACAGCGTTTTCAACGGCTTCGGCGCCGGTGGTCACGAACAGGGTCTGGCAGTCGCCGTCGATCGGCACCAGTTCGTTCAGCTTTTCGGCCAGCGAGATGTAGCTTTCATACGGCATCACCTGGAAGCAGGTGTGGCTGAAGTTGTCCAGCTGCGCAGCAACCGCGGCCTTGATGGTCGGGTGGTTGTGGCCAGTGTTCAGCACGGCGATCCCGCCAGCGAAATCAATGTAACGCTTGCCTTCGGCGTCCCACATTTCCGCCCCTTGAGCGCGGGCAGCAAACACCGGCAGCATGGTGGACACGCCGCGCGGCACGGCAGAAACGCGACGGGCCTGGATATCAGCGTTAGACGTCATCTCAAGAGCACTCCAAATCTTACCGAGGGGGATTGACCGTTGAACGGCACAGGCAATTTTCAACTCAGGATTGAGAGTCGCGGCACACGCATTTCTCTTGATCCTTGACCTGCCCAGCCAGAGAAACCGTAAAACCCCTGACGCCCGGAGGCGCGTCCAACCATCAGGGGGCACAGGCCGGGGCGTGGCATCTGTCATGCAGGCACCACGCCCGGCTTTTGTCAAAACCTCATTCCGACAGGAACGAGGGGTGTCCTCAGGTGCTCAGGCCACCCATGCATAGGTACTTCAGCTCGGTGAAGTCATCCATGCCGTACTTGGAGCCTTCGCGACCCAGACCCGATTCCTTGACGCCGCCGAACGGGGCGACTTCGTTGGAGATCAGGCCTTCGTTGATGCCGACCATGCCATATTCCAGGCCTTCGGCCACGCGCCACACACGACCGATGTCGCGGGCATAGAAGTAGGCGGCCAGACCGAACGGGGTGTCGTTCGCCATCTGGATGGCTTCTTCTTCGGTTTCAAAGCGGAACAGCGGCGCCACCGGGCCAAAGATTTCTTCGGCAAAGCAGGCCATGTCACGGGTCACGCCGGTCAGAATGGTCGGCTCAAAGAACTGGCCGCCCAGCTCGTGACGCTTGCCACCGATGATCGCCTTGGCACCCTTGCTGGTGGCGTCGTTGACCAGACGTTCCACCTTGTCAATCGCCGCCGCGTTGATCAGCGGACCCTGATTAACGCCATCGCCAATCCCGTTCCCGACCTTCAGCTTGGCAACGGCTTCGGCCAGTTTGGCGGCAAAGGCGTCATACACGCCCGACTGCACCATGATGCGGTTGGCGCAAACGCAGGTCTGGCCAGCGTTGCGGTATTTCGAGGCCATCGCCCCGACCACAGCGGCATCCAGATCGGCATCGTTGAACACGATGAACGGCGCGTTGCCGCCCAGTTCCAGCGAGACCTTCTTGACGGTGGTGGCGCACTGGGCCATCAGCAGCTTGCCGACCGGAGTCGAGCCGGTGAACGACACCTTGCGCACAATCGGGTTGGAAGTCAGCTCGCCACCGACGGCAATCGCGTGCGGCTTGGAGCAGGTCACCACGTTGAACACACCAGCCGGGAAACCAGCGCGTTCGGCCAGTTCAACCAGCGCCAGCGCCGACAGCGGGGTGTCTTCGGCGGGCTTTACCACCACCGGGCAACCGGCGGCCAGCGCCGGGGCGCACTTGCGGGTGATCATGCCCAGCGGGAAGTTCCACGGGGTAATGGCAGCCACCACACCGATCGGCTCGCGCACCACCACCAGCCGGGCGTCAGCCTTGTGGGTCGGGACGGTATCGCCATAGACGCGCTTGGCTTCTTCGGCAAACCACTCGACAAAGCTGGCCGAGTAAACCACTTCGCCGCGCGATTCGGTCAGCGGCTTGCCCTGTTCGGCGGTCATCAGCTGGGCCAGATCTTCGCCGTTGGCAATGATCAGGTCAAACCACTTGCGCAGGATCGCACCGCGTTCCTTGGCGGTCTTTTTGCGCCAGGCCGGGAAGGCGGCATTGGCGGCTTCGATCGCACGACGGGTGTCGCTGTCATTCATGTCGGCGACATCGGCAATGTGGGCACCGGTGGCCGGGTTGGTGACGGCAAAGGTCTTGCCCGACGCTGCTGCCGACCACGCGCCATTGATGTAGCCATCGGTATGGAGCAGCGAGCGATCCTTGAGGAAATCCATGGAAAACCCTTTCATCTGGTCAGCCGGACATGGGCCGGTCAGGGACGGAAAGATGGTGATCTGGCCTCTGCCAGCATCTGAAAAGAACTCTATCACTGTTTAATATATCAAACAACAGCCTTTGCTCATTCCGGCCCCGAAGCACCTCCCCCACTCCGGGGGATAAAGCAGTTTGATATACCTGCCATCACGCCATCGTCTTGCTGAAAAAGATCGGTTGTTACATTGCAGGATTGGATTTAAGCGTTTGGGAGATTAAAATATTGAACACCCGAACAGGGACCGGAACAGGCGATCCCCAGTGTTGACAATGCCTCGCAAAACCGAGCCATCACCACGGGTTTCCCAAACAATCAACAACAGCCCTGACAACAAGGAACAACACCAATGATGGACTTCGACGTGGGAGGCCGACTGCGACAGGTCCGCGAAACAGCAGGACTGTCCCAACGAGAACTCGCCCGCCGTGCTGGCGTCACCAACGGGACGATTTCCCTCATTGAGCAAAACCGCAACAGCCCGTCTGTTTCCTCGCTGCGCCGCGTGTTGCAAGGGGTTCCGATGACCCTCAGCGAGTTCTTCAGCACCGAAGATACCGACCTGGAAAAGATCACCTTCCGTCACGATGAACTACTGCCGCTGACCAATGAAATCGAGCGCAACAATCAGGGTGCCGTGTCGTTTTTACAGGTGGGTGATTCCCGCAAATATGGCCTGCAGATCCTCTACGAAACCTATCAGCCCGGTGCAGATACCGGCCGGACGATGCTGCAACATGCCTCGAACGAAGGCGGCATTGTCATCTCGGGGACCATCGAACTGACCGTGGGCGACAGTAAGCACATTTTGAACACCGGCGATTCGTACCTGTTTGACAGCACCCTGCCGCACCGTTTCCGCAATACCTCCAAGGAACCCTGCGTTATCGTTTCGGCCTGTACCCCGCCCTATCTGTAAGCCTGTTTTTCCGACCTGATGCAAGAAAGGGGTGCCCGGCAGCACCCCTTTTTCGTGTTTAAAATTTTAGACTTTTGCACGGTCCTCAGGATCGTTACCGGACAGAAGCATAACGACCCTGATCATCGCACAACCGGACCGCCAGACCGCTTACCGCAGACCGCGCATCTTTTCGTTCCGGCGCCGGAGCATTTCCAGCAACAGCAGCAGGGCCACCGACACCAGGATCATCACCGTCGCCACGGCGGTAATCGTCGGGCTGATGTTTTCACGGATCCCGGAGAACATTTCACGCGGCAGCGTGCGCTGTTCCGGGCCGGCGATCATCAGCACCACCACCACTTCGTCAAAACTGGTGGCAAAGGCGAACAGACCACCAGACGCCACACCCGGCGCAATCAGCGGCAGGATCACCTTGAAGAAAGTGGTCACCGGGTTGGCCCCCAGACTGGCCGAGGCCCGCGCCAGGTTCATGTCAAAGCCCTGCAGGGTGGCACTGACGGTGATTACCACGAACGGAGCCGCCAGCGCGGTATGGGCCAGGATCAGGCCGGTGTAGGTGGCACTCAGCCCCAGCGGGGCAAAGAAGAAGTACAGACCCACCCCGGTGATTACCACCGGCACAATCATCGGTGACAGCAGAACGGCCATCACAAACGCCTTGCCGCGGAAATCGGCGCGGGTCAGCCCCAGCGAGGCCACCGTCCCCAGCGAGGTTGACAGGATGGTGGCGGCAATGCCGACGATGAAGCTGTTCTTGAACGCCCGTTGCCAGGCTTCGCTATGCATGAACTCTTCGTACCAGCGGAACGAAAAGCCTTGCAGCGGGTAGGTCAGGAACTGCCCCGAGTTGAACGACAGCGGCACAATCGCCAGGATCGGCGCCATCAGGAAAAAGAACACCAGCCCCGACAAGCCATAGAGCACGAACAGCCAGAACTTTTCTTCGAAGGTGCGAACGTGATTTGCACTCATCCCGAGGTCCCCTTAGAGCAAATCCCGAGCCGATGGCACATCGGCGACGACGCATTTGCTGAAATCACAAAGCCAGAGCAAATCCCGAGCCGATGGCACATCGGCGACGACGTATTTGCTGAAATCACAAAGCCAGAGCCGATGGCACAGGACACGACAAACAGAAAACAGGATCATGGAGCGCTGCTCCAAACCTCGCCGGGGCCTTCAGGCCCCGGACCCCATTTCTTTGATAATCAAAAGAAGGGAGGCTTGGGGGCATCGCCCCCGAACGGGCATGGGCGGTAGCCCATTCTTGTTTTTCAACTGTGGTGTCCTGTGATCCAGCAGAAACCGGAACTGCCTTAGCCCATCTTCATGTTGGAAATACCGACCAGCCGGTTGTAGATGGTGTACAGGATCAGGGTCACCACCAGCAGAACCGCACCCAGCGCCGAGGCCATGCCCCAGTTGACGGTTTCCGAAGTGTAGAAGGCGATGAAGTAGCTGATCATCTGATCGGCTGCGCCCCCAACCAGCGCCGGCGTGACGTAGTAGCCCAGAGCCAGAATGAACACCAGCAACGCACCAGCGCCCATCCCCGGCAGGGTCATCGGCATGTACACCCGCAGGAAGGCCACCGTCGGACGAGCCCCCAGCGACACCGCAGCGCGCATGTAATGGGGCTTGATGCCTTTCATCACCGAGTACAGCGGCATGATCATGAACGGCAGCAGCACATGGGTCATGGCGATATAGACGCCAGCGCGGTTGTAAATCATGCGGATCGGATGATCGACCACCCCCAGCCACAACAGGAACTGGTTCACCACCCCCTGTTCCTGCAACAGCACGATCCAGGCGGCGGTACGGACCAGCAGGGAGGTCCAGAACGGCAGCAGCACCAGAATCATCAGCAGGTTGGCAGTCTTGGGCGGCAGGTTGGCCAGCAGGTAGGCCACCGGGAAACCCAGCAGCACCGACAGGACAGTCACCGAGAAGGCGACGGTGAAGGTGCGCAGCAGAATATCGATATAGATGGCATTGTTGCCAGACACCGACACGATGTCACCGTTGGCCTTTTTGTGCAGGTCCATCGCCTGCAGCAAATAGAACGAGGTGAACGGGCCGCTGGCCTGATTGATCGCCTGCCACAGTTCCGGGTCATTCCAGCGGGCGTCGATGGCAATCATCGCCTCTTTCCAGCTTTCCGTCTGATCGGGCAGCTTGCGGGCGGTGCCAAACACCAGCGAACGACCATTATCAATGGCATAGTTCAGACGGCGGGCAGCGGTGGCCAGGGTGTTGGCGTCCCGGCTTTTGCGAATGTCTTCGGCCACGGCCTTGAAGACGGCTTCGCCCGGCGCCTGCGAACGGTCGGTCCACTGCTGCATCGCAGACTGGGTCTGCGGCCAGACGGCCGACAGCTCGTTGTCAACGAACGAGCGGCGCAGCATGTCGCCAATGGGCGCAATGAAAGTCACCAGAACAAACAGCAGCAGCGGCGCCACCAGAGCAAACGCCCGCACTTTCTTCATGCGCTCGGCGCGTTGCAGCCTGGCCTTCAGGCCCTGTTGATCCGGTAGCAATGCCTGTTGTCGTTCAGGCAGGGCCATATCGGTCATCGCAAGTCCCCACTTTGGTAGTGTACGCAGCCCACGGGCCGCCCCATGCTTTTTATCAGTAAGAAGAGAGTTGTCCGGTGCGGATCACCGACAGAACCAGATCGTCAGTGATCCGCAACCGGGGCCAGAACCTTAGTTCTTGGCAGCCGCCCACTTGTTGAAGCGTTCGGTCAGACGGTCACCGTTTTCCAGCCAGAATTCGGTGTTGATCTGGACCGCGTTGGCAATGTTTTCCTTGGCGGTCGGCAGGTCCTTCAGACGGGCCGGATCGATCTTGGCGTTCGCATCAACGTTGGTCACGCCATAGGCGATGTAGGTCGGCAGCTTGGCCTGATTGTCAGCCTTGCCCACGAAGTCGAGGAACTTGTAGGCGGCGTCCTTGTTCGGAGTGCCCTTCAGGATCACCCAGCTGTCGATGGTGAACAGGCTGCCGTCCCACACGATACCAAAGTTACGGTGGTCCTTGATGTTGGCGGCATCGACACGGCCATTGTAGACCGAGGTCATCGCCACTTCACCCGAGGCGAGCAGCTGCGGCGGCTGGGCGCCAGCCTTCCAGAACACCAGGTTGTCACGGATGCTGTCGAGCTTCTTGAACGCGCGGTTCACGCCGTCTTCGGTCGCCAGCACCTTGTACACGTCCTTGGGGGCCACGCCATCGGCAATCAGGGCGATTTCCAGGGTGGTCTTCGGGCCGTTGCGCAGGCCGCGCTTGCCCGGATACTTCTTCAGGTCAAAGAAGTCAGCCCAGGACTTCGGAGCGTCCTTCAGCTTGTCCTTGTCATAACCCAGAACGAAGTTGTAAACGATCGCGCCGATGCCGCACTTGTTGACGGATTCCGGCATGTAGGCTTTTTCACCGCCGATCTTGCTGTAATCGAGGGTCTCGTACAGACCTTCTTCGCAGCCCATCGCCAGTTCGTCGGATTCAACCTGCACCACGTCCCAGGTGGCGCTGCCGCCTTCGACCTTGGCGCGCAGAACGCCGATACCGCCGTCCCACGATTCATCGACCATGGGGGTGCCGGTCGCAATGAACGGCTCGAAGTACACCTTCTTCTGGGCTGCCTGATAATCGCCGCCCCACGACACGACCGACAGGTCGCGCGCCTGCGCTGCCATGGAAACCGACCCGACGATCGCAGCGGCGGCAGCCGCCAGTACCAACTTCTTCACGTCCATACCCGATGTACTCCCTGTAACAATCGATAGTGGATGATGGAATGGTAGCATGGTGATAGGCGGCCGGAGGAAACCGGGTTGCCCCAGTCAGACCGGCCGCATTTTTTCCGCCCCCCTGAACAGTGCGGCTGATGGTTCAGCCTGCCGGGCGAAAAATCGTGGCCGTACCGGCGCCTCAGATCGGATCGAGGGCCAGGCAGTCTTCGGCCGTAAAGGCAACAAACAGCTCTTCGCCCGGCAGCGGCACGGCACGGCCAGCGCGGAAGCGCATCTTGACGGTAAAGCTGTCGGACCCGGCAACGGTCATGCGCACCCGCACATGGTCACCATAGTAAATGGTTTCGTTCACGCGGCCATGCAGACGGTTCGGATGATCCGGACCAATACCTTCGATATGCACCTTTTCCGGGCGGAACGACAGGCTGGTCTTTGACCCGACACCACCGATGTTCACCGCACGGGCCTGCACCGTTTCACCGCTGGCCAGACGCACCGAACACAGCTCGCCACTGACGCTTTCGACGATGCCCGGCAGGGCGTTGTTCTCACCGATGAAGTGCGCCACAAAGCTGTTGCGCGGGCATTCATACAGACCGGTCGGGCTGTCGAGCTGCTGAATGATGCCATCGTTGAATACCGCGATGCGGTCGGACATGGTCAGGGCTTCGCCCTGATCGTGGGTCACGTAAACGATGGTGATGCCCAAGCTTTCGTGGATGTGCTTGATTTCAAGCTGCATGTGCTCGCGCAGCTGCTTGTCGAGCGCGCCCAGCGGTTCGTCCATCAGCACCAGCTGCGGTTCAAAAACCAGCGCACGGGCCAGGGCAACACGCTGCTGCTGACCACCGGACATCTGCCCCGGGCGACGGTTTTCCATCGCGCCCAGCTTCACCATGTCCAGCGCCTTGCGCACCCGGGTGGTCTGTTCCGACTTGCTGACCCCACGCACCGACAGCGGGAACGCAACGTTCTCGGCCACGGTCATGTGCGGGAACAGGGCATAGTTCTGGAACACCATCCCGATGTCGCGCTGGTGCGGCGGCACGTTGCGCAGCGACCGGCCATCCAGCAGGATTTCGCCATGGGTCGGCACTTCAAAGCCGGCCAGCATCATCAGCGAAGTCGTCTTCCCCGAGCCCGAGGGGCCGAGCATGGTCACGAACTCGCCGCGCTTGATCTCGAGGTTAAGGTCCTTAACGACCAGGATCTCACCGTCGTAGGTCTTCTGGACGCCGTTAAAGGTGACCAGAATATCTGATCCGTTCTGAGCGGAGGTACCACGCTTTGCCGCTGCGTCAGCCATTGCCATATGCCACTCCCAAACACGTTCACATCAGACTCTCTGTGCCCTGCCTGTCTGGCGCACAGGGTCTGGATCTCGTCGGCTCATCGGCCAGCCATGCATTCCATGATGGTCTGCAATGAAAGCATCATGACACGTTTAAAAAATTAGACAACAAACTTGCATATTTTTCGTGCTCGCACCTGCAACATAGCGTTCGTGGTGAAAATTTCGCCACATTTTCGGTCACATGAGCACCGAAACAGCAGATCAGCGCACAGCAAATAGTCAGGCTTCCCCTCGATTTTTCAGAAATATGATCACAATATGAGTTTAAAATTTCATGACACCGCGTTTAAAATGCGATTCGTACGCCGATTCATACAGCGAAATGAAGATGAATAATCATTATATATCAAATAGATATTGTAAAGCTCCTAAACCTTCAAAACAGCCAATAAAGTGATCAAATTATAAGAGCCCATCCACGCAACTAAACTATTTCACCTGTAAAAACCGCCCCCCATTTGCATCGTATTTTCAATAAAATTGTTGTATTTCAGATGTATAACCAGACACCCGGTTGCCATACCCCACCAGCATCCGCCTCAATCCCGCATAACCTGATCAATCCGGCACATGCCGATGTAAAATCAGACCCCTTCAAGCGGCCTTGTTGAAAATTCCCGACAGTCCACTTTAGGGGGAGCGGGCTGTAAAGATCATTTCAGACACGATTTCCCATACCGGAAGACAGAGTATTTCCGCCTGTAATCATTTTTATGCTAATACACTGAACAAGACATCCGCCCCTGCCCCCTTTGTGCAAGGAGAGCCCTGTGACACGCTATCGCTTGCTGCTCCCGCTCCTCCTTGCCCTGACCATCCTGTGGGGGATCATCTCTCCTTCGCATGCCCAGACGGCGCCTCCCCAGACCTCTCCCTTGCTGGAACCGGTGGTGTTGCAGCTGAAATGGCAGCACCAGTTTCAGTTTGCCGGTTATTACATGGCGGTTGCCAAGGGCTATTACCAGAGTGCCGGGCTGGATGTAAAAATTATCCCGGCCACACCCGGCTCTGATCCGGCTCAGGCGGTGATTGACGGCACGGCAGATTTTGGCATCGGGACATCCGAATTGCTGCTGATGCGCGCCAAAGGCGCTCCGGTGGTGGCGCTGGCTCCCATTTTCCAGCACTCTCCCTTTGTCCTGCTGACCCTCAGCGGGCGCAACCTCGATACCCTTGACTCTCTGGTCGGCAAGACACTGATGGCCGAAGAGCAGGCCGCCGAGCTGTGGGCCTATATGGTCAACGAGGGCATTCCCCTGAACCGCATCAACCGGGTCCCGCACGCCTTTACGGTGGCACCGCTGCTGTCCGGGGAGGTCGCCGCCATGACCGCCTATGTTTCCGACGAGCCTTACGATCTGCGGAAACTGGGTATCCCCTTTACCCTGCTCACGCCCCGCAGCGGAGGGATCGATTTTTATGGTGACACCCTGTTCACCACCGAACAGCAGATCAGCCAGCACCCCCAGCGGGTCAAGGCCTTCATCGAGGCCTCGCTGAAAGGATGGCGTGATGCACTGGACAACCCGGATGCCGCCATTGACCTGATCGAGGCCCATTACCCCAGCATCAAGAACCGCGATCATTTGCGTTACGAGGCCGAGCAGCTGCGCCGACTGATCATGCCCGAGATCATCGAAATCGGGCACAACAACCCCGGACGCTGGCAGCACATCCTGAACAGCTATCGTTCCCTGGGACTGATCCCGGCCGATCAGGATGTCGATCTATCCGCCTTTCTCTATACCCCCAGCCGCAACACCCCGTTACCGGCATGGGTCAACTGGACCGCCCTTTCCGCCGCCGCCGTCATTCTGCTGCTGGTGGTATTGCTGATGCGCACCACCTCTCTTGCCCGCCAGATCCGCGAGCGGGAACAGCGTCTGCGTTTGCTGACCGATACGATGATTGACGTGGTGTGGTCCGCCGATGCCTCACTGGTCTATACCTATTGCAGCCCGTCGGTCGAAAAACTGACCGGACGTCAGGCCCATGCCCTGCTCGGACACTCCGTTTTCGGCAACCTGCCTCCATCGTCGCGCAGCCGGGCGGAACAGGCCATCGCCCGCGCCCGGATGCAGGCCCAGACCACGGTACAGAAAACCGGTGCCCCCACCACCGAAGATGTCTGGCTGGAACTGGAAGCCCACACCCTGTATGGCGCCACCGTCCAGACCGAGGTTTCAGCCCGCCTCACCTTTGACGCCAACGGCACCTTGCAGGGCATGCATGGCATCACCCGCGACATTTCAGAACGCCACGCATTGCGACTGGAACTGGAAAAGCTGGCCACCACCGACCCCTTGACCAGCGCCGCCAACCGTCGCGCCTTCGCCGAGGCCCTTGAGCGCGAAATCAATTGCAGCGTCCGTTCCGGGCAGCCGGTTACCCTGATTTTACTGGATCTGGATCATTTCAAGCAGGTAAACGACCATTGGGGCCACCCGGCGGGCGATGTCGTGCTGTGTGCCATCGCCCGACAGCTCCAGAACGCCGTCCGCTCGGTGGACATGGTCGCCCGCCTTGGGGGAGAGGAGTTTGCCATTCTGCTGGAGAACACCCCTCTCAAGGACGCCAATGAGCTGGCCGAGCGGTTGCGGCAAGGCATCATCGCCACCCCGATCCTGCTGGAGACCGGCGAAACCCTGCACATCAGTGCCAGCTTTGGCGTTGCCCAGCACAGCCCCTGCGAAACCGGCAACAATCTCTATGCACGCGCCGACCATGCCCTGTACCATGCCAAAAGCAGTGGCAGGAATTGCGTCTGCCATGCCTGAGCCCCCCTGACTGCCCGGATTGCCATCCATTGACGACACCGCCACGCCCTTATCGCATGCTGGGAGACTTTCTGCGGGCCCACCGCGAACAGCACGCTGCCCCGCCCCCCGCTATCGGAGAACGTCGCCGCCGCACCCCCGGCCTGCGCCGCGAAGAACTGGCCGCCACCGCGGGCGTCAGCACGACCTGGTTGACCTGGCTGGAACAGGGGCGTGACGTACAGGCATCGGCCCATACCCTGGCCCGTCTGGCTTCGGCCCTCGACCTGACACCGGCCGAGCGGGCGTCCCTGTTCGATCTGGCCCGCCGCCGCGATCCGGCCTTGCCCGATCAGGAAGCCTCGCCCCTTCCCGCCTCTCTGCTGGCGCTGCCGGAAACCATCGCCGTTCCGGCCTATGTCCTGGATGGAGAATGGACCGCCCGCGCCTGGAACCGTCAGGCCGCCGCGGTCTTCAGCGGATGGCTGGATGACGGCAGTCAGGAACGCAACCTGTTGCGCTTCGTGTTCTGCCAACCGGCAGCACGCATCCTGCTGGGGAGTGACTGGTCTGAACGGGCGCGCCGACTGGTCGCCGAGTTCCGTGCCGACGTCAACCGGCGGCCCCGCGACCCACAGCTCTTGACGCTGATTACCGATCTGGAAGGCTGTTCGGTAGAATTTTCCACCTTTTGGCACAGTCAGAGCGTGCTGAACCGTGAGGGTGGCGAACGGCGTTTTCTACACCCGGGCCACCACGATCAACGGTACCGTCAGACCACCTTGCTGGTGGCCGAGGCCCCGGACTGCAAACTGGTCTGCCTGCTGCCTGCCGGATAAGGCCCCCGCCCCCGGGGACCCCGACCTTCAGGCATCTGGCCCTCAAGCATTTGGCCCTCAGGTATTGGCCGCAGCGCGGGATGCCAATTGATCCTGACCTTCCGGGTCGCGCAGGACATAGCCACGCCCCCAGACGGTTTCGATATAGTTTTCCCCGCTGGCGGCCTGCGTCAGCTTCTTGCGCAGCTTGCAGATGAACACGTCGATGATCTTCAGCTCTGGTTCATCGATACCGCCGTACAGATGGTTCAGGAACTGTTCCTTGGTCAGCGTCGTTCCCTTGCGCATCGCCAGCAATTCCAGAATGCCGTATTCCTTGCCGGTCAGATGCAGCGGCTGGCCACCCATCTGGGCCGTTCGGGCCTCCAGATTGACCTCCAGCTGGCCGACGTGCACCACCGGCTGGGCATGGCCCTTGGATCGGCGGACGATCGCCTGCAGGCGGGCGACCAGCTCGGCGCGGTCAAACGGCTTGGTCAGGTAATCATCGGCCCCGACCCCCAGCCCGCGCACCTTGCGCTCGGGCTCGTTCAGGCCGGACAGGATCAACACCGGCGTTTCCACCCGTGCCGCCCGCAGGGCGCGAATGACATCCATGCCGTCCATGTCCGGCAATCCCAGATCCAGGATGATGATGTCATAATCATAGAGCTTGCCAATCTCGAGGCCGTCTTCGCCCAGATTGGTTGAATCCACCACCCATTGCTCCTTACGGAGCATCAGCTCGATGCTCTGACGGGTCGCTGGATCATCTTCGACTACTAGAACTCTCATGCGAAGCCTTCCCCGTCTCATTCCCCAGGGTTGTTGCGATCACAACCGAAGAGTCATCCCCACCCCCCTCGTTCGGTCTCATACCGGCGGGATGGTAATGATCTTCCCATTCAAGGCAAGAGTTAACATGAGTTTAACGATAGAAGCATTACCGTTGGCGCGCAAGGGTCGTGCCTCTTTTGACACCAGATGGTCATCTCTGGCCTTTGCGATCAAGGGGGCACCAGCCATAATACAGCGTTGCCTCCGTTCCTCAGGTGGCTGTCTTGTGACCAGAGACGACTGTGACCAGCTTCATTCGCAACTTTCTGACCGAAGTTCAGCGCATTCCCGACCACCGCATTTTCGGGCGAGTGGTTGGCGTGCAGGGCCTGCTGATTGAAATTGGCGGGATTCAGACAACGCTGTCAGTGGGTGACCGGGTGAATGTGGTCGCCCGTGGCGAGCGCCGGGTTCCCTGCGAGGTGGTCGGCTTTCGCGGTGGCCGGGCACTGGTGATGCCGTTCGGTACCCTTGACGGCATCGGCCTCGGCTGTCTGGCAGAGCTTGAGCGGGCGACTCCGTCAATTTATCCGCACCCGTCCTGGCTGGGGCGGGTGATCAACGCCATGGGCGAACCGGTGGACGGGCTGGGACCGTTGCTGCAAGGCCCCGATGCCTTTCCGATTCAGGCCGCCCCGCCCTCGGCCCATGCCCGCCAGCGCGTGGCGGGCAAGCTTGACCTCGGCATTCGGGCGATGAACTCCTTTACCACCTGCTGTCAGGGCCAGCGTATGGGGATTTTCGCCGGGTCAGGCGTCGGGAAGTCGTCGGTGATGTCAATGATGGCGCGCTATTCATCCGCCGACATCATCATCCTTGGCCTGATCGGGGAACGTGGCCGCGAAGCCCGCGAATTCATCGAAGACGATCTGGGCGAGGAAGGCATGAAGCGGTCGATCGTGATCGTTGCCACCTCGGACGAAGCGCCACTGGTCCGCCGACAGGCGGCCTACATGACCATGGCGGTCTCGGAATTTTTCCGCGACCGGGGCGCCAACGTGCTGTGCCTGATGGACTCTGTCACCCGCTTTGCCATGGCACAGCGCGAAATCAGCCTGTCCGCCGGGGAACCGCCGGCCAGCAAGGGCTATACCCCGACGGTGTTCGCCGAACTGCCGAAACTGCTGGAACGCGCTGGTCCCGGCCCGGTCGGCAAGGGCAACATCACCGGCCTGTTCACCGTGCTGGTCGAAGGCGACGACCACAACGAGCCGATCTCTGACGCCGTGCGCGGTATTCTCGACGGCCATATCGTGCTGGACCGCACCATCGGCGAACGGGGCCGCTATCCGGCGATCAACATTCTGCGCTCGGTGTCGCGTACCATGCCCGGCTGCAACACGCCGGAACAGAATGCCCTGATCCGCACCGCCCGCCGGATCATCTCCACCTATGAAGACATGAGCGAACTGATCCGTCTGGGGGCCTACAAGGCCGGGTCGAACGCCGAGGTCGATCAGGCGATCGAGCTGTATCCCCGCATCGAAGCCTTCCTGACGCAAGGCAAAACCGAACCAACCGACCTCGACACCAGCTATGCCCTGTTGGCCGAGGCCATTCACTTTGACGGCGGCATTCCCCGCCCCGGCACTCCGGGGGTGGCTCCTCCGGCGGCTCCGCCTCGCCCTGCCGTCAAGCCTGCCGTGCGCGGCCCGGCCAAGCCCGCCGCCCCGGTCCGTCCCGCCGCCAAGGGAGCAAAGAAGTAACCGATGGCACGCGATCTGAAAGGCGTTATCCGCTTTCGCAAATGGGAGCTTGATGAAAAGCGCCGGGCGCTGGGCGACCTGTTGCGCAAGGAACAGGGCCTGATGGATGCGCTGGAAAAGTTCGATCAGGAAATGCTGGCCGAACAACGGGCCGCTGCCGCCAATGCCATCGAAGGCGGAATGACCTTTGCCAGCTATGCCATCGCCGCCAAGGCCCGCCGCGAGCAGGTCACCCTGTGGCTGAATGACACCCGCCGCGAAATCGAGGCCGCCCGCGACGAACTGGCGCAGAGTTTCAAGGAGTTCAAGACCTTTGAAATCGCGCAGGAACAGCGGGAAGAGCGCGACAAAAAAGAACGCGACGCCAAGGCGCAAAAGACCCTCGACGAAATCGCCCTGACCATCCACCGCCGCCGCGAGCGGTAACGGTGGGGTGGCTTCTGGCAATTCCTTTCCCGGAACAGGTCAAAGGAAAAAGTTATGGTGTTGATGCACCATGAAGCCGTTGCTCAAAGCTGACCAGTTCGTGAATGCTGCTATTTCTTGGATTATAGACCCATTCATTGTCAAAAAGACTCTTTAGGTGTTGGGTCATGTAGCAGCCCCCCACAACCAGCGAATGGAATCTTGATCCATTCAGCCTTTGGCCTTTAATCCGCGCAAGGATACTTTCGGGTAGTCCGGACATGATAAAGTCCGACACGATAAGCAAATCGGCATTCCTGTAAGCATCGCGTTTCATGGTGTCCAGAGCATGATCGAGCGCTGGTGCGACGTCGGTCCCCCCATGAAAAGACATCTGCAAGAAACGTATCAATCCGTCCATCCCAAAATCGCCCCCCAGATCCAGAGTATGGATTCCTGTGGAGAAATTGATCAGATAGCATGGACGCTTCTGCTCTCTTGCTTTCGTCGCCAGAAAAAGAGCAACAGCCTTGGCAATGGTCTCGGGCATGCCATTCATCGAACCGCTGGTGTCGATACAGATCACCATCGGCCCCTGCTTCTCGGCGTCCTTGACGCTCTGCTCTTCTTCAGTTTCGACGTGCCGATGGATATTCTGGATGCCCTGCATATCGAAACACATAAGGCGAGCCTCGACATATTTCAGGTCGAACAGAATCGCCGTATCGGGGTCCGCAAGCAGGGCCAGTTCTGCGGGCAGAACATGTTCAATATCCCGTCCGAGACGGACCCCGACAATCTCTTCCCGCGAATTGATGTCGGGCAGGCGAATTTTTGAGGGGGCGACTGATTTCACCCGCTCGATTCTCTCTGAAAATTCTATTTGCCGGATTTTCCCCAACAGATCGCAAAGTGCCCGGACACCCTGATCTTCTGCAAGGTACTTGGCCCAGCGTTTGAACTGCTCGATGTCTTGTGCTGTCAAGTTTCCCCGTGAGAGATCGAGCAGAATGCCAGTCTCCAGCCCTAACGCCTCAAGCTGTTCGTGCAATTGCTGGAGCATGCGCAGGAAACCATCCAGCTTCGCCTTGAATGCTGCCCGCGAAACCTCGATCCGCTCAAGCTCCCACTCCGCACGCGCCTGATCCATTTTCTTTCGCCAGCCAGAAAGGAGCAAGCGCGTTGCGATAGACCTGTCGTCAGTGTGCTTTCGGGAATCGTCGATGAACCACTCCTCCCAAAAGCTCTTGCTTACGGGATGGCCGATCGCGTTGCAGAAAGATACATACTCATCAATCGCATCACTCGTGTGGTTCTGGTGACGGAGCGAGGCTGGCGGGTCACGCTCCCATGATACCAGGTTCCCTTCATGTGCAAGGAAGGGAAACTCGGTAGCCAAAGTGGCATGAGCCGTTGCCTCCCATTGCCGGATTTGCTCCGCCACATGGTTCCAGACGCTAGCGGAGCCGTCCATCACATGAAAGGAAGACTGAAGCTCGCTGCTGATTTTCTCAGCCGTAACACGAATCAGATTTATCGACATCTCTTTTCGAGCCGTTCGCAATACACGAGGCTTTGCTTCAGTTGCTCAATTTGCACTGCGATACCGGAAAACGCCAGATTCGTTTTCTCGACGGGAACGAAAATTGATGAGTGAGAGGCCTCAATATCTGAGAACATCTTTTTGGCGGTCGCGAGCATCTGGCTAATGTCGCCTTTTATGCCGGAAAGGGATTCTTGGAGGGCAGACACAAGCCTTTCGTCTACACCGCTTTTTTTATCGCCTTTCTTGAAAAGAACTTCCGGCGTAAAGGTGGCATGCTCGCCACTATTACAGCTTATGCGGCAGTTCCCTTGACCATCGAACTGGCATTGGATGAAATCAATCTTATTGCCCGATATATTGGTTGGATAGAATCTATCCCTTGTCTTCATTTTTTCAAGCGGTATCATTATGTATCCACCGGATCTCGATGCTATTTCATTCAAGCGAAAATAATTGAATTTACACTCAAATTTAAAGAAATCCTTCCCAGAAACGCATTCTGTTTCATAAAAATCCTCAGAATAATATAATTCTCGATGAATCTCACGATCAAGGTCTTCTTTTTTTCTATCGATTTCAGCCAGACTCAATCCGCTATCAAGTCCCGCTTCCTGTACAGCATCCGCAACAAACTGGAGAATATCGGGGCGATTCTCTTCGTCTGTCCATAGGCAGTGCTGGAGCAGCAAAGCATCACTATGGTTCGTCGAGGAACGACCGTTAAAGAATGCCGCAGCTTTCATAAGCATCGCTGCACGCTGCCACCGCCGATCCGAAACATAGACCGGCTGCCCCCCATCCTGCTGCGCCGCCAGCTTGTGGCGAACAAGATGAATGATGGTCAGAGTTTCGGATGACAGGGTCACGGAATGAATTTCGCTCTGCCATGCAGCCCATTCGTCGGAAGTGATGCGCAATTCCTGTGGCACATCGGCGACTGCCGAACTGGGTCTGACCTGCAAAAGATGCTCAAAATTTTGCTGCTGGACAATCGGCGGAACCCATAAACGGACGATAAAGCGATCATATAACGCCTCCAATCCCTGGTTCACGTCCGGTATTTCGTTCGATGCGGCAATCAGGGCTTTAAGGGGCGCCGTCTCGATGATTTCGCCGTTCTTGAATGTTCGCTCATTGATAAGCGTCAGCAGAGTATTCAGAATGGCCGGGCTGGATTTCCAGATTTCATCGAGAAACGCGAACTCCGCCTTGGGAAGATAGGAGGCGGTTTGTCGGGTATAGCAATCCTCCTTCAAGGCTTTGATGGAGACCGGACCAAACACTTCTTCTGGAGTGCTGAAGCGGTTCATTAAACACTCAAAGTACGCCGGCTGGTGGAAAGCACACGAAATTCTGCGGGAAATCAAACTTTTGGCTGTGCCTGGCGGCCCATACAGGAATGTATTCTGACCACACAGGGCGGCGAGGAGAGAAACGGAGATTACCTCTTCTCGCTCATGCATTCCCTCGCTGATGGCTTTGATCAGGTCGCTCACGCGACCTCTTAATTCCGGCACACTTTTAGCGCACATGATGCTTCCCAAATCGACAAACTATGGTTGAATTGGCTTTAACCGCAGGGGACGATACGTGCATCCATCAAGGCGTGCAAGTATATATACTATACATTCAGTGGTGACATCCCGCACCCCCATACCCCATGAAAAAGGCCATCCTCTGTCCTGTACGGATCAGAGGATGGCCTTTTTCATTAGACACTTTTTATTCAATCAAATCCCGGTGCCATCCCGGAGCGGGGTGCCGCCCGCCATCCTGCGCCCGGACAGGCGCAGGAGAAGGCGCTTTACGCCTTCACCACCGTCAGGCGACGCGGCAGGACGCCCAGACGCCCCAGAGCCATCGCCAGACGGGACGAGGACATTCCGCGATTCAGCTTGCCGAGGAACGGGCCATCGTGGTTGGTCGCCCCACTGTTGACGGCGGTCACCATCGGCTGTTCTTCCACCTCGGCCTGAGCCTCGGCATCGTCAACCAGACGCACCATGTTGATGGTGAAGTCATCGGCCAGCACCTGCCGCCCGATCCGGCAGGCCTGCTCGCTGTCGGCTTCGTCGATGATCACCACCACCGGCACCAGCACCGACAGGGCATCCATCAGGGTGTTCACGCGATCATAGCCCAGAAAGCGGATGCCGATCGCCTGCGTCTGACGGCGCATGTGGGTCAGGTTCTGCAGGTTCGGCGAGTACATCACCACCAGCGGCACATCATTGGACGGCCAGCCGTCAACACGGCCCTGGCTGAGGGTAACCCGCCCGGAGGTCAGGGCGGCGACATTTTGCAGCATGGCCGGCAGGGTATGAACCGCCAGCGAGCAGGACGACGGAACCGGATCAGCGTGTGGGGGCAGAGACTGGAAGGACATGGCAACCCTCGATGGCATAAGGACTGGCTGGCACAGAGCCGGGATCTTGATACCAAGGGAGTAAGCAAAGAGCGGGCCAAATGCTTGGCGATCGTCTAACATATTGAAAAATCGCGTTATCCCACATAATTCATAAGGATTATCAACCGGCAATTTGCGGAACGCCTTGCATTCTGCAAATTGCCCTTTGCGCGCTGCAGAAAATTGCAATCTTCAACAACCGTTGACGAAATGTTGGCATGGCGCAGCCAGCCAAAGACAAACAATGCCCGAAAGCCACATTTTCCCTAAAGGCATTGCCGACCACCGCAAAGGTTGTTACCCCTGATGAAAGGTGCTCTGCCACTCCTGACCATAAGGGGCACACCATGCCGGTCCCGTATCCTCTTGTTTGTCTTGATCAGGATCAGGACGTTCTGGACCGCCTGCGCGTCAGGCTGTCAGAAGGCGTGCCGACACATCCCCTGTTCCCGGCCTCGGACCTGCCTGGTCTGCGGGCCTGCACCCGCCAGCACCCCTTGCAGGGCTGTACTGTGGCGTTGTTGTGTACCGGGGCACAGGTTCCTCCCTCCCTGACCGCCGACGCCCTGACAGCCCTGCGGGGCACCATCCCGCAGGTCGTTCATGTCCCTCTGGCCAGCGCGCCGGAAAGCTGGATCCCCAGCATCCAGGCCGCAATCGGAACAGCGGGCCAGCTGGCCGCGCTGTACACCGATCACCGGCGGTCGCAGGCGTTTTTACAGCGCATTCCCGATGGCATCCTGACGCTGGACGCCATCGGGCGGATCCTGTCTGCCAATCCGGTTGCCCAGCGCCTGCTCGGACTGGGGCCGAACGGCAGCTATCATGGACAGGACGCCCTGCGCTGGTTGCCGTTTGACGACCTGCCCGCCATCCTCGGCAGCCCGTCCGGCATGTGTCTGTTGAACGGGCGGCGCCCGGATGGCAGCGTCATTCCGCTGGAGGCCAGTGTCTTTGAGGCGTGGGATGGCGAGCAACAGGTGGTCTCGGTTATTTTGCGCGACCGCAGTGAACAGATCCGGGCCGACCGGCTGGCACAGGAAAAGGAACGGGCCGAGCAACAGGCCGCCGCCAAGACCTCGTTTCTCGCCACCATGAGCCATGAAATCCGCACCCCGATGAACGGCGTGCTGGGAACCCTCGAATTGCTGGAGGCAACCGGCCTGTCCAGCGAGCAAAGCGGTCTGCTGCGCATTTGCGAAGATTCCGCCCACTATCTGCTGACCATCATTGATGACATTCTCGATTTTTCGAAAATCGACGCGGGCAAGCTGCTGTTTGACGAAGCCCCCACCAGTCTGGACGAGGTGGTGTTTTCCGTCGCCGAGCTGTTGTCATCCCGCGCGTGGGGCAAAGATCTGGAACTGGTGACCTTTGTCGATAATGCCCTGCCGCACGAGGTGCAGATCGACAGTGCCCGCCTGCGGCAGATTTTGATCAATCTGGTGGGCAACGCGATCAAGTTTACCCATCAGGGGCAGGTTTCGGTCCGGGTGCGTCCGGTCAGGCAGGAGCATGGCCAGTCTGCCGATCCCGGGGATAGCGACCACCTGTGCCGGGTCCGCTTTGAAGTCACCGATACCGGCATCGGCCTTGACCACGATCAGGTCAGCCGCCTGTTTCGTCCCTTTGAACAGGCCGAAGCCGGAACCACCCGCCGCTTTGGCGGAACCGGGCTGGGGTTGGCCATCTCGCGCCGGCTGGTCGAAATGATGGCCGGAGAGATCGGGGTCAACGCCATGCCGGGACAGGGGTCAACCTTCTGGTTTGAACTGCCCCTGCCAGTGATCACGCCGCCACAGCCACGGCTGCGCCTGTCGCCGGTCCGCCTGCTGCTGGTTGCCGCCAATCCGATCTTCCGCGATGCCATGGAACGCGGACTGGCCGGGGCCGGAGCACGGGTTGACACCGTTGACAGTGTCAGCGACGCCATTGCGCTGGCCCGGCAGACCGATGATGATCCCTATGCCCTGATGGTGGTCGAAGACGGCTGTGCCGCCAGCCACGGGGCCTACTCCGGACAGGCATCGCTGCGCGACCCGGCTTTGGGTGCCCTGCCCGTCCTGCTGATGGCCCGACGCGACCGGGGACCGATCACAACGGTCCTCAGCCGGACCGGAGCCGATTACGGCCTGTCACGCCCCACCCGCCCCGGCCTGCTGATCAAGACGGTGGCGGTGGCCATCGGCCAGCATCCTCCGTCGCTGCTGGAAGAAGACCAGCGGGCGGCGCGGGCCTCGGCATGGTATGACGATACCGCCCTGCGCTTTGGTGGCGGGGCCGTTCTGGTGGCCGAAGACACTCCGACCAGCCAGTTGGTGGTCACCAAAATGCTGCAACGGATGGGCATTGATCCGGTGGTGGTCGATAATGGCCTGCAAGCGTGGGACGTTCTGCGCCATCAACCGTTCGACCTGTTGATCACCGATGGCCACATGCCGGAACTGGATGGCTTTCAACTGGCCGCCCGCCTGCGCGCCGCAGAAGCGGCCGGAGCCTGTTTTTCCACCAGCGAGGGGGCGGCCCTGCCGATTGTCGCCTTGTCCGCCGGTGTCACCGAAGAAGAAAAGGCCCACTGTCAGGCGGTTGGCATGAATGGCTTCCTCGCCAAACCGGTGGAAAGCCAGAAACTGCGCAAGGCATTGCTGACCTTCATGCCCGCCCACTGGCATCCAGTAGCCACCGCCGACGAACACACACCGCCTCTGTCCCCCTATCGTCAAACGGCCGCCCGCTGTGGTCAGCCGATTGCCATCACCCTGCCGCGGGATCAGGCCCCGGCGGCGGTGGCCCCTCCACAGCCCATTCCGGCTTCTCAGGGCGATGTCCTCAAGACCGACCTGTATCACGAACTGTTCGGCAGCATCACCGACGATGTTCTGACCCTGCTGGGCGGCTTTCTGTCCAGCGCCGAACAACTGCGGCACGACATTGACCTGCATCTGGAACAGCAGGATTCCACCGCGCTGGCCCGCACGGCCCACCGACTGGCCGGGGCCGCCCTGACCGCCGGAGCGATCGAGCTGGGAACACTGTGCCAGCGGCTGGAAAGCGCCCTGAAGGCCGACGCCTCGTGGTCCACCATCCGCACCCAGACGGAACAGGTTGCCCCCAGTCTGGCGCGGGTCCGGTCCGCCATCAACGCATTGTCGGAGCCTCCCGCAAAGCCACAGGAAAAACGTCGAAACCATTTTTCCTGACCGATCAGGAGAGTATCACCCGCTACACTGCTTAGTGCCTGCGTCCGGTTTAACGCACGCTGCTCTAGCCTCCATTGACCCGCACCACACGCACGACGTTTCAGGGAGACGCTGCCATGCCAACCAGCACCTCACGGCCACAGCCCCTATCCCCCGCAGGCCCGGAGCCTGACCGGGCATATGACAGCCTTGCGGTGCTGATTGTCGATGATGACCCCTGCTTTTGTGGCCTGACCACCCGCATGTTCACTGCGCTGGGGGTCGGCCACGTTCAGGTTCTGCACAGCGGGCAGGAAGCGCTGACCCTGGTTGCCTCGGCCACCCAGCCCTTTGACCTGATCGTCTGCGACCTCGACATGCCCGACATGGACGGGATCGAAACCCTGCGCCACATGGCAACCATTGCCAAAGGTGCGGCATTCGTAGTGGTCAGCGCCGCCGAGCAGCAAATCCTGCGCACCGTTGCCGAGCTGGCCAAAGCCCGTGGCATGCGCCTGCTGGGGTCGCTGTCCAAGCCCCTCGGCATGGTCGCCCTCGGGGACATTCTGAACCGCCTGACCGCCAGCGAGCAAACCACCCGTCGGCCATTCCAGCGGGTGCAGGCCGACCGCCAGCGGCTGGAACAGGCCCTGGACAGAAACGAAATCATTCCGTGGTTCCAGCCCAAGGTATCGTTACAGGACGGCACTCTGAAAGGCGTCGAGGCGCTGGTGCGCTGGCAACACCCGCAGCTTGGGGTTCTGACGCCGGGGGCCTTCCTTGATTCGCTCGAAGGCTCGGGGCTTGCCGACCGCTTTGCCGAACACATGCTGCGCCACGCGCTGGAGCAGGCCGGAACATGGGCCCGGCAAGGGCTGCCGATCGGGGTTGCCGTCAACCTGTCGGTCGGCGAGCTGGACCGGCTGGACCTGCCCGAGCTGGTGCTGGACCTGATCGGGCAGAACGGCCTGCGCGCCTCGCAGGTCACACTGGAAGTCACCGAAAGCGGCCTGATGACCGATATCACCACCCCCTTTGATGTCATCAGCCGCTTGGCGATGAAAGGGGTCCGCCTGTCGATTGACGATTTCGGCACCGGCTATTCGACCATCCAGCAACTGGTCCGCCTGCCGTTTACCGAGTTCAAGGTTGACATGTCCTTTGTCCGTGGTGCGCAGGAAAACGACCGTGTGCGGATCGTTCTGGACAGCACCATCGCCATGGCGCGCAAACTGTCGCTGTCGGTGGTCGGCGAAGGCATCGAAAACCGGGATAACTGGATGATGCTGAAAGCAATGGGATGCGACCTCGCCCAAGGGTTTTTCATCGGCAAGCCGATGCCCGGCGGCGAACTGGAAAACTGGTCTCTTGACTGGGCACGACGGGTTGCGGCCCTTTCACACGAACAGGAGGTATCGCCATGAACGATGATTTCGCCGCCTACCGTGACCTGCATGTGCTGATTATTGATGACGAGAGCTTTGTCCGCACGATGGTCAAGCAGATGCTGCGCAGTCTGGGCATCATCAACATCCGCGAAGCCGACGAGGGAGCCACGGCGCTGAAAGAAGCCCAGCTGTTCCCCCCCGACGTGATCATTTGCGACCTGAACATGCAACCCATTGACGGGCTGGTGTTCGTACAGATGCTGCGCAATCACCAGAACCCGTCGCTGCGGGACATCCCGGTGATCATCCTCAGCGGCAAAAGCGATCTGGCATCGGTCAAGGAAGCAACCGCCAGAGGCATCAACGGCTATCTGATCAAGCCCGTTTCGTTGCAGTCACTGAAAAACCGGCTGATGTCCGTCTTCAAGGACCCCCGTTACGTCAAGATCAGCAATCCACCGCATGCGCGGGATCTGTCATCCCAGGCGCCGCAGGGCAACACTGGCTCCAACCTTGGCCTCAGTGGCGGGTTTCACGTCTTTGACTGACATCTCGACAGGTCTCTTCCCACGGTCGAGGGAAAGGCGTACAGCCTACCGAAACATACAAATATCCTGATATTTCCCATAACGGCACGGGTGATCACGCAGGCGTGTAAAGAAAGTTCCGTGCAAACAGTTTGTGTTTTGTCTAAACTCCCACCTTGGGCGCGAACTGTACAATGTACAGTGTGCGTTGGTGAGGGAAATCGGGGAGCTGTTCACTGCGGCGGGCACAAGATGCCACCTGCACGGTGAGAGGGCTGTTTGGGGCGTATTGGATGAAACCGTTATCGATGCACATCATGGCCGGAGTCATGGCTCTGGCAGTTCAGGCCGCCGACGTGGCCCCCGCTCGGGCAACCTCGCATACAGGTGATGCCAAACAGGGAAACGGTACGGCAGCACCGTCTGCGTCCCATACGCAGGCGCCTGCCTTGGCGGCTCCTCCCCTGACGGCCAGCGCCTTGCAACAGGCAGCCCACACCCTGCCCGGCTTGCCTGCCGAAATCCAGGCCGCCTATGCCGCCCGTGGCTGGAAACCGTACTGGATGACCAGTCAGGCCAGTCAGGCGGACCGCATCGCCGATCTGACCGCCGCCTTGACGCAGGCCGAAGCCCACGGTTTGACCCTGCCCGCACTGCACGGCAGCCAGACGGAGTCTCCGGCGACCTATGAGCTGACCCTGTCGTGGGCCGCCGCAACAATGGCCCGCGCCCTGTCCTATGGCGCCCTCACCTCGCCTGCCAGCGATGCCGAACGGGTTGCGCCGCCGTCTTTGGCCTCCCTGCTGGATCAGGTTGCCTCGGCAGCCTCGCCGGGCAGCAACATTCTGCATCGTGTGCCTCAGACGCCGCTGTACACCACCATGTTGGCAGCTCTGGCCAAAAGCCGCGAGGTGGCCGCCCGCGAAAGCTGGCCCAAGGTTCCCACCTCGGGCAAGCTCACTCCCGGCGATGACGCCGCCGAAGTCCCGGACTTCCGCCGCCGTCTGGCCGCCAGCAACGCCTATCATGCTGACGACGCCACCATGGCCTCGACGCTGTACGATGAAACGCTGGCCGCTGCCATCAAGGTCTTTCAGGACGAGCACGGGCTGGAACCCGATGGCGTGATCGGTAAAAGCACCCGTGAAGCCCTGAACATGTCGCCCGCGATGCGGGTTGACCAGCTCAAGGCCAACCTCGACCGCCTGCGCTGGCTGCCCGATCACCTGAGCGACCGCTACCTGCTGGTCAACATCGCCGGGTTCGAAGCCTGGCTGTTCAACAAGGGGGCGGTTGAAATGTCGACCCCGGTGATCGTCGGCAAGGACCAGCAGCAAACCCCGTCGTTCTCCAACGCCATCCGCTCGGTGGAATTCAATCCGTCATGGGAAGTGCCGCGCAGCATCGCCATGAAGGAAATCCTGCCCAAGCTGGCAAAGGATCACGGCTATCTGGCCAAAGAAGACATGGAAGTCTATGAAGGCTGGGAAAACGGCGGTCAGGTGATCAATCCCGATAGCGTTGACTGGGCATCACTCGCCCGCAACGACCGCCTGCCCTATCGGTTCCGCCAGAAACCCGGTCCGAAAAACTCGCTGGGGCGGGTCAAGCTGTTGTTCCCCAACAGCTATGATGTCTATCTGCATGACACTCCGTCCCGCGGGCTGTTCAACCGCCGGGTCCGCGCCTTCAGCCATGGCTGCATGCGCGTCGGCAAGCCGCTGGAACTGGCATCGGTGGTGCTGGGGATGCCGCTCGACAAGGTGCAGGAAGCCGTCAGCAGCGGCAAGCAGATCCGGCACAAGGTCACCGATCCACTGCCCATTCACATCACCTATCTGACCTCGTGGGCTGATCCCGGCAACGGAGCCATCCGCTATGGCTCGGACGTTTATGGCCGTGATGCCGCCCTGATTGCCCAGTTCCACCCGGCAGGCAAATCGTCGGATGACGATCTGGACAGCGGCATTCTGAAGGCACGGGCGGTGCTTGCCCACAGTGGCCAGCCTCCTGTTGCAGAGACCCCGGTTGCAGAGGCAGCCCCGGCGGGTCTTCCGGCAGTCCCCGAAGCCTCTGCGCAGGCACCGGTCACCGACACCACTGCACCGCCGACCAACGCGGTAGCGCCCGCCCCCGCTCAGGAGGCCCCGGCCCCGGCGCTCCCGGCTGCGGGAGCTCCCAAGGCTGATGCGCAAAAAGCCGCTGCCCCCCAGGCAGAGGCCCAGAAGGTTGACCCGCCGAAAGCCGAGCCGCCAAAGGCCGCCCCCGCTCAGGCCCCTGCAAAGGTCGCCATGATCCCTGATGTGCCGCCACGCAAAGTCAACCCGCCTGCCGCAGCGGCAGCACCGGCACGTCCTGCCCACGACACCGTTCCCACCGCGAAAAAGCCCCCCGAGCAGAGCAAGGTCGAGGCTGAGGCTGTGCCTTCCGTTACCGCAAGCACCGAAACGGTCGCCGCCTCGACCTCCCCCGAAACAGCCACGGCGCCGACACAGGCCACCCCTGAAAGCAAGGAAGGTTTCTTCTCGTTCATCAAACCCGCCGAGAAGAACATCCTGTCCCAATAAGATAAAAACACGCGGTTCTGTCTTCATCATGCGGCATCCCTCAACAGGGGTGCCGCATGGTGTTTTGTGGGAAGGGCACGATACAAAGCAGGGTGTCCATTTGGAGCAGTGAGCGCAAAGCGTTTTCGCTCAGTGTGAAAATGCTCTACATCACCCCGCCCCTGCATTCCCATAATAAAAATAAGTATAACTTATGGCCTGTTCGCCAACCGGGAAATCTAGGATATGAATACAACAGTTCAGGGCGCGGACCTCCGCTCCAGTCTTCATACCCATTATCCTGCAGGTGTCACCATGAGCATCAAAGTTGTCTTCGGCTCGGACCTCGGTACCACTCGGGCCATTGCAACCAGAATTGCCACAGCCCTGAATGCCATGCCGCTGGAAATCACCAAGGCTCAAGCCAAAGATCTGGAAAGCTGTGACCTGTTGCTGTTGGGCAGCCCCACCTATGGCATCGGCGAATTACAATGCGACTGGGAAGAGCGCCTCGATACCCTGTATCGCGCCGATTTGACCGGCAAGACCGTTGCCCTGTTCGGAACCGGTGATCAGGTCGGCTTTGCCGACAGCTTTGCCGATGCCATCGGCGTTCTGTACGATATCGTCACCGAAAAAGGGGCGCAGGTGATTGGCTTTACCGATGCCTTCGACTACGAATTTGCAGAGTCCCGCGCCTTTCGGGATGGCCAGTTCGTTGGGCCGGTGATTGATCAGGACAATCAACCCGACATGACCGAGCAGCGGATTGCGCAGTGGCTGAAAAGTCTGCACAGTGAATCCGGGCTGGAGGCTGTTCTGCAGACGGGCAGTTAACGCTGCGGGCGCCACAGTACGCGACAGTTGGGAAGAAAGGACGTGGAGCGCTGCTCCACACCTCGCCGGGGCCTTAAGGCCCCGGACCCCATTAATTTGCGAAAACCGGTTCCCGCTTTTCGCACAATACTCTAATATATTGTATTTGCTCTAGGCGTAATAACTCCGGTATTCCTCGGGAATATCAGTGTCCCGAAAAAGAATGTCTGCCGGTTCAAGAGCAGCCTCTACACCACGGCGAAGGAGCGCGCCAGCGATGTAGGGACGCTTGAAATTGCCCCCCGAATTATGGTCTAAACGGTCACCATCGACAACATCGCGCACAAATAATTCCAGCTTTCTCACCAAGGCTTTATCTTTTATCTGAGAAATAATTTGCATGGCTTTCATACTCTCTTCACTAATTGTTTTGTTATAAAATAGACCAAAGTTATCGATAGAAAACAGTCCATCGTATTGAAAGAAAACGTTCAGCGCCTCAACGAATAGCTCTTTATTCTGCAAGAGCATTTCATACGGCAAAACCGTCACCGATGCCGAAGTCTGCCTCAGCATGTTGGTAACCCAACTCCAGCTAAAAGGCTCATTGCATTCTGTATCGACGAAATGCGCAAAAGATCCAGCGTAATGCCCGGTCGAAACCATTTGCACATACCAGGATTCCAGAAACTTCGCAGGCTTGCGAGGCACAAACAGAATATGAACCTCATGCCCCAAGCCAGTGTAATATTGAATCATGGCATGGAGAGACAAGATGCGCGGAAAAAACTTTCCCCGCCCAACAGGTGGCCCCATCAAGCCTTCAGCAGACACAAACAGCGGCTCTGTTTCCGGGGTACTTGCCATTGCCAAAAATTCATCACAGGTCTTTTCAAGAATGCCCGGCTTATGGAAATTTGGAGAAAGTATGCGTTCCCTGATAAATTTATCGACGCCTTTCTGGACCAGAGAGCCGGGAACCTTCTGTATTAATGCAGACTGAAGTGTTGTTGTTGCCGTTTTTGGCGACCCGATATGGATAAATATTTTCCGCGACATGGCAATCATCTCACCTGTTGTTGATTTTTAATTCAAATGGTAATTATTGAAAATTGGCTTCATGGCCATCCTCCATTATCATCTTTTACAATGTCTCTATTTAGAACAGTACACGTAAAATCTGAAATCAAGTCGCTCGTTTGAGTCGCCGCTTCAAGCACGTCCCCGGAAACGAACAGAGCACCAGCGTCGATAGAGACAGCCATCGAGAGTGGGGGCGTTTCATGAACCGCAAATGCACCCGCAAGGCGGGATAGAACGGACAAGTCTCCATTCAGGGGGACATCAATATTGATGTATCCATACGTATGAACAGGCATGTGATCAACCTCTCATCAGGATCACATCACCCCAGAACTATTCTTGCGCTGAGAGATACTTCAGGACTGAGGAATATTCTTTCACTCAGATCGAATTGAAGACGAGAAAAAATCCCATGGTTGTATTAACTTTTAGTAAAAACAGATTGCAGCTACATCTTTAAAGTGATCATTGGTGAAAAATAAAATCAGAGCCATAAGCACGCCCCCACAGTACACGACTGTCCGCGCAGGAGACTGGACTACCGCCCATACCCGTTCGGAGGCGATGCCCACGACCCCCCATTTTTTCCTTGAAGATCAAAAGACCGGGGTCCGGGGCCTCAAGGCCCCGGCGAGGTGTGGAGCAGCGCTCCACGTCCTTGTTCCCTTGCTATCGTGGACCGTGGCTTCCCCGCTCGCCACCCTTTCCGCAAGCACAAAAAATCCCGGACGGGAACCCCACGTCCGGGACAACGCATTCACAGAAACGCCGCAGCCGATATCAGATCGGCATCTTCAGGATTTCCTGATAGGCGCTCACCACCTTGTCACGCACCGACACCACGGTGCTGAGGGCGTTTTCGGCATTGTTGACAGCCAGCACGACATCCTTCAGGTCGGCTTCGCCCGCCAGCCCCATCATGCTCATCTTTTCAGAGGTCTTGCCGAGGTTGACCGCCTCTTGCAGGCTGCCCTTGACCATCCCGGCAAAGTCTTCGCCGGTCGAAGTGGTTTCGCTGCTGTCCGCCGCAACGGCCTTGTTCTCGGTAACCGAGCGGGCGGCATTCTGATAGGCGCTGATCGCCGAGGAAAAAGAGGAAATAGCCATCGCTCAGGGTCCTTTGTTGCCTGTCTGGCAGGGCCACAGGGTTACTTCAGCAAATCCAGCGTCTTGGCCGTCATTTCGCGTGACATGGAAATCACGTTCAGATTGGCCTCATAGGTCCGCTGGGCTTCACGCATGTCCATCACTTCGACCAGCGGATTGACGTTTGGCGTCAACACATAGCCGGTCGCATCGGCAATCGGGTTGCCGGGATCGTACTTGCGCCCGAAATCTGTCGTATCGCGCAGGGTCTTGTCAACCTTGACGGTTTCCATACCGCTTTCACGGTCAACCGCGCTTTTGAAGGTGATCAGCTTGCGGCGGTACGGCTCTTCGCCGGGGCTTTTGGCCAGCGAGTCAGCATTGGCCATGTTTTCGGCCACCACACGCAGACGCTTGGCCTGGGCCTTCAGACCCGCAGACGCAATGCGTGATGCCTTTGTGATTTCGTCCATGCCATACCACTCCGCATATCTGCACGTATTGCCCCCTCACGGGGGCGGGCTGCACCTGTCGCCCCCCGCCGGGAGCAGAAAACCATCAAACGACCAGAACCCCGTCAGGCGCTGCCACGCCCGAGGGCGGTTTTCAGCATCTGCATGTTTTTCTGGATCAGGCTGAGCGCCATGTTGTATTCGCTTTTGTTGCGCGACACCTGCTCGATCTGCTCTTCCAGCACCACCTTGTTCCCGTCAATCGAGGTCTCATAGGTCTGGCGCGGCGTATCGACCTGGAACGGGCCGGTGTCGGTCAGGGTGGCGCGCACATGCCCCGGCTGGGTGATCGCCTGCTCGGGAATGTTGCTGTAAGCGTCGGTCGCCATTTTCTTGAAGTCAGGACGGCGCAAATCCTTGACCTTGTACTTCGGGGTATCTGCATTGGCGACGTTTTCAGCCAACAGGGTCTGCCGCTGGGCCGTCCAGTCAAGTTTTGTCTGCGCCATTTTGAACAGCGCGAGGTTCTTGAAGTCCATAACACACACCTCTGGCCTGAAAGAGCATCCGACGCAGGCCCACCCACTCCCAGCGCAAGCCAGAGTGTACCCACCAGGACTTTAAGAAAGGGTAAAGTCGCAGCGGTCTCCTCTTCCCTTGCGGAATCGGGGCAGCAGGGCCAAGACTTGATCATGGCTTATACGCCAGACGACGGGAAAAGGAAACCCGGCCCACAGGGCCATGACAAACGAGACAGAGATGCTCCCGGACCTGTTCAGCGACCTCCCACCCCCTGACGGTGATCTCGCCACCGCGCCGCTCACCGCGATTGACGAGGGCGCCGTGCTGATTCGCGGCGGCATCACCCGCCACGCCGAACACCTTCTGTCCGACATCCGGTCGCTGACCGCACAGGCTCCGCTGCGTCGGCTGTATACCCCGGGCGGCGGCCTGATGTCGGCCTCGTTAAGCTGTTGCGGCACGGTCGGCTGGGTCAGTGACCAGCGCGGCTACCGCTACCAGCGCACCGACCCGCTCAGCGGACGCCCGTGGCCTGCCCTGCCTGCCAGTTGGAGCCAGCTTGCCGCACAGGCCGCCGGGCGGGCTGGATATGCGGGCTTTGTCCCCAACAGCACGCTGATCAACCGCTATGGGCGGCGGGCAGAGATGGGATTGCATCAGGACCGTAACGAAGGTGACTTTTCGGCTCCGATCGTGTCCTTTTCCCTTGGGCTGGCCTGCCTGTTCCTGTGGGGAGGCTCAACCCGCTCGCAGCGTCCCCGCCGGATTCCGCTGACTCACGGCGATGTGGTGGTCTGGGGCGGCCCCAGCAGGCTGTTTTTTCACGGCATTGCCCCGTTGCCGGATGGCACTCATCCGCTGACCGGTCCCTGCCGCTATAACCTGACCTTTCGCCACGTTCGCCCGTGACCGACCCCGCGCGTCGCAATCAATGCAGAAAATTAACCTTTTGCCCCCCACCAGAAAGCCTATACTGATGGGCAAGAGAACGGACTGGCTGCTGATCACCCTGGAGTTCTGGCTGTGCCATCAAGCCCCTTTGCCCCCCCTGTCCGGCCCGCCGCCGGCCCAGAGAGCAGGACAGACTCCCTGACCGCCGTCCCCCCGGTCGGGGGAGAGGCGCCATCGACAATCGCCGTCGCCCTGGCCCATGATCCTGCCAACGACGCCGTTCCGCAGGTTGTTGCCAGTGGCAAGGGCTGGGTGGCGGAACAGATTCTGGCGCTGGCCTTTGCCAACGGCGTCAAGGTGCGGCAGGATGCCGATCTGGTCCAGATCCTGTCGGCGGTCGATGTCGAAAGCGACATTCCCCCCGAAGCATTCAGTGCCGTTGCCGAAATTCTGGCTTACGTTTATAAGGCCAACGCAACATTGACCCCCAGCACCGGCGAGGATCACCCATGAATCACTCCCCCACCGGTTCACCGCCCCCTGCCCCCAGCGTTGCCCAGACCCGGGCGGCGATTCTCGACGTGGCCCGGATGATTTCAGAGGCCCGGTCGAAAATGGTAGCAGGCGAAATGGTGGCGCTGGCGGATCTGGAACATCGCTGTCGTCTGGCCTGTCAAATGGCCACCCGCCTGCCGCCGCCGCTGGGCCGACAGGTTCGCAGCGATCTGGAAGCCGTGCTGTATGATCTGGACGCGCTGGAAACCGACATGACCCAGCGGTTCGGCGCGCTGGCCCGCCGCCCATTAACCGATGACAGCCCGCGCCCGTTAACCGTTGGTGCAGCGTATCAGGCGGGTCTGGGCCGGACAGCCCGGCCGCGCAGTGCGGCTCCGCCGCCGGTTGACGGCACCGCCTCCTATCCCCCGTCGGCGGCTCCGCCTGCGTCGGACCCAACCGAGCCGCATACCGCTCCCACCTCGCCCCGCCGTAGCTGGACCCTGTGATGGATACCTTTGCCCTGTTGCGCCTGCCGCTGGCGCTGGCCGTTGTCATCGGCCTGATCTTTCTGGTGGCCTTCCTGCTCCGCCGCTTTGGTCCGTGGGGGATCGGCGATGGACGGAAAAAGAAACGGCTGGCCCTGATCGACAGCCAGATGGTTGACAACAAGCGGCGACTGGTTCTGGTCCGCCGGGACGGCGTGGAACACTTGCTGCTGATCGGCGGCAGCAACGATCTGGTGGTCGAAAGCGGTATCATGCCGCCGGTTGCCAAACAGCCGCAGCGGGACAAAAAGCCCCAGCCCGCCACAAAGCCCCCGGAGCCAGCCCTGTCGGCCTCTGCCCCACTGATCGCCGACCCGTTTGCCGCCGATGATGATCTGTACGAGGACGAAGCCTTTGACGTTCCCCCGCTGCCCTCACGCCGGGAGCCCTCGATGAGCGGAATCTCTGCCGCCTCCCGTTCATCCCGTTCCCCGGTCGGGAGCCGCTGATACCATGACCACACCCTGTTCTGTTGCACCGCCCCGCCGCCGTCGCTGGCTCAAGCGGGCCCTGTGGGGGTCTTTGTGCCTGCCTGCGGTGATGCTGACCGTCAGCCTGATTGCCATTCTGGGCTTCCCCGACGGAGCCATGGCACAACAGTTCTCGATGGACTTTGGCGACAATTCCGGCTCGACCACCGCCCGCATCGTGCAGTTGATTGCCCTGATGACGGTGCTCAGCCTGGCTCCCTCCCTGCTGCTGATGGTAACCTGCTTTACCCGCCTGCTGGTGGTGCTGTCGATCCTGCGCACCGCGCTGGGGACCAGCAGCACCCCGCCAAACCAGGTGATGGTCAGTCTGGCGCTGTTCATGACCCTGTTCATCATGCAGCCGACGCTGGAAAAAGCCTGGTCACAGGGCATGGAGCCGCTGATCAACGAGCGGATCGACGAAACCGAGGCCTTTGAGCGCGGTATTGAACCGTTCAAGGTGTTCATGGCCGAACACGCCCGACCGACCGATCTCGAGCTGTTCATGAACATGGCCAGGATGGAGCCGGTCGAAAGCGCCCAGCAGGCCCCCCTGCGCGCCCTGATCCCGGCCTTCATGATCAGCGAGCTGCGCCGGGCGTTTGAAATCGGCTTTCTGATCTATGTGCCCTTCATCATCATCGACATGGTGATCGCATCCGTGCTGATGTCGATGGGGATGATGATGCTGCCGCCAATGATGCTGTCGATGCCGTTCAAGCTGATTTTCTTTGTGCTGGTCGATGGCTGGCATCTGCTGGTCGGTACACTGGTCCAGAGCTTTGGTGTTCTTGATTAACATCCCCCGTTTGCCCGCCTTTCTCCGACCGCAATGGACCACTCTGCCATGAATGAAACCCAAATCATTGACATCGCCCGTGACGGTGTCATGACCATGATCCTGGTGGCAGGCCCCATTCTGGTGGTCGGTCTGGTGGTCGGTCTGCTGGTGACCCTGATCCAGACGGTAACGTCGTTGCAGGAACAGACCCTGACCTTCGTCCCCAAACTGCTGGCGACCTTTTTCTCCCTGATCTTCCTGCTGCCGTTCATGATGCATGAAATGACCGACTTCATGCAGCGGATGATGGACAACATCATCGCCCTGCCATAAAGGCGCAGGCCCCATGCTGAATGAATTTCTGGTTTCCCATGCCTATGCCGGACTGCTGGTTTTCATCCGCGTTGGCTGCGCCTTTATCGTCATGCCGGGCTTTTCAGCAGTTTATGTCCAGCCGCAGGTGCGCCTGATGGTTGCCGCCGGCCTGACGCTGATCCTGTATCCGTCGGTCCTGCCGATGATCCCGCCAGCACCGACCACCGTCTGGAAACTGGTGCTGCTGATCATTTCCGAAGGCTTCTATGGCCTGTACATGGGGCTGCTGGCCCAGTTTGCCCTCGGGGCGCTGCATTTTGCCGGGTCGGTGATCGGCCAGTATACCGGCCTGACCAACGCGATGGTTTTTGACGCCGTGACCGACCAGCAAGGGGCGTTGCTGGTCGGGCTGTTCAGCACCATTGCCGTGGTGTTGATGTTTGCCCTGAACCTGCACCATCTGGTGTTCATGGCACTGTACGAAAGCTATTCCGTCTTCCAGCCCGGGTCGGCCCCCGATGGCGGGGCACATCTGCAGATGGCTGCCGACCTGATGTCACGCAGTGCCTTTCTGGCCCTGAAACTCGCATCGCCGTTTGTGCTGTTTGCCGTCGTGTTCCAGACCGGCATGGGGTTGCTGGCCCGCCTCAGCCCGCAATTGAACATCTTCTTTGTTGCCTTGCCATTGCAGATCCTGTTTGGTCTGGCCTTGATCTGGATTTCACTGCCCGCCATGATGATGTGGTTTCTGGGCTTTTATGAAAGCGTCTTTCAGGTGTTCCTGCCCGACTAGAGCCGTGAGCGCAAAAGTGGGAACCGGCTTGAGCAAACCAAAGGAGGCCGCGTGTCTGAAGACGACGATTCGAAAACAGAAGAGCCGACAGAGAAACGCCTTTCCAAAGCGCGTGACGACGGCAACATTCCCGTTTCCCAGGAAATCAAAAGCCTGCTGACTCTGATCGCGGCGCTGGTGATCCTGTCTCTGGTTTCGCCCTACGTCGTCCGCCATGTCGGCAATCTGCTGAAAGCCTATATGGAGCACATGCACGAAATTCCAGGCGATCTGGAAGGAATGCGGGCGGCATTGCTGGGTCTGGGGCTGGACATCGCCAAGATTCTTGCCATCCCGGTGGCCCTGATGGTCCTGCTGGCAATTGTTTCCAACGTCGGCCAGACCGGTCTGGTGTTCACCACCAAAAAGCTGGGGCCGAACTGGGACCGCCTGAACCCGGTCAGCGGAGCCAAAAAACTTTTTGACAAGCAAAAGCTGATCGACCTGCTGAAATCCATCCTGAAAATCAGTCTGGTTGGCACGGTCGCGGTGTCGGTCATCATCCCCAATTTTCCGCACCCGGACATTCTGTTGGGACAGGATTTTTCCTATGTCCTGGATGAACTGTACTGGCTGCTGGTGATGCTGACCTTCACCTTTTGTACGGCCTTTTCGCTGTTGGCGGTGGCCGACTGGCTGTGGACCCGCTGGACGCACAAGCAAAAGCTCAAGATGACCCGGCAGGAAGTCAAGGACGAGCACAAGCAGTCCGAAGGTGACCCGCTGGTCAAGGGACGCATTCGCTCGTTGCGCATGAAGCGTGTGCGCGAACGCATGATGCAGGCCGTTCCGACCGCCAGCGTGGTGATCACCAACCCGACCCATTTCGCTGTCGCCCTGAAATATGACATGGACACCATGCCCGCCCCGAAACTGGTGGCCAAGGGGGTGGACTTCCTGGCGCAAAAAATCCGTGAGTCCGCCGAAGAGAACGATGTGCCGATCGTCGAAAACCCGCCGTTGGCCCGTGCCCTCTATGCGGCGGTGGAACTGGATCAGGACATCCCGCCGGACCACTATAAGGCGGTGGCCGAAGTCATCGGCTTCGTGATGCGTCAGCGCCAGTCTTCGGGCTGGAAGCCGACACCGAAAAAAGACCGTACGCCCTCCCCCGGACGCGACCAGTCGCAGGCTCCTGACCAGCGGGATGCCGGGCTTTTCTAGACCAGCGTGCGTTAAATCGGATGCAGGCACGCTGCTCTAGCCTTTTTGTATTGCCGCAGTGATTTTGCGCAAAACCGGTTCCCACTTTTACGCTCACTGCTCTGACGTTTCCAATCTTAAAGCCTTTCCGATCAGGACTTCCCCATGGCCTTTGAAGACGACACCCTGAGCTATGCCATCTCTGCCGGAGACAATGCCTGGCTGGCCAGTGATGACGCCGTTGCCATCCTGATGGGGGCGCTGGCCATTTGCGTGCTGGTGGTCCTGCTGATCATTCCGCTCATCCTGCGACGGCTCCACGTTTCGGCTCTCGCCCGGCAGGCGGTGGCGATGCTGGATGCCGAACCGGGGGCCCGCCTGCTGCTGTCCGCCGACGGACAGGTTTTGCATGCCAACACTGCTGGCCGCCTGCTGTGGGGGGACCATGCCCCGCTGGCGATCCTCAGCCAGCGGGTGGTCAGCGATGATGCGGCTCTGGCCGCACTGGAACGCCTGCGTCTGGCCGCCGAGGCCGGTGTTGCCGAACGGGTGGAGCTGCCGTTGCTGCCGTTGCTGCCGGTGGTGCAGACGCTACACGGGGCCGGCGGCGAACAGGCCCTGCATGAAGAGCAGATTGCCTCTGAATGGTGGGCGATCAGCCTGCGCCCCCTGCCCTCGACCGATCAAGGCCAGCGGGGAACCACCCTGTGGCAAGCCGAAGACGTCACCGCCCGCCGTGCCATCGAAGACATTCTGGTGCGCGAGCGCGAAGATCTGGCCGAGTTCCTGTATTTTATCCCGGCGGGGCTGTATTCGGTCGATGCCGATGGCACCCTGCTGATGGTCAACCAACGGTTTGCCGAGTGGTTGGGGCACTCACAGGATGACTTGCTGGGCCACCGGCTGGAACACTTCCTCGACCGCTGTCAGGCCCCCGATGCCGAAGGTGCCTGGCAGGGGACCCTGACCTTCCGCAGCGCCAGTGGCCACAGCTTTTCGGCACTGGTGGTGCAGACCATCTATGACGATGGCGGTGAATTGCGCACCCGCTCGGTGGTGGTCCGCCCCGATGCCGACAGCAACGGCATCTCGTTGCCCGACGGCTTTGCCGATGGCCTGCCTGACCGCCGGTTCCGCTGGCTGTTTGAAGGCGCCCCGGTCGGATTGTGCCTGCTGGACTTTGACGGCCTGATCACCGACTGCAACCCGGCCTTCGAGCGCATGTGCGGCCTGCGCCGGGACGGCCTGCTGGATCAACCACTTTCCCACCTGATCGCCGCCGATGACCGCCATGACCTCGAGGTGCTGATGCAGCGGGTAAGCCTGGGGGAAGCCGCTGGAGCCCACCGCGAGGTACGGCTGGTGCACAGTCCAGACGCTGCCGCCGCCCTGTGGGTCGGCCCAATGGGCAGCGGGAATGGTGTTGATGCGCTGGTGGCCTACTTCATCGACACCACCGCCCAGCGCAATCTGGAAGCCCAGTTCGCTCAGGCCCAGAAAATGCAGGCGATGGGGCAGTTGGCCGGGGGCGTGGCCCACGACTTCAACAACCTGCTGACGGCGATGATCGGGTTCTGTGACCTGCTGCTGCAACGGCACGGGGCCGGAGACCCGTCCTTTGCCGATATCATGCAGATCAAGCAGAACTCCAACCGGGCCGCCAATCTGGTCCGCCAACTGCTGGCCTTTTCGCGCAAACAGCCGCTGAAACCCCGTCTGCTGGACATCACCGACGCCCTGACCGAAATGAGCCACCTGTTGCGCCGCCTGCTGGGGGAATCGGTGGAACTGCACATGACCCATGGGCGGGATGTCGGGCTGATCCGGGTGGATCCCGGCCAGTTCGATCAGGTGATCATCAATCTGGCGGTCAATGCCCGCGATGCCATGCCCGGCGGTGGCCGCCTGAGCATCAGGACCGGCAGCGAAGAGCTGAAGGAAACCCTCGCCCGCGGAGCCGAACACGTCCCCCCCGGCTCCTATACGGTGGTCAGTGTCAGCGATACCGGCACCGGCATTCCGCGTGAAAATCTTGGCCGCATTTTCGAGCCGTTCTTTTCGACCAAGACCGGTCAGGTCGGAGCGGGCACCGGGCTGGGGCTGTCAACGGTGTACGGGATCATCCGCCAGACCGGCGGCTTCATCTTTGTCGATTCCGTGCCGAACAAGGGCACCACCTTTACCATTTACCTGCCACGCCAAACGGCCGATGACGGTGAATCTCCGCAAAAAAGCGAACGCCCCGCCGCCGCCAGCGCGAAAAAACCCTCTGCCGAACCGGACCTGACCGGTGGCGGGGTGGTGTTGCTGGTCGAAGACGAAGACGCGGTGCGGGTCTTTGCCGCCCGCGCCTTGCGCAACAAGGGCTATACGGTGCTGGAGGCCCGCACCGGCGAAGGCGCGCTGGATGTGCTGGAAGAAACCCCGAAGGTTGATCTGCTGGTCACCGACATGGTGATGCCGGGCATGGACGGAGCGACGCTGGCCCGGTTGGTGCGGCAGGAACGTCCGGGACTCCGGGTTGTGCTGATCTCGGGGTATTCGGAAGAAGCCGCCCGTGGCGAGCTGACCGATTCCCCGGACTTCCATTTCCTGCCCAAGCCGTTCTCGCTGAACCAGCTGGCGGCCAAGGTCAAGGAAGTGATTTCCGAGACCGAACCATGTGAGTAATCCGTTGTTTTTTCACGTACTCTTGGTGCGCGCTGCCAATGTTCCCTCTTCGTTCAAAATTTCCCTTGAGAACAAGAACGGAACGTGTACCTTCAGCCGTGTTGCACCATCCGGCAAACCTGTGAAATAACGGGGGCTCGTTTATGTCTCAGACCGCACTCCGACTCGTCGACAAGGATACCATGGACAAGCAAAAAGCGCTGGACGCCGCCCTCTCGCAGATCGAACGCTCTTTCGGCAAAGGCTCGATCATGCGCCTCGGGGCCCGGCAGGTGTTGGATATCGAAGCCATCTCCACCGGTTCGCTGGGTCTGGACCTGGCGCTGGGCATCGGCGGCCTGCCGAAAGGCCGCATCGTCGAAGTCTACGGCCCGGAGAGCTCGGGGAAAACCACGCTGGCCCTGCACGTCGTGGCAGAAGCCCAGCGCAAGGGTGGCACCTGCGCCTATATCGACGCCGAACACGCCCTTGACCCGATCTATGCCCGCAAGCTGGGGGTCAGTCTGGACGACCTTCTGATTTCCCAGCCGGACGCCGGGGAACAGGCGCTGGAAATCGCCGATACGCTGGTGCGCTCGGGGGCCATCGACGTGCTGGTGGTGGACTCGGTCGCCGCGCTGGTGCCCCGTGCCGAACTCGAAGGCGAAATGGGAGACTCCCACGTCGGCCTGCAGGCCCGCCTGATGTCGCAGGCCCTGCGCAAGCTGACCGCCTCGGTGGCCCGCTCAAACACGCTGATCATCTTCATCAACCAGATCCGCATGAAGATCGGCGTGATGTTCGGTAGCCCCGAAACCACCACCGGCGGCAACGCCCTGAAGTTCTACGCCTCGGTCCGCCTCGACATCCGCCGCGTTGGCCAGATCAAGGACCGCGAAGACGTGGTGGGCAACCAGACCCGCGTCAAGGTGGTCAAGAACAAGGTTGCCCCGCCGTTCAAGATCGTCGATTTCGACATCATGTATGGCGAAGGCATCTCGAAAACCGGCGAACTGCTGGATCTGGGCGTCAAGGCCAACATCATCGAAAAGTCTGGCTCGTGGTTCTCGTACAACTCCACCCGCATCGGGCAGGGCCGCGAAAACGCCAAGACCTATCTGAAAGAACACCCGGAAGTCGCCAATGAGATCGAAACCTCCATTCGGCAGAACGCAGGGTTGATCAGCGACGTCCTGACCGCCGCACCGGGCGAAATCAGCGAGGAAGACGCCGCCGAAGGTGAGGCGTAAGACCTATAGCTGATTGCGTGCCAGTTGGCTCTGGCAATGCTATCGTATTGACACCATCGGCCCGGACCGGCAGGTGGTGATCATCCAGAAGGGGAAGCAATCGTGCCTGATTGCTTCCCCTTTCTACATGCCAGAGCAGGGAGCGCAAAAGTGTTCCGGTTTTGCGCAAAATCACTGCGACAAAGCAGGCGACTGGGCTACCGCCCATACCTGTTCGGGGGCCAATGCCCCCGATCCCCCATTTTTTCTTTCAATATCAAATCAATGGGGTCCGAGGCCTCAAGGCCCCGGCGAGGTTTGGAGCAGCGCTCCATGATCCTGCTGCTTTATTTGTAACGGCGGAAATTGTTCGAACGCGCACGACCGCCATTGCCGCCCCCGTTCTCCAGCCCTTGCATGCGTTGTTCGTGGCGTGCGGCGGCACCACCATCCAGAGCCGTTTTGTCAAAGGGCGTTGCCCCTTGAAAACCAGCCTCATCCCCACGTGCAATCTGTAGCAACATCTGCTCGCGCTCCCACTCGCGGAACATTTCAGCGTCCAGCGTCCGCCCCTTGTAGATGCCAAGGCGCGTCCGGTTGGCCAGACGCCGCTCTTCCAGGATGCGCCGTGTCTGATCCCCTGAAAAGCGCGAGAAGGTGGCGAGGAAGTACTCAACACACCTGCGCAATTTTTTCCCGCCATAGGGAGAGGAAGCACTTTCGCCATCACCAAAGGAATAGCTCTGCTCTTCCATATTGATGGCGCCAGTCTTCATATCCATGTCACCAAACAGGAAGGCTTCGGAAACGGCTGCCGGTGAAAATCCGGCCCGACCGATCCGCAGGAAATCGCGCGCGGGACAACTGGCGACACAAAAATCGCCATCCCACAAAAAGTCAAAGTACGCGACGCCATTGCCGAGGGCTGGTTCCAGAAAGGCAAGGGTCTGCAGGAACATTTCGATGGTTGGCCAGTAATGACCACTTTTGGTCGAGATGGCGACCACACTGCCATTCGCCGCCCAGATCATCCCGGCGCCGGCGACGGCCTCCCCTCGATGACCGGAAGAATGGTAAATCCGTCCCTTTTGCCCGATCGATTCTCCCGCCACTTTTTCCAGTCGCTTCATCGCCAGCGCAACCAGACCCGATGCTGCCCCCTCGGGGTGGGGGTAGACATAGAGAACACCATGTTCATCAATGCAATAGGCCATGAACATGTCATAGGACTCGCCAAGACTGCTCAGAACCGAGGTCGAAAACGGCTCGAGAACCGGCTCCCCCCCCACTGATGGGGCCAATTGACACAGCTGGCCATCCTTCAGGGTGACCAAAGCCGCCTTTTGTGCCGCATCACTCAGGTACTCGGCACCACCATCAATCCCCACCCGCGTTTCGCACCACAGAAAGAACGGTTCGTTCGTTTGCCCGGTTTCACAGTCATGCAACCATTGCCCAATATGTGCCGACCAGTTGCCGCCAAAGCTGCGATTGGGCGTCAGGTACTCCATGACCCGAACGGGAGACAGGCCCTGTGTCCACACATGACCACCCGCCCGTTGCCCGGGAACAGCCTGACCGCCAACCAGCCCGGCCACCAGCCGCCAGTGATAGGACGGGTCTTCGCTGCTGTTGCTGTACATGGTATTGAGGCGTTCCATCATTCCCACAGCACGGGATGCCACAGCAGCAGCCTCCTCCAGCGCTTTTTTGATGGCTTTGACGTCACCAGTACACAGGGCGGCCTTTCCCGACGCCGTCGCAATGGCCTGCCCGAATTGCCGCAGCGCCGCCAGACGGCTGGCAACAACGGCCAACTGGCCGCTCGGAAGCAGGTCATAGGCCGCGCCAAGCCGTACCGCGTCATCAACGGCCACTTTCAGCATCACCAGCTGCGCAGACCCGGCGCCACCTGTCGGTGAGCCGCCAGTCGCCCCTGAACTGCGGGGGCGGCCTCCGCCGTTCAGGGGCGGCGGTACGATCGCCACCGGTGGCGCCACCGGTGGCGAGGTCGGCATCCCTGCTCCTGATGGCGGGGCGAGGCCAAGCATGGGATAGAGCAGCGTCCGGGCCGTCGCCAAACGATCGCGTGCATCAGAAATATCACCGTACTTGCTGGCGGCCATCGCAGGCTCCTCTTTTAAGAGCGTGGTCGGGAAAACATCAATCACTGATTGATGCTTCTCTACTGGTCTTTACACCCATATCCCATAACACCGGATTTCACAGGGCGCATTTTTTGGCACCGATTTACGCCCGGATAGACATACCCATCCCCTGATCACGGGAACCGGCATGGCAGAACGCTGCCCCAAGGAACCTCCGTAAGCTGACGATCGTCGCGGACCGTCGGAGGATGCCCCTTTCCGTATGTCGCAGCAGAAACACTCTGAAATGGATAATTGAAAAAAATAAAACTTTAAGGTGAATTACAGCAACCGCAACAGCACGACAGTCGCAGCCTCTCCCCGCTGACCGGACTTGCTTTTTCATCGTCCCGTTCAGTTGAAAGAATGCCAGCTATGGCATTGGGCCGTGGCGTGATGTACTGTGTGCTCCCTTTTCTATGGACACCGAGGATGAGTGTGATGTCTGGGCAATGGACAAAAGACGGATGGAGACGCATCGTTGAGGAGCGCCGGGGCCAGGGTGGCACCTGGGAAGACTTCCAGATGCCGACCTATCCCGATGCCGATGCCTTGGGCCGCGTGGAAACATCCCTGGCCACCATGCCGCCGCTGGTCTTTGCTGGCGAAGCCCGCACGCTGAAGGCCCAGCTGGCCAAGGTCTGCGCCGGTGAGGCGTTCCTGCTGCAAGGCGGCGACTGCGCCGAAAGCTTTTCCGAGCTGCGCGCCGATACCATCCGCGACACCTTCCGCGTGCTGTTGCAGATGGCGGTGGTGCTGACCTTTGGCGCGGCCCTGCCGATCGTCAAGGTGGGCCGGATGGCCGGGCAGTTTGCCAAGCCCCGTTCGGCTCCGACCGAAAAGATCAACGGCGTCGAGCTGATCAGCTATCGCGGGGACATGATCAACGGCCCGGAAAACACCCCGGATGCCCGCATCCCCGATCCTGACCGCATGATGCGCGCCTACAACCAGTCGGCAGCGACCCTCAACCTGCTGCGTGCCTTTGCCGCCGGTGGCTATGCCGACCTGCACAAGGTGCACAAGTGGACGCTGGAATTTGCCTCCGGCTCGCCGCAGGCCGAACAGTATCAGGGCCTCGCCGACCGCATTCAGGAAACGCTGGCCTTCATGGAAGCCTGCGGCCTGACCGGCGACCGTGTGCCGCAGATCCGCAAGACCGACTTCTTCACCAGCCACGAAGCCCTGCTTCTGCCCTATGAAGAAGCCCTGACCCGCACCGATTCCACCACCGGCGAAGTCTATTGCTGCTCGGCCCACATGCTGTGGATCGGTGAGCGCACCCGCGATCCCAAGGGGCCGCATGTGCAGTTCATGAGCGGAATCGGCAACCCGATCGGCTGCAAGGTTGGTCCGTCGATGACCACCGACGACCTGCTGACCCTGTGCGACGCCATCAACCCGCGCAATGAACCCGGCAAGCTGACCTTCATCGTCCGCATGGGCGCTGAAAAGGTGCTGGAAAAGCTGCCGGCGCTGGTGCGCGCCGCCAAGGCCGAAGGGCGTAACGTGGTGTGGGCCTGCGATCCGATGCACGCCAACACCATCAAGACCGAAAACGGCTACAAGACCCGCTCGTTCGACCGCATTCTGGATGAAGTGAAGGCGTTCTTTGCCGTCCACAAGGCCGAAGGCACCCATGCGGGTGGCGTGCATTTTGAAATGACCGGCCGCAACGTCACCGAGTGCATCGGTGGCTCGCAGGCGATCACGGAATCCGGTCTGTCCGAAGCCTATGACACCTACTGCGATCCGCGTCTGAACGCCAACCAGTCGCTGGAACTGGCGTTCCTGATCTCGGAAGCCCTGAAGGCCGAACGTCAGGCGCTTGCCGGCTGATCCTGACCTCTGTTCCCTGTTGAAACGGGCCGCCCCTTGCCGGGTGGCCCGTTTTTCCTTGATGTCCCCAGTTCTATTGAAAACACCCGCTTCGGGAACAGTTGTTTCTGATAACAGTTTACAGGGAAAGGACGGCAGGCGTATCCTCCCTGTTCCTTTTCAGCGGAACCCGGATCCGTGACGCCGGACAGTCTGTGGCAAGGACAGAATTCCCGTGCAGAATGTCGTTTTCTTTTGCACGCAGCGCAATGATAACTCTGCATGGTGCGAAACCTGGCTCTCCCCTTTCGTGCCACGCCATGAAGGGAGTTCGGGCGATGGCCCACCCAGCTAACACTGTTGCCAAACCCGCCGTGCAAAAGGCGGTGCAGCCGTGGCCTCCGGAAAATCAGGTTGCGCTGTGGACCGACAAGTATTTCACCCGCACGCAACAGGTGGTGCAGCGGTTTGGTGACGCCGAAGTCACCTATGCGGTGTTCATGCGTCGCCCGGTGCTGGCGGCAACCAGAATGGCCTGCGACTGGCTGCAAACGATGGTGCAGGAGCGCGGACAAACCGTCTCGATCGAACAGGTGTTCCAGGAAGGCGACTGGGTTGGCGCTGGTGAGCCGATGGTCTACATCACCGGCAGCTTTGTCACGCTGGTCGATCTGGAAACCCTGCTGCTGCAAAAACTGGGGGCGGCCTGTGTGGCGGCCTATAACGCCCATGCGATGTGTGAACAACTGCCGCAGGTGGCTTTTCTGGCGATGGATGCCCGCCACTGCGCGGGCACCGAGATGGCCGAACTGATGGCCTATGCGGCTTCGGTCGGCTCGAAAGCGGCGCAACGGTCCTCGGGGGCCAAGGGCTTTGTTGGCAACGCCACCGATGCCACCGCGCACTTCTTTGGCGCCAGCAGCGGCAAGGGCACCATGCCACACGCCCTGATCGGCTATGCCGGATCAACCCTGCGCGCCGCCCAGATGTTCCACGAGACCTTCCCCGATCAGGACCTGATTGTGCTGGTCGATTACTTTGGCCGCGAGCTGACCGACGCGCTGGAAGTCTGCCACGCCTTCCCCGAGCTTGCCGCCAAGGGCCGCCTCGGCATGCGGCTGGACACCCACGGCGGGCGCTACATCGAGGGCCTCGATACCCAGTCGAGCTATGACATCCTCGAACGCAACGCCCCCAAGGCCATTCGCGGCTATCGTACCGAAACCGAGCTGCGCCACCTGATCGGCACCGGCGTTTCCGCCGCCGCCGTCTGGCACATGCGCGAAGCCCTCGACCGGGCAGGGTTCCCGAACGTCAAGATCATTGCCTCGTCCGGCTTTTCGGCCAGCAAGTGCAAGGTGATGGCCGATGCCCGCGCCCCGATCGACGTGATCGGCACCGGGTCATACCTGCCGTCCAACTGGGGGGAAACCTACGCCACAGCGGACATCGTTGCCTATGACGGTCAGCCGCGCGTCAAGGTTGGCCGCGAGTTCCTGCTGAAGCGCAACGAAGACGATATCCTGTAAGGAAAAAGGGGTGTAGAGCAAACCTCTACACCCCTTTTTACCGCGCCTTTGTTAAACGATGGCTACAGCAAGCCCCCAAACGGCAAATCCCGCGCCGGAGCCTGCACCGCCATCACCGCCTGCTGTTCGAACCGGGCAAAGGCTGCATCCAGTTCCCGCAGCGCCCCCATGGCCCGCGAGCCATAAGTGGCCTCCAGTTCGACCGGCCCGTCGCGCAGACGCTGGCGCAGGTCATCGTACAACGCCAGCAGCATCATCCGCGCCTTGGAACCATCCATCACCCACACACGCCCCCCGTCTTCCGGCTGCGGCGGGCCAAGGTGGCTATTGACCACCTCCACCAGCCACTGCACCCGCTTGTCGAGGTCACCAAAGTAGGGTGCCATGCGGATCAGGGCCAATTCAACCAGTTGGGTGCTTTCCCGCCGGGCGGCGACATCGGCCCAGTCGATCGGACCCGGACGCTCGGCCTTGTGGCGGCGCAGGATTTCATGGGTGGCGGTCTCCCATGCGCGATAGCGGTCAATGCCGATCATTTTGGTGATCGCCACCGCAATGCCGGGAATGGCCCGTCGGGACAGCATCGCCCCCTGCATCACGCCATCATCGCCGATTCGTTTGGGCAACAAATGGGAGAAGCGCCGAATGATCAGCCGTTCAAAGGGATGGCGGCGGCGTTCTTCCCACTTCAATTGCTCGTGCAAACGCAGGCAATTGTCCGCAGGCTGGCGCAAGCCGCGCAAATGGCCCAGGAATACCTCGGCCTGCGCCCGCAAGGCCCCGGCATCCAGCGTCCCGGTGCGGGCGGCTTCCTGTTCGAGCGTGGCGACAAAATCCATGATCAACAGGCGGCTCATGTCCAGCGGGCAGCCGCCCTCATTGTAAGCCTCGCTCCGACCGTCAGCGCCGTCCGGAGCGACCGAAGGGGATAAGGTGGCAGTCATGGCGTTCCCCGATCATGCAAAATACGTCTTTGCGACGTTTATCAGCGAGCTTCTGGCATCAGTGAGCATTTGGTATCACTGGCGCGGTACTCAGGGCCCTCAGGTACGAGATCGAACCGGGGTCGTCTGCGTTCCAAACCAAAAGCGTTACACCCATAGTACCGCCTTTCCCGGGCCGGATCATTTGCACATTGGTAGATTTCCCCGGTGCAAGAGGGTGTTTCCGGCAAGAAATACCAACCGGAAATACTGTCGTGCGTTGACAGGACCACCCCCGCCCCCTAGCCTCTAACCCCCTTAGACATCTGGCTCGGACCAAGCGGGATGACCCCTGCCCCGGCGTCCCCGCCCCATCCCACTCTTTGCCCTGCGCGCTTGATTTAGGAACGCACGAGATGGCTGACCGGCTGAAACTGACTCTGGCACAACTCAATCCCACCGTCGGGGATGTGGCCGCGAATGCGGCTTTGGTGCGGCAGGCCTACCTCCATGCGGCGGGACGGGGCAGCGATGTGGTGGTGACGACGGAACTGGCCCTCAGCGGCTACCCCCCCGAAGACCTGATCTATCGCCCGGCCTTCCTCGACCTGTGCGACGAGCATCTGCGCGACCTGAAAGAGATGACCGCTGCGGGCGGCCCGGCGCTGATCGTCGGCGCTCCTGTGCGGCAGGATGGCAAGGTCTACAACGGCGCGGTGGTGCTCGACCGTGGCGAGGTGGTGGCCCGCGTTCTGAAACAGCATTTGCCGAATTACGGCGTGTTCGATGAAATCCGCGTCTTCGCCACCGGTCCGGCCCAAGGCCCGGTGCGGGTGCGCGGCGTCCGTCTGGGCATCCTGATCTGCGAAGACATGTGGTTTACCGACGTGGCCGAGACGCTGGCCGAAACCGGGGCCGAAATTCTGGTGATCCCCAACGGCAGCCCGTTTGAACTCGACAAGCCCGATCAGCGCCTGTCGCACGCGGTGGCCCGCGTCAGCGAAACCGGCCTGCCGCTGGTGTACGTCAATCAGGTCGGCGGTCAGGATGAACTGGTGTTCGACGGCTCCAGCTTTGTGCTGGGGGCCGACCACAGCCTGCGCCTGTCAATGGCCCCGTGGGTGGCGCACGAGGTGGACAGTGACTGGACCCGCGGCAGCGATGGCCGCTGGACCTGCACCGAACAGACCCCGGTTCCGGCAGGCGACCGGCTGGAACAGATCTATCAGGCGATGGTGGTCGGGCTGCGCGATTACGTGCAGAAAAACGGCTTCCCCGGCGTGCTGCTGGGGCTGTCGGGCGGCATTGACAGCGCCCTGTCGGCGGCGGTGGCGGTCGATGCGCTGGGGGCGGACAAGGTGCATTGCGTGATGATGCCCTCGCCCTATACCTCGCGCGACAGTCTGGAGGACGCCGCCGAGTGTGCCCGCCTGCTCGGCTGTCGTCTGGACGAAATCAACATCGGCCCGGCGATGGCCGCCTATGACAGCATGCTGTCGCCGTTCTTTGCCGGGCGCGCGCCGGACATCACCGAAGAAAACATCCAGTCGCGCGCGCGTGGCATGACCCTGATGGGGCTGTCGAACAAGTTCGGCGCGATGGTGCTGTCCACCGGCAACAAGAGTGAAATGAGCGTCGGCTATGCCACCCTCTACGGCGACATGTGCGGCGGCTATTCGGTGCTGAAGGACGTCTACAAGACCGACGTGTTCGTCGTCTCGCGCTGGCGCAACGCCCACCGCCCGACCGGAGCCAGGGGGCCGGAGGGGATGGTGATGCCCGAACGGGTGATCACCAAGCCACCGTCGGCAGAACTGCGCCCGGACCAGAAAGACGAAGACAGCCTGCCGCCCTATGACGTGCTGGACGACATCCTGTTCGGTCTGGTCGAAGGCCAGAAATCGGTCTCCGAGGTGGTGGCAACGCAAAATCACGACCCGGCCACCGTCGAGCGGGTCTGGCGTTTGCTGAACCGGGCGGAGTATAAACGCCGTCAGGCCCCTCCGGGGGTCAAGATCGGCACCCGCGCCTTTGGCCGCGAGCGCCGTTACCCCATCACCAACGCATATATTGGACCCCGGTAATCCTGATGACAGTCCGTGTTCGCTTTGCCCCGTCCCCGACAGGCTATCTGCATGTGGGGAACATCCGCGTCGCTCTGGTCAACTATCTGCTGGCTGGCGGGCAACCGTCGTCGTTCGTCCTGCGCTTTGACGACACCGACCGCGAGCGTTCAAAGGATGAGTATGTGCAGGGCATCCTGCGGGACCTGCGCTGGCTGGGGATCGGCTGGCAGGAAGAGTATTACCAGAGCCAGCGGCTGGAACGCTACACCGCTGCCGCCGACACCCTGAAGGCGGCCGGGCGGCTGTACCCGTGCTATGAAACGCCGGAAGAGCTGGAATACATGCGCCGCCGCCAGCGCGCGCGCGGCAAGCCGCCGATCTATGACCGCTCGGCGCTGGAGCTGACCGACAGCCAGCGCGCCGACTACGAAGCCCAGGGCCGCCGTCCGCACTGGCGGTTCAAGATGGTGCCCGGCACCATCGAATGGAATGACCTGACCCGTGGCACCTGCACCTATGACGCCGCCCATCTGGCCGACCCGGTGCTGATCCGCGAAGACGGCACCTTCCTGTACATGATGCCGTCGGTGGTCGATGACGCCGAAATGGCGATCACCCATGTGGTGCGCGGCGAAGACCATGTGACCAACACCGCTGTCCAGATCCAGATTTTCGAGGCTCTGGGTTATCAGCCGCCGCTGTTCGCCCACTTGCCGCTGCTGGTCGATGCCGACGGCAACGGCCTGTCCAAGCGTCTGGGCAGCATGTCGATGGGCGACCTGCGCGAGCAGGGTCTGGAGCCGATGGCCATTTCATCGCTGCTGGGGCACCTTGGCTCGTCCGACGCCATCGAGCCGTTCGACAGCCTGCAAGCACTGGGCAGCAGCTTTGACGTCAGCCACTTTGGACGCTCGACCCCGCGCTTTGACCCGGCCGAGCTGCTGCGCCTGAACCAGAAGCTGATCCACGCCCTGCCGTGGGATCAGGTCGAACCGCGCCTGCAGGCGCTGGGACTGGACAAGGCCGACGCGGCGTTCTGGGAGGTGGTGCGCTCGAACCTGACCGTCCTGCGCGATGCTGCCATCTGGCACGCGGTGGTCCATGACGCCCTGCCGCCGCAGGACTTCAGCGACGACGACCGCGCCTTTCTGGCACAGGCCGCCACCCTGCTCCCCGCCGCACCGTGGGACGGGCAGACGTGGAAAGCCTGGACCACCGCCGTCAAGGATGCCACGGGCCGCAAGGGCAAGGGCCTGTTCATGCCGCTGCGTCAGGCCCTGACCGGCCACGACCACGGCCCGGAAATGAGCGGCCTGCTGCCGCTGCTGGGCCATGATCTGGTGCAGGCCCGCCTGACAGCAAACTGAGTGGGGCGCAGGGACAGACCAGAAACCAGACCGTGGAGCGCTGCTCCACACCTCGCCGGGGCCTTGAGGCCCCGGACCCCGATCTGTTGAGTGCTCAAGAGCCGGGGGCCACCGCCCTCGGCTCTTTTTGGTTGCTCTGCCTCATAAACTCCTAATACCCTCAGGGGTATGGGGTTGCATTATGCAGGCGGAGCGAGCGATTGAGCGAGTCCTTTGATGTGTTCCTCAGCTATGCCCGTAGTGACAGCGCCCTCGCCGATCCACTGGTGACAGCACTGGAACAGGCCGGAGTTCGCGTCTGGCGCGATACCCGGCAGATCGATACCTTTGCCGACATTCAGCGCGCCATCAGTGATGGCCTGAGCCGCTCAAAGGTGTTGCTGGCGCTGTACTCGCGGGCCTATACCACACGGCGCGCCTGTGACTGGGAACTGGCAGCGGCCTTTGTCAGCGGTGGAGCAGACCGCATTCTGGTCCTGAACCCCGAGCACAACGCTGACCACATCGAACCGCAGTCGTTGCGGGAGGCTCTGTTTGCCGGGCAGAACGAGTTGAGCCACCCGGCGACGCTTGTCAACCGGATCAAGGCCCGGACAAGCGCCCATTCGGCCCCGTTTGGAGCCCTCGTGGTTGCGGACCCGCAACAAAAATGGATCGGCCTGCCCCCGAATGGCGGCGCGCAGACCTTTGTCGGACGACGGGCCGAACTGTGGCGGGTCCATGATGGCCTTGATGCCGGGTCGGTACTGCTGGCCCCAACCACCGCAGGCACCGCGCCGGGGGATGGCTCCACCCTGCTGTGCGGACTGGGCGGGATGGGCAAAACCTTGCTGGCCGAAGAATACGCCCGCCGCTTTGCCGCCGCTTGGCCGGGCGGCATTTTCTGGCTGAGGGCAGGCGGCCCGCTGGAAGACCAATACCAGACGCTGGCCCGCGAGATGGGGATTGCCTTTGATCCCGCGCTGCCGGGGGACTTGAAACGCGCCATCACCACCGCAATGAAGGCTCGCCCCGGTCGTTATCTGTGGGTGGTCGATGACCTGCCGCACGGCCTGAAGATCGAACAGGCGCGGGCATGGTTTGCCCCCACCGCGCAGGGGCGCAGCCTGATCACCACCCGCAGCCGCACCCTCGACAGCATCGCCCGGGCGGTGGAACTGGCCGAGCTGGATGAACAGGCCGCAATGATCCTGCTCACCCTCGACCGCCCGCCGGGCACCGAGGCCGACCGGCAGGCGGCCCACGCCATCCTTGACGCCCTTGGCCGCCACGCGCTGGCGGTCGATCTCGCCCGCCATCTGGTCAAACGTCAGGGCTATGGCAAGGTACTGGCCGACTTGCAAAACCCGGACAAGGAGGCGCTGGCTTTGGCGGAGCGGCTGAGTGTGGAACTGCCCACCGGCCACAGCAAAAGCATCGCCCAGACCTTCCTCAGCAGCATCCAGACACTGGACGACAGCGCCCTCGACGTTCTGCGCATCGCCGCCTGTCTGGCCCCCCATACGCCGATCCCACGGGATTTGGTATCGGCAATCCTCGTACAGGCTGATGGCGTCAACGTGGATCAGGCTGAGGAGGATGCCCTCATCGCCATCGATCAGGCTGCCGCTCAGTCGCTGTGTGATGACACCGATACCGCCTATCAGGTGCATGCGCTGGTCTGTCGCACGATAGCGACCCGCTACGCCGATAAGCGCAGCCAGATATTGGCGCAGGCCAGTCTGGCAGTGTTGATGGAAAGGTTCAAAAATGTAGCGGACACTCGCAATCATAGAGGGGTCTCCCCTATTCTTACTCACGCCCATGCGATTATCGCAGGATTAAAAACATACGAACAAATATACATCGGAAATCAATTGGGTATTTACTACAATTCAGCCGGCCTATATCAAGAGGCATTAGCTGTACAATACGATGTAATTAACGCATTTGAATCCACATTTGGCATAAATCACGAAAATACTTTAAGTAGCATAAGCAATCTGGCCATCACTCTGTATTCTCTCGGTCAGCTGACCGCAGCTGAAAAAATATTCCAGCAGGTGCTGAATGCTCGCCGCTGCATCCTTGGATCAGACCACCTAGATACATTGAAAAGTATCGGCAAACTGGCCGGTGTCTACCTTGAACTCGGACAGCTGACCCAAGCCAGGGAGATGCAACAATATCTTGTGGACGCCCACCTCCATATCCTAGGCTCAGATCACCCTGATACTCTGAACAGCATGAGCGGTCTGGCCGTAGTCCTACTCGCCCTCGGCGAACTAACCAGTGCTAAAAAAATACAGCAAGCAGTATTGGATACCTGTCCCCGCGTCCTCGGCCCAGATCATCCAGATACCCTGAGCTACCTAAGCAACATGGCTGCCATCTTGAGAGTTCTTGGCGACGTAATCGGTGCCGAAGGCCTTCAACGGAAGGTATTACACATGCTTGATACCACATTTGGCCCAGAACACCCTGCTACATTGAACGCGATTCTTAATTTATCAGAAACAATAAGATTTAATGGAAACTTTGCCTGCGCCAAAGAAATGCAGCAACAGGCGCTTAAGGTCTACCGCCGCATTTTTGGCCCCGACCATCCCACAACGTTAACCTGCTTGAATAATCTGGCAGGAACACTGCAAACCTCAGGAGACTGGGCTGAATCTCAAAAGATACATGAGCAGGTTCTAGATGCCCGCTTCCGCATCTTTGGCCCCGACCATCCCAGCACCCTGACCAGCATGAACAATCTAGCAGACATTTTTCGGGCCCAAGGTAATCTAGCCAGAGCCAAAGACATGCATCAACAGGTGCTAGATGCCCAACTTCGCACCCATGGTCTAGATCATCCTAGCACTCTGACCAGCATGAACAATCTGGCTGGAACCCAGAACGCCCTTGGCAATCACACTGTTGCTAGAGAGATACAACAACGGGTGCTAAACGCTCGCCGTCGTGTCTTTGGCCTCGATCACCCGACAACTCTGACAGCCACTTTCATGCTAGCTCAATACATTGCACTATCCGGCGACTTGGCCGCCGCCATCCCTCTGGCAACAGAAGCCGCCCAAGGCCTTCTCACCAAACTCGGTCCCGATCACCCGGATACCCAAACAGCCCACAGAATTCTCACCGTCCTCCAGTCCCAGCAAAACAGCGCCCCAGCCCCCGACTGACCAGCACAGCGATTTCGCTCGGGCGCGGGGTGCAGGCCAAAGCAGCGAGGTCATCGGGGGACAGACCGCTGACCAGCGGCGCGTCAGCCACCACCCCGGCGATTTCCTCCAACCCCTGGCGGAAAGCGTCTTCATATTCCGCCGCCTGCCAGTCAGGAGGCAGCCAGTCCATCGCCAGCCCGGCGGCGCGGGCGATGTCGGCGGTGGCTCCGCCGAAACCGGCGGCGAGGTACAGCGGCTGGCCAGCGCGCAGGGTCAGCAGAGCCTCCTCCACCAACCCCGGCATGCGGCCCTGAAAGCCGCTGCGTTTGCCGCCGATCATCAGGCGGCCTTCGGTATTCCCGACCAGATAGCGCCGCATGGCGCTCAACTGCCGGGCTTTTTCCTGCGGGTTGGTTTCTGGCACCGGGGCCTCAAAACGGTCGGTCTCGGGGGGAATTTCCTGCCCCTCGCGGTCGAGGCACACCACCCGGCCATGCCGCCCCAGCCGGTCCTGCGTGGCGCGCAGGGTGGACAGCGGTACCTCACGGTGAACGCACCATGCCAGACAGACCAGCAGGGCCGGATCGTCGCCAGCGCCATAGCGCACCACTTCGTCCACCAGCATCGAGGTCAGGCCGTCAGGCTGCAAATGCCCACCCCACGCCAGCGAGCCTCCGCCCACCAGCACCAGCCGTGCCAGTTCGCCCAGCGCCAGCCGGAAATGGCGAGGGTCCAGCCCCAGCCGGGCCAGATCGGGGGAGTCCGAGGCCGACAGCCCCAGACGCCGCGAGCGCAGGGCATCTGCAGGCAACAACGGAGAGATCATGGCGAACCCTTTCACGATCAACACGGGCCCTGAAGGCCCCGACGAGGGGAGAAGCAACGCTCCACGCCCCCGTTCCCATTCTATCCTAGCCTAGAGCAGCGTGCGTTAAACCGGACGCCACAGTACACGACAAAAAACAAAAAGATCATGGAGCGCTGCTCCAAACCTCGCCGGGGCCTTGAGGCCCCGGACCCCATTGACTTGATTTTTAAAGAAAAAATGGGGGCTTGGGGGCATCGCCACCAAACGGGTTTGGGCGGTAGCCCACACTGATCCCGCCAACTGTCGTGTACCGTGACCGGACGCAGGCACGCTGCTCTAACCTTTTATTCTATCGCATTGTTTTTGCGAAAACCGGTTCCCACTTTTCGCACAATGCTCTAAGACCGCGCCGACAGCGTGCGCGGGGTCAGGATATCCAGCGTGTCGGCTGGAATGCCAGCCAGAGCGGCCACCGTGCCAAGGGCTTGCCGCTCGCACGGGGTCAACGGCGGGTCAGGGTGCAGGATCACCAACGGCTGCCCCGCCACAGGCCGGTGAGTGGTCAGCCGGTCGGCCAGCGTCAGCGGCTCGGGGGCGTGCGGGGCCCACCACGACACCGGGGTCAGGCCCCGCGCCAATATTTCCTGGTGCTGCCACAGCGCCCGCTTCAGGCACTCATCGACCAGCCGCAACAGGGCCTCGCGGATGCTGTGCTTGCTCCAGCGTTTTTTCTTGCGCCGGGCCGGAACGCGCGGAATGTGGTCCAGCAGGAACGATCCCCGACCATCCCCCCGCTGCAAGGCATCAAGCGCCACCACCGGCACGCCGTTCAGTTTGGCAGTCACCACTTCGCGGTGACACCACTCGCGCCCGGCGTAACTGTCGGTGCGCAGGCACAGCATCGCGCCATCGGCAGCATTCCGTTTCAGCACCGCCGCCCAGTCGTCGCCGGTCTGGATTGCGGCAGAGTCAAAGAACTCTGCCAGCCGGGTTTTCAGCACCTCCATCCGCACCGTCGCCACCAGCGCCTTGATCGCCTGTTCGGTGCCGGGGTCCATGTGCTTGCTGTGGCTGATGAACACCTGAATCGGCTGTGACGAGCCCCTCAGGAATTGCGTCAGGCTTTGCGACAGGTCGCGCATCAGCATGGTGTCGTCGGCATCGTTCATCACATCGGGAGAGGCCAGCAACTGCCGGTCAGCAAACAGGCTCTGCAAGCCGGTCGAGGTCACGGCGCTGCGGCACAGGGCCAGCCCCCACAGGCGGACCTCTGCTGGCCGGGCCTCTGCCACATCGCGCACCTGTTCCAGCCAGTCGGACCAAGGCCCCGACCTGCCGGTGGCGGCGGCCAGCCCCGGCCCCAGCAACGCCAGCACCACCACACGGGCCGCCGAACGCACCGGCCCGGCATCCCCCGGCAACGGCACCGGACGCGGCGCCGACCCCGGTCCGTGCCACCCGGCAGAACGCACGAATACCTCGACCGCCCCGCCCAGCAAGCCGGAAAAGCAGTCGCCCTGATAGTGGTCAATGATCGCCTCGGCAATCGGACGGGCCTTGAGGTCGTCGTCAGGATGCCAAACCAGATGAATATCAAGAACCGGAGGCAACACGGCAAAGACCTTTCAATCCATTCAATAATCCAGATCGCGGGCGGTGAACTCCCTGACCGGCGAGGCCCCGCCGAGAATCCGGCGCAGGATGTGGTTCATGGTCACAGGGTCGTTGTCGAACCCGCCATGCGACCGGCTGCGCGTCACCGACGATGCGGCGTCAGCGATGTGCAGGCCACCGACCTTCAGCCCCAGTTCGTCCGGGGTCTCCGCCATGCCAGCCAACGGGGTTCCGCGCGCGCCTTCAAAGGCATTTGACACCAGATACAACAAAGACTTGCGATAGATCAAGCCGACGTTATCCGCCTGTTCCAAAGCATCCGACAGATTGTAGATGGCAAAGTTCTCGATCCGGGACGGTGTCGCCCCATCAAGGCCCGCCATCTTCCCATAATATTCGCGGAAAAAATCGACCCGGCACGCCGGGGCCATCAGCGAGCAACTACTGACCGGGATTGCCCCGTCCGGTCCTGTCAGCAATGACTCCAGCAGGTGGCCGACCAGCACGCTGCCCAGACTGTGGCCGATGACATGCAGCTTGATCTTGTCTTGCTGGAACAGCGGCTTCAGCGCGATCAGAAATGCCGCCAGTGTCGCGCTGCCCGCGCCATCAGTCTCGAACATCTGGCGGGCATTGCGCTTCATTTCCCGCCACATCGCCCCGCCAACCCCGCTCACCGCCTGCTCAATCAGCATGTCGGTGCGGTCAAAGCTGGCTCCGGCGCGGTCGTTGGTCCGCGTCGCCGCCGCAACGATGATATCCTTCAGCGTTTCGGCAAAGCCGGTGTCATACATCACCGCATAGGGATAGATACCGTTGGCCATGAACACCGGCGTCATCGCCCGTATCCGCTCGGCACAACTGTCCGGGCTGTTCAATCCGCCATGGGCATAAATCAGCAAGTGCTGATACCGACCATCCTCGGCGAACCGCCGGGCAATCAGGCCCGCCGTTTCGGCCACATCCTGCGCCGTGCTCCAATAGGGCTGGCGGGCACAGAACGTGCCATCATCAATATGGACAAAATGACCGGCAATGTCGTTGCGGGTGGGGGCAGAGCGGCCCCAAAGCCCGACCGGGCCAGAGGAGTTATTCCGGTTGCTCAGGCCAAACACCTGCGGCGTCGGCAGGGCCAGCCGGACCACCCAGGCATCCTGCACATTGGCCGCCCAGTCTTCATAGGACCACAAGGCCACTCCACCCTTCCCCCACTCTTGGCCCCACGAGTTTTGCACCCAGAAGCCATCGGCATCATACCCAACCACCGCAAAGGCATGATAGCCCAGCTGCGTCTGACCGGCGGCAATCACCGCTCTCTCGCCATGCACCTCCGGCGTTTCCCACCCGTCATGCACCGCCGCCGACACCAAAATGGTCTGGCATTCGTTCAGCGCGGCATGGAAATCCGACAGATTGGCGCGCAGACGATAATAAGCCCCCAAAGCGACCGAGCGGGCATCCTTGGCCTGTTCCACGCTGACTCCGCTCTGGGGCTGGGGCCAGAGGGAAAAACGGCACGCGCCGTTGTTGTACCAGCCGCGCAAGGCTCCGCGCAGGCTGGAGCCGTCATAGTCTTCACCCGGCCATTCATCGTGGCGGCGGGCCATGTCGTACAACATCCACGGGCTGACCGTTTCGCAACCATCCTCGTCCGCCAGCCGTGCGCGTTCCGCCAGCAACAGGTTGATCACCGCCGCCAGCGCAAAGCCGGTGCAGGCACCATCCCGCCCCTGATCGAGAATCACCGGGGCCTTCAGCGGCCCCACAGACCGTTTCAAAGGGATCAAGGATGGTTCGTAATAACGATCCCGGATATCCGGCACATCCGGCAGGGCATTGACCTTGCGCCCGCCCACGGTGACGGGGTGTGAGGTCTTCTGAGACGTCGCTATGGGCATGACCGACTCTCCTGATGAGTTATTCGGCCAGAATACTCCCCTCATAATAGTATTTAAATATAATTTTCGCCCTCTTGGATGACCTCCGTATCACTCCCGAACAGGCGGCGGTCCGGCCCGTCAAACATCATGCCACCCCGTTCGCCCTGTCGCCGGTCTGGTCCGAAATAGCTGTCGGTCCGCACAAAAGGGCGCGGCTGACGGATGACCTGAAACAATGCCCCGATCAATTCGCGCGGCTGAAACGGCTTGGGCAGAAAATGGCTGATCCCCACGTCACGGGCTCGCTGATGGACGCGGGGATCAGTCAGCGACGAGACCATCAGGATCGGCATGTAACTGTCCGGGCTGTCCTCGGACGTGCGAACCCAGCGGGTCAGCTCCAGCCCGTCCACCGGGGCCATGTTGCAATCGGTGATCAGCACATCCGGCCTGCTCTGGCGCAGGGCATCGATGGCTTCATGCCCGTTGCGGGCTTCTACCAAGTCCGACACTCCGATCACCCGCAGCACCTGACAGAGCATCAGGCGCATGTTCGGATTGTCTTCGACCACCGTCACCGACAAAGACTGGATCGCGGCCATCAAAAGCACTCCCATCGCCCTTTTCACAGTGTGTGAAAAAGCGGTAAAGCGGTTATGACTGCCTTGCCCCACCCCGAATCATGGGGGAAATGTCGCCGTGGTAGAACAGAAAATTCTCTCTTTTGACAGATCAGACACCTACGCCATGATCAACCACTGCGGGAACGAACCGCTGCGCCGGTTTCAGCAAAGACTCCTGCGCTTCGACCACCGCCAGCTCGGGACGCCCACCCGGCCCGACGCCCAGCGCCTGCGTGTGCTGTAAAATCGCATACAGGGCCGAGACCGCATCCCCCAGCGCCTGCGGGATATCCTGATCCAGCAGGATATAGCCCAGCAACAGCGCCGCCAGACAGTCCCCGGTCCCGTTGGGCGGCGGGTTCGGTGCAAAGGACAGCCGTGGGGTCGAGACCACCCACGCCCCGGCGGTGGTCACCGCCAGACAGGCAATCTGGTCCTGTGCCCGTTCGTCCGGCAGGCTGGTGACGATGCAGGCCGTTGGCCCCTGCCCTGCCGGGCGCAACAGGCTGCGGGCGGCCCGCAAAGCCTGCGACACATCGCGTACCGGTTGTCCGCTGAGGATTTCCAGCTCGAAGCGGTTCGGTGTGATCACGTCAGCCGCAGGCAGCATCTGGTGGCGGATATAGTCGGGAATGTCGGCCGCCGCATACAACCGGCCCTGCCCGTCGGGGGTATCATCCCCCAGCACCGGATCGCACAGGAACACCGTCGGACGGGCGTGCCGGGCCGCAGCCACTGCCGACAGCACCGCTGTCCCGATATCGGCCTTGCCCAGCCAGCCCGACAGCACGCCATCGCAGGCAGCCAGCACACCGCGCTGTGCCAGCCCCTGCACCACCTCGGCCACCACCGATGGCTCGAACACCACCCCTCGGGTCGGGCGTCCATCGATCGGCGGATAGCCGGTGTGATTGGAAAACAGGCAGGTATGGATTGGCCAGACGGAAAACCCGAGGCGCTGTAACGGAAATGTCGCCGCCGCGTTGCCGACGTGGCCATAGGCGACATGCGACTGAATTGATACGATGTTTCCCCGGCTCATCCCCGCCCCCGGCCCATGGTCGCGTCCCCTGCCCCGTCTGCCTGTATCATCGCCGGAAAAGCGGTTGCATGGGGTAAGAATTAATTATAGTATCCCGCAACCGCGAAATAAGTAACTTTATTGCGCAATGACAGTGTGCATAAGCCCTGAAATTGCGTATCCTTCTCCTGCCAACCGCCCAAAGGCGGAACGCAGGCGGCAGCCTACCCCCTTCCGGCCCCACCCGACAAGGAGGTTCTGCCGTGCGTTGCACCATACTCTGGCTTTCCGTCTTTTCTCAGGGAGTTTCCCCATGGCTGCTACCGCCCGTCCGCGTCGCTCTGTCCTGTATATGCCCGGCTCCAACGTGCGTGCGCTGGAAAAAGCCAGGTCGCTGGCCGCCGATGGCCTGATCCTTGATCTGGAAGACGCCGTTGCCCCCGATGCCAAGGTCGAAGCCCGCAGCAACGTGGTGGCCGCCGCTGGCAGCTATGGCCAGCGCGAAGTGCTGATCCGGGTCAACGGGCTGGCTACTCCGTGGGGACAGGCCGACGTGGTGGCTGCCTGCGCCTCGCAGGCCGATGGCATCCTGATCCCCAAGGTCGAAAGCGCCGACATGGTGCGGCAGGTCGAAGCGATCATGGCCGCCAACAACGCGCCCGACAGCATGAAAATCTGGTGCATGATCGAAACCCCGCTCGGCGTCCTGCATGTCGAGGACATTGCCAAGGCCAGCCCGCGTCTGGGCGGCTTTGTGATGGGCACCTCGGACCTTGCCAAGGACATGCGCTGCCTGCACACCACCTTGCGCCTGCCGTTCATCGCCGCCTTTAACCTGTGCGTGATGGCCGCCCGCGCCTATGGGCTGGCCATTCTGGACGGCGTGCATCTGGACCTGTCCGACGACGAAGGCTTTGTCGCCTCGTGCACCCAGGGCCGCGAGCTGGGCTTTGACGGCAAGACCCTGATCCACCCCAAGACCATTGCCGCCGCCAATGCCGCCTTTGGCCCGACCGAAAAGGAAGTCGCCTGGGCGCAGACGATCATCGCCGCCCATGCCGCCGCCGAACAGGACGGCAAGGGTGTGGTGGTGGTCGATGGCAAGCTGATCGAAAACCTGCACGTTGTCACCGCCCGCCAGCTGGTCGCCGAAGCCGAAGCGATCAAGGTGCTGGAAGCCGACCTCGCCACCGCCTGATCTGTCCCGTAAAAGGTTTTCTCCCATGAGCACCAAGACCAACGCCGGCAATTTTTTCGAAGATTTCCGCATCGGGCAGGTTCTGGCCCATGCCACCCCGCGCACGGTAACCGAAGGCGACATCGCCCTGTACACCGCCCTGTACGGATCGCGCTTTGCCGTCAATTCGTCGGCCACCTTTGCGATGGATATCGGGCTGGAAGATGCGCCGCTTGATGACCTGCTGGCTTTCCACATCGCCTTTGGCAAGACCGTCCCCGACGTGTCGCTGAACGCCGTTGCCAACCTCGGCTATGCCGATGGCCGGTTTGGCGAGCCGGTGCTGGCCGGTGATACCCTGACCACCACCTCGACGGTGATCGGGCTGAAGGAAAACTCCAACGGCAAGACCGGGGTGGTCTATGTCCGTTCGACCGGGGTCAACCAGCGCGGCGAAATGGTGGTTGATTATGTCCGCTGGGTGATGGTCAACAAGCGCGACACCAGCAAGCCCGCCCCGGAGCCAGTGGTTCCCGACCTGCCGGCGGTGGTCGATGCCAGCGCCCTGCGGGTGCCGGTCGGGCTGTCGCTGGAAGATTATGATACCGTGCTGGCGGGTTCGCCCTATCTGTGGGACGACTATGAAATCGGCGAGAAAATCGACCACGTCGATGGCATGACCATCGAAGAGGCCGAACACATGATGGCCACCCGCCTGTACCAGAACACCGCCAAGGTGCATTTCAACCAGTTCGAGCAGGCCAAGGGCCGGTTCGGCAAGCGGCTGATCTATGGCGGCCACATCATTTCGCTGGCCCGCGCGCTGTCGTTCAACGGTCTGGCCAATGCGTTCAAGATCGTCGCCATCAACGCGGGCAGCCACTGCAACCCGACCTTCAGCGGCGACACCATCCACGCCTGGACCGAAGTGCTGGACAAGGTGGAATTCAGCGAGCGGCAGGATCTGGGCGCCCTGCGTCTGCGCACTGTTGCCACCAAGGACCTGCCCTGCGCCGACTTCCCCTACAAGGACGCCGACGGCAAGTATCTGCCGAACGTGGTGCTGGACTTTGATTACACCGTCCTGATGCCGCGCCGGGTGGGATAACCCCTGTTCAGGTTAACCCAAATCATTCAACCGCCGGACGGGGAACCTCCGGCGGTTTTGTTTTGGCGCAGGTCCGGGGCAATGCTTCAGGAATAAATATGAATATATGAAAAATACGTAATCCTGCCCTTGCGGCAAGCCGCTTTTATTCCCAATAACAACAAACAGATTTCTTTTCCTCACCCATTTGATTCATAAAGGATATGCTCATGCTCCACGATGCCCCTTTGATTAGCAGCATCGTTGCCGGTCTCGGGTTGGCATTCATCTTTGGAGCTATCGCCAACAGGCTCAAAATCCCTCCGCTGGTCGGCTATCTGTTTGCCGGAGTGCTGGTGGGACCGCACACGCCGGGTTTTGTCGCTGACCAGACCCTTGCCCCGGAACTGGCCGAAATCGGCGTTATCCTGCTGATGTTCGGCGTCGGGCTGCACTTTTCGGTCAAGGACCTGCTGTCGGTGCGCGCCATCGCCATTCCCGGCGCGGTGGTCCAGATTGCCGCCGCCACCTGTCTGGGCGGCCTGCTGGCGATGGCACTGGGCTGGGGCTGGGGAGCCGCCCTGTTGTTGGGTCTGGCGCTGTCGGTCGCCAGTACCGTGGTGCTGCTGCGCGCCTTGCAGGATCAGCGCATTCTCGATACCAGCCGGGGGCGGATTGCCGTCGGCTGGCTGGTGGTCGAAGACCTGGCAATGGTGCTGGCGCTGGTGCTGTTGCCCGCCTTTGCCGGAGCGATGGGCGGCACCGACAGCGTTGCCACCCACGACCCGATTGCCGATTACTTTCAACTGAACTGGGTTGGCGTGCTGGCCCTGACGCTGGGCAAGGTGGTCGCCTTTGTGGTGGTGATGCTGGTGGTCGGGCGGCGGGTCATTCCGTGGGTGCTGCACCAGATCGCCCAGTCCGGCTCGCGCGAACTGTTCCGGCTGGGGGTTCTGGCCATTGCGCTGGGGGTGGCCTATGGGGCCGCCAAGCTGTTCGGGGTATCGCTGGCGCTGGGGGCATTCTTTGCCGGGATGATCATGAGCGAGTCCGAACTCAGCCATCAGGCCGCACAGGACTCCCTGCCACTGCGCGATGCCTTTTCGGTGCTGTTTTTCGTCTCGGTCGGAATGCTGTTCGACCCGCTGGCGCTGATTGATGACCCGCTGCCGATCCTTGCCGCCCTGTTCATCATCATTTTTGGCAAGTCCGTCGCCGCCTTTGTCATCGTCCGCCTGTTCAAGCATCCCGTCGCCACCGCCCTGACCATTTCAGCCAGTCTGGCGCAGATTGGCGAGTTTTCCTTCATCCTCGCCGAATTGGGTGTCAATCTGGGCGTGCTGCCGCCCGAAGGCCGCTCGCTGATCCTGGCCGGAGCCATCCTGTCGATCCTGCTCAACCCGCTGGCCTTCCACGGTGCCGAGCGCCTGCGCCCATGGCTGGAACGCAAGCTGGAAAAAACCCCGCCCACCGCCCCTGTTGCCACCGAACAGGCCCGCATCACCACCGATGCCATCGCAGACAGCGAATCTGCTCCGGCCCCTGCCCTCGAAGACGCCCCGGTCACCACCAGCAAGAGCAATCACATCGTGCTGGTCGGCTGTGGGAGAGTCGGCAGCCTGATCGTTGCCGGGCTGGCCGAGGCGCAGGAGACGCTGGTGGTGATCGAAGACGCCACCCGCGTCACCGCAGCCCTGATGGCGCTGGACGTCGAAACCATCATCGGCAACGCCGTCCGCGACGATGTACTGGCCGCCGCCAACGTCGCCCATGCGGCAACACTGATCCTTGCCATCCCCAACGCCTTTGAAGCGGCACAGGTGATCAAAAAAGCCAAGGCCCTCAACCCGCATCTGACCATCATCGCCCGTGCCCATTCCGACAGCGAAGTCAGCCTGCTGGAAGAGCTGGATGTGTCGGCAGTGATCATGGGGGAACGGGAAATCGCCAAAGGCGTGTTGTCCTGCCTGACACTGCCGCCGAAAGACCCGCAGCCCGACGCCGTTCCGGCCTGATTTTCAACTTTCGGGGCTCTGGTTACATTTTCTCCATTGACGAATACCGCCGTTTAACCAAATAAAGAGGTGCCTTCTCCGGGTCCGGGCCCCTCTGGCGACGACGGCGGTTGTCGTGATGTCGGACCTTTGCATGTCATAGCGCTGACGCGGCGCAGAGACAGCCGGAGGTTCCTGGTGGAACTCCTTGATATTGTGTCGATGTCCGTGATGGGGAAACCCGCATGGGCGTGGGTGGCGTTCATGACTCTGGTCGTGGCGCTGCTGGTTCTTGACTTGGGCGTCTTGCATCGCAAGACCCATGAAATCTCCATTCCCGAAAGCCTGAAGCTGTCCGCGTTCTATATCGCGGTCGCCCTTGCCTATGGCGGTTGGGTGTGGTGGTACCTTGGCGATACGGCGGGAATGAATTACCTGACCGCCTATTTTGTCGAGAAAAGCCTGTCGCTGGATAACGTGTTCGTTATCTCGCTGGTGTTTACCTATTTCGCCATCCCCCGCCTGTACCAGCACCGGGTGCTGTTCTGGGGCATTCTGGGGGTGATTTTCCTGCGTGGAATCATGATCGGGGCCGGGGCTGCCCTGATCGAACAATTCCACTGGATCCTGTACCTGTTCGGCGGTTTCCTGATCATCACCGGCATCAAGATGCTGATTGCCAGCGGTGACGACGAACCCGACATGTCGAAAAACAAGGTCATCGCCTTTCTGCGCCGCCATCTGCGGGTGACTGACCAGTTGCATGGCGACAAGTTCTGGGTCCACCAACCGGACCCGAAAACCGGCCATTCCATCCGCTGGGCCACCCCGTTGTTTCTGGCGCTGGTGGTGGTCGAAATTTCCGATCTGGTGTTTGCGGTTGACAGCGTTCCGGCGGTGTTTGCCATCACCACCGACCCGTTTGTGGTCTACACCAGCAACATCTTTGCCATCCTTGGCCTGCGCGCCCTGTACTTTGCGCTGGCGGCGATGGTTCACCGGTTCGAGTACCTGAAGTATGCTCTGGCCGCCGTGCTGATCTTTATCGGTGGCAAAATTTTCTATGCCAGCTTTGTCGGCAAGGTCCCGGCGCTGATCTCGCTCGGCGTCACCTTTGGCCTGCTGGCGGCGGGGGTGGTGGTTTCCCTGCTGCGCACCAAGCCCGATGAGGCGAGCGAAAAGGGCGGGTCGGTGTAAGCCGGGTCAGTCCCGATACGAAGAAACCCCCGGAGAGGTGGCCCTTTCCGGGGGTTTTGTTTATTGCGAGCGGTGAGGAGCAAGAACGTGGAGCGCTACTCCACACCTCCTTTACGAATTGAATTTCGAACAAATTATAAAAGAGAATTTTATATATTTAAACAACCATTGCGGTCAAATCACCTAGAATGGCGCCCATAAAAGTGGAGGCGCACTTTCGCAACAACAATGTGACAAAACAAAGATTTAGAGTTGTAAGCGCGCTTCACACCACGGTACACGACAGTTGAGGAACGAGTACAGGCTGCCGCCTGAAACCGCTCAGGGATAATGCCCCCGAACCCCTCTTGTTTCTTTACATATCAAATGAACGGGGGTCCGGAGCCTCAAGGCCCCGGCTCCATGACAGGGCACCGACCAATGCCCCCCGTCCCCTTACTCCACCGTCACCGACTTGGCCAGATTGCGCGGCTGATCGACATCGGTGCCCTTCAGCACCGCGATGTGATAGGCCAGCAACTGCACCGGAATAGCGTACAGGATCGGAGCAACAAACGGATCGACCGTCGGCAGGCTGATGGTGAAGACGGCATTCTGGCCCATCTTTTTCACCCCGTGCTCGTCCGAGAAGAACACCACCTTGCCGCCACGGGCGACGACTTCCTGCACGTTGCTGGCGGTCTTTTCAAACAGGCTGTCGTGCGGGGCGATCACCACCACCGGCACTTTCTCGTCGATCAGGGCGATCGGGCCGTGCTTCATCTCGCCCGCCGCATAGCCCTCGGCGTGGATGTAGCTGATTTCCTTCAGCTTCAGCGCGCCTTCCAGCGCAATCGGATAGCTGGACCCACGGCCCAGATACAGCACGTCGCGGGCGTGCATCACCTCTTCGGCGATTTCACGGATGCGCTCGTCGTGGTTCAGGACTTCAGAGGCCCGCGCCGGGACTTCGACCAGCGCCGCCGACAACCGGTCTTCTTCCGCCGCCGACAGCACGCCACGGGCGCGGCCCAGTGCCACCGCAAAGCAGGCCAGCACCATCAACTGGGTGGTGAAGGCCTTGGTCGAGGCCACGCCGATTTCCGGCCCGGCCAGCGTCTGTAGAATGGCATCGCTTTCGCGTGCCATCGAGCTTTCGGTCACGTTGACCAGCGAAACGATATGCTGCCCCTGCGCCTTGCAATAGCGCAGCGCCGCCAGCGTATCGGCGGTTTCGCCCGACTGGCTGATGAACAGCGCCAGCCCGCCCGGCTCCATCACCGGCTCGCGATAGCGGAACTCGGACGCCACGTCGATATCCACCGGCACCCGCGCCAGACTTTCAAACCAGTAGCGCGCCACCGACCCGGCATAGAACGAGGTGCCGCAGGCCACGATGGTCACCCGCTTGACCGCGCTGAGGTCAAAGGGGATTTCCGGCAGGGTCAGGGTGCGTTCAACCGGGTTGAACATGCTGTGCAGGGTATCGCCCAGCACCTGCGGCTGTTCGTAGATTTCCTTCAGCATGAAGTGGCGGAAGCCACCCTTGCCGATCACTGCCGCCGACAGGGCCGACACCTGCACCGGACGTTGCACCGGCTGACCGGCGCGGTCAAAAATCTCCACCCCGCCACGGCGCAGAACCGCCCAGTCGCCTTCTTCCAGATAGGACAGACGGTTGGTCATCGGAGCCAGCGCCATCGCATCGGAGCCAAGGAACATTTCGCCGTCGCCATAGCCGATGGCCAGCGGGCTGCCCAGCCGCGCCCCGATCATCAGGTCGTGCTCACCGGCAAAGATGATCCCCAGTGCAAAGGCACCTTCCAGACGGGCCAGCGCCTTTTTCACCGCTTCGACCGGGCCGCACTCATCGGTCCAGTAGGAGCTGATCAGGTGCACCACCACTTCGCTGTCGGTGTCGGACTGGAACACCCGCCCCTGCGCTTCCATTTCGGCGCGCAGCTCGGCAAAGTTCTCGATGATGCCGTTGTGGACCACCGCCACCCGGCCATCGGTGTGCGGATGCGCGTTGCGCTCGACCGGCACGCCATGGGTCGCCCAGCGGGTATGGGCAATCCCGACCGTGCCGCCAATCGGCTGCGCCCGGGTGCAGGCATCGAGATTGACGATCTTGCCTTCGGCCCGGCGACGCTCGATCGAGCCGTTGACCAGCGTCGCCAGACCGGCGCTGTCATAGCCGCGATATTCCAGCCGGCGGAGGGCATCCACCAGCAGGGGGGCCGCGTCTTTGTTACCAATCAAGCCAACGATGCCGCACATGGGTCAGCCATCCTTCAGGAAAGAGCATCAAGGGGAGGAGATGGAAATTACTTCTTCTTGGCCTGCATCGCCGCCCGGAAACGGGCAGCCCAGCCGGGACGGCTTTCCTGACGGCCACGCGCCACCGCCAGCGCATCGGCGTCGACCGCGCCGGTGATCACCGACCCGGCTCCGACGATGGCACCATCCCCGATCGCCACCGGGGCCACCAGTGAACTGTTCGAGCCAATGAAGGCCCCGGCACCGATGTCGGTATGCGACTTGTTGTAACCATCATAGTTGCAGGTGATGGTCCCGGCGCCGATGTTGGCCTTGCTGCCAACGCGGGCATCGCCGATGTAGGTCAGGTGATTGACCTTGGCGCCGGTTTCGACCACCGCCTTCTTGATTTCGACAAAGTTGCCGATGTGGGCATCAACACCGATTTCGGCCCCCGGACGCAGGCGGGCATAGGGACCAACGGTGGCCCCGGATGCCACCGTACACTGCTCGAAATGGCAGAAGCCCTTGATATCGACACCATCGGCCACCGTCACCCCCGGCCCGAAGACGGTGAACGGGCCAACCATCACATCGCGGCCCAGAACGGTGTCATGGCTGAAATAAACCGTTTCCGGGTCAATCAGCGTCGCACCGTTTTCCAGCGCCGCCGTCCGCATGCGGTCCTGGGCGATATACTCGGCCTGCGCCAGCTCGACGCGGGAATTGACCCCCAGCAGCTCGTCTTCATCGCCTTCGACCACGCAGCACAGACGGCCATCGGCACAGGCCAGCGCCACAATGTCGGTCAGATAGTATTCGCCCTTGGCATTGGCGTTATCGACCCGATCCAGCCAGCCGAACAGCGCCGAGCCATCCACCGCCATCACCCCGGAATTGCACAGGTCAATAGCCAGTTGGTCCGGCGTTGCTTCCCTGGCTTCGACAATCGCCTGCAAGTGTCCCTCGGCATCGGTCACCAGACGGCCATAGGCCCCCGGCTGATCGGGACGGAACCCCAGCACCACCACCCCGGCCCGGCTCTGTTCCCGCAGGGTGATCATGTTGTGCAGGGTCTCGGGGCGGATCAGCGGCGTGTCGCCGTACAGGATCAGGATGGTGCCGTTGACACCCTCCATCAGCGCCCGCGCCTGCAGCACCGCATGGGCCGTGCCCAGCCGCTCGGTCTGCTCGACGGTCGGGTGTGGCGCCACCACCTTTTGCACCGGCGCCATGTCCGGCCCGATCACCACCGCCACCGGCGACAGCCCCAGTCCTTCGGCCCCGGCAATCACATGGCTGACCATCGGACGCCCTAGCACCGGATGCATCACCTTTGGCAGCGCCGATTTCATACGGGTGCCCATGCCGGCAGCCAGCACAATGGCAGCGGCCGAAGACGGAAGCGAAGACGAAGAAAGGGAAGACATGAGGGGCCAGCCGATGCACTATTGCGTTGCGGAATGATGCGAAGACACTGCCATAGCACCATCTGCACAACAAATCAAAACGTGTTGCACTTTGTTAACAGGAGCCCCGTTCATGCCCCCCCTTTCCCGGTCCGTGCTGTTGTTTGACCTTGATGGCACGCTGATCAACAGCATCCCCGACATGCGGGCGGCAGTGAATGCCACCCTGGCCGATGACGGCCTGCCAGCCTTTACCGATGAACAGGTTTCCCGCATGGTCGGGCGCGGCGCGCGCGTGCTGATGCAGCGGGCCTATACCGCCGCAGGCGTTCCGCTGGCCGATGATCAGGCGGTGCAAACCGTGGTTGACCGCTTTCTGGTCCACTATGACCGCTCGCCGGTGGCAATGACCCATGTCTATGACGGCGTTCCCGAAACGCTGGCCCAACTGAAGCAGGCCGGATACCGGATGGCGGTCTGCACCAACAAGCCGCACAGCGCCACCCTGCAGATCATGAACCTGCTGGGCCTGAGCGATCATTTCGAGGTCATTTGGGGCGCAGGCCAGATTCCGCAGGTCAAGCCGGACCCGGCCCCGCTGCTGGCAACCCTTGACCAGCTGGGCGCCGATGCCAGACAGGCGGTGATGATCGGCGACAGCCAGAATGACACCGATGCCGCCCGGGCAGCAGGCATTCCGACCGTTTGCGTCACCTTTGGCTATCGCCATGGCACGCTGGAAGACCTGCGGGCGGACAGCCTGATTGACCACATCAGCGAGCTGCCAGCGGCCCTGTCGGCACTGTCATAAAAATTTTCAAAAACCCTGTTGACAGAGGGGGGCCAAGCCTATAGAAACTGGCCTCCCAAGCGACGGAGACGCAAGACACCGCCGCAAAAAAACGAAAGCCCGCGCAGCCCGGCTGCACACGGCGACGATATCCGAGCAGGATGGGCGATTAGCTCAGCGGGAGAGCACACCCTTCACACGGGTGGGGTCACAAGTTCAATCCTTGTATCGCCCACCATCCTGCATCGACCGCCTCCGCCCCGCGAGGCACCCTACCCCAAGGGGTAGGAAGACGAACAGAGGTTCGTATGCGAGAGATGGGCGATTAGCTCAGCGGGAGAGCACACCCTTCACACGGGTGGGGTCACAAGTTCAATCCTTGTATCGCCCACCATCTCTCATCAAGGTCTCTTCAAGACAACCTGCCTGAAAGCCAGTACACGGCTTGTCGGGCCGAATGCATGTCATGCATCAGGTTCAATTCGGAACGCGGGCAATCACCTTGATCTCGAAGTCAAACCCTGCGAGCCAATTGACACCAATCGCGGTCCAGTTCGGGTAAGGTGCCTGCGGAAAGACCTCGCTCTTCACCTTCATGATCGTTTCAAACTGATTTTCCGGATCGGTGTGGAACGTTGTCACATCAACAATATCGTCAAAGGTGCAGCCGCCTGCCGCCAGTGTTGCCTCCAGATTGGAGAAGGCCAATTGCACCTGCCTGGCGAAGTCCGGCTCCGGCGAGCCATCAGCACGACTTCCAACCTGCCCGGAAACAAACAAAAGATCGCCAGATGCAATCGCGGCCGAATAGCCATGAGCTTCGTAGAGGGCATGGCGGTTCGCCGGAAAAACAGCATTACGTCTGGTCATGGGATCACCCTTTCTTGAACATGCCTAGACCAGCGTGCGTTAAATGTAACGCAGGAACGCTAGTCTAACCGTTTGTTTTGTCGCAGTGATAGCGCGCAAAACCGGAATCACTTTTGCACTCACTGCTTTAAGCCCGCGATGCGAACGTTCATCGCAGCCGGGGACCGGTTCTCAGTTGCGGCGTAATTTTATATACGCTATGTATGTCAATAACTGACATACGGATTGCATGTCAACTCGAATACACTCCGTATGTGAAAGAGAGGCCATTCGTGACACCACGCCGACGCATCGAAACCATGGAAAAAAACCGTGCCAAGCTGATTGCGGCAGCACGCCGGGCTTTTGCCGAAAAAGGGTTCAGCACAGCATCAATGGACGAACTCACCGCAGATGCCGGGCTGACACGCGGGGCGCTTTACCACAACTTCGGTGATAAAAAGGGGCTGCTTGCCGCCGTGGTCGCTCAAGTCGATGAAGAAATGGCTCTGCGGGCGCAAGAACTGGCGGCGACCGCGCCGAACGACTGGGAGAGCCTGCTTGCAGAAGGATCGGCGTATATCGAGATGGCCCTCGACCCTGAAATTCGCCGGATCGTTCTGCTGGACGGGCCAGCCTTTCTCGGCGACCCCTCACAATGGCCCAGCCAGAACGCTTGTCTGGAAACGACGAAGCAGACCGTTGGCAGACTGATTGCGAACGGGATCATGAAGCCTGTCGATGACGAGGCGGCGGCACGCCTTCTCAACGGAGCGGCATTGAATGCTGCCTTGTGGGTGGCGGCCAGCGATGACCCCGGCACCGTCCTGCCCAGAGCGATTGAGGCTTTCCGCATCATGGCGGCAGGGTTTCTGGCTAAGGAGCAGCCGCGCTGCAATGCCCCGGTCTGACTGGCCCCACACCCAAGCCCCAAGATGACCACATCAGGCGTCACCCGCAAAAATCAGCGAAAAGACCGCTCCGCCCCCCACGACATCGCCAATTTCGACCCGACCGCCATGCAGACGCATGGTAGCAGCGACGATGGCCAGCCCCAGCCCGGCCCCGCTGTCGCCCAGCCGGTCGCCATCGCCCCGCCAAAAGCGTTCAAAAATCAACGGGCGCAATGCTGATGGAACCCCACTCCCTTGATCTTCGACCGAGATCACCCGTGCCTCAGCCGCCAGCCGGATGGTCACCACCGACCCGGCGGGCGTATGCCGCAAGGCATTTTCCACCAGATTGCGCACCGCCCGGAACAGGAAATCGAACGAGCCCGCCACCAGACAGGGATGCTCGGCCCCGATGACTTCTATTTCACGGTGCTGTTCAAAGGCGATCGGCCCCATGTGGCGAGCAACATCAATCGCCAGTGCCGCCAGATCCACCGGATCAGAAACCCCGCCCTGCAAACCGTCCAGCCGTGCCAGAGCCAGCAATTGCAACACCAGCCGCTCCATGCTGCCCAGATCGTCGGCAAGGGAGGCGGCAATCCCCCGGTCATCCAGCACCTCAAGGTGGGTCTTCAGAACCGCCAGCGGTGTCCTTAACTCATGGGCGGCATCAGCGATGAAATTGCGTTGCGCCAGATATCCCTGCTCCAGCCGGTCCAGACAACGGTTTACCGCCTGAACCAACGGCATCACATCCGGCGGCAAACCGCGTTCGGACAACCGGGCCGAAGTCGTCTGCGGGCCAATGGCCGCCGCTTCCTCTGATGCCCGGCGCAAGGGACGCAGGGACCAGTACAGGACCAGGGCATTCGCCACCAGCGTAATGGTCAGGAATCCCCAGCAAATCACCGCCAGATGATGGGACAGACGGCGCATCATGCCGCCGTAAAACAGGGTTGGGTCCGGCGTCGCCACTTGCAACGTCGCCGTCCCCTTGTGGGCGGAAAAGCCATACAGGGCAGGAGCATCACCCGCCGCAGGAATGCGAAATGACTCGTTGAACCATGGCTGGGACTGGGTGAAAAACAAGCCGGTGACGCCCTCCGACGCGGCCAGAACCTGCCCGCGTTCATCAACGGCGACAAAACGCAGATGATAGCGTGACAGCAAGGCCGTCATCTCGGGCGGAATGCCGGGATTGTCCTCCGCATCATAGGTGCGGAACAGCTTTTTCAGGGGCTCGAGCTGTTCGACGTCATCCTCAGGGATGACGCTTCGCCAGAAACTCAGATAAAATTGTAGGACAATCAGGGCTGCCGCCAGCAGATTGACCACCAGCAACACCACCGATGCCCGCACCGACAGCGACCATGATGCAGGCCGGAACATCACAATTTCACCGACACCATATTACCAGTTCCTCGTATCATGACGATCAGCACGGTGCAGGCAATGCCCGTCTGGCACATATCCGCCAACAAAGCCGTACCACCCCGGATCAGGCCGAAGGCAGGGGCTTTCCTCTGCACCGTAATTGCTGAACAACGCCTTCAGGGATTCCAGCTGCTCGGCATCCTTGCCGGGAACAACGCTGGACCTGATGCCGGGGTAGCATTGCAGGGCAATCAGGACTGCCGCCAGCAGGTTGAGTGCCAGCAACACCACCGATGCCCGCACCGACAATGGCCATACCACAGGCCGGAACAAGCGGCGGCTCATGACGGCTTCACCGACAGCATATAGCCAACACCGCGCATGGTGACGATCACGACAGCGGCGCCAGCATCCTGCAACCGTTTGCGCAACCGATGAATCAGAACATCAACCGCATTCGATGCCAGTTCTTCCCCCATCGGATAAAGCGCCTCTTCCAGCGCCGTCCGGGTGATCACCCGGCCACCGCGCCGGATCAGATATTCCAGGGCATCCCGCTCGCGCCGGGACAAGGTCAGCACGATTGCGCCAACCCGCGCTTCCCGCGTCCGCGGGTCAAAGCTGACATTGCCATAGCACAGGGTCATCTCCAGCCCCTTGCCCTGACGACGTTCCAGCGCACGCAGGCGGGCCACCAGTTCGGCCATCGCAAACGGCTTGACCAGATAATCATCGGCCCCGGCCGTCAGGCCGTTGACCCGATTTTCCACGCCATCACGGGCCGTCAGGATCAGCACGGCGCAGGCAACACCTTTCCGGCGCATTTCTTCCAGCAGATCCATGCCATCCCGGTCCGGCAAGCCCAAATCCAGCACGACGGCATCATAGGAACCGACCGCCAGTGCCTCCCAGCCATCCCCTGCCGTGCTTACCGCATCTACCACAAACCCGGCTTTCCCCAGCCCCAGGGCGGCATATTCCGCCAGCTTGCGGTTATCCTCAATCAGCAGAATCTTCATTCACTCCGACCTAAAGCAGTGAGCGCAAACGCAGGAACCGGTTTTGTGCAAAATCACTGCGACAGATAAACAGGTTATACCGGCACCATGATCGCCCCGGCGGATTACCACAACATTACATACCTTCGTAATGCCACCGTAATGCGGGCACCGCATCGTGTCGGTATCGCATCCCTTGGACCGGAATAAACCTGATCATGCGCTTTCCCTTTTTGATCTCCCTGAGCCTGACAGCCTGCCTGTTCCAGAGCATGCCCGCCACTGCTGCCGAGCCAGGCAGCGTATCCAACTGGGCTTTTCAATTGGGAGCCGCCGGAATGGTCCAGCCGACCTATGAAGGCTCCAAACACTATGAAGTCTCTCCGGTTCCCTTGATCGGAGTATCGTGGCGCGACACCGTATCGCTGGATGTCAAAGATGGCCTGAAGGTCCAGATGCACCCCTTGCAGGACAACCGGCTTTCGGTCAGCGGCAGCCTCGGCTATTGGCAGGGCCGGAAAGAAGGTGCTGACAAGGACAATGACGACGCTTTGCGCGGACTGGGGAACATCTCGGGCAACGCCGTCGCCCGTCTGGGGGCCGAATACCAGATCGGGGCCTTGTCTGCCGGCCTGACCATTGCCCGCGATGTCGGCGGCGACCGGGATGGGACGGCCTTGACATTCAGCGGGAAATACATGGTTTATCAAGGGGCTGGCTTTCAGGTCAGCGCCGACGCATCAACCACTCTGGCAGATGACAATTACATGGGCAGCATGTTCGGGATCAGCGCAGAGCAGGCTGCCAGGTCCCCGAAAGGCTACGCAGTCCACGATGCCGGAGCGGGGGTGAAGGATGTCAAAATCGGCATGACGGTCGGGTATGCGATCAGTCCATCGCTCAACATGTTTGTCCGGACCGAAGCCGGGCGCCTGATCGGCGACGCCGCCGACAGCCCGATTGTCAAGGATGCCGGATCAGAAAACCAGTTCTCTGGCGGAGCTGGATTGAGTTACCGTTTCTGATCACCGCCCATTACATGGGGTCGCACGATAGAGCATTGTGCGAGACGTGGATACCACAGTACACGACACAAAGAAAACAAGATCATGGAGCGCTGCTCCACACCTCACTGGGGCCTTGAGGCCCCATTCCTTTGATCATAAAAGAAAAAATGGGGGTTGGGGGCCTCAGGCCCCGAGTAGTTCAGGCGGCAGCCTGCACTGGTTTCACTAACTGTCGTGTACTGTGCGTGGGCACAGGCACGCAAGTCTAACATTTTGATTTATAACAGTTATTTTGCGCAAAACTGGTTCCCGCTTTTGCGTTCACTACTCTAATTTGATCGCCCAAGCGTATTGACCTTGAAAAAAACAAACCCCGAGGCGTGTTTCCACAGCCTCGGGGTTGTCTTGTCTGGCTTCGTGACCAGCGAGGAAGGCCCTCACTGGCAACAGAAATCAGGCATCACGCAGGTTGATAGCGGCCAGCTTGCCGGTACGACCACGCTCGGTTTCGTAGGCAATCTTCTGACCTTCGCCCAGGCCGTTCATGCCAGCGCGTTCGACAGCAGAGATGTGAACGAAGATATCAGCCGAGCCATCATCCGGCTGGATGAAGCCATAACCCTTGGTGCTGTTGAACCACTTCACGGTGCCGGTAGTGGACATAGTCCCTCCAATAGGCAGATTTGCTCCTTCCGAACATCGGAAAGAGCATCAAATAAAGAATGGGGATGTCCAGGAACCGCCTGTATCGGTGGCCTGCGGGAAAAAGCCCACTAAATTCGATGGCTGGATTATGGGGTATTTCAGCGGGATCAGCAAGGATTATTATCAACCCTCCTTGCTGTTTCCCAAAAAACAAACAGCAGCGTGCCGTTACAACCTATCCACACCCGCCCGGAAACTCTGCAGGGACCGGCGGATCAGGGAATCGGGGGCATTTTGAGAACACCCGCGCAGTCCCGCCATCAAACCGGTCCCAGTGTCTTGCCTGATACTTTCGTCAATCCAGTTTTTTCAGCGTATCCAGATCACGATTGATGCTGACCATCGCCTGTTGCTGTCGTTCGGCCACCGACGCCAGTTCCGCCAGCGTCGTATCGAGCACCCCTGACCCTGAGAACACCGTCTCGATCTGGGTTACCGTTTGCTGATACAGGGCTTCTTCGGCGGCAAAGCGACTACGGATGGTGTCGATGATCGTCCCCAGCGTATCCAGAGAGCCATCCATGCCGTTGATCGCCCGCTGGGTTCGCCCCAAAGTCTGCTTGGTGCTGGCCGCCAGGTTTTTGACTTCCCCGGCCACCACCGCAAAGCCCTTTCCGGCCTCACCGGCACGGGCGGCTTCGATGGTGGCGTTCAGGGCCAACAGGTTGGTCTGGCTGGTGATGCCGTCGATCACCGAAACCACCGTCCGCAGTTCCGAGGTGGCTTCTCCCAGCGTGGCGAATTCCTGGCTAAGGGCTTCGGCATCCCCATCGACACCCGCCCCACTACCGCTGCCACTGCGACCACTGGTCAGGGTATGACGCACCTCGTCCATCGCCTGCCGGATTTCATGGGTCCGCGCCGCCATGCCTTCCATTTCCTGCGTCACCGCCAACTGATCCATCAACCGCAGAATCAAATCCTTGCGCATTGAGTTCATCAGCTCGGCCCGCCGCAACTGGCTTTTGCTGAAATAGTTCTGGTAACGCCCGTAATGAACCGGAAAGGTTTCGATGAACGGGTCGGAAAAACCGTCTTTGGCTTCAAAGAACACCAGGGCACTGAGGGATTCGTTGATCGAAATCCCGAACAGTTCGCCAAAGGCCGAATATCCCGCCGTCGGACAGGTCCACAGACCATTCAGGTCTTTCAGCGCCGGTTCGTTCTTCAGGCGGCGTAAAATGCAGTCGTTCAGCAGGGCCGCCACCGGCGTTCCGCGCCCGCGCATGAAGGCCGTCACATCCTTGCGCGTCTGCGCGGCAAAATCCGTTGCCTTGAGCAAAAACAACTGATCCCCGGCATTGATGTCACAATAAAAGGTCACCACACCGCTTTCGGCATTCAGGGTTGCCACCGAGCGAACGAACATTTCCCCATCGATTTCAATCCCGAACGCATAGCCTGCCAGCTTGCGCTCGATATCCGCTGGCGAAGACTTCAAGGCCCGGCACAGGGCATCGACCATGGTGATGACCTCGCCAGTGGTGGTGTCCAGAACCGACGATGCCGTGCGACGGGCCGGGTCGGCCTGAATGATGACAAAGGATGTGCTGGTTTTTTCGTAATTCTGGCTTTTCAGCACCCCATACCGTTTGGATGGATGAATGCGCAGAAAGGCAATCACTGCATGCTGTTGCAGGACACGTTTGCCATCGAACAGCCAGGTGTTCTGAAAATCCAGCGTTCCCCCTGCCAGACCACCGATGAACAGGCAGGGAAACTGCCCCGAGGAATAGACCGCCTCCATCAAATAATGGTCACTGGCGGCCAGACCATCGACAAACGTCAGCGCCACGGTATCCGACGCCCGGATATGGAACGGTGGCTTGATGGTGCGCAGCGTCTCGATCAGTTTGGCTACCCTGGCTTCCCGATCCACATGGGCAACCCCGGACTGCGGCATGTCGGTGTGCAACGGGATGGTGTGAAGGCTGACCTCGGAAATCAGCTCAGGACCAAACACCTGCACCACCACCGACGACCATTTTCCTTGCGTCGGACAATACAGCGGGCTGGCCCCTTTGGCCGATTGTGATCCACTGCACAACTCGCCAGCCGTCGACAGGGCCAACAGGGGCGTTTGCCCCGCCAGTTTGTTCAGCGCCGTCGCCACCGACGCAAAATCCACATTCGGGGAAATGAACGCCACCGCCAGAGGCGCTGACTGCGCATTGATACGGAACAGGTCAGCCGTTACGCCAGCCAGCGATGCATCCGTGTGGACAACAACCACCGGCGGCGGCAAAGCTCCTGACGGCGACGCTGCATCGGACAGGGAGGGTGCAGTGGCAGACGCAAGAGAAGGCTGGACAGCCTGGGCGGTTGACGAGGGCACAACATCATCCTTGTGGCGGAAAAACATGACAGCAACCTCTCGAGGATTTGTTTCCAGGGCTCCAGCGTCTTTCCCGACTGCCATGGCAGGTCGATAAGCGCCGGTTATAATACATAAATATACATATACTCTAAAGAGCGTCCAGTCACCTATAGGTCTGGTGATCCAGTTTCATTCTTTCCGGGCAGAAATCCTGCCGTCTATAAGACTATCGTCCACAATACCGGACGTGCAGGGCTCTCCCCTGTCGCTGAAGCTGGTCATTGCGAAGAAGCCTTTCAAGGAGAGAGTCCAGAAACAAACAGGCCCGGAGGAACCATCCCCCGGGCCTGTCTGGTCAGGTTGCGCACGATCAGGGTTATCAGGCAGCAAAGCCCGCCGCAGCCAGTTGCTGGTGGAAATCACGCACCATGCGCTCGGCGTCCGCCGGGTTGTTACAGCCTTCCGTCAGCCTCTCGACAAAGTTGGGCTGCCGCAGGTGCTCGGCGATACGGCGACGGGCGATCTGCAAGGCACGACCTTCCAGCAGTACGCCCGACGAGCAGAATTTCACCAGTCGGGTTGCCCGTTCATGCAGCGACAGCACCGGATCGTCCAGACGATCAATAAAGCCGTCTTTTTGCACGAAGTGCGCCAGCATTTCATCGAGTTGATCAACCACCCGGGTCCGCAAATCCGCCGGGATGGCTGAATTCAGCAAGGCTCGCTGCAAATCGCTGACCATCAGCATCTTTTTGGTCGATGGCAGGCGGGGATTGATGAACCCGTGAATATCCAGCGCCTGCGCGGACAGATAATCAATCGCCCCGGTCACCACATCCATCGTCACTTCGCCGGTCTGCGTTTCGGCTATATTGATCAGATAGCGCAGCTTTTGCATGGGGTCACGGATCATCCCCAACATCGCCGAGACAGCCCGCCGCCGTCCGGGGGCGCCGCCTTCCGGGAAGCGCAAGCCACAGCGTGTGGTCAGGGCTTCGGCCATTTTCGGGCCACCGGTGATGCCCTTTGGACTGGACAGGCGGTTCAGCAACTGGCTGAAAGCGGCCTCTTCCTGCTCGGGGTTGGCCCGGTTCAACGGCTGGCGGCCTTCGATCTGCACCTTGACGCGATCAAGCAACACCTGTGCTCCGCTCGGCAGGCAGCCATCGGCAAACAACCGCCGCAGCACCTCGACCAGATCGGGCACCGCCGAGCAGGGCTTGTCTTCTTCCTTGCCTTCCATCAGGTCGATCAGCGCAATCAGGGCCGAACACAGGTTCGACCGGTTGCCCAGCAGTTCCTGAATCACCGTCGCAGAGCCGAGGACGTCAGCGATATAGCCATCCAGAATCGCCAGTGCCCCGCGATCCAGCGTCGGCGTTGCCGCCTTGAGCAGAAAGTCGAGCTTGCTGAGGAAATTGCGTTCGACATAGAACTGGCGGGCGATCATGCAGCGCACCAGATGATCGCGCCGCGCCGGTCCGCCTTCGTCCTCACAGGCCTGCAACAAGGCCGGGTAGTCGGTCAGGTTGAACTTGCGCAGATGACGCTCCAGTTCCGCCTCACGCGCACGCGATGCAATGATGTTGGCCCAGGAATACAGCTCGTCACGCCGCTCACGCGCATCCTGCCCCGATCGCCGGGCCTGGATGGTGGCAATGCGGTCGATCGCTGCCGGATAGACCGGTGGGTCATTGTCCATCAGCTTGGCCAGCGCGCCGTAATTGTGCAGCACTTCCGAGGGAGTCAGGCCCATCTGCTCGAAATACTTGCGCAGCACCTTCCACATGGTCAGACGGGATTCCAGCCCATAGACGTCTTCCAGGGACTGACAATCGTTGGCGTCTTCAATCGGCACGATCTGCACTTGCGGATCACCCGGACCCGCCAGCATTTGCTTGAAGATGACCTTTTCGCTAAAAGTCCCATCGGCCTTCATGCGTTCACGGGTGACCTCGACCCCTTCGCATTGATTGGCCTTGACCAGTTCATTGGCACGTTTGAGGGCGAGGGTCTCGCTCTCAAACACGGTATCGACGAGCCAGCGCTTTTCCGCCAGCGTCTTGACCTCGAACGTAAAATGGGGCACGTTCCGGCCTCCCCAACTAAAAACGACCACTCCGATGCCCGTTCTGGGCCCACGAGCGGACAGCAACGCCCTTCTGTTGCGTTCTCCACTTCTGTTCGAACATTCCTGACAGAAGAGCCCCGTATCGTTTCCTCGCCCCAGACCCGGAAACAAACCCCGAGAGCAGCCAGCCCCAGGACTTCAGACCTGACGAAAGGATGTAAAACCCCGACCGCACAAGATGGAATTTGAATGTATGATCGGGAAATCAAATCATCCCGAATTTCTGTCATTCTGTCAGCAGGAATTCTGTATATTTGACCGTACAATAATAATTAAACGCCGTTTTTCATCAATTAAGGGTTTCATAAATACAGAAATTAGTCCTTTGTAACTATACTTCTTTCACCGCATCCTCTTCCGGCACTCGCCGGGCCTGCTCCGTCCACCGCCCCGCCTCATCCTGACGCCAGTAATAGAGAGAGAATCCTGCCGCCAGCCGCGCTTTCCATCGTTCGCGGGCGGCCATCACCGCCGCCTCGTCGTGACCATTGAACAGGTCCAGCGTCCGGGCCATCTCCGTCGCCAGCGGGCTGTCCATGCCATCACACAGCACCAGCACCTGCGCGCCGTTCGGGCAATCCTGCGGATCATCCGTCAACCAGACCGGCTGGTCACTGGCATAACCATCCCGCGCCGATCCGTGCGGAATCCACAAATCACGCTGGTCCCACAGCATCAGGGTCAGGTCTTCGACCCGTTCGGCAGAGCCCGCCACCACCACGGCCCGCTGGCCACTGGCCAGAACCCGCTCCAGCAGGCGCGGCAACGCCTCTTCCAGCCTGAACCGTAACAGGTGATAGAAATCGCTGCGCGGCATGGGGGCTCCGGGAAAACAGGGGGCAGACGGCGCGTTAGTCTTAACGGCTCGCCTCGTCCTTGGAAAGGTCTGTTTGGGAAAAGGTCTGTTCGGGAAAAGGCCTGAGTGATAACCGGGCTTTCACTATCAGTCGTCTGGATGGCTTGCTACACTGCGAGGCTTCGCTGTCTGCAAGGACTATTGCCTGTGCGCGTTCTTCCTCCCCTGCTTGTCGGCTTTGGCCTGCTGGCCCCTGTTGCGGCAACGGCCCATCCCCATGTCTGGGTCGACGGGACCCTGACCGCCCACCTGACCCCACAGACGATGATTGACAGCGTCACAGTGGAATGGGTGTTTGATGACGCCTATAGCGCCTATACCCTCGAAGGCCGCGACCGCAATCGCAATGGTCGCTACGAGCCAAAAGAGCTGCACGACCTGATCGACGGTGCCATGGACCGGCTGGTCGAATGGCGCTATTTCACTGATATCCGCGACAGCCAGAATACCCGCGCCACCTTTGCCCATGCCCGTGATGCCATCGCCTCGGTCAAGGATGGCAAGCTGGTGTTTACCTTTACCCTACCCCTTGCAACACCCGTGGCGGCGCAGGGCGCCACCCTGCGTCTGTATGATCCCAGCTTTTACATGGACGTCGCCCCCGCCGAGCAGGACCCGGTCCGTTTTGATCCTGCGGGCCGCTGTCAGGCCACATTTCACCCTCCGCCACCCATGCAGGAAAGCATGCTGATGTCTGAAAGCATGTTCCGGCAAGAGGTCACCCCGGAAACCGAAGCCAGCATTGGTCTGGCCTATGCCGCCAGTCTGAGCGTGGAGTGCACCCCATGACGGTACGTCTTGTTCTCGCCTGTGCCACAGCCATTGCTCTGGCGACGCTTGCTGGCCTGATTTTCGGGCCGGGGCTGGCCCATTGGGTGGTCGAGCAGCAGCAGTATTTTCACCACATTCTGACCGCCGCCCTGTATACCCTGCGTGATCAACACAGTTGGGCGGCCAGCCTTACCCTGATTGCCATCAGCTTTGGCTATGGAGTGTTCCACGCCCTCGGCCCCGGCCATGGCAAGGCCGTGCTGTCCGCCTATGCTGCCACGCAGGAAAGCCGCTGGCGGCGGATGGTGGTCCTCGCCGCCATTTCCGCCCTGACCCAAGCGGTGGTTGCCATCGCGCTGGTGTCACTGGCTGCCTGGGTGATGGCACAAGGCATGCGCTGGGCAATGCAGGCCGCCGACCGCTGGCTGGAGCCGGTGAGCTTTGCGGCTGTTGCCGTGGTCGGCCTGATCATGGCCTGGCGAAGCATCCTGATCTGGCGGCGGCAGGCTGGCCCGATGGCATCCCCGCATCACCATCATGATCATGACCACCATCACCATGGGCATGAGCACCACCATCATGACCATCAGCACAGCGAAGACTGCGGCTGTGGCCATCAGCACCTGCCCGATGCCCGTGCCCTGACCGCCAGTTGGCAGCAAGGAATCCTGATGGCGGTGACAGTCGGTTTACGCCCCTGCACCGGCTCTCTTCTGGTTCTGGCGCTGGCCTATGGCCTTGGCCTGTGGAGCACCGGCATCGCCGCCGCCTTTGCCATGGCCGTCGGCACTGGCCTGACCGTGGCCGGGCTGACCACGCTGGCCCACGGGTCGCGGCGACTGGTGGTACGGCTGATCGGATCAGAATCCCCGGAGGCCACTCGACGGCAGGCAGCGCTGATGCTGGTTGCCGGAGTGGTAGGGGGACTGGGCGTAACGGCCTTTGGCCTGCTGTTGCTGTCCGCAACGCTCAGTCAGCCGGTACACCCGCTGTTTTAGAGCATTGTGCGAAAAGTGGGCACCGGTTTTCGCAACAACAATGCGACATGGAAAAACCTGCATTGTGCGAAAAGTGGGCACCGGTTTTCGCAACAACAATGCGACATGGAAAAACCTGCATTGTGCGAAAAGTGGGAACCGCTTTCCGCAACAACAATGCGACATGGAAAAACCTGCATTGTGCGAAAAGTGGGAACCGGTTTCCGCAACAACAATGCGACATGGAAAAACCTGCATTGTGCGAAAAGTGGGAACCGGTTTCCGCAAAAAAAAATGCGACAGAACAAAAGGTTAGAGCAGCGTGTGTCGGATTTAACGCACGCTGGTCTAGAGCCGTGTTCTTGCGTCACATCACGGTACACGACAGGTGGTTCAATCAGTGCAGGCTGCCGCCTGGAACCGCTCGGGGCCTCAAGGCCCCGGCGAGCTTTGGAGCAGCGCTCCATGACCTTGTTTTCTGTTGACCATACGCTGCAAAGCAATCGGGGCCAGCCTGTCGGCTGACCCCGTTGTTTTTACTCATCCGCTGCCGGAGCGGCCTTTTTGGTCCGGGTCCGCCTCGGCTTGGCCGGAGCAGCCTCTTCGGTCACCGCCGGAGCCTCTTCAACCACGGCAGCCTTTTTGGCAACACGGGTCCGCTTCGGCTTGGCGGGGGCGGCCTCTTCGATCACCACCGGAGCCTCTTCGACCACCGCAACCTTTTTGGCAACACGGGTCCGCTTCGGCTTGGCTGGAGCCGGGGCAGCCTCCTCGGTCACAACCACAGGAGCAGCGTCAACCGCCACCGGAGCCTCTTCGACCACCGCAACCTTTTTGGCAACACGGGTCCGCTTCGGCTTGGCCGGAGCCGGGGCAGCCTCTTCGCTCACCACCACCGGAGCCGCCTCAACACCCACCGGGGCCTCTTCGGCAGCCACAACCTTTTTGGCGCGAGTCCGCCTCGGCTTGGCCGGAGCGGCAGCCGGGGCAGCCTCTTCGATCACCACCGGAGCCGGTTCGCTCACCACCTCGGCACTCACCGGTGCCTGATCCTGCACAACCACAGCAGCCACCTCGGCAGCCTGCGGGGTGGTCACCTTTTTGCTGCGACGACGCGAGGTCCGCTTCTGGCGACCCTTCGGGGCACTTTCGGCATCATCGGCCACGCTCTCTTCGGCGTCCGCCACCACAGCTACCGGCTCGGCGTCATCGTTGGCGGCCACGTCGGGAGCAACGTCATCGCCAGCGACAACGGCGGCCGCTTCACCACGGCCACGATTGCGACCACCGCGACGACGGCGCGAACGGCCACCACGCGACGACTGCTCTTCAGCATCAACCACCGTCACCATTTCCGGCGGCAGCTCTTCGTCGTCAGCATCACTGCTGTCGTCGATCACCACCACCACTTCGTCAATCAACTGATCGGCGGCCTCATCGCTCAGCAGGTCTTCTTCGGTGCTGGAGAAATCGCCGGGATCGACCAGAATGAAGGCCGGGACGTGACTGCCAAAGGCCAGCACATCATCGCCATGATCCATTTCCTCGACTTCCCACGCCGGATGATTGCGCCGGCTGCGTCCACCACGGTCGCGATCACGATCACGACGGTTACGGGGATCCTGGCGGCTTTCCGCCCGCGCTTCAGAGCGTCCTTCAACGGCCATCACAGCAGCACTTTCCGGGGTTGTCTCGATGGAAGGGGAAACAGCAGCTTCAACGGGGCGATCGTCCCGCTTGCGATCACGACGCTTGTCGGCAGGGCGCTTGCCAGCCTTGCGGGCCAGTTTGGCTGCCTCTTCGCTCAACTCAAGCGGCGGGATACCTTCGATCTCCAGGCGCGGAATCGCCGTGTTGATCAGTTTCTCGATAAAGCCAACGTACTTGGCATCACCCGGGGTGGCGATGGTAAACGCCCGCCCCTCGCGGCCCGCGCGACCGGTGCGACCAATGCGGTGCACATAGTCTTCGCTGTGCGTCGGCACGTCAAAATTGAACACATGGCTGACATCGGCGATGTCGATCCCGCGCGCAGCCACGTCAGAGCAGACCAGAAAACGGACGTTCCCGGCCTTGAAGGTGGCCAGCGTCGCGGTGCGTTCCTGCTGCGGCATGTCGCCGTGCAACTGGGCGACATCGAAACCGTGCTTGTTCAGCGAGCGGTACAGGACCGACACGTCACGCTTGCGGTTGCAGAAGATGAATGCATTGCGCACCTCTTCGGTCCGCAGGATGTGACGCAGGGCTTCGCGCTTGTCGAACTCGTCAACCACCAGCAGGTGCTGGGAGACGGTGCTGGCGGTGGACTGCGTGGGGGCGACGCGCACTTCCTTGGGATTGCTGAGGAAGGCATCGGCCAGCTTGCGGATCGGCTCGTCCATCGTCGCCGAGAAGAACAGCGTCTGGCGCAGCGGCGGCAACATCGACACGATCCGCTCGACATCGGGAATGAATCCCATGTCCAGCATGCGGTCGGCTTCGTCGATCACCAGCACCTTGACATCACGCAGCAGGATGCGACCGCGGTCGAACAGATCCATCAGGCGACCCGGGGTGGCGATCAGCACATCGACGCCGCGTTCCAGCGCCTTTTCCTGCTCGCTGAAGCTTTCGCCGCCGATCAGCAGGGCCATGGTCAGCTTGTGATACTTGCCATACAGGGTGAAGTTTTCCGCCACCTGATTGGCAAGTTCGCGAGTCGGCGCAAGAATCAGCGAGCGCGGCATCCGCGCCTTGGCCCGGCCCTGCGCCAGGACGTCGATCATCGGAAGAGTGAAACTGGCCGTCTTGCCGGTTCCGGTCTGGGCAATGCCCAAGACATCGCGCCCCATCAGGACATAGGGGATCGCCTGCTCCTGGATCGGAGTGGGTGTCGAATAACCAACGTCTTCGACGGCCTTAATGGTTTCAGGACTCAGTCCGAGATCGGAAAAGTTCATGGAAAGTGCGTTTGCCTAGGCTCATGTGCGCTTGATGCACCAGGGCGACTTGCTCTGGCAGGACCGGAAAAGCCCTATCGGCGCGTTATTGTGGCGGATAATAGGCGTATGGTGTGCGCTGTCAACCGGTGTACAGCTTTTGCCCCTCTGAATTTGGCAATTCAGCGGCAAAAGAATCCTCTCCGGCTCCACGGGAATGGTCCTGCAGCCCGAACCGGACTGATCCTTAACCCCGATCAGATGCAAGGCAACAGACCTTATTACCAAGAATTCATACCCCCGCAAGGCCGGGGTTAGTTTTGCAATGGCATGCTTGGCTCCATGGCCGGTTGTTGGTTGTCGGCCCGCGGACAGACTACGGCGTCACCCCTGCTGTTCTGTCCGCCCGTGCTCGTGGTGGTCCTGCCTGCCCTTTCACCGGACAGGGCCATGCGTCCCCGGTGCGAGTCTCCCCACCCCGTCGCACCGGGGACAGAGCCTTTCAGGGGCTGCCGAAATTAGGTATGGTATCCAATGACGTCTGCATCCCATGATATCAGCAGCTCTGTCAGCACCGCTTCTGTTACAGCACCAAGGAACAGGTTATCCATGCGTGTCCTGATTGTCGAAGACGATGATAAGACGGCATCCTACATCGAAAAGGGCCTCTCGGAGGCTGGCTTTGCCGTTGATCGCGCCGCCGATGGTCGCAGCGGACTGTTCCACGCCATGGACGGGGATTATGACGTTCTGGTGGTGGACCGCATGATCCCCCAGCTGGACGGTCTGGCGCTGGTTCAGGCCCTGCGGGCGGCATCGGTATCAACGCCGGTCCTGTTCCTGTCGGCGCTGGGTCAGGTTGACGAGCGCGTCAAGGGACTGCGCGCTGGCGGCGACGACTATCTCGCCAAGCCGTTTGCCTTTTCCGAACTGCACGCCCGCGTCGATGCCCTCGCCCGTCGCCGGGTCGAGCCAAAGGTACAGACCCGCCTGCAGGTCGGTGATCTGGAAATGGACCTGATCGAACGCCGCGTTCGCCGCGACGGCAAGACCATTGACCTGCAACCGCGTGAATTCAAGCTGCTGGAATACCTGATGCGCCACGCCGGTCAGGTTGTCACCCGCACCATGCTGCTGGAAGGCGTGTGGGATTATCATTTTGATCCGCAGACCAACGTGATCGACGTCCACGTCTCCCGTCTGCGGCAGAAAATTGACAAGGGCTTTACCCAGCCCCTGCTGCACACCGTCCGTGGCGCTGGTTATAGCCTGCGGGCTGGCCTATAGTGGGGGGAGTCATCCCCCTTCTTTAAACAGGCAGTCTGCGTTCCCATGGTGCCGAGCTTTGTAACCAACGGCCTGAAGGGCCTCGGCCGTTACGGGCGGTCGGCTTTATCGATGTCCCGTTCGATGCTGCAATCGACCGCTTTCCGGCTCACCATGAGTTACATGGCCCTGTTCGGGCTGTCTGTTCTGGTGCTGTTGCTGTTCATCTACATGACCACGGCGCAATCCATCTCGCACCAGACCGAAGACACCATCAGCGCCGAAATCGACGCCCTCTATCAGCATTACGATACCGAAGGCCTGCGCGGACTGATTGACTCGATCGCCGAGCGCACCAGCTCGCCCAACCTGTCCGGTGGCCTGTACCTGCTGACCGACAACCAGTTGCGTCCCATCGCCGGTAATCTGGCCTTTTGGCCGACCGAAATCCCCGATACCCAGGGATGGCTCGACTTCTCGCTCAGCAATGGCAGCAGCGTCAGCGAAGATGCCACCATTGGCCGGGGGCGGACCTTTATCCTGTCCGGCAATTATCACCTTCTGGTCGGGCGCGACATGCGGGCGCTCGAGGGCTTTCAGGCCTTGATGCTCGAAGCCATGGGCTGGGCCTTTGCCGCCACTGCCCTGCTGGGAATCGGTGGCGGCTTTGTGCTGACCCGACAGGTGCTGACCCGGCTGGAAAACATCAACCGCGCCGCCGAACGAATCATGGGGGGTGACATTTCGCACCGCGTTGCCCTGACCGGCAGCAAGGATGAATTCGACCGCCTGGCCGAAACCCTGAACGCCATGCTGGACCAGATCGAGCAACTGATGGCCGGCATCCGCACCGTCACCAACAACATTGCCCACGACCTGCGCAGCCCCCTGACCCGCATGCGGTCCCAGTTGGAGCGAGCGATCAGCAGCCCCGCCAGCGAAGACGATCTGCGCGACATTTGCGCGCAGGTGATTGGCGAGGCCGACAACCTGCTGGCCACCTTCAACGCCCTGCTGTCGATTGCCGAAGCCGAGGCCGGCAGCACCCTGACCGACATTGCTCCGGTGGACCTGCGGGCGCTGATCGAAGATGTCGTAGACCTGTACGGCCCGGTCGCCGAAGACATGGGGCTGACCCTGCACACCGCCCAGCCCGCCAACCTGCCTGCTCCGCTGTGGGTCGGCGGTAACCGCGAGCTGCTGTTTCAGGCCCTGTCCAACATTCTGGACAATGCCATCAAATACACCCCCAACGGCGGTGATGTCGCGGTGTGGCTGCGTGCCAACGAGACAGGCAGTGTCCATTTGATCGTGGCCGACAGCGGCCCCGGCATTGTGCCGTCAGACCGGGGCCGGGTGCTGGAGCGGTTTGTCCGCCTCGACACCAGCCGTACCACCCCCGGCAATGGCCTGGGCCTCAGTCTGGTCGCCGCCATTTGCCGTCTGCACCGGGCCAGCCTGATGCTGGGCTCGGTTGATGAATCGCCGATACAGGACAATCTGCCAGCGAGCACCACCGCCCCCACGCACGGACTGGCGGTTCAGATGACCTTTCCCTCCCTCAAGGTAACCATTTAATTTTCATGGTTAAAGGCAACATTCTGCTGGATGTCCCGATATTTTCCGTTGCTTTTTGACGATCGATGCTATATTCATCGAGATATAACGAATGCAGAAAGCGATGACCCTGTTTATCGGGCAAGGCCATGGATGATCCCCCCTCCACGCCCTCCCCCAAAAAAGAAGGACAGGCCAAGGCCCGTCCTTCGTCAGTGGCGTAACTTTCAGGGTACAGATACCTGTGGTGCAGCGCATGAAAAACGGCACGTGCTTTTCGTGCGATGATCACAGGCGTTTGATCTCGATGTTGTACTTTTTCAGTGCGTACCCAACCTGACGGGGCGTCAACCCCAGGATACGGGCGGCCTTCGCCTGAACCCAGCCCGATCGTTCCATCGCCGTTACCAGACGATCCCGCTGAGGAAGGCCACCGGATCCCAGCAGCGGCTCCCCGTCTCCTCCGTCAAAGATGTCCTGATCGTCGAAATCATGGTCATGGTCGTGCGCTTCGGCCAGTTCGCGCTCACGGGCTCGCCGTGCATAGACGTCTTCGTCATGATCATGCCCATGCGTCCGGTTGACCGCCTCCCGCGCCGCAGTCCGTGGATCGAGAGCCGCGTTCCCCAGCCCACCGACCGGCTTGGCCTGCGCATCCAGTCGCCAGAGGACCGCCGACAGGCACTGGTCCCGCTGACAGGGCATATCGACGGCGGAAATCGTTTCGCCCCGCGCCATCGTTGCCACCCGATTGACGCAGTTTTCCAGCTCGCGGACATTCCCCGGAAACTGGCAACGGCAAAAGATATGCAAGGCATCGGCCGAGATGTGCATGTCGCGGCCATTCTCGTTGTTGAATTTCCCCAAGAAATACTGCACCAGACGCGGGATATCCCCATCCCGTTCCCGCAATGGCGGCAGAAAAACCGGAACAACATTGATGCGGTAATACAAATCGGCGCGGAAATCGCCCTTTGAGACCGCCTCTTCGAGGTTTTTGTTGGTTGCCGAGATCAGGCGCACGTCAACCTTGATCGTCTTGTTGCCACCAACACGTTCAAATTCGCCCTCCTGCAGGATACGTAACAGCTTGGCCTGGAACGATGGCGAAATTTCCCCGATTTCATCGAGGAACAACGTCCCGCCCGAAGCCATTTCAAAACGCCCCTTGCGCTCCTGCGTCGCACCGGTGAAGGCCCCCCGCTCGTGGCCGAACAGTTCGGACTCCAGCAGGGTTTCCGGCAAGGCCGCGCAATTGACCTTGATAAAGGGCTTGTCCTTGCGGTTGCTCAGGCTGTGGACCGCCCTCGCCACCAGTTCCTTGCCGGTACCGCTTTCACCACGCAGCAAGACTGTCGATTTCAACGGGGCAACCTGCCGCACCTCGTCGAACACACGCTGCATTGCCGGACTTTCGCCAACGATGTCGGTGATGGCCGACAGGGCCCGATCATCGGCTTCTTTTTCCAGCGCCTTTTGCAGTCTGGCCCGTTCCTGTATCAAACGCTCGCGGTCAGAAGCCACCGACTGATGCAGGCGAACCGTCTGGGCAATCAGGTTCGCCACCATGGTCAGGAAACGAACATCCGATTCAAACTTGAACTGTACGCCGCCATCCCATTCCCGTTCGATCGACAGAACCCCATAGGTCCGTTCGGCGCCCTTGATCGGAACGGCAATCACCGACACAACGTCATCTTCCTCGTGATCCGCCAGATAGTCGGCAAAGTTGGCATCCTCGCGGGCATTACCCATCACCACCGGCATCGCGGTGCTGACCACCCGTTCCAGGATTTGCAACGGGAAACGACACGCCCCCCGTTTCAAGGCGTCCCGCGACAGGTGGGACGCTGCGGCGAGGCGAACGTCACCGTTCCCCTCGGCCAGCGCCACCACACCCCGTCGCATCTGCATGTACGACGACAGCAGATTCAGGACGTCATGGAATGTTTTCTCGATATCCAGCGACGATGACAGGATTTTCGAGATTTCATAAAGACTGATAAGGGACAGCTCTGTGCTTCCCACATCGTCACCGCGCATGGGCATCTCCTGCGGTGTCCGGTTGATCCCCTGGTTCCACGCATTCAAACGCAATGATTCATTTCATTGCACTTCTTGTTTCATGAGCTTTGCTTTTTTTTATCGTGGGAACGGTCTGAAATCCAGGTTTGCCGGGGCTGAACTCCCTTACGACCACGACCTCAACCGCCCCTCAAGTGGACTTTCCACCCCAATACGATAGCCGTTTTCAGCCATTTCCGCAAAGGAAGATCGTCAAATATGCATTCTTTTTATGCATGCGACCATACTGAGTCATAAACGATCAAATTATCGACACATGCAAAAAACAGACTTTCGAGCAGAGCAGAAACCACAGGCAGTGCACCATTTATAATGAAAAATGCATCAATTGCTGCAACGCACACTCTAAATCGAACAGATCAAAAATGGACGCCATCCACCAAACCGGCTGCCCAAGCTACTGGCAAGAGAGAAAACCCTCAATGATCTTTGGAAGACATATACAACCAAGGGAATATCCACTTGAGTATTAAGGCGTCAAACCACGCTTACAGTGTATTACAGATAAATGACACTCAGGTAGGGCCGACACCGATACCGCGATGCAGCGAAGCAAACAGCATCAAGAGACATTCCCCCGCACGGCTCCGGTCACTCCGATCGCCCGGAGACGTCACACAGGACACGCCCCCTGACATGGATCACGCCATCGGGGCACATACCCAAGACATCTGCAGTGCACCTTTTCGCACTGTTCCTCGCCGGTTTCATGATGCAATCCTGATGCAGGATGTTTTTTTCAGTTCTCTGCCGGTAAAAGGATACGCAACAGCAATGTCGTTGCCCCCCAAGCCCCTGGATGCATCTTCGGCGCTGATGGCTCCTTTGCCATGGGCCGCCAGGGCGCCACGTACCCCGTCAGAGGATCATGCCGTGTCCACCCCATCGTTTGGAAACCCGATCCTTGCCTTGACCCTTGGTCTGATTGCAGCCGCAGTGGCGCTGGCTCTGGAACTGGCAGATGTTCATGGTGGGCTGGCAGCGGTGGCAACGGGCCTGAGCGTCACCTCGGCGGCATTGCTGGCGTTGTTGTATATCCGCCCGGCAACAGTGGCGGCACCATCCCCCCCCGCCTCGGCGTTTCCGCTGACAGCACCGCCGGAAGGCCCCTCTCAGGAGCAGGCCGGCCCCTTCCCGCTGCCCACCGACCCGGCCGCCCTTCAGCAGCTTTACCGCCAGATCACCAGCGACACCATCACCGGTCTGGCCAATCAGATCCATTTCCTGTCCAGACTGGATGAAATGGTCGCCCAAACCAATCGCGAGCCGGGACGCCAGATTTCCCTCACCCTGTTTTCTTTTGACTGGCCAGAGCATTTGGACACCGAGCAACAGAACGCCTATCTGTCGCACGTCGCCTCGCAGTGCCGCCCGATTGTTCGCCCCGGCGACATGGTCTGTCGGCTGGAAGACAAGCTGTTTGCCCTGTTGCTGCCCAACGCCGGACCACGGGCGGCCATGGCCTGCGCCGACCGCTTGCGCAGCACCCTGAATCCGGCGGCATACGCCGGTGCCCCCTCGCCGCTCCCCCACAAGCATTATTTCGGCGTGGCCACCCTCAAGGCGGGGGAAAGCCCGGAAGACCTGAAAAACCGGGCGTCACAAGCCATGCTGATGGCCCGGCAATCTCCGGACGAAGCCGTTCTGTTTGCCAGCAACGCTCCACCGTACCCGCTGGATTAGACCAGCGTGCGTTAAATGTGACGCCACAGTACACGACAAAAAACAAAAAGATCATGGAGCGCTGCTCCAAACCTCGCCGGGGCCTTGAGGCCCCGGACCCCATTCCTTTGATCATAAAAGAAAAAACAGGGGTTCGGGGGCATCGTCCCCCGGGCAGGTGCGGACGGCAGTCCGCCATTTTCCACCAACTGTCGTGTACTGTGATCTTACACAGGCACGCTGATCTAACCTTTTTATCTGTCGCAGTGATTTTGCGCAAAACCGGTTCCCACTTTTGCGCTCACTACTCTAGACCCGCCTTACGGCTTTGCCAGCGTCAGCGATGGCTGGGTGAGCCGGTCACCGACCGTGATCCCCCATTTATCAACCTGCCCGCCGGGCAATTCGAGAACGGCCCGCACCGGCTCGGCCGGTCCGACCGGGGTCAGGTCTCCGGGTTGAGCCTGTCGCACCAGCCCGACCACCCGGCCATCCGGGGCAAAAAACACCATATCGAGCGGAATCAGGGTGTTTTTCATCCACATCCGCACGACCAGCGTTTCCCCGAAATCGAACAACATGCCGCGCCCCTCTTGCAGCGAGGTGCGGTACATCAAGCCCTGCATCCGCTGTTCGGGCGTCAAGGCCAGTTCGACAGTCAGGTCGTGCTGACGGCCATCGTGCCCGACCAGCGTCGCCGTTCCCACCGGAAAGGTTACCCCCCCCTGAAGCTGAGCCTGCGCCCCACGCACCGGCATTCCCAGCAACAGCAAGGCCAGCACCAGGAACCAAAGCCCCCCCTGCCGTTTGGCACCCTGTCGGACTATAGACCTTTGGTAGCATTCCACCGTCTTAGACAAGACTTCCCAGCCTTGGTACATCCACACGTCCTTTCTCACGAGAGAATTATACCTTTTCCAAGATAGGAGAGAGACAATTCAGCCGTATAGTTTTTAGAGGCAAGACTGAACAGCGTTAAGATAACCCTGTAAACGCTGTTCCAGAATTTCTCGCATCCGCTAATATACTTGCAGAGGCACGCCTTCAGGGCCTATACCCTTTGCCATCGCCTGTGCTGACACGGATTTCTCTTCGGGCCTGATCATACCCCATATGCGGGCCTGAAAGCCAACGGAAGGCGCCCCCCGACTGCCCCCCTTGCCTTCCGTTGAGAAAACGCCGAGCGACCCCATCGCTCGGCGTTTGCTTTTTTGGCGCGGGCTGCCATAGTGGCCCCCCGTATCCCTGCATGATCGCTGCATGATTTGCCGGAATGACTGTCGCTTCCGTGGCCTCGCCCCCTCCACTGGGTTTAACCCTGACCGCCCGTCATGTGACCTATGACGGCATCACCCTGTTCAGGGATCTGACCCTTGATCTGCCAGCCGGACACTGGACCTGCCTGCTTGGCATCAGCGGGGTCGGCAAGTCTTCGTTGTTGCGCCTGCTGGCCGATCTGGCCCCGGCGGGCAGCGATTATCACGTTCAGACCTCTGACAACCGCCCTCTGACGGACCGGGTTGCCTACATGGCGCAACAGGATTTGCTGCTGCCATGGCTGAGCGTGCTGGACAACATCACGCTGGGGGCCCGCCTGCGCCGCCAGCCTGCCGACACCGCCCGCGCGGCCTCCTTGCTGGAGCAGGTCGGGTTGGCCGATTTTCGCCACCGCCGCCCGGATCAACTGTCAGGCGGCCAGCGTCAACGGGCGGCACTGGCCCGCACCCTGATGGAAGACCGCCCGGTGGTGCTGATGGACGAGCCGTTTTCCGCCCTCGACCCGGTCACCCGCCTGCAAATGCAGGATCTGGCCGCAACCCTGCTCGACCGGCGGACGGTCCTGCTGGTCACCCATGACCCGCTGGAAGCCCTGAGGCTGGGGGAACAGGTGCTGGTGCTGACCGGTCCTCCCGCCTCCCTGACCTCCCACCCTCTTCCGGCAGACTGGCCCGCCCCGCGTGCCGTTGACGATCCCCGCCTGACCAACCAGCAGGGGGCCTTGCTGGCCCGGCTGGTGCATCAGCGTCCGGCCGGAGCCGTCTCATGATCCGGCGGCTGATACACATCCTGGTATCGATGGTGATGACCGCCCTGCTGTGGCAGATCGCCTATCTGGCTGCCGGGCAGCAGGACTATCTGCTGCCATCGCCCCTCAAGACGCTAACCACCGCCGTGCTGAAAGCCGACCTGCTGGCCCGCCATGCACTGACCACCGGCGCGGAAATCCTCCTCGGTCTGCTGGGTGGCGGACTCGTCGGGGTGGCCTCGGCCCTGCTGCTGGCCAGCTTTGCCCCCTTGCGACGCTGGCTGGTGCCAGTGCTGGTGATCAGTCAGGCCATTCCGGTGTTTGCCATCGCCCCGTTGCTGGTGCTGTGGCTGGGCTATGGCATGGCGTCAAAGGTCGCCATGGCCTCGCTGATCATCTATTTCCCGATCACCACCGCCTTCCTGGATGGCCTCAGCCGCACCGCCCCCGGCTGGCTCGATCTGGCTCAGGTGATGGGGGGCTCCCGCTGGACGGTCCTGCGCCATATCCGTATTCCCGCTGCCCTGCCGTCGCTGGGGGCTGGCCTGAAGGTTGCCGTCGGCGTCGCCCCGATCGGGGCGGTGATCGGTGAATGGGTCGGCAGCTCGACCGGACTGGGCTATCTGATGCTGCACGCCAATGCCCGCATGCAGGTTGATCTGATGTTCGCCGCCCTGCTGGTGCTGGCCGGGCTGGCGATCACCCTGTTCTGGGTAACGGACCGCCTGCTGGCCCGCCTGCTGCCATGGCGCGCCACCACCAACGAATGAACCACCTTTTTTCAGGGAGCTTGTTACCCCATGCGCTTGAAATCCTTGCTGTTGGCCGCCGGTATCGGCCTGTGGACCGCCGCCACCGCCCTGTTGCCGCCCGCCAACGCCGCCACCAGCACCGCCTCGGCGGAAAAAGTGACCATCATGCTCGACTGGTTCGTCAACCCGGACCACGCCCCGCTGGTGATCGCCAAGGCCAAGGGCTTCTTTGCCGATGAAGGGCTGGATGTTGACTTGCAGGCCCCCGCCGACCCCAACGACCCGCCGAAGCTGGTGGCGGCGGGCAAGGCCGATCTGGCCGTTTCCTATCAGCCGCAATTGCACCTGCAAGCCGCCGAAGGCCTGCCGGTGGTGCGGGTCGGCACGCTGGTGGCCACGCCGCTGAACTCGTTGGTGGCGCTGAAAGGCGGCCCGATTGCCAGCCTGAAAGACCTGAAGGGTCGCAAGATCGGCTATTCGGTCGGCGGCTTTGAAGACGCCGTTCTGGGTGCGATGCTGGAAAGCGCTGGCCTGAAGCTGTCGGATGTCGAGCTGGTCAACATCAACTTCTCGCTGTCACCGGCCATCTATGCCGGTCAGGTCGATGCGGTGATCGGCGCTTTCCGTAACTTCGAGCTGAACCAGATGGATCTGGCGGGCAAGCCGGGGATCGCCTTTTACCCAGAAGAAAACGGCGTCCCGGCCTATGACGAGCTGATCCTGATCGCCCGCAAGGACCGCGCCAACGCCCCGGCGCTGAAAAAGGTTCTGGCGGCCAGCGAGCGGGCCGTTCAGTACATCCTGAACCACCCGACCGAGGCGTGGGACGCCTTCGTCAAGGCCTACCCCGAGCTGAACGACGACCTGAACAAGCGGGCGTGGGCCGACACCCTGCCGCGTCTGGCCCTGCGCCCGGCGGCGCTCGACAGCGGCCGCTATCAGCGTTTTGCCGAATTCCTCAAGCAGCGCGGCCTGATCAAGGACATTCTGCCGGTCGAACAATACGCCGTCGCCGTCCGCTGATACAGCAGAACGGAATATTGCGTCGCAACAGACGCAAACAAAAGGCGTTTTCATCCCCAAATGACGGCACAGAGAGTGTTCTTTGTGCCGTTTTTTGTTGGCTGGATGGCGGGCATGGGTCTATTTTCCTGCCTTGTTTCTGCCACAAGGTAGCGCCTTGCAGGCAGTGTCCCCGTTGGTTTCGGTCCCCGGCCTGCACAGCGCGCAGCGGGAATCAGGAGGCGTTATGGTGCACCTGATCGGTTTGACATCGGTCTTTGCGGCCCTGTGGCTGTTATTGTCCGGGCATACGGAACCCTATCTGCTGGCGCTGGGGGCGCTGTCGATCGGGCTGACGGTGTTCGTCCTGCGGGCGCTGAAGATTGCCGATGCCGAGGCAATGCCGCTGCACCTGCTGGGCCGGGGCCTGCGCTACTGGCCATGGCTGATCCGGGAAATCCTGAAAGCCAACTGGGATGTGGCAAAGATCATCGCCAATCCGCGCCTGCCAATCAGCCCGACCATGGCCCGCGTCACCGCCTCGCAGAAAACCGAGCTGGGCCGGGCGATCTATGCCAACTCGATCACCCTGACACCGGGGACAATTTCGGTCGAACTGGACGGCGACCAGATCACCATCCACGCCCTGACCACTGGTGGCGCCGACGGCACCGAGGAAGGCACCATGGACCGCAAGGTCACATGGCTGGAGACTGCACCATGATCCTGTACGCCGTGGCCGCCGGAGCGGTCCTGATCACCATGCTGATGGCTCTGGCCCGTGCCCTGCTTGGCCCCAGCCTGTGGGACCGCATTCTGGCCATCAACTCGTTCGGCACCGGCACCGTGTTGATGATTGCCATTCTGGGCTATCTGACCGACCGCCCGGAATGGGAAGACATCGCGCTGGTCTATGCCCTGATCAACTTCATCGGCACCATTGCGGTGATGAAGTTCATCAAGTTTTCCAATCTGGGTGGCCCGCGCTCGGGCAACTCGCTCAGCGACCTGTAAGGACCGGCCGATGTCATTGCTCCTTGATTGTCTGAGCTGGCTGCTGATCCTGACCGGCGGCACGTTCTGCCTGCTGGGCGGCATCGGTCTGCTGCGCATGCCGGACTTTTACACCCGCACCCATGCCGCCAGCCTGCCCGACACCCTGGGGGTGATGGGTATCCTTGGCGGCCTGATCCTGCAAGGGGTCAACGGCGGCCACTGGATGTCGGTGATCAAGCTGTCGCTGATCATCGTCTTTATCCTGTTCACCGGTCCGATTGCCACCCACGCCCTGACCCGCACCGCCCTCAGTCACGGCCATGCTCCCGTTCTGCATGAAAACCGTCTGCCCGAACAGCAGCCGGTCAAAAAAGACTCCAAAGCCGGTCGCAAGCGGGGACGCAAGAAATGATCACCATGGTTACGCTGATCGATCTGGTGCTGTTCACCCTGTTGGGGATCACCGCCATTGCCATGCTGCGCATCCGCGACCTGTTCGCGGTGGTGATGCTGTCGGGCATTTACAGTCTGGTGTCGGCGGTGATCTTCACCGACCTTGACGCGGTGGACGTTGCCTTTACCGAGGCCTCGGTCGGAGCCGGGATTTCGACCATCCTGATGCTCGGTACCCTCGCCCTGACCAGCACCAAAGAAAAAACCCCGCGCCGCCAATCGTGGGGGGCGCTGTTGATCGTGCTGGTCACTGGCGCGGCCCTGATGTATGGCACGGTGGACATGCCCGCCTTTGGCGATGCCGCCTCGCCGATCAACTCGCCGGTCACGGATCGCTACATCACCGCCAGCGGGGAAGAAACCGGCGTGCCCAACATCGTGACCTCGGTGCTGGCCAGCTATCGCGGCTATGACACCATGGGGGAAACGACGGTGATTTTCACCGCCGCCATTGCGGTGCTGATCCTGCTGGGCAGCGCCCGCACCACCGATGCCCCGGTTACGCCCCGCCCTGCCACCACCCGTAGCCTCGAATTGCGCCCGATCCTGCGCGCCGGGGCCAAGCTGTTGATCGGCCCGATCCTGCTGTTTGCCTTTTACGTGCAGTTCCATGGCGACTTTGGCCCCGGAGGCGGCTTTCAGGCCGGGGTGATCTTTGCCGCTGGCGTGATCCTTTATGCGCTGATTTTTGACATGGACCGCGCCCGCGCCCTGTTCCGCCCGGCGGTTACCCGCCCGCTGATTGCCCTCGGAGTACTGATCTATGCCGGAACCGGCATCGCCACCCTGTTCTTTGGCGGCAATTTCCTCGGCTACTCGGCGTTCAACCCCCATCACCCGGCCCACGGGCAGGAACTGGGGATTTTTCTGGTTGAACTCGGCGTTGGCATCACCGTTTCCAACGTGATGATGACCCTGTTCTTCACCTTCTGCGGACGGCGGCGCCCATGAGCTGGACATCCCTGATCGACCACGCCATCGGACACTATAACTATTGGGTTTGTGTGGTCCTGATGATGCTGGGCTTTTACATCGTCATCGCCAGCGGCAACCTGATCAAGAAGATCATCGGCCTGAACCTGTTCCAGACCGCGGTGATCATGTTCTACATCTCGATGGGCAAAATCGACGGTGGCACCGCCCCCATTCTGGTGGACCCGGAAAAAGTCAGCGGGCCGGTGGTCTATACCAACCCGCTGCCCAGCGTGCTGATGCTGACCGCCATCGTGGTCGGTGTCGCCACCAGTGCGCTGGGGCTGGCGCTGGTGGTGCGGATCAAGGAAGCCTATGGCTCGATCGAGGAAGATGAAATCCTCGCCGCCGACCGCGCCAGTGATGCCAAGGAACAGGCCCAGTACGCCGCCAGCGCCGCACAGGCCGCCAAGACCGAAGCCGCCCAGCAAGGACACGCCTGATGCTCCCTGACCTGCCCCTTCATCTTCCGCCCCTGCATCTGGCGGTGCCGCTGATGGCCGCACCGGTCGGGGTCCTGTGGCGTCGTCCGGTTCTGGCGTGGGGCTGGGCTGCCGTGGTGTCGGCGGTTACCCTGCTGATGGCCGTGACAACCCTCGTCACCGTGCTGGGCCATGGCCCGGTTTCCTATGCGGTCGGCAACTGGCCGGCCCCGTGGGGGATCGAACTGAAGCTCGACATCCTGTCGGCGCTGATGCTGGTGCTGATCAACGGCATCGGCCTGCTGACCGTGCTGTATGGTCGCGCCAGCGTGCAGAGCGAAATTCAGGCCAGCCACCAGTACCTTTATTACATCTGCTATCTGCTGGCACTGGCCGGGCTGTCGGGGATGGTGATCACCGGTGATGCCTTTAACCTGTTCGTCTGCCTGGAAATTTCCTCGCTGTCATCCTACGCGCTGATTGCGATGGGCAAGGGCCGCAAGGCGTTGACCGCCGCCTATAACTATCTGGTGCTGGGGACCATCGGCGCGACGTTTTACATCATCGGCGTCGGCATGCTGTACATGGTGACCGGCACCCTCAACATGGCCGACATTGCCCTGCACATGCAGGCCGCGCCGGTCAACCGCACCGAAGTGGTCGCCATCGCCTTTCTGTTGGTCGGCATCGGCCTGAAACTGGCACTGTTTCCGCTGCACAAGTGGTTGCCCAACGCCTATGCCCATGCCCCGACCGCCGTCACCACCTTTCTGGCCTCGACCGCGACCAAGGTGTCGCTGTACATCCTGATCCGGGTGTTCTTCACCGTCCTGAACGGTGCCCCGCTGCTGGCCAGCCATCTGTGGGCGGAAATGCTGGTGCCGTTTGCCATCGCCGGCATGTTCTCGGCCTCGCTGGTGGCGATTTTCCAGACCAACATCAAAAAAATGCTTGCCTATTCTTCGGTGGCCCAGATTGGCTACATGGCGTTGGGGTTGGGCTTTGGCACCGTCAATGGGCTGGCCGCCGGGATCATCCACATGATCAACCATGCGATGATCAAGGGCGCGCTGTTCATGGCCGTTGGCTGCGCCGTCCTGCGCATCGGTACCTCGGCCAGCGGCGCCGTGCGGGTGGAAAGCTGGCAAGGGCTGGGACGGCGGATGCCGTTGACCATGTTTGCCTTTGTGCTGGCTGGTCTCAGCCTGATCGGCGTGCCGCTGACCACCGGCTTCGTCTCCAAGTGGTACCTGATGATGGCGGCCTTTGAAAAAGGCTGGTGGCTGGTGGCGGTGCTGATCGTGCTGTCGTCGTTGCTGGCGGTGGTCTACATCTGGCGGGTGGTCGAAGCCGCCTACCTGCGTCCGGCCCTGCCCGGCAGTGACACCAGCCGTTGCGAAGCCCCGCTGTCGATGCTGCTGCCGCTGTACCTGCTGGTGGCGGCCAATATCTGGTTTGGCATTGATACCCGTTTCACCGTTGATCTGGCTCAGGCGGCAGCCTCGGCCTTGTTCCAGCCGGTCACCGGCCTGAACGGAGGCGCACAATGAGCGACCTGCTGACCACCCTCAACCCGCTGGCGCTGGTGCTGTGCCTTCCGCTGGTCGGTGCCCTGCTGATCGTCCTGTGCCACCGCCGTCCCAACCTGCGCGAAGCCGTGACGCTGGCAACGGCTGCCGCCCTGCTGCTGGCGGTGCTGCACGTTCTGGGCCTGTACGTGCAAGGGGCGCACCCGACCCTGACCCTTGCCCCGATGCTCGGCAGCCTCAGCCTGTCGCTCAACCTCGAGCCGCTGGGGATGCTGTTCATGCTGGTGGCCTCGGCGCTGTGGGTGGTCAACTCGATCTATTCGATTGGCTACATGCGCGCCAACCATGAACAGAACCAGACGCGGTTTTACCTGTGCTTTGCGCTGGCGATTGCTTTTACCATGGGGTTGGCGATGTCGGCCAACCTGCTGACCCTGTTCGTGTTTTACGAGCTGCTGACCCTGTCCACCTACCCGCTGGTCACCCACAGCGGCACCCCGGAAGCCCGCAAGGGAGGCCGGATTTACCTCGGCATCCTGCTCACCTCGTCGATCGGCATGCTGATGCTGGCGATTGTCTGGACCTGGGCCAGCACCGGCACCCTCGACTTCCGCCCCGGCGGCATTCTCGCCGGGCATATCGGCGGCGTGCAGACCGGCCTGCTGCTGATGCTGTTCATGTTCGGCACCGGCAAGGCAGCGCTGATGCCTTTGCACCGCTGGTTGCCCGCCGCGATGGTCGCCCCGACCCCGGTGTCGGCCCTGCTGCACGCGGTGGCGGTGGTCAAGGCCGGGGTGTTCACGGTGGTCAAGGTGGTGGTTTATGTGTTCGGCCCGACCCTGCTGCAATCGCAAGGAGCGGCAACGTGGCTGGTGTGGGTCGCCGGAGCCTCGATCCTGCTGGCCTCGACCATCGCCCTGAAGCAAGACCACCTGAAACGCCGTCTGGCCTATTCGACCATCAGCCAGTTGAGCTATGTCACGCTGGCCGCCGCCATTCTGGCCCCGTTGTCGCTGGTCGGCGCGGCCCTGCACATCGCCGCCCATGCCTTTGGCAAGATCACCCTGTTCTTTGCCGCTGGCGCCATCCATACCGCCGCCCACAAGGATTACGTCAGCCAGTTGAACGGCATCGGGCGGCGGATGCCGTGGACCATGGGGGCCTTTGCCATCGGCGCCCTGTCGATGATCGGCCTTCCGCCCACCGCTGGCTTCCTGTCAAAGTGGTTCATCCTGCAAGGGGCCTGGCAGAGCGGCCTGTGGGGCGTGGTGGTGGTTCTGGCCCTGTCCACCCTCCTCAATGCCGGTTATTTCCTGCCGATCCTCTACCGCGCCTTTTTCAAGGCCGAAGATGCTCCGGCGGCCCATGGGCACCACCATCCCGCCGCCCACGTCCCTGTTCATGACCACGGCGAAGCGCCGTTCCCGATGGTGCTGGCCCTGTGCCTGACCGCCGCCGGGACGCTGGCGCTGTTCCTGTTCCCCGATGGTCCGTTGTCCCTGGCCCAAGCCATGCTCGGAGGCCCCCGATGAGCCAGCGTCCTGCTGCCGACCAGCCACACTGGCTGGTCCGTCCGTCCACCATCCGCCTGCTGTGGGGGGTGTTCCTGCTGGTGCTGGCCGCCACCGTCGCAGCGGATGTCTGGCTGGACGGCCACCATGCCCTGTTTGGTCTGGATGGCACCTTCGGGTTCTTTGCCTGGTACGGCTTTGCCACCTGCGTGGCGATGGTGGTGGTTGCCAAGGGTCTGGGGATCGTGCTGAAGCGGAAGGAAACGTACTATGATTGAGGCCCTGCCGCCGCTGCCGTTCCCTCCCGGCCTGATCCTGATTGCCGGTGGCCTGCTGTTGCCGCTGATCCCGGCGGCCTTGCGCTCTGGCTGGCTGCTGCTGGTGCCCCTGCTGGGGCTGCTGGCGGTGTGGACCATCCCCGATGGCGTGGTGGTATCCACCCACTGGCTCGGCTATGCGCTGGAACCGGTGCAGGGGGACTCCCTGTCCCGCCTGTTCGGCAGCATTTTCAGCATCATGGCCTTTGCCGGGGCGCTGTTCTCGCTGAAACAGACCCGCACCATGGAACTGGCCGCTGCCCTCGCCTATGCCGGGGGCGCGGTCGGGGTGGCCTTTGCTGGCGACCTGCTAACCCTGTTCGCCTTCTGGGAAGTGATGGCCATCGCCTCGGCCACCGTCCTGTGGGCCAACCGCACCACCGGCTCGCAGCGGGCCGGGATGCGCTATCTGATGGTGCATCTGCTGGGGGGCGTGGTGCTGATGGCCGGGATTGCCGCCCACGTCGTGCAAACCGGGTCCATTGACGTGGTCAGCCTGCGCCTTGACACGGCCGCCACCTGGCTGATGGTGATCGGGGTGCTGATCAACGCCGGAGCACCGCCGCTGTCGGCCTGGCTGCCCGATGCCTACCCGGAAGCCTCGTGGTCAGGGACGGTATTCCTGTCGGCCTTTACCACCAAAACCGCCGTCTATGTCCTGCTGCGCTGCTTCCCCGGTAACGAGATCCTGATCTGGGTCGGCCTGTACATGGTGTTCTATGGCATCCTCTATGCGCTGCTGGAAAACGACATGCGGCGCATTCTGGCCTATTCGATCATCAATCAGGTCGGATTCATGGTGGTCGGGGCCGGGATCGGAACACCGCTGGCGATCAACGGCGCGGCCGCCCACGCCTTTGCCCATATCATCTACAAGGGCCTGCTGCTGATGAGCGCCGGAGCGGTGATGTACCGGACCGGCAAGACCAAATGCACCGATCTGGGCGGGCTGTTCCAGTCGATGCCGCTGACCACCCTGTGCGGCATCATCGGCGCACTGGCCATCTCGGCGTTCCCGTGGACCTCGGGCTTTACCACCAAGTCGATGGTCACCGCCGCCGCCGGGCACGAGCACCTGACGCTGGTGTGGTACGCCCTCGAAGCGGCCTCTGCCGGGGTGTTCCTGCACGCGGGCATCAAGTTCCCGTGGTTCGTGTTCTTCCAGAAAGACAGCGGCCTGCGTCCCAAGGACCCGCCGCGTTCGATGCAGGCGGCGATGCTGCTGCTGGCGGCCTTTTGCATCGGTCTGGGGGTCTATCCGCAACCGCTGTATGCCATGCTGCCGTTTGCGGTCGAGTATGTGCCCTATGACCTGCCGCATGTGGTCAAACAGCTTCAGTTGCTGCTGTTTGCCGGTCTGGCATTCTTTGTGCTGTTGCCGATGATGAAACGCACCCTGACCATTACGCTGGATGTGGACTGGTTCTATCGCACCGGCCTGTCGTGGCTGGTCGGTCGGGTCAACCGCTATGGCGGCTGCCTGTGGTCGCTGGCCGAGCAGGGCTTGCGGACCGTCTGGAACCATCTGGTCGGCTCGCTGGAACGGACCCATGGCCCGGCGGGGACGCTGGCACGTACCTGGGCGGTGTCGAGCGCCATGCTGTGGGTGATTGGCCTGCTGGGCTTTTACCTGATCCTGTACTACGTCAACGGATCATAAATGCAGGCCCGTCTGCGCGCCTGGCGTATCCTGTTTGTGGTGGTTGTCAGCCTGCTGGTTGCTCCGGCAGCCCTGTGGCTGACAACCCGCCTGACCGAACAAAGCACCCTCGACGACCTGAACGCCCGCACCACCAGCATTCTTGATCTCTATTCGGCCAATCTTGCCGGACATCTCGAAAAGTTTTCCTCCCTGCCGCAAGTTCTGTCCGAAAGCGCGCAGGTCCGTGCGGTGCTGCAAAACCGCCATGACCGGCAGGCAGTCCTGTACGCCAATGCCCAGCTTGAACGCTTTGCCGCCATGACCGGGGCGCTGGAATGCTATGTAATGGCCCCGGATGGCGAAACGCTGGCCGCCTCGAACTGGGCGCGCAGGGACAGCTTTGTCGGGGAAAACTTTGCCTTTCGCCCCTATTTTCAGGCGGCGATGGCCGGGACAGCAGGCCATTATTACGCTATCGGCACCACCTCGTTGCAGCGGGGCTATTATTTTTCCTATCCGGTGATCGGCCCGTGGGGCATCGAAGGCGTCACGGTGATCAAAAGCAACCCCGAAGACATTGAAAAGGCCTGGTCCGGGGCGGAAGAAAAGATCATCGTCACCGATCCTGACGGGGTGATCTTCATCTCGGGGGTCGAAGACTGGATGTTCCGCACCCTCGCCCCGCTGTCCTCCGAAACACGGCAACGGTTGCAGGATACCCGCCGCTATCCGGGCATCGAGCCATCCCCCCTGCCCATCACCCGCGACAGAACCACCACAGATGGGCACCATATCCTGACCCTGCGCAACGAACAGGCGGAAAACCGGGAACTGGACATTCTGGGGGTCGAGGTCAACACCCCCAGCCATCCCCCTGCTGAAACCCGTTATCTGTTGCTGTCCTCACCGATGCCGCAGGCGGGCTGGACCGTTCACCTGCTGGCCGACCTGACCCCGATGCGCCATCAGGTGATCAAGAACAACGCCATGGTCCTTCTGGGGCTGGCCCTGCTGATGGTGACCGTTTACGCCGTCCTGCAACGGCTGGACTGGTATCGCACCCGCATCATGCTGGAACAAAGCACCTCACGCGCGCTGGCGGCAAAAGAGGAAGCCCTGCGCCACGCCCGTGACCAGCTGGAAGTGCGGGTACGCGAGCGCACGGAAGACCTGTCAAAAGCCAACCAGCGCCTGCGCAGCGAAATCATCGAGCGCATCCGCACCGAAGAACTGCTGAACAGTGCGCAGGATGAACTGGTGCAGGCAGGCAAGCTGGCCGCCATCGGGCAACTGGCGGCAGGCATCACCCACGAGGTCAACCAGCCGCTGGCCGCCCTGCAATCCTATGCCGACAACGCCCGCATCCTGTTGCAACGCAACCGTCTGCCGGATGTGGACGGCAACCTGCAACGCATTCTCGAGATGTGCCACCGGATTGCCGACATTTCAGGGCACCTGAAACGCTTTGCCAGCCGCACCCGGGGCGAAGTCACCACGGTTGCCCTGGCACCGGTGATTGCGATGAGTCTGGAGCTGGTCGGGGCCGGGGGACGCCTGCGCGGGATCAGCATTCACAATGCCATCACCGACGAGCACCTGCTGGTGCAGGCCGAAACCATCCGGCTGGAACAGGTGTTTGTCAACCTGTTCCGCAATGCCATTGATGCCATGCAGGACGGCGATCGCCGCTTGCTGGAGATCACTGCCGAGCCGCGCACGGTCAACGATGAAGCCGGATACGCCATTCTGGTGCGTGACAGCGGCCCCGGCCTGCCCGAGGTACTGGTCAACAAACCGTTCCAGCCATTTTTCTCCACCAAGGGACCGGAACACGGGCTGGGTCTGGGATTGTCGATCTCCCATGGGATCATCGACACGTTTGGTGGTACATTGACCGCCAGCAATGCTCCCCAGGGTGGAGCCCTGTTCACTGTTTGGCTGAAAGCAGTCTCCCTCCATGATGGACCTTAACCAGATCTACTTCATTGACGACGAGCCCCATGTCCGCATGGCCGCCCAACAGACGCTGGAGCTGGCCGACTATGTGGTGCGTGGCTTTGACAGCGCCCATGACGCGCTGAGTGTCCTGAAAGAGTCTGCCAGCAGCTTTCCCGGCATCATCATCACCGATGTCCGCATGCCCGACATGGACGGCATGCGCTTCCTGCCCAGAATTCAGGGGCTGGACCGTGACCTGCCGGTGATCCTGATCACCGGCCACGGCGACATTGCCATGGCGGTGGAGGCCATGCGCAGCGGTGCCTATGACTTCATTGAAAAGCCGTTTTCCGCCGAGCGCCTGTACGAAGCGGTCCGGCGGGCGCTGGACAAGCGGCGGCTGGTGCTGGAAAACCGCCACCTGCGCACCGCGCTGGAAGACAACGGCACCATCGGCCCGATCCTGATCGGCAATACGCTGCCGATGCGGGACCTGCGCCGCCTGATCGGCAGTATTGGCAATACCGATGCCGATGTGCTGATCATGGGTGAAACCGGCACCGGCAAGGAAGTGGTGGCCCGGTCGCTGCATCATGCCAGCCGCCGACGCGACGGGAACTTTGTGGCGGTCAACTGCGGTGCCCTGCCGGAAAGCGTCATCGAAAGCGAACTGTTCGGCCACGAAGCCGGAGCCTTTACCGGTGCCAACCAGCGACGGATCGGCAAGATCGAACACGCCTCAGGCGGCACCCTGTTCCTTGACGAAATCGAAAGCATGCCACTGTCGTTGCAGGTCAAGCTGTTGCGGGTGTTGCAGGAACGCAGCCTTGAACGGCTGGGGTCCAACACCGCCATTCCGCTGAACCTGCGCATTCTGGCGGCCTCGAAGGTCGATCTGCGCAAGGCCAGCGACACGGGTGCCTTTCGCGAAGACCTGTATTACCGCCTGAACGTGATGGTGCTGACCATTCCAGCCCTGCGCGAACGGCTGGAAGACGTGCCAACCCTGTTCCAGCACTTTACCCTTGATGCCGCCAGCCGCCTCGGGCGGGATGCCCCCACCCTGTCCCCTGCCCAACTGGCCCGCCTGATGGCCCACCGCTGGCCCGGCAACGTGCGCGAGCTGCGCAACGTCGCTGAACGCTTTGTCCTGCTGGAAGGCATCGACAGCGCCCTGCCCACCCCCCCCGGTGACGGCCCCGGTGCCACCAGCGGCAGCGCGGGCGGGACGCTGGTCGATCAGGTCAACGCCTTTGAAAAGGCATTGATTGCCCAGGCCCTGCGTCTGAGCAACGGATCGGTCCGTCAGGCGAGCGACGGACTGGGACTGCCGCGCAAGACCTTGCATGACAAGATGCGCAAGCATGGCCTGGAACGGACATCGTTCCTTGATGATGGCGACTAACCGCCACCCCCGAAACGGCAATATGGCGAAATTCCGCCACCTGTTCGCCACATTTTTGCCATTAGTTGCCTTGGAAACTACCATCTCCCCTACCATTTTCACCTTTATGGGTGGGTTGCCGCATCTTGGCATGCTGTGTGCTTTAAGGCTGGAGGAAGATGCAGTGGTCCAACCACACCACTGACAGCCTTCACCCATAAAAAAGACCCACAGGGAGATCGTTCCATGCGTCATCTGTTCAAGGGCCTGCTGGCCGCCACCGCCCTGACCACCGGCCTGCTGGGTGCAGCCGTTACGGCTCAGGCCGCCCCGATGGTGATCAAGTTCTCGCACGTTGTGGCCGAGAACACCCCCAAGGGACTGGGTGCCCAGCACTTCGCCGCCTGCTCGGAGAAAAAGCTCCCCGGCAAGGTGAAGGTCGAAGTGTACCCGAACAGCCAGTTGTTCAATGATGAAAAGGTGATGGAAGTGATGCTGCTGGGCGATGTCCAGTTCGCCGCCCCGTCGCTGTCCAAATTCCAGTCCTACAACCCGGCAATGCAGGTGTTTGACCTGCCGTTCCTGTTCGACGATCTGGCCGCTGTTGACCGTTTCCAGCGTTCCGACGCCGGTCAGGGCCTGCTGAAGTCGATGCAGGACAAGGGCGTGCTGGGTCTTGCCTACTGGCACAACGGCATGAAGCAGCTTTCGGCCAACAAGCCGCTGATGACCCCCGCCGATGCCAAGGGGCTGAAGTTCCGCATTCAGGCCTCTGACGTGCTGTCAGCCCAGTTTGACGCCATCAGCGCCGCCGCGATCAAGAAGCCGTTCTCGGAAGTGTTCACCCTGCTGCAGACCAAGGCGGTCGACGGTACCGAAAACCCGTGGTCGAACACCTACAGCCAGAAGTTCTTTGAAGTGCAGTCAGACATCACCGAAACCGACCACGGCGTGCTGGACTATCTGGTGGTGACCTCGGCCGAATGGTGGAACGACCTGCCGGACGACATCCGTCAGGGCCTGTCGGGCTGCATGGACGAAGCCACCAAGGTTGCCAACGAAGAAGCCCTGAAGATCGCCCTCGCCGACCGCCAAAAGATCATCGACAGCGGCGTCAGCAAGGTACACGCCCTGACCCCGGACCAGCGCGCCGCCTGGCGGGATGCGATGAAGCCGGTGTGGCAGAAGTTTGAAGGTGTGGTTGGCAAGGACCTGCTGGCCTCCGCCGCCAAGGCCAACGCTGCCAAATAAGACGGATGACCAACTGAAGTACCCTGTCCTGCGGGGTGGGGTGCTCCGTCATCTTCACCCATTTTCGCCATCTCCCGGAAAGTGTGGAAGCCACTGGTTTCCCTTTTCCCTGTCGTGAGGGGATATCGTGAAAACCATCCGTCGCTGGCTTAATGGCATCGAAGAAGGGGTGATTTCCCTTCTGATGGTTACCATCACCCTGCTGGTTGTCGCCGAAGTGGTCGCCCGCTTTGTGTTCAACACCGGCATCAACTGGGCGCAGGAAGCCACCTTGCACCTGTCCGCCTGGATGGTGCTGTTCGGGGCCTCCTATGGCGTCAAGGTCGGCTGCCACATTGGCGTCGATGCCTTTGTCCGCCTGCTGCCGCGCCACATCCGTCGCCTTGTGTCCTTTGTCGCCGTCATCGGATCGATCGTCTATTGCGCCCTGTTCTCGTGGGGGGCGTGGTTCTATCTGAAAAAGGTCTACAAGATCGGCATCAAGGTCGATGACCTGCATATTGCCAAATGGCTTGCCCATTCCATCCTGTTGATCGGCCTGATCCTGCTGGGTATCCGCTTTCTGCAACTGGCCTGGCAAATCCTGACCGACAAGGCCGATGGCTTTGCCTTTGCCGATGAAGCCAAGGATGCCATGCATCTGGTCGATACCGACGAGCAGGGGAGCAAGTAACCCATGACCATGGCATTTTTGTTCGTCAGCCTGTTCGTGTTCATGTTCATGGGGATGCCGGTGGCCATCTCTTTGGGCCTGTCGTCGGTGCTGACCATTCTGTTTTTCTCCGGCGACAGTCTGGCGTCGATTTCCCTCAAACTGCTGAGCGCCGTTTCTGAACATTATACTTTGCTGGCCATTCCGTTTTTCATCCTGTCCTCGGCATTCCTGTCGACCGGTGGGGTGGCACGGCGCCTGATCAACTTTGCCATGGCCTGCGTCGGCCATGTCCGGGGTGGCATGGCGATGGCCAGCGTGATGGCCTGCATGCTGTTTGCCGCCGTTTCGGGCTCGTCTCCGGCCACCGTGGCGGCCATCGGCTCGATCGTGATCGCCGGGATGGTCAAGGCCGGTTATCCGAAATCCTTTGCCGCCGGGGTGATCACCAATGCCGGTACGCTGGGAATCCTGATCCCGCCGTCAATCGTGATGCTGGTCTATTCGACTGCCACCGAAGTCTCCGCTGCCCGCATGTTTGCCGCCGGGGTGATTCCGGGGATCGGGATTGGCGTCATTCTGATGATCGCCATCTATATTGTGGCACGGATCAAGAATTTCCCTGCGCAGCCGTTCCCCGGTGTGATGGAACTGATCAGCAGTGGTGCCCGCGCCATGGGCGGTCTGATGCTGATCGTCATCGTGTTGGGAACCATCTATGGCGGTGTTGCCAGCCCCACCGAAGCCGCAGCCATTTCAGCAATCTATGCCTTTTTGATTGCAGTGATCGGTTATCGCGACATCGGCCCGCTGAAGGGGGTCGCCTGGCGCAATCCGGGTGAAAGCCTGCCGGCGGCAGTGGTGCGTAATCTGGTGATGGCGGTGGCGGGGATCTGCAAGGCTCCCTTTGACAAGGAAGTCCGTCACATCGTGCTGGATTCCTCCAAAGTCACCATCATGCTGCTGTTCATCATCGCCAATGCGATGCTGTTCGCCCATGTGCTGACCACCGAGCGCATCCCGTTCGATATTGCCGAAAGCCTGGTCCAGATGGGCCTGCCCGCCTGGGGCTTCCTGATCGCCGTCAACATCCTGCTGCTGCTGGCCGGGAACTTCATGGAACCGTCAGCGATCGTGCTGATCATGGCGCCGATTTTCTTCCCGATCGCCATCAGCCTGGGAATCGATCCGATCCATCTGGGGATCATCATGGTGGTGAACATGGAAATCGGCATGCTGACACCGCCGGTCGGCCTGAACCTGTTCGTGACCGCCGGGATCACTGGCAACTCGATCCTGTGGGTGGTCCGCTCGGTGATGCCGTGGCTGCTGCTGCTGCTGGTCTGCCTGATGGTGGTGACTTATGTCCCGATCATTTCCACCTGGCTCCCGAATTATCTGTTCGGGAAAAGCCTGTAGCCGCAGGGTGTAAAAAGCCCAAAACAATATCGCCGATGGTTCCACGGGTAAGGAAGAACCATCGGCGATCACCGGGCGCGGCAGAGAGAGAGGCTGCGTTCCACCCCCGGCAGATGACCCATGTCATCCGCTGGGGGCTTTTCTTGTCAACGATTAATTTTGTCTGCAACGATCCCCATTGCCCATGGCGGCTTTCCGCCACCCCTGCCCAATGCGATGGCAGGGCCTTACTCTCGCCGTAATTTCATGTAAAATCAGAGCTTAAGAAAACCACATCCGCTCTCTGCATTTTTTTTGAAAGGCACAGCGCCATGTTCCCTCATTTCAAGGCCCTTTTCGCCCCGACCATCGCGGCCCTGATCGCCTTTTCTGCTGCGACTCCGGCGTCTGCCGGCACCCTCAGCCAAAGCTGTCTCGCCGTCGATCGCGTCGCCAAACCACAAGTGACCGTGTACTTTGCCGTCGACAGTGTTGCCATCAGCGCGCAGGACCGCGCCCTGCTGACCAAGGCCGCCTATGACGGCCAGAGTCAGGGCCGTGTCTGTGTCATCGGACAGGCCGACAAGCAAGGCAACACCGCCCACAACATGGCGCTGGCTGCCAAGCGGGCCAATGCGGTTGCCGATATCCTGCGCAGCAACGGCCTGAACAGCGGCCTGCTGGAAGCCGGAGCCCGCGGCGAGGCTTTTAACGATTCCGTGCTGGAAATCCTCGGCTCGCAAAAGCAGGACCGCCGGGTTGATGTCTATTTCATCACCAATGCCGAGCGGTAACCCGCGCCCTGTTCCGCGCAAAAACCTATTCTTTCCCGCCGTCCCCGGGGGGCGAGCCAGCCCGTTTGGTCGGCATCCAGCGGCGCACGTTGACCGGCTTGCCCTTGTGCGAGCGCATCACTTCGGGGCGGATGACGTTTTCCAGGGCCGGGGCGGTACGACCATCGCCCGCCCCCGGCAGATCGCCTTCGGCCAGTGACGAGCCATCCTTGTCATCCGGGCGACGACCGTAATAGGCAACCATGCTGTCAAAGGTGATCTCGGCCCGTGCGCCAGTCGCCAGCGCATCCTGATAGGGCGGATGGCTGACCGTTGTCCGGGTCAGGTAGTCAACCGAATGGGACCCGAACCGCCGCCACAGGCTGTCGAGGAAATGCCGCTGGGTTTGCGGCACCGGCTGGAAATCAATGTTCGGGCGGCCACGCTCGAACGCCCGCCATGTACTCGGTTCGACCGGCCCCAGCGCGGTGGTGACAAACACGCAGGGCATCAGCTTTTGCCCCTGCGAGGCCACACCGTAATAGGCTTGCGCCAGATACAACATGCGTTGCAGCTTTTGTGGCTGCAAATACTCGCCATCTTCGGTGGCGCGATGCAGCAACCAGAACGCAACGTCAAACGGGCTGTCACAAACCGGGGGCTTCATGATGTTCCTGTCAGGCTGAAAACCGTGATAGTCTAAAGCATCCTACACAAAGTGGGCACCGGTTTTCACGCACGCGGTGCGACAAAATACAGGCCAGACCATCGTGCAAGACCAGATCGTGCCTGCCCCGTCATCGCCTTCCCCCGCCCGCCGCTCCCTGCTCCGCCGGTGCCTTGGCTGGGGGGCCGCCACCCTCGGCGGCCTTCTGCTGCTGGTCATTCTGACCATCCTCAGCCTGCCCGTGACCCTGCCCTGGCTTGCCACCCACCGCGTCCCGGACTGGCTGCGGGCCGAGGGCTTGCCGCCGATGACGCTGGAGATCGAGGAAGCGGGCTGGAGCAAGATGACCATCCGCGCGCTGCATCTTGGCTCCGCCCTTCGTATCGACCGTCTGTCGCTGTCGATGAATCCGCTGGCCCGCTCGTTCGGGCGGTTGCAGATATCCGGCCTGTCGCTGGCCATTCAGCAGGACGGGCAGGGCAACTGGAGGATCCCCGACCTTTACCCCCTGCCCTCGCTATTGGCGGTCCCCGCCGAAGCGGTCCCGACATGGCAGGAGCTGGCGCTGGCCCTTGGCCCGTCGCTGGCGCTGGTGTTCGAGATCGACAGCAGCACCATCACCGTCACCACGCCGCAGGCCACCACCACCCTCAGCCTTGACAACGCCACCCTCAGCGGCCCGTTGCTGGGCGACCTCAGCGGGCATATCAGCCTGCGCGGGCAGACGACCCTGCACGGGCAGGAGCACGCCCCGCTGACTGCCCGGATCGACAGCGACTGGCAAGCCGGGCGCAGCACCCTGACTCTGGAAAATCCCGTTGCCTCACTGTCGGTTGACGGTCCGCTGCACTGGCAGGACATCGACATTCCGGCTGGCTCGGAATGGGTGGTCACCGCCAACGATGCCAGCGCGACGGCACTGACCATTGCCTTCCCCCCCAGCCTGATTCCGCCCTTTTCACCCCCGACCGACGACGAAGTGTTCAGGATCATCCCGTCGCTGATTCTGGTGTCGCCATCGGTTGATATCGGCCTGCCATCAGGCAATCATCTGAAAAGCAGTTATGACGGCATCACCATCGGCGGCAGCCTGTCCCTTGGTGCGGATGCCAGCCTGAGCGAAGTGGCCCTGACCGGATCGTTGCGCGACGGTACACTGTCGGTCGGTGGGCTGGTGGTCGATCAGCTACAAAGCGACCTGACCCGCCAGAATGGTCATCTGGAACTGGCTCTGGGGGCCAGCATCCTGACCCTGCCCGGCGAACCGCCACTATCGGCAGGAAGCGTGGCACAGGGCGTGCCGCAAAAACCGCTGCGCCTGAAGCTGACCGCCCATCAACAGAATGACGATCCGGCCACCGCAGACTCCCCCCTGCCGCCGATGGCCTTTACCATGCAGATCACCACCGCACAGGGACAGGAACTGCTGCATGCCGAAGGCAGCCATGACGTGCTGCTCGGCAAGGGAGACGCCACGGTCCGGTTGCCGCCGCTGACCTTTGCACAGGATGGCCTGCAGCCAGGCCACCTGCATCGCGCCCTGCTGGGAACGCTGACCAGCGTCAGCGGCCAGATCAGTGGGCGAGGGAACGTGCGCTGGGCAGCAGGCCATCTGACCCCGGCGATCACCATCACCCTGAAGGATGTCGGCGTCAGTCGTGGATTTCTGAATATGCGCGGGATCAACGGCTCACTGCGCCTGAACGCCTTCTGGCCGCCACTGACCCCGGACGGGCAACGGATCACCGTGGCCGCCATCGATGCCGGTCTGCCGCTGACCGATGGCGTGATTGATTTTCATCTGGATGGGCGCGGCAACATTGTCACCGAAAAGGCCTCGCTGACGCTGGCACGCGGGGCGCTGGAAACCAGCAACATCACCCTGCCGCTCGAACGGGCAGAAGGGCTGATTCCCTTGCGGGTCCACAACATGAGCCTGCGCACCCTCAGCCGCTATAGCCAGCTTGACGGGCTGGAACTGTCCGGCTCGGTCAGCGGGACGCTGCCCTTGATGCTGAACGACGCCGACATCCTGATTACCGATGGCTTGCTGGAAGCAGATCGCCCCGGCACCCTGCGCTATCGCCCGCCGGATGGCATCGCCGGCCTTGGCACGGACAACATGGGCATGGAACTGTTGCTGACGGCGCTGAATGACTTTCGCTACAAGGCCCTGCGCCTGAGCGTCAATGGCTCGGCGGCGGGAGAACTGGCGCTGGGTCTGCACATCGCCGGAGCCAACCCGACCCTGTACGATGGCTATCCGCTGGAATTCAACCTGTCGATCAGTGGTGGTTTAAGCAACCTGATCGCCAGCACGGTCGAAAACAGTACGGTTCCCGAGCGCCTGCGCAAACGCCTGGAGCAACAGATGGCCCCCGCCACCGCGCCTAAAAAGCCCGCCGCAAAGGCGCCAAGGTAGCCTGTGCCGAAAACACCAGCGCAGCAACCGCCAGACGGTCGAGACAGGCCGCCGCATCGCCAGCTGCCAACCGCAGACGGTCAAGGTGATCGGGATGCGGCAGGGCATGGTCATCCCCGGCCAGCAGCAGCAATCCCCAGACGGTGCCCTCATTGCCGACCACCGCCATCGATGCCACCGGCCGCAAGGCACTGGCCCGTTCGGCGGACGGGAATCCAATCCCGATCCGCCCGCCGAGGTAATCCATTCCCACCGACGAAAACAACAGTGATGCGGCTGGCTGCCCGCAATCCCGCGCCAGCCCGGCACACAGGGCGCTCAATTCAGTCATGGTCTGCTGAACCGGCAATGCTGACGTCACCATGATCGCCTCACTTTCCAAGGCATCGAACGACAATGCCACACCAGAAAACAGGCGATCACCGTACCGAGAGAACCCTGAACGGATGCTGACCACCTTCCAGAGGGATACAATGCAGCCAACAGACCATTAAGAACAATTCGCACAACAGATAATAGAAGAGAAAATTAGTCTATTTTTGGCGGCCAAAAGGATTCTTTTCTGGACGTACACGTTTGCCGCTGTCGATCAGCGTTGTCCGCCTGCGAAATCCCGTTCAGTCTGCATTGCATTTTGCAAAGCCAGTGCGTTGACCCCTGTCAACGCCCCCCCCCAAATGCGTTGACAGGGGTCAACGCACAAAGCCCATCGCGTCCATGAACCCTTGCAGGATATAGGCTGCCGCCGCTTTATCGACGATTTCAGCGCGCTTTTGCCGCGACATGTCCATTTCGCTGATCATCATCCGCTGCACGGCAGCAGTTGACAAACGTTCGTCCCACAGGGCAACCGGCAGCTCTGACAGCCGGTTGCCCAGCCCTTTCAGGTTGGCCATGAACTGGCGGGTGGACTGACAGCGTTTGCCTTCGGTCCCGTCCATCTCCACCGGCAGCCCCAATACCAGAGCACGAATCTCGTATTTTTCGACCACCGCCAGCAGCTCGACCACATCCTTGCTGAACTTGGTCCGGCGGATGGTCTGCAACGGGGTGGCACTCATCCACAGACCATCGGAGACGGCCAGCCCAATGGTCTTGCTGCCGAGGTCAATCCCCAACAGGCGGTCGCCGGTTCTGACCGCCGCCTTGACCGTCGCCGGGGTCCAGTCTGGCGTGTCTTCGCTGTTCTGATGCTCAATTTCGTTCCCACAAGGGGTGGGGTCGCAGGTGGTGGGGTTGCGGTCATCCATGCCCGGTGCTACCTTCCGCACGATTTTCTGTACACAGTGGCTTCCGCCGCCATCGGTGGCGGGAGCATCTTGCCGTTTTCAGCGGCCCTAAGACACTTACTCCCACCAGGAGAGCCTTTTCAATGCTCGACAAGCAGACTGTCAGGAACATCGCGTTCCTCGCCCGCATCGACGTTAAGGAAGACGACCTCGAGCCTTTGGCCAATCAACTGTCCGGCATCATCGGATGGGTCGAGCAACTGGGCGAAGTCAATACCGATGGCGTTGCCCCGATGACCAGCGTGACCAATCAGGTCCTGCGCTGGCGCGCCGACGAACTGACCGATGGCGGCCGTGCCGATCAGGTGGTGCTGAACGCCCCTGACAAGCTCGATGGCTGCTTTGCCGTGCCGAAGATGGTGGAGTAAGCCACGATGACCACACTGACCGACCTGACCCTCGCCCAGGCCCGCGACGGCCTGCGCAACAAGGACTTCACCGCCCGCGAGCTGACCGAGTCCTACATCGCGGCGATGGACAAGCACCGCGACCTGAACGCCTACATCACCGAAACGCCGGAGCTGGCGCTGGCCCAGGCTGCCGAAAGCGACGCCCGTCTGGCAAAGGGTGACGCCGGTGCGATGGAAGGCCTGCCGATCGGCATGAAGGACCTGTTCTGCACCGAAGGCGTGCTGACCACCGCAGGCAGCCACATCCTCGACGGCTTCAAGCCGCCCTACGAAAGCACCGTCTCCGCCCGTCTGAAGCAGGCCGGTGCGGTGTTGCTGGGCAAGACCAACCTCGACGAATTCGCCATGGGCTCGTCGAACGAGACCAGCTATTACGGCGCCAGCAAGAACCCGTGGAAGGCCACCGGCGACGACCGTGATCTGGTCCCCGGCGGCTCGTCGGGTGGGTCGGCGGCGGCTGTTGCCGCCCGCATCGCCATTGCCGCCACCGGCACCGACACCGGCGGCTCGATCCGCCAGCCCGCCGCCTATTGCGGCATCACCGGGATCAAGCCGACCTATGGCCGTTGCTCGCGCTGGGGCATCATCGCCTATGCCAGCTCGCTCGATCAGGCCGGGCCGATGACCCGCGACGTGCGCGACGCCGCCATCATGCTGGGCGCGATGTCGGGCTATGACCCGAAGGACTCCACCTCGGCCAACCTGCCGGTGCCGGACTTCGAAGCGGCCCTGACCGGCAACATCAAGGGCCTGCGCATCGGCCTGCCGAAGGAATACCGCCCCGAAGGCCTCAGCCCGGAAATCGCCGCCCTGTGGGATCGCGGTGCCCAGTGGCTGAAGGACGCCGGGGCCGAAGTGGTCGAGATCAGCCTGCCGCACACCAAATATGCGCTGGCAACCTATTACGTGATTGCTCCGGCGGAATGCTCGTCGAACCTCGCCCGCTATGACGGCGTGCGCTTTGGCCTGCGCGTTGAAGGCAGCAGCCTCGACGAAATGTACATGAAGACCCGCGCCGCCGGTTTCGGGACCGAAGTGCAGCGCCGGATCATGATGGGCACCTATGTGCTGTCCGCTGGCTATTACGACGCCTATTACCTGAAGGCGCAGAAGGTCCGCGCCCTGATCGCGCAGGATTTCCGCCAGGCCTTTGAACAGGTGGACGTGATCCTCGCCCCGACCGCCCCCACCCCGGCGTTCGGGATGGGCGAAAACATGGCCGACCCGATCACCATGTACCTCAACGACGTCTTCACCGTTCCGACCTCGCTGGCTGGCCTGCCGGGCCTGTCGGTGCCGGCCGGTCTGTCGGCCACCGGCCTGCCGCTGGGCCTGCAGCTGATCGGCAAGCCGTTTGACGAAGAAACCGTCCTGCGCGTGGGCGGGGTGATTGAAGACGCGGCTGGCTTCACCGCCAAGCCGACCTTGGCCTAAAGGGGCGCCAGAATGAGCTATATTATCAAAGGGAACACCGGCGACTGGGAAGTGGTGATCGGCCTTGAGGTCCATGCTCAGGTGATCTCGAACTCCAAGCTGTTCTCGGGCGCAGACACCACCTTTGGCGCCGAGCCGAACAGCCAGGTCAGCTTTGTCGACGCCGGTTTCCCCGGCATGCTGCCGGTGATCAACGCCAAGTGCGTCGAGCAGGCTGTGCGCACCGGTCTGGGCCTGAAAGCCAAAATCAACAACCGGTCGGTGTTTGCCCGCAAGAACTACTTCTACGCCGATCTGCCGCAGGGCTACCAGATCAGCCAGTACGAACTGCCGATCGTTGGCGAAGGCACCCTGATCCTCGACATGCCCGACGGCTCCACCCGTGCGGTGGGCATCGAGCGCCTGCATCTGGAACAGGATGCCGGCAAGTCGATGCATGACCAGCACCCGAACAAATCGCTGATCGACCTCAACCGGTCGGGCGTCGCGCTGATGGAAATCGTCTCCAAGCCCGACATGCGCACCCCGGAAGAAGCCGGTGCCTATCTGCGCAAGCTGCGCGCCATCCTGCGCTACCTCGGCAGCTGCGACGGCAACATGGAAGAAGGCTCGATGCGTTGCGACGTCAACGTCTCGGTCCGTCATCCGGGCGAAGAGTTCCGCACCCGCTGCGAAATCAAGAACGTCAACTCGGTGCGCTTTGTGATGCAGGCCATCGAGCACGAAGCCGCCCGCCACGTCGAAGTCTATGAAAGCGGCGGCGACATCCGGCAGGAAACCCGCCTGTTCGACCCGTCGCGCGGCGAAACCCGTTCGATGCGGTCCAAGGAACAGGCGCACGATTACCGTTACTTCCCCGACCCGGACCTGCTGCCGCTGGAATTCGACGATGCCTACGTCGAAGCCATCCGCGCCACCCTGCCCGAGCTGCCGGACGAAAAGAAGGAACGCTTCATCAGCGAATACGGCATCACCGCCTATGATGCCACCGTGCTGGTGATGGATCAGGAAAACTCGGCGTTCTTTGAAACCGTCGCCAAGGGCCGCGATGGCAAAACCGCCGTGGCGTGGGTGACCACCAACCTGTTCGGTTCGCTGAACAAGCGCGGCCTGTCGGTCAGCGACAGCCCGGTCAGCGCCACCCAGTTGGGTCAGCTGATTGATCTGGTGGCCGACAACACCCTGTCGACCCGTCTGGCCAAGGACGTGTTCGAGATCATGATGGACGAGGGCAAAGACCCGTCAGTGATCGTCGAAGAACGCGGCATGAAGCAGGTGACCGATACCAGCGCCATAGAGGCGGCCTGTGATCAGGTGATCGCGGCCAACGCCGAAAAGGCCGACGAAGTGCGCAACGGCAAGGAAAAGCTGGTGGCGTGGTTCGTCGGTCAGGTGATGAAGGCCACCCAGGGCAAGGCCAACCCGGCCATGCTGCAGGAAATCCTGAAGAAAAAGCTGCTGGGGTAATCCTGGATACAGGACACACCTGGCAGCAGAATACGAGAGAGCGGGATGAGAGCGTTTTCACACTGAGCGAAAACGCTCTCCCTTTTTAGGGCCGCATTTTCCGAGCCGTTGACCGGAGACGGTCAACTTGAAAATGCTCTAAACCCGCTCTCTTTTTTTACCCGGTCATTTCTTCAGATACAGCGGCTCGCTGGCGGTTGCAGGCAGGGCCGGACGGTCGGCCTCCATGGCACTCAGCGGCGTGCATTCCACCATTGATGCCAGTGAGCGGCGGGCCAGTTGCTGATAATCAGCCGTTCCCTGTTTCTTCCACGCATATTCATCATCGGTTACGGCCCGGATCACCTTGCCGGGAATTCCGGCCACCAGTGAGCGCGCCGGGACGATCATCCCGGCTTTGACAAAGGCCATCGCCGCCACCAGACTTTCGGCCCCGATATCGGCGCCATCCATCACCACCGCATTCATCCCGACCAGCGTGCCCCGGCGAATGATACAGCCGTGCAGGACGGCCCCATGGCCGATATGGCCTTCTTCTTCGATCAGGGTTTCGGTGCCGGGGAAGCCGTGCATCGAGCAATTATCCTGCACGTTGGCACCGCTTTCGATCCGCAAGCGCCCAAAGTCCCCCCGCAGGGACGCCGCAGGCCCGATGTAGACCTCGGGACCAATCAACACGTCTCCGATCAGGATGGCTGTCGGATGAACATAGGCTGACGGATGCACCACCGGGCGCACGCCATCAATCGAATAACAGGGCATGGGGCGTTTCCTTCCAGATGTTTTTTTCTGTGATCAGGAAACGGTAGAGCAAATCCCGAGCAGGTGGAACACCTGCGACGACGTATTTGCTGAATGAACAGACTCAAATCCCGAGCAGGTGGAACACCTGCGACGACGCATTTGCTGAATGAACAGACTCAAATCCCGAGCAGGTGGAACACCTGCGACGACGCATTTGCTGAATGCACAGACTCAAATCCCGAGCAGGTGGAACACCTGCGACGACGCATTTGCTGAATGAACAGACTCAAATCCCGAGCAGGTGGAACACCTGCGACGACGTATTTGCTGAATGAACAGACTCAAATCCCGAGCAGGTGGAACACCTGCGACGACGTATTTGCTGAATGAACAGACTCAAATCCCGAGCAGGTGGAACACCTGCGACGACGCATTTGCTGAATGAACAGACTCAAATCCCGAGCAGGTGGAACACCTGCGACGACGTATTTGCTGAATGAACAGACTCAAATCCCGAGCAGGTGGAACACCTGCGACGACGTATTTGCTGAATGAACAGACTCAAATCCCGAGCAGGTGGAACACCTGCGACGACGCATTTGCTGAATGCACAGACTCAAATCCCGAGCAGGTGGAACACCTGCGACGACGCATTTGCTGAATGAACAGACTCAAATCCCGAGCAGGTGGAACACCTGCGACGACGTATTTGCTGAATGAACAGACTCAAATCCCGAGCAGGTGGAACACCTGCGACGACGTATTTGCTGAATGAACAGACTCAAATCCCGAGCAGGTGGAACACCTGCGACGACGCATTTGCTGAAACACTCAACTCCCGCATCCAGTCATGCCGACAGGGCCGCAGGCAGGACCAGCCGGATAGCCACCATCTGCCCCCGTCCTTCGCCGATCAGTGTCAGCCCGCCCCCCACACGCTCCACGGCACGCTGGGCCATGGCCAGTGTCATCATGCGGACAGGATTCCCCGCATGCCCCACCACAGGCAGGGGATGGGCCGGACTCAACAGCGTTTCCCGCTGCTCGCGGGTCAGCGTCCCCTGTTCGGCACATAATTCCAACACCACCTGCTCGTCCCGCGTCCAGCCCTGCACGGTGATCTGCTGTGTCTGATCGGGCGAATACGCATTCTGCAGCGCCAGCAGCGATGCCAGCAACACGCCCTCCAGCATCGCCGGAGCCATTTCAACCACCGGCAGCGGTCCTTGCACCTTCAGCCATGGTGTCACCTGATGGCGAGGCTGCAACAGCGGTGAAACCGTTTGCAGGCTCTTTTCCAACGCCACCGCTTGCGACGGCAACACCTCTCCGTCGCTGGCACAGAACGCGGTCAGGCTTTCCAGTGACTGGAATGCCCGTTTGGCATTGGCCTGCGCCTGGATCAGCAATTCGCGGCAGTCGCCCTCCAGAGACGGCAAATGGCGATGGACGATCAACGCCAGGAACTGCGAGGCCGCTCGCAGCGGCTCCTGCACGGTCTCTCTGGCCAACGTCGCCAGATGTTCGGTGACGGTGCTCCCGGTCGAGGGCGCGTCCTCCGTCATCGCTGCACGCTGCTCGTACAGGCAATGGGTGCCAATCGCCCTCAGTGGCCGTCCCACTCCGTCCCGTTCAACAACCCGCCCCTGATCATGGATCCAGACCCAGTGCCCGTCCTTGTGCTGGATGCGGTGAACGTTGTCATAGAACGGGGTTCGCCCTTCCAGATGGGCCTGCAGATCGCTCATCACCGCGGCCCGGTCGTCGGGGTGAATCCGTTTTTCCCATGAGCGGACCGATCCACCCCATTCACCGACAGCGTAGCCGATCATCGTTTCCATTTCGGGAGAAAAACGAACCTCGCCGCTGGTGACCGTCCAGTCCCAGACGCCATAGCCACTGTTCCCGAGAACACAGTCCAGCTGAAAACGGGCTGTTTGCAGGTCGTCTTTCGCCTGCTCTCGCGCAGTGATATCCCGCAGGTACACCAGCATGACACCGTTGGCCTTGCCCGGATCTCCCGAGGTCAGGATACTCATCGACAGCAGGCAGGCCCGGTTGTGACTATCCGTCATCCGGTGCCCGGATAGTGGGGTAAAAGCCTTCAGGGAGCGGAACAGGACAACTTCGGCCTGCCCGGGCAGGGCTGGCACGGCAGAAGATGACGGGACCAGAATTTCCCGCAGGGATTTCCCGATCAGATCGCGCGCGGGACTGTCAAACCATGCCGCTGCCGCATCGTTGACCTGAACGATTGATCCGTCCTGACTGACCAGCAGAACCGGATCGGGAATCCCGTCAAAGGTCATGATCGTCCGGGCAATACTGCCAAAAGGCTGCAACAGCATCGGCCCGATCACGGCTTCGAAAATCAGCCAGAAGGCCAGAACCTTGGTCAAATGGCCGAGGATGTTCAGCGGGCCGGTCAGGGTCAGATAGGCAGTGAAAATGAACTCCGTCATGGTGGTCAGGGCGATGGCGGTCAGCATCAAACCCCACAGGTACGGCGGCAGAAAGGACCGTTGATACCACGTAAGATAACCCGCCAGCAGCAGCCCGCCGACCAGACCATATTCAAAGACAACCTTGAAATGGGTCAGGCCCGAGGCAGGCAGATAGGTCACCGGAAACAGGTCCAGCAGGATGGTCATCCCCAACGCCAGCGCCAGCCAGCCAAACCCGGCAAAGACAGCGGCCACCCGCACCGGAGCCCGATTACGGGCAATTGCCGGGGCGAGGATCATGGCAAGAGTTTCGATCAGCCGCCCGCACAACCACAATTGCGTCGCCCGGTTGGCATCGCTGAAGGCGGCAAAGCCCATGCCGTGATAGGCCAGTGTATGGCCCAGATCGAACAGGGCCGTCCAGAACGCTCCGCAGCCCAAAATCAGCAGGTAATTGTTACAGGTCAGCCGATATGTTCCCACCACCACCGCAAACGTCAGCAGGGAAATCAGGATGGTTGTCAGCTCGACCACCGTATGAAACAAAAGAAAGTGAACAAAGCCAAGAACCGCCAACCCCACCAGTATGGTCAAGGCGAACAGGGAGCGCGCCCAGGTTCCCGAGCCATGGTATCCCGGACGGGACGCAGCGGGAGGTGCAGTGAGGGACATAAAGATACTCTTGATTGTATAAAAATGAATAATTAGCCTTTATTCTACGATTACATTCAAAATCCCTAAAGAGATAATCACGACGAAAAAGTATATGTCCGGCTCCCCTTTTCTGGTGCATCCCCATCGACAGGGATTGCCCGCCCTGCGGCGGAGTGTTGTCCTGAACACAGACAAGCAAAAAAGGCGTCCTCCCCATGCACATGCCCCCTTTCCCGTTCACCATGACCGACTGGAGCCAGGTTCCCGCCACTGTCCACCCCGGCGAACAGGGGCAAGCCCTGTGGCGGACCCTGACCTTTGGCGACATCCGCGTGCGGGTGGTCGAGTACTCGGCGGGCTACAAGGCCGATCACTGGTGCTCCAAAGGCCACGTCCTGTACGTGCTGGAGGGCGAGTTGCACACCGAGCTGGCCGATGGCCGGACGGTGGTGATGACTGCGGGCTGTTCCTATCAGGTCGGAGACAATGCCGAGGCCCATCGCTCCACCACCAGCGGCGGTGCCCGCCTGCTGATTGTTGACTGACGCCGATGCTGACCGTTCTGCTGGCACTGGCTCCGATCTTTCTGCTGATCCTGCTCGGGCATGGCCTGAAACGCTGGCACTTTGTCGAGGACGGATTCTGGTCACAGGCCGACCGGCTGACCTATTACGTCACCTTCCCCGCCCTGCTGGTGTCCAATCTGGCTTCGGCCCGTCTGGGCAGTTTGCCATGGCCGCAGATTGTCGCCTGCATCGGCGGCACCACCCTGCTGCTGGCCGCCCTGATCCTGCTGGGTGGCCCGCTGCTGCGGCCAACGGCGGACCGTGCCGGGCGGGCAACGCTCAGTTCGGTGTTTCAGGGAGCCATCCGCCCGAATACCTACGTCGGTCTGGCCGGGGCGGCCGCCCTGTACGGCAACGATGGCATCACCGTCACCGCCCTGTGCATCGCCATCACCGTGCCGCTGGTCAACGTCCTGTCAGTGACGGCGTTAATGCTGCTGGTCCCCCCCGCAGGCAGCAGCCAGCACCGCATCGCCCGCCTGCGCTCGCTGGCGCTGGGACTGCTGCGCAACCCGCTGATCCTGTCCTGCATCGGCGGCATTGTCCTGAATGTCAGCGGGCTGGGGTTGCCGCCGGTGATCGAGCCGGTTCTGGGCATTCTGGCCAAGGCCTCGCTGCCGATGGGGTTGCTGTCGGTCGGGGCCGGGTTGCTGCTGACCCTGCCTGCCAACGACAGCACCAGCCGCTGGCGGGCGGTCATCGTTCCCTTTGTCGCCGCTTCGGTCGGCAAGCTGGTGCTGTTGCCGGTCCTTGTCACCCTGACCCTTGACCTGCTGCTGCCCTCCTCGCTGTCGCTGTCGGCAGCCACACTGGGGACCATGATCCTGTGGTCGGGCGTCCCCTGTTCGGCCTCGTCCTACATTCTGGCCCGCCAGATGGGCGGCGATGCCCCGATGATGGCCGCCCTGATCACCTGGCAGACCGTGCTGGCAATGATCAGCCTGCCCGCGCTGATCAGCCTGTTGCCGTGGCTGACCGGCTGACAGCAGCCCGGAACAGAAAAACCACCGTCCGACGCTTGCACCGTCCCGCCGGGAGGCATATAACCCGCCAACAGATTTCCCCGCCGCCCGGCGCGGCAGACGCCTGTTGGCGTTGTCCCTGAAAAAGGCACTCAGCATGAGCAAGCGCACCCTGATTTCCTCTGGCTCGCCCAACGAACCGGTGATCGGCTTCAGCCGCGCCGTCCGCGTTGGCAACACCATTGCCGTTGCCGGGACCGGCCCGATGGGGGCCGACGGCAAGCTGGTCGGCCCGGGCGACCTGTACGCCCAGACAAAACAGTGCCTGGAAACCATCAAGGCCGCCATCGAGCAGGCTGGCGGCTCGCTGGCCGACACCGTGCGCACCACCGTCATGCTGACCAGTGCCGACGACTGGCGCGAAGCCGCCCGTGCCCATGGCGAGTTCTTCAGCGAGATCCGCCCGGCCTGCACCTTTGTGGTGGTCACCGGCTTCGTCAACCCTGACTGGCTGGTGGAAATCGAAGCCGACGCGATCATCGCCGACGCCTGAGAGCAGCCAGAGATCAGACCAACAGCAAAGGCATCCGGGTCCACCGGGTGCCTTCCTTCTGATGCCGGACACCCTTCCCCCACGCAAGGACCGCGCCCGTTATGACCGCAGCCGATTACAAGCATCGCCACCTCCTCGGGATCGAGGGGCTGTATCCCCACGAAATCAATTCGCTGCTTGATCTCGCCGACAGCTATGTGGTGCAGGGCAACCAGTCTGCCCCCACCTTTGACGCGATGAACGGGCAGACGCAGGTCAACCTGTTCTTCGAAGCCTCGACCCGCACCCGCGCCAGCTTTGAACTGGCGGGCCTGCGGCTGGGGGCGACGGTGATCAACATGCAGTCAACCGGCTCGTCGGTCAGCAAGGGCGAGACCCTGATTGACACCGCCGTCACCCTGAACGCCATGCGGCTGGACGTGCTGGTGGTCCGCCATCAGGACTCCGGGGCGGTCAAGCTGCTGGCCGACAAGGTGAACTGCGCGGTGGTCAATGCCGGTGACGGTGCCCACGAACACCCGACGCAGGCGTTGCTCGATGCCCTGACCATCCGCCGCCGCAAGGGCCATCTGGACGGCCTCGAAGTCGCCATCTGCGGCGACGTGCTGCATTCGCGCGTGGCGCGGTCGAACATCCACCTGCTGAACACCATGGGGGCGCATGTCCGCTGCATCGCGCCGCGCACCCTGATGCCGTCGCGGATCGAGGAATTGGGGGTCTCCCCCTATTACGACATGCGCAAGGGGCTGAAGGACGTGGACATCGTGATGATGCTGCGCGTGCAGAACGAGCGTATGCAGGGCAGCTATATTCCGTCAGTACGCGAATATTTCGAGTTCTTTGGTCTGGACAAGGAAAAGCTGGCGCTGGCCAAGCCCGACGCCCTGATCATGCATCCCGGCCCGATGAACCGCGGGGTGGAAATCGACTCCGATGTTGCCGACGACGTTGAACGGTCGGTAATCCGCGAACAGGTGGAAATGGGCGTGGCCGTCCGGCAAGCCGTCCTGCACACCCTGTCGCACAACAATCAGGTCTACAAGCAGCAGCAGGAGGCCAAGTGATGTCCGCCCGTTCCACCGCCCCCCAGTCACAGCCGCAAGCGGTCGCTTACGTCAACGTGCAGCTGATCGACCCGGCCTCGGGCCTTGATGTGGTCTGCGATCACACCGGCGGCCTGCTGAGCGATGGCGAAACCATCTCGGCCTATGGTCCGGGCATTTTTGCCAGCGGCGTTCCTGCCGGAGCCGAAGTGATCGACGGCAAGGGCGCGATCCTGTGCCCCGGTCTGGTTGACATGCGGGTGCAGATGCGTGAACCGGGCGAAGCCCACAAGGAAAGCGTCAAGTCCGCGGGCAAGGCCGCCGTTGCCGGGGGCATCACCTCGATGGTCGCCCTGCCGAACACCGATCCGGTGCTGGACGAAGAAGCCGCCATCGAGTTCATCGCCCGCCGCGCCCGCCAGATCGGTCTGACCAAGGTCTATGCCTACGGTGCCGCCACCAAGGGGACACTGGGCAAGGAACTGTCGGAAATGGGCCTGCTCAATCGCGCCGGAGCGGTGGCGTTCACCGACGGCACCAAGGCGATTGCCAACGTGCAGACCATGCGCCGCGCCCTGCAGTACGCTGCCACCTTTGGCTTCCTGATCATCCAGCACCCCGAAGAGCCGGGCCTGAGTGGCGGGGTGATGAACGCCGGTGAGCAGGCCAGCCGTCTGGGCCTGTCGGGCATCCCGCGCGAAGCCGAAATCATCATGCTTGAGCGAGATATTCGCCTGGTCGAAATGACCGGGGGTCGCTATCACGCCGCCCATATCTCAACCTCGGACAGCGTCGAAATCATCCGCCGCGCCAAGGCCAAGGGTCTGGATGTCACCTGCGACACCGCGCCGCCGTACTTTGCCCTCAACGAACTGGCAGTCGGTGACTATCGCACCTTTGCCAAGCTGTCGCCGCCGCTGCGTGCCGAATCCGACCGTCTGGCGATCGTCGAAGGTCTGCAGGATGGCACCATTGATGCCATTGCCTCGGACCACTCGCCGCAGGATACCGATGCCAAGCGCCTGCCATTCGCGCAGGCCGCCTTTGGCGGCACCGGTCTGGAAACCCTGTTGCCGCTGACTCTCGAACTGGTCCATAACGGCCATCTCGACCTGCTCGGCGCCCTGCGCCTGCTGACCTCGGCCCCGGCGGACCTGCTGAATCTGACCGACAACCACGGCCACCGCGCCGGTCGCCTGACCGTGGGCGGAGCCGCTGATCTGGTGCTGATCACCCTCGACCGCCCGTGGAAGTTCGCCGCCCAGCAGTCACTGTCGAAGTCCAAGAACTCGCCGTTCGATGGCCGCCTGTTGCAGGGTCACGCCGTGCGGACAGTGGTTGATGGCCGGACGGTGTATGTCCATGGTTGAGAGCAGCGTCCTGACTGCACTGGGCAGTGGCCCGTTCACCATCGCCCTGCTGGTGGCGGTGATCGGCGGCTATCTGCTGGGGTCGGTTCCGTTCGGGCTGGTGCTGACCAAACCGTTTGGCTATGACCTGCGCAGCATTGGCTCCGGCAACATCGGGGCCACCAACGTTCTGCGCACCGGTCGCAAGGATCTGGCGCTGGCCACCCTGCTGCTGGATTCCGGCAAGGGAGCGATTGCGGCGGCGCTGGCATGGTGGGGCAGTGTCGCCCACACCGGCCAGCCGGACCAGATGCTGGTTCTGGCGGCGGGTTGCGCTGCCGTGCTGGGGCACAACTTCCCCGTCTGGCTGAAGTTCAAGGGCGGCAAGGGCGTTGCCACCACGCTGGGCGTGCTATTGATGACCGCCTGGCCGGTGGGTGTCGGGGCTTGTCTGACCTGGCTGGTGGTGGCGGCGGTGTTCCGCTATTCCTCGCTGGCCGCTCTGGTGGCGCTGTCGCTGGCGCCGGTCTATGGCCTGATCCTGATCGGGCCGATCCATGCCGCCGCCTATCTGGCACTGGCCATTCTGGCGATCCTGCGCCACCACGAAAACATCCGTCGCCTGATGCGGGGCGAGGAAAGCAGGATTGGCAAGAAAAAGAAGAGCTGAAATCGGGCATTTCGGGATATTGGCAACACGGCGGCATGGGGAGACCTGTGCCGCCGTTGTGCTGTCACGACCTGTTGACGCGCTGGCACAATGCCCATAAAACAACCACATCCTCCACTTGATCACTTTACATGCATTATATCCTTTTCCCGCGTGCGGTTTTGCGGTAATCAGAATAACAGGCTCGCGGCCCTGAGCCCGCCCGCGCGGGACGCTCCCCCTCTCAGGTCTGCGACGATATACACCAAGGCTCCATTTGCGAGAGGGAGAGCTCGATCATGGCTTCTGTAATGGTCAAAGTGGCTGGCGAAGGTCTGGTCAACAAGGCACACCGCAATTCCGACGCTGGCCCGACCAGCGGGTCGTCGGTGATCTATGAAGTGGTCAATGTCCCCGGCGGCGTGTCCGAAGAGGTGGTGGTTGACCTGATCAAAAAGACCGTCAAGTCTGTTCCGCACAACGATTCCTACGAAGTCGATTACGCCGCCATCGCGGGCTGATCGTCACAAAGAAAACAGGATCATGGAGCGCCGCTCCAAACCTCGCTGGGGCCTCGGGCCCCAGACCCCGTTGACTTGATAGTGAAAGAGAAAATGGGGGTTCAAGCGGTAGCCCGCTGTTGTTTCCCACCTGTCGTGTACTGTGGGGTCACAGTCAAGGCCCGCACCTCCAGGGAATGCGGGCGTCTGCCATCCACCGGCACGACGCCCGCTGTCCTTTTCGGCCCCTCCGGCCACAGCAGCATTGACCATCCTGACAGGAACCGGCATGGTCAATTCCATCATGACGATCTCCATCCGCCCCCTCAGCGCCGCCGAACGACTGGATTGGCTGCGCCTCATCCGCTGCGAAAACGTCGGCCCGATCACCTTTTTCCGCCTGCTCGACCGGTTCGGCACCGCGGCCAGGGCGCTGGAGGCCCTGCCCGAGCTTGCCCGCAGTGGTGGCCGCAGCAAACCGATCAAACTGTGCAGCCGCGCCGCTGCCGAACAGGAACTGCTGGCCGCGCAAGCGATCGGTGCCCGCCTGCTGTGTGCCTGCGAGCCTGAGTATCCGGCCCTGCTGCGCGAAGTCGATGATGCCCCGCCCTGCCTGTACGTGCTGGGGGATGTCGCCCTGCTGTCCCGTCCGTGCGTGGCGATTGTCGGCACCCGCAATGCCTCGGCGGGCGCCAAGCAGTTCAGCCGCAAGCTGGCGATGGATCTGGGGGCGCACGGCTTTGCCGTTGCCTCGGGGCTGGCGCGGGGAATCGACACCGCCGCCCACGAAGGCAGCCTGAATACCGGCACCATTGCGGTGATGGCGGGCGGGGTGAATGTGGTCTATCCGCCGGAAAACGCCCGCCTGCACGCCGCCATTGCCGCGCAAGGGGCGCTGATTTCCGAACTGCCACCCCATCTGGAACCACAGGCCCGCCATTTTCCCCGCCGCAACCGGCTGATTTCCGGTCTGGCCCGGGCGGTGGTGGTGGCCGAGGCCTCGTTGCGCTCCGGCTCGCTGATCACCGCCCGGCTGGCCGCCGATCAGGGCCGCGACGTGCTGGCCGTGCCCGGCAGCCCGCTCGATGGCCGCAGCGAAGGCCCGAACCAGTTGCTGCGCGACGGTGCCATCCTGTGCCGGGGGATCGATGACGTGCTGGAACAGGTCGCCAATCCGCGCCATCGCCCGCTGCGGGAACCGGCTGGCGGCGATTTTACCGCTGGTCCGGCATCGACTCCTTCCCCTGCGGCACTGGCCGCCGCACGAGAAAAAGTGCTGTCGAACCTGTCTGTGGCACCGGTGACGGTTGACGAAATCATCCGGCAATGCCAATTGTCTGCCTCGATAGTCTCCTTTGTCCTGCTGGAGCTTGACCTGGCGGGGCGGCTGGAACGGTTGCCCGGCCATCGGGTCTCGCTGTTGCCAGAGGCTTGACGAAGACGCCCCCGAGCTGTTTCTTGGGGGAAACGTCTCCTCTGTATGGTTCAAGCATCCTGTGCCGCTCGTGGTTTCGAGTGGTGCCGCCCATGACAGCCAAAGGCATCACAACCAAAGGCATCGCCCAGTCCATGAACGTTCTGATCGTCGAATCCCCGGCCAAGGCCAAAACCATCAACAAGTACCTCGGCAAGGACTTTACCGTCCTGGCGTCGTTTGGTCACATCCGCGACCTGCCGCCCAAGGATGGCTCGGTACGCCCGGATGAAGACTTTGCGATGGATTGGGCGACGGATGCCCGGTCGGAAAAGCATCTGAAGGAAATCGTGCAGGCGGTCAAAAAGGCCGACAAACTGTTCCTCGCAACTGACCCGGATCGCGAGGGAGAGGCCATTTCCTGGCATGTGCTGGAGGAACTGAAGCGGCGCAAGGCGCTGAACACCACCACCATCAAGCGGGTGACGTTCAACGCCATCACCAAGGCCGCCGTCACCGACGCGATCAACAATCCGCGCGATCTCGATCAGGAACTGATTGATGCCTATCTGGCGCGGCGGGCGCTGGACTATCTGGTCGGCTTTACCCTGTCGCCGGTGCTGTGGCGCAAGCTGCCCGGCTCGCGCTCGGCTGGCCGGGTGCAGTCGGTAGCGCTGCGCCTGATCTGTCAACGCGAAGCCGAAATCGAGGCCTTCCGCACGCAGGAATACTGGAGCGTGGCCGCCAACCTGCTGTCACCGCAGGGCAAGCCGTTCACCGCCCGCCTGACCCATCTGGATGGCCAGAAGCTCGACAAGCTGGACCTGCCCGACGCCACCGCCGCCGAGCGCGCCCGTCAGGCCATTGCCAGCGCCGCGCTGGCGGTCAAGTCGATCGAGCGCAAGAACGTCAAGCGCCACCCGGCGGCACCGTTCACCACCTCGACCCTGCAACAGGAAGCCGCCCGCAAGCTGTATTTCTCGGCCACCAAGACCATGACCCTCGCCCAGCGCCTGTACGAAGGCGTCACCGTCGGCGGCGAAACCATCGGTCTGATCACCTATATGCGTACCGACGGCGTGCAGATGGCCCCCGAGGCGATCCACGATACCCGCGTGCTGATCGGTCAGGTGTGGGGCGAGAAGCTGGTTCCGGCCAGCCCGCGCGTTTACAAGACCAAACAGAAAAACGCTCAGGAAGCCCACGAAGCCATCCGCCCGACCAACGTGTTCCTGAAGCCCGCCGACGTGCGCGACGCGCTGGATCACGACCAGTTCCGCCTGTACGAACTGATCTGGAAGCGCACCGTCGCCAGCCAGATGGAAAGCGCCCTGCTCGACCAGATGAGCGTTGACGTTGCCGACCCGACCGGGGCGGTGGTGCTGCGCGCCACCGGCTCGACGGTGGTGTTTGACGGCTTCCTCAAGCTGTACCGCGAAGACCTCGACGACGCGGGCGACGGCGACGACGAAAATGGCCGCATCCTGCCGCCGCTGGCCGAGGGCGATGCCACCGCCATTGCCGCCATCCTGCCGGAACAGCATTTCACCCAGCCGCCGCCGCGCTATTCCGAAGCCAGTCTGGTCAAGCGGATGGAAGAACTGGGCATCGGTCGCCCGTCCACCTACGCCTCGATCATGCAGGTGTTGCAGGACCGCGATTACGTCAAGCTGGACCAGCGCCGCTTTGTGCCCGAGGACCGGGGCCGGATCGTCACCGCCTTCCTCGAAAAGTTCTTTGAGAAATACGTCGGCTACACCTTCACCGCCGATCTGGAAAACCAGCTTGACGACATCTCGGGCGGTCAGCTCGACTACAAGACCGTCCTGCGCAATTTCTGGAAGGACTTCATGAGCTATGTGGAGGGCACCAAAAACCTCCGCATTTCCGAGGTCCTTGACGCCCTTGATGCCGATCTCGCCCCGCACCTGTTCCCGACCCGCGAAGACGGCCACGACCCGCGCAAGTGCCCGACCTGCGGCGAAGGCCGCCTGTCGCTGAAGCTGGGCAAGTTCGGCGCCTTCATCGGCTGTTCCCGCCATCCCGAGTGCCGCTATACCCGCCCGCTGGGCACCGGCGACGGTCAGGATGGCGGCGGCGACGAGGCCAGCGAGCGCGAACTGGGCACCGATCCGGCCAGCGGCCTGCTGGTGACCATGCGCAAGGGTCCCTACGGCGTCTATGTCCAGTTGGGCGAAGCCGAAGGCAAGAAAAAGCCCAAGCGCGCCAGCCTGCCCAAGGGCCAGTCTCCGGCGGAGATGGATCTGGAAAAGGCGCTGTCGCTGTTGTCGCTGCCGCGTGAGGTTGGTATTCACCCGGAAACCGGCGAAATGATCCTCGCCGGGCTTGGCCGCTTCGGGCCGTATCTCAAGCATGGCGACAAGTACGTCAACCTGCGCGAAGACAACGTGCTGGAAATCGGCATCAACCGCGCCGTTGACCTGCTGGCGGCCGCCAAAACGCGCGAAAAGGCTCCGGCGAAGGAAATCGGCCCGCATCCGGCCGACCAGAAACCGATTACCTTGCATGATGGCCGCTATGGCCCCTATGTTGAACACAACAAGGTGCGCGCCACCCTGCCCCGTGGCAGTGACAAGGACGCCCTGACCCTTGAACAGGCCGTCGCCCTGCTGGCGGCCAAGGTGGCCAAGGACGGCGGCCCGGCCAAGGCCAAGGCCGAGCCCAAAAAGGCCGCCCCGAAGAAAACCACCAGCCGCAAAAAGGCGGCAGCCAGCGATGCGGCAACAAACGATGCAGAGAACGATCTGCCTCCGTTTGACCTTGATGATGCTCCGGCGGCGGCCGCGCCCAAAACGGCCAGAAAGACGGTGACCAAAAAGGCTGCTGCCCCCAAGAGCGGCACAGCCAAGGCCGCCCCCAAAACCACTGCCAAAAAAACTGCCGCCAAAAAAACGGCGAGCGAATAACGTAAGGCTCAATTCCCTTGAAGAAACACACCCCGAAAATCATCCCCCTGCCGACCAAGGCTCAGGTTCTGGAATTCATTCTGGAAAGCCCCGGCAAGGTGGGAAAACGGGAAATCTCCCGCGCGTTCAACCTGAATGCCGAGCAGCGCCCGATGCTGCGCCAGATCATGAAGGATCTGGAGCAGGAAGGATCGATCCAGCGCGGGCACAAGCGTAAAGTCCACAAGCCCGGCCTGCTGCCCGAAGTGGCCGTGCTGGAAATCACCGGTGCCGATGCCGAAGGCGAGCTGCTGGCCCGCCCGCTTAACTGGCACCCGGAAGACCCGGAAGCCCGTGACATGCCGCCGCCGCGCATTTACGTGCTGCCGGTGCGTCAGGGCCTGAGTGCGGTTGGCATCGGCGACAAGATCCTCGCCCGCCTGCAGGCGACTGGCGATTACAGCTATGAAGCCCGCGTGCTGAAGGCGCTGGCCTCGGCCCCGGCGCGGGTGCTGGGGATGCTCGATACCGGCGTCAACGGCCTGCTGCTGCGTCCGACCGACAAGCGCGACAAGCAGGACTATCTGGTCGCCCGTGGCGATGCCGGAACCGCCGGTCCGGGCGATCTGGTCGAAGCCGAGCTGCTGCCCGGTCGCCGTTTCGGCCTGCGTCAGGCCAAAGTGACCGAAAACCTCGGTTCGATGGGCAATCCCAAGGCGGTCAGTCTGGTCGCCATCCATTCGCACGGCATCCCCTGCCAGTTCGCACAGGATGCGCTGGAACAGGCCGAGCAGGCCAAGGGCGTCACCGAGCTTGGCACCCGTGCCGACCTGCGCGATATCCCGCTGGTGACCATCGACGGCTCCGACGCCCGCGACTTTGACGATGCGGTGTGGGCAGAACCGTCGGAAGACGGTGGCTGGCATTGTCTGGTGGCCATTGCCGACGTTGCCCATTACGTGCAGACCGGCGACGCCCTTGATCAGACCGCCTATGAGCGTGGCAACTCGGTGTACTTCCCTGACCGGGTGGTGCCGATGCTGCCGGAAAAGCTGTCGAACGGCTGGTGCTCGCTGCGCCCGGACGAAGACCGTCCGTGCATGGCGGTCCATTTCTGGATTGATGCCGAAGGCCGCAAGATCCGCCATCAGTTCGTCCGCGGCCTGATGCGCTCGGTGGCCCGCCTGACCTATGAACAGGTGCAGGCCGCCATCGAAGGCGTGCCCGATCTGGCCGTTGCCCCGCTGATGGACTCGGTGATCGGCCCGCTGTATGGCGCCTACAAGGCCCTGCGCGCCTATCGCGACGAGCGCGGCGCGCTGAACATCGAAATTCCCGAACGCAAGGTGCTGATCGGCGAAAAAGGCGAAGTGCTGGGCATCGTCCCGCGCACCAGCCTCGACTCGCACAAGCTGATCGAAGAATTCATGGTCACCGCCAACGTCTGCGCCGCCGAGACGCTGGAACAGCACCATACTCCCTGCATGTACCGCGTGCACGACGAACCGACGCTGGAACGGGTGGATTCGCTGCGCGAATTCCTCAAGTCCCTCAACCTGACCATCGCCACCGGAGCTTTGCGGGCGCAGAACTTCAACAGCGTTCTCGCCAGGGTGAAGGACACCCCGAACGAGCATCTGGTCAATCAGGTGGTGCTGCGCACCCAGGCACAGGCGCTGTACGGGCCGGAAAACCGGGGCCACTTCGGCCTTGGCCTGCACCGCTATGCCCACTTCACGTCACCGATCCGCCGCTATGCCGACCTGCTGGTCCATCGGGCGCTGATCCGCGCCCTGAAGCTGGGGCCTGAAGGATTGCAGGACGAGCAGGGCAACGAGCTTGAGGCCATCGGCGAGCACATCTCGATGACCGAACGCCGTGCCGCTGCCGCCGAACGCGACGCCATCGAACGCTATACCACCCAGTTCCTCGCCGATCGCGTCGGGGCGACCTTTGCCGGTCGCATCAGCAGCGCCACCCGCTTTGGCCTGTTCGTCGAGCTGGACGAAACCGGCGCCAGCGGTCTGGTGCCGATTTCGACCCTGCCCGATGACTTCTATGTCCACGAGGAAGCCCGCCATGCGCTGGTCGGGCGCAAGGGCCGACGGGAATTTCAGGTCGGCCAGCGGGTGACGGTGATCATGCGTCAGGCCGATCCGGTCACCGGCGGCATGCTGTTTGAACTGGTGCCCAACGGCACCATGCGCCCGGCGGCCCGCCCGCCGAAAAGCAGCCCGTTCGACCGCAGCTATGGCGACGACGACGAGGGGGACGGCATCGAACGGCCCTCCAGCCTTGGCCGCAAGCCGCGTGGCGACCGGGTCGAAGAAGAAGAAGGCCCGCGCAAGCACTTCACCCCCCTGCGGGTGGGTGGGGTCAAGAACAAGGCCTTTAACAAGACCGGCGGCAAAAAGCTGGAACGGGCGGGCAAAAAGCGGGTTGTGCGCTTTGAGCCGGGGACCACGGGTCGCCGGAAAAAGGACGCCGGAACCACCGAATCCTGATCGTGCAGGCTGCCGGAGCACCTGTGTGACAGTCAGGCGGGAAGCGGGGTATCTCCTCGCTTCCCGCTTTTTTCATGGCCGAAAGAACCATTTATACGGGAATCATGTCATGCAGGAAAACTTTTAAAGGCACCCCATATACAACCCGAGAAAACAGACTGATCGTCAAAACACCCTATGCGGTAAAAAAAGCACTCCATCAAACAGGGATGATCATGCAGATTGCAGTTCTCAACACCGGCGGCACCATCAGTTGCGTCGGGACCCCGCTGGCTCCGATGTCAGCCGAACAGTTCAAGACCGCCTGCCAGACCTACCTTGATCCGGTCATTGCCCAAAGCTACCCCGATGTGACCTTGACCTATGTCACCGATCTGAGCTTTCCGGAATCCAGCTCGGGCACCCTCGACAGCACCAATCTGCAACCGACCGACTGGTGCCTGCTGGCCAGTTACCTTCTGGGCATCTACAGCACTTATGATGCCTTCATCGTGCTGCACGGCACCGACACCATGGACTTCACCGGCACCGCCCTGCCGTTCCTGCTGTCGGCCTTTGATGCCAACGGCATTGCCACGGCGGTGATCAGCAAGCCGATCATCCTGACCGGCTCGCAGTTGCCGATGTTCTATCAGGGGCCGGACCAGAACGCGCCGTCGGGGCTGTTGTACAACACCGACGCCTTCCAGAACGTCTGCGGTGCGGTTGCCGCTGCCCAGACCGGCACGCCGGAAGTCTGCGTCTATTTCCACGGCTCGCTGTTCCGTGGTAACCGGGCCGTCAAGACCAACGCCAACCAGTTTGCCGCCTTTTCCTCGCCCAACTATCCGGCGTTGGCGGAATGTGGCATCACCTTTGATCTGGTGCCGGACACCATCCTGCCCGGCCCGGTGATGCCTGCCGTCAGTCTGGACACCCCCGCCGTTGTCGCGCAGGTGCAGGCCCAACTGACCGCCATCACCGCCGCCATCAACAGCATGCCGGTGATGCAGTTCAACGCCGTGCCCGCGTGGTATCAGACATCCCCGGCGCAGGCGATGCTGGCCAAACTGATTACGGCCTGTGTTGGCGAAGGCATCAAGGGGCTGGTGCTGGAATCCTATGGCGAAGGCAATTTCCCCTCCGGCAACCCCAACCAGCCGTCACAGGGCGCCATCTATCAGGCGCTGGACAGCGCCAATGCTGCCGGAGTGGTGATTGTTGACTGCACGCAGGTTCTGCAGGGCACCGTCAACAACAGCGCCTATGCCGCCGGAGCCTGGCTGCCCGCCGTCGGAGCCCTCAGCCCGGCCGACATGACCCCGATGGCCGCCCTTGCCAAGCTGATGATCCTGCTGGCTGCCCAGCAGCATAACGGCTGGTCGCTGGCCACCGTCAAAATCCTGCTGCAAAGCAGCCTGCTGGGCGAAATGACCAGCGTCAACCGCCTGGACAGCCGGGTGAATGATGTTCTGCTGCCGGGGCAGTCGATCAGCGCCCTTGATGGCAGCGCCACCCTGATCAATGACGCGGTTCTGGGGCCGCGCCTGCTGTCGTCTACCGGCACCGTCCTGTGGAGCGCGCTGGGAGCCTCGACCCCGGCGGACCCGTTGCCCGGACGGCTGGTGATGCAGAACGATGGCAATCTGGTGCTGTACAGCCGCAACACTGTGCCGCTGTGGGCTACCAACACCGGCATTTACGGCGGGGCATCGTCGGTGCTGACCCTGTCAGGGTCGATGTCGAACAGCACCCTGACCCTGCAGGTGTACGACTATCAGCACCACAAGGTGACCGCCACCCTCTATTCACAGTCGTGATCCGACAGGAGCATCCCGCCATGACCGCACACGCCTTGCTGAAGTATTCCGGTATTGCGGCTCCGCATGACCTGCGCCACCAGCCACGCATCGCCCGGGCCATCGAGGGCCTGCTGGCAGTCGAAGCCGCTGCGGCTCCCGATGAACAGTGGATTACCCCGACCACGGTCACGGTGGACATCACCACCCCGCCCGATACCGGCACCATCACCCTGTACCAGTACGGGCCAACGGTGGTTGGTTCGGCAGCGGCGGGCTACGCTCCGGCCACCGACTGCGCCGGGGCGTTCATGTCCTACAAGAACCAGATCAACAACAACTGCTACGCCTATGGCTGCAATATCGCCACCAGCACCTTTCCCCAGCCGGGGCGGGCCAGTGGCTATCTGCTGACCAAGGACGACTTTACCGGCACCGTTGAGTCTGTCGGCCAGACCGTCAGTTCCTATGCCGAAAAAGACGGCCTGATTCTGGTCGGCAGCACCATCGCCGACCTGTTGGCCTACAAGGAAAAGGCTGGTGACACCCTGTCCGGTCACTTCGTTGCCCTGATGATTTCGCCGTCTGCCGATCACTGGTACGGTGACTACCACTGGGCCCGCTGCGACAATTCCTCTGGGGCCTGCGATGTCTGGTCGCAGAAAGACGGCGGCGATCAGGTGACCAACTTTGACTTTGCCGGGGTGCCGCTGGTTGATCCGGCCATCGCCAACTGGACAGTCAATCAGGGGCCGCCGGACAGCCTGACGAAAGAGGCGCTGGTGGTCAGCTATGGCTTTTACACCTTCATGTTCGTGCCCCATGGCGCAGTGACCATCGTGTAAGGCTGTCGTCAACGCAGCAGGCTTGCGCCGGGCGGGTGAGCGCCTATACTGGACCAGTGTGCGTTGGATATGACGCAGGCACGCTGCTCTAGCCTTTTGTCCTGTCGCATTGTTTCTGCGAAAACCGGTTCCCACTTTTCGCACAATGCTCTGACTTGTCGCTCACCCGCACCGCTGGTGCCCTGGATCAGGCTCCCCTGATGGACGTTGAGAATATCGCCTTTGTCGCCGCTGAGTCGCCCGTTGCTCAGGAAGCCCTGTTCCGTCTGAAACATCGCTATGGCCATTGCCCGCCCGAGCATGCCGACATGATCGTCGCTCTTGGCGGGGATGGCTTCATGCTGGAAAGCCTGCACCGCTTCATGCACCTGTCCAGGCCGATCTATGGCATGAATCGCGGGACAGTCGGCTTTCTGATGAACCTGTACCTTGAGGAAGACCTGCCCCGCCGCCTGCGGCGGGCGCAGCAGGTCGAGCTGTATCCGTTGCGGATGATTGCCGAAGACATCAACGGCACCAAGACCAACGCGCTGGCGATCAACGAAGTCTCGCTGCTGCGCCAGACCCGTCAGGCCGCCAAGCTGCGCATCCGCATTGACGGCAAGGTGCGTCTGCCCGAGTTGATCTGTGACGGGGCGCTGGTCTGCACGGCGGCAGGCTCCACCGCCTATAACCTGTCGGCCCATGGCCCGATCCTGCCGATGGGGTCGAATGTGATGGCCCTGACCCCGATCTCGGCCTTTCGCCCCCGGCGCTGGCGCGGGGCCATTCTGCCGCACACCGCCTGCGTTGAATACGAAGTGCTTGAGCACGAAAAGCGCCCGGTGTCAGCGGTGGCCGATTACACCGAAGTCCGCCGGGTGGCGAAGGTCGAAGTGCGCGAAGACCGTGATGTGAAGCTGAAGATCCTGTTCGATCCCGAGCATAATCTGGAAGAACGCATCCTGTCCGAACAGTTTTCGGGATAGGGCCGTCCCGCGATGGTTGCTCTGGAACAGGATCGAGCGCCCACCGTCCGCTACGGCGTAGACCTTGGGGGAACCAAGATCGAGGCCATCGCCCTGTCTGCCGATGATGGCCACGAACTGGGCCGTCAACGGATCGACAGCCCACGCGGCGATTACGCCGCCACCGTCCGCTGCCTGCGCGATCTGGTTCATGGCCTGCAAGGGCGCTTTGGTGCCGGGTCGGTCGGGATCGGTATTCCCGGAACACTGTCGCCACAGACCGGGCTGGTGAAAAATGCCAACTCGACATGGCTGATTGGGCATCCCTTTGGCGCGGACCTCGGTGATGCCTTGGGCCAGCCGGTGCGACTGGCCAATGATGCCGACTGTCTGGCCCTGTCCGAAGCCACCGATGGCGCCGCCGCAGGCAGCCCGATTGCCTTTGCGGTGATTTTAGGGACCGGTGTTGGCGGCGGTGTGGTCGCCCATGGTCGCGTGTTGACCGGTCCCAATGCCATCGGCGGCGAGTGGGGCCATAACGCCCTGCCCTGGCCGCAGGATGACGAGCGCCCCGGTCCGGCCTGCTATTGCGGACGGGCGGGATGCGTTGAAACCTTCCTGTCCGGGCCGGGGATGGCCGCCGATCATCAGCGCCACAGTGACAGCGAGGTGACCGCCGCCGCCATCGCCAGTGCGGCTGCCAGTGGCGACCCTGCCTGTCAGGCCACGCTGGCACGCTATGCCCACCGGCTGGCCCGGGGTCTTGCCAGCATTATCAACGTTCTGGACCCCCATACGATTGTGCTGGGCGGCGGGCTGTCGAACATTCCGATGCTGTATCAACAGGTGCCTGCGTTATGGGGGCAGTGGGTGTTCAGCGATCAGGTTCTGACCGAACTGAAGCAGGCGCACCACGGGGATTCCAGTGGGGTGCGCGGTGCGGCATGGCTGTGGGCGCAGGACAGCGAACAGCGGTTGCGGCTGGTTTAAAGCAGCGAGCGCAAAAAGAGCGGGCTGCCGACCAAACCTGCTCGGGGCCTGAGGCCCCGGCGAGGTGTGGAGCAGCGCTCCATGACCCTGTTTTCTGTTTGACGTTATCCCTGCGGTGCAGGTTTACAGGTAGTTCAGCAGGCTGAGTTTGGAAATCTTGGACATCGCGCTGTACGACACTTCCAGCGCCTGAGCGTCATCATTCATGCGGGTCACCGCATCCAGCATGTTGACGTTTTCCATATCGGTGACGCGGTTGTCAAGGAACGCCCGGAACGAGGCCGCTTCGTCGATGGAATTTTGCAGAACCTTTTGATTACTGCCCAGGCGATAGCCGAGCCCGACCAGATCACTCGGCTCCTCGCTCGACGAGGTCGAGTGCTGCAAGGCATCATTGACCAGATCCAGCGCCGTATCGACCCGACGACGCATTTCGGCCGCATCAACCTTGGTCGGGTCGGAACTGTCCATCTTTACGCCCTGCGCCATGATGCCCAACCCGCGGAAAGCCTTTTCAAACGCCGGATCAAGGGCGTTGATGCCAAGGGCAATGGTGCGGGTATCATCCACCCGGTGCGTCAGTTGCAGCGTATCACCCTGATAATAGGACGATGCACTAATGGTCACGTTGTTCTGGGTGGTCCCATAGCCGGTGCTGCTGGGGGCGAACGGCGGCGAGACGAACAGCTTTTTACCGTTAATCAGGTCAGTGGTCAGGTCATAGCCCGCTGTCGTCAGATCGGCATTGGTCGGCCAGTGAATTGTATAGTCTTCGTTCTGTCCAGCACTGTTCTTGACCGAAATACGCGCCCCTTCCGGCGCCGTCAGGCGGATTTCCGCTCCGGCGGTGCTGGGAATCTGGGCTGTCGTGCCACCGGTTCCGGCAGGCGGCGGAACGATGGTCATCGTCTTGCCGTCGCTGGAAATGTCGGTGATGGTATAGATGCCCGACTGGCGGTCAGTCACGGCAGTACCACCGGTGTTTTCCACCGCATTATCGTCATCAAGGAAAAACGTCATCCCGACCGACAGCCCGGAAAAGGCGTTCGGCTGATCCGACACAATGCTGCCCTTGGTGGAATCAGACGGAATGGTCGGATTGATCAGCAGCTTGCCAAAGGAATCGCTGGTCAGCGGGCTACCGGTGATAAAGGTGTCAGCCGCAACCCCGCTGGTGTCTTCGATCGTCCCATAGGATGTGCCACCAACGGTCTGGTTGGTCATATCGACCGTGCGGGCGGAAAAATCGACATCGGCCAGATTGGCGGCCCGCGTTTCCGGGAACACGGTGTTCGTCCCGTCATAGACGTCGGCAAACTCGTCAACATTGCCCCACGGCATTTCGACCGGTGGAACATCGGTCTTGCCGCCGCTGAACAGATAGCGACCATCAACCGAGGTGTTGAGGTAGTACTGCAAGTCCTTCATCGCCGTAAAAGACTGCGCACGGATGGAATCCAGCGCCTTGGTGTCTTCCTGTGACATGTCGTTATAGTCACGAGCAGCGAAATCGAGCAGCAGGGCCTTGTATTCCTGCAACGAAGCTTGCGATGAATTGACTGAATTCTGCATCGTATCAAGGCGGATTTTGGCCACACCATTGTTGGCGCTGTAGCGTTCGATACGGCTGCTCTGGTTCTCAAAGCTGATCAGGCGAAAGCTGTCGGTCGCAATACCGGCGTAATCCTGCGACTTCTTTTCGGTATTCACCTGGGTTTGCGAGTCATTGAGGCGGCTCTGAATATCCAGCATCTGCGAGATCTGGACCTGGCCACTGATATAGGTCGGAACGCGGGACATGGCACACTCTCCAGAATCGGTTACAGGATGCTATCCAGAATGTCGAACATTTGCTTGGTGGTCGAAATGACCTTGGCCGCCGCCCCATAGGACTGCTGGTAAACCATCAGCTGCGACAGTTCTTCATCCAGGTTCACCGCCGAAATAGAGGCATTTTTCTGCTCCAGCGACTGGGCCAGACTGCTTTGGTAGCCCAGCGTGCTTTCAACCGTCGTCGCCCGGCTGGAGGTGCCCGAGATGATCGAGGCCGCATAGTCCGAAAACGTCAGCGAGCCGGTGGTCATCCCGCCAGCGCTGTCATAGCTCTGCACCCCGCTGAACAGCTTGGACATATCGTTGGCATTGGCGTTGTCGCCCGCCGACAGATAGAACTGCCCGGTATCGGTGTTATACTGCGCGATGCCCCGGCTGACTTCGCTGGGGTTGAACTGCAGGCTGGAATTGACCTGCATCCAGCCTGCGGTCCCGGTGGCTGCGGGCTGAAGCCCCAGAGCGGCAAAATAGTTGTCATTGGCCGACTTGCCGGTGATCGACAGTTCGTTGCCGTTGACGTTGCGGATACGCAGGCGATAGCCCGTGCCTTCCTGCACCACCGACGCCCGGATTTCGGCCTTGCCTTGCAGGACGGTGTCGTTGTTGATGCGGTTGGCGATATCCTGCAGCGAGAAACCGTTGGCCAGGGTCAGCGAGTGATTGACCACCGCCCCGCTGTCGTCGGTGGTCATGAAGTTCATCACCGACGAGCCAACCTGAGTGTAATCCGCAGGCAGGATATCGCTCTGCATCATCCAGTTCGGCTGCTGGTTGGTGGTGTAAAAGTCGTTCAGGCCGAGGAAGTTGGCGAACCCGCTGTCACTCTGATAGGCCTGGAACGCACCACCGCTGTTGGTCGGATCAAACGAAATCGGCAGGTCCGAGGTCGCCGAGCCCGGCACGGAACTGGTCTGGTCACGGAACGCCAGCCCATAGCCCGATCCATTCAGCGACACCGTAAAGTGACCATTGGAATCCACCGACGCCGTTGCCCCGGCCAGATTGGCCCCGCTGGAGCTTTGCAGCCACGAGGTCAGATTGGTCGCCAACCGGTCAATGGTCACCGGTCCCCCGGTGGCCGCCCCGCCGTTGACCACATCCCCCATCACACTGCGCAGGGTGGTCGAGGCCTTTTGGCTGCCATCGGAATTAAAGACCACGATGGCGGTGTCCGCCGCCGAATTGTTGATCGAAATCCGCTGGGTGGACGAGTCAATGAAGGTGCGGGTGCCGGTATATTCCGACTGCATGCTGGGGAACGACGTCCCACGGTTATGGACCTGATTGACCTTGTCCATCATCGTCTGCGACAGCTCGTCAACCTGGGATTGCAGGTTGTTCAACTCGCCATCACGCACATCGACCAGCCCCTTGAGTTTGCCCGACCGCAGCTGGCTGGTGATGTCCTGCCCGGCCACGGTGATGCCGGAAAAGCCATCGGTAGCCGAATCCCACGGCTGCACCGAGCTGAGCGGAGTATGGCTGAGGTAATTCGGCTGATTGTCAACCAGCGTCACCCCCGAGGTGGTGAACACCGACACTGCGCCGCTCTCGCGCTCGTAATAGGTGATGTCCATCAACTGCGACAGTGCGTTCAGCTGCATGTCGCGCTTGTCGAGCAGATCGGCCGTCGAGGTGTTGTTGGTCGCCGTTGCCAGACTGATCTTGTCGTTCAGCGAGTCAATGCTGTCGAGGATGGAGTTGACCTGCCCCACCACCGAAGAAACCTGATTGTCGGCATCGGTGCGCAGGGCCTGGATCTGCTGGGTCATCAGGTTCAGCTTGTTGCTGACCTCCTGCCCGGCCCGGACCACTTCGTCGGCCTGATTGCCCTTGTCGGTTTCCAGCCCCAGCAGGTTGAATTGCTCGGACAGGTCGTTGACGACGTGCGACAGCGAATTGTTGTCCGAGGTGGTTCCGAAAATATCCTGGATGCGACTCATGAAGTCGTTGGTCGTCGACAGCTGGGAAAAGACCCCTTTGGCCTGTCGCATGTCATCCAGAATACCCTGCTCGACATGGCGGGTAATCTGCCCGGCCTGCACACCGGCACCCTTGCCCGCCAGGACAACGCTTTCCGGGTTATACGTCTTGCGGGTATAGCCTGCGGTATTGACGTTCGCAATGTTGCTGGAGACGCTGTTCATCGCCTCTTGCGAGGTCAACAGCCCAGTCAGGGCAGTGCTTAGTGCCAGATTCAGCGACATGGTTTTCTTCCTGTCGTCCGGGGAAACCGGGGTCAATCACAAGGTCCGCAGAGTCACCTGCCAGTATGCTCTACGCTGGTATCGCAGGGGTAAACGTTTCTCGTTTACCCCTTTCGTTTGCCATATTTCTTTTACAATTCCCGGTTCACGGCAACGGCCATCTTGCGGGATTCTGCCAGCGTGCCATCCATCGCACCCTGCCCGCCATAGACCACCGCTCCTTTGACCGTTTCTTCCTTCACCGCGTCGACCACCACCCCCATAAAGCGGTTGATGGTGTCGATCTTGGCTCTCAGCATCTGGCCGTTTTCCGCGATCATCGGCTCAAGCACCAGCATTGCTTCACGCATTTCCTGTCGGCGCTCGGCGGGCAATTGCTGCAACAGTACCGGGTTCTTATGGAACGCGATCATCTGTTCCATATAAGCGCGGGTCAGTTGCTGCTTTTTGGCAATGTTGTCGCGCACCGGGCCGATGTCGTGCTGTCGCAGGGCGGCATTTTCGGCTGCCAGCAGGGCCGTCAATTCGCGCACCGTCACCATCAGGTCGCGCGGCTTGTCGGCAGGCGCAGCACTGGCGGCAACGGCACTTTCCGGTGTTGCGGTGACGGCAGCCATCCGCGACGGACGGGCTGCAGCCGGGGTTGCCGCCGCCAAAGGAGCCGCAGACGAGGCAGGCGACGGCGTTCCGGTCGCGCCCCGCATGGGGCGACGGGCAGCCCGTTCGGCTCCGCCCGGCGTCGCCGCAGCGGGCGTTGCCACAGCGGACGTCCCGCGCGGGGTTGTCCCGGCGGCCCGCACCGGACGGTCACGGGTCGGACGTGGGGGCGATGTACGTTCACTCATTTCCCGCCTCCTGCGCTTTGATCATCACCTGCATCACCTGCTCGGCGATGCCAACACCGCCTTTTTTGGTAATTTCCTTGGCATAGGTGTCGACCATCATCGACTTCCACATGTCTTCACCTTCACCACCACCGAACATTTCATCGGTTTTGATGGTATCAAACATTGGTTTCAGCATCTGGTTCAGGAACATGGCCTCGAACCCCTGGGCCGCTTCCTTGATCTGCTCGGGGGTTTTGGCTTTTTTGGCCAGCAGGTTGCCGACGCTTGACGACTGCTGGCCCTGCCCGGCCTGCGTCTGGGCATTCTGCAACACAGACGAGACGTTCAGGCCCTTGTCCAGGGCGGAGGAAGAAGTCATCACATCACCTCGATTTCTGCTTGCAAGGCACCAGCAGCCTTGATTGCCTGCAGGATGGAAATCATGTCACGCGGACCAATCCCCAGAGCGTTCAGGCCATTGACCAGCTCTTGCAGGTTGACGCCACCATCAACGACGGCCAGCTTTTTATCAGCGCCTTCATCAACCTGGATCTGTGTCCGGTCAACGGTGGTGGTGGTGCCGGTCTGCGAGAACGGCGACGGCTGGCTGACCTGCGGCGTTTCGGTCACCTTGATGGTCAGATTCCCCTGCGCGATGGCAACCCGCGACACCCGCACGTTATCCCCGATGACAATCGTCCCGGTGTTTTCGTCAATGACAATCCGCGCCAACTGATCGGGTTCAACACGCAACTGTTCGATGGCGGTCATCAACTGGACCACATCCTTGTCGGACGGCACCGACAGTTGCACGGTCCCCGGATCAAGCGCCCGCGCCGAGGCCATCCCCAGATAGGCGTTCACCGCCGAGGCAATGCGCTGGGCGGTGGTGAAATCCGGATTGCGCAGCGAGATGTTGACGCTGCGCATCGAGGCCAGCGAGAACGGCACCTCGCGTTCGATGATCGCCCCGTTGGGGATGCGGCCAGAGGTCGGCACGCCCTTGGTCACCGAGGCGGCATTGCCCGAGGCCGTATAGCCACCGATCTGCACCTGGCCCTGACTGACGGCATAGACTTCGCCATCGGCACCGACCAGCGGCGTCACCAGCAAGGCCCCGCCCTGCAGGCTTTTTGCATCACCCAGCGCCGAAATGGTCACGTCAATCCGGCTGCCCTGACGACCGAATGGCGGCAGCGCGGCGGTCACCATCACGGCGGCAACGTTTTTCGGTTTCAGGGTGCCATCGCGGGTGTTGATCCCCAGACGTTCCAGCATCGCAATCAGCGATTCCTGGGTGAACGCCATGTTTTCGATCTTGTCACCGGTCCCGTTCAAGCCAACCACCAGCCCGTAACCGACCAACAGGTTGTCGCGGACGCCTTCGAAGGCAGCGATGTCCTTGATGCGCGACGCGGCCTGTGCGGCGGAGCTAAAGGCTGAAACGGCAAGCGCAGCGCTGATCCCGACCGCGCACACCACGGCCAGCAAGCGGCGGCTTGCCTGATGCCATGTGCGGGAGAGGTGGGTCATGGTGTGCCTCATCGTTGCCTCTGTCATGCCATTCCTGCACGTCGGTGCAGGGATATCCGGGGTGGACCACAACGAGTCCAGACCACAGCGTCGGCGATGATAACCGGAAAATCGTCTCGAAACAGTAAACTGCCGCATCAAAAAGCCTGCTTTTTCACAGGCCAGACTTTGGCAGAAAGTTACATGCAATATTTACACCAGGCAGGCTGTCCTGACCAGAAGTTCATAAAACCCTGCATTCCCCGCCCCTTACCCGGCCCGTCCTGTAACAGGGAACAAAGAATCGAGCCTTGCCAGAGGGTTATTCACGGCCACACCCGGCACTTTCCACCCTTTGGCTAGGCAAAAAATGCCGCTGACCCGGGACTCATTTTCCCTTTCACCGCGAGGAAACTCCCCGTAGACTCGGACTCGTTCCGGTCGAACCAGACAAACTCCAGTGATTGTGAATGAACCCCGATGAAGATTTCAGGCAGTGGTCGCTCTTCTGGTCCGTCATCGACGAACCGCACAACGAAATCCGCCGGCCCGTCGGCCAGCGGCTTCGTCGATCATTTGCAAGGTGCTGCCGCCGTTGAGGAAACCGCCAGCGTCCACGGTCTGGAAGCCCCGCAGGCACTCAGTGGCCTGGAAAGCCTGCTGGCCATTCAGGCGGTCGATGCCGATGGCAGCAACCGGGGCCGCCGCCGGATGATTGCCCGTGGCGAAGAGCTGCTCGACCGCCTGGAAGACATCCGTCGGGGCCTGTTGCTGGGCACCATCCCCATCGACCGCCTGTCGAAACTGTCCGAAATGGTCCGCAGCAAGCGGGACAGCGGTGCCGACCCCGAACTGGCCGCCCTGCTCGATGAAATCGAGCTGCGCGCCGAAGTCGAACTGGCCAAGCTGGGGATGCGGTAGCGCAAATCCCGAGCAGGGGCGAAAGCCCCTGCGACGACGCATTTGCTGAATGAACAGACTCAAATCCCGAGCAGGGGCAAAGCCCCTGCGACGACGCATTTGCTGAATGAACAGACTCAAATCCCGAGCAGGGGCGAAAGCCCCTGCGACGACGCATTTGCTGAATGAACAGACTCAAATCCCGAGCAGGGGCGAAAGCCCCTGCGACGACGCATTTGCTGAATGAACAGATTCAAATCCCGAGCAGGGGCAAAGCCCCTGCGACGACGCATTTGCTGAATGAACAGATTCAAATCCCGAGCAGAGGCGAAAGCCCACTCCGAGCGCAGGTACGATAAAAACCAAGAACCATGGAGCGCTGCTCCAAACCTCGCTGGGGCCTTCAGGCCCCAGACCCCATTGACTTGATTTTTAAAGAAAAATGGGAGCTTGGGGGCATCGCCACCAAACGGGTTCGGGCGGTAGCCCGCACTGATCCCACCAACTGTCGTGTCCTGTGATCTGACGCAGGCAGGCTGATCTAACCTTTTGATCTAACGAACGGGTTTGGCTGCTCCCCCTCAAAGCCCCAATACTCCAGCGGGCCGTACGCCTGACCAGCGGCCAGTGTCCGTTCCTGTTCGTCGACTGGAACCATCGAACCACCCGTTGACCACACCAGATGCGTGGCGCGTTGCAAATTCTGATCGGTCAGCCCGTGCGCCTGCCGCCATCCCGTAGCCTGCGGCGCGCTGACCCAGCCAACCCCCGGCACCCCGGCCACCGCAGACGGCTCGACCATCAGCCCTTCAGCCTGCTGCAAGGCCACCACCATTTGCAACAGATGTGCATCGCTGACGGTGAAAATCCCGCTCAGCAACGGCTCCATCACCCCACCGACAAAGCCCGACGCCCGGCCCACCGCCAGACCATCGGCACAGGTTTGACCGCTCAGGCCCAAATCCTGCACCGCCACCTGATGATGCCGCCCGCTGGCCATCCCCAGCAGCATGCACGGAGCCTCGACCGGCTCGGCAAACAGACAATGCACCGCGTCACCGAACTGCTGACGCAGGCCAAAGGCCACACCGCCCGGCCCACCGCCCACCCCGCACGGCAGATAGACAAACAGCGGGTGATCAGCATCAACCACAATCCCGTTTACCGCGAATTGCCCGGCCAACCGCCGCGCAGCCACCGCATAACCTGCGAACAAGTCCAGCGAGTTTTCATCATCCACAAAGTGGCACAGCGGATTGGCCTGCGCCTGCTGCCGCCCCTGCGCAACAGCGGCGCTGTAGTCCTCGGCGTACTCAACCACCTGCACGCCCTTTTCGCGCAGCAGAGCCTTTTTCCACCCCTTTGCATCCGCCGACATGTGGACAGTGGCTGAAAATCCCAGCCGGGCGGCCATGATCCCGATGCTCAGCCCCAGATTTCCAGTCGAGCCAACCGCGATTTCGTGGCGCTGGAATTCGGCCCGGCACTGCGGCGACAGCAGGCGGCGGGTATTTTCCTCCGGCCCGGCCCACAAGCCAGCCCGCAGAGCCACCGTTTCCGCGACCTTCAGCACCTCGTGAATGCCGCCGCGCGCCTTGATCGACCCCGACACCGGCAGGGCATGATCGGCCTTCAGCCACAGGTGCCCCGGCAACGGACGATTCCATCCCCGCTCAAGATGCTGATGCAAAGCAGGCACAGGCAGCAATGGAGACTCAAGAATGCCCCCCTGCCCGGCGGTCAGCGGAAACGCTGCCGCCATCAACGGCGCACAGCGGGCCAGACGAGCCTCGGCGCCATCAATCACGGTTGCGTCGACCGGCAGTGTGGCCTGAGCTTTGCCCAGCGGTTGCCATTGCGGATTGAACCAGCATGTCTCACGACGGGCCGCCGCAGCCGCCAGCGCCGGATGGGTCAGCAGGGCAGGATCAGCAATAACAGGTGTCATGGTGGCCATCCCTTTCATGGTATTCTGCCCTTACAGGCAACGGGGCCGCCCTCTCCTGCCGGAAAGAACAGCCCCGTTTATTACCCCGGCAACAGCGTTTGTTTTGTCGCAGTGATTACGCGCAAAACCGGTTCCCACTTTTGCACTCACTGCCTTTTATAGTGCCGCAGTGATTTTGCGCAAAACCGGTTCCCACTTTTGCGCTCACTGCTCTAGCCTTACCCTTTGGTCTTCAGGAAGCGGACCTTTGGATGATCGTCCACCGCCTTGTCCAGATGCCAGGCATTGCGCGCCAGGAACACCGGCGAGCCATCATGGTCGTCGGCAATGGCTCCGGCGTTGCCGTCCAGAAGCTTCTTCAGCGCCAGCGGATCGTCGCTTTCCAGCCAGCGGGCGGTGTACAGGCTGGTCGGTTCGAACACCACCGGCACGTCGTATTCCGTCCGGATGCGGTCGGCCATCACTTCGAACTGCAGGGCACCGACCACTCCGACGATCCAGTCGGCACCGATCCGCGGCTTGAACACCCGCGCGGCCCCCTCTTCGGCCAGCTGGGTCAAGGCGCGGCCCAGATGCTTGGCTTTCAGCGGGTCAGTCGGGCGCACCTTTTGCAGCAGTTCCGGCGCAAAGGACGGAATGCCGGTGAACACCAGATCTTCGCCTTCGGTCAAGGCGTCACCGATGCGCAGGTTGCCATGGTTCGGCACCCCGATGATGTCACCGGGGAAGGCCTCTTCCGCCACTTCGCGGTCCTGAGCGAGGAACATCACCGGGTTGTGCATGGTCAGTTGCTTGCCCGAGCGGATGTGCTTCAGCTTCATCCCGCGCTTGAAGTGCCCCGAGGCCAGACGCACAAAGGCGATGCGGTCACGGTGCTTGGGGTCCATGTTGGCCTGGATCTTGAACACCACGCCCGAAACGGTTTCTTCGCACGGATCGACCGCCCGCTGGGCAGTTGGCTGCGGACGCGGCGGCGGCGCCTGATCGGCCAACCCCTGCAACAGCTCACGCACACCAAAATTGTTGACCGCCGAACCGAAAAACACCGGGGTCATATGACCGGCCAGATAGCTTTCCGGGTCAAAGGCCGGGCACAGGGCGCGGGCCATTTCGACGCTTTCGCGCAGCTTTTCCACCGCATGGGCGGGCAACTGGGCGTCCAGCATCGGGTCATCAATCCCGCTGCACGGCTCACCCGCGTCAGGCAGGCCACCCTTGGTGCGCGACAACAGCACCAGACTGTCTTTCCACAGGTCATAACACCCGAGGAATTCACGGCCCATGCCAATCGGCCACGAGGCCGGAGTCACGTCCAGTGCCAGCGTCTGTTCGATTTCGTCCATCAGCTCGAACGGATCGCGGGTTTCACGGTCCATCTTGTTGATGAAGGTGATGATCGGCACATCGCGCAGACGACAGACTTCAAACAGCTTGCGGGTCTGCTCTTCGATCCCCTTGGCGGCGTCGATCACCATCACCGCGCTGTCAACGGCAGTCAGCACGCGATAGGTATCTTCGGAAAAGTCTTCGTGGCCCGGCGTGTCGAGCAGGTTGAACGTGCAGCCCGCGTAATCGAAGGTCATCACCGACGATGCCACCGAGATACCACGCTCGCGTTCGACCTTCATCCAGTCCGAGCGCGCGCGACGCTGTTCCCCGCGGGCCTTGACGGCACCGGCAAGCTGAATGGCACCTCCGAACAGCAGCAGCTTTTCGGTCAGAGTCGTTTTACCGGCGTCCGGGTGCGAAATAATCGCAAAAGTGCGCCGCCGCGAGACGGCTTGGGGAAGGGAACTCATGAGCAAGGGTCCCGATGGGAGAAAACAAACAGCAAAAGATCACCACAGACCCGGCCCGCTCTGCCCGCCGACATGTCTGTCCTTGGCCTTAAGGCACGCGCCGAAAGAAGGGCAAACCAGACGATCGTGTCCGTTCCGGATCCAACGCACGATGGTCTAACAGCCAATGGCGGGAACCGCAATCCTTCACATATCGGTCACGCGCATCGCTGCCGGATTTTCCGGGCCACTGGCCGGGCTGCCATCATCGTTGTGAACCGGCAGGGTGAACCAGAAACTGGAGCCGCTTCCCGGCTGGGACTGCACCCCGATCTGGCCGCCGTTGTGCTCGACAATCTTGCGACAAATCGCCAGCCCGACCCCGGTTCCTCCCGATGTGCCGCCGCCATGGAGGCGCTGGAAAATCTTGAAAATCTTTTCGTGATGCTCGGGGTCGATGCCAATGCCGTTGTCATCAACGCTGAAACGCCACATCGCCCCCTGTCGGCGGGCCTCGATGTGGATTTCCGGCGCCACATCGGGCTTGTGATACTTCAGCGCATTGCCCAGCAGATTGACGAACAGGCGGGTCAGTTCACCGGCATCAACCGCCACCTGCGGCAACCAGCCATCGCTGATTTTCGCCCCGGTGCGCTCGATCACCCCCGCCAATTCGGCGCGGGCTTCGTCAACCGCCCGCCGGCTGTCGATCACACCATTTTCGTCCACCACCCGCCCGACGCGGGCATAATCCAGCAAATCGCGGATCAGTTCCTGCATGTGGTGCGCCCCGTCGAGGGCAAAGTCCATGAACTCGCGCGCGTCAGGGGCCATATCGTCACCGTACCGCTTGCGCAGCAGGCCCAGGTAGCTGGACACCATCCGCAACGGCTCTTGCAGGTCATGCGAGGCAACATAGGCAAACTGTTCCAGTTCCTCGTTCGACCGCTGCAAGTCCTCCAGCGTCCGCTTCAGGCGCTGTTGCTGGTGGAAACTATCGGTCACGTTGTCATAAATGATGATCACATCGCCCGGCAGATCGTTGCGGCCATCGTGAGCGGAGGCCGGGCCGGTAATCGGGTAGGCAAAGGCATGCATCCACAGCGGATGCGCCCCCAGACCCGGCAGGGCATAACTGAACGGCGGGATTTCGACCATCTGCCCGGTCAGCGCGGTCCGCAGACAGTCGGCGACACCGTTTTCGATCAACTGCGGATCGTTCAGCAGGGTGCGTCCTCCGCGGATCACCGATGCTGACGATTGCTTCCACAGCCCTTCCCAGGCGTGGTTCACCCGGATGGTCTGGCCTTCGGCATTGATGATCTGGATCGCCAGCGGGCTTTTTTCGAACAGCACCCGGAAATGGGCTTCGGATGCGGTCAGTGCCCGTTCGGCCCGTCGCCGTTCACTGACATCGTGGATCACCGAATACAGCAGGGACCGGGTACCACGCCCATCGCCCAGATCAACCTCGATCGGGCCGGAATAGACTTCGACATCCCGCACCTCCCCCGAAGACAGGCGGTGGCGGAAATTGAATTCGCTGCGCAGTTCCTTTTGGGCCTTGTTCATTTCAGCCCGGACCTCTTCCGGGTTCAAGGCATTGATGTCACAAATGTTCATCATACACAGCTGGTCACGCCGCCAACCGTAAAAGCTCGCCGCCGCCTCGTTGGCGTCAACAATCGCCCCACTGGACGGATCGACCAGAAGTTCCACCGCCCGGTTATAGCGGAACAGGCGGCTGTAGCGGGCTTCGGAATGTTCCAGCGCGGTACTGATATCTGCCACTTCGGCCTCGGCCAGATCGCCACGCGACACCAGCAGCCAGGCAATCCCTCCGACCAGAAAGGCAATGACGATCCCGCCCAGACTGCGGATCATGTTGGCGGCGCGCTGCTCTTGCTGCCCATAGGCTTCGGGCAGGGCCACCGCCCGGATTTCCCACGTCCGCCCGGCAAAAAAGACCTGCGTGCTCTGGTCCGTGCCCGCCGATGTCAGGGGTGGGGCCTGCCAGTTAAAACCGTCATCGTTGCTCCACACCAGATCCCGTACCCGGTCCCTGGCACCGTTGCGGTCCCCAAAGCCCGCGCCCAGATCAAAGACGGCAACCGCCAGATGAGCATCGTCGGTGGTCGCCGCTTGCCGCGCCACCACCGCCATGTCCGACAGGCCGACCAGCACCCCGCGCAAGACTGGTGGCTGGTCTGCTTCCCGCCCCATGTCATCGCGGAAAACAGGGACGAGGTACAGGCTGTTGCGGGACACACCACTTTGCAGGGCCACCGGCAACCGACCCGTCATGCGGGACTGCTGCACCTTGATGGCCTCCTGCAATACCGACAGGTCGGGCAGAATCACTCCGGCAGCCAGCAAATCCGTCCCCAGAACCGATTGCAGCAACGGATCGTCGGCATCGTTGTGGGACAGCGGCGTATGACCGCCCAGCGAGGCCCCCAACACGGCAATCAGGTGATTGCCCCCCTGCGCCAAATTGCCTTGCAGGACAAACGCACCATCATGAAGAGCCCGTTGCTGTAGCACCAACTGAGGAAGCCGCTCGTCAGTCACCTGCTGAAAGAAATAGACACTCCGCAGGCCCCCCTGACTTTCCGCAGTCATCAGGTTCTGATGAAACAGGCGCCATTCCGTCGTGGACAGCATCGGCTGACTGACCACCAGACCTTGCGATGCCATCAGCGTCGCCCGTTGACTGCGCATGGCCCGACGGAAATTGGCCCCCAGCCGGCTGACTTCCTGCTCGACCCGGCTTTCCACCTGCCGGGCAATCTCGTGCTCACCCCGCCACCAGGCCCACAGGGCCAGGCAGCTGATCAGGACGGTCAGCAAAAAGGGGACGAGACGCATCAACCAGCGAGCAGACATCAGAGGAAACCGTGATCAGGACGTTTCAGGCACAAGTCAGCGAATAACGGAACGGCCCCCGAAATCCGGAGACCGTTCCCTGTTGCAGTGCATTTTATGCCCATTACAGGCAGAAAAGAAACCCTACTGCACCACAGGCAAAGGCGATGCCCGCCTTTTGTCCGCGGCCAGAACGGCAACACCTCCTAAACGCAGGTATTCCCGGCTCCAATTTCCCTCATAAAGGCCTCGACCACCAACGGATCGAACTGGCTTCCGGCGCCTTGCCGGATATAGGCGATGGCTTCCTCGAACGGCCATGGGGCCTTGTAAGGCCGGGCACTGATCAGCGCGTCATATACGTCGGCCACCGCCACAATCCGTGCCGACAGCGGAATATCCTCCCCCTTCAGGCCACGAGGATAACCGTTCCCGTCCCAGCGCTCATGGTGACACGAGGCGATTTCCGCCCCCAGAGACAGGTAACTGGCCCCCGAGACCATCCGCGCCGCCCGTTGCAGAATACCACCACCACTGCCAGCATGCTCTTTCATGATGGTGAATTCCTCTGCCGTCAGCCGCCCCGGCTTTTGCAGGATATGATCAGGGATGGACACCTTGCCAACGTCGTGCAGGATCGCGGCCATCCCGACCTGCTCTAAAAACACGTCGGTCAGCTCGCTTTCATAGGCCCCCATCTGCCGCAGGCTGCGCGCCGTCGAACTGGTGATCTGCTCCACCCGCAGGACATGCTCGCCGGTATCGTTGTCCTTGTACTCGGCCAGACCGGCCAGTGCGACCACCGTCGCTTCGTGCGCCCGCTTCAGTTGTTCGTACAGCCAGATATTGTCAAAGCCGACCGAAACCTTGCCGCAGAACACCTCGACCAGCTTTTCATCCAGCGGCCCCAGCGGACGATGAACATGCAGATAGGCCACCACTTCCCGCTGGTTGGGCGTCCGGATGTACAGCGCAATGTGGTCATCACTGTAACGATTCGCCTTGCTGATCAGCACCCCCCGGATGGTGGACAGGATCAGGGGATCAAGGTTTTGCCCGGACGTCTGTTCGGAGCAATGTTCATAGTTGCCCGCTCCGGCCAGAATGAACAGGTCGTCAGACGGGCCTGGCTCTTGCGATACTCCGCCCGACTGGGCACACAGAATGCCACTGACCGACACCCCCAGCAGCGCCGAAAGCTGGGTCAGCACCCCGGAGGAAAAGCTTTGCATCGAGCGGACCTGAAACAGGTTGGCCGACGCATCAATGATCTTTTGCAACCCGGCCCGGCTCATTTCCAGCGCCAGAATGTCATCATAGGACCGCAGGGCGGCGATCATGGAGGTGAACAGTTTTTGTGATGTCAGCTCGGTTTTGGCCTTGTAGTCGTTAATGTCATAATCAACGATCACATCCCGTTCCGGTGCCTGCCCGGGTTGGCCGGTCCGCAGGATGATCCGGCTGTTATGATTGCCAAGCTGTTGACGGATAAAGCGCACCAGCTGCAAACCGGCATCGTCGGTTTCCATCACCACATCAAGCAGGATGCAGGCCAGATCCGGCGTCTGGCTCAGGATATCGCGCGCCTGCCCGGCTGAATAGGCCGAGATCATCTCGATGCCACGCCCCTGATAGGTCACGTCGGCCAGCACCATGGCGGTCATGGCATGGACTTCGGGTTCATCATCGACAACCAGCACCTTCCAGCCCTGCCGCCGGAGGGTTGGCTGGTCGGTCTCGGACAGCATGAACAGCTCGTCCTGTTCATCGAACAAGGGGGCATCATCGTCAAACAGCAGGTCATTGCTCATTATTTTTATCCTCCCTATTCCGATCTGCCCATGACGATCCAGCGGTCTTTATCCGTTATTGCGGCACCCGTTGCGGAAACCGCAGGATGAAGCGGGCCCCACTGCCGGGGGGGCTTTCAACCCGGATGGACCCCTTCAGGGTTTGGGTGACGATGTTGTAGACAATGTTCAGCCCCAGACCAGAGCCGCCTTCCCCCCGTCGGGTGGTAAAGAAGGGATCAAAGACTTTTTTCAGGTTCTCCGCCGGAATACCCCGACCAGAATCCTGATAGCACACCTCGATCACCGCCCCGGAAGGCATGCCGACGTCAACACGCTCCACCACAATCGAGATAACCCCCGGTTGATCATCCTGCAAGCCGTGCAGCAGTGAATTCATCACGAAATTGGTCAGCACCTGACTGAGCGGACCGGGGTAGCTGTCCACCTCGATTTCCTCGGGGCATGCCACCTCGACCCGGTGCGGAGACCGGCGCAGGCGCGGCCCCAGACTCAGCAGGATTTCGTCGATATAGCTGCGCAGATCAAAGCGCCGCCGCTCCTCGCTCGCCTGATCCACCGCCACCTGTTTGAAACTCTGGATCAGATTGGCGGCACGGGTGGAATTGGACATCAGCAAGGCGCAGGCACTGTTGGCCACCGACAGGAATGCGGCAAAATCCTGCTTGCGAATGCTCCCGCTTTCAAACAGGCGACCGAGCTGGGTCACCTTTTCCTGCAAATGGCTGGCGGTGGTCAGGGTGATCCCCACCGGGGTATTGATTTCGTGCGCCACCCCGGCCACCAATCCCCCCAGCGAGGCCATTTTTTCCGCTTCGATCAGGCTTTGCTGGGTCGCCTGCAACTCGGCCAGCGCCTGCTCGGCCTTTAGCTTGGCGTCGGTCAGGTCCCGTTCCAGTGCCTTGCGTTCGTTAATCACCAGCGAAGCCACCAGAATGGCCCGCTGCCCGCGATAGACCATCCGGCGGGCACTCATCAGCACCCACACGTCGGCGCCGTCGGGGGTGCGCAGGCGGGTTTCAAAGTCATTGACCTCGCCATCCTGCTCCAGCGCCGCCACCAGCAGGTCCCGTTCCGCCGGATTGACATAGGCACTGTGAACCGCCCCCATGCCCAACTGAATGCGGTACGCCTGCTGGGCGCACTGGTTGGCATAAAGGACATGATGACTGTCCAGCGCCGTCACCACCAACGGCAGCGGCATCGCCTCGATCAGTTCGCGAACGGCGGCTTCGGCCTGCTTGCGGGCGGTGACATCGGTAAAGGTGCGGACAAAGCGGCCATCCCCCAGCGGCACGTTGCGGGCTTCGATCACCTGCCCTTCCATGCGGTGGATTTCATGGGTATTGACCGTCTGGCAGCACTCTTCCCCCAGAAAGGTCTCGTGCAGCCGTTCATAGGGCTGCGGAATGGCATCCCGGAGCCACAGGCGGCGCAAAATGTCGTCCAGCGCCATGCCGTTGACGATTTCGCCCGGATCGAACCCGAACATTTGGCCAAAACGGCTGTTGTGGGCCACCAGCCGCTGGGCGCTGTCGGCCATGAAGATCCCCTGATCCATGTTTTCCAGCGTTGCCTGCAGAATTTCCCGCTCGGCATTCAGCGCCCGCTGGCTTTCCTGCAGCGCGTCTTCGGCACGGCGCTGGTCGGTGATATCCCCCGACGAGCCAATCACCCGCACCACCCGGCCCCGGGCATCCCGCATGGCCACACCACGATGCCGAACCCAACGCCACTCGGGCGCATCCTCGCCGCCCCTCTCATCGGCAGACTGATCGCCCCACCGCAGGCGATAATCCATTTCGAGGCGGGGAACATCGCCTTTCAGCAATGCCCGCTGCGCCAGCAGAAAACGGGTCCGGTCATCGGGATGAACCCGGTCAACCCAGCCATCGGACGGAAACGAGGAACGAGCCATGCCGAACAGCATCTGCAACCGTTCGCTGACATGAACGACCCCATCGGCCAGCGACCATTCATAGACACCCTCATTCAGCGCCTGCATGGCCATCATGTGGCGTTCTTCGCTGGCCCTTAACGCCCGTGTTGCTTCGCGGTACTCGCTGACATCGGCCACCGAGCCGGTCAGCCGCACGGCCCGGCCTTCGGCATCCCGCACCGCAATGCCGTGCTGGCGCACCCACAGCAGGCGACCATCGCCGGTCTGCATGCGGTATTCGCAGGCAAAGCGGGCCGTCTGCCCCTTGAGGTGCGCCCGGTGGGCCGCCTTGTAGAGCGGCCGGTCATCGGGATAAATGCGGCTGGACCAGTCTTCCGGGCTGTGCTGCTGATCGTTCAGCCCGAACAACTCGCGCAGGCGCTCGGAAAAGAAAATGGTGTTGTGGCCGATGTCCCAGTCATAAAGCCCTTCGTTGGCCGACTGCAACGCCAGATCATAGCGTTCCTGCCTGCGGGCCATCGCCTCGGCGGCCTGACACTGCCGGGTAATGTCGCGGATGGTCCAGACGAACCCCGGACCACTGCGCCATGCCCCCCCCGCCGGAATGACGACAGGGCGCGAACTGACCTCCAGCACTACGCCTTCGGGCTGATGCAAACGGAATTCAAAGGAGTCTGTCAGGCTGCGCCGGGCCCGCTCCTCCACCTCATCCAGCCGGTGCGCCAATCCCCCCGGTTCGGCACCGGCGATGATCGCCGCATGCAGACGGCAGGCAGCCATGTCCCGCAGCGGCGTCCCCGCCCGCATCAAGCCGTCAGGCAAGCGAAGCAAGATACCGCAGGCAGGATTGGCAACAACCAGCCGGGCGTTCCCGTCAAAAACGGCAACCCCATCCGGTAAACCAGTCAACACTGACGACAATACGCTGTCCACCGCCGAGGTGGACAGGCATTCGACAACTCCTCCCATGATGCCCCCGTTTTTTTGGGCCACTTTTTATCGTTACGGTCATTCTTTTTGCTTATCCGACACATAACAAGGATTACTATACGGCTGCCGTTTGGGAAAGATACAAGACTTTTTATCAATCTCCGGCCCTATACCTAGGTATAAGGCCATGATTTTACATGCATAATTCCCTTGTGACGGTGACTTCACCCACAGAATGCAGATCATGCAGCACTACAGTCAGAAAGTTTATGCGTTTATAAGGTAATTCTGCTATTTGCTTTTTGCCGTGCCTGCTCCCGGCGCAGTGGGCAAAATGGACTGCAGCTTTGCATCTGGCCTCCCTCTCACGGTATAAAACAACGAGATGTCCTGGCGTGCCGGGAGCTGTTTCAAGACCTCGGAAAAAATGCTGAAAACAAGGACCGCGCTGTGATTTCCCGTGAAGAGATCCGAGATGGTGCGCTGATGCGGATGGTTGCCGCATGCAAGGGCCTGATTCCCGTGACCAGCGCGGAGGAAATGGCCGAATCCCTCGACCAGACCCTTGCCAGTGCCCCGGCCAGCGTTCAGGCTGGCGGAGATGCGTGGATTTTTGGCTATGGCTCCCTGATGTGGAACCCGGCCCTGCATGTGGTCGAGCACCAGCGGGCCACCCTGCACGGCTATCACCGTCGCTTTTGCCTGTGGACGCCTGCCGGTCGGGGCACCCCCCAGCACCCCGGTCTGGTGCTGGGACTGGATCGCGGAGGGTCCTGCCGAGGGGTCGCCTTTCGCATCGCCGGGCCGCAGGTGCGCGAAGAACTGGCGATCCTGTGGCGACGGGAAATGGTCTCGGACGGCTATCTGCCGCGCTGGCTGCCGGTGCGCACCCCCGACCAGTCAATCCCGGCGCTGGCCTTTGTGATGAACCAGCTCTGCCCGCGCTATGCCGGAAAACTGTCGGTGGCCGAAACGGCAAAAATTATTGCCAAAGCAACCGGTGATCTTGGCAGCAATACAGAGTATCTTTGCTCAACCCTCGCCCATCTGGACGCGCTGGGGATTACAGATCGTTCCCTGCACGCCGTGAGACAATGCCTGCCAGATTCCTCCTCCGCCCGTTAATACCGATCGTCCTGCTGGCCCTGCTCAGTGCCTGCGCCGGCTCTCCGCCCCCGGCACAGCGCAGCACACAGGTTCCCGCGTCAACCTATCTGACCGGCCCGGCATGCATCATCGACCTGTCCTATCGCGGCGTGGCCTTTAACCGCCTGCCGGATACGGCGCAGAGCGGGGCCTGTGGCGTCAGCACCGCCATTTCCCTGACCGAAGTCCCCTTTGCACTCGACAAGCCAGTGACGGTTGACTGCTCGCTGGCCCGTCAGGTGTCGCTGTGGGAGGAAAACGTCGTTCGTCCGGCAGTCCAGCAGCATTTTCAGCAGGATCTGAAAAAGATTTTTCATTACGGTGGCTACAATTGCCGCGGCCGCACCTCCAACCGGTCGCGCCTGTCCGAGCACGCCTTTGGCAAGGCAATTGACATCGCTGGTTTCGAACTGGCCAACGGCACCCGGATCAGCGTGGAAAAAGACTGGTCGGCAGGCGGCAGCAAGGGCGCATTCCTGCGTGACGTCGCCCGCGGAGCCTGTGGCCTGTTCAGTGTCGTGCTGACACCGAACTCGGACAAAGATCACGAAAACCATCTGCATCTGGATATTGGACCGTGGAAACTGTGCAGCCTGTAACGCCCGCCCGCCCCAAGTCTGCCCGCCGTCAGAGCCCCCCTTCACTGCGAGACACCCTTCTGGCCGTCGGCCTGCTGGGATGTGCCATGGCCCCGCTTGCCAGCGCCCAGGCCGAGACCCGCACCGGCTATGCGGTCATCGAGGTCGATAGCGGCAAGGTCCTGCTCGCCCGCGATGTGCGCGCCCCCTATATCCCGGCCTCGGTGGCCAAACTGCCTGCGGCTCTGGTGATCCTTGACCGCCTGCCTGCCGAAACCCGCTTTACCACCCGCCTGCTGTCATCCGGCAGCATTGACAAAAAGGGCGTTCTGCAGGGCGACCTGCTGCTGGTCGGTGGCGGTGATCCGTCGCTGGTTCACGAAGACCTGCAACAGATGGCCAAAGCGCTGGCGCAGGCCGGAGTCAAAAAGATCAGTGGCCGGTTCCTTTATGACGGCTCTGCGGTTCCGTCACTGCCCGCCATCGAGCCTCGCCAGCCCGATGATGCCTCCTATAACCCGCCGTTGGGCGGGCTGGCGGTGGACTCGTCGCGCTTTCTGGTCCGCTGGCCCAAGGGCAAGGATGGCGTGAGCAAAGCCGCCACCGGCGGCGAAATTCCGCTGGCTCCCGCCGGGCTGGTCGATCTGCCAGCCTCATTCACCAGCGGTGACAAGTGGCTGCCGGTCAAGGACCCCGGCCTGTTCGCCGCATCGGTGTTTGCGGTCTATGCCCGGCAGGAGAAAATCACCCTCCCCACTCCACAGGCCGCCCCGCAAACCGCCCCAGCAGGCAGCAGCGCCACCACCACCACTCTGGCCAGCCATACCAGCGAGCCGTTGCCTACCCTGCTGCGCGATGGCCTGTATTATTCAAACAACATGATGCTGGAAACGCTGGCCCTGCAAGCCACCGCCAGCGCCACCCCGGCAGAGGCGGGCGGCAAGATCAATGCCGCCGTTCAGCAGATGCTGCCGAATGTCGCCTGGAGCAAGACCTCGTTTGTCCTGCACAACGCCTCGGGCCTGACCGATCAGTCGCAGATGACCCCCGGCCAGTGCGCCGCCCTGACCGCCCACGCCGCCACCGCAGCGTTCCATGGCGTGGCGGTCAAACCCTTGCTGCGGGGCCGCAAGCTCGATCCGTTCATGGCCGACGATCCGGGCGCATCCCCGCTGTTGCGGACCAAGACCGGCACCATGTTCTATGCCCGTGCCCTGTCCGGCATTCTGACCACCGCCACCGGCAAGGACCTGGCCTTTTGCATCATGAGTGACGATGCCGAGCAGCGCCGCCTGTACGATGCCCTGCCCTTTGACAGCCGCGACGACGCCCGCTACCGCGACCCGGCCAAGGCCTGGCTGAAGGCCGCCCGCGAGCAGGAAGAGGCGCTGGTCAAGGAGTGGTACGGGAAGTTTTAGAGCATTGTGCGAAAAGTGGGAACCGGTTTTCGCATAAACAATGCGACAGAACAAAAGCTTGGAGCAGCGTGCCCGCGTCCGATTTAACGCACGCTGCTCTAGGGACGTGGAGCGCTGCTCCACACCTCGCCGGGGCATTGAGGCCCCGGACCCCATTTCTTTGAAGTAAAAGAGAAAACAGGGTTTACAGCTCTGATGCCTGCAGATCAGCCCGCTGGCGCAAAGGTTTCCAGATGGGCGTTCTTTGCCTCCAGCTCTTCATCACTGTCGGCATAGTGCAAGGCGATGGCGTGGAATTGTCCGGCGATTTCAAGGAAGGCATCGACCATGTCGGGGTCAAAGTGGCTTCCCCGCCCCTTGGCGATGATCTCCGTCGCCTGCTCGTGTGACATCCCCGGCTTGTAAACCCGGCGGGAAATCAGTGCATCATAGACGTCAGCCACCGCCATCAGACGGCCTGAAACCGGGATATCGTCCCCTTTGAGGGCTTCGGGATAGCCCGAGCCATCCCATTTTTCCTGATGGGTATAGGCAATTTCCTTGGCAAAGCGCAGGAAATCGACATCCAGCCCCAGATGGCGCTCTGCTGCCGTGATGGCGTCCCGACCCAGTGTGGTATGGCGCTTCATGATTTCGAACTCGTCGGGGGTAAATCGGCCCGGCTTCAGCAGGATGCGATCAGGGATGCCAACCTTGCCAATATCATGCAGCGGAGCCGACTTGACGATCATCGCAATCGTTTCCGGCGTCAGGAAAGCGGCAAAGCGCGGGTGCGTGCTCAGCTTTTGCGCCAGAACCTCAACGTACCGCTGGGTGCGCAGAATGTGGTTGCCGGTGTCGCTGTCACGCGTTTCGGCCAGACTGGCCAGCGCCATGATCGTCACGTCCTGAATCGCTGACAGCTCGCGGTTGCGGCGCTGAACTTCGGCTTCCAGATAGGCATTCTGGTCACGCAGGAAGTCGCCACTGGCCTTCAGGCGCAGATGTGTATCCACCCGCGCCAGCAGGGTCGGCGGGCTGATCGGCTTGGTGATATAATCGACCGCTCCCAGATCAAAGCCCTGTTGCTCGTCGGCGGCTTCGCTTTTTGCGGTCAGGAAAATGACCGGGATATCGCGCGTCCCGGCATCGGCCTTCAATCGGCGGCAAACATCAAAACCGTCGATTTCCGGCATCATCACGTCCAGCAGAATCAGGTCTGGCTGTGGATGCGTCGCGGCAATTTCCAGCCCGCGCAGCCCGTCACGCGCCACCTTGACCCGATAGCGGTCCTTGAGCAGGGCCCCCATCAGGCGCAGGTTGTCAGGTGTATCATCCACCACCAGAATGGTGTACATGCGGAACGCTCCTTTGGGCACCAATCAGGATACAGGGGACAACGGGCTGTTTTTCGCCGCCATCACCCGTTGCAAGGCCTGCAATGCAGCCGGGAAATCGTAATCTTCAACACCTCGCCGGATTTGATCATAAACATCCAGACCAAGACAACGGGTTAATTCTGCCCGGTGGTCGACCAGGAAATCGACCGTTTCAGCATCATCCCCCTGCAACAAGTCGGCAAGCTGCTGGAAAATGCCCATACAATCAACTGGTCCATCGACCGCGGCAACGTCGTCCAGATCCCCTGCCACCAGAACCGCCTGCAAGGCCAATACCAGAGCCTCCATGGCTTTTTCCAGCTCGGACAACAACGACGTGTCGCTCCAGCCATCTTGCTTTCCATCGGCCAAATCCCTGATCCTGGCCTCCAGCTGGCCTGCCAGCGCGTTGATGCTCTCGGCTCCGATGTTGCCACTGACCCCTTTCAGGGTGTGGGCCTGCAACTTGGCCCCGGCCCAGTCACTGCTCCGAACGGCCTGCCGTAACGAGGCCATCAGGTCATCCTGTGTTTTCAGGAACGAGCGCAGCAGCGTCAGGTACAACCCGTGTTGTCCCATCACCCGCCGCAAGCCATCCACACTGTTCAGCCCGTGAATACCCTGTAAACGGGCCCACAAAACCTGTTCCGGGGTCTGCGCGACAGCCGCCACCGGTGCAGCCGGAGCGGTTTCTGCAAGCGGGCGCTCAGGCAACCAGCGCGCCAGCACCTCGACCATCTGGTTTGGCTCGATCGGCTTGGCCAGATGATCGTTCATCCCGGCGGCCAGACACTGGTCACGATCAGACGCCATCGCATTGGCGGTCATGGCGATGATCGGCAGTGTATCAAAACGGCGATTGCGGCGGATTTCCCGTGTGGCGGTCAAACCGTCCATCACCGGCATCTGCATATCCATCAATACCAGATCGTATGACTGGGCAGCCAGCTTTTCCAACCCTTGCAGACCGTCATCGGCCACATCGACCTCGACCCCAAAGGTTGCCAGCACACCACAGGCGACCTGCTGGTTGAGATCGTTGTCTTCGACCAGCAGAATCCTCGCCCCCTGCAGGCGTTCCTGCGCCGACCGCTCGACGGCCATCGGGCCATAGCCCCGTGACACCAGTGCAGTGTCCTGATCATGCCCATGGGGTACCAACAGTCGGCTGACTGTATCAAACAGCAAGGACGCATTGACCGGCTTGAGGATGATATGGCGGATTCCCAGTGTTTCAGCCTGCCGCATCACATCTTCGCGCCCGTGGGCGGTCACCAGAATGATGTGCGGCGGCTGGCGCAAGGTCTCGGCTTTCAGGCGGCGCGCCACCTCGATGCCATCCATGATCGGCATCTGCCAGTCGAGGAACAGAACCTCGTAAGGCTCGCCCCCCTGGTCGGCGGCAATAACCTTGCGCAATGCCTCTGCCCCGTCACAGGCCACCGACGTCGAAAAGGTCATGCCCGACAGCAGGTTTTCCATGATCGTCCGGGCGCTGTCGTTGTCATCGACCACCAGCACCTTGCGATGACGCAGGTCTTCGGCCGGTATCAGGCTGGCCCGCCGCCCCTTGCCAATCCCCAGACGGGCAGTGAACCAGAACAGGCTGCCATCCCCGACCCTGCTTTCCACCCCGACATCCCCGCCCATCAAGCGGGCAAGGTTTTTGCTGATCGCCAACCCCAGACCGGTGCCGCCATACTTGCGGGTGGTCGAGCTGTCGGCCTGCTGGAACGACTGGAACAGGCGGGACATTTGCTCGTCATCCAGTCCGATACCGGTATCACGCACCCCGAAATGCAGCAACACCGATTGATCCGTGCGTTCAACCACCCGCACCAAGATGGTGATTTCGCCCTTTTCGGTGAACTTGACGGCGTTGTTGCCATAATTGATCAGGATTTGCCCCAACCGCAGCGGATCGCCAATCAGGCTGGTCGGGACATCGGGGGCTACGTCAAAGCACAGCTCCAACCCCTTGGTGACCGCCTTTTCACTGATCAGGTTGGCAACATTTTCCAGAATGCCATCAAGCTCGAAGTCCACCGCCTCGATTTCCAGCTTGCCAGCCTCGATTTTGGACACGTCGAGAATGTCGTTGATGATCCCCAGCAGGTGCTTGCCCGACCGCAGGATTTTTTCGACATAATCCCGCTGGCGGGCCGACAGGTCGGTGTTCATGGTCAGGTGCGACATGCCGATGATGGCATTCATCGGCGTGCGGATTTCGTGACTCATGTTGGCAAGGAAGTCGCTCTTGACCTTTACCGCCTGCTCGGCTTCGTCCCGGGCCTGCGCCAAGGCCCGTTGTGCTTCCATCTGCTGGCTGATGTCATAGACCGACGCACAGACTGCGCGATGACGGCCCCCCACCACCGGCAGGCGCGACAGCCCGACCTGTACCGGAAACTCGCTGCCATCCTTGCGCAGGCCGTGCAGTTCGCCGGTGTCGCTGCCCATCTGGCGCGGGCGACCGTCTTCGGCGTACCGCTGGCGCAGGCCATCATGGCCGGAGCGGGCGGTCATAGGAACCAGAACCTCGATCTTTTGCCCGATCAGTTCGCCCGCCTGATAGCCGAACATGGTATCCACCTGCTCATTACTGAGGCAAATTCCCCCGTCGCCATCAATCACCAGCATCCCGACCGGGGCCGATTCAATGATTGCCCGGAACCAGGTTTCGGTATCGAGCAGCTCTTGCTGCTGGACCTGCAGGGCGGTGGCCTGCTCTTCAAGGCGTGCCGCCTGCTGCTGTGATTCTTCCAGCAGGCGTTGCTGGTGCATGGTCCGTTCGAGGATTTCCATGTTCATCGCCACCAGCGGCGCCAGCGCATCCAGCAACGCCTGTGCCGGGGCGGTCATCGGCGAAAAGGTCGCCAACTCGATCACCCCCAGGATTTGCTCCAGATGCATCACCGGGATGGCGATGACACAGCGCGGAACCCCGCTGCCCACACCGGAACTGATCCGCACGTAATCATCGGGCAATTCGAACAGGGTGATCGGCTGACCTTCCAGCGCGACCTGCCCGGCCAGCCCGTCGCCAAAGCGGATGGTCTGATTGAGGGTCTTGCGTTCCCGCATGGCATAGCTGGCCAGCAACGTCAACGTGCGGCTCTGCGGGTCCGCCCGATAGAATACACCGTACCCGACCCCCATCAACGGCGCGATTTCAGACAGCAAGCGCGCTCCAAGCTGGGTCAGGCTGGTCGATTGCTGCAGGTGTGTGGCGATGGTCGCCAGATGCGCGGTCACCCACCGCTGGATTTCCATGTCGCGGTACACATCACGCAAGCCCGCCAGAGAGCGGCTGATGTCGCCGATTTCATCAACCCGGTCGAGACAGGGAAGCTCGGTTTCCAGACCTTCCTCGGCGATCTGGGTGATCCCGTCCTGCAACTCCTGCAAGGGACGACGGATCGACAGGGTAAACAGCAACGACAGGGTGGACAGGATGATCACCCCACCGACGGCTGCCGACGTCAGGGTTGATCTCTGCTGTTCTTCCAGCTCGCGCAACGCAACGAAATGCTGGTCAAAGCGTTGCCGGGCGTCGCGCTTGATTTCCTCCAGCCGGGCCAGCAAGGCGGCATGGGGATTGTTCAGGGCTTCCTCGCCCATGTGCTGCGCTGCGTCGGCAAACCGGCCCGCGCGGATCAGGTCCAGCGCCACCGACCGATAGGCCACCAGCTCGCGGTGCAGCCCTTCGGCTTCGACCAGCCATTCCCGTGGCCCGCTGTAATAGCTGCGCAAGGTGGCCATGCTGGCGGTAAAGGCTCGGTCTCCTTCGTTCAGCCCCTGTGTCACATGCCCCTGCCGCAGGTCCTGCGCACTGGCAACCGCACTGAACACAATTCCCTGGCTTTCCTGCAACGATTTCATCGCATCGCGCACGGACATCACCGCCGCCTGATCCTGCTTGTACAGGGTCTCGGTGGCGACCGACAGGCGGCTGGCATACCATTGCTGCAAAAAGATCATTGCCAGCAGACCGACAACCAGCAAGCCACTGAAGACAAACACCCGCTGAACGATCGTCAGTTTGCGGACCAGAGGCATATGGGGGAGCTGTCGTGTCATTCCGGTCTCTTACTGTCGTATCATCTGTGCGGAGCCTGTCACTGGCCCTGCATCCGGGGGAACGCCCTGTCGTATCTCGTTCAGGGGCGGCGACAATCCGGCCTGTGCCCCAGCCTGCGCAACCGACAGACGTTCCAGCAAGGGCAACAAGGACAGGGCTCCATCGCGCACCAGCGTTTTCTGCAGCCCGGTCAACGGTTGCAAGACCGCCACCTCGATCACCGCCAGGTCTTTGCGGCCCCGTTTCAAGGGAAACAGGTACAGCCCGCGCGGCACACAGTCGCCGGTCCCGGAGGTAATCTGCATGTATCCGTCCGGCAGGTTTTCCAGATACAGGTCCTGCCCGTCTTGCAGGCACTGGCGGACCAGCGGGCTTTCCTGCAGGGCAATGGTCTCCAGCGCCTTGCCAAAGGCTCCGGCGGGCTGGAAACGCTTTGTCTTTTCGGCCTGCAGGTGAATCACCACCACGCCACAGTCCAGCGTCCGCCCCAACCCGCTGGCCAGCCGCTCGGCAAAGACCGGTATCGTCTGTGCTTCCTGACAGCGGGCCAGAAGCGACGCCTTGCCATCGGCCAGCCAGCGCAGGTCTTTGACCTCCTGCGCCGCCGTGTGATAGCGCTGCACCGCCCGGACCACATCGCCAATTTCATTCGACAGGTGGCGGTTGCGAAACAGCGCGGTCGGAGAATGTTCGGTCGCCGCGATATCTTCCAGCAGTTCGGTCATTGGCCGGATGACCTGCTGGCGATAGAAAAACAGCGTTGCCAGCAACAGCAAGGCCATATTGATGGCGCCGAGTGCCAGCGCCCCCAGCAGCCCGTAATCTGCCGCATTCCGTGCCTGACGTTCGCGCAGGGCAAGGCGTTCGGAAATCATGGTGTTGAACTGTTCAAGCGCATCCTGCGCCTCGGTGATCGATCGCTCGTACTCTTCATCGTACAGGAGCGTCATCGCCGTTTGCTGGGCACGATCACGCACCATCCCGATCGCCTGCCGTTCCAGCAGCATGACGCGGGAGGCCAGTTGATGTTCCCGCAACAGAAGTTCTTCTTCCGCCGGGACCAGCCCCATGGCCCGCAGATCCTCCAGCGCCTGATCGCGCAGGTTCGTCTGTTTCAGTTCGGCCTGATAGGCCCCCCGGTACCATTCGTTGCCGGTCACGGCATAGGCCCGGGCATCGCTGCGCAGGGCGATCAGCCCGTGCAACAGGCTGTCACTCAGCGCCCGTGCGCGATAGCCATCGGCAACCGCCTGCTCTTCGGCCGTGCGGAAATGCTCCGCCACCCCCAACGATGCCAGAGCGGCAAGGGAGCACACGGTCAGGGCAATGGTCAGCCGATGGTTGATCAGGCGAATGAGCATGCAGGCCACAAGGTAAGGGTGGTCAATGAAGGAACAGACAAGACGGGAAGGCCCCCGAGGTATATACGATTGTATGCAATTACGCATACCTGTTTTATAAGCGAAACCTGTCCTTAAAAATAAGCTGAAAAACACTGTTACGCCTAAGGATATAACGGAGACCATCAGATATGGGGATCAGGGCGTTCATCGACGACCGTCTTGCAAAAAAGTTTTCCCTCCTGCAAAAAACCTCTTGCCAGAACAGCCGAATACCTTTTATAAGCTGGCCTCCCGACGATGACGATGCAGCGAAAAACGCAGCACAGTCAGTCGCAAGGGCCCTGGTAGCTCAGTTGGTAGAGCATGCGACTGAAAATCGCAGTGTCGGTGGTTCGAATCCGCCCCGGGGCACCACTATGAACCCTCGAAACCGAAAGGTTTCGGGGGTTTTCCACTTGGGCTGGATGCACTAGGGCAACCGAGAACAGACTCATGGAGCACTACTTCACACCTCCCCGAAGCTAAAAGACCCATGTTGACTTTGTAGCTCCGGCCCTCATTAATTTGATACTCAAAGCCGACACATTTACTGCCTTCTGGTCAAGACTGAGAAGCTGGGCATCAAGAGCCTTGATCGTGTGCTCAAGCATCAACTCGCCACGCCCTTCCCTCGATACCGAAAGCTTCGGAAGCTTCCATTCATTAAGAGGCGCTCATCACCACCACGATTGACTGTAGAGAAAGCCTGTTTTAGAACTATTAGGAAGCGTGGGGTAAGCAATGAATTTCGACGGCAGAGCTGTTGCCAATATGATTTTGGATATATGCGAGGATCAGGATCGACAGATCACGAACCTCTCACTCCAGAAAATCATATATTTCTGCCATGTGTGGTCTCTCATCGAGATAGGAAAGCCATTAATCAAGCATAGCTTTGAGGCATGGCAATACGGTCCAGTACTTCAATACCTCTACCGAGAATTCAAGGATTTTGACCGCAGACCGATATCCTCGAGGGCGACGAAAATAGACCCCATGAGCGGTAAGCGTGAGAAAGTTGATTATCAGTTTGATCCTGTAACACAGGAGCTAATCGAACGGGTCGTCAATTTTTACAGCCGCCTTCCAGCAGGCGAACTGGTAGAGCTGAGTCATGCAGAAGGTGGGCCGTGGCATCGGGTCTGGAACCATGGTGGCATGGTAAATGCAGGAATGAAAATCGATAATGAGCAGATTCGAGAGTTCTATGCGCATGTAGTGCCACCATATTCTCTTCACTGAGGAAATATTATATGTCAAAACTGAAAGTACCGTCCCTCCAACATCTTGCGCGTAACTGGCGAGACACCCCAATCAAAGTCAGCAATGAACTGATTAAACTGGTAGAGAACCCGCCAACATTTAATTACAATCCTCTGCACTCTGCCATCCGCGATATGTTGATACTCAAAGTTCAACATAAGCAGATTGAAGAGGGCGTTATTCGCGCCGTCAAGAGGGAAGTAGTTAGAAATAACTACTTAGAAATACTTTCACTCTGTCGAGACTATTTTGAAGGTGTTTTACCACATTTCATCCAGAGCGTTGAGCGACGTTTTTATCCGGTTGGGCGAGGCCTACTGGTTCCATTTGAACCTCCCCTGATCTACGGCGTCAACGGTCAACTCCATTTTCCGTGGTTCAGTTTTTGGCGCAAAAACCCACTTGCTGATCGCCACCTTCAACTATTCGCCTCCATCGTATATGAAGTCCTTCTGCAAGACCCGGACCTAGAAGAGGCACGATTTGTCATTCTCGACTTTAGCGCGGCAAAGCAAAATCACCCAAGAGAACTCAATGTGATTGATGCCCGCGATATACCCCGTCTTTCCAAGAGTGAGATCGACGATATGTTAGCCGTTTTCGCCGAAGGTTTCACACTCGCAGAACAAAAAATAAAACAAGATGAGAAACAAAAAAATAAACAATCACAAGAGATAAATAAAAAAGAGAATCAGATATCATTCAACTTCTAATTCAACACATAGAATTTAGATATAAATTTTCAATAATCATCATTCTTCAGAAAAATAAATTTATGCATTTAATTCATATCATGAAAAATAGAATAATTTGACAGGATCATGGAACTATATCCCATGATCCTGTCATTTACACGGAAATTACAAATCAAAACCCCACCCTCCTCACCACCCCTCCCCCGGCCCCTCACTGGCAATCTCGTGCAGCGCCGCCAGCCATTCCTTCAGCAGATGGCGGCGCTTTTGCTGGTCCTGCCCCAGCAGCAGGGCGGGGGAAATCTCGATCGGGCGCAAGCGCAGCGGCGCATCGGGGGGCAGACCGTACAGCACCCGCAAGGCAGGCTCGCCGTCGATCGGGTTCAGCAGGGTGGTTTCCTCGCGCGAGATGCGGCGGCCCTCGTCGGACAGGGCAAAGTCGATGAAGGCCGCCGCCGCCGAGGGATTACTGGCGAATTTGTAGACAAAGGCGGTGCGGGTGAACACCAGCGTGTAGTCTTCGGGGAAGATGATCCCGATCTCACTGCCGCCCTTGCGCTGGCGGTCGAGGGCATAGGCCCCGAGGATGTTGTAGCCCAGACTGAGCGAGCCATCCTGTAATCCGTCCAGCACCTGCGCACTGCAACAGACCAGCCGGGCCTGCGAACGGGCGAGGCTTTCCATCATCCGGCCAAAGGTGCTGGCCTGCGTGGCGTCCAGGGTCATGAACAGATAGCCCGCCCCCGACGACCGGATGTCGTAGGTCCCGACCCGGCCATAATACAGAGCGGGGTCATGGCGCATCAGGTCCAGCATCTCGAACCGGCTGCGCGGCGGATTGCCCGCCGGGAAAGCGCTTTTGCGGTAGGCGATCACCACCGGCTCATAGGTCAGGCCATATAGTTCATCGCGCCATCTGGCCCACTCGGGCAGCGCCGCCCGCAGGCTCTGCCGCTGGGCACAGCCGCCGTTCACCAGCTTGACCTGCAAATCAATCGCCGAATTGATGATCAGGTCGGCCAGCGGCATATGCTGACGACAGGCGGCTTGCACATCGCGGTTCAGGTCCTGCGACTGGTCATATTCGACATACTCAACGGTAATGTCGGGATAACGGTGCCGGAACCCCTGCAACAGCGGCGCGATCATCTCGGCATCGGTGGCCGACAGGATGCGTAAATGCCCACTGACCGACGACCGTTCCAGCGATGGCAGGGCCAGCGGCAGCACCGGCTGCTCGGCCCGCAGCAGCGATGGTGCGAGCAGCGCGGCCAGAACCCCGCAGACCAGAGACAGGCGGGCGATCATGCCAGAGGCTCCTCGTGCAACAGCGGGATGCTCATGCCGATCTCAAAGCCTCCGTCTTCCCCTCGCTGGATCAGCAGGCTGCCCTGATGGGCCTCGGCCACCGCCTTGACGATTGCCAGCCCCAGTCCGGCACTTTCGGCGCCGCCCTGCCCGATGCGGTTGAACCGCTCGCCTGCCTGCTCCCAGTGCTCGGGCGGGATGCCCTGCCCGTGGTCGCGTACCGCCAGACAGGCGCGGTCGGCCTGATCATCCTGCCACACCCGCACCGCAAGCGGCGGCTGCCCATAGCGCTGCGCATTGCTGATCAGGTTGTTGAGGGCTTCTTCCAGACTCACCGGGTCGCCCGCCACCAGCACTTCGTCCTTTGGCAGCGGCGCATGGTCAAGATCATCGGCGTTCAGCGCCAGCGCCCGCAGATCAAGCGGAATCAGCGGCACCGCATCGGCCCGGTGGATGACCATCGCCCGGTTGAGAATCTGCGACGACAACCGCCCCAGCCCGACCGAGCGTTTGTGAATGCGTGCCGCCAGCATCCGCAGGCGGTCGGGGTCGTCTTCCTCGGCGGCCAGTTCGGCCTGCGCCCGGATGGCGGTAATGGCGGTGCGCAACTGGTGGCTGACATCGGCGATAAAGCTCTGGGTGCTGTTGACCTGGGTGCGCAGGCGATCAAGAAACTGGTTGATGGCCGAGACGGTGTGGGTCAGCTCGGCCGGAGCCTCGATCACCAGCGGCGACAGGTCGCGCGGGTTTTTCGCCAGCAACGCCTGATCAATCGAGGCCAACGGACGCAACGCCACCCGCACCGCCAGCGCACTCAGCAGCAGGATCAGCAGGCAGACCAGACCAATCGCCACCAATGACCCACGCCACAGGGTTTCGGCCAGATCATCGCGGGCCTGCATCGTCTGCGCCACCAGCACCAGTACCGAGCCGGACAACGACCGCTCGGCCATCTCCCGCCGCAGCGCCGCCACCCTCACCGGACTGCCCAGCACCGACGAATTATAGAACAGTGGCTTGCCTGGGGTCAGATGGCGCACCGGTTCGGGCAGCACATCATCTCCGGTCACCGTCCGCCCATCCGGCGACAGGACGCGGTAAAACACCCGGTCTTCGCGGGCCAGCGCCAGCAACTCGAACGCCGACCCCGGCAGATCAACCACCACCTCGCCATCATCGACCTGCACCCGCTCGCCAATCTGCAACACCGCCCCGGCCAGCAACAGGTCATAGACGGAATCCACCGCTTTCCGGCTGTAGGGCGCGGCGGCAACTGCCAACGCAAAGGTTCCGGCCAGCAGAATCGCCAGCAAAGGGATCAGCAACCGGGCCTTGATCGACGAATAGGGGTACGGCGTGGTCATTCCATCTCCAGCCGAAAACCGAATCCCCGCATGGTCTGCACCGTCACGCCACTGCCCTGTAACCGTTTGCGCAGACGGGCGACATAGACATCAACGGTGTTCAGGGCGGCACTGTCATCAAAGGCGAACAGCTTGTCGAGGATCCGTTGCTTGTCAATCGCCTTGCCCCGGGCGGCGAGCAGGATTTCCAGCAGGCGGAATTCGCGCCGGGTCAGCCCCAGATCCCGCCCGTGATGGGCCACCGTTCCGTTGGCACTGTCAATCATCAGCGCCCCATAGGACTGCACCGAGCTGGCGGCATCCTGCCGACGGCGCAACAGCACGCGGGCGCGGGCTTCCAGCTCGCGCAGGTCAAACGGCTTGACCAGATAATCATCGGCCCCGGCATCCAGCGCCGCCACCCGTTCTTCGATGGCATCGCGGGCGGTCAGAATCAGCACCGGCGTTGCCTGCCGCCTGCGCACCCGTTGCAACAGGTCGAGGCCGCTGCCGTCGGGCAAGTTCAGGTCGAGAATCAGCAAATCGAAATCCTGCACCGCCAGCGCGTCTTCGGCCTGAGCCAGATCGGCGGCCACATCCAGCGCGTGGCCGCCACGGCGAAAGCTGTGCGCCACGGCGTCGGCCACATCTTCGGCGTCTTCGATCAACAGGATGCGCATGGTGAGCAAGGCCTCTTTTTCCGCTGTCTGTCAGACTGTCAGAATTTTGTCAGAACCCGCAGAGCATTCTGACGCCAAGCCGTGCCGCTTTTATGAGCACCGGCACGCAAGCAAAATACCCAGGAGGAAACAATGCGGTCTTACGCCAGAATTCTGTCTACATTCGCCCTGTCCACCCTTGGGGCGCTGTCTATTGTCTTGCCGACCACCAGCATGCTGTCAACGTCCGTGTGGGCCGGTCAGCCGGAAAAGCCCGAGTGCGTGGCTCCGGCAAAGCCCGGTGGCGGCTTTGACCTGACCTGCCGCATTGCCCTGACCACCTTTGATGTCACCAAGACCCTCACCAATCCGATGCGGGTGACCTACCTGCCCGGTGGCGTCGGCGCGGTGGCCTATAACCAGTTCAACAGCGTGCGCACCAGTGACGGCAACGCCATCGTTGCCTTTTCCACCGGCTCGATCCTGAACATCGCCGAAGGCAAATGGGGCGAGTGGACCGAAAAGGACGCCCGCTGGGTGGCCACTGCCGGTACCGATTACGGTGCCATCGTCGTGCGCGGCGACTCTCCCTACAAGACCTTTCAGGACTTGATGGACGCGTGGAAAAAGAACCCGTCCAGCATCGTGGTCGGGGCTGGTGGTTCGGTCGGCGGGCAAGACTGGATGAAGGTCGCCCTGCTGTTCCGCAAGGCCGGTCTTGATCCGCGCAAGATGCGCTATGTCGCCTTTGAAGGCGGCGGCGATGCGATGGCCAACCTGCTGGGCGGCAGCATTCAGGTGATGCCCGGCGATGTCGGTGAAATGCGCTCGCACCTTGAAACCGGCGAAATGCGGGTGCTGGCCGTTCTGTCTCCCGAACGCCTGCCGGCGCCGTTTGGCTCAATCCCGACCGCCAAAGAGCAGGGATACGACGTGGAATGGGGTATTGTTCGCGGGTTCTACATGGGCAAGCACGTCTCGGACGAGGCCTATAACACCTATGTCGAGGCCTTCCGCAAAATCTTTGCCACGCCGGAATTCCGGCGCATTCAGGAAGAACAGGGCCTGTTCCCGCTGGAAAAGTCCGGCGACGAGCTGACCGCCTATATTCATGACCAGACCGCCCAGATGCGGGCTCTGGCCAAGGATGCTGGCCTGATCCAGTAAACCGTTCCGGGAATCGGGGCAAAGGTGTCGTCTGCGATCGCCCTTGCCCCGTCCCGCCACCGCTCCATCATCGAGGATCGCCATGATCGACCGCATCTTTGCTGCGGCCCTGTTCCTGCTTGCGCTGGGCTATGGCTGCGTGGCGCTGACCCTGCATGCGCCGTTTCAATATGACCCGCTGGGACCGGAAACCTGGCCGCGCCTGTTGGCACTGGCACTGGCTGTCGCCTCGGTGGCCATGGCCCGCCGCCCGGACAGTGACCCGGACTGGCATGGCGCCACCGCCATCCGCAGCCTGCTGACCATCGGGTCGGCCCTGCTGGCCTATGCCATCCTGTTCGAGCCGCTCGGCTTCATCCTGTCCACCGCCCTGTTCTGCACCCTGACCGCCCGCTACCTCGGTGCCGACTGGCTGCGCAGTGCCCTGTTCGGGGTCGGGATGGGCGTCGGTGGCTATGCCCTGTGCGCCTGGATTCTGGCCCTGAACGTCCCTGCTGGCCTGCTGCCCCTGTAAGGAAGCCCTGCAATGCTGGAAACATTACATATGCTGGCTGACGGTTTTTCCGTCGCCATGACCCCCATGAACCTGGGGCTGGTGCTATTCGGGTGCTTTGCCGGTACCCTGATCGGGGCCTTGCCGGGCATTGGCCCGATCAACGGGGTGGCGATCCTGCTGCCCATCGCCTACAGCCTGCGCTTTCCGCCGGAATCGGCCCTGATCCTGCTGGCCGGGATTTACTATGGTGCCGAGTATGGCGGACGTATTTCCTCCATCCTGCTCAATGTTCCCGGCGACGCCGGGGCGGTGATGACCACCATGGACGGCAACCCGCTGGCCAAGCAGGGTCAGGCCGGACGTGCCCTGTCACTGTCGGCGGTTGCCTCGTTCTTTGGCGGGACGCTGGCGGTGGTGTTGATGACCCTGTTCGGCCCGCTGCTGGCCCGCTTTGCGATCAGTTTTGGCCCCGCCGAATACGTCGCCCTGATGGTGTTTGCCTTTGCCACCCTGTCATCACTGGTCGGGCGGAATTCGACCAAGACCATCATTGGCGCCCTGCTCGGCCTGATGATTGCCTCGGTCGGGGTTGATGCCAACACCGGCGTCAACCGCTTTACCTTCGGGATTCCCGACCTGTTTTCCGGCATTGATTTTCTGGTGGTGGTGATCGGCCTGTTCGGCATCGCCGAGCTGCTGGCGCTGGTCGAAGGCATGGCGACCGATACGCTGGTGGTGCGCGCCATCGACAAGACCTTTGTGTCATGGAAAGATTTGATTGCCGTGCGCTGGACCCTGGTCCGGTCATCGCTGATCGGCTTCATTGTCGGCGTCCTGCCCGGCACCGGCGCGTCGGTGGCCTCGGCGGTGTCCTATGGCACCGAAAAGCGTCTGGCCGGAGCCAGCGGAACCTTTGGTCAAGGTGACATTCGCGGGCTGGCCGCCCCGGAAAGCGCCAACAACGCCTCGGCAGGCGGGGCGATGGTGCCGATGCTGACGCTGGGCATTCCCGGCTCGGGAACCACCGCCATCCTGCTCGGTGCCCTGCTGATGTTCAACGTCCAGCCCGGCCCGATGCTGTTCAGCCAGCACCCGGAAATTGCCTGGGGCCTGATTGCCTCGATGTATATCGGCAATATCGCCCTGCTGGTGATCAACCTGCCGCTGGTGGGCCTGTTTGCCCGCATGCTGACCATTCCGCACAAGTACCTGATCCCGGTGATTGCGGTGCTGACCTTCATCGGCACCTATTCGGTGGTTGGCAACTCGTTCGACCTGTTCATGATGCTGGGTCTGGGCGTGTTCGGCTGGTTCCTGCGCAAGCTGGACTTCTCGCTGGCGCCGGTGATCCTCGGGGTGGTGCTGGGCGGCCTGTTTGAAGACAACCTGCGGCGCGCCCTGTCGATGTCTGGCGGCGACTGGACCATCCTGTTTGAATCGGTCAGCAGTCTGGCCCTGTATGCCATCGCCATTGCCGTCCTGTTCCTGCCGCTGTTGATGAGCCGCCGCCAAAAGCGGCAGGCCTCGGATCTGGGGGAAGAATGACACTGAAGGCCACAGGGCATCTGGTGTGCGCTTTGCTGGTCGGGGCGAGTGGCGGGGGCCTTGCCTCCGCCATCGGCCTGCCAGCGCCGTGGCTGATGGGGCCAACCCTGCTGGTCGCGGCCGCCAGCCTGAGCGGTCTGCGGGCCGAGGTTCCGCGCTGGCTGCGCGACGGGGCTTTCGCCTGCATCGGCCTGTCGATCGGTTCGGGCATTGACGGCCAGACGCTGGATCATGCCCGCCAGTGGGGGCCCAGCCTGCTGGCGGTGCCGCTGTGTACAGTGGCGGTGATGCTGCTGTCATCGGTCTTTTTGCAGCGGGTGTGCGGCATCGACCGCGACAGCGCCCGCATGGCCTCCTCGCCCGGCTCGATGAGCTATACGCTGGCGCTGGTGCTGGAAGGACGCGGCCATCTGCCCAGCGTGCTGACCATCCAGAGCACCCGCCTGTTTGCCATGACCGCCGTCCTGCCGCCGCTGCTGGCCCTTGGGGCACCGCTGGCCTCTGGCGGGCGGGTGGAGTTGCCGCTCCCTGCCTTCGCCAGTCTGCTGGCACTGGCCATTCCCTGTGGTCTGCTGCTGTCGCGCTGGAACGTTCCGGTCGCCTCGCTGATGGCCGGGATGGTGATCAGCGCCATCGGTCATGCCGCCGACTGGGTCCATGGTGTACCGCCGCAACTGGTCAGCCTGCCGGTCTATGTGGTGACCGGCACGGTGGTTGGTTCGCGGTTTACCAAAATCACCCTTGCCGACCTGCGCCGCCTGTTTCCCGCTGCACTGTCGGCGGTGGTGATTGCCCTGCTGGTGGCGGCTGCGTTTGCCTGGGGTCTGGTGCAGGTCAGTGACCTGAACCTCGGTCAGGCCTGGGTGGCCCTTGCCCCCGGCGGCGTCGAAGCGATGGTGGCGGTGGCACTGGCCTTGGGCTTTGACCCGACCTTTGTCGCCGCCCATCACTTCCTGCGCATCATTCTGCTGAGTGTGCTGATGCCGCTATGGCTGGGCCGCCGGACGCAGGCCTGAAACCGCAAAAGCCTCCGCCCCCGCCTGCGCAATCTGGCAGTCCTGCTGCTCCTTGGCCCCGGAAACTCCGATGGCGGCGACCAGTCTCCCGTCCTGATACAGCGGCAGACCGCCACCAATCGGGATCATCCCCGCGCGCCCGTTCAGACCGGTCAACAGATGCGGCTGATCAGAAATCCGCTCTTTCCATGCCGCCGTCGCAAAGCCGAACCCGGCGGCGGTGGCGGCCTTGTCCTGCGCCAGCGTCGCGGTATGGAACGGTGCTCCGTCCATCCGCCACAAGGCCAGCAGATGACCCCCGGGGTCAGTGATCGCCACACTGACGGTCACCTGCAAACGGCTGGCTTCGGCGAGGGCGGCGGTCAGGATGGCAGTACGGTCAATCATGGGCATCCCCTGCAACAGCGGTGGAAGAGAGGGGTGTGCCCTGTCAGCCACACTGGACGGTAATTAACAGGTTAATTACTAACATGTTCCTTACATACCCCCTTAACCTGTGTCAAGGTCACCGCATCCCTACAACCAGAGCAGGAGCCCCCGCAATGACCACGAAACGGGACGATTCCCCTGCCCCTGCCCCTGCCCCTGCCCCTCAAGGTGCCTTGCGAGCCTTTTCCCGTTCCCTGCCAATGGCGCTGCTGAAGGCGCGCGAAGACGTGATGGCCGGATTCCGCCCCAACCTGCGCAACCATCAGATCACCGAACAACAATGGCGGGCGTTAAAGGCGCTGGCCAGCCACGGCGAGATGCGCGCCGGTCAACTGGCGCAGATCAGCCTGATCAGCATGCCCAGCCTGACCCGCATCCTGCGCGATCTGGGCCAGCGCGACCTGATTCAGCGGCGCAGTGAACCCGGCGACCAGCGTACGGCGCTGGTTTCGCTGACCCCCGCCGGGCAGGCGCTGGCCTGCTTGGTCGGGCAAGGTGCCGAGTGCCATTATGACCGCATCGCCGATTCGTTTGGCCCCGAGCGGCTGGAACAACTGCATCATCTGCTCGCTGCCCTGTCGGCCTGCCTTGGCTGTGGTCAGGCGGAAGACGATCAGGATGGCAAGGCCACCGACGGAATCGCCTCCCAGTCATAGGCCCCCAGCCGGTCGAGTACGGCGCACAGCTCGCCCAGAGTCTCGCGCCCGATATGCTGTTCGATCAGCAGGTATTGCGCCCGGATCAGCGGCATGACCGTGTCCACCAGCGCCCGCCCCTTGTCGGTCACCGACACATTGACCCGCCGCAGGTCGCTTTCCATCCGTTCCTTGTGGATCAGGTCGTCGGCCTCCATCCGCGCCAGCACCCCGGCCAGACTGGGGCTGAGAAACAGGCAGGTTTCGCAGATTTCCTTGGGCTCCATCGACACCCGAAAGCGCAGCACGCGCAAAATCCGCCACTGCTGTTCGGTCACCCCGAAATGGTTGAGGATCGGGCGAAAGCGGTTGATCACCTCTTCGCGCGTCTGCAACAGCATCAGCGGCAGGTTGGGGTGTAACGGTGTCTCACTCATGGCGGAACCTTCCCTTTCGGTAACAAACGCGCCTCCGGCGAGGGGCAGGAATGCCCGGAAACCGCAGGCAGGTCAACCGCTAGCGATGGCCTCCGCAATATCCTTATTTTTGGCGTGAGGAACGCGCTTGACTTGCTAACATGTTAGTGAGATGGTGATACCTAACATGTTAACTATCTCGCAGATGCAATGTCTGTCAGCGCAGTTGCGAGACACAAAAATGCCGGACCAAAAACAAACCGGCGCACGGATGCCTGACCAAAAACCAACAGCGTCCCGAACACGGAGGAAACAATGCGTTTTAACGCTCTCGCCCTGTGCCGAGCCACAGCGATGACCGCTGTCCTGTCCCTGGCTGGCATGGCGTCAACCGCCCATGCCGATGATCAGGTGGTGCTGAAAATTGCCCACTTCCTGCCTGCCGTCGCCCCGGCGCAGACAAAGGTGATCGGCCCGTGGTGTGATGCCCTGGCCCAGAAATCCCAAAACCGTCTGGTGTGCCAGATTTACCCGTCGATGCAGCTGGGCGGCACGCCGTCGCAACTGGTCGATCAGGTGCGCAACGGCATTGCCGACGTGGTGTGGACCGCTCCGGGCTATTCGGCGGGCCGCTTCCCGGCCATCGAAGCGATGGAATTGCCGTTCATGGTCGCCAATGCCCTCGACGGCAGCCGGATGACCTGGGACTATTACAACCAGTTCGCCAAGGACGAATTCAGCGCCTATCACGTTCTGGCCGTTCATATTGACGGTGGCGCGGTGTTCCACACCGCCAACAAGGACATCGTCAATCCGCTGGATATCGCCGGGCTCAAGCTGCGCACCTCGACCCGCCTGTCAGCCAAGACCTTGCAGGCGCTGGGCGGTGTGCCGGTATCGATGCCGCCCGCGCAGGTGACCGAAGCCATTTCCAAAGGGGTGGTTGACGGTGGCGTGATGCCGTGGGAACTGATGCGTCCGACCAAGATCGACGAAGTGACCCGCTATCACGTCTCGCCGCCCGCCGGTCAGCCGCTGGTGGTTGGTACCGTGCTGACCATGCTGATGAATCAAAAGAAGTATGACTCCCTGCCCGCCGACCTGAAGGCCATTGTTGACGAAACATCCGGCCTGCCGCTGGTTGAAACCTTTGGCCGGGTGTGGGATGAGGTCACCGCCGCCAACATGACCTATGCCGCCGGCCTGCCCGGTACGGTGGTCCATCCGCTGTCCGCCGAAACCTATGAAAAGATGCGGTCGGTGACCGTCTCGATTGATCAGGAATGGGCTGGCGAAGTGACCAAGCGCGGCCTGAACGGACAGGCAATGCTGGACGGTGCCCGCGCCCTGTCAGCGAAATACTTCCCCGTTCAGAACTGACCGGCCCGCTTCGGGTCATATCTCCCTGATCGGCTTCCCCCACGGACGCCCCGGCGTCCGTGACGGGATCCCTGCATCCTGCTGATGCCTGCTTCACGGCCACTGGCCGGGGATCCCCTTCCTGCGCCCTCACTTCAGGCTAGGACTGTATTCATGACCGAATTGCTCTATCCACCAGAGGAGCGGTCTGTCCACGACCGTATCGAACGATGGCTGACCCTTGCCGCCGAGGCTTTGGCGTGGGCTGGGGGCCTGATCCTGCTGGCCCTGATCGGTATGTCACTGGTGTCGATCATTGCGCGCAAGCTGGGGTTCCATCCCGTCAATGGTGACGTGGAACTGATGCAGATGGGGTGCGCGGTGGCGTCGGCGGCGTTCCTGCCGCTGTGCACCCTGCGCGGCGACCATTTGCGGGTCGAATTCTTTACCGAAGGCTGCCGCCCGGCCCTGCGCCAGCGCATGGATGCGGTGACGGACATCCTGCTGGCCGCCGTCTTTGCCCTGCTGGCCTGGCGGACCGGTCTGCAAATGCTCGACAGCCGCGACAGTGGCGAGATTGCCGCCCTGACCGCCCTGCCGCTGTGGATCCCCGTTCTGCTGATGATCCCGTCGCTGGCCCTGACGGTGCTATGTGCGCTGTACCGTGCGGTGCGTGCCTTTTTCCTGTGTGACGACCTGTGCAACGAGGAGGCCTCGTGATGAGTGGCGTTACTCTTGGCCTCTGTGGCTTTGGCGTTCTGTTGCTGTTGCTGGCCCTGCGGGTGCATATCGGGGTGGCCATGTTCGGCGTTGCCTCGGCGATTTACCTGATCCTGAACAGCGGCGACACCAACGCCTGGCTGTATACCCTCAACACGCTGGCCTATGCCCGCCTGTCGAACTATGACCTGGCCGTCATTCCGCTGTTCATCCTGATGGGCCAGTTCGCCACCCATGGCGGCCTGTCGCTGGCGCTGTTCCGCGCTGCGGGCTCGCTGATCGGCCATTTCCGGGGTGGCCTGGCCTATGCCGCCACCGCCGCCTGTGCCGCCTTTGGGGCCATTTGCGGCTCGTCGCTGGCCACCGCCGCCACCATGGGGCAAGTCGCCCTGCCGGAATTGCAACGGCACAATTACTCGGGCCGTCTGGCAACCGGCACGCTGGCGGCGGGCGGAACGCTCGGCATCCTGATCCCGCCGTCGGTGCCGCTGGTGATCTATGCCGTGCTGACCCAGGAATCAATCGGCAAGCTGTTTGTTGCCGCCGTCATCCCCGGCCTGCTGGCTGCCCTTGGCTACATGGTGGTGATCCGCCTGATTGTCACCCGTAACCCCGAAGCCGGTCCGGCCAGCGAGCGGGTGCCGGTGATGCAGATGCTGCGCTCGCAGTTGAGCGTTCTGCCGGTGTTGCTGGTGTTTCTGGTGGTGATTGTCGGGATTTACGGTGGCTGGGCCAACCCGACCGAAGCCGCCTCGATCGGGGCCGCCGCCTGCGGATTGATTGCACTGGTCTCCGGCAAGCTGTCGCTGAAGGGCCTGCGCGAGAGCATCTTTGGCACCGCCATTGCCACCGCGATGATCTTCATGGTGCTGATCGGGGCCGACTTGCTGAACTCGGCGCTGGCCCTGACCCAGATGCCGGCCGAGCTGGCCCTGTGGGTGAAGAACAGCGGCATGCCGCCGCTGGCGGTGCTGTTCCTGATCATCGCCGTCTATGTCCTGCTGGGCTGCGTGATGGACTCGCTGGCGATGATTCTGCTGACCATCCCGATCTTTTACCCGGTGGTGATGGGGCTGGATTTCTACGGCATGGCTCTGGCCGACAAATCGGTGTGGTTCGGAATTGTTGCCCTGATGGTGGTGGAAATCGGTCTGGTCCATCCGCCGGTCGGCATGAACCTGTACGTGATCAACAAGCTGGCGAAAAACGTTCCGATGATCGAAACCGCCAAGGGCGTGATGCCGTTCCTCGCCTCGGATCTGGTCCGCATCGTGGCGCTGGTGTTTTTCCCGCCGATCTGCCTGTGGCTGGTCCATATCACGGGTTAGTCCACCTTTAGCTCTTCTTTTTCCCCGCCTTATCCCAACAGGAGCGTTCTCCATGCGCACTGCCCGCATCAGCCTGCCCGGCCAGACCGCCCCGCTTTGTGCGGCGGTCAGTGCCGACGGCCTGTCCCTTGACCTGGGCGGTCAGCAGATCCCCTTGACCGATGGCAGCTTTGCCCCTGCGGTCACCGGCTGGATCTATGGCCCCCTGCTGAACGAAACCGCCACCGTCGAACGGTTCGGCCCGGCGCTGACCCAGCCGCCCTATGCTGCCCCGCCGACCGTGCCGGTGATGTACTTCAAGCCGAAAAACACCCATCGCGGCCACGGCAGCGTGATCACTCTGCCGCCCTACGCCGACAGCGTTGAACTGGGGGCGTCCATCGGGGCGGTGATGGGGCATCAGGTGGCGCGCGCCTCGGCCAACACCGCCATGAGTGCCGTTGCCGGGTACACCATCGTGCTCGACCTCAGCCAGCCGAACCCCAGCGTCTACCGTCCGCCGGTGCAGGAAAAGTGCTTTGACGGCGCCTGCCCGGTCGGCCCGTGGGTGGTGTCCGCCGACCAGATTGCCGACCCGCATACGCTGGAAATCCGCACCTTCGTCAATGACGTCCTGATGGCCAGCCGCACCCTGTCCGATCTGGTGCGTCCGCTGCCGACCCTGATCGCTGACGTCACCGACTTCATGGCGCTGTCCGGCGGCGATGTGCTGACGCTGGGCTATCCGGTCGGAGCCGTTCCCACCGCCCGCCGGGGCGACCGGATCAGGATCGAAGTGGACGGGCTGGGAGCCCTGGAATGTTCTCTGGCGGAGGCCGAATAAATGAAGCGCGCACGTGTCGCCTATAACGGGGCCATTCATGACGCCGAAGTCCGCGAAGACCGGGTGATTCTGGCCGATGGCCGCTGCCTGCGCGAAGAGCAGGTGGTGTGGTTGCCGCCAGTCGAGCCGCAGACCACCTTTGCGCTGGCGATCAACTACGCCGATCATGCCAAGGAACTGGCCTTCAAGGCCCCGGAAAAGCCGCTGGCCTTCCTGAAAGGCCCGGGAACCTTCGTCGGCCATCGTGCCGTCACCCGTCGCCCGGCCGATGCCGCCTTCATGCACTATGAGTGCGAACTGGCGGTGGTGATCGGGCGCACCGGTCGCAACGTGTCGGCGGCCGATGCCTATGACTATGTGGCGGGCTATACGGTGGCCAACGACTATGCCATCCGCAACTACCTGCAAAACTACTATCGCCCCAACCTGCGCACCAAAAACCGCGACGGCTGCACTGTTCTGGGGCCGTGGATCGTTGATGCCGCCGATGTGCCGGACCCGATGGCGCTGGACATCCGCACCTATGTCAACGGCGAGCAGGTGCAGGCTGGCAACACCCGCGACATGGTGTTCGGCGTTCCGGCGCTGATCGAATACCTGTCGTCGTTCATGACCCTGTCGCCCGGCGACGTGATCCTGACCGGCACCCCCGACGGGATCGTCGATGTCAAACCGGGCGACGTGGTGGAAACCGAAGTCGCTGGCGTTGGCCGCCTGCGCAACACAGTGGTCGATGACACCACCTATTTCGGCGCGGCCTGATCCCCTCTCTCCCTTTTTACCGATGCGATGCAAACGGAGTGTTCCGATGATCAAACACCTGATCAATGGTCAGCAGGTGGCGAGCGAAACCACCATCCCCAACCTGAACCCGACCACCAATGAGGTGATCTGCGAGATCGCCGCCGGTGGAGCCGCCGAAGTCGCCGCCGCCGTTGCCGCCGCCAAGGATGCCTTCCCCAAGTGGGCCGGTCTGCCCGCCGCCACCCGCGCCCGCCTGCTGCGCAACGTTGGCGACCTGATCAACCAGCACGTTGACGAAATCGCCAGGCTGGAAAGCAGCGACACCGGCCAGTCGTACTGGCGGACCAAAAAGATGCTGGTGCCGCGCGCGGCGGACAATTTCTATTTCTTCGCCGATGCCTGCCAGCATGTGGATGGTGAAACCTATCCGACCAGTGATCACCTGAACTACACCATCTTCCAGCCGGTCGGGGTGTGCGGCCTGATTTCCCCGTGGAACGTGCCGTTCATGACCGCCACCTGGAAGACCGCCCCCTGTCTGGCCTTTGGCAACACCGCCGTCCTGAAGATGAGCGAGCTGTCGCCGCTGTCTGCCGACCGTCTGGGCCAGTTGATCCTCGAAGCCGGTATTCCGCCGGGGGTGTTCAACATCGTTCACGGCTATGGCGCCACCGTCGGCGAAGCGCTGGTGTGTCACCCGGATGTGCGTTCGGTGTCGTTCACCGGCTCGACCGCCACCGGCCAGCACATTGCCAGCGTTGGCGGCCTGAAGCGCTATTCGATGGAGCTGGGCGGCAAGTCACCGAACATCATCTTTGAAGATGCCGATCTGGAACGGGCGCTGGATGGCGCGATCATGTCGGTCTATGGCAACAACGGTGAAAGCTGCACCAACGGCACCCGCATTCTGGTGCAGGAAAGCATCTATGAAACCTTTGTCCAGCGTCTGGCCGAACGGACCCGCAAGGTGGTGGTTGGCGACCCGCTGAACGAAGAAACCAACGTCGGTCCGATGATCACCCGCGAACACCAGCAAAAGGTGATGCGCTACATCCAGCTCGGCATTGATGCCGGGGCGCGGGTGGTGGCCGGGGGCATGGGTCTGCCGGAAGGTCTGCCCGATCACCTGAAGAACGGCAACTTCGTCCGTCCGACCGTGCTGGCCGATGTCGATAACAGCTGGCAGGTGGCACAGGAAGAAATCTTTGGCCCGGTCGCCTGCGTGATCCCGTTCAAGGACGAAGCCCACGCACTGGCGATTGCCAACGACACCAGCTATGGCCTGGCCTCGTACGTCTGGACCGAAAACGGCTCCCGTGCCCTGCGCATGGCGCGCGGCATCGAAGCCGGGCTGGTGTTCGTCAATTCGCAGAACGTCCGCGACCTGCGCCAGCCGTTCGGCGGCATCAAGGGCTCGGGTGTTGGCCGCGAAGGTGGGCACTTCTCCTACGAAGCCTTCCTTGAGGTCAAGAACGTCTGCATGTCGCTGGGCAGCCACCACATCCCGCGCTGGGGCGTGTAAGGCATCCCCTCTTTCTCTTGTTCTCATCATAAAACAGAGCCCCCCGCCATTCATAACCGGCGGGGGGACCAAAACCGGGAGACGTCACCATGGGTAAGCTCGCTTTTGCCGCCAAGATTGCGCATGTTCCGACCATGTACCTGTCCGAACAGGAAGGCCCGTTCAAGGGATGCCGCCAGCAGGCCTGCGATGGCCACCGCGCCATCAGCCAGCGGATGCGCGATCTGGGGGTGGATACGGTGATCGTGCTGGACTCACACTGGCTGATCAACAACGCCTATCACATCAACGGTAACTCGCATTTCAAGGGGGTGTTCACCTCCAACGAGTTCCCGCACCTGCTGAGCAACATGGCCTATGAATATCAGGGCAACCCGGAAGTCGCCGATCTGATCGCCAAAATCGCCACCGAAGAAAAGGGTGTCACCGTCCGCTCCCATCATGTTGACAGCCTGAAACTGGAATACGGCACGCTGGTGCCGATGTGGCTGATGAACGGGGATCAGGCGTTCAAGATCGTCTCGGTGGCTTGCCTGTGCACCGTCCACGACCATCAGGAATCCGCCAGGGTTGGCGAAGCCATCCGCGAAGCCATCGAACGGTCGGAAGGCACCTTTGCCATTCTGGCGTCGGGGTCGCTGTCGCACGCCATCCACCCGAACACCACCCTGAAGACGATGGAGCATTTCTTCACCATCTCCAACGAGTTCTACAAGCAGGTTGACCTGCGGGTGGTCGATTTGTGGAAAGAAGGCCGCTTTGCCGAATTCACCCGCATGCTGCCGCTGTACGCCAAGACCTGCCACGGCGAAGGCCTGATGCACGATACCGCCATGCTGCTGGGCGCTCTGGGTGGCGAAAACTACGCCGAAAAGGTCGAAATCGTCACCGACTACTTTGAAGCCGCAGGCACCGGTCAGGTGAACGCGGTGTTCCCGATCGCTGCCTGATGGTCTGACCTGCCGGGGGGAGGCGTGCTCCTCCCCCTTTCTCCCGACGGAGCCTGTCCCATGCCGCACTTCATTGCCGAGTACACCGACAACATCAAGGGCCGCACCGACATGCGCGCGATGCTGCGCAAGGTCAACCAGATCCTGATCGCCCAGAACGGCGTGTTCCCCATCGGCGGCATCCGCGCCCGCGCCATCGAGCTGAACGATTACGTGATGGCCGACGACGAGGAAGACTATGCCTTTGTCCACGCCACCCTGAAAATCGGCGCCGGACGGGATGAACAGGTCAAACGACAGACCTGTGATGCGCTGTTCGAGATGATGAAAGAGCACTTCGCCCCCCTGTTCGCCAGCGGCTATTTCGCCCTGTCGATGGAGCTGTACGAATTCGAGGAAGGCGGCACCTACAAGCACAACAACGTCCACGCCCGTTTCAAAAAGGCCTGATGCGATGAGCACCTCCCTCACCCTCACCCCCGCCGAAATCACTGCTGCCGCCCAGCGCCTGGACGCCGCCGAAAAAAGCCGCTCGGCCTGTGGCCAGCTGTCCCTCGATCACCCGGCGATGGGGATCGACGACGCCTATGCGGTGCAAAAAGCCTGGGTGGCGATGAAAATTGCCGAAGGTCGCCGGGTGATCGGCCACAAGATCGGCCTGACCTCGCGCGCCATGCAGCAATCATCGCAGATTGACGAGCCGGATTTCGGCACCCTGCTGGACGACATGGCCTTTCCCGAAGGATCGGACATCCCCTGCTCGCGCTTCATCACCCCGATGCTGGAAGTCGAGTTGGCGTTCATCCTGAAGCATCCGTTGCAGGGCGAGCATGTCAGCGTCACCGATGTGCTGTCGGCCACCGATTACGTCATCCCGGCGCTGGAAATCATTGATGCCCGTTGCCACCGGATCGACCCGGCCAGCAAGCGCCCGCGCAAGGTGTTTGACACCATTTCCGATAACGCCGCCAACGCCGGTATCGTGCTGGGGGGGCGTCCGGTCAAGCCGATGGATGTCGATTTGCGCTGGGTGTCGGCGATCCTGTACCGCAACGGGGTGATCGAAGAAACCGGCGTCGCCGCCGGGGTGCTGAACCACCCGGCCAACGGCATTTGCTGGCTGAGCAAGCGGTTTGCCCCGCACAACATCGCGCTGGAGCCGGGCCAGATTGTGCTGGCCGGGTCGTTCACCCGTCCGGTCCCGGCCCGTCCCGGTGACGTGTTCCACGTCGATTACGGCCCGCTAGGGGCCATTGCCTGCCGGTTCGTGTAACCTTTTAACGGCACATCAACGGAGCCTTTCGATGGATCTGCCCCGCAATACCTTCAAACAGGCCCTGAGCGCAGGGCAGCCGCAGATTGGCCTGTGGATCGGCCTGACCAGCCCGATCAGCGCCGAACTGTGCGCCGGAGCCGGGTTCGACTGGTTGTTGCTGGACGGCGAGCACGCCCCCAACGACGTGCCGGTGCTGCTGTCCCAGTTACAGGCGGTTGCCCCCTACCCCAGTCATCCGGTGGTGCGCCCGGTCAACAACGACCGCGCCCTGATCAAGCAACTGCTGGACATCGGTGCCCAGACCCTGCTGGTGCCGATGATCGAAACGGCGGACCAGGCGGCGGAAACGGTGGCCTCGCTGCACTACCCGCCGCACGGAATGCGCGGTGTCGGGGCGGCGCTGGCGCGGGCCTCGCGCTGGGGACGGGTGGGCGATTACCTGAAAACCGCCTCGGACGAACTGTGCCTGCTGTTGCAGATTGAAAGCCGTCAGGGGCTGGACAATCTGGAAGCCATCGCCACCACCCCCGGCGTTGATGGCATCTTCATCGGCCCGGCCGATCTGGCAGCCTCGCTGGGGCATCTGGGGGCACCGTCGCACCCCGAAGTCCAGCAAGCCATTGCCGAAGCCCTAGCCACCCTCAAGCGGCTGGGGGTGCCCAGCGGCATTCTGGCGGTCGATGAAACCCTCGCCCGCCAGTACCTCGCCGCCGGAGCCTCGTTTGTCGCCGTCGGTATTGATACCTCCCTGCTGATGCGGGCCACCTCGGCACTGGCGGCCAGTTTCCGCGATGTGCAGGCCCCAGCCAGCAGCGATCCGGCCGGATACTGACCGATGCGCCTGCCCGGCCTGCTGCATGCCCTGCACGCTCCGCGCTATCGCCGCTATTTCGCCGGTCAGGCGGTGTCGATCCTCGGCACATGGCTGCAAACCGTCGCCATGAGCTGGCTGGTCTATCGCCTGACCGGCTCGGCCACCCTGCTGGGGACCACCGCCTTTCTGGCCCAGAGTCCCCAGTTGCTGGTCTCGCCGCTGGCCGGGCCGCTGATCGACCGCTGGGACAAACGGCGGATGTTCCTGATCGTACAAAGCGGGATGGTCACTCAGGCGGTCATCCTCGCCGGGCTGACCGCCAGCGGCCTGCTGGTGCCGTGGCATCTGATCCTGTTGGCCGGGGTCTTCGGCCTGTTCAATGCCGTTGATGTGCCGTTGCGCCAGTCGATGCTGGCCGGGCTGGTCGATGATCGCGCCATGCTGCGCAATGCCATCGCCCTGAATGCCTCGCTGTTCAACGGTGCCCGCTTTGTCGGCCCGCCGCTGGCCGGGGCCATTCTGGCCGCCACCTCCGAAGCCGTCTGTTTTGGTCTGAATGCCCTGTCGTTTCTGGCGGTGGCGCTGGCCGTCGCCAGCCTGCCCGCCCAACCGGCCAGCGGACCGTCGTCCGGCTTGCTGACCGCCCTGCGCGATGGCTTGCGCTTTGCCATCACCTCGCTGCCCATCCGCCGCCTGCTGCTGGGGGTGGCAGCCCTCAACGCCACCGGCTCGGCGTTCATGGTGCTGATGCCGGTTGTGGCAAAGGACGTGTTCAGCGGCACCGTCGAAACCCTCGGCTGGCTGCTCGGGGCCTCGGGGGCCGGGGCGCTGGTCGGTACCCTGCTGGTGGCCTCGCGCAAAAACACCTGCCAACTGGTTCGCCTGATCGTGCTTGGCTGGTGCCTTGCTGCCGGGAACCTCGCCCTGCTGGCCGGGACAGGCTGGCTCAGCCTTGCCATGCTGGCCTCGCTGGGGATCGGGATGGGCATCACCGCCGTCAACGTCTCCACCAACGCCCTGCTGCAATCACTGGCCCCCGATAGCCTGCGCGGCCGGGTGATGTCCTCGTTCACCGCCCTGCGCTTTGGTATGGATGCGGTTGGTGGCCTGATGGCTGGCTGGCTGACCCACCAGTTCGGCGTCAGTCCCGTTCTGGCCGCCGAAGCGGCACTGGTCACCGCTGGCACCCTGTGGATGTGGTCACGCAGTGCCTCGATCCGGCAGGGGGCTAAACCATAATGGCCTTCCCAAACACCGTACAGCAAACCAAACACCGGACAGCAAAAACCCCGCCGTCGCAGTGACAGGCGGGGTTCTTGAAACTGGTGCTGCTGGAGAGATTCGAACTCTCGACCTCTCCCTTACCAAGGGAGTGCTCTACCCCTGAGCCACAGCAGCATAAGTCGATGCTTTATCGAGGTATTTTCTCGTCGGCATCACCGTCGAGGCGCGCTTTATAAAACGGGAAAGGGGGCCTTGCAAGCCCCCTTTTTACATTTTTGCATTTTTTTTCGCTGCCCTCGGAAAAGACATTCCGCAGGCAGCAGATCACACGATCACACCAGTTCGGCCAACTGGGCCTGCGCCCGCGCCAAAGCGGCATCGACATCGTCGGCATTGATGGCATCACGGGCCATCACCAATTGCACCAGCGGATCGCGCAGCATGTCCATCACCGACGGTTCCACCCCTGCCACAGCCCACTTATGAGACGGACGGAGAGTCTTTCCGGTCTCGGTTTTCACTGCGGCACCCGGGGTGCGGACAGTTTGGGTGGCTGTTTCGCGCTTTAAAGCCGTGACATGACTCATCGATGCCTCCTTACACCAGGGTGTCTGCGGGCTTTACAAAATCCGGTCCTCCTGCACGGAGGCCAGGGCGGGGGCTAAGGGTTGCGGGGACGAGTGGGGTTCAGGGGCGCCACTCAGGCCGGATCATGCCGATCCGTTGACCCCTATATGGGTCATATCCCGAGAACGTCAACTCCTGACATCTCCGAGCCTAAGGGATATCTCGGGCGGTGGTCAACCGGAAAACCGGGAAAAGACCCTACATTTCAAATAAGACACAGACTTGCCTCCAATTCCCATAAAATTGCTCCCTTTTGCGGCAAGAAACACCGTGCAGTGCAGAAAATGCCGTCCTGTTCCCTTTGCTGAAAACATCCCCCTAACAGCACAGGATGTGACAGTTTTTACCCCGCCGGATGTCAAAAATGGTATACAGCTGCGCACCAGAAATTGCTGCTGTGCGCCAAAGTCTTGCGCGTTCCATGTCCAGTCTTTAAGGAGACTCGCGTGACCTCCGCCGCCTCGCCATCCCTGTGGACCCGCACCCTGCGCCCGCTGTTGATCACCCTGCTGGGGGGAAGTCTGGGTGGGGCAGCCTTTCACGCCACCGGCCTGCCGCTGGCCTGGATGCTGGGGTCTATGGCCGCCGTCACCCTGCTGGCCGTCTGCAAGGCACAGCCCCACATCCCGACCCCGCTGCGTACGATCATGCTGAGTGTGCTGGGGGTGATGCTGGGCAGCACCTTTCGCCCCGGCTTTCTGGATCACCTGACCGACTGGTGGCCCAGTCTGCTGGGGCTGCTGGTCCTGACCGTCCTGACGCCCCTGCTTCTGTCACCCCTGTTCCGACGCACCGGGCATTCGGTGGTGACCTCGTATTTTGCCGCCGCGCCGGGGGGCATCAACGAAATGGTGATGATTGGCGGCGGTCTGGGCGGTGACGAGCGCACCATTGCCCTCGTTCATTCCCTGCGCATCCTGTTTGTGGTCTTTTGCGTGCCGATCTGTTTCCACCTGCTGGGCGGCACCTATCCCGATACCAGCCAGCACCAGAGCAGCAACGAATGGCTGGCCTTTGCCAACAACTGGCCGGAAACCGCCGTCCTGCTGGCCTGCATGGCACTGGGGAAACCGCTCGGCGGCCTGCTGCGCCTGCCCGCCCCGCCATTGATTGGCCCGATGGTGTTGTCGGCGATTGTGCATCTGCTGGGCTGGACCACTCTGCATCCCCCCGCCGTGCTGATCGCCATCGCTCAGGTGGTGGTTGGCAGCGCGCTGGGCGCACGCTTTCGCGGCATTGCCGCCTCGGCTCTGCTACGCCTCAGTGGGGTGGCGATGGTGTCCAGCCTGCTGATGATCCTGCTGGCGATGCTGGGGGCCTGGATCGTTGGACAGGCAACCGGGCTGCCCTTTATCCTGTTGCTGCTGTCGTTTGTCCCCGGCGGAGTGGCGGAAATGTCGCTGGTGTCGCTGGCGCTGGGCATGGACGTGGCCTTTGTCGCCAGCCATCACATGGTCCGCATTGCGCTGGTGATTGCCCTTGCCCCGCCGCTGTTCCGCTGGTGGTATAATCGTCACTCCCACCATGCTTGAAAGGCCCCCCCCCGATGGCTGACATCATCAATCTGCGGCAAGCACGCAAGCAAAAGCAGCGCAGCGACAAGGACGCCCAGGCCGCCGAGAACCGCGCCCGCTTTGGTCAGAAAAAAGCCGACAAGCAGCAACGCACGCAGGAACAAAGCCGCAGTGAACGCGACCTGGACGGCAAGCTGCGGGTCATCCCCGTTCAGAAAGACGATGTCGAACCCTAACGCATTGGGTGAAAAGCGGGACGCAGTACACAACAGAAAACAGGATCATGGAGCGCTGCTCCAAACCTTGCCGGGGCCAGTCGGCCCCGGACCCCATTGATTTAATATTGAAAGAAAAAAGGGGGGCTTGGGGGCATCGCACCCAAACGGATATGGGCGGTAGCCCATTCTTCTACACAGACTGTGGTGTCAGGTTTAACGCACGCTGGTCGAGACCCGCTTATTTTGGCGGTCGGATAATTTCCCGCAACTCGACCAGCCTCTCCAGCGTTTCGACGGTCTTTTCACTGTCAATGCTGGCCAGCCCCAGCATCATCGCCTCGATACAGCACAGCATTGGCGCATGCAGGGCGACATGCTCGCTTTTTGACCGTGGCATGGTGATCACCGCCGCTGCCTGCCTACCCAACGGGGACTCGTCCTGGGTCAGGATCATCACCAGCGGCACCGACAGCCGTTCCGCCTCGGCCAGCACCGCCGCCGCTTCACGGTGCTTGCGGCCATGGGCCATCATCAGCACCACATCGCCTTCGGCCATTTGCAGCAGTTGTTCGGCCAACGCGATCCCGGTCAGGTTCAGCGCATAGGACGGATAGCCGCTGCGCGAAAACAGCCGGGCGGCATAGCTGGCAATAATCCCCGACGCCCCGATCCCGAACACGCCAATCCGCCGCGCACTCGCCAGCACTTCGATACCCCGCGCCATCGCCGCCCGGTTCTCTGCCGAGCCCAGCGCCGCCATCGCGTTGGCCAGATCGGCGGCCACGAAATCAATCGCCGCATCGCTGCCAGTGACATAGTGCGCCGTCGTCGCCGCCATTTTGTGCGACGGCGAGGCGGTGATCCCCAGATAGTCCTGAAAGGTTTCCTTCAGGTCCACCAGCCCGCCAAAGCCCAGCGCCTGCACCGCCCGGATCACCGTTGCATCCGATGTCCCCAGCTCCATGCCGATATCCAGAGCCGACTTGCCCAGTACCGCATGGCGGTTGCCGTCGAGATACTCGGCGACCTTCAGAAGACTGGGCGACAGGGTGTGGCGACGCTTGCGCAGCCGGTCGGCAAAGCGGTCAACAGGGGCACGATGACCGGGCAGCAGGGGTTTGCGAGACACGGCGGGAACCATCCTCTGACACAACAGGGATGTCAGTGTAGCTGACTTCCATCGTCTGATGACAATGGAAAACCCGAAACATGTGATAGCCTTGCTCCCCGGACCAGCCAATGTTTTCCTTCAACAACAGGAGCCGCCGAAACCATGAGTACCATTTCCTGGGATGAGTTCGCCAAAGTCGAACTGCGCGTTGGCCGCATCATCAAGGCCGAGCCGTTCCCCGAGGCCCGCAAGCCCGCCTACAAGCTGGTGGTGGACTTCGGGCCAGAGATCGGACAGCGCAAATCCAGTGCCCAGATCACCAGCCATTACACCCTCGACGAACTGGTCGGAAAACAGGTGGTGGCGGTGATCAACTTTCCGCCCAAGCAGATTGGCCCGCTGATGTCCGAATGTCTGGTCACCGGCTTCCCCGACGAAAACGGCGCCGTGGTGTTGTGCGTACCGGACAAGGACGTTCCGTTGGGCGGCAAGCTATTTTAACGTTACCCGTGGGCGCTCGGCCATCTGGGCCTGCACCATGCTGACCATCAGGAACAGGGCGCTATAGGAATTGGAAATCGCCTCCTCACGCGACACCATCACATAGCGCCCCTGTCGGCAGGCCTGCAGGAAAGCGCAGAAATTCGGCACCAATGCCTCCATGTCGGCGATATCCGCCCGCGGCCCCTCGCCCCGGTCGGCCCGGTAGGGGTCAAAGATCACATCGGCATCAATCTCCGGCAGCCTCTCGGCCCCGATTTCCATCCGCCCGCCCACCGGAATGGCGTCAATCAGCGGCGGAAAGCGGAACCCGGCATCGCGCAGAACCCGCCCCAGCGCCCGATAGGTATGATAAACGCTGATCTTGCCGTTCAACGGCTGGATCACGCTGACGGTGTACCGTTCGGGGTGAACGGTGTCCTTCAGCGCCTGCAAAGCCGCCTGATAACGGGTTTCCAGCGTTTGCAGGCGGACTTGCTGTCCGGTCAGATCGGCCAGACGGCTGTACACATGGCTGGCCCCCAGCCCGGCGGCATCCAGCACCACCGTTGGCGCCAGATCCTGTAGCGTTTCCAGCGCCGCCAGCCGCCCCTTTTCGGCAATGATCAAATCAGGACGCTCGTTGGCAACCGCTTCAAGGTCCACCTCGGTGGCACCAATGAACCGGATCGGAGCCGTGTCAAAATCCACCCCGGTCAACAACGCCCCGGAGCGCAAATAGGGTGCCCCGGCTCCATTCACTCCCACCCGGCCATGGCTGGCCACCGGCATCACCCCCAGTTCCAGCAACGGAATGGTGATATCGGTATCCGACAACGACACAATCCGCAACGGACGGTCCGGCACCTCGACCGTGCGCCCCAGATCATCGGTAAAAGAGCGCGCCCAGGCCGGCCCAGCCATCACACACCACACTCCAAGAGCGATTGCCAGCATTACTTGCCATCTGTACATTTTCGTTCCCCCCTGCTCTAAAACCGGTCCCGTCGACACCACAGCAACCCCAGCAGCACCGGCACCCCGATCACCGCCAGCACAATCCCGGCCGGAATCTGGATCGGTGCGAAGGCCACCCGCCCGACGGTATCGGCCACCATTACCAGCACGGCTCCCCACAGCGCACTGGCCGACAACAGCGCCCCCTGTCCGCCACCGACCGACAGGCGCGCCAGATGCGGCGCAATCAGTCCGACAAATCCCAGCCGCCCGCAAAATGATACACAGCCTGCCGTCAACAGGACAGCCGCCGCAACACGCACAACAGCCAGACGGGTCATCGACACCCCCAGACTGCGCCCCAGATGGTCGCCCAGATCGGCCACATCCCCGGCACGGGCGGTGCCGAACAGCAGGACTCCGCCGATCAGCAGACACAGGGCAGCCATGCGAACACTGCTCCACGCCGCCCCGCTCAAACTTCCCGCCAGCCAGACCATCGCCGTCTGCATCATGGTTACATCCGCCGCCACCAGCATCAAGGCGATCAGCCCGGACAAGAACCACGAAACACCAATCCCGATCAGGATAAAGCGCATCCGTTCGATCCCGCCGCGTGCCAGCAGCACCGTCACCGCCACCACGGAAACCCCGCCGACCAGCCCCACCAGCGGCCGCAGTTCCGGCGCGGCGGTGGGCAGGAAGAACAGCAACACCAGTATCGCCAGACTGGCCCCTTCGCGCACCCCCAGCAAGCCGGGATCAGCCAGGCCGTTGCGGGTCAACGATTGCAGGGTGGCCCCCGCCAACCCCAGCATCGCCCCACACACCAGCGCCAACAACAGGCGCGGCAGGCGCAAATCCCACAAGACTTTTCCCTGCCCACCAGCCCATGGCGCAGACCAGCCTGTGGTCCCGCCCGCCCCCAGCGCCAGCACAGCGGCCATCAGCAGAACCAGCGCGAGAAACAGGCACAGCATGGCACGCCGTTTGTGCAAACGGAGCATCAGCGGGCCACAGTGGACGACACGATAGCCGCTCATTCCTTCATTCTCCGCGCCACAATCAACACAAACACCGGTGCCCCCACCAGAGCGGTCATCACCCCGGTCGCCAGTTCTCGCGGGGCCAGCAGCCAGCGGGCCACCGCATCGGCCACAATCAGCATGATCCCGCCCAGCACCGCCGCGCGGGGCAACAGCGCCCGATGATCCAGCGACGACAGCCGCCGGGCCATCGCAGGCACCATCAGGCCAATAAAGCCCACCGGCCCCACCATCGACACCGCCCCACCGCACAGCACCGCCACCACCACCAGTCCCAGCAGGCGGGTTTTCAGCAGGGAAACCCCCAGCGAGGTCGCCAACGCATCCCCCAGCGCCAGCACATTCAGCCGTGCTGCCAGCGCCCACCCTGCCAGCAGGGCCAGCAGCAGCAGCGGGGCCGCCGCCCGCACGGTTGTCCAGGTTCCGGCCGCCGCATCCCCCAGCAACCACAGGCGGACGGTGGCCAGTGTTTCCTCATCCAGCAACAGCACCCCCGAGGTCAGGGTTGAGGCCAGCGCCGACACTGCAATGCCGCAGAAGGTCACCTTGGTCATGGTCAGCCCCAGCCGTCCGGCGGATGACAGCAGCAGCACCAGCAGAAACGCCAGTCCGCCCCCCGTCGCCGCGACCACCGGCCGCAGCAGCGGCGCACTGAACACCCCCAGCGGAAAGGCCAGACAGACCACCACCGCCAGACTGGCTCCGGCATTCAGGCCCAGAATGTGCGGCTCGCCCAATGGATTGCGCAGCAGGCTTTGCAGCAGAACGCCCGCCATCCCCAGCGCCGCCCCGGCCAGAAAGGCCGCCAGCAACCGGGGTAACCGCAGGGCCATCACCGTCTGATGGTCAAAGTTCATCGGATCAAAGGCCCACACCGCCTGCCATAGCCCGGACCAGCCAATCGGGCGTGGCCCGGTCGCCTGATGGAACGCCACCGCCGCCCCCAACAGCAGCAGCAGAGCTGCAACGGCCAGCAGGCCACGCACGGGGGGCCTCACCGGCTCCCCCCGGAGACCGGCAGAAAGACCGGCAGCCCCGACTGGGGATGTGTGGCCCGGACCACCGGCGTTTCAAAGACCTCTTCGATCTGGGCCGCACTGCACGCCGTGACCTGTTCCAGCACTGAGTGAATGCGTCCCTGTTTCAGGAACACCAGCCGGTCCGCATACTGCATGGCAAAGTTCAGGTCATGCAGAACGGTGATCACCGTCCGGCCATGGTCGCGCGGCAGGCTGGCAATCAGCTCCATCACCTCGACCTGATAGCGCAAATCCAGATAGCTGGTCGGCTCGTCAAACAGCAGGATCGGCGTTTCCTGCGCCAGTGCCAAAGCGATAAAGCAGCGTTGCCGTTGCCCGCCCGACAGTTGATCCAGCGTGCGATCAGCAAAGGCGCTGGTTCCGGTCACCGCCAGCGCCTGCGCAACGGCGGCATCATCCGCCGCGCTCCAGCGTTTCAGCAGCCCCTGATGCGGATAGCGGCCACGGGCCACCACCTCGGCCACCGTCATCCCGTCCGGGGACAGCGGCGTTTGCGGCAACAGGCCAATCTGTCGCGCCACCGCCCGTGTCGGCTGCTGGTGAATGTCCTGTCCGTGCAGCAGAACAGCCCCCTGCGACGGCTTTGCCAGCCGGGCCAGCAACGACAGCAAGGTCGATTTGCCTGAGCCATTCGGCCCCAGCAAGACCGTCAGGCGGCCATCCGGCACCAGCAAGGACACATCCCGCAAAACAGGCGTCGCACCATGGCTGAACTGGAGGGCCTGTGCGGACAAGGGAGAGGCAGAGAGGGGCATGAAAAATACGGCTCTTGTCAAAGGGGGCGGATCGGTGCCACGAAATTGCTCGTCACGACCCGCCCAATGCTATTAAAGAGACGCATTCGCAATTGTAGTAGTCAACCATCCAGCGGCAGATTTTTTTCCATGTCCCCGGCAAATCCCCATCCCGGCAGGCTTTTCGCCGCCTTTTTCCCCAACGATGGCGCGCATGGCGGCCAGCGGGGCGGCCCGGTGTAGGGGGGCGGCATTTGACTACTACATTTTTGCAAATGATAAGCACTCTCGATTGGGCCGCCAAAACAACAACGCTCAGGCCCCGTCGCTCATCCGATCATCGAGGGATATCTCATCATGGCTCCATCGCCTTTACAGACCTTGCTCCGCTCGCTGTCCCTGTCGGCCCTGCTGGTGGCTGCCAGTTGCCTGACGCCTGCCAACGCCCAGCAGCAGGACCCCGCCGCCAAGCAGCAAGACAAAAGCGATGAAGCCGCCAAGACCGATGTTACCCTGCAACCGGTCAGCGTGACCGCCGACGACGCCAGCACCGCCCCGACCGACGGCTATCGGGCGGTCTCGACCTCGACCGCCACCCGCAGCGCGACCCCGCTGCTCGACATTCCGCAGGCGGTCAATGTGGTGTCGCAAACGGTCCTGCGCGATCAGGCCGCCACCAGCCTGGATGATGCGCTGGCCAACGTCAGCGGCATCACCCAGACCAACACGCTGGGCGGCACGCAGGATGCCATCATTCGGCGGGGATTTGGCGAAAACCGCGATGGATCAATCCTGATCAATGGCCAGAAAACATCCCTGCCGCGCAGCTTTAATGTCATGACCGAGCGGGTGGAGGTGCTGAAAGGCCCGGCCTCGACCCTGTATGGCATTCTTGATCCCGGCGGGATGATCAATGTGGTGACCAAAAAGCCCGAGCATGAGACCTCGGGCGAAGTGTACACCAGACTGTCGAGCTTTGGCGGCGGCTCGACCGGCTTTGGCGTGACAGCGCCCGTTGCAGACACGGCCTTTGCCGTGCGGCTGGATGGCGAATACGAAAACAGCACCTACTGGCGCAGCTATGGCGAAATCGATCGCCAGCAGATTGCGCCGTCCATCCGCTGGACCGGCAGCAGCACCGACGTTACCCTCAGCTATTTCCATGAAAAATACAGTGTACCCTTTGATCGCGGGACGGTCATTGACCTCAATACCGGCAAGGCGATTGCAGGCCGCTCAACCCGTCTGGACGAGCCATACAACATCACCAAAGGCACCAGCGACATGGTGCAGCTTGAGGCCAAACAAGCCCTGAGTTCAGCGTGGGATCTGGGCTTTAATTACAGCTATAGCGTCAACGAGTATTCCGACAATCAGGCCCGTGTCACCGCCTATAACCCGGTCACCGGACGCCTGACCCGCCGCGCCGACGCAACGCAGGACGCCACCACCATCACCCATTCCGCCCGCACCGATCTGACCGGCAAGGCGGATATCGGCGGGTTGCGCAATGACCTGCTGTTCGGCGTGTCCTATGATGACAGTGACACCCTGCGCACCAACATGCTGCGCTGTGCGACCTCGTCGGTCAGCGCAGCCGCCCTCAGGACCGGTGCGCTAGCCTCCTGTAACACCGTCTCCAACAGCGATAGCGACCAGACTGAAAAACTGTCTACGGTATCGGCCTATACGCAGGATTCCCTGCATCTGGATGAGCAATGGATCCTCGTCGGCGGGCTGCGCTATCAATACTATGATGCCATGGCGGGCAAGGGCCGTCCGTTCGTCACCAACAGCGACAGTGCTGGCAATGCCATCATCCCCAACGGCGGCATCGTCTACAAGTTGACCCCCGAAGTGTCGCTGTACACCAACGTTGCCCGCACCTTCCGCCCACAGGTGTCGGTTGGCAGCTATATCGGCGATTTGCAGCCGGAAAAGGGCCTGTCCTACGAAATTGGCAGCAAGGTAGACCTCGGCCAGCGTTTCAGCGGTACCGTGGCCCTGTACAACGCCAGCAAAAAGAACGTTGCCTATACCGAAACCGTCAACGGTGAAACGGTCGCCAAAGCCGCTGGCCGGGTCCGGTCGCGCGGGATCGAGGTCGATGTGAGCGGCGCCCTGACCGATCACCTGAACCTGATCGCCAGCTATGGCCTGACCGATACCCGGGTGATGAAGGATGTTGCCTATGCCGGCAACCGCCTGCCCAACGTCGCGCGCCACACCGGTTCCCTGTACCTCAGTTATGATCTGGATGACGCTCTGCCCGGCTCGTCCGACGTCAAGGTCGGGGGCGGCGTTCGTGCCGCCAGCCAGCGCGCCGGGGCAGCCAACAACTCGTTCTTTTTGCCCGCCTATGCGGTCACCGACCTGTTCGCCAGCTATACCCTCGACCTGAAAACACCGCTGACCCTGCAACTGAACCTCAACAACATCTTTGACACCACCTATTACACCTCGTCGATCGGCAGCAACAATCTGTCCACTGCCGTTGGCGAGCCGTTCAATGCCGTCCTCAGCGTGCGGGCCGAGTTCTGATTGTGTCGGGAAAAAAGGCGTTGACAGGGGATCGCAGAGCCGATATATCCCCTCTCCTCAACGCCTTATGGCGGAGTAGCTCAGCTGGTTAGAGCAGCGGAATCATAATCCGCGTGTCGGGGGTTCGAGTCCCTCCTCCGCTACCAAATCGCAAAAGCCCCGATCACCAGATCGGGGCTTTTGTCGTAACGGCGGACTGTTTTACATCCGGCGCAGGACGTAAAACACATAGCCGTAATGGTCGTGATGCTGACGGAACATGGCAATTTCCGCCTTGACCCCGGCCATCACCGCCTTCAGATGCGGGATATCCGCCGCACGCTCGGCCAGGGTGGCAATACGCTGTTCCAGCGGACGATAGTACTCGTCTTCCCATGCCTCGCCCGGCAGGACTTCTGCATGGATGAAGCCATAGCCCAACCCTTCGGCAAGGCTGATGTTGCCGCCGACGGTCTGCATCTCCGGGTAGGCATCATTCCAGAACGCCGCCACCGGCTTCGCCGGGTTGGCCGTCAGCCACGAACATTCCGACACCACCAGCAAGGCACCGGGTTTCAGCAGGTGATACCAGACCGACAGGGCCTGTTCAAAGCCCACCGCAAAAGCAGCGCCTTCCGACCACAGCAGGTCGAGCGACTGCTTTTTCAGGCCGCTGTCCAGCATGTCGGTATTACGGGCAATCAGCTTGTCACTCAGCCCGCGCCGCTCGGCCTGTGCCATCAGCGCCGTCAGATAGGGCTGGTGCAGGTCAACCGCCGTCACCGGCCCCCCGCAGACCTCGGCAATCACCATCGCCGAACGGCCATTGCCGCAGCCCATGTCGGCAGCATCGATCTTTTCGGGCAGCCACGGGCGAATGCGGCGCAGCAAGGCACGGGTGCAAGGATCAGAGCCCGGTCCCTGCCGGGGGAGGTCGTCAAAAACCAGAGAAAAGGCTTCGCTTTGCGGCTGTGTCATGAACCAGAAACCAACACCAGAAACGGGAAGCGCGGACCATGCGCCGATCAGGTCAAACCTGCAAGGGGCGGATTTCACAAATCACATGATCCGGTAGGCGGGCGGCAATAAAAGCGGCAAATTCGCGGAACTCCTGTTTCCTTGCAGACTGCACCCGCCACAACAACACCACCCGCCGCCGCACGCTCGCACAGTCTTCGTGGAAGGGAATCGCCCGGATTTGTTCGTCCTGCGCCGCCTCGGCGGCCACATACAACGCCGGTAAAATGGTCGGGCCAATCCGGCTGGCCACCATCTGGCGCAAGGTGTCCAGACTGGTGGCCTGAAAGCCGGTGTGCTCGTGCGCCCCGGCCCGCTGGCAGATGGTGAGAACCTCCTGCCGCAGGCAGTGCCCTTCCTCCAGCAGCAGCAGGTCTTCGCCGATCAGGTCGGTCAGGCTGACACTGGCGGCATCCTCCAGCCTGTGCCCGCGCGGCACCGCCAGCCACAACGGTTCCTGAAACAGTTCAAGGCCATCAAGGCCTTCCAGATCAACCGGCATGTCAACCAGAATGACATCCAGCTCACCTTCCCGCAATCGCCCGACCAGACGGCGGGCCGGGTCTTCACGGACGTACAGCCGCAAATCCGGGTGTGCCTCGCGGAAGGCGGACAACACATAGGGCAGCAGGTATGGCCCCAACGTCGCAATCACCCCCAGCCGCAACGGCCCCGCCAACGGCATGCTGGCCGCCCGCGCCACGTCCATGATGTCCTGACTGGCCCGCAGAACCCCGCGCGCCCGCTCGGCAATTTCCCGGCCAATGGGGGTCAGGGTAACCCGGCGGCGGGTCCGCTCAAACAACTGGACCCCCAGATGGTCCTCCAGATCACGGATTTGCACACTCAGGGTCGGCTGTGCCACCAGACACACCTCTGCCGCCCGCCGAAAGCTGAGCGTGTCGCACAGCGCCACCAGATAGCGCAATTGCCGGAGGGTAAACATGAAGGCTCACCTGTTCTGCCTGTCAAAGACACAAAGCGTTTTTTACGGTGTTTCACGCAATGACGCCATGCTTGCATGCAGCAATGGTGCCGGGATGCCCCGCCAAAAAGCGCAAGTCCACACCGTGCCGGGGGCGTTCCCTCCCCCCGACATGATATGGACAGGTCATTCACTCTCCGTTTTTAGTGCCGCATTTTCCGGGCCGTTGACCAGAGATGGTCAACTTGAAAATGCTCTAACTGTAGATCTTTTCAAGGGCGTCCCATTCGGCTTTGCCCACCAGACGCTGACGTTCAGCGAAGGGGGTAACGAGACCACTTGATTCCGTGACCTCCTTTTCGTCGCGCAGGACGGTCAGTGCCTTTTGCATGCCAGCCACCGCGCCTTGCAGGGCGGCATTGGCGTACAGCACGATGCCATAGCCCAGACTGGCCAGTTCGGTGGCGTTGAAGATGGGGGTCTTGCCGCCGATCACCATGTTCATCAATTGCGGCGTGGACAGGCGTTGAGGCAGGGCGCGGATTTCGTCGGCGGTGGTGACGGCTTCGACGAACAGGATGTCGGCACCGGCTTCGGCGAACCGGGCGGCGCGTTCCACGGCGGCCTCGAACCCATGGACGGCGGCGGCATCGGTGCGGGCCATGATCAGCAGGTCGGGGTCTCGGCGGGCATCCACCGCGGCCTTGATTTTGCTAACCGCTTCTTCGGTGGAAATGACATCCTTGCCCGCAAAGTGACCGCAACGCTTGGGCGCAATCTGGTCCTCCAGCTGGATGCAATCGGCTCCTGCCCGCTCCAGCGTGCGCACGGTGTGGTAGACGTTGAGCGCGTTGCCAAAGCCGGTGTCGGCATCAACGATCAGCGGCACGTCGACGGCATCGCGGATGCGGGCGGTGTGGTCGGCAATGTCGGCCAGCCCCATAAAGCCCTGATCGGGCATACCAAACCACATGTTGGTGACACCGGCACCGGTGATGTAGATGGCTTCAAAGCCGAGGTCGGCGACCACTTTGGCCGACAGCGCGTTAAAGGCACCGGGCACAATGGTACCGCGACGGGATTCGGCGATTTCCTTGAGTTTCTTGCGGGTGGACACTGGTGTTTCTCCTGATTCAGAACGAATCGCCGGGCACACGGACCCAGCCTTCCATCAACACGCGGGCGGTGCGGCTCATGATTGCCCTGGTGACGTTCCATTGGCCGTTTTCCTGCACGACCTCGGCCCCAACGCGGAGCGTACCGGACGGGTGTCCAAAGCGGACTGACTGGCGGGTGACTCCCCCGGCTGCCTGATTGACCAGAGTGCCGGGAATGGCCGCCGCGGTGGCGATGGCGACTGCCGCCGTCCCCATCATGGCATGGTGTAGTTTTCCCATCGACAGGGCGCGGACCAGCAGATCAACGTCTTGGGCCCTGATCATTTTACCACTGGAGACCGTATGCTCGACGGGGTGGGCAACAAAAGCGATCTTGGGAGTATGCTGGCGCTTGAGGGCCTCTGCCGGGTCACTGATCAGGCCCATGCGCATGGCACCGATTGTCCGCAAGGCTTCAAAGCGGGCCAGCGCGTGCGGGTCGCTGTTGATCGCGCCCTGTAATTCGGTGCCATTATAGCCAATCTCGGCAGCATTGACGAAAATGATCGGGATACCGGAATTGATCAGGGTGGCTTTTAGCTTGCCGCCGGGAACCAGCGAGGCCGGGACCTCCAGTTCATCGACCAGATTGCCGGTGGGGAACAGGGCACCACTCTCTTCGCCGTCATCTGCCGGATCGACGAATTCCAGGACGATCTCCGCCGCTGGAAAGGTCACGCCATCCAGCTCGAAATCACCGGTTTCCTGCACTTTCCCATCGGTCACCGGCACATGGGCGATGATGGTCTTGCCGATGTTGGCCTGCCAGATGCGGACGGTGCAGATGCCGTTTCGGATCACCGGATCAACCAGCCCGGCGTGAATGGCGAAGGCCCCGGCGGCGGTGGATAAATTGCCGCAATTGCCCGACCAGTCAACAAAGGCGCTGTCGATGGCAACCTGACCATACAGGTAATCGACGTCATGGTCGGGGCGTGTGCTTTTCGACAGGATCACGCATTTGCTGGTGCTGGAGGTGGCTCCGCCCATGCCATCGGTGTGTTTGCCATAAGGATCGGGACTGCCGATAACCCGCTGAAACAGCCGGTCGCGGGCTTCCCCCGGTATTTGACACCGCTGGGGCAGGTCGTCAAGGCGGAAGAACACCCCTTTGCTGGTGCCGCCGCGCATGTAGGTAGCCGGGATGCGGACTTGTGCTGTGAATGCCATCACGCGGTTTCCTTCACCGTACTGTTCGACGCCAGAAAGTCCTGGGCAAAGCGCTGGAGCACACCTCCGGCTTCGTAGATGGAGACATCTTCGGCAGTATCAAGGCGGCAGATCACCGGTACCCTCAGGCTGTCACTCATGCCGCGGTGGATGATCAAGGTCAACTCGGCGCCTGGGGTGCGCTCTCCCACCACGTCATAGGTTTCCCGTCCCGTCAGCCCCAGCACCTGCCGTGAGGTTCCCGGCCTGAATTCCAGCGGCAGGACGCCCATACCGATCAGGTTGGTGCGGTGAATCCGCTCGAATCCTTCGGCGACGATGGCTTCGACACCGGCCAGCCGCACCCCTTTGGCTGCCCAGTCACGGCTGGACCCCTGGCCGTAGTCGGCCCCGGCAATGATGATCAGCGGCTGCTTGCGCTCAAGGTAAGTTTCGATGGCTTCCCACATGCGCACGACTGTGCCGTCCGGCTCCAGCCGGGTCAGCGAGCCTTTCTGTATACGCCCCTCCACGACGGCCATTTCGTTGACCAGTTGCGGATTGGCAAAGGTGGCGCGCATGGCGGTCAGATGGTCGCCGCGATGGGTGGCGTAAGAGTTGAAGTCTTCCTCTGGCACGCCCATGCGGGTCAGGTATTCACCAGCGGCCGACGTGGCCAGAATGGCGTTGGAGGGCGACAGGTGGTCGGTGGTGATGTTGTCGGGCAGGATCGCCAGCGGTCGCATGCCACGGAGGCTGCGCGGCGTGGCAGCCAGTGCGCCGATGCCCTGGGTGTCCCAATAGGGCGGGCGGCGGATATAGGTCGACCGGGGCCGCCAGTCATAGAGTGGGCTGACGGTTTCCCGCTGTTCCTTGCGTGGGGCGAACATCGGGTCATAAACCGCATGGAACTGTTCGGGATGGACGCAGCGGGCGACGATGGCGTCGATCTCCTCGTCAGACGGCCACAGGTCCTTCAGCGTGACCGGATTGCCCGCTGCGTCGGTGCCCAGCCGATCGTTTTCGATGTCGAAGCGAATGGTGCCGGCGATGGCATAGGCCACCACCAGTGGTGGCGAGGCCAGAAATGCCTGCCGGGCATAGGGGTGGATACGGCCATCGAAATTGCGATTGCCTGACAGAACGGCGGTCGTATACAGGTCGCGGTCGATGATTTCCTGCTGAATGGCCGGATCAAGGGCACCGGACATGCCGTTGCAGGTGGTGCAGGCGTAGGCGACAATCCCAAAGCCCAGCGTTTCCAGTTCTGTCAGCAATCCCGCTGCTTCCAGATACAGTCTGGCGACCCTGGAGCCCGGTGCGAATGAGGTCTTGACCCATGGTTTGCGCACCAACCCAAGCGCGTTGGCCTTTTTTGCCAGCAGGCCGGCGGCAACCACGTTGCGGGGATTGGATGTATTGGTACAGCTGGTGATGGCTGCAATGATCACTGCGCCATCGGGCAACAACCCGTTGCGCTCCTCGGCTTGGGCCTGCGCCAGATTGACCGCGATGCCGCGTTCGGCCAGCGCCGAAGTCGGCAAACGTCGATGTGGGTTGGATGGCCCTGCCATGGTGCGCACCACGGAGCCGAGGTCGAAGTCCAGCACGCGCTCGTATTCGGCAGTTTCCAGCGCATCGGCCCACAGGCCGAGAGTTTTCGCATAAGTCTCAACCAGCGCCACCTGATCGGGCTCTCGGCCAGTCAGCGTCAGATACTCAATGGTTTGGTCATCAATGTAGAACAGGGCGGCGGTGGCCCCATATTCCGGGCACATGTTGGAAATGGTCGCCCGGTCGCCAATGGACAGGCTGGCGGCACCGTCACCAAAGAACTCGAGCCAGCTGCCGACCACCCGTTCCGTGCGCAGGAACCCGGTCAGCGCCAGAACGATGTCGGTGGCGCTAATGCCCGGGTTGCGCGTGCCGGTCAGACGGACGCCAACACTATCCGGCAAACGCATCATCGACGCGCGGCCCAGCATCACCGTTTCTGCCTCCAGTCCCCCGACACCGATGGCGATGACGCCCAACGCATCGACATGCGGCGTGTGGCTGTCGGTGCCGACACAGGTGTCGGGAAAGGCCACGCCGTCACGGACCTGGATCACCGGCGACATCTTTTCCAGATTGATCTGGTGCATGATGCCATTCCCGGCGGGGATCACGTCGACGTTCTCGAAGGCGCGTCTGGTCCAGTCGATGAAGTGAAAGCGATCCTCGTTCCGGCGGTCTTCGATGGTGCGGTTTTTGGTGAAGGCGTCGGGGTCGGAGCCGCTGACTTCGACCGCCAGCGAGTGGTCGACAATCAACTGGGTCGGCACCACGGGGTTGATTCTGGACGGATCACCGCCTTGCCCGGCGATGGCGTCACGCAGACCGGCCAGATCGACCAGCGCGGTCTGGCCCAGAATGTCATGGCAGACCACGCGGGCTGGATACCAGGGGAAATCCAGATCGCGTCGGCGTTCGACCAGCTGCCGCAGGGCATCATTCAAGTGATCCGGGGCACACCGACGAACCAGTTGTTCCGCCAGGACACGCGACACATAGGGCAACCCGGCCCAACTGCCGGGATGGATGGCATCCACGGCGGCCGGAGCGTCGTAATAGTCCAGTGCCGTGCCGGGCAGGGGCTTGCGATGGGAGGTGTTCATGTCGTTTCCGCCGCTCAGTGACGTTGGTCGATGGCGGTGAAGGCGCGATCATCGGGCCCGACGTAATGGGCGCTGGGACGGATGATCTTGTTGTCGAGGCGCTGTTCGATGATGTGCGCCGCCCAACCCGAGGTGCGGGCGATGACGAACAGCGGCGTGAACATGGCGGTGGGAACGCCCATCATGTGGTAACTGACGGCACTGAACCAGTCGAGGTTGGGAAACATCTGCTTGACCTCCCACATCACCGCTTCCAGCCGGGCGGCAATGTCGAACATTCTGGTTGAACCGGCATCGACCGACAGCTTGTGGGCAACACCCTTGATGACCTCGTTCCGCGGGTCGGAGATGGTGTAGACCGGGTGGCCGAAGCCGATCACCACCTCCTTGTTGGCGACGCGGCGGCGGATATCGGCCTCCGCCTCATCCGGAGTGTCGTAGCGCTTCTGGATTTCGAAGGCGACTTCGTTGGCGCCACCGTGTTTGGGGCCGCGCAGCGCACCGATGGCACCGGTCATGGCCGAATAGACATCCGAACCGGTTCCGGCGATGACCCGCCCGGTGAAGGTCGAGGCGTTGAATTCGTGCTCGGCATAGAGGATCAGCGAGGTATGCATGGCCCGCTCCCACAGCTCTGACGGCTTTTTGCCGTGCAGCAGATGGAGGAAATGGCCACCGATGGAGTCATCATCGGTTTCAACATCGATGCGTTTGCCGTTGGTGGACCAGTGGTACCAGTACAGCAGCATCGAACCGAGCGAGGCCAGCAGTCGGTCGGCGATGTCGCGGGCTCCGGGAAGATTGTGGTCGTCCTTTTCCGGCAAGGCACAGCCAAGGGCCGAGACGCCGGTGCGCATGACATCCATGGGATGGGCAGAGGCCGGCAGGCATTCCAGCGCTTCCTTGACGCTGGTCGGCAGGCCGCGCAGGGCTTTCAGCCGCGCCTTGTAGGCACGAAGCTCGGCAATGGTCGGCAACTTGCCGTGGACCAGCAGATGGGCGACTTCCTCAAAGTCACACCGTTCGGCAATGTCGAGGATGTCATAGCCACGGTAACGCAGATCGTTTCCGGTTTTGCCGACGCTACACAATGCCGTGTTGCCTGCCGTAACGCCGGACAGCGCGACGGATTTTTTGGGCTTGAAGGTGACCGGGGGGGAGACCTCGGGGGCATTCATGGGCGTTTCCTCCGAATGGATGCTGTGTTGCTGATGGAGGCGTGAACGGTCTGCCTGCACCAGCGATGACAGCATCATCGGAGATCGGCCATCGTTTGGTGAATGGCTGAAAAGGCGGAGATATGCCGGGATGATCTTGCAAATTTGCAAAGATTGCGAAGGATTGGAACATTGTGCGAAAAGTGGGAGCCGGTTTTCGCAAAAACAATGCGCAAGAGTCAGGTTGCGGCGTAGGGTTCGAACCGGCTGCGCTGCTCGTCTACCAGCAAGGCCCGGCCCAGCGGTGGGAAGGCCCGCTGAGGGCAGGAGGGGCGTTCACACACCTTGCAGCCAGCTCCGATGGGGGTTGCTGCTGTCGGGTCGCCAAGATCAAGGCCGCGGGCGTAGATCAGTCGGGCGGCGTGCCGCAGGTCACAGCCCAGGCCGATGGCAAAGGTTTTTCCCGGTGCATTGTATCCACCATGGTTGTGCGTCACGGTGCGAGCCACCCATAAATAGGTCCGCCCATCCGGCATTTGTGCCATTTGGGTCAGGATGCGGCCGGGGCTGGTAAACGCTTCGTAGACATTCCACAGGGGGCATGTTCCGCCAACGCGCGAAAAATGAAAATCCGTGGCGGATTGTCTCTTTGATATATTGCCGGCCCGGTCAACACGAACGAAGAAGAACGGCACTCCGCGTGTCCCCGAGCGTTGCAGGGTAGACAGGCGGTGGCAAATGGTCTCGAAGCCGACACCGAAGCGGGTTCCGAGCAAATCAATGTCGTAGTGTAGTTCCTCGGCCGCAGCCAGAAAAGCACTATAGGGCAACAGCAGCGCGCCAGCATAGTAGTTGGCGAGGCCGATCCGCCCCAGCGCCTGCGATTGCGGGCTGGTCAGCAAGGGAGACTGTACCAGCCGGTCGAGCATGGGCTGGTGCTCCAGAAAAGCCAGTTGCGTTGCCATCTGAAAGGCACGCTGGCCGGATGTCAGCGAGTGTGACAATCGCAGCACGCGGCTGGCAGCGTCAAAGTGGCGCTGACCGCCAATCCCTGCTTCGTTTTCCAGCCGGATGCGAATGTTGTGGCGATCCTGCAGCAGGCGTTCGAGACCATTTTCCACCGCTCCCGCTTCCAGTCTGGCCTGAAGGAACAGTTGTTCGGCTGCTTCATCCAGCTCGCTGACATGATTGTGGCGGGCGTAAAAGAAATCCCGGACCTCTTCATAAGGCATCAGTGCGGGGGCGGGGGGCAGGCTGGCCAGTGGGGTGCCCAGCGTTGCTGCCAATGCCTCCAGCCGCTCGTCTCCGGCCCGCGCCCGGCGATGGAGTGCAACCAGAGCACGGCCAATCACGGGCATATCGGCTGTCAAGGCCTTGATTTCCGACAGGGAGACGCTGGTCCCGGACTCACTGAATGCGTCCCGCAGGTCGGCGATAAGGCGGGCTTCCTCGTCCTCGGAAAACATTTGGACATCGACGCCAAAGACGGCGTTGATCTTCAGAAGAACCTGCACGGTCAACGGGCGCTGATTGCGTTCGATCTGGTTGAGATAGCTGGGGGAAAGCTCCAGCATCCGGGCCAGGGTTGCCTGGGTCAATCCGCGCTCTTCGCGCAGGCGCAGCAGACGCGCACCCATGAAAGCCTTTCGCATGAAGCCTCCTTCGCAATATTTGCAAAATCCTGACCATTTGCTCGCAAATCGTCGCTTTTTCAGTGATTTCACAAAGAAAAAGCTGGCGTAGATTTGCAAATAATGGTTCGGCATGCAAGCGAAAGGCGGAAAGCCATGTCAGGATTGGTTGAAAGCAGGCTGGTAGAATTGGTGTTTCCCGATCAGGCCAATCATCATGGGACGTTGTTTGCGGGAAATGCTTTGGGGATCATGGGGAAGGTTGCGGTGGTGGCTGCCAGTCGCCGGGCCCGGAATCCGGTGGTGATGGCCGCATCCGAACGGGTGGATTTCCTGGCCCCGGTCAGGGTGGGCGAGATGCTGGATTGTCTGGCAGAGGTCGAAAGCGTTGGACGAAGTTCGGTAACCGTGCGCGTGGAAGCCTTCGCCGAGAGCCTGACCAGTGGTCAACGGCGTCTGGCCATTCGGGGGCGCTTTGTCATGGTGGCGATAGATGATGACGGGCGGCCGGTAGCAATAGCGAGGGCCGGGAACCTTGAGTGTGAAACCTGAGGCAATCCCGCCGGGATATCAGGCTGTCCGGCGGAGGCCGGATCAAGGGAATGGGGTCCGGGGCCTGATGGCCCCGGCGAGGTGTGGAGCAGCGCTCCACATCCTTGTTCCCGTACTGTGGTGTCCTGCAGGTTCCCGTTTTTGCGCTCACGGCTTTAGAGTGCAGCACTCTTTTGTCTGGCAAGGTCGAGGGCGACGTCGATGATCATGTCTTCTTGTCCGCCCACCATCTTGCGCTTGCCGAGTTCCATCAGGATGGCGCGTGCTTCGATGCCATAGGTCCTGGCGGCTGTTTCAGCATGGCGGAGAAAGCTGGAGTAAACACCGGCGTAGCCCAGAGACAGGCTTTCCCGGTCCACCTGAACCGGGCGGTCCTGCAATGGACGAACCAGATCTTCGGCGGCATCCATCAGCTTGAACAGATCACAGCCATGCCGATAACCCAGACGATCCGCCGCAGCAATGAAGACTTCAAGCGGTGCGTTGCCAGCTCCCGCCCCCATTCCCGCCAGCGAGGCATCAATGCGTGTTGCCCCGGCCTCGACAGCAGCACACGAATTGGCAACGCCAAACGACAGGTTATGGTGCGCGTGAATGCCAATGGCCGTTTCGGGCAACAGGACGTCGCGCACAGCCTGGACCCGTGCGGTAATGTCTTTTGGCGTCATGGAACCGGCTGAATCCGTCACATAGACGGTTTGTGCCCCATAGCTTTCCATCAGTTTGGCTTGTTGGGCCAGCAAAGCCGGTTCGGCCATGTGGCTCATCATCAGAAAGCCAACCGTATCCATCCCCAGCTCTCGGGCACAGGCGATATGCTGGCGGGAGATGTCGGCTTCGGTGCAGTGGGTGGCCACGCGGACACTGCTGATGCCCGCTGAATGGGCCGCCTTGAGGTCGTGAAGGGTGCCGATACCGGGAATCAGCAGTGTGGCCAGCCGGGCTTTTCTGGCCGTATCGGCGGCAGCCTCGATCCACTCCAGATCGGTTTCGGCGCCAAAGCCATAGTTGAAGCTTGATCCGGACAAGCCATCCCCATGGGCAATTTCAATGGCATCAACCCCGGCAGAGTCCAGCGCCCCGACAATGGCACGAACAGTGTCCAGACTGTACTGATGGCGGCAGGGGTGCATGCCATCGCGCAAGGTGACGTCCTGGATATAAAGCGTGCTCATGCCATCACCATTCGTTCAGCCATGTGCTCGGCGGTCCGCATGGCCGCCGACGTCATGATGTCAAGATTACCGGCATAGGCCGGCAGATAGTGGGCAGCGCCTTCGACTTCCAGCAAGACCGAGGTCTTCAGGCCGGAGAACGTGCCATATCCGGGGATTTTCAGCGGGCTGTTGCCGCCGATACGCTCGAATTGCACATCCTGTTTCAGGCGATAGCCGGGCACATATCCCTGGACGGTTTCGACCATCTGCTGAATGGATTCTCGGACGGCTGCGGGATCGGCGTCTTCACTGAGGGTAAAGACGGTATCGCGCATGATCAGCGGAGGCTCTGCCGGGTTCAGAATAATGATCGCCTTGCCGCGTCCGGCCTTGCCGACCACTTCGATGGCGCGGGAAGTGGTTTCGGTGAATTCGTCAATGTTGGCGCGGGTGCCCGGACCGGCGGAACGCGACGAAATCGAGGCAATGATTTCCCCGTAATGGACCTTTGCCACCTGCGACACGGCGGCGACAATGGGGACCGTTGCCTGACCACCGCAGGTCACCATGTTGACGTTGGTGGCGTCCAGATGCTGTCCCAGATTCACCGCGGGCACCACATAGGGACCAAGGGCGGCGGGGGTCAGGTCAATGACCCGTTTGCCGTGGGCTTGCAGGACGGCATTATGGTGAGCGTGTGCACCGGCCGATGTGGCATCAAAGACAAAGCGGATGTCCTTGAAATTCGGCAGGGCCACCAGCCCTTCAATGCCGTGATGAGTGGTGGCGACGCCCATGCGGGCCGCACGGGCAAGGCCGTCAGAATTCGGGTCAATCCCAACCATCGCCCCCATTTGGAGGGTTTTGGACAGGCGCATGACCTTGATCATCAGATCGGTGCCGATATTGCCCGATCCGATGATCGCAACCTGGTGTTTTGTCATTTCAGGACTCCTTGGCGAAGGCTGCCCGGACCGAGCCAAGCCCGGTTATGCTGGCTTCGAGAACGTCACCGGGGGTGGCGCTGACCATTGGGCCCAACGCCCCGGACAGGACGGTATCACCGGCTTGCAGTGGACGACCGACGCGCACCATCATTTGTGCCAGCCACCACAGTGCATTGAGGGGATTGCCCAGGCACGCGGCCCCGACACCGGTGGAAACGGGCTGGCCCTGTCTGGTCATCACCATTGCGCAGTCGCGCAGATTCAGGTCGGAGAGACGGCGCGGATGGCCGCCCAGCACATACAAGCCGCTGGAGGCATTGTCGGCAACCGTATCGACGATCGAGATTTTCCAGTTGGCGATGCGGGAATCAACCACCTCGATCGCTGGTAAGGCATACTCGACGGCACCGATGATGTCGGCCAGAGTGATGTGCTCGCTGCCGAGGTCACGACCGAGCACAAAGGCAATTTCAGCCTCGGCTTTCGGCTGCAACAGGCGACCGCTGGCGATTTCCCAGCCATCGGGCACTGCCATGTCATCGAACAGCATCCCGTAATCGGGCTGATCGACGCCAAGCTGGGCCTGAACGGCTTTTGACGTCAGGCCGATTTTGCGTCCAACCAGTGCATGGCCCGCAGTCAGGCGGCGCTGGGTGTTGATATTCTGCACCTGATAGGCAAGATCCACGTCCTGCGCAGGCAAAATGTCACTCAGTGGTGCGCAGGGGGTGCGGCTGCTTTCGGCTGATGACAGCCGGTTGGCGGCGAGTGTCAGGACATCGGTTTGCTGGGAGATCATGCGTCTTGCCCCAGCAAAAAGGCGATGTGCAGGCGGTTGAAGGTGTCGGGGTCTTCGTATTGGGGCCAGTGGCCGCAATTGTCCATCACCACAAACCGGCTTGCGGGGACCAGATCGGCCAGTCTCTGTCCGACTTCGACGCTGGCCGTCGGGTCGTGGGTGGTCCACAGCACCAGGGTTTCGGCCTGAATCCGGCCCAGCTCGTCGGGGGTGAGCATGTTCCGCTGGCGGACATCCATGTCCTGCAGACACATGATGCGTTCCATGGCCGTCACCATACCGGGCTGGCGGAAGCAGGCAAAGCGTGATTCCACCAGGTCTTCGGTGACAATGGACGGGTCAAGCATCAGGAATTCCAGCCGCTTGCGGGTTGCCTCGCGGTCAGGCGAGCGGACGGCATTCAGGCTGAGGGTGCGCAGGCGCTCCATCACCCTGGGGTCGGCGATCATGCCACCAGCGGTGTTCAGGACCAGCCGGTCAATGCGGTCAGGGTACAGGGCGGCAAAGCGGGCCGCCACCCAGCCGCCAAGGGATTCACCGGACAGGTGAATCTTGTCCACCCCCAAGGCGTCGATCACATCACGCAGGTGGTTCACATAGTCGATAATCTCGTAATCCCGATCCGGCTTGTCGGTAAAACCATGTCCGAGCATGTCGATGGCCAGCACGCGAAAATGTTTGGCGTGGGACAGGATGTTGCGGTGGTAGGCCTCCAGATGTCCCGAGATTCCATGCAGAAAAATCAGTGTCGGGCCGCTACCGGCCTCCAGCACACGGGTGCGGACGCCGTTTGCGTCGATGTGTCGCAAGGACACTTCGCCACCGGCAATCGCCGACCACAGCGAGCGGAACTCGGGCTGGGGACTGTGGGGGGGGGCTTGCTCCGGGGTATGGGTCGTCATTGGGGTTATCCTCCCGTTTGCTTTTTCCAGAGAGCAAAAGAATGGAAACCCGCAGACGGGGACGCCAATACATATTCAGATTAACAAAAGTATGTTTTACGTCTTAATCTGTCGCCATCGTCAGCGATTGGCGGACCAGATCCAGAAAGGTCATCAGTTCGGGAGACTGGTCGGTCGTGCGCCAGACCATCGCCAGACCAACCGTCGGGCTCTGCTCCCGCAGGGGGCGGCCAACAACGTTGCGAAACAGCAGGCGGTGGGCATAGTCCGGCAGAAAGGAAAATCCCTCGTTCATGCTGATCAGGGTCAGCAGGGTCAGAACGTTTTCGACCTCTTGTTGGGGACGCAGTGAAATGTTGTGCTCGGCCAGAAAGGACTCGATCACTCCGTGCAGGCTTCCCGCATGCAGGGGGGCAATATGCAGGAATGGCACATCGGTCAGTTGATGAACCGAGATGGTGTCCTGGGCGGCCAACGGGTGCGTTGCAGGCAGGGCGATTTCAATTTTTTCCTGCAGGACGACTTCAAGGGACAGGCGGACATCATCGGCTGGAAGCCGCATGAATGCGACATCAATGGAATGATCCAGCAGTGCGGTCCGTTGTTCTGCGGTGGTCAGGCTGCGCAGGACCAGTTGCAGGTTGGGGAAGCGTGCCCGCATGGCGGTCAGCATGTTCGGAAAGATCTTGACCTCGGCAGCGGGAACAAAGCCGATGGTCAGGGTGCCGCCTTCGGTCTGGGCCGTGCGGCGGGCGAGGCTGATGGCCCGCTGGCTTTGCGCCAGGACCAGCCGGGCCTCGTCCAGAAAGACCGCACCGGCTGCGGTCAGCTCGACCCGCCGCTTGGTGCGTACAAACAAAGGGGTTCCAACCTCGTCTTCCAGATCGCGGATTTGTTGACTGAGGGATGGTTGAGCGGTGCGCAGACGCTCGGCAGCGCGGGTGAAGTTGAGTTCCTCAGCCACCGCCACAAAATAGCGCAAATGTCGGAGTTCCATTTTTTGACTTAGACATAAAAACGATAGTTTCACAAGAAAATAAATATTTCCCCTTCGGTGCGCCCGGCGACAGTCTGGGGCGGCAGTCCTCTATCTGTATCGACGTCACCAGTGATGCCCCGGGCTCATCCCCGCACCGGGGCTGCCACCGGCACAGCTTTGCCGCATCGGTCAGGCTCTGCGGTTCACAGCAAAAAACAATGGTTCTGACGGGGCATACGCTCCGTCGGTGGGAGGAAACCTTTTATCATGAATGATCCTTTAAACATTCGCAGCCTTGTGAATTCCCGGCAAGGCACCGTCAAGCCAGCCATTTACACCGATCAGGCCATCTATGATCTGGAACTGGAGCGCATCTTTGCGCGGAGCTGGCTGTTTCTGACCCATGAAAGCCTGATTCCCAAGGCAGGCGACTTCTTCACCACCTTCATGGGCGAAGACCCGGTGGTGGTGGTGCGTGAAAAAGACGGGTCTATTGCCGCCTTTCTCAATCAGTGCCGCCATCGGGGCATGAAGCTGTGCCATGCCGATAGCGGGAACACCAAAATGTTCACCTGCGCCTATCACGGCTGGGCATTCGGGCTGGATGGTGGCCTGTCTTCGGTCCCGCTTGAAGAACAGGCCTATCGCAACAAGCTCGACAAAAGCAAATGGGGCCTGATCAAGGTGCCGCGCCTCAGCGTTTACAAGGGGCTGGTGTTCGGCAACTGGGATCGCAACGCGCCGTCTCTGGAAGACTATCTGGGGGACATGGCCTGGTATCTCGACGGTTTTCTGGATCGTCGCGAAGGCGGTGTCGAAGTGGTCGGCGGCATCCATAAATGGGTGATCGACTGCAACTGGAAATTTGCCGCCGAGCAGTTCTGCAGCGACCAGTACCATGCGCCCTATACCCACGCTTCGGCGGTGCAGGTGTTGCAGGTGGCGACGGAAAACAAGGCCGATGGTGCGCCGCTGGGGGATGGCCAAACGGCCCGCCCGGTATGGGCCAATGCACAGGGGGGCGTGCAGTTTTCCGGTCAGGGTCACGGCAGCGCCTTTTTCTTCACCGAAAAAGCCGACGCCAATGTGTGGGTGGCCGGGGCGGTATCCAACTATTTCCGCGACACCTATGCCGAAGCCGAGCAGCGTCTTGGCCGTGTCCGTGCTTTGCGTCTGGCCGGTCACAATACCATGTTCCCGTCGCTGTCATGGCTGAACGGGACGCAGACCCTGCGCATTTGGCACCCCAAGGGGCCGAACCAGATCGAGGTGTGGGCCTTCTGCATTGCCGACAAGCAGGCTCCCGACGAGGTGAAAGAGGCGCTGAAGCTCAGTCACGCCCGCGCCTTTGGTCCGGCAGGCTTCCTTGAACAGGACGATTCCGAAAACTGGGTCGAAGTGCAAAAGGTGCTGAAGGGCCGCATTGCCCAGCAGTCCGATTTCTGCATCCAGATGGGCATGGGCTTTGAAGAACGCCGTCAGGACGGCATTCCGGGGGTGACCAACTACACCTTTGCGGAAACGGCGGCGCGCGGGTTTTACCAGCGGTGGGCCGACATGATGACCGCGGAAAGCTGGGATGAAATCGAGGCTCTGTCTGCCTCCTACGAAAAGGAAGTCGTCAATGGCTGAGACAATGACGCTGATCCGTCCGCCGGTCGAGGCCGCAGTATCGGCGGCAGCCGTAACGCCGGAACTGCAATTCCGCATCGAGCAGTTCCTGTATCTCGAAGCAGCCCTGCTGGATGAACGCCAGTTCCGCCAATGGCTCGATCTGGTGGCCGACGACATTTCCTATGTCCTGATGACCAACACGCTGGCGCAAACCCGCGACCGCCGCAAGGGCCAGCAGCCGCCGACCACCTATATCTTCAACGAAAGCAAGTACCAGCTTGAACGGCGCATTGCCCGGCTGGAAACCGGTATGGCCTGGTCCGAAGAACCGGCGTCCCGCACCCGCCATTTCGTCAGCAACGTGCGCGTGCTGGAGCTGGTGGGCGATGAGGTGGTGGTGTCGTGCAACTATCTGGTTCACCGCGCTGCCAAGCATCGTGATCATCACGATTTCATCGGTACCCGCCGTGACCGTCTGCGGCGGGTTGAAACCCCGGCCGGGTGGGAACTGGTCCGCCGGGATCTGGAGCTGGATCAGTTTGTGCTGACCGCGCCGAACATCAGCATCATTTTGTAATCATGGAAAAGATCTTTGTGTGTCTGACCGCAGACCTTCCACCCGGCGAAGCTCGTCGGGTGGATTGTGACCCGGCTGTTGCGGTGTTCAACCTTGATGGCACCATCTACGCGCTGGCCGACCGTTGTACTCATGGTGAAGCCTCGATGTCTGACGGCTATCTGGAAGACGACTGTACGGTCGAATGTCCGGTGCATACGGCGCGTTTCTGCCTGCGCACCGGCCGTGCGCTGACCCAACCGGCAACGGTGGACCTGAAGACCTTCGAGGTGCTCGAAGACGGCGACAGCCTGTATGTTCTGGTCCCGACAGGAGAAAGCCAATGAGCTGGTTGCAGGGACAGACTGCCCTGATCACTGGCGGTGGGTCGGGGTTGGGGCGGGCGCTGGTCGAACGGTTCCTCACCGAAGGAGCCCGGGTGGCGGTGCTGGAGAAAAGCGCGGAAAAAGTGGCGCAACTGGCAACCGACTTTGCCGGAGAGGTGCTGGGCGTTGTTGGGGATGTGCGTTCGCTGGCGGACAATCAGCGGGCGGTTGTCGCAACGGTTGAGCGCTTTGGGGCGCTTGACTGCTTCATTGGCAACGCGGCGGTGTGGGATCACGGGGCAAGCCTGCTGTCGATCCCCGATAGCCGGATCGAGGCTGCCTTTGACGAGCTTTTTGCCATCAACGTGCGCGGCTATCTGCTGGGGGCCAAGGCCGCAGCAGCGGCTTTGCTGGCGTCGCAGGGCAGCATCATCTTTACCCTGTCCAATTCGGCCTTTTATTCCGGTGGTGGCGGGCCGTTGTACACCGCCTCGAAGCATGCCGGAGTTGGACTGGTCCGTCAGCTTGCCTACGAACTGGCCCCGAAAGTGCGCGTGAACGCCGTCGCTCCCAGCGGCATGGCCAGCGACCTGCGCGGGCCTGGCGCTTTGGGGCAGCAGGACATGGCGATCATGGACTCCCGCTCGCCCGAGGCCATTCGCGCCATCCTGCCGTTGCAGGACTTCCCGTCGCCAGCGGATTTTACCGGCTCGTATGTCCTGCTGGCGTCGCGACAGAACAACCGGACGCTGACCGGCGTGATGATCAATGCCGATTGTGGACTGGGCATTCGCGGCATTCGCCATGTTGCTGGCGGGCTTGACCTGTAACACCGCCCCCCACTTTTGCGCACAAGGACTGCTCTGATCTTTTGTATTGCCGCATTGTTTTTGCGAAAGCCGGGCCCCGCTTTTCGCACAATGCTCCAGCGGGAGAAACCAACCCATGCCCGTCAAACTTGTTTGCGCATCCCATACCCCGATGATGGAGTTCATCCATCCACCGGCGGATGTTGAAGCCAAAGCCCGGCAGGCTTTCAAGGATCTTGCTGCCGACGTTGCGGCCTATGATCCCGAAGTCATTGTCCTGTTTGCCCCCGATCACTTCAACGGCTTTTTCTATGACCTGATGCCGCCATTCTGCATCGGGTTGCGGGCGGCCTGTGCCGGAGACTGGGACATTGGGCACGGCCCGCTGAATGTCCCCGAAGCCCTCGCGCTGGATCTGGTTCAAGCCTTGCAGGCCGAAGACCTGGACGTACCCTATTCTTACCGGATGCAGGCGGACCATGGATTTACCCAGCCACTGGAATTGCTGGCGGGGTCGGTCGGGCGTTATCCGGTAATTCCGATCTTTATCAATGGCGCTGCCCGTCCCTTGCCACCCTGCCGGCGGGCGGTGCAGTTGGGGCAGGCGGTCGGACGGTTCCTGAGCCAGCGCCCCGAGCGCGTTCTGGTGATCGGTTCAGGTGGCTTGTCGCATGATCCCCCGACGCCACAATTTGGCTCGGTCCCGCCCGAGATCGAGGAATTCCTCATTGCAGGGCGCAACCCCACCCCCGAAGCGCGCAATACCCGTCAGCAGCGCGTTTTAAACACCGGTCGTTTGCTGGCCGAGGGCAAAGGCGAAAGCCTGCGCCTGAATGCGGAATGGGACATGGGGCTGATTGACAGCTTTTCTCAGGCCGACATGGACCGCTTCATGGCGATGACCAACGAGGAAATTCTGGAGCACGGTGGTCGCGGTGGTCAGGAAATCCGGGCCTGGATCGCCGCCTTTGCCTGTATGCAGGCTGTTGGCGAGTACCGGACCACCACGCACTATTACCACCCGATTGACGAGTGGATTGCCGGTATGGCGATGGTCAGTGCCGACAGTGTCGCTGCCCGCAAGGAGGCACAGGCATGAGAGAGCAGACCTGGGTCATCATTGGCGGCGGGCAAGCCGCAGCAGTGGCGGCAGCATCGTTGCGCAGCGCCGGGTTTCAGGGGCGGCTGGTGCTGATTGGTGACGAACAGCATCTCCCCTATGAACGGCCTCCACTGTCCAAGGAAGTTCTGGTGAAGCCGGAAAAGGCGTCGCTGACCATCCATCCCGAATCCTTTTATGCCGAAAACGCCATTGAATGTCGTCTCGGGGTGGCTGCGGTCGGGCTGGATGCCGAACAGCAGGTGGTCACTCTGGCGGATGGGAGCGTGATCAGCTTTGACCGTCTGCTGCTGGCCACCGGAGCCCGCGCCCGCGCCTATCCGTTGCTGGATCATCTGGGCAGCGGTGTCCATACGGTGCGGTCGCTCGACGATGCCGAGCAGTTGCGCGGTCACATCTGGCCGGGGCGGCGGGTGCTGGTGGTTGGCGGCGGGGTGATCGGGCTGGAAATCGCCGCCAGCGCCATCACCATGGGGGCCGAGGTGACGGTGATCGAACGCAACAGCCGCCTGATGGCGCGCGGTGCTCCGCAGGCCTTGGCGGATATCCTGTTGCAGCTTCACCGGGACAACGGCGTCCGTTTTGTCTTTGGGGCCGAGATCACCGAAGCCGGCAAGGCCGGAAACGGGGAGATCAACCTGCTCCTTGCGTCAGGGGAAACCCTGAGCGGGGATCTGGTGGTCTACGGGATTGGTGTCGAACTGAATGTCGAACTGGCTGTCTCGGCTGGCCTGCACGTCGAAGACGGGATCATCACCAATATCCACGGGCAAACCAGCCATCCGCATATCTACGCTGCCGGTGATGTGGCGCGGCAGTGGAACCCTGACCTGCAAGCCTGCGTCCGCCATGAAACATGGGGGAATGCCCAGGCGCAAGGGGCCGCGGTGGCGCGGGCGATGGTCACCGGCGAGCCGTGCCCGCAGGAGGTGCCATGGTACTGGACAGACCAGTACGGGCAGAACTTCCAGATCGCTGGCCGACACACCGCTGATGAATGGCTGGTCCGGGGTGATCGGGCAACAGGCAAGTACACCCTGCTTGGCCTGACAGATGGCATCGTCACCGGAGCGATGACGGTCAACAATGGCCGCGAGATGCGTCCGGCCAAAGCTTTGATTGCGGCCAGGGGTCGCATTCCCCACGGGGTGGAGATCTGCAATCCCGGACAGGATCTGCGCAAGCTGGTCGCCCTGTGCGCCTAGACCAGTGTGCGTTGCAGGCACGCTGGTCTAGCCTTTTGATCTGTCGCAGTGATTTTGCGCAAAACCGGAACCACTTTTGCGCTCACTGCTCTGGATGGTGTGGGCGAAACAGCATGAGCCGCGCTGTCTGATCCAGCCCGGTACAAAAATCACAACAAAAACAATCTTTATGGGAGAACTGTCACAAATGGACAGGACGTTGAGACGAAAAATACAACAGAGCGGGAAGTTCAAACAGCTGACTTCGGAACGGAGCCGTTTTGGACGAGGGCTGTCGCTGGTGATGGTGGCAGTCTATTACAGCTTCATCTTTGCCGTTGCCCTGTTTCCGCAGGTGGTTGGCGCGCCGCTATGGGATGGTGCAGCCGTCACGGTCGGGTTTCCGTTGGGCGTGGGGGTGATCCTGATCGCCTTTGCGCTGACCGGCATTTATGTCCAGCGTGCCAATGGTCATTACGACCGCCTGACGCGCGACATCATCGAGGAAGCAAAGCCATGAAGATGATGCGGTATCTCTCGTTTGTCATGCCGTTGCTGGGAACAGTGGTGGCATCAGTTCCCGCCGGTGCTGCTGGCAGTCTGGAAGGGGCTGTGTCCAGACAGCAAACCAACACCACCGCCATCATGATGTTCTTTGTGTTTGTGGCCGCCACTTTGGGATTGACCTGGTGGGCCGCCCGACGCACACGCTCGGCACAGGATTTTTATACCGCAGGCGGCGGGATCACCGGCTTTCAGAACGGTCTGGCCATTGCCGGGGATTACATGTCGGCGGCGTCGTTTCTGGGGATTGTGGCCCTGGTTTACAGCAGTGGCTTTGATGGCCTGATCTATTCCGTTGGCGTGCTGGTGGGCTGGCCGATCATCCTGTTCCTGATCGCCGAGCCGTTGCGCAATCTGGGGAAATATTCCTTTGTGGATGTTCTGTCCTGCCGTCTGCGCGAAGGCCCCATTCGTACCTTTGCCGCCTGCAGCTCGCTGACGGTGGTTGCCTTTTACCTGATCGCCCAGATGGTTGGCGCCGGGCAATTGATCCAGTTGCTGTTCGGGCTGGATTATATCGTTGCCGTGCTGCTGGTTGGCGTCCTGATGATCCTGTACGTGACCTTTGGCGGGATGCTGGCCACCACCTGGGTTCAGATCATCAAGGCGATTTTGTTGTTGCTGGGGGCGAGCTTCATGGCCTTTAGCGTGTTGGCGCAATTCGGATTCAACTTCAACCAGTTGTTTGCAAAAGCGATCGAAATCAAGGGCAGCGCCAGAATCATGATGCCGGGCAATCTGGTGAAAGACCCTGTGCAAACGGTGTCGCTGGGGGTGGCCCTGATGTTTGGCACGGCTGGCCTGCCGCACATCCTGATGCGCTTTTTCACCGTTGCCGATCAAAAGGAAGCCCGCAAGTCGGTCTTTATTGCCACTGGCTTCATTGGCTACTTCTACATCCTGACGTTTGTGATCGGCTTTGGCGCCATCATCCTGATTACCGGCAATGACCTGTACATCGTACGCGATGCGGCGGGACAAATTACCGGCCTGCGCGGGGGCGGAAACATGGCTGCACTGCATCTGGCCCATGCCGTTGGCGGTGACCTGTTCCTTGGTTTTATCTCGGCGGTTGCCTTTGCCACCATTCTGGCGGTTGTGTCGGGGTTGACCCTGTCCGGGGCAACCACCGTGTCCCATGACATTTACGCCCGCCTGATCCGCAAGGGAGCCACTGATGATGTGCGCGAAATGCGCGTTTCCAGAATGGCGACCATTGGTCTTGGCGTGGTGGCGGTGATTCTTGGGATCGCCTTTGAAACGCAGAACATCGCCTTCATGGTTGGTCTGGCCTTTGCCATTGCCGCATCGGCAAATTTCCCGGTTCTGATCCTGTCGATGTTCTGGCGGGGATTGACCACCCGGGGGGCGGTGATCGGTGGGGCCATCGGTCTGGCAACGGCGGTGATCCTGACCATCATCGGTCCGGGTATCTGGGTGAAGGTGTTCGGTTTTCCCCAGCCGTTGTTCAAGTGGGATGCCCCGGCACTGTTTTCGATGCCGGTTGCCTTTGTCGCCATCTGGCTGGTGTCAAAGCTTGATGCAAAGTCCAGCGAAGGCGAAGCGGCAGAAGTCTTTGAAGACCAGTTCGTTCGGGCTCAGGTTGGCATCGGAGCATCGGATGCAGTGTCGCATTAGACCAGCGTGCGTTAAGTCTGACACCACAGTACACGACAGTTAGGGAACAAGGACGTGGAGCACTGCTCCACACCTCGCTGGGGCCCGGGGGCATCGCCCCCAAGTGAACGGTCGGGGCCTCAGGCCTCGGATGGGTTTGGGCGATAGCCCATTCTTTTCCACCAATTGTCGTGTACTGTGACCTGACACGGACACGCTGGTCTAACCTTTTGTTTTGTCGCATTTTTTTTGCGAGAACCGGTTCCCACTTTTCGCACAATACTCTAAACGGTAAAGAGGGAAGCCCGCGCGGGATGGATTGAGCGTCCCGCGCAGGTCTGGTCAGGAAACGGTGGCGCGCAGGCTCTGCGCGGCGCGGACCATGTTGGTCAGGGCCGGGATGACCTCGCTCCACTGCCGGGTCTTGAGGCCGCAATCCGGGTTGACCCACAGACGGTCGGCAGGAATGCGTTCAGCCGCCTTCTGCATCAGCGCGACAATCTGGGCTTCGGTCGGGATGTTGGGCGAATGGATGTCGTAAACGCCGGGGCCGATCTGGTTCGGGTATTTGAAATCATCGAAGGCATCCAGCAACTCCATGTCCGACCGGGAAGTCTCGATGGTGATGACGTCGGCGTCCATGTCGGCAATCGAGGCGATAATATCGTTGAACTCCGAATAGCACATATGAGTGTGGATCTGCGTCTCGTCCTTCACCCCATTGGCGGTGATGCGGAACGATTCCACTGCCCAGTCCAGATACTCCTGCCACTGGGACTTGCGCAGCGGCAGACCTTCACGAAGGGCAGCCTCGTCAATCTGGATCACCTGCACGCCAGCCCGTTCCAGATCCAGCACCTCGTCACGGATGGCCAGCGCCAATTGGCGGCACGACACGGCGCGCGGCTGGTCGTCGCGCACGAAAGACCAGTTGAGGATGGTCACCGGTCCGGTGAGCATACCCTTCATCGGCTTGGCCGTCAGCGTGGCGGCATAGGTGATCCAGTCCACGGTCATCGCCTTGGGACGGCTGATGTCGCCGAACAGGATCGGCGGCTTCACGCAGCGCGAGCCATAGGACTGCACCCAGCCGGACTGGCTGAAGGCATAGCCATCGAGTTGTTCACCGAAATACTCGACCATATCGTTGCGTTCGGCCTCGCCATGCACCAGCACATCGAGCCCCAGCCCTTCCTGTTCGACGACACTGCGGGCGATCTCGCGCCGCATCGCCTCGGTATAGGCCGCGGCGTCGATCGTACCGGCCTTGAACTGGCTGCGCACCTGACGGATTTCGCTCGTCTGCGGAAAAGACCCGATGGTGGTGGTCGGGAACCGGGGCAGGTTCAGCAGCGCCGCCTGTTTGACCGCACGCTGGGCAAACGGGCTCTGACGGCAGCCCAGTTCAGGCACTATGGCCGCAACGGCGGCTTTGACCGCCGGGTTATTGACCCGCTGAGACGTCCGGCGGGAGGCAATGGCGGCACGATTGGCGGCGAGTTCAGCCTCCACCGCGCCGCGACCTTGCGCCAGCGCGGTTGCCAGCACCCTGACTTCCTCCAGCTTCTGCACCGCAAAGGCCAGCCATGAGAGGATTTCCCCGTCCAGCTTGCGCTCGTTGGCGAGATCGACAGGGACGTGCAGCAGCGAGCAGGAGGGCGCAACCCACAACCGCTCGCCCAACACCTTGCCCACCGGCTCCAGCCAGTCCAGCACGGCACCGAGGTCCGTCTTCCAGATGTTGCGGCCATTGACCACGCCCAGCGACACCACGCGATCGGGCGGCAGAATGCTGATCAGCTGATCCACCTCATTGCGGGCGTTGATGGCGTCGAGGTGAATACCCTGCACCGGCAGTGCACAGGCCAGCGACAGATTTTCCTGCAACGGCCCGAAATAGGTGGTCAGCAACAGCTTGACCGCACCGCTATCGAGGGCCCGGTAAGCCACGGAAAATGCGTCCTGCCATTCCGGCTCCAGTTCGGTGACCAGGATCGGCTCGTCGATCTGCACCCACTCGGTGCCCTGCCCGGCCAACACCGCCAGCAGCTCGACATAGACCGGCAGCAGTCGGGGCAACAGCGCCAACCTGTCCGAGCCGTCCTTGGCCTTCCCCGACGCGAGGTACGTCAGCGGGCCGATGATCACCGGCTTGGCCTTGACGCCCTGGGCCCTGGCCTCGGCGAGTTGCCCCAGCAAACGGGACGCGTCGAGTTTGAACTGCGTGGCGGCATCGAATTCAGGGACGATGTAGTGGTAATTGGTATCGAACCACTTGGTCATCTCGCCAGCGGCGACACCGTCACAGCCTCCGGCGTCCGCGCTCTGCGCCGAACGGCCGCGCGCCACGCGGAAGTAATTATCCAGCGGGTCGCCATGGAAGCCGCGCACACGCTCCGGCAGGTTGCCGAGCGTAAAGCTCATGTCGAGCACCTGATCATAGAACGAGAAATCGCCGACGGGAACAAGGTCGAGCGCCGCCTGATCGCGCCAATGGCGCTGGCGCAGCTCTGCACCGGCGCGGACCAGATCCTCGCGGGAGGATTGCCCTTTCCAATAGGACTCCTGTGCGAATTTCAGCTCTCTCCTGGCTCCGATGCGAGGGTAACCGAGGGTGTGGGTCATAACCATGGGACTTGCCTTGAACAGTGAAGATGGTCAAAACATAGAGGGTGTGACACATGAAAAAAAATGATATTAATTCATTATTCGATAAAAATTCTGCATGCACTGGCTGACATGGCGATTCTGGAACGCATCCACCTGACGATCATCCGCGCAGTCGACCAGCACGGTTCCCTGACGGCAGCGGCGGATCATCTCAACTTGACCCAACCGGCGCTGAGCCACTGCATCCGCAAGCTGGAGGATCAGTTGGGCGTTTCGGTCTGGCATCGCGAAGGCCGCAACCTGCGGCTGACCCAGGCCGGGGAATGGCTTCTGGCGGTTGCCAATCGCCTGCTGCCGCAATTCACCCATGCCGAAGAACGCCTTCAGCAATTCGCCCAAGGCGAACGGGGACACTTGCGTATCGGCATGGAATGCCATCCCTGCTACCAGTGGCTGCTGAAAATCGTCGCACCCTATTTCGACGCCTGGCCGAAGGTAGACGTGGATGTGCGGCAGAAATTTCAGTTCGGTGGCATCGGTGCCCTGTTCGGTCACGAGATCGACATGCTGGTGACGCCAGACCCGCTGTTCAAGACCGGGCTGTGCTTTGAACCGGTCTTCGATTACGAGCAGGTGCTGGTGGTCGGTCCGCAGCATCGGCTGCGCTGCGCCGAATTTGTCGAACCACAGCAGATCGCCGATGAAACCCTGATCACCTATCCCGTACCGACGGACCGGCTCGACATCTATTCCCAATTTCTCATACCGGCGGGGATCAGCCCCAGACACCACAAACCCATCGAGACGACCGACATCATGTTGCAGATGGTCGCCCATGGCAGAGGTGTTGCAGCCCTGCCGCGCTGGATGGTCGAGGAATATGGCGCCAAATTCGGGGTGAGTCCGGTGCGGCTGGGCCGCGACGGGATTGCGAAACAGATTTTCCTCGGATACCGCGAAGCGGATGCCGACATCGATTACCTGCGGGCCTTCGTCGATCTGGCACGGGCATACCGGGTCAGCGAGGGGCAGGCTCGCTGATCGGAAAGCCCCGCCCCCCATCAAGGACGACAGGGAAAAGACACCAGTCCTCAGCGCGATGGCCAGGCAGAACGGCAAGGATGAGGCGGAAAAATGGGGGATGGACACGGCGCCCTTGACGTGATTGTTATGTTATAACATAACGCATACAGGTCCCGTGCAACTCCTCGCGACAGGTTCCCATGACCATCGACGTTTCCACCGTTTCGCCCAATCTCGCCAATCAGGCATGGGCAGACAGCCTCAATGGGCTGACCATCATCCGTGACTGTGGCACCACCATGGCCATCCACCCCCGTGTGCCGGATACAGCCATTACCACTTTTCTGAACCATAAGGCGGTGGCCGATTTCTGCTGCCTGCGTTGCGAGGTGGGCAATATCGGGGCCGAGGCCCAGATCGAAAAGGCATTGGACACGGCGGGTCTGCCCGCCAGCTTCGGCCGCCGGGCACTTGGTGCCGACATCGCCCGTTTGGTCGCCATCGTCGCGCGGCTGTCCGGGGCCAATGCTGTCAAAGTGCGGTTGGATCGGATCACCAACAATGCCTGCCGATTGTTCCATCCCGACAATGTGTCGCTACGGCTGGTCTGCACCTATCGCGGCCCTGCCACCCAATGGCTGCCCGAGGAGGCCTGCGACCGCAGTGGCATCGGGTCGGGCAACAACGATGCCATCGTGCGCGACTGGTCGCGGGTGCAGTCGCTGCGGCCATTCTGGGTAGGTGTGATGAAAGGCGAACGCTGGCCCGGCCATCAAGGCGGCGGCCTGTTGCACCGCTCGCCACCGCTGGAGACCGGTGATTGGCGCATGTTCCTGGCATTGGACCCGGTGGAGTAACGACGATGAATGCAGAAGATTCGATGAGTATCCGTTCCCGAGCCATGGCCGCCCTGATCCGTGCTACCGGCGACGACCCTGCCCGCCTCGGGCTGACCGGAACACCAGAGCGGGCCGCTCGGGCTCATGCCGAGCTGTTCGACGGCTATGACATCAATCCACAAGCCCTGTTGGCCAAGGCCATGGAACCGGCGGACGGCTATGCCGGTCTGGTGCTGGTGCGCGGCATCCGGCTCTATTCCCACTGCGAGCACCACATGCTCCCCATGGAAGGCCTGGTGCACGTTGGCTACCTGCCCGACAGCCACCTGCTGGGGCTGTCCAAGGTCGCCCGTGCGATTGAGGTGCTGACCCGGCAATTGCAGGGCCAGGAACGCCTGACCAGAGAAATCGCCGACATCATCGAAAAGGTTGCCCACCCTAAAGGTGTGGCTGTGGCGGTGGTCGCCCGCCACCATTGCATCACCGAACGCGGTGTGCGTCAGACCGACAGCGACACCGTGACCGTGGTCACCCGCGGCACGCTCGACAGTAATCCGGGGCTGCGCCGGGATTTTCTGGGATTATGCGGGCTGGCCGGATGATGAGCGGGCTCTGCCCGCGCCCGCAAAGGGCCGGAGGGCCCTTTGATCCCGGGAGTTGGGTGTGGGAATGCGAAAAGCCCCCTGGCGTGAGCCGGGGGGCTTTTTGGTATTTTGGTTGCGGGGGCCAGATGTTGCTTCGCTTACGCTTCGCTGCCCTTGGCGTCCGG